>CAJTQR010000010.1 GCA_910578515.1 uncultured Duncaniella sp. | reverse complement strand
TTTTTAATTTAATGAATATTGTTGACTCTATAATTTTATTTTTAGCCGGATTGATAGGAAATATCTCTGTGATTAGCCTTTAAAAAGGTAGGATAAAAAAGTTATGCACATTAGTTATCGCGGTATCGGCATAATTTGAATTTCATGCTTTTCGTTTATCAATCCTCAAAATTAGCATCAAACCAAAACTTGTTCAACTAATGCCACGGTAAGTTTGTACTATTTTCAACTACTCGTTGATTATATGCTACTTAACGGAACAAATAGATTTCCCCAATATAACCGTTTTTTTATGTTAATAACCAGCAGGGTAAATATATCAGATTTTCAATACTTTACCGTCACAACCATCGAAATATTTGTGCGTTCCAGGACTCGCTCCTTGAAAAGCCCTCCATACCTTACCACACTTTTCACATTTATATGCAGGTTTATAAAAGTTGCCAATCACGTCCATCAGACCATTGTCTTGCTTGAGGTATTCCTCGGATGCAATTGTGAGTGTATGTGACTCGATTCCTGTCAGATTGAAGTTTATCACATTGTAAACCC
>CAJTQR010000009.1 GCA_910578515.1 uncultured Duncaniella sp. | reverse complement strand
TGTCATATTCAACTCCGATAGTGCGGTAATGGGAATTGAACGCCGATAGTTGGTCTATGAAAATCCGTGTGTTTTCATCAACGATGAACACCTTGAAGGGCTTGCCGAACAACTGCATTTTGATAAACGCAGACAATGATTCTACTCCCGATTGCTCGTGCATATCGAGTAAACGGGCTTTCTCCGCCGCTGAAAAATTGACTGAGCAGCGGAACATCGTGGCGTCAATCTTGGGGTGACGCCCGGCTTTCTTAAAGTTTTGTTTCATAAATAAGATGGAATTAGTGGTGGTTGGAAACTGCCAACCGCAGGTTTTTATCTTGGTGGTTACGACTTTGGAGTAACCGCTGGCTCCATGCACATGGCAAGGGTTTTATGCAGCAAATTCAATTTTGTGCTGCGTAAAACATACCTTGCAATGTTCGTTTGAACATCCTGAACTGATAATCGGAATGATATGTGTGGGATATGGTAGAAAAGGTGTACTAATAGTGTACTACTCCACATGGATGGCGTTTTTTTATCGTCTGCACCTATTTTATATGTGGTTGCGGTAGATGTCGCTTCAGGTGTGTACGCCTTTGCATTTCCTTGACTCTATAACAATCGTAAAAGGCGTTTCGGATTTTCAAA
>CAJTQR010000008.1 GCA_910578515.1 uncultured Duncaniella sp. | reverse complement strand
AGGCAGCGGGAGGGATACCCGCTGCCTTTTTAACCTTCATATCCACCCACCACAAATCCACAATAATTTATGGAAGTATTACTAATTGAGAAGGAAACACTTGACTGTATCCTCGACGAGCACGAGCTTCTATGCAACATGGTCGTCAATCTTGCGGCACATCTTCGGAAGAAGAAGCCTGATGAACTGATGTCTGCCGCCGAAGTCTGCGATTTCCTCAATATAGGCACAACCACGCTTCAGACACTCCGTAACAGCGGCAAGATTGGTTTTGTCAGAGAAGATAACAACCGTGTCGGTTATCCTTGCAGTGAGGTCATCGGCTATCTGGAGCGGAACGGTGTTTCACCCAATGCCTTTGCCAATGGCTGACGAGATAATCAATAAATCCGATGCACGGATTATCTCGGCAAGAGAACAGACCCGGAAGGCGTTTGAGGCCGTCGGGATTATCCGCGACAGCCACCACCCGATACTCGGTGGCATAAGTTTTCTGACAGACGAGCAGGTTGCAGAGCTTTTGAATGTCACCCGGCGCACAATCCAGAACTACCGCGACTTGGGATTGATACCATATTACAAGATCTGCGGCAAATGCCTGTATTCCGAGCGAGAGATACAGCAACTTATGGATGAGAATTATCATCCACGTTACAACGAATAATCCTCCAATTCAAACTGACAGTGGCGACAGCCGGGATTAACCCGATTGCCGCCACTGTTGAGTTCAGGCGTTGTTATTTTATTTTTCGTGGCCGTCCTCGTTTGGGTAGCGGTGTAGGCACGAATGTTGTCGGCTTCTCCGGCAACGGCTGGATCTCCACCGGCATGGTGTCGAACTTCGCTCTCATGCGCTCCATATCTTCAGATACGGTCTGGTCGAGCATGGTCACATAGATTTGCGTTGTTGAAATGTCGGAGTGTCCGAGCATCTTGGACACTGTTTCCAGCGGCACATGGTTGTTGAGCGACATGGTTGCGAATGTGTGGCGCGCGATGTGGGTTGTGAGATGCTTCTTGATTTCCGCTTTCGTTGCAATCTCCTCCAGATAGGAGTTCATGCGCTGGTTGGAGATAACCGGAATAACAAGGTTCTTGGCTACCGCTTTGGGATGGTTGCGGTATTTCTCAGCAATTTTCAGCGGTATCTCAAGCATCGGTATAACGCTCATCTCGTTTGTTTTCTGACGAGCCTTGCGTATCCACTTCTCGCCGTTTTCATCAGTCCCTATCTGGTCGTGAGTCAGTGTGGAAATATCCACAAAGGCAAGACCTGTGAAGCAGCAGAACACGAAGGTGTCACGCACGAGGTCAAGACGGGGAGAGGTGGACAGGTCAAGGGCGATTATCCTTTTGAGTTCGGCCTCGGTCAGTTTCTCTCTTTCAGATTTGGTGCGGGTGTATCGTTTGCCCACAAACGGATCCTCGTCAATCCACTTGTTGGCTATGCCTACACGGACAACATTTTTCAGATAGCGGATATATTTCACCGCAGCGTTGTTGGCACACCCTTTCTTCACACGCAGATGATGCTCGAAGTCGTCCACCATACCCGATGTGAGTTTTTTCATCGGAATATCCTTCACTCCTTCCTTATCGAGCAGGAATTCTTCCAGATACTTCACGCAACGCTCCCAGCGGAGTACGGTAGCCTTGCAGACATCTCCGCGTTCCAGTTTCTCGCGCACTTTCACGTTGACCTCGCGGAAAGCCTCGCACAGCATCTTCGGCTTTTCAAGTTTGCCGAGGAAGGCACGTTTAAGCACATCTGGGTTAACCATCTCGTCACGCATGACAAGCTGGTTGTGTATCTCGCAGATTTTCGTGCGTATCGTGTCGAGGTAACGGTTCAGTTCGAGGTCTTTTTTCGTCTTGCCTCTCGACTGACCTTTCGCCGCATTCCAGTTTTCTGGAACAACAGTTCTGTTAATATACACTTCCGCACGCTGACCATTCATCGTAATGCGGAGCACGACCGGGATTTCGCCCTCCTTGTTCGGGCGGCCTTTCCTTGCCATGAAGTTCAAGGAAAAGTAACTTTCATTGGATAATTTCATTTCTTGTGGCTTTAATGGTTAAACTAAAGATACAAAATAATTTTCATTTTCTCAAATGTAAATCATTGAAGGACACAAGAAATACGGGGGGTTGAGGTGGCAAAAAGGGTACTTTCGCAGAAAAATATGGAATTGCCACCTCGATTTGCCACCTTTTTTAACATTTATTTAATGGGCAGGTCGATTAAATAAGTGCTATTCAAGAGGTATATCCATTGTTGTGGTACATTTTAATGGCGTTTGTGGTACATCGTGAGAAGTGTACCACATCTTCATAAAACAGCCACCTTACAAGGCTTTCGAGGTGGCAAATCTTTAGCCACCTTGTCGTGTGCAAATCACTGAAAAATAATGAAATAAATCCTTTCGAGGTGGCAAAACATGGTACAATTTCTATTGCCACCTTTATGCACACCAGATACTTCAATATTTTGCTGCGATTGGGGATAGAGGGCATAAAGCAAAACCTCTGAAAATCGGTGATTTTCAGAGGTTTTCGTCGGATTGATAAACCCTTCTGTGATCCGCCTGGGGCTCGAACCCAGGACCCCAACATTAAAAGTGTTGTGCTCTACCAGCTGAGCTAGCGAATCATTTATTTCTTCTTTTGAGATTTGAATTATGACTATCGCAATTTAGATTTTCGCTTTAGTTCGTTGTTCTCTCAAAAAGCGATGCAAAGTTAGGCAGTTTTTTTGTATTCTCCAAATTTTTTACAAACTTTTTTAGCTGTTATGACGATTTTGAGCTAAATTTTAGATAAAATGTGTAAATTTCCATGGTAATACGTAGATTGAAGGTATAAATAACATATAAAAATAATGGTCTCTTATCACAATCATGGTTCCAATGTAGAGTGCAATGCATGCAGAGTGTACCTTAGATTGTAAGAGACCATTATTTGGAAGAATGTGTGCAATCGAGAAAAATCGATAGATATTCTATTTTCTAATGGTGATTTGCACAGGATTCTTCAATTCTTTTTGCCATTCGTGAAGATGCTTGAACCAATCAGCAGCTGAATGTGGGGATTCAGTATCGCGTACTGCTCCTGATGTGAATGTGTAGCGTATATGACCTTTTGCATCCGGTTTGAGGATAGTGAGATAGTTCACGTCATCTTCTTTCGTTTCTACGAGATAGGGGGGCGCTACGTAGATTCCAAGACCGAGAGTGTCTGACAGGTCTTTCATTCCTTTGTCGGGTATGTTGGAGCCCCAGCTGCCAGCAAGACCGTCAGTATGGAGGAAGCCCTCGTTGTCAGTTTCGAGTTTTTGTATTCCCGTACAATATCTGTTTGATACAGGCGCATTTGATATTTTTACATCTACTTCTATGTCGCGATGACCACCATAGATGGTGTATCGTTGAGTCATGTGAAGTGGCTTCCCGTTATATATCCATTCTTTGTCTTCTACCTCTATAATAGAGCGAAGGGGGCCTGTGGTTAAAATGCGTTGTCCACGAGAGTTTACAGTGTCTATAGTGGTGGGGGAGCCATTTTGATAGCCGCGGAATGAGCCTAAAGCTACGGATTTGCCTGCCCAGAGAATGTCTCTGCCGTATCCTTGGGCAAGTTGCTCACGGGTAGTGTAAAATCCGGTGGTGTCAAGTTCAAGTTTAGGTGTGTTCTTTGCATATAAGTCTACACTCTGACGGTTGTCCATATACACTCGAATTGCGTTGTACAGACCTTCGAGTACAGCGCCATGACCATAGATGCTATTGTACATCTCGAGATTATTCACATCTCCAGGATAGGCTATAGCGGTAATCTTAGGATGCTTTTTGTTTTTGTCGTTAAGGCGAATATATGCGTTTGTCTGTGGTTCAAATTGTGTTGTTTCAGGCTTGGAGGAGAAGTTTATTGTGAGGGTTTCTTTTCCTTTTGCCGGAAGGTTGAGTAATATTACCAACTCGTCTGCTTTGCCATCTTGGTTAAGGTCATCGAGCTGATAGGGGAGGGTGGGGTGTTCTTTTATGGAGACAGACCGTACTTCTTCCTTTTGATTGATTGGAATCACTACGGGAACAGATTTACGTGGAGTGTTGAGCGGGTTGCTTACGGTCACTGTGATTGAAAGCAAAAGTGATAATAATGATGGACTCATGGTCTTGCAGGTAAGAATGGTAAGATTTATTAAAAAAGTTAATAGTGAATGTAAAAGGCGCATGACTGAACCGTAGCCACGGGATGTAGCCGTGGAGGGTGAGCCTGCGCCTTTAATGTTTTTTGCTTTTGGAGAAATGTTGGTTCTCCTGAAGCTTAAAATAAGTTTTATTGCCCGAGATAAGCTTTTAGAAGATGGCTTTTCTGTCCTTTTAGGCGACGGATGGCTTTCTCCTTAATCTGACGTACACGTTCGCGTGTCAGGTCAAATTTGGCACCAATCTCTTCAAGGGTCATTTCTTGGCAGCCAATGCCGAAGAACATTTTCAAGATTTCACGTTCGCGGTCGTGGAGTTGCTTTAAGGCGCGTTCCACCTCCTTTGAAAGTGATTCCTGTGTCAGTGTGGCATCAGCCATGGGGGAGTCATCGTTGGTCAATACGTCAAGGAGACTATTGTCTTCCCCTTCAACGAAGGGTGCATCAACCGAAATATGACGACCTGAAACTTTAAGTGTATCGGCTATTTTGTCAACCGGTACGTCAAGCTTTTCGGCAAGTTCTTCGGGTGATGGACGACGTTCATTTTCCTGCTCAAATTTAGATAGGGCTTTGCTGATTTTGTTGAGTGAGCCTACTTGATTGAGAGGAAGACGCACGATGCGGCTTTGCTCAGCCAATGCCTGAAGTATTGACTGGCGAATCCACCATACTGCGTAAGAAATAAACTTGAAACCACGGGTCTCGTCAAACTTTTGCGCCGCTTTAATCAAGCCGAGATTGCCTTCGTTGATAAGGTCAGGCAAGCTTAAACCTTGATTCTGGTACTGCTTGGCAACTGATACAACGAAGCGGAGGTTGGCGCGGACAAGTTTGTCGAGAGCTCTTTGATCTCCGTTGTGAATGCGCTGGGCAAGTTCGACTTCTTCTTCTACAGAGATAAGTTCTTCACGTCCAATCTCTTGGAGGAATTTGTCGAGAGAAGCGCTCTCACGATTGGTGATTGATTTTGTGATTTTTAATTGTCTCATGTCTACTTAAAGCACATAATTCATGCAAAGGTACGAATTATTTTGCTGTCTGGCAATATTAAATATGAATAAAATATTACGATTAATGATTTTTTGCTCGTTTTGTGCCCGATTTTGAAGCTTTTCTCGGTTTGGAAGGTCGATGAGTCTTAAAAATTGTGTATTGTGCGGGTGACAGCATGAAAAATCAAATATTTTTTGTAACTTTGCAATCTGAATCACATAACAAAGAGCTTGCCCCTAAAGAAAGCAATGAGCCATCTATGGGGTCTGCATCTTTCTTTAGACTATTCCTAAATGGAGGCAAAAAAAGTATTATTCATCTCGCAAGAAGTCGCCCCTTATCTTCCGGAAACGCCTATGTCCGTGCTTGGACGTGATGTTCCTCAGGGCATACATGGTAAAGAGTTTGAAGTGCGTTCGTTTACACCCAAGTATGGATGTATCAATGAACGTCGCAATCAGCTTCACGAAGTGATTCGACTCTCCGGAATGAATCTGATTATCGACGACTCTGACCATCCTCTGATTATTAAGGTGGCAACATTACTGCCATCGCGCATGCAGGTTTATTTCATCGATAATGATGACTATTTTCAGCCTATGCCTGAAAAGGGACTTGAAACAGACCTTCTTGCTGCAGACAATGATGAACGTGTGATGTTTTTCACAATGGGCGTCATTGAGACTGTCAAGAAGTTACGTTGGCAGCCCGCAGTGATACATTGCAGCGGCTGGGTGGCTGCTCTTGCTCCACTGTATCTGCGCCGCAAATATCAGGATGACCCTACATTCCGTAATTCTAAAATAGTATTCGCGCTCCATCCTGAAAAGTTTGAGGGAACACTTGACCCCCGATTCGTAGAGAAGCTTATTATGAGCGAATTTACAGAAGAGGATTTGGCAGTGCTTGGGAAAGAGCCTGTGGACTTCAAAACTCTCAACAAGCTTGCTATGGAGTATGCGGACGCAATTATTCAGGTGACTGAAGATGTTGACCCGGAGCTGGTGGAATATGCCGCTTCATTGGGAAAACCATTCCTTCCATATGATGGTTCTGAGGAGCGTTTGGCACAATATATGAATTTTTATCGTACTCTTACTGAAGAATAAGTAATCTTTTTCTTCCGTTTGGATATCCTATATAAATATAATAATGAAAAAAATAGCTCTATTGGCTGTCGGTGCACTTGCGATGCTTCCGGTCGTTTCATGTGAGGATTCTTCCTCAGCGGGAGCCAGCTTAGTGCAGGATGAAGTGGAGATTGTAATGGATTCGGCTTTTACAGTTTCCGGTCGTCCTGTCAGCAATGACCTTGTGCAGTCACGTACAATACTTCAGTTGCTGGGAAGCATCAAAGCTGACGGGTACGGTACTTTTTCCTCAGATATAGTATGCCAATATATGCCGGCTGCCAATATTGATACATTTGGTGTGAAAGCTGACTACATTGACTCTGTGAAGTTGGAATTATGCATGTATCAGGGTGCTTTTGCCGGAGATTCAACTGTTCCGATGGGATTGAAGGTGTATATGCTCAATAAGCAGCTTCCGTCTCCGATTTATAGTGATTTTGACCCTTCCGGATATTATGATGCATCAAGTCCGCTTGGTGGTGCCACTTACTCTGCTTTACTTGATGGCGCAGAAATCGCTACAGACGCTAATGGTGTGCTATATAAGAGTATATATGTGGACCTTCCACGCGAAATCGGGTTGAAATTGTATGACCTTTTCCTGAATTCGCCTCAGACATTGCAGTCGCCTCAGGCTTTTGCCAAATGGTTTCCTGGTTTATACATCGCTAATTCTTTCGGCTCAGGTCGAGTTACCCGTATAAATAGTAATCGAATCAACGTTTACTACCATTCGGTTCATAAAATCACTGATGAGACTAATCCACGCGACACCACATTGTACCATGTGTCATCTTACATGGGTGTAACTCCAGAGGTTATCTCGAATAACAATATTTCTTACACCATGTCTGACGACCTTAAGACTATGGCTAAAGACGGGGAGACAATTTTGGTCGGTCCTACCGGATATGATGTGGAGTTTACTTTCCCTGCGCAGGATATCCTTGACAAGTATTATAGCCAGAGTGGTTCGCTTGCCGTTATCAATGCTCTCAACTTTTCTATTCCTGTCAAAACTATTGATAACGATTATGGACTCCTCCCGCCACCTTATATATTGATGGTGAAGAAGTCGCAAAAGGATAAATTCTTTGCTACAACTCAAATCAATGATAATCTCTCATCATTCTATGCCACATACGATAGCTCCACTCAGAGTTATTCGTTCTCTTCGATGCGTGATTACATCATCGACCTTGTTAAGAAAGGGGAGGTGACAAGTGATGATGTGGAGTTTGTGATATGTCCCGTACAAGTATCGTTCTACTCTAATTCTTCATCAAGCAGTCTGTATGGATATTACTATGGATACTACGGGTATAATACCACCAGTATGCAGGTAAGTACCATTACTCCTTATGTTACAGAGCCTGTGATGACAATTCTTGACCTTGACAATGCTAAAATTGATTTTACATTCAGTAAGCAGACTCTTGGCGGAAAGTAAATTGTAATCTATCAAGCCGCAATAGCTCAGTTGGTTAGAGCATCTCATTCGTAACGAGAAGGTCGTGGGTTCGAGCCCCATCTGCGGCTCTCACTAAATAAAGAACCACTTCTATCGATAATTATCGATAGAAGTGGTTGATTTTTTGCATGTATTATTACATGCTGTATATGCGTTTTTCAATTCATTAGTGTCTATTCATCTTCCATGTCCATTGCCATGTAGTGTTCACGTGGGTGGTCACAGGCTGGACATGTCTTTGGAGGCTCAGTGCCTTCAAATTCGTAACCGCATACGAGACATTTCCATTTGATGGGTTTTTCACGTTTCCATACGGTTCCGTTCTTTACCTGTTCCAGATAGCGTTCAAATCGTTTCTGGTGGTGTTCTTCGATTGATGCGATGGCACGGAAGTGTTCTGCTATTTCGGGAAAACCTTCCTCTTCCGCTACCTTTGCGGCATTGGTGTAGAGCTCAACTCCTTCTACCATTTCTTCATGTGCGGCAGTGGCGAGGTTTGAAGCGGTGTCGCCAATGATGCCGGCATCAACAGGCAGCGTGCAATCTACTGAACCTCCTTGAAGCATCTTGAAAAAGACCTTACCGTGGTGCAATTCATTATCGGCAGTCTCTTTAAAGATTTCTGAAATAGGGTAGTAACTTTCTTTCTCAGCTTGCTGTGCGTAGTATGTGTAACGGGTGTAAGCTGATGATTCAGCCATATAGGCAATGACCAGATTTTGTTCGGTCTTTGTTCCTTTTATACTTTTTGTTTTAGCCATAGTAAAGGATAATTAATAGTTGATTTAATTTATACCTATACAACGTCTCCACATCCAATAAGTTCGTTTAGTCAATTAATTCTTGGGGTTAATGGGATTATAAGGTGTCGAGAGTATCACCATCCGGCTTTTTGAGCTTTCACTATAAGCTCAGCGACATTGCGAGCTTCAAGTTTTCTGAGCAAGTGCCGCCGGTGGCTTTCTATGGTATTTTCACTTACATTGAGTTGCGATGCCATCTCGCAAGAACTCAATCCCTGGCGTATGAGGTTGAGAACCGTCTGCTCTGCTGCCGTGAGTCTTGGTGTGTCAGGTGTATGCTTGATGATGGAAGCTATTTTGGAATTGAGCTCCGGTTGCTCTCCTCTCGCGATTGATTCGATAGAGGAGAGTAGGGTGCTCACACTCGCTGACTTAAGTACAATGTTGTCAACTCCAGCGTCAAATAGCCGGCGAAGCAATCCGGCTTCTTCATGAATAGTATAGATTATTATAGCGCAAGCTGTCCATTCTTTTCTGAGGCGAGCTATTATGTCGAAGACATTTGATTCAGGATACTCAACATCGAGGATAACCAAGTCAGGAATATCAAGGAAAATTTCATCGAGAAATGCCGGATTTACAGTGGTAGTGACGTTATATTCAGGATGATGCTCCAGAATGTACTTTTTTACTCCGTAGGTTACTATCTCATGGTCGTCAACAATAAGTATCTTCATTATATATCTATTTTTGTATAGTTGCATGAATCGTCACTTTCCGTGGATATCTTTCCGTTAAGCGTTTTGACACGATTCTGTACAGAAATCATTCCGATGCCCGGTTTGTCGTTTTGGCGCACAGTGGCAGGTGATTTAACGCAGATATGTAGCTTTTCGCTGTCGCCATTTATCACCACGGATATTGGACCACATGAGGAATGTTTGACGGCATTGGCTGTCAGTTCTTGTATTATACGGTAAAGATTGGCTGATACCTCTTGCGATGGCTCGCAGGATAATTCACAGGAAAAATTGATAATTCTTCCAGCCCCTTTGGCAAGACGTTCAACGAAGACTTGTGTCATCTCCTCAAACGATGTGCGTTCGAGACTCGGCGACGCAAGGTCGTGGCTTATGCGTCGGGCTTCCTCACGCGTACGTTCAAGGTATTCTAACATTTCGTTCATGCCTGTTTGGTCATAAGCAGTTTCAGCCAGAAGTTGTACACCAAGCAAATCGTTGCACACTCCGTCGTGGAGTTCCTTTGAGATGCGGGAGCGTTCCGATTCAAGACCTTCTACATATTTGCGGGCGGCTTCAAGTTCGATTTTACGCTTAAGTGAACGTCGCTGGGCAAAGATTGCCACACAGAGAAGCACGAGCACAATTATTGCCGTCACCAGCCAGAATATAAACCGTAACCGTTCATTTTCCATCCGGTCTATTTCAATCTGTTTTTCCTGATTCTCAAATTTTGCATCCCATTTGGCAAGTGCCTCTTTCATCTCACGGTTAAACAGAGAGTCGGACGCGATACAGGCACTGTCTAAGTAAAGGCTGGCTTGCCGGAAATCGCCTATAGCCATGTAGTCACGTCCTATACGACCTAACAACTCTTTAGCTGGCATGGTGGATTTCCGGTAGTTACGTAGCCAAAGCAAATCTTTCAGAGAGCCAGCACTATTGCCAATAGATGCAAGGTATTCTGCCCGGACTTCATAAAAGTTAGCGACTTCAGGTGTAGGTTCATTAATCATCTGCGCATACTTTCCACCGAGTTCCGAAAGTATGACTACAGAGTCGGTGTTTCCTTCGCTCCGGTAGGCACTCATAAGTCCGGGGATTGGTTTGAGCATCAATTGAGGTGAATTGGTCTTTTGTGCCGCCTCGAGGGCCATTCTGAAATCGGCTTTAGCGCTTGTCATGTTTTTAAGCGCTTTGCTTACACCGGCACGTACATGGTAGGCTTGTGTGAGATTCATCCAGTTGTCTGCTTTTCTGTGTGCCGCCTCTACGGCTTTGTCGGCATACTTCATGGCTTCATCATAGAGGTCTACTTTAGTATAGAGAGCGGCAAGGTTGGAATAGATGTTTGGCTCAGGATTATGATTGCCGGTCATTTCGCAATATCCGAGTGCTTTCTCATAGTAAAATGCGGCGGAGTCATACATTTCTTTCGAGCTGTAAAGCGCTGCGATATTCTGAGCCATAGAGGGTAGGGGTTGTGTCTCGTTGCATTGGTCAAGCATAGCGAGCACCTGCTTGAATCCATCGATGCCCGCATCTGTGTCTCCCTTATAGTATTTGATGATAGAAAGCGTGTTGAGCATAGATGCTTTTTTGACAGTCACCGTGTCGTTTAGCAATTGCAGTCCCTCTTCGAGGAGCGCAACCGATTTATCTCTGTCGATGTAAAGATAATAGGAAGCAAGGCTGCCTATCACGTCTGTCTCGCCGTTTAGGTTGCGTGCTTTATTAAAAAGCTTTCGGGCTTCGGTAAGGTCAGAGACGAATCCATCGTTGTCGCCGTTGTGACGACGATGGAATGCACGGTACTTTAGCACTATGGCGTTGCGGAGTTCATTCGTGTCCTGATTTGCTATGCTTGTGATGGCGTCAAGTGAGTTTTCATAAATCTCACCTGACTCCTCCTTGCTCAACATGTGCTCAAGCACATTGCCATAAGTAGAAAATGTGCGTTCCTTTTGTGCTATTCTGTACAGACTGTCTGTCTGAGCAGAGACCCTTTGGGCTTCAGCAACATGGGGAACACATAACGATAAAAATAACAGTGAAATAAATATAATGTGATTCATTTCACAAAGTTAGCTATATTTCGAAATGAAACAAAATAATAACCCATATTCTCTTAAATTGAGCTAAAGATTAAAAATAGTTTGAATCAATTCATTAAATTGATATTGCAAAATTACGTCAAATGGCGAGGCAACACAATCACGGAAAACCGTGATTTTCTTTCATGCATATTTCGTAGATGTGCGAATTATAGGTGCAGTCATCATTTTCTCTCATCAAAATTCATGGTTTTCCGTTATTGACATGGGCTGTTGTGGAAGCTAATTTTGCAACTAATTATAAATTATAGCTTAAATGAAAAAGATAATTTTGTTATTAGTGAGCGTCATGTTTATAGCATCTGCTCCTGACGCATCAGCCCAAAAATGGCTGAAAAAACTTGGTAAGGCAGCTGAGGAGATTCTTTTGACACCAGGTTCGTCAAGTTCTTCCCGGTCTGGTAGGACATCATCCGCACGTGCTGTGACAACAGGTGTAGGAAATGCGACTATTACTAACAATGTGCCCGGAGTTGATATAACTTTACGTTCAGTGGAGAGAATCAATGCAAATACTGTGCAGATTAATATGGTGTTCATGAACACTACTTCCAAAACCTTGACTTTATACCAAGCAAATCGTTACGGTGGCTTTTTTTCAGCTGATGGTGATGAATATTCCGAGGGAGATTTGGTGATTGGCTCTAATTTCAATCATTTCGTCACTATTTGGTCGTCCGGATATAACAGTTGCAATCTACCCTCGGATGTACCCGTAAAGGCTGCGATAATTGTAAAGAATGTTCCGCAAAAAACATTCACTTTCTCAATGCTTAAACTTATTCCCGCAGAACATAGTGGCGGAGGAGCGGAATATCCGATTGAGATACGTAATCTCACAGTGCCTGAGCAGGCAGTACAGACCTTCAAAGGTACGTGGGAGAAAACAGAGAAGAACGGTGACTATGGCGAAGTGTCGGCTATCATAGATATTAATCTGTATGCAAAATCAATCGAATCCATGACAGGTGATTTTTGCTATGGGACAATCAGCGTAGTAACATCAGGAGCACGGATACTGTACAGCTATGACATCACCGAGGTTAAATCAATCAACGGTAATGTCGCCACTGTCATCTGCAATGATGACAGGAATGATAATACATTTACTGCTACACTTACTTATAAGCCTGAAACAAATACTATCTGTTTTGATGACGACCTGTGTATATCACGAAAATAATATAAACCTACAAATTGAATAGGATATGAAGCTAAAGACAATTATTGTTTCATTCATGACCGCTATCATGATGGCGGCTTGCGGAGGAAGTAGTGTTGACCAAACCGACCCTGTTGCTGTAGCTCAGGCTGCCGCCGAAGGGATGCTTAAAGGACAGTATTCCAAAGTAGCCAAACTCGTGGCTCCATCCGACACCTACTTATTAAGACAGTTCGAGGAGATGCCTGACAGGAAAACTCCAAAAGAAATCACGACCCTTACATACATCAAGACTTTTGACCGTTTCGCAGGAGGAGGTTTGACTGAAAATAGTATCGGAGCCCTTGTTGTCTTTGAAATGGAAGATGGGCACAGACTAAGTGTAGAACTTGATAAGATTGACGGTAAATGGTACTATGATGGCTTGAATTAATCACTATCAGACATGTGATATAAAAAAATATCCGTCGAATACTTTCAATAACAGGGGCGGTGTCAGAATTAAACTCTGGCATCGCCCCATTCATTTTTCGACAATCCCTCAGTGTGAGTCGGCAAAATCGTCTGATTTTAACAGATATTGGAAATTCTGTCCAATGTTTGCTCATATCAATACAAATGCTTAACTTTGCGCCCGAAAAGGCAACAGACCAAATCTGATGTCATAAAGTAGCTGACCGGTTGGCTAAGTATCTCTAAAAAGAGATGTTTTTGAAAACAATCAGCCTTTCTATGAAAAATTACAGACGGTGAAAACCGCTATGAGACATAACAGTCCAGCACCTCTTTTTAATTGTAATACAATGCGAAAGGGGGAAATAAGTTAATGTCTGAACAATTAGAATTTACCCCAGCCGGTTTGATGAGTCAAGTGTCTGACAGTTTGGTGGCTATCCCTCAGAATCCAATTGATTTTTTTCGGCTCAAAGCGAGTGAATCTATCAGTGAAACTAATAGAATAAATCTCCTCCGTGCTATAGATTTATTAAGTAAATTTACAGGGGGTGCAGAGTTGGATTTTGAAAGTTTCGATGAAGGATTGGTAGGGGAGTGGGTCTCACGTCTACTGTTTACCGGCTACACACCTAAGACAATTTCCAACAACGTACTGAAAAAAATAGCTACCTTATATAATAAGGCGGTAGAGGTAGGTCTGGCAAAACACACAGACGTATTTCGTCTGTTTCAGAATCGTCTTAACGATGTTGCTTTTCCTGAGTTGAATGTCGCCATCGACTCAAAAGCATTCAGCAAGCTTCAGGAAATAATACGGACAGATGTTCACTCTAATCCAAGACGGCAATTGGCTAAGGATGTTTTGCTATTCTCGATTTATATGGGAGGCTTGAGCTTTGAGGAAATTGCCGGTTTCAAGAAAGATGATTATAAGGGTGACACTGCTCCAGTCCTTGAAATCATCAAGAGATATTCGAAGCCTAAAAACAAATATTTGTTTCCTCTTAAGCAGAGTCGATATACCCCGAAACAGATAAATAGAGTTATCGAGTTTCTGTTTCTGGAAGCGCTGGGAACAAGTGGTTTAAAACTCTCATCCAACCCTACTGATACATCGGTTGATATTTGGACTCTTACAGCAATGGGCTGCGGCATACCGGCATCTGATATTGCAGCCTGCATAGCTCCTAACAACCGCCGTAAGGCAATCACAGCCTTTGTCTCTCCTTCGGAAATCACGGAGGATAAAATTTCGGAAATACGTACTTACGTTGTAACGACACTTACCAATAATCCACTCCGCTGGTATGCTATGCATCTTCGACGCCATGTCGATTACACTATGTTGACATCTCGGATGAAGGAAAGAGGGATAATGCCCGATGGTATTTATTATCCTATGGAGGAGATACTCCATAAGGTAGGTCGCAAAAAGGTATTTGAAACAAGACCAGTAATCTCCTGGCTCCTGTTTTTCCGCGAACGGGTGACCAGATTGAACCATCTGTACAATGAAATTGGCGACCTCGCGTGGGGATACCGTTGCACAAACGATGTCAAGAGCCCATATGCGGTAATATCCAATGAGGAAATCAGAAGATATCAGACAGCGTTGGGAACTCTCACCCCCGACACGTCGATACTTCCAGATGAGGCGGTGAAATTTAACGAGGGAGACCATCTTGTGATTCTTGGTGGAGCTATGGACGGTCGGCATGCAGTATTTGTGTCGGAAAAACATTTGCCAAAAAACAGTGATGGAAACAAAATCGTATTCCGGGTTCTGTTAGGTGGAGGGAAAAACGCCAATTGGATTGTAGACTGGGACCCCCGCTTGGTAAGAAAAATTTCCGAGTCACAATATATCGAACTTGACCGCAAATTTCAGCAGCAATTGAGTGAGGATTAATTGTAGTTAGATAGCTGCATATATGTGGGATGACTTGTCGCCCCTTGACCTCCATATTCGTGTCCTCACTTAATCACTATAAATATAAAGAATCCATAGTATATACTTAGAGAAAGATGTAGTGTATCTTAAGTTTAAGATACATATATCTCATATATAGAGAATTATATAAACCGCACAATAAAGAGACAATGAATATAGCAGTCGCAGGTACCGGTTATGTCGGTCTGAGTATCGCCACTCTTTTAGCTCAGCATAATCATGTCACAGCCGTGGATGTGATTCCCGAAAAAGTCGAGTTGATTAATAATCGTAAGTCACCGATTCAGGATGAATATATCGAGAAGTATCTGGCAGAGAAAGAGTTGAATCTGACAGCGACACTTGACGGTGCGTCAGCCTACAAAGATGCAGATTTCGTGGTGATTGCAGCCCCGACCAATTATGACCCGGTGAAGAATTATTTTGACACTTCACATGTTGAGGAAGTGATTAACCTGGTACTTGAAGTCAATCCGAACGCCGTGATGGTGATTAAATCCACCATTCCTGTTGGTTACTGCCGCTCGCTCTATATGAAATATGCAGCGAAGGGAGTGGAGCGGTTCAATCTTCTTTTCTCGCCGGAATTCCTGCGCGAATCAAAGGCTCTGTACGATAATCTCTATCCATCGCGTATCATAGTAGGTTCACCCAAGGTGATTGATAATCCGGAGTTTGCGGCGGAGAACGGGGCTATTTTGAAAGTCGCCGACCTGCCGCGGCTCGAAGAGGCCGCGCACACATTCGCAACACTGCTTCAACAGGGCGCCATAAAGCAGGATATTCCCACGCTCTTTATGGGTATGAAAGAGGCAGAGGCGGTCAAACTGTTTGCCAACACCTATCTCGCGTTGCGTGTCAGCTATTTCAACGAACTCGACACCTATGCCGAGGTCAAAGGGCTCGACTCTCAGGCTATCATTGAAGGGATTGGGCTCGACCCGCGCATCGGCACACACTACAATAACCCCTCGTTTGGTTACGGCGGTTACTGTCTGCCAAAGGACACCAAACAGCTACTTGCCAACTATGCAGACGTGCCACAGAACATGATGTCAGCCATCGTCGAAAGCAACCGTACCCGCAAGGACTTTATCGCTGACCAAGTGCTGAAGATGGCAGGATGGTATGATTACTCCACCAATCCGGTTTACACTAAGGACTCACGACTGATTACTGACAACTCGGAATGTGTCATCGGCGTCTATCGACTGACCATGAAGTCCAACAGCGACAATTTCCGCCAGTCATCAATCCAGGGCGTGATGAAACGCATCAAAGCGAAAGGCGCTACAGTCATCATCTACGAACCCACCATCGAGGACGGCTCGACATTCTTCGGCTCCCGCGTAGTCAACAATCTCACTGAGTTCAAACGTCTCTCCCGAGCCATCCTCGCCAACCGCACCTCCCCCGACCTCGCAGACGTCGAAGAAAGAGTCTATACCAGAGACCTATTCGCGAGAGACTAAATGACAGCTGTGAACAACAAGCGAATTGCAAAGAATACTGCATTCCTTTATTTAAGAATGCTGATAGTTATGACAATATCTATTTATACTGTCAGAGTGGTTCTTGAAAATTTAGGTATTATCGATTATGGTATATTCAATGTAGTTGGCGGACTTTCAGGATCTCTTATTTTCTTTCATACCGCATTGACCAATGCTACTCAACGTTTCCTAAATTACGAGCTTGGAACAAATAATATCATACGTCTCGGTCAAATATTTAATATTAGTTTGGAGATTTATTCATTAATTGGCATCATTATTCTTTTCGCTGGTTCCATTATTGGCTTTTGGTTTATTTCATATAAATTAGTCATTCCTCCTGACAAAATAACTGCAGCATATTTAGTATTTGCCTTCACTCTAATAAGTTTGGTTTTCTCGTTTATCAGCGCCGTATATGAATCTGTACTTATAGCACGTGAAAACATGAAGATTTACGCATATTTAGGTTTATTTGATGCCATAGCAAAACTTATAGTTGCTTATTTTATTATAATTATTTCATCAAATAAACTTATTGCTTATTCTGTCTTGCTTGCTTTATGCACTATTATTCCAAAGCTTATTATGATGCACTATTGTAAGCGCAATTATAGTGAAACAAAATTAAAATTTTACTGGGATAAAACATTATTTAAAGAGATATTCGGTTTTTCCGGATGGAATTTCTACGGCACAGCAGCTTGGATGATAAACCAGCAAGGAATAAATATTTTGTTAAATATGTTTTTTGGTCCAACCGTTAACGCTGCACGAGGTGTAGCTTATCAAGTAACTGGAGTGGTCACTAATTTTGCAACAAACTTTTTTACTGCAGTTCGTCCTCAGATAGTTAAGACTTATGCAAGCAATGAACTTGGCAGTTTTCTAAAATTGATTTTTTTAAGTTCAAAATTCTCCTGTTATCTGATACTGTTATTTCTCATCCCAATTTATTTTCGGGTGGATTACCTTTTAGATATTTGGCTTAAAGATGTGCCGGAATATACAGCAATTTTCATACGATGGGTGTTAGTGTATATGTTAGTGGAAAACCTTAATAATCCTTTATGGACAGCAATACAAGCTGTTGGTAATATTCGTAATACAATGATTTATGGAAGTACATTTTTCTTGCTTGCATTCCCTATTTCCTATATTTTCCTACGAATTGGCTATCAGCCTTGGATTGTCTATCCCGTTCTGATTTTAATCAGAATTGGATATCTCTTTATTGTTTTTCACATTTTTCAAAATTATGTCCCTATTTCTGGTAAAAAATATCTAAAAGATGTTGTTGTGCCAGTATTGGTAGTCATGATTATCTCTTATTCTGCTATATATCAGATTAATTCTTTATTTCCTCAAACGTTTTTCGCTTTAATTCTAATTTCTATTATTTCGTTAATAGTGATATCCGGTGTCATTTTGATTTTCGGTATTTCAAGACAAGAAAGATATGCTTTTATAATACAATTAAAAAATGTCATTATCAAAATTAAAACGAAGTATCTAACGTGACAGATTCAGTTTGTGTCTACATAAAATCGACAATAAATTGTATCCGTGAGAATTGATTATCTATAAATTGATTCAATCAACTTGCAACAATTTGCCTTAATTTCAGGCAATATCTTTCTTTAATTGTGTCCTAAGTATCCTGACGAAACATTTAGATAACCCAAGTGTCCGTCAATAATATAAAAAATTTTGTAAGTTCTCGATTATGAACGTTTGGAATCTAATTTACTCTGACGTATGTAGGTACATAGACCACGGAGAATTTAAAAATGTTAAGCTTAACAAGACAGGCAAGCTTAACATCTTTATAAATGCCCTTTTTAGTCGTCACCATTGTGTCTCATTTTTATTTTGGCTAAGAATCTTAGGGTCAGATGATTACCCCCCCCTGTCACCTATGCGACTTCTCGCAAGATATAAATATCGATGTCTTAGAAACAAATACGGTCTTCAAATACCCCCGTCTTGCAGCATTGGTCCCGGTCTGTATATCGGTCATGGGATTGGCATAGTTGTAAATAGTAAAACAAAAATAGGTTCACGTTGTAATCTCATGCATCATGTTACAATCGGTTCAAACTATCATACCCCAGCCACTATTGGCGATAATGTTTGGATTGGACCAAATGTGTGTATTGTTGAAGATGTAAAAATTGGCAATAATGTAAAAATTGGAGCTGGCACCGTGGTGATTAATGATATACCTGACAACGCCACTTCCGTTGGTAATCCAAATAGAATAATAATTAAGGCGCATGAGCAATTATAAAATACCAAAAGTCATTCATTATTGTTGGTTAAGTAATGACCCATTACCACAAAAACTTGCAAATTGCATTGAAACCTGGAAAAAGTATTGTCCCGATTATGAGATTCTTAATTGGAATTTTGAACGTTTAGGAAATCATTGTCCCATATGGGTAAAACAAGCGTTCGAAACAAAAAAATATGCATTTGCTGCAGATTGGGTAAGAGCGTTTGTCTTATATAATTATGGTGGTATTTATCTTGATTCAGATGTTGAAATCTTAAAGCCACTAGATAATCTCCTTGATAACGCGTATGTTCTGTCATTTGAAGCAAATTCTCATGAAACCATAGAAGCAGCTGTGATGATGGCAGCTCCAGGAATGCCTTTTTTTAAGGATTTGCTGTCATACTATGATGGACGGAGATTTAAACGGCAGGATGGCACATTAGATACATATCCTCTTCCTCGTATCATAAATGAAATTTGTAAAAAGAAGTATCATCTTAAGTCAATCAAGTCGCCTGCAGGTTATAAACTTATAAATGGTGATGAAAACATAATAAACGTTCTCCCAGCAGAATACTTCAGTCCAAAATCCCTAACAACAGGAAAAATTTCATTGACAGATAATACATATACCATTCACCATTTTGCAGGAAGTTGGTTAAGTCGGTGGGCAAAAATTCGTATATATTTAACGAAGAAAATAGGCTTGAAAAATGTAATCCGATTATCTAAAATAAAGCGTATTTTTATCGACCTTAAATTTTAATCTCAACTTCAATAGAATATATTTCATATTTATAACCATATATCATCAATTAATTCATGACTCCACTCATACTATTATCTATAATGTTGCCTATATATGGAATTTGCTGTTTGTGGTCAAAAAAAATCATGGGGATTTGGATTAATCATTACACTATTTTTACATTTATTACAATTGGTAGTTTATTTCTATATTTTAAACATCCGCCTGTTAAGGTGTCAGATGAGACTTTAAATGTTTTCATTTGGGGCCTCTTTTTTTATGATATAACAATATTTTTTTTCAAAAAACATCATTTCAATAATATACTAAGGAAGGATTGGTTGCCAATATCAATACCATATCGAATTCTAATTGTTACAATCATTTTATTAGTTCCATTTTATCTAACCTTACGAAATCAATTACAATCCGGTCTTGAATTATGGCAAATCAGAGCCACAAGAGGTGAAGTAAGAAATGCTAATGATGGGATGATCTATCTCTATGCTATTTCTCCATTTGTTATGATTCTTACTGTCCTGAGTTTTTATCAATTATTTGAAAATGTCTCAAAATATCTAAGCAGAAATCAATTGTTGATTGGAACAGTACTTATTATTACAATTATTGGATTAATAGATGGTGGAGGTAGAACAGGATTAATGACATTCTTTTTCGTATATATATTAGCAGTGGTATTTAATAAAACTGAATGGAGAATTATATTGAATACAAATGCTCAGTTTAAATGGTATATTATGGCAATACCATTATTAGTAATTGTTCTAATGACTAGTTTGCGTGGTATTTCTTCCGGAGAAACAAGTTTTATAGATGCTGTTTCTAATTCGTATACTATGCATATCTTACTATTTGATTGGTACTATCAAGGGAATTGGTTCGAATTCCATCCTCAAACATGGGGTTTATCAACGTTTGAAAGTCCAATATTGTTTCTGAATAGATTGTCTAAAATTTGTATCGGTCAAGAAATTCCCTATGAAAGCGTTGACTCTACAATCCAAAAATTCCGATATGTTGGGAATGGCTTATCATATAATGCGTGTTCTACCATGTACTTTCGGTTTATTCGGGATTGGGGAATGCTGGGTATCGTAATCGGTCCGATGTTGGTGTCTACATGTTTAACGACCTTATATAAGGCATCAATTCGAAATAAATTCTACTTTCTAATATATTTATACTCTTTATCAATCGTTTGTCAACTTCACAATGAATTGATTTTTAGTAAAGTCTCGTTCTTGTTATTCATCCTATATATGATTATTATTAAGTACTTATTTTGCAAACGTCGAAGAGAAATATAAATGATGAAGCTATCTATTATTATTCCAGTATACAATGTAGAGAAATTTATTGATAGATGTATTAATAGTTGTCTTAATCAAAAGAATGTTAATATAAAAGATTATGAAATAATCATCATTGACGACGGAAGTCCTGATTGTAGTGGTGAAATGGCTGAGTTCATTTTAAAGGATATTCCGAACAGTACTATAATACATCAAGAAAATCAAGGATTGTCCGGAGCAAGAAATACTGGTATAAATGCTTCCAAGGGAGATTATATCTGGTTCGTTGATTCAGATGATTGGATATCGGCAAATGCTCTTGAATGTATATTTAAGGCTATTACCGAAAATGATTATCCAGACGTAATAATGATTCGTGCTATAAGTGAGAATTCTTATGGAAAAACAGAACTTCGACATAATAATTGGGCTGATAGAATTGAGCTACAGTCTGGAATAGATGTATTTATCTCCGGTGATTGGTTGATTTGTGCTCAATTTTTTATCGTTCGAAAACAATTACTTGAAAGGAATAATATTAGATTCATGCGAGGAATTTTTCATGAGGATAATGAATACACACCACGAATACTATACTTTGCCAAGAGTGTGGTCAGGATAAATGAAATATTATACCATTCGTTTGTAAATACAGAGTCTATAACTCATTCTATCAATCCCAAACGAGCATTCGACTTAATAAAGGTATGCGATAGTCTCTCAAATTTCACAATCCAACATAAAATCAATGGAATTCTGCTTGATAAATTCAATGATTTTATATCCTTATCACTAAATAATGCATTTTCTTTAATATTACCTCAAGATAAAATTATTAAAAACAACTTTAATAAAGAACTATCTAAGCATCCTGAGATTTTCAAAATATTGAGGAAATCTACTCTCTCAAAATATCGCATGGAGGGCTTCATATTTCTTTGTTTTAAAAATTATATAGCTGTTTACTCTTTGCTACTTAAGTTTAAATCATGCCAATCAATAATAAATCAATTGAGAAAACTGATATGAAAATAACGTATTTAATTGCAGTACATACCAACCATACACAATGGAATCGTTTGATGTGTGCTCTACGTATTCCAGAATGTACTGATTTTTTGACCAGATTGACAAGAAATCACGATTAACTGATATTGAGAGTAGGAGTTACAACCGTGATAAAAGGAACTCTTAAAATAAATTACACGTTAAAATATTGTGTGATTTCTAACATGCGGACTAGATATCGAATTTCTAGGTGTTGTTGATATAACAAGAATACAATATATTTATCTTTCTAATATACAAATAAATAGAATTGTATAGTCTGCTTATAAAATTAAAATGTATTTATTAACATGAATATATTAGTTCTGACTCCAATTTATCCTGGTCCTGGTATTGGTAAAAATTTTACGAAAGTTGTGCATTACTTTGTTAAGGAATGGATGAATATAGGCGAGAATATCCAAGTAATTCATCTTCCAAGCTATTTCCCAAAAATTATATATAATGTCCCAAAATGCGCATCAGATTTTTTATTTAAAAAACTTGGTTTTGAACTTCCTAAAATTCGTATTTCTAAAATAGAAGCGTTAGAAGTTGAGAATGTGCCTGTTTATAGGATTCCATTATATAAACTTCATCCATGGAGTGTAGTCTCAGAATCCTATCGGAGTAAAGCTGTGGAGTGTATTGTAAAGTATTTGGAAGGAAAAAATTTCAAACCGGATTTAATTGTTGCTCATTGGTTTGACCCTCAGTTATATTTTATTGATGCGTTAAAAAAACGATATAATTGTAAAGCGTCAATGGTGGTTCATGACCGACCTTTTAAATACGCAAAATATATCAATGCCCCAGATGTATGGGGATACCGTAAGGTAAGTACTCCTAAGGAGTTTGAAAAATTATTCCCAAGCGTTAAATTCTCATTTAGATGCATGTCAGGAATACCATCATATTATCTGGATAATATTCCAGAAAGAAATTGGGATTCAATTAAAAATTTTATATATGTTGGGACGCTTATCAAACGAAAATATGCTGATACGGTATTATATTCATTAATGAATAGTAATATTAAAAATTTTAAATTTAATATTATTGGTGAGGGACCTCTTCATGAAAAAATAAATGGAATCATTAAAAATAATGGTTTGACAAGTACTGTAAATTTATTAGGTAGAATTGACCGTAGTGCTATCATTTCTTACTTGGATCAGAGTGATATATTTGTAATGATAAGTTCAGAGGAGGTCTTTGGATTGGTATATATAGAAGCCATGGCTCGAGGATGTATTGTAATTGCCTCAAAAAAAGAGGGAATGGAGGGAATAATACATCATGGAGAAAATGGATTCTTAGTTACTGCTGGTGATGAACAAGAATTGACAGAGATGATTAATCATATAAATAAAATGTCAGCTAAAGAAAGAGGAATAATTTCAAAAAGAGCTATTGAGACTGCTAAAGGAATGACAGATTATAAAGTTGCATATGAATACCTAAATATGGTTAAATCAGCAATATATGAATAAGCCATGAGTAGCAAATATGTAAACCATCTTGGTAGAAAACATCAGATAATTAGAATTTTGTGGTCATTAGTATGGTCTGTTGGAGCAAGTTGGCTTCCTCGTTCGGTCGGTTCCAGTTGGAAACGCTTTTTGCTTAGACTTTTTGGTGCAAAGATAGCACCTACCGCTGTAGTTTATTCTTCTGCAAAGGTGTATTATCCTGCCAATCTGATAATGGATAATTATGCGTGTCTTGCTTCAGACGTAGATTGCTATAATGTTGCTCCTGTTCATATAGGAGAATTTGCAACAGTCAGCCAGGGTGCCATGCTCTGCACAGCATCTCATGATATAACCTCACCTACCCATGACTTAATTACAGCACCTATTTTTATTGATAAACAGTCATGGGTTGGCGCAGGAGCATTCATAGGAATGAATGTAAGAATTCACGAGGGTGCAGTCGTCGGAGCCCGAGCTGCTGTTTTTAAGGATATTCAACCGTGGAGTGTTGTAGGAGGAAACCCTGCTACATTTATAAAACAACGTGTTATAAATAATGGAACATAAATTTAATCCCATCCAAACAAATCAGATGAGCAAAAGAGAAAAAATTAAAAATCTTTTTTGGCTTATTGTATCCAACTCAATTTTCCGATTTACCCCCCCCTATTTAACATTTTTTAGGAAATGGCGAATAGTGTTGCTGAAATTATTTGGCGCTGAGATTGAATGGACTGTGTCAATTCATCCAAAAGCCAAAATTGAATATCCCTGGAATCTGAAAATGGGTCATTTGTCTTCTTTAGGTGAAAAAAGTTGGATTTATGCTATGGCTCCAATCCAGATTGGAGAAAAGACATGTATTGGAAAAGAAGCATATCTACTTACCGGTAGTCACGATATCACATCATCAACCTTCGATTTGATAATCAAACCAATAAAAATTGGTAATTGCTGTTGGTTAACCACTGGTGTAACAGTTTTGCCGGGGATTAATATTGGGGATGGATGTGTAATTGCAGCTAATTCAACAATTGTAAAAAATGTAGATGCCTGGAATGTTGTAGGAGGAAACCCAGCGAAATTTATCAAAAAACGTGTTATAAAAGATGCTTGATTTGACAGTTATTATTCTCACGAAGGATGAAGAGTTGCATATCAGACGATGTATTGAAAATGTACTTCCGATAGCTAAGGAAATATTTATTATCGATAGCTTTTCAACAGACAAGACTCTTGATATTGTAAAAGAATATCCAATTGTAAAAGTTTTACAGAATAAGTGGGTAAATAATTATGCATATCAATTTAATTGGGGATTAAAAAATGCCCCGATAACAGGGAAATGGGTCCTCAGGCTTGATGCTGATGAATATTTATTGCCTGAACTGATTGAAGAATTAAAGGAAGTGCTTCCTCGAACGGATGATAATATAAATGGATTTGTCATAAACAGACGTCATATATTCATGAATAAATGGATGAAAGGAGGCATTTATCCGGTAAAATTACTTCGTATCTTCCGACATGGTAAAGGATGTTGCGAACAGCGGTTGATGGATGAGCACATTCAATTAAGTGGAGGAGAAACGATTGATTTAAAAAATGATTTCTGTGACCACAATTTGAACAATCTTTCATGGTTCTGTCATAAGCATGTTAATTATGCTGTCAGAGAGGCTGCTGATTTACTTGATATAGAATTAGGGATAACAGGCGCAGCTGAATCTGATGATAATAAGGCTATTAGCAAGCAAGCGATAAACAAACGTAAGAAAAAACATAGCTACGCCCGTAAACCGCTGTTTTGGCGTTCATTTGCTTATTTTGTGTATCGCTATTTTGTCAAGGGTGGTTGGCGCGATGGGAAAGAGGGTTTTATATTTACATTCATTCAGGGATGGTGGTATCGGACTCTTGTCGATGCCAAGGTATATGAAATAAAGCAAAAATGTGGTAATGACCCTGCTAAAATCAAAGCTCTATTAAGCCAGGAATACGGAATCATGCTTTAACAGCATTGTGGTAAAATTGATAATAATGAAAATATATGAATTTACTTAATTTAAAAATCTCTCGACGTGTATTAATTGGGGGGGTATTTTGTTGATAGTTAGCATTTTAGAGTTTGTGTTGCGCTGTGGATTCGGTTTTTGTGATGCACCTTTATGTATTCCAAGTGACGAATATGAATATATTTACGCTCCGTCTCAGTCAAGACACAGATTTGGCAATCAAATAAATTATAATCAATATTCTCAACGAAGCGAAGCCCCAGATAGTACTAAAATAATAGTTCTTGGGCTCGGAGACAGTGTCATCAATGGTGGTATTCAAACAGATCAATCCCAGTTGGCGACAACCATAGCTTCAGATTCTACTATTCAAATATTAAATATTTCAGCAGGATCTTGGGGTCCTGATAATTGTGCCGCGTATATAAAACGATTCGGTGTTTTTAATGCAAAAAAGATTTTATTAGTTGCCAGTAGTCATGATGCTCATGATATAATGGATTTTGTACCTGTAGTAGGGGTACATAAATCATATCCGGACAAGCAATATCAATTAGCTTTGGTTGAATTATTTGATCGATACGTGATACCTCGATTATTGAAACAATCGAAACAATCTGATCCTGATGAGAAAATTAATGAAGGAGTAGGTATCGAAAAAGGTTCGGGGCAGTTTAATCCCGGTTTTGGAGAACTTAAGCGGATTGCGGATAGATGTAATATTGGGTATGAAATATATTTGCATCCAGACAAAGCAGAAATGCATAAGAAAGAATATAACTTACAAGGTAAAGAAATTATAAAATGGGCTAACGAAAATGGAGTAAGGATAACACTCGGCTTAGATTATGGTGAATCCGAGAATACATATCGTGATGGCATACATCTAAATTCTGATGGACAAAGAATTTTGGCAAAATGGCTATATGAGGCTTCTCATCGTCTTTGATGTAATACTTATCCAATATTGGTTTATATTTACTTAATTTCAATTAGTTTAATCTGATGAAAATATCCATTGTCACCGCTACGTATAATAGCGGTGCGACTCTTCGTGACACTATGGAGAGTGTGTTGGCTCAGGATTATGATGATTTTGAGCATATAATCGTTGATGGTTGCTCAAGAGATAATACTCTTGATATAGTCCAAGAGCTCGAACCGAGATATAAGGGACGTTTGCGATGGATTTCAGAACCAGACCACGGTATATATGATGCAATGAACAAAGGTGTCATGATGGCAACCGGGGATGTCGTTGGGATACTTAACTCTGATGACTTCTATACTTCATCAGACATACTCTCGACTGTCAACAGAGAGATTCGCGAGTTCGATGCCGTGTACGCCGATGTCCACTATGTCGACCCGATGGATACGGCAACCCCTGTACGCCACTATTCCTCAGCTCCATTCCGCCGGTGGAAAATGCGGCTCGGATTCATGCCAGCTCATCCATCATTCTACTGTCGCCGTACGGTTTACACCCGATTTGGTCTTTTCGACACCACTTTCAAAGTTGCAGCAGATTTCGAACAACTCCTCCGTCTCATCTACGTCAATAGAATTTTCACGAAGTACATCCCAAAGGATTTCGTGACTATGCGCACTGGCGGCGCATCCTCATCGGGTTTTGAGAGCCATAAGAAAATCATCCGCGACCATCTCCGTGCCTACCGCAAAAATGATGTGTCATCCAACGTATTTCTCGAATCACTCCGATATGCTTACCGCATAGGCGAAATGTTGAGGTTCAAAATATTAAAATCGTAAAAAAGAATCAAACTACTAAGGTAATACTAATTTATGAAAAAAGCATTAATCACGGGCATAACCGGTCAGGATGGTTCGTTTCTGGCTGAGTTTCTTATTGAGAAGGGATATGATGTTCACGGCACTATACGCCGTTCGTCGGTGGACTTCCGCGAACGTATCGCACATCTGGAGGGACATCCGAATTTCCATCTCCACTATGCAGACCTCGGCGACTCGATGTCGATAATCCAGGTGCTCAACAAGGTGAGACCCGACGAGGTTTACAACCTCGCTGCACAGAGCCATGTGCAGGTGTCGTTCGACTCGCCCGAGTTCACCGCCGATGTCGACGCAACCGGTGTGCTACGTATACTTGAGGGAATCCGCCAGTGCGGACTAGCCGATACATGCCGTTTCTATCAGGCTTCCACTTCTGAACTCTACGGCAAAGTCGAGGAGGTTCCACAGAACGAGAACACACCTTTTCATCCATATTCCCCCTACGCCGTTGCTAAGCTCTACGGATTCTGGATTGTGAAGGAGTACCGTGAGGCATACAATATGTTCTGCTGTTCCGGTATCCTCTTCAATCATGAATCGGAACGCCGTGGTGAGACATTCGTGACGCGCAAAATCACACTCGCAGCCGCGCGTATCGCCCAGGGCAAGCAGGAGAAACTCTACCTCGGCAATCTCTCGAGCCTGCGCGACTGGGGCTATGCCAAGGACTATGTCGAGTGCATGTGGCTCATACTTCAGCAGCCAAAACCTGAGGATTATGTAATCGCCACAGGCGAGCAGCATTCCGTGCGTGAGTTCTGCCAGCTCGCATTCCGCCGGGCCGGAATAGAGCTAAGGTTTGAGGGCGAGGGTGAGAATGAGAAAGGCATCGACACCCGGACCGGAAAAGTCCTGATTGAGGTCTCTCCGGACTTCTACCGTCCCACCGATGTGGTCAACCTTTGGGGTGACCCGACCAAAGCCAAGGGCAAACTCGGCTGGGACCCATCGAAAAAGACTACATTCGAGCAGCTCGTCAACCTCATGGTCGACGCCGACATGGCAAAAGTGGCAGTCGAGCGCGCAGGGGAGACAGTGCGCACAAACCTCGCCGAATATCTTGAGAAGGGCATTGTAAAATAGCCTGAATACTGAACAGTCATGAAAGGAATTGTCCTTGCCGGTGGGTCAGGCACCCGTTTGTATCCGATTACCAAGGGGGTCTCGAAGCAGATGCTTCCGATTTATGACAAGCCCATGGTCTATTATCCGATTTCCACGTTGATGCTGGCCGGAATCCGTGATATCCTCATCATCTCCACTCCCGATGACCTACCCGGTTTCAAGCGTCTGCTCGGTGACGGCAGCGACTACGGTGTGAAGTTCACCTATGCCGAGCAGCCCTCGCCCGATGGTCTCGCTCAGGCGTTCATCATCGGCAGGGAGTTCATCGGCGATGACGCGGTATGTCTCGTGCTTGGCGACAACATCTTTCATGGCGCAGGTTTCTCGGGCGTGCTGAAAAATTCGGTCGAGGCGGTCGAGAAGGATGGCAAAGCTACAGTTTTCGGCTACCGGGTGAATAACCCCGAGCGCTACGGCGTGGCTGAGTTCGATAAGGATGGTAACTGTCTCTCAATCGAGGAAAAGCCAGAGCATCCGAAGTCAAACTACGCTGTGGTAGGTCTCTATTTCTACCCCAACAAGGTGGTCGACGTGGCTGCACGCATCAAGCCTTCAGCGCGTGGCGAACTGGAAATCACCACTGTAAACCAGGAATTCCTGAAGGATGGCGAACTGAAAGTACAGACTCTTCCCCGCGGGTTCGCATGGCTCGATACCGGTACTCATGACTCTCTTGCCGAGGCTTCCATCTATGTCGAGGTGCTCGAGAAGCGCCAGGGTCTGAAAATAGCCTGTCTCGAGGGCATCGCCTACCGCCAGGGATGGATTTCGAAGGAGAAAATGATTGAACTCGCCCAACCGATGCTCAAGAACCAGTACGGTCAGTACCTGCTGAAGGTTGTCGAGGAGATGGACAGGGCCGCCGGTAGCAAAAACCTCGATTGATATTATGGAAGTAATCAAGACTGATATTGAGGGGGTGGTCATCATCAAGCCGCGGGTGTTCACTGATGCACGCGGGTATTTCTTCGAGAGCTACTCCAAGCGGGAGTTTGACGAGAAGGTTCGTCCCGTTGATTTCGTGCAGGACAATGAATCATGCTCGACCAGAGGCGTCATGCGCGGACTGCATTTCCAACGTCCGCCGTTCACCCAGTCCAAACTCGTGCGTTGTGTCAAGGGGGCCGTGCTTGATGTCGCAGTCGACATCCGCAAGGGTTCTCCAACCTATGGCAAACATGTGGCTGTGGAATTGACGGAGGACAACCACCGCCAGTTTTTCGTGCCTCGCGGTTTTGCCCATGGCTTCGCAGTCTTGTCAGATGTAGCGGTATTTCAATATAAGTGCGACGCGTTCTACCATCCCGAGGCCGACGGCGGAATCTCAATTCTCGATGATTCGCTCGGCATTGACTGGCATATTGACCCTTCGGACGCAATCCTCTCCGACAAAGACACCCGTCACCAACTGTTCAAAGATTTCTACTCACCGTTTGATATAAACATAGACCTCTACGACAAGTAAACATATTTGTGACAGAAGTCAACAGGTAGCTCGAAAATAGGATGCGCCTGAGTGACCAACTGCTCCAACAACTACGGTCCGTACCAGTTCCCCGAGAAACTCATCC
>CAJTQR010000007.1:6828-55849 GCA_910578515.1 uncultured Duncaniella sp. | reverse complement strand
TTGAAAAAACCGTCCGCTGGTATCTCGACAATCAGGAATGGATGGATAACATCACATCCGGCGAATACGAGCGATATTACGAATCCATGTACAAAGACAGATAATCAAGCTACCATATATTTCGTAAAAATGTAGCTAAGTCTGAATAAAACAGATTAGGATAACTTAAGTGAGACTGTGTGATGAAATTATTTACACAGTCTCACTTATTTAAATAGGTGGCAAAAAATAGTTCAAGCAATTGAATAAGCCCCCCAAGAGCAAAACCAGTCGCTCTTGGGGGGCTGTTCAGTATGAGAATATTTTGAAATATTTTTATGAATACTTGTAATATTCTAAAAAAAGATTCGGTCCGTTGTTTGCGTCAATCGAGCTTGAGGACTGCAAGGAAAGCCTTCTGAGGCACTTCCACAGAGCCAATCTGCTTCATGCGTTTCTTACCCTTCTTCTGCTTCTCAAGCAGCTTGCGTTTACGAGAGATGTCACCACCATAACACTTGGCTGTCACATCCTTGCGCACCGCCTTGATGGTCTCACGCGCTATAATCTTCGCACCGATAGCCGCCTGAATAGCAATGTCGAACTGCTGGCGCGGTATCAGCTCCTTTAGTTTCTCACACATGCGGCGACCAAAAGTAACGGCATTGTCTACATGTGTAAGTGTTGAGAGTGCGTCCACGCTCTCACCGTTGAGCAGAATGTCGAGCTTCACAAGTTTTGACTCGCGGAAATCATGAAGGTGATAGTCAAACGAGGCATATCCCTTGGAGATACTCTTAAGCTTATCGTAGAAGTCAATCACAATCTCGCCCAAAGGCATATCGAATATCATTTCCATACGGTTGCCGGAGATATACTCCTGCTTCACCAACTCACCGCGTTTTCCAAGGCAAAGGGTCATTATAGGACCGATATAGTCAGCAGCAGTAATGATTGAGGCACGGATATAAGGCTCCTCGATGCGGTCAATCAGAGTTGGTTCGGGCAATCCGGAAGGGTTGTGCACCTCAGTCATGGTACCATGCTTGTCGTATACACGATACGATACGTTTGGAACTGTGGTTATAACATCCATGTCGAATTCACGACCGAGACGCTCCTGTATAATCTCCATGTGGAGCAATCCCAGGAAGCCGCAACGGAATCCGAAGCCAAGTGCCATTGACGACTCAGGTTGAAATGTCAGTGAAGCATCATTGAGCTGAAGCTTCTCAAGCGAGGCACGCAGATTTTCAAAATCCTCTGTCTCGATGGGATATACACCGGCAAACACCATCGGTTTCACCTCCTCGAATCCATCAATAGCCTCCTGACATGGACGTTGCACATGTGTGATAGTATCACCTACCTTCACCTCACGCGAGGTCTTGATACCGGAGATGATATATCCCACGTTGCCAGCCGAAAGCTGCTCGCAAGGCTGCATGTCAAGCTTAAGTACACCTATCTCATCGGCGTTATACTCCTTGCCGGTAGCAACAAACTTCACAAAGTCATTCTTGCGGATGGTTCCGTTCTCAATCTTGAAATAAGCTATGATGCCACGGAACGGATTGAACACCGAGTCAAAAATAAGCGCCTGCAACGGAGCTTCAGGGTCGCCCACAGGTGCGGGGATACGGTCCACAATCGCCTTTAGTATATCAGGCACACCGATGCCAGTCTTACCGCTCGCTCTGATTATATCCTCAGGGTCGCAGCCAAGCAGGTCCACAATCTGGTCCTCCACCTCCTCGGGCTTAGCACTGTCGAGGTCCACCTTGTTAATCACAGGGATGATTTCAAGGTCATTATCGATAGCCATATATAGGTTGGAGATGGTTTGTGCCTGAATACCCTGCGAAGCGTCAACGATAAGCAACGCGCCCTCGCAAGCGGCTATCGAACGCGACACCTCGTAGGAAAAGTCCACGTGTCCCGGAGTGTCAATAAGATTCAACACGTAGTCCTCACCATCCTGACGATAGTTCATCTGAATGGCGTGGCTCTTAATGGTGATACCTCGCTCGCGCTCCAAATCCATGTCGTCGAGCACCTGCGCCTGCAGGTCTTTACCGGCGACGGTATTGGTATATTCGAGCAAACGGTCGGCAAGAGTGCTCTTACCATGGTCAATATGGGCAATTATACAGAAGTTGCGAATATTTTTCATGACTGCAAAGTTAGTAATAATTTTCCTACCTTACCACATTTCCCCACCCTATTCTTTACCTCCATTACCATGAAACTATATCGGTTTTCTTATTATATATAGTAGAGACGTCAGCATCACGTGTCTCCTTAGGGTGACTTAACTCATATACAAAGGCGCAGTCGCACAAAGCGACTGCAAAAGATACGACCGTCACACATGATTTAGCATTGTGCCACAATGCGACTATCCTCTCTACCAATCAGAATAGCCAAACGTTTTTACATCCTGTCAATCAACAGATTTCAACACATTTCAATCGAAACATCAAAAAAATTTCAAAATATGTTTGGCAGATTCAAAAAAACGTTGTAACTTTGCACCGCAAATCAGAAACATGGTGAGCATAGCTCAGTTGGTTAGAGCGTCGGATTGTGGTTCCGAAGGTCGTGGGTTCGACCCCCACTGTTCACCCCTTAAGAATGCAGATAACCGGGTCAGAGAATTCCTCCGACCCGGTTTATTTTTTATTTATATTATTAAGATTTTGCTATACTACACACAGCTGAGGGTGACGTGCGCCTACAGATACACATCATCAATAACCTCCAACCTGTCGGAAAGCGTCAGCACCCTCGGCACTCCTGTAGGAATTTCCTCGCTCACAATCTGCTCCGGTGTCATCCCCTTAAGCATCATCACCAGCGCACGCAACGAGTTTCCATGGGCGGCAATCATCACATCGCCATAAAGCCCCAAAGCAGGCACTATCAACTCCTCCCAACATGGACGCACCCTCACCACCGTGTCGGCAAGCGACTCCGTAAGTGGAAGTGAACCCATAGCCAGTCCGGCATACCTCACATCGGCACCAGGGAAACGCTCATCACCCGCCTCCAGAGCCGGAGGTGCCACATCGTAACTCCTACGCCATACATGTACCTGCTCATCGCCAAACTTTTTAGCTGTCTCAGCCTTGTTGAGTCCTTGCAGCGCCCCATAGTGACGTTCATTCAGATGCCAGTCCTTCACCACCGGTACCCAATCGCGGTCCATAGCTCCGAGCGCTATGTTGAGGGTATGAATCGCCCTCCGCAGGTACGATGTGAAGCAATACTTAGGCAAAATACCCGAACGCGCTATCAACTCACCCGCCTTCTCAGCCTCAGACATCCCTTGTTTTGACAATTCAACGTCGGTCCATCCCGTAAAACGGTTCTCCAGATTCCACTCACTCTGCCCATGGCGCAGCAATATCAGATGCTTCATAACCTATCTTTACTTAAATTTTAAAATTTTTTCCTATCAGCGTAACACCCCATCCTACCCTTTAGTTCACAAAAAAACGACCATTTTATAAACACTTATTAACAAATAACACCCTTTTAGCATATTTTTATGTTAACACAAGTTAAAACACGCAGAAATATTTGCACAGTAACAAAAATCATCATACCTTTGCAACGCAAAACGGAAATGACACCGTTTGAGACCAACAAAAAAACTTGCGAAAATAGCTCAGTTGGTAGAGCACAACCTTGCCAAGGTTGGGGTCGCGGGTTCGAGTCCCGTTTTTCGCTCAACAAAGAGAACATTAAAATATTGACGTCTGTCGAGGCAAAACAAAAACTCGCGAAAATAGCTCAGTTGGTAGAGCACAACCTTGCCAAGGTTGGGGTCGCGGGTTCGAGTCCCGTTTTTCGCTCAAAGAATAACTCAAGTCTTTACTTGGCAGACATCTTAAGTCCGGGTGGTGGAATTGGTAGACACGCTACTTTGAGGGGGTAGTGGCCGTAAGGCTGTGTGAGTTCGAATCTCATCTCGGACACTCGAAAAATCCGCAAGATATTGATTTTCAATTCTTGCGGATTTTTCTTTTTATATATTTTTGTCAACCGTATGTCAATCAAATTCATTTTGGGGGCGCATAGTAGGGGTCAGTAGATTTTTCGGGTTGGTGAGTGTGGTGGACTGCCGGCGCATAGTAGAAAAACAATGTTTATGCGAGCCAATTAACGTTTGATAAATGCCAATCATTAAAATATAGGATAGCTAAAATATTAAAGTCCTAAAAATATCGGAGCGACAATTCCAAATGAGTTGTCGCTCCTATTTTTTACCGTTAGTAGCATTGTTTGGGTCATTAGACCCAAAAACTTTTTAGATTCAGTCACTTTGCGACTGCGCCATATACTTGCCATCATTTTACCATCACAAACATGCAGTCTACCCACACAACTAAACTTTTTTAACGGTAAATGTCTTATAATTAAATAATGTGTTGAGTTTTCTATCACGTATTTTCAAAATCACATCATAATGAAACTAAAAAGTACTACTTTCAGCCTCATGCTGGCATTGGGAGCATTAGCTCTTCCTGCCATGACCTCATGCAGCGGCAAATCAACATCTGCAAGTGACCGACAAGACGACTCGATAACCGCACGCCACGAGCGCAAAGGTGGCAAACCCGGCGGTCCGCAGCTTGGCACCCCTGGCGGCGGTCCGGTGATTGACAAATCATCCGACCCTACACTTCAGGCTATGATTAAGGAACTCGTACCGAAATTCCGCCAGCTCGAATTCACTGACTCTGCTACCGGGATAACAATGAAATATAATCTCTTCACCCCATCCAATCTAAAACAGGGTGAGAAGTACCCACTTGTGCTCTTCATAGCCGATGCGAGCACTCCGGGGACCGACCCCACCACTCCCCTCACCCAAGGTTACGGCGGCTTGATATGGGCAACGGATGAATGGCAAAGCTCACACCCCTGCTACGTACTTGTGCCACAGTTCTCAGGCGTAGCTGTAAATGATGCCTACAAGCACACCGATGAAGTGGACGTGGCAATCCGCCTGCTCAGAAACGTCTCGGACGCCAACAGCGTGGACACCTCACGCCTATACACCACCGGACAGTCAATGGGAGGCATGATTTCAATGTATTATAACGTTGCCTACCCCGACATCTTCGCCGCCTCAATCTTCGTGGACAGCCATTGGGATACAGCGACATTCCCTGAGCTCGCACGTCACAAATTTATCTACTTCATAGCGGGCGACAAAGGAAAAGCCTTCGCCGACATGAAACCCCTTGAGGAAGCAGCCGAGAAAGATGGAGTGCAATACACTTTCGCCTCCTGGAGCGCACGTCTGCCAGAGAGCCGACAGAGCGAACTCGCAGCCACTATGCTTGAGAAGGGAGCGCCCGTCAATCTATTCCAGTTCGAACCGGGCACCGTACTTCCCGCCGACGGAAAAGGGAGCGAGCACATGTACTCCTTCGACTATGCTTACCGCATCCCCTCAGTGCGCCATTGGCTCTTCGAGCAGTCACAATAAACCATCTTTCCACCTTACATGAAAAAAGACAGGAGCAGTCTCTCCCCTCATCAGGCAGAGCACTCCTGTCTTTTCCTCATTCATCCATCATAAATTCCATCCCCAATAATCCGTAACCTTATGAATAAGCCCGGATTCTCAATTCTCAACTACGCCGCTGTCATAGCCATACTTCTGGTGCTCATCATGACCGTGCTCGATGTCACTCTGGTCAACGTAGCCCTCCCGGTCATGGCATCGCGCTTTGGCATCACTGACTCAGCCGCTGTGTGGATTCTCACCATCTACCAGCTTGTCATCACCATGCTTCTTCTCCCCGTCTCATCGGCGGGCGACCTGTTCAGCTACCGCCGTTGCTTCCTCGTCGGGGTAGTTATCTTCACACTCTCCTCGGCTCTATGCGCTGCCTCCACAACCTTCACCATGATAATAATCTCCCGAGCACTCCAAGGCATCGGAGCAGCCTGCGTAATGGGGGTAAACATAGCCCTTACGCGCCTCATATACCCGCGCGAAGTGCTGGGTCGCGGACTCGCGCTCAACGCCATGGTGATAGCCATAGCCACTGCAGCCGGCCCTACCATAGCCGGCGCTATACTCTCGGTAGCATCATGGCACTGGTTATTTATCATCAACATACCCTTCGGCATAATAGCTTTTATAATCGGCAAACGACTCCTCCCCGCCAATCCACCCAAGGCACAGACCTCAAGATTTGACTGGACCGGCGCTATCCAGAATGCTCTCGTGTTCGGACTTTTATTCTACGCCATCGGGAGCTTCACGCGCAAAGGTGATGCGACCCTCATCACCCTCCTCCTTGCATCAGGAAGTATCATAGCGGTGTTCTATATACGCCGTCAGCTTCACCGCTCCAATCCTCTCCTGCCGGTCGACCTGTTCCGAATCCCCCTCTACACACTCAGCATCTGCACCTCCGTCTGCTCTTTCATAGCCCAGAATGTAGCCATGATTGCCCTACCATTTCTCTTCCTGAACAGCTGCGGATTCTCAGAAATCACCACGGGATTGCTCATGACTCCATGGCCGCTCGCCACCATGATAGTCTCACCACTCGCCGCCCGGTTTGTAGAGCGCCACAATGCAGGAGCCACTGCCGCCACCGGCATGGCAGTCTACGCGCTTGGCATCACACTGCTGCTTTTTGCTCCTACCGCAGATATATCGGAGTGTCAGATAGCGTGGCGCATGGCAGTGTGCGGCATAGGATTCGGAATGTTTCAGACTCCTAACAACATTGTGATGGTCCAGGCTACCCCTGTACACCGCACAGGAGGTGCCGGAGGGATGCAGAGCACAGCCCGACTCGTAGGGCAGACTCTCGGTGCCACCACAGTCACCATAGTGTTCGCGCTCTCCTCTGTGATGCTCACATCCGTGCGTTCATGCCTCGTGATAGCACTACTCTTCGCGATTATTGCCGGAGCATTCAGTCTCAGCAGGGTCAAAAAAATGTAGCAGCCACACCTCCTCACGGAGGCTGGCTGCCTTACTACCTAATTATATTTCTCCTGTTATCTGTTTCTGTCAGTATCAGTGCCTCTCATTATGATGGTGAGGCTCTTTCTTTTTGAGGAGATGGCGTATCCATATATAATATCCGGTGAGCGGGAGTGATGCGCCGAGGAGTGCGCCAAGAAGCCATAGAATACGGGTGATGATACCACCTACGCTTCCTGTATGGAATGAATAAATCCATCCGCGCAACTTGTCGGCATCGTTGGCGTCAGCATACATGGTCACAGGGGAGATTTCGCCCGAACGGCGATTGAACTCATATCGGTCAGCAGCACGGCTGTTGCCAGCATTGCCAAGTGTAACGCTTGCGCTCTCAGGTCCCACGGTTATCTGCGCGGCTCCGGGATTCTGAGCTTTCAACTCATCATACACCTGCTGCCAGCGTCCAAATTCCGAACGGCGTCCACCTCCGCGACGCTCGCCATCATGTCCGCCTCGACCACCATAGGCTTCACCTCTGCCTTCACCGCGCTTGCCTCGCTCTCCGCGACCTTCGCCACGGTCGCCACGGTCGCCTTTGCCGCCACGTTCTGCTGAAGCAGCAGTTGCCTGTCCGAAATTACGCGGAGTATGTTCCACGCCACACACGGCATAGAAAGCAGTACGATACCAATTGAACGACCATGTAAGCCCTGTGAGAGCCATTGCAAGCACGAATACCAGTGCATACATTCCACCGGCAACATGCAGTCCCTTCCAGAATCCTTTCCAGCCATCCTTGAACGGGATGCTCATGCTACGCTTGAAATTCTTACGGGCTCTTGGTACCCAAATAACTACACCGGTAATCAGAGCTATAACAAACACGAGAGTAGAGATGCCTACCAGTGTCTTGCCCACTTTTACCCCATCGCCATGAGGATTGGCACTGTCGAGTAACCAACGATGGAGCTTGAACATGGTGGAAAAGAAACCCAGACGCTCATATCGACCTGTCACATCACCACTGTACTGGTCAACGAACATCGAAGCCCTACGTGGTTTTGACAGATTGACCTGATAGGTACGGTCAGCATCGTCAAACACTGTAACGCCTGTGATAGAGACACTATCCGGCAGCGTAGCCTTTACCTTCTCCATGAGCTCACCCATAGGAAGCGGTTGCTCTCCTACTGAAGACACATAATACACATCGCTCTTCACAGCCCTTGTGATTTCAGGCTCGAAAATAAGCATCGCGCCCGAAAAGCACACAAGCGTCACTATAATCCCGAATGGGACGGAAAGCCAGAGATGCACTTTCCTGAAAAATTTCATCATTTCTGCAGGATATTAGTTGTTGGACGGTAAATTCAGATACCCGAATGCGGTGATACTGAGAGACTCTATTGTAACACCCTTAGAAGCCACAGCTGTGGCGGTGTTGATAGAATAAATCGTAGGATTCTGGTCGTCAACATTGAGTGCGATATACACGTTGCCATCCTTGGTGTAAACCGACTTACCTACTGAACTTACATTCTCAGGCACACCGGTCACATAGGTCAGCTTCTTGGTAGCGGCATCGAAGATTGCCAGCTCGGTAGCCGCAGGATTCTTCTCGGTGAGAGCACGGTCATACATCACCATGAGGAAACGCTCGCCACCCGCAGGCCAGCAGCGCATGAATGAACGGTTGCCACCCTTCGATTGAGCCTCTATGTTGCAATAGTAATCATCAAACTGAGTACTTCCTGCAGGAATACGACACACACCTGCGGGCAAAGTGGTCTGTTGACGCGGGTCGGTCATTGTCTTGGCATAGCTTGCAGAGAACACATAGATGTCGCCATTGTCGGCTCTCCACACAGTCTGATAGTACTGCGAACGGTAGCGACCGCAAGGAGTGCTGATTCTGTCAGTCTTGGCAAGGGTGGGATTGAGCATGTTGTCACCATTGTAGATAGCCACCCAACACTCATCAGGATACTGTGTACCTGCAAGTTCACCGGCTTTGTAAGAACCGCCACCAGAGCCACCGGCTTCAGCATGTACCAAATCCTCATTGCCCGGGCGAATCCACTTGCCTCCATCCGCAGCCGCGCCATATTGGCTCAAACCCATCGGCACAGCACCGCAATAGAGCTTTGAACCGCTCTGCTCAGCACCCGATAGAGTTACGTATTCTCCATTGCCGAGGAAATTCTCCATGCTATATAGACCTGTGGAGGTATCGTTGCTGCGAGAAGTCTCATTTATTACATCAAGGTAAGTCACAAGAAGAGTCATTGGCTTGTAACCATGACTGTCAGCAAATGCGGCAGGACCTTCGCCGGTCGACATTGTAAGAATATTATCGTCATAAGCACCGTAGGATGAGAAACGGCTTATACGGTACTCCATATTGCGTGCCTGCATCTGTCCGTCGGCTCCGAGATAATAACTGCGTGTTGTGCCTGCATTACCCTGGTTATAGGTCAGAGCATAAAGGAAATTCTTGTAAAATACCCACTGGGTAGCGCCTTCGTTAACCAGACCATTATTAACAGGAGAGAGAGTCCCCTCGTCAAGCGAGTTTCCGGTCACAAGCACATTGGATGTGGCATTTGAGCCTTGCACAGTGGTTGCAAACACATATTTACCCTCAGTCTGCTCTCCAGGCTCATTCTTTTCGGGTTCGTCACTGTCGGAACATGAACATAATGCCGCAAACGGGAGAACAGCAGCCCCCACCATGCGCAGAAATGAATTTTTTACTATCATATCAGTATTATTTTATTGATTTTAATTTCCAAAATATACTCTTACCTTACCGTAGAATGCACGTCCGGCTTTCTGAAGGCTGAAATTGTCATAGAGCTTGGCATCTGTGAAATTGCGGCACTCGAACGACACATTGTAACGTCCGCGCTGAATACCATAGGAGATTGTAAGATTGTGGGCGAACTGGTCAGGGACCATATAGTCACTGTTATTTGACCCGATATTGGAGGTATAGTAGCAGAAACTATGGGTGTACTGATTATCATAAGTGACCGTAAGCACGTTTCCTTTGCGTCCGAGACCGTGCCAATAGAAATTCACATCAGAATCGGCAAACATATATGGCATATTGGGCATACGTTCACGATAAGTGATATTAGGCACCGAGCTTCCTGCTGCCGTGCGCATGTTGTCGCGCACATTCATCTGTGTGAAGTTACCACCGAGACTCAGCCATCGTGAGAAACTGTAACGTGCAGTGATGCTTATCCCCTTGGTGTCAACACGACCGTAGTTGATATATGTAGCGGCTGATTTGCCACCACTGAGTGCCATGATGTTGCGCTGTATGAAATCACGGGTGTCGCGGTATATTAGACCAGCCTCAACATAGATTATGTTGTTACCGAAATTAGCATTGTAACTCAGATTGACATTGACATTATGGCTTGTCTCCGGACGAAGCGCCATGTCTCCAAGCTCAAGGTCCTCGTCACCAAACATCTCCTCGATTGTTGGCAGACGGTAAGCCTTCTCGTATGAAGCCTTAAGCTGCATACCTAACGGCATGAACCACGTACCGGCTGCTCCGTATCCGAAATAGTCCACACTGCGTGAAGTCAGCTCATAGACATCCTGCGCCGAGGTGGTAGCCATCGGACCTGACACATACTGATGGTACTGCTTGCCGAAGGCGGTGAGATTGAACTTGGTATTCGGCATGAATCTGTAGGACACACCGGCTATATTCTTGCTCGTAACTTTTGAAAATTCATCCTTACCCGGAGGCGTGGTGAGAAGACTCTCATTGGTGCGGTTGAAGGTGTTGAACACATCATTCACCGTAAACACGTGGCTTTTGCCAAGACGGTAATTGGCGGTGAAAGCTGCAGACCAGTTATTGTTGATTGCCTTCGAGTATTGATATGACTGTTCACCGGGAGCATTCAACGGAGCGGTCTCACCGCGCCAGTTGTATTTTACTGAAGCCGTATCGACATTATTATTTATGTTACGATTATAGTTGGCATTGAAAGTAACGTCAAGTCCATTTACTAGGAGGTTTCTCTTGCCGTACTCGACCGAGGGCATCAAGGTATATCCATGGCGATGCTTCTGACCGTACACAATCTCCTGTCGTACACCGGTCTGCACCTCCTTGTACATGTGAGAATAATTCAATCCCACCATAAATCTGTCAGCCCAGGGCTTGTTGACGAAGCCGAATTTACCGACCACAGCCTCGTTATGGTAAGAGTCATTGAAACGGCGCACATGCTCCAGTTTCTTCCTGTTTATAGCTCCGGTAGTAAAATCCTCCACGGGAGAGTCTACCCAGTAATTATTATCGGAGTAATTCTGAAATGCATTTACCTCATATTTGAAACCATTAGCCAAGGTCTGACCAAAATTAACGTATGACTTATGGGTATTGAAAGAGCCGTATGAGTAAGATGCGTCCACAAACCACCGGCGTTGACGACGCGGTGTCACTATATTTATGACTCCACCTATCGCATCAGCTCCAAATCCAACAGGCACAACCCCACGGTACACCTCAATACGTTCGGCAAAATTCACAGGGATATTATTAAGTCCGAATGAACTTCCCACACCTTCCTGAGGCACACCGTCGATAAACACTTTCACATGCTTACCGGTGAAACCGTCCATGGTTACAGACATGTCCGAACCTACGCCACCGCTCTCACGCACTTTCATGCCCGGAGCCTTGTTCAAAGCATCGCTGAGTGTCTTGGTTGTGTTGACAAGTTCCTGGGTGTTGACCGCGGTAGCATTGAAGGCTGAATTTCTGACCTTGCTGAGCTGATTGCCCACTACAATTACCTCGCCAAGCTGAGTGGAAGGCTTGAGTTTCACATTCAATTTCTTCCTTTCACCGGAATTGACCGATACCCTTAACTCCTTCTTTTCGAATCCAACGGCTGAAAACACCAATATATATTCTCCACGTGAAGCCGACAGGTGATACAATCCCTTTTCGTTTGTGGAACATGTGTAGGATGTACCTTTAAGAAACACTGTGGCGTAATCAATCGGTTCGCCATCGAGCGATAGTACCTTCCCGGATATCATGCCGACTGTGCTGTCGGCCGATGCCATTAAAGAGCCAAGCAGAAGTGTGAATATGCTCAATAAATACTTTAAATACCTTTTCCGAACTGTCATTTTTTCTTGCTTATTTTTCTGCAAAGTTCGGCATTTTAGTTCCGCACCGAAATACCCACATGTGAGTATACCGAACTCAACGTCCTACTCTACAGGATATTAGCTTTCAGCCCAAATTCATCAAAATGGCAAACGACATATTTTCAATGGCGAGTGTAGAAACCATTGAAATTACCTCATCACCTCATCTACCTTAAAATAGTGACTCATCTGCCATGCTTTAATCTATTTTTGGGAGTGATGCGTTCGTGCAGATACTGAAACACAACAAAAAATACAGGTACAATGAACAACAAGGCAAGTGTACCGAATAGAAGTCCACCCACTGTGCCGACTCCTACCGATATGTTACCATTTGCACCAACTCCTGACGCAAACATCAATGGCAACATACCGAATATCATTGTAGCTGATGTCATTACAATAGGTCGGAAACGTACTTTGGCTGCCGATACTGCCGACTGCACGAGCGACATACCCTCCTTTCGTCTCGCCGAGGCATATTCAGTAAGCAGAATTGCCGTTTTAGCCAATAATCCTATTAGCATTATAATCCCAATCTGCATATAGATGTTGTTCTCCAGCCCCCACCATCGGGCAAACAGAAATGACCCTACCAATCCGAATGGCACAGCTGCTATGACTGCAAACGGCACTGTCAGACTCTCATAAAGAGCGGCAAGAATCAGATAAATGAACGCGAGACAGATACTGAAAACCAGCACTGTTGTGTTGCCCGCGGATGATTCCTCACGCGACATACCACCAAACTCATATCCGTAACCCACCGGAAGATAGCTTGCCGCAACCTCCTTGATGGCATTGATTACCTCACCGGAACTATATCCCTCCCCCTGTTCGCCAAACACCGAAATGGAGGGGAAAAGATTGAACCTCGAAAGACTCTCGGAACCGTAGACCCGCGTGAGGGTAATGAAATTATCAAGCGGAGCCATCTGTCCACCCGACGACCTTACATACATGCCTTTCAAGGACTCGGTGTCAAGCCTATCCTCAGGCGCAGCCTGTACCATGACCCTGTACAGTTTGGTAAACCTGTTCAGATTGGATGAGTAACTTCCTCCCACATATCCTGCCAAAGTGGAGAGCACATCGGAAGGCGAAACACCCATCTGCAGACATTTCACCGCATCCACCTCCACCATATATTGTGGATACTTAGTATCAAACGTAGTATATGCCCGTGATATCTCCGGGCGCCTGTTGAGCGAGTCAATAAATTCACGCGTTACACTCAGAAGCTCATCTGTGCTTTTACCAGCCTTATCCTGCACGTAAAGTTCAAATCCGCTGCCTGTGCCGTAACCAGAAATCATCGGCGATTGAGAAGCTCGGATTTGAGCAGAAGCAATTCCTGCAGTACGCTTATAAATCTCTTTTATCACAGCATTTATATCATGTTCAGAACCGTCTCTCTGTTCCCAGTTGAGAAGCCTTATATTAAACGAACCGGCTGATGCCGACTGGTCATGACGCGCATTCTTACCTGTCACACGCGAATAAATCAATATGTCGGGGATATCCTTGATTGCATCCTCTATTTCATTCATCACATTATTGGTCTCATCCAAATTGCTTCCGGGAGCCACTTGCACATTAAGGCTTATGGTTCCCATATCCTCCTGAGGCACCAATCCGGTTTTAGTAGTCGATACAAGCCATATAAGTCCACACACCGACAGTGCAAAAAGCATCATCACAATCCAACGGTTTTTGAAAAGGAAAAGCACCCCTCCACGGTATTGCCCCACCACTACATTCAGCGAATAATCAAAGGCAAAATGAAACCGTTTCACAAACGAGACCTTCTCTCCTTTAATTTTCGAAGGACGCATCAACAGAGCGCTCAATGCCGGACAAAGCGTCATGGCATTCACAAGCGATATACCAACCGCCACAGCCATGGTAAGACCGAATTGCTTATAGAATGTACCGGAAGTGCCGCCCATGAAGCATACGGGTATAAACACCGCCATAAACACTACTGTAGTGGTTATCAATGCTGCCGAGAGTCCTCCCATAGCTGCAACTGTAGCTTGATAGGGGTCAGTGTGCCCCTCCTCAAATTTAGCCTGGACAGCTTCCACAACTACCACAGAGTCGTCTACCACAGTACCAATCACAAGCACAATAGCAAAAAGAGTAAGCATATTCAAGGTGAATCCTACTGCATAGATAAACGCGAAAGTTCCTATAAGCGACACGAGAATTGAAAGAGTGGGAATAAGAGTGGCACGGATGTCATGAATGAAGATATAAACCACAAATACCACTAAAATCAAGGCTATGACCAATGTCTCAATCACTTTATAAATTGATGCATCCAGAAAATCCTTTGTGCTGGAGATATCAGTCAATACCATTCCTGCCGGAAGACCCGCCCTGATTTCATCAAGTGTCCGGTCAATCTCCATAATGACCTCATTGGCATTTGAACCTGCCGTCTGGGCTATCATGGCATTAGCTCCAGGATGACCGCTCGTCTCACTCAGCATGGCATAGTTAACCGCACCAAGCTCCACCGTGGCTATATCTCGGAGGCGAAGCACATTTCCATCCGGAAGCGCTCTTACCACTAAATTTTCATAGTCAGCCGCATCCTCATACCGACCTCTGTATTTCAACACATACTGAAACGTATTGGTCGATTCTGAACCTAATGTACCGGTCGGTGATTCAATGTTCTGTTCAGCAAGCACCTTATCCACATCGGCAGGTACCAATCCATGCTGCGACATCTTAGCCGGGTCAAGCCATATACGCATGGCATACTCGGCGCTGAAAATATTCACATCACCCACACCGGGTATACGTGAAATGCGTGGTTCGATGTTTATTTTCATGTAATTGGTAAGAAAATTAGCATCGTAGGCATCATTCGGACTATACAGAGTTATCGATTTCAAGGTACTGTTCTGACGCTTCCGGACTGTAACACCGCTTTTGGTCACCTCAGCCGGAAGAAGTCCCTGAGCGGATGCCACACGGTTCTGGACATTCACCACTGCCATGTCTGCATCACTCCCCTGCTTAAAGTATATGGTTATGGAAGCGGTGCCGGTATTTGTGGCCGTTGAAGTCATATATATCATATCCTCCACTCCGTTGAGCGATTCCTCCAGAGGCACAATCACGCTTTTCTGCACAGTCTCTGCGTTAGCTCCTGTATAAGTGGCAGTCACTCGTACCGTAGGGGGTGCTATATCAGGAAATTGCTCAATCGGCAGCTGTGCAAGTCCAAGCAAACCTAATATCACTATTAAAACAGAAATCACTCCTGCTAAAATCGGTCGGTCGATGAATGTTCTGACGGTCATTTCTACTTAACTTTTATGGATACGCATTGTTTTTATTGCAAATTTAAGCGATTAAACTTTACTGTTAATTTCAAGTCTGATTATATAGTGACCAACGGCACTAAAGTGGTGGCAAACGTATCCATCTATCATATCACATTAAAAATAAAACAGTTAACTTTGCGTATCAAATAACCGGCATTGAATAAACATGAAGAATGTATCGCTATATATCGACCTCGCGTTCTGTCTGGTGGTGCTTCCGATAATGGTGCTGATATTCCCAATCGAACGATGGTTTCACAACTTCTCGTGGTATGTACTTACCGTAGGGGGATGGCTCTACACACTCTATTTCATCAATCGGTTTGCCACCGTTCCGTTTCTTTTCTCCTCCGGTAAAAAGAGAGGCTTGGGAGTGGTCATGATTTTGTTGTCATTTGCAGTGACAGCATGGATTTCAATGATAAATCTTTACGAACCGAAGCCAAGCATCATTGATATCGGTATTGTCAGGATACTTCCTTCGGTGCAGCAGTATCAGCAGGCTGTATGGACACTCTTCATGATAGTGGAGACATTCAGCTTTGCTGTGGGACTTCTAATTCAGGCAAACATCCAGAAATCCCGTCGACGCACAGTAGAAGCCGAACGAGACAAAGCTGAGATAGAGCTATATAAAGCGCAGATAAAACCGCACTTCATGTTCAACACCCTCAACTCTCTTTACGGACTCTTTCTGACAGGCAATAGCAAAGCTCTTGAATCGCTTGAGAAATTCATTTCCATGATGCGATATATCCACACCTCCTCCAGACGCGACTTTGTCTCACTTACCGATGAGGCGGATTATATACGGCAATACGTAGCGCTGCAGTCTCTCCGTCTAAATGAAATGACAAGAGTAGCACTTGATATCGACATTTCCAACAACGATTTGAAGATTCCACCGATGCTGCTTGTCACTTTCGTAGAGAATTGTTTCAAACATGGTGTATCACCGGTGGAAAAATGTGCCATCCGAATCAGACTCTCAGAGCATGACGGTGTACTCACATTCACGACTACCAACCACATATTCCCCGTAAAACGAATCGGTGAACATATGGGCATAGAGAACTGTCGCCGAAGACTCGAACTGCTCTATCCCGAAAGCCACACCATGGATATCAGCAACGACGGGGAGACATATAACGTTAAACTTTCCATCAAGTTATCACTATGATAAGATGTATAGCCATAGATGACGAGCCAATCGCTCTAAGTATCATTCAGGAATATTGCAAACGGTACGGAAACATTGAGCTGCAATGTTTCACTTCCCCGCTGGCGGGAATGGAGTGCATCAAGTCAACGCATCCCGACTTGGTATTTCTCGACATAGAGATGAACTCACACAATGGCATTGAACTCGCCAAAGAACTTCCTGACGGCACCTGCCTCATATTTACAACAGCGTTTTCACAATATGCGCTCGATGGGTTCAACGTTGATGCTGTCGATTTCCTTCATAAACCCATATTCTATCCACGCTTTGAGCGAGCCATAGAGAAAGCCAAAGTTTTTATACGACACGACAATGACAATGAAAAACCATCTGGAAGCATCACCCTCAAAGTAGAGCATAAGAATGTGATAATAAATCTCAGCGATATAATTGTGATTGAGGCTATGGATAATTATGTGAAAATCTACCGACGCGACCTCCCGATGATAGTACCGCAGATTACAATGAAGGAGATGGAATCCATCCTCCCATCCGACGGATTTATCAGGGTGCATCGTTCATTCATAGTATCAGTAGCTTCAATCGAAAAGTTTTCCAATCGCACTATCTATCTGAAACGTTACCCACGTCCCATACCTGTGGGACGCAAATATACCGAGGCGTTCAACAATCTTAATAATATTTTCCAACCACAATAACAAATAGTAAATTGAAATGAAAAAATTTTTCTCTCTGATGCTAATAGGTATAGCAGCATCAATGTCGGCAAGCATGTATGCCGGCACACCAATCAAACAGTCCGAACTTCCTAAGGCAGCCCAGACTTTCATGACAAAGCATTTCCCCAATGAGCAAGTAAAAAAAGTCGAGAAGGACAATGGCCGCAGAGGAATGGAATATGAAGTTGACTTCATAAGCGGGGCTGAAGTGGAATTCCGCACAGATGGCGAATGGAAAGAAGTCAAGGCAGCAAAAGGCAACGCTGTCCCTGCAGCAATTGTTCCTGCAGCCATCACCAAATTTGTCAACACTAACTTCAGTGGTCAGAGCATAGTGGAAATTTCCCGTAAACGCGGAGGCTATGAGATAGAACTCTCAAATGGCACCGAGCTCAAGCTTACTGAGGACGCCAAGCCACTTCAACCACGTCAAGGTGGCAACCGTCCCCGCCGATAATCAGCAAATAAATAAAATAGGTGATACTCAAAAAACCAATAGTCCGATTGCATTCCAACTTCGGTATAATTTGAGATTTCACTTAACTATAAAAAATAGAGATAGGGCAACCCTATCTCCATTTTTTTATTCTGTACCTTTAAGCTCGACAATAGTTGAACTTTGACGAAAGTAATGGTCCAGGTATAGCCAATCTCACAAACCTGACTCTCACGACAACGGTTTGCGCAATTGCCAGAACGCCACGGCAGCTGCAGCCGCAACGTTGAGGGAATCCACATTGTGCGACATCGGTATCTTCACCGTATAGTCAGCCTCAGCTATGGTACGCGAAGCTAATCCGTCGCCCTCTGTACCCATCACTATGGCAAGTTTCGGTTCAGCCATAAGAGCTGCATCATCAATCGACACCGAGTCGTCGGTCAGCGCCATTGCAGCAGTTTTGAACCCATAATCATGCAGTGAGGTCAACGGAGCGTCAATCCAGGTCCAAGAGACAAGAAAAACAGACCCCATGGATACTCTGACCGAACGACGGTTCAAAGGGTCACACGAAGTGGTGGTAAGCAATACTCCATCTATACCCAGAGCTGCTGCCGAACGGAAGATAGCACCTATATTGGTCGTATCGACCACACTGTCAATCACTACTACCCTACTCTTATCCTGACATATTTCCTCCACGCTTTTAGGTGCCGGTCGGCGCATTGCACATAGCACTCCACGTGTAAGCGTATAGCCTGTAAGTTGAGCCAGCAGCTCCCGGCTGCCGGTGTAAACCGGTATGTCACCGCAACGTGTTATAATCCCCGCCGCATCACCGGTTATATGCCTGCGCTCACATAACAGAGCCACAGGCTCATATCCGGCATCGAGTGCCACGTTAATCACCTTTGGACTCTCCGCAATGAAAATACCTTTCTCCGGGTTCAGACGATTACGCAGTTGTGCCTCAGTGAGCGAACAGAACATTTCCACCCCGGGATGATTCAATGCTGTGATTTCAATTATTGCCATAGAGTTTATTACGAATATAGTCGAGAATACTTCAGGTCCGAAAAAAGCAAACGAGGAAAGTGACAAGCCACTCTCCCCATTTGTCTATAGTCAATACATCGGTTTATACCGAAGTTAGTATGCAAACATAGGATAATCAGCCATTGTAGCATTGACCTTGGCACGTACAGCAGCGATAGTCTCAGCATCAGCCGGAGCGCGAAGCACAGTGTCAATCATATCGGCAATCTCACCCATCAGAGGTTCCTTGGCACCACGGGTAGTGATGGCGGGAGTACCGAGACGGATACCTGAAGTCTGGAACGGGCTGCGCGAATCGAAGGGCACCATATTCTTGTTGGCAGTGATGTCAGCTTCCACGAGAGCCTTTTCAGCAACCTTACCGGTAAGTTCAGGGAACTTGGTGCGGAGGTCAACAAGGATACAGTGGTTGTCAGTACCGCCTGATACAATCTTATAGCCCTTTTCAATCAAAGCATCTGCAAGAGCGGCAGCATTTTTCTTAACCTGAAGCTGATACTCCTTGAATTCGGGCTGAAGAGCCTCACCGAAAGCCACAGCTTTGGCAGCAATGACATGTTCGAGCGGACCACCCTGCACTCCGGGGAACACAGCAGAGTCAAGCAACTGAGACATCATCTTCACAACACCCTTCGGAGTTGTCTTGCCCCATGGATTTTCAAAATCTTTACCCATCATTATTACACCGCCACGGGGACCGCGAAGAGTCTTGTGAGTGGTAGTGGTAACGATATGCGCATACTTCACTGGGTTGTCAAGAAGACCTGCGGCAATCAGACCGGCAGGGTGAGCCATATCAACCAAGAAAATAGCACCAATCTCGTCGGCAAGCTTACGCATGCGGGCATAATCCCATTCACGGCTATAAGCGCTGGCACCACCGATGATAAGACGGGGACGCTCGCGACGAGCCACCTCTTCCATTTGCTCATAGTTGATGCGTCCGGTTTCCTCATCCACATTATATTCAAGAGCCTGGAACATGAGTCCGGAGAAATTCACTGGGCTACCATGCGAAAGGTGACCGCCGTGTGAAAGGTTAAGTCCCAGGAACTTGTCGCCGGGATTAAGACATGCCATGAATACAGCCATGTTAGCCTGTGCACCTGAATGTGGCTGCACATTTGCCCATTCGGCACCGAAAAGCTGTTTGAGGCGTTCAATAGCGATTGATTCCGCTTCATCAACCACTTCGCAACCACCATAGTAACGGTGACCGGGATAGCCTTCAGCATACTTGTTTGTGAGACACGAACCCATGGCGCGCATCACCTCATCACTGACGAAATTCTCGGAAGCAATGAGTTCAATACCCTTTTTCTGGCGCTGATGCTCACGCTCGATAATTTCAAAAATTACTTTGTCTTCTTTCATAGGATTTGGAAGATGTGTATAATATAAAACTTATTTCTTTTTTACGCTCCAGCCGAAACGACCTATCTCAGCTCCTTGTTCAAAATAATGTCCGTGGGAATAATTAAGCAACCCGGCAGCCCCGAGGTCAAATGCACCGGTAACCGGGTCAATCAACGAATCATCGGCGAGCACATTGACAACATCTGCTATGAACATGTCATGACTCCCGAGCTTTACTATTTCCTTCACCCGACATTCTATATTCAGAGGCGACTCATCTATGTAGGGACACCCGACCTTCACACCCTTAACTGGAGTCAGCCCGGTCTCTTTCCATTTATCGTAGTCATTCCCTGACCTTACGCCCGCCCAATCAGTGGCGCGCGCCATTGTCTTTGTTGTAAGATTGATGGTAAATTCCATCCTATCCTTTATAAGAGGATAGGAATAACGTTCCGGACGCACGGAAATATAGCACATGGGAGGATTAGTACATATAGTGCCGGTCCATGCCACAGTGAGCATGTTGCTATGCTCAATGGTGCCACATGTCACTATCACCGCCGGAAGCGGATATATCATTGTACCGGGTTTCCAGGAAACTTTCATCTAATCAGAATGTATTATTCTCTTGGCTCAACAAATCTGCGCGTCACGGCTTTTAACCGCCTGTCCGCAATAATGGCACTCAATAGTCACATCGTCATGGTCAATGACATGGAACTTGGTGCGCATCGGCTCATTGTTGGTGATACATTTGGGATTCCCGCATTTCACTATCCCCATTATTGTATCAGGGAGCGATACAGGAAATTTCTCCACCACCTCATAGTCACGTATGATGTTGACCACAGCCGAAGGCGCTATCAACGCGATACGGTTAAGAGTTGATTCGGGGAAAAATACATCGGCGACCTTGATTATACCCTTCTTGCCAAGCTTCTTGCTGTCGAGGTTGTTACCGATAGTCACAGCTTTGTCAAGATTAGCAATCCCCAGAATTTTCACAGCCTTGAAAAGCACCGATGAGGGAATATGGTCAATAACAGTGCCGTTTCTTAGGGCGGCCACTGCCAATTCTTGTTTTGAGACAGTCATTGTTATCGTCAATTATTAGCTGTTAAACTTCAATACCTAACGCACGGCATATAAGCGCCTGACGAGCATAAAGACCATTGCGTGCTTGCTCGAAATAATATGCATGAGGATTATCGTCGACATCCTGAGCTATCTCATTCACGCGTGGTAGCGGGTGAAGTATCTTCATGTTCTCCTTCGCTCCGCCAAGCATTGAGTTGTTGAGATTATATAAATCCTTGACACGTTCATATTCCATTATATCAGCAAAGCGTTCGCGTTGCACACGTGTCATGTAGATGATATCACTACTGTTGATAACCTCCTCCGAGAAGTCGGTATGTTCAGTATACTTGATACCGTTCTCCTCACAGAATATCTTATACTCCTTAGGCATCCCCAGTTCCTCGCATGCCACAAATCTGAATTCCGGATTGAAATATCTCATAGCCATAAGCAGAGAGTGCACGGTGCGACCATATTTAAGGTCTCCCACAAGAGTGATGGTGAGATTCTCAAGTGTACCCTGGGTCTTGTAGATTGAGTAAAGGTCAAGCATCGTCTGCGAGGGGTGCTGGTTGGCACCGTCGCCGGCATTGATGATAGGCACATCGGTGACTTCTGACGCATAACGTGCCGCACCTTCGAGGTAATGACGCATGATGATGAGGTCTACATAATTGCTCACCATCTTTATAGTATCTTTGAGCGTCTCTCCTTTAGAGGAACTTGTGGTGTTGGCATCGGAAAAACCGATAACTCGACCTCCGAGACGATTCACCGCTGTCTCAAAACTGAGACGAGTACGGGTAGAAGGTTCAAAAAACAGTGTGGCGACCACCTTGCCCTCAAGTAATCTCCTGTTGGGATTCTCCTCAAACTGGCGGGCGGTCTCAAGCAATTTTAGTATCTCATCGCGACCTATATCGCTGATTGACACAAGGCTCTTTGTATTCATTGCAGTGAAATGTTGAAATGCTTCGTGAGTTCACTTGCAAAGTTAGTAAACAATTGACAAACCACAAAAAAATTGACAGCTCACTCTCGACAAATTTTTCATCACCACCCGTAGCCAATCATTCAACCAATCATCCCCCGGTCACGGCTATGCCGTCAGTTAGATAATTCGCTTTTCATTTCCCTCAGCATCATCTCCGCCTTATGATTTATAATAAGACCTATAGCTGCACCAAGCACCCCTCCTCCTATGCACCCGAACAGCAACGCGGGGTCATAGCCAAATGCAAAGGTATATATCATGTAGCATATCAACGGCAGAGCCAACGTACAACCTATTATGCGGTTCTGCTTGCGGCGATTCTCCAACCGGTAGACCGATTCAAGGGCAGCCTGTACGGTCATGCGCGAATAGTCAAGCTTATCCACCCACATAGCCAACGACAGATGCAATACAGCCATGATTATGAAGAAAACTGTGGCATACACTACCATCCATGGATTCTCCTTAGCAAAAGGTATCATGGTGAAGATACCGAGACATGCCGCTAATCCCAATCGGAGATGAAGCTTATAAATACGGTTACGCAGAGTAGTGACACGATGTGATACCACCCTGTTTTCAAGCTCTCTCACATCCGGAATATGGGCTCCGGACGGGATACCAAACGAATTCCAATTCTGTTTCAGTTCTTCTATATTCATGCTAAGTTCAATTCTCTTTTTGATTTTCATCCACAAGTCGTTGCTTTATACGGCGCAGACGTGTGGCTACATTATTGCGTGTCAATCCGGTCACTTCCGCTATCTCGTCATAACTGCGTTCATCAAGCCACATCAGTATCAAAGCCTTGTCCATTTTGTTCAATCTGGAAATCAATCTGTACATCTCCCTGAGCATCTCCTGCTTCGAACTGTCGTCTCCAACCATATCAGCCACCACATCGAGCGACATATTTTCCTGACTATGGCTTTTGTGACGTCTGAAAAAGGTGACACAGGTATTGATTGCGGTGCGATATATCCAAGTGGACATCTTCGAATCCCCCCTGAATGAATCAAGTCCTTGCCACAAGCTGGCAAGCACCTCCTGATACAAATCCTTAAAATGGTCATTGTCCGTGGCATACATATAGCACACCTTACAGATAAGCTGACGATTGTCATTGACTATCGCCATAAATCGTGATTCTTTCTGAGGTAATGCCATTGCAGTTCGGTGACTTTTATATTGTTTTTACTCCGTTAGACGTGATTTTATCAAAAAAGTTTCACCGCCCCTGAAACTTTTCCATAGTTTTTGCGTCTAATTGAGAAAAACCATTAAATAAGCTGCGCCTTACTACGCAGTGAAACATCACATTACGTTATATGGATATTTTAAAAGTAGAAAATGTAAGCAAGGCCTACTCCTCGCATCTGGCACTCGACGATGTGTCGCTTTCAGTGCCCGAGGGAAAAGTTTACGGATTGCTTGGACCTAACGGTGCGGGTAAAACAACTCTAATCCGCATTATCAATCACATTACTGCCCCAGACTCCGGTATGGTTTATCTCGACGGACACCCTCTCACTCAAGAGGATGTGGAAAAAATCGGATATCTTCCCGAAGAGCGTGGTCTATACAAAAAGATGAAAGTTGGCGAACAGGCAGTGTTCTTTGCCCGTCTGAAAGGACTCTCCAAAGCTGACGCCACCCGCGAACTACGCAAATGGTTCGAGAAATTCGATATCCTCTCATGGTGGGATAAAAAGGTGGAGGAACTATCCAAAGGCATGGCTCAGAAAATACAGTTCATCATCACCGTGCTCCATCGTCCAAAACTTTTGATATTCGACGAACCTTTCTCCGGCTTTGACCCCATCAACGCCAACCTGCTGAAAGACGAAATTCTGAAACTCAAAGATGAAGGCGCTACAGTGATTTTCTCTACCCACAACATGAGTTCCGTAGAAGAAGTATGCGATAATATAACCCTCATCAACAAGAGCCGTAACATTCTAAGTGGCAACGTGGAGGAGTTGCGACGCCAATACTTCGGCAACCGTTACGACCTCACATTCTCAGGCGACGCCCGTGTGCTCATGGAGAAACTACAACCCATAGCAGGTGAATTTAACATGAAGGAGCCTGACGGTCAGGGTCGCAATGTCATCTCGCTCCATCTTAACGATGGCGCGCAACTGCGCGACATAATTTCACTCGCAAACGATACCGTAGAGCTTGCAGCCTTCAGGGAAAGCATAGCTTCAATGAACGATATTTTCATCAGAGCGGTCAAAGAGGATATCTAACCATTTCAAACCAGTTTACAATGTCAAAAATAGGTATAGTAATTGAACGCGAGTATTTGGAGCGCGTCAAGAAAAAAAGTTTTATCATCACCACCATACTGATGCCGATACTGATGCTGGCACTTATGATGGCTCCGGCTGCCATAATGCTCTTCGTCGACTCCTCGGAATCAACAGTACTGGTGATTGACAACAGCAAAGTAATAGGTCCGCAACTCAAAGACAGAGAGGACCTGAAATTCGAACTCACCTCAGGTGTCACACTCGACTCAGCTCTCACCAGAGAAGATGTAAGCTCGGTGCTGGTAATCCCCGCGAATGTTATTGAAGCAAAGCGGAGCACTCTTAAGCTCTATAGCAATGGACCATCATCCATCTCTACCGAAAGCGCTATCACTGACCAAATCAACAACATCATAGAAACAGAGCGTCTTAAGAACTACAACATTGAGAATCTGAACCAGATTCTTGATGAGGTGAACAGCAATATCGCTCTCTCCACCGTGCGCAACGACAAGGAGGAAGAGGAGGCTATGTCGTCAGGCTTCAGTTATGCCATAGGCATAGGTATGGCGTTCATACTCTACATGTTCCTCCTTATTTATGGACAGATGGTAATGACCTCAATCATTGAGGAGAAAGGCAACCGTGTGCTCGAGGTAGTGGTTTCATCTGTTAAACCGGCGCAGCTCATGATGGGCAAGATTATCGGCGTGGCACTTGTGGCTGTGACTCAGATGGTGCTCTGGGGCATTCTCCTATCGCTGATGTCAGCATTCGTATTCCCCGCCGTAATGCCGGCTGAGGCAATGGCTGATATTGCAGCTGTACAGAGCGGCAATCTCGATGCTGTCAGCGACCCCAATTCCATATCCATGATTCAGGGTGTGGCAATGCTTGGTGAAGTTGGTCACATACTGTCGCTCGTAGCACTCATGACACTCTTCCTTATCGGAGGGTTCCTCCTTTACTCATCCATCTTCGCTGCTATCGGCTCAGCCGTTGACAACATTCAGGATGCCAGCCAGCTGACATCGGTGGCTGTATTCCCCATCATCTTCGGTATCATCTTCGCCATGGTAGCCGCTGCCGACCCTACAGGTTCGGTTGCCTTCTGGATGTCGATGTTCCCCCTCACCTCACCGATGGTTATGGTGGCACGCATACCTTTCGGAATCCCCGGGTGGGAAATAGCGCTGTCTCTTCTGCTCCTGATTGCCGGATTCCTTTTCATGGTATGGCTCGCCGGAAAAATCTACCGTGTGGGAATCTTCATGTACGGTAAGAAACCGTCCATCAAAGAGGTCATTCGCTGGACCCGCTACAAATAGTATTGTCATTGCCCACATAGGCACAGCCATATATCTGATTTAACATAGTTTAAGCAGAATCCGAACTAAAAACACTGCTTTTTCTTGAAAAACCCAAAAACTTTCAAGAAAAAGCAGTATTTTTGTGTTATTATATATAATAGGCTTCGTTTCAATTAAACTTTTGTCACGGAAACGTGTCTAATTGAGAAACAAGAACTCTCATTACTCAATTTTAGAATATGAAAATCAAACGTTTCGCAATCTTTATGGCTGTCATCTTCGCTGCATTTCAAGTAGTGTCCGCCCAGTCATATTTTGATGATGATATTTACTATGACGCTTCCAAAGATAAGGCTGCTAAAGCTGCCGCAAAGAAATCAGGAACGTCGACATCCAACAGCAATTATTACAAGGCTGCAACCTACGGCAACAACTCTGCCCGTGTGGTAGTGGCTGATTATCCCGCCGCTGATTCATACTCGGTCAATGGCACACGTACCATCAGTGTGGATGAATATAACCGTCGAGGCATATTCGCCACCGACTCCCTGTCGGCTGATACCACCGCCACTGATTTCCAGTACACACGCCGTATAGAGCAGTATTACAATCCTGAGATTGTAAGCGGTTCAGGTGATGAAGAACTGGCGCAAATATACTACATGGAGCCTCAGACCGTGAATGTATATGTCAACACACCAACCGCCTATTGGGGATATGATTACTTCTATCCATCCATAGCATGGTCGTCACCTTACTATTACAACAACTTCTGGCGTTGGAACTCACCATGGTATTGGAACACATGGTATGACCCGTATTGGGCATGGGGTCCCAGCTGGGGTTGGGGTCCGTCATGGTCATGGGGTTGGGGTCCCGGATGGGGACCTGCATGGGGCTGGGGTCCTAACTGGGGTTGGGGCTGGGGTCCGTCAATGGGTCGCCCATACAATCCGCGCCATCCTGGTGTGCATGGATATCGTCCAGGCAACAACACAGCCGGCTCACGACCCAATGGCTCATATCGTCCAGGTCTCACAAACGGCGGACGCCATCAGGGCACCGCTGGCTACCGTCCCGGCAACAACCAGCGTCCTAATTATAATTATAACGGAACCGCGACAGGTCGTCCTGGCATCGGAACCAACAACACTAATGGCAACCGCCATAACGGATATACACGTCCAAACAATACCAATTCAAATTCAAACCGCTACAACGGTTATACCCGTCCGAACAACACGAACAACAACTCCAACTACTCACGTCCGCAAAACACCAACGGCGGTCGCTTTGGAGGCGGCAGTTACTCCGGTGGTAACCGCGGCGGAGGCTTCAGCGGAGGCGGTCGTTCATCCGCAGGCGGACGTGGACGTCATTAAACTTAAAGGGCGTTATCAAACGCCCTATTATTCTTACTCTAATAATTTTTGTCTACAAAAACCTCACTAACAACTGAAACGATTATGAAGAAAACTCTCATGGCCGGAATCATAGCCGCTCTCCCTTCAGCTATGTTCGCACAAACGGCAATCGATGCCTACTCCATATCCCAGTCGGACCTCCGTGGGTCTGCCCGATTCATGTCGATGGGTGGTGCGTTTACCGCACTCGGCGGTGATATATCCACTCTCAACCAAAACCCCGCCGGTATAGGCGTCTATCGCAGCAGCGACCTCTCGGTAACACTCGATATCGATATGATGTCCTCGAAAGCCACAGCTGCCGGTATGAGCAACACCCTCAACAAGACTCATGTCAACTGCAACAGCTTCGGTTATGTAGGTGCCATCAACCTCGGTTCCGGGTCAGTCATGCCATTCTTCAACTGGGGCGCAAGCTATTCACGCGTGGCATCCTTCGACCGTCGTTTCAGCGGAACATTCGGTAATCTCGGCACCTCCTATACAAATATGGTAGCCGATTATACCACTGGCAACGGAATCTATCCCGCTCAGATGAACCCGACCGAACATTACAATCCGTATCAGGACGCTTATCCTGACCGAGATTACGCACCATGGTCGAGCATTCTGCTTTTCAACAGCTACGCAATCAATCCTACAGCCGATGGAGCCAACACTTACAAAGGACTCTACGATTATAATAATTCCACCGCAACCGGCGATTTCACTGTAGAGGAAAAAGGACACATCGATGAATATGATATCAATTTTGGCGGTAATATCCAGAATACCGTATTCTGGGGTATCGGTTTCGGTATCACAGATATTGATTATAAATCACTGACATATTACTCCGAAAACATCAGCCGTGCGAATGTACCAAGTACCGATGGTTCCACCTACGTATCGGGAGGTGAAGCAAATTTCGGACTTGAGAACTACAAACGCATATACGGTAGCGGTTTCAATGTAAAGGCCGGCGTGATTCTTAAACCTATCAATGAATTCCGACTCGGTATAGCGGTACATACCCCGACATGGTACAATCTCACTTATCAGGGAAGTGCAGCAACCGACTTTACATACAATTCCTCTACTTATCCCCCAGGAAAAAACTTCAGCGGTTCATCCGTTACCGACGAGGGATATTATGATGAATTCGATTGGAAATTTCAAAGCCCATGGCGACTGATGGTAGGAGCCGCCGGTGTAATCGGAGGTCGTGCCATAATCAGTGCCGATTATGAATATCGTGGCACACAGAGCATGCGTGTAAAAGATTACGACGGCAACGAATGGCCCGATATCACTGAAGATATAAAGACCTACTATAAGGCCACAAATATCTTGCGTCTTGGTGCCGAGTATCGTGTCACTCCGAGCTTCAGTGTCCGCGCAGGTTACAGCTACGAAACCTCACCCGTGACACAGGAAGCCATGGACGGTCATGCAAAAGGCAACCCCACCGAGGCTACATATATATATACATCAGGTCCTGATGATACAGAAACACTCCCATCATTCTCTCTTGACAAAACCACACAATATATCACCTGTGGTTTAGGATACCGCTACAAGAATTTCTATGCTGACGCAGCCTTCGTGCATCGTACACGCAAGAGTAAATATCAGGCATTCTCCAACTACAATGAACTTGCGGAGCCTCACCTATTCGTTCAGGCACCTTCAGCCGAAATATCATCAAACGACAATTCAATTGTACTCACTGTAGGATTCCGTTTCTAAACAGAGAATAAGAGAATTTTTAACAATGGCAAAAAAGGCTTCTCGTCCTAAAAAGGAGCAAGAAGAATCCATAGACCTCAACAATCCCGAGTTTTTAAAAGCTTGGGAATTGTTGCAATATACCCGTCAGTCTGTATTTCTGACAGGCAAGGCAGGCACAGGTAAATCAACCTTTCTCCGGTATATCACATCACATACCAAGAAAAAATATGTGGTACTGGCACCTACCGGCATTGCAGCTGTCAATGTCGGCGGTGTCACCCTACACTCCTTTTTCCGGATACCCTTCAAGCCAATCACTCCCGATGACCCCGATTTTGCGCGTGACCGCATCAAGGCACGCATGAAATATCCCAGCTCTCTGGTGAAGTTGCTACATAATCTTGACCTAATCATTATTGATGAAATCTCAATGGTGAGAGCGGATATAATCGACTTTATCGACAAACTTCTGCGCACTTACACCAATAATTTCCGCGAACCCTTCGGAGGGAAACAGCTATTGCTGGTAGGAGATATATTCCAGCTTGAACCGGTAGTGACCGGTGACATGCGCGATATACTCCGCAACTATTACCACAATTTCTATTTCTTCTCAGCCAGGGCATTCCTCGAGATAAAGATAGTTCCAATCGAACTTAGGAAGGTATATCGTCAGACTGACTCTGATTTCGTGTCACTGCTTGACCGTATCAGGATGGGAATCACCACACCCGAAGACTTACGGCAACTTAACTCAAGATGCATATCACCTCTGGCTCCCCCTGTCCCGAAAGCCCGTTCAAAAAAATTCACCATGACACTCGCCACCCGCCGCGACATGGTCGACTATATAAACGAGCATCATCTTGATGCCATCAAAAAACCATTGGTGACATTTACCGGAAATATAAAAGGTGATTTCCCGGAAAATTCATTACCTACCGACCTTGAGTTGTCGCTCAAGGAAGGAGCACAGATTGTGTTCATCAAGAATGACCCGGACCGCCGATGGGTCAACGGAACAATCGGACGCGTATCGATGCTCGCCCAGGACCTCCTTGAAGTCAAACTTGAAAATGGCGACATTCATACCATTCAGAAGGAAAAATGGTCGAACATCAAATATACATTCGACTCCAAGACTAAAAAAATCAAGGAGGAGGAACTCGGGAGCTTTACCCAATATCCCGTCAAACTCGCATGGGCATTGACCGTACATAAAAGCCAGGGATTGACGTTCAACAATGTTATCATCGACATGGGGCGAGGCGCTTTTACCGGCGGACAGACTTACGTGGCGCTGTCCCGTTGCCGGAGCTTCGAGGGATTAACATTGAAATCAACGGTAGCCGACCGTGACATATTTGTAAACCCTACGATTATCAATTTCAGCCACACCTTCAATGACCCGCTGCTCATCGACGGTGCCCTGCAGAAAGCTCATGCCGATTCATGTTTCGACTCAGCAATCAAGGAAGCCGACAGCGGCAATCTGCCTGAAGCATTTGACCACTTCATAGAGGGTATCAAGTCACACAGCATCATCGACAATCCCACGGCAATGCGTTATGCCCGGCGCAAACTGTCAGTGGTCACCCGGCTTAAAGAGAGGATAAAGGAACTGGAGGCTAAAATCTCGGAAGATGAGCAACGTTTCCTTGACATGGCGCGTGAATACACTTCGCTTGGCGACGACTGTCGACAGGATGACATGCCAATTCCAGCAATCGCCAATTATGACAAAGCACTCACTCTCATACCCACACATTTGCCTGCCCTCTACGGCAGAGGTCTCGCTTATCAACTCATGGAGGAGCATGAGAAAGCCCTGAGTGATTTCGCAACAATCGCGGCACATCAGCCGGGCAATCTTGAAGTGTTGGTCCGCATGGCAACCTCCTATCATATACTTGACGATACACACAATGCCATGGACCGGTGTCTATTGGGATTGAGCCTCACTGAGGATGGGGAATATCCGCGCCCACTGTTGCGGTCGCTCCACACACTCCTTGCCGAACTTTATGAATCAATCGGTGACACAGCTTCAGCCGACCACCACAAATCCATTGCCAAACGGCTCAGACATTAGGATTTCAACACTCCCCATGTAGACAGGTCACCCCACCCGCCAGCCAAATAATAAGTCACATAAGCATAAAAGAATAGAGGAGATACCTATCAAGGCATCTCCTCTTAAACTCTTTACTCGAAAGAATATTCTGCTTATTCACCAGCAGCTTCTTCTGCGGGAGCTTCCTCAGCGGGAGCGGCAGCAGCTTCTGCTTCAGCGGCAGCAGCGACAGCTTCTGCTTTCTTCTTTGCTACCTCTTCTGCTTTTGCTTTGTTCTTGGCTACTTCAGCTTCGAAACGAGCTTTAGCGTCAAGTTCTTTCTTGTCTGCCATAGAGGCACGAAGTTTTTCTACTGACTGCTCTTTCTGAGCCTTCCAAGCGTCGAAACGGCGCTGTGCTTCAGCTTCATCAAAAGCACCTTTCTTTACACCACCCTGAAGATGCTTCATAAGAAGAACTCCTTCGTTAGAGAGGATAGTGCGTACGGTGTCGGTGGGTTCAGCACCAACGTTAACCCAATACAAAGCACGCTCGAAATTTAAAGTTACTGTAGCAGGATTAGTGTTCGGATTATAAGAACCTATCCTTTCAATAAATTTACCATCACGTGGTGCCCTGCTATCGGCGATAACAATAGGATAGAACGCATAGTTCTTACGACCATGACGTTGCAGTCTGATTTTTGTTGCCATTAATTAAGTGATTTGTATTTGATTAATTCGGGCGCAAAGTTACTATTTTTTTCTCATACAGACAATTATATCCCAATCAGTTCTCCACTGCAAGCATCGTTTTAACTTTATTTAACGCGTCCGTCGCTTTCCATAATTATTTCGGCTATATACCACCATAAATCTCCTGCATGGAGATATATCTTGCTGAAAAAACGGCAGAAACAGCAAATCTAAACACTGCTCAGTGACATGGTTAATTTGAATGCGGATTTCTTGGATGATATAGCCATCCACGAAATTCAGCTCCCATGCCTCTGACCACCCTATGCCAATAAGCATCCTCTGCACCTTTGAGCAGCGAATGATTGTCACGGATATCTGTCACAGCCCAGACTTTTTTCAGCAACTCCTCATCAAGTTGTCCCGGACTCCACCCACTGTAACCGATAAAGAACCTGACGGTCCCCTCGGTGTCGTAGCCATCATTGATTATCGAGAGCAACACATCAAAGTCGCCCCCTATGCTCAGCGTATCATTTATTTTCCGGGCATCAGGTATGACATCTCCAAGTGTATGGACAAAATACAACCGGTCACATGACATTGGACCTCCACAGAAAATTGGTATCGGAGTCTTCACTTTGACTGATGACACCAAGTCCTGCAAAGTATAACTGGTTATATTGTTAAGAACTACACCCATCGCACTCCCCCGGGGTTCATAATCCACCAGACATATTACCGAATGATGAAAATACTGTTCCCGTAAAAAAGGTTCTGCAACCAAAAGCGACCCGCTCCGAGGTATACGCTCCGAGTTTATATCTATGTTGAACAATAATGATTCAAAATCTATCATTCCGTTTATCCTCCTTTTTCCTTTTATTATCGGTTTAACCGACTTAGGCAATTGGTTATTGTTACTAATCTGTGTCAGTTAATAGTTATTTTAATATTTCTCTAAATTACTAAAAATTTGACAGAAATTGCAAGTCAAATATGTTAAAACTTCCTCTCTGTATCCACTTTTACTACAAAACAAAGAAATCTCACCTTATAAATAAGATGTTTCTTTTAATCAATCGGCTATTAGCGCCGAAGCTGTACTAAATACATTATATAAAAACAGTTGCCATCGGGAAGCTACTCCCCGATGGCAACCTTATACTTCGATACTGTTTTACAGGTGAGATTTACCTCACTCTACCAACTCCCCTATCAGAGTAGCTGACGAAGAATCGGTAACACGCACACTCACGGTATCTCCGACTTTATAATTCCCTCGAGGGAACACCAGAGTCTTGTTCTGCTGATTCCTTCCGACAAATTGTTCCTTTGAGCGTTTCGACACACCTTCCACAAGCACATCAAATGTCTTGCCGACATCCCTTGCATTACTTTCTCTTGACAATTCATTCTGCAAAGCTATCATGCGGTTCAAACGCTCTATCTTCACATCTTCCTGCACATTATCGGGCATCGTCTTAGAGGCAAGAGTGCCAGGGCGCTCAGAATATTTAAACATGAATGAAGAGTCAAAGCCGACTTCACGCATCAAGTCAAGTGTCTCCTGGAAATCCTCCTCACTCTCATCGTGGAAACCAGTGAAAAGGTCAGTTGATATGCCACAGTCAGGTATGGCTTCACGGATGGCTGCAATCCTGTCGAGATACCACTCGCGGGTATACTTTCTGTTCATAGCCTTAAGCACCTTATTAGAACCGGATTGCACCGGTAAATGAATATGATTGCATACATTTGCCTTCTGCTTCATCACGGCTATGACGTCGTCGCCCATATCTTTCGGATGAGATGTGGTGAAACGTATACGCATATCAGGAGCCGCATCCGCCACCATAGCAAGCAATCCGGCAAAATCGAGCACATTCCCATCCTCATCGGTCCAACGATAACTATTCACATTCTGCCCCAACAAAGTAGCCTCCTTGAAGCCGCGGCTACGCAAATCAGCCAATTCAGCAAGAATACTCTCCGCACTTCGCGAACGCTCTCGACCACGGGTGTAAGGCACAATACAATAGGAACAGAAATTATTACATCCTCGCATTATGCTTATAAAACCTGACACACGGTTGCTACCAAGACGCGCAGGGATGATGTCGCGATAGGTCTCCGTGGTGCTCAGTTCCACATTCACAGCCCGTTCACCGGCTTCAACCGAAGCAAACAGATTGGGAAGGTCCAGATATGAATCGGGACCCGCCACCAAATCCACACCATGACGATTGATAAGCTCCTCTTTGACACGCTCAGCCATACAGCCAATGACGCCAACTATAAGTCGCGGGACATTCTTACCGCGCTTTCTGCGCAATGAGGCGAGATAAGCGAGACGCGACACTATTTTCTGTTCCGCATTGTCGCGGATTGAGCAGGTGTTAAGGAGTATTGCATCCGCCTCCTCCACATTCTCAACCATGTCATACCCCACGGTCTCCATGATTGAAGCCACTACTTCACTGTCTGCCACATTCATCTGGCAGCCGTAAGTTTCTATATATAATCTGCGATTTACCATAATTTTAAGCCAATTTTCTTTGGCAAAGAACTCAATAATCAGTAATTTTGTGGCAAATTTACAAAAAACCGAGCAATGGAGAAAATTATAATTTATGTCCTTATAATTGCCATTGGCGTTCTCTTCGATTTCATCAAAAAGAGAGCGCGTAAAACGGCGAGCTCCACTTCGGTAAACAAATCCCCCACTCCACAGCTTCAAGATTCCTTCCAGCAATTTTTTGCCTTGCAGGACACTCCGACAGAACGGAAATCGCAATCGGCAAAGCGCCCTGAGCCCGTGCAGAAGCAGGAAAGGAAACCGGTTGCAAAACATCAACCGTCCAAACCTTTCCTCCCTGGCGAGACTGAAATAGCGCTTCCGGCTATTTCCGATGAGCCCGAGTCAATCAAGGTGAAGGAGCGTGAGACACCACCTGAAGTCGCTGCCCACTATGCACGCTGGCGTCAGGCAATACTCGACGCGGAGATTCTGCAAAGGAAATTCTGATGCTGTAAAACTTTTTTTGAGAGCATATTAACTTAGATATTAAGAGTCCCATTAAACACTCCTATTTTCAATTTAGAAAAGTATTATGAGATTTCCCATTATGACCCCTGAAGAGGCGGCTGAATTGTTTTTTGACGGAGCCCACTGCGGTTTTTCCGGATTCACTGCCCCCGGTTCACCGAAGGTTGTAACCCAAGCCATAGCAGCTAAGGCAGAAAAGCTGCATGCCCAGGGAGAACCATTCAAAATCAATATCATAACAGGCGCCTCTACCAGCGACCTGTGCGATGGTATACTTGCACGAGCAAACGCTATCGGCAAGCGCACCCCTTATCAGAATCACCCTGACCTTCGCAAGCGCATCAATTCACACGATGCACACTATTTTGACCTTCACCTTTCGGAAGCAGCACAAAAGCTGCGTTACGGTTTCTTCGGCGACCTTGACCTCGCAATCATCGAGGTATCCGACATTCAGGACGACGGCACATGTGTTGTCGGCACCGGCGTGGGTAATGTACCGACAATCGCCAAGATGGCAAAGAAAATCGTAATCGAACTTAATGAGAAACTCCGCCATGCCCTCTATGGCATACATGACATATATCTCCCTCTCGACCCCCCGAACCGTGGCGAAATACCTATCTTCAAACCGAGCGACCGCATCGGTTCTCCTGTGCTGAAAATCGACCCGGAAAAGATTGTGGGTGTTGTAATGAGCGACCATTATGAAGGTGTCAAACCATTCACTCCGCTCGACGACACTACTAAACAAATCGGAGCCAATGTCTGCACATTCCTCATCAATGAGCTTCGTGCCGGACGCATCCCCTCGTCATTCCTCCCGCTTCAGTCGGGTGTGGGCAACGTAGCCAACGCTGTCCTCTACGGTCTTGCCGACGCCAAGGAGATTCCTCCATTTGAAATGTATACCGAAGTCATCCAGGATGCAGTTATCGACCTCATGAAGCAGGGTCGTTGCAAATTCGGTTCCACCTGCTCGCTCACAGTGTCAAACGAAGTTGAGGATGAGGTTATCAGCAACATCGAATTCTTCAAGAATCACCTAATCATACGTCCGTCGGAAATCTCCAACAACCCTGAGGTAATCCGCCGACTCGGAGTCATCTCCATGAACACCGCTCTTGAAGCTGATATCTTCGGTAACATCAACTCAACCCATGTGACAGGTACTCGAATGATGAACGGTATCGGCGGTTCAGGTGACTTCACCCGCAATGCGTATATCTCCATCTTCTCCTGCCCGTCAATCACCAAAGAGGGTAAGATTTCAAATATTGTCCCCATGGTGTCACACGTTGACCATACCGAGCACTCTGTAGATATCCTCGTTACCGACCAGGGTATCGCCGACCTCCGTGGTCTCGACCCGGTGGAACGCGCGCATGAGATTATTAACAATTGCGCTCACCCCATCTACCGCGAGCTCCTCAACGACTATCTCAAGCTCAGCACACGCGGCGGTCAGACTCCCCACACTCTTGAAGCATCACTCGCCTTCCATACCGAATTCCTTTCGTCAGGCGACATGCGCAACGTGGACTGGAGCAAATTCGCTTAAAGGACACTATCACTTATAACAAAGCATAAAGGGATGTCTAACCACAGGCATCCCTTTATGCTTTTTCATTATGATACATATTTTTCAATGATGATACTTTGACGCGGCAAGAGTCTCGCCGGAGTCATAAAATGAGGGTAGCAGCAGTTGTGCCGGCTCAATATCGTTATGAGCCACGTAAGATTTCACAATCTTATATCCGATATATCTCCCTGCCCTGCCCGGTACCTCAGGAGCCAGCAGTGAAGTAGCCGCTGAAGGCATTATCATCCTTGATGCCACCGTCTCATCGGTACTGTAAAGATATTTCCGTATTATCAATGCATTCCATATCTCCTCTTCATTATCCTCAAGCCATCTCATCTCCTCTTCATCATAGCCCAACACTTCCATTTCAGTCTTACCGGTAAGACGCACCACAGCATCCATCACCGCACCCTCGTAAAGCATACGCGAAAGCAATGTGGGATAATTCGAACCCGGGTCATAGCCATACTCACCCCTGATAAGCGTTTCCGCCACATCGGGCAACAACCTCGACCGGACCTTCGTCTTTCTGACAAAATCCGGGAAATAGCCATAAGGTTCATAGTCCACACCTAAATAATGATTAAGTCCTATATATAATAAGGTGTCAACCGTAAAAACCGACTGATTGAAGGGAGAGACTACAGAATAAACCGCCGGCAGTGTCACATCAGGGTAATACTTCCTCATCTTTGCAAACACACCGCCCAGTCCGTACTCGATATCCGAGATATCCTCAAAGCTCTCGCCCATAGCCTTGGCATGGAGTGCAATAGAGGGATTCGTCTTATATCTCATCAGCGAAGAGTCATTCAATGCTCCATAACCCGACACTAAGAACAGTGAATTGGCAGCCGCAAATGTGATGCTGTCTTCCGGCATTCTTCCGGCTGTAAGTATACTGTCAAGGCGTGTCACACGAATGCTCCTAACTGTAGTATCTCCACCGTTACCGCAACTGCACATAAAGAGGGAAAACAGAGATATCACTATCGGGACAACGCCTATAAACCTATTTACCATTTTATAAGCTTTTGTTAATAATAGCAACTTAATTCGAGTAGTAAATTAATTGAACTGATTAAATCTCAAAAACCAACTCTTGCCCAGTCCTGTTTTTTACATTTCATAAAAAATTAAAATCATTTCAATTGTCCAAAAATAGATATTTTTTGGCATATATGCATAAAAATCATCATGAAGGATTACTTTTATGGAGACTTTTGCTAAATTTGCATAATTTTTGAAGAGGAATCACTGTCCAATGAGACTTACAAAAGTCATAAAAATACTATTTCTACTTATCTTTGCCTTGGCTCCATCCATAGCCGGAGGTAAGGACTTTGTGGTAGTCATTGACCCCGGTCACGGAGGCAAAGATGCAGGCGCACTTGGCAACAAGACTAATGAAAAGACGGTCAATCTGGAAGTAGCTAAACGACTTTCCAAACTGCTCACATCCAACATGTCGGATGCCAAAGTATACATGACGCGCGACAATGACACATTTGTTCCCTTGCAAGGGCGCGCCGATTTCGCGAACCGCAAGCATGCTGATATTTTCATCTCCATCCATGCCAATTCGGTGGATGCCAAGTCGCCTATGCGCACAAAAGTCAACGGAGCTGCCGTCTATACCCTCGGTCTCAAGCGCAGCGACACGAATTTAAGCGTAGCGATGCGTGAAAATGCCGTGATGAAACTGGAACCGGATTACTCGACCACATATCAGGGATTTGACCCGTCGTCGGCTGAAAGCTATATTATCTTCGAGATGATGCAGCATAAGAACCTTGACCAAAGTATTGCATTGGCTGAACAAGTACAGAATCAGCTGGTACGCACTGCAGGCAGAAAAAACAATGGTGTACGTCAAGCTCCTTTCTGGGTGTTGGTACGCACAAGCATGCCGGCTATTCTTGTCGAGCTGGACTTTATCTGCAATCCGACCATGGAGAAATTCATGGCGTCTTCATCCGGACAGGATAAACTCGCCCGAGCCATTTACAATGGCGTGGAAAAATATCGTAAGTCAAGTTCATCGACATCCTCAAAAAAGAAAAACTCCAAAACAGCCGAAAAAGCCCTTCCCGCTCCGGAACCTGAAGAACAAATCACCTCATCGCCACGTTCCGAAACTAAGGGCACTTCATCCAATGCTCCGGCTGATGCCGTGGTGTATAAGATTCAGTTCCTCACCGCTACCAAGCCATTGAACAATAAGGATAAACGTCTTAAAGGACTTTCGCCCGTCGACTATTACAAAGACGGTAATATTCTTAAATATACTTTCGGCAACTTCGGTTCAATGTCCGAGGCAAACTCCGAGTTAAAGCAAGTCAAGAAATTATTTCCAGATGCTTTCGTGATTAAAACCCGCGATGGCAAAAGAATAAAATAACTCCATTTACAATGAAAAAATTTTTCTCCAGAGAAATCATCATCGGTTTATCCGTTCTAATTTCCCTCCTTGTCCTTTTCTTCGGGATTGATTACCTGAAAGGGATTAATGTCTTCAAAGCGGCAAATTACTATTACGCCTCCTTCACAAATGTTGCCGGATTAGCACAATCTGCCCCCGTGACAGTAAATGGCTTCAAAGTAGGACTTGTGCGCGAAATTCAATATGAATATGACAATCCCGGACATGTACGCGTTGAACTGAGTCTCGACCGACAGTTGCGCATCCCCAAGGGTACTCAGGCGGTCATAGCCACCGATATGTTAGGTACCGCAAGCATTGAGCTGAAAATGGCTGCGCATCCCGACTATCATAACGTGGGTGATGTGCTTGAAGGCGTGGAAGGCTCCGGGCTAATGGATAAGGTTTCAACCGAGCTCATGCCAACAATCATGTCAATAGCTCCGCATATCGACTCTCTGGTAGTGTCGCTCAACACTATTGCAGGTGACCCTGCTCTTCTTAATGCAGTGCGTCGTCTGGATGCAATCATGGCTAATCTTGAGACTTCGACAAATATGCTCAACAAATCAATGGCTACCGTGCCTGCACTGGTAACACATGCCAACGGCACAATGGCTAATGTCGAACAGCTCTCAGCTAATCTCACTCAGGTTTCAGCCGCTCTCGCTGTAATCTCCGAGGACCTTAAAACCATGCCGCTTGACTCGACCATGCGCAACATCAACAATATCACCGCAAATCTTGACCTCGCTACCAAGCAGCTTAACTCAACTAACTCCTCACTCGGTCTGTTGCTCAACGACCCGCAGCTTTACCACAACATCAACAACAGCGCGGCTCATATAGACAGCATCCTCATCGACCTCAAACGTCAACCCAAGCGTTACATTCCTGCCATCAAGATTTTCTAATATCCGCACACGAATCTAAACGTATATAATTACAATAAATTTACCGGCCATTGTTCAAGTTTCGAACAATGGCCGGTAAATTTATTATCGCGATAGTCAAGCAGAGGTTAGCACCATCTGCCCTACCAATTTATTTTGCATATAGTTTCTCGCGGATTGCAAGCACCTTCTCATCGGTGATGTAATCATCGTAATCCATGAGTTTGTCTATGGTACCATTGGGGGTAAGTTCAATGATACGGTTGCAGACAGTCTGAATGAACTCGTGGTCGTGGCTTGACAGAAGGACATTGCCCTTGAAGCCCTGAAGGGTATTATTGAACGCCTGGATTGACTCAAGGTCAAGATGGTTTGTCGGAGAGTCAAGCACAAGAGTGTTGGCATCGGTCATCATCATGCGGGCAATCATACAGCGCATTTTCTCACCACCGGAAAGCACGGATGCCTTTTTCAGCACCTCTTCTCCCGAGAACAGCATTTTCCCGAGGAAGCCCTTTAGATATATTTCAGAATTATCGTTCGAGAACTGCGACAGCCAATCCACAAGTGAAAGGTCGGTATTGAAGAATGCAGAGTTATCCAGAGGCAGATATGCCGATGTAATAGTCTGTCCCCATTCAAATGTACCGGCATCAGGCTTGCGGTTTCCGGTGATTATCTCAAAGAGCGCAGTCATGGCACGGGGGTCATGGCTGAGGAACGCAATCTTATCGCCCTTCTCCACCTGAAAGTTCACGTCATTGAAAAGCACCTCTCCGTCAATGCTGGCGCTGAGACCCTTGACTTCAAGAATCTTATTACCCGGCTCACGCTGAGGTGTGAAAATAATGCCCGGATAGCGTCGTGATGAAGGCTGAATCTCCTCAACGTTGAGCTTTTCAAGCATCTTCTTACGGGAAGTGGTCTGTTTTGACTTAGCCACGTTGGCGCTGAATCGCTGTATGAATTCAAGCAGCTCCTTGCGCTTCTCCTCGGCTTTCTTGTTTGCCTGCTGCTGCTGACGGAGTGCCAATTGCGATGACTCGTACCAGAAGCTGTAGTTGCCGGCAAAAAGTGTGAGCTTATTGTAATCGATATCAAGTGTATGTGTACACACTGAGTCAAGGAAGTGACGGTCATGGCTCACCACGAGCACAGTGTTTTCAAACTTCGACAGATAATCCTCCAACCATGCCACAGTCTCGAGGTCAAGGTCGTTGGTAGGTTCGTCGAGCAGCAGGTTGTCAGGATTACCGAAAAGCGCCTTTGCAAGAAGCACACGCACCTTCTCATTACCGCTCATATCGCGCATGAGGGTATAATGCTTTTCCTCCTTGATGCCCAGACCGCTAAGCAGTGCCGCCGCATCGCTCTCAGCATTCCAGCCTTCAAGTTCGGCGAACTTCTCTTCGAGCTCTGAAGCGCGGATACCATCCTCATCGCTGAAATCTTCCTTGGCATAGAGCGCATCCTTCTCCTGCATGATATCCCAAAGCACGGTATGTCCCCTGAGCACTGTCTCCATCACTGTGCAGTCATCAAACTTGAAGTGGTCCTGCTCAAGCACACTCATGCGCTCGCCCGGACCCTGGGTTACTGTACCGTGAGTTGGTGAAAGTTGGTCACTGAGAATGCGCATCAGTGTCGATTTTCCAGCACCGTTAGCACCGATTATGCCATAGCAGTTGCCGGGAGTGAATTTCAGATTCACATCCTGAAACAGCACTCGCTTGCCAAACTGGATTCCTAAATTATTTACAGCAATCATTTATGTAAATCTTAAAATTAAAACGCCATTATGGAACTCTAAAATAACATCTGCACCTTAAAATCAATATTCCGTTCATTCAGAGCGGCTTCATTAATGCACTGCGTGGAGTTACCTATAGTGGGCTATATTATCAAATTCGGGGTGCAAAGGTACGAATTTTTATTCATATTTCCCTGTCGAATACATAAATAGGTGTTGAAAAAAGTTTTTTACTCCTAAAAATGTTGTGACATACTTTTGTTTTAGCTATATTTGCAATAAATTAATCCGTCCATGCAGTGGCGGATTATCACCTTAAACAACATATCATCTTTCTAATGAAAATTGAAAAATCTGTAGCGCAATCACCCAAAGGCGAAATTACGCTCTATACCCTCTCAAACTCAACCGGCGCAAGTGTCACACTCTCTTCCCTCGGAGCCGGAATCGTATCAGTAATTGTCCCTGACAAGGAAGGCAACCTCGCTGACGTAGTGCTCGGATACAAAGAGCCCGCATCATATATCGCCGACGGTCCATGCGCCGGCAAAGTCCCCGGACGTTTCGCCAACCGCATTGCCCTCGGTCATTTCACTCTCGACGGTAAAGAATACTCATTAGCCATCAATAATGGTCCCAATGCTCTTCATGGCGGTCCCGAAGGTTTCCAAAACCAGATTTGGGACAGCGTGGCTGAAAATGACACTGTAGTGTTCACCTACCACGCCAAGGATGGAGAGGAAGGTTATCCCGGCAACATGACCGTGACAGCCGCCTATACATGGAACGATGAAAACGAACTTTCTCTTGTCCTTAAAGCTATCACCGACAAGAAAACCGTGGTCAACCTAACCAACCATGTATACTTCAACCTTGACGGTGAAAATTCAGGCTCGGTACTTGACCATGAGATGAAGCTCGAGGCTACTCATTATCTCCCCACCGACCCCACTCAGATTCCTACCGGCGAACTCGCTCCTGTCAAGGGCACCCCGATGGATTTTACTGAATTCAAAGCTATCGGCAAGGATATCAAAGCCGACTTCGAGCCACTCAAAATCGGCAAAGGCTATGACCACTGCTGGGTTATCGATGGCTATGAGAAAGGGAAACTCCGCCCGGTGGCTCAGCTCCGCAGCCTCAAGTCAGGACGTGCCCTGGAGGTCAGCACCACTCAGCCTGGCATGCAGATTTACACCGGCAACTGGCTGGCCGGATGCCCGGAGTCAATTTCAGGTGGCAAATATGAGGACTACGACGGCGTGGCAATAGAGTGTCAGGGATTCCCCGATGCACCCAACAAACCCTCTTTCCCGACATCCGAACTCAACCCCGGTGAGGAATATAACGAAACAATCGTATTTAAATTCAAATAATCAACACACAATGAAACCAACGTTATTTGTGCTCGCTGCAGGTATGGGCAGCCGTTATGGCGGTCTCAAGCAGCTCGACCCGCTGGGTCCCCAAGGTCAAACCATCATGGACTACTCTATCTACGATGCTATCCAGGCAGGTTTTGGAAAGGTAGTTTTTGTTATCCGTAAAGATTTCGAGAAGGATTTCCGTGAAAAAATCCTTTCAAAATATGAAGGTCATATCCCCGTGGAAGTCGTATTCCAGTCAACCGACAAACTTCCCGAAGGCTATACCTGTCCCGCTGACCGTAGCAAACCCTGGGGCACCAACCATGCAGTGCTCATGGGCAAAGAGGTTATCAACGAACCTTTCGCTGTAATCAATGCCGATGACTTCTATGGTCGTGATGCATTCCGCGTAATCGCCGAGGATTTGATGCGTCCCAGAGACCGCAAGGGCGACTATTCAATGGTTGGTTTCCGTGTTGGCAATACCATGACTGAGAATGGCTCGGTAGCTCGCGGTGTATGCTCTACCGGAGCAGACGGTAATCTGACCGGTGTCGTTGAACGCACTGCTATTTCTTATGCTCCTAACGGCGATATAGTTTTTACTGACGAAAACGGCGTTGAGCAGACTCTTGACCCCATGACTCCGGTGTCAATGAACCTCTGGGGTTTCACACCCGACTATTTTGAATATAGCGACCGTGAATTCCGCAAATTCCTCGACAAGGATATCAACACTCCGAAAGCCGAATTCTTCATCCCCCTCTGCATCGACACCCTCATCCACAACAACGAGGCTACTGTCAAGGTACTCGACACTGACTCAAAATGGTTTGGCGTGACTTATGCAGCTGACCGTCCCGGAGTGGTGGAAAAATTCGCCGAGCTTCACGCTAATGGCACTTACCCCGAAAAAATGTTCTAAACTGAAAATTTTACTTACCCTATATAAAATCATTAAAAGCCATGGAACTGAAAGAAAAAGTCACCACCGCTTTCGCCTCTCACTTCGGAGGTGAAGGAACACTATATGCATCTGCCGGCCGTATCAACCTTATCGGCGAGCATACCGACTACAACGGCGGATTCGTTTTCCCCGGTGCAATCGACAAGGTTATTCTCGCTGACATCCGTCCTAACGGCACCGACACCGTGAACGTTTACTCCATTGACATCGACGAGGAAGCTCACTTCGGACTTAAAGAAGAAGATGCACCCTCTCAACAGTGGGCACGCTACATCTTCGGTGTATGCCGCGAGACTATCAAACGTGGCGGTGTTGTGAAAGGTTTCGATGCCACTTTCGCGGGCAATGTGCCCCTTGGCGCCGGTCTTTCATCATCTGCAGCCCTCGAATCATGCTTCGCATTCGCCCTCAACGACCTTTTCAACGGTAACACAATCGACAAATTTGAGCTTGCCAAGATTGGTCAGTCAACCGAGCACAATTATTGCGGCGTGAATTGCGGCATTATGGACCAGTTCGCATCAGTGTTTGGCAAGAAGGACAACCTCATGCGTCTCGACTGCCGTTCACTCGAGTTTGAATATTTCCCCTTCAAGATTGACGGTTACCGTCTGGTTCTCGTTGACTCTGTGGTTAAGCACGAACTTGTTGACTCTCCCTACAACAAGCGTCGCCAGTCATGCGAGAACGTGGCTCGTCACCTTGGCATCGAGACTCTCCGCGACGCCGATATGGATATGCTCAACTCAATCAAGGCTGACATCTCAGCAGAGGATTACATGCGCGCTAAATTCGTCATTGAGGAAAAAGAACGTGTGCTCGAAGTATGCGATGCCCTCAACCGTGGCGATGTAGAGACTGTAGGCAAACTCATGTATGAAACTCACCGTGGTCTATCAAAGGACTATGAAGTATCATGCGAAGAGCTCGATTACCTCAACGATATAGCTAAGGAATGCGGTGTGACCGGTTCACGTATTATGGGTGGCGGCTTCGGTGGCTGTACCATTAACCTTGTGCCCAATGCCCTTTACCACAAGTTTATCGATACTGCAAAGGAAAAATTCAATGCTAAATACGGTCACGAACCCAAGATTTACGATGTTGTAATCTCTGACGGTGCCCGTCGTTACGCTGAATAATACTTAAGCCCGTATACGTACCAGTTCGGACAGAATATAATTGATAAAAATCCACCTGTCTGAACAACATTCAGTTCGATTCATAAACCAACCAGGCGATGCCATTCACGGCACCGCCTGGTTGCATTTCCACTATCAATAAGCAATTCATTACATTTATTTTGAAACAATCGTTACGTAACAAAGTAACTGTTTGAAGAGTCTGGCAAATGTAACTATTATGTGTCCTTAGAATAATGTTTCCTTTGTTATTGTCTATTGATTTCAGGGATTAATAAATTCATCCATTGATGAATTATAAAGATTTCCATAATTCTCTGCGTTGTATACCATCACGTGGCTCCCCACAGTGTTTATGAATAGACGATTGTAAAGCTCCCGCAATGATATAGCTGACTTGTTGGTGAGATTTTCAAGAAGTGTGGAGGTGAAGCGATTACTCATCCATACGCCCAGCTCAGTGTTAAAGACATCAGCCTTCGATGTCTCATCGGGATTAGCCGCCGTAAAGAAAATCATGCCAGGGAAACCGGTACATTTATCCAAGACACTTCCTGAATAACATGTCTCGACAAATACACCTAATTTCCTATAGCTTTTCCTTTCATACAACTCCGCAAGCACATCGCGCAGCCGTTCACCGGTAACACCAGCCATATCTTCATCCCAACATAAAGCACCCGGTGTACCATGTCCGCTCCAGAAAAGAAAAATATTTGTTTCCTCATCACCACTTAATACCGTGGGGGTACGTTCAGTCTGTTTGCCCGAAATGATATTGCATAAATCATCCGTGGTCAAATCTCTTAGCTTATAGTCAAGACGAATGTCGTGACAAAGATTCTCCCCTCCGGGCTTTACACGTATGATTCCAGGGGCAGGATTCATTGTATTTGAGGCTAAATCATCGGCAAGGATGAGAATAATCTCATCGTCATCATAACCATGTTCCTTCAATAACTGATACATGGCAAGCACATCCGCCTGATGGCGATAATTGCTCCAACCGGTAGATGTGGCGACCAGCAATGCCTGATGCTTTGTCAGAGGAGCATAGTTGATTCCGGCATCCACGGTCCCGAATTCCTGCATCTGAGTAGCTTTCCAATTCCATCCTGCAAGAGTGGCATCGGTACGGTTTCCTCCATCGGCGGTGTTGTAGTCGAGTATTATATACCGACCGTCGTACACTTTATAATTATAGTACACGGTGGAAAGAACATTGGTGTAGACCTTGCTGTCAAAATCAAGCCAACCGGAAGCTCCACGCACATACGGAGCATCACCCTTGGAGAGAGCCACTATCACATTGCGCATATCCTCACCCATCCATGAACCCATATTGAAATCCCGACCGTCCACTATGGTCCGCAATGCGTCCCTTAGCGTCACATCCTGATGTAGTTCCTGATACCATGCCGCATACGTAAGCAACATTCCGGCATCGTAAATCTGAGCGGCACCTACCGTAGGGTCAACACCAAAGAATGTTTTATATGACACATCAAAACCTGATTCGGGATTTGCTCCGAAACAGACACCCTCTATCCCTTCAGCTCTCTGTCCTAACCGTTCTATCACATCAGAACCATATCCCATATCTGAAAACAATAATTTCGGAGCGATAAAAGGCGTGGAATTGAACACATCAATTACTTCTGCTATCTCATCGACATGTGTTGGGGCACAAATCACATAATCAGCACCACTTGCCGCCGCTGCACGCGCAGCGCTTTCAATACCAGTACCGGAATATCTGTTTATCCCCTTAACGGTTAGCCCAAGTTCCTTGGCTTGAAAGGCAAACCAATCCACAAATGTTTTGCCATAGATGTCGGAGCCATCGGCTATGAGTGACACAGACTCTCCGCCATAGTTTACGACTTTGCTCAATAAAACTTCCGATTGAGTTATGTCGGTCTCGGTCATTGCCCATAGATTTCCAGTGGAAGCGAAACCTCTCACAAGTTCTTCGGTTGTGGAAAGAGTGAGGAATGTGACACCCGAACGACAGAGCACCCCCGCAAGAGTACTGGCATTATCCGAATAAAGCCCTCCTATCACAGCATACACATCATCACGTGCAGCAAGATTAAGAGCCAATTGTTCCAACTCCTCAGTAGTCTCATCGTGAAATTCCAAATTCAGTTTAACTTCCTTGTCCTGACCGGAAAATGCGAGATGCATGTTATGTGTCAACAGTCTGAATATCTGTTCCCAATGGACTTTCAGTCCATCTTCCATCGGGAGCACTACTGCCACAGTCTTTTCCACCACCGGTTTAGCCTCGGCGGGTTCCACGTCGTTATTCTCCGAACAGCTACAGACCAAGAGCAGGAAAAGAAATAGGAAAATACCCCATAATTTTATTCTCATAACTCTCTCTCCTCCATCTCCATAGCCTCAGACCTTGCGGCATCAACTATTGATTCATACTGTAGGAAATATGGCGAAAGCAACCAGTCGGTATAACCGCTTTTTAGTCCGAAGATGCCCGATTCGGGCAATTCGCCTGTTGTAAGCCACGTCTCCATATAATTATAAATTACCTTGTCAATCTGCTTGATTACACTTCCGGTTATGTTGCGCGAGAGTCCCGACTGGTCCACATCCATACCCGCTGTAAGTGGTGCGCCATCATGCTCCCGCGTATAGCGGTAAATGCCCTGATTACTGCCTCCCGCCACCGGGAAAATGAAATCATAGCTTTGCGACCATCTACTCATGTTCTGATAAGCGGTTTGAGCCGATATATATCCGCTCCAATCGTCGGCAAGATATTCTGTGGATACCAAATATCCCGGGTTTCTGCTGTTGAATCCTTCGCTGAAACCATTTCCGGCACGGGCGATTGTATTGTCACCCGGATGAGCAAGAAGCACAAGCACATTTCCATGACAGGAACTCTTATCTGCAACGTATGCAGAAGCTGTCACGCCGGCAAGATATGAAGCACCATACATCGACATACGAAATGTGGTCACAGGCAGCCCCGCAACATTATCACTTTCAAAAAGCAATAACCGTTTGTTGGACGTAAGCTGTCGGTATTCGAGCGCCTCTGTAACAATACCTTCATAGTCATTGCTCGCCGCCACAAACAGAGCAGGTATATCACTCTCGGGAAGTGAAAGCCAGTCGGAGAGCAGACGTTTGGCATCCTCTACCGAACCGGGCGAGTACTGATACATATCCACATCGTCATGATGCTCCTTCTTAAAATTCTGCACCCCAACGAGGATTCTGTCATTGTATCCCTGGTCTCCAAGTCCACCCGGTCCATATAGCACTATAATCTGTGGCGTAGGTCCATCCGGAATATCAGGCTCATTGCTGTCCGACGAGCATGCAACCATCATCACCGATGACAGTGCAATAATAGCAATGGTAAACCTTTTTCTGAAGAATAGATTTCCCAAATATAACCGTTTTTTTAATGTTAATAATCAGCAGGGTAAATATATCAGAGTTTCACTACTTTACCGTCACAACCATCGAAATATTCGTGCGCTCCAGAATACCCTCCTTGACAAGCCCTCCATACCTTACCACACTTTTCACATTTATATGTAGGTTTGATAAAGTTCATCACGGCCGTCAGAAAACTATTGTCTTGCTTAAGGTATTCCTCAGATACAATCGTGAGTGTATGTGACTCGATTCCTGTCAGATTGAAGTTTATCACATTGTAAACCCCATCGATAGTTGAAGACATCAGGCGAACACTGCCATAATTACCGAGATTCACTGTCTTATCCTTACCGTCCCATGAAGAGCCGAGTATATACTCGCATAGCTTGTGAGACTCTGCTGATGATTCAGTAGTGGCAACACGTTGCCCTTTAGAAGTTTCAACAGCATAAAGATTGCCCTCCGAATCGGTTATTGCACTGACTATATGGTCATACATCTCCTTGTCATTGCTGAATTCGGTTGTGTCGTCATCGTCGCTGCAAGAAGTAAACGCCATAGGCATAACGAATAGAAGAAGCAGACCGAGCAGCTTACATACATTTTTTAGAATGTTGGTTGTCATTGTTTTTTAATTTAATGAATATTGTTGACTCTATAATTTTATTTTTAGCCGGATTGATT
>CAJTQR010000007.1:0-5880 GCA_910578515.1 uncultured Duncaniella sp. | reverse complement strand
ATTAGTTATCGCGGTATCGGCATAATTTGAATTTCATGCTTTTCGTTTATCAATCCACAAAATTAGCACCAAACCAAAACTTGTTCAACTAATACCACGGTAAGTTTGTACTGATTTCGGTCGTGAGGGTATCAAACAGAGCACAAACTAACATAAATTTGTACTATTTCGTGTACTATTTCCAACTATTCGTTGATTATCTGTAATTTAACAAAATAGATACATCTTCCTTCCTCATGCATAGATATAGCAAGGAAATGATTGAAAAGTTGTAAATTTGCTCCATGAAACACAATTTACTTCTTGCTTTTTTCCTCACAATCCTCAGCACAGCACCGGTCTTTTCCCAACCAAACGAGAATGCTGACCCGACTGTTGTGACTCTCCGGAACATGGTGGTTGAATTTCCCGATTCCGTAATCCATATTCTCGACACCACCGGGAATGCCCTCCCATCTTATCAAGCGAACTTGCTGAGAGGAATAGCGTATAACGAAAAACGTATGTTCTCCCTGGTTGAAAAATACGCAAAACTTGCACTTAACTCTGATTCTATCGACTTTCATCCAAAGGAAAAGCTCAATGCCCTTACACTGCTATCGGTCGCACAGACTTTCTTTGGAAATTTTCAGGAAAGCATCTCAAATTCTCTCAAAGCTATCGAAATAGCACAACAATCAGGAAATACGGCAGCAGAATACAACATCCTAACCACGATGGCAAAAAATTCGTTCGTCATGGGTAAACGGAAACAAGGTTATGAATATCTTGATAGAATCATATCTTCCGGGGCTTCATCAACAGAGGCTCGTGTTCTTGCCAATGTATCGGCAGCCTACGGTGTTAAAATCGTGGAGCTCTACGCCGACAATCGCTTTCAGGAGGGATTGGAGGAAGGATGGAAAAGAATGGAATTGATAAACAGCATCGACAAAAATGGCGGGGCGCCAGAGGGATTTACTGACCAACAAAAAGCATACGCATTTGCCCGAATAGCGTCATGCGCAGAAAGAGCCGGCAAAAAAGATGTGGCTAAAAAAGCGTACGATTCATTCATGAAAACCCGATACGCACAGAATCCTATGGGTCGCGCTTATATAATGGACTATCTGCTGGACTCAGGTAAGTGGAATACGGTTCTTAAGTTCACTGCCCCACTCTATCCGCTCTTTTCCAATACTGACACAATCAATGAGGATTACCGGAGCCTGCTCATATCAGACGGACGCGCACAGGCTGGACTTGGAAATTACAGGAAAGGATATGAGCTTATGAATAGAGCCTCTGTTATCCGTGACAGTCTGTATCTTCGTGAAAAAACCACACAAGCACAGGAATTGGCAACAATTTTCGCTCTGAATGAAAAAGAGATGCAACTTGCGAGCACACGGTCAGCTCTGCAGAAACGCCATGTGGTAATAATGGCATCGTTTGGAATAGGGTTGCTATTAATCATTATACTCGCGCTGACGATTAAAGTATATGTGACATCAATAAAAAGGCAGAAAATAGCAGCCAGACAAATTGATGAACTATTAGCTATGCATCGGATGAGCATTGACTCTTCAAATGAAGAAAAAGAAAATTTCAGGTTATTCTCTGACATGCAACATACCATAGTGGAAAGGAATCTTTTCAAATCACCTGATTTTAACCGTGAAGGAATTGTGAATGCCACCGGACTGTCCCGCGCAAAAGTGGCGCATCTCATTGAGAAATTCACCGGACTGTCAACTAACGATTACATCAATAAACTTAGAGTGGAATACTCCGCGCAGCTCATCAAGGAGCATCCGGAATGGACCATAGATGCCATTGCTGAAAGTTGCGGATATGTGAGACGTGCCACATATTACAACCATTTCAACAGGATATTCGGGATTACACCGGCCCAATACCGGAAAGAGGCAGGAAAACCCGCCATCACACACCCTGACGAAAACAGTAAGGAGGAATGATGAGCTGTGGCGGTTTTACTTCACAGTCGTCTTGTTATGTGTGAAAAACTTCGTATATTTGTACCCATAAATTTCGAATGATATGAATCTGTTAAGACTCTCAGCCATAACGCTTGCGCTTTTTGCCTCAGCGTCCTTTTCCCTCTCCGCTTCCGTAAAAGAGCTCCCCATAAAATCTATCAACGGCAAATCATATTATTACTATGACGTTCCGGCTAAGGAAACCGTCTATTCTCTTTGCCATAAACTTGGAGTGAGTAAGGAGGATATCATCAAATATAACCCCTCGGTAGCTGACGGTCTTAAATCGGGAATGACATTGTTTTTCCCGGTTGCTGCAGAAGAAGGAGAATCGGATAATAGCGTAACCGGCACAAACGGCTCACGCATAATCACCCATCGTGTTGAAAAAGGACAGACTATCTATGGTATCGCGACCAAATATGGCATCTCAACTGAAATGCTCATCAAGCAGAATCCCATAGTACGCGAAGGACTCAAAGCCGGACAGGAGCTTCACATATCCATACCAGGCAGTACTCCTCAGAACTCAGCAGCCTCTACTTCGATATCCGGCCAAACCACCAATGTCTCCAATACCTCTGACAAGTCATCTGTGACAGGTTATCTTGTCAAGAAAAAAGAGACATTCTACTCCATAGCACAGGCTCACGGTCTGACTGTGTCGCAACTCGAAGCAGCCAATCCAAACGTATCAATATTAAAGGAAGGTCAAGTTCTCAACATCCCCTCACCTGAAAGTTTCCTGGCTGAAAATACCACTGTGGAAACCGACACTCTCGCCACTGATTCATTAAAAGCTCCCGCCGATGTATTGTCGATAGCCGTGATTCTCCCCTTCATGCTCAACGAGGAGAACCCGTCGAAAAATGCCCAGCGATACACCGAGTTTTATAAAGGCATGTTACTTGCAGTAGACAGTCTGCGCAACAATGGCACGCCCATTCACCTTTCAGCATACGATTCGGAAGGCTCTCTAAGCAAAGTAAAAGAAATCCTGTCCAAGCCGGAAATGAAGACCAACCGGATTATCGTGGCTCCCGACAATGCAACCAATCTCGCAGCAATAGGTGAGTTCGGAAAGAACAATGGCATAAAGGTATTCAACACCTTCGTGGTGAAAGATGAATCATACACACATAATCTGGACATGATGCAAGGCAATCTGCCAAGTCCGGAGATGTATCGCAAGGCTATCGACGCCTACACCGACCGGTTGGCATACTCTCATCCGGTATTCGTCTCCATGAGCGGAGCTGCCGGCGACAAAACTGATTTTGTAAATGAACTGAAGCAAAATCTCACAGCCAAGGGAATTAAATACAGTGACATAACCGTAGATGCCCGTCTCACACCGGCAGAGCTTAAGCAACTGCCAGCCAACGATTCCTACACATTCATTCCCACATCTGCTAAGCAAAGCGACCTTAACAAAATAATGCCGGGAATTATAGAATGGAGAGACAATGATATGACCGGTACTGTAAAACTCTTCGGTTATCCGGAATGGACCACTTTCCGAGGAGAGACCCTCACCAATATGCAGAATCTTAATACTCTTGTATATTCCCGTTTCTACACCGATGATGACAACACACGGGCAAGTGCGCTTGAAAATAAATTCAAGCAGTGGTACGGCACAAATATGGAGAATGCGGTGCCCCGTCAAGGTCTTCTCGGCTTTGACACCGGTATGTTCCTTATCAAATATCTGAAATATCCCTCGGCTCGCTACGACGGCATTCAAAACGGATATTCATTTGTGTCACCTGACGGAGTGGAAGGCTGGTATAACGATGTGCTGTATCTTGTGAATTTCCGTCCCGGTGGACTTATCGAAAAAGTAAATCTCTAATTATCCCACACAATGCGTTCAATTATCCATAAGATATTTTTAGTCTCTCTACTTGCACTGCTTCCCTCGGCTGTGCTTGCCCAACGTCAATATTCCCCAAACTTTGCCATAGGAGGAAAAGCCGGAGCTACAATGTCGAAAATGTCATTCTCTCCCGAGGTCCATCAGAAATTCACCAACGGGCTCACCATGGGTATCACCGCACGTTACACAGAGGAGAAATTTTTCGGTCTTATAGCTGAAATCAATCTTACGCAACGCGGTTGGGCTGAAGATTTTGCCGAGGATGAGGCTCCGCAGTTTTCCTACTCGCGCACACTCACCTACATTCAGGTACCCCTCCTTACCCATATATATTTCGGCTCAAATAAATTCCGCGGTTTCGTCAATTTAGGTCCTGAATTCGGATATATGATTGGCAGCTCCATATCTGCCAATTTTGACTATCAGAATTATACCTCTATTGAAGGTTTTCCCCAGGGCTACCGTACCAATGAGCAGCTTAATATGGAAGTCCAGAATAAATTTGACTATGGCATCGCTGTGGGCGTAGGTGTGGAGTGGATACTAAAACGCAAACATTCATTCTTCCTCGAAGGTCGATACTATTACGGACTCGGCAATATCTATAAAGCCAGCAAGCGTGACTTCTTCGCAGCCTCACGCGGCATGTCGATAGAAATCACGCTCGGATATATGATTCGAATCAGGTAATACCCCCTGACTTAACAGCGCATACGGGAAAAGTTATTCCGATGTGGAATCACTTAATTCATATTTGAATATTATCGGGATAAGTCTGTTGAATATGAACAACGCACATCCATAACAGATAAGAAGAATTACCGCGTCAATTCTTAGCGGAAGTAAGTTTCTGAACTCACCGCCAAAAAGAAAAACGAAGAAAACCACCCACATCAGGGCTTGAATTGTCAGGCAAAGTGTGCACCAGGCATGAATTTTGAAATGCTGATAAAGAACGCTCCAAAATGTGTACGGCAAACAGCAGACGCTTATCACGGCAAGATAATTGACACATTGAGGGAAAAATAATATGGCAATTTCACTTACGGTGAAATATGACAATCCAATCTCACACCAAGGATACAAACCGAATAGCTTTGACGCGTCTGTGTCAAGTACAGTGCCACAGCCCTCTTTCTGAATCACTCCACAGACAGAATCAGCGGCATCGCTATGCACGTGTGACTGCTTCAGCACAAGTAAATAACATATATAAATCCCGAAGGCATATAGAAACGGTAGAAGCATCGTAGAGAAAGAGTCGTACAGTCTATTGCTCACATAACCATAGCTCACTAAAAATATAAGGCTGAGAACCAAAAACCATTTTTCAAAATATTTAGCAAACCCCTTAAGACGATGCTGCATGTACTGTGTCTCCTGCGAATCACTAGTCTTAATACCCTGCACGGCCGCACCATTCCATTTGTCAATGAAAACCTCGGCTGGCTCAGTCACTGTCTTAAGACTTTTTGACTGGTACACCACTTTATCAGACGTAGCTTCTGTCACAATGACATAATGCCCGTCAGACAACTGCGCTACAAATGGAGCTTTAAAATCGCTCAAAGAGCGCTCATCACACGGCTTCTGGCGCTTCACCTCCACATGATACTCTCTTAACAAATCCTCAATACCAATCAAAGCAAGTTTTGGGGGATATGCGGTAAATCGTTCACTGCTGTAATTCTCTGTGTGGGGAATTTCAAGTATACGTAGATAATCAGAAAAAAGAGTCCTATTGTTCATATTGAAATGCAATCAGTTTGTAGTGTATGCCATAATCATAATGTATGTGCCACAACACAATATATAATACAACAACTGAACAATTGCATCACGCGATTAGTTCGTTATTTCTTACAACCGACTGATTCTGATTATTAAGATAGCATTTAATGCATGAATACGATGCGTTGTGGATTGTCGGCGGTGATATATGAAGTACGTATGATATGAATAGATACAAAAAAGATAGCCGGCTCCAGATGTTGGAACCGGCTATCGGTTAGAGGGGGCGGT
>CAJTQR010000006.1:116934-131163 GCA_910578515.1 uncultured Duncaniella sp. | reverse complement strand
TAAAAGCGAGTGCAAAGGTAGACATTCCGCTCATATCCTCCAAATTTTTCATGGTGCTTTAACACTTATTTAACACTTTAAAGCCATTTCCACCACTCCCCTTCCCAAAACCGCCCGTCACCACATTATTATATAATATAAAGGGATGTCACAGCAAATAAAGCCAGACATCCCTTCTTCTTTAAACTTTCATCGACTTTTTCAATATCGTCGATGATTTTTTATTTAATCCCGATTAAAATTTTTGAGTCCATGCTCTCAAATAAAGGACAAAAAACAATAAAAAATGTCGCGGAGAGGATAAAACCATTCCGCGACATTTTGAAAAAAGTTGATTTTTTAGTCAAAAAATGCACTTACCAGAACCGTTGAGAATAAAAATCTGGCTTAATTTTATTCGATTTTTTCTGAATCGCCCTCAGATAATGTGATTTTTTTTGCGACAAGACCATCAGAAGATGGATAATTAACAGTTGTAGCCCCTCCGGTTGGTGACGAAATTATAGCCTCGGTTATCACTCCATCCTTCCAATCCATATCCACGATGAAGCCACCACGAGCACGCAGACCCTTCACGCTACCGGTTGCCCACTCATCGGGGAGAGCAGGAAGAAGCACTATTGATTCCGGTGTAGACTGAATCAGCATCTCAGCAACACCTGCTGTGCCACCAAAATTACCATCAATCTGGAATGGGGCATGAGCATCCAACAAGTTCGGATACGTGCCACCACCCTTTCTTTTATCGGGTCCCTCATACTTATCCGGACTCACATACTGCAACAGACGACGATACATGTGATAAGCATTCTTGCTGTCACGCAAACGGGCAAGCAGGTTAACACGCCATCCGGTACTCCACCCGGTAGTGTTATCACCTTTAATTTCAAGAGTTCGTGCGGCAGCTTTTGCCAAATCGGGTGTGGAATCCACGGATATATGTCTACCCGGGAACAAACCAAACAAATGTGACTGATGACGATGAGTGGGGTCCTGGTCTTCCCAATCATAATACCACTCCTGAAGATTTCCCTTCTTACCTATCTGATATGGATGAAGACGAGAAATAGCATCAGCCGCTTCTTTCTGAAAATCCATGTCAACGCCTAATACCTTCGCAGCATCACCCGCATCCAAGAGACATTGCTTAATCATAGCTAAATCAGCAGCACCTCCGTAGAAGGTAGCTCCTACATATCCATCGGGGGTGACATATCGGTTTTCGGGAGAGGTTGATGGCGACGTAATTAAACTACCATCCTTTTCCACAAGCCAATCCAAACAAAACTCCGCTGCACCTTTCAGTACCGGATAATACTTGGCAAGATATTCTTTATCCTTTGTAAATAAATAATGTTCCCAGATGTGAGTTGCGACCCAAGCTCCGCCCATATTCCAGTTTGCCCATGTAGGGTCGCCGGTGGTAAGACCTACAGGATTTGTCATTGCCCAGATATCTGAATTATGACCAAGACACCATCCCCGTTCCACACCATAATAATTTCGGGCTGTTTTCTCACCGCTACGCATAAGGTTTGAAATCCAATTTATCATCGATGTCTCATGCAACTCACCAAGACCAGTCACTTCTGCGGGCCAATAATTTTCCTCCACATTGATATTGGTGGTATAGTTACTGCTCCAAGGAGGGAGGATATACTCGTTCCACAACCCCTGAAGATTAGCCGGGACACCGTGAGTTCTTGCAGATGATATCAATAGATAGCGTCCGTATTGGAAGTAAAGTTCTTCCAAATCAGGATTCACCTCTTTAAGGTCTGTGTAACGCTTCAACTGCACATCGGTCGGAAGCGCGGCAATAGAGTCGGGTGTTGTACCCAAATCGATTGTCACACGGTCAAAAAAGTTATGATAATCCTCAAGATGCGATTTCAAAATAGCATCAAAGCCTTTTGCTACCGCCTTGTCTATGCGAGCCTGCGCAAGGACTTCATAATTTTTCCCTTCGGTAGCAGGATTCTTGTCGAAGCCATTGAAACTGGTTACATTTGTAATATACAATGTCACATCCCTGCAACCCTGCACCTCCAATGAACCATCGGGAGAAGCAATAACCTTTCCATCTGTCGGGACAGCATCCACTATGGTACAGAAGCGTGTACCACGTTCAGAATCATATTTGAGCTTCTCATCAAAAGATGTATATCCGGGCAGCGACAGCCATGCGGCATGTCCCATGGATTTTATTTCTGTACCGGAAGAAGTCACCTTGTGAGGCAACTGTGAGTCAAGCGATATTGTGGCATACATCGGAGTGGCACTCTTGATTGACACCACTATCACTGAATCAGGAGCAGATGCAAAATAGACCGCACCCTGGGCTACATCCCCCTCCTTATATCCACGTAACGCCACCGCATCCTTCAAATCAAGAACGCGTATATATTTATCAGCACTCTCCGGCACATCCTTATAACGTATGGACAAGGTGCCAAGAGGCTGATAATTCTCGCTATAATGTCCCTGAATCTTACGATGTAGTGAATCAGCCGCACGATAATCCCCCCGGTCTAAGGCCGCCCTGATTTGAGGGATAGCCTTATAGGCATCGGGGGTGGTAACTGCCGTTTCAGGCTCTCCGGTCCAAAGAGTGATATCATTAAGTGAAAGACGGTCTTCCTTGATGCCTCCATAAATAATTGCACCCAAATTACCGTTACCAATCACAAGTGTCTCCTCAAAAAACTCTGCCGGACGGTCATATTTCAACGTCAAGTCATTAGCTGCGGCAGGAGATACCACCGCAGCCAACGCCAAAGGCAATAGAAAATTTTTCATGATGTTAGGTTCTATATTATTGTAAATCTTTTCCAGTCGGTAAGAAACAGGGGTCAGACATTGAAAAGAAAATGCATTATATCACCATCCTGGGTGACATAATTCTTACCCTCAATAGCCATTTTTCCTGCCTCACGTACAGCCGATTCGCTTCCGAGAGTGACATAGTCATCATATTTTATCACCTCAGCGCGAATGAAGCCCTTCTCAAAGTCAGTATGGATTATACCTGCACACTGCGGAGCCTTGCTGCCACGGATAAAAGTCCATGCACGCACCTCGTCAGAACCGGCAGTAAAGAATGTCTGCAAGTTAAGCAATGCGTAGGCTGCACGGATTAGACGTGCAACGCCCGATTCCTCCAAACCTATCTCCGCAAGGAATTCCTGACGCTCCTCAAAAGTGTCGAGCTCTGCAATCTCGCTTTCAGTCTGAGCAGCAACAATGAGCAATTGTGCATTCTCATCTTTGATTGCCTCTCTCACAGCCTCGACATACTTGTTTCCATCCACAGCCGACGCATCGTCTACATTGCAGACATAAAGCACAGGCTTGCTTGTAAGGAGGAAAAGGTCATGAGCGAACTTCTGCTCATCAACAGTCTCAAGAGTCACAGTTCGAGCCGGTTTCCCTTGCTGCAATGCTTCCTGATATTTTTTCAACACTTCATACTGCATCTTAGCAACCTTATCGCCACCTGTCTGAGCCTGTTTCTGAGTTTTTGCTATACGGTTCTCTACGGTCTCAAGGTCTTTCAACTGCAATTCGTAGTCAATAATCTCCTTGTCACGCACAGGGTCGACAGTGTTATGCACATGAGTCACATTGTCATCATCAAAGCAACGGAGCACATGAAGTATCGCATCCGTCTCACGGATATTTGCAAGAAATTTATTGCCAAGACCTTCACCCTTGCTCGCACCCTGAACCAATCCGGCAATATCCACAATTTCCACAGTAGCAGGCACAATACTGCGCGGATTGCACATCTCCACGAGTTTGTTCAAGCGAGAATCGGGGACAGTGATGACCCCAACATTAGGTTCGATGGTGCAAAAGGGGAAATTAGCCGACTGCGCTTTGGCGTTTGACAAACAATTAAAAAGAGTGGACTTTCCTACATTGGGGAGTCCTACTATACCACATTGAAGTGCCATTATCTATAATTTCAATACTTGTTTTAATAATTGAGATTGGTTATGCGTTGGCTTTTTCAGCCAATTACGCTACAAAGATAGTGAAAATTTGCCATTCGGACGGTAATTACCCAATAAAGTATCCATTCACTTACATCCACACGCTAATATCCGCAGGATATTTCAGCGCGGCAAAAACTTACGCACCAATTCTTTCGCTGACGAAATTGCAGAATTAAACCAGGATACAGCCAAATAACGCGTCACTGATTTAGCCTCCATGGCGGAAACATAATTAACACCTATCAGGTCAGATGGAAACGCATTCAGATGCCGTAAGATTTTCAAAGAATCCTGTACATCCTGCGCATCAAGAATCTGCTGTATTACCTCCTTTTTTCCCTTTCTGGTCAAACCATTGGCACACTTGCATATATTATAATCTATCTGACAAATCACACTTCTGATAAACCGGACATGGATATAGCTCACCAACCTCTCATCCTCAATGCCCCAATTATCGACAAGCTCCAGAAAAACATCGCGTACCCTGCGGTAGATATCCAGCCTGTCCGATATAAAATGCGAGCGGGTATTCCCTTTGTCATAGACAAAATAATCGTATAGGACCTCATCAGTCACAATCACGGATTCCAGATGCGGATATGCAGCAAGATTAAACACCTCATCCTGTTGAATCCTCAACGGTTCGAATCGTATATTATTCTTAATAAGAAACTCACGATGATACACCTTGTTCCACACGAATCCATTATTGAAATTCACCCCTGACAAAGTTTCCGCCCAATGCTTTCTCAAATCCGCATTCGAGTGATAACAGGCGGGGGCAAAAGCATACGAATGACACACGCCCGTCCTATCATCAATTTCATTGTACCCATACACAAGGAGCTGAGACAGACCTTTTGTCAAAATCTTATATATACTACTTAACCAATCCGCCTTCACAATGTCATCTATATCAAAAAATGCCACATATTCCCCCACAGCGGCATCTATCCCAGCATTTCTGGCAGGACCGGCACCGGAATTATCCTGATGGATTACTTTTATTTTTGAACACATAGCGGCTTCTCTATCACACAGTGTTCCACTTCCATCTGTAGACCCATCATCTACCAGTATCAATTCAAAATCATCAAAGTCCTGCGCCAAGATACATTCTACTCCACGCCTGACAAACTTTGAGACATTATATATAGGTATTACAATCGAGAAAAACATTATTACTTATTCTATAGCAGCATTCAGGGTATATTCCGCCCCTCCACCAATGGTTTGTAGAAATTGCCTCGCATTCTAAAGTTGCACACAAATATCCACGCCTCCCCAATAGGCGGAGACATCCGACCTCATCTTTTCCACCCTCTCTAAGTCATCGTAATCAAATGGATAGAATCTGGCACCTGTCTGTTGAGCAAGTGCATTTCCTTCCTTCATATTTTTGTCACAAAAAGCCACCCTGCATCCGAGCGAACGGAATAATTTCAGCAACTCTCGTCCTTTGCCTGAGATACAATCACCTATTATAACCACCCGCTGTGCCGAGATTAGATTCAAATCGTAGCCTGTTGCAGGAAAAAGTGTAGAACTTTTACGCTTATTTTGATTGCCTTTAGCTAATTTTCCGGAGCGATATTCCTCCATTTTACGCTCTAAATAATTGTCTGCCATGGGTAAGTTTTGAAAATTTGTGACACAAACTTAGCGAAAATTTATGTACTTTTGCAAGTTTTTTAGCGGTTAATTTCTACCAATTAGATTTATTGTATTTACAAAAATGAATACAGCAACGATACGACAACGGCTTAAACCATGGATGCTCCCGATAGCCATGCTCGGCGGCATATTGTTCCACAACTTCATTGACAGCATTGCATTTATAGCGCCTTACCTTATTCTTGTGATGCTTCTAATAACATTTTGCCGTGTAAAGCCAAAAGAATTTAAAGTCACACACCTTTCCTGGGGACTTCTAAGTGTACAGATTATAGGCTCAATCGGTCTGTATTTCGCCTTACTTCCATTAGGAAGCGAAATCGCGGAAGGAACTTTCATCTGCGTCTTCTGCCCCACCGCCACAGCAGCCCCGGTAATCACCGGTATGCTGGGAGGAAGTGTGCCACGCCTCGCCACATTTTCCATCATATCCAATCTTGCAGTCGCCTTTCTGGCTCCTCTGCTTTTCTCAATGATGGGCTCTGAGGCGCAATTCACATTCATGGAATCCATGCAGATGATAGCAGTCAAAGTCGTTCCACTTATAGTTCTCCCCCTAATCATGGCGTTGTTGCTCATGAGGTTTGCTCCGAAAATCCATCAAACTATTGCTGACCACCAGTCACTCTCGTTCTACATTTGGGCGGTTTCTCTATTTATAGTGGTCGGACGAGCTGTCAGCTTCATCATGAGCGAACCGGCCGAGATGGTCCCGGAGATGATTATTCTCGCCATATTCTCCGGCGTGGTGTGCTGCGCACAATTTTATATCGGTCGTAAAATCGGACGCCGTTGCGGTGACAAAATAGCAGGAGCACAAGGATTGGGACAGAAAAACACCGTGCTTGCAATATGGATGGCTCTCACCTATCTCCACCCAATATCCTCTGTAGCGCCAGCCGCTTATGTTGCATGGCAAAATACTATCAATTCCGCTCAATTATATTTCAAGACCAAACGCGACAGCAAAAAGTGCTCATAAATGTTAACTTCAAAACTAAAATCTCCCAAAAAACGTTAATACTAAAAACTATATAATCATCTTTCACCATGGCTCTCAACAGCATGTACGAAAATCTGATGCAACTCCCGCTTTTTAATGGCGTGAGCTACAATCGCATCTCGGAAATTGTCGGCAACACAAAGCTCGCGTTCCTTAAATATCTTGGGAACGAAAAGATTGTTACCGCAGGCGACCCCTGCACTCATCTTATGTTTGTGATTGGCGGCAAGGTACGGCTGACTATCCAGAATTATAACGACCGTTTCAGAATATCGCAGACACTCGCTGCTCCGTCGGTTATCTCTCCTGATTTCCTTTTCGGGCGCAACACGCTTTATCCCGCTACCGTTACAGCCCTCGACACCGTATCGTTGCTTCAGATAGCAAAAAACGATTTCATATCCATAATCCAGTCAGATGAAGTATGTCTTTACAACTACCTGAATTTCATCTCAACAAATGCCCAGAAAGCAGTCGATGGAGTGATTGCGCTAACATCCGGGTCTCTTGAGGAGCGTATTGCATTCTGGATTATAGCTCTCACCCAGCGTGATGCCATTGACATCGTGCTCTCATGCCGCCAACGTGACCTTTACGCTCTCTTTGGCGTCCAAAGGTCTTCGTTCATATCCACACTTGAAGGGATGAAGGAAAGAGGGCTTATAGATTTTACCTCCAACGAAATACGTGTCATATCACGCCGTGATTTGAGGTCCATCCTACTGAAAACACCCGATTGAAACGCTGTAAATACACGAGATAAAAAACATCCGGTCCGTCTGAACGATGATTCAAACGGACCGGATGTTTTTCATATCCTTAAACTGAAGGCTGCCGTTAAACAACCTTCAATTTTATCAATGGTTTCCAAGACGCGACACCACTCTCAGTATCTCGCCAACCCAAAGAACCAGAGATGTACCGAGCACAATGATTAACCAATCAGAGAATTTAAGCGGTGTGACTGAGAAAAATTCGCCACCAACTGTGACTATAAATATCTGCCCTACAAATATCAACGCAGCAATCATTAGGAATTCCCCACATTTTTCCAGATGCACAGCACTTCTATGGGTCGCATAAGCGCGGGCATTAAACAGATTCCAGAACTGCAACATCACAAATGTGGTGAATATCAAGCTAAGCTCATAGGTGGTCAGCCCGTCTCTCGCGCCTACATGCACACTGAGCAAATCCATCAGACTGGTCACATTGGCATGCTCGAATACGTAGACCATACCTAACACTATAAGAGTGAATATCAACCCCACTCCACCTATAAACCACCACATATTGCTTGTGATTATAAAACTGCGGCGGTCACGTGGCTTATTCTTCATCACAGAAGCTGAAGGGGGCAACGAAGCCAGTGCCATCGACGCAAATGTATCCATGATGAGGTTTACCCAAAGCATCTGGGTAACCGTAAGAGGCGATTCTGTTCCCATGAACGCGCCCGCAAGAACCACGAGGCACGCCACCACATTTACTGTAAGCTGGAACAATATAAACCGTTGAAGATTCTGGAACAACGAGCGCCCCCACATCACGGCTCTGCCTATTGATGCGAATGAATTATCCACGATTGTAATATCGCTCGCCTCCTTAGCCACTGATGTACCGTCGCCCATAGAAAGACCTACATTGGCAGCCTTGAGTGCCGGCGCATCATTAGTACCGTCGCCGGTCACCGCAACAACTGCACCTTTCTTCTGAAGAGTCTCAACCAGACGTTTCTTATCCATCGGACGTGCTCGGGCTATTATCTTGAAATCATTCACACGTTCCTCAAGTTCTTTATCGCTCAAAGCTCCGAATTCAGGTCCTGTGATGATATTCCTGTCACCATCCGATTCTTTCCATAGTCCAATCTGCCTACCAATCTCCTTCGCAGTACCGGGAGTATCGCCTGTAACAACCTTTATAGCAATACCTGCATCAAGACACTCCTTGATAGCGGCCGGCACGTCAGCTCTAACAGGGTCAGCGATTGCCACAATGCCGAGGAAAGTAAGGTCGGAGGCATCAACTCTCTTGTCTGAGATGCCTTCGCTACCTTTCGGCAACTTCTGTACGGCAAATCCAAGCGTGCGCATAGCCTTCTGCTGATAGCCGGAAAGCTGCTCGTTGATATATTTTTCAGACACATCTCCGCTCACATGCTTGCACATTCCAAGCACTATTTCCGGAGCGCCCTTTACATAGATTGTCTCGTTGCCATCGCTGTCGGCAATTACGGTAGCCATATACTTCCGCTCGGTGGTAAACGGCAATTCCCTTACCACATTTACCTCTTCGCGTATCTTACGGTAATCAATCCCATTAGCCCTCAGCCAAAGCAGAAGCGCACCCTCGGTAGGATTACCCAACACCTGTGGATGCTCTCCATCCGAAAGGTCAAGCTGGGCAGTGGAGTTCACCGCTATTCCCACCTCTATCTCCCTGCTCATCTCATTGTCCGACAGTTTCTGCTCAGGCAATCCGTAGAAGTTTGTTTCTGCCACACGCATCTGATTCTGCGTCAACGTTCCGGTTTTATCAGTACAGATAACGGTAGTGGCTCCCATAGTTTCGCATGCATGCATTTTTCTGACAAGATTGTTTGTCTTCAGCATACGTCGCATACTGTAGGCAAGACTCAGAGTTACCGCCATCGGCAAACCTTCTGGCACCGACACAACCACGAGAGTCACGGCAATCATTATTGTCTGGAGGAAATAAGCAATGAAAGGTAGCCATTCAAAGGTAGAATTTTCAAGCAGATACATCACTATTCTACCTACCATCACGGCTCCGCCCACCAGATAACTACCCTTTGTCACGAGCGCGCCCAATCGTTCGAGCTGTTCGGTCAATGGTGTTTTCTGTCCGTCATCTATTCTCGCAGCCTCATAAACTTTACCGTTCTCAGTATGGTCACCTACTGCAAACACCTTGGCTATACCATGACCCTCCATCACTCGGGTGCCACGCATCACATGGTCAGATGGAAAAGTAGCCTCATCATCGAAATGTTCCGGGTCGGTAGTCTTGCTTGCCATCGGTTCACCGGTCAAAGTCGACTCATCCACATTCAGTGAAGTCGATTCAAGCAACTGCGCGTCGGCAGGAATTTCTTCACCGGTGTTAAGTATCAGGATATCACCCACCACCACATCTTTCTTTGGAATCTGTGTCGGATTTCCGTCACGTATCACCTGCACAGGCTCATCGTCATTCACCTGATTAAGAATCTTGAACTCATCCTCAGCCTTCTTCTCGAAATAAAACGACAGTCCAGTAGCTAAAAATATAGCCATGAAAATACCTACCGGCTCAAAAAACACCGTAGCTGCCTGCTCTAAGCCATAATATTCATAAAGTGAAATGAGTACCGATAATACACCCGCAATCAGAAGCACTATTATCAATGGGTCTTTAAACTTAGCGAGAAACAGTTTCCATAACGGGTCCTTCGCCGGCGGAGTCAACACATTTTCACCATGCAAACGGCGGCTCTCTGCCACCTCTGCATCAGTCAGTCCGTGAAAAGTGGGAATCTTCTGTGACATAAATTCTATAATTCTAACGTGATTTTTTTCGTTGCGCAAAGTTACGATTATATTTTTAACACTCTCATCATACCCGATGTTTATTTACCTGTCTTATTTATCACCTCACGCACCCCATTCTTAATCTTAACATAATTTAAGCCGCATGTTCACTTCTCCGCTACGATTATTGTTTAATTTTGTAAAATGAACTAAGTAGCCGTTGAGATTACTTAACAGCATGTTAGTATGAACATCCAAGATAAATATTATCCCCTATTGAAACATGAATTACATTTTTAAATTCTTAGCTGCTATAGTATGCTGCGCCATGATATCATGCAGCGATAATCAAAAGGACGAGCCTAACTATGACATTGTCACTCCTATGAATATTCTGGTGGAAGTGGTCAACACCAATGGTGAGGACCTCCTCGACATCAACACACCTGACAATCTCTGGGAGCGCAGCTTCTCCATTGATTTTATGGGCACACGCTACACTACCCTTCGGGAGTTCAGCGATATTGTAACCCCTCCGGGATTTCCGTTGAATAAGACCGCCACTATCTATCAACCATTTGCAATCTCTCCGGGAGAGAAAATCGACATTCTCTCTGACATTGTCGACCTGCGTGACAAATCAATGATATTCATAGGACAATTTGATTTCAACACTGAGTGGAAAAACGAGCCTATCGTGTTCAATTGGGGCGATGGCAAAGTTGACCGTATAGAGTATTCGGAAAAGACTAAGTTCTTCAACAAACCTCCCTACATAGCTCGTACGATAAGCCTCACCCTCAACGGCGTCCCTGTCAATTACACCACAGGCGTCCCGACCATCACTCTCATAGTAAATAACTATTAAAAAATATCCCCATGCAAAACGACGTCATCATAGAGCGCATAGTGGCGCTCCGCAAGGAAATGAACCACGCCGGTGTCAATGCGGTCATTTTGCCCCGCACTGACGCTCACCTTAGTGAATATATCTCTGACCACTGGCACATCGTGCGTCACCTCAGTGGATTTACCGGTTCAGCCGGCACAATGGTTGTGACTGAAAAGGAAGCCCTTTTGTGGGTCGACAGCCGCTACTTCCTGCAGGGCGCACAGCAGATTGAGGGCACCGGAATAATCCTGATGAAGGATGGTCTGCCTGATACACCCTCAATAGTTGAATATCTCTGCGAAAATCTCCACAAGGGTGACACCGTAGGTATCAACGGCATGCTCATGTCTATTGATGAAACCGCATCACTCCGCAGTCGTCTCCACGAGTCAGGGCTCAAACTTGATGTGAAATTCGACCCTATTGACAAAATCTGGGAAGACCGCCCATCATTGCCTTCCGACAAAATATTCGTGCACGATGAAAAATATGCCGGTGAATCCGCCGCTCACAAGATTCACCGTATTCTTGCCGACACTCACACCAAAGGAGCCGACGCACTCTTTACCTCTGCGCTCGATGAAATAGCATGGGTGCTCAACATCCGCTCCAATGATGTGCCGTGCAATCCGGTAGCCACTTCATTCCTTTACCTTGCACCAACAGGGAGCACCCTCTTTGTTGATGAGGCAAAAATGACTTCCGAAGTAGCCGCTCATCTCAAGGATGCAGGTGTCGCAGTAGCTCCCTATGATGATGTGCAGAGATTTCTCGCCGCTGTACCCAAGGAAACCGTGGTTCTTCTCAGCGGCAGCAGAGCGTCAGGTGCCATCGCAGAGATTCTAAACGGTCACTTTGTGAAAGGCGACTCTCCTATAGCAATGCCAAAAGCAATCAAGAATGAAGTGCAGATTCAAGGCATCCGCACTTCACATATCCGCGACGGAGTTGCCATGGTACGCTCTCTCATGGAAATAGAACAGACCGTCAATGAAGGCAAAAAGCTCACCGAGATAGGCGTGGCTGACATCCTTCTCAAACACCGCTCGGCAAGCGACATGTTCTTCGACCTAAGTTTCGAAAGCATCTGTGGTTTTGGTCCTCACGGAGCCATCGTACACTACTCCGCAACTCCCGAAAGCGACATTGAAATCACAAAGGGCAACCTTCTCCTTATCGACTCCGGAGCCAACTATTTCGACGGTACCACTGATATTACGCGCACCATCGCCATCGGTACTCCCACCGAGGATATGCGCCATGACTTCACCCTTGTTATGAAAGGTCATATCGCCATCGCTACAGCCATCTTCCCTGAAGGCACTCGCGGAGCCCAGCTCGACGGCATGGCACGTATGCCACTTTGGAAAGAGGGCAAAAGCTATCTTCACGGTACCGGTCACGGAGTCGGACACTTCCTTAATGTACATGAAGGACCTCAGAGCATCCGCCTTAACGACACCTTCGCGCCCCTGACTCCCGGCATGCTCACATCCAACGAACCGGGTGTATATCTTGCCGACCGTTACGGTGTGCGTTGCGAGAACCTTGTGCTCACAATACCCTATGAGGAAACCGAATTTGGTAAATTCTATGCTTTCGAGACCATCACACTCTGCCCGTTTGACCGCTCCCTCTTCCAGACCGCTATAATGACTCCGGAAGAAATCGACTGGGTGAATGCTTACCACAAGATGGTGTATGACCGTCTCGCGCCTGCCCTCTCTGCCTCTGAACGTGAATGGCTCTCTGCCGCAACCGCTCCACTTGTAAAATAACAGAATATGGCTCTCATTATACCAGTCCGTGGCTTTACGCCTGAAATCGGACGCGACACCTTCCTTGCTGAAAACTCCACCATAATCGGCGACGTGATTATGGGTGAGGAATGCAGCGTTTGGTTCAACACCGTCATTCGAGGCGATGTAAACTCTATCCGCATAGGCAACCGTGTAAACATCCAGGATGGTTCCGTGCTCCACACCCTCTACCAGAAATCTACCATCGAGATTGGCAACGATGTTTCCATCGGACACAACGTGACCATCCACGGTGCAAGAATCCATGACTATGCACTCATCGGCATGGGAGCCGTGGTGATGGACGATGCTGAGGTTGGCGAAGGCGCCCTTGTGGCGGCCGGCTCTGTTGTGTTGTCACGCACCAAAATCGGTCCTAATGAACTTTGGGGTGGCGCACCTGCCAAATTCATCAAGATGGTTGACCCTGAGACCTCTCGGGAGCTCAACAAAAAGATAGCTCACAACTATCTCATGTACTCCCGCTGGTACACCAACCCCGAGCAGCCAAATGAGCTCGATTGATGAATTTCATCCACTCAAATATCATCTTCCTTATCCTCCCTCCTCATTTCTCTCAACACTCTATCCTCATCATTACGCTCCTGTAATAGCCGATTGATTAAAAAATCACGTTCGGACTACAGGAAATTACAGCAAACTATTGCCCGTATAAAAAAAAATACCTACCTTTGCCCCGTCAAATCCGACATAATGCCCAGATGGCGGAATCGGTAGACGCGCTGGTCTCAAACACCAGTGGAGCAATCCATCCCGGTTCGAGCCCGGGTCTGGGTACTGATAAAGGCTGACAGTCACTTGATTGCCGGCCTTTATTTTTTTTGTTTTTAGGTGTACTAAAATGTCCTAATTGATAAAACAAGGCAAACCAATGATAATTATTTAGCGATTCCCAGGGTTTATTCATTTTATTTAATTCTATTTCATCACCTAAATTTCTTTCATCAAAGCACTTTATATCTGAAATAAAATCTGTATATTTGCATCCGATGAGATGTATCTCATCACGACATTTTAGAAAAATAAGAAGCGTTATGCGTATCTTGTAGTTTGTGAACGTAGGAAATTCAGAAACCGATGCAAGAGATAGCATAGTGGTTCTCACGCATATGCGTGAGCTGCTATTGTTACATCTGCATCAAAGGTTTCCTACGACCTACAAACTAAGACGTGGCATAGTTGGCTCACGTTTCTGCATTATAACTTAACTCTCTCCCATGAGCCAACTGGAGAATTGTAGGAACATATGAAAAAGATTTTGTTCTCATTGTCATTGTTAGTTGGACTGCTTGTAACTTCATGCAGC
>CAJTQR010000006.1:0-115913 GCA_910578515.1 uncultured Duncaniella sp. | reverse complement strand
TGAATTATGGGTAACTTCTGCGTCTCAAGACCCGGTCCTTTATCCATCACAAGATAGCAGAAGATATAAATTCAAGGCACGCAAAATAAAATAGCCACAATATGATGGTTATAGGGCGGTAAGTCTCAATAGTATTTGCACTTGTTCAGACCTTACCAACTGTATTATAACAAATTTAGCAAAAATATTATTGATATTGTTAAACTATGCCATACCACGCATAGTAATTAGGTTATTATGCTGATTATGTGTAGCTTTGCACCTATCAATATTAAATACACACATAAAATGAAACGATATATATTTATTTTATTAAGCATCGTTATTACTTCGCTTTGTGCATACTCACAGAACGATATTTCTATTCCATTTGATAACTCACAAGACACCTCCATACTGACATCTGACTTAAATTCCGAAAAAGGGACTAATCCATATAGTCAATCTTCAATGCCTTCAACTTATACAATGAGTTCCGATTATGCCGGAAATTCAGCAATGACATTCGATTATAAAAATACACAGGAATGGGGCAAATATAAAGCACTTCGTGCTGTTGGTTGGAGCGCATTTGGAGTAGGCGTTCCTGCAACACTTGTCGGTCTTTTCTTGTGTGGTGTAGCTTTGGATGCATCTCCAGCAGCCGGAACAGCAGGTGCGATTGTAACGATATCCGGAGGTGCCCTTACTCTATCAAGTATTCCGCTTCTAATTTCAGCCTATCATTATCGGAATAAAGCTAAAAAAATGGCTTTGAATGTTAGAGTCTCATCTATCAACACTCCCTCCATTTCTAATAGAATTGATTATACGCCAGCATTAAGTTTTGCACTGAATTTCTAACTGTTTACATTACTTTTGAGATATAATGACATATACAATAAAACGATATTTTTTTAGTTTACTTTGCACCCTTATCACCTCGTTTTGTGCATACTCGCAAGACAAAATGATTGTCCCTCTTAATAACTCACCAAAAACATTCATATTAACAGACGAGTTAGATTCCGAATATGTAATAAATGCATCTGATAATTCTTCGGCGGTATCATCTTTGACAAGTTATGCAAATACCGCAAATTCAGTGATGAGATTTGATTATAAAAATACTCAGGAATGGAGTAAATACAAAGTTCTTCGTGCTGTTGGGTGGTCTTCTCTTGGCGTTGGTATCACAGCCACTTTTTACGGACTCATAGGATTAGGATTAAGCCTTAATGATGGAGGTAATGGACATCCATTTATTGCGATAATTGCAACAGGGGGTGCACTGACATTATCCAGTGTCCCAATTCTAATAATTGCAAATAAATATAAGAGGAAAGCAAAAAAGATGGCTTTGAATGTTGGAGTCTCATCTATCAACACCCACTCCATTTCAAATAGAATTGATTATGCGCCTGCTTTAAGCCTTGCACTAAATTTCTGATAAACCTCTTTCAATATTCCAAACATTGCATAAATAAGCCCGACGAAAGAAAAATTCTTTCGTCGGGCTGAATCGTTAACGGCTTTATTCCACGGCTTATGGTTTGCCTCAGAGGATTGCCACAAGTCTTTGAGTCTGCGAGATTCATAACATGATTCTCGCTAAGAAATTGCCAGTTCATTCCATACATTCCCTCCAACTACTTTCCTCACCACTCCCCCTCTCTCTACTTTTCAATAATTAATTAAAAAATATTTCCTTTAAAATTTGGTTTATAAAATAAACCGCATTATCTTTGCAACTGAAATCAGAGAGGTAACGCGCGACCGCTCTTTTTTAAAACAACTATAGTTTATATTATAAACCGATTTACTAATCCTCAAAAAAAATTTCCGATATGGAAGACAAAAGAATCAATGAAAAAGAAAGCATCGAGATTATAACCTCGATGATTGCCCGCACAAAAGACAAATACCTCGGCAGTGGAAACATACTGTTGATGTGGGGCTATCTTATTGCAATAGTCTCCATACTTGTATGGGTGCTTCTTGCAGCTACGCACCACAATGCCTGGAACTGGCTTTGGTTTGCTATCCCTATTGTAGGTTGTCCGACGACTATTGTCATGTCACGCAAAGAACAACGCACTAACGGTGTAACCACCTGCTTTGATAAAATAACATCACGCATGTGGACTATTTTCGGCGTATCGGAAATAGTACTGTCTTTAGTATGTCTTGGTTTTGCATTCATCGGTGGTGTGAACTGCTGGTCGGCAATGTTGGTATATTCACTCATCCTTGCGCCCGGAACTGAAATTGCACAAGGTCTTATTTTCAAAGAAAACAGCCTTGTCTACGGTGGTATGGTTGGTTTAATTGTAGGAATTATCACAATTTGCTGTCTCGCCGGAGGAATACTGCTTGCAGCCAATTGGTATATGCCATTATTCATATTGGCATGGATTTGCATGATGATAATCCCGGGTCATGTTATAAACAGCAAAGCTAAAAAGAGATGAAAGAACTTAATCCGCTATTACACTCCCAACTACGGCTTGCGGTAATGTCAATTCTCATGAATGTTGAAGAGGCGGATTTCGTCTATCTCAAAGAAAAAACCGATGCCACCGCAGGCAATCTCAGCGTTCAACTCGACAAACTTTCTTCTGCCGGATATATTTCAGTCCGGAAAGGATTTGCAGGCAAGAAAACCCGCACCGTCTGTCAAATGACCTCCGACGGGCGAAAAGCCTTCGAAGAATATGTCGAAGCTCTAAAGCAATACCTCAATCTGTAACCCCCGTCACTAAATAAGTCATCACTGCACAAGGCTTTCCACATGTGCAGTGATGACTTATCCATGCGTCTTTCTCTTATTCATCCACAGAACTCATGTCGCGGAACAGTTTGAGATACTGCGGCCATATGTACCAGACACCCCACACCACTGCTCCTACGAGTGTGGCGCAGCACCACCAGAACGCAAAGGGTTTCACCGTCAGAAGATTTATCAAAAACAATGACATAAACACCATTACTCCCACACAGAGCACCACCTCACCGGTAATTGTCATTATCTTTATCGAAGTGACCTCCTTGCACAGCTGACTTGGTACCATTTGCGCGACATTGACTCGTTTTAACCTGGAGTACAAGAATATGTACCACAAGCATGACAAACTCAGATAAATCACTAAGAATGCCTTGAGATAGGTGGGAAAAGCCTCAGGCTCCACATTTAGAATCCACCACACGGCAAACATTACAGCAATCACACCGGCTGAGACTGAGGCATCTCTATACTTTTTCAATATCTTAGTCTGTGCGGTTTCCGATTTCACATTTATCTGAGCTGAGCTTGAACTCTTGTCAAGTACCTTTTCAAGAGTCGCCATTCTATTTTTCAATTCGTCAAGTTCCATACTTACAATGCTTTTGATAATTTTTCTTTAATGCGGTGTATCTTTGTCGCAACAGTGTTACGCTTCAATCCGAGGGTATCAGCAATATCCTCGTATGAAAACTCATCGAGCCACAACAGTATTACGGCCTTCTCGATATCCTCCAGTCTGTTTATCAACGCATAAAGCATCTGGATATTCTCTTTCTGGGCATCATCAAGTTCGGTGGATAAATCGAGCATACCGAAATCAAGACTCACAGTCTCAACTTTAGGTTTCGATGAACGCAATGCCATCAAGGCTGAATTGACTGCCACCCGGTAAATCCATGTTGAAATCTTGCTGTCGCCACGAAACTGGTCCCTGCCGAGCCAGAGATTAATATAAATCTCCTGCCGCAGGTCGTCAAACGGCATTTTAGGTGTGGCATAGAAATAGCTTACCTTATTTATTATCCGGGAATGCTCCCTGAGGAGCGAGACAAAATCCCTTTCATTTATCGGTGGGCTCATCATATTGAATTTGTTTTTGCCTCGTTAGATGCAATTATCCATCTGATAGTTTCAATTATTTTTATTTTTTACAGTACCCGGATATTATTTACACCGAAAATACACTCTCCGTCAACCACTTATCCACCTACAGATTTAACAAGATTTTTTTCATTCTACAAATCAAAGCTATATAAATGTCATATATACCCGCCTGATTATAAACGCAGATACAATCAGTGGGATGAAGAACTCAAAATCTTCACCCCACTTATATGCAGTTTTCGAATCAGGTCTCCATCGTCCATTCATCAGAAAAGTCCGACAGGTCCAATTCCTTCGATTCGTCCAATTCGTCTGATTTGTCTAGTCCGATTCGTCTGATTAGTCCGATTCGTCCTCTTACTCCTCCAGCGCCTTTACAACCTGCGAAGCAATCTGCTCCATACCCTTGCGGTTTGGATGCCCCTTCTGCTTCTCTATACCCTCAAGCTGGATACATGGCACCGAATAAGCCGCACACTCCTCTATCACTATATCACGCAACTCGCCCTGTATTTCATCATTAAGGATAAAGACCACCTTAGCTTCGGGATACAAGGCTCCAAGCTGCTGAAGCATATACTCCATTGCCGGTTTGAACGTATAGAGTGGATGAGGTTCAGGCTTCTTAGCGGTTTCAGGGGTAAGAGATACCTTTGCCCAGTAATCATTAGTCGCCGCAAATACAAGTATCAGGTCCGGATTTCCAAGGTCCGACATACGGGTGATGAATGAACGCGAGCTGTAATCCTCGCCACGGTACCCACGGTGACAAACAGTGGAACCCGAATACGAATTATTCTTCTCCAGCTCATAGCCTGTCTGTTTCAGGAACAATCTCCACCAGGTCTGCTCTGGGTCAGTGACATCTGTACGCTCCGGATTCACCTCTTTCATGTACCAGGGCAGATTAGTGGCGGGTTCAATGCACCCTTCAAATGTAGAGTAAGAGTCTCCGAGTATAGACACCTTTTTCCCTTCAGCCGACATGCTCACTGCAAGGCAACAGAGCATAAACACGGCACACAGTAGTTTTTTCATGATGTTTTAAATGCGATGTTAGAAATTTCAGGCATCAAAGATACATAAAAATCAAGATTTTTAAAGACCCATCAACAAAAAATATTGATTTTTATGTACCTTTGCATTTGCTATAACATGCTATATGGCATCTAAATATGACCAATTGATATCATGATAAAAAAATTGCTTTCCCTCCCACCTAATCTTGTGGGAGCATTCCATAAAGTCACCGGACTTCCTGACAATGAATATTTCTGCACCAACGACCCCGTGGGTCAGCGTCTTGGCAGTGGTGGTGGCACCACATGGCTTCTTGAACAATGCCATCGCGCCTGGGGAGAAGACATGGATTTTATGGAATGGATTGGCTCCGGAAAACGCATTCTTCTGCATGCCGGAGGTCAGAGCCGCCGACTTCCCTCCTATGCTCCTTCGGGCAAAATCCTCACCCCAATTCCCATTTTCCGCTGGGAGCGTGGACAGAAACTCAGTCAGACTCTGCTCGACCTCCAGCTTCCGCTCTATGAGCGCATCATCGATAAGATGCCTTCCGGCATGAACACCATGATTGTAAGCGGCGACGTATATATCCGTGCGTCCGACGAAATTCCACCCGTACCTGATGCCGACGTGGTGTGCTACGGGTTGTGGCTTGATGCCTCAATTGCTAAAAATCATGGCGTGTTCTACAGCCGTCACGACTCACCCGCGGTGCTTGAAAAGATGCTCCAGAAACCATCGGTCGAGGAGCTTAACGCGCTCTCTCAGACCGGTTACTTCCTTACCGACATAGGTGTGTGGGTGCTCAGCGACCGCGCTGTGGAACTATTGCGCAAGAAATCCAAACATGGCGACAAGTTCATTGAATACGACCTGTATTCCGAGTTCGGACGTGCACTTGGCACAAACCCCGAAATGCCCGACCCCTACCTGGCATCTCTCTCTGTAGCCATAGTGCCCCTACCTGATGGCGAGTTCTATCATTTCGGCACAAGCCGTGAGATGATATCCTCCATGCTGAAAATCCAGAATCTCGTCAATGACCAGCGGCGCATCATGCACCGTGACCGCAAGCCTCACCCCTCAATCTTCGTCCAGAATGCCATCACCCGGCAACCGTTCACTTCTGACAACACCAACGTTTGGGTCGAAAACAGCTTCATAAGCGAACACTGGGTTCTGACTACCGACAATATCGTGACCGGTGTTCCTGAAAACGACTGGTCACTCACCCTCCCTCCGGGCAAATGTATAGATATCATTCCTGTTGGCGACGATGAGTTTGCGGTGAGAGTCTACGGTATCGACGATAAGTTTGCCGGTGCAGAGCAGCAGCGCCCCCAATTCCCCGTGGTGAAGGACATCGCCGAGATGGGCGAGATTGTCAATGCCATGCTCTCCGGCACCTTTAATCCTGATGGCTACAGACTCATGAGCGCCGAGCAAATATCCGATGTGGCAAATCTTCCACGCCTTGTGGAGCAGCGTCGACATTTCCGTAAAGCCAACTGGACTGGACTTGCTGATAACTACCGTCACAGCGTGTTTTATCAGACTGACCTCTGCGATGCCGCCGGCAGTTTTGCAGCCGATTATATCGAGCTCCCCAAACCCCTCCCCGAGTCCGAGCCTCTCATGACCCGTATCCATGATGCCATGTTCCGCGCCGAGACCCTTCGTCTCTCAGGTGCCGATTTCAAGCAGTCAGAGGCTAAGGCTTTCTCCCTCCTCCGCGAAGGACTCACCGGCACTCTTCTTGACCGCAAGCAGCTCCCGCGTCGCGCCGTTTGCGCTGACCAGATAGTGTGGAGCCGCTCTCCAGTCCGCATTGATTTAGCAGGAGGTTGGACCGACACCCCACCCTTCTGTCTCATGGAAGGGGGCAATGTAATCAACCTCGCCATCGAGCTTAACGGCCAGCCTCCATTGCAGACATACATCCGCCCCTGCTCTGAACCTCATATCATCTGCCGCAGCATTGACCTTGGCGCGTCGGAATGCATCAGCACCTACGAACAGCTCCTCGACTTCAATAAGGTCGGAAGCCCCTTCTCAATCCCCAAGGCTGCTCTGGCACTTGCAGGTTTCCATCCCCGTTTCTGTCCCGTTACCTATCCCTCGCTCGAAGCACAGCTTTCTGATTTCGGCGGAGGTCTTGAAATAACGCTATTCTCTGCCATCCCCGCAGGCAGCGGACTCGGCACAAGCAGTATCCTTGCCGCTACCGTTCTCGGCGCCATCAGCGATTTCTGCTCGCTTGCCTGGGATAAGGACGAGATTTGCCGCCGCACATTAGTGCTCGAACAGCTGCTCACCACCGGTGGCGGCTGGCAAGACCAGTTCGGCGGTGTGCTGGGAGGCGTTAAGCTTCTCCAGTCAGTCAAAGGGTTTGAGCAGACTCCCAACGTGCGCTGGCTCCCCGACAATCTTTTCACTGACCCGGAATATGCCTCTTGCCATCTCCTCTATTACACCGGCATAACCCGCACGGCAAAGGATATCTTGGCGGAGATAGTACGCCGCATGTTCCTCAACCACGGTGACCAACTGCGCATGCTCCGCAACATGAAATTGCATACCATGGAGATGTATGATGCCATCCAGCGTCAGGATTTTGAACGCATGGGGCACCTTGTTCGCAGAACTTGGACTCAGAACATAGAGCTTGACCATGGCACTAATCCGCCGGAAGTCAATGCCATCACCCGTCTGGTCGATGACCTGTGTCTCGGTTACAAGCTTCCCGGGGCCGGAGGTGGTGGCTACCTGTACATGATAGCCAAGGACCCTCAGGCTGCAGCCCGTATTAAGCACGTGCTTCAGTCCACACAACTCAATCCCAACGCCCGTCTTGTAGACATGACTCTGAGCAAGACAGGTCTACACGTCACACGCAGCTGACGCCTCATCACCAGTCAACCACCTTATTCACTAAATCGCGCTGTTCGTTTGCCGTGCGCCTGAGATATATGCGTGTAGTTTCCACGCTCTCATGCCCCATAAGGTCAGCGAGCAGCGCCAGGTCATTGAGGCGGTCAAGAAAATTTTTAGCGAAACGATGCCGGAACGAATGGGGATAGACCACCTCCCGGTTTATCCCGTAAAGTTCCGCAAAATGCTTCAGCTGCTGCCCCACCCCTCGGGCTGTAATTCTCTTACCGAACCGGTTTAGAAATATGTATCCGGAATACATATTCTTTGACTGCAACCAATCCAACGCCTCATGGCATAGTGTGTAAGGCAAATACAGGCGGCGCATCTTACCGCCCTTGCTGTAGAGGTCAAGATATCCAGCCACCACATGCTCTGCCTTTATCTGCAGCAGTTCACTCACTCGCGCACCCGTGGCACCTAAAAACCACACAAGGAAATACCAGTCCTCAAAGCCATCCTTTTTAAGCATGCATTTCAGGAATCTGTAATCCGCATCGCTGATTACATTCTCAAGAAAATTCTTCTGCTGAACCTTCACAAATTTCATTTTCAGATTCTCGTAATCCAAAAAATCCAGATACTTGTTGATGGCTTGAATACGCAGATTAACAGTCTGTGGCTTAAAATGTTCCAGCAGATACCCTTTGTAGGCAAGAAGATTACTGACCGACACATCATCATAATGGCGCAAATAATATTCCACTGTACTGATGTAAACATTCATTGTCGTTTTTGCAAGATTACTCTTCTCCAGATACTCTTTAAACTTTGTTATCATTTCATGAAGTTTTAAAAATGACTGACATGTGTAGTTATATATTTAGTATACTTGCCAATATATGCTGTTGTTACGTTTCAACCTCAATTTATTAACTAAGTTTTACATAAAATTTTTGCATTTGATTGAGATAAAATGCTTAATTTTGCATCTAAATCTCCAACCACGTACAACAAACAATATTCAGAGAAGAAGAAAAAAATGAATGTTCTTGAGTTAAGCGAACAGGAAATAGTGAGACGCGGTAGCCTTGAGGAAATGCGCAAGCGTGGCATTGAACCATATCCCGCAGCTGAATTCCCGGTGACAGGTTACACCGATGAAATTAAAGAGACCTTTACTGACGATGCTCCGGTAAGGGAAGTTTCGGTGGCAGGTCGCATCATGGGACGCCGCATCATGGGTAAAGCTTCATTCATGGAACTTCAGGATTCTCACGGTCGCATACAAGTATATGTAAACCGCGATGAAATCTGCCCCGGTGAAGACAAGGACCTGTATAATGTTGTCTTCAAGAAACTTCTTGATATAGGTGACTTCGTGGGAGTGAAAGGATACGTTTTCCGCACTCAGACCGGAGAAATTTCAGTACACGCACAGGAACTCATAGTTCTCAGCAAGTCCCTTCGGCCACTCCCCATCGTGAAAGTAAAGGATGGAGTGACATACGATGCATTCGATGACCCCGAATTACGTTACCGCCGCCGCTACGTCGACTTAGTGGTCAACGATGGCGTGAAGGATATATTCATCAAGCGCAACAAGGTGTACACCTCTATGCGTGAATACTTCAACAATGCCGGATACATGGAAGTGGAGACACCAATCCTCCAGTCAATCCCCGGCGGTGCGGCAGCACGTCCATTCATAACCCATCATAACGCGCTCGATATACCCCTCTACCTCCGTATCGCCGATGAGCTCTACCTCAAACGCCTTATTGTCGGTGGTTTTGAAGGTGTATATGAGTTCTCCAAGAACTTCCGCAACGAAGGTATGGACCGCACCCACAATCCTGAATTTACCTGCATGGAAATCTATGTGGCTTATAAAGATTACAACTGGATGATGGCGTTTACCGAAAAAATGCTTGAAAAAATCTGTCTCGATGTCAATGGTACCACCAAAGTAAAGGTAGGCGACAACGAAATTGACTTCAAGGCTCCCTATAAACGTGTCACCATGATTGATGCCATTAAGGAACATACCGGTATTGATATCTCCGGCATGGACGAGGCTCAGCTCCGTGACACTGCAAAATCACTCGGCATTGAGGTGGATGAATCAATGGGCAAAGGCAAGCTGATTGATGAAATCTTCGGCGAAAAGTGCGAAGGTCTCTACATTCAGCCTACTTTCATCATTGACTATCCCATCGAAATGTCACCGCTCACAAAGCGTCACCGCAACAATCCTGAATTGACCGAGCGTTTCGAGCTTATGGTCAACGGTAAGGAACTTGCCAACGCTTATTCTGAGCTCAATGACCCGATTGACCAATACGAACGTTTTGTTGAGCAGATGAAGCTCGGCGAGAAAGGTGACGATGAAGCGATGATTATTGACCAGGACTTCATCCGTGCGCTTGAATACGGTATGCCCCCCACTTCTGGTATGGGTATCGGTATGGACCGCCTTGTAATGCTCATGACCGGTCAGACCACCATTCAGGAAGTGCTTTTCTTCCCGCAGATGCGTCCTGAAAAGACTCAGCGCCGCGACAAGGAGGAAGCCTTCACTGCTATCGGTGTCCCCGCCGACTGGGTAGCCCCTCTTTACAAAGCAGGAGTATATACCCTCGAGCTTCTCGGTACTCAGACCGCCGGAAAACTCCATCAGGAACTTTGCGGTATAAATAAGAAATATAAACTCGGATTCAAGAATCCCGCCATCGAGGAAGTGGAACAGTGGATTACCGCAGCTACCCCTCAGGCTTAACTCTCTCCGGGATTATAAAGTAACTATTTAATATTAACCTTATCAGTTCGCATCAGCCATGAATTTCAAAAAGATAGCAGTAATGGGCGGCGGAAGCTGGGCTACAGCTCTCGCAAAGCTATTGTTGCGCAATTGCGATTCCATCCTATGGTACATGCGACGTGATGACCGCATAGATGATTTCAAGCGCCTCGGTCACAATCCAGCTTATCTGACCGACGTGCAGTTTGATGTCTCACGTATCGAATTTTCAAGCGATATAAACTACGTATGTTCCAAGGCTGACACACTCCTCCTCGTCATGCCCTCCCCATACTTCAAGACCCATATCAACAAGATTCAGGTCGATATATCCGATAAATACATCGTTTCAGCCGTCAAAGGTATCGTTCCTGGCGACAACGAGATTATCTCTGACTTCATGGTTCACCGTTTTGGAGTGAACAAGGACAAGATTATCGTCGTTGCCGGTCCGTGTCATGCCGAGGAAGTAGCGCTCGACCGACCGAGCTTCCTCACAGTAGGCTGCCACGACATAAACAATGCCGAAGAATTTGGCAACCGCCTCGCTGCATCCAATACCCGTACCATCACTTCAAGCGATGTGGAAGGTATTGAATATGCTGCCGTGCTGAAAAATGTATACTCTATAGCCGCCGGGATAATTCACGGAATGAAAGGTGGCGACAATTTCCTCGCAATGCTCGTGAGCAACGCCATCCGCGAGATGGAACGCTTCATCGATGAGGTATGCCCCCGTCCGCGTTGCATATGTGACTCCGTTTACCTCGGTGACCTGCTCGTAACAGCCTATTCCCGATTCTCCAGAAATCATAATTTCGGCTCAATCATTGGCAAAGGATACTCCGTATCCACAGCACGTATGGAGATGGAACAGACCGCCGAAGGATACTACGGTACAAAGTGTATCAAGGAAATTAACAAGAAATACTGTATAGAAATGCCGATACTCGATGCCGTCTATGACATCCTTTATCGTCATGCCAACGCCGAACGCTCAATCCGGGCTCTCGGCAAATGGTTCATATAAATAATACTAATACCTGAAATAAAAAGAAACTAACAAACTATACAACAATGAAGACTATAAACGTTGATATCAAAGATGTGCTCTCAACAGTGAGCCGCGAAGAGATTAACAAATTCGACGACAAAGCCACCGAGGCTCTTGAAAAAGTCCTCAATGGCACTGGTGCCGGAAGTGATTTCCTTGGCTGGGTAAACCTTCCCACAGAAACCACCGACGCGCTTCTCGATGACATAGTGGCAACCGCCGAATCACTCCGTGCTTCATGCGACACTGTAGTGGCTATCGGTATCGGTGGCAGCTACCTCGGCGCTAAAGCTGTGATTGAAGCTCTCAGCGACAGCTTCGCTGCTTACCGTCCCGGTGTGCAGGGCGAACCTAAAGTACTGTTCGCAGGGCAGAACATCGGCGAAGACTACCTCTATGAACTTCAGGACTATCTGAAGGACAAACGCTTCGGTATCATCGTTATCTCTAAGAGCGGTACTACCACTGAACCCGCCATAGCTTTCCGTCTGCTCAAAGAGCAGCTCGAACGCCAGCTCGGCGTTGAAGAAGCCCGCAAGCGCATCGTTGCTATCACTGACGCTCAGCGTGGAGCTCTCCGCCGCCTTGCCACTGAGGAAGGTTACAAGACTTTCGTAATCGCCGACAATGTTGGCGGTCGTTTCTCAGTCCTCACTCCGGTGGGTCTTCTCCCCATCGCCGTTGCAGGCTTTGACATCCGCGCCATGATTGACGGTGCAGCCGAGATGGAAAAGGAAACCAATTCAGCTGACGCGCAGAATCCGGCATACCTTTATGCCGAAACCCGCAACGCACTTTATGCTGCAGGCAAAAAAACTGAAATACTTGTTAACTACAATCCCAAACTCCACTACTTCGGAGAATGGTGGAAGCAGCTCTACGGTGAGAGCGAAGGTAAGGATAACCTCGGTATCTTCCCTGCATCAGTGGATAACTCCACCGACCTCCACTCTATGGGTCAGTGGATTCAGGAAGGTGAACGTACCATCTTTGAAACAGTGATTTCAGTTCAGGAATCAAAACACGAGAAACTCATTCCATCTGACGAGGCTAACCTCGACGGACTCAACTATATCGCCGGCAAGCATGTCGACGAAGTAAACAAGATGGCGGAACTCGGCACACGTCTCGCACACGTCGATGGCGGTGTTCCCAACATCCTCATCACACTTCCTGCTCTCGAAGAGAAATACCTCGGTCAGCTCATCTACTTCTTTGAGAAGGCTTGCGGTATCAGCGGCTACATCCTTGGGGTGAATCCGTTCAACCAGCCCGGCGTAGAGGCTTACAAGCGCAACATGTTCGCGCTCCTCGCAAAGCCCGGTTACGAGAAGGAAACTGAAGCCATCAAGGCTCGCCTTTAATACTATTCCTGCTCCAATGCGAGAGAAAAGAGCAGTTCGCTACATTCCCCCGGAGATAAACGAGCAATATGAATTCATATTGTGCACAACAGGAAAGTACAGAAGGTAAAACAATTTGAAAATTAGTTGTTTTATAGATAATTGTGTATTAGAAGAAGTGGAAGGAGAGTCGTGAGACTGTCCTTCCACGTTTTTTATACCATCCCGGCAAGCACAACTTGCGGATTCTATTTCTTACGGATTCCACCCCCTCCGGTGCTACCTCTTCAGGAGCACCCACTCATTCTGTTTTATACCTTCCAGACTTAGAGAGTATTAAAATCCTCACTGCGGGAACAGCACCGATTAGATAGCTATGAGATTAAAGCGGGAACCATCATAAGAAAAATCAATCACTCCCATAGCATGAAGACGCACCACCATATCCTCAGCCATACCTCTCGACACATGAGCCGACACCATGAACTCCTCGAGTCTCACTGGTCCCTTGGCAGCAAGTTCAAGCAGACAGCGCTCGGCATCGTTAAGCGACAATAGTGTACCTTCATTTTTCGCAGCACATTCCCATGCCCGCACCATAAGCTGCGGTGCGGCGATATTCTCGTCCTTCACCCGATAGTAAGCTTTCCACGTGCCATCAGTTTCGTGTACCATGACAGGGCGCACTTTGGAGCGCGAGATTTCAATGCGAAACACAGTGTGACCACCCTCGCATTTGAACGCCGTGACATTGATTTCCTGTTCAGGTCTGCAATACATCTGCGCAGCCTGTTCTATCACATAGATATCCTCCTCATTGCGCACTCCAGCTATCACACCGTTATCTTTTACCCCAACAAGCAGACGTCCGCCATCGTTATTGGCGAACGCAGACAGGCTCCGTGCTATTTTACGGGCATCGGATATGGCAAACTTGAAGTCCTGATGTTCATGCTCACCCTCATCGATGAGCTTGGCTATATAGTATTTTCCTTTTATACCTTTTAAATCCTTCATTGATATTCAAGATTCTCGGCTGTGATGTGGTCAAGCACCTCATCTATGTAGCGACGCGCAGCCTCGCGGGCAGCAGTCAGGTCCATGAACGAATAATTTCCACAATCCTTTGGAGTGGCGCCTGGAATATCACCTTCAAATGAAGCGACAAATTCCATGGTCTCCTTTATGAGCGGCAGGATGTCTCGTGAGGACACCTCTCCCTGCACGAGCAGGTAATTACCGGTACAGCAGCCCATCGGTCCCCAGTAAACTATACGTGACTTCCATTCAGGATGATTGCGCAGATATGTGGCGGCAAGATGCTCCATGGCATGCAGCGCTTCCGGCGACAATGCTTTCTGTCGGTTAGGCTCAGTCATACGAACATCGAACGTTGTAATCACATCGCCCGAAGGTGTAGCATCACGGCGTGAAACATAAACACCACGCTTAAGAATCTCATGATTAATGGTAAAACTCGGAATCTTTTCCATGTCATTACGATTTTAACAGTCGTTTGCCGTTATAATTTTAACGGTAGGATAGAATTTAACTGATGTTTAAAAACATGCAATATCTCTCATCAGCAACTTCAGATGCATTTCAACACACGGCGCAGCAAGTCGAATGAGTGACGCGGCGCATCCTCCCAGAAATCCTCATACTGGCGTGAGTTGTCATGGCTGCACCAGGGGGTGTCGCTAATCACACGCATACAGAAGAAGGGCACATCCTTCAGATGACACACCTGCGCTATGGCGGCCGATTCCATATCCACAGCCATTGCCTGCGGGAAATGCGAACGGATTACGTCAACCTCCTCCTTGCTTTCTATAAACTTCTCGCCTGAAACTATGAGCCCCTGCTTTATTTTAGAGTCGGAATAGTCCAAATCGTAAGACACAGTCTCGAACAGTCTCGGAGAACCAGGCACCTGTCCCCACTCCTCACCTATACACCAGAAATCGTGATGCGCCACACTGTCAGCGACCACTATATCCATCACCGATACATCATCACCTGTACCAGCAGCGACTCCGGTGTTGATTACAAGCGACGGATGATAAGAATCAATCAAAGTCACAGCACCTACAGCGGCGTTTACCTTACCGATGCCACACTGCATCAAGGCAATGTGATTACCATTCACCACACCGGTATGGAAAACCGTGTTATTCTTGACTTCTGTGGCGTGCTGTTCAAGCAACGGGAGAATAAGGTCAAGTTCCTTGCCCATAGCCACGATTATACCTATGTTCATAATTTTTATCGCGATTTTATTGATTTATCAGTTAACACCTCACACCAACCGATTTTCTTCTCCATGCATCGCTTAGAGAAGAGCAACGGCATCGGTTTCTTTCCGACTTCTCGGCACTGTAAATGCCGACACTTCCCAAAGAAGATATACGGGGAGGAAAACTACCATAAGCGTGAAAGGGTCGCCGGTAGGTGTAATGACCGCAGCAAGCACCAAAAGCGCCACAACAGCGTGGCGGCGATACTTCACAAAAAGCTCACGTGTCACCAATCCGGTCTTACCCAGCAACCATGCCAACAGCGGTAGCTCAAACACAATTCCCATCACCAGAATAAGCACCATGAAGTTATCCATATAGGAATCAAGTGAGATTTGATTGGGAATCATGGCACTGAGCTGATAGTCCGCCAAGAAACGCAATGTAAGCGGAAACACGAGGAAATACCCCACACTCACGCCAAGGAAAAACATCACATTTCCTGCCACAAACGCACTCCTTACGCCTCGTTTCTCGTTCTCATACAGCCCCGGAGCCACAAATCCCCACAGGAGATAGATGATTACCGGAAACGAGAATATAAGGGCAAGCCAGAAAGAGCTCGTCATGTGAATGAAAAACTGCGATGCAAGCTGGATATTAATCAGATTTACGCTGAAATCTGTCACACTTTCACCCTCACTCCCAAGCAGACCTGTCCCCGAGAGCAACTCAAGCCATCTGTAGAGCACGAAATCTCCCCTGCACGGAGCAAGGATTACATTGTCGAAAATATATGGCATCGCCGCGAAAAATGCTATCATAAGGACAAACACTACTGCCGCCACCCGGAGCAACACTCCGCGCAGCACCTCGGCATGGTCCCAAAATCCCATCTCGCGTGAAGCCGTCACTTCCCGTCCACCTCCTTATCAGCTGAAGTCGAGGTTGATTTGGAGCTGTCGTCAGCAGGTTTATTTATCTCGGTGGTCACCTCATTCATCCCTTGCTTGAACGAGTTTATCCCCTTCCCGACACTGCGGGCAAGCTCTGGAATGCGTTTGGCTCCGAAAAGCAGCAGAATCACCACAACGATGATGATTACCTCGCCGGTGCCGAGATTGAAAAGACAGGGTATCATAATTTTCAGAATTTCAAAGTGATAAAAATGATTGATGTTTGGATTATTACCACAAAGTTAGTGATTTTCCATAAGATATGCTCCACGGTTTGGTGAAAAAATCGTAACTTTGCACTCTGAAAAATCAAGATGATGTTTTCAACAATTTATTTCAACGCCCTATAACTGAAATCTAACAAACAATTATAACAGATATGAAAGCATTTGTATTCCCCGGTCAGGGTGCCCAGTTCGTAGGAATGGGCAAGGACCTTTACGACAACAATCCCGTAGCTAAGGAAATGTTTGAGAAAGCCAATGAAATCCTCGGCTTCCGCATTACAGACCTCATGTTTGAAGGTACAGACGAAGACCTGCGTCAGACCAAGGTGACACAGCCAGCCATCTTCCTTCACTCAGTAATCCTTGCCAAGACTATGGGTGAAGAGTTCAACCCATCAATGGTAGCGGGACACTCACTCGGCGAATTCTCAGCCCTTGTAGCAGCCGGTGCGCTCAGCTTTGAGGATGGACTCCGCCTTGTGTCAGCCCGTGCACAGGCAATGCAGAAAGCATGCGAGCTCAAACCTTCTACCATGGCAGCCGTACTCGCTCTCCCCGATGAAAAGGTAGAGGAAATCTGCGCCGGCATCCCCGGTGTGGTAGTATGTGCCAACTACAACTGTCCCGGTCAGATTGTTATTTCCGGAGAAGAGGAAGCCATCGACGCGGCTTGCGAACAGCTCAAGGCAGCAGGAGCGAAACGCGCGCTCAAGCTCAAGGTAGGTGGTGCGTTCCACTCACCCTGCATGGAGCCCGCACGTGCCGAACTTGCAGAGGCCATCGAAAAGACAGAATTCCACACACCTTCTGTGCCTGTTTACCAGAATGTAGACGCAAAGCCTCACACCAATCCCGCAGAAATCAAGACCAACCTCGTGGCACAGCTCACCGCTCCCGTACGCTGGACCCAGAGCGTGCAGAATATGATTGCTGACGGTGCAACTGAATTTGTGGAACTCGGCCCGGGCAAAGTACTCCAGGGTCTTGTATCCAAAATCAACCGTGAGGTAGCAGTAGACGGTCGTCAGTAATTCTCCAGTGACGAGCGGCCGGAAAAGGTGAACCCTCCGAGTCCGAGAGGTGTTATTATAGCAAATTGAGATAAACAAATTCTTATGATAACACCCCGTCCAAACGGCAGGTACATGGTTTCAACTATTACCGCCAGGAAAAATTCACCTCTTCGATTCAAGCCCCTCACACTTGACGACGTGTCCCTCGTGCGCTCAATGTTAGCGTTCTCCGGGAGCCGCACTTGCGACTTCTCAATCGGGGGAATCTACATGTGGATTGACTATTTCGACTATACATATTGTATCTTCAATGACACTCTTTTCATTAAGGGAGTGACTGAGGATGACGTAACACGACCGGCTTTTTCGCTCCCTGTCGGCAAGATGGGGCTGGAAGAGTCGGTCGGTCTATTGGCAGACTTCTGTGACAGCAAGAGAATGGACCTTCAGTTTTCAGCCGTGCCTGAGGATGCCCTACCCGCTCTGCGTTGCCTCGGTTCCATTCGCGAAGAGCAGCTGAAAGACTGGAGTGACTATCTCTATTCTGCCGAAGCGCTTGCCACCCTCTCCGGCAAGAAACTCAGCAAAAAGCGCAACCACGTCAACCGCTTCATGGCCGACAATCCCGACTATACTTTCAAACCACTAACTGCCGAGCTGATTCCGGATATCAAGGAATTTTTTAACGCTACCCATCTCCCACTCTCCAAGCCGGCGATAGCCGACATAGAGCGCGAGCAGGTGAAGCTTGTACTCAACAATCTGGACCGATATCCGTTTGAGGGTGCGGTACTTTCCACCCCAACTGACGGCATAGTGGCTTTCACTATCGGAGAGGTTCTCAACGATACCCTACATGTCCATATCGAAAAGATGAATCATGAGATTCCCGGTGCCGGGGAGACCATCAACAAGCTTTTTGCCGAAATGATGTTGTCACGCCACCCGGAGATAATCTACATAAACCGACAAGAAGATGTAGGAGACCCCAGTCTACGATATGCCAAGGAGTCATATCACCCTATCACACTCCTTAATAAGTATAACGTAACATTCTGATAACGGCTACCACAAATTCAGATAAAAGGCTGGTTAGCTTTTACTGACCTTACAATCGGCGCAACATTTGTCTCTAAGACAGGGAACAGTGGTTACGCCGATTTTGCCATATATCCGGAATCCAAACTCATAGATGCATACATTGTAAATTCTTTTGACTTCATGATTTAATAAGGTATTAAGTTCAATAATAAGTTTTACACTGCAAAGTTACTACATGAATAAGCCGAAAAGGTGCGATAATGTCAATTTAAATATGTAACTTTGCACCCACGTAACATTGGCACTCACAATAGCATTTAACGATGATTCAGTATTACCATCACGACGCACCGTTTCAACTTGAACTCGGCGGAGAGCTATCCTCCTTACAGATAGCGTATCACACTTACGGCACACTCAACCAACGCCGCGACAATGTGGTGTGGGTTTGCCATGCTTTGACTGCCAATAGTGACGTGCAAGACTGGTGGCCCCACACAGTGGAGGCAGGAAAATTTCTGGACCCAGCCGAGCATTTTGTAATCTGCGCCAATATCCTCGGCTCACCTTACGGCACAACATCTCCACTACATGAGAATCCACTCACCGGCACTCCCTATTACAAAGATTTCCCACGCTATACCATACGTGATATCGTCAATGCACATCGTGTGCTTGCTGACGCTCTCGGCATAGGGCAGATTAACACACTGGTGGGATGCTCGGTTGGGGGATTTCAAGCTATTGAATGGGCTGTGATGGAGCCGGAACGCTTCACCCGTCTGGCGCTTATGGCAACCGATGCCATAGCCACCCCCTGGACTATCGCCATTGACGAGACACAGCGCATGTGCATAGAGGCGGACAAAACATTCGGCGAACCACGTCCGGATGCCGGGCGCAAAGGGCTTGCCGCCGCCCGCGCCATAGGTCTGCTCTCCTATCGCGGATACTACGGTTACAATCTCACCCAACAGGATTCCGAAGAGCTCCCTGAAGTGCATCGTGCCGCGAGCTATCAGCAGTATCAAGGGGAGAAATTATGCCGTCGCTTCGATGCATACTCCTACTATGCGATTCTTAATGCGTTCGATACCCATGATGTGGGTCGCGGTCGCGGAGGTATGGAAAAGGCTCTCTCAACCATTAAGGCTAAGACAATGGTAATAGGGCTGACCACCGACATAGTATTCCCGCCAAAGGAGATGAAAGATTTGTGCGACAAAATCCCGGGTGCAGTCTACGGAGAAATACAGTCGCCCTTCGGTCATGACGGATTTCTCGTGGAGTATGACCAGCTCAATGAGCTTCTACGCCCCTTTATGCAAAAATAACCCGATACACCTCTATCACCCGTAAAAATTTTTTAGAGGTTTAAGAAAACGACCTCTGAATGGCTATTACTATAACAGTCCATTAATGAAGTGATTGAACGGTTCAAGACTGTTACTGTTCAATCGGACAACACCCGGATACATCCAAAGATATGACAAATTCGACTAAAGGTTACATTTTAGGCGCGATTGCAGCCATAAGCTACGGTACGAATCCACTGTTTGCCGTGCCGCTCTACGGAATGGGAATGGCAGTTCCATCTGTACTTTTTTACCGCTATGCCTTCGCCACCTTGATACTGGGAATAGTGATGCTTATCCGCAAGGAGAGCTTCTACCTGAAATTTCATGAAATCCCGATGATGATAGGTCTTGGAGTTGTGTTTGCACTCTCTTCAGCTTTGCTATTCGAAGCCTATCAATACATGGATGTGGGTCTTGCCTCCACACTTCTGTTTGTTGAGCCGCTCTTCATCGCCATGCTTCTGTGGATATTCTTCCATGAACGTGTATCAATAATGACTGTAATCTCCATAATTCTATGTCTGAGCGGAGTAGTATTTCTCTGTAATCCTGGAGAGGGGGCGCATGTGACAGCAACGGGAGTCATACTGGTGATGCTCTCATCTCTTTCCTATGCCATATATATGGTAATGGTCAACAAAAGCCGCCTCCAGCGCCTGTCTGGCTCCACACTTACTTTCTACTCGCTGCTGTTCGGCATCACGGTTTTTGTGGTACAGCTCAATTTCTTCACCGACCTGCAGCCCGTACCATCCAATGAGGTGGCATGGCTGTGTGTCACCGGACTTTCCATTTTCCCCACCATTATATCGCTGATGACTGTGGCAATCTCCATCCATTATGTAGGTTCGGTAGCTGTATCCATCCTGGGAGCATTGGAACCCATCACAGGATTAGTGTTCGGTATAGCACTCTTTGGGGAAGTGCTTACAGTCCGTGCAGCCATAGGCGTGATTCTAATCATCGGCGCGGTAATGGTGCTGATTCTTGCACAACCCATCAAACATATAGGAGTGAGCGCCTACTACCACCTTGTTGGCTCTCTACACCGCTTCCGTCTGCATAAATAATAAAATCCTATTCAAAAGAAGTCATAACTACGTCACCTTTTGATGTTTGGCAAACATCAAAAGGTGACGTTCAAATTTCATCTATCTGAAAAAAGAAAGCGTGCATCACATTGAGTGAAACACGCTTTTGAGTGACTCCTACAGGATTCAAACCTGTAACCTTCTGATCCGTAGTCAGATGCTCTATTCAGTTGAGCTAAGGAGCCTTCATTTCGTTTTTGGTGATGCAAAATTAGACATTATTATTCAAATATGCAACAAAAATCTCTACTTTTTCGCAATTTTTCATTTAAATTTGCTCATAAGCTTATTTTAGAGTAATTTTGAAGTAAAGAACAAACAAGTAAAACCAATTCATCAACCACCGGGCTATGAAAAAAATCATACTCACCATCATCACTACTATTCTCCTTGCTCCTCTTTCCATGAGGGCGGAATCTCCTGCATTTATCGACTATGGACGCGCGTCAAACTTCATCGACATAGACGCTCATCTAATGTTCGGAGGCTCATACGTGACCAACAATTATTCCAGCTGCTATAAAGAGGTGTCGGACATCAACTCTACAATGGGTTTCGCATACGGTATCGGCGCCACAGTGAAATTCAATTTCTCAAACTTCATAGGACTCGGCACTCAGTTCAACTATCTTCTCAACAAGAACAAAATGGACTTAGTGGTGACCCAGCAAGGAGCCCCTAATGTATCTAACGTATTTATCCGCAACAGTTACCGGTATGTCGACATACCTATTTATCTCTCATTCACATTCAATCTCGCCTCACAAGTGAAATGGAATGCGGACGGAGGTCTGTATCTCGCTTTCGGAACAGGCGGTAACCAGAAAACCACCATTTATAATGCCAAGGTGAATGACCTCGGTCAGCTACTCACCACCACACAGCATCTCAAAGCAGGATATTTCGATGATGACAAGGCATTTATAAATTCCTACGAAAAATTCGATATGGGTCTGCATCTCGGTACCGGTCTTACATTCTATAACCGCATATCACTCAATGTGTTCACCCACATAGGTTGCCGTAATGCCGCCAACTCATCGGGTTTGGTCAAGCCCTCGGCACATAACTTCAACGTATTCTGCAGCGTGGGTTACTTCCTTTAATAACTACCCCTCACAGAATAAACGGTTCCTTAAATACCCATAAGGTCACGGAATATATCAAGCGATGCCCTGATATCGCTTTCGCTTGCCGTGCGGTCAATCAACGGATTGCCCGGTGATGCAAGCAGTGTAAAATTTATGGTATCGCGAGTGAGGTTCTTCTTATCATGGCGCATGTATTCCACCAGCGCATCGTAATCCTTGCAGTCAATAGCGGGAGCTCCGTAACCGTTGTCCTTCAGATATGAAGCGTAACGATATAGCTCAGCAGAGGGATATTGCAGAAGGGTATGCGATAGAATCATCTCCACAAGCATACCGTAAGCTACGGCATAGCCATGAGGCATAGGAGTATCGCGTTCGAGCGCAAGACCTTCAAAGGCATGCCCTGCGGTATGTCCGAGATTCAGCGCTCTGCGGATACCATGTTCCTTCGGGTCCTCCTCAACTATCCGTTCCTTTACCTTGACACTTTTCTCGAGCAGAGGGAGGAGTGACTCCAGATTGGCATCGAGGATATGAAAATTGAGAAGTTCGTTGTACTCCTTCTCCGAGGATAGCAACCCATGCTTTATCATCTCCGCATATCCCGAGAGCAATTCCTCGCGTGGAAGTGTAGCAAACAGAATGGTGGAGATGACCACCGCATCGGCAGGAGCAAAGGCTCCGATTTCATTCTTGAAACCCTCGAAGTTAATACCGGTTTTTCCACCTACCGCTGCGTCGACAGCCGAAAGCAGAGTTGTGGGCACATTTATAAACTTTATGCCACGCTTGTAGGTAGCCGCGGCAAAACCGCCCATGTCCGTAATGACTCCACCACCGATATTGATTACTAACGAATGGCGAGTGGCGCCCTGCTCTATCAGTCCAGCCCATATTTGACTCAGGGAGGCGATGTTTTTGTGTTCATCGCCAGCCTTTACCACTATGCGCGGATAGGGCAAAGCGAGCCGAGCCAATACGTCGCGCTCCACATTCTCATCGGTGATAATATGGACGCTCACAGGGTTAATTTCCTTGACAAGACTCTCTATAGCTTCACTGACATTGTTTGTGTACAGAATTTTCTGCATAATATACTTTTTTACTTATCAACGGTTACGGTTAAAAGGGATAACAACAATACAGGCAGTGCAGCGGCAAACTCAGGCATGGAGTCAAACACGATTGCCGCACCAGCCTTTATCATCTCCTCACGCGGAATCGGTCCGGTAGTCACGCCAATCGTAAACGCCCCTGCACGGTCGCCAGCCTCCACTCCAAGCGGAGCATTCTCAACCACTATGGATTGCGATGGAGTGACATGAGCAAGCTGCATGGCACGGATAAATGGTTCGGGGTGAGGCTTACCATGAGTGACATCGCGAGATGTCACACGGAGTCCCTCAGTGAATAGTCCCGGGAAATCGGAGGATATACGGTTAAGCAGACTGTTCTGCCCCGAGCCAGTCACCAAGACGCGCTCCAGTCCCACTGCTTTCAGTACTTCAACCATCTCACGCGCTCCGGGCATAGGCTGTACGGGTGGCAACTGATTGAAATATTGTGTCTTCTGTTTATAGAGACGTTCCTTTTCCTCATCGGTCGCATCACGACCCCACTCACGGCGGATTAGCTGGTTGATGGTAGATGCACCTGTGCGCCCCTCGTATAGATAAAACTCTTCGCGGGTACAATTTATCCCAGCCACTGTCATAAGCCTGTGCCACGATGCAGTGTGATTCTTCATCGAATCATAGAGAGTGCCATCCATGTCAATCAAAGCAGCTTTCGGAGTGACGCGGCTATAGTGGTGGCGTCGTAGAAAAGCAGTGATTTCATCACTGTAAAGTACTTGTTCCATCATTTTTTCTTCTTTGTCAAATCCTTGTTAAGAGTTGCATCCTTTATGGTATCAGGCGCTTGAATCAGCCCCTCCTTGATAAAGTAGAGGGAATCGGCACGCGAAATTGTGTCGGCTTTCACATCGTCCGAGACAATCTCACGGGCGACATTGCTAAAATCCAGATTACGGACCCTAGAATTGCGGACACCTCGTCTGAATACGTTCTGAATTTCCCTGACAAGGTTAACTCGGGTTGTATCGGCAATAGAGACGGTCTTGGACATCTCTTTCTCATTGAATTTAGCCCTGCCGAGCCGAATCTTCATGTCGTCAACATTGCCGGAGATATTGATACCGAACTTAAACGGCAATGGAGACTTAAGCACCGCGATATGATAATTGAGATTCATGGCGAGGTCATTGTATCCGCTCACACCCAATTTATATCGGTCGAAATCAAACATGAAGGGGAACATGCGCAGCTGAGAGTTATCAATTATCATCTCAACGCTCATGCGGTCAATCATATTGTGCTCTTTATTCTTGAACAGCAACCATTTGCCTATGGTGCGGAATGTCTCCTCATCAATCACTTTCAAACTGTCGCCCGAAAGCTTTACGGCTGCTTTCAGAGAAGGAATCTCTATGTTCATGGCAGAGTCAATCCTTGTTGTGGCGGCAATGTCGGCATTGATGATACCATCTATATCATTGAGCAAAGGCATTAGAGAGTCGATAGCGGGCACAAGGTCCAGAAACTTAGCCACATGAAAATCCTTGACGAGCAGACCGAATGCAAATGACACATCACGCCGGGAAGGAGCATTGTAGAGAGCATTGAGGTCAACGGAACCTATATCGGTGCTTGCCGACATGCGGCTCAGATTCAAGGCTCCATTAAACATGTTGAGAACTCCGGTAAAATCGTGAAACACAAGGTCGGAATACAAAATATTGGCAGCCTTTATGTTGAGTGTAGCCTCGATATTTGAGGGTATGACAAGCACAGCCATCGTGTCGGCACCGGCCTCGACAGATGCCTGGAGAGTCTTCTCATCATCAATATCAGGGACTATAGCAACCGCTCCCGCAGTGTCTTTCTCAAGGAATGCCGCACCGGCAAAAACGGCGGCCGACACTTCGTTGACATCAATCGTATCACACTTGAGGTCGAGATTGGCAATAAGCCGCTGCCGACCGGAGGCTGATGTGAGAGCCCGTGATATATTGCTGATGGTACCATTAATCAAGAAGTCGCTCTTACCGGCTTTATACTTAGTATCCGTTATGACCACAGAGTCGGAGTTAAATCTTATATCCAAATCTGTCAGACGATTACGCACGGGGAACATGCGAGTGAACACACCGACACGGGCAGCCTTGAGAGAACCTTCGGCACCCCACTTGCGCAGAATGCTTTTAAGAGAATTATCGACTTCAATATCCATTATTTCACCCTCGGCGATTGCTGCACTATCGCGATGATGATTACGCCTGGGGAACCCCCGGAACGCCATCCGGTAAAGAGAGTCGGCGGCAAGCGTCGGATAAAGTCCGCGCAAGGAATCCAGGCGAGCCTGCAGGCGCGGCGGGAGTTTGGGCGTTTGCGGATAGACGGTGACATCGGCCGCTGTACTTCTAAGCAGAGCCATAGACAAACGGTCGCCATACACAGCACGAGCCGCCTCTATATTCATGCTAAGTTGCGGTTTATGTTTGTCCCCTTTGAAACGCCGGAGAGTGGATTTCACCGAGGCATCACGCAGGCGCACTTTCATAGAATCCTGGAGAGACTTCATGTCAAGACGGTCGGCACTGATACTTGCCCCGATTGGGTTAACCACCGAGGTGTCGGCACTGGATGCGATGTTGAGACATCCCACACCCATTTTCAATCCTCGCCCATGAAGTTCAATGCCGGTAACATTAAGAGCAAGAGTGTCAATGGCAAGTGATGCCATAAGCATCGAATCAACTCTGACTTCTCCACGAGAGAAACTGGTGTTAGTGCCGAGTTTCAGCTCTACCTCACGGGCATATAAATCAGCGGGAAGTTCAGGCATGGAGACCTTGAAATTTTTCAGCGAGGCGTCGCCGGTGAGACGTATGCGATGAAATTCGGTACGTTCAAAATAGCTTTTCCGGAAATTAAAGCGGCTGTTGGCTCGGAGGCTTCCAGAGAGAGTTGCAGGTAATTTCTCAAGCAACTTCTTAGGTAAGCGGTCAATTTCGACACCACCTATAAATTCGCCATCAACCAATGGGTCACTGATAATACTGCTTATATCGGCGTATAGTTCAAACCCCACACCGTCACCTATCGCCACAAGGCGCGCAAGGTCCAGAGTGGATTTGTCAAGGTTTTCACCGTCAATATCCCCCTTTGCATTGAGAATAAAACGATGGAGATTCAGCCTATCGTAGGAGCCACTGCATTCAGGGATATCAATGGAAAAATTGAACGACGGGATTGAATCGACACCAATCCTATAGGGACGTGTAAGATTAACGTCGGCTGAAAATTCAAGATTTGTCTTTACTCTCGCCAACTCACCACGCATATTTTCAGGAATCAAAGCCACGCAGTCGTTGAACGCCGTGGCAGGGAGATGAAACCTGAGCTTCTCAATCACAGGTTCTTTTCCGAAATCAAACTTAGCTGTGGTCTCAGTAAGCAGATTCCCGATGTTGACACGGAATTTATCAAGCTCCACCTGTTCAGGCGATTTTTGTGACCATCGGATATTTCCGCCGATGCCGAATTGCAAATTATCAATCCTCATGGCTGCTATCCGCGCATCCGTCACACCATCCATCTCCATCACATATAGAGGAGCATCATAACCGGTAAGATTAGCCTCCGAAAATCTCACGGACAGTTCGGTGGAATCAGGGAGTGAGCAGTAACGCACCGGCAATCCTCCGGTAATTTCGAATTTTCCGAATGATACCGACGGTATCACCGTCATGGAACCTTCATCATCCTTCTCATCGTCAGATTCCGGAAATATATCGTAGTTAGCAACCTTGTCAGTAGCCTGGACTATGTTAAAACAAGGCTTGTCTATCAATATATCATAGATGGCAATTTCTCCTACAGATAATTTAGCCAGATTCACAGCCCCATTGAAGTGGGCTATTGAGGCAAGCGAATCGGCGTAAATAGGCAGCCTGTCACGTATGGAGTCAGGGAGCTGACGCAATGCGTTGCTTTTTACCGAGAGTCCTTTCACATCCAGCTCAAAACGCGGGAAAGTGTGCCAGAAGGTAAGCTCAACCCTGTCGATTGCCACCTCGGCGTCAAGATACTCATTAGCGTATCGTGTGACCAACGGAGTGAGGCGCTCGGGCTTGAGATAGGATACCACAACAGTAATAGCCACAAGGATAATCACAGCAAAAATGCCTAAAGTAATCCCCAGACCTATCAATAGCTTTACCCATGCAGGACGTTTCTTCGTCGCAACATCCTTGTCGATATCCTCTGCCATCTGATTTGTGACTATTTAGAATTTAATTGTCTACTTTTTAGATGTAACCTCCGGCTGCTTTTTTGGTTCACAGGCGGTGATATGAAAACATGGCTGACCCACTTCATACTTTACCAATATTTTCCCCTCCTCGCGCATCGCTTTAAGCACTTCGGCAAGTATACCTTTCAAATCATCGATGCTGCGCGGATGCTCGGCTGAGTTGGCAATGAATGCAGCATAGGATATATCAAAAGTAGTTCCTAACTGATGTACAGATGAATCCACCGCATTACGGTTGCGTCGGCGGAGTCGTTTGACGGTCTGAGGAGTGCGCAGAAGGCTTGTCACCTTTATACGGTAATCCCCGCCACCTCTCACATCGAGAGTGTCACGGAAGCGGTGTCCGATTTCATGAAGCACAGCTGCCGCCTCGGGCACGAGATAAGGTCGGGAAAATATGAGTGTGTCAAGATAGAAATCCGGATTGGTTGTCACCTTTACAATCGGACGCTTCAACTGCCAGTGAGAACGAGTGTCGGTGAGTGGCTGGATACCTATTTTCTCCGCCTCAGCCCAATGCACATAGTTGCTATCGTTGAAGAAAGGACGCAGGTTGCCGAAATAATTTACTTTTATGCGCTGTGTTGGTTCAGGCATCGAATCAAGTTTATAAAGATAGCGGCTCACGGTATCGACCTCTAGGTCATGGACGGTGGCGTTCTTGCCAAGTTTCAGAACCGGAGTGTCTTCTGTCACAGGTTTTTCACCCGTAGGCACACACATCACCATGCATAGACCGATAAACATGAATATCGGTACGAACAGACGTAAAGTCTTGCGCCAGCTGAACCGGCGACGCTGCTTGCGTCGTCTGCGAATGGGAGGATTGTTCTGTCCGTCAGTCATTTTCAAGAATTATACCGGCAAATTCCAATGCCTCACGGCGTTCAACACATGTGCCACACTTGCCACAATGATGTTCACCACCTTTGTAGCACGAATATGTGTGACTGTAATCCATACCAAGCTCTTTGCCTCTCATGGCAATCTCACCTTTTGTCATACCGGTGTAAGGGGCACGTAGCTCTATATGCTCGTAAGTGCCCTCACTTATCGCCCTCCCCATTGCATCCACGAATCCGGGACGGCAGTCGGGATATATAGCGTGGTCTCCTGAATGGTTTGCTATCATCACAGCCTTGAGCCCGCGGCTCTCAGCAAGCCCGGCAGCTACGGCAAGCATGATGCCATTGCGGAACGGTACCACTGTCGAGCGCATGTTGTCATCATCGTAATTCCCTTCAGGAATCGCGTCAGCACCGCTCAGGAGTGAACTTTCAAAATACTTGCCAATGAAAGCGAGGTCAATCTCTATCCACTCTATGCCCAGCTTCTCGCAGTTCCATCGAGCACATTCAGCCTCGCGACGATTGTGGTTGGAACCATACTGAAAAGTCACGGCGGCAGCTATATCACCGGCATAGTCCCAGAGCATGGTAGTGGAATCCATACCACCTGAGAGCACTAACAATGTATCCTTTGCCATAGTCTTCAAAGTTAAAAGTCATTGCGAAACGATGCAAGCATACGGCTCTTCACGAGGTCCTGATGCTCTGCATCACCATAATTGGCAAATGGATATATAGCTATGCCTCCGCGCGGAGTGAAAAGCCCTGTCACCTCAATATATTTAGGGTCCATCAGCGCAATCAAATCCTTCATGATTATATTGACACAATCCTCATGGAAATCGCCATGATTGCGGAAGCTGAAAAGATAAAGCTTGAGGCTCTTACTCTCCACCATCTTTTCCCTGGGGATATATGAAATCAGAATTTTTGCAAAATCGGGCTGACCGGTCTTAGGGCAGAGAGATGTGAACTCCGGGCATGTGAATGTGACAAGATATTCATTGTCAGGATGCTTGTTGACGAAAGTCTCAAGCACCTCGGGAGCATATTGGGTTGGATAATTCACGTGAGTGTTGCCTAATAGCGACACTCCATCCAATTCTTTTTCAGAACGCATTGTAAATGAAGTTTTCGTATAAATTCGTACCTTCCTCCGCACATTATCAATATACCCTGGCATTCCAACGGCTGATTACGCTACGGATTATTCTGCAAAATTAACGAATTTCACCCACAATCCCCAATCCATGACAATTTTTCAACGCCCCAACAATCATCAATTAATTATTTTCTCTAAATTTACCAGTCATTCAAATGTAAACTAATTAACCATATCATCATGAAGTCATATTCCTATGGTCTCGCGTAGAAGAGCTACAGCTTCGGTAGGGGTGGATGTCTTGGCAAGGCATTTGATAAAGAGAGAACCTATGATTGCTCCCGACGAGTAGGTCCATGCTTCATGAAGGGTCACAGGGTTGGAGATACCAAAACCGATTAGACGTTTGTGTTGCAAACCGAGGCTATCAACCTTTCGGAAATATTCGAGCTGTAACTCTCCGAATTTCTCTTTCGTGCCTGTGGTGGATGCAGCTGACACCATATAGATAAAACCATCGCAATTCTCATCAATCAAACGTATGCGTTCCTCGCTGGTCTCAGGTGTGATTAGCATTATCATCGGAAGGTCGTATCTGCGGCATAATTCCTTGAAGTCTCGCATGTATTCATGGAACGGAAGGTCAGGAATGATGATAGCATCTATACCCACTTCCTTACAGCGTATGAAAAGCCGTTCTATGCCATACTGCATCATCGGGTTCAGGTATCCCATCAGCACCATCGGGAGGTCGGGCTCATCACGTCGAGCCTCTTCTATCTGATTAAGGAGCAGCTCGAGTGTCATCCCATTACGGAGCGCCACAGTGGAGCTCTCCTGAATCACCGGACCGTCAGCCATAGGGTCGGAGAACGGCACACCCACCTCTATCATATCTATACCCCCGCAAGCGAGAGCCTTCACCACATCCACTGTAGAATCAAGATGCGGATAACCACATGTGAAATATATCGAAAGTATCTCTGACGGTTTACGTTCAAAGAGCTGTTGTATTTTGTTCATAAGTTCGTAATTCTTCAATAAAGTTATGTAACAAGTTTATATTTTTAATTCCCGGAGATGTTTCAAAGCGGCTATTGACATCCACGCCTGAAAACATCGGGTGAGCAAATGCTTTAATTACCGCAACATCATCAGGGGTTATCCCTCCGCTAAGCATAAAAGGTATGTCGAGATTATAGAAACGGAGCAGTTGCCAGTCATACTTTACCCCTGTACCACCATGTGCCAGGCTCTTAGTATCGAAAATAAAGCGCCCCACAGCCCCGACATAGCTATCGAGGGTACCCCAATCCAAACTACCATCAATACCTATAGCTTTCCAGACAGTGAAACCCTTGGTTTGCAGAGAGTGGCAAAGTCGGGGCGACTCATCGCCATGGAGCTGCACGGTGGCTATGCCGTACTCGGCACATCGGCAGGTAATTTCATCCTCACTCCGATTTACAAACACACCCACACGGGTAATTTCCTCCGGCAATCCACGTACCACCTCAGGCGAAAGTCCGAAACAATTGCGCGGAGAGGAGGGATGAAATATAAATCCCATATAATCCGGAGCAAGATTGGCTACCCTTGCCGCATTGACAGCTTCGGCAATACCACAGACCTTAATCTTCATACCCATATCATTCTGCATTATCAGAGTGTACCGTCAAGAAATTTTGCAAGTGCATCACCTGGGCGGTCATGTCTCATAAATGTTTCCCCGATAAGGAATCCGCTGTAGCCTACCTGATGGAGTTGCTCAACCTCATCTATAGATGTGAGTCCGCTCTCAGCAACCTTGACCACATTTTCAGGCAACATCTTCACGATTTGCATAGAAAGCCCGGGGTCCGTGACAAATGTCGACAAATCACGGTTGTTGACACCCACCATATCAATCTCGGGGCTGAATTTTTCAATTTCATTTACATTATGCACTTCAAAAAGCACTTCCAGCCCCAACTTATGAGCATGACGGGTGAAATGTTCCACCTCATCGCGGGTCAAAACAGCAGCAATGAGCAGAATTGCATCGGCACCATACACCCGCGCCTCATCAATCTGATAAGTGGAGACTATGAAATCCTTCCTCAGCAACGGTATGTCAGCAACCGAGCGCGCCACAGCCAAATCATTAAGTGAACCACCGAAATAAACCGTATCGGTAAGCACCGAACATGCCGCCGCCCCTGCATCCTGATATGCCGGAATGATTTCGGCAGGGAGCGCCAAGGGATGGATTTCACCTTTGGAAGGTGAACGACGCTTGAATTCAGCTATTATTCCAGTCGGATTCTCCAGAAGAGCCCTGCTCATTGACACCGGCTGACGCTGCGGTTCTGTAGAGAAACTATCACCGAGAAGGGCAATTCTTGCATCCACTTCGCGCCGTTTGTTGGCAACAATCTTATCAAGTATAGTACCCATAATCCTACGCCTCACTGTTAAGTCTGACAAACTTTTCAAAACAAGCCGCAGCCCGACCGGAACTGATTGACTCAGATGCCTGGACCAAAGCATCGGACAATGACACTTCCGGCTCCAAAGTCCGGATTGCAAAGGCGGCATTAGCCACCACACAGTCACGCTGCGCATCAGTAGCCCGTCCTGCAAGCAGCGCATCAAAAATCACTGCTGCATCCTCCACAGTGTCACCACCATAAAGTTCTTCCTGCGCAGCTTTCCGGAAACCAAGTTCCTCGGGAAGATAAACGCGTTCTCCCACGGCAGAAGCAATCTTGAAGGGTGAAGTGAGGGAAATCTCATCATACCCATCGAGAGAATGCACTACCGTACACTCGATTCCCTCCTTCTGTGCTATATAATTGTACAGGCGCATCAATTTCAGGTTGTAAACACCGAGCAACTGATGTTTCGGCAAAGTAGGGTTGACCAACGGACCGAGCATATTGAAGAAATTACGCACAGCCAACGCCTTGCGTACCGGAGCCACACTCTTGAGCGCCGGACTGAAAAATGGCGCATGAAGATAACACACCCCACTCTCATCAAGCGACTTATGCAACCGTTCAATATCAGCGGTAAATTTCACTCCATGTTGCTCCAACACATTTGACGCACCCGACACTGAACTTGCCCCGTAATTACCATGTTTCACCACCTTACGTCCGGAGCCTGCAACCACAAAGCATGTTGCAGTAGAGATATTGAAGGTATTCTTTCCGTCCCCGCCGGTACCCACGATGTCAATCGCCTTCACATCGCCCATATCCACCGGGCGGCGGCGTTCAAGCAGGGCATCACGGAAACCGGTAAGCTCATCAAGAGTGATGCTGCGCATCAGAAACACAGTCATGAATGCCGAGAGTTGTGCGTCGTTATATTTTGAATCTGCGATGTTGAGCAACACATCACGCGCTTCCTCGCGCGTCAGGTTCTTATGCTCGAACATCTTATACAGAAGATTTTTCATATCGTTTCGATTTTGTGTTCAGCCGAATTACTAAAACTGATTTTCACTATTTTATAAATTAAGAATCAATCCACTCAGAGAGTCTAATGGTTGAGCCAATTTTCAATAATAGTCATGCCCTCGGGAGTCAGTATAGATTCAGGGTGAAACTGCACCCCCCTCACATCATACTCCCGGTGGCGCATAGCCATAATCTCACCATCTGGACTGAAGGCAGTGACCTGAAGCTCGGACGGAAGAGTACTGCGGTCAACCACCCACGAATGATAACGTCCAACCTCAAACTCGGAGGGTAGACCTGCAAATATATAATCGTCAGCCACAAGATGTATCCGCGACTGTACTCCATGATAAACAGTGGAGAGATTACGCAATGATGCTCCAAACCTCTCACCTATAGCCTGATGCCCGAGGCAGACACCGAGTATTGGTTTGACGGTGGCATAATGCTCAAGGAGCTCCGGAAGTATTCCTGCCTCTGATGGGATACCCGGACCCGGAGAGATAATGATTTTATCATACACCTCTATTTCTTTGAGGGTTATTTTATCATTGCGCCGTACGTCCGGGATAATGCCAAGTTCTCGCACCGCATGGGCTATATTGTAAGTGAATGAATCGTAATTATCAAATATAAGTAATCGCATGTCGTATCTATTTTTAGAGAGTTAAAAACGTGACTTTTAAAATTCAGTGGCGTAAGTCACAGCCTTGATAAGCGCTCCAAGTTTATTGCGTGTCTCCTGCAGCTCGTTTTCAGGAACGGAATGAGCCACGATTCCGGCACCGGCCTGAGAATAGAGCCGATTTCCGTAACTGAGGAAACTCCTTATAGTTATAGCCTGATTGATATCACCGTTGAAACCAAGGAAACCTATACAGCCACCATAGAGCATACGGCTGTGAGGCTCCACTTCGTTGATAATCTGCATTGCCCTAACTTTAGGCGCGCCACTGAGAGTACCTGCAGGAAAAGTATCGGCAAAAAGCCGATAATTGTCAACCCCTTCGGGCAATTCAGCTTTTACCCTTGACACCATGTGGATTACATGCGAATAATATTGTATCTGCTTCAGGAAATCAATGCTCACCTTCCCTCCGCTGCGGCTTAGGTCATTACGGGCGAGGTCGACCAACATGATATGTTCAGCATTCTCCTTCTCATCGGCAAGAAGAGCCTGTGCCAGTTCGCGGTCACGCTTATCATCGCCCGTGCGGCGGAAAGTTCCTGCAATCGGGTCGATATAGGCTGTGCGTCCGGTGATGCGCAGATGTGTCTCGGGTGATGAGCCGAACACTCTGAATGAACCGAAATCAAAGTAGAACAGATAGGGTGACGGATTGATGCAGCGCAGAGCGCGGTAGACATTGAACTCATCCCCTGAGAAGCCTTGTGAAAACCTACGCGAAGGCACAATCTGAAACACATCCCCTCGCAAAGCATGATGCACGCATTTCCTCACCATCTCCTTGAAATCATCGTCACTCATGCTCGACTCAAGGTCATCGTGGGCAATGAACGGGTACTGCGCCATATTATTATTGTGAAGCACAGATATTACGCCGGGAATCCCAGACGCCTCCCCTTCCGGGCAATTCTCCACAATAGTCATTTCATTGCGGTAATGATTTACCTGTATGACATAGCGGTAAAGCATGTAGCAGATATCCGGAATCCCATCGAATTTTGCCTCGCGGGGCTGAATAGTCACATTCTCGAAGTAACGCACAGCATCGTATGCTGTATATCCGAAAAATCCGTCGGGCAAATCCTCACGCGCACTGGGGATTTTGAAGCTCCGGATGTAATTCTTCAGTTCAGTCACTACATCAACATCGCCGCTTATAGGCTTTATAACTTCCTCACCTCCCGGATATGACATGATTACCTTCTCATCAACTACCCTGAAGGATGCTATCGGTTCAACCCCTACAAACGACACTGAATTCTGCGATGTGTGATAGTCACTACTCTCCAGCAGCGCTGACTGCGGATAGAGGTCGCGGATTTTGAGATATATACCCACCGGAGTCTCAAGGTCGGCGGGAATCGTCTTGATATATTGAGTAAGTTTTTTCATAATCAGTCATTATTCAGTGGTATATTAGCGAGATATGTGTGCATGTCCTTATCACCTCGACCCGACACATTGATTACCACAACATCATCGTTGGCAAACTTCATCTTGTCGAGCACAGCAAGCGCGTGAGCTGATTCAAGCGCCGGAATAATACCCTCGGTGCGTGTAAGACGCAACGCGGCGTCAAGAGCCTCGGTATCGGTAATCGCCATCACCTTGGCTCGTCCGGAAGTGGCGAGATAAGCATGAAGAGGACCTATGCCGGGATAGTCAAGACCGGCAGAAATGGAGTAAGGTTCTATGATTTGTCCGTCAGGAGTCTGCATCACCATTGTGCGTGCCCCGTGGATTATACCCTCGCTTCCGGCATGCATGGTAGCGGCGGTCTCTCCTGAATCCACTCCTTTTCCGGCCGCCTCGGCAGCTATCAGACGCACCGATTGTGAATTGATAAAGTGATAGAAGGCCCCGGCAGCGTTACTTCCACCTCCCACACAAGCCACCACATAGTCAGGATTCTCACGTCCAATCTGCGAGCGGAGCTGTTCCTTGATTTCGCGGCTGATTACCGACTGGAAATGTGCCACCATCTCCGGATAAGGGTGTGGACCTACCGTGCTACCTATTATATAAAAGCTGTCGGGGTTGCAACACCAGTCGCGTATAGCCTCATTTGTAGCATCCTTGAGTGTCATGTTGCCACTGCGCACAGGCTCCACTCTGGCACCAAGCATCTTCATGCGCTCCACATTGGGCTGCTGCCGTGCCACATCTGTGGCTCCCATATAAACTACACACTCCAGACCGAGCAGAGCACACACCGTGGCGGTAGCCACTCCATGCTGACCGGCTCCGGTCTCGGCAATAATCCGCTTCTTCCCCATCCTCTTTGCCAGAAGTGCGGAACCTATGGCATTGTTAATTTTGTGAGCACCGGTATGGTTGAGGTCCTCACGCTTCAGGTATATGTTGGTACCATACATCCGGCTCATGCGGGAAGCCCTGTAAAGAGGTGAAGGGCGTCCGACATAATCGCGCAGCAGAAGCTCGAACTCAGCGTTAAATTCGGGGTCGTCCACATAGCGGTGAAATGCCGCAAGAAGATTTTCCACATTCTTGTGAAGAATTTCGGGTATGTATGCGCCGCCGAAACGGCCGTAATATCCATCCTTATCCACCGGAAGTAATGATTTGTAAGTTTCCATTCTGAAAATAATATCTGTAAATTTTTTGAAAGGGGATTATAAAACGAACCTAAAAAATAAATAGCCACCGATTACTGGCGCAATCAGTGGCTAAAGAAAATGTTGTCCTTATTGGGAGAGTTGTAGAGATTTGTTTAGGATATAAGTTATCGCCACCGATATTTATTACCGAGGCGCCACCAATTAGTTTTGGGTGAGTATAGATTGTTCATAACATTCATTTTTCATCAAGCCGAAAAAGTGACGTATATATGGGTGTCACTCTTTATCGACACTGCAAATATATAACCTTTGATTGGAATACACAAACAATTTTTCAAAAATTTTACTGATTTTATAACAAAAAGTCAAATTTTACTCATTATTGGTTATAATTCATCAATTCCGGCCATCCTTTTAAGGTCTCATTTTCTCCCCACAAAGGAGTTGCACAGAAACAAAAAACCGGTGGCAACCTGACGGCGCCACCGGCTGTAGAAATATGATTTAAGAACTTACTTAATCACTGAGAGGTCAATGCAGAATTGTCCACTGTTGTTAGCATAGTAACCATCTTGTCCGATAAATACAGCAAGACCTTTGACGGGCCACATGATTTTTCCATCATTGAGCGAGCCGTAAGCCTGTAAGCCTATTCTCAACAGACCATCTCCAACATTAAGACCTGTATCAAAGCCAGCATTTGCATTGTCACCGAAGAATACTTTCGCGGGGTTAGTAGCGTTTACAATCACATAATTTTCGCTGAGAGTACAGTATTCATGCAAAGGAGCAGCCTCACATCCATAAGGATTCACAAGACGGTAAAGTCCCGGAGTCTCATAATGCTCCTGAATCTCAACGGGCCATGAAAGGACGGGAAGTCCATACAGCGGACCAATAGCATCGTCAGTAAATTCGCATTCACCGATTGTAATCCATTCCTCACCGTTAGCATAGGTGAAGGTACCCTCCCAAGTATTGGGAAGATATGGAGTGGCAAATGCATCATCCACGGTGATAGCGAGCGCGTAGGTGGTAAAATCCTCCATTGTAGCGACCAAGGGAGTGATTGCCACTGTGGCTGACTCGGCTCCTGCGGGGAATGTCACCGTTGAGGGTACGGAGAATTTATCAGCATCACCAGAAGTTTGGATAGCGACAGAAAGTTCACCATCGGTTTTCTGACGATAGATATTTATGGTCTGCACTCCAGTTTCGGCATCAATAGTGAAATTAACCTCTTCCTCGGAAGAAAAATAGACGCCCGGAGTGTTCACAGCGGGGGCCGGAGTGTAATCCACCTCATCGGTACAGGCTGTGAATGACAGGACTGAAGCCAGTCCTAATACTGAAAATAATTTATTTAGCTTCATTTTATAGTCTTTGAACGGTTACTTATGCGGGTTTGAATTTATCACCTACTGCGGGGTTAAGGTAACCTTCCACACCCTTGTTGAAGTTTCCTTCGTACTCTACGAAAGGCAGGTTCATCCATCCGGGACGACCATTGGTGTTAAACTGAGCCTCAGCAGGCCAGTTGGTACCGGAATAAGCACGAGTCACGCCTTTGTTAAGACGCTTGTAATCAAAGAATATCACATTCTCACCCCAGAACTCAATACGCTTTTGCTTGAAGCATTCGTCAATCACGCCCTCAGTATCAGATGCAAGGCATGAATAAGTGGGATAACGATAATTCTGCATGAATGACTCAAGGAGCTGCTTGCCCTGAGCGGGGTTGGTGTGAGCCACAGCCTCAGCTTCGATAAGATACATTTCCTCGATACGCATCAAGGGGATTGCAGTTGCAAATGTCACTGAACGGTCGGCTAATTCACCACCGCCGGGACGGAATTTAATACCTGCATAAGTCATGATTGACGAACCCTTTGAAGCGTTAATGAACGGTTCCTGACCTGAAAGCGCACTCCCGGTAGGAGCTTTCCATGAAAGCTTGCGCCAGTCAGCATCGTTGATTGAAGTGTAAAGCGCTGCATCAATCATCATGTTACATCCGCGCTGACCGCTGTAACCGATATTGCATTCGGGGCTCATGAAGCTTGTCCAGTTGGCATTCTGACCGCTGACAACCGGGTCATCGTTGCTTTCATACTGAATAGCCCACATCCATGAGTTGAACGATGAGTTATTGAAACCATTGGACTTATCAAACCATTCACTCTGAGTCAAAGGTGAATATGAACCGGTACTGATAGCCTTGCGGGCATATTCAGCAGCTTTAGGATAATTCTCGTCCCACATGTATACGCGAGCCATCAGACCGTAAACCACAGCGAGGTCGGGGAATACTTTTGATTCACGGACCGAACTGGTGGACTGGAAGAGCTCTTCAGCACGGGTAAGGTCAGCGATGAGCTTGGCCGACATAGCTTCGTGGGGTTGACGGGGATTGTTTGTAAGTTCCTCGCTGGTCATTTCCGGAGTTACGTAAGGTACGGTCAGACCTGTCACATCGTTTCCAAGAGAGTTCACTCCACTGATTGTCTCGTTGGGAAGGAACTCATAAATACGAGCCATATCGATATAGGTTGACGCTCTGTAAGCCAGAGCCTCAGCAAGATACCTTACTTCCGCATCACTTTTAGGTTCTACAAGCATACCGATAACCTCATTGGCAGCCTTCACCTGGAAGTTGAGATAATACCAGTTAATCTGTGAGAGCAGGTAATCAGGGTCAAGACTTATCTGAGCCTGCTGCCAGTACATAAAGTGCTGATAGCCGTTGTAAGGTTGAATCATGTCATTAGTCATTACATTCAGTGCAATGAACACAGAGGGATAACCGAAGTCGAAGGCATTTGTACTCCATATATGGTACTGCTTCATATACGCAGGCATACCCTTCACGATTGACTCAAGCGACTTGGACGATTCAGTAACCTGCTCGGTGGTGACACCGCTGGTCGGGAATGTCTCCTCGATACATCCCGTAAGCATCGGTGTGGCTACGGCAAGTACCGCTATTTGTTTCAATATCTTTTTCATTGTGAATAAGTCGAATTAATTAGAATGTTACTGTAATACCACCTGAGATAGTACGGATAGCTGAGTAATAGGTGTTGCCACCGCCGATTCCTGAGCCTCCGAGAGCAAACTGACGGGGATCGAGACCCTGACGCTTTGACCACAACCAGAGGTTTTCACCGCTGACGTAGAGACGGACCTTGTCAAGGAACATCTTGCGGCAGATATTCTGAGGAATAGTGTAACCGAAATTGACATTCTGAAGGCTCAGATATGACGCGTCGGTGTAATACTGGTCAGATGAAACAGCGAAGTTGTCGCCGAACTGGAAACGGGGGATTGAGCTGGTAGGATTCTCGGGACTCCATGCGTTGAGAACGTCAGCGTGGATTGCGCTACCCTGACTCATGGCACGGGGTGCTGACATGTAGGATGAATAGTCTGAATCCTCAATCTTACCACCAATCTGGTAGGTGAAATCTACAGAAAGGTCAAATCCTTTGTAAGTGAAAGTTGTACCGAAACCACCGTATGCCTTGGGGATTGCAGAACCACAAAGATACTTGTCAGGGTCCTGGTCTGAGTATACCTTCTTGCGGTCAACCACGATAGGATGACCGTTGGCATCATTCACGACTTTACCTTCGGAATCTGTCTCATATACATTTTTCCAGAACATGGGTTTACCATTTTCAGGGTCAACACCAGCATACTTAGCTGCATAGTAGGTATACATGGGGAGACCCTCCGCGATAAAGAAACCACGTGAAGATGTACCGTAGTGACCTTCCACATAGCTACCCTTGTTGGTTTCGGGGAGACGGGTAACCTTGTTCTTATACCATGTGAGGTTGAAGTTTAAGCCCCATGAGAAATCGCGGGTATTGATAACTGTACCCTGAAGGTCGATTTCGATACCGGTATTGCTCATATCACCGAAGTTTTCCCACTGGTTTGAATAACCTGATGAAGCAGCGAGAGGCTTCTGATAGAGCATGTCGGATGTCTTGCGGTAGAATGCTTCGATGCTACCGTTAAGACGGTTGTTGAAGAAACCGAATTCCACACCGGCATTGAAGTTACCGTTCTTCTCCCAGGTGATGTTGGGATTACCCTTTACAGAGCTTGCAGAGAGTGAAGGTTGACCGTTCACGTTGACCACAGTGTAAGTGTTGGTGTAACGGTAGTTACCGATATTGTCATTACCCTGTTCACCGTATGATGCCTTGATTTTCAAGATATCAACCCAGGGAGCCTGGAACCAATCCTCCTTGGAGATAATCCAAGCGCCGCCGATTGACCAGAAGTTACCCCAACGGTGGTCAGGATGGAAACGTGAGGATGCATCGCGACGGAATGAAGCTGATGCGAAGTATTTGCTATCGAAATCATACTGAGCGCGGAAGAAGTAACCCTCGTTGTCGTAGGATGAAGTGTAGGAACTCATTGAGTTGTCAATCACAGCACCGTCAAGTTCGTGGTTGCCGGGAGAGAACATGTTTGAACGGCTTGCGCCGAGATAAGTCTGCTTAATCCAGGAGTTTTCATGACCGAGAAGGAGACCTACATCATGCTTGCCAAACTTACGGTTCCAGTTGAGCAACTGCTGGTAGGTGTAAGTCATATAACGTTGATGAGTCTTAGATACCGAACCGCCGGAAGTAGCGTTTGAACCGAAGTAAGGGTTACCCACTGAGGTACCGCGAGTTTCGCTCACGTAAACTGTATTGTTAGTAGTAAACTTGAAATCACGAAGGAAACGAATTTCAGCAAAACCGGTAGCATTCACAGAATTACCTTCGGAGTTACTTGTGTTATAACGCACGTCAGATACACCGTTAGAACCGGAAGAAGCACCGCCCGGGCGAGTCAAACCAGCATTTTGACCATCACCATAGTCGTAACGGGTGAGACCGTCGGCGTTGGTAAGGATTGTACCTTTTCCATCGCGGATATACATAGGATAAATCGGAGCGATAGAGGTAGCGATGGCAAGAGGGTTGTTAACAGCGCTTGCTGAACCGTCGGATGCCATTGAATTATTGTCAAAGTGAGTATAAGCCATGTTGGCTCCGACCTTCAACCAGGGCTTCACCTGAGTATCAGCTGAGAGACGACCTGTGAAGCGTTCGTAATTTGTATTGGCGATAATACCTTCATTCTTGAGGTAACCTACTGATGCATAGAAGTTGGTAGACTGTGTGGAATTTGACACAGAGAGGTTGTACTCCTGACGGAGGCTCTTGCTGTAAGTCTCATCCAACCAATCGTCGGGGGTGATGTAATAATCAGCTCCGTTGTAATTTACGATGCGACCGGGAGTGGCGAGAGGATTCACCTTACCGTTGCGGCCGATGAAGTATTCACCTGCTGGATATGAGAATGACTGGTATCCCAGACCATAGTCGCTGCTGTTGATGAGGTTGTCGTTAGCAGTCTGCCATGCCTGGTTGGGGGTCATACCCTTTTCAGTGGTAAAGTAGTTGTAGAGAGAGTTATAATATGTCTCGTAGTAAAGACGAGGGTCCTGGATGGTGTTGTAGTCCTGAACCGCACGTGAGTTCTGCCCCCACTTGGCATCGAGAGTCACGCGAGCATTGGAACCCGATTTTGCCTTCTTAGTTGTAATAAGAATGACACCGTTTGCACCGCGGGCACCGTAAAGGGCATTGGATGCGGCATCCTTAAGCACAGTCATTGACTCGATGTCGGCATTATTGATATTGGTCACCGAACCGCCGTAAGGGACACCATCAAGCACAATCAGAGGCTCGTTACCTGCATTGAGTGAAGAGATACCACGAATCACGATTGATGCCGGACCGCTGCCAGGCTGACCTGACTGGTTGTAAATCTGAGTACCTGCTACCTTACCCTGAAGAGCATTGAGCACGTTGGTAACCTGCGACTGTTCAATTTCAGCCGCGTCAATCACAGTGGCAGAACCGGTGAATGCTGATTTTTTGGCGGTACCGTAAGCGACGGTTATGACCTCATCAAGCATGTTTGAGTTTTCGAGCACAATCCTTCATGGTTCCCGCAGTGACAGGCACTTCGCGTGTCTGCATACCCACATAGGATACCTGAAGTTTTTTCACTGAAGCCGGAAGTGTCAGGGCGAAGTTACCGTCGATGTCGGTAACCGTACCGGTCTGAGTGCCGACTCCAAGCACGGTGGCGCCCACCAGGGGCTCACCTTCGGCGCTCACCACCTGACCCTTCACGTTCTGGTTCTGTGCCATTACGCTAAGGGAGAATGTGATGACTGCCACAAGTAGTAGAAACAGCTTTTTCATACCTAAGAGTTAGTAAACGAATTAATTATTTGTATGTAGTTATATGTGATAATCCAGGCTCTGCAACTTCCTATAAGCGCCATTATCGGAAGTTAGGTATGAATATTTCGATAAATTTCTACATTTCAGCTAATTATTAAATACGGAGTACTTCTATAGATACAAAAAACGCCCGGCGTAGTTTCGCCGGGCGTTAATATAGGATAATTTTTAAGACTTATACTTCACCTTCGTCAGTAGTGTAGTTGTCGGGGATGTCAGGATTGTTCCATCCGTCAACAGCCTTGTTGTTGTTACCCTCAGTCTGAACCATTACCATATTCATCCATGCAGGACGACCGATGGTGTTCTTGTCTGAACCGGGATAGAAGTTAGTACCTTCGTAGTTACGGGTAACAGAATAGTTGAGACGCTTGATGTCCCAGAGGGTCTGACCTTCACCCCAGAGCTCAACTCGCTTCTGGAATACGATTTCCTCAACCACTTCGTCGGTTCCAGCAACCTCGCAAGTGTATTCAGGGTCACGGTAGGTCTTCATCCACTGTTCAATCAAATTCTTACCCTGACCGGGGTTAGTGTGAGCGATAGCTTCCATGTAGATGAACCACATTTCTTCAACTCGCATCACAGGCACGGCAGTTGATGAACCTTCGTTGGGGTCAGATACATTACCTGCGCCGGGACGGAACTTGATACATGCATAGGGGAAGTTGTTCACGTAATAACCTCTGTAGTTTTCCTCGATAAGGGGGAAATCATATACCAGAGGAGTAACACCGGGAGTAATCCAAGAGAGTTTACGGAAGTCGGTGTCAGAGATACGTGCATACATTCTTGCGTCAATGATAGGAGCGGCACCTACACCTGCGTAACCATATTCAGCCTCGCAGCTCATCATTGAAGTCCAGTTACAGATACCAGTTGCTACAGCATCATTTTCCTTTGAGAATTCAAGACCCCACAACCAAGAAGTGTTGTCAAGAGTGTTGAAGCCTGAAGTTGTGCTGGTCCAAGCATCCTTGGTGAGAGGAGTGCGACCACTTGCCTGGATAGCTTTTTCTGCATATTCGGCAGCCTTTGCATAATCCTCGTTCCACATATAAACACGGGCTTTCAGACCGTATACACATGCGAGGTCGGGGAGCAGGCGGGTACCATAAGAAGCCTTACCGATATTCTGCTCTGCATAGTCAAGGTCAGAAAGGATGAATGCTGACATCTCAGCGTGAGTGGCGCGGGGATTGTTGCGGGCTTCATCCTCGGTTGTCTTCTCAGTTACGATGGGCACGGTAAGACCGGTCACGTCGTTGCCATTCTTGAGGAGACCCGAAGTGTTGTTGTTGGGAAGGAACTCATACCAACGGGCGAGGTCGAGATAAGTCATGGCACGGAATGCAAGTGCAGTAGCGCGTGCGCCCTTGCCGAGGTCATCTTCTACGCCTTCGTGATAATACTCGAGAGCCTTGTTGCAAGCGAGGACCTGCTTGTTGTAATAGTTCCAGATACGCTGAACTGATGCATAGTTCTGACCGAGGTATACGATTTCAGTATAGTTACCCCACTGGTTGTAGTTGAGACCTGCTTCGAGGAGCGACATGTCTCCAGTCATGCAGTCACGGATATGCATCATTGATGAGTAACCGAAGTCACCGTGCCAGCTTGCACCTGATGTGTTCCAGTTAACCATGAAACCTGACATAGCCCACATCATAGCCTCACCGGCTTTCACTGATGACTCAAGCTGTTCCTGCGAAACGCTGCTTGTGGGGTAAACTTCATCGATACATGAAGTGAAGCTCATACCCGAAGCAACCGCAAGTAGAAGAGTTGATTTGAATATTGTTTTCATTGCTTGTTGTCTGCTTAATTAGAATGTTACATTAATACCGCCTGAGATAGTACGGATAGGAGCGTAGTAAGCGTTAGTTACAGCACCGGTGATTGACTGGCGGGGGTCAAGACCCTTACGCTTTGACCAGATTGCAACATTGTCGCATGAGAGGTAGAGACGGATTTTTTCGATTTCCATCTTCTTGGTAAGATTAGCAGGGATGGTGTAACCGAAGTTGATATTCTGCAATGCGAGGTAAGAAGCGCTTGTGAGGAAGCGGTCGGAAGTTGAAGTCACATACTGGTCACCGAACTGCATGTAAGGTATGTCAGATGACTTGTTCTCAGGAGTCCAGGCATTGAAGAGGTCCTTGTGCATGGCGCGACCGCGTGATGAGCTGTAGGGGCTTGACATCAAACCTGCGTATGTGCCATCATATACCTGACCGCCAAGCTGATATGTGAAGTCGATTGCAAAGTCAAAACCGTAAGCATTGACTGAAGTACCGAAACCACCGTATACATCGGGGAGTGCAGTGCCGCAGAGATAGAAATCAGCATCGTTGTATACATCGGTAGTCTTAATCTCGCCGGTAGGTTGGTTATTCTTATCTTTCACGTTGTAATACCAGAGTGAAGAACCGGTTTCGGGGTCAACACCTGCATATTTCTTCACGCGGAAAGTGTAGAGTGGTTCACCTTCACCGTAGAAGTAGCTGCCAGAGCTGTAACCGTCAACACCGTCAACAGTCATGGTCTTACGTTCGTCGGGAAGACGTGAAATCTTGTTCTTGTACCAAGTGAGGTTGACATTGGCTGACCATGTGATATCCTTGGTGCGGATAATGTCGCCATGGAGGTCAATTTCAAAACCCTTGTTCACCATGTCACCTACGTTGTCATAGTAAGAAGTGTAACCATAGCTCGGGGGGAGCGGGAATGAGAAGAGCATGTCGGATGTCTTACGGTAGAATCCTTCAATTGTACCTGAGAGACGTTCGTTGAAGAGGCTGAAGTCAACACCATAGTTGAGGTTACCACCCTTTTCCCAAGTGATGTTCTTGTTACCGAGAGTGTTAGGCTGCGCTGCAGGGCTGCCGCCTGAGTTCACGATGGTGTAAGTGTTGGTGTAACGGAAGTTACCGATATTGTCGTTACCCTGTTCACCGTATGAAGCCTTGATTTTCAACATATCTACCCAGGGAGCCTGGAAGAATGATTCCTTAGAGATAATCCATGCAGCAGAAGCTGACCAGAATGTACCCCAACGGTGGTCGGGATGGAAACGGGAAGAAGCATCGCGACGGAGAGACACACTACCGAAGTACTTGCTGTCATAGTCGTAGTTGATACGACCGAAGAAACCTTCGTTGTTATAGCTTGTCTCGTATGATGAACTGTTGTTGTTGAGCACTGCGCCATCAAGTTCTTCATTACCAGGAAGGAGCATGTTTGTACGTGAAGCGTAGAGGTAAGAGTACTTGTTCCAGTAGTTTTCATGACCCAAAAGTACATTCAGGTTATGTTCGCCAAACTGACGTGCATAGCTCAGCAACTGCTGGTAAGTATAATCGATACGGCGTACATGATATTTATATACCATACCGTTTGATGAGGCATACTGACCGTAGTAGGGGTTGGTTACGCTGGTCTCACGCTGTTCGTACATGTTCACTGAGTTGTTGGTGGTGAACTTGAAGTCGCGGAGGAAGCGGATTTCTGCAAAACCGCTTGCAGTCATAGCGTTACCTTCATACTTCTGAGTATCGAGAATGTTCTGTGACAAGGGGTTAGCCTGAGAGAATACAGGACGGCTGGGAAGCCCCATGTCCATACCATCACCGTAGTCGTAGATGGTGTTGCCATACATATCCTTCATGATGTTGCCCTGGGCGTCACGTACATAGAGAGGATAGATAGGAGCGAGTACATTGTTAACAGCAAAGATATTGCCGGATGAAGAAGAGCTACCGTCATCGCCAAGGAAGCTTGACTTATAGTGGGTATAGCTCATGTTTCCACCAACCTTAAGCCAGGGTTTTGCCTGGAGGTCAGCTGACAGACGACCGGTAAGACGCTCATAGTCAGAGTTAGCTGTGATACCTTCATTGTCAAGATAGCTTACAGATGCATAGAACGAACCCTTGTCGGTAGCCTGTGACACACTGAGGTTATATTCCTGACGCAGTGCGTTCTTATAGGCAGCGTCGCTCCAGTTGTCGGGAGTGAGCAGGAACTGGTCACCGCTGGCTGCAGTAAACACATTACCGATACCTACGTTAGGATTGAACTTGTAACCGTCGAGAAGCACACCTTCACCTTCGGGGATGTTGAACACATTGTATCCGAGTGAAGAGCTGACACCGAGGCGGGTGTTGCCATGAGTTACATAATAGTTACCGAAGAATAGACGGTTAACCCAGGGAATTGCCTCAGCCTCAGTCATTCCGAAAGGACCATAGGGGTTGGTGAGGTAGTTACCGATGGCACGACCGTAGAGTTCCATGTATTCCTGAGGAGAAGTTACGACGTCGTAATCCTGCACGGCGCGAGAGTTCTGACCCCACTTGGCATCGAGAGTCACGCGAGCTGACCCTTGCTTACCCTTCTTAGTGGTGATAAGAATCACACCATTTGCACCACGGGCACCGTAAAGTGCATTTGAAGCAGCATCCTTAAGCACAGTCATTGACTCAATGTCCTGAGTGGATATATTGTCGAGACCGCCATCGTAAGGAGTGCCATCGAGCACAATCAGAGGTGAGTTACCTGCATTGATTGAAGAGATACCACGGATTAACACAGTGGGTGATGAGTTACCGGGAGCACCTGATGCGGAATTAATCTGTACACCTGACACCTTACCCTTAAGCGCGTCTACAGGGTTTGTAACCTGCACAGCTTCAATCTGGGAAGCGTCGAGCACTGACGCCGAACCGGTAAATGCCGAACGTTTGGCTGTACCGTAAGCCACAGTGATGACTTCATCAAGCATGTTAGAGTTTTCGAGCACGATTTTCATGGTTCCTGCTGTGACAGGCACTTCGCGTGTCTGCATACCCACATAGGATACCTGAAGTTTTTTCACTGAAGCCGGAAGTGTCAGGGCGAAGTTACCGTCAATGTCAGTAACCGTACCGGTCTGAGTGCCGACTCCAAGCACGGTGGCACCTACCAAAGGCTCACCTTCGGCGCTCACCACCTGACCCTTCACGCTCTGGTTCTGCGCCATTACGCTAAGGGAGAATGTGATGACTGCCACAAGTAGTAGAAACAGCTTTTTCATACCTAATAGTTAGTAATACGAATTAATTAATGTATATGGTTTATTAAAATTGCACATTATTCAGCGACCTGTCTTCATGCGTAGATTCGCTATATTATTATAGGTGGTAAAACCTTTTAACTTCCTTTAAGCGCCATTATCGGAAGTTGATTGAAATTGGGAACAAATAGCAAAACGTTCAAAAATTTTCACATATTTTACCCAATAACGTTGCAAAAGTAATATTTTTTCAGCAAAGTGTTAATGCTAATTATGTAAAAAAATGTTAATACACAATGTTAATGCCGTCAATTTGGAATTTTGAGCAAAAAAACGCTAACAAATTGTCACAAAAACCATGAAAAAATTAACGCAAATGTCGCAACTTCCGATAATGGCGCTTATAGGAAGTTGCAGAGCCTGTATTATCACATATAACTACATACAAATAATTAATTCGTTTACTAACTCTTAGGTATGAAAAAGCTGTTTCTACTACTTGTGGCAGTCATCACATTCTCCCTTAGCGTAATGGCACAGAACCAGAACGTGAAGGGTCAGGTGGTGAGCGCCGAAGGTGAGCCCCTGGTGGGCGCCACCGTGCTTGGAGTCGGCACTCAGACCGGTACGGTTACTGACATCGACGGTAACTTCGCCCTGACACTTCCGGCTTCAGTGAAAAAACTTCAGGTATCCTATGTGGGTATGCAGACACGCGAAGTGCCTGTCACTGCGGGAACCATGAAAATCGTGCTCGAAAACTCAAACATGCTTGATGAGGTCATAACCGTCGCTTACGGTACCGCCAAAAAATCAGCATATACCGGTTCGGCATCAGTGCTTAAGGCTGACCAGATTGAAAACACCTTGGTGACTGACGTGACCAGCGCTCTTTCTGGTAAGGTAGCCGGTGTGCAGCTCCAGAGCTATAACGGTGCTCCTGGTTCAGAACCTACCGTACGTATCCGTGGTGTCGGTTCAATCAATGCATCAAACACCCCTCTTTACGTGGTTGACGGTATTCCCTACGATGGCGGTATCGCTTCAATCAACCCTCAGGATGTGGCTTCAATCACCGTGCTTAAGGATGCTGCTTCCGCAGCCCTCTATGGTGCGCGTGGTGCCAACGGTGTGATTCTCATCACTACAAAGCAGGGTAAGGCAGGCGAAGCTGTGGTTACTGTAGATGCTCGTTGGGGTGCCAACTCTCGCGAAATTCCTAACTATAAGACTATCAACGACCCCTGGACTTACACCATGCAGCTCTACCGCGCCCGCCGCAACTACCGTGAGCTGACAAGCGGTTACACTCCTCTTGACGCCCACAACTGGGCTGTGGAAGGTCTCAACGCCGGTCCTGGCTCAAACATCCTCGGCTATCAGGTGTTCACTATTCCTCAGGGTCAAAGCCTTATCGGTACAAACGGTCTCTTCAATCCCAACGCTACCCTCGGTTACAATGACGGTAATAACTACATCATTCCCGATGACTGGGTTGACAATACTTTCCATGATGGTTTCCGTCAGGAGTACAACGTAAATATCTCAGGCGGTAATGACCGTTTGAAATTCATGATTTCTGCAGGTTACCTTTCAGACGAAGGTATCATCAAGGAATCATCATTCGACCGTCTCACTACTCGTGTGAGCGCTGAATATCAAGCTAAAAAATGGCTCAAAGTAGGTGCCAACGTATCTTACACCTATGAGGACCAGAATTATCCTCAGAGCCAGACCACTTCAGGTCAATCAAGCAACGCCAGCTATATCGCCAGCTTCATCGCTCCTGTATATCCCTTCTATCTCCGCGATGCGCAAGGTGAAATCATGCACGATGCCGCTACAGGCAATAAACTTTACGATTATGGTATGAAGGGTCTGGGTCTTGACTACTCACGCGCTTTCCTTGCAGGTGGTAACCCGACCGGTTCACTCATCTACGACAAATCTCAGTACAAATTTGACACTTTCAATGGTAAGTGGTTTGCACAAATCAACCCGATTGAAGGTCTCAACATCACCGGTTCAATTGGCTACTATAATCAGAATTACCGCCTAAATTATCTCGCCAACAGTAAGTACGGTCAGATGGCTAACTATGGCGGTCAGATTGAGCAGGATGCCTACCGTATCCGTTCTATCAACTACCAGCTCCTTGCAAACTACCGCAAGACTTTTGCTGATGTACACAACTTTGACTTCCTCGTAGGTTATGAAAGCTACGATTGGGAAAGCTCAACCATCGGCGGTACAGGCAACACTATTTACGACGACAATGACTACACTCTTTCAAATGTAATTGACGAAGTGGAGAACTGGGGTTCTGTAGCACAGTACGCTACCCGCGGTATCTTTGGTCGTATCAACTATGACTTCGACGGTAAATACTACGCAAGTGTAAGCTATCGTCGCGACGCTTCTTCCCGCTTCCATCCCGACCACCGCTGGGGTAACTTCTACTCACTCTCAGCTGCATGGGATATCTCAAAGGAATCATTCATGCAGGATTTCAACAATGTTGACATGTTGAAGTTCAAGGTTTCTTTCGGTCAGCAGGGTAACGATAACATCGGCAACTACTACGCATATCTCGACCAGTACAACAAGATTGGTGGCAACGGCGTGTGGTCAGTAGGTACTCTTTATTATAAAGGTAACCCCGACCTTACTTGGGAAACATCCAACTCGTTCAATACCGGTTTTGACTTCAGCTTCTTCCAGGGCAAACTTGACGGTACTATCGAATACTTCCAGCGTCAGACTTCTGACATGCTTTATTACAAGCCCACAGCTCCGTCACTCGGTTACTCTTCAATCCCGATGAACATTGGCTCAATGCGTAACTACGGTGTGGAACTTGAACTTAATTACACTCCCATCAACACCAAGAACCTTACATGGGCCATCAACTTCAACATCACCAACGTGAACAACAAGGTGATTAAACTCGCTCCTGAACTGAACGGCACTTGGATTAGCGGTTCACGTATCTACGAAGAGGGTAAATCAATGTATCAGCTCTACCTCGTTAAGCATGCAGGTGTTGACCATGAAACAGGTCTTCCCCTCTACTGGGCAAAGAATTCCGAAGGTGTTGAATTCCCCACTACTGACTGGAACCTCGCATATTCAGGTAACAGCGCTACCGGTGACCAGGCAAACCGTCAGAGCACAGGCAACATCCTTCCTCCCTTCTACGGCGGTATCGGTACTACCATCAATTTCTACGGAGTTGACTTCGGCATCCAGTGCGGCTACCAGCTCGGTGGCAAAATCTGGGACTATGGTTACCAGTTGCTGATGCACGGTGGAAAAGATGCAGGTACAGCACTCCATGCTGATGCTCTCAACTCATGGACACCCGAGAATCCCACTTCAAATGTGCCCCGTCTTGACTCAGCATGGCAGTACAACTCTTCAAACTCTACCCGTTGGCTTGTATCTGCAAAATATTTCTCTATCAACAATATCTCCATCGGTTACACCCTTCCCACCAAGTTCACCACCCGCTATGGTATCAACCAGCTCCGCATCTACGGTGCTGCTGACAATGTGGCACTCTGGAGCGCACGCAAGGGTCTCGACCCCCGTCAGAGCTACGTGCAGAGCTACGCAGGTTCTTACTCAGCCCTCCGTGCTATCTCAGGCGGTGTAAAAGTAGTATTCTAACACATCAAAGCACTACTATTTAACAGGAAAAACAATGAATAAAATCAATAAATATCTTCTTATGTCGATGGTCGCAGGTGTGTCATTCACCTCATGTAACGACCTTGACACACATCCATTCGGCGATGTTATCACCGAGGACCAGCGTACTGAAGTTATTGGCAACAATCCTGAAAAACTTCAGGCTACCATCGCTGCGATGTATGCAGCCATCAACGCATGGGAATCTGCTTCAGCCAATATGTTTGACTTCGGTTATCCCGGCGTGATGATACAGATGGACTCACGTACAGCGGATTTCCTTACCGTCTATCCTGACCAATACGGTTGGTTCTCCTCATGTGTGGCTTGGCAGGACAACAGCGCATCCAGTGCTTACGGTATCTGCCGCTGGCGTGTGCCATACAACTCAATCTATACCGCCAACCAGGTGATTAATATCGTGGCAAGCCTCGACCCGGAAAAAGCCGACAACACCTATCGTTTCTATCGTGCTCAGGCTCTCGGAACCCGCGCATTCTGCTATTGGGTGCTGGCTCAGCTCTTCCAGTTCAATTACGTAGGTCATGAACAATCACCTTGTGTACCCCTCATCACCGAGGAGAATCAGGCAGATATAGCCATCAACGGTGCGCCCCGTGCCACAGTGGCTGAAATCTACAATCAGATTATCGCTGACCTCACCGAAGGTATTGAGCTTACCAACGGCAATCCTATTGCCCGCGATGACAAGCGCTATATCGACAACAATGTGCTCAAAGCACTCCGTGCCCGTGCTTATCTCTGCATGCAGAAATATTCAGAGGCAGCAGCCGATGCACAGGCTGTAATAAATTCAGGTCGATTCTCTGCTCTCAATGCACAGCAGGCTTCAGTGCCCGGATTCAACGAGCTTTCAGCAGCCAACTGGATTTGGGGTATCAACATGGATGAAACCGACGTTCACGGTCTCTACACATTCAGCGGTATGATGGGTTCATATACCTACGGCTATGCTTACGCAGGTATGTGGAAAATCATCAACTCCAACCTCTTTGCCCGCATCTCATCCAACGACGTACGTCGTACATGGTGGATTGACGAGGATGGCAATTCAAACGCTGTTAACTATACAAATGCCAGCTCAGACGCAGTGGCTTATCTCGAAGGTATCGGCGCTCCCACCTATGCAGTGACTAAGTTCGCCCCCTATCAGAACACACTCCAGCAGTCAAACAATGCTGCCGATATCCCCTTGATTCGTATTGAGGAAATGTATCTGATTCTTGCTGAGGCGCAGGGTCTCGGCGGCGACATCGCCTCCGGCAAAGCAACTCTCGAGAAGTTTGTGAATGATTTCCGTTGGACAGGTCGTGTGCCTTATGCATGTACAGCTTCCTCTCCCGAGGACTTCCTCGACGAAGTATGGTTCCAGCGTCGTGTGGAACTTTGGGGTGAAGGTATGAGCTACTTCGACGTGCTTCGTCTCAACAAGGATGTTGACCGCCGCAACAGTAACTGGGAAACTTCCTCCAACCGTGTAACTCAGTATGCTTACTATGTTCCCGCAGGTTCAGCCGTGATGCTCTCACAGATTCCTCAGTCAGAGCTTGAAGGTAACCCGGCACTCACCTCAGCTGACCAGAATCCTACTGGTCAGGCAGGCATCTAATAGTAAAATATATTCATTAACTTAGAGAATTTCCTACAAATGAAAATCAAAAATATTCTCACTGGTTTTGGAGTTATCGCCATGGCGATGCTGACAGCCTGCGGCGATGATGATGTTGCAGAAAACGGCATCTTTGGCACTCCTACCGATGGGGCATACTTCTCGGACAACCTTCCTTCAAAAATTGAGCTCGACAAGAACAGTTCATCTTTTGAAGTGACTGTAACCCGTACAAGCACTCAAGGTACTTTTACAGCAGACATTCTTTCCAATGACCCCGCAGGTCTGTTCTCTATTCCTGCCACTGTGACTTTCGCTGACGGTTCGGCTACAGCACCCCTTACCATCGGCTATAATGCTGACCAGCTGATTGGAGATGTCAACTACACTCTGTCATTTGAAATCACACAGGGTCTCTCAGATTACGGTACCGGCTCTTACAATGTTACCGTATACAAGCCCGGAGACTGGACTCCCTGGAATCTTCTTTCCAACACTGCCACCTACACCTACTCCATCTATTGGACCGGTGAGGATGGTCCTTGTCCTGTGTACACCCGCACCAGTCTGGCTGACCCGAACATCATGCAGTACTGCTTCGGTAGTGTCGGTATGAATGACAGAAATGGCAATCCTATCCCCGCAAGCTCTCAGTTTGGTCTGATGTACGGTGTGAATGTGTATGTCAATCGTGACCTCACCACCAACTACTGTACAGTACCTGAAATGTGGACAGGTGTATTCAATACCAACTACAGCGAGAATGTGATGTGCTCTGACACTTACACTTATTCCGGCAATCCATCTTTCCAACCCAAGTCATACTATGAGCCTGAAACAGGTCTGTTCACCTTGAACATGTACTACTATATCAGCCTCGGTGGCTTCGGTCAGGGTAATGAGTTTATCCAGCTCAGCGGTTTTGCTGACTACTCAATGGATATCGAGCGTCGCGGCAACTATGTTGAAGGCAACACTGAATCTGCACTCTTCTTCGTTTACAAGGGCAAGGATGTGGAAACATACCGCTACACCGTAGAGGCAGGCTCTCTCACCCAGGCTCAGATTGATGCAGCAGTAGAGGCTCTTAACGGTGCCGAGGATGCAACAGATTATTCTGAAAGCGGCATGATTGCATTTGACTTCACTGAAAGCGGCACTTATACTGTAATCCTCGTAGGCTATGCCGACAATGAAGCTAAGACTGTGTTGACAAAAGAATTCAAGATTGAAACCGTACAGGGTGCCGGTGATTGGGAATCAATGGGCTATGTAGCTTATACCGATGGTTATATCTGTTCGGCTTACCCCTCTTGTATTCCTGAACCTTACTATGTGGAAGTTCAGGCGCACAAAAGCGTGGATGGCTACTACCGTCTCGTAAATCCTTATGGAGAAGCATTCCCCTATAACGAACCCGGCGACTACGATGCTAACAGCAACAGCTACCTCGTAGTAAATGCCTGTGACCCCGAATATGTATATATCGAGGAGTCTGAATCAACCACCGACTGGGGACAGGGTGCATTCGCATTCTCTTCACAGGTTCAGAATTATCTTGGCAAATATGATATTGAGACTATTAAGAAAAATAATATTCCCGCAGGTAAATTTGCTGATGGTGCAATCACTTTTGACCTTAAATCACTTCTGCTATTCGTAGGAGCCGATGGTTACTATGCAAATACTTGGATTTCCAACTATGATGACTACAAGAATGGCGCTGAGCCCATCCAGGTAGCCACCGAAAAGATTGATTTCAAGGATTTGGTATCAGCACCTGCTTCACGCAGCATGGTTTCAAAGGATTATGCAAAGTTCACCAAGGCTAATGCCAAGCGTTCAATGTTCGGCAACATCAAGTCATTTGAAGGCAGCCTCAGAAATGCTAAGAATAACTACAACGGTCGTATGGTAAACATCAAGCATGACCTCAAGACTATGGAAATCGTAGATTCTGCTTTCTGAATTTAAATTGGAATATCTATTATAATTGCCGGTGGCGCCGTCAGGATGCCACCGGCTTTTTTGCAGGTTACTTTTAAGTTCGTATCTTTGCATCGGAAGGAGAGGAAGGATTTATAGCTGTAAATGAACGAAAGACCAGAGGGGATAATCCCATGACCAAATAAATCAAGATATGACTCAGGAAGAAAAAGACGAGAAATATATGCGTATGGCGCTCGCCGAAGCTATGGAGGCTATGGAGCGTGATGAAATACCGATTGGCGCTATCGTTGTGTCGCCAAAGGGAAATGTGATTGGAAGAGGATACAACCTGACTGAGGCTCTGACCGATGTGTCGGCTCATGCTGAGATGCAAGCCATAACAGCTGCCGCATCTACCTTGGGAGGAAAGTATCTACAGGGATGCACACTCTACGTGACGGTGGAACCATGCCTGATGTGTGCCGGTACTATAGGATGGGCGCAGATAGGTAGGATAGTCTACGGTGCATCTGACGATAAAAGAGGTTATCATGTATATACATGCCGTTCACCATTTCATCCTAAAGCAACAGTTACCTCCGGTGTGCTCGGTGAAGAATGTGCAGAGCTTATGCGCACTTTTTTTAAAGGGAAACGTTAATAAAGGAATAAGCGATTTAAATCAGCCAATTATATGAAACCAAAATTAGTAATCTCAACCGGTGCGGGAATAAGCGCCGAAAGTGGAGTGTCGACTTTCCGCGATGCAGGAGGTTTATGGGAAAACTATCCGGTGATGGAAGTATGCAGCGCCGAAGGATTTGCGCGTAATCCGGCTTTGGTACATCAGTTTTATAACGAGCGCCGCAAGGGTCTGCTAAAATGCAAGCCTAATGCCGCCCACGAGGGACTTGTAGAGTTAGAGAAATGGTATGACGTATATGTCATCACCCAGAACGTCGATGACCTGCATGAGCGCGCCGGGAGCAAAAATCTGCTTCACCTCCACGGTGAATTGATGAAGGTACGCTCAATGGCTGATGAGACCAGAGTGTACACCCTTGATGAAGAGCACCTGGAGACTTCGCCGGACACCCGCGACAAATATGGCGACCCGGTGCGTCCCCACATAGTGTTTTTTCAGGAAGCGGTGCCGAACATAGAACGAGCCATTGAATGGGTAGAGAAAGCCGACATATTCGTGGTGATAGGGACCTCGTTGGCGGTTTATCCGGCAGCCGGTCTGCTCCACTACGTGCGCAAAGGTGTGCCCATTTATTATATCGACCCCAAACCGGCAGCCGTGCCACAGGATGTCAACGTCATAGCAAGTCCCGCAACAGTAGGTGTGGCAGAGCTTGTACGACTGCTTAAACCGCACGAGTAATCTTACAGCGTGTATCGGCTAAGGGAAGCATTAATGCTCTCTAAATGTGATAAATTGTTAAATCATTAACGGTATTTAAGAGTTTTTCCTAACTTTGCCGATTGAATTATTAAAGTGACATGGTATCACCCGCCATCTCACCGATTATTTTTGACACAGCAGAGAAAAAATATATAGATGATAAAGAACCTCGTCATAGTAGAGTCTCCGGCAAAAGCGAAGACAATCGAAAAATTTCTCGGCAAGGACTATAAAGTCATGTCGAGCTACGGACATATACGTGACCTCCGCAAGAAGGATATAAGCATCAATGTGGATTCGGACTTCCAACCGGTTTATGAAATCCCTGCAGAGAAAAAACCACTTGTGGCAGAGCTGAAAAAGGCAGCAAAGGAAGCTGAAACCGTATGGCTCGCATCCGATGAGGACCGTGAGGGGGAAGCAATAGCATGGCATCTCTACGAGGTGCTCGGACTCAAGCCCGAAAACACCCGACGAATCGTGTTTCATGAAATCACCAAGAATGCCATTCTAAACGCCATCGAGAATCCCCGCGAGATTGACCTCCATCTGGTGGATGCACAACAGGCACGACGGGTTCTTGACCGCTTGGTGGGATTTGAACTCTCACCAGTGCTGTGGAAAAAAATCAAACCGGCGCTCTCAGCCGGTCGTGTACAGTCAGTAGCTGTGCGTCTGATTGTGGACCGCGAGAACGAAATCAATGCGTTCAACTCAGAGACGTATTACCGTGTCACCGCATTATTCACTGTACCCGGTGGCGCACAACTCCAGGCCGAGCTATCACGCCGTTTGCCCGACGAGACGGCAGCCAAGGAATTTCTCGAAGCTTGTTCTCAGTCAGTGTTCACTGTCACCGACATCAACGTCAAACCGGTGAAAAAGTCACCTGCCCCACCCTTCACCACCTCTACATTGCAGCAGGAAGCAGGCAGAAAGCTTGGATTCACAGTGTCGCAGACCATGATGATAGCGCAGAAGCTCTATGAAGCGGGACATATCACGTATATGCGTACCGACTCACTCAACCTATCGTCTCTTGCCATCAACACCATATCCAGCCTTATCAAATCGGAATTGGGCGAGAAGTATCTCAAGGTACGTAAATACCACACCAACGCCAAGGGAGCACAGGAAGCTCACGAAGCAATCCGTCCTACCTATATTGATAAGGAGACCATTGACGGTACAGCTCAAGAGAAAAGACTTTACAGACTTATACGTCTGCGCACCATGGCATCACAGATGGCTGATGCGGAGCTTGAGAAAACAACCATCGACATAACACCTTCAAAACGAAGCGAGCACTTCAGCGCCACAGGCGAAGTACTGAAATTTGACGGTTTCCTCAAAGTATACCTTGAGGGTAATGATGACGAAGGGGAAAACTCTTCGACAGATGTAACCCTCCCCCCTATGTCAATCGGGGAAACATTAAAGACAGACAATGTCACCGCGACTGAACGCTATACACTCGCACCTCCGCGCTATACCGAAGCATCGTTGGTGAAAAAAATGGAGGATTTAGGCATAGGTCGTCCTTCTACATATGCTCCAACCATCTCCACTATACAGCACCGCGAATATATAATGAAAGGAGAGAAGCCCGGTGTAAAACGCTCGTTCAACCAGCTCGTGCTTGACGCTGACGGGGAAATCGCACAGAAGACCAAAACCGAGAATGTTGGTGCTGAAAAAGGTAAACTCATTCCAACTGACACAGGTATAATCGTCAATGAATTTTTGACACAACATTTCCCAGACATTCTTGATTATGATTTCACCGCAAGCATGGAGGAGAAATTCGACCAGATAGCCGAAGGTGAAAGCGACTGGAATCAGGAAATTGCTGAATTCTATACACTCTTCCACCCTGAAGTGGAAAAGGCAAACGATATGCGCACCGAACATAAGATTGGAGAGCGTGTGCTCGGCAATCACCCGGAGACAGGAGAACCTGTATCGGTGAAAATCGGTCGCTTCGGACCTATCGCACAGATAGGGTCGGCTGACAGCGAGAACAAGCCTCGCTTTGCATCGCTTCGCAAAGACCAGAGTGTTTTTGACCTTACATTGGAAGAAGCTTTGAAATTGTTTGAGCTCCCGAGAGAAGTGGGCGAATTTGAAGGAAAACCAGTTATTGCAGCAGTGGGTCGTTTCGGTCCTTATCTGCGTCATGATGGAAAATTCGTCTCCATCCCGAAGACAATCTCCCCCACCTCTATCTCCATTGAGGAAGCCGCCGAGCTTATCACAGCCAAACGCGAAGCAGACAACAACAAGATAGTCAAGTCGTTCGATGAGGAACCCGACATCAAGATTCTAAACGGTCGCTACGGTGTGTATATAGCTCACAACAAGGATAATTACAAAATCCCTAAAAGTGTTGCCAATCCGGCAGAGCTTACTCTTGAAGAGGTACGTGAGATAATGGCGGAACAGGAGAAAACTCCAAAGAAAGCCACCAAACGCGCTCCCCGTTCAAAGAAATCATAATTTATTATCCACCAACGAATATTTATGCCCACTAAGCCATATAACACCAAACCTGGTTCGGAACGCAATTCATTCAAGCCGGATGTGATAGAGACATATCCGGTGAAGGAAGAAGGAATCCTCATGGACTTCCTGATGGAGTCGATGCCTCAACGCAAACGTACGGTAATCAAGAATCTTCTTGCCCACAATCAGGTGGCAATAAACGGTATTCCTACCACTCAGTTCAACACCCAGCTCGCTGCAGGCGACGAGGTTAAGGTGAATCTTTCAAGAGAGTTCCGCGTGTTCTACAACCGACGCCTGAAACTGGTATATGAGGATGACGATATAATTGTGGTCAACAAAGGTTATGGCTTACTCTCAATGGGTACTGATAAAATCAAGGAGGGAACAGCTTATAGTATTCTCCGCGACTACCTTAAATGGCAAGACCCGAGAAATAAGCTTTTCATCGTACACCGTCTTGACCGCGACACATCGGGGCTGATGGTATTTGCCAAAAGCGTCGAAGCAAAGGAAAAGCTACAGCATAACTGGAACAATATGGTACTGAGCCGCAAATATCTTGCTATTGTGGAAGGCAAACCGGAGCAGGAAGAAGGCGAAATCAGGAGCTATCTTGCCGAAAACTCACGTTTTGAAGTTTACTCCACAAATAATCCGGAGGAAGGTCAACTCGCGGTGACACGCTACAAAACCTTACGTACCCGCAACGGTTACTCGCTTATGGAAGTATCACTCGATACCGGACGTAAGAATCAGATACGTGTCCACATGAAAGACTTAGGACACCCGATTATAGGTGACCGCCGTTATGGAGCCAAGTCCTCGCCTATCCATCGCATGGCGCTTCATGCACAAACTCTACGCTTCGTGCACCCGATTACACGTAAGGATATGAATTTCAGCACTCCCGTACCGGCATCGTTTGCCAAACTGGTAGCAGCACGTTAAAAATCAGATACGTGAAATTTAATTCAGGCAAATGCCTGACACTACAAAAATAAAAATCGGTCAGAATCTTTATTCATAAATTCTGACCGATTTATTTTTTCATCCGCAGTATGAATACTGCCGGACATCATAGAAATTCAAAATCTACCTATTAGTCCTTGGTGGGAATAGGGAGCTTACCTGATTGAGGTGTCTGCTTTATTCCATCGCGCTCAAGCAAAGCATCAATAGAGGCATCCTTACCACGGAAACGGCGGTAGAGTACGGAAGGATGTTCAGTTCCACCCTTTTCCAACACATTTTTACGGAACGAATCGGCTGTAGCCTTGTCAAATATACCATGCTCCTTGAAATGAGCGAAAGCATCGGCATCAAGCACCTCTGCCCACTTATAGCTATAGTAACCGGCGGCGTAACCTCCAGAGAAGATATGCGAGAAAGTGGTGCCTGACATGGTGCCGGGAATAGGCTCGAACATAGCCACCGACTCAATAGATTCCTGCTCAAACTTTTCAGGGTCGTCAACAGGAGCTTTTATAGTGTGCCATGCCATATCCATCAATCCGAAGCTCAACTGACGCAAACAAGCGTAAGCCGCACCAAACTGAGAGGATGATATAATCTGGTCGACAAGTTCCTGCGGAATCGGCTCGCCGGTCTGGTAATGACGGGCAAAACCATCCAGAAATTCCTTTTCAGTAAGGTAATTCTCATTGAACTGTGATGGAAGCTCTACGAAGTCGCGAAGCACACTTGTACCTGAGAGAGATGCATACTTGGTGTTGGCAAGTAGTCCGTGGAGAGCATGACCAAATTCATGAAGGAATGTCTCAACCTCATAAGGAGTCAGGAGCGAGGGCTTGGAGCCTGTCGGCTTTGTGAAATTCATCACAATTGATACATGAGGACGGGAGTTAACACCATCGGCAGTGATTTCCTGGTCCTTGAATCCTGTCATCCAGGCACCGGGACGCTTGCTGGCGCGCGGGAAGAAGTCAGTATAAATCACTCCAAGGAATGAACCATCGTTGTCAATCACATCAAACGCGGTCACATCAGGATGATACACAGGAATTTCCGGATTTTTCTTAAAGGTGACGCCATAGAGCTTTGTAGCAAGCCCAAACACACCGTCTATCACATTGTTCAGCTCAAAATAAGGACGCAGTTTCTCCTCATCGTAAGCATATTTAGCATTACGGAGCTTGTTGGAATAATAGCTGTAATCCCACGGCTTGAGTTCTATAGGCTTACCTTCAAGATTAGAAGCAAATTCAGTAAGTTCGGCAAATTCAGCCTGCTGCGCAGGGCGATAAGCATCGCGCAGGGAGTGAAGGAGTTCATACACCTTTTCGGGAGTCTGAGCCATTGATTTCTCAAGCGAGTAGTCTGCATAGGTCTCGTAACCAAGAAGATTGGCAATTTTCAGACGAGTCTCAGCAATCTCCTTCATAATGGGAAGATTGTTGTATTCACCCTTCATGTTTCGACCGGTATAGAGGCGGTTCATCTTCTCACGCAAGTCACGGCGATTGCTATACTTCATGAATGCCATATACACCGGCTGGTCAAGGGTGAACAGATACTCACCATCCCTACCCTTTTCCTTGGCAGCAAGCGCGGCTGCCTCAACCGAGCTTTCCGGAAGCCCGGCAAGGTCATCGGCAGTGAGCCAAATCTCGTAGGTATTCATCTCTTTCAGTACATTCTGTCCGAAAAAAGTGGTCAGTTCACTCAGACGACTCGAGAGTTTACTATAGGTGTCGCGGTCCTCACCCTCAAGAAGGGCACCGTTACTCACGAACGAATCGTAAGTGCGTTTTAGAAGCATCTCATCCTCTGTGTCAAGGTTAAATTTATCCTTATTATCGTACACATTCTTCACTCGCTTCCACAATCCCTCATTAAGCGATATCGAGGTGGAATAGTTTGAAAGACGAGGAGTGATTTTCATTGACAAATCCATCATGGCATCGTCACTGAGAGCTGATAGTAGCGGAGAGAATACCAACAGCACACGGTCAAGCTCTTTATCAGCTTGTGCGAGAGCTACAATAGTGTTTTGAAATGTCGGAGACTCTGGATTATTAACAATAGCGTCAATGTTTTCAAGACCGACCTTGATGCCACGATTAATGGCAGGTTCATAGTCAGTTACAGAGATTTTGTCGAAAGGGACAGTCCCGTGAGGCGTCCCTGAAAATTCTTGGAAAAACGGATTCTGTGCTTGAATCATAATTGTGGTAGCGGCAAATGCCGATAATAAAATTTTTCGCATGAAATATGTTATGATTATTGTTTATTCTATCAATCTTCCGGCTCGTAAGAAGACTCATACCGCACCCCCGAGTTCACGAGAGTGAGTAATGGCACGGTCAATGATTATCCCCATCACCAATTCATCCACCTCTGTAGATTTACCGGTGAGATAAGCGTCGGCATGCATAGCCTTCATAAAATCATCCACATCAAAATTCCTGGCGGCGATAGAAGCAGCGTAACGGTCCACAGCATCGGCAAAATGACCGGTCAGAAGTTCAAGATGCCCGGCATTTAAATAGTCGGATGCCGAAGGATGGCCGGAAAGTAGAATACCGATATATTTCCTCGCCCTGTCGTAGTCACCTGCAAGAAGTGAACACCATGCTATAGGGCGTGCCGAACGTTCCGACTCACCAGAAATAAATTCAGCTTTGAAGAAGTGCTGAAGGGCCTCATCATATTTTCCTGTCTCCATCAGGCAATAACCGATATTAAGAGCAAGATTCACATCTTCAGGTTTGAATTCAGCGAGTCTTTTGTAATACGGCAAAGCCTTATCCCATTGCGACAGAGCCTTATAGCAAGCCGCCAGGCGACGCATGGTCCATCGGCTTTCGGAATTCAGCAACTCACTCTGCTCATAATATTGCAACGCTCCATTCAAGTCCCCCATCGCCTGTTTACAATAGCCCATTTTCTGGAAGAGCTCGGCCGATGGTGGAATCTTAAAGGATAGCTTATCGAATATATCCAAAGCATCTGAATAATACTTGCGCTTAAAATAAAACTCTCCCACAATCCGTAGTGTCTCCTCATCATCAAACATCTCTCTCAACAATGGATGAGCAATAAGATTGAGCGAGGTATTGAATGGGTCTTTGAACTCACCTTTACGTCTGAAAAGCTTGTAGAAGCGGTACAAATCCTGCATGAACTTGTTGGCTATAACCTCACGCCCCTTACCTCGGCTGTTCAGTTCGTTAAGATTCATCTGAGCCATCTGGTCGGAATGAGCTTTAATTTGGTCGGTCATCATTCTTATCTGGCTCTCAGGCACCTGTGCAAGCGACAGAATTACAGAGAATTTATCACTGTCGCAGAACATAGGAGCGCTCACTATCATCTCAAACAACATTCTTGTGGCGTGGTCAAAGCTACCCGTCATCATGGAATGTGAAGAATGGAAAGGTAAGAACCAGTTGGCTATATCATTGAAAAATGGGAATGTCTTAAGTTTGCTGAATGTACCCATCAGCACATCACCCCCATCTTCCTGAATCTCCTGCAGCTCTTTCAACCTGTCAGCCACACCAGATTTCTCAAGCAACTCCTCCCACTCGGGATTCTCCTCGATTGACTCCGGGTCAAGCGGACGGTTCTGAAGCTTTTCTATCTCCGGTTTGAGTTTCATCATCTCCGGTATCACCTCATCGGTAAATTTGCGGCTTATTCGTTCGGTCTCACGCGCACGTATAAACTGCAGCTGCACCATCTTCACGTCAACCGACCATCTCGGCAACTCCACCAAAGCATCAAACCGCTTGCGCAGTCTGGAACTCATAGGACGCTCCTTATGGAGCCACATGCCCAACAACAATCCGCAAAGTGCACGCACTGAAATCTCAGCATCGTCTACCTCATAAGCATCCATCAATATACGCATACGACGCTCATCATAGTACTCCATCAACCCAGCCATCACAGCGCCAAGCAGAAGCGATTTAGCATAGGCAGGAAGAGCCTTATCGGACAGAAATGATTGAATTATGGTCTGGTCATCAACCGAAAGAGGATAAAGAGTCCACACCACATTGAAGAGTCTCTTTTCCAAATCCTCAGCCTGATATGTGAGTTCGCGCTGAGCTTTCTCCACATTCTCAGCCAATACTGACAGCGAAAGACGGTCGTTAACACGTCGATACTGAGCGACAAGGGAGGAAAGATTTTCTTCACGCTGCAGCTGCACAGCTCTAAGAGTATTAAAATAGAGCGTGGATGCATCAGCCACACGAGTCTGACGATTAATCATGTCGGTGAGCGAACGGACTGAAGCCACAAGCTCATCGTAAAGTTCCGGACGCGCCGGGTCGGGCATGCCATCAAGGGCATACCGAGTCATGAAAGCATAACTCTCACGCAACCGCTCTATGTCAGCCTTGATTTTCCAAAGTGCGCTATCGGAAGCCACAGCATTATCCAAGAGGTCAAATGCCGGCGAAAGTCGTCGGGCTGACAAAAAGCGTTCTATATCCTGTGATATATTTATAGCATTATTCATTTCGGTACAAATTTAATATTTATTCTGCAAAAACCGTGCCAAAATGGGGGAATTTCACTAAATTTGCACTTCAAACAACCTCTTGTATCAAATGCCCAAAAATATAGCAATCCTTGGTTCCACAGGCTCTATAGGAACGCAAACACTTGATGTAATATCTCAATTCCCCGAGCGGTTCCACGCCCGGATATTGGCGGCAGGCAACAATGTTGACCTGCTGATAGCCCAGGCTATCAAGCATAAGCCAGCTCTTGCAATAATAGCAAACAAAGATAAATATCACCGTCTACATGAGGCTCTCGCTCCATTAGGTATCGAGACTGCAGCTGGCGAGGAGGCAATGGCTGATGCCATGGAGCGCGAAGACTTCGCCACTGTCGTCACCGCCACAGTTGGCTACAGCGGATTGCTTCCTACCATCCGTGCCATCCGCGCCGGAAAGCAAATAGCTCTTGCCAATAAAGAAACTCTCGTGGTAGCAGGCGAACTGGTGTCACGACTACTTGCCGAGTCTGATTCGACAGTCATACCTGTCGACTCTGAGCATTCAGCTATCTATCAGTGTCTCAACGGTGAGGATTCCTCAACAGTCAATAAGCTCATCATCACTGCCTCGGGCGGTCCTTTCAGGACATGGAAGAGCGAGGAGATAAAGAAGGTCACTGCTGCTCAGGCTTTACGCCATCCACGATGGAATATGGGCGCAAAGATTACAATCGACTCAGCCACAATGCTCAACAAAGCGTTTGAAATCATTGAAGCACGATGGCTGTTTGATGTGGCACCCGAGCGAATCGAGGCTGTGGTTCATCCGCAATCAATAGTACATTCGATGGTGGAATTCATTGACGGAGCTGTGAAAGCTCAGCTCGGCATTCCGGATATGCACCTGCCTATACGCTATGCGCTCGGTGAGACTTCACGTCTGGCAAGCGCCGAACGACCGCTTTCGCTCACTGATTACTCTACCCTCACCTTCGAAAAACCTAATCCGGAGAAATTTCCCTGCCTGACACTTGCCAACCGCGCCCTTACCGAAGGGGGAAACACGGCTTGCATTATCAATGCGGCTAACGAAGTGGCAGTCAAAGCATTCCTTAACGGGAAAATCTCATTCCCCGCAATTTTCGACACCATCACGGAAGCACTTGTCAATATCCCACATATCGCTACTCCTACTTTGGATGATTATGTGGCAAGCCATCATGCCACAATAGCTTGGGCTGATGAACATGTAAAATGCTGACAGGCAACTTCCCACTATTACTATATACAAATATCCAATCTGACATTATTTTGAACAGAAATTTATGGAAACAGTACTTATAAAAGCTGCCCAATTAATTGTAGCCCTGGCTTTTCTCGTGATAATACATGAGTTCGGTCACTACATATTCGCCCGCATATTCGGCATAAAGGTTGAGAAATTCTATATGTTCTTCGACCCCTATTTTTCACTTTTCAAGTGGAAACCAAAACCGAAGAAAAATGCAGACCCAAACAAAACCTCATGGCGCGACACTGAGTATGGCATAGGCTGGATACCTTTAGGCGGTTACTGCAAAATCGCCGGTATGATTGACGAGTCAATGGACACTGAGCAGATGAAGCAGGAGCCAAAACCGTGGGAATTCCGCACCAAACCTGCCTATCAGCGACTTCTGGTAATGCTCGGAGGTGTGCTGTTCAATTTCATTCTCGCCATATTGATATACGCCGGCATCGCGATGCATTGGGGGGCACAATACATACCTTTCGATGCTGCCACCGAGGGATTCGATTTTGTGCCTGCTGCTCAAGAAGCGGGTTTCAGAAACGGCGATATACCTTTGATGGCTGATGGCAAAAAACTTGACGCCTCGCAGAGTGATTACCCTTATCAGATGGCAGAGGCTAATGTGGTAACTGTGTTGCGCAACAAGAAGGACACTATAGATATCCACATTCCGGAGAATTTCATATTCCGCCTTAATGATGACAAAGGATTCCTTGGCTACCGTGTGCCTGTGTATATAGAACGTGTTGTACCAGGTGAGGCCGCAGCCAAAGCAGGACTTCAAGAAGGTGACCATATAGTAGCAGTGGATTCCATTGCAACACCCACCTTCACCGAACTTACTCCTACCCTCATGAAATATGCGGGAAAAGAAACCTCCGTAACAGTGGAACGCGATGGGAATCTTGTCACCGTCCCCATCACTCCCAATGAGTATGGCAAACTCGGATTCCAACTCCGTCCTATCACTGCCATATATCCTCCTGTCACCATCAGCTACGGGTTCTTCGAGTCATTCCCCAAAGGTTGGGAAATCGGCACTACCACACTCGGCAACTATGTAAGTTCGATGAAACATGTATTTTCATCGGAAGGGGCACAGAGCCTTGGCGGTTTCGGAGCAATTGGCAACATGTTCCCTGAAAAATGGAATTGGCTGTCATTCTGGGAAATCACTGCTTTTCTTTCAGTAGCGCTTGCATTCATGAATATAATTCCGATACCCGGACTCGATGGCGGTCATGTGATGTTCCTACTTTGGGAAATCATCACCCGCCGCAAACCATCTGAAAAAGTTCTGATTGCGGCTCAATATGTCGGCATGGCATTCCTGCTCCTATTGTTGCTCTACGCAAACGGCAACGATATATTTAGGGCATTCCTGAAATAGCCGATGAGAGTTATCTAGAATTAATCCACACTGTAACATATCATTATGTCACAACTTAAAACAATAACACTAAAACGAGGCAAAGAGGAATCCCTGCTGAGATTCCACCCGTGGGTGTTCTCGGGCGCCATAGCCAACCTACCCGACAACATCGAAGAGGGTGAAGTGGTGAAGGTCGTATCATCGGAAGGGAAATTGCTCGGCGTAGGTCATTATGAAATCGGCTCGATAGCCGTGCGTATGCTCGACACAGCCGATACAGCCATTGATGAGACTTTTTTCAATGAACGTCTTCTGCAAGCATGGAAATTGCGCCAGCGCCTCGGACTAATCCGCCCAGACAACTCAACATTCCGACTTGTGCACGGTGAGGGGGATTTCCTGCCAGGATGCGTGGTAGATGTATATGGCAAAACGGCAGTACTTCAAGCTCATAGCCCCGGCATGCACTATGCCCGCAATATCATTGCCAAAGCCATAGTATCGCTTCCTGAAGCCGGAATTGAAAACGTATACTACAAATCAGAGACCACGTTGCCGTTCAAAGCTCGTCTTGACCCTGTGAACGACTATATAATAGGTGGCTTTGAGACCAACATCGCAATTGAGAACGGGCTTAAATTCAATATAGACTGGCTAAAAGGACAGAAAACCGGATTCTTTGTGGACCAGCGCGACAACCGCGCATTGCTGCAGAAATACAGCGATGGTGCTAAAGTTCTCAACATGTTCTGCTACACCGGTGGATTCTCTGTCTATGCCATGCGTGGTGGAGCCGAACTTGTACACTCTGTTGACAGTTCTGCCAAGGCTGTGACCCTGACAGATGCCAATATCGAGCTTAATTTCCCAGGCGACACGCGCCACAAATCATTCGCTCAGGACGCTTTCAAATATCTCGCAGCAATGAAGAAGGGTGAATATGACCTCATCATTCTTGACCCACCGGCATTTGCTAAACATCGCAGCGCCATCCGCAATGCAATGATAGGATACCGTCGTCTGAATGCCGCGGCTTTTGAAAAAATCGCACCGGGAGGAATACTATTCACATTCTCCTGCTCGCAGGCTATTTCAAAAGAGCAATTCCGTCTGGCTGTATTTACAGCAGCTGCAATGTCAGGCCGCAAAGTCCGCATACTCCATCAACTTACCCAACCCGCCGACCATCCGGTAAACATATATCATCCTGAAGGAGAATATCTCAAGGGACTGGTGCTTGCGGTGGAATAAACAGATTGTCTTATCACTCGAATCTATAACCATCTAAACAATAGAAATTAAAGTGTCAACTAAATTCATCTTATCAGCTATGGCAGCTTTAGCCATCACATCGTGCGGTTCAAAGGCAACCACCGATGCAGGAAGCGACAACTTCGACTACACAGTGGACCGCTTCGCCGATATCGAGGTATTGCGTTACCAAGTTCCCGATTTCGAAAAACTTACACCACAACAGCGCATCCTCATCTATTATCTTACTGAAGCAGCCATCACCGGCCGCGATATTCTTTGGGACCAGAATGGCAAATATAACCTTGCTATCCGCGACCTAATTGAGAATGTCTACACTAACTATAATGGTGACAAAGAAAACGCAGATTACAAGGGACTGGAGACTTATCTGAAGCAGATTGAGTTTGCCAACGGCATTCATCACCATTACTCGATGGACAAGTTCATCCCTGCATTCTCACAGGAATTTCTAAAAGAGCAGGTATCCTCTCTTCCCGAAGAACAGAGACCTGCCAATCTCGAGGAACTTATCCCGGTGATGTTTGACCCGACTGTGATGCCCAAGAAAGTAAACCAGGCAGAAGGTCAGGATTTGATTCTCACTTCAGCCAACAATCTTTATGACGGCGTAACCCAGGCAGAAGTTGAAGCTTACTATAATGCCCGCAAGGACACAACCGATGCCACTCCCATCTCATGGGGTCTCAACACCCGAGTGGTAAAAGAAAACGGAGAAATAAAGGAACAACCATATAAAGTTGGCGGCGTATATTCTGATGCAATCACCAAAATTGTAGAGAATCTTAACAAAGCTAAGCAGTATGCTGAGAACGACAAGCAGAAGGAAGTCATTGAAAAACTTATCAAATACTATGAGACAGGTGATTTGAAGATTTTCGATGATTACTCCATAGCTTGGGTTGAGGACACAGCATCGCAGGTTGACTTCATCAACGGCTTCATTGAAAGTTACGATGACCCTCTGGGTATGACCGGCGCGTGGGAATCAATAGTGAACTTCAAGAACAACGAGGCTTCTCACCGCACCGAAGTGATTTCGTCGGAAGCTCAATGGTTTGAGGACCATTCACCCGTTGATGCCCGCTTCCGCAAAGATAAAGTAAAAGGTGTTTCAGCCAAGGTCATTACAGCTGCTATTCTCGCTGGAGACTCTTATCCCGCAACACCTATCGGCATCAACCTTCCTAATGCCAACTGGATACGCGCCGCTCACGGTTCAAAATCAGTGACACTCGAAAACATAACACAGGCGTACGACATGGCATCGCATGGCAACGGATTCAATGAAGAATTTGTTATTGACAAGGAGACTTCCGACCTTATGGACAAGTACCTATTTATCACTGACAATCTTCATACAGACCTACATGAATGTCTCGGTCACGGTTCCGGCAAACTTCTCCCAGGTGTGGACCCAGACGCTCTCAAAGCCCATGGCTCTACTCTTGAGGAAGCTCGTGCCGACCTCTTCGCTCTCTACTATCTTGCCGACCCAAAACTGCTCGAACTCGGTCTGCTCGACAACCCCGACGCTTACAAAGCTGAATACTACAAATATATCCTCAACGGACTCATGACTCAACTCATGCGCATCGAGCCCGGAAAAGATGTGGAGGAAGCCCACATGCGTAACCGTCAGCTCATCTCCGCCTGGGCTTACGAGAAGGGCAAAGAGGATAATGTAATTGAAATGGTGAAGCGCGATGGCAAGACATACATCAAAATCAATGATTACGAGAAACTACGTGGTCTGTTCGGTCAGCTTCTTGCTGAAGTACAGCGCATCAAGAGCGAAGGAGACTACGCTGCCGGACGAGACTTGGTGGAGACTTACGCAGTAAAGGTTGACCCCGCAATCCATAAAGAAGTGCTTGACCGTTATGCAAAACTCGACATCGCTCCTTACAAGGGCTTTGTTAACCCGGTATATACTCCGGTACTTGATAAGGATGGAAATATCACTGACGTGACAGTAAGTTATACTGAGGAATATCTTCCACAGGTGCTCCGCTATTCACGTGACTACCGCACTCTCCGCTAAAGACCATCCATTGCGGAAAGGTAACTGACACAATTCAAAAATGACGAGACTGTCTAACAACCAAAAGTTAGGCAGTCTCTCTTTTTGACTACTGGCATAAAGAAAAAGAGGTCATCTAACCTATATTAGACAACCTCCCTTTCAGAAGTCACTTGATAACTTGGTATTTTTTAGGAGCTCTTATTATAGAAACAGCCTATTGTCAAGCAGTTCAATCTATTTTCTGATATTTTTATGACGGATGCGCCATATCACAGCATCGTATGGAGCTATCATGGTAGTGAAGGGCTTATCTGCGCTAAGTTGCTTTAGTTCACGGTCGCCGGACAGCAATTCAGTTGCCACCACTTCGCCTTCCGGAATATTAAGAGTTTCAAGAGCATGGCGAGGCACGTTGATAGCGAGGTCACATGAATCGGATGAGAAATTTACGGCAATCAGAAGTGTCTCCCCACTAAAGCTGCGCATGAACACATACTGACGATGGGGATTAAGAGTAGGATTCTGATAGTTTACATACATGAGGTCGAAGAAACGACCGTGTGAGATAGCCTTCTCAGTGTTACACAATCCGAGGATAGTCTTGTACTTATTGCGCAGCCAACGCTCGCGCGGAGTCATCTGTGAGCCATCAGGATTTCCGTTGTTATACCAGCGGCGCAAGGTTCCGACACTCCAATAATCAAATATAGTGGTGCGACCGTCATATCCACTGAAACCCTCAGCATCCGTAGCCTGCTCACCAAGCTCCTGACCGGCATAAATCATCATCGGACCAGTGGAAATCATAGAGCTCACAACCAATGAAGGTATCACCTTTGCGGGGTCCTTTGCATAGAATTTCGAACCAAATCGCTGCTCGTCATGATTCTCAAGGAAATTAAGCATGTGAGGAGCAATACCTTCCACTGTCTGCCAGCAATTTGTGATGGTGGCAGCAGAGTAATTTGAGCACATTACACCACGGAGTGTATCATAGAGGTTCACCTTGTCATATAGATAATCAAAACCACCCTTCTCTATGAAATCGCGATATAGAGCCACATCGTAAATCTCGGCTATAAACTTCACATGTGGATAATGGTCCTTGACATTTGGGATTGCCCACTGCCAGAATTCCAAAGGAACCATGTGAGCCATGTCGCAACGAAATGCGTCAACACCTTTCGATGCCCAGAACCGCAGGATATGGAGCATTTTGAACCAAGTGTCGGGAATCGGGTTATAGTGACCCGACCAGTCGCCATAGTCACGTCCATAGTTTAATTTTACAGTCTCATACCAATTATTCACACCTGGGAATGCCGAGAAACAATCATCGCCTGTGGCTTTTGCCGGGAACTCTATGTACGCCTTCTTTCCCGTTCCCAAATCTATATTCGGGGCAAATAGCTGGCGAGTGATGTAGTAGTAATTATTATTAGGTGCAAAGAACATATTGGTATCATCGTCCACACCGAAATCCTTTATTCCTACAGGCTTTGCATCGGAATAATAGCAACGGGCAGTATGGTTAGGTACGAAATCAATCACTACATCCATCCCGGCATCATGAGTACGGCGGACAAGCGCTTCAAACTCGCCCATCCTGTTCTTCACGTCAACAGCAATATCGGGGTCTACATCATAGTAATCCTTTATCGCATACGGAGAACCTGCTTCACCTTTCACTACATAAGGATTATCCGGACGAATTCCTTCAGCACTGTAATCGGTCTTGGTGGCATGTTCAATTATGCCTGTGTACCAAACGTGGGTCACCCCAAGTTCCTTAATCTTCGCAAGAATAGTTTCAGTAATGTCATTCATCTTGCCCGCACCATTCTGCTGATAGGTTCCGTTGGGGACACAATGAGTGTTGGTATTAGTAAAAATTCGAGGAAAAAGTTGATAAATTATAGGTTTACTATCCATCGTTCGGTGAAATGATTTAGTGTTTATGATATTATTGATTGGTTATTGTCTGAATGTTTATTTGTCACTATTGCGTCCTTTCAGCTCTGCCATATCTTTGAATCCGGCTGCGAGAAGAGTGCTTTTGGTATTATCGTATCCCGAACGGTACACTTTGGTGATTTGCTTTAGGTCAAAGACCTTATAACGCGCTATATCATTAATACTTATAGCCAGGTCACAAAGTTGCATCTGCGGGATGGAGTTGGTCTTGACCAACAAGTCATAAGTACGTTGGGCAATGTCAATGATTGACTTCGGGTTACCGCGTCGGGGAAGCGGGCTGCAATTTATACCGATAAGGTATTTGCATTTGTCACGCAACGCCCATGCAGGCAAATTAGCAAGCACACCGCCGTCGACGTATGTGACTCCGTCAATCTTGACAGGCTTGAAAACTATAGGAATGCTACACGAAGCTGCGACACGTTCAAATATCTGACCTTCGGAAAACGCTACCGGACGGTTATTGTCAAGGTCCGTAGCACAGATTACTGCCGGAATAGGCAATTGCTCTATATTCTCATACGGAATATGTTTTCTCATGAACTTCTTAAAACCTTCCATTGAGAAAAATCCATCGCGAGGCACGCCTATCTCCGCAAAATCGGTGAAACTTGCATCACTGAATACCTGAAGGATTTCCTCCGGCTTCATTCCGCTGGCATACATGGCTGTGACAACCGAACCGGCGCTTACACCGGCTATGATATCAGGTTTTATGCCCACTTCCTCCAGAGCCTTAAGGGCACCGGCATGGGCAAAGCCTCTCGCACCGCCTCCGCTTAGCACGAGCCCTACCTTGTATGGCTTACGTGAGAATTTTAGCATATCCAACATGGTAACCGCAAAATTACAATTTTTCCATGAAACACACCATAGCTAATTTTTATTTTAACATCATATCAAATCAACTTTTTTTCGTAAATTTGCATGAAGCAAGGTGCCGGACAACCTCTAATATCCCGAGCGCAGTTCACAGGTTATAATGAAATTCAGCGACATACCATCAAACGACAATGTAAAACGCCAGCTTCACGACATGGTGACTGACGGACGCATACCTCATGCCATACTTCTCCACGGACCGGTAGGGACAGGCAAATTCATGCTTGCAAGAGCTTTCGCCCAATATCTTCACTGCCAATCACCCACACCCGACGGAGAACCTTGTGGCAAATGTCCGTCATGTCTGCAGCACCAATCGTTTAACCATGTCGATACACTTTACGTATTTCCCGTTGTCAAAACCGACAAACTGAAGGAACCGATTTCCGATGACTATATGCAGGATTTCAAGGACTTTGTGGCTGTTAACCCTCTGATGGATTTTGACCGGTGGGCTCAGACCTTTGACAAGAAAAACGCACAACCACAAATCTACGTATATGAGAGCGAGAAGTTAGAGCAACGTCTTGCAGTGACCACCACTGTATCAAAGTATAAGATAGTACTACTCTGGCTACCGGAAAAGATGAATGAACAGACTGCCAACAAATTGCTCAAGCTCATCGAGGAACCGTTTGGCGACACCATATTTGTGCTTGTATCCGACAATCCGGCAGGTATCCTTCCAACTATCTATTCCCGATGTCGTCCTATCGAAATGAAACGCTTAAGCGATGATGCTGTGGCTGGTTACCTCATGTCGCAGCTTTCCGTTGACCATCAGGATGCACTCGCTATAGCCCATATAGCCACCGGCAATCTTATATCAGCACTCCGCTCAATGGATGCGACAAGTGTGAGCCGTATGTTCTTCGATTATTTCGTTCAGCTAATGCGCCTCGCCTACATGCGCGACGTGAAAGGGCTCAGACAATGGAGCGAGGATGTGACCACCATGGGTCGCGAACAGGAAATCAAGTTCTATGACTACTGCCAACGGCTGATTCGCGAGAATTTTATCTATAATTTCAATTGTCCCGACCTTGTCTACCTCAACCGCACCGAATCGGAGTTCAGCAAAAAATTCGCAAGATTCATCACCGAGAACAATGCAGAAAAGATAATCGATGTGATGAACAAAGCATCAATCGATATTGGAGGCAATGCCAATGGAAAAATTGTAAATTTCGATGTTGCAATAAAAATGATAATTCTTATAAAGAATTTCTGATGATACCGTTTCTACGTCAGGTTGCCAAAGCCTATATCGAGAATGAACGTGAATCCATGATAGACTACTGCTTCGTGTTTCCAAACAAACGAAGCGGTGTGTTTTTCCGTCATTTTCTCTCAGAAGAAGCCAAGGGCAACTGTTTCATTTTCCCTGAAATTTCCACTATCGCCGAGATGGTGGCAAGCTTTTCATCATTGGTAGAGGCACCCCGACTTGACCAACTGTTCATTCTATATAATGAATATAAGGCATTGAGCAGCGACATTGCCGATTTTGACCAGTTTCTTTTCTGGGGAGATATGCTCCTGAGCGATTTCAATGACGTGGACCGCTATCTCGTGAACCCGCACCTCCTATTTGTAAACCTCAAACGATTCAAGGAGGTGAGTGCCAACTATCTCACCGATGAACAGAAAGAAATAATCAGCCGCTACTGGGGTGACCAGTATCTCCACCAAAGTCCCGATGAATTCTGGAACCATCTCCATCATGACCACTCCACTGATTTGGAAGCCAAATTTCTAAAACTATGGGAAGTGCTTGACCCGCTGTTCGAGAATTTCAAAAAACGGCTGCTCGATATTGGAATGGCGACAGCTGGTATGCTCACCCGCAACGCCGTGGATTACCTAAAACACGCAGCCACCTCATCCCTGCCCTACCGACGCTACATATTCGTTGGGTTCAATGTACTCACGTTATCGGAAATAAAGATATTCGAGCGCCTGCAAGCCAGGGGGTGCGCCGATTTTTATTGGGACATGGCGGCGCCATCGCTCCGCGCAAAAGGTAACCGTGCCTCACGATTCATGCGCAACAATGTGAAATGTTTCCCTTCAAGGTACGACATAGCATCTGAAAACATTATCCCCGACGGTGTATTCCCCAAAATACACATAACCGGAGTGCCCAGCGGAGTGGGACAGGCAAAAGCAGCTGGAAAACAACTTGAGGAATGGGTTGCAGAAGGTATAATAACAAATCCATCCAATGCTATCAACACTGCGGTTGTGCTTCCTGACGAAGCTTTGTTCATACCAATGATTCATTCCGTGCCGCCGGAAATATCAGCGCTGAATGTAACCATGGGATTTCCAATGAAGAATACCTCATTTGCATCCTTCATTTCGGCGGTGGTATCCATGCATCTGCGCAGCAAATTCACGCGTGAGACATGGCAATATTTCTATGAGGATGTAAAGAAAGTGGTCACGCATCCTTTCACCCAGTCCCTTGACAAAGAGGGTTGCGAGAAAGCACTGGAACTCATGACGGAGAAGCGACTCTACATGATACCCTCCGCCATACTGGCTGAACTGATGCCTGAACTGGCGTTCATATTCAATCCTATCACCAACACAAACGGAATTGAGGAAGTGTATGCTTACTTCAACACACTTATCACCAGCCTCGAAACCCTTACCGTTGATGCCGAGAATTACAAAGTGGAACGTTTCTTCCTTGAAGCCTACTCATCGGCATTGAAGGAACTCAAAACCGCATGTGACAGATGGGGTATAGTGATGAGGGATACAACATTCATAGAACTGCTACAACGCACCATAGCATCGGTATCAATCAACTTTACCGGTGAACCACTCAAAGGATTGCAGGTGATGGGAGTGTTGGAAACCCGTGTTCTCGACTTTGACAACCTTATAATGCTCTCAATGAACGAGCGCATTTTCCCACGCAAGCATTACACTCGTTCCTTTATTCCTGATTCTCTGCGACGCAGCTACGGAATGGCTACAACCGACTTCCAGGAGTCTATATATGCATATTACTTCTACCGTCTCATCTCTCGTGCGGGGAATGTGCGTCTCTTCTATGACGCAAGAACTGTGGGCACTAAAAACAGTGAGATGTCACGCTATATCTCCCAACTCCTATATCTGTTCCCTGAATGCGAGATTACTCACGATATTGCCTCATTTCCCATGGCGACATTCGATGAAGAAACCATAGCTATACAAAAAACACCGGAGATAATGGAGAAGCTTAAGGAATATACCATTGAAAATGGCCGCACACTTTCAGCTTCATCCATCAATACATATATCAACTGCCCTCTTGCCTTCTATTTAAAGAATCTATGCAAACTTGACCTTGACGAGGAGGTAATGGACTACATGGATTCAAGCACTTATGGTACAATACTTCACGAAGCAGCTGAAATAATCTATAAAGAGTTGCGTGGCGAACATGACGAGGTAATGATAACAGAGGAAATCCTTGATGCTATCATCAAGAACCACGTAAAGCTTGAGAAACTTATTACGCAACTCATAAACCAGCATTACAACCGTTATCCCAAAGGTGACCTTACACCGCTGACAGGCGAGTCCAAAGTTCTCGGTCACGTGATGAAACATTTCCTCCTCCTAATGTTCAGGGAAGAGAAGAAAATCGCTCCTTTTGATTTCATTGACGGTGAACATGTGATAGTGGACAGGATGAAAATATCCGACGAACTCACCATCAATATCCGTCAATATATCGACCGAATCGACCGAGTGTATCCCAATGGGAAATATGGCACACCCGATGGCGGAATTATTCGTATAGTTGACTATAAGACCGGCAGTGACAAGAACCGTTTCACTGATATAAATCAACTTTTCAATCCGTCGGATGATGACAGACGCAAAGCAATTCTGCAGTTGATGTTCTATTGCAACGCCTATGCCCAGAACAAACATTACACCGGTCCTATCCAACCGCAACTCTATCTGTTTCGCTCTATCTCTACCTCAGGGTTACAACCGTTAAGCTACAACAGCAAACCGTTTACTGATTACCGGGAGATAAATCAGGAATTCATGGAGCGTTTCAAAGAGGTGATATCCGAATTGTTCAACCCCAACATTCCTTTTACCCAGGCTCTAACTGACCACTCCTGTAAATTTTGTACATTTAAAGCCATTTGCAGAAAGTATCCCGACTAATGAAACCGGCAAAATTATATATCCACGTACCCTTTTGCCATGCAAAATGCGCGTACTGTGATTTCTATTCCACTCCTCAGGCTAAATGGATGGATGGATACGTTGATGCGGTCATAAACGAATGGAACTACCGCAGGAAATCAGCACCCGACGGGATTGACACTATATATCTCGGAGGGGGCACACCATCATCTCTCCCTACCGCCCTACTGCGCAAACTAATCGACGCACTTCCCACCGACAACGCGTTGAAGGAATTCACCATCGAAGTCAATCCTGAAGATGTAACCGATGATTGGGTACGGTTAATTGCAAACGATACCACGATTGACCGTGTTAGCATGGGAATCCAGTCATTCTCTGACGAAGAACTCAATCTAATAACACGTAGACATAACGCAATGGAAGCTGAGAATGCCTACCTCAGACTTCGGTCAGGAGGCATCACCAATATCAGCTGCGACCTCATTTACGGGCTTCCCGGTCAATCATTGGATTCATGGAAAATGACACTTGACAGGCTCATAAAGTTACGACCTGAACACATTTCAGCTTACAATCTTTCATACGAGGAGGGAACCCGCCTGCATGCCATGCTTTCAACAGGAAAAATCACAGAGACTGACGAAGATACCATCTTCGCAATGTATCATTACCTCTGTGATACTCTCCGGGCCGCAGGTTATCTGCATTATGAAATTTCGAATTTCTCCCTCCCTGGCAAACAAGCTGTACATAATTCCGCATACTGGGACGGTTCGCCATATATAGGTCTCGGTCCCGGAGCACATTCATGGGATGGCACAGCGCGGTCATATAATCCCTCAAATCTCAAAGCTTACATAGCAGCCAACGGGATAGGATTAGGAGTGACAGAGGAGGAGACATTTGACAATCGTTTCAATGACGTTTTAATGACAGCATTACGCACAGCTAAAGGACTCAACCTCTCGACACTCACCGACAAATTCGGAGACGCTGCAGTAAAGGAGATGCTGAAAGAAGTGCCACTGTTAATCGAGAAAGGATACCTGCAATATACATCACCCGACAACTTAATCATTCCTGAAAAGCATTGGCTGATTTCCAACAGCATTTTACTCCCACTTATAAGGGTATGACCAAAAATCTGACATTTTTACAATCATATTTGTTATTTTTGTAGAATCAACTGCGAAACGGCTAACGCTTATGGAACTATTCAATTTCTTTTCACGAAAGAACGACCCGATACAACTTCCCTATCTCACTGATGTGCATTCTCATATCGTCCCCGGCGTTGATGACGGTTCTCCTGATGTGGAAGCATCCCTGTTTCTGTTGGACAGCATGGCTAAATGGGGAATTCGCCAAGCCATAACGACACCTCACGTAGCTGAAGGATTTCCAAACACAGCGGAAGTACTCGACGAAGCCATGAGAAAACTCCTGCAGGAATTATCAAAGACTGATATCCCAGTCAAAGTGATACGCTCATCTGAAAACCGCATTGATGACTTTTTTCACAAACAATTGATAAGTGGAAACATAAAGACCTTCCCAAACAATTATATCTTGGTTGAAAATTCTTTTCTGCAGGAACCGTGGCAGCTCGACAAATTCCTGTTTGACCTGAAAGTCAAAGGCTACAACCCCATAATGGCACATCCCGAGCGCTTCTATTATTACCACTCAGTATCGCCCGAACGTTACGACCAACTCCACCGCGCCGGGAATCTGTTTCAGATAAATATCCTTTCTCTTGCAGGAGCTTACGGGAAAGCTGAAAAGAAAGCAGCTGAAAAGTTAATTGAGAAGGGATATGTGGATTTTCTTGGTACCGACCTGCACTCCCCCCTCCATGTAGAAATAATCGACCGTTACCTCTGCAGCAAAGACGCGCGACGTCATTTCGAAGCACTTTCAGGAAAGCTCTTAAACGACCGTCTGTTTCCCATACGACCTTTATAGATTTACATGGTAAACGTTACCGAGAAAGTAATGCTCCGTGGACGCAAGTCATAGCTGTAGCTATACATGTCCACCCCACTGTAAACGGTATAATAATACGTACGGGTATCCAGCAGGTTATCAGCTCTTAATGTATATTTGTACCGTTTGTGTCTGTAGCTTATACCCGCATCAAAAAGAGCTATATCCTTATGCGTGTTGTCGGAAAGTTCTTTGCTTATGAATTCCACCCCACCAAAAACATCGAGACCTCTGAAAGGATATACCGATAGCTTTACATCATTTGAAAACATATCATAGCTCTCCGAACTGCCAAGATACCGGCTGAAAGTCTTTGAAAATCGTCCGCTGTAATTAAGTTCCACAAACGTCCAAGGGGCAAGAGTGATACGTGGACCGAAACTGAACGAGAGACCATCGTAAGGTATGAGCTCATTCTGTTGCACCACCTCATTCCTGCTCCAAGTGTAATTCCCATATAATGTAAATTTACCACCGATGGAATGCACCTGTTTGGTCACCGAAGAATTCGTTGAAAGAGATTTGCTATAGCTATCAGCCGCAAGACCACCCACGGTAACATCCGAATCGGTGACATATTGAGAACTGAGAATGTTGCGCTTGCTCTCAGTGTAAGATATATACGCATTAGCAAACCAAAACTCGAATGGTCTCTTAAAATCAAACCTGACATTTGAACTGAAAGTCCTTCCTTCGGCAAGAATACCGGATGAAGCTGTACGGTTCCTATATGAAGTCATCACAGGTGCGGTCATCAAATCAAGCACATCTCCGACCGAATGTGACAATGACGAGTTGAACACAACATTAAAATCAGATGAAATCACATATCTTAACCTGAAATTCGGTTGAATATAAGGATTTTTGGCATTTATACGATGATTGGCGGCATAGTTCCGCGCGTTGAGTAGAATCATTCTCAATGCCAGTCCTCCTTCCAATTCCAGTCGGCGTGCAGGTGAACTGTACTGGAACGAAGGTGAAAAACTAAACTGAAATGTATTCCCTATCACGTTGTTTATATCATATGTGCCTGATAATACACTCTTCAAGTGGTCATTCCTATACTGAGCCTCCAACGGAACACTCAGCATAAACCTGCTAAACTTGTAAGAGGAACCGGCACTGAATTTCACATTGAAACTATGACTATCCAATGCCTGCAGTACAGTCGGCTTATCGCTCATCTTATCAGTGATACGCAAATCTGCTTCAGGAGCCCGGTTGAAACCCACATCCGCCGACATATTCCATATATTGTCTCCTTTTTTAAATCTCCAGCTGAAACAGTTGTCCAGACTCACACTCTTTACATTTGATTGCTGGCGCAAATCTCTGTCGTCACTTCTTGTCAAGAAATTATCTTCTTGAAAACCGGCAGTAGCATTGAAATCGTTGTAGACATACTTTCTGTCTGCATTCTTTGTATAATTTATGCTCAGTGACGGTTTGTGCAGACTGTTCAGGGGAGTATTGTGTTCATTAAACACAATTTCTTTATCTCCTGCATAATACAGGCTATTCTGGTTATAATTATAGTCAGTCGCGCTATAATTATATGATGTGTTGAGCTTGAATGTTTCGTCAGTCCCGGTCTTTTTCATAAAATTCAGGCTCACAGACCTGTCGCGAGGCGATATATACCGGCTTCTCTGCAATGGAGCTGAACTGCCGCCGAGAGAACCTGCTGCACGCTTAGCAAGGGATTTATTATCCCAACCACCGTATGTTCGAACTATCAAATCCGAATCATATCCTTTGGAGAATTCCTTTACGTTACCGATTTTTGCCGATACAATGGTCTGGAACGCAGGAGTAAAACACATTCCAGTAGCTCCGACTTGATAAAGCCACTTGTCATCGTATCCGCCCATTACCTCCGATGTGCCTACCGGCTTGAACTTCACCCTTGATTTAAGTTTCACATTAAGTGCCACCTGATTACTGTAAGTTCCTTTATCAATCCTGGCATTATGATGCCGGTCCATTATCTGCACATCAGTCACATATTCCGCTGGTAGATTACGTGTGGCAAGATTATACTTACCTCCGAGCATATCCATGCCTTCGATATAGAAATTACTTATACCTCTACCTTGGTAATTAATTTTTCCGGACTTTTCAACATTTATTCCTGGAAGTTTTTTTAACCCATCTTCAAGTGTCACATCACTTTTACCCAAATACGATGCCAAATTATATGTCAGGGTATCACCCAGCTGATTTATTTTTGGAGCCTCAACTTTAACCTCTCTCAACGCTACATTATCCGTTGTAAGCTGAAAGTCAACTGTTGCATCACGATTGGGCACCATGCGCTCCGTTTTTGAATAACCGATACATTGCACAGTTATCTTAAGGCTGTCATTAACAAGCTTGGGTATGCGCAAGCTATAGCTGCCGTCAGACTTGACGGTGCCGAAGCTCTTAAGTTTTCCTGCCGCATATACCCTTACAACCGCTCCCGAAAGAACTCCACCATCGGTTCTATCGCACACGCTTCCAGTAATAGAAACCTGTGCGACAGCCGATAATGACAATGACAGCACTCCTGAGATTAACAAGAATATCAATCTTATCATCTTCGCAAGAAGAAATAAATATTATACGGAGTTACAAAATATACAGTACCCCTTCTATTTGATTTCTATCGGAGTATAGCCATTCTTACGTTTAATCAGTGGAACGCCGTTTATCCTGATTGCACCTCCTCTAAATACGTCTATTTGTGAAATAGATTCCGGCGAGATTCTTTTCATGGGGTCTTCCTCCAGATAATTCTTAGCCGACACAAACTTATCCCGTGTCGTACGCTGAACATTTACATTCTTTACTTTAACAATTTCTGTGTCAGACTTAGCGAACGATTTAGCGGTGAATGTATGAACACCTTCCGAATCAGTCACTTTCATTATCAGACCGGGAAGACCGGAAAATTTCCATGGACCGTAGCTTGCAGGAATTTCTTCGGTGAACCATGCTATCCATTTGCGGCCACCATATTCACATGTCGCCTTGATGCAGGGATATGAGCACACTGTCAGGCTATCCTCTGTTATCTCCCACTCAAATGGAGCAAAATTTTCCTCATACTCTGCATAATTCGGGGTTATGATATCATCGTATGTGGTACTGCCTTCCGGATAATTCTGATAGACTTCGCCAGAGAAAAAGAATTCGCTTCTGTCTCGTGCTTCTGTTATGTTATCAATAAGTTCCATATCCATACCTTGAATAGATGCGACTGAATCGACACGATACGTTGCCATATCTGAAAATTTCGCTACTTTCGGGTTAAACTGCAATATTGTTGCATATTCCTCGCCAATTTTTTCTCCATTCTTTTTAGTGGCTATGACGTCATATTTATAAATACATTCGTATTCCGAACGTCCAAGTCTATCATAACCCTTCTGAACTTTCTTAGGCGCCGGGACAGTGCTGACTCCAGTAACCACTATGTCATTTGGCGAAGGAACCTGCGCAAATACGGAACTTCCCATGGCAAGCGCGAGCAGGATAGCAAAATTCTTAATCATAGTGCTAAGTTTTTATCAATACTATATATCTTTATCCCTCATAAATACTTTTATTACCCTATCAGCTTTCATAACTTCAATAGATTGTATATCAACAGAGTTTATAGCCATCAATGTTTCCCTTGAGATTTCCTCTTCCTCCATATACCGATGCATGGAATCAATCCCGGTCGCGGTATCGGATTTCCCTTTGACTCTGATATACTTCATAGAATTGGCTGTATCCTTATCCGAAGGTTCATCTTTTTTCAGTTTAAACTGCACAGGCAGGGTATACCATACATTTACATATTCATTGCCCATCATCGCAGGCTGAAATGCCGGAAGTGACTTGACCACACGTATTGCCTCTTTGTCAAGTTCCGCATCCTGACCACGCACTATTTTCACATCCCCTACTGAGCCATCTTTCTTAACGACAAACTGCACAACGACACGCCCCTGCTTATTGGCTTTCAGTGCAGCCTCAGGATAATTTATATGATTCGCAATATATTTCATGAGCATTACCTCACCACCGGGAAATTGTGGTTTCTGCTCCACAACCTCAAATACCCTATCATCGTCTGAAACGGTTGGAGCCGGTTTTGCATTCCCGGTCTCCTCCACAGCCGGAGCTGGAGCCTGAGGTTTAGAGACCGGCTCGCTAAGTTTAAATGCCACAGGAATAGTGTACCATGTGCTGACAGGTTTGCCACCAATCATGGCCGGAGTGAATTTCTTCAATGTTTTGATTACGCGCACAGCTTCGTTATCAAGTGATTTATCAATACCTCTTACCACTTTGACATCGCCGACACTACCATCCTTTTTTACTACAAACTGGAGAATTACGCGTCCCTGGATATTGGCGGCGAAAGCATCCTTGGGATAGCGGATTTGGGACATGATATAATTAAGCATTTCCGCTTCACCTCCCGGATACTGGGGCTTCACTTCAGCTATATCGTAAACCTTAACATCATCGTCATCCGCAGGTTTAGAAACCGAAGCATCAAGCTCGCCATTTTCCGCAGAAACAGCCGTAGATGATTGGTCAACAAAATTATTTTCACTATTTTTGTACCCGACAACGGCTGATTCATCAGCCACCACAGATTCGGTACTATTCTCCTGCTCAGGTAGAATATAAGCTGACGCGGTATCCGATAGCAGCGAAGCTACCGCCGGAATATCTGTCACAAACAGTGCCACGGCGCATGCCGGCACCAAGGCGAGCCCTTTCAGTCGACGGGTCGCCGATGATTTTGAATTGTACATCATGGTGATACGTTTTTTAAGTTTACTATGATTCAGGCTGTTGGCAAGTGACGGGAATCTCGCGCCAACAGCCTTTTTTATTAACAACATCTGGTATTCCTTGGCATTCACACCGGTGGAGAGTACGGCGTAATCAGCCTGGTATTCATGCACAGATTTCAGCTCCTCACGCATAAGCCATGCCGCCGGATTGTACCACTGCACTATGCCTATCAACTGCGCTAACAACAGGTCCACCCAATGACACAGTCTGAGATGCTGAAGTTCATGAGTAAGTATCATCTGCCCGCTCTCTTTCCAATCGCTACGGCTCATCACCACATAGCGGCACCAGCTGAAAGGAGCTATTCCATCATCGGAAATCAACACTAAAGTATATCCTTCCACATCTCTTTTCTCACCTTGACGAATCACACGATAAAGGCGGAATCCTATCATCAAGGTATGGATGAGGACGACCATCATGCCTACAGCATAAATTACGAGCAGCAACGTAAGATAGAAAGGTTGGTTCACATCGACTGCTTCAACTGCGTCAAACGTCACCGGGATATCCTCAATATCCACCACAGGTATCTGCGCAGGAATCTCCGCCACCACTTTACCGGCTGACAAACCGCTTACAAATGCAGCTGCAGGCAATGCCGCAAGAGAGGCTGTGTATATAAGCCACAATGCCATGCGGTTGAACCAATGCTGATTCTCGCCCGAAAGCGCCCATTTGTAGCATAAATACAACAAAGCCAGTATAATACCGGAATAAATGGAAAATGAGAAAAGTGCACCCATGATGATATTGATAAGAGAGGGGTCAGTTATGAGATTGGTGTTCCGACACCAACAAGGTTACTTCTGTGCTAAGCCAGAAAAATTTTTTATTTCGCGTTCTTGCTTTCGATATACTCTATTATCTCGCGAAGCTCGTCGACTGATATCTTCTCTTCATCAGCAAGAGCCGACACGGCGCTTTTGTAAGAGTTGTTGAAGAAGTTGGTCACGAGTGCGGCAAGTGATTTTTTCTGGAAATCTTCTTTGGGAGTAATGGCATAGAAACGATGAGATGTATTGATGACATCGTGCCCTACATGCCCCTTATCCTCAAGGATGCGCACGAGAGTGGCAAGAGTATTGAAGTGAGGTTTCGGTTCCGGATAAAGAGCCACCAGTTCTCTTACATACAGTGGACCGTTATCCCATAATAACTGCATGATTGGTAATTCCTTTTCTGTGAGCAATTGTCTTTTTCGTCCTGCTTTCATGACTAACAAATAATATTTAAACGTTTAATAGATTATAAGTGCCTCTCACGCTATGTAACTATTTTGACCTACCTTAATAATGGTTCATCAAAAGCTACATTGATGATGATGCAAAGATACAACTAATAGTTTAGTATCTCAACTAATCGATTCATTATTTTGGTTAAATAACGTTAATCAAATTTGGTACCCAATATCCGCTTACATGTCACTTACCGGAAACACCTTACCACCTATTATAAAATTCAAACGTTAAAAACCGAAGCAAAATGACAATAGAATAGTGCAGGAATAGAAACTTTTGCGTAACTTTGCAGCCATTATAAGGAAAGGAATATCTCTCAATCATTATTACCAATCACAATATACATTTTACCAATAGATTCCACTTATGGGAGGCTTTTTTGGCACAATTTCGAAGAAGAATTGCGTAAACGATTTGTTTTACGGGACTGACTACAACTCACACCTCGGCACCAAGCGTGCAGGTTTGGTCACATTCGATAAGGAGGCCGGCTTTAACCGCTCAATCCACAGTCTGGAACGCGATTATTTCCGCTCAAAGTTCGAGGATGAATTAGATAAGTTTATTGGCTGCCAAGGTTTGGGCGTCATTAGTGACACCGACCCGCAGCCAATTATCATTAACTCCCATTTGGGACGGTATGCTGTGGTGACAGTAGCGAAAATAAACAACATCAGGGATATAGCCGCAGAGCTTCTTGCCGAAAAAATGCATTTCAGCGAAATGTCGGCAAACAATATCAATCAGACAGAGCTTGTGGCACTCCTGATAAATATGGGTAAAACATTTGTTGACGGCATAAACCTCGTATATAAGAAAATCAAAGGTTCATGTTCAATGCTTATCCTCACCGAGGATGGCATCATAGCCGCCCGCGACTATCTTGGACGCACTCCAATAGTAATCGGCAAAAAGGAGGATGCATACGCAGCTGCAAGCGAGACATCGGCATTTCCCAATCTTGATTACAAACGGGTACGCGATGTTGGACCTGGAGAAATCGTGCGTCTGCGCGCCGACAGCATGGAGGTATTGCAGGCACCAGCAAAACGCCAGCAAATCTGCTCATTCCTTTGGGTATATTACGGATTCCCCGCAAGTGATTACGAGGGAATCAATGTGGAATATGTACGCGAAGCGAGCGGTAGGGAAATGGGTAAAGAGGACCCGACTGATGCTGACTGTGTGTGCGGTATCCCCGACTCAGGCGTAGGTCATGCATTAGGCTATGCCGAAGGTCGCGGAATCCCTTACCAGAGGGCGGTGTTGAAATATACGCCCACATGGCCCCGTAGTTTCACTCCGGGCAATCAATCCCGCCGAGACCTTGTGGCAAAGATGAAGCTAATACCCAACCGTGCTATCCTCAACGGAAAGCGGGTGGTATTCTGCGATGACTCCATTGTTCGTGGCACACAGCTCCGCGACAATGTAAGGACTTTTTTTGAATGCGGAGCCAAGGAAGTGCATGCACGCATATCATGTCCTCCATTGGTATATGGCTGTCCTTTTATAGGATTCACATCCTCAAAGAGCGACCTCGAGCTGATAACCCGCCGAATCATAAAAGATATCGAGGGCGACCACAATGCAAAGCTTGACCTTTACTCAACCACCGGTTCACCAGAGTATCAGAAAATGGTTGACGAAATAGCACGACGCCTCGAACTAACCACCCTCCAGTTTAGTAAAATAGAGCACCTTGTGGAAAGCATCGGACTTCCGAAGTGTAGCATCTGCACCCACTGTTTTGATGGCACCGGCTGCCAACCGGACGAAGCATACCGCGAAGACCATCCTGAGGAATAAACACCTCCAACCCATAAGCGATAAGAAACAACAAGGCTCCGGACATGACTGTCCGGAGCCTTGTTGTTTCTTATCTTACGTTTTTACAATATTGAAGAGTGATTTATCTCTTCTCAGCATATATGAAATATTTGTCCTGAGTAAATTCATCACCAGTGCGTTTAACTATCAATGCATTGGTAGCACTTGACTGATAGAACTTCACAGGTTTCATATTCTCAGGCAACTGATGAAAATTTGAGGCAATTGTCTCTGAAGTGAACTGGATGGCATTTCCGAAATAATATTCCATCAATTCTTCAAGCTTCTTAAGAGATTTTTCGGCATATTCAGTCTCTGTATCATAATCCATCTGCTTTACTGACACCTTAGAAAACAGCGTATTATCCTTAATCTGAGGATATTCCACTATGAATTCTGTACTTTTATCGAGCAAACAATATGCTGTGAAATTGCTCTCTGTAAGCGAAATATCAGTTTTAGCCCAATCGAAGCACAGGAAATCCCGGGGATGAAGATTAATTGCCATAGAATCACTGTGGACCACTTTGCCATCGCGATATCCACGCAAACGTGTACGTGTGACGCCCTTGTTGTAGAAATATGTGCTCCATTGTGATAACGACTTCTGTTGAGTCCCATCCGCTCCAGACTCATTCATATATACTCTAAGGCTCCCCGGATAGAGAGACGAATCCCACACTATTGAGTCATAGTATTTATATCGGTCGTCAAGCAGAGGCGACCAATTGTGCTCCTTGTCGATGATACAGAATGTCACCAATTCAAATGGTGAGGTAACCACGTTGGCTGTTTGCATCGTCATGTAGAACTCAAACTTCGGTATTTCAGGCATATACTTATATTCCAATCTGACCGGTTCATTTGTTTGCGATGTAACATATAATTCCCGTGACTCCGACACCTCTGTGTATGAACCAACTCCACCTTTTAGGCATCTAAGAGCTATCACATTGGAAGCGTCAAGAGCACCAGGAATCTGGAAATCCTGAGAGCGACCCGCTTCAAGTGTCACTGGAAAACTCATATTAACATATTTCACGTCACTCTCTTCACCCTCACCGGTAAATATATTCTGAATCCCATAGGGAATGGAATTATAGACTGCAAATCTGTCGTCAGTATCGAAATCACCGTCATTTTCCACTGTAACCGTCAGCATTTTCTTACGTGGAATATAGAAATCACAATTGTATGTGACACTCTCTTTCAAATTATTCCCTATGTTATAACTCAACTGATTTGACTTATTGTCCGGTTGGAACACTGATGGAATGAGATATTCCTTATCTGAAAGATTTCCTGCATCAAAAATCAGCGAATAATATCGATTCACACCATCATCCGAGTCCTTTATATCGTTTCCAACCTCAAAAAACAGTGTATACTCACCATTCTTATTAGTTTTTGATATTGATTTATGGGTAATCTTGGTTCCTGAGAGCCACGCTGTCTGTATGTAATCAAACGACACAATAACACCCGGCAATGGCTGACCGTTAGAAGTGCGCGCCACGCCACGTATGAAAGTACTTGTGGGAGTAGGGTCCGGAATAAAGCCATCTTCTTCCTCGGTACAACTTGCGAATGTCGCCAACATCACAACTGCAATCCACAGACGCATGCAGAGAGATTTTTTCATAGCTTGTAATTTTAAGTGATTCTTATCGGTTATTTGTGATTCTGATTGTATTATATTGGTTTTAGGCATTCACCCTATTTCATTCCAACTCTTACTATATTGCCATTGATTTATAAAGTGAATTATTGTTCAATTTAATTAAACGTCTACCCCGCAAATATAAGAATAAATCCACTTCCACACAATACCCCCCCCAATTAACATTTGTTAACCATGCAAGTTTCAAGCATTAACTACCTACCCATAAGTGTATAAAGCATAAAAAGGTCACCTTTGAAGTGACCTTTTTATATTGAATATGTGATCCGAGCGGGCTTTGTGAGAGTGGTGTCATCTTGTTGATTTTCAATTCGTTGGTTCATGTAATTGAGAAGCAATGTACCACGGTTTGTACCACATTTTCCGCTCTATTTTAGAGGGCAAAATTGCCCTGATTTATCACTACCTGCGAGAGCATCACAAAATTAACACTTATTATCCGAATATTTGCTAAATAAACAATATTTAACTATTAAAAATTGTGGTTCTCATACTTGAACACCTGTTTTCAAGCAAAAGTTCGGTGCTGTTGACGGGTGTCCGGGAGCCTCAAAAAAGGTGGCGAAAAAGGTGGCGCACACTGACCGAAAAAGTGGCAGAAAAGGTGTCTGTAAAAGTGTCCCCAAAGGTGTCCCCATAAGTGTCCGAAAGAGTGTCCCCAAGAGTGTATGTAAGTGTGTCTGTATCAGTGACGGTAAAGGTGTCGGAACGGGTGTCTGAAATGGTGGCGGCAGAAGTGGCGGATAAGGTGTCGGTCAAGGTGACGGCAAAGGTGGCGCACATCAGCCGAAATCAGTGTTGTTTTTCCCTCTTGCTTCCCAGCCTGAAAAATCCCACCGCAGGGAGAAGATTATGCCTGCCCTCCTGATTTTCTCCCTTAAAGAAAATTTCACGGAGCAGTCCTATGTCGATACTGTCTCCACAACGACCGCAATCCTCTCCAGCCGAGCAGAAGCAGCCAACAAATCATACGCCATACCAGAGATACAATCCGGCAGGCAAGACGCATAATCATTACAAGCGACCATCGGATAAAGCGGAGCAATAATCCTGCAACTATCGCAACGGGCAATAGATATATCATCAATAGAAGTGCGAACATGGTGAGAGATATTATGATGTTCAGATAGTCCGATAATGCCATTTCAACATCATCAAACTATCGCCCGAAGTAATGCTCCGAGTATGTAAATATACTAAATTTCAACGACTTATGCAAATTTTCAAACCATTATTTTAGTACATATTCATCTGATTTTCACATCATTTCATGCTCTGACACAAGCCATATCACAGTATATGATAATGTGATTGTCGTGACAGCAACAGCAGTCACTATCCGATAACGACAGTATGTGATAATAAGAGTGTAGGATACATAGGGCAAATCATTATTCTTTTATTAAGTACCGGTGTTCCAAGTTGTCAGATAAAAAGATTATGTTCGGAATTTGTGCGCGGTCAACCGGAGTGAGCTAACTTCGCCGTGCGAAGCGAGGTCGGGAGAGCTTCGGGGCACCCGTGCCAAAGGTGCAGAATTTGTTAAGCAAGTTGTACTTTTCTCCGGATAAAACGGAGTTTTACCGATGGAAAAGTAACTTGCCTCCCTGTCGGGCGGAGAAAATCAGCTCGCAACTCTCCGATTTTTAATCACTGGAAAATATGGAAAAGAGAACCAACAGAATAGAGATTCTATTTACCGATACCAATACACCCCATTACATATTCTGAAAAAATATTATTCCTTGAGAAATAATAAAGCCCCCGTATATCGCATCGGGAGCTAAATGTATATTGTGGATGATGATTTAATGCCTCATATTGGTAGTAACATAAGAAAAGCGAACATGTTGTTACGGAGTTTGGCCAGGGCTCTTGAGAGTAAATTGCGAGAGCTTTGTACGTTCATATCAAGGAGGGCCGCCACTTCTTTGTGAGACAAGCCTCTTACAAAATGGAGATATACAGCCATACGCTGACTTCCTCCAAGGAGTTTAAACGCTTTAGCCAAATTGCGACGATCCTTTATCTGTTCGTCATCAAGTTCCTCGGTCTGAGCTATTGCCACTATATCCTCTTCAAGAGTCATGAATGGCACTTCATCAAGCGAGCCGGAAGGTTTGACAGATTTAAGGCGGTCAAACATGATGTTCTTTAGCGAAATCAGGAGCCATGAACGCACGAACTCTACATGCCGGAACAACGTCGGATGACAAATGAGTTTTACAAATAAATCCTGAATACAGTCCTTCACAAACTCAGCATCAGCATAGTATTTCATACCGAAATTAAGCATCAGCGGATAATGTCTGCGATAGATCGTTTCTATCGCAGACATATTGCCGGATGAAGCCAGCTGGCTTAATTCAGTGTCAGTAAGTTCGTTGTAGTTGTGTTCAGTCATATTGCTTATGCAAAGTTACTGATTATTGCGGATATAGTCAGAAGAATACATGTAAGCTCCGGCCGTCCATCCCATGAACGGCGGCATTTCATACTCACTGTTCACATCTATCGAGCCGGTCATACCATTGAATTTTTCCCAAAGGTTTCCTGTGCTCTGATAGATTGAATCTATGCTCCGTACATATTTTTCAGCTATGCGCCCGGCATCATCTTTATAACCATATCGGTCAAGAGCCATTATGGCCAGTACATTGAAACTGGCCCATGCGTTCGGGGCATCCCACTGATAAGTGTAATTTCTATCGGTCGGTTCACAAGCAACTATCCCACATGCCATCTCCAGCCGATTCAGATTGTTCATGACAGCCTTAGCTTCACTTCCTGTCAATAGTCCGGCCCACATAAGATTGAAAACTGAAGATGAATACACTGAGCTAAGGCGTCCATTTATGAAATCATAGTCATAATACAGCCCGTCAGCAGGATTCTTCATCAATTTACGCATAAGTTTAGCTCGTTTGTCGGCAATTTTCGTCCATTTTTTGCTGTCCTTCAATCCTAATTCCTTATAAAATCTCTCAAAATTCTTTTCATAGATATATAAATTGGAATTGAGATCAACTGGGTTGAAATCCTCACATCGGAAATCAAAGCGAGGAGTGAAGTCCCAGCCTGACTCCGCTTCCGACAGGAAATGAGACCCCTGACGGATGCGTTCGCTGTCAGGAATTTCCCATTTCAGGTGAGGGAAACGCGTTGTCATGTAGCCATAAAAATCAGATAGCTCTTTGTCGGTGGCCGAATTGCCATGCCGATTCAACCCATTCGGAGTGATTCGCTTTGTCATCCAGAAATCATACTCCTTCTCAAGTACGGGTAATGTCGCTGCGAGCCACTCCTTATCGCGGGTTATGTCATAAATGTCGGCAACCATCATGCTTGCATAAGGAGGTTGCGAACGGTTGAACATCCCCCTGTCGGTTGCATTGGGCATATAACCCAGAAGATTGATCACATACAATATATTATCGACATTGTTTTTTGCCTGAACTGTGTCACCAATAGATATAAGACCAAGATTGGTGAAATATGTGTCCCAATAGAACATGTCCTGAAACATACCCTGCACACAGGGCACACTGTAAGGGTGTGGCAACCCTATCTTCCCGAGAGTATCCACCGTATTGACACGGACAGACAAGGGCATCTGCTCCCGGATGAAATCGCGCACACGCTCACCGTTGTCATCGCGTGCCGATAGCGACAGGGAGGAAACTACTACCGAAAGGTAAAAAATGATGAATATATATTTTTTCATATTTTTGTTTTTATAGTGTACGAGCCTGAATTGTAATTTCTGACTTTATATTCCCCACCCTTCTGAGGAATCCAAACCTCAGCCGTTGTATTGGCGGGGATTGAAATATTCCATTCCAGACCATTTTCACCCATCTTACGCCATGAACTTCCAATCATGCCATAGATAGATTCATAGGAGCACTCCACATGGTCAAGGTCTGACGGTATGTGTGGCTTGAGTTTGATTCTGCGATAGCCACAACTGCCATCAGCATTGGAAATGCCGGCGAGATAGGAATACTCCCATATCAGCAAATCACCAAGCAGCATCACATGGTTACCCGAGTTCATGGCCGGATCGGCAGTATTGCCGTTCCACAGCTCCCAAATTGTTGTAGCACCATTTTCAGCCATATATCCCCAACTTGGATAGTCGGTGTTTGTGGCAATCTTATATGCGAGATCAAGGCAACCATTTTCGGAAAGGCCACGCATTATATGCTGTACACCCATCACTCCCACACTGATATGTGCTCCAAAATCCTGTTCTGTCTTATCGACAATGTGCTGCATCACTTTTTCCTTATAGCCATCCGGCACCATGCCGAATCGCAGAGGCAGCAGATTTGACGTAACCGTATTATTGGCGTAGCACCCGTTTTCAAAGTTAAAAAAACGTTTGTTGAACGCGTCTTTGACCTTATCGGCATCATCAAGTAGGCTTACAACATCATTTTCATGACCTGCAAGCCGTGCAAACTTGGCAAGCAAGTGCGACAGATAGTACAAATGACTTGACGCAAGCAATGCACCGTCGGTTATACGGGTTGAATCCTGCGTGTGAATCAAATCGGGACGTTCTGGAGGCACGCACCAATCACCATGCTCATCACGCTCGATGATATATCCGTCCATATAGTCTTTCTTCATGTGATCAAGCCACCGTTTCATAGCCGGATAATGTTTACGAATCGGCTCCACATCACCATATTGGGCGTAAATCATATCCGCAACAGTGAAATATGCAGCCGGCCACGTCATATTATCAGAAAAACAATCCCAATAATTCGGTGCAATATCAGGGAAGCCGCCGTTAATTTTTTGCGTGGAACGTATATCATCGAGCCACTTTGCATAAAAAAGATGGTTTCCGAAAGGAAATGCCTCACCATAAGCACCTGTCGTTCGGTCGCCAAGCCATGGCAGACGTTCGTCTCGCTGCGGACAATCGGTAGGCATGCCTCGATAATTTCCGCGTATTCCCCACCGGGCATTTTTGTATATTTGATTGATGACATCGTTGGAACACGAAAACGAGCCAGTATTAGCCATCTCATCATGAACGACCATTCCCATAAATTCATTGGCCGAAGGGGCATAATCAAGGCCGCTGATTTCGGCATATCTGAAACCATGGTAAGTAAATCGTGGTGCCCAAGATTCTTCACCTGTGCCTTTGAATATGTATGTATCCTGCGGTTTTGCACTGCGCAGATTGTCAATATACAACGACCCGTCAGGATTGAGCGTCTCGGCAAATCGGATATTGACCTGCTGTCCCGGTTTCCCTCCACGGAATTTTGAGTGCAACCATCCAACCATATTCTGCCCCATATCGAGGACATAGGTTCCGGGGCTTGTTTCCTTAATTGATTTTGGCGTAACGACATCCATGATTCTGATTGGAGGATTCAATTGGTAGGCAAACTTTCCACCGGGAGCCCCCGTAACAGGAGCTGCCGACCATGAGGAATCATCATACCCATTCTCGGCCCAACCACTCATTTCAAGGCGGGCATCATAAATTTCTCCGTCAAATTCACTATTTGCGCGGATTGGGCCGTTAACAGTCATTTTCCACGAACTATCGCTATATATGCTCTGACGACTGCCGTCAGCATAAACTATTTCAAGCCGGGCATACATCCGTGGGAAGCCAAACCAACGCATGGTGCGCATACGTTCAGGAGTGTGACGTCCGTTGCCCAACGTCACTCCTATGGTATTGTTGCCCTTACGCAGAAACTCGCCAACATCATGCACGTCGTATCTTACCGATTGGAAATATTCGGTGGGAGCCTGAAGCAATACGCCGTCACCAAGCCGATGTCCATTGATATATGCCTCGTAAAGGCCAAGCCCGACAATATACAGACTTGCATATTTGATTGGACTTTGTTTAATCGAAAATGATTTTCTAAGATAGCGAGCCGGAACAGCTTCCATGGGTATGTCACCGGGTAGTTCTCCCCCAATCCATTCAGCACCCCATGAGTTTTCACCTTCTGGGAAACCAGTCTGAAACATTGCCGGTCCACTCCACCCGCATTTTCCTTTATTTGTCATGACATTGACCTTCCACCAATATCTTGTAGCGGGACGGAGAGGTGCCCCTGCGTATTCAACATAGGTTGATTGATCGGATTTGACCACACCGCTATCCCACACATCGCCAACAGAGCTTTCAAGAAGTCCAGGCGATGAAGCCACAAGAATATGGTAAGAGGTCTGCTTTACGTTGTTGCGGTCTGTGATGATTTTCCAGCTGAGACGTGGAGCCGGATTCTCCACACCCAAGGGATTCACCGCCATCTCGGTAGTCAAAGCATCAGTCGAAACACGGGCAAATGCCGTCACCGACATCAGTGCGGACAATATTATAATAATGAATCTTGAAACCATATCATAATCATTTAGCCGGAGTCAGTGATATTGCAAAACCACCACCGGGGGCAAGTTTCATTTTTTTGACTGTTTCAGAATTTACTTTTTCCACGGCACGACAGTAGTCCGACGCAATTTTAGCTGCATTTGCACCATCTGCAAAAATTACGGCTTCATACTCCTTGCCCTGCGGAAGAAATGAGAAATCTATCTCAATTTCCCGCATAGTCCATGAAGTAATACCTCCGACATACCAGTCAGAGCCCTTGCGGCGGGCGGTGACAATATATTCACCAATCTTGCCATCGAGCACTCGGGTTTCATTCCATATGGTCGGCACCGATGCTATGAAATCAGTGCACTCCTGTTCATGCCTGTAAGCCGTTGGAGAGTCGCACAACATTGTCAGCGGCGCATCCAATATCATATACAGTGCCAATTGATGACAACGTGTGCCTTGACTCATAGGCTCGGTGTTGCTCGGATGATAATTGCTCCTCGATGAGTTGCGCATCGCGCCCTGTGTATAGTCCATCGGGCCGGACACTTGCCGGATGAAAGGGATTGTGGCATCATATCGCATCTGATCGACTGAGCCGTCGCACCATTTCATGTTCTCGAGACCATGCACACCCTCAAAATTGAGCACGTTTGGCCATTTTCGATTCATTCCCGCCGGGGCATGTGTGCCATGAATATCAAGCAACAGATGATACTTTGCACAAGTTGCGGCTGCCCGTTGTTCAAAATCAATCATATCACGGTCATTACGGTCGAGAAAGTCAACCTTAAATCCCTTGATACCCATTTCAGAGTAATGTTTACACACCTCCTCCATATCTTTTTCAAAAGGAAGATAACCGGCCCAAAGTATCAACCCGACACCTCGCTCGGCTCCATATTTCACCAATTCCTCCAAATTAATTTCAGGAATCACGGCGAAAAGGCTACGTGCAGCGTGGTCAGACCAACCGTCATCAAGAATCACATATTCAATGCCATTGGCTGCGGCAAAGTCAATGTACTCCTTATATGTGTCATTATTTATACCTGCGGGAAAATTAACGTGACTCAGACCCCAGTCGTTCCACCAATCCCATGCCACCTTGCCCGGTTTAATCCATGAGATGTCAGAGATGGCTGATGGCTCGGCAAGCAGATAATTCAATTGGTTAGAAGCGATCGCCTTGTCATCGGAGCCTAACATCATCACTCTCCAAGGCAGTGACTGAGCACCGTCGAGAGTGGCAATGAATGGTTCGCGTCGGGCCACATGCATCTGTATGTCGGTATATCCGCCGGGGCAAAATTCAGCCGGCACACGAGGTAGCACACCCTTCAGTGTATTTTCACTTCGATTGAGAAAGTAGCCCGGATAATGATAGACATCGCTTTCCGATATAACTAATTTCGCGCTGTCGCCACAGCTTACATATACAGGGAGAAAGGACAACCTGAGGCTGTCAACACCACTCAGCTTTTTCTCATCGTAGGTATTTTCAAAAGAATTGAACAGCTGTGAGTCGAAATTGCCGGGGACTCCGGTTTTAGAGTAGGCGCAGAATACTTCGGGATCTCCTTCAAAACTATACTCGACCAACTCGTCAATTATCGTCTGTTTTTTCTTCCCTGAATATAACCAGCGGTAAGCCACACCTTCATTATAGGCACGGAATTGCAATTGCCAGTTGCCGGCAAGTTTGAAAGTCGTTTCGTTATAGTCTTCTTTGATGCTGTCAGTCCTATAAAACGGAGACGCGACACGTCCTCTCTGCGACTTTTTGGCTACCGACTTTATCCCACCTTTTATTGTTCCCTCGGAAATTTCAAGGCCGACACTGCCGGTGAGTATCGGCGTGCCTACATATGACACGGTATAGTTCAGTTGGTCAGTCACATTGACATTAATCTTGCCATCGGGCGACACCAACTTATAATCACCTGCCATAGCCTTTAAAGCTCCAATCGCAATGGATAACAATAATATACAATTCCTATTCATCACTTGCTTGTTTTAAAATCCATCAGTTTTATGAAATATGCACCTACGACCGAACGGTTTCTGAACGGTTGGGAGTGAGGCGCATCGGTCCAAATCCAATCGGACATGGGCACACGATCCTGAGTCTCGTTCATGAAAAGCCATACAGGTTGCACGAGAGATTTAAAATCGTCGATACTATCGGCCATTGTCGCAGTCCAGATAATCCAATCGGTCTTGGTATAGGCGGCACGGTTATCCAGGGGCAGTCCGTAACGATTCTGATTTTTAAGATAGTAGGCAATCTCCTTTCGCGCTATTTCGGGTGAGAATACATTCCATCCGAATAATTTGTCCCATACAAGATTATACTTTTGACTCCATGTATCAGGCTTATCAAAAGTCAGGCGATAATGATCTCCATCATTAGCCATCACTTCCCACTTTGCGGCCATTTGCCGTGCCTTATCCATGTATTCCTTTTCAGTAGCAGTGTCACCGGCCATTCCCGCAAGGTAGCCATATGCGGCAATTCCAAGAATGGCTTTTATCGACAGATTTGTATTGTGGGCGAAATGTCCGGCAAAATCGTCGGTGCATAGTTGGTTTTCGGGATCAAAACCATATTCTTCGAGATACTTGACCCATTGTGTCAGTGCCGGCCAATGTTTAAGCGCGTATTCCGCATTTCCTTCCTCACGGGCAATCGCAGCAGCCATGATAAGCATGTTACCACTCTCCTCGACAGGCATGTCACCGCCGTAATTCTGACCGTTTGCACGAGGGTAACGTCCTATGTCGTGGGCCGCAAAAGGCTTATCCCAACCCTCCGAGGCACAATAGTCAAATATCGGGTTCATGAGAGCTTTAGCGAGGTCGAGGTTGTAGAGCAGGAATATGGGCACGGACGGGTAAGAAAGATCGACCGTTCCTATTGAACCGTTGCTGAAATTCTCTTTTGACAAGTACAGCAACTCCCCTTTCGGAGACTCCACCAGCTTATGAGCGGCAAAAGTCTGTCGCCATGCTAAAGCGCAAAGATCGGCATACTCTTTCCCTCCGGCAGCAGTAGCGTCAGACATCAACTGTCGGTCAAACTTCTCGCATTGACGTATGAGTCCGGCATAGTCATCGGATGCTTTCTTGAATTGAGAGATTATGGTCTCGTGCCCCGTCCGGTTCCAATAAGGACGCAAATCGGTACCGAGATACTGAATAGAGCAAATATCGTCATAACCAAGCATCATATATCCCGAGGACTTTTTCACATTGCCCAATGAACGTATCATCGAAAGACGTTTATCATCAATGCTGAAAGATGTGTTACGGCTATCCGCGCACAGATATACATATCCCCAGTCGATACGACGGTCATCACCCCATTTCTCCAACACATTCTGAGTAGTTGTTCCACTGCCAAGAAGCGTGAGATTTCCTACGGTTTCAATTTTCTCAACTGTGGGATGGCCGGGATAATCCATGGAAAGGACGGGTGATACTTCAAACCGAATCTTCACATCATGCGCCTTGCCATCGGATGATGTCACGTCATAGGATATATAATTTATCGGACGTGAGGCAAGTTCGAGATTATCTGGAAGGAATGGAGCGGTAAACGTCAGCCGCAGATTCACGCCTCCACATTCAAATCCATATATGGTCTGTGTAGGGAGAATTTTTACAAAAGTCTGATGAGCCGTGCGTGTATCCCTCTGCACACGCTTTTCCTGAGCTGAAAGGCCGAAGTCGATGGCACCGTAGCCACCTGTGTTCCGGCAATGAACGGCCATGATGTTTTTGCCAGGATGAAGATTTGCCACAACATCGATAGGCAATTTTTCGCGCTGATGTTCTCCATCTTTGGCTCCGGTATCAACAACCCTGATTCCATTGATGTAGATTTCAGCCCCATCATCATGGGTATATTCCACATACACATCCTTGAATTTTATATCCTCAGGCAACTCAACTGTTCTGCGAATCCATATGTCCTCAGTTGTCCACGAGGTGTTGCCTCCGACTTTGCAAAACTCATTACGTATCATGACAGGTTTACCACCGGTGTTTTCGGTTGCAAAAGCTCCACTACCGACACTCCAAGACGAATCGTCATAGTCAGGTTGAAACCAGTCGGCTTCAGGTGCTGAAAATGTGTACTTAGCCTCCCACTCGCCCCACTCAGATGTCGGGGCTATCGATTCAGCGGTTATAAAATCGGTTCCCATAAACCTGTAACCGACCCCATCGACCGTGAGCACACCTTTAATCGGATGCTCGGCACCTGTCCAATGGCGTGTGGCATCGGAGTACAACGTGTCGGACATCGACCATATATTGGTGTAAGGGTCAATCGTAATAAGTGGATATGCAGGCGCACGCAATACGCTACCGGCACAAAGGCCGGCAGCAGTAAGCATGAATGTTAAGGATAGCAGTGATTTCAGAATCATTGTCATTCAGGTTGAATTGAGAGCATTGTGTTTGCATCAAGCGTCAGAGTCACAGTATTGTTCTCGACAGGCAGTGTATAAGTATTTTCAAGGCCATCAGAAGTCACGGTTGAGATAGAGACCTGTGTCACTCCGGCCCAATCGGCCGGAAGAGTCCAACGTCGTTTCCCATAACCATTCTTGGAATAAGCCACAATCTCCTTATGATCGGTTACCCACGGAAGAGGGAAGAATGTATTGTCGTGATCGCGCAGAATTACTCCATTGTGCGTGACTGTCAGATTTTTGAAGTCAGCCACAAGACCATCGCTATAAGTGGCTGTCTTATTGGTACTGTTATACTCTATGACTTTATGACAATTGAAATACATGTAGGGAATAGAGTGAGTGGCGATACCGAGTTTGGCCGAATTCCATGCGGTTTTCCAACTTCGCTCAGGATGCAGGTCAACCCAATTGAAATCATCTTCGGCAGGATAATTATCTCCGAACAAGAACGCTTCCTCGCTCCATACATTATTGCCAAACAATCCCTCTCGGCCACCCGAAACAAGAGTCGGAGGCAATACAGCTCTTTCTGCTGAGGTCAAATCCATCCACCACGCACCGGCTTGAAGTCCAAACATCGGGTCAATCCTCTCGCCATTGTTGTGATAAAATTCGGCAGTCACATCTATATCATGATTGCGCATATAACGCAGCACCTTACGCATAGTCGTTTCCATCTGTGCCACCGTCGTGCCATGATATGGGCTTTCACGTCCGAAAAACGCGTCGAAATGCACGGTTTTGGCGTCAGCAAGATTTGCCAGTTCGGCAAGTTCATCCAATCTTTTCTGTAAGGCACCTTTCTGCCATTCATTACAGATATTCACATCATACATAGGCAAACCATTATAAACTGCCCGTTGCATGAAGAGTCCTGCCGCATCAAGACATAGATAATCATTTTTTACATATTCATGCCAAAGCGGCGAGTCTGTGTAACCGTCCATCAGAAGTACATGTACTGAAACCGTAGTGTTGTATTTCTTGGCCTCTTGTTGTAACCAAAGATAACTTTCGCGGGCTGTGGCATCCTCGGGGCGTTTCAACGCTTCGTTGAATTGATGGAAAGCGGGATATTTGCAGTCATGTCCCTCGTATTGCCAACCGATGAGATAAACGATTTTAGGCAGTCCCCGGCTCAAATTGTCAAGACCTTTGATGACATCGAGTGCGTCAGCAAATGTAAGTCCAACATTTGAACCGCCCTGCCCGTCCGGCCGAGACATAAACAGCTTTGTGACCATGGTCTTGTCATAGCGGTGCATATAAGGGCGTTCAGGGGCCATGGTCACCGTATAATCATAGACCTCACCTGAAATATTATCGTCCCAATCAGGGAGCTGCGGCACTTCCTTAGCCACAGGTATATCTTCATTTTCACTGCAAGCGGCAAGAGCTGTCATAGTAGCCAAAAGTGCCGTTGCCGGCAATACAGTACGAAGTATGGATTTTATTATTTTCATCATATAGATATAAGTTGCTAAATTTTAATAGAAATAGTTTTTCCGTTGTCTGACTTGCGTTTTGCCATGGTCCTACCCTCTCTCATGACAGTCATGACAATCCCATTGCCGTCCCTGACCACATTTATGTCGAACGCTCCGGCACCAAAAGCCTTCACATTTCTCAATGACATGCTATCCCATCCGTCGGGGAGCTGCGGTGTTACATCAAATGAATGTAATCCTGTGGGGCGTATTCCGAAAAGGCCCTCGGTGATGATGCGACAGTAAAGAGCACTTTCAGTAGAGAGATGACGCTGGTTTCCCTCCGGCCATGCTTCAATAGGATATGGCACATGCTCACCTAACAGACGTGTGGCTGAATAATGCGACAGAAAATCAAGAGCTTTGGCTCGCTCTCCGGCGGCAAATATTCCACGTAGAGCATAGAGCGTGGAGCGATCCCAGAAAGTCTCGGTGCCACTCTGCGTCAGCAAACCGTCATCGGTAAGCAACTTTGGCGAAAGCAGAGCGTCAACAGTACCTGAGGCCCGGTCGAAAATCCCTGTAACAAGGGGCATACATATCCACGAGCGCAACACATCATTGCCATCATAGTAGCGATATGTATCAAAACCCTCCACATTGGCTCCGAAATAGTTCTCTATGGCGTCACGCATGGACGCAGCTTCATCGCGATATGATTTTGCATTTTCAGTTTTCCCAATCCCGTCAGCAAGATATACTGCTGAAATCAGGGCATCATAATATAATGTGGATGTACATAGGTTGGCATCCCCCGATGGAAAACGGTTTTCAAGTTCATCGCTATCAGATTTCACAACTCCGGCTTCATTGAGCAGCCGGCGACAGTATTCAAGACACCATTCAATCAAAGGGAAAAGTTCCTCAGCCTCATGCCTGTTGCCTGAAGCAAGCGCGTAACGTGAAGCTCCGTATGCTATCATAGCACAATCACCACGATCGCCGGCACCGTTCCAATAACCATCACCTTCGGCAATTATCGAGCTGGGGATACACCGGTATTCATCGTTCATGAATCGGGCGAAATGTCTGAAAGCATTTACTGCCGACTCATTTCCTTTTTCATATCCGAGGAAAGGAAAGAATGGATTGATGTATTCAGCCTGATCATTGGCCCATATAGCTGCATAATATGCCTCACCGCCGGGCGACTGCATTAATCCGCCCTTAGTCCTGAAAATACTTTCAGCCGCTCTGATTTTGGCAAATGCAAACTGTGTATTGACAACATTGTCCGGGCTGTCAAAGACCAATGAATTGCTGACCTCATTGACAAATGCCTCACGGAAAGCCATTTCCGCAGAAATATCAGGAGTGAGTTCCTTTTCGGATGATTTATGACCTTGAACCGATGCTCCGAACGACACACTTTCGCCCGGCATGATTACAGCTGTAATGTCTGAGGTATTTGTGGTTGACGCCACAAGCGTATATACTCCCTCTGTGCCTTGGTTTGCCGGAGTGTTATATACAAGTCGTTGGGCAGGAATTACAATTTCAAGTTCTTTTCCGCCAATATTCTTGATAGTATATTCCTCGCACAACACGGGCAAGGTTGTTGACGGGAATATTACCCTTGTGACTTCCACGGCAGGACGCAGACGCAAGTTTTCCCTTACGGCCCGGTTGTGGCCTGCGGTAAACTGACTTTTCACTGTAAGTTTGCCATCAAGACGCATGCTCTCCACTTTCTCATTATTCAGTGAAAGGCGGTCAACCATCACCGATGCGAGGAAGTCGTGAGCGAAACGACGCGTCAGACTTGCATGGGTGTCATTCGGAACGGTGCGCAGCATAGGCCATACAACCGACCGCTCGTATGAGAAACTTCCGTCAGGATTGACACCATAGCGCAGCACAGCCGATACTTTCTCACCACTCATTTCGATGTGATCATAGTGTGGGATACGTCCGTCAACAAGCCAGTTGATGGAGCCGTCCTCGGCAATTTGCCATCGGTGGTGGCCGCCGCCATTTCCGGCTATGACTGATGATGTCACAGCCGAAAACAGTATCGCGGCAACAATGGATGATATTTTTGATATTATTCTCATTGTTAAACTGACTTTTGGTTATTCCACAGGTTCACCGTCGATGGATGTCACCACTTTCAGATGCACCTCATTGATTTTGGTACGGTCACCCGGAGTAGTGCCATATATAGCCGGAGTCGCTACAATCTTCAAGTAGCGGGTACGGAGATTTCTTGACAATATATTCTGAGGCAAAGATACCCAGAACTGGCCTGTTGCCGAGGGTTCCACACTATGCCCGGTTATCGCTCCGACCTTGGTCCATTCTATCGTTTCATCAAAGTCATGCAGACGATTGTGCAATGTAAGATAATCCTGACTGAGATTACCGGCATCACCATAGTTGCCTCGTGCATTTAACAAATCCCATTCGGCAGAAGTAAGAGCCGGATCGATCTCAATATCTTCCGAAACATAAAACTCGACATCCGTGGGCATTACATCCCAAGCGTCTCCATTAAATCCTAATTGTACGCCACACTCACCAAGCATGACCTTACCTCCAAGATCCAGCACCACATATGGCTTGCCCAAATTCTGACTGCCGGGGAATCCATCGTTGATGAAGCCCATCCAACCATCGGAGTCATCATTGCCGTCAAACATTTTGGCATATGGACCAAATGGCATGGCTATGGTACCATAGACGACACTCCAGCTGTCTTTGTTTGTCAGAGCACGCATCTCATAATTATGGAAAGTGCATATCAGAAGCATTTCCGAACGGTCAACCACCGACGATGTGGTCTCGGAAATCAGAATCAACGGAAGAACGAGTGTTGAGTTATCGGCAGCATTTTTGATTTTATCCACATCGAATATAACCGGGTGGCTATAATATTGCTCAGAGGCTTCAACGACAGCTGTCGGTTGCATCTGATACATATCGGCAGAAAGGGCCTTGTAGCTCACTCCCTCAGGAATACTGTAATGCTCATCAAGATATTGCTGTGACATCACTTCAAAACGCACCTTTGTCTCGGCATCGCCACGCTTTTCAACAATGAACCTGTCGGTAAACACCGATTCATTATCGGGTATCATGATATTCTGCGAACCACTCTCAAATGAAATCACGACCGGAGTCACCGAACATTGCAACAGCACTGTATTCTTGTCGGGATTTATCTGATTGCCTTCGCTTTGGATAGTTACAGGCAGCACAAGTGTCCTGTCAAGATTCTCCTGCTGTTGCATGGCTGCGTAGATTTTCTCAGCATCAAATGTTATGAACGCTGATTTTCCACTCTGCCCCGGTTGGATTTTCAAGTGATAGTCGGTGACCGTGTACATCGACGCCGGCAACACCTTATAATTGGTGCCTTGTTTCTCGTTATAATGCTCATCCACCCACTCCTGTGTGGGGGTCTCTATCATCACATCGGTGACAGCATCCTTGTCAACGCCACCTTTGAGCACGGCAACCTCATATGTATAATTACCATCGGCAACCGACATATTGACCTCCTTGACACCGGATTCCTTCAAAGAAAGGATTGTGTGATACTGCTCAGGAACGATGCTCGCATAGTCTCCGTCAAGGTCACCGCACGAGCTCAAGGAGCCGGCCATCACAGCACCCGATGTCACTAATGCAAAAATATACTTATTCATATTTCTTTCATTTATAGATTAGTAGCCCGGAGACTGCACGAGCTGAGGATTATTGTAAATCTCGCTTGAAGGGATAGGCAGAAGATACATGCGGTCATCCCATTGGAAAGGTTGATCGACTTTTATCCTTTGATTAAACTCCTCGAAAGTAGGATCTTTTTTGGCAATGGCATTGAGGCCTTCGCGTACACCGCTGCGGAGCACATTGGGTGCAATCATCCAACGGCGTGTATCGTAATAGCGATGACCTTCGGCAAACAACTCCACGAAACGTTCATTGCGCACCCAATCGCGTAGTGTCATACCCGAAAGGTCGCCTGATGTCAGTTCTTTTATTCCGGCATGACGGCGCACTTCGTTCAGAGCATCGAGAGCGGCGTCGGTATGCTCAAGTTCTGCCTCACACTCTGCGAGATTGAGATACAGTTCTGACAGACGGATAAGAGGAGCCGGCACCTGACGGGCGTTCAAAGATCCGTCGTTATTCCATGACACGTTAGGCTGACACCATTTTTTGAGATAATAGCCAGTTGCATTGTTGTCGCGGTTAAACATCTCAGGGTTATAGCCTTGTGCCGTTGAACTCTTGGTGTCAATTATCAGAGGCTGTCCATTGCGAATCAATGATGAGTATTCATCTCCGTCAAATGAAAGCCATGCATAAAAACGAGGCTCGCGTTTGTCATTGAGTTTGATTATATCCTCACGTCCATAATATCCTGCCGACCGGAACCATTCGGAGTTAGGAATCTCGTAGTCATCCTTCGGAAGAATACCGTTACGTGTGTAGAAGTGTTCTGCGGCGTAGAGCAATGGAGCCATAGCGCATATGCCACCACCGTTACCGCCACCATTCAGCGACAATATGTTATGAGGATACGCGTCCGCCTGCCAGAATATATATGAATCCGGATTGGAGATTACGCCCCACACAATCTCGCGGTTGCCTTCGGTCTCCACAGCGTTCATGGCATATCTCATTTTCATAACCTTTTTCTTGAACTCATCGTCGGTGCCGGGGATGTCGGGCAGAGGGACATTCTCCGACATACGTTGCATTTCGGAGGCTTCGAGTGTATAGAATGAGCGGTTGCCTGCTCCCAAAGCCGCAGCAATGGCTTCTTCACAAGCGGTGCGTGCACGTTCCCACTTGTCACGGCTGTAAGATGTGCTGACAAGTTCGGTGCCATAACCCGGAGTTTCGTAATTTGCGTTACGCCAATTAGGATTGGGGAAAGAGCCGTTCCATAACGGTGATGCAGCATATAGAAGCACACGACCTTTCAAGGCCTTGCAGGCAGTGGATGTGGCGCGTCCGAGTTCAGATGTCTCCACAGTTGCGGGAAGTACAAAGGCCGCTTCATCAAGCCAATCCACGATACGATCCACACAATAATCAAAGTGTGAGCGTCCGGGAATATCCTCTTTCGCAGTGGATGTGCTGTAATAATGGTCTATTATGGGTATGGGGCCATAGTTTTCCAACAGACGGAAATGGTAGTAGGCATTGAGGAATTTCACCTCGGCGTTCCATCGCGCACGGTCGTTGGCAGTGACCTCCTTGGGATATGTCTCCGACAGGATTTTTTCAAAAAGATGCACTTGACCAAGAGCATCGTATGTCACAACCCAAGGCAACTGAAACAGGCCGTTGTTGGAATTTGTGGTTGATGACAACTGGTTCCAGGATGTGACCTGACCGAGTCGTCCCCACAACAGGGGATTAACAAATTCATCGGTTGAACTTTCGTGTGCTCCCAACGAGCCCACGCCATGATTCTGGCCAACGAGAGAATAGGCACTGTATAAGAAACCTAAAGCATCCTGTTTGTCCTTCATTGTGTCCTCCATGTCAGCCGTTTCGGGTGGCACGACATCCAGATAGTCGCACGCGGACAATGCGCCTGCTGTCAAGGCAATTGCAAGAGGACGATATATTGTATTATGAATATTGATTTTCATCTGATGTATGTGAGGTATTACTTAGAATGTGAACTGAGCTCCGATATTGAATGTACGGTGCAATGGATATGCCGAATAGGTAAGTTCAGGGTCCCAATATTTGAACGGGCCCCACACGGCAAGGTTATCACCGCTGAAATACACTCTGACAAACGGCAGAGTATAACCGAGTTCGAGCGTCTTGAAGCGGATGAATGAGCCGTTGCGCATCCAATAGCTGCTGGGTACCATATTGTTGGCAACCTGAGCATTGGAAACTCCAAGGCGCGGATACTGCGCATCGGGATTGGGATTGGATGCACTCCAGTAGTTGTCGGATATGAATGTCATCACATTTCGGTCCTGGTTTCCGTCATCCGAACAAAATGGTGCGATATTGTTTATCATCAATGTGCGGTTGGCCGAGCCATTGAAAAATACACCGAAATCCCATTTTTTCCACACCACGTTTACACCGAAACCATACTGGATGCGGGGTTGGGTACCAAACTTGGAAAGCATCACCTTGTCGTCATCATTGATCATTCCATCACCGTTGACGTCACGATACTTTATATCACCCGGCATTACGGTCGATCCCAAAGAGGCCTGCGATGGAGAATTTGCTATGTCGGCCTCATCCTTGAACAGGCCATCGGCTATATATCCGTATGTCGCAGCCAGCGGTTTGCCTGTCAGAGTCTGCCATACATAAGGATAATCCGGTTCGTCATTATATACATATTTATTTTTAGTATATGTGAAATTGCCACGCACATCTACTGACAAATCCTCGGCAAGACGTTTGCGATAATTCACACTCAGCTCGATACCTTGGTTGTCAACCTTACCGACATTGCCCCACGGGACGGCACTGGCATAACCCAATATGGACGGCCACGAACTGCGCTTCTGGAGAATACGGTCACGCTTATCCCTGAAATAATCGAATGTCACATTAAGACAGTTGAACAAAGACATGTCAAGACCTATGTCAAACTTCTTCGCACGTTCCCAACCTGCATTTTCTACCGCGTATTTCAGAAATGCCGGGCCACGTTTGCTCACCTCGCTCGTGCTGCCATGAAACGGGCCGGTCCAGAATTGACCACCGCTGCCAAGATTCACTTCATTCTTATAGAGGAAGTGGGCCGCTCCGGCCAATAATCCGGTTTCATCCGAGCCTACAAGACCATATGAGCCGCGCACTTTAAGATGGTCGATATATGAATTCAGAGATTCCCACCATGATTCGTTACTGGGTACCCATCCAAGTGACACTGCCGGGAACAGCTCGAAACGACTCCCCTTGGCAAGACGCTCGGTGCCGTTATAACCGAAATTAACCTCCAACAGATAGCGGCGTGCGTAGTCATATGTAAAGCGTCCCGAAAAACCCTGGTTACGGTTGGGAAGGACTTCGCTTCGGAACTCGCGCATCATATACATAAGCATGCCTGAGACATTGTGCACGTCATTGAACTGCCGGTTGTAGTTGATGCGGGCATCAAAATAGAATGTGCGGTCGGTGTATCGGTTTATATCACCCTGCGATATATAATCGGTACCTTTCCTCAGACTTTCGAGCTTGAAATAATCGGGGTCGGAGGCATCCCATGTGTTTGACATCACACGGTAGTAGTACGGTTCAAGCGTGTCAACATAATCCGAGTAAGCATAACTCTTCATATTCACAAGAGCCGTCACGCTAAGGCCCTCGGTTATGAAGTCAAACTTCTGCGTGGCTCGCAATGATGCGTTGATGGTTGAATAATTACTCACCTTATAGGTGCTCATCATGTGGGCATAAGGGTTGACATTCAATCTTGAGCCGGTCTGTATGGAGTTACCGAACCGTATATGTTCATCTCCTTCATAGGATGGATAAAAAGCCGGAAAACTCACAGGATTGGCATTATATACATCACTGAATATCTCGGTCATACCGATACCGGGTCCCTTGCGGTTGCCGAACTGGGCGTTGAGATGAAGGTCGATAGTTGTGGTAGTGGTAGGTTTATAGCAGATGTTGTTCTGAAAAATATAATTCCAGTCATCGATATTGGCATCGAAAGAGTAAGTTTTAGGCACATTTAGGATACCGGAATCATGATTGACCTGCAATCCCATGTAATAAGTCACTTTAGAGCCACCACCGGTAAGGTTTACGTTGGCTCTCTGATTGGATGTCATATCTTTAAACATCAGGTCATACCAATCCACATTGGGATAAACGTATGGGTTGACACCGCTTCGGGTCAATTCAATTGTCTCCGCGCTGTATTTGGGAGATGCTGACGGAGTACGGGCTACAAGAGCCTCGTTATACATCTCCATCCATCGCGGGCCATCAACATATTCCACCCGGTTGACAGGTTTCAGAAAGGAACATTCAAGCGACACATTGATTTTGGCACGGGTGTTCTCCATACCTTTCTTGGTGGTTATGAGCATCACGCCGTTAGCTCCTCGTGCGCCATAAATAGCAGTGGCCGAGGCATCTTTAAGGATAGAGAAACTTTCGATTGACTCTGCGGGCAGGCGGTTGAGATCTGCGGCCGAAATCTCAACATCATCAAGGAGAATGAGCGGAGTGGCACGGCCGCCGAATGTACCCACACCACGAATGTAAAACTCACTTACCGAGCCGGGCTCGCCTGAAGTCGTGGATGATATCACACCTGCAAGTTTACCGGCAAAATTGCTTGTAAGAGATGAGGTTGGAGCTTTGAGGACATCCCCTTTAACGGATGCAATGGAACCTGTCACAGAAACCTTGGCCTGAGTACCGGCACCCACGACCACGACCTCGCTCAATGTATTGTTGTCAGGTTCGAGAGCCACATTCAATACACCAAGGTCACCGACCGATAATGTCTGAGGTTTGTAGCCGACGTAGGAAAATGTCACTTCATCGTCAGAACTGACTTCAAGTGAGAAGTTTCCATCAATATCGGTCACAGTGCCTGTAATTTTTCCACCTTTTATTACTACTGAAGCTCCAATCAGCGGATCTGCATTGGTAGCATCAGTAACTACACCCGTAAGTGTATGTCTGCTCTTTTTCTTTTTTGAGGAAGATGTCTGTGACGCAGGAATTTCGCCTTGTTTCAGTGAAATCTGCCGGTTTTTCACACTCCATGTCACGCCGGTGTCTTTAAATATCTTATCAAGCACCGTTGACAATGGTTCATTGGTGACATTGATACTGACCTTTCGGTCAAGATTGATAGAGCCTGATTGGTAAAGGAATATATAATCTGTCGCCTTTTCTATTTGGGCAAGGACCTCTTTTACATTAGCATTGTCCATCTTCATGGTCACCTTGGCGTTCTGCGCATGGACCACTGCGATGTTTCCCCATAAGCTCAGCAACAGACACAATAAAAGCCTCAGCATATGATGCTGTTTGGTATTAGTTTTCATCATTAGATAATTGGGAAGTGTTGGATGTCTGATTGGTGTTTGAGATTAAATTGGTTGTTATTCATCGGCACATACCGATACGTAGTCGCCGACGCGCATGCAATCAACAGGTACAGAGAATGAGATTGATGCCAACACATCCTCAAGTGTTTCCTGCAAGTCAAGTTTCCCGGAAACATACATGTTGCTTATATCACATTTTATATCAAATTTCAATCCGTAATAATGATGTAGGCGATCGAATATCGCGCTGAGAGGCTCGTTATCATATATCAACGTATTATTTATCCAGCTGATATATGACTCGGCATTAACCTTTTTCACGGCTGATAATCCTGATGATGTCTGCTCCACGAGTTCGCCGGGCTTCATTTTTCTGGAAGTTTTGCTATCGTCAACCAATACGCTGCCGTCAACAAGAACAATTTGTTTCGTCGTGGCATCGGGATATGCAAATACGTTGAATTTTGTACCCAGGACTTTGACTTCAAATTGGTCGGTCTTTACTATAAATGGTCTGCTTTCATCTTTAGCGACTTCAAGGTAAGCCTCCCCCTCCACATAAATCTTTCGGTCGCCGGTACCGAACCGTAAAGGATAGACAACTCGTGTGCCTGAGTTGACACACAACCGGCTGCCATCGGATAGATTCAGTCGTGTACGTTTACCATAAGGAACAATCAGCTGATTATAGCGTGGTTGCAAATCATCAGTCTTTTCAGTAACTGTATCGGCATCTACAATAACTTTACCGGTACAGGCATAGTCGATATTGGATTCCGAGCCACCGATATTCATAACCTCACCTTCTGACAGTATCAACTGAATATTTTGATTTGTAGAATCAGATACGGGTCGCTGTTGGAGTGCGTATAGTTCGATATTATCCGGATTGTATTCAGTATTAAAATCAAAGGAGAAATAAACCAATGCCACAACAGCAGCCGCTGAAGCTGTTGCAAGCAGCCGCTTCATCCATAACATCTTTTTCCGCCGCCTGGCAATTCTGCAACTTTCAAGCCATCTTTCCGTCATCTCGGTTTCGCTAACCTCTATTTCGGAATGAGCGAGCAAATCAATCAGTTCCCGGAAGGTCTCTTTTATATTATTCATAAGACATTTAGTGATAATCGTTTATTATCCCGTTTGAAGAAGGGAGTGGCGGAATTGGCATCCGCCACTCCTTGAACCTATCTATTTTACCTATTTATTTTACTAATCAACGGCTACCCCATTGCGCTTGCTGACTTTCTTGACGAAAATCTCGGAAATTTTAGCTCTGTCACCGCCAAGTACAGCGTGTTCTTCGGCTGAGAAGAATGTAGCCTCAACCTTGAGATAACGGCCTTTGAGTTCCTCTGCAAGTTTTGTGTCATCAAAGTCGATTCGATACTCTTTCTGACCGAACTCGGGTATAAGGGCTCCTATCTCAACCTTTCCTACATGTATCCAGTCAATTTCTGCATCTGCCGCCTTGACCTTTGCCAGATATGCAGTATAATCACTGCTGTTTACCCAACCATCACCGTTCGGCTCGGCATTACAAAGCACCTGATTGAGTTCCTGCTCGGTAATCACATTCTCTATAAGCTCCTGACGGGTGATATAGAAATCAACAGATTTAGGCATCACATCATGGAAAGAAGTGAGTATGCCCACGCCTGCAAGCCATGTGCTCTTGCCAAGGTCTATTACGGCAAAAGGAGCACCTGTATTGGGACTGTTATTGTAACCGTCAACCACCTGTGAGAACCAACCCTGACCGGCGTCTAGATTATTGTCAAAAGCCTGTGCAAGAGGGCCGAACGGCATGGACGCCGAGGCATATTCCACACTCCACTCCGATTTGCCGGTCGTGATTTCCTCGATTGTATAGGGATCTGCACCCTCCGACGGTTGGCCACCGTTTATTTCTCCGCCGACATTCCATTCGCCTACGGTAACATCTCCACCGAGCTGTACACCCTGCTTGTCAACCGAAAGAGAGATTGTGATGGCCTCTCCTGAATTTTGTTTCAGATTATCATAAGTCCATGTATATGGAGTACCTCCGGCATTAAATTTGATACCGATTGAAGCCTGCTCCTGAGGAATAGCAATGAACTCATAGGTCACAACACGATTGGCAGCGTCGTGAGAAAGTGCATATGGCATTATGGTCTCAGTTGCTCCATTGCCGTTTAGTGCGAGAGCTGCTGATGTAGCACTTCCATCCCAAGCTCCGAAGTCAAATGTGGCATCAACTTTCATTCCCTCAACCGTCATTCCCGATACGGGATTGATTCCGTCAGCTGAGGCATAAGCCTCGGGATAGGTAAGTTTGACAAATACCTTTGTAAGTATATGGTCCATTTTCACCAAAAGTTTTCCATCGGTGAGATGATTTGACGGGGTGAACGCACCGTTCTTCATGGCAATAAAGTCAGATGCTGTCACGGCCTCGGCTGTTGACTGATCAGTGGAAACTTTCACATCGATTTTTGACTGATGGTCAAGGACAGCATCGCGGTAAGGTGCATAGGCAATTACTGTATGGGCCTGGTCACTTCCGGCCCAGTACATGGTCTGATCCGTTGTCCATCCTTCGAGCGGCCCACCTGTCATACGTTTGTTGTTGTAGGTGAAGGCATCATTGCCCGAAGCAATGATAAGACCGAACTCACGCAAAGTTTCGGTTGTGTAACCTGCTCGTGACTGAGGCATTGTCACTTCCGTTGCTACACGGATCTCATTGGATGGATTGCCGGGCATCGGATCATTCTCATCGCTCGAACATGAAGCGAGTGTCATCAGAGCGAATGACGAAAGAAAAAATAGTTCTTTCTTCATGATAAAATTTTAAGGTTGCAGAGCCAATCAATTCAGTCTCTCCGGCACGTGACTCTACCGCGCCGAAAGACTTTTTAAATTAATCTTTGCTACTATGACTGAAAAGATGTCAAAAACGTACTCAATAAAATTGAAAATATCTCAAAAAAAATTGCCTGACTGATTTCATACATCACTGCGATACCTATTAACCCACATCCCGTATCTGACATAATAATAGAAAAGCAAACGACAACGTGGATGACTTGCTTTCAAGTCTCTCCACATTGTCGCTTGTCATTCTCTCGATATTCCTAAAATATCACGAGTCCCACAATCCAAACCTGAGAATACTGTGGATTTACGTCAAATGATTATCCTTGTTGACAATACAAACCCAATTCCCATTCTTATCACTTCCTGTCCGCTCTATAAGTCCTATTTCTCGTAGAAACTTTGTCGCACGTTTGGCTGTCTTATCTGTTATGGACAATGCCTTGGACATTTCCAAATGCGTGATGGATGGATTGCTGCGAATAAGCTCCAATATCTTGTGCTGTGTCTCGGTCAGATTTGCAGGGACATTTGCAGGGACATTTACAGGGACATTTACAGGGACATTATCCCCCTCTCCTTTTCGTTGAAGTGCTGATTTAAGAGGAAATGTCACAGTTGCGATGGTACGGTCGCTCTCGATTGTTGGGCGCATACCTGTAAGTGTTTCCCAACTTACAAGTTTATTCATACCGTAACCGGCATTTTCAGCGATACCCACATAGCGGAAAAGTTTGGCAATGGTCGGATTGCGCAATTTGGAATAAACTTTGCCGAGGATATCTTTTACCGGAAGTGGAAACGCCCCGCCGTTCATGAACTCTATATGATCGGTGTAAACACGTATGCAGGAACGCAATGAATCAAAATGGTCGCAGTGCATGACCATATTGGCAAGTGCCTCGCGCAACACATTGTATTGGCTGTCATCGGTCGTTGCAAATCCATCATCCTTGATATGTATCGGCGCATCGACAAGAGTACGGAGACGACGCAAAATTATCTGCACAGCCTCCCAGATATTCTCTTGCTCCGGAATACGGTAGGTATATCTCACCTCTGCCTGCCGGATTGTCGGTGCAGGAATCTCGATATAATCAATGCAGAATGTCGGCACATAGCGGAGCACATACGGAGCTTTCCCAAACATCAGAAGTCCCGCATAAGTCAGTTGACCTTGATTGGTGATGTTTACCTTTTCACAAAATTCCACATCATCCACCTCCCGTAGCTCTAAAAGATTCTGAGTCTGACGAAGCGCGAACCGATAGCTTCTCAGTGTGTCAAGATTGAGCATCTCTACACCGGTATCCCTGATTGTCTCCTCTGTCTTATTTCCAAATGATTGGTTGCGGAACATACCCCGTATCTCACCCTCGGTAGCCCGTTGGTCACCACTGCCCATCCGGATGAATGAGTTTACAGGATTGCCGAAATACACCGGCTTCATATCTGCTTCAGGAATATAGAAAGCAAGCAGGTTACAACCGTCTATATCATATCTTTTGCTGGACGCGAATATGGTCTGATTGAATTTGCCGGAACGCAAAGTGCCAAGAAAATCCTGTTCAATTTTTTCAATGTTGTCCACACCCTGGATCTCAAACGACTTGCCTGACTGTTTCACCCCAAGCACAATCCAACCGCCGGAAGTATTGGAAAACGCACTGACTGTCTCCCATACATTCTTTGGCAAATCGGATTTTGCAGCCTTGACTTCAAAATCGTCCCATTCTATGTCACGTAGCCTCGCTACAAGTTCTTCTTTAGTCATCGTACTCACAAAAGTAGCAAAAATCATCGGTCATAGCAATAGAGACCAACGTTTTAGCACAAAATAGCAATAAAAAATTTCTTCCCGTCCACATAGGGAGAGAGAAGAAATATATTTATTATTCTATATATAATATATGTCCCCAAAGGTGTCCCCATAAGTGTCCGAACAAGTGTCCCCAAATGTGGCGGGATTATGGGAAATACGTTACTGCTTCAATAACGCAAAGCCTTGTAGGACGTTCGTCTGAAGCACCTGGGCGTATTTCTCGGTCATTGTCACGTTGGAATGGGCGAGCATCTTGCTAACAGTCTCGATACCCACGCCCTTTGTCAACGCCCACGTCGCAAACGTGTGGCGGCCGACGTGCATTGTCAGGTTGATGTGCAGCTTGGCAAGGTTGGCGATTATCTTCAGCTGGTCGTTGCATTTCTGGTTGCTCATCAGATTGAGGTCATAATTATACTTTTTCAGTATGGCTATCGCCTTAGGCAACAGTACAATCGTATAGGGCATACCGGTTTTCATACGCTTGTCGCGTATGCAGTAGTCCTCGCCCTGCCTGAACACATCCGACTTCTTTATCTTCACAAGGTCGGAGTATGCCAGCCCAGTGTAGCATGAGAAGATGAACATATCGCGCACTTTCTCCGTCATGCCGTAGAGTTCGAGGGCTTCCACGCGGTCACGTTCCTCTTCGGTAAGGAATTTTATGCCCTCCGATTTTCCACGGGAAATCCTCATGCCATCGTAAGGATTGGACTCCAGCTTCTCAAACTGTATCGCCTCCACGATATAGGGCTTGAGGCGTTTGTGATAGCCATGAACCGATGCCTGGGCTGTCACACGCTTACGTATGAAATCGTCCCATAGTCTGATATTCTTCGGGGTGAGGTCGCTGAAAAAGCGTATCAGCCCGAAGTCGCGCAGGCAGTTGAGCATCACCTTGTGCTGCTTGCGTGTTGACTCCGTGACAGGGCGCATGTCGATACGTTCCTCCAGCCAGGCGAGGAAACTTGCCGACGAACCCTGCAACTTTGTTTTCTTGACCTTTTTGAGAAGCGACAGGTCGTATTCGCCCTTTGTCGAGGCTATGGACGACATCTTTTCATGGATACCGTCATAGACACGGCGTATCTGTTCGTTCAGATGGTCGGCCTGAGGGTGGTTGACCACCTCCTTGCCGCTCCACTGCTGTTTGAGGATAGCGACGCCGGTGGAGAGACGGACGCGCTCACGGTTGTACGACACCTCGATCTCAACGGTGCCGGGATTGACGGCCGATGCCTTCTTGCGGCGGTCGAAAACAATCTTGATCTGTGGTATTCCTGCCATAAGTAAAAG
>CAJTQR010000005.1:320943-361451 GCA_910578515.1 uncultured Duncaniella sp. | reverse complement strand
ACGACATTAACGGCTACATTGTCAAGGTGATGAACAATAATGAGATTGCCAAGGAAATGCTCACCAAAAGAGCTGTTGAGCCACAAGTAATTCACCTTGATATTGCCAAGATACCGCTCACAGATTTTATGAAGGCTTTGGGGCAGGAACACCCGGTAGCCGCTGACGGCGATTTGAGAATCTACAATTCCCCCTACGATTCATCGTCCAAAGGTACGATGGTTATCAATATCCGCACGAACTTATGGCGTGATACCAAGTCTGGTGCCAATGGTGGAATCTATGACCTTGCATATGAACTGACAGGCTGCGCCAACAAGTCGGAACTCAACCGCGACATTGCCGGTGAGATGAATGCCTTTCAGAAAAGGCAGTTGAAGGTCGAAGATAAACCTGAACCTCCAAAGCCAAAACGAAAAATGCGCCTATGAACATCGACGCTATCCGACAAATCCCCTTGGTAGATTTTCTCAACCACCTCGGCTACCAGCCGACAGGCCGTGACAGCAAAGGACTGTGGTTCTACTCTCCTTATCGCAATGAGCGCAAGCCGTCTTTCCATGTCAATCCGCGCAAAAATCTATGGTACGATTTTGGGAGCGGTGCTGGTGGCGACATCTTCAATCTTGCCGGAGAGCTGACAGGCGAAACAGACTTCATCAAACGTGCGGAGTTCATCGCCCAAAAGATGCAGTTGGCTGTGGAGAAGCCCTACAAGCCAATGCCGTTCAAGGAAGAACCAACCTTTGAAAATGTTGAAATCTTCAGACTGGAGGCTCCGGCTCTGCTTAAATACCTTGCTGACCGTGGCATATCACGCGACATAGCCCAACGCTATTGTGTGCAGGTTGATTATGAATTGCACGGCAAGAGGTTTTACGCCATCGGCTTTGAAAATAACGCGCATGGCTATGAACTGCGGAATTCCTTTTTCAAAGGCTCTTATCCACCCAAGCATATAACCCATATTTCCAATGGCAACGCCCGATGCAATGTCTTTGAAGGCTTCATCGACTTTCTCTCAGCGGAACGACTCGGATATAATGACGGCACTGACTCAATAGTGCTTAACTCTGTCTCCAATCTGAATAAGGCCATTGTCCCAATGAGAGAATACAGCGTGGTGAGTTGCTATCTCGACAACGACAATGCCGGACGATCCGCACTCGTCAAGTTGCAGCAGGAGTTAGGCGATAAGGTAATGGATAAATCCTCACTCTATCCTCAGCACAAGGATCTCAACGAGTACCTTGTGGCAAACACCCCCAAAAACACCATTTCATCGCCCCAGCGCTTTGCTGAGGCAAAGAAACCCAAATTCAAATTATGACTACAATTCTCAATAAGATTGGCGCGATGCGCCTCACTCCCGCCCGTTTCTTCGGCTTTTGGGCAACATTCTTTACCCTCGTGTTAACCTTCTCGTCCTGCTCCGACGACCTCGATGTGCAACAGTCCTATCCGTTCACGGTGGATGTTATGCCCTTCGCCGAAAAAATAGTCAAGTGGCAGACCGTAGAGCTGCGCTTTGAGATCAAGCCGGAAGGTAACTATACAAACACCCTCTACACAATCCGCTATTTCCAGTATGACGGCGAGGGTACGCTCAAACTTGTTGACGGCCCTGTGCTGGTAAACAATGACCGTGTGCTGCTCGAAAGCAAGACATTCCGCCTGAACTACACAGCGAAATCTTCCGATGCACATAAATTCCTCGTTGTCGTGGAAGATAATTTCGGCTCAACTCCTTGGGAACAGACATTCGAGTTCAACACCAAAGATGAAGATGACAGTGGTAGCACTGGCGGTTTGGTCGTGACTCCCATCAATCCCGGAACAGTAACACCCATCGGCAAATGAAGAAACTCCTGATACTCTTTGTGGCATTGTTCGCCATTGTGGGAACAATGCCCGGCAACGCCGCCTCACAGCGAACTGCCCCCGCAAGGGAGCAGAAAACAAAACGAAGCATAATGGAACTGCCGCTATTTGAGCGTGCAATCCTCATAATCAAGAAGTTTGAAACACTCCATAAGCCGAAACATTGGCCATATGTTGGATATGGACATCAAGTTCAGCCGGGCGAACCATACCGCCGTGGTTGCCAACTAACCGAAGCACAGGCTGATGCACTTCTTCGCAAAGACTACTCCAAATTCTGTGCACTGTACGAGAAATATGGCAAAGACAAATATCTCCTCGCCGCCCTCGCATACAACTGTGGCCCCGGTGTAGTCAACAAATCCAATGTCCTCCGCCTCCTCAAATCCGGCAACCGCAACATCTTCAAAGCCTACACCTCCCATTGTCACTACAAAGGGAAATGGCACAAGGGGTTATATAACCGTAGGCTTACGGAACTTGCCGCCCTTTTTCCACCTTAATAACGGTCTAATAAGTTGCGTCGAAGGGATGCACTCCATTCGGGGTGCGTCCCTTTGTCGTATCTTATAGACTAAAAAACGATACACTATGGCCTCAATAAAAGTAAAATACCGACCATCAACGATTGCAGACCATGAGGGTGCAATCTACTACCAGATTATCCATGAGAGAAAAGTCCGTCAACTAAACACTGAGTATCATGTAATGCCTGATGAATGGGATGAAAACCGTTCAATGGTAACAACAAAGCAATCCAGCGAAAGGAAATCATTCATTCTCTCAATCCGCGAGAGAATCCGCTGGGATGTAGAGCGACTGACCAAAATTGACAAACGCCTTGATGCAGAAGGATTGTCCTATACCGCCGATGATGTGATTGACGAGTTTCGCAGATATGCAAGCGAATACTCATTGTTCAATTTCATGGAGAGTTTGATTATCAAGTTCAAGCAGCACGGTAAGACAAGAACCTCCGAAACCTATACAGCTGCCCTCAACAGCTTTAAGAAGTTCAGAGGAGACGAAGACATCATGCTCGATTGCATGACCTCCGAGATAATGGAAGCATACGAGGCATGGCACAAGCAGCGTGGCAATTCTCCTAACACCATATCCTTTTACACCCGCATTCTTCGGGCGGTCTATCATCGGGCAGTTGAGGAAGACATTATTGAGAACCGCAATCCTTTCCGTCATGTCTATACAGGCGTGGACAAGACCGTAAAACGCGCTATCCCATTGTCTCATATCAAAAAAATCAAGGCTCTGGATTTATCGCTCTCTCCGCCATTAGACTATGCCCGCGATATGTTTCTGATGAGCTTTTATCTTCGTGGCATGAGTTTCATAGATATGACCTTCCTGAAGAAAACCGACCTCAAAAACGGCTCGATTGTTTATCGCCGACGCAAGACCGGCCAGCAACTCACAATAGCATGGGCACCGGAAATGCAAGCCATACTCGACAAATATCCCGACAATCCTACGCAATATCTCCTGCCCATCATCAAAACAGAGGGTATCAATGAGCGATGTGCCTACCGCAACATCGGCTACAACATCAATCACAGTTTGAAAAAGATAGCCGGTATGGTCGGAATCAACATCCCTTTGACGATGTACGTTGCCCGTCATTCATGGGCCAGTGCCGCCAAAGCTAAAGGCATCCCCCTCAGCGTAATCAGCGAAGGAATGGGCCACGACAGCGAAGCCACCACACAAATCTACCTCGCCTCCCTCGATACCTCCGTCGTTGACAAAGCCAACAGCCTCATCCTAAAATCCCTATAAAACACACTAACGCCTCGGTGCTCCGGCATCGAGGCTATTTTGTTTAGCAACCATCCAAATCTCTAAACAAGAGATACTTATTCAGTTTGCAAAGTTACGAAAAAATCTGGAAATGAGGACTAAAACCGTTAACCAAATTTATTATGTTTTACAACATATAAAGTCTTTACAGCCACTTTGTTGAGCAAATATCATGAGCCAATACTCATATCTATATGATTATCAGCAAGCCTTACAGCATCCCAATCTCTTGTTTAGAGTTAACTATCAACAACCGTATAAACATGACGAAACGAACCATCATATATCAGAAAATCACGGACGCTCCCAAAAATAGCGCCCCTCCTCTACCATCGGTGTTTAGCAACCATCCAAATCTCTTGGAAAGAGATACTTAGCCACGTGCAAAGTTACGAAAAATCTTTGAGAATCAGATGACAATCGGCTAAAAATATTCTTGAGTGAAGCACCTCCGAAGGGTATGTTTAGCAAATAGGCATCAAGCTTAAATGTAACTGCTTATAATTTAGCATAGAAATTCACGACCAAAACTCTTTCCAAGAGATAATAGTAAACTAATCGAGACATCGCATAAAATGGAATATACGCTTATAGCTAATTCTGGAATACAACAGTTTGCATTCCGCCTCAGAATCAACACCCAAGACCGCTTCAAGGAGTGGTTCCATGAATGGTATGATACGGCGAGCGGAGAATGGAAGCTGGAGTTGGTGTATGAACTATGTACAGATGATTGCACCCTTTACTATCGTAAGGCTGAGTTATTGAGAAACGGATACCTGTCAAATAATGATAACGAAATTGATGTCGATGATTTAAAGCATGATGGTATCTTACCTCTAAAGATAGATGATGAGATGTGTGCCGGAATCAAAGGTGAGATATTTAGCCTAACATTCTCTGATAGAGAAAACAAGCTAAAATCATATGAGAATCAATGGCTTCCTGCACCATATTTCTTCAAAAGGACTGAACGCAGATTCAAATTTGGGCCATTAAATTGGAGTAGATTCAAACTTATTCCTGTTGGTGAGCACAATGGGATTAAGGAGTATGATGTTCACTTGGCTTTTGATACTCGTTCAACCTACGAGGAAGAAGCTAACAATGAGAATCCTAATTTTCCTGATAAATTCAGAACTGACATAGATCTTTCGCTATGTGATAATGAGTTGTTCCTTCTCGATTATTGCTCAACCGGAGAGGAATGGAGCTATATTGACCAGCATTTGCTGCATTTGGTTCATCCAAACATTTCAAGAGTTGCTCAACTGAGGGGGACTAATATCAGAAAGATGGGATATATAGCTTCTTATATTTTCTTGATTTCATATTTGGCTAAAAACAGACTTTTCCCTTCGATAAAGTTATACAAAGATTTAGACGTTGAGGTTCAAGATGTTGATATGGTTATTGATATAGGCAACTCACGAACCACTGCCTTACTAATTGAGGACAACTCAACTTTTAATCAAGTACGTTCATTGAAGTTAGTAGATTTTACTAACTCTCTTGTATCAGGTGAATCTGACCCAACGATTCGTAGTTATGAGGACCCGTTTGACATGAGATTGGCTTTCCGAAAAGTTAATTTCGGTGATTTTGGGCTTAAAAACAGCAAGCAATTCGTTTATCCGAGTTTGGTAAGGCTTGGACGTGAAGCGAGTATGCTTATACATAATGCCGCAACACAGGAAGACAGAGTAGAATCTTTATCAACGTATTCAAGCCCCAAACGTTATTTATGGGATTGGCGTCCTAATAAGGAGGAATGGCGATTCCTTGTCTTACCAGATGAGCAAGATAATCATATTCTGAATCTTCCCGGCGTCACTAATCAATTAAAAAGCGATGGTCAATATGACGCAAATGGCGAAGGCGGATTGTCCTTTCACTATTCTCGTCGCTCTTTAATGACACTGTCATTTCTTGAGATGCTCGCACAGGCTCAAGTCCAAATAAACAGTGCCGCTCATCGCTCTTTCAAGTTAGGATTTGGCCAACCTGAAAAGCCGCGTAAGATTAAGCGTATTATTGTAACGTGCCCGACCGCTATGTCTAAATTGGAACGAGAGGCTTTGGTAAAATGCGTACAAGATGCGGTACGCATTTTAGCGGGATTTTGCGAGACAGATGGAAAAAAAGTAGAGGTTATACCGACAGTAAAAAGTAGGAAAGATGCCGACTTAGAATGGTATTATGATGAAGCCACTTGTTCGCAGCTCGTCTATATGTATGGCGAAGTAGGTCACAAATACAAGGGTTGTTGCGGAGAATTTTTCAATCTCTATGGTAAAAAAGAAGCTAATGAAACACAAAATTCTCTGACTGTTGGTTCTCTCGACATCGGTGCTGGTACATCTGACTTAATGATAAGCAAATATACCTATGAAAAAGGAGATGTGACTACTATCACACCTGAACCCTTATTTTATGACAGCTTCTATTTTGCGGGAGACGACATGCTCAATGGTCTCATTAAGAATGTTATGCTCCTTAATGAGAAGAGTTCCTTCCGTAACGAACTTAAAGGGCTTTCTTCGGCACAATACCGACAAACGATAAAGGACTTTTTTGGCCCCGACCATAACGGGCAGACCCTTGCGGATAGAATATTGCGAAAGGATTTTAATATCCAGTATTCAGTTCCTTTAATGTACCATTTTTTAGAATTAATCAAAAATGGACATAAGGATTGCGTTGTACGTTATTCTGATGTCTTTGATGACTGTGCGCCTAATGCGTCAGTGATTTCAGGCTTCAAAGAGAAAACCGGTATCGATATTACAACCTTAGAATGGAGGTTTAATTGCAGCGAATTATCTGCTGTGATTGAAAAGGAGTTTGAACCGCTATTGAAAAAAGTAGCGACCATAATGTATGCTTACGCTTGTGATATAGTCTTACTGTCCGGGAGACCATCTTCTCTCCCTGTAATCAGGGATATTTTCTTGAAGTACTATGCGGTATCGCCGAATCGCCTCATTATGTTGAATAATTACTTTGTAGGAGACTGGTATCCTTTCGACAATAATACAGGATATATTGCTAATCCCAAAACTATCGTAGCCATGGGAGGTGTGATTGGACATTATGCATCGGAACTTTCTAATCTCAACAAGTTTGTTATCAATCTTGATAAACTAAAGGACGGCCTTAAATCTACAATCAATTACATTGAAGCCTCAAGAGAAGGGCAGCCTATTGAGTATTTCATAACACCTGATAAAAGTCAGGGGGACTTAACAGTAAGCAGAATTCCTATTCACCTTAACGTAAGACAAATAGGGATGGATACATATCCTTGTCGGGCATTATACACGATAGATTTCAATACTCATAAAATGGCTGATAGAATCCGACGCAAGGCTCTTTTGAATGATGGTGAAACCTTGACTGATGCTAAAGTACAATCTTTAGTTAAAGAACAACTGGACAGTTTGCGTAAAAGGATGCCATTCAGAATAACTATTGATCGTGATATTGATGATAAGGAAAATCTTTCCATATCATCCGTATTAGACAAGGATGACAAGGAGGTAGTAGATGGAAATGTGGAAATTCACATTCAAAGTCTTGGAGCGGATGAAAAGTATTGGCTTGATTCCGGAGCATTTGATTTTTAAATTATGATACACGACATAGACCAACATATTAAAATAATTAATGACACACTTGCTTGGGCGCAGGAGTATCATAAGGAGTCGTTTCCTACGGAGCAGCTGAAAGAGTTCCGTAGAAGGCTCTTGAAGATACGGAAAGCCTTGGTGGGAAATTGTTCGGCGGCAGCATACGGCGAAAGTCAGGTGGGAAAATCCTACCTGATGAGTAGTTTGTTGTCATCAGCCAATCATCCTTTTGTAATCGAAAATAACGGAAGAGAATACAGTTTTATCGATGAACTTAACCCAAGTGGAGGTAATAATGCGAAAATCGAATCAACCGGTGTAATCACACGCTTTACTATAAGAAAAGATAATCATACGAAAGATAATTTCGTAAAAATAATCAATCTTTCGGTGGTAGATGTCATCCTGTTACTTGCCGATTCATATTATAATGACATTAAAATAAATCCCGATACTATAATACCTTATGATACTATAAATCAAAAACTTGATAAGCTTGGCTCGATATGGAGCAGCAGGAGAGTTCAACACAGTATTATAGTCGAGGATGATATTAAGGACATCAATGATTATGTAAAAGAGGTGATAGGTAATAGTGCGGCAGCAATTTATCAATCCAATTTTTGCAAGGTTATTGCTCCGGTGATTCAATATATCCCTTACGATAAGTGGATTGATGTATTTGGTCTATTGTGGAATCAAAATGAGGAAATTAACAGACTATTTACTACACTTATAAACGCCTATAAGAAACTCGATTTTCAACAAGAAGTTTATGTGCCGTTTAATGCTGTTTTAAGAAGTAAGGGAACTCTCCTGAAAATTGAATGGCTTGATACGGTTTGTGGAGTCCAGACAGACACTGGCTCAGACATCATACATACAGATGTCTATGACAAGGATGGGCATCTTCTGGCTTCCAATTTTAGCAAAGGAGATTTGTCTGCTCTCATTGCCGAGTTAACCTTTGAATTACCAGAGACAATAGCCAACGAGCGTAAATTCCTTAATAAGATGGATTTGCTCGACTTTCCCGGTGCACGCTCACGAGAAAAATACAAGGAAAAAGAAATAGCAACGGTTCTCCCCAAAATGTTGCGTCGTGGCAAGGTCGCTTACCTTTTCAACAAATATTCTCGTTCCTTGCAAATTAGTAGCGTGCTGTTCTGCCATCATAATGACCAGAAAGCGGAACCCACCATCGGCGAAACCATAAATGACTGGATTGAAGAAAACATAGGACTTTCTCCTAAAGAAAGATACGAACTATTGAAATCCACATGTGGAATTGCGCCCCTTTTCTTCGTTGCGACTAAATTCAATATTGATTTAGAAAGGACGAAGACAGATAAATCTCAGGATTACGAGACACTTGATAAACATTGGAATCGTTTCGATACTGTTTTCCCCGAAATCATAAAGCCAAACAGATGGCTTGAGGAATGGGTTATTTCTCCCAACGGTGATTTAATGCCATTTCAAAACATTTATCCGCTAAGAGATTTCTATTGGTCGGGGAAAAATGGACTGTTTGATGGCTACAGTGACGGAGTAATTAAGTCCGAAGAAACGGGAATTCATATTCACGCCGATTTCCCTGATTATCTTGATCGACTGAAAGATAGTTTTTTGAGGAACAAGTTTGTTCGGCAATATTTTAGCAATCCCGAACAAACTTGGAACGATGTTGCCACACTCAACAATGATGGTTCCAAAGCCATTATTAAAGATTTAGATACAATATCAAGTGTCCTTGATAACGCACGTAAAGAAAGATACCGCAAGCAGTTAGACTTATTAAAACAAGAGCTTATTAAAGCTTTGGAGGTATTCTATGAGCCAGAAGATACCGAGGCTAAAAATAAGAAGGTGCGACTTATAGCGGGAGATATACGCCGATCTTTGATGCAAACCATAGCAAGTAATCCAGCCGCATTTGGACGAATTCTTGATAAATTGATGGTTAGTCCAGAGGCTTTGCGGAATATTGCATATGACATTATTGTCTGCCATACGGATACTCCTAAAGATTTCAGCGCAATCAATTTTATTAGAGCGAGCGCTGGTATTGACATCAATCAAGACAGGGAGAGCAATATTGAGAGGTTACTAAATTTCTATATATTGGACAATATAGACGAGTTGCGACAGTATTTGAAAGATCAGGGCTTTGAACTTGAAGATGTTATATCTAAAGAAATCTTAACCCTGTCAACTGTTGGAGACGTAATCACCAAGCATATTGTAGATTATTGGGTTAATCACCTAAATGCCAAGGCACAGGAATTGACCTCAATACTTCCACATGCTGATGAGGTTGTCTTTATGCTGGTGAATTTGTTCAAGAAATTGAATGTACGTCAATCTATCTCTGATAAAATCACCCGATATACGGAAATATTTTCTGAAGGAGAACAACCCAATGCAATTGGCGATTTTGCATCATTAACACTCAATAATTTTGTCAGCACAGTTGGTCGTCACTATATGTCTGATGATGATATTGAGACTCTCAAAGTCAAAGCCAACAATTGTCATCTTCCAGTAGATTTTACACCTGCTGGATGGAACAAGACAAGAGCCGCACAACCCCTAATTGCGACTCTTAAAGTCTTCGATGAATCTGCTTCCATTGTAAATAAGGGGAGAATAGATATTAATGTTCTGCGGAAACTGCCCTTCTGGAACAATTATCAGAGGTGGGAGAATTTCGTTATTATTGGTCTAATATACTCCTCAGATATATCTCATTGCGATCCAATGAGCAATGAGCGAGTGAAAGAACTTATAGAACGTTGTCAACCTCTTTACAACTAAAAGCTATGGATAGACATACATTTATAGGCAAAAGGAAGGTTGGTAGCACTGATATTTGTGACTTCACCGACTATCAGGGCATAGGGCATGATCCTCTGTATAAACGTTATGATAGCGTTCATAGCGTCATACGGCGTGTCATCTCCCCGCAATACATACATTTTCTCGCCGCTCCTGATTATGCTCCGAGTGAAGATGCAGTCAATTGGTACATTGATGAATGGACTGAGACACCGGAAAGATTCAGTTCTCTGGATGGTGATAAAAGGGAACGTTTTAAGCAGATTAAGAATTCTACTATAGCACATTATAAGGCAGCTTTAGAAACTCTTTCCGGTGAGGATTTACAAATTATGGCATGTGCATTGCGGTATATAGACGATGATTTCATCTATTGCTGTGATGACAAAGTGTATCTTTTGGCTTGGGGCATGACACCTGATTCACGAAAACATATTAGTAAGGGTGAACTGGTTCATGAATCGCCATCGATGATTAAACACAAGCTCTATTTTGAGGTAGGTGAGAACGGCTCAATTTTAAAATTATCCAAACACATTTCGCTTGCGGAAGGTTCTGAAATTACCAGTAATGACATACCTGAGGTAACCCCTAATGATGGTTATACTTTCATTGGGTGGGAACCTGCGCCGCTTGGCCTTATAGTGAAATCGGATATGGAGTTTCATGCGAGATTCGAGAAGCAAAATATTACTCCAACTCCTCCTGTTCCTCCAATTCCTCCTAAACCGGAAGAACCCCGGATGGCACTTTGTTCCTTTAACGTCGGGGAAAATGGGACTGTGCGTGGAGCCTCTTCTATGTCCAAGAAAATAGGTTCTCGCATCCTGTCATCTGAAATTCCTTCGGTAGAGGCAAAAAAGGGATATGTATTCAAGGGATGGAATACCAATCCAGAGAATCATCTTGTATCCGGCAATATCACATTTGATGCCATATATGAAGAGCGAATACCATGGTATAAAAAGATTTGGCTATTCCTAACTGGGAAAGGATGCGCTAAATGGCTGCTATGGCTATTGTTGGCACTCATTATACTATTGCTGTTATCATGGTTACTCCGTGGCTGTCATGGTTGCACACGTGAGACAAACGGCGTTGTAGATCAAGATAGGATTGTAACTATAGATGGTGACACCATTGATAATAATGGTGTTATTAGACCTATTGAATTAAATGACGACCGACTCCCCGATGAGTCTTCAGTGGTGCCTCCAATACGTGAGGAGGATGGAAATTTGCCTCCTATAGAACGAGAACCCGGAGTTCCCCCTATTATTGCGAACAGACTCTTCTTGTTTCTGGAAGACGAAAACGATAACATTGACGCTTTGGCCAATGATTTTAAGCGTGCTTATCCTGATGACCGTTATAGTATCATAGGATTTGACCGAGATGTGAAATCCATGGTAGTTCAAATTCCTGAAGCGGAAAGAGATGAGATTAGACGAAGTATAAACTCCAAGATTCCAAATCACGAATTCATAGTTTTTGATGAGGAAATATATGAGTTAAATGGTCATCTCAGCACAACGTCTAATTCATCTCCCGGATGGCATCTTAAAGCTGTCAAAGCACCCGAAGGATGGGCAATCACAAAAGGCTCTCCGTCTGTTGTCGTTGCTGTGGTGGACGATGGCATAGATGCCACACACCCTATTTTTAAAGATAGAATTGTTAATGCTTACAATGTCTATACGCAAAACAATCAGTTGAGCAATGGAGATGGTCATGGAACACATACAGCCGGACTTGCGGTCGGTTCACTGCAATATATGGATCAAGGAGCAGCCGGTATAGCTCCAGATTGTATGCTTATGCCTGTTCAGGTAATTGATAACAATATGTGTCCGCTTTCGGCATTAGTAAGTGGAATCATGTATGCTGTACATAAAGGTGCAGATGTTGTTAATATCTCCATTGGCCCATCTTTTCAAGGTCTCAATCAACTACCAATCGAATTGCAAAATCAGATTGCTCAAACGCAGTTCAAGAATGTAGAGAAATTGTGGAATAGGGTATGCCGCCTTGCAGCAAGTAAGAATACAATTCTTGTTTTTGCAGCCGGGAATGATGATATACTGTCAAGTATTCCACCGGAAAATCGGACTTCTGTTGCAGTTACAGTTGGTGCGGTTGATCAAAAATTGTATCCCACAGATTTTACCAACTACGGACCTTGCACTGATATTTCGGCACCGGGAAAGGAGATATATTCTTCTTTCCCAAAAGGAAATTTCAGAAGTTGTGATGGAACGAGCATGGCTGCTCCTATCGTAAGCGGAACAATAGCATTGATGAAGACATTAAAAAAGGACTTGACCGTTGAACAAGCGAATAACGTGTTGTACAAGACCGGTATTGACGTGTATGGCAATATGCCACCGATGGTTCAGGTTAATTTGGCTCTTGACGCTGTTGAACGCGGCGATTTCAGCAAACCAACCGCAAGAAACGTACGTCCCGTACCGCAACCTGACAGAAGCACCATGGACGGAGACATACCCGCATCATGGTCAGAACCTACCACTGGTGTGATTGTTGAACCCATTACCGAAACTGGGAATGCCGTTGTCATTTCAGATGGCAATGCGGCAATACCAATACAGGAGAATGAAAGTGATTTTGACGCAATTCGGCGTTTAATTGCTATATATAAACAAAAAATTATTGAATTAGAAGGTCAACTACCAGAAAATAAACGATAATGAACGAAAAACTACAATTTTCATGGGGCCATATAATTGCATTCTTGGCTCTAATTGCGGTAAGTTATATTTCCTTTGTTGGGTACACATACCTTACAAATGGAAATTTCACATACGCTCTCATAGGTATGGGCGTGACAGACTTGCTATTTATCATATTCTTCATTGGCGCACAACAGATGAAAGCCTCCGGAGAAAAGATGAATAAAAAGATTATATTTGAGCGTATTTTTGTATTCGGTTCCCCAATAATACTTATTGGAGGCATGATTGCCATGTCACATTTTTGGACGGTTCATAGCAAAAATGATGAAATTGTGAATGCTTTTTCAGAATCCATAAATAGTTCAAAAAAACTCTTTGATGATTATGAGACATACTCCAATGGACGTATTGAAGCATACGAAAAATCTCTGAATCAGATAATCGCAAATAAATCATCCAATATTAAAGCATTCAAGGATGCCGGATATGAAGATGGAAGGGCAAATATACAAAAGGAGAACATGGTTGAGACGCTTCGTCTTCAACTCCTTTCTCAAAACTATGATTCATTAAAAACAGTAGCTGTTAAATGGATCGATGATGCCTCACATGGAGCAAGCACTTGGAATGTATTTTTGCTTGGTAACACACGTGAGATTGTATCTGCCTTAAATAGCTGGGAAAATCAACTCAAGAGTTTCGCTGCAAGAGAGATGTCTAATGAGGCTCTCGTTAATGAAGTTCCAAAATTTTCAAGCAATGAAGCACAAAAGGCGGTTATTGGGATTGAGAGCTTGACTGCGACATATACCACACAAAAGTTTCCCACATTAACTGCAATTGTTTTCGGAATCATAGTTTACCTAATGCTAATGTTCCCATATTTCATTCAGGAGAGACATACAAAAAGTGTTGTGCGACTTGTTGGTAATGAGAACTCAAAACATAATAAAACTCACAAAAGCAAAAGGAAACATCCTAAGACCAATGATGAAGACGAAGATGAACTGACTTTAAACCTTGAAGAAGATAACGACTATCCCTCTTTTTAATATGGCTACAAAGGATCAAATACTTAACAACATTAGAGAATATAGTGCCTCTGAAATCGCAGATGCTATTCGTGGCGGAGAAATTAGTCTCTATGAACTGAGCAAAAGTGGAAATCTTAGTCCTCTTCTACGCAAACGCATAGAGGAGCAGCTGAACGCATCCACCGAGGGTGATTCAACTATAACAGATGAAGTATCTCCAGATGAAGACAACAGCACGGAAAGCCATACGTTGCCACAAGAAACAGCTGAGAATGTTGTGGAATCCGGCATCCCGGCAATCGCTATGGGTACGACAGAGGTCTTGACGACCTCAAATGTACCGTTGGAGGAAGTTTCTGTCAATTATCAGGAAGATATTATTGATAATTCGGGGATGTTCAAACGTCCTTTCTCTTTCAAAGGGAGAATAAGAAGGACTGAATATGGCATATCATTTATCATATTTATGATATGGTATGCAATTTTCAGTGCCATTACCGAAACGCAAGACCCCAATCCAGTATTAGCTCTTATCGTACTGGTAAGTATAATACCCGCATATTGGTTCTTCTGGGCTCAAGGAGCGAAGAGATGCCATGATCGTGGAAACTCAGGATGGTATCAGATTATACCTTTCTATGGTTTCGTGATGCTATTTGGCGGAAGTGATGATGGTGAAAACGAATACGGTACAAATCCAAAAGAATAATATACTTATCAAAAATATGCCAAGTAAACAAGCAATAATCGACAACATCGAACAGTACTCGGCTTCGGAATTGGTAGATTACATCAAGTCCGGTATCGTTACGTTCGATGAGTTGTGTGAAGACACTGATGGCTACTTCCCCGCCAATGTAAGGCGGGAAGTACAACGTATGCTTGCCAGCTCTGAAGATGAGGATTGGCAAAAGGCTCTGCAAACAAACACAGAAGATGCCTTTATGTCATTCCTAAAAACATACCCTGACAGCAGTCGGGCAGACGAAGCTCGAGCATCAATCTTACGACTTCAAAAATCTAAAGATTCTCAAGCCAAACAGTCGGCTTGGGCATCTGTAGACAAGCAGAATATCGAGGCTCTTAGAACTTTCATCAGGGAAAACCCTGAAAGTTCTAATTGTATTGAAGCAAGAAAGCTAATAAATGCGCTTCAAGAAGAAGAGTTCCTTGGATTTGATGTTGACGCTCTTATAGATCGTATCAATGCAATCCAGACAGACAAGAGTGTCAACGATCCTGATGCTGCAATTGTCCAAGAGATTATTCGGTGTCTTCAGAGAAAAAAGATTACAAGAAACGATCTTCTTGAGGTAATTAAACGAGATAATAACTTGTTACGAGCATCTGTACTTAAGAAACTCATAAATGAGGGGTATCTTGAGTACACCGATTTTAGGCACATTGGGATTGACAATAGATTTATTCAGCATCTTGCTAAAGGAGAGTCAACACAAAGATTTGGTCTTCCCAAAGAACTGAAAAAAATCAATAAAGTATCTACCGAAGTATACTTTTGGGGAATCCCATCTTCCGGCAAAAGTTGTGCTTTAGGTGCAGTAATGTCTGTCGCAAATAATGGTACAGTTGCGAGAAGTATGTCCAAAGATCCGGATTGTCAAGGTTATGGATATATGACTCGTCTGTCTCAATTGTTTAAGTCCGATGGTAAAGTTGGGACACTTCCTGAAGGAACATCCATTTACTCCACATATGAGATGGGATTTGATCTTGAAGACGAAAATGGAGCGTCTCATCCAATTACTTGCATCGATTTAGCAGGTGAGTTGGTGAGATGCATGTATAAGTCTGATGCTGGCGAGGATATGTCAGAAGATGAGGTAAAGGCACTTGACACTCTGACCAATGTCCTTGTTGATAATCGTACCGTAAACAGAAAGATACATTTCTTTGTACTTGAATATGGAGGTGAAAATCGTAAGTACGAGGGTCTCAGTCAAACGGAGTATCTTGACGCAGCCTTACGGTATATTGAACGCACAAAGATATTCAAGACTGAGACAGATGCGATCTATCTTATGCTTACTAAGGTTGATAAGACCGGAGTCGTAGGACAGAGACTTGTCGAAATCTTGTCGAAATATATAGAAGATAACTATAAGGGCTTCTATAATGGTCTTGAAAAAATATGTCGAGATTACGAAATTAATGGAGGTAAGGTTGAACGAATTCCTTTCTCTCTGGGGCAGGTTTGCTTTCAAGATTATTGCCTTTTCAATGAAGCACCGGCAGCAAACGTGGTAAAGAAACTCTTAATTCGTTCAAAAGGATTTAAGAATGGTAAGCTACAAAAAGGTCTAAACATTTTCAAGAAATGAACAAAATCGGACTACAGATAAAACGAGTAAGCGGCGGAGCAGCTCCGATGCTAACAATAAATCCCGGCGAATGGACAAGAAAGGTCGTGGATATTCGCGACATTCTCAAGCTCTACGAGATAACTGATGAATTAAAGTTCGTAACATTTATGAGCTTCAGTGAAACAGGTACGTATATAACCGTGCTCCGTCCGATTTCTGGAAGAGACGGTGATAATACTGCTGCATGGATATTCATCCCTAACAACATCGAAGTCCCGGGAGACGATATTATTCGTCTAATCAATGATGTTAAAATCGAACTATCAAAACCAACTCGCGATGATATTAAGTTAGAAACTTCCTTCCGAAAAGAATATCCCATGACGGAGAGTGCAGCATACATCCCGTCAGCTACCGAAAAGATATATGCAAAGCGTCAGGGACCATTCTATCCAATGAAAGAGATTCTTGGAACGAAGCGTTACCAGCCGTACTACAACCAATATAATGCCATCCTTATTGAAGATGAGGATAGTATGAAAGTAGTAGACACCAAAGTAGAGGACATAAGCCAAAAGCGATTGGAAGAAACATTGGTCTTTTGTCCACCAATGGAACAGGATCTAAGAGGAGGGATAACTGTTCGATTTGATGACTCGCCTCGTACTCCGTTCACTTCTCCAGTTCGACGAAAATTAGGAGAACACGTTAACATAGTGTTTGAACGGGAGGGATTCCAACCAATTCGACACATGGATCAAGTATGTGAGAACAACCAGATTTGTAGTTTGCCCCGTTCTATGAATTGGAAAGTCTTGATTAGCTTAAACCGATTCAAGGTATCAGCAGCCAATGATGGAAAAAATCTCACAGATAGAGCTTCTATATATGTTAACAATCAACGTCTTACATTTAATAAACCTATTGAATTAGAAGAGAAAGAAGCTCGAAAAGTAAATGTGAGAATCACAGCGCCTGGCTACGAAGACAAAGAGGGTGTCGTTGACTTTCTTTATAATACTACATTTGATGCAAGATTGCATCGAGCAGAACGTGAGCAGGAATGGGAAATAAATCTGACAGATGGTTCCCCAGCTGTTATGACTATAAAATCCAAACATCTTACACCGCATTATCACGAAAGTCCAATCAAAGGATATTCGGCAGATAGAAGACGACTGGAGTACACTAATTTCGGAGTACTCAAGCAGAGAGCCATCGGCTTTGGAATCGCATGCGCTCTGTTTATCCTCACAGGTATTTGTATGTGTATCTATGACTGGTATGATTCACATACGTTCGACTGGCAGTTGGGCTGGCCTCCTCTTAAAGTCGAAAAAATACGTTCACATACCTATACAGAAGTCTCAAACGCACAGGAAGTTATCCCATCTTCTGATACTGAAGCCCGGCCTCAGAGCAATGTTGCCACTCAAGATGATGAGTTCTCAGACGAGAAGGCAATTGAATATCTGGATTCTAACCAAGTATGGGCTAAGCCGGATATGGAAAAGTATCCTCTGCTAAAAGGGCTGTTCGATGATATGAATAACTTTAATACAGTTAATTTATATTCTCAGTGGGGAGATAGACTCTCTAAGAGTACACGATTTGCTGAAGTAAAAAAAGTAGCACAAAAGAACTCCAATAATGGTTGGAATCCAGCGCAAGAAAATCATAGTCCATCGTACAACAAAGCTAATGACTATTCAATAAATGTTAGGGGTTATGTGCTTTGGCTTGATCAAAATCGCGCACCAAAACCAAATAAGCCAAAACAGAATCAAAAAGTAGAGAACCCCCAACAAAATAACAACAAGTTTAATCAAGAGGATTTGAACTAATGAATAAACCTATCAAGATAATCTTACTTATTGTCGCTATTATTTTGGCGATAGGCGGAGTTCTTTTCTATATGAAAACTATAGTCTCTCCTCCGCAAGACTTAAAGTTCAAAAACCAGTATGTACAAAAACTTACTGAAGAAACCGAAACACTTCGAAAATGTGATCAACCCACACTTGAACATGATTTTTTACGACTTACAGATTTGAGTCACAGATTCAAGTCTGAGTCGTTAATCGATGATAAGACCTTTGATTCTCACTATTCTGAAATCATCGGAGTGTATTCACCTAAGTTTGCACAGTATTGCTTCGGTCAATTCCAGAAGTCTGTTTGGGATGCGAATGATCTCAAATGGATGGAAGGGAGAATTTCACAATTGCGGAATCTTACTGTAGAAGATGGATCACGTCGGATAATGGATAGTTATTCAGAAACCGATGGTAAATTCTCTATCATAATAAAAACAATTGGAAAATACCGCGAAGCAAGCGCTTTAGCGAATAGGACACGCTATTCCGGCTTAGCAGATGCGCGAGCCAAGATTCAGCAAGCTAATCAATTTAAGCAAGATGATTATCTTAGAAATAACGCTTCTTTAATGAAGGCTCTTAATAGTCTTCCTGACAGATTGGAGGCTTCGCATTATGCATCATTGAGTGCACAGGTTAGGAACTTGGCCAGCTATTATAATTACTCCGCAGACAGCTATGATTCAATGTCAGATAATGTGGTGGCTGCACTGAAAGAATATAAGCAGAATGCGAGGTCTGTCTATGGTGAATCCAGAAGTCTTGATGGGTTAGAAGCGGAAGCATCCAGATATTATAATCAGGCAGTCGAATACTTTAATAACAACTAAAAATGACTCTTAGATTAGCCATAATTATTAATGTTCTTCTTATCTGTGTCCTCGGCTTAAAAGCTCAGGACACAACGGTAAATATGCCCATCACTGAATATGAGCATGTAATGGAGCAAATTGATTCACTTAACAATACTGTTTCCGAACAAAAGGATTTGATTAAAGCTCTCAATAGTCAACTCTCCCTCAAGAATGACAGTATTGCACACCTATCACTGTTGCTCTTTGAAAAATCAGATGTTTCACAAAACTATGAAGTAACTTTAAAAAACTTTCGTGATTCACTTGAGCAAAAAGACCAACAGATTGAATCTTTGGTGAAACAGTTGTCTTCATTGGATATGGTTCGCCTTCGATACGCAAATGGGCGACTCCAAATGCCCTATGATAGTAAAAAAATCAAAGAGGCAATTGAATTGTTTGATGGGATTCAGGACACATCTCTTAAAAATCAGTATCAAGAGGTTAGAGATTGGCTTTCACAGTATGACATGTACATGCGAGATGTAAATACTACTCTTTCCTCATTACAATGCGACAGTCGAAGAACCAACAAATTTAAATTTGAGGACTGGAAGAGATTTGCAATCAATGAAATAAATGATAATTTCTATGTCAAGAATAGTGCTGGTCATCAATTTACGATTCTATATCTTGATGGGATTATTTCTTCGGCAAAGAAGCGCATTCAAACGGCTGGTAGTAAACCATCGGTAGATTTCTCAGATTTATTGGAGCAAATGGTTATAAAATGAAAAATATCATACTCATAATAGTAGCAGTAATTGTTAGTATTGACGTTACTGGGCAGACATTTTCATCTGAGCTATATCAGTCAGCTTTAGATGGAAACGTCAGTGCTCAGTTTGAGTTGGCGGTATGTTATCACTATGGATATGGTGTACAACAGGATCGCAGCAAGGCTTTGTATTGGGCAGAAAAAGCAGCCAACCAAGGCTTTCCGGCAGCCCAATACAATGTCGGATGGTATTATGAGTATGGCGAGGGTGTTGCCAGCAACCCATTTACGGCTTTCCGTTGGTATAAAAAAGCAGCAGAAAGTGGTGACCCTTCAGCAGAGTTCGCTTTAGCTCGTTGCTATTATAATGGAATAGGGGTGGCCCAAAACATAGAGGAATCTATAAAATGGACGAAGAAAGCCGCTGTAGATGGAGATGCTGACGCTCAGGTATCTCTTGGGTATGATTATCTGTTTGGACAATCGGTCACGCAAGATAATTTCTTGGCTGTATATTGGTTTCGCAAAGCAGCAGAACAAGAGAATCCTGAAGGAATCTATCTGTTAGGCGAATGTTATGAAAATGGCATTGGTGTTGATGCGGATTTATCCATAGCTTTATCAAATTATAGAAAAGCGGCTGAACTGGGTAATCCTTCAGCCCAATTGGCTATGGCAAAGGACGCTATCCAAAAGGACAATTATTCATCTGCTGTTGAATGGCTCCGGAAAGCTGTGGAACAAGAATATAGTGAAGCAGAGATAATTCTTGGAATGTGTTATGAAAATGGTTGGGGACTCACATCTTCCTTTAATGAAGCAAAACGATTATATGAGAGTGCTGCGAAACATGGTGCCCCGAGAGGTTATGTCCAAATAGGAAGAATGTATTCCGATGAGGAATCTCCCAATTATAATTTACCCATTGCGTATAGTTGGTATATAAAAGCAGCCAATCAGGATGATGCCACAGCTCAAGGTGTTGTTGCCTGGATGTTGCTATCGGGTCAAGGCGTAAAAGAAGATATTCAAACTGGCTTGAAATGGCTCAATTTAGCTTGTGAAAATGGTGATTTATGGGCACTCACAGTTGGAGGGATGTTATATTACGATGGTATAGAGGGTGTACCACGAGATTATCAAAAGGCCTTTAAATATCTTTTAAGAGCATTCGAAGATGAAGAACTTGAAGAACCGGCTAAATCAAAGGTTGTCGAGTATCTTGCTAACTGTTATCAGAAAGGATATGGAACGAAACCGGATTATGCAAAAGCCAAAGAGCTACGAGCAATGATTGGTGTAAGTGACACAACAAGACCTTCTTCTCCTAAAAAAGGGAGTGCTAAGTCAAGTTCAACTAAAGCTAAATCCAAGAAGACTCTTCCTTCGTGGGAAACAAAAATGAAGAAAGGATCATGACAAGAAAGGTTATATTATCAGTGGCTTTATTGATAGTTGAGATGTTGGCCTACGGTCAGAACATCTCCGCGCTCAACAACTTATTATCGACCTACAGTGATAATATCAAGGTATGTAATCCTCATCAGCCTCAGCCTCATTCTTGTATATACGATACCCATTATATGAAGGCCGAGTCACAAGGTCAGTATCTTATTCTAAAATTTGGTTTTTGCTATAAACCCGAATGGGGATATATCCATGAGGATGAACTAAAGATTGATTTGTCCAGTGCAGAAATCGGTCAGTTTGGATATAAAGATGTGGTTACTCTTAAAGATGAAAATGGTATGGATATAGTTATTACAGGAAGACAAGACTATAACCGAGGTACAAAGAAAAACCTGCTGTCGGAGTTCTATATTTCTTTTGGCACTGCTCCCATTGCAAATCGAATATTAAAAGAGATGCATGCATTCCAAGAGAAATTTAAAAATAAAGGTACTATGAGCCCTCAACAAGGTTCTCAATCTCCAAGTGATACAAAGGTACCATCGCCCCAAAAACATCACTTAAAATCCTGGAAAGAAAAAATGAAATAATGAATCTTGATATTGATATGAAACAGTTTATCATACTTTTAGCCACTTTTATCCTTTCCTCTCTTGCGAGTTTTGGGAAAGATGATGTTAAACGCCCCGAAAGCTATAATTATGTCCGTGGTGTAGAAGCAATCCATAATCAAAACTATAGGGAGGCTTATGATTATCTTTTGCGTGAGATAAAAGAGAATCCTAAAAATGGGTATGCCTATTGCTGGATTGCAACAATTGACCAATATAATGAAGACTTTGGTCAGGGGTTATCTAACTGCGATATGGCTCTCAAATACATACCAAAGAAAGATAAGGTGTATCTTGCCTTCTCTCATAAATTGAAAGCAGAAATATACAAAGATTTGAATGAGGATGGCAAAGCTTTAGCAGAGTACGACCAAGCGATAAAAATTACTCCTGATGATACCGATTTGAGAAATGCTCGTGGGAACTATAACTACTTTTTAAATAATTACGAAGCCGCAGATGCAGACTATCGTAAGATTATGGAAATGGAGCCGTCAAATCCATTGGGATATTTAGGAGTAGGAAGAAACCTCCTTGCACTTGAAAGATATGATGATGCCATTCCAATGTTTGATTATGCAATAAAACTAAACACGTCGTATGGATTACCATATTCATTTAGGGGTCAGTGCTATTTGATGAAAAATGATTGGAATAAAGCAACTGATGATTTAATATCTGCACTGGCTGCCGACAATGATGATAAAGCCTTTCGTCTTATGCAAGACTTGAATGGAGAGGCATTCGATACATTCATTGCTAAATTGAAGATTCAAAGTACAAAAGAACCCAACGAAGCTAAATGGATGTATTATGCAGGGGTTATGCACGAGCACAATAAAAAATATAAGAAGGCAATCGAATATTATTCTAAAGCTATGAGTAAGAATGCCGGTTCAACGATTGCCGAACGAATAGCGAACTGTTATCAAGACCTTGGTAACTTCTCCGAAGCATTGGCATGGACGAATCGAGCGTTAAATATTGATGCAGATGATTACGATTTAGTATTGCTGAAGGCCGACCTGCTTAACGATTCTGGCGATGTTGATGGAGGTATAGCCGAATTGGATAAGTTTATTGAACGTTATCCGGAATTTTATTATGGCTATTATCGGCGTGGTTTTTTCAAAGACAATGCTCAGAGGATAGACGAAGCACTTGAAGACTATTCATTTTCGATAGCCTTGAATCCTGAATATGCATATGCGTATTTTGGACGAGCTGATATGTACAAAGCAAAAGGTGATATCCAGAGAGCTAATGCGGATTATAAAAAAGTCATAGAATTAGATAGTATCCCAGGAAATAATTCATGTGCACAGTATGCCTTTTTTGAATTGGGTCAAAGAGAAAAGGCTGTTGAGTTTATGGATTCCATTATAAGTCACGACAGCGACAATCCTGGCAATTATTATGAGGCCGCCTGTTTGTACTCACGAATGGGTATCAAGGAAAAGGCTTTGGGTTACCTTATGACTGCTCTTGAAAAAGGCTATAATAGATTTGCTCATATCTTGGCAGATGATGACCTTTCTTTAATACGTGATACGGATACTTTTAGAAACCTTATCAAAGAATATCAAACCAAGCGAGCTTCAGAAAATAATTCAACTGAATCCAACGAATATGTTGAAGAAATAGTAACTGTGCCTTTTACAAAGGAAGGCGGTGTTTACAAAGTCAAGTGTTCGATAAACGACTTACCCCTGCATTTTATTTTTGATACAGGAGCAAGTAGCGTTTCTCTTTCAATGGTTGAAGCCAACTTCATGATGAAAAATGATTATCTTAAACCGTCTGACGTTATTGGAAGTCAACATTTCGTTGATGCGAATGGCGATATAAGTGAAGGTACGATAATAAATTTAAGTCATGTAAATCTTGGAGGGCTGGAATTGTCTAATGTACGTGCGTCAGTAGTCCGAAATCAGAAAGCGCCTCTTCTTCTTGGACAGTCAGTACTGAGTCGATTAGGGAAAATAGAAATTGACAATGAAAACCAACAACTTAAAATAACACATCAAATCAAGAAATAATATGAAGAAGTTCTTAGCCATCTTGTCAATGCTTGTAATCCTGTTGGGATTTTCAAGCTGCGAAAACCAGAACGTTACAAAACTCAAGCGAGAAATTGAAGCGGCAGACAAACAATGTCCTGTAAATATGGGCATGATGGGAGATATGCTTAGTCTCAAATACGATGATAAAGCCAAAGAAGTCCAACTGTATTTTTCTTTGCACGATGATATGATGAGCATCGACGCTCTGCGCAACAATGAGAATATGGCTCTTCAATCCATGAAGTTGTCATTCTCTCGTGGCGAATCAAAGGAGATGCTAAAGCAAATGATTAATGCTGGTGCAGGTTTGACTGTAATCTATAAGAGCGCTTCAACAGGTAAAACATTCAAAGTAAAGCTATCTTTGGATGATTTGAAAGACATTAAGGATAATCCGATGTCCGACTCTGAGATTAACCGACTTCTTCTGGATAATCAACTTGCAATGGAGAACTCTCGCTGTCCATATATTGTAGATGAGGGTATGGAGATGGTCAAAGCATACGATGATGGTGAAAACATCGTATATGCTTGCCGTATTGACGAGGAAATGTACGACATCTCAGCACTCCAGTATGCTCAATCAGAAATCAAGAACAATATGAAGGATATATTTAAAGATCCTCTTATGAGAAAGCAGCTTGGTTTAATTCATTCTTTGGGTAAGGGATTTACCTATCGATACTACGGCGAATCAAGTGGTCAAAGTGTTGATATAACGTTTTCTAACACTGAATTAAGCAGGTATGCAAAGTAAATTCTCCACTTTTACAACAATTGTAGTGCTAATCATGTCGTCATTCATCTTGTTTAGCCTACAAAGTTGTGGAAATGATAAAATTATCTCAAAGGCGAGTGAGGCGATCTCTCACAGGGATTATAAAACCGCTCTAAATGAAATCCTATCGTTAAGTGATGAGACAATTTTAGAGTCTGATACTTTGTCGCAGATGTTATCTACCGCTTACTATGGTTCCACCCTCAAACCAACAAGAGATATTGCCGTAGATTGCTATGATTTGGATTTAATATCAAAGAATAAACAGGTAGTCTTTACGGACTTCCATAATGGAAGTTTGAATTTCTACTCTTTCCCGGAAATGCAGTTCATAAGATCAATATTGCTTCCGGAAAAAGCATATGCAATAGATTTTAGTCCAAATGAAGAAATATTTGCAACTGCATTGGTAAATAATAATATTCTGATTTATGAGACATCAACCGGAAAGAAGCTAAAGGAATTGGAAGGACACACAAACAGAGTTCGTGATGTTGTATTTAGGGATAATGAATTACTCTTCTCATGCGGTAACGACCAGAAGGTTGCTGCATGGGATGTGACATCTGGAGAGCCATACTGGGGAAAACATCAGCATTCAAAGAACATAAAGAGCTTACAAATGAGTAAAGACCGTTCAAAGATGATAACCGCATCTAATGATGGCTCTGCGAGTTTGTTAAAAGCTGCTGGAGATAGAATCGGGGCTGAAGAATTACGATTTATCCATGGGGATAACTATGTAAATGATGCTGCCATTAGTCCCAATAATAAATATGCAGTAACTGTATCAGGCGATGGTTATGCTAAGATTTGGGATGCTGAAAATGGGTGTTCTTTACATTATATATTTCTAAATGATCCACTAGGTGCAGTGGATATATCTGACAATAGTAAATTGGTATTAGTTGGGGGGCAACGCAACGTATTTATAATTGATGCAGATGAAGGTAAAGTCATATGCAAAATCAATGTTATGAACAAACCTGTTTGGTCTGTGAGATTCCTTGATGGAAAACAAATTGCATTCGCTGATAACTCTCATTTCTGGCACACTACTTTATTGATTGGAAAAGATTTAATCACAGAGGCTCGCAAAAGTGCCCAATAAAGAAACTCTCACATATCATTGATTCATCAAACTTGATACTAATGACGCTCATCGCATCTTCGGTACCCCCGATGATATGAAACTACGTTCATGTATGACATTGTTTGATATAGTATCACCAAATGATATTTTCAACGATGTTCTCATAAAATTCTTCGATGGGAACAAAGATTGTAAAACATTAAAACAATTAGAGATATAGAAATGGGATTATTTGATCGTTTTAGCAAAAAGAAGACCGTCACCGAGGAGCCCTCGCAGGGGCAAAATATTGTCAGTGATTGGTTTTGGGATTCGTTCTTGTTGAATGAAGCCAAGTTCAGACATCAGCAAGCATCCGTGAAGCGTTCATCTGAAACTGAACAGATTACGTTAGGTTATATTCTGAAAGAACTGCTGAATATAAACCTTGCGGATATTGGTTCGATGACAATCGTGAGCCGTGGGGAATTTGGCAGCAATGATCGGACTGAAATTATCACAGAGCCTCAGCGTGTTCTCGCTTATCAGCCATATAAGGCTATACTTTATACAAATGATAAAGGCGAGACGGTTCCTAAAACAGGTGAAAACACAACGTTGGTAATCTCATATCGATCAGGGAACATAATATTTGATAATCAAGAAAGCAAAAATGATAAGTCAAAGTTATGCACTGACAACTCAATAATCCTCTATCTTAGAGGACTTGGACCATTCATGCACGAGACAGCATATATGCGCGTATCTGTAATGATTCCTAACTTCTCCAGTCCGGATGATTTCAGAACTACTCATTCTAAGAATCAGCCTTTCACAACCAGTTTCATACTCGGATATGACATAGTTTCACCTGACGATAAGTTGAAGAAATATGATATTATCGAACAGGCTCTTGTTGATAAAACAAACCGAGGAGAAGAACTCACAAAAGAGGAACAAACAGTGTTAGAAGGGATTACATATTCCAAGAATTTAGGATATGACTTCGGATATGGCAGGTGGCTTGTTAGTGAGAAACGTTATGCAGATGCGCTAATGTCTTTGATAAAGGTATATGAACATCTAAAAACAGATGTTGTCACTGATTACGATAACCTACATGAGATATTTAATGAGACGTGCTTTAATATTGGCTTCTGTTTCAATGAAATGGAACAATACGACCGCGCAGTCTATTATCTCGATATAATTCAGGGTTCGGATAATACGAAATACATCATTGAATATATCAATGCCTTAGTTAACAATGGCGACCCTCGTTCAATGAACATAGTTCAACACTATCTTCGTGAGTTTAACGATGGCACCAAGAAGATTGATTCAGAAGAAACATCTTACTTCTATGATTTTCTATGCCGTCGATTAGCATATCTCTTTATTGACTATAAAATGTGGGATAAGGCTCGTAATCTCCTTGAGCAATTAAAAGAGTCTCCTGCTTGTCATGATTTTGCGGTTCAGGAGTTAGAATATATTGCTCGAGTTTGTTCCAATCAATCACATCCTTCAGAATGAATCATATAGCATAAAAAGAGAACTATGGGAATTCTAAACAAACTTGGAAATCTAATTTTTAAGGGACTCTTGTCTTCGGCTGAAGTGGAGTGCCTTAATCCATACATTGGGTTGCTTCTGAAAGCCGATGAAGAGGATTTAATAGCGGACGAACTGTACCGTTTATCGTTAGCTTTTCAATATGGAGAATATGGGTTGGTTACCGATGAGAACCGAGCATTACACTACTGTAAAATGGCTGCGGAAAGAGGTCATGAAGTGGCACAACTATTTTATGCTATGTGGCTTATGAGAAAGCCCGATGATGCATCTCCCGACGTGTTGTATTGGCTTCAAAAAGCAGCCGAACAAGGGGAACGCCAATCCCTATATAATTTGGGGATAAGCATCCATCGAGGAGATATATCAGGTAAGGACCCAATCAAGGAGAGTTTTCCTTTATTTCGCAAGGCCGCAGAATTAGGCTATGCGCCATCATATAGTCGAATGGCATGGATCTACTATGATGGAGAGGGTGTAGAAAAGAATAAGACCATAGCTAAATATTGGGCTTGGTTGGATTATGCCCAATGCTCATCAGAAGAAGAACGAGAGAAGTCGATTTTCAATAATTTAGTGGAAGAAAACGACATTATAAAAATCGCAGAACCAACTGACGAGTCATCAAAATATGCGATAAACCATAAGAAAATCATAGAAGATGCTGCTAAAGTCGGCGAACCGGATGCTCTGAACAACTGGGGTACGGGACTTTTCAAAACAGACAAACAAAAAGGAATGGAATTGCAACAGCAAGCCATAGACTTAGGATACAAAAAGCAGCCTGCAACATGGGCAAACATTTGTGGGTGGAGACGATTAAAGACTATTCTAAAGCAATAATTCTTTTCCAGTCTTCAGCAGAATGGGGATGTGCTGAAGCTCAATATAGTCTTGCAGTTATGTATGGTGAAGGATTAGGTACTCCCAAAGATCTTTTACGGGCTTGGTATTGGCTTGAAAAAAGCCTAAACAAAGGATGTAACGATGCGAGACGTTATTTTGCGCATCTTATTATGACTAATCAATTACAAGATATTCTCCCTGATAAAGTCATGCGAGGTCCATCATACTTAGAATTATCTGGTTCTCCGGAATGATGTATCAAACGCCCACTACATGAAAAAGAAGATTGCTATTTGTATAGGGTCTATATTGGCTCTGATTATAGGCATGATGATTGTTTGTGACCGAATGGTTGACCATGCCGCTAAGGACAGACTTTATGACGATGTTGAAAACATTCCACATCGTAAGGTTGGTCTTGTGCTTGGCACATCGCCAATTTCAATTTGGAATGGCCGGCGCAACTATTACTTTGACCATAGGATAAAGGCTGCTGCCGAGTTGTATAATTCCGGAAAGGTTGATTGGCTTGTAGTCAGTGGTGGCGATTATCGCAATACAGAGAATGGATATGATGAGCCAGTTGCGATGCGTGATTCTCTGATAAAGCAGGGCGTCGATTCAATCCACATAGTTCTTGACTATGACGGCACTCGCACGCTTAACTCCGTTGCTAAGATGCGTGATGTGTATCGGCAGGACTCAATCGTAATAATTTCGCAGGAATATCATAACGAGCGTGCCTTGTATCAAGCCAAATATCTTGGAATAGATGCAATCGGATATAATGCAAAGACTCCCGGTCGGCGTACATCCTGGTGGCGCAACCGCGGGCGCGAGGTTCTTGCTCGCGTGAAACTTTTCATAGACATCACCAGAGGTGTGCAACCCGACATTAAGGAGTCTATGGTCTATGATTTCACTGAGTCAAAATTGGAGTTCTTGTTAGAATCACATATACAAACAGAATATGGAGATTTAATTTGCCTGAAGCCAGATATGAGTCGTTTAACTATGGATATGATTTGCGGTGAGATACCCTCAGCCGACAACGATTCTATCGTTTTGGCTTTTGCAGGATCTTTCCCGGGGTCAACATCAGGCAAAGGACACATCAATATAGCCGGGAACCATGTTTCGGGAGGCAAGATATATAGAGGTTACCGTTGCAAGCGAAACACCGGTGCTTTCACATGGTCACCACTTTCCGGCCCACAGTTCTTCTATGACGATTATCAATCAGCAATGGAAAAGGCAGCAAGAGAAGGAGGAATGGGCTTTGCACAGGAAATGATGATACACCATAGTAAAGCTGTAAAGACAGCTCGAAAATTGGGCAACAAGAACGTTTTCCGTGCCCTATGCCTCAACAAAGAAAACCAGTTGGCTCTATATGAAAGCCAAGGCATTGTTACCTTCGGCAACTTTATCAACGCCTTACTCTCACAAGGTGTAAAAGAGGCTCTTTACACCGACATGGGACAAGGTTGGAACTACTGCTTCTACCGCGTCAATGCCGATGAGTCCTCTCCCAAATACCTTCACGATAAACCGCTCCCTTACGCCTCAAATTTTGTTATACTGAAAGTAAAACAGTAATATCTTGTCACTTGAAAAAGACTCTGTATGGCACAAATTCTAAGTAAAATAAAATGTTGGATACTCAGACATAAAATTTTGCTTGTCAGTATGGTTGTACTTGTGCTGATAAAAGTGGCATGGGTAGTTTGGGGTTGTTGGAGCATTGGAAGCCAACAGAAAGAGAAAAATGATATTCTTCAGCGAAAGAATTGGCTCGTAGATAAAATTGTCGTTGAGCCACGTCAATTGTTGAAGGAAATGCCGGGAGGATTGGGACTGCAATTTCAAGGCGAATGGGCATTGTATTCCTGCTCTATGTTTTCAAAAGCTCTTTCTAACATTTCGATTCTTTATCCCGAAACCAAACAGGAATCAATAAATACGATAGATAGCCTCATTCAGATAGTTAAATCTCCGGAACTGAGACTATATGACAAGATGCGTTGGGGAGAAGATCCGTTAGATTCGATTGCTGGAGATAAGAGCCATATATCATATCTGAGCCATTTGGCATGGATGATAGGCAACTATCGCAAAATCGGCGGAGGTGATAATTACAACGCGCTCCATGACTCACTTTGTAAAGCGATGAATCGCCGGATACTGGAGTCTGAATGTATGAATCTTCCTACATATCCCGGTGAGGACATATACATACCCGATATGCTCGTTGCCATTGTCGCGCTCACAGATTATGCCCAGCTAAACAATGGGAAATACCAAAACACCGTCAACCGTTGGATTCAACGAGCTAAATCGGAATGGATTGACAGCGAAACAGGGTTGCTCCGCTCTTTTCTCCCTCTTGATGGTAACACCTCTGTACTGTCACCAATCAAGGGATCCTATTCAACTCTCAACACATATTACCTCACGCAGATAGACTCGGAATTTGCTAAAGAGCAATACTCACATCTCAAAGAAGCCTTTCTGAAAGATTCATGGCTGACAGGGTTCAAGGAATATCCCGATGGTAGAGGCTTTCTTGGAATGGATGTGGATGCCGGGCCTATAATCTTCGGGCTTAGTCCATCAGGCACAGCCTTCGGCATAGGCTGTGCCACATATTTCAACGACACTGACCTACGAAAACATATGCTAAAAACCGCTGAAATCGCAGGTCATACAGTATCATGGAATGGTAAGCGACGCTATCTTCTCGCCAATATAGCCTTAGTCGGAGAAGCCATAACCCTTGCAATGCGAACAAATTGTATAAAATAAATCTTTTAATCTACCGATACATGAGTTTTTTAGCAACAATTGGATATATCATATTAGGTTTCAGTATTATTGCGATAGTATTCATCTGCATTATAGTTGTAATGATGTACTGCGTAGCTTCAGGTATTGCATACAAAAAAGAAACTGAAATTTCTGCATGGGATTATTGGGAAACTCATAAGAGTAAATCATGGACTGAATTGTCAGGCGAAGAAAAAGAAAAGATGTTGATTGCAAACCTTATAATTGCAGATGATGTAGGAGCAGTAGTAACTAAAGAAAATCTCACTATTATGTTGGAGGAACAATTGCCAATTTCAGAACCTCATGTTGGATTAAGTTATCCAATGGATTGCTAATGGTATTCGCCGCCTCCAAAGGCGGCCGAAATTTTTAGGAATTTGAGCGTAAAACAGCGGAGCAACTCTTCACAGGGTTGCTCCGCTTGGCGATATTACGACTATTGGCTATTATTGCTCCTTTCTGCAAGCCATTCATCGCGCCATTGGCGACAAAGTTCAAGAGTGGGTGCTGTTGCAGAGAATAATTCTCCATCGGTATGACGATATTCGTATATCCATTGGAATTTCTTTGAATATGGGCGATATGGATTGTAGGCTTTAGAGTATAGTTCTTGTCCCAACTTGGGAATTAGGAAGTCATATTCAGATTTGCACATATAATGTTTTGATTGTGACCTCCACCGGTGCGGTGGAGGTCGGGTTAAACTTATGCTCTCTTTCTCTCTGCTATCATCTTGATGTTGTCGCTGATGATTTGGGCAATGCGGTCTTGATATTGGCAGACCTTGTTGGCGAATGCCCTGCATTGGATGATTGAGTAGTCTTTGAGGGAGATTTCAATCGTGGCGATTGTCTTGTCCTTGATTTTGGCGGTGAATACCAATGTGTTCTCTTTGAGGTAGTAGGACGATGAACCTACGCAGATGTGCTGACGGCTTCCCTCATCGTAATACTCGGCTACGGAGTTGAGGGTATGGACAACGATTTCTCCGTCAGTCATCACCAATCCGACATATCTGCCTTTGAGTTCCTCAAACTTGGTTTCATCTTCCTCCGCTCTCTTGCGGTCTTTTTCTTTCTGCTCCTTGATACGCTGACGCTCAGCCTTTGCTACATATTCATCGTGTACGGCTTTAAGGTCTTTGGGTGCTACCAACGTGGGGGAATGGAGGTCTCTGCCCATTCTATCCAACATCTTGATGTAGTCAAACCAAATCTGCGGGTCGTCAATCTTGTAACCTGCCCTGCGTGCCACCTTGATTGTGTCCCAATATTTGTCAACCTCTTTAGGATGCTGGCAAAGGTAGCGGAACAATCCCTCCTCTCCGGCTTTAATCAGCGTCTCAGCCTTGGGGTTGGTGAGCAACTGCTGAAACATCGTCACGGGGTGTGCGCCATAGGTAAAGGTTGTGTAGCCATTACGTTTGATGGTGTCAGTGACCTTTGTCCTTGGATAGACCCATTGGTTGGCGATGTGCCAGAATGCGTCATTGTCGTGTCTGATTTCCAATGGAGAGCCGAAAGCGAATGAGTCAATGTAGTGACCCAATGTGCGCTGAAGCCCTACAACGGTGGTGTGTCCGTGCTTGTCAATCCAATATGAACCGATTTCAACAAAGCCGGGATTTGCCTTCATACCCTTGCGTAACTCCACTATCATCAGAAACATTCGGATTACTTGAAAACCCTTGACTGCGGTGACGATGTTAAAATAGGACTTATCCCTTACAACTCGCTGGGTGGTAGCCTTGACCTCGACCTTTGCGCCACAATGGGGACAACGGCACATTCCTTCCTCGGCTTCCCATTCGTGACCGCATATCAGACATACGGCTTTCCCTTTCTTGAATTTAAGGGCATAGTTGTCGATTGTATGAGTCAGTGCCCACTGCTTTTGGGCGGTGGTGAGTGGGCGAAGCTGCCCACTCATTGACAATATCTGCTCTTGCTTCTTATTTCTCGGTTTCATAGTCGTATGCTTTAGAAGTCATCTCCGAAGAGATTGGGTTGAACATTGATTTCTTCACCTGCTTTCGGTGCGGTGGCGGTGTGCTTGGGTGCGGTTGCCTTCGGTTGGCTTTGTCTGCGAAGTTCACGGAGTTGTTCCTCCTTGTACTGCTCCATAGCCTGTTCCTTTGCTTCGGCTCTCTCGGTATCGGTGAGTTCCTTTGCAACCGCTATCTTGCAGTTGACATTGGGGACATCCGCCAGATTTTCATCGTAATAATGAAGGATTAGACCGAACACGCTATCCGAGTCCATAATGGTGAGTCCGCTTTTCTGCACCTCGTAAGCCACATAGTTCAGAGCCTTTTCCAATGATTTCGCCGGATTTGCATACTTGATAGCGAGGATAGGGTCGCTTGCGCAACGCTCCTCCATATAGTTACGGACAACATCCATAACTGCGTTTGATGATTTCATTTCGTTTGCCATAGTCGTATATATTTTAGAATGTTAATACAAAGTATATCATTGCGATAAGGGTCAGTATGCTGATGAGCCACCCTATACCTCTTATCATCGGTTTCACTACCACCCAAAGGACAATCCCGATTATCATTCCGAGTATTATCCCGACCACCTTAGTCAGCCGTCTTAATGCGGTTTGAGCTGGTGATGGTGTGAAGCTCGTATTTCTAATATGTCGGTTATTCTGTGTCATAAGGCGATATTTTTTTATTTGATTTTCCGCTTAATGCGTCTAATCACTGTTTGAAGTATGTTCGCTCGTTTACTATCCCTGCGTGACGGGGAAATAGCGGGCTGTTCGCCGACGGCAGAAAAATACTACCCGTAGGGATGGAGATTTTTCTGACAGGCGGCAAAAGAATAGCCCGTTCCCGGCACGTTATTCCATCACGAGCGAATATACTTTCCAATAGTTGATTGCATTATGCTGAAATTGCCGAATAAACATAGAGCCGAAGTGCCTCTTTGGAGACACAGAATGACCGACATACGGAAATGCTTTTCTGAAAAATCAGTCGAAGTGTTTCTCTGTATATGAAATTTGAAATGCCACACTTCCGGAAAGGCGAATGTATGTGACGGAATCAGAAAATGGAGGCTTGCCGTAATGTACGGAGGCCGTCACGTTCTTTCGCATAGTGGAGTGCAGACAACGGAAGAGTGGCACGACGGCTAAATGAAACAAGCAAAGGAGCGGGCGTTAAGAACACGGAGTTGCAGATAAGCAAGAGCAGGATTGGCGTAGCTCCGGCTCCGGCGTTCAGCAACTCGGTGTTTAGCCCGCTCTCATCCTCAGGTAATGCGGTCGGCGGTAGAGCAGTCTCCGGCAAACGCCGCTGACGGCATTGCCATTACCTTACAATGTTTCGCTATGCGATGACAAGCCTCAGCCGTCGCGCCTCTCTGGAGTTTTGCGATGACTTTAAGCCACAGTCATGGAATGATGTATTTATAAATTTCCGATTGTTGTATTTGCCAATTACGAAAATTATCACTATCTTTGCGCACATATTCATTAGAAGTGGCGACAACACTAAAAATACGGCATTACAAACTATGAATAAAGATATTAAAAAATTTCTGGACTTCCCAACTGAGTCTTCAGCTCAGATAATCAACAGAAAGGAAGTTGAGGTCACTGCTCCAGACGGAGAAGTGTTCACTGTTTATTGTCAGATAGGAGCTTTGCTTAATGAAGAAACTCGTAACTATGAGTTGCATTGGCTCGAAGTACTATTTGATAAAAACTTTTCTCTTGACAAAGAGGGAATGGTTCAAAACATTTGGCGTGAAGCAATGCAATTCGGCATTGGAAATGTGCTCGGTATCAGCACGGGAACACGCCATACTGATCGTGCGAGAATCGGGGTTCGTATCCGTGAAATTCGTGAAGAGCGAGGAATGGAAGCTCGTGACTTGGCGAAGTTAGCCGGCATTGATGCAGCCAATCTTAGCAGAATAGAGAATGGTAAATATTCCGTAGGATTAGACATTTTAGCAAAAATAGCTACTGCCTTAGGTAAAAAGGTGGATTTCGTGGATTTGTAAGTCTGAATCTTATGGAAAAGGAATTTCGCAGGGAACAGCATTACGCTGTTTCCCATAAGGGCGTATTATTTCATATCAAGGAGGCCCATTATAATTCTGAAGAATATTATTGTCCTCATTGTGGTTGTAGAATGCTTAAACGATGTGGCAATATTCGTGCATGGCACTTTGCTCATGATTGGAGATATGCCAACGAAACACAAATGAACTGCTCTTATGAGACATATTTACATGGATATGCAAAACTACGTCTGAAACAATGGTTTGATGAATCAGAGTCAATAATGTTATACTACCAACAATCAACCAGATGTAAGCATCATGAGTCATGTGCTCTGATACATGATAATTGCAGTCGAGTCATAAATAAATCTTGTGACCTTAAAACACTGTTTGACACATGTTCGATTGAATCCACGGTAAAAGAATCCAACGGTAACTACCGTGCAGATTTACTGTTAGCAAAAGAGTCAGATCCGTCTCGGCGTATCTTAATTGAAATAAAAGTTTCACACGGATGTACTGACAAAAAGAAAACGGCCAATGCTCAAATCATTGAATTTGACGTATCTTCGGAGGAAGACATCGAATATATCATATCTCACGACATCGAGCCTTCAGAAAAAGTAAGATATTACGGATTTAAAAATCTGATTAGAAAAGATGAAAGGGGCGCAATAAAGCCAATGCTTTTCTTCCGAAAGTTCATTTTATACAGAAGTGGAAAAACATTCTGTAAAGAGATAGATTGTCAATCTATAACCGACCATCATTCAAGTTCTTTATTTGAACTTACGGCGGATATTCCAGAAGAATATAATTGGTATCTCAACCTATATGGATTGATGACGGCTGCAGAGAGGATTGCGATTCCCTAACTGCTACCTTTGCACGCATTATTGTTATAATGAGGAAAATGATAGCTATGAATGTGAAATAAAAAAAGCAGTCATTGAAAAAGGGTCAGACGCTCTCTGCTGTGATTCGTATGTGTTAAGAGGCAATGCGTTTGATAGGCTAAAAAACAAGTTTATGCCATTTACAGTAATTGATACATGGTCAAAATCATAAAGACATCATAATCACCAACATTAGAGCTTTCCCAGCTTACACCGATCCTCAGACATTGAACAACACCCAATTGTCGCGCCTCTCTGGAGTTTTGATTGCTTTTTTGATGTAAAATGCGTTCCTGTAAATAAATTCAATCCTGATATATTTGTAATATCCGATTATTCTCCGTAATTTTGCATTATTCTCCGCATATCGGAGAATAATGCAAAATATTTGGAGAATATGAAAGATGTAACAATCGCCGGACAGCGGATAGAGCTTAAAGAGCTATCCATTCAGGACCAAAAAGGTCTGTGGCTTGAACTCATTGCAAATTTCAATATGATGCAGTTTGAGTTCAATGGGCAGATTATGCTTTTACTTGTGGCCAAAGGTGAAGTGGATTATACCAATGTGCAGCGTCGTAAGATTTCGGAAAGAATTGAAAGCGTCAAACATATTCCAGTTGTATTTTACTTTGACAATCTATTGACTTATGAGCGTGACCGATTGGTGGAACAAGGAGTGTATTTTGTCGTAGCCGATAAATTTGCATTTGTGCCGACATTGATTATCAACAGGCGGTCAACAAAAAGTGAGATTAAGGAATTGTTTTATCCGTCAACCCAATATATCCTTCTTTATCATCTACAGATTGAGAGCCTTGACGGATTGTCGCTTAAAGAGTTGGAGGATAGAGTGCCTTATAAATATAAGACCATCGCCAAATCCATAAAGCAACTTGAAGCATTGGGATTAGTTAGTCTGCAAGGCAGCAGGAATAAGAAACTTGTGTTTGAACTATCAGGGAAAGAACTTTGGGATAATGTGTCAACCAATCTGATTGATCCGATCAAAAGCATAGAATATACATCAGATATATTTCCCGAAGGAGCTGTTGGTGGAATCTCAGCACTGTCGCATTACTCTATGCTTGCACCGGAAGATGTCCCGACAAGAGTTTTGACTGCGGAGTGGGTGCGTGAACACAAATCATCCATACCCGAATTGCACTCTTTTGAGGACACCCAGTGCATTGAGATATGGAAGTATCCGCCGTTAGGCACTTCCGGCTATGTGGACAAATTGTCATTGTTCTTGACATTGAAAGATGATAACGACCCGCGGGTTGAGAAAGAAATTGAAATAATGATGAACGAAATAAAATGGTAGGAGGACTTGAAAAATTCAGGGAAGCGTTTGCCGACTTCTCTGACAACTTTGTGATTATCGGAGGCACAGCCTGCGATGAAGTCTTGGCCGGAACAGCAATGCGTCCGCGTCCGACACTCGATATTGACATTATCGTCATTGTCGAGAATATGACCGCAGATTTTGCCAATGCCTTCTGGCAATTCATAGCTGCCGGAGGTTACAGACCGGGAGTAAGAAAGAATGATGACGACACGCCGAAGTATGTGCTTTACAGCTTTGACAATGGTGCCGTTGGTTATCCGGTGAAAATAGAGCTGTTATCACGGCATAACGAGATATTCACAAACGCGGCCCATACTGACCCATTGCCGATTGATGGTGAGGTTTCGAGTCTGTCAGCTATCATTCTTGATGAACCATATTACCGATTGACTGTCAACAATTCATTTGTGAGCAATGGATTGAGGTATGCCTCACCCGTAGCGTTGGCCGCATTGAAAGCCCGTGCCTATCTGAATCTGCTTGCAGAAAAAGCAAGCGGGCATCATGTCAACACCAAAGACATTCTGAAACACCGTAATGATGTGCTTAAACTCGTTGCCACTATGGTACCGGGAGAAAACACTGAGGTGAATCAGGAAGTGATTGATACCGTCAATGAATTTTCAGAGCAACTGTTAGCCTCTTTGCCCAATCAGTCACTGAGCGATGCGATGCGTGCCAATGAGGAAACACTCCGCCTTTATCTTGAAACATTGCCTACATTCTACATTGCCCCCGAATGATGAAAATCCAGTACGCTTCCGACCTGCATCTGGAGTTCAAGGAAAATGTCGATTGGTTTCTTGAAAATCCAATAATCCCGACAGGCGATATTCTTGTGCTTGCCGGAGATATTGCCTATCTCGGCACTGAGTTGTATTCCGAACATCCATTCTGGGATTGGTGTAGCCGTAACTTCGGTCAGACAATCATTGTCCCTGGAAATCATGAACTATACCGCAGTTTTGATATAAATGAACTATGCGATGGCTGGACATTGGATATACGCGAAAATGTCAAGGCTTATTATAACTCTGTAATCTCGCTTGGCGGTAAAACCGACTTGATAGTCTCAACACTTTGGGCGCATATCCCACCCTCCGAAGCCTATTTTACGGAACATGGAGTTGCCGATTTCAGAGTGATTCGGGATGGCGACCATAGACTGTCATGGAACAGATTCAATGATGAGCACAACAAATGTGTGGAGTTTATCAGAAAGAGTGTTGAACATAGCAACGCCCGAACAAAGATTGTTGTCACACATCATGTGCCGTCATTCAACCTTATGGCGGAGGAGTTCAAAGGAAGCCTTATCAACGGAGCATTCACATCAGACTTGAACGCTCTGATGGAATCTCTGCCTATCGACTATTGGATTTACGGACATTCCCACCGCAACATTGACCGGGAGATTGGTGGCGTGAAATGCGTCAGCAACCAACTCGGCTATGTATTCTCAAACGAGCACGGAGATTTCAAGAGAGACAAGATAATTGAGATTTGACAGCAGCATAAAGGCTAATATGCTGATTACGATTGCAGAAACTTTAACATTTAGGATAGCGTGTACATCGCGGAAAATGATTAAATTTGCACTATCGGATGAAAAATGCCGAAGAACATTGAAACACTGTCGTGTGCGTAACGTGTACACCACAGGAAGAGCAATGTCAACAACTTGATTATCAATGCAAAGCATAGGATTCGCCAACCCCAGGCGGATCACGAAAACGAAACGCAAAACGCGAAAAAGTCCTGAAAATCAACGATTTTCGGGACTTTTGATTTTTAGCCAACGGCGCAAAATCCGGCAAAACAAGACGGCGCATAGTAAAAAACCTGTGTTTAGGCATATAGATTGCAGAGACGGAAGATGAAGAATTTTGTATCATTCACGCCATGGAGTTTGGCTCGGAACGCCTTTATTTTGGAATTGATTGATTCTGCGGATGCGTTGGTTGAACGGTTGTAGAAATAGTTTATAATTTCGTCTGAGTGTTCGTAAAATGTTGCGGCAATGGTGTTGAATGATTTGAACCCGGAATCAGCCACCCGGTTGGACCAACGCGCCATATTGAGTCTGGCAGTGTCAGCTGTAGACTTTTTATTGGAAAAGATTGCCCGAAGATGTTGTGACAGCCAATATGCTTCTTTTATGTCGGGGTACAACGAGAACATAAGGTCAATGCGCTGACGCTGGGAGTCAGTCCATTTCTCAGGGGACTTGAACAGGGCATAGCGTCCACGGGCAAGCAGTTCCTTGAGGGTGTCGCCATTGGAGAGGCGCTTCGGTTCGTATTTCTCGCCATCCATTTTGGACTGCTCCCTGGCTTCTGTATCAGCATTGATGGCATCCCAACGGTGGGCTATGCGCACTTCCTGTACCGCCTCAAGCGCCTGTCTCTGCACGTGGAAGCGGTCAATGACGCGCTTTGCCCTCGGAAAAGCGTAGCGGCAAATGCGGTTCATGCTGTCCGACAGGTCAAGCGTAATCTCTGTGACATTGTTGCGCAACCTGCTGTCAATCCGTCTCAAAGCCCTCAGCACGTCGTCAGAGTCGGTGCCGAGCACGATGGCTACCAACGAATGCTCCCGACCATGTGCGGCTTTATTGGTAACTATCGTGTAGAGTTCCCCGTTGCTCAGTGATGTCTCGTCTATACTCAGATGAGACCCGATATTATCGGGGAAGACACACCATTGCCCGGCGTGAAGCCCCTCTGCGGTATCTTTCCACTGCCAATAGCCACTGAGATGACGCTTGTACTGCCGTTCAAACAAGTCGCCGTCAATATCGAAAAACCATTCAAGAGAGTGGCCCGTAATCGGGTATCTGTCCAAGCATATCTTTTAAAAAAGCCGCGAACTCTTTCGAGAAGCGGGTGCCTTCGGCCACTATATCCCAGCGTTTTGACACGCTTTTGCCGGTACTGGTGTCAATCCATCTGCGACGCCTGATATGGAATGTCATCTTGCGACCACGTACCGGATAGTCTCTGACTGTACTTTCTTCGTAAAATCCATTGGGGCGAAGTTGACCATCGACATACCCTTCCACACCCCTATCGCGTTCCTCCAGGGTTACATCCAATGTAGCTTTGGTCTTTTCAACTTTAACCACCTCAAAATATTCAACCATTTCTTCAGGCAGAAGGCATTCGGCCAGTTCTATGTAAGGATTCTTTTCCATTGCGTTGTTTTTGTTTTTGCAAAGATATGAATTTAGCGCCTAAACACGACACTTCGCATTGGACTATCCGTTGGACTTGAATTTGATGAATCCATGTCCAACGATTTTCCGGCAAACGTCTGACTTTCGCAAAGTTGCACACTGATTTTCTTCTCTTGTCAGTAAACCGAAGTTAAACCTAAAATGTTTATTTGACATGCAG
>CAJTQR010000005.1:320446-320824 GCA_910578515.1 uncultured Duncaniella sp. | reverse complement strand
GAAACGTGGTGTGAACCCCAAATTATGGAACGAGAAGAAGCAACGTTCCACCGGACGCGACAGGCTCTCAATCGAACTCAATGACTATCTCGACACCACCCTCACGCGAATCTACCGCATCCATCAGCAACTGATTGACGAGTGCAAGCCTGTCAATCCTCAGACCGTGATGAACGCCTATCAAGGTCGCACCGAGCAACCCAAGATGTTGCGCGAGGTATTCCGGCAGGAAAACGCCAAGTATCGCCAGTTGCTTGAAATCGGCGATGTGGTGCTGGGTACTGTACTGCGCTATGAACGCACCGAGCGTTATCTCGGCGAGTTTATGAAGAAGAATTACAATGTCGAGGATATGCCGTTCCGTGCCATCGACAATGA
>CAJTQR010000005.1:318004-320418 GCA_910578515.1 uncultured Duncaniella sp. | reverse complement strand
AAGGTTGACAAGAAAGCCGAGCAGAATACCGCGAACAAATACTGCAAGAACCTGAAGAAAATCGTGCGCCTCGCGCTCGACAACAACTGGATGGAGATAAATCCATTTCAGGGCATCAAGTTCTCGGCAAAGGCAACAACCCGCGAATTTCTTTCGGAGAAGGAGCTCACCACTCTTATGAAAAAGGATTTTGAGGTGGAGAGGCTCAATGTGGTACGCGACATCTTTGTATTCTGTTCGTTGACCGGACTTGCATTTTCCGATGTCGCCGCACTCCGACCCGAACATATCTCTGTTGACGACGAGGGCAACTGCTGGATACACAAAGCCCGTCAGAAAACAAAGAACATGTGCAGTATCCCCTATCTTGAATCGGCACGGGCAATCGCTGACAAATATCGTGAACATCCTACCTGTGTAGCAAAAGGTGTGGTGCTTCCTGTGCTGTCCAACCAGCGCATAAATTCATACCTGACCGAAATTGCCGATTGCTGCGGTATCAAGAAATCGCTTACCACCCACATCGCCCGTCACAGCTTCGCTTGCCTTGCACTCGCCAACGGCGTGTCAATGGAAATTATCGCCCGTATGCTGGGGCACTCCGATATAAAGACGACAAAGATCTACGCGAAAGTCGTGGATAAATCAATCGCCGAGCAGATGGGTGGACTTGCCGCCAAGTTCGGTTCTCAACGATAAGATGACAACAATAAACAGACAATGCCCCGACGAAATTTGAAATCGTCGGGGCTTTGTTTGTTCATCGGAAAGGTGGCAGATAGTTACGTTTAAGGAACTCATCAATCTCGGATTCTGCATAGAGGATTTTGCCGGGTAAATTGTAGTAGCCAAACTCTCCTTTTGCACGATAGTTGGCAAGTGTGCGTTTGCTTAAACTTAATTCTTGTGCCAGTTGGGTATCGGTTAGATAGCGTTGACCGGGCTTCGTTTCATCTGACAGCCTTTTGATGCCGTTACGGACATTGGAAAGGGCAGCCATGATTCCGGCTATTTCTTCGCCGGTAAGGATGTGCATATTGTCAGCCATCTTTCTTGTATGATTGGGTCAGCACACGGTCAATCTCTTTCACCGGATAGAACACCTTGCCATCAACAATGGAATATCCAATCTTACCTGACGAGCGCATGGTCTGTAATGACCGTGTGCCTAACTTCAGCATTGATTTGGCAACAGTATTGTCAACCCAGTCATCAAGACTGCGGGGTGTAACCATTTTTAGCAGTATTCTGATAGCTCCGGCACATTCGTCAATCTGCGCCAGAATTGCATCAAAAGCGATGCGTTCAATTACGACGTAGTCCATAGATTGTAAAAATTGAAATTGTGGATTTATATGGTGGCGCAGTTTCGCCATAAGAATCGCCCGGCTTGATAACCGTGTCCAGGTCTGAAAACTCCGTGATTGGAGTATGTATATTCGTACACAGGTAGATAAATACGTTCATATCCATACACATACACATTTATGTACGTATGTTTCTATCTATGTATCGCCATACCTACAAATATATCTCTGTATGTACGTATGTATATATGTATATACAGATGTAAGTATGTAGATGCAGAGGTATAGATGTATGTATGTGGATACGAATGTATGAATATATGAATGTCTGTATCTATGTAGATTTCATCATTCGGTATCGACATTGGCATCTCAGCCTCTGTGCAAGTAAAACGACGATTGTATGCAAAAAGATTATTGATTACCAGCGATTTTCCACGGTTACACACCGATTACCCAATATTACCCAACTTTTGTTTTTTGAAAATCCGAAACGCCTTTTACGATTGTTATAGAGTCAAGGAAATGCAAAGGTATATCCACTCAAATGAATATAGTTAGTACATCATAAGTACACCTTTTCAAAGCATCTTCCGACAGCAACATTCCAATTATCAGTTGGGGATGTTCAAACGAACATTGGAACATTGCAAGGTATGTTCTGGGGCACTCATAACTGAGATAGTGCCCAGAAACCCTTGCCATGTGCATGGAGCCAGCGGTTACTCCAAAGTCGTAACCGCCAAGATAAAACCTGCGGTTGGCAGTTTCTTGTTGCACAAGCGGCAAGCCGATTACCAACCACCACTAATTCCATCTTATTTATGAAACAAAAGTTTAATTCGGGCGGACGACCGCCCAAAATCAACCCGGCGTCATACCGCTATGTAGTGCGGTTTGAGGCGTCTGAAAACAGTGTTTTCCTATCACTGTACGAAAAGTCAGGAGCCACGAACAAGGCTGCTTTCATCAAGAATGTGCTTTTGAACAAGCCTTTCAAGGTGTTCATCGTTGATGAAAACACACGGATTTTCATCGACCAACTATCGGCGTTCAATTCCCATTACCGCACTATCGGAGTTGAATATGACACAGTGGTAAAGACGC
>CAJTQR010000005.1:0-317938 GCA_910578515.1 uncultured Duncaniella sp. | reverse complement strand
GAGTTGTGAAACTGAACCGTGAGATTGTCAAACTTGCCAATGAAATGGATCAAAAATGGTTTGAAAACACAGTTACGGGTGTGTAATTCGATTTGATAAAGGCGCAAAAAAGCGCACATCCTGATTGATTTTGTAGGCTCTGGACTGCCCTCGAATAGCAATCGAACGGATGCACGCTATGCAAATGCATAGCATAGGCATCACTTCGTTCTATTCGATATGAATTGTCCAGATTCACAAAATAAACTCGGTGCGGCGTATGTTATGTTGTATCAGAATGCGACCGGCTCTCCAATCGCTATTATTTCTTTCTCACTACGCCTCGAAAGCGTACACGATTTCTAAATTCGCCACAAAGATACAAAATTTTGGCAAATTAACGTGTGTTCACATTTCGCTTTTGCGGATGTTGAACTGTTTAATCTTGTAGTCAAGCGTCGGGCGGCTTATATTCAACAATTTTGCAGCTTGCGTCTTATTCCACTCTGTACGCTTCAAAGCATCTATGACGTGCTGCTTTTCGGCATCTTCATTTTTCAGGTGAAGTTCTCTGAATATTGACGTGTCCGATAAGTTGAAACTGATGTCAGCGGCTGTGATTGTATCGCCTTTGGCATGGAAGGCGGCGAAAAGAACGATGTCTTTCAACTCGCGCACATTGCCGGGCCACGGGTAGAGTTTCAACGCCTTGATTGCCGAGGCGTCGAGGTGCTTTCGCGGTTTGCCTGTCTGGGCGGCATAGCGTTTGATGAAGAAGTCGGCAATCCCGGGAATGTCCTTTGTCGTATCTTTCAGCGGCGGCACAGCGATGTCCGACTGTCGGAGTATGAAGAATAGGTTGGGACGGAATGTCTTTTCCGTTACCATTTTCAACAACTCCGGCTCTGCGGTGCAAATCACACGCACGTCCGGGTGTTCGGTTTCGAGGATATGCAGTAACACCGATTGTTTCTCAAATGTCAGCAAATGCACATTCTTGATTATGATTGTGCCTCCGGCTGACTTTTGGAAATATCCTTCTATGCGGTTGTAGATTTCACTGCGCTCATTTTCGGGATTGTGTCTGCCAACAAGAGCCGCACCTCCGGCATCAACCACGGTTATCGGTTTCTGCTCCCGTGAGCTGTTGAGATAGATTTAGTGCGCCACCTGCTCCTTGCCAGAATCACACTCTCCGAAGATTATTGCGTTAGCGTTGGTCGCAGCGATGGCTTGTATCTTTTCCTCAATCTTTTGCCATGCCTCGCTTTTGCGTGGCAAGAGCTGGTTGCCGAGAGTAAGCACGATGTGCTCCGGACGGGCATATTTTCTAACTGTTTCCACCAGTTGCTTGTCAAGTGCAAGCCGTTGAATAACATCAACGGCGCCGCCTTCACGCATAACGTCAACTGCGTCAGCATTCAGGTTATCCACTATGGCTATGACAGGGAAATTGTATCCTTCTGTCTTCAGCCAGTTAATAAACTCCTTTGCGGTACCGTCCGACAATCGTATTGCCGTGACAATAACCGCGCCGGGAGGCAGCTTAGGCGCCTCAACTTTTCCGGCTTTGATACTTTCCTCCACAACAGGTTCATACCCGGCCAGTGTTAACAAGCCGGACATGATACGCCCGTCAGTTGGGGAAGCATCAATAATCAGAACTTTGTTCATAGATTATGTGGTTAGAAATTATTGTTTTCACCATAAATGCAGAAGGCAGGTGTCAGACCTGCCTTCTGTATAGATGATGTATGTTTGTTAGTTCCCGATATGGGATTGGTTGTTGCTGTTATAGCGGTTACCTTGGATAACTATTGTGTTGAGGGTGGCATTGATTTCTGCCATTTCCTCCTGAGTATAGATTACATTGGCTGCTGCGATGTTGTCTTCAAGGTGTTTGAGGCTTCGGCTGCCGGGGATAGGCACAATCCACGGTTTCTGGTATAATATCCACGAAATGGCGACTTGTGCGGGTGTGACATCTTTCTTTTCAGCGATAGACTTGACATACTCTACAAGAGCCATATTCGCCTCGATATTTTCCTTCTGGAAGCGTGGCACTGATGAACGGAAGTCGTGTTTCCCGAACTTTGTGTCCTTGGTTATGCCGCCGGTAAGGAAACCCTTTCCGAGTGGACTGAACGGAACAAGACCGATGCCGAGCTCTTCAAGAACGGGCAGAAGGTTCTTTTCCGGTTCACGCCAGAATAGTGAAAATTCACTTTGTACGGCTGTAAGGGGCAAAATTGAATTTGCCTCGCGGATAGTATTAACTCCGGCCTCCGACAATCCCCAGTGGAGTATCTTGCCCTCATCCATAAGGTCTTTGATTGTTCCTGCAACCTCGGCAATAGGAACATTGGGGTCAACACGATGCTGATAGTAGAGGTCAATGTGGTCTGTGCGAAGACGCTTCAACGAGCCTTCAACAGACCGACGGATTGTTTCGGGACGGCTGTCAAGCACTTGCTTGAAATCGTCCATATTCATGCTGATACCAAACTTTGTGGCAATCTTCACCTCGTTCCGTATCGGTTCGAGAGCTTCACCGACAAGTTCCTCATTGGTATAGGGGCCGTAAACCTCCGCCGTATCAAAGAAAGTCACTCCTAAATCATGGGTAGTCCTGATAAGTTTTATCATTTCTTTCTTGTCGGCAGGTTCTCCATAGCCGTGACTCATGGCCATGCAGCCAAGTCCGATGCTGGAAACTTCGAGCGATGATGTCGTTCCTAATATTCTATTTTTCATATTCTGTATTTTTGAATTCAGTAAAAGAACAACTAACCAATGCCTGATGCGTTTGCAAAATAGCGGTAGAAATTACACTTTTTTCGGTTTTTCAATCGGCATATACAGGGGGGATTCCTGCACTTTCGTCAGTTTTCATATTCTTTTGCCAGAACTTAAGAGCGTCATTAACCCAGCCATCCGCAACAGTTCCTATGCCAATGCCAAATCCATGTCCTAATCCTTCATAGACATGAAACTCGGTTGTGATGCCCATTGCAGAAAGACGTTGCAGTCTGTTTTGTATAGTTCGCCAAGAAGCAATGCCATCATTTGAGCCAACGCATACATAAGTCGGAGCATCATATTGCGATGCCTGTGTATATCCGGTGTACTGCATAATTACAGCCGAAGCCTGTGGAATGTCAGTACGGTCTGTCAGCTGTTGCAGATATGCCTGATTACCTAAAACCGCAGACATTCTTGCGCCGGCAGAGCCGCCCCAAAGAGAATAGTCTTCTGACTTAACACCCAAATCTGAAGCATTGTCATGGATAAATTCTATCGCTCTTGCTAAATCAGCGTATGGGTCATCGGGGCGATATATCAGAGCGAACGCATTATATCCTGAATTACTAATTTCAAGCGAATGGGGAAAACTGTCCTGCATTGCTCCGACATACATAAATCCCCCTCCGGCATTGGTAATGGCAAACGGCTTTCCTATTTCTCCTCTGAAAAGGAATAATCCAGTATCCGCTTTAGATGGGTCGGCGGCTATTTCAGCATCGGAATACATCCGATAAAATATCTGATTTCCTGCTATGGCATCACTATACAGTCGATTGATAATCTCCACTGTTTTCTCCGTCTGTATATGACTATACCAAACATATATACTTGATGAACTGATGTCGGCAAGTGTCATAGACCTCGACACATTGCGGTCAACAGGAAATAATAAATATCCAAAATTTCCGAATGCAGGCTCCGAAATGACCTCCGCAACCGTTGAATTAGCTGTAAATCTGTTTTCTGCAGGCACATTATTCGTATTATTGTTATTACCCGTGGATATTTCTGTGCTTGGTTTCATTGAATCCTCCTTCCTGAGAATGTCATCATCTTTCGCACAAGATGCACAAAGAAAGACTGCCGACAACAAAAAGATATTCATTCTCATATTAAAAATCTAATTATCAGGTTTTAAATATGCAAAATTACTAAGGCTGATACAGATAGTTACTACATTTATTTCGGTTAGTTATTCCTGTTTTTCCGAAAGAAAGGGTCTAAAAACAATGATTATGAAAAAAGGGTATCATACACCGACATTTTGATTCAACTTCCACAACTTAAATTGAATAACTTTGTAAAACATTACCAACAATCGTTTCAATATGAAAACAAAATATATCCTTATACTACTGGTTGGACTAATATTTTGTTCGTGTAGCAAATTCACAGGTTCTAAAGAGCCTCTTTATATCGGCGATGAGATATCGACCGATACGACGCGCAATGTATTGGTTGCTTATTTCAGCCGAAGCGGGAATACAGAAAAAGTTGCAACGGAGATAGCCGAACACTCCGGTGGCACGCTATATCGGATTGAAAGAAAAGTCCCTTATCCCGAAGATTTCAAAGATTGTGCGTCCGAAGCAAAATCAGAATTGAATGACAGCGTATTTCCTGCGTTGAAAGATACCATTCCTGATTTTGATAAATACGACGTTGTTTTTGTCGGCTGTCCTGTATGGTGGCACACCGTACCAATGCTTGTATTGTCTTTTCTTGAAAAATCCGGCTATGATTTCAGTGGAAAAATTATTGTCCCGTTCTGCTCATACGCTAATATGTTTCCCCATGAAACATTGTTTGAGATTGTGAAAGCTACTCCAAACTCGTTACATCCAGCAGGTTTCATCTCAGAAGGAGGTGACACGACAGGTATAACTCAATGGCTTGATGATATAAACTTAAAATTAAAATAACAATGGCAATATGTCTTGGGAACTGTGTCACCGCAGTTTTACTTGAGATATCAGTAGAAGCCCAGACACGCCAGTCAGAATAGTATTCCAAGATATCTGATAAATAAAGCCAAACCAATTACTTTTTTTCATAAGAGAAAGGCGCAACCGTTGATTTTTAAGATTGCGCCTTTATTTTATTGTTCAGATTCCTTGTTATTCCCGGTAGTCGGAGGGGCTCATGCCGAGGTTGTTCTGAACGTAGCGGCTGAAATAGCCGGGGGATGAGAAGTGGAACATGTCGGAAATCTGGACGAATGTCAGGCTCTTGTCGCGCAACTGGCGGGAGATGTCAAGCGATGTGTAGCGGTTAATCCAGAAGTTGGCTGAGTGTCCGCTCACTTTTTTGCAAATTTCCGAAAGGTATTTGGGCGTGATACATAGTTCCGAGGCATAGTATGTCACTTCCCGGTGTTCGCGGTAAACGCCGCTATCGAGCAGAGCAAAAAACTTGTTCATCACGGCAGCATATTGTGGCGTAATGGAGTCTTCTCCATAGTTATAAGCATGGAAGTCGAAGAAATCAAGAATCATGAGTTGCACAGCACAGCGGATGCTTTCTTCGTAGAACACAAATCCGATGGTATCGTAGCGGTATTTCACTCCTTGAAAATCCTGAAGGCAGAGAGCGAATTGCGCTTCATTGAGTTTCATCACGGGGTTCATGAACAATGCGAGTTGTCCTTTCATGCCGTAGTTTGACTGCGGTGTGCAATGTTCAACAAATCCGGAATCAATATATATTACCATCACCCGGAAATCATCCGAAATGCGCATTTTATCTACAAGACCACCCTTACGAACTATCATCAGGTCATGTCGTCCGAAAGTGAAATGCTTTCCGTTGAAATCGAACTCCATGCTCCCGTCAAGACAAAGAGCATGAGCGAGGTAGCCTTCCATTTTTTCGGAGGCTATCTCGCTCAGAGAGTCGGTAATTATGATTTTGTCAAATAATTTCTCGTCTGCCATAATTTGCCAATTATAATGGCAAAGTTACGAATTATTTTTGAAATTTCATATCGAGCCACTCGGCTACGAGTTTGGCTATCACATCATTGTTGAGTTCCTGCATGAGGAAATGGCTGTTGCCTTTTATCCCTATTTCGGGAAGAAGTACAAGGGTGGCATCGCCTCCGTGACGGTTTATTGCCGCGACAAACTCACGACCCATCTTCAATCTCACCTCCCAGTTGCTTCCTCCAAGAGTGGTGGCGTTGTTTTCAGGGATGTAGTCGCCAAAATAAATCACAATCGGCTTTTTTGTAAGCTCCATGAATTGTTCCATCGGCACGCCTACCCCTTTCAAGCCTCCGGTCAGACCGGGTAGCGGTGCAGGAATTTCACTATCGGGGAAAACATAACCTCCGGGTTCAAGGGCAACGACACCCTTCACTTCTGGATTGCGCATAGCTGCCATCCATCCGGGGAAACCTCCTGCGGAGTGCGTCACTAATACCTGATTTCCGATTTTCTTTGCCATTGCATCGAGTGCCGGAACATCAAGCTGATGATTGCTCAGATCCGGCACCATCTGACGGAAGAAGTTGCTGACGCTGAGAGAGTCTTTCGGGAACTGTATCCCTTCATTCCATTCGGGCCAGATACCCATGCGCCAAATGTCGAACCAGAACATTTCGTCTGCTACCGGCTCGACTGTAACAGTGGAGCTTGTGCGGGACGCATGTCCGCGACCGGGGAGGTCGAGAACATAAGTAGGATAACCCTCGGCAAGCAGGAGTGTTGCGAAACCGGGACGGTCATCAGGCGTAGTTTCCCAACACATTCCGTCACCGCCATAACCATGCACGAATACTAACGGCATATTCTTCGCATTGGCAGGTATCTGGTAGCGGGTAAACGCATGATTGCAACGATAACTTTGTCCGGCTTGGTCTTGCTCAGCCCAGCCGACAAACGTGTCGGGATTGAAAGTGCCTTCGCGCTGTATGGTTGTGCCTCCAACAGGGAATTGTCCTTGCTTCTTTATTACAATGCCTTCGGCAAAAGATGATGTTATTGCCATAGCCGATACGATTAGAGTGATTAACTTCTTCATCTGTTTACAATCTTGCGGATTGGTTCTGTTTTTGACGGACCGATATTATACTCGATGATGTCCAACAATGAGTTTAACTGCAGTGTGGTAACTCCGAGATGACGGCTGATGCCGATGTGACCGGTTGCCATAGGTTCGACTCCGCCAAGAGCGGTGAGCATAGACACAGTGGCAAGTTCCCGGTCTGTGTAGGGCAGTACTCCGCGACCGAAAATGTCGGCGAAAAGATGCTCTTTCAAGAAGCGGTTAATGCCGGGAGCAAAGTCCTCGTACCAAGGAGCAGGAGCATCAACCAGTACTCCGGAAAGTTTACTCAAAGTTTTAGCACCTTGACCGTATTTATCAATGTCGCTCACTACCGCTGCCGATTCGCCCTCCGGGTCTGTTATCCCTTTTGCCATACGCTCAGAGAGTAGATTTTTGAAAACACCGAGTGCTGACAAAGAGCGAGGGAAACCACAATAGGCATATACTTGTATCAACAGCTCCTTGATTTCGTTGACTGTCATTCCTGCTGTCAAACCTTGCTCAAGAGCTTTTGTCAAGCCTGAGGTGTCACCGATTGCAGAATACGAAGCGATTGCCACAATAGCCTGTTGACGGGGGGTGAGTTCGGTTACGGTCTCCTGATTTTTTGTGGCTTCGAGATATTCTGCGTCGGTGACCGGACCGAGCCAAGTGACCTCATTGTTTTCAGGGTTACATTCGATAGCCAGATGAGCAAACCAGCTGTCGTGAGCGGCACCATGCCAGTGTTCAACGCCGGGTGCTATCTCTACGATGTCGCCGGGAAACAGGCGACGGGCGGCTTTGCCTTTCTCTTGATAATAGCCAACGCCGGCAGTGGCGATTAGTATCTGACCGCCGCTGTGACGGTGCCAGTTGTTACGGCATCCCGGCTCAAATGTAACATTGAACATCGGCACATTGAGTTCCTTTTCATGGCTCAAAGGATAGAGCCATGCAGTGCCGATAAAATTCGGATTGTCAGTCATTGCCTGACCTGCCGGGTAAGGTTGACGAAAATTATTTATATCTGTTGCCATTGTTATCATTGGAATTATTGCGAGAAATGCGCAAATGATTGGTCGTAGGATTTTCATAATTTTTTGCCAAAGAACTCTGTTAGTTTGTTGACTTCCTGATCTACGTATTCAGGCACATAATATGTCTGGATATGGGTTGCGCCCGGAATAAGGAACAATTCCTTGTCGGTAGTACCGGTGGCTTTCTCAAAGGCATCTGAGGTCATGTAGAAGGTATCAGCCTTGTTTCCGGCCATCATAAGCAGCGGGGCATTGATAAGGTTGATTTGGTCTGTCGCATCCCACGTCATCAGGTCCATCAGACTTTCCATTGTGTAGCGGAATGTTGAATTGGGGTGAGCATGGGTGCGGTTATAATATATCGCGCCTTCACGGTAGAGGTCAAATGGAAGTTTCTCAATCTCCTCATCCGTCAGATTCATGTCGCCTGTAAAAACAATTTCGCCTGTGGTGACTCTCTTTTCCCTTGCATCGGAGGCTTCCTTGATGCGTTGCTGAATTGTGGGCATGGCTGAGTCCATAAAGCCATTACGACGTACACGACCGGAATTGAACATGCTGAGGGTTGCCACTGCTTTGAAACGCTTGTCACTTTTTGCCGCACCGAGAGTGTAGCCACCGCCTCCGCAGATGCCGAATGCACCTATTCGCTGTGGGTCAACACCGGGATATTTGGAGATATAATCCGCCATACCATGAATGTCATTGATACGGAAATAAGGCTTGTCTGTGTGGCGGGGTTCGCCACCGCTTGCACCCTGATATGAGGCGTCAGCTGCAATGGCTATATAACCTTTTTCTGCCATCCGTTGTGCGAACAGCCCTGCGACCTGCTCCTTTGTACCTCCATTGGGGTGTGCCACAATGATAGCCGGATATTCCTTTTCATCGGGGTTATAATCGGCAGGGGTATAGACGTTTGCGGCTATTTCAATGCCGTCGAGATTGTATTTTACCGGATGGATATTCACTTTGCCGGGTACGTTTTCGGTGATTGCCTGCTCATAGACAAGACCCCACGGATTATCCTGTGCATGGAGAACCGTGCCGAAACTGATAGCTGATGCTGCCATGATTAAAATCGTTTTAAGTTTCATGTAATCTGTATTTTGTGCCGAAGCACGGTTATTAAACAATTTGACAAAACACCGGGATTATCACATTTCGCGGTGTGTATATCACTTTTTTCCGAAATCTACTCGCCTAATGTTTTAGTAAATACAAGCGAGGACAATAGCCATTTGTCGTTTTCTCGGACAAACACTTCTGTTACTATGAATGGAAAACGCACTGCGTGCCCACCGACTTCTGAATTGAGATGAATGACGCTATAAACGGTCGCTGTATTTTCCGTGAATTTAACCTTTTGGTTGTGTATTTCGGCTTTTTTATACCAGATACCACCGTCTTTGATAGTGTTCAGTTCTTGCTCTTTACCCCAATAACCGCCCATGTGAACGAACTGAGATGTTTCATGAAACAAGTCGGCAAGTTTCTCCACATTTTTATCTGACATCCATTGCCATTTGTCGTTGGAGAGATTGATGATTTCCTGTTCCTCTTTTGAGAAAGAGCTATCTTGTGCTGCAACTCCGATAATTGAGCCGATGAACAGCACGGCGAAGGCAAATAACTTTTTCATCTTACAACCCGTTTTCTTTCAACCAATCCTTAATATCATCGTCTGATACATTGTTCATCAGCAGACCTTTTGCCCACTTGATGCCGGGATATGCCTCATGCAGTTCATTCTCACTGTTGATAATATTGCTACCACCTGAGGTCATGAAAGGTATTACTGTCTTACCTTGTAAATCATTGGCTTCGATGAATGTATTTATAATGGTTGGATGCGTATTCCACCAGTTTGGATAGCCGATGAACACAACGCCGTAATCAGACATATCTGTCACAGAATCTTTGAGAGCCGGGCGGAGATCACGGTTGTGCATCTCTACATAGGAGCGCGAAAGAGAGTCACGCCAATTGAGGTCGGAATCTGTGTATGCCACTTCCGGCACGATGTTATGGAGAGCTCCTCCTGTAAGGTCGGCAATACGCTGCGCTGCCCTCTCTGTTGTTCCTGTTGCAGAAAAATAGCATACAAGAACTTTTTTATTTTGTGCGGTATTCTCTTGCTTTTTTGGAGAACAAGAGATTAGCAATCCGGTTATTACAGCGATTGCGCTGATGATAAGAGTCAGTTTTCTCATTTTTTATATTTTTAGATGATTTATTGCATGGATAGAGACTTTCCGTTCTTTTTCAGTTTCTCAACAGCGTGTTCAAGTGATTCTGTCGGTTCGATAATGTTATAATCAGACCAATAATCCTCGTCCCAATACTGGTCAACGAGGTCATAAAATATTTGACGCGGTTTGAACGCATCTTTGCGAGTTATTCTTGCCTCAGTTCCTTCCTCTCTATTGACTACAACCATTTCTGTATAGGCTGTATAGGCTGATGAGAACAGTCTGCGTTTCATATCGCATTTGAACCGCATGACATTCTGGATATAGTTAAGGTATGTCTTGCCATTGACCTGCTTATATGAAACTACAAAGTCAACCTTTTGAGGATTGAAACGCAGTCCCCTCGGTTTTTTATGAAGAACGGCAGCTGTCATTTTGGCTTTATCACTCGAATCTATTTCAAACTCAGCTCTGGTAAACGCCAGAAGTTCTCTATCGATATATAATGAACCTCGGAATTGAGCATATTCTCGTTGAACCTTTGGTCTGAAATCAATTACGTATTGCAATCTGTCGTCTATAAGTTCAGGATTTTTCATCTTGAACTCATAATCTGACAACTCATTCTCTGAGAATAGGACATCAGCATTTTTTACGAAATCCACACAGACTGCAAGATTTGGGCCTCCCACGATTTTTACAGCTATTGTGTCATTGCTCTTTTGGCTTACAAGGCGTCTCCCTCGTTCTATCTGCACGCGGTCCCCTGCGATTTCACGCTTGTTGTAAGGCGTTTTGTAAACGTCAATAGCGGCTTCCGATACTCCGACAAAACGGCGTCCTTTTTTAATTGTTTCTCTGTAAAAAACCGAAAGAAGGTCATTACTCAACGAATAATTGACCGGAATTTTCTTGATTGCTTCTGCTACAATCTTAGCAGGCTCGCCACCATAGACAACAACCTCAGATAATTCAACGGCTTGTCTGTCTAATCGAATTATATTGCTATCATTCCGAAGACTGTCCAATGGAATAGCTACTGTTGAATATCCCTTGATGGAGAATGAAATCTTGCCAACAGACCCGGTCGGACATGTCAACGAAAAATATCCATCAGAATTGCTTATTGTGCCTATATTGCTGCCCATTAAAGAAATATCTACGCTTCCGATGCCTTTCATGTTGCGTGCATCAACTATCTTACCATTGATTGCCACAGTGGTATCGTTCATATTGGCTCCATATACGATATTGTCCAGACCGACGGTTAGACAGCAAATAAAAATGATAATGATTGATTTGATATAATTCATGATTAGAAAATTTATTACAATGCAAAATTACAAGCAGACAGACATAAAGGCATAACAATAAATTCTGCAACTATTGCCATTTTTTCCGTTTTTGCCTTGATTCAGAAATTTTTGCAAGAACAACAGCAAAAAGTGTAATGCCCAAGACATAAGGCAGATGTAACTTTGCAGCGTGATTTCGAAAAACCATAATTATCGCACTTCAAACACAACTTAACAACGGATATGAAAAAGTTTTTCGCCTTATTCATGATGCTCTTGACGATCTTGTCATGTAGCGCGACCGAGAATGATGTGCCCCAGCTGGCATCGGCAAGTGATGGAACTCTGTTTAACGGCAAAAAGGTTCTTGTCGCGTACTTTTCGTGGGGTGGCACTACCCGCCGTATGGCAGAAACAATTGAGAATGTGACAAAAGGTGACATCTTTGAGATTGAGCCTGTTGTGCCTTATCCCACATCTTACACACCTTGCACGGAAGTGGCACTTGAAGAAAAAAACAATAACGCACGTCCTGAAATCAAGAACCGCGTTGAAAACTGGGCAGACTATGATATTGTTTTCATTGGCTGTCCGGTATGGTGGCACACCGCTCCTATGATTATCCATACTTTCGCAGAGAGCTACGATTTTGGAGGAAAGACGGTTGTTCCTTTCTGCACTTATGCAGCAACATATCGTGATGAAACATTGCAAGCTATCGTAGATATGACACCTGAAGCCGAGCACCTTGAAGGTCTTGGTACAACAGGCTCGACCAGCGGTGTAGAGGCATGGGTAAACCGTATCAGTGCAGTGTGGGAAGAATCACATCCCGATAATAATGCCGGGATTGAAGATGTGTCGATAGATTTCAATTCCAATGATGTAACGATATACGATTTGAATGGACGCATCATAAAAGACACGACAAATCTAAAGGGTATATTTATTGTGAAAAGCCCCTCTAAGACATATAAAATTGTTTTATAAACCAACCAGATGAAGGAAGAAGGACGGGACCCATGTCGTTCTTCTTTTTATCATATAATGAGCCGGATATTTTTCGGAAATTTTGGAATAACGAGCCGAAAAAAGAATAATAACATCTTCGCAGTCTGTCTGTAATTTTGCGGTCGGATATAATGGCAAGCCAACGCGCACCGGTCTGCGACCGACATGCGCTTTATACCGACTCGCGAGGGCTTCGCCGTTGTATCAGTAAAATTCTAAAACCACAACGAGTATGAAGCATTTTATTTTTTCACTTCTGATGCTGTTGACTTTCACATCATGCAGCGCAAATGAACCTGAAATGCCCGAACAGCCACAACCGGTACAACCGGGCGAAGAAGGAGGCTCTGATTATTTTTCAGGGAAAAAAGTTTTGATTGCCTATTTCTCTTGGGGCGGTACTACCAGACGCATGGCTCAGCAGGTACAGGCAATCACAGGGGGCGACCTGTTTGAAATCGAGCCGGTCAATCCATATCCGACATCATATACACCTTGCACTGAAGTAGCATTGGAGGAACGCGACAGCAATGCTCGTCCAGCCATAAAAAACAGTGTTGCAAACTGGGATGAATATGACGTTGTTTTTCTCGGTGGCCCGGTGTGGTGGCATACCGCTCCCATGATTCTCCATACTTTTGCGGAAAGCTACGATTTTGAGGGTAAAACCGTTGTTCCCTTTACAACATACGCATCAACCTACCGTGATGAAACCCTTCAGGCGATTGTGGATATGACACCTGATGCCGAACATCTTGAAGGACTGGGATTGACAAGCGGGTCTATCAATGAAAGCCGCATACAGACATGGATTGACCTTATCAACCAGCAGTATGGCAGTCTTAACCCCGGAGGTGCGACAGCACCGATGGAAGGGACAGTGGAACTTTGGCAACGTGGCAATATTCCCGGGTTCCGTGAGAATGTGAATAATTCCGATGGCCCTGACTTTATACCCAATATGCTGGTATATACAGTGCCTGAGAATGTTCAACCCAAAGGTGCCGTGATGATTTGTCCCGGTGGAGCATTTGCCTTCCGCAGTATGCAGAACGAGGGCTACGATATAGCCGATATGCTTGTACCGATGGGATACCAGTGCTTTATTGTTAACTACCGCATCAATCCTTATTCCATTCAGGCCAGCGCAACTGACCTGCAAAGGACGATACGATATGTAAAAGCTCATGCTGAAGACTATCGTATCAATCCAGAAAACATCGCACTTGTCGGATTCTCGGCCGGAGGTATATTGAATGGTGAAGTTCTGCTGAACTGGCGTGACCTTACCAACGGTACGGCTCTCGACAGCTCATATCGTCCGGATGAACTTGACAATGTGCCTGTTTCAGCCTGTGCTGTGGGCATGATATATTCTTTTTATGGAAGATTGAGCGTATCAATGAACAATGTTGAAACACTCCGTGCAGCTAACCTTCCTCCCGCCTTCTATTGCTGGGGCACACGTGACGGCTTTGCCGGACAGTTTACCCAAAACTCAAATGCAGTGAAAGAAGCAGGAGTCAGGGTTGAAACCAAGGTGCTCGAGGGGTACCCACATGGATATGGCAGCGGAGGCAATGCCTCAATCTGGGGGAATGATTTTGATGCTTTCCTCATTCCGATTATGCAGGGTAACTCTGCGGCTATAAATACAATAAATGCAGATATGGCTGCAAACACACCTGAAACATACTATGACTTAAAAGGTCGGGCAGTATCTCCTGATACTCTCAGCAACGGAATATACATCGTAAAATCCGGCAATTCAACTCGTAAGGTATTAAAGACAAACTAATGCTACAACTCAATCCTACCGGCACTAAGATTTTGAAAATCCTGCATTTGCTTGTAGTCATGACATGGACTGTAAGCATTATTGCAATGTGGGTTCTTTCATGGATTTCTTATGATACAGGTCAGGAGCTTTTCATGTATTATAAGTGTATGGTTTGGATTGACAGACTTCTTACTGTTCCTGCGGCGATATTGAGCATTGGCACAGGAATTTTTTACGGTCTGCTCACGCCGTGGGGCTTTTTTAAGCAACGATGGATTATTGTTAAGTGGATAGTTTGTGGTATCGTGATCCTGCTTGCATCACTGGTCTTTTATCCGGCTTGTCAACACGCTTATAGTACGATACTTCAAAATTATGATGCTGCATTGAACAACAATCAGGTACTTACCTCACTAAAAATGGCTCGAGACGCATCATTCTATCAAGCAATAGCACTGATTTTTCTTGTTGTAATCTCTGTTTTTAAGCCGTGGCGCAAACACCGATCTCTAAATGTTAAATAAATATATCAAATGAATAACTTTCGTACAATTTCTGGATTAACGGTATCCTCGGTGGGCCTCGGATGTATGGGCATGAGCCACGCATACGGCGCACCCGCTGATAAAAAGTCAATGAAAACACTCCTTGCAGATGCAGTGGAGATGGGTTACACATTGTTTGATACCGCTGAAATTTACGGCACGGATACAAATCCTCATGATAACGAGGAATTACTTGGAGAAGCATTGAAGCCTTACCGTGATAAGGTTGTAATCACAACAAAATTTGGTCTTACATTCGACAAATCGCACGAGCCGGGACCTTATCCTCTGATACCGGATTCAACACCCAATAGCATCAGGAAAGCCGTTGATGGCTCTCTACGTCGCCTGCAAACCGACCATATCGACCTATATCTGCAACACCGCATAGACCTGGATGTTGAGCCGGAAATTGTAGCAGATACTATGTCGCAACTGATACAGGAGGGCAAGATACTCCATTGGGGTATATCGGAAACTAATGAAGAATATCTCCGTCGCGCCCATGCGGTATGTCCCGTAACGGCTATACAGAACCGCTATTCGATGATGGCAAGATGGCACGAGGATATTTTCCCGACGCTTGAGGAATTGAATGTAGGCTTTATCGCGTTCTCTCCGCTTGCCAATGGTCTGTTGTCGGACTTCTATACCGCCGACTCAAAATTCAATCCGAAGAATGATTATAGGGCAGCCATGCCTCAGTTCAGCCGGGAGAGTTTTGAGGAAAACGAAATGCTGTTTGAACTTATACGTCGGCTTGCCGATGAAAAACACGCAACTCCGTCGCAGATTTCTCTTGCGTGGATGCTGTGTAAGAAACCATATATCGTGCCTATCCCCGGCACACGCCACCTTTGCCGACTGAAAGAAAACATCGGTGCAGCTGATATAATCCTATCAACTGAGGAAGTAGAGGCAATCGACCGCCAACTTGACAGCATACCGATGAGTGAAGTTTTTGGCGGCTCCAAAATTGTAGAATCACAAAAAGCATGATAATGACACCTAAAGTAATATGCCACATAATGAGTTCAGTCGATGGGCGTCTGTTGCCCGGACGCTGGACCGCTCCATTCGACGGTACAAATCCGTCTGAGCTGTTCAAAGAATACGCTGCAATAGGCAAGAGCCTTGACACTGATGCGTGGATGTTCGGAAAGGCGACCACCCGCGAGGCTTTTCCGTACAAATTTATGCCTACAGGAGAACCGTTGGGCGAAAGCGGAAAGGTATTTGTGGGCAACAGAACTTCATCGAGGCTGTTTATCACGATTGACCCGGATGCCGATATATTTTTCACCTCTGACCGTCTGCGTGGCGACAATATTCTTACTATTATAGGTAAGAATGCCACAACAGACTATCTTGCGGCTCTTGAAGAAAAGGGTGTGTCGTATCTTGTGGTGGATGATGTTCACAACCTCCGTAAGGTTTTCACTCTTGTTAAGCACTATTTCAATGTCAATACCATATCCCTGCAAGGCGGAGGCATAATTGACGGAGCTATGCTTGCACAAGGACTTATCAATGAATTGAGCCTTGTGATCTATCCCGGAATAGACGGGCTGACCACCGCACCGTCAATCTTTGAATACCTCGGACACTCGGAAGAACGTCCGGCGGAGGGTCAGGCTCTGGAGCTTCTCTCAGTGGCGCAAATGCCTCATGGCATTGTCTGGTTACGTTACAAATTCCATAATATATCGGAGTAATCAATCATGAAAGGATTTACAATATTGGCAGGTATCGCAATGGTATTGGTTTATGCCACAGGGTTGCAAGCACAGGATTCAATCCCGACTAAAGGCTTTGCTGCTTTCGATGAAACGGGCGTATTCAAGCCTTACGAGTTCAACCGTCATGCTGTCGGAGATGACGAGATACAGATTGAAATTCTTTATTCCGGTATCTGTCACAGCGACCTGCACAATGTTCACGGCGAATGGCGCAAGGAAGAATATCCAATGGTTCCGGGACACGAGATTGCAGGAAAGGTTGTCAAAGTGGGCAAGAATGTCACAAAATTCAAAGTCGGAGATTATGCCGGTGTGTGCTGTATAATCAACTCATGCCATGAATGTGATTTTTGCAAGAATGGACAGGAGCATTATTGCAGCCACACAGTTTCAACTTACCACAATCATGACCCTTATCATAATAATGAACGTACACAGGGTGGTTATTCCAATAACTATGTTATATCTGAGGACTACGCGATACTTATTCCGCAAAATGCAGATTTGTCAAGAGTCGCCCCGTTGCTGTGTGCCGGAATCACAACCTATTCGCCGATTAAATTTGCCGGAGTTAAAGCCGGCGATAAAGTAGGAGTTGCAGGTTTTGGAGGTCTTGGTTATATGGCAGTACGTTATCTAAAACACTTCGGTGCTGATGTTACAGTATTTGATTTAACTGAGGATAAACGAGGAGATGCCGCAAATCTCGGGGCGGAACGGTATGTGAATGTCACTAATTCTGATGAAATGAAAGGTCTTGACAACCCCTTCGATTTTATTATAAGCACCATCCCGACCAATTATGACCCATTCAGTATATGAAGATGCTGAAGTGGAACGGCCAGATGTGCATAGTCGGTATTCCGTCAAACGAGGATATGCCGACAATCTCAATGCGTTCTTTCATCGGAATGGCTGACCGCAGACTTTTCGGCTCCCGTATAGGTAGTATTCCTGAAACGCAGGAGGCGATCAACTACTCGGTAGAAAACAACATCTATCCCGAAGTTGAGATTATTCCGGCTGATGCGGAAAAGATAACTGAGGCATACGACAAAGTGCGCGATGGCAAGGTTAAATTCCGCTATGTCATTGATATGTCAACTCTAAAATAATAACACCTATGGGAGAATATACTCAAAGCAGAATGACTGCGGTTCTTGATAAGGACAAGACCAATAAGGCAAATTACACTTGCAGTAATTTCCATTTCCAGACACCTATAAATGTATATTTTGGCAAAGATGCCGTATCGCATCTGCCTGAATTGCTGAATGGTAAGAAAAATGTCCTGCTCGTGTATGGCGGTGGTTCAGCAAAACAAAATGGAGCATATGATGCCATTGTTTCCGAATTGCAGACAAATGGAATAAGATGGTTCGACTTACCTAATTGTATCGGACCACATTACGCCTTTGTCAAAAAGGGTATAGAGATATGCCGAAGCAATAATGTGGAATGTGTGATAGGAATCGGCGGTTGTTCCTGCATGGACATTGCCAAGATGATAGCTTTCGGAGCAAAGCATGACGACATATGGGATTATCTTACATTTAAGAAACCGGTGACCGGAAAAGAAGACCGGCTTCTCATCGGAAGTGTTCCGACATATCCCTCCGGTGGTTCGGAAGCAGATGCCTCGGCAGAGATTGACGATCTCGAAACAGGTGAACACGGCTCATTATATGGCTTCTTTGCCGACTTTTCACTGCTTAATCCAGAGTTTACGTTTACTCTTGATGCCGTGCAAAGTGCATACGCCGGGGCTGTGACATTCATTCAGGCAAGTGTTCCGTTTCTTGGCGGCTCATTCCCACTGACTGACAGGTTTGGAGTAAGCATCATGAACACCGTGCGTGACAGTATAAAAGCCGTTCAGTCGAATCCGACTGATTACGATGCCCGTGCCGCTCAGATGTGGGCTTCGGCAATGACTACAAGCAAACTGCTGTATTGTGGCAAGCAGTTATCATGGTGTTTCAGCCTTTATAATGATGTTGAGATTATCCGCCTCTGTATGCCATTGCATTACCGACAGGCATTTACAGTTCTGTTTCCGGAATGGCTCAGAACAATAGCCATACATCATGGTGAAGATGTCAAACGCTATATATGCTCGATATTTCCGGATAGCACTGAATCTGACAGCAATATTATCAACTATGGCTGTGACAGGCTTAAAGCCTATTTCAAAAATATCGGTGTGCCGACAAGTTATTCGGAATATGGCAGAGTGCCTGATGATGCGACATTGCGCAATGCGGCAGAGCAACTTGCGGGCGACAGTGCTTTGTCCGTTGATGAACTTGTGGATATGTTTAAGGCTTGCCTGTAATAAGATAGCATGGGGCACGTAATCGCCATATTGAAAAACTGGACGCTGCCAATAAGTATAACAATGGGGACATTGGTGTTTCTGATGTTCCATTGCATAAATGTATTGGCTCCATTGAAGGCTCCGGTTGAAAGTTTTGTCGGATTCTTTATCCCGACATTGGTGTTTGTGATGCTGTTCATTACATTCTGTAAAATTAACCCTCGCCACATGCAGATAAAGAAATGGCATTTGATTCTTGTGCTGTTCCAGATATTGTCATGTGTGCTGATTGCAGCTGTGTTATTTTTCTATCCATCATTTCCTTACAGAATAGGAGCTGAAGGAGCGATGGTGTGTCTTATTGCTCCGACAGCAACCGCAGCGGCAGTAATAACAGGAAAGTTGGGAGGTAATGAAGCCTCACTCACATCATATACAATCATCAGCAATATGGCTGCGGCGGTGTCCATACCGGTTATTTTTCCTCTTATAGAAGGTCGCGGCGATGCAACATTCATTCAGCAGTTGATGGTTATAAGCCGACAAGTATTTCCTTTGCTCATCTTTCCTTTTTTTCTCGCTTGGGGCATACGCTTATTTTTACCCAAACTGTTGGAAATCATTCTTAAACATTGCGGATCACTCGCATTCTATCTCTGGGGGATTGCCCTGATGGTTGTTGTCGGTCAGACGCTACGGTCTTTGGTTAACAGCGATGCGAGCCATGCAACAATATGGACCCTTGCGATAATTGGCCTTCTGACATGCTGCATACAATTTGCTGCCGGAAAAATCATTGGCGGCTGCTATAAAGACCGAATAAGCGGCGGTCAGGGACTTGGGCAGAAGAACACAGTATTCGCAATATGGATTTCATACACCTATCTTTTGCCAGTCACATCTATTGCTCCGAGTAGTTATATCTTGTGGCAAAACATCATAAACAGTTGGCAACTGTGGCATTATAACAAGAAACAATCAAAAAAATAAATCATATTAAATGGAAAAATTCACATATCAATATCCCGTAAAGCAATATTTTGGGAAAGGCTGTGCCGAAGAAGCACTGAAAAAAGAAATGCCTGATATGGGCAGTGTTGTCATGCTTGCCTATGGTGGCGGCTCACTGAAACGTACCGGACTGTATGACAAAATTCGCGGTTGGCTTGAAAATGCAGGCAAAACCGTTGTTGATTTCGGTGGCATTATGCCAAACCCGACTTACGCCAAAGTTCAGGAAGGTGCAGAACTTGTCCGTAAGGAAGGCGTTGATTTTATTCTCGCTGTTGGTGGCGGTTCGGTAATTGACTGCTGCAAGATTATCTCTGCTCAGGCAAAGACTGACGAAGATGTCTGGGGTATGTTCTATAATGAACACCGTTTACCTACCGAGTTTGTTCCATGCGGCGCTGTCGTTACAGCATCCGGCACCGGTGCGGAACAAAACAACGGAGCTGTGATAACCCACGAGGAAAAGAAACTCAAGCAAGCTCTTTTCGGAGCCTTCCACCGTTTTGCAGTTCTTGACAGTGACCTGACTCTCACTCTCCCGATGAAACAGGTGATAAGCGGGGCTTTCGACACTCTGAGCCATTGTATGGAAACCTATATGGGGCAGCCGTTAGCCACCAATGTTTCAGATGAAATCAACGAGGCGATAATGCGTAATGTGATTAAAAATATCCGTGCCATTATAGCAAATCCTGATGATGACTTTGCCCGTGGCGAGTTGATGTGGAACTCCGCAATGGCGGAAAACGGAATGTTGAAACTCGGTAAGAAGACCGACTTCCAATGCCACATGATTGAACACGCCGTTGGTGCTTACACCGACTGCAACCACGGTCAGGGTCTTGCAGTGATACACCCCGCACTCTACCGTCACTATCTGCTGGAAGGCGCACCGAAACTGGCACGAATGGCTCGTGAGGTATGGGGCGTCCACGACAATGACGATTTGCGTGCGTCAAATACAGGTATCGATCTTCTTGAAGATTTTATTCAGGAAATTGGTATGCCTACACGTTGGAGTCAGATGGGTATCACTGATGAAAAGGTGTTACGCGATTCAGCCGATACCTGTGTGCTTACCCCCGGTTGCTGCAAGAAGTTTACCCGTGATGAAATCTTTGAAATTTTGAAAGGGCAACTCTGATAAGGTAAAATAGGTATAACTTACCGAAGTTTGTATTAAGCAAAGATTTCAGAGTTTTGTTTAATTTGCAGAACAAGTAAAACCACTATAATGAATACAGTAACATTAAATAACGGGGTTGTAATGCCCCAGATTGGCTACGGAGTGTATCAGGTATCTCCTGCCGAGTGTGAACGTTGTGTTTCCGATGCTCTGAGTGTCGGCTACCGTATGATTGACACCGCACAAGCCTATCATAACGAGGAAGGCGTTGGAGCGGCCGTGAAGAAAAGTGGTATTGCCCGTGATGAACTGTTCCTTGTGTCAAAGGTCTGGATCTCCAACTATGGCTTCGACAAAGCAAAGGCTTCCATAGATGAGAGCCTGCGCAAACTCGGCACAGACTACATCGACCTTATGCTCCTCCACCAGCCCTTCTGCGACCGCTACGGTGCATACAGAGCATTGGAAGCTGCATACAAAGAGGGCAAGGTTCGCGCAATCGGTGTAAGCAATTTCTACCCCGACCATTTCATCGACCTGGCAAGCAATGTGGAGATTGTTCCTGCGGTCAATCAGGTTGAAACCCATGTGTTTGACCAGCAGATTGAGGCTCAGGGATACATGAAAGAGTTTGGCACCCACATGATGGCGTGGGCTCCTCTTGCTGAGGGACGCAACAACTTCTTTACCAACCCGGTGCTTGAGGCAATCGGTAAGAAATATGGCAAATCTGTCGCACAGGTGGCCCTCCGTTGGCTCATTCAGCGCGATGTGATTATCATCCCGAAGTCAGTTCATGTAGAGCGTATGCAGCAGAACCTCGATATATTCGACTTTGAGCTGTCGCAGGACGACATGGCTGCTATCGCGGGTCTTGATACAAAACAGAGCCTGTTCTTCGATCACCATGCTCCCGAGGTTGTCAAGATGTTCATGGGTTGGAAATAATATGCGTATTTCAATATAACAATATGAAGATAAAAAACTATTGCTGTCCGATAAAACTTTTTTACTCATTCAAAAAATTTTATCGGACAGTAATAATTTATAATGGTCCTTTGAAGATTTTTGTGGGGTTGCCTCGGAGTAAGGAGTGGTGATGAGACCATGAGTCATCGCGTGCTTTATTCTCGGCTGCTGTCCGGGCTTTGGTAAGTTTGAGCAGAAGGCGCTCTCTTGCCCTCGCTTTGTTTTGAAACTGTGACCGCTCGTCGGAACATCTTACAGAAATTCCTGTGGGGCGATGAATTGCTCTGACGGTTGACTCAACTTTGTTGACATTCTGTCCACCTTTGCCTCCGGAGCGACACGTCTCATATTCGATATCTGTATCGCTGATAACGGGTAATGTCAACGGGTCTATAAAGTGGACACCGACAAACCAGTTGCTGCGCTTATGACCAGGGCGGTATGGATTGTGCGTGGAACGCCATTGCACTGTGCCTTCCCATTGGTCAATGATTGATTGCGTGATTTCATCCTCCGAGCCTAAGGTGATAGACATGAAGCAGTCTGGTGAAGCGTTATGCTCCTCTGCATCCACCATAATAAGATTTGGCAAATCTTTCACAAGTTCCTTTGCCACCAAAGCAACAGCTCTTGCACACTCAACAGGCCCACGACCAGCTGTCAGTTGGATATATTTTTTCATGATTTTGGGACATCCTTAATGTTGAGACGTGGTTTTATCATCGCAATTACTTCGACAGTAGGCTTGATGAGCGACAGAATTTCATCCATCGGCTTGTAAGCCTGAGGTGACTCATCGAGAGTATTTTCGCAAACTGAGGTTGAGAAAATCCCGTCCATGCAGTTCTCAAAGTCCCCTAATACAATCTGTTTCTTTGCTTGTGCGCGCGACATAAGGCGTCCTGCACCATGCGGAGCGGTGTTTAACCACTGCTCATTACCTTTGCCGATGCAAATGGCAATACCATCGCGCATGTTGAACGGAATGCCGACTTTTCTGCCCTCGGAAGCGTCAATCGCACCCTTTCGAAGCATTGGGTGCTCCTCATCAACTGAGACATAGTTGTGAGTAGTGAAGATTGACTCAACGCATTTTGCCTTATTGATTTTGCGAATTATTGCCAAAATACGGTCGCGGATAATCTGATGGTTGTATAGTGCGTAAGCCTGAGCAATTATCATATCCGAAAGATAGCCGTTGAGAGCATCGCCCCATAGAAATCCGACGAATTCAGCCCGTTTAGAATTATTGGCGATGTTGTGCCAGTGATTGGCAACCTTCACCCCAAGATTGCGTGAGCCGCAATGGATTGTAAGCCAACCATCTCCCCTTTCAGCATCTTCGCCATATTCAATAAAGTGGTTGCCACCGCCCAACGAGCCGATGCTCTTGTAGAAGATGCCTTCCTGCAACTTAATCCGTCGGCAGAAGTCGGAGATAAAACGGGTGTCGATTCTCGGTGCCGGATTTATAAGGTCGGGAGCGGCGGAACGGGCTTTGTTGTATTGGGCATTGAGGAACTTGAAAAACTCTTTCTCGTTCAGACTGTTCTTCGTACAGATATCCATTCCAGTAGGCACAACTTCACGAATACGATGGTCAAGTAGCGCAAAGTCATCAGAGTTGATTTGTTCTGACAACTGGTGCATAGAGATTGTGCAACCGATGTCAACACCCACATGGTCTGGATTGACGTATGCACCGATACGGTAAGCAGTACCTACATTGCAAGAATTTCCGGTATGGACATCGGGCATCTGCACTATCCGCACACTTTCGAATGCCGGATGGTCGCACTGAGCCTTTACCCAATCAATTGCGGCCGTTTCGATATTTTCGGTGAAAATTTCAGCCGATGTATGTTCTCCTTGAATTATCATGATTTTAAAGGAATTGCTTGTCTGGATTCGATTAGTAGCCTATTGCCGCCATTGATTTCTGTGTATTTTGAAAACTCTACGGCATAACTTTTTTTATAATATTTGCGTGCGAAACGCATCGTGTGCATTGAACCGCTTTGCTCCGGACTTTGTGCAAGAATGACCGATTCTGAAAGTGCAACCTGTAATCTATTACGGGCAACAAGGCGTGAAGGGTTTGCCTTTACTCCGAAAGGTTGTTCAGAAAGCAATAACCCATCATTCTCTATTATTCTTGATTGGAGCGGCCTGTTTTCAATCGGGTGAGTTATATTCAGTCCGGAAGCTACAACTGCTATTGTTTCACCACCCACACTCAGGCAACCTTCGTGAGCTGCTTTGTCGCAACCAAAAGCTAACCCACTGACAATCACCTTGCCTTCGGAAGCATACTTCGCCCCAAGGGAGAAAGCTGCGTCCAATCCTTGACGATCGGCAGCTCTTGCTCCTACTATTGCAACCGAATCCGTTCTTTCAATAAGCCTTGAATTTCCCAATAGATGAATTATAGGTGGCGCATCGTTACCAATTGCTAAAAGATTAGCGGGATAATTGCCATCTTGAATCGACATGACCTTAACCCCCATTTCATATTCCCTGTCGAACAACTTTTCTGCTTTATCAAGCCACACGTCGAATTGCGCCTGATTTTCGTAGTATAGTCGTTCAAAAGTAGCTAAATCTGTCTTTCTGATTTGGTGCAGTGTAAGCCCAAACCATATAAGACATTGAATTTCTTCTATAGTAAGTTTGTTGTCATTCATATCACTTCTAATTTATATTAGAGATTTTTGCAGACGCACTAGCAAATTTCAATTTTATATACTTTGTGTCACAATGATTGTTTTTAACAAAATGTATTTCAGCGATATCTCCATATTGACATGACCACATTTCTCTGGAATAATACGCAGGTCGATGTATTATGCTAACTATATCAGCATATTTGCTGTATCTCTCACCGAAAATATGGCAAGATGATTCCACATCCAAAGTTCCATCTGGTAATATTTCCATATCAGACCTACTCACCTGCGACAATGCAATCAGAGAAATTTTATGTTCTTCGGCAATCCGTTTCAAAGTCGACAAAGCGAGTTCGGCATCTTTTTGTAAGTCGTCTAAAAGTTGCATATAGTCAATTATCACAACTTTAATTCCTTCAGATTTAAGCTCTGAAATTTTTGCGTCAAGGGCTTTTAATGATAACTTTAGAGTATCATCAAGATATAATGGAGTGTCCTTAATAACCCGTTCTGCCATTATCGCTCGGTCATCTATTTCACACTGTGGTCCCTCTCGCCAATAGTTGGGAGAGCAATTAAATACATTTGCCAATAATCTCAGAACTATTTGATGGGAAGTCATTTCCAAAGAGAAGAAGGCTACTGGAATATTTCGTATAATCGCTAATTTTTTTAATAACGTTATTGCAAAGGCCGTTTTACCCATTGCCGGCCGGGCAGCAACTATAATTAACTGCCCCGGGACAAAGCCTCCTATCGCCTCATCCCAATCTTTCAAGCCGGAGTATATGGGCGTATTTCCTGTGGTAATATTATTCATACTGGTTTTTCATTTTTGAAATTAGCTCTAACATTTCATCACGTAGCGACTGTGGTTGAAGCACTTCAAGTTGGTCGCGATGAAGGAGCAGTTCCTGAATGAAATCAAATGTGGGGATAAGGCATAGCGAAAAGTCTGTGTATCCATCCTTGGTCTCCAGTTCCTGCTGACTGTGGTGGAGAGGCAGTGAACGGAGATAACCCGGCAGTTCGGAGTAGGTACGTAATAGAATATTCTCAATCTTACTTTCTGTCCCGGCGATTATGCCAAATACGTCATGGAAATAGTCGACCGGAACAAAGTCCGAAGGATAATCAAATTGATTCGCGGTGACTTCTAACAATTGTATACGGTCTAATGAGAATATCCGTCTACGTCCATCTGGCAACTGTGTAAGCACATACCATCTACGCTTGAATAACTTGACACAAAGAGGCTGTACCGTACCGGAAAATTTGATGCCGACAAAATTCTCGTAAGTCAGTTTTATTTCCCGATTTTGTTGCAATGCTGTCAGTATTGGCTCCAGCCATTCGCGCCCAGATGGAATATCCTCCAATAAAATCTTTTCAGATATACCGGCATTGCCGAGAAGCAGCTCTCCGATAGCAAAACTGTCAAGAGCCCATTTCGTCAGTGAATTTTCCTCAACCACTTCAGGATTGACTATGCGGTAAAGGTTTAGTCCTCGTCCCCGACGACACTCTATATCGATACCGAAATGCCTGGCAATAGCCTGACAATGATTGTAAAATGTGCGTTTCGTCAGGACGGAGCCATTATCATTTACAGTAGATGTTTCCCACTTCTCTGAGATTTCCTCAAAAGTCAGTTCGCCGTTGCGTTTCAATGTGTCAATCAGCCAAAGATAACGCTTCAAAAGTAATTCTACCATTCTCCTGTCTCGATTATAGATTGAATAGCCTCTTTAATAGTAAACAAAGCCAGATTATCATCCTGCGGAAACCATGCTGCATGGGGGTACACGGTTAGGAATCGTTCGTAGTCCTGCTGATGCCGGTCATCAAAGAATCCGAATGTATTCTGACGTGTATTTTCAGGCACGTCGTTGAGGGCATCGAATGAAACCTTAGGATTGAGAAGAATCTTTCTCTGATTTTTCAAGGTCAGTGCAACCGTGGCGCATTGACCCTCGGCTACAATCCATTCTGGTCTGAGGCATTTTACCTCTTGCATGATGAATTCAAATAGGTTCTTTCCGTACAATTGATTGTTGTTGTAGATTATCCCCATATCGGAACATTCAACCTCATTTACAGTCTCGCGCATCATGAACGCATTTTGTTCATCAAGAGTCGGATTCTTGATGGTGAAAGGCTTTAGAAAAATCAGAGTTTTTGATTTCATTGTGAGTCTGTTTTTGATTTACACCACAAAGTTAGGTCTTTAATCGGCAATATAATTTCCGATTAAAATAAAATCGGCAATTTTTATGCCGATTTTGTCTGTTAGTTAAAATCAAAGTTTTTCCACGGCAAAATATCCTGTGCTCACGGATATTCCTTTAATCTCGATTCCATACTGCCGCTTGTAGGCTTCAAGAATCGTTTTGATTTGCGGAGATGAGCATCCTTTCTCGACACATTGAACACTAAGTCCTTTGGCGATACCCTTGCTACCGCCGATGCTCTGTTTTGCAGTTACTTTAAATGCGTATGGCATAGTTGTATGGTTTATTGGTTCGCTGGCAAAGTTAAATGTTCAATCGGCAACACTCGTTCCGGTTATATTTTTAATTTTCAAGCAATCTGAGACAATTATATCTAACAATTCATGAATTTTTGTGTTATTTGGTATTTTTATTGACTGATATAAAAATTGATTCCCAAAATGATTGCAGCCCCCATTTTTGGGCCATACCGTTAACGGTAATTCGGAATTTGAGAATGGATGGAATGGAGTTTTTAGATTGTTGCTTCTAAAGAACCAATTTAGTCTTGAATCTTGTAAAATATCATTCCAATTGTCATCTAATCTTTTATCTATCCCATATAATTCAACCGCATGGCGATACTGCTCACCTTGTATCTGTACCAGGAGAGCTATATTCTTTGCAACAAGAATTTTCACTTCAAGTAATCCCATCCCTCTTGTCATCCCCCAATTCATAAATACTTTTCCGGCTGTATTGAAAACATAATCTCTATCAGTATTCAAATACGGTTCGATACCGAGTTTATTGACTATTCGTTTTTGGAGCATCACAAGCATCTTGCTGAATCTGATTTTTTCTCTGATGTCGTTTATCCTTAGAATGTTACAATCATTATCTGAATTAAAAAAATCAGTGTCAGCATCTATCGACCATTCTAACTGAACTTTATGCAAATGCTGTATCATCTCAGAATAGTCATCTATAATATCTTTATGATATCCAGATAAATCTGTCGATAACTCTTTCAGAGCCTTACCCAAAGTTTCATAGCTGACTATTTCCCAATGTTCTATTTTTTCTTTTTCCGGGAAATCAGAAGCCAAAGACAATAGAATATGCCTATTCCCTTCACGGAGATACTCATTTAATTGCTTAAATGTCGGTATACTTTTAACCTTATTTTCAATCACCAAAAGAACTTTATTATTTTCATCAAGTACACAGAGGTCATAGTTGTGGTATTCTCGTTTCAAAATATATTTGCGGGGCCAATCGGAGCCAATTGTAGTATCTGAAGTTATATTTCGTATCAGAGTCTTGAATAACTCTGAGTTTTGTTGCCAAATCCAAAATAAAAAATTAGAATGGAATAATTCTTTAGACGCCAAACTTAACTGAAACATTGGCGAATTTTTCAAATAATCAAATGTCGTCGAATTCATAAATTAAATTTCTAAATTATTGGGTAAGTTGATAGTTGTGTAATCGGCATTCATTATAGCTCCATTGGAGAATGTTATACCGTGTTGGGTTGTAAGACCATGGTTGGAGTGGATATGTCCAAACAAGTGAAGGCGAGGTTGAACTTCAATTATCCTTGTGAGAAGTTGCTCGTCTCCATAATTGATGTTATCATCGAAATCAAGTATTCCGAATGCCGGACTATGAGTTATCAGCACATCTGTATCAGATGGGATTTTCTTAATGTTGCGTATCTGTCGGTCAGTGACACAGTCTCCCATAAACATAGGTACACCATAAAATTTAATTCCATCAATCTCTACACCTGTGTTGCAGAGATAATGCACGTTTGGGTCGAGACCATCGATATTGGCTCCATATAAACAATCATCGTGATTGCCACAGATAAAAATCTTGTGGTCATAAGGCAAATCGCAGAACCAATTGAGGAAATCAATAGCCTCTTGTTCTGCCCCCGTCATAGTAAAGTCGCCAGAATGAACAACTACATTAGCTTCAGGAAGATTGCGAAGTTGATGGTGTAAACCATGCGTATCTGATATGTGGAGTATCTTCATTCGATATGTATAATAATTGTAGTCTTTGATTTATAATGCAAAAATACATTTAAGTTGGCTCATTATGTAATACACGATGAAAATAATTACATGACACAGTTATTTTTTTGTTGTATCGTAAAATGCGTCATGTATAATTTAATTTTGCTGCGTAAAATGGTTGCGTAGTCGTCAATTAACTTTGCGACTAAATCTAATTAAGGAATATAAATTTGATTATGACACGGCGAGAAGTATTTTTACAAGCAAATCCACACGTCATTTATGATAGAATCGGTTTTATGGAAATTGACTGGGATGGACACATCGAACGATTCCCATTCAAACGTCCATTCTATATTTGTAAAGGACTGAATTGTTTTGCAAACGGAGAGCTGTATGATACACAGAAAGAAGTTGTCCTTGACAAAATTATCAAAGACAACAGCAAGTTTCAGTTTACTGAACTCCAGTTAAATTCGCTATATCTGAGTCGTTTGGGGACTTTATTTGCTACGGTTGAAGCGTTAGGGTTGTCTAATCTTCCCAAGGTTGATGAATATGTCACTCAATGGCTTGACCAAGAAATGAACTTTGAGGATGGTGATGATATTAACTCGATTGCAGCCGACATAATTTCAGACTTGATTAAAAGTCAAGGTAGAACTGATAAAGGCTAAAGTTGAAACGCTTTATGAGACATCTTAGCTCTAATTTTGCCGTATGACATTGAAAGAAACAGATTATGAAGACAATAGAAGGACACAACGTGAAGATATTCACAGACAACATTGAGAAGAACGCATTGGAGCAGATAAGAACTTTGCTCTCTATCGACGTGTTTTCTGACAAAAAAATACGCATAATGCCCGACGTTCACGCCGGAGCAGGATGCGTCATCGGATTCACGGGCAACCTTGGCGACAAGGTGATTCCCAATATAGTAGGTGTGGATATAGGCTGCGGTATGCGCATCCTTAATCTTGGGAGAATAGAAGAAATAGACTTTCATGCCTTCCATGAGCATATCCGAAATAATGTGCCGTCTGGCATGATTGTGCGGGAAGACCGATTCGGGTTTAAGCCTTTGGTTGGGGAGGAGATGGAAATCTACCGCGAAGCGAAGCGCCTTGTAACTGAACTTTACTGCTACCGTGATTTGAAGGACTCCGGGCGCATCAACAAAGCTATCGGTTCGCTTGGGGGAGGTAACCACTTCATAGAGTTGGATAAGGATGATGAGGGTAATGTCTATCTCGTTATCCATACCGGTTCGCGCAACCTTGGCAAGCAGGTAGCTGACATATATCAGAACAGGGCTATCAAGCACATGACTGAGGGTGCTGATGAGTTTGAAGAGACAATCAAGCGTACAATCGAAGAATATAAGGAAGCTGGGCGTCGCTCTGAACTCCAGAGTGTAATCAAGAATATGCGCAAGTCACAGCAGGTGGCAGAGCCAAGATTGCCCCGAGACTTGTGTTATGTCGAAGGGGATGCTCGTGAGGATTATCTACATGATATGCGCATCTGCCAACGTTGGGCTGTATTGAACCGCAAGCTCATCTCTCTTTTGCTGCTTAAATTCTTTCCTAACATTGAGATAAAAGAAGAATTTGAATCTGTCCACAACTATATCAGTGATGATAACATCATCCGTAAAGGTTCTATCTCAGCAGCTGAAGGTGAACGGTGCATTATTCCTCTGAATATGCGTGACGGTTCATTGCTCTGTACCGGTAAAGGCAATCCTGACTGGAATTGTTCCGCACCGCATGGAGCCGGACGTGTACTGAGCCGTACACAGGCATACGAGCAAATCAAGATGGAAGACTTTGAAGCTTCAATGACCGGAATCTATTCCGAGAGTGTCAACGACTTCACCCGGGATGAATCACCGATGGTATATAAACCAGCCGATGAGATTATTGCCAACATAGGCGATACAGTCAACATCGACACTATCATACGTCCAATATTTAACTTCAAAGCATCGAAATAATGGATTTGGTTTGTATGACTGATGACGAACGTATTGAAATGATGCGTAAACGTCATGCCTTCTTCAGTAAAATGGTAGAAGGGTATTACGATTTACACAAATTTTTCGTAGATAACGATGAACGATTTGCAATAATGGGTATGGAGCTTACCGAAAGCGACAACCACCTGCAAATATATATTCAGTTGGACTTTACAGAATACGAATACTATTATATTGACAAAGATGGACAAGGAAGACTTGTTGTGAGAAACATTGTTTCTTGGGATGAGTATTGTGCATGTTCTGACATTGATATTTTCCCTGTGGAGGAATAATTATCAAACTTGTATCATAAAATGCGCCAAGTTTGCGTTAACTTTGCAGAGCATTAACAAAACCAACAAAGGAATAGCTCATGACTCAACTACAGAAATACACTTGGCTGATAGAGACAATCAGACGTGCCGGAAAAATCTCGCATAGGGATTTGTCCGACAAATGGGAACGCTGCAAGGACCTCAGCGACTGCAAGCCTTTACACCGTGCTACATTCAACCGCTGGCGCGATGCCATCTTCTCGCAGTTCGGCATCATCATTGATTGCCAACGGGTAGGCGGCTACCTCTATTTTATCGCTAATCCTGAAGATATCGATGAGGACGAGTTGAAAAAGTGGATGCTTGATTCATTTGCAGTTGGTAATCTAATCGGAGAAAATCTTTCTCTGAAAGATAGAATTGTTGTTGACGAGATTCCTTCTGGTCGTGACCACCTCACCACCCTACTGGAGGCTATGAAAGAGAACCGTGTAGTCAACATAGAGTATAGGGCATTCAAGTATTCACGGTCATTCAAAATTCCAGTTGAGCCATATTGTGTCAAGCTTTATGAAAACCGCTGGTATATGCTCGGTCATAATCTTAGCAAGGATACAATTCGGCTATATGGACTCGACCGCATTGAATTGGTGGCGATTACGGAACAGGAATACAAATTGCCCAAAAACTTCTCATCCTCAGAATATTTCTCAAATTACTTTGGTATAGTGATTGATGACGATGTAGAACCTGAGCGAATTGTAATTCGCTCAAATGCTGACCATACTCCCTATCTCAAATCATTGCCACTACATCACAGCCAGAAGTTGGTTGAAGATAATGGAGAATATGCTGATTTTGAATTGTATCTTGCGCCTACTTACGACTTTGTGATGAAACTGCTTCAGGCAGGAGCTATGATAGAAGTGATTTCACCCACATCGCTTCGCCAGACAATGAGAGGTTGGATTTCAGATATGCACGAACTTTACAAAAACGACTGAAAACGCAAGAGTTGCGAAGTATTCGGATAACTATGATTAAACAGATAACAATCTACGGAGAAACCAAGACATGGACAGAGGGGAACCATATATGGTTTGATGTCAAACTACGCATGGGCACCTCTGTGACTATATATTGGGGCGATGGAAACACAACAGCCATATTTGCCCCATATTATAAAGATTCATGGTGTAGAGCTGAGCATTTATACAGGAATCCCAAAGTTATAACACCTTACATTATTGAGTTTTTCTCTGATGATTTTGACAGTGTGCTTTCAATAGTCGATGGACTATGGGAAACTAACGCAAGAGAGCTTGTGATAGATAATTGCCCAAGTCTAAAAGCGTTGACATTCCATCAACTTGAATGTATGAATTTAAGGGGATGTCCTTACCTCTCATATCTTGATTATGAATCATATAGAGGCGTTACATTGGAATTAAATGAGCTGTCGGAATTGAAACGTCTTCATTGTAAAAACTCTGAAATAGTTACCCTCGACATTGCCCGAAACTCAATGATTGGAATCCTTGGTCTTTATGGTTGCAGCAATCTAAAACACATAAAGATTAACAATAATGCCCCATTATCAAAAGTCTGTGTTGAATTTTGCAATAGCCTATCTTCTCAATCTCTGAAATGGCTAACGAATAAAGTCAGAGAGAGCGGAGGAGAAATCGTAGATTGGCTCTCAGGTAACTATTATAGCGTGGGGGCAATGACATCAAAATAAATTCCAGAAAAATTATTATCTTGTCACCAAAACTGATACATTGCCTGTATAATTTTGCTATATCAACCATAAAAATAATACCGATATGGCAATATTCAAATTAACTACTAAGAAATTACTTTTAAGCAACGGTCAGCGTCTCGAAGCCGGGATGAATGTTGAAATTCCGTATAACAGCACTACTTTCCCATGGGGCAGTTCAACCGTAAAGGCAGAAGTACAGCGTCAGATGAAGATGAAGTACAATGTCGATTTTCCCACCGGATTCATCAACGCCAACAACCTCAACGTTGAAAAACTATAACTGAACCATTAACTTGGATAGCAGTCGACGTAATTGTCGTTCGTTATCCGAACACTCATAATCAGATGATAGAAGATTTATCAATCGACCTTCCAAGCAAACTCCCAGTAAGTTTCCGCATAATGGGGATTGGAGACAACATAAAACCGATAATATCTAAAATCGGGACATTAGAATATGAGGGTATCTCAGCCTCAGTTATAAGCCAAGATGAATCAGTTTCACCTACCGATGAGGATTGTATGGTCATCATATTAGCTGATGAGCACAGAGATACTGCTACAGATATTGCAAAAAGCTTTTATCAGGCCGGAGTCTTGACACTAATCATATCAACTGCACCCATTATTAGTACAACATCTTTTTGTGATTCTCAGTCAATTACCGATATTGAGTCTATGTATAATGATGTCAAGGCTATTCTTGATATTATTACAAAGCATGGATACATTTGTCTTGATTTCAACGATATTTCTTTAACACTCCGTAATTCAGGATTCTTCAAAATCATTGAAACCGTTGGTAAAGAAGATGGCTCACGAGTTGCGGATGCTATTTCAAAGATTGACAGGAAATTTTCAAATCATGAAATAGCCTCTGTTGAAAGAATCATCACATCTATCTTCTTCAACCGTGATATGCAACCAACCCTTACAATGAATGAGATAAAACCGCTATCTGACTTCCTCTCAAATTTTTCTGACGAGATAACTTCGCTTTGGGGGATATTTCACGATGAAAATATGACAATCGGCGAAGTTCGTTTATCCACAATTGTGGCAGGAAAGGATTTGAAATTATGATGCAACGATTTGCCAAAGTCCAACTACAACTGATGAAATATGGTGCTTTCATCGGGATAATCGGAGGTATAGCCTCATTCGTCGGTCCGAACCATCATGGACTAATCAAAGCCATGATTGGCGTTATAATCGGTTGTGCACTACTTGGGAAACATCTGCTGATAGCAGTGAAAGAAGCGTTAGATACCAGTCAAGAAATGATGGATGAAATTGAGGACTCTTTCAAAAATTGAATATGAATTTTCATCTTGCATCGCAATCTGCATCATGTCTGTATTACTTTTGCCGCAAGTTATCTAACAATAGTTTTTTGTAGATAGAGTACTAATTTGTAAGCATAGAAGGATTTATATGAAATCATCTGTCGGTAAAATAGTTAAAATGCGTGATGTAAGGTTTGACAAATCTCTGTTTGTTAACTTCGCTACCGGCACAGTTCTCGACAATCTTCTGTGCAGTTATAACGGGCTGCCCAAAGGCGTCAACTATATGATAATTGGCGATCCGGGAGTAGGCAAAACAACAATACTTCTTGATATGTTAGCAAACATTCTGCGGTTGCAACCAGAAACTCGCATACTCTTCATCAGTGCAGAAATGAATGAGATTGATTTGGCTATCTATGTCCAGCGATTTCCTAAGTTCAGCGAAATCGAGATTCTTTTTGTTGAGGCTGATTTTGATAATTGCGTTCATAATCTTGCATTGGTCTCTGATGTTCTCAGCCAAGGATGGGATATTGTTGCGATAGATTCTTTTTATGAACTCCAAGGCATTATTAAAGAAGAGGAGAATATCACGCAAAAGAAAGCAGAAAGCCAACTATTGGCTTTGATAAAACATCAGAATAAAGCGCGGAATGACCGTCAGGTAAACACCACAGTACTGACAATTCAACAAGTAACTAAAAGCGGGGCATTCATTGGCTCAAATAGATTGAAGCATATGATAACCGCCATGATGGGACTTCGACTTGACAATCCGAAGAACATTTATTCTGACCGGTATGTGTTTTTTTCAAAACATCGGCGTGGCGACGTTGGGGTAAAGCTGTATTACAGTTTATCAACTACCGGCGATGTGTTCTTTGACACTGAGCGATATGAAAAGGAGCAACGCCTTAAACAACTCCAAAAAGAGACCTCGAACAACATCCGCAACATAGCAGATGAATTTGACCGACTATTCAATAACTCATTAGACAGAACCAAATAATTACTTACTCCTTCAAAAAATGGATTCAAATCAATTTCAACAGCGAAAATGTCAGATTCTCAATGACCAGTTCCCTTATAAAGTGATTGAGAAGGCCAATCTGCATTGTCGCGCCAATAATATGATTGAGCTCAACGGTCTGGAGATTCATGTGACCCCGTCTGTTCAGTCCACCATCGACCGATTTGTAGGATTAACCACGTCTCAAATATGTGCAGTTGAGGAAAGCTTTGGTGATAAAGGAACACGCGATTTGCGAAACTATTTCGCACTTGCAGGTAACTCTAACGAGCAAAATCAGATTGCATTGATTGCCAATCCAGAGTCACGAACCATCGAAGGTGCAACCGCCATTAGGCATGAAGTTATATCCCCTGAAGCCTTTTTCGATTTCGCTGAAATGTTTATGGACCGGAATGACTTTTATCCCGTGTCTATCAGCACCGGTCTCAATGGAATCTATGGAGTGGAGCTGACCATGAAACCCCATCAGGAAGAATTCGATGGCTTCGGTCCTGACGATGAGTTCCTCAAAAATGGGCTATATATGAAATGGAGTCTTGCCGGGATTGAGATGGGAAGCTATATTGAACGGCTTGTGTGTTCAAATGGAGCCACTCGAATTATGCCTCGGAAAGAAGCAACGATATATGATATGATGCCTAATTCGGCAACTAAATTACTTGAGCTACCCAATAACAAGAGGTTGATGAACCTCAACTGGGAACGTCATCTCGAGGCCGCTATCATAGCGAAAAAAACGCAGTCGTCGGTTGCCGAAGTAGCGTTCGCTAATAAACTGCTTGTTAGAGCCGGTGTAGAAGCTGATATAGCTGAGCAAATAGCACCTATAGCCATGCTTATACAACTCTATGCCGCCTCAGGTTATGACACCTCACGAATGAAGTGCAATCGACTAAAAAGCGACATCAACTTCTGGGAACTATATAACAGATTGACATACTTCGCTTCACATACCACGACATGGAGCGACAGCGATATACGTCGCAACAAACTAATGGGCGACAGTATGGATTTTCTAACCAAGAAACGAGATATTACAGAATATCTTAGTATCTTTGACTGAAAATACCCAGTCCTTAATGATAAGATTTATAACCGATACTGACCATTACAATATCGTATTGGCTACGGTAGCATCAGTGAAGCAAACTCTTTGGATTGGCACAGCCGACATCAAAGACTTACATGTGAAAATTGGGAATGAAACGGAGCCATTCCTTGCCGTGTTAAATCAATTATTGCGACGAGGCGTTGAAATTCGCCTCATTCACGCAAAAGAACCTGGTCCGGCATTCCGCGAAGACTTTGACCGTTATCCGAACTTGAAAACGGCTCTTGAACGGATGCTATGCCCACGTGTTCATTTCAAGATAATCGTTATTGACGGACAATGGGCTTACATCGGCTCAGCCAACCTCACCGGAGCCGGAATGGGAATGAAAAGCCCTACCCGACGCAACTTTGAAGCCGGAATCTTCACCGACAACCCTACTCTTGTTGAATCCGCAATGGAGCAGTTCGACAGTGTCTGGCGCGGCGAACACTGCAAAAAATGCGGTCGCCGCCAATACTGCTCCGACCAATACGGTAAAAACTTCTCAAAAATCAAATTTCTGTAAATTTTCCATAAGCGGTATCGCATAATGAGACATCACATGTCTAAATTTGTGATACATCAACCGAGGACATTGAAAACAGAGACTGCCACACTTTGCAAATCTGTCTGCTGTATCCGGCAGATTTCGCCATCGACGTTGGTGGCGCATAAAATGTCAGCAACTCGGCTGCGACCCTGCACGCCCATCGCTCCGGTCGAGAGTTTGACGTAGCCTCCGCTACGCTGCGGTTACGGAAAACTCACTCACTCGCTCAGAGCGCACATTGCCGAAGCCTTGACCCATCCGGTCACACGAAAGGAGCAGCCTCTGTTTTCAACCTTCATTAAACCATGCCGCTTATGGACAACAGAACTATTATAGCTAATTTCCTGAAAGACTGGAAGATTGACAGTCTTAAGAAGTTTTTATATGCTCTGAACGTATGTGGTATTTATTACGACTGCTGGGATTTGACAGGAATTTCCGGAAACAGTATTCGACGATTTCTATCCAAGAATTCTCGAAGACAAACCTACAAAACGTTCAAGATTCCAAAGAAATCCGGTGGTTTCAGGACCATATCTTCCCCTGGCAACCAATTAAAAAACATCCAACGAGCAATCAACGCTTTGCTATTGTCTATTTTCGAACCGTCGCCATATGCAATGGGATTTTGCCGTAATCGAGGAGTTGACACTAACGCAAAAATCCATATCGGGCAAACCTGTATTTTCAACACCGACTTGGAGAATTTCTTCCCAAGCATCGCAAAACAGATGGTTAGAAAAGCCCTACGAAGAGAATTGGGAGATGTCTTAAAATCAAAAGAAGCAATCAATTATATATGTAGCTTATGTACTGTGCCGAATGAAGAAGGCATTGAAGTATTGCCCCAAGGTTCTCCCTCCTCTCCAGTGTTGTCGAATATCGTTCTGAAAGCAATGGACAAGAAGTTGGCTCACTACGCTGAATTATGGGGATGTCGATACTCCCGATATGCAGACGACATCACCTTCAGCCACAACAGCACAGTCAGAAAATTCTCACAGTTCAAGCAACTCCGCATCCGGTCTATTATTGAAGAGTTTGGTTTGAAAATCAACGAGAAGAAAACAAAGGTTCTGATTCAAGGCGAACGCCTTGAAGTTACAGGAGTAACAATCTGTTCTAATAAGGTCAACGTTACTCGTAAATACGTCAAACAACTCCGGACGCTCATGTATCTCTGGGATAAATACGGCTATGAATTGGCACAGGATATCTACACCCGCGACTTCTGCGGCGGCATTGAAAAATCTCTGACCTCTGTCATCAACGGCAAAATCAACTACCTTTGCATGATTAAAGGCAAACAAGACACAACCTATCGTCGCTTCAAATCCAGCTACGAGACAGCCGAAAAGAAGCGGAAGACTGAGGTTAAGAATAAAGTTGTTTAATATCACCGACGCAGGATTGGGTATGAGCAGTCGAACTCAGTGCAACTTTGAAGCCGGCATCTTTACTGATGCCTCGCCCCTTGTTGAATCAGCAATGTAACACTTTGACCGCGTCTAGTGCGCCGAACACTGCAAAAAAACGCAGTCACCGCCAATACTGCTCCGACCCAATGAAATAGAGTGAACATCATCCATTCTCATTCATACGATTTAGCGTTTCTCTGATTGTCACATTATAAGCGAAATATTCTGCGAATCTTTCCACATGATTTTCCTGATTCTTGTCTTCAAAAGCCTGCTTCTTCAGAATGCTGTAGTTCATAACCTTTTACTTCTTCAAGACTTTCTTCAAGAATTTTCAGCATTTCCTCAGCATGTTCGTTCTTTGCGGTTGCTGTCCACTCCGCATCGTTGCCTTTGGCTTTGAGATACATAAAGTATAATTTCAGACTTTGAAGACTCTTATTGCCAATTTGCACTTCAAGATTGGCAAATTTTACGTGTACAGGCAGATTGCTCTGCTGAGAGTTGAAACTCTGCGAAATCATAGCTAAGTTACCAAACGAATTAACATCTTCATACGACCATTCATTATTGTTGTCCTGATTTTGTGGATGCAGATGCTCTATAGAGCGATTGGTACGGAATTCATATTGGCGTATGGCTTCTGCATCAATATTCACATAGGTGGTTTTATATGCTTCCTTATCAAGAATTAGCTTTTCCCAAATAGCATAGTCCAATCGCCAAAGCCAATATCTCGGTTTTGAGTCATAATCAAGATTAGCGATATCAGGAAGCTCGGAGTGGTCTCTACGTTTATAATCCATTCGCATAAGGAATTTAAGAATATCCATCTGGGTCGGTTCTTGTTTAAGTGACTTCAAGTATTTGAGCAGTGGAAGAACCCAAATATGAGATTCAACAGAAACATCAAGCATCGACTGATATTGTCGTAGTCGAGCATGGGCACGTTGATTCATATCTGTTTCATCTTCGGTGTTGCAAATCAACTTGTGTGAACTTGAAGATGACCCGTATTTCAATCTGACAACGTAATAATCCAAGAGAAGCCTATACAATAACAATTCTCTGTGAAAATCCCCCATCTTATCTGGTGAAATCGGATTATTTCTGAACGTATCGTGGAGTTTAGAAGGATGTATGCTTGCTAATTTATCATTACCGGTGTGTAGCGCCAGGACCATGAGAAGAAACTGCGGAAACGATAGAATAGCATCTTCTTTATCCTGTATATTCTGAACATTGAAATCATGTTTCTGTACAGCGATTTCAGCTATCGAAGTTTTGGTGCCTTCACTCTTTGTTTGAATATAGAAAGCTCTACATACATTTTCAATATTACCATGACGGCATTGTGAAATAAAATACTGGTAACGCTTCCTTTGGCATTGGGTGGCATCCTCAATATTTTCAAGTTTTACCAATGGCTTCTCGAAATTAGAAACCACATTCCAAAGGCGTGTGAGGTTGATTTTTTCAGAACTATCATTGTGCCGCAAAAGCTCAACCTTTAGGATTTCATGTTGTTCCAATGATTTTCCACTGGAGTTCATAACCTCAAAATATTCGTTAAGCGAAGATGGGTTCTCAACATAATGGTCGGGCAATTCGGTGACAAAAACTGTTAGTTTATTGAAAATCGCATCCGCAAAGCCTTGCAGATTATACGAGTTGAATTTTTTCGCAAAAAACTTTTTGATTGTCTCTAAGGCTTCTTCCATCTGGTCATTCTGATATTTGGATGACTTTTCCTCAGCCAAAGAACATAATAATCCACGGTCTTGACTTCTTCCGTTAAAGAATACTCGATTAGATGAATCAAAAAAACGACGCCAATTGTTTCTTGATTCACCCTCTGGCAATATCAAGATGAACCCTATCGCCAGTAACATCAACACAGTTGTTCTCTGCTGCCCATCAATAATGTCATGCCTGTCACCTTGCTTGACAACTGTTATCATGCCCATATAGTAACTTCGTGCATCATTCTTGACACGAAGATTTTGTGCAGAGGCTCCTTGTTCCACTTGGTCGCAAAAATTATTGAGGAGGTCGGTTAATAGCTGTTCTACCTCTTTGACCCTCCAAGCGAACAACCGCTGATAGAGCGGAATACGAAATAGTATATTGTTCTTGACGATTTCTGCCGGAGTTATTCTATATGATTCATTACTTGCCATACTCATCTATAATTTTATTGCGGATATGATTGTCGCTAATCTCCGGAAGGAGATTACGCCATATAACACGTAGTGCTCTGTAGAAGCCATATTTTACACCCTTTATCTCTGGTAAATCCAAACCACTGTTGATGGAGTATTCCTCTTTCTGTGAGAGATGTTCATATTCGGATATAGCCTCAGCCAAAAAGAATGTTGGTGAGGATGCTTGATTAATCATAAGCACTAATTCTGTCCGGTTTACGAAGTTTCGTATTCCTGAACCATCGCTGGCAACGCGGTTTGAATTATATCGATGCAATGCCATAAGCTGCGAAATGCAGTATAATGATTCTGAGAAATATTGATTACCAAATTTAAGATAATATGCAAACAACACTGTCTCAATCACATCAGAATAGTTCAAATAACTGCCCCAAGCAAGATTATTTTGAAGAAGAATTACCTCCTTGTTTTTCAAAAACTCAATGTAACGATGGATGAACGTTTCAGCATAAACAAAGAAATGTGTTCCGCCTTGAATTTTCTCGTAGAAATCAAATTTCTCACCAAAAGGAGGAATATCAGGCATTGTAATAGCAGACTGATACTCACGCTGAATATAGTGAGAGTCTGGATTTTCGTCCGAGTCATTCTTTCTCATCCATCGACGCAAACGATATATGTGAGTTCCGAGTGTCCGATAAAGAGCGTTTTTTTCTTTGAAAATAGCCGGTAACATCGTCAGTTTATTCCATTTTATAGCCATGTGCTCAGCCTGACCATCATTAGGGATAAACCTTAGATGATGAGCTTTAAGTAGGTCAAAGTCCGATAAGGGAACACCCTTGGAGTTTTGATTGGAGAAGAAAGTATATGCAAGGTCAAGATTAGACTCGTTTACCGTCAGAACTGCAAACGAGACATTATTAGCTAATCTCTTGACCAACTCCGATACATTCTTTTCTTTAGCTACAAGCAATTGAACGAGATATTTACAATTCGCTACATGTTCTTGTGCATCTGTAGAGTCATATGACTCATTTAACAAAGGTAAATACCCATCATAGCCCATGGCAAGAAGCATTATAGAAAGTGTTATCAAGCGCTGTTGACCATCGATTATACCGTAACTTCCTTGATAATCGTGCAAAATTACAGTACCCAGATGAAAAGGTCTACCCTCTTGTATCTTCGCAATACTATTCCAAAGATTCGAGATATTGATGTCTTCCCAGCAATACTCGCGTTGATAATCCGGCAAAGAGAGATTAAGCTTCATGACTTCAGCTAAACTCATTATCTTGACGGAAACCTCCTCATCCTCTTTACGCAAAGGATTGGATTCAACGTCTTTCTTTGGATATTTGAGTTGCAATGGTCGGGCGCCTTTCTTTGTCTCATATATTTCAAGTAAAGGCTTATTGACGATGTTATAAAACCGTCCGAATACATTCATTAAGTCATCAACCGAGCGGATACCTGATATCCGGAAATAACCAAATGTCAAATTCCAGCGTTCGCCACATTCTATTCCTGCATCTGAAAGTATATGCATTAAATTTATGCCAATTCCTCGATATACTTTCATTTCCTCCGTATTATCTTGCGTGGGTTCCAGATGTAAATCCAAAAAGCCTTGCCATCCGTCAGCCCAATATTCAAAATGTATTTTGGGCGGAAAATCTTTTGGTACGATTTGAATATAGTAACTTGAATAGTGATATGCTGTACCCCTATCGGGATGCACAGCTCCGACTTCTATATCGTTGTATTTTTCGGAAAATCTTTCTCGAAACTCTCTCAGCTCAAGGTCTGATTCTGTAATCCATTTCAGATGAAGTATTCCCATGGTTAGTTTATTTTAATTTTTCGGTTACAGCTTCAAAAATAAGGCTCTTGCTCCGTCATCAGCAATATAGGAAATTAGTACACAATTTGAGGACTGGAACCTGATTCATGGCAAGTTGCTGTGTCCCATCATTGCTCCAATGTGTCTGGCTTGGCAAACCTCTGGCTTGGTTTTATTGATGTTTTCAATTTGCATTGTTAATAACATGATATTATGTGCAATTTTACGAATAAATTCCGACAACTGCAATTTTATTTGAAATATCTTCATCTTGCCATATAAATTGATACATGACAAGTGTGATTCCATTTCTATGTTGTTAGTTTAACCAACTTTCAGTAGTTTTGATTAACCACGAAACGTGAGTTAGTAAGTTTGAATTTTGGTGGAAGGACCAAGCATGGTCGTAATCGTTTGCAGATTATCAAAAAAATCACAGTCGTATCTATATTTGATACAACTTGGCTGTAAATTTGCACTGAAGTTAAATGGGAAAGATATGACTCTGAAAGAATTATTCAGCAAGGTTAAATTTGAGAATATCGCTCCGTGGCTCATAAAGTTTGACCCTCAGAGTGAAACTTGCCTTTGGCTATTCAAGCAGGCATTTGATAGGATGCGTCAGATTCCGGTGGGAGAAGCCGATGGCGTCACCATCGATGTAAAGGGGTGGAGAGTCTGGTCTCCAACTCGGGAAAGCTGGAATGTAGAACTTGCACGCGAAATTAAGGCAGCCAAGTCTGCTCCAAGAAATAAAGTCGCAGCAGCTATACTTTGGGAACTCACATTCTATGGCTTTGATATTGGAGACAAACCGAGTTTTGCAGCTGAGGATTTTCAATCTCGTTTTGAGTATGGACGCGATTACGATGAATCCGAGCTTGATGAGAATCCATATCGCAGAGAATGGACCGAGCTTTGGCAACAGGAACACGACCTCGAATGCCGACACTCCAAAGATATAGGCACCAAATTCTTTTCTTGTGAAGATGTGGATGATTTATTTGCTCCTCTTCCGCCCGAAACTGAAGCTCTATTGAAGCCAATTTCAGAACGAAAAGAAGAGGTTGAGAGAAAGATGCGTCGTTATGATTTGGCAACCGAACTTATCCAACAACACAAGGGTGGCATCAAGAATCCGGAAAAATTCCGTCAATTTATAATGGATGCTCCACCTTTTGATATGGATAGGATAAAGGCGGTCTGTCAGCTTGAAAAAACAGAAGAATACCTTTCAGATATAATCTACCAATGGTTCCCGACCATGAAAGGAGACTCGTCCTTAGTCCTTATTAACTGTCCCGAAGGGATTGACGGTAACGATATTCTCGAGACTGTATGGGCCGCTTTCGGTTCTTTCCGAAAACTCCCCAAACCGAAGTTTATACTTTCGCAGTCACTGGAAACGAAAGAAGTGGTTCTTACAATACTAACCTTTGATAGTAACGAATAAGATGAACCAGAATATGACATAGCTCCAGTTAATCGTGCACTTACTCATATCTGTGGTCAATAGAGATTATGAGGTTGAGCAGTCTACTTCTGAGTATCTGTAGAATTTCCGCGCATGTCGGCGATACCGGTGCGCAATGCCTAAAGTCGCATAGTTAATTGGATTTCAGGACTCGACAAAATTATTTTTGAAATCCGACGAACTCACCTACTCGTTATTTGAAACAATTTTGAGGACACGTTTTAACACATACGTTGCAACCTATACAATTATTATAAGTCATCACCGCATGTTTATGCCATAAGAAACTGACTTTACGAATGGCTTGACGCGGACATGCCTCTACGCATTTCCAACAAGCGATGCAGTTACGAGGAGAGAATGATGGTTTTTTAATAGTTTTATGCATAATGTTATTATCGAATATTACTTTAATCCATTTACAATACCTGAATCCATATCAAAATGTGTGACGTTAGCAGGGGATTCGTCCTGTTTCTCTCGCCGTTTCCCATAATTCAAATTGAATGAAAATTTTACAGCTAAATATGTATTTTTCCCACAATGAGCATTAGATGTAAACGGAGTCAATGGAGAGAAATTCTCGGTTTTCATCCAATAGTTTTTCATAAGATTAAATGCTCCTGCCTGCAATGTCCAGTTTGAGCCTTTGTATCCTGCAAGAATCATATTCATGGATTTTTCGGTAGTCATTTCATCTCCATACATGTAATTAGACGGCCCCGACATTGTACAGCCAGTGAAAATGAAATGTTTATACGTCACATCAGTCCCGATATGCAATCGAAAGATATTCCTGGCAAGGTTATAGCTTTTGCCTCGGCTGAAATACCGTGAAAAATCAGTAGAAACCCACAATGTAAGGTAATTTTGCCATGGAGAAACCGCAATCATAGCTTCCGAGTGTAGTTTACGGAAATACTTTTGGTTCTCAAATGTCTGCACAAAAATACCATTCTCATATAATACGTTATTCATTACTGGTTTCGATTCCATAAGATAGTTTACAGAAAGGTTTATATTGATGTATTTATTACCATAAGAGAATGAAAATTGTTGATTGATTGCTGAAAAAGATTTCACATCAGGATTACCGCGTCGCACCATTCCAGGTTGGATTTCCTGCGATATATCGCTCATTGATGCCAATGGTGGCATTTTACGGTCAATATGCACATTATACCTGAAAAAGAAATCAGAATTGGGTTTATACGATACGCTCATATTGGGAAGGAAGACATATTTCACCAATTTGTTTTCCCATTGTGTGGATGATAACCGCTTGCCAGTTAACCCTCCAACAAATCCCCAGTTTGCAACTCGTATATTATATTCCGTAAATATCGAAATCTCAGATTGATTGATGTTGGTCGTCACGGTCGGTGCTTGGGTGTCCATGATGTAATGGTTAGATGTATGTGACTGAAAATGTCTTAATCCGGAGGTAAGCATATATTTCCCCAATGGTATCTCATGTATTCCCTCCACAAAAAATCCATACTTATCACCATTAGTATTTGAATGAATATCGCATAACTTTGTCCCAAACATTTCTTCTGAATAAGTATGATTACTCTTTGATTTCATCCATGACCCTTCAAAATTAAAGTTGAGAGTTCCGGCTTTATCAAAAAAATGGCGGAAATATAGTGAGAGTGAAGGCAAGATAGAGCTTTCCGAAGTGTGCTCCCATATTTCGGTTATCTCCCTATTGTCAGATGTAGTCAGGAGCGAGTGCCTATCCCCCTCCTCCTTATTGGGCACATCATCTACGTTCAGAGAGAAACGCGCATTAAATAGATTTGATTCATTATCTGAATATTGATAATCAATATCACTGTTGAAAATCGAATTACCGATTTTTACAGGCAACCCTTTCTCTTTGCGAATAACATCATAGCCAGGATAGTGCCAAATTTCGTCATAATCCCTCACCCAGTTATTTCGTTTCATCTGCATGTATCCACCATTGACCGACCAAGTTGACTTCCCATTATAGAACTGAGCTGCAAGCTCGTCAATTGTCGCAAACTTGCCATCTCCGATGCAACTCATACTTTCAAGCGACAGGGTGCACCCATTATCTTTTTTTCTCGTTATAAAATCAAGCACAGCATCGGCATTTCCATATCTGACACCAGGATTATCATGATATTCTATTCTGACAATATTCTCAGGAGCGATGGCTGTGATTTGACTTTCAGTAGCAGGTATTCCGTCAATATATAAATTTAGTATGCCTCCGGAATTGATATTTATGCATCCTGTCAATTGGTTGACAGATATGCCAGGTAAAGCAAGTTTTTGCAAAAGATTCAAACCTGAAGTCGAAGCATTGACCTTGCTTTTAGGTGGAATGATTACTTTGCGGTCAGTTTTTGTTATTGTATTTTTGGCAACCACTGTGACTTCATTAAGAATTATGTCAAGAGAATCGGATTCAGTCACTTCATCCGGTATGTTTATTTGTGCGCACACGAAGGGTGCTGCGGTGCAAATCAATGCCCACATAAAAAGAATTCTAAGCATGTGTTGTGATTTTGTTTTAGTCTTTTGTTATCAGCGCATAATATAGTTCATGGAATCTCTTGCGAAGATGTTTAATTGCATAATGCTTTCGTGAAAGCAGGGTTGCAACAGGGACGCCGGTTATTGAGGAAATATCTTTTACTGGAACACCATCAAACACAGTGAGACAAAAAATATCACTTTGTTCTAAAGGTAGTTCCGCAAGGGCGTTATCCAACTCTTTCCATATTAATTTACGGAAATAAACAGCTTCGGGACCGTCATCAGCCGGGCAAGCCAACGTCTGTGCAATATCATCACAAATATCATCCTCAGCATCAAATAAAGATGACAGAGATATTTCATGTCTCTTGCGCCAGAAATTCCGAACCAAGTTGTGAGCTACCCGAAATAGCCAAGATGAGATTTTATCTATCTTATAATCTTCGTCGTCATTAACTCGTGCAAGCTGATAGAATACGTCTTGAAGTATATCTTCGGCATCTTCGCGAGACTTCACCTGAGACCTGATGAAGTTCAGAAGCGGCGGAGAATACCTTGCGACAATATTCTCAATATTATCACTCTGCGGCATCTCCGTCTTTTTGATGATTATGGTGGAAGTGGTTAAAACCAAATGTTGTGCGTCGTTCTATAAACACCTTGCGTTCCTCTTCGGTCATATTGTGCCAATGATGTTTCAGTCCGCCTCTTGTATGTCCCATTGCATGATGTATACTACCCATAACAAAGAAACAACCCAAAATGAACCCTCCTGACAGAATCTGACCGAGAATGAAAATTCCAACACTTTGCCATAGATTGATTACAGAAAATCCGCAGACTGCTGTGAGAATATTGTTCCAAAGTATTGTTGTTACAAAGCCTGCAAGCAGAGGGAATGCGACAAAAAACACAAGTATGGTTGCGAGTATTTTTACTATTTTCTTCATTGTTGTATAATTTTTATTTATTACAATTGTGAGCTGCTCTATCTTGTAAGACACACAACCTTGATAAATATTTTATGAATCTTCCAAAATTTTTTAAGAAAGATTCTTGATAGTTCAAAGTTAATGAAATTAATAGTATCTTTGTTATCGGATAAGCACCATATAATATGGCTAAAATAAATAATTCCCTTTCACCCATTAATTATGAGGCTATGCGTGAGTATTGCATGACAAACGGCGAGCCCCATAGTCATGCAAAGGGAGATTGGTATGCCGAGGTGCGGGATTATAACTAAAAACGGGTCCGATGAACAGACAATCAATCATAATCGCAATAATAGCCCTCTTTGCCATATTTGATGTATCGGCGAAGAAGAAAAAGGAATATCCCCGCGCGGAGATAAAAATTGGCTACACATACCACGAGACTTTCGTCCGAGGCTCTGATGGCATAATAGAGCGCGACATTCCATTCCTTCTCTTGGCAAACAAAGAGCATTCAAAATTTTATAATACGGAAACGGAATTTAAAGATTCTCTTGAATCTACTCCTCAAGGGAGAGCTATGAGCAGACAAATCCTTAATGAGTCTATAAAGCGGTATGTTGAAACCAAGGACGAAAGCGCATTAAATTCTGTGACCTACCCAACATTTTTATATGTGTTTAAGTCACGATTTGTCAATGAAATGACCATCTATGATTATGCAGGGGCATTAAATTATGGCTTTTACACCGAGCCTACTGACGAAATCCAATGGGAAATTTCCGACTCTACAAAGACAGTTGTGGGCTATGATTGCATAATGGCAACGGCAAATTATCATGGTCGGTATTGGACAGCATGGTTTGCACCGGACATTCCTTTGCAAGAAGGTCCGTGGAAGTTGACAGGGCTTCCGGGTTTGATACTGGAGGCAAGTGAATCTACAGGGCAACATAGTTTCGTGGCTACCGGATTGGAAGCCTCCAATCAAGAGATTGTCCCGATTTACCCTTATCGACAATATGATAAAATGTCTCGTGTTGAAATGTTGAGACAGTTACGAAACTATCGTGACCATGGAAAAGCCTTGGATGCAGCTGTAACAGGGATAGATTTCGGTCCGGACCACATCCGCACCGGCGAAGAACTGAACATAGATTTTCTTGAGACCGATTATCACAAATGAATATGTCCTGACTGAGCACTATCTTCTTGAACTTATTGAGAAATATCAGGATGTATTGGAGCAAGTCACGCACCGTGACATTGCTTATATCTACCCGTTATACCAATTTACCTAAGCCGCATACGAAAAATATTGAGTAAATAATATCTGGTATAAACTTTGTTTTACGCAAAAGTCGTATTTCCGGACTAACTTTGCCAAGTAAAAAAATGATAATAACTATGGCAAGTTTATATTTCTTTCAAAGGCATCGCTTCATTCTTCAATATCACATCCTACATATTTGAGCCGCTTGCGAATTAATAATAAATCGCGAGTGGGCTTGTCGCGCATGTCGGCAAAGCCGGTGCGCGGTCAAAAAACAAGACCCACCGCAAAAAATGGACGCAAACAGTGTGAAAATTACTTGACTATCTTTTATTGGCTGTAAATTTGAAAATTATATCAGATATCAAAATATGAATATCATTATCATTGGTGCTACCTCAGGGATAGGATATAAGCTTTGGAAGCATTACACCACGAATGGCAATACTACTGCCATCGTAGGACGACGGAATGAGATTCTGTTACAACAAATCAAAGAAAAGCCGGACAATACATTGGCTTTTCAATGTGATATTGCAGAGCCTTCCTCTTTTAATTCGATGCTAAAAAATGTAATGTCTAAGTTTGGACATCTGGATTTAGCTATAATTTGTGCGGGAATTGGGAACCTCAATCCTAATCTGGAATTATCGACTGAACTTGCCACCATATCTGTAAATGTGAATGGATGGACTAATGCCGTCAATTCAATCTATAAAATTTTTGAACAACAGAAATTGGGACATCTTGTCATTATTACATCCATAGGAGGGATGCAACCTACTCCAATTGCTCCATCCTACAGCGCTTCAAAGGCATTTCAAATAAACTATACCAAGTCGCTCCAACAGAAATCTAAAGGTTCATCTATCGTCGTGACAGAAATCAGACCAGGTCTCGTTGATACCAGAATGGCAAAAGGAGAAGGTCTATTTTGGGTAATGCCATTAGATAAAGTAGTTAAGAAGATTATAGTAGCAATCAACAATAAGAATAAACTCAAAATAGTAACTACTCGTTGGCGTATCATAAATTGGGCGCTCAAGCACTTTATGTGATAATGTAATAATACGAAAAATATTGCGTAAATAATACCCGGTATAAACTTTGTTTTATGCCAAAATCATTTTTTCTAACTAATTTTGCATTACATAGCACTATATGCTATGATACAAAATGACAAAACAGCGTGTTTAATATTTTTAACTGATAGACATACCGTATGAACAGACAATCAATCATAATCGCAATAATAGCCATTTTTGCCATATTTGATGTATCGGCAAAGAAGAAAAAGGAGTTTCCTCGTGCAGAGATAAAGGTAGAGTATAGCTATCCGCACAAGAAGTTGAAGATTGATGCAAAGGCATACGATGACGAATACACAATGTTGCTTCTCGCGAACAGCAGGTATTCCAAATTCTTTAGTCCTCGCACTGAATATCTCGACTCACTCGACTCCACTCCATCGGGCAAAGCCTTGTCTGACAAAATGATGTCTGAAGGGGTTAAGAAAGCTATTGAAACGGGCGACCACAGCCATGTACCCACTAAAAACGGTTCGATGTATGTATTCAAATCTGCCGGTGATTCTACTGTAACTGTATATGACTCAGCCGGAATGTTAGAACAAGGATATTATTCGGAACCACTTGCCGAAATGAATTGGGTAATTGGAGATTCCTCAAAGATGGTGCTCAACTATGAGTGTGTCATAGCTGAAACAGACTACCATGGCAGACATTGGACGGTATGGTTCACTCCCGATATTCCGGTTCAGGATGGTCCATGGAAACTGTGTGGCTTACCGGGTCTGATTCTTGAGGCAAAAGAAAATACAGGACAGCATCAGTTCATTGCCACGGGTATAGAATCATCCAATCAGGAGATAATGCCTATATATCTCCCCAAGAAATACGATAAGATGAAACGCAAGGATATGCTTCGTGGAAGACGTCAGTATCTTACCAATGGCATATCGATGGTGAACACTATACTCAGCAATACGCCAAGCGGTGAAAAAATTGAAATTAAGAATGAGGTGAACAACGCTCCCGATTTGCATGTGGATTTTCTTGAAACCGATTATCACGAATGAATATCCCTAACTAATCTTTATATTGACATCTGTACTGACTGGCGTGACGCAGGTCAGTGTAGCGGCGTAGTCATGGAGGAAGCCCCGGATGGATTCCGAACAGGAACATCGGTGATTATGCTCAATACAGCAACGCAAAATCAAGAAATATGCCTCTTCCGACGCAACGGTAAGTTTTCATTGTCAAATGTGTAGGATATTACTATTTTCAGCATTACCTTTTACAATTCAACTATAATTAGTAATTTTGTTATAGGATAATCACCAATAATAGTATGGCTAAAATAAATAACTTCCTTTCATTCATTGATTTTGAGTCTATGCGCGAGTATTGCATGGCAAATGGCGAGACCGTCAGTTATGCAAAGGGAGATTGTTTTACCGAGGCTGGACATGTCTGTAGATATGCAGGTTTTGTGCAGTCCGGCTATTTCAAATATTGCCTGCCGAACACAAGAGGAGAGATGGCAGTCACCGGGTTCACATTTAAGGATGAATGTATAATGGACGTAACTCAATCATTCTTATTTGATAAGCCTTCCAAAATTTCAATAGTAGCCGGATGTAATGCAGAAGTGCTACAAGTGCCATTAAAGCCACTTAGGGATTTTATTTCAGAATCAAATCCCGGTCTCATACCCCATATTTCTTCTGTATGTCTGGAAGAGGCGTACAGCCGTTATCTTAGAATTTATCAAAAAACGCCAACAGAGCGCTATCTTGAACTTATTGAGAAATATCCCGATGTATTGGAGCGAGTCACGCTCCGTGACATTGCTTCTTATCTACTTGTTACACCAACTTATCTAAGCCGAATCCGAAAAAGATTGAGCAAATAGCCCCGGCATAATTCTTGTTTTACGCAAAAGTCATATTTCTATATTAACTTTGTCAAGTAAAAAAATGATAATAACTCTGATAAGTTAATATTTCTTTCTAAGGCATCACTTCATTCCTCAATATCACACACCTACACATTTGAACCGATTGCGAAAAATAACGGGAAAAATAGTGTTAAAAACCTCGACTCTCAACATTTGTTGAGAGTTTTTATTTTTATTGGTTGTAATTTTGCCGAGCAAAAAATAATCACAACTATGGCAAGGTTATTCGTATCAGTACTTTTTTTCTTAACAATTCTTTCATCAATAGCCCGGGATATTACAGGCAAGGTCGTTGATGAAAACAACATCCCTCTTGACTTTGTAAACGTCGTTCTTCTAAATAAGAATGACTCAACATTTATATCGGGGACAATCACAAATGAAGACGGTAGTTTTCTTTTTGAGGAAGCCATAAATGCTACTGTTTTTCTAAAATTCTCATCTATCGGCTATGCCTCCATCACAAAGGATATACCCCCTACTGGCAACCTTGGGATAGTCACTTTGACACCCGAAAGCGTTATGCTCGGTGAGGTGGTTGTCAAGTCAAACCGGCCTGTTACCGCAATCAAGGGTGATGCCCTTGTCACCACCGTTGCAGGTTCGCAGCTTGAACACGCAGGAACAGCTGAGGACGTGTTGGTTCAGGTTCCTATGGTTGTCGGCCGTGATGGCGCGTTTGAAGTATTTGGCAAAGGTTCACCTACAATCTATATTAATGGTCGTTTGGTCCGGGACTCCAACGAACTGATGCAGATAAGTTCGGCTGATATTAAGAACGTCGAGGTTGTCACCAACCCCGGTGTCAGATATGATGCCTCGGTAAAATCTGTAATCCGCATAACCACCAAGCGACCACAGGGTGAGGGATTCAGCGGTCTGCTGCGCTCCGTTCTGAGGGAGAACAAATATTTTACTAACTCAAATCAAGCGAACTTCAAATACAGAATCGGAGGCTTGGAAGTGTTCGCCAATTTCGGCGAAGCCACTGCCAAATTCCAGAGTAACCAATACGGTGTTTCTAATTCATCTCTTAACTGGGAAGAAAAAATCACGCAGACCGGCTATGGAAACGTAACCGATTGTTTCGGCAAAGCTGGATTCTCATATATGTTTAACGACAGACACTCAATTGGTGCATACTATGCCAATGGTCTAACCAATGACAAAATGCATCATACTTACCTCACAAACCTTTCAGTCAACGGCGATTTTTTCGATGGTGCTACAAGCACCAGATTCGGCCATACAAAGACATTGCCCAAACACGGGACTAATATATATTATAATGGCAAAGTCGGCGATTTGGGCATTGACTTCAACACGGATTATATGTGGAGAAAATCAAGGTCTAATGTCACCGTTGATGAAGTCAGCGTCAATCAAGGCAGTGCGCTCATATCAACTTCCGGCACCAACAGGAGCCGAATGTTTGCAGAAAAACTTGTGTTAAGTTATCCGCTTTGGAAAGGAGGTATAGAGGTTGGTGAAGAATTTGTGTCGTCACGCTTTTCCTCGGATTATATGACTGATGCTGAAATCATCAACGATGCAGATACAAGGGTGGACGAGAAAAATATCGCAGGTTTTCTCGACCTACGGCAGACTTTCGGCAGATTCAGCCTTGGGGCCGGATTGAGATATGAACACGTTAAGTTTGACTATCTTGAAAACGGGCAGAGAAATGACGACCAAAGCAAAACCTACAACAATCTCTTTCCCTCATTCTTTATGTCAACAACGGCAGGTCAGGTGCAGCTGTCATTGAGCTATACAAGCAAGACTCGGCGCCCCAATTATGGTGACTTGGACGGTACCGTTGACTACATCAACCGTTTTACCCTTCAAGGCGGCAATCCCTACCTCCAACCGGAGAAAACACATACGGTGGAGCTTACGGGGGCGTGGAAAAGAGTTTTCGCACAACTATCTTACACGCTTAAAAAAGACCCTATCCTTTCCACAACCAAGCCTTACGGAGATACCGGCGAAGTCAAGCTCATGACGCTTGACAACTTTCCCGAGATACATTCAATCCGTGCCTTTATCGGCTCCAGTTTCAACGTAGGAATTTGGGAGCCGCGAATAAACCTCGGCTTGACAAAGCAGTGGTTCTCAATAGATACATGGCAGGGACGAAAGCATCTCAACAATCCGCAGGGTATGGTACAGTGGCAGAACGCAATCCACCTACCATACGATATATGGCTTAATGTCGATATGGCATGGGAAAGTGCCGGTAATGAGGGGTGTATGCATCGCAAATCATGCTCATATATGAACGCGAAGCTTTATAAGGCTTTCTTCAACAACAGTTTCAGCGTCACGTTAGAGGCTAACGACATCTTCAACAAGCGCAATTACGGAGTGACATCGTATAGCCATGACATAACACGTTATGTATGTGTCACAGATTTGAGCCGTTCATTCTACCTGACACTTCAATACACATTCAATTCCACCCGCGACCGATACAAAGGTCGTGGAGCAGGCGCTAATGAAAAGAATCGATTTTAATAATATCAGTTTATAGCTATGAAAAAATTTATTGTCGCAATAGTTTTGACTATTGCTTGTGTGGTTGCAAATGCAGCTCCCATGTGTTGCTTTTTCAATAGCGACGGGGATAAGGTAACTATTATCTTTACCGATGATGATGCTGTTGGTGAATACATAGTCTCAGATGTGATGCTTTATCCCATAGAGGGAGGTAAAGGCTATGAAGTCAACTCGGTTGACACCAATGTAACCGACGGAGTAGCAAAGGTGACACTATCCTTTCAGCACCTTACCAAGTTTTCAAATCCCATTGTCAAGTTGAGCATCAACGGAAAAAAGGCAGAGTTCAAGGTAACTACGCTAAAAGGTACTTGGCAATAAGCACCTCTCTGAATTTCGTTTACCGAAAAGTATAGAATATAGGCTGCAGTGCATTTTCTCCCTCTCCCCTATTGAAAAGCGTCAACATTCCGGTCTCCAGCGAAATCTCTGAAAAGTGTTACTACCACAGGGCTCAATATTGGGAACTGTTAGTTAAGAACTTTAGTTAGAGATTGCATGCAGACCCAAAAAATCGGGAGGCAGCAAAGCTGTCTCCCGGCGCTGTTTTCGTAACGGTAATGCGATTATCGGACGGTACCGCAAACGTTGTAGTAGCTTGTTTATCTGAAATCTTCTCTTGATTAACTCTGGCGTTAACAACTATTAACTACGAGACGTAGTTACAACTATAAAATATAGTTTATATTTGCACCATAAATTATTTAGTATGGAAAAACTAACGGCAAAAGAAGAAGAAGTGCTTGGTTTCTTCTGGAAACACGGAGCATTGCATGTCAAGGATATTGTTGATATGTACGACGACCCCAAACCGCATTTCAACACTATCTCAACTATTGTGCGTGCGTTGGAGGATAAAGGTTATGTTGGACACACCCAACAGGGTAAGACATACCTTTATCACGCAGTCATAGCCGAGCAGGAAATGGGCAAGAAGTCCATCGGAAATCTTGTAAGCCGATATTTCAAGAATTCGTATCTTCGGGTAGTATCGTCATTCGTAGAGGATGGCAATTTGCCTATTGAAGATTTACGAAAGTTACTCGACGAGGTTGAGCAATCGCATAAAACCGATTAAATATGAACACACTATTTTCACTCTCTCTTTCGGCATCACTTTTGGTCGTGATGCTATATCCGGTTTTCCACATTATAGTAAACCGGTGTCGCTCGTTCAGGTTCAACCGATTGCTGATGTTGTCAGGGATTGCTATAATAATTTTTGCACCAATAGCATTGGCTTTTGAGCCAACTCTTGAGTCAGTACTGTTTAATACCTCAATACAGACAAATATCATTCAACCGCTGGAAATCACTGCTTCTGATGCAGATAATTCAACTGCTGAAACATCACTCTCTGACTTTTTGCCATGGATAATTGGTCTGTATTGGATTGGTGTTTTTGTTTTTATTGCCCGGCAGATTATTTCATATACCCACTTGTGGCGTATCATATCAAAATCTGAAAAGCAGCAGATGGAAGGTTATGTACTATGCCGACATGACCGAAAAGCTATTGCTCCGTTCAGCTGGGGACGATTTATAATCCTCCCCTATTCGGAAAATGAGCAATCTATTCTTACACATGAAAAAGCACATACGTTTAAGAATCATTGGATTGATGTTACCATTGCTGATTTTTTCTGCATCTTCATGTGGTATAATCCGTTTGCATGGATGCTTAAGAATCTTATCAAACTCAATCACGAATATGAGGCTGATGCTGAAGTTATAGATTCGGATATTGACGTATTGAGTTACCAAAGGTTACTTATCGCCAAAGCCGCAGGCAATCGCACACTGCATATCGCAAACAATTTTGCCATGAGCAAGAAGGATTTCCGCAGGCGTGTCCTTACGATGAGCCAATCCAAATCTTCAAAAGGTATAAAATGGATTGCGGTAACAATACTCCCCGCAATTGCAATAGCCGCGTATGCTGATACAACCCCGTGGTCTGTTGCGGTACATAACGCGATTTCATGTTATCAATTCACATCAACAGCTCCATCCGACACTGAAATAAAAATAGCTGCAGAATCCTTAGATGAAAAAGGTATCCCCGAAGAACTACCTGCGACATTAATCACCAAGAGGATTCCCTCTCCTTTGACCGACCCGAATCCGCTGTTAAAGCAATTTGAAATGTCAATGGAGTTGGCTGATAAAGATTTAATTCCGGATAAGATACTTGTAAGAATACAGGCTGACGAAGATGGCAATATCGTGAGTGCGACTACCAATCATGACGACAATCCCGAAGTGCGTGTTGCTGTTGAACGCGCTACCAATCAAATTGTGTTTGAGGTTGTGAAAGATGGAGACCGAAAGATAAGCACGCAATTTGCCTTACCTATAAGAAAAGCATCTTTGCCAATGTAAATCAGATAATTATAAGAGTTTAATCAGGTCGCCGCATTGCGGTGACAGGCTAATCTCATACCTATGCCAAAATATAATATCAGAAATATTATTGTTGCATCCTCTGTGCTATTGTCTGTTTTTCAGAGCATTGCACAGGTTGAGATTTGTGGGGTTGTAAAAACCGCACAAGGGAAAGGTGTGGATTTTGCCAATGTTATTATCACACCGGCCAATTCTCCCAAACAAATCATTTCATCGGCTTTTACTGATGAGAATGGACGATTCTGCATCTCGGCACACAGCGAATGCGACAGCCTGTTGCTGAAAACATCAAGTATTGAGATTTCGCCTGCGACCATAAAAATACCAAATCGGTCAGGAACATACGACATCATCGTGGAAGATAAAACTATTGAGCTGAAAGAGGTTGTGGTAAAGTCCAAGAAAATCTATTCACAAGGAGATACCATAAATTACAATGTTGCATCGTTCCTTTCGCAGAATGATTCAGCCCTTGCAGACGTATTAAAAAAGATGCCCGGTATTACTGTGGCAGAGTCGGGTCAGGTGTCTTATCAAAGCAAGCCGATTAAGAATTTCTATATCGAGGGGCTTGACCTTATGAAAGGTCATTACGGCATTGCAACAAACAATATAGACCCTAATAACATCGCTACTGTGCAGGTATTGGAAAACCATCAGGACATCAAGGCTCTCAAAGGATTGCGTCCGGAGGAACAGGCGTCAATCAATATCCGGTTGAAGGAAGGCGTGAAAGGTGTATTCAATCTGATAGCAACAGTGGGCGGAGGGTATGGCGACGATATGTTGTGGAATAATTCTGCGATAGCGACTTATTTCAAACGCAACAGCCAATTTCTTGCCACTTGCAAAGGCAACAATACCGGAGAGGATTTGTCGCAGGAGCTTTACTCCTTCGATAATGATTATTCACGCACATCCAACATAACCAATATATCAATGCCGTCAGCTCCCGGCATTGACAAACAGTTTTACTATTATAACCGCTCACATAGTGCGACGTTCAACAACGTATATCGTATCGGAGATTCCGGAGAGTTTGGTATCAATGCCGCATATCTCAACGACCGTGATTCCCGCCAGAGTTATTCCTCAACAGCCAACAGATTGCCCGATGGTTCGCAAAACATAGTTGACGAACTGATGGATGGCTTATCAAGGACCAACAAAGCATACGGTGACCTGACATTTCTGAATAACGGTGACACCCAGTATCTGAAAGAACAATTGAAATTCGATTGGTTCTCAACCGATGCCGACAGCCGGATAATGGCCGGAGCTGACAATATTTCACAAGCGGCCAAGACCGAATCATTCCGTCTGTTCAACAAATTCCACATGACAAACCGCAGTTCCGAATATCGTGGTTATGAGATTTATTCAACAATAAATCTTGAAAAGCGCCCCCATAGCCTGTCAGTATCACCAAATCTTTTCCCGAATTTGATAGTTGGGGATGCTTTGCACCAGAAAGTGGATTACCGAGATTTCTCTACGGAAAACCGTATCGGACTACTCTCTGCGTTCAGAATCGGCAATGTATCCCTGCATCCTACATTTTTCTTGAATTACACCCGCAATAGCCTCACGAGTGAACTGCCTGATTTCAATAACGATTTATGTCCTGACAACCTTAATACGGGTGTTAAAGCTGAAATTGCATGGCGCAACCGCAAATTTGATATATCACTTCATCTGCCAATCGGATATAAGTTTTTCAAACTGGATAACCGCTTGTCAGGCATAGCGACAGATAAGAACCGTATGAGGGTTGAACCGCAATTGGATTTATCGTACAAAATCAACAGCAGTCATAATCTCAGTGTAAAATCGTCATTGAACTATTCGACACCTTCAATTCAGAATCTCTATTCCAATAATATACTCACATCTTACCGACAACTGTCGGCATACGATGTCGTGGGTTTATTCGAGGGGCTGAACTTGTATAATACACTTTCTTACAATTTCAAGAATGTTCTTGCCATGAGTTTTGCCGGAGTGGATTTAAGCTGGGGAAGGCTACAGCCGGATGTGTTGTACGGGGCATATTATGACGGCCTTGTGGAGCGTGTCATAAGTCAGTGCACCAATGAAACATCCGATATGTTCTCTACCGCTATCCGTGGCAGTCAGGGTTTTGATTGGCGGCGTCTGAAAATAGGTCTGTCGGCTACATACAGTCATTATGAAAGCCCGTTGTTGGTGCAGAACAGTATTCTGCGCTATTCAGGAGATTCCTTCGTTTTGAATGGAGACATAAGCCTGACGCCATTCAAATGGCTGTCAGTATCATACGAAGGTAAATATTATCAATCAGCATCACGTCAGAATGGTTTTGACCGTATGCCGTGGATAAGAACACTTACAAACAACGCATCGCTCGATTTCACTTTGCCGTGGGGTATAAGTATCGGAGCATCGTTATATCATTACTATAACAATTTTAACGATGGCGACAAGTCGTTTATACTGCTTAATGCAGAAGCGAGTTACGCCATAAAACGATTTACATTTACTCTTACCTGCGACAATTTACTTAACAGGAAAGACTATGTGTATTCCAATCGCTCGGCACTTACCGAAACTAACTCAATATATAATATCCGACCTCGCAGTATACTGTTAAAAGTCAGATTCCGAATACTTTAACCCCCAATGATATGAAACATTTCATTTTGACAATCATCTGCACATTCATGTGCATGTCTGCCTCCGCGTATGAAACGATGTCGCAACTGATTGACAAGGCAACCCCTGTCGATACCGCCCGATACAAGGTAACATACGCCTTAAAATATAAATATCATCCTAAAATACAGGATTACTACGATGATACCCGTATTGTGCAAATTGGAAAGAACTGCATCAAGGATTACAGTGACATAATCCAGCACTTTGATTCTCTTGCAACCGAGCAAATACGTCGTGGTGCAAACTCTTATTCAAATGTATCAGGAATGCCGTGGCCTGTCGAGCTGGTACGCCCGATGCGCAGAACATCGGCAAACCTTCGGCTGCGATTGTCGTTGAACGTAAACACGTTGGTATATGCCGACTCTGTCCCGACTATCAACTGGACATTTCTACCGGAAGAAAGCACGTCAATACTTGGATATGAATGTTCAAAGGCTACGGGAGAGTTTGCGGGGCGCACATACACTGCGTGGTTCACATCAGAACTGCCACTTCCGTATGGCCCTTACAAATTCGGTGAATTACCCGGATTGATTCTTAAAATAGAAGATGCCGAACAACAGTTCATCTGGGAGGCTGTCGGATTTGAACGCTCAAACGAGCCTATAATGAAATATCAATACCGGAATGCCAATGAGAAAAATTGCAGCGCCGAGGAAGCGGCAAAAACGCTTGTCCGTTATTTCAAATCACCGGTTGGCTTTGATATCGCATCCATGGGAGGTGACTCAAGTAGAATACATATAGTTGGTAAAGACGGAAAAGACGTTGACATTGCTAAGGCTGCTCAACAGTCAATTCCATACAAACCACTTGAAATTAAATAAATATGAAGAGTCTGATAATATTCATCTTTGCATTGACATTGACAAGCTGTTCTGTCAATGCTCAGCAATCGGCCGATGCTCAAAAGCTGACACTGACAGGCTGCACGCTTCCTGCAATCCGCCATATCAATGATATGAAAATAACAGGCGATACGCTATGGTTTGTTTATGAAACCGAAGGCGGATACGGACAGCGTTTCCTTCGCCGTGCAATAATTGACAGCAAAAACCACACCTTAAATGTCGGGCCCGAAATGGGACACAAGGGTGATGGATACTATGTGTCATATATGCCATATCCGGTTAATAACTGTGATAGCACTCGTTTGGTCGTAAGTCAAGACGATGGTGAGATATATCGGGCGGAGAATGATAGTGTTCTTTCACGGACTAATAAATATATTTTCAGTGATAGAAGCTCTCTGCCTTTTCCATTGTCACAGTATGTTCAAGATGTGTCAATGGTTGCTCCCGACGAATTTGTTTTTATCGGACGTGAGCCAAATGGTGGCACACAGTATGCGCTGAAAGCAAATATCACCACGGCGCAGGTGGACACAATCAGAAGAATACAACTATCTCCGGAACTCACATCTTGGATGCCAAATGCCGGAGAACTCGCCTATTCAAGACTACACGATAAATTAGCATTTGCATACAGGCTCCATCCGATAATTGAAATATTTGGAATGGACGGAAAACCGATTAAGCAAGTGCGAATTTGCGAAGATACGTTCAATCCCGCTACTCTTAACGAAGCCGATTTTGAAGACTTGAATCTACTGCATATAGTTGATATTGCAACTACTCCGGGAAACATATATGCCCTCCATTGGAATTTTAAATATGCTGATGCAGAGGATACAGCACCCACAATTTTCAAAATTGACTGGGACGGGAAAATAGTTGACAGGTTGTTCAATGTGCCTATGCCACTCTACAAAATAGCAGTTGGCAATGATAATTCTATTATCGGTTGGAACGGCAAGGAATTTATTCAAATTACAGGATTCTAAATATGGTTTTACTCAACGAAACAACCTACCCCCACTCAATTTAGCTTAAAGAAATTTCCTTGAAGAATAAAACAGACTCGGCTGTCCATTATCAACAGTCGAGTCTTACTTATTTTGTCTTTATTGAATTTTATCAGACATCAATAGAATAATTTTTAATTTCCCATCAAAATCTTTACTTTTTAAATCTACATCTCTTATGAAGAGATACTTAAACCTAAAACAAATTACCCAAAATATTGAGTTCTACCCGTTGCCATTTTCGGTACAAAATTACTAATCTTTATTCTGTTAACCAAACTTTAGCGTGATTTTTCTTGAATAATAATGCTTTGTATGAAAACACATGATTGTGGATAACTTTTATCGTATTTAATCATAAATTAACAATTTGTTTCGCGATTTGATTTTATGTAAGATTATATCTATCTGAAATATAATACAACAGCAGTTAATCTACATCTCTTCATAAGAGATACTATCAAAACCACCCTTTTACCAAACTAAATTAACGGTGAAAACCGCATCACAACATATATATTTTGGACCTCTGTTGAGCTGTAAGGCAAAAAAACAGGGGGTCGGTAAGAATTGTACCGGTCTGCAATTTATACTTTTCCGGAAAATAACCATATATGACTGATACATTGCCAACTAATGCTATTTTTGCTATTGACTGGTTTCGGGTCAAAATTGATAATACCCCAAACGAGGCAGTAAGAAAAAGCCAGCAACAAGCAATTGATTCATTCAGTCGTTTTCTTAGTGGAGTTCCAGTACGTTTTGAAGACATAACAGAGGGACTTCTTAATGAATGGTTATCGTGGCTATTCTGTCATGGATATTCGCATGGCACCGCATTGACATACACCCTACGACTTTCGGCTTTATATGGCAAAGCTATAAAAGAGGGTCTCATAATAGACAACGGTTGCTTTGCATCGGTAAAAAGCACACTTAAAAGTGCGTCTAAAGCAAGTTTAGAAGTAAACTCCCTATCGAAATGCTTCAACATACTGAGACAGTTAGTCTTGACTGATTATTCCAAAAATCAGGGACTTCAGTTAGCCAAGGATTTAGTCCTCTTTTCATTGTATAATGGAGGTCTTTCCTATGACCAACTGGCAAAATACAAGAAAGACGATTATAATGGTCATGATGAAGCTGTAAAAACAATCGTTGAAAAGTATTCCAAACCCAAGAACAAGTATCTGTTCCCACTACATCAATCAGAACGGACTCCCAATCAGCTAAAAAAATCAGTATCTTCGCTTTTTTCTGATGCATTGAATACCGTTGGAATCAGACTCTCCTCCTACGGAGATAATCTTCCAACAGATTTATGGGCACTTACAGCCTTACGTTGTGGTATACCTTCAGCTGATATCGCCGGATGCATCGGCATTGTTAATAACGTGAATCCTGTATATTCTTTTGCAAAAAGCAACGAATTATCAGCCGAACAAAAGGAGAAAATATACAATCATGTTTCTCGTATATTATCAAAAAATCCAGAAGATTGGTATGCTATGCAATTCCGCCCTCATGTCAATTACGAACGAATTAAGGACAGACTAAAATCAGTCGGGATAATTTTTTCAAAATCATTCTATCCGATGGAGGAAATTGTCCGTCGTATAGACAAAAAGCTCATACGCGAATCACGTCCTGTCATACCTGGATTACTCTTTTTCAAGAAAAGAGCAACAGAACTACCCGAATTATTTTTTTATATCGGAGACATTGCATGGGGATACCGATGCAGTAGAAGTATTCATAGTCCATATGCCATAATCCCGCAAAAGTCTATCGATGAGTACGAAAGAGCTGTGGGTAAATTCGTTGACAGCATGGATGCTTATCCCGAAGGAACATTCCTATTTGAAGAAGGAGACAAAGTAGAAATCACAGGTGGAGAATTCTGCGGTCACCCTGCCATCTTTGAGAAAGAGGTCAACCAAATAGAGAAAGGCACATACAAGACAACTAAAATCACGTACCGATTGAAACTTGAAAGCATACAGAACTGCTCATGGGTTGTTGAACTTGACCCACGCCAGATGACAAAGATTACCGACGAGCAGTTTGAAAACTTACGGAAAAAACTCATTACAGAAACTAACTCAAATGACTGATACAATGTATAAAATTCCCCATATATCTGAGGTGGATTTTTCAGATATTGATGCTATATGTGGCTATCAGTTCATGCTGTGCAAAATTTTCGAGCGTGAAGGTGGTTTTCAACTTCCATTAGTAATGAACAATTCAATTCGTGAAGTGCAAAGCCAAGGCTTAATTTGGCTAAAGGAAATCAGGATTCTCTTAGATGATATCCTTATAAGCAAACGGATGAATTTATCTGTCATTCCTGACCTCCTCGAATCGTACGATTTCTTTTTCAGGGTTTGTCATGGTAAAGATGACTCAGAATATATCCGGGAAATACGACTGAAAACCGTGAACTGTTGGATTAAAGGAGACAGTAGTATCTCACGAACAGATGTGGTGCTTGAGCTCCTCAAAGAAATCAATCGAGACAATCGCACACTCAAAAATCGGTATTCATCGTATGCACTGCAAATCAGCGGCGAATGGATTGAAGATTTAGTAAGATATGGAAAATTCCAAGAAATTACATTGCTTGAGGCATATCATCGTTTGAGCTATCTTATAAAAGAAAACCTGTTCGCATATCTCGGCAACAAGGAACAGTTTGAGTATAAAACCCGCTGGATTAAAATCTACACACTAACGGAAGTTGAACTTGAGAAGCTTGACACCCCTACCCTAACAGCTTATATCAACTTTGCCAAAAGTGTAGCCCAATTTGAACAACGAAATTTACAAGACATCACCACCCAGTATCACCATCTCCTTACACATCTATCCTCCCGTCCGGACATCCATCCCTTCCTCCACGAAACCTTGGAAATAGAGCTTACAACGTATCGAAAACAAACTGCATGACAGCTTTGGGGTAAATCCAAATACATTACCGTTCTTCCAGAATCGGATGGTAATGCTTATTTGAGTCGACATAGGGAAATTGTTATTGTTTTTAAATTCCATCTAAAAAAATGGGTGATATCGCTAATAAGTCTGTTAAAGGCACATTATGGAGTATGATTGAGCGATTTGCTACAATGGGCGTACAATTATTATGTACCCTTGCCATTGCTCACTTTATATTGCCTGACCAATTTGGCTTGGTAGGAATGATTTCTATATTTATGGCCTTTTCCATGGTAATAATTGATAGTGGATTCTCACAAGCTCTAATTCGTGACCAGAATGTAAATCAAAGAGACTATTCTTCTGTATTTTATTTTAATATATTTGTAGGTTTATGTGTATATTTGATTGCATATTTTTCAGCTCCTTATATCTCCTTATTCTACAATGAGCCATTGTTGACCCCTCTAATTCGGGTAACGTTTATATCCATGGTTTGTCTGTCTTTTTCAGTGGTTCAGCAGGCAAGACTATTTAAAGAGGTTAACTTTGCCACTGTTTCTAAGATTTCATTAATTTCCGCTATTATATCGGGAATCTGTGGCATATATACAGCATATTTATTCCGTAATGCCTGGGCTTTGATTGTCCAAAGTGTTTCATCCGCGTGCATCAGGACCTGCTTATTCTGGTTTTATGGAAAATGGTATCCATCACTGATATTTTCCTTGCAATCAATCAAAAAGTATCTAATATTTTCTATGAATTTATTAGGGACCAACATGATTGCAAGCATCACCGACAATTTGCCGAATCTACTTATCGGCAAGTATTTTAATGCAAGTGCACTTGCATATTATACAATCCCTGAAAAGATTCAAAGGTCTATAGCCGGAACCATATCATTCTCTATACATCGGGTGTCGTATCCTATTATGGTCTCGTTCCAAAATGAACAACAACAACTGTTAGAATATAGCAAAAAAGTCGTTGGAATGGCATTCTTTATTATCGCACCGTTAATGCTGATTTTAGCAATTCTATCTAAACCTTTAATTCTTATTTTGTTGTCTGAAGATTGGATTGAGGTGGCAACCTACCTCAAATATTTAGCAATATATGGTGCTTTATATTGCTTTGCAGACATTAACCTCGACATTCTAATTGTTAGAGGAAAAACAAAAAAGGTGTTTCAGATAGAAATTGTGAGGAAGATAGTGTTTTTAATTTGTCTTATTATAGGAATTACTGCCACTATAAATGTTTTGCTCATAATGCTGGTTGTTTATCAATTATTTAATGCATTGTTCGTTTCCTATTTTGCTGAAAAAGAGATTGGTGGAAATTTATTAATACTTTTTCATGCTACTATTCCAACTCTATGCTGCCTAATCCCGGCAGGTATTGTCTGTTCGTTAATAACACTACTTAATTTGCCCAATGTTCTCTGCGTATTGCTTGCAAGTTGCTCGCTAATAGGGATATATTTACTTGTCGCAAAACTAAGCAATAATTGTTATTTTAATTTCAGCTATAATAATTTTAAAAATATAATGAGCAAGTCTTAAATTCCAGGTCTTATTTAAATCATATCGATATATAATGGTTGGCATTATTCTTTTTTATGTAACATTTCTTTTAATTGCTTTTTTTGCTTCTTGCATAAAAAGCAAAAAGGAGCGCCTGCACTTCCAAATCATTTTATGTTTTTTAATGATGTTCATTTTTTTCTCTTTTAGAGATACTGTGGTAATAAATGATACATCCCATTACTACGCTCATTTATACGAATATCTTCAAAGTCCGACAAAATTACAACAATCAATTTTTAAATTTGACCCGCATGAAAGATTTGAGTATCTATATGTCGTTTTGGAACGTTTCGTAGGTAAATACATCTGGTCAGACCCTTATAGTATAATATTTATAAGTTCAACAATAACGACAATATTTTATTTATGGATTATCAAACGTTATACACCACTTGTTGCTATTGCCTGTTTCTTTGCGTTTTCTAATATAGTTGCAAGTCATTGTGTCATACGAAATACCTATGCTTTGATTCTATTCATGATTGCCATTGAATACCTGAAACAAAATAAAACTTTAAAATATTATTGTTTAATTGCATTAGCATTTCTATTTCATAGTTCTGCTATTATACTTGTTATTATTCCTATATTTAAGAACTTAAAACCATCACGCAAGAACATCATATTGACTTTTTTTGCAATCTGTATAATCTCTATTTTTATTTTCCCCTTATTACTAATCTTTGGCATTGGTGATTCTTCATATTTTGCAGAATTTATCGGTAAAAAAACATTACCAATTGCTGCAATCCTAAACACTCTATTTATAGCGTTTTATCTATTAATCGTCTATTATGTCAAACGTAAATATAATATAATATATCCTAACAATCTTATCCTCTGGTTATCAATATTAAACCTATACACCAATATCGTAGCAATACCGTTCCTTGTTTTTTCTCGTTTTAGTGCTTACTTTTCGATGTACACTATTTTCGTTTTAATGTATTCTTTGTTTCATAAATCAAGCTGCAAACCATTAAAGAAAGCCTTATCCAGAAATAGTATTACAGCAATAATCATCACTATACTTTTAGTCCGTTTTTCTCTAATCAATATCTATAAAAATGAATGGGCAAACTTATACCCATACAGTTTTTATGACTTCCAAGGAGGGTATCGGAAACAAGTTCACACTACACCAAATAATTAACAATCATGAAGGTTGCAATTTTATATATCTGCACTGGTAAATACAATCAATTTTTTTCAGGCTTTTATGAATCAGCTCAGAAATATTTTCTAAAAGACATTGCTGAGATTGAGTATTTTGTTTTTACTGACAATCTTAAATTATCTAATGAAAAGAATGTACATCTATTTGAAAGACAATGCCAAGGTTTTCCATTGGATTCATTATTCAGATTTGATATGTTTGTTTCATTGTCAGACCGATTGAAGGATTTCGACTACTGTTTTTTCTTTAATGCAAATATGTTGTTTGTCAACAGTGTCGGTAAAGAGTTTCTCCCTGAGAATGAGGGCTTAATGGCGGTAATACATCCAGGGTTCTTTAATAAGCCGGATGCCAGGCTACCATATGAAAGAAATTCACAATCAACCGCATATATCCCTAAAGAAAAAAATAAACTATACAAATATTATATGGGAAGTCTAAATGGCGGCAGAACTGATGACTTTTTAATGTTAGCGAAAACATGTTCTGACAATACGCATAATGACTATGACAGAGGAATCATAGCTCAGGTTCATGATGAATCGCATCTCAACAAATATATGTCCACCCACAAGTGTCTTGGTCTATCACCTGCCTATGCCTACCCAGAAGGTTGGAAACTACCCTTCACACCAAAAATCATCATCCGTGATAAAGTAAAAATAGACCCATACTTCAATAAGGGTAGGGATTTTTCATTGAAAGGTAGAATTGTGAAAGGTACAAAGATTTTAATTCACATGTTAAAATGGTATTTATAATATGATGATTGACTGTTTACGCAAAATAAGCATCCTGAAATTTCTGAAAAATAAAGGCTTATCATTACTAAGACAACCATATTTACCTAAACTACGTGCCAATATAGATTCTGAATGCTCTGTGATTACCAACAACTGTTTTGGAGGAAGAATCCCACAGGATTTAGGCTATCCTTATAACTCACCGACCGCAGGCTTATTTATATGCTATCCGGATTACATTTTCTTTCTAAAAAACCTAAAACAAGCTATCAATCAAAAGATTACATTTAGGGGGGGGGAGAATCTAAGTACCCTGAAATTGACGACTATCTAAAAACTCTGTCGTGGAAAGTTCCCGTTGGTTATATTACTATTGAAGGCATAGACATTGAAATCGTTTTCCTTCATTATCATTCTGAACAGGAAGCTTTAGACAAGTGGGAGCGTCGTTGCAAACGAATAAACTTTAACAAACTTATAATTTTTGGCTCTGATAATGACAGATGTACTAAACAAGACATCTCAGAGTTTCTGTCATTGCCTTACGAAAATAAATTTTTCTTTTCTGCCCATGACTATGGCTTTCCAAATACTAACGAATATGCCTATATTAAGGAAATGTCAAGAGATGGAAAAGTCAACACATATAACAGAGCACATATACTTTATAGATATCTAACTCGATTAAAATACTCGTAAGTAACTAAATTTAATAGATGAAAACTGTTAAGATATTAGGAGGTTTGGGAAACCAAATGTTTCAATATGCGCTATTTGTAGCATTATGTGAAAAGTTCCCTGAAGAAAAAATAAATATTGATACATCTTATTTTTCAACATATCATGTTCACAATGGTTTAGAATTGGAGCGAGTGTTTAATATAACCCTGCCTAAAGCATCATTCACAGACCTATTGAAAGTTACATACCCTGTAAGATGGTTCAAATTATCCAGGGCAATTAGAAAGTTTCTACCAAACCGTAAAACGGAATGCACAGAAGCCAAAGACTACACATTTAATGACTCTGTTTTTACCCCTGGTTCAAAATATTATGATGGATATTGGCAAAATTATAAATATTTTGAATCTGTGATTGATATTGTCCGTAACAAATTTAAATTTACCCTTCCGTTGAATCTAAAAACAAAGAAACTCCTGAATGAACTTCAAGCTATAGAAAATACTGTAAGTATTCATGTCAGGAGGGGGGACTATTTGAAAGCAGTTAATTATGCTGGACTTTGTGATATTAAATATTATGAGAATACAATTTCCTTTCTCCTCAAAAAAATCACTCCTACCAAATTCTACATATTCTCTGATGATATTGATTGGTGTAAAGCTGAAATTGCTCCGATACTAGGTAATTATCGATATGAATTCGTTGATTGGAATACAGGGAAAGACAGTCCGTTGGATATGCTTCTTATGTCTAATTGCCACCATAATATTTTAGCCAATAGCTCTTTCTCTTGGTGGAGCGCTTTTTTGAATACCCATAAAGACAAAATCGTGTGCGCACCTGAAAAGTGGACAAACACGAAAGTAAATTGTAAATTTCAAATGCCCGATTGGGTCTTATTTTAATGAAAAAAATAGGCATTATCACTCATTACGATGTGCATAACCACGGTGCACTATTGCAACTTACCGCTCTTATCCGTGTTCTGCGACAGAAAGGCATTACAGCAAAAGCATTGCGCTTTGACAAGAATTATGATTTCATGGGGCACGGCTTGAAAGCTAAATATGATGTGTCAGTTAAATCCATAGGAATATATCTGAAATACTTTAAGGAGAAAGGGCTTGGCTGTACTCGATATAATTACAATAAACGCAAAACGCTGAATGCTTATAAGGCTACTCAAAATATAATTGGTGATTATTATTCTGAGTCTCCAATGCTTGATGCCGTAATTATTGGCAGCGATGAGGTTTTTGCACTTCATACAGGTCCAACTCCAGTCTTTTTTGGGCATTGCCTTCCGAGTGACAATATAATTGCTTATGCCGGTTCTTTTGGACCAACTACGATTGAAGATATTGACCGTTTGCATTCACGTGCATTTATCAGAAGTGGTCTTGCTGCCATGAAAGCTGTGACTGTAAGGGATAGAAACAGTGCGAATGTAGTAACCAATCTTATCGGTCAGGAACCTCACATTGTTGTAGACCCGGTCCTTCTATATGGATATAAGGATGAGATTGCTCATCTGGTTCCTCCTAAAGAAAAAAACTATCTTCTTATTTATGCATACGACAACCGCATGAATACCCCAGAGGAAGTAGAGTCCATTAGGGCATACGCCAAAGCTCGTGGGCTTAAAACATTATCTCCTGGCTTCTATCATGATTGGTGTGATATAAATATTAATGTTGACCCGATAAACCTCCTTGCATATTTCAAATATGCAACAGAAGTGGTTACCGATACTTTCCATGGTAGTGTAATGTCAATTATCACTGGAGCAAAATTGGCAGTAAAGACACGTGAGAGTAATCATTTTAAACTTAAGAACTTGTTGGCGGAATACGTATTGACTGACCGTATATTTACTGATTGGTCACAGTTGGCTTTGACAATGAAGCCAAATATTGATTACACAAAAGTCAATGTCGAGGTAGAAAAGCGTCGGATGCTATCGATGTCTCATCTTGACCAAATGTTAGCACTTTGTACAAAATGAACATCAACGATTCTTCCCAACTTCGTCAATGCACATCTTGCCAGATGTGTGGTGCGGTGTGCCCGACAGGGGCAATTAGCATAAAGCTAAATGAAAATGGATTTTATCGACCTGTTATTGATGAGAAAACTTGTATTGATTGTGGACTCTGCGTAAAGAGTTGCTATAAGTTTGATAGGACTATTGCACAATCTGACCTATCATCAAAAAAAATACTTGCCGCCTGGGCTAATGACAAAAACATTGTCACCGAGACAACTTCAGGCGGTATTGCTGATTTGCTTGCCTATCAATTGATAAAGGATGGGTATAAGTGCATTGGAGTTACTTATGATAATGATAAGAATTGTGCGATTGGCGAAGTCGCTACAGATGAAAATGAAATTCTTAGATTCAGAGGCTCAAAATATATTCAATCTCTGTCTGTCAATTCCTTTAAAGAACTAGTAAGGAATTGTAAGAAGGAAAAATTCGCAGTCTTCGGACTACCGTGTCAGATTTATGCAATTGACAATTTTTTAAAAACACGCGGAGTTCGTGACAATCATATTCTTATTGATTTATACTGTCATGGCTGTCCCTCTCTACATGTATGGACAAAATACATCAATGAGATAATGAAACGAGTTGATGGGAAGAAAATTATTTCCGCAAATTTCCGCAGTAAAGTCAGAGGTTGGGGAAATTTTTACGTAGTAGTAGTAGTAGAGGGAGTTAAATACCCCATAGAAGTGGTTTCCACTCGAATTAATGATGGATTCTACGAACTATTTTTCTCAGACCTCGTTCTGAACGATTCTTGTTCGGACTGCCAATTAAGGAGCACGCTTGAATACACTGACATCCGTCTTGGTGATTTTTGGGGAAAATCATACGTCAATAATCATGATGGTGTATCAGGAATTACAATCTCTACTGATAGAGGTGAAAATCTGGTCAACAGAATTAAAAATAGGATGACCATACAACCTCAAAGTTTTAGTAATTTCCTTCCATACCAAAGCTATGGGAAAACCTATGTTGTTAATTCCGTCAAGCGCAGAAAACTGCTGACTCTTTTATCCGATGATTCAACATCAATCAAAGATTGTGTTTCGTCCTATCACAATATGCTCTCTTCAAAAGCTAGAATAAAACATATCGCCAAGAATATGGTAAAGCTGATGCCAAATAGCTTTATTTCATCAATAAAGAGCATATTTTATTCAATTAAGGGGTAATTAATCTTATGAAATTTTCTGTTTTGATGTCGCTCTATCACAAAGAGCGACCCGACTATCTACGCCAAAGTCTTGACAGTGTGTTTAATCAGACTCTTAAGCCTGATGAGGTAGTCATGGTTGAAGATGGTCCGCTTACACCTGAACTCTATAGTATCCTTGACGAATATGAATCAGTTCATCCTGAACTTAAAAGAATTCCACTCTCTGTGAACGGGGGGTTGGGCAAAGCTCTCAACGAAGGATTGAAACACTGCTCTCATGACCTCGTTGCCAGAATGGATACGGACGACGTATGTTTTCCTGAACGCTTCTGGAAACAAATACATTTTATGGAAACGCATCCAGATATTGGTATTATAAGTAGCTGGCTCGATGAATTTGAAGATGATATAACAGTTATAAAATCCATAAAGAAAGCCCCTGCTACCCATAAGGACATTGCAGAATATATAAAGTCACGTAACCCCCTTAATCACCCAGCAGTAATGTTTCGCAAAGAAGCAGTGATGAATGCTGGTGGATATAAACATTTCCCACTTTTCGAAGATTACTATCTCTGGGCTCGGATGTTTAAATTGGGAATACATTTTGCCAATATTCAAGAACCTTTAGTCCATTTCCGTACTTCTGCCAATATGTTCAAGCGTCGTGGCGGATGGAAATATGCATGTGATAGTGCAAAATTTCAATGGAAATTGTATGAACTTGGAATTATCGGTATGCTAACTGCCGTAAAATCAAGCATTCTAAGAGGTGCCGTATACATAATGCCTAACTCGGTTCGTGCGTTGGTTTATGCAAAATTATTGCGCGGTTAAAAATCCTCATCCGAACAGCTCCAAATGAGAGCCTAATCTCACAAGGTATATTATACCTGTGCTTTCGTCTTTCCAAATAATCTGGAAGTCAGATTCGATATAGCATTCAATGCTCCTATTGTTATTTCCGGATAACGATTTAGGTGGTATTTCTCCATTAATCAGTTTCCTAAGAATCTCATTGAGAACGTTAATTTTCATAGGGCTATTCTGAATCGTTTAGAATCCATCTTGAGCTAACTTTAAAATCGAAGTTTTTTTCATTGTTCGATTGATTTAATCATAGTGTCAATTGTCGTCAATCTCTCCCATACTCCACTTCAAGTATTGCGAAGCGTGTCATAGCATTCGGTTCATCATAAACTATATCATTCCACATAATTGTTAAGGCTTCGGTTTTCACTTTTAGCAGCAATCTTCAACCGTTCCACCAAATCGGTATTGAGTCTAAGCATTGTCGGTTTCCTAAGTATCGGTTCCATATAATTTCAAATTTTAGATTACAGATATAACACAGTTGTATATCACTTACAACTGTTTCACTCTAACAGTTAAAAAAATTAACGATGAAAATAGCGATGATTGGTGCCAGCGGTTTCGTTGGCACACGGCTTCTTGACCTTTTGCGTCAGGATAAGGAGAGATATGAGTGTAAGAATATAGACCTGCTTCCGAGTCATTTTTTCAATGACATAACAACTATCGGTGATGTGCGCGAGCAGGAACAGATGGACCGCGAACTGAAGGGCGCGGATGTGGTTATACTCCTTGCCGCACAGCACCGTGATGATGTTTCGCCGGTGTCGCTCTACTATGACACCAATGTTGGAGGTATGGAAGTGACTCTTCGTGCTATGGAGAAGAACGGTATCAAACGAATTATATTTTTCTCATCGGTGGCTGTGTATGGGCTGAATAAAAATAATCCGGATGAGAATCATCCTGCCGACCCGTTCAATCATTATGGCAAGTCGAAATGGCAAGCTGAACAGGTGCTCCAGCGCTGGTTTGAGTCGCATCCTGATTGGAATATCGACATAATCCGTCCGACCGTGATTTTTGGAGAGCGTAACCGCGGGAATGTCTATAATTTGCTCAAACAGATTTCATCAGGTAAATTCCTCATGGTCGGGAAGGGTGAGAACAAGAAATCTATGGCGTATGTGGGGAATATAGTGGCTTTCGTGAAGTTCATGATTGATAATGTGACTAAGGGTTATAATGTGTTCAACTATATTGACAAGCCTGACAACAACATGAACCAACTCGTGGCTCATGTCTCGAAGGTGCTTAAAAAGCATATACCCGCTACTCATTTCCCTTATTGGCTCGGCATGATGGGCGGCTATTGTTTCGATGCGTTGGCTAAGATTACAGGCAAGAAGCTTACAGTAAGCTCGGTGCGTGTCAAGAAATTTTGTGCCACGACAGAGTTTGATGCCAAGAAAGCCCATTCATCCGGATTCAAAGCTCCATTCACCCTTGACGAGGGCCTAGCCCGCACACTTGAATTCGAGTTCGTCCATCCTCGCACTGACGACATACAATTTATAAGCGAATAAAAGTATTCTTATAGGTAATCACATTGGTTTCTAATCCACAAATTAGATAAGTTTAATTATGAAAACCGCATTAATAACAGGCGTTACCGGTCAGGATGGTTCGTTTCTGGCTGAGTTTCTTATTGAGAAAGGATATGATGTTCACGGCACCATCCGCCGTTCGTCGGTGGACTTCCGCGAACGTATCGCACATCTGGAGGGACATCCTAATTTCCATCTCCACTATGCAGACCTCGGCGACTCGATGTCGATAATACAGGTGCTCAACAAGGTGAGACCCGACGAGGTGTACAACCTCGCCGCCCAGAGCCATGTGCAGGTGTCGTTCGACTCGCCCGAGTTCACCGCCGATGTCGACGCAACCGGCGTGCTCCGCATACTCGAGGGAATCCGCCAGTGCGGACTCGCCGACACATGCCGTTTCTATCAGGCTTCCACTTCTGAACTCTACGGCAAAGTCGAGGAGGTTCCACAGAACGAGAACACACCTTTCCATCCATACTCCCCCTACGCCGTGGCGAAGCTATACGGATTCTGGATTGTGAAAGAGTACCGTGAGGCATACAATATGTTCTGCTGCTCCGGCATCCTCTTCAATCATGAATCGGAACGCCGAGGTGAGACATTCGTGACCCGCAAAATCACCCTCGCAGCCGCCCGCATCGCCCAGGGCAAGCAGGAGAAACTTTACCTCGGTAATCTGTCGAGTCTTCGCGACTGGGGCTATGCCAAGGACTATGTGGAGTGCATGTGGCTCATTCTCCAGCAGCCCAAACCTGAGGACTACGTCATCGCCACCGGTGAGCAGCATTCCGTACGCGAGTTTTGCCAGCTTGCATTCCGCCGCGTCGGTATCGAGCTCCGCTTCGAAGGCAAAGGTGAGAACGAAAAGGGTATCGACACCCGTACCGGAAAAGTCCTCATTGAGGTCTCTCCGGATTTCTACCGTCCCACCGATGTGGTCAACCTTTGGGGTGACCCGGCAAAAGCCAGAAAAAACCTGGGCTGGGACCCGTCGAAAAAGACATCTTTCGAACAGCTTGTCAACCTCATGGTCGATGCCGATATGGCAAAAGTGGCAGTCGAGCGCGCAGGGGAGACAGTGCGCACAAACCTCGCCGAATATCTTGAGAAGGGCATTGTAAAATAGCCTGAATACTGAACAGTCATGAAAGGAATTGTCCTTGCTGGCGGGTCCGGCAGTCGTTTGTATCCGATTACCAAGGGGGTCTCGAAGCAGATGCTTCCGATTTACGACAAGCCCATGGTCTATTATCCGATTTCCACGCTGATGCTGGCCGGAATCCGTGATATTCTCATCATCTCGACTCCCGATGACCTGCCCGGTTTCAAGCGTCTGCTTGGTGATGGGAGCGACTACGGTGTGAAGTTCACTTATGCCGAGCAGCCCTCTCCCGACGGTCTCGCCCAGGCGTTCATAATCGGCAGGGAGTTCATCGGCGATGACTCGGTATGTCTCGTGCTCGGTGACAATATCTTTCATGGCGCAGGTTTCTCGGGCGTGCTGAAAAGCTCGGTCGAGGCTGCCGAGAAGGATGGTAAGGCTACAGTTTTCGGCTACCGGGTGAATAATCCCGAGCGCTACGGTGTGGCTGAGTTCGACAAGGATGGCAACTGTCTCTCAATCGAGGAGAAGCCCGAGCATCCGAAGTCAAATTATGCTGTAGTCGGTCTCTATTTCTACCCCAACAAGGTGGTTGACGTGGCTGCACACATCAAGCCTTCAGCGCGTGGCGAACTGGAAATCACCACTGTAAACCAGGAATTCCTGAAGGATGGCGAACTGAAAGTACAGACTCTTCCCCGCGGGTTCGCATGGCTCGACACCGGTACTCATGACTCTCTTGCCGAGGCTTCCATCTATGTCGAGGTGCTCGAGAAGCGCCAGGGACTGAAAATAGCCTGCCTGGAGGGTATCGCCTACCGCCAGGGATGGATTTCAAAGGAGAAAATGATTGAACTCGCCCAGCCGATGCTCAAGAACCAGTACGGTCAGTACCTGATGAAGGTTGTCGAGGAGATGGACAGGACCGGAAACAAAAACCTCGGGTGAGGATTATGGAGGTAATCAAGACTGATATTGAAGGGGTGGTCATCATCAAACCGCGGGTGTTCACTGATGCACGCGGGTATTTTTTCGAGAGCTACTCCAAGCGGGAGTTTGACGAGAAGGTCCGTCCCGTTGATTTCGTGCAGGACAATGAATCATGCTCAACCAGGGGCGTAATGCGCGGACTGCATTTCCAGCGTCCGCCGTTCACCCAATCCAAGCTCGTGCGCTGCGTCAACGGCGCGGTACTCGACGTCGCTGTTGACATCCGCAAAGGCTCCCCGACATACGGACAGCATGTGGCTGTGGAACTGACAGAGGACAACCATCTGCAGTTCTTCGTGCCACGGGGATTCGCCCACGGATTCGCTGTGCTTTCGGACGTGGCTGTGTTCCAGTACAAATGTGACGAATTCTACCATCCCGAAGCAGATGGTGGTATCTCAATACTCGACAGCTCGCTCGGCATTGACTGGCATATTGACCCCTCGGACGCAATCCTATCGGAAAAGGACACCAGGCATGCACTGCTCAAAGATTTCGACTCACCGTTTGATATAAACATAGACCTCTACGACAAGTAAACATACTTGTGACAGAAGTCAACAGGTAGCTCAAAAACAGGATGCACCTGAGTGACCAACTGCTCCAAAATCTGATTATATCGCATTTTCCGGTGTTATGGTTTTTACCATAACACCGATTCTTTTTATATAACCCTTAGTTCTGAAAATAAGGCTGAAGGTTGATGCTAATTACGATATTTAGTTTAATTTATTTCGAGTACTTACAACGCTTTAAGTCTGAATTTGTCTGGTATCGACAGTATTTCAATTTACAACAAAGCAGACGTTATTTTTCTCATGGCTTTATTAAAACCGCAATGATGGTTATAAGTTCTGTATTTATGGTTAATTTATTTGGTGACAAGATGCTAATTTTACATTATTCAAAATTAGACGCAAAATGATAAAAGACGTTATGATACTGACTGGAGCGGGTCAGATAGGGATGGCAATAGCTCGACGTATGGGGTACGGCATGAAGATAGTAGTCGGTGACCGCAATATGGGAAATGCCAAAGCGATATGTAATACGATGAACAATGCCGGATTTGATACCGTGCCGTTTGAAATGGATTTGTCAAGCCGCGAATCAATACTCTCGTTAATCGCAGAGGCTCAAAAATACGGCGAAATTTCAATGCTTATCAATGCAGCCGGAGTTTCGCCAAGCCACGCGCCAATAGAAACGATACTACGGGTTGACTTATACGGGACAGCGGTGCTTCTTGAAGAAGTCGGCAAGATCATAAAATCCGATGGTACGGGTGTAACCATCTCCAGTCAGAGCGGACACCGTATGCCTGCTCTGACACCGGAACAGGACCGACAGCTTGCCACAACTCCAACCGAGGAACTGCTTTCGCTCGATATGCTCCAACCAGAAAATATAATCGACACTCTCCATGCCTACCAAATGGCGAAACGCTGTAATGTGAAACGAGTGATGGCGGAGGCAGTGAAATGGAGCAAGCGAGGAGCACGCATCAACTCCATTTCTCCCGGCATAATCGTCACACCACTTGCAATTGACGAGTTCAACGGACCACACGGCAACTTCTATAGAAACATGTTCGCCGAATGTCCTGCAGGACGCCCCGGCACAGCTGACGAAGTAGCGAATGTGGCGGAACTGCTGATGAGACCACAGGGCGCTTTTATCACAGGCGCCGACTTCCTGGTTGACGGAGGTGCCACCGCATCATATTTTTACGGACCACTTAACCCAGACGCGAAATGAACAGACCTTATATCGTATGCCATATGGTGGCATCTATCGACGGACGCATAGACTGCTCGATGGTTGACAAAATCAGTGGCGATGAATATTACGAAACCCTTGAGAAACTCGACTGCCCTACACTACTCGAAGGTCGTGTCACGATGGAACATTATAACGCCCAAAAAGAACCGTTCAGAGCCAACGATTCCACTCCAGTCGGCATGACTTCAGTCTATAAGGCTATTGAGTCGGACAAATACATGGTAGCAGTCGACACGCATGGCAAACTGCGCTGACCCGCTCCTGAAATCGACGGGACTCCCCTCATCTGCATCGTCAGCGAACAGGTACCGCAGGAATATCTTGAAATGCTCCAAAAGGAGAAAATATCGTATATATGTGTAGGACATGACGCAATTGACCTTCACGCTGCAATGGAAATATTGCGAATGGAGTTCGGGGTTAAACGTATGGCTGTTCTCGGAGGTGGACACATCAACGGTGGTTTTCTTGCCGCCGGACTGATTGATGAAGTGAGCCTCCTGCTTGCTCCCGGTATTGACGGACGCAAGGGACAGACTGCCCTGTTTGATGGCATACCAGATATGGACCGGATGCCTGTAAGGCTTTCGTTGAGAAGTGTCGAGTATGTAGCAAATGGCACCTTATGGATAAGATACAAAACTAATTATTAATGAGAAAGATAATCAACACGATTATTATGTTGGTCGCATCTGCACTCTCAATAATGTCATGCGCCAAAAATAATACAACGGTAACAAATGAAATCCCCAAAACCAAAAGAATCCTGCCAGATGTTTTGATTTTCTGATAAGATTTTACAGAAAAAATAAGGCTGGCAAGAGAAGAAAAAGACATATCTTGCTGTCGCTAATTGAAAATAACATCCCCTACATCGATTGTCGGGGATGTTATTTAATATGGTATATGTTAGGAAAGGGATTCAATCTTGATTTTCTTCTAATACGATAAAGCAAATATCTCCAAAATGCTCTTTCCCTACTTCTTCACCTTTAAGGATTGGAGGCATAGATATCATACCCTTTGACTCCAAAATATCAAGTAAATCCCACATCACCTCATGGTAGAAAATAATCTGACCCAATTTTTCAGAAGCAATGTTGTGTTCAGCGCTCCATGAATGACAGTAAAACTTTACTGCTTCACTTAATTGTGTTGTAATGCTTTTACAAAGGACATCAATTTTATCATTGCTGCCAACGCGCATTATCGGTATAAGAATTTTCCCATCCTGATTTATAAGTCCCCAACCATCAATCGCATTTATTACATCTTTATTTTCTATAGGACGCCCATGTGTTTTGTTTACTTCTTTTGCAAAGGCAATCAGTTTGTTTGATTTTAGCCAATATCCAAGGTCATCCGTCCAATTTTGGTGGATAGGTCCAAAGCCATTTGTCCCTATTTTTACATGTGAGCGTGAATCATACATTGCCCAGTATGCCCCCGTCCAAGAGCCGTGATTCTCACAATTCATTGGTGAAGCTAATCTTTCATTATCCCAGATATATGTGTCAAGCAGATAGGAGAATATAAGACTATAAGTTTGTTTTGCATAGCCGGCTTTATCAAAATCTGTAATCAGTTGCATCAATTCCGGCTCAATTATAGGGAAAATACTATCAGCAAATTCTTTGGACTGTCGACGAATAGTTTGAGTTTCCGTTTTCCCGAAAATTGGCATTATAGTTTTGTATATGCCATTCTCATAGGAGAGCAAATCTCCTATTTCCAATAATCGTAATTGACTCCTGTTGTAAGGAATACCAAGGGAATCAAGTTTCACGGTTTTACCCGGTTCCACGAATGCACAGAGGATATCCCAGTTATTGTCGGTAAGATACTGCGAGGGGTGAAATTTCTGGTATGAACAAAAAGCTATTGTATCGAACGATTTATATGGTCGTCCGACAATTGAATCCGTTTCTTGACTCAAAACCACAAGAGGGAAAAAAACCGCACTTAAAACAATAAATAGAATTTTGTTTCTTACTTTGTCAGTCAGTGTTTTTAGGATAAGGATTCTCCGAAAGATTAAACCACTTTCCATTGTCTTACATATTATCTTTCTCCACTGACTCGATGGAGAGGTTAATGAAAGAAAACGTGAGCCAACTATGCCACGTCTTAAGTGAAGGTCGTAGGAAACCATTAGTGCAGATGTAACAATAGCAGCCCACGCATGTGCGTGAGAACCACTATGCTATCCTTGCACTGTTGAAAAGTTCCTACGTTTTCACTTACAAGATAAGCATAACGCTTCTTATTTTCCAAAATGTCGCGGATAGAGTTGCCTCAATCCAACTGCAAAATTACTAAAATTCTTTGATTAATACATGATTATATTCTAATATTATTGCGAAGGTACATTTTTACAATTTCCTATGACTATATGTTATATGTAATTATAGTAGTGATTGCCTGCGTAAAACTATAAACTACGTGCATCATCATACCTCATCATATCCTGCATATTATGAAATCCAAACGATTCGTAGATAGGACGACCATCTGCAGTTGTTTCAAGGTATATTTTATTACAACCACGCTTTAGTGACTCATCAATAAGTCTCTTTACAATTTGATGAGCAATGCCAACATCACGATACTCCCGGCAGACATATATATTCATCAAGTAAGCGCATCTACCGCTTGGATTATCAGGCGATGGGAGTTCTTCGCTAAAACAAACAGCACCACATCCGCATTCCACACCATCAGCTAATGCCACAAAAGCTATGTGAGAGCCATCAAGAATATGTTTCTTATAATATCGCTTGTTCGCTTCAAGCAACTCCACATCAGGGCATATACCGAATACATTCATAATAACTTCATGCCGCCAGCGCATCAACTCGTGCAAAGATGTTGTTCTTTTTATCTCAATCATATTGCGTCTCCTTCTTTCATTACCACAGGGAGTGCCTCCATATCTACCTTACCACGATGTGTAAGTGGGATACGTTTCATCTTTACGAAAAATTCAGGAATCATGAAGTCTGTAAGCTTGGATGCGAGCCATTCATGGATTTTATGTAAAGTACAACTCTTATCTGCTACAAAATATGCTACGAGATAGTGCAGACCGTTCTCATCAAGAAAAGCACGCACGATTCCTCTTTCAATACCCGGACAGTTATTGAGCACATTCTCCACTTCTTCCGGCTCAACACGTTTACCCAGAATCATTACCTGCTCATCCCTACGATGTAGAAAAGCAATATTTCCATCTGGCATTTCATATCCCAGGTCTCCGCTACGGTACATTCGAGTACCATCATTCATCGTCACAAAGTTCTTTTGTTCAGGAGGATTACCGAGATATCCACGGCTGACCCCCTCACCAAAAATACAAATTTCACCAATCTCGCCTTGAGGAACTTCCTTAAGATTCTTATCCAGAATCTTAACCCGGACTCCATTCACAGCTTTTCCAATAGGAAATGTACCATCGTCCAATGGCTCTACATTATCTACGCGATAATAGTTTGAGCAAACGGTTGTTTCCGACGGACCGTAAGTGTTGTAAATCTTTATTCCACGCCCGCGAAGGTTGGTGATATAGCTCCCCCTTATCACGTCTCCCCCACTAATAATCAATTTGATTGACGATGGTATTTTGGGCAGTTTATTTATCTCTGCAACCAAGTAAGGAAAACCATCGAGAATAGTGACATTATGTCGTTCAACAAATTTCATCAATCCTGTAAGCGAACCATTATGGATTGCCACAGAAGGTATGCATATTGCAGCACCATTCAATAGGGAGGTGAATACCTCCTCAACGAATATATCAAAGGAGCAAACGGAATATTGAAGCATTATATCACCTGGACCGGTATGAAATTCCGATTCAAATGCCTGTGCGTAGTTAACCACTGAATGGTTCTCCACTACCACTCCTTTGGGCTTCCCAGTAGTGCCTGACGTATAAAGGACATACGCAACGCTATCCGGACGGGAGCGGTCTGGCATTTCCTTCGTGGGCAATTCTATATGACGGCAATAATTATCAGTTATTATCAGTTTCACGCCTGCGGTCTGCATCATGTAGTCAATACGCTCCTGTGGGAGTGTCGGCTCAGCCGGCACGTATGCTGCACCATATTTAAGCACTGCGAGCATTGCAGCAATCTGTTCAGCCCCGTGATGCATTACAATCCCGACATAGTTTGGTTTCATATCATAGAACTTAGCCATGATACTATTCACCAATTGGTCTAACTGTGCATACGTCAGCATGCGGTCGTCTTCAATAATTGCAGGGGCATCTTGATACTTAACCGCTATTTCCTTAAATTTAGAATATATTGTCTGTGAGTTCATAACCTCGAATATTTGATGTATTAAGGCTTACAGACATTGTATTGTTCATTGAGATGCAATTGTTTCCATAATTGTAATATGTATCTCCACTCATTTAAGACCGGAACTTCCACCTATACTATTGTATTTCCTTCGATATAACAACAAAATAGGTGTAGATTATAGTCGTATACCATTCCTGAGCAGAGGAGCCTCCATCATACCATTAGGCATAAACTTGCAAAGTGTATCTATAACAGTGTTGAGCATACGTTCTCTCACATAATCCTCACGAATGTATAGCGAGACTTTACGCAGCGACAGATGTGGACCATCGATACGCCTCACATTGCGCCTCTGGTGCTCAGTTAGCATGGGCAAATGCATCTCTGGTATGATGGTATATCCACCGTTGGCATCAACTATACGTAGAAGTGTATCAATATTTCCCGCTTCATATACATGTCGCCTGCCTACACGTCCCTTGCAGAAGCTGAAAGCACTCTCACGCAGACATTGCACCTCCTTCATTACCCACAGTTGCTCATGTTCCAATTCATCAGGACTGAACGTAGGAAATCTCCTACGGCAGCTTTCCGATAGGTACACAAGGAAACGCTCGGTATATAAGGGAACCTCGAGGATTCCCGCGACAATGTGTCCAGTGGTAGCGATGCCAGCATCAATAGTGGCATGCTGAAGCGAACGAATCATTGCCTCGGGACGCATTTCCTCTACCGATAGGGTAACTTGCGGATAATCGGCAAGATAATTCTTTATGAAATCCGGTAAAATGTAAGGAGCTATACTCGGTCCCACTGCAATACGAAATTCACCAGAAACCTTTCCTTTGATTTCGCTCACCATTTCTCTGAGCCGACCAGCCTCCATAAGTATACGCTGCGCCTGCTCTACTATTTTAGCGCCAGTAGGTGTAGTGGCGACACGACGACTGGTGCGTTCAAAGAGCTTTACATCAAGCTCCTCCTCTAATTTTCCAACCATACCGCTTAAAGTTGGCTGCGTAACGTCAAGAGCCTCAGCTGCCGACGCAAAACTACGGTAGCGGTCAATTGCCACCACGTACTTCAATTGTTGCAAAGTCATATGATATTTCCTTATTAATAGTTTTTATCTATACAAAGATAGCAAAAATCATTTGTTTGTCTATATATCTATCCCTATCTTTGCAAACAAATAAAACTAATATTATTATGAAGTACCTGATAATAGGTGGAGTGGCGGGAGGAGCCACCGCCGCAGCAAGAATAAGACGATTGAAAGAGGATGCCGAAATAATCCTTTTCGAGAAAGGAGAGCATATCTCCTATGCAAATTGCGGACTTCCATATTACATCGGAGGAGTAATAGCCGAGCGCGAGAAACTACTTGTTCAAACCCCTGAAGGGTTCCGTCAACGACTTAACATCGATGTCCGCGTGAACTCAGAGGTGGTCTCTATCAACCCAAAGGAGAAAACCGTAACTGTAGCCGCTCCAGACGGCTCGCGATACACCGAGTCTTACGACAAGTTACTCCTATCACCCGGAGCCTCCCCTGTGCGTCCACCCCTTCCAGGCATAGATAACGAGGGCATATATACTCTGCGCAACGTTGAAGACACTGATATTATAAAAGCACGTGTGGCATCTGGTACTGTAAAGCATGCCGTAATAGTAGGTGGTGGTTTCATCGGACTCGAGATGGCAGAAAATCTCACCCATGCCGGCGCAGAGGTGTCAGTGGTAGAGATGGCTCCGCAGGTAATGGCTCCGATTGACTTCTCTATGGCACAGATAGCCCATAGCCACCTCAAAGAAAAGGGTGTGAGACTTTATCTTGAGACTGCAGTAAAATCATTTGCACGTATCGGTAATAAACTTGAGGTTAGTTTTGCTGATGGACGGTCTGTAGTTACCGACATGGTTATCCTCTCAATCGGTGTACGTCCTAACACCACCCTCGCCGTATCAGCAGGAATAGAGCTCGGTGAAATGCGAGGCATCAAAGTGAACGACTTCCTGCGCACATCCGACCCCGATATATATGCTGTTGGTGATGCAATTGAATTCCCACATCCAATCTCAGGCAAACCATGGCTCAACTATCTCGCCGGACCCGCAAACCGTCAGGCTCGAATCGTCGCAGACAATATGGTCCTGGGCGACACAACCCGATACGAAGGCGCTATTGGCACATCTATTGCCAAAGTTTTTGACCTCACCGTTGCCGCCACTGGACTCCCCGCCAAACGTCTGAAAAGCGAGGGTATCCCCTATCTCACAGCCACGCTCCATCCATCATCACACGCGGGATATTATCCAGATGCACTCCCCATGACCATTAAAGTGATATTCTCTCCTACTGATGGCAAACTGTTAGGAGCCCAGATAGTTGGCTACGATGGAGTAGACAAACGCATTGACCTTATAGCACAAGTAATCAAATCAGGAGGTACTGTAGAAACCCTAACCCACATAGAACAGGCCTACGCACCACCCTTCTCATCCGCAAAGGACCCCGTAGCTATAGCAGGATATGTGGCTCAAAACATACTCTCGGGCAAGATGCAACCTATCTATTGGCGTGAGCTGAAGGACCTGCGGTCTGGTGAATACCTGCTGATTGATGTTCGAACTCCAATGGAATTTGCCACCGGAGCTCTACCTGGTGCAATAAATATCCCTCTTGATTCAATGCGTGAACGCCTCCCGGAAATCTCGACACATCTCCCAATAGTACTCTACTGTGGCGTGGGTTTACGTGGCTATCTTGCTTCCAATATTTTGCGACTCCATGGTTATTCTAACGTACGCAATCTCATCGGTGGCATAAAGACCTTCCGCACCGCTACTACTCCTGTATGCGCACCTGATGACAAACCAAAGGAAAATATAAATGATTCAATGCGCCCAATCACACCACAAACAAAGGCTAATAATACTAATACTGCGAGTCACGCGGTCCGAATTGATGCCTGCGGTCTATCGTGTCCCGGTCCAATCATGAAATTGAAAGAGGCAATCGACACCCTCCCTCCGGGTCATACCATTGAAGTCATAGCTACCGACCCCGGTTTCCCACGCGATGCTGAGGCATGGTGCAATTCTACAGGCAACCATTTCATTTCATCTGAAGCTTCTGCCGGTAAACACAAAGTAATTGTGAGTCGTGGACTGGTCACAAATAACCAACTAAACAATCAGACATCAAATGGCAAAGGCAAAACATTTGTACTTTTCAGCGATGACCTCGACAAAACTCTCGCCACATTCGTTCTCGCCAATGGAGCTGCCGCCACAGGAGAGAAGGTAACCATTTTCTTTACATTCTGGGGACTCAACGCCATCAAGAAACCTGTCAAGCCAAAGGTTCGCAAAGATATATTCGGCAAAATGTTCTCAATGATGCTCCCGTCTGACTCTAAATCACTCAAACTATCAAAAATGAACATGTTTGGTGCCGGAAGCAAAATGATGCGTCATATAATGAAGCATAAAAACATTGACTCTCTCGAACAACTACGCGATGCCGCCATCAATGCCGGTGTGGAATTCATAGCATGCCAGATGTCTATGGATGTAATGGGCGTACATCGCGAAGAGTTGCTTGACAACGTAACTATCGGTGGTGTAGCTACCTACATGAATCGTGCAGACCACGCAAATCTTAATCTCTTCATTTGATAAACGGTTATATTTTTAGCCAAGTGTGGTCAAGTTACATTTTTAATTAATTTATTACCCAGTTTTATTGTTCTTGTATTCCCCACTGTCCGTGCACTTTTTTACCAATAGAGTACACAGGAGTTGGGGAATACAAGAACATATTAATTTAATACTATGCAGTTCGCAAATTTGGTTAGTGATGTTTTATGGTTGGATATTGTACAGAAAAATATTAGGAAAAGAGACATGCATGTAGTAATTTTGCAACTGAAAACCGAAATAGCCATGAAAAATATTTTGAAGTTTCTTATTGCACACGTTTTTATTATCGGTCTGTTGACAGGATGCGGGGGAAAGAGTTTAGATACCAATTTAAACAACTCATCACCGACCGAACAAATTGACAGCACTCTAACAATCCCTATCTTGATGGAACGAATTGAAGATATGGTTGAGGTAACATATGCCAATCAATGCAAATACATATTCACTGACCGCTTACAGCTTACTGATAGCAACGGGAAGACTATAAAGTTTGCCACGCTTAAAGGCGATGGTACTGTCTATATGTACTTCACTCCCCTGGAATGCTGGGAGTGCATTAAGGAGGTAAGCCACCACATAGAACAGCAGCCATATTCTGCACACATTATATATATGGTACCTATAAAATATAAGGATGCCATCAACACTATCACAAATGAAGCAAAAATTCCGAGAGAAAATATTCAGTTTCTCTCAGAGGAACTAGGACTGCCAATCGAACGAGAAAACCGAATTTTCTTTTTCACATTTGATGACTGTCATATCCATCCCGGACAGCTCATGGTAAATAACGTATTTCTCCCCGCAAGGGAGCTCCCAGAACTTACCGATATCTATTTTGCCACGATAACGCAACCGGAAGAATCAGAATAATCGAAAAAATCTATCCTATCGAATTTATACCTTATTTCAGATTAACTGGATTAGTCAGACAGATTCGATAACACAGACATACCACGCGTTTTGAGACAAAAATGGCATTATTTGACAAGTTTGTTCTATCTATTTTGCCACGTCAGAATTAATTTTGCAATAGTAACTTGTAGAAACCAAGCGTATAGGATAAAAAATGAGGGAAAAGATAATTACCATCTCACTTCTGATATGTGTAGCTTTCACATGCATACAAGCATCGGCAAAAAACTACTATTTTAAAAATCTCGGGATGACCGACGGTTTACCTCAGACAACTGTCAACGCAATCTTGCAAGACAAAAAGGGGTTCATGTATTTTGGCACCAAATGGGGGCTGGCTCGTTACGACGGTTCCTCGTTCGTGACATTCAAGAAAGAACGTGGAAATTCCCACAGCATAGGAAACAACTTCATCACCTGTCTTTATGAGGACACCACCGGAAAGATTTGGGTGGGAACAGATGCTGGGACCTATATATACAATCCGGAACGTAATACATTTACTCCGATAAGCGAGGTAACTGGCAACAGCGGAATGATGGAACATACGGTCACAGCAATAAGCGGAGACCGCAACGGACGAATATGGTTAGCTGTAGAGACCGAAGGACTATATAGCTTCGACACTGCTTCGGGTATACTTAGGAATTTCAAATTTGAAGGGATCAACTCCAACGTGCAATGTTTCGTAGCTGACAACAGCGGAAGACTATGGATAGGCTTCTACGGCAGCGGTCTTTACCATGCCGATTCAGAACTTACAAAGTTGACTCCGTATACCACTCCTGGGGAGCGAAAGGAAGTTTTCAAGGACGATGTAATCATGAAGATTATACCCGGAGCTTACAATTGTCTTTACATAAGCTCTATCCGCAATGGCATACAAAAACTCAACCTCACCTCCGGTAATTTGCAACGTCTGCTCAGCACTGATGAGTCGGGCGAGAGTATATTTGGCAGAGAACTACTAATAAGTTCTGATGACGAACTATGGATTGGAGCTGAGTCAGGTATCTATATTTACAATTTCCATAATAATGGATTCAAGCACCTGACCAGTTCGCTAAACGATTCCTACTCCCTATCAGATAACGCAATCTACTCGCTATATGAGGACAGAGACGGAGGAATATGGGTAGGCTCATATTTCGGTGGAATTGACTTCCTCGCCTCGACTGACACCTATTTTGAGAAGCACTATCCATTTTCGCAGGACGCCGGAGCTAAAGGGTTGCACGGTCAGAGGGTGCGCGAATTCTGTAAAGATAAAAATGGGCTATTGTGGATTGGCACCGAAGATGGGGGCTTGACTCGCTATAACCCTACCACTAAAGAGTTTTCATTTTTTGAGCCAAGTAGCTCCTTTTCCAATATTCAAGGACTATGCATAGTAGACGATAAGCTATGGGTAGGCACATTTTCAAAGGGTCTAAAAATAATCGATACCAATACAGCGCAGATAGTAAGAACCTATACAAACGACGGAAAGGCAGGTTCGCTGATTGACAACAGTGTGTTCTCAATCTGTCGTACCACTACCGGCGATGTGCTGGTAGGAACCATGTTCGGACTACTCAAATATAATAAACAGACCGACAGCTTTGAATGTATAAAAGAGCTGACGGGAAAATTCATTTATGATATCCGGGAAGATTCAAATGGAAACCTATGGCTTGCCACATATGTAAATGGTGCGTATTGTTATGATGTAAGCTCCCGGAAATGGAAAAACTATATGCACGATGAGTCTAATCCCGAGAGCCTCGCAAGTAACAAGGTACTAAGCACTTTCGAGGATTCGCACGGACAGATTTGGCTAACCACACAAGGTGGAGGATGCTCACTCTATGACGCTGCAAATGACAGTTTCATCAACTATAATTCATCCAACCATCTTCCCACAGACATCGTATATCAGATGGTAGAGGACAATAAAGGGAAACTGTGGCTTACATCCAACACTGGGCTTGTAAAATTCGACCCCGAGTTAAAGCAGTCGAAAATATACACTACGTCCAACGGTCTACTTGACAACCAATTCAACTATAAATCAAGCTTTAAGGATAAGAACGGCGACATATATCTCGGAAGCCTTGATGGGTTCGTGGTGTTCAATCCCGACACATTTTTTGAGGAAAACACAAAACCATCCCTCGTGATAACCGATTTCCTACTATTCAACAAGGAAATTTATCCCTATGAGAAGGACTCCCCGCTGGATAAAAGCATAACCTATTCCGACCAAATAACACTTGATGCCAATCAAAATTCATTTTCGCTGAAGATTGGGTCACTCAATTTCCAAAAGCTCCGGAAGGACAGGCTTATGTATCGTCTCGACGGATTTGACTCCAACTGGATAGAGCTTGGAGAAAGCCCGATAGTCACCTATTCCAATCTTGGGCATGGAGATTACAAGTTCCGTATGAAAATGATAAATGCCGATACTCAGGAGAACACCGAGGAGTATAACCTACGCATACGTATACTTCCTCCGTTCTATCTCTCCACATGGGCATATATACTCTACGGCATCATTATAATTGCTGCAACAATCTTGACTGTAAGATATTTCCGTCAACGTGCTGAACGTTTACGCAAACAGCAGCTTGAAAAATTCGAACATGAAAAGGAAACTGAAATCTATATTGCCAAAATAGATTTCTTCACAAGTGTCGCACATGAAATCCGCACACCCCTTACTCTTATAAAAGGACCACTTGAAAATATTCTGCATAATAAGAACCTCGATTCCGAGACTCATGACGACCTCAATATAATGCGACACAATACTGACCGTCTGCTCAATCTCACTAATCAACTTCTTGATTTCCGAAAGGTTGAGAGCAAAGGTTTCAGTATCAATTTCGCCAAATGTGACCTGACTGAAATAGTTAGAGAGACATACATGCGGTTCATGACTGTGGCTCGCCAGAAGAACCTCGATTTCACACTGAATCTACCCGAATATTCCATATATGCGCATATAAACCGTGAAGCATTCACTAAGATACTCAGCAATCTACTGAATAATGGGGTTAAATATGCCGCCACTTATCTGCATGTCACACTGACTGTGAACCAAGAGCGGCAGGAATTCAAGATTGTGACCGAGAATGACGGTACAATTATACCTCTTGCAGTTCGTGATGATATTTTCAAACCATTTGTACGCTTCAACGATAAGCAGTCCAACCAACTTACCCCTGGTACCGGAATTGGATTGGCATTGTCGCGTTCATTGGCTGAACTTCACAATGGTTCTTTGGAAATGAATACGTCAGTTGAGAACAATTGCTTCATTCTTACCATGCCTATTAAACAAGAATCTGTGCTTGAATTTGATGCTTCCAACGAAGCCACAGTCACACATGAAGCTATTGACGAAATCAGCGGTCAGGATGAGTCTGACGAACCTGTAACAACGGTCAAAAAGGGTGAGAGCAAGGAGCGCCGACACTCCATACTGGTGGTTGAAGATAACGATGAAGTGAGAGAATTCGTGCGTCGTCAGTTCGCACAGCACTATCAGGTGTTCACAGCATGTAACGGAGAAGAGGCGCTTGCAGTGCTCGAAAGCAAATTTGTAAATCTCGTAGTTAGCGATGTCGTGATGCCTGTGATGGATGGATTTGAGCTATGTCGAACCATCAAGTCGAACATAGGATACAGCCATATCCCAGTTGTGCTACTTACAGCCAAGACAAATGTACAATCGAAAATTGAGGGCATGGAGCTTGGAGCCGATTCCTACATCGAAAAGCCATTCTCGTCGAGCTATCTGCTGGCAGTCGTGGCTAACCTCATTAACAGTCGAGAAAAGTTGCGGCGCGAATTTGCCAATTCCCCTTATGCCGAAGTTAGCACCATGGCGCTTTCAAAAGCAGATGAAGAATTCATCAAGAAACTCGATGAAATCATCCAGGCTAATCTTGCAAATCAAGAATTCAATATCTATGACATGGCAGATAGCTTCAACATGAGCCGTTCAAGCTTTTACCGTAAGGTGCAGGGAGTACTCGACCTCACTCCAAAGGAGTATCTTAGGGTGGAACGACTGAAACGTGCCGCGCAATTGCTGAAGTCAAAAGAATACCGCATAAACGAAATCTGTTACATGGTAGGATTCAACACCTCGTCATATTTCACCAAGTGTTTCCTCAAGCAGTTTGGTGTACTACCCAAGGACTTTGTATAAACCGCTCACATAATGAGACTTTTGTGCCGCAAGACAGAAATCTCAGACTTTTTTGGGATGAAATTTCCATTTAATGAGACGTCCGGACTGAATTATAAGCACGTAAGAGAGTAAATTTGCTACCGGGAAAACAACAATGATTTCCACCCTTAAATCATGCAAACAATTTGAATCCGTATAGAATTAAAAAGAGTAATTTTGTCATGTACCTTAAACGAATATGCCTGTCTATAATTCTGACAGCAATTACCTGCGTGAATCTGTTTGCAGGAGTAACGGAGAAATGTAAGAATGATTCCAGCCGTGTATACCTCACCACGGCAGATGGAAGTGAATGGCTCATGAGAAAGGCTGGTGATGTTACGGAGTCAGGAAGCACTATTTCAACAAGCAAATACGACCACGCAGGATGGCGCCCTGCAACCGTTCCCGGAACAGTGCTTAATTCACTCGTAAATGACGGAGTGTACCCTGAACCTTATTACGGGCTCAACAATAAGATTGAGAGCGGACTTATCCCTGATATTTCCAAGGCCGGACTTGACTTCTATACCTACTGGTTCCGCACAGAATTTGAGGTGCCAGAATGGATGAAGGGAAAGACTGTATGGCTGCAGTGTGACGGCATCAACTACCGTGCGGAGATATGGGTCAACGGGACACTCGTTGGCTCTACAAAAGGGATGTTCATACAGAACGTTATAAATGTGACCGACTTCGTAAAAGTCGGCAAAGAGAATACTCTTGCAATAAAAGTATATCCGGTAGATAATCCCGGTAGTACCGAACCAAAAAGCTGGGGAGCACCAGGCGAGTTTCGCAATGGTGGCAATGGCAATATCGGACTTAATACCACAATGCTTATGAGTGTTGGATGGGATTTCACATTCATGGACGGTATCCGAGACCGTAATACAGGTATCTGGCGCCCCGTCTCATTGTATGCCACTGATAAGATTGCATTACGTCATCCATTTGTGAAATCCGAATTGGAAAAACCAGGATTTGACAAATCTCATGAAATTGTGTCTGTTGAAGTAGTTAATGCCACATCTGGATACAAACCAATCACCTGCATAATCAAAGGAGAAATTGTAGGAGAAAATATCAAATTTGAGAAAAAAGTGACCGTACAGCGTGGTGAAGAAAAGGTGATAAGCTTCACCCCCGAAGAATTTCCTCAACTGGTGATTAACAATCCACGCCTATGGTGGCCAGTTAACAAAGGAGAGCAAAATCTATATGAACTTAAGTTGACAGCAAGTATTGACGGAGTGGAAAGTGACGCTGTCAGCACCAAATTCGGTATACGGGAAATCACGTCCGACCGCCGCACGCCTGACGGTTCACGAGTGTTCTATGTAAACGGTAAGCGTCTTTTTATCCGTGGTTCCAACTGGATTCCGGAAGCAATGCTGCGCTCATCTGACGAACGTATGTATGCAGAATTGCGCTATACGCGTCAAGCAGGCATTAACTTGCTACGTCTTTGGGGTGGTGGCATAGCTGAATCTGACTACTTCTATCAGCTTTGCGATGAGTTAGGTATTCTCGTATGGCAGGAATTTTGGCTTACAGGCGATACCAAGCATCCCTCAGACAGAGGAAATTACCTTGACAATGTGGCATCTACAGTGAAACGCATACGCAATCATCCGTCCTTGGCTTACTATGTAGCATCCAACGAAAGCAGCGAAGTAACAGGCACACCCGAACTGATTGAAGCTCTTGATGGCACTCGTGGCTATCAAATGCAGTCAGAGTGCGATGGCGTACACGACGGAAGCCCATATAAGCAGGTAAATCCGATGCAGCATTATGAAAATACTGCATCTCCACGAGGTAGCCGCGTAGATGGTTTCAACCCTGAATATGGAGCCCCTACTCTCCCAACAGTGGAGATATTGAAGGAAATGATGGATGAGGAGGACCTCTGGCCCATAAATAAAGAGGTATGGGATTATCTGGACGGAAACGGCTTCCATCTCATGTCCACAATGTATACTGATATGGTGAACCACTATGGCAAATCATCAGACATTGATGAGTTTGCGACTAAAGCACAGTTTGTTGGAGCCATGAATTCCAAGAGTATTTGGGAAGTATGGAATTACAACAAACTCGATTATGGCGACCGATTCTGCTCCGGTTTACTGTTCTGGTATCACAATTGTCCAGTTAGACAGGTCGCAGGAAGAATGTGGGACTGGTCGCTCGAACCTACCGCATCGCTCTATCACACAGCAAACTCTCTCGAGCCATTACATCCGCAGTTTGATTACATCAAAAATACCGTCTCGGTTGTAAATGATTACTATTCCAAATTCGACAACTGCAAAGTAACTGCTCAAGTGTTTGATATCAACAGTAAAAAAGTATTTGAGAAATCTACATCCGTCAACATTCCAGAGGACGGTGTCGCCAACGACGTATTGACAATTGATTTTCCCAAAAATATATCACAAGTCCATTTCATCAAGCTGATATTACATGATAAACAAGGCAATGAAATTGGTTCCAATTTCTATTGGCGCTCAAACGACAGCTACGAGGGGAGCAAGACCCTGACCGGACCTACCACATCGGGTTTTGAAGATATAAATAAACTCAAACAGGCAAACGTAAAAATTTCATACAAGACACGCCGTGCTGATAACAGATATTATGTTGATATCAACCTCAAGAATGTCTCATCTAATATCGCGTTTTTCAATCAATTGCAATTCCTTGATGATGATATGAGCCCGGTGCGTCCGTCATTCTATTCCGACAACTTCTTCTCTCTTATTCCCGGCGAGAAGAAAACAGTGACTATTGAGACCGCTGAAAATAACCTGGATAATGGTCTACATCTCGTACTTAAGGGATGGAATATATCTAAAAAAATGTTTAAACTAAAGTAGATAGTCAACGGACAGCACTACTAAAAAAAGTAATATTGTGAAAAGATTACATATACTTATCATACTTATTCATCTTTGTATGGGTATACATGCCCAAAACAAATATGATGTGGTGATTGTAGGCGGAAATCCCGGTGGCATCATGGCGGCTATTGCTGCAGCTCGTCAGGGAAAGACCTCTGTAATCCTTGAAAGGACCAAACATATAGGTGGGCTTCCAGCTAACGGCCTGGGAGCTACCGATATTGCAACAAGGGAAGCTACAACTGGACTTTTCAAGGAGTTCACAGACAGAGTGAAACAACACTATATCAATCGTTATGGAGCTCACTCCCAGCAGGTGAAAGATTGCAGCGATGGATTCCACTTCGAGCCCTCAGTTGCATCCGAGATATACGCCGAGATGCTATCCGAGCATAAAGATAAGATAACCGTCCTGCTAATGAGACAATTCGATACTGCTCCATCCAATATAGAAATCCAGAATGGAGTAATACAAAACATTGATGTTATCAACCGCGAGACAGGAGCTTCAGAACGCTACATAGGGAAAATATTCATTGATGCCACCTATGAAGGCGACTTGGGGGCTGCCGCTGGTGTAGCATTTCGGGTAGGCAGGGAGAGCAAAGAGGAGTTTAATGAACCGGGGGCCGGAAGGACATATGAATATTGGAAAAGTCTACCTGCCGAAGGAAGTACCGGCGAAAGGGACAATGCTATTCAGGCATATAACTACCGTCTATGCCTTACTAATGACCCCACAAATCGTGTAGAAATCACAAAACCAAGCACATATAACCGTGAAGATTATATCTCACTGATAGAGGATGTGTGGACCGGTAAGAATACCAACCGTGTAATGCAAAATGTCACTGAAGAGATGATGGAGAATAACCGCAGACATATCGCAGCAGGAAATCCGACCAAATTGCCAGGTGACAACTGGGGTATCCGGAAGCTAAGCAGCATTGTAAAGCTTCCCAACCAGAAGATAGACGGCAATAATCAACATGCAGCGTTCATCTCTACTGACCTGCCGGAGGAAAATTGGGCTTGGCCTACCTCTTCATGGGACTGGAGAGATAAATTCGCACAGCGTTTGAAAGATTACACCTTAGGACTACTATGGTTCGCACAGAACGACGTAGAACTGCCTGAGCATTTCCGTAAAGCCGTTGCGGAATGGGGACTTGCAAAAGATGAGTATGAGGATAATAACCATTTCCCGCGCCAAGTATATGTACGCGAAGGGAGACGCTTCGAGGGTGTCTATTTCTTCACCGCCAAGGATGCGTTACCGGTAGAAACAGGTAAACGTCCACCACTACATCTATCAAGCATCACTGCAAGTCATTACGCGCTTGACTCACATGCTGCACGTAAGCGCGAACCAGGACGAGTACATCTCGACGGTTTTATAAGCTATCCTACGGCTGTATATACTGTTCCCTTAGGTGTTATTCTTCCTAAAAATATAAGTAACTTGATGCTACCAGTTCCTGTATCAGGTTCACATATTGGATTTTCCACCCTACGCATGGAACCTTGCTGGAGCGCGCTTGGACAAGCTGCCGGGATAACGGCATCGCTGGCTATCGACCGTAATACCTCTGTGCAAAATGTAGATATACACGAGCTACAGGATTCGCTCATAGCACAGAAGGCTACACTAATATATTTCCGCGACATCCGCCCAGGCGATTCTGACTTCAAATTGTCGCAATACATGGGTCTCCGCGGATATCTGCCAGAATGGGATGCCAACTTACAATTGCCCATTGACGAAACCACCCTGCATCAGTGGTCAGCGTTATGTGGATTCCGCCCTAAAACAAGTATTGGGAAAAGTACCCGAAGAGAAGTACTCAGCGAAATTTACTCCCGAATCTCAAAGGACGATACAGACAAGACTTGGGTTCTTGGACCATTCGAACGCCCTGAGAATGTCAACCCTATCATTGAGCCTTCCCTCTCTACCTTTAATTGCCCAATGCGAAAAGAAAAAGTAAAATGGGAAGAGGGCGACACATTCAATCCTGCCGCTACTGTAAAAGATGGGAAAATAGTGATTCTCTACCGTGCGGAAGATAAATCCGGGCATGGAATCGGCAAAAGAACATCTCGCATCGGCTATGCAGAGAGCTCTGATGGTGTCACAATAAAAAAATCAAGCAAGCCCGTACTCTTCCCTGACCGTAGCGACTTTGAGAAGATTGAAGCCCCCGGAGGATGTGAAGACCCGAGAGTTGCCATGACAGAGGATGGATTGTATGTAATGCTATACACTGCCTGGAATCGTAAGACTCCACGTCTCGCTGTAGCAACCTCCAAAGATTTGAAACACTGGACCAAGCATGGACTTGCCTTTGAAAAGGCATACGACGGTCGATTTACACGAATGGCTAATAAATCCGCATCAATACTTACAAAAATAAAAGATGGCAAACTGGTGATTGATAAAGTAGATGGTAAATACTTTATGTATTGGGGAGAGTATGCTGTGCATGCAGCTACCTCTGAGAATCTAATTGATTGGTACCCAGTGCTAAATAAAAATGGTGATTTGCTCCGCATTGCCACTCCGCGCAAGGGATACTTCGACAGCCAGATGACAGAATGCGGACCACCAGCCATACGCACTAAGGATGGAATCGTATTGATTTACAATGGTAAGAACGATTACAAACATGGCGACAAGCAATATCCGGCAGGTGCCTACTGCGCAGGTCAGATGCTTATGGACAGCGGTGACCCACTTAGAATGATTGACCGACTTGATGCCCCATTCTTCAAACCGGAAGCTGATTTCGAGAAAAGTGGACAATACAAAGATGGGACTGTATTTGTGGAAGGCCTTGCTGCATTCTCCGGTAAATTTTACCTCTATTACGGATGTGCCGATTCGAAAGTAAGTGTCGCTATTGCCGACATGGAAAGACCGGACGACGAAAATCAAGAAGTACAATAAACCTGCAAAAAATAAAAAAATAATCAAATCAATAAAAATCATTATGACAAAGAAACTAATCATTGCATTATTAATGCTTCTGCCAATGCAATTTGCCATGGCACAGAAAAGCATGTTGAAAAACTTTCCTGAAGGATATACACCTGAAGAAGTAGGACGCCGTATGGCTTATCGTTTCGTTACCGAGAACCATGCCCTCCATATAGGCAAATGGATTGGTTATCCGGAAACATTCTATTGGAACGGAGCAATACGTTATGCTACTCTTTCAAAAGATAAGTCTCTGATGAATCTACTTCAGCGTCGCTTTGAACACCTATTCAATGAAGAATCCAAGTTGCTCCCCATCATGAACCATGTAGATGTAAACATGTTCGGAAGTTTACCGCTATGGCTCTATAATGTGACCGGCGACAATCGCTATAAAGAGTTGGGTCTCCCCTATGCCGATACCCAGTGGGAAGTACCTGCTGATGCCACCGATGAGCAGAAGGCTTGGGCAAACGATGGATACTCATGGCAGACCCGTTTATGGATTGATGATATGTACATGATTCCTGTGGTACAGACTCAGGCTTATCATGCTACAGGTGATATGAAATATCTTGACCGCACTGCCCGCGAAATGGTGAAATACCTTGATGAACTTCAGCGTCCTAACGGTCTCTTCTATCACGCTCCCGATGTTCCCTATTACTGGGGACGAGGAAATGGCTGGATGGCAGCCGGCATGACTGAGATTCTCAAATGTCTCCCCAAGGACCATAAGGACCGTCCACGAATCATGAAAGGTTACCTTACAATGATGGAAAGCTTGAAAAAATATCAAAATAAAGAAGGGTTATGGAATCAACTTATTGATGAACCCGACTGGTGGACAGAGACCTCAGGTTCAGCCATGTTTACTTATGCTTTCATAAACGGTGTTAAAAACGGTTGGCTCGATGCAAAGGAATATGGACCGGCTGCCCGCAAAGCATGGTTAGCGCTCGTAGACTATCTCACTGAGAAAAATCAGGTGCGTGAAATCTGTGTAGGCACCAACAAAAAGAATGACAAACAATATTATTATGACCGCCCACGTCGTACAGGTGATTATCATGCACAGGGTCCATACCTGTGGTGTGTGGCTGCACTGATGGAAAAATAATTCAGCAGATTATGAAGTCAATAAAACAAATATTAGCGGCAGCTGTACTATTTACAGCACCTGCCAGCATTGCGCAGGTGAGTTTAGCTGACAAAGGTAAGGGTGCCGACATATTCCCATTAGTCAACCAAAGCTCAATCTCAGGTATCTGCTACGACCAGTCTGACCATAAGGTAGTGGCAACCGCCGCCGAGCTACTTGCCAACGACATTAAGACCGTCACTGGCAAAAAGCCAGAAATATCCCTTACTGCCATAAAGGGGCAAAAGCAATGTATCATTGCGGGTACTCTCGGTCAGAGCAAGCTGATTGATGAGATGGTTAAGAATAAAAAGATAGACGTATCATCACTAAAGAACGGCTATGAACAGTATCTGGTGCAAATCGTGAATAAACCGGTAAAAGGTGTTGATAAAGCTCTCGTAATAGTAGGTAATGACCGCAGAGGCACAGCTTACGGTATTCTATCCATCTCCAAGGCAATCGGGGTATCTCCCTGGTACTGGTGGATGGATGCACCTGTAACCCACAAAGATGCCGTGAACCTTAAGGTTGACAAATATACATCTAAAATTCCTTCTGTGAGGTACCGCGGTATATTTATCAACGATGAGGACTGGGGTCTGCTCCGTTGGGCAAAGAACAATTATGAAAAAGAGCTTGGAAACATTGGTCCCAAGACCTATGAGAAAGTATGTGAATTACTGCTTCGTTTGCAAGCTAACTACCTTTGTCCCGCCATGCATGAGGCATCCACCGCATTCCATACCATTCCAGAGAACCGCGAGGTAGCCGACAGATATGGTATCGTAATGGGCTCATCACATTGTGAACCGTTGCTTCTTAATACCGCCAGCGAATGGCATCGTAAAGAATATGGAGAATGGGACTATATCAACAACCGTGCAAGCGTTGACAGTGTGCTTAATGCACGAGCTAAGGAGCTTGCACCATATGAAAATGTCTACACCCTAGCACTGCGCGGACTTCATGACCGCGCCATGAATGCAAGCAACGACATGCATGAACGAATGCTTATGCTCAAGGATGCATTGATGGCTCAGCGTCAGATGATTGTTGAACAGACAGGTAAGCCAGCTGAGGAAATTCCTCAGGCATTCACTCCTTATAAGGAAGTGCTTGACGTATATGACCAGGGTCTTACTCTTCCGGATGATGTGACAATTATCTGGCCGGATGACAACTATGGATACATGAAACGTTTGAGCAGCCCGAAAGAACAGAGTCGTTCAGGTCGTTCAGGTGTATACTACCATGCATCATATCTCGGGAAACCTCATGACCACTTGTGGATGCACACCGCCTCACCCACAATAATGTATGAAGAACTCCGCAAAGCTTACGACATGACCGCTGACCGCATCTGGCTACTCAATGCTGGTGACATCAAGTCGTGTGAGTTTGCCGTGGACCTCTTCTTGACCATGGGTTATGACATAGACTCATTTGATTTCAACCGCGCAGCCAACTATCGAACCGAATGGCTTTGCTCAATGCTCGGTGACAAGTATGCAGATAAATATAGCGATGTTTGCGATGGATTCTACCGCATGGCATTCTCCCGTCGTCCTGAATTCATGGGCTGGGGATATCAGTGGGCTACTGACAAGCATGGTCGAGAACGAAACACAGATACTGATTTCTCAATCACCAATTACCGTGAGATAGACCGCCGCTTAGCTGAGTACCGACGTATCGGCACAATAGTCGACGATATTTACGCCAAACTTCCCGAAGATAAGAAAGCTTGTTTCTATCAAGCTCTCTACTATCCTGTAAAGGGATGCGAACTACTCAATCGTATGGTACTTGACGGACAACAGAACCGTTGGTTCACCGAGCAGGGTCGTGCTTCTGCCGGACGATACGCCGAATCAGCCAAACAGTGCTATGACAGTCTTGATATAATAACCAAAGGCTACAATTCTCTACTTGGTGGCAAATGGGACCACATCATGACCATGAAACAGGGTTTTGCAGCGGCCTACTTCGAATTGCCCAAATTGCGTGAACCTGAGCTTTCAGACTACGCCTCACTCGGAGTGATGGCTGAGGAAGAAGATGGTCTAAAAGGTCGCGGTAGCTACCATTTCCTACCGACTTTCAATAAATATCTAAACCGCACATATTATGTTGATGTATTCAATAAAGGTAAGAAACCTCTAAAATGGAATGCAAAAACTTCCGATAAATGGATTCAACTCTCCAAGTCAACCGGCGCTTCTGACGATGAACGTGTAGAAGTATCAATTGACTGGAGCAAAGTTCCTGCCGGTGAAACTGCCGAAGGATGGATTGACATCATAGCTGACAATGGCGACCATCAGAAAGTCCTTGTGTCAACTTTCAGTCCCGAGGCATCTGTTATGGCTGATATCGATTCCATTTATGTTGAGAACAACGGTTATGTATCGATTGATGCAGCCGGCTTCCACCGCAAGAAAGAAAACGATGCTATCAAAATGACCGTCGCCCCCTACATGGGTTTTGAGAATTTCGCAGTACAAATGGGCAATCCTATAGCTGCGCCACAGCGCACCGCTGGTAGAGAAACACCCCGTCTGGAATATGACTTCTATACTTTCGACCAGGGTTCTGTAGATGTCTACACCTATGTACTCCCCACATTTACCCTAAGCAAAGACAGAGGTTATGCTGGTCATGAAGCAACCAATTCAGAAACAAAATATGGTGTGTGTATCGACGAGGGTCCGGTAATGAACCCATCAACTTCATCAGTTGAATATGCACAGATATGGTATGAGAGCGCGCTGAAAAACTGCCGCATCAATAAGACCACCCTCCATGTTGACAAGCCAGGAAAGCACACATTAAAGATAGTATGTGGCGATGCTGGCACAGTCATTCAGAAGATTGTTCTGGATTTCGGGGGACTGAAAAGGTCGTATCTTGGTCCTACCCCCACATTAGCTGACATAGCTGACAATACAGGTAAATAACAATAGTGACAGCAGCAAATATATAGGTAGATAATTGTAATTATGGTTATGGAAGATAGGTCTGATTTAAATATCCAAACATTTTAAATCAGACCTACTTTTCATCAAACATTACAGACAATAAAAAACTACTGACAGAATTACCCTACGAAAGTGCTTAAATTGTAAAATTGTGTCAGATAAGCGATTTACATTTCTGTTCACTATAATTTGAGACATTTTTTCGGTTTTTCGGGAAAGTAATTCTATTGTTTGAACCTTGAATTGGGTACTTTTGCTATGCGTTTCAAAAGAAACTCACGTTTTAATTCGACACCAATTTATTATCATATCATGAAACAAAGGATTTCAGAATTCATTTCTCAAGCCAGAATTAGGATACTGATTGTAATCTTGATTTTTGTTGGCTTTTCACAAGTCCAGGCGCAGACTTCTAACGGGCGCCTTGTGACCGGTGTTGTAGTCGATAATTCCGGTGAAGCCATCATCGGTGCGACAGTAAGAGTAAAGGACGACCAGAACATTGCTACCATCACGGACATCGATGGAAAGTATTCACTGCGAGTTCCTGACAAAAAAGTAACATTGCTCTTCTCATATATCGGTTATCGAACCGAGGAGCGTGCAATCGGAGCCGGAGTAAATAAACTTGACGTAACTCTGGAAGAAGACGCACTTATGCTCGATGATGTTGTGGTAATCGGCTACGGCTCGATGAAAAGAAAAGACCTAACAGGAGCGGTGGCTCATGTTGGTGAGGAAGTATTGAAAAACCGCACCGCGACAAATGCACTCGACTTCCTTGTCGGAACAGTGCCCGGTGTCAACATCACTCCCTCAACAGGTGCAGGCGGTGGCGCCTCTAACCTCATGATTCGTGGACAGCAATCACTCAAGGCTAACTCATCACCTCTGATTGTACTTGATGGTGTAATTTTCTACGGCAATATTGAGGATGTGAATCCGAGTGACATCGAGAGCATCGACGTACTCAAGGATGCAAGCTCAACTGCTGTATACGGTTCGAAAGGTTCAGCCGGTGTAATTATCATAAGCACGAAACGCGGTTCATCCGACAAACCATCGGTAACTGTAAGCACAAAACTCGGTTTCGCCGAAGCTACTTTCATGCCGGAAATGCCTACAGCCGACCAATACATGCAGCGTCGAAGTGACTACTTCAAAACTATAGATTATTTCAAACCTGGCGCACAGCAGAAAGGCACAGGCTACTATGATAATCCTATGAATCTTCCTGAAGGTGTGACTCAGGAGCAATGGGCAGCTTACGACCCGTCATTCTCCGGTGACTACATCGAAACATGGATGCAACGACTTGAATTCAATCCCATAGAAGTAGAGAATTACAAAGCAGGTAAAGTAACCGATTGGGTAGACCTCGCTTATCAGAAAGGCTTCCGACAGGATTATACCGGCTCAGTGTCAGGTAAGACATCAAGAACGAATTACTACATGTCATTAGGACACACCAAAAACGAGGGTATTCTTGTGGGCGACCAATTTAGAGCAACCCGTATGCGCGTCAATCTTGACGTTAAAGTGGCTGACTGGCTCAATATCGGTACCAACTCACAGTTCACACATAAAGGTTCTGATGAAATTGCCGTTGACGGTAGCGCAGCCAGAAGCATGAGCCCATTTGGAAGCATGTATGAAGAGGATGGGTCTATCAAAGTGCGTCCCTGGGATGACAACCGTCTTTCAAATCCCTTCCTTGCCCACTATGTAAATGATAAATTCTACCGTTACTGGAATCTCAACACTTCTATCTTTGCAAAAGTCACCCTACCCTACGGTTTCTCATGGCAGACCACATATAATATCCGCTACGGAATGCTTAAGGATTACTACTATACATCCGACATAGTGCCCGGACAGGTAGAAGGAGGCAGCGCCAAGCGTCACGAATATTCTGACTATGAATGGACCATCGATAATATGTTGAAATGGAACAAGAGTTTCGCTGATATCCACAATTTCGATTTCACATTTGTCTACACAGCTGAAAAATTCCAAAGCTGGAGTTCACAGGGTAACAATCAAGGTTTCCAGCCTAACGGCAACCTCGGTTTCCATGCCATACAGGCAGGCGTAGTGCCCACCGTAACATCAAATGATGAAATGCAAACCGGCAACGGTCTTTTGTGGCGATTGAATTACTCTCTCATGGACCGCTATCTCCTCACTGGTTCTGTGCGACGCGACGGCTTCTCAGCGTTCGGTCAGAACAATCCTTACGGTACCTTCTGGACATTCGCAGGAGGTTGGCGTCTAAGCGAGGAAAAATTCCTGAGAGACATATCATGGCTTAATAATTTAAAACTTCGTGTGTCATGGGGACAGACAGGTAACCGAGACATTGGTCGCTATGCTGCATTCTCTCGTCTGACCATCACAAATGTTATTCAAGGAGGTGAGAACTACAAGGGTGTGTATCCATCAAGCCTCGCAAACCGCGACTTGAAATGGGAGACAACAACAGGTTGGAACTGGGGTCTTGACTTCGCCTTCCTTAACAGCAGATTGAATGGTTCAATTGAGGTATATAAGAACAAAACTAACGATTTGCTGATGGACCGCGCAATGCCCGAAATCTCAGGCTACGGAACCATAGCGTCCAATCTTGGTGAAATCGCCAACAGAGGTGCTGAAATCTCAATTTCAAGTGTGAATCTCCAGCTTCCGAATGTGAACTGGACCACTACCCTTACCTACTCTCACAACCATAATGAAATCAAGCATCTTTACGGAAACATGGTTGACGTGCTTGATGCAAACGGAAATGTAATTGGTCAGCGCGAAGACGATGATGTGAAGAACGGCTGGTACATCGGTCATGGTATCGATGAGATTTACGACTACAAGTTCATCGGTATCTGGCAGCTTGGCGAGGAATTTGAAGCGGCCAAGTATGGCAAACAGCCTGGCGACCCTCGTCTGCTCGATGTAAATGGCGACGGTAAGGTTAATGAAAAGGATAAGGTATGGCTCGGCTCTCGTCTACCGAAACACCGCATGACATTCAATAGCAACTTGAATCTTTTCAAATGTCTTAATTTCTCATTCACACTCCGTGGTGAATTTGACTGGCTCGGCGTGGACAATGTGGCACGTAATGAAAACAACCGCTTCTTCAATACCTCCAACTCTCGTTGGAACGAGTACTGGACACCTTGGAAGCAAAGCAATAAATATGCCCGCTTAGGTTCAAATATCGATAGCCCGGGGGTAAATATTTACGAAAGCCGTAACTATGTGAGAATGCAGAACATGGCATTATCTTACCTTTTCCCACAGAAATTAACCCGCAAATTCAATGTTGAAACACTCCGTCTGAGCGTTAACGTCGACAATGCATTTGTAATCTCAGGATGGCGTCATACTGACCCTCTCACCAACGCCATCACCCCGAGAATCTGGACTTTTGGATTGAATCTCACTCTCTAATCGAAAAAACTGAAACTTTAACAAGGCATTCCCATGAAAGCAAAAAAATATATATTAAGCTGTCTAACAGCTGGATTGGTAGCTACCGCATTCCATTCATGCGTGGATATCGAACCTAAATCAATGTCATTCCTCACCCCGGAAAACACTTTCGTTGACCGCGCTGGTCTGGAAACCATGCTCCGCCTCTGCCGCAAGCAGATGAACTTTGAATGGTTTGGCGACGCATTCAACTCAGGTAACTGCGAGACTTTCTGCGTATATGAATACGCATGGTCTGACCTTGCAGTGATGGGTGGTCCTGAAACTAAGGAAATCCATAACATGGTGACTCAGCTCACTCCCTCCACCAACATGTATCTTCACCTCCGCTACTGGGTATGGGCATGGAACGGTATCAAGTATGCCAATACCGTAATCACCCGCTCACCAGAAGCCAAAGGTATGGCATCGGAAGAGGACCGCAATGCATGTCTTGCAGAGGGTTATTTCCACCGCGCCTACTGGTATTACCTTTTGGTTAACCAATTCGGAGATGTGCCCTGGATTGGAGAGGAAATCACCCAGGCTAAGCTCGATTTCAACACTGTATCACGCAAAACAATCCTGCGCAACATCAAAAGCGATATGGAATATGCAGTGCAATGGCTCCCTGAGAATGTGATTCGTGGAGCTGTAAGCCGCGCCGCAGGCGAACATCTCCTTGCAAAGATATGCCTTGCCAACGGAGATTTTCAGGAAGCTGCAGATGCTGCTACACGTTGCATCGAAAACTATGGACTGCATCTCATGACCAACCGTTTTGGCGTTAATGTTTCTGACCCGACCAAAGATGTATATAACGACCTATTCAACGAAGATAACATCAGCTTGCCGGAAAATGCCGAAGCTATTATGGTAGGACAGGAACGCTACGGTATCGAAGGCTGTTCCTCTCCCAGCGGTTCACGACGTAAACGTAACTTTGTGCCCCAATGGCACGCAGGTGCAAAGGTTAAGACACCTGACGGCAAGAATGGTACAACTGATGCTAAGGGTATCTACGATGGATATGAACAGCTTGAACTATTAGGTCGCGGTCTTGCGAAAATTCGTCCTACAAATTACGCTCAATTTGGCATCTGGAAGGATTGCGGCACTGATATGCGACACAATTCCAACAACTGGTTTGACCGTTCGCGCATCACATACAATCTTCCTCCATCCAAAGGTGGGAGTGCAAAGTACTTCGGACAACCTGTCGACCCCAAATACTGCACTGACACTATGCGCTGCTACTTCTCATTCCCGATAGTAAAGGTCCTTGTGAGCAAAGACGACCCCAACGCAGGTGGCAATGTTCCCGTCGGCGGTTTCACTGACCAATACATTTTCCGTCTTGCAGAAACCTATCTCAACCGTGCGGAAGCATACTGGTGGATGGGAAAGAACGCTCAGGCTACCGAAGATGTTAACGCCATTCGCCGTCGCGTGAACGCTCCCGAACTCACAAGTGTGACTCTCGATGATATCCTTGATGAACGAGCACGTGAACTATTCATTGAGGACCACCGCAAATCAGAGCTTACCCGTATAGCATGCCTTAAAGCCGAGAGAGGCGATGAAGGATATTCAATGGATAACTTCTCTGAAAAGAACTGGTACTACGACCGCATAATGGAGAAAAACAACTTCTTCGCCGAGGAATATTACTACTCCACCAATGCATTCATCATGAAACCATACCACGTTTGGTGGCCCATTCCCCGCAATGCCATAGAATCAAATACCGAGGGACGAATCAACCAGAACTACGGGTATGATGGATATGAAGATAACATACCTGTGGAAGAACTTGAAAAACGTTATTAAACCACAGCTACTATCTCTTTCACGAGACACTTAAACGAAAATAATCATGAACAGCAAATATTTACTATTGTTAGCGTTAGGAATTGGTGCTCTCACTTCCTGCTCTGATGACAATGAAAAGACCACTTCCCTATCAGGAAATACATACTCCAATCCGCTGACTTCATACAGTGCAGCAGACCCTACTGTATGGAAGGAAGGCAATCAGTTCTACATGTTCGCAACCAACACATCTGTAATCAGGAAATCAACTGATTTGATTAACTGGACAGACGGAGGTAAGATGTTTGAGAAAAAACCGACATTCGTCACTGATGCAGGCGCTGCCGTATGGGCTCCTGACATTGAAAAAGTCGGTGATAAATACATCCTTTACTTCGCCATGTCAGCAATGGGTAAACCAGCTACTGCCGGTATAGGTATCGCGACAGCCCCTTCACCTGAAGGTCCCTTCTCACTTGAAGAATCAGTTGACGGAAAAGGTAAACTTTTCACATCTTCCGAAATTGATGTCCGTAACTCTATAGACCCATGCTACTATGATGATAATGGTCAGAAATGGCTCGTATGGGGTAGTTTCAACGGTCTTTGGGCTGTTAAACTGACTGACGACGGACTTCGTGTGTCGCCCGACTTAGCCACTGCAAAAAAGGAAAAGATAATGGTAGCCGGCAATGCGTTTGAAGCTCCACATATCCACAAACGTGGCGAGTATTATTACCTTTTCGCCTCAGTTGGTAGCTGCTGTAACTCCATGCTCAGCACCTATATGACTGTGGTAGGACGCTCTACATCAGTCACTGGTCCTTATGTAAACAAGGAGGGAGTTTCCATGGTCGACAATGGTTACGAAGTGGTAATCCGCGGTAATGAATATTTCGTAGGACCTGGACACAACTCACAGCTTGTAACTGATAGTAACGGCAAGGACTGGCTGTTGTATCACAGCTATTGCCGTGACACTCCTTCAGGCGGTCGATACTTGATGCTTGACCAAATTGTTTGGGTTGATGGTTGGCCCGAACTGGTTCAAAACGGACCATCCAAACTGGCTGAAGCTCCTGTTTTCAATTAATCCCTTGAATTAGCTTTTATATGTTGAAGCAAATTATCATCGCGCTTTCCATAGCCATGAGCCCTGCGCTCATGGCTGGGAAGAGTGTGAACGAGTATAAGAATCCTGTTGCTGATAAGAATCTCCCTGACCCCTCCATCATAAAGGGTGATGACGGATACTATTATGTATACGCCACCGAGACTGTTCGCAACCTACCTATCTACCGTTCAAAAAATTTGGTGGATTGGGAATTTGCAGGAACTGCATTTACCGATGAGACTCGTCCGAATTTCGTGGAAAAAGCCGGCATTTGGGCTCCGGATATCAGTAAAATCGGAGACAAATATGTGATGCACTATTCCATGTCGGTGTGGGGTGGAGAATGGAGCTGCGGCATAGGCTGTGCTTCATCAGACTCTCCAGCCGGACCATTTGAGAACCATGGGAAAATGTTTATCAGCAGTGAGATTGGTGTTCAAAATTGCATTGACCCGTTCTACATCGAGGATGAAGGGAAAAAATACCTCATGTTCGGAAGTTTCAGTGGAATATATGCAGTGGAACTCACAGACGACGGACTGGCTGTTAAGCCAGGTTTCAAACCAATAAAATTAGCCGGAACAGCTTATGAAGGTACATATATCCATAAGAAAGATGGTAAGTATTACCTCTTTGCCTCAACAGGCACCTGCTGCGAAGGTCTAAAGAGCACTTATGCCACAGTGGTGGGAAAATCGGACAAACTATTAGGTCCGTACACTGACCGTGAAGGTGCTTCTATGCTCGATAATCATCATGAAATGCTCATTCATAAGAACGACCACTTTGTTGGCACAGGTCATAACTCTGAAATCGTAACCGACGATGCCGGTGATGACTGGATTCTATACCATGCAGTAAAAGTTTCGGGCTCAAAAGGCCGTAGATTGATGTTAGATAAAATAATTTGGGTTAATGGATGGCCATCTGTGGCAGGTGATTCACCTGCTCTGAAGGCTAAAGCTCCATCCTTTAAGTAATGATTGATTAGGTTCACTCCAATATGAAGAATTTTATGAGTGTAAAAAGATTGTTTTTAGGTTTGTCTCTCCTTACAAACCTGTTTGGTGCATCACAAATGGTGGCAATGGAAACAAATCCGGTCGCACACATATCGTTGAAAACGCCGGGAAATGCAGCTGTTACTCATGCCTTGTCCTTCAAGAATTCAGGCAATGGAAAAGACATTGCAGTTTCATCTGAGATATTGCCAGTAGAAATTGAAAGGTCAGTGGCAGGAGATAATCATAGGAAATCAGTCAGTGTTGTCATAAAAGCGAAAGAAGATATATATTTCAATTACGGTGAACAGATTGTCACCGATTATCCTCATGAGAGCAGTTTATTTCTTATGCCAGGATTCTGGTATAGAAAGAATCTTCGTTCTCCAGAACATACCCCCTCTATTCGTGAATCAGAATATTGGTTAGTCCGCGAAGACAGATTGAGCACACCTCTTACTGCAGTGTTCAGTCCTGAAGCAAAAAAATATATGGCGGTAATGCGCACCGACAAGCTCGACAAAGATGCACTTACCACACATAACGCAGGTGAGGTCATAGTCTCCGGCGAGACTTCTATAGGTTACACCGGATTCGGCAATGCAGACGGGAAAAGCTATCTTGCTTTTGGATTCCCTTACTGCGAAGCGCCTAAATCATACATCCGCAAACTCACCTTAGCCCCATCTGTTGAGGCATTCCAATTGTTGCGCAAAGGAAACTCTATCCATCTCAATTGGGAACTTACAGAAAAGGATGCCTCTGATTTTTCTGAATGCATGGAATCCACTTGGAATTATTGCTATGATATTACCCGTCCACAACCGGTAGAAGGCTCTTATTCACCCGAGCAACTGAAACGTACCATGACCGACTTCTTTACAGCAAGCTACGTTGATGACAAACCACTGAAATACTACGCCGGTGTAGGGCTTGAGACCGCCACCTGTACTACATCAGGTGTAGCAGAGGTCGGGTTTCTCGGACGTTCACTGCTCAATGCCTACAACGCACTTGAATATGGTGAACTTAATTCACGCAACGATTTGATTGACGGTGCTAACAAAATATATGAATCATACCTTAACAACGGTTTCTCTCCAGCTGGAATTTTCAGAGAAGTAGTGCGATATAATCCCGAACGTGAGGATTCAGTGCGTAGCATACGCCGGCAATCAGAGGCGGTCTACGCAGTACTTAACTATCTCCAATACGAAAAACTTCATGGAAGAAAGCATCCTGAATGGGAAGCAAAGATGAAGAATCTACTTAACATTTTCCTCGATTTACAGAATCCTGACGGTAGTTTCCCCCGTAAATTCAAAGATGACGGAACAATTGTAGATGAGACTGGTGGAAGCACCCCCTCTGCTACTCTCCCACTCGTAATGGGATATAAATATTTCAAAAACAAACGTTATCTTGAGGCTGCGCGCCGCTCGGTTGACTATCTTGAAAATGAACTAATCTCCAAATCCGATTATTTCTCATCCACACTTGATGCTAATTGCGAGGACAAAGAGGCTTCGCTCTATGCCGCTACCGCTACCTATTATTTAGCCCTTGTCACAAAAGGGGAAGAGCAGCGCAGATGCGCCGAGCTTACCAAAAAAGCCGCATATTTCGCACTGTCATGGTACTACACTTGGGATGTGCCGTTTGCAAAAGGTCAGATGCTTGGCGACATAGGTCTAAAGACTCGCGGTTGGGGAAATGTCTCAGTGGAGAACAACCATATCGATGTATTTGTGTTTGAATTTGCAGATGTGCTCAGATGGCTCGGTCGAGAATATGCAGATAACCGTTTCACTGATTTTGCAGAAGTCATATCCTCATCCATGGGACAACTTCTCCCTGTTGACGGTCATCTCTGCGGCATTGCCAAAACCGGTTACTATCCGGAGGTAGTCCAGCATACCAACTGGGATTATGGACGAAACGGGAAAGGATACTATAACAATATCTTCGCTCCGGGTTGGACAGTAGCATCACTATGGCAACTCTACACCCCTGGTCGTGCCGAAGAATTTCTTCTTGGTAAAAAATAAAAGGCATAAATCAGACCTTATTTTAACAATCCCTTTTATAACTCAACCATGTTTTTAAATACAGTCAATTTATCCAATCACCTACGCTATGCACTGACTGCCGTAGTAGCACTTATATGCTGCAACTCCGCCGTGGCTGAGCACTATTCACCAAAAGCCGATGACAAAGCCATCGTTCTTTCCGGGAACACACGTTTCACCGTGCTTACCCCTGAAATGATTCGAATTGAACATAGCGCAAAGGGGGCATTTGAGGATAGAGCTACCTTCGCCGTTGTAAACCGTGCTCTTGACGTTCCGAAATATAAATCATCAGAAGACAGCGAATTTCTGTATATAACCACAGACAAGCTCAATCTGCGCTACCGCAAAGGTACCAATCCCCTCACCTCACCGGCATCGCCCGATAATCTCAGCATTTCATTCATTCAAAATGGAGAAAAAGCTACATGGTACCCCGGAAAGCCAGACCCGCTGAATCTTAAAGGTACATGTCGCACACTTGATGGAAGCAACGGCGACAACAAGCGCTCAGAACTTGAGAATGGCATTATCTCACGTTCCGGATGGGCTGTAATTGACGACTCTTGGTCCAGCAAACGTGCTGATGGCAGCCGTTCATTTGCCTTCGAAGCGGACAGCACTATGGGCTTTGACTGGTGGGCTGAACGGAATGACCCAGATGCTCTTGACCTCTATTTCATGGGCTATGGCAAGGATTACAAAAAAGCTCTGTATGATTTCACCCTGATTTGCGGTAAGATACCGTTGCCACCGGCATATATATTTGGTTATTGGTACAGTAAATACGCCTCATATTCTGCAGACGATTACCGCCACATCATGTCGGACTTAGAATCTAATAACATACCATGCGATGTCATGATTCTTGACATGGACTGGCATTGGAACGGTAATAAAAAGGATTCAGACGGTCGCGGAGGATGGACTGGATGGAGTTGGAACACCAAGCTTATTCCCGACCCCAAGGGTCTACTCAACGACATCCACAACCGGAATTTTAAAATCGCCCTCAACCTGCATCCAGCCGATGGTGTATGTGAAAGGGAATCCCCCCAATATTACTCAGCAATGAATCGGAGCCTTAACGGAAAGTATCTCAAAGGGGACACCATTCCTTGGGTGCTCGACAATACCGATTTTGCAAAACCATTTTTCGATAATATAATCCGTGACCATGAGAGTGAAGGTGTGGATTTCTGGTGGATTGATTGGCAACAACATCTCACCAGCCGCTACACTAAAGGACTGGGAGAAACGTTCTGGTGCAACCACGTGTTCTTCAATGATATGGTAAAAAACCGCCCCGAACGCCGACCTGTTATATTCCATCGCTGGGGAGGTCTTGGAAGCCACCGTTACCAAATCGGTTTCTCAGGAGATGCCTTGATTAACTTCCCAACCCTTGCATTCCAACCATATTTCACAGCGACTGCATCAAATGTTGGTTACGGATATTGGGGTCATGACCTTGGCGGTCATGTGTGGACCGGTGTCAAGAATGCCAACAATCCCGAACTCGTGCTCCGTTGGATTCAGTTTGGAGTATTTACTCCAATGTTCCGCACACATGCTACTAAAGAGACTCGTATAGAGCGTCAAATTTGGAAATTCCCCAATTTCCCTGATATGCTTGATGCCGTAAACCTCCGTTACTCTCTATTCCCTTATATATACACCATGGCACGCGAGGCTTACGATACAGGTATTTCGATTTGCCGTCCACTGTATTATGATTTTCCCGATTCAGAGGAAGCATATAAGTACGAAAATGAATATATGTTCGGCAACGATATCTTAGTGGCTCCGATTGTTGAAGAAGGTGTGGATGGTATCAGCACTAAGACAATTTGGTTTCCCGAAGGCAAATGGTGGGGCATCGCAACAAATGAACTTATCGAGGGTCCATGTGTGAAAGAATTTAAGTTTAATATCAAACAGATTCCTTATTTCTTCCGCCAAGGTTCCATGATACCGTTTAATCCTGCTGGTGTTAAAAGTGTAACAGAACGTCCTGAAAACATGGTCATCCATACCGTGGCACGTGGTAATGGCGCAGGTCGCTTGTATGAAGATGGTGGAGACAATGCAGACTATGCTTCAAATTATGCGTTCACAGAAATGACTTGTAAATCTGATGGAAAAAAGGATACATTTATTATCCTTCCCCGCAAAGTCACCACGACAGGCAATGCCCCTGAGCTTATGTCAAAACGTGGATACACATTGAATGTGCATGGATGCGACGTTCCATCATCAGTCAAGATAAATGGCAAAAAGATTTCAAACGCCGATTACCAATATGACAAAACAGCATCCAACTTAATTGTAACTATCCCTACTACGGACTGTAACAAAACCATAAAAGTAGAGGTAAAGCACTAATAGAAATAGAAATTGAAATAATACTTATTTGAATTAACAATATGAGAAAATCATTTCATTATATTTATGCCTTGATTGCAATGGCATTTTTAGCCACCGGCACTGCCACTGCTGAAGAATATTTCGACAATTTTCCTGTAAAAGCAGACCCTAAAATTGTAGGAGAAAAGCTCAGCAATCATTTTTTGGATTGCAAACATCAGCTATACTTCGATAAAGGAATCCATTATGCTGAAGTATGCACATGGTATGGTGCTCTAAGATTCGCTGAACTTACCAAAAATGAGGAGCTCATCAACAAATTGAGAAATCGTTTTGAACTTTTGTTTCATATCGAGAAAAATCTTCTTCCCCCTCCTATTCATGTGGACCAAAATATGTTCGGGTGTCTTCCCCTGAGACTATATAATATCACGAAGGATGAACGCTACAAAGAGCTCGGTCTTCCTTATGCTGACACACAATGGACACTTCCGAAAAATGCCACTAAAGAGGAACGTGATTGGGACAAAAAAGGTCACACTTGGCAAACCCGTCTCTGGATTGATGATATGTATATGATTACTATCGTACAATCAGAGGCATACAAAGTCACAGGCGATTCAAAATACATGAATCGAGCTGCAGCCGAGATGGTTATGTATCTTGATGAGCTACAGCACCCGAACGGATTATTCTATCATGCCCCCGATGTACCATACTATTGGGGACGCGGTGACGGATGGATGGCAGTAGGTATGACTGAGCTGCTGTTCAATTTACCACAAAACGACCCTAACCGCGAGAGAATCATGAAAGGATACAAACTGATGATGGACAACCTAAAAAAGTATGTAAACAAGGATGGTCTTTGGAATCAGTTGATTGACACACCTGAATCATGGACTGAGACATCAGGCTCGGCTATGTTTGCATACGCTATGATAGTTGGTGTCAAAAACGGATGGCTTGATGCTGAGGAATTCGGACCAGTGGCACGCAGAGCTTGGCTTGGGTTATGCAACTATATTGACGACAACAATGACCTTACTGAAGTATGCATAGGTACGGGAAAGAAAAACAGTAAACAATATTATATTGACCGCCCACGTATCGCCGGTGATTATCACGGACAAGCACCAACAATCTGGTGTGCGTATGCGTTGCTAAACAAATAGCATTCAGAAGTTGAAACTCATTTTGTAAATTGGATTCAGAAAATGCTCTTTAATATTTTTGAAGGCATAACAAAAGGTGAATATCTTAAATCATGCATCAGCAAATTCAAGGTATTCACCTTGATTATTATATGCCATCTTGCTTCATCAATGGTGCAGGCTTCCATTCCGAAAAGTTGTCTCGTTCCAAGTCACGACATTACCACTCTTCATAAATGGGGTCCATACTCAAAGCGATATGCCGGTATATCTCACATTCCGGACCTAAAAACCCCGCTACGTTTTGATTTCTCTGTTATGCCCGGGTATTACCGAAACAGCCAGCTGATACCACATGTGCTTTTTGAATCGGGCTATTACCCATGGGAAATCAATCCGGCAATGGACCGAATCACATACCGCTATGAGTTGGAATGGAAAGATATGGTGTATACCGATGTCACATACCATCTCATTGACAGCACGATGACCATTGTTGAGATTGAGTGTGTCAACCATACATCAGCGCCCCAGAATATTGTGCTAAACCTGATGTCGTACATTGATTATGAGAAAGGACTTCCATCCGTGGAAGTCAAGGGTATTGCACCTAATGAATGGCACAGCTTCAATGATTATGTGCTTAACGAACCCGTAATACACACACCGCAATATCGACTTTCATGGGATGGAAATCTCCGTAATGAAGTACACGCCGACCAATCAGTCAGCGGCTATTGTCTCGGCGGCGGCATAGGTCGAGATAAAGGGCATAAATTAGTATACGCTATCAATCTGCCATCATCCCAAAGAGGGGTCATAGCCATACGTCACAAGACACCTGTAGATGTGGAAGCATCGTTCGCCCTGTCAGGTATATCATCCGACACATTACGGCTACGCGGAACAGGAGAATTCACAATGGATTATGTTCCATTCGAGGCTCCCGCTGGTAAATCCACACTAACTATGACGTCGCTCGGCACATCATCCACAGTATTGGATGGCTTTTTCCTTTCTGAGGATACCGCATCATTAAAAAAAGTGATATTTGAGCCACGCAATATATCTTTTACTCCAATCATACATAAAAGCGGCACAAACCAGGATTTCATTCTGAAATTTCCGATGTGTGACAATTTCTATGGTGTGGCATGGAACTACACTGATTCAGAAATACGAGAAATTCTTGATGATAATCTTGAATCGTTTTTCCGCAAAAAGACTCATGACCATGTAAGTTCACGTCTACACGGAAACCATAAATGGCACTATACTGATGGTTTTCTTCGTCCAGTAGTACTCAAACCCGAGTCGTCACAACGTATATATGCGTTGCTTTCTACGGGGGAGAATAAAGAGACTGTAGAGAGAGCTATCCAAAAATTCCACGTGTCAGAGGAAGATTTTGTAGACTTGATTCCCCAAAAAGATAGTCTTGAGTACCCATATCTTGAAGGCTCTGAAAAATATGCGCATGGTATACGGCTCCTGCAGGCGGCTCTCCTTTCAAATACGGTCTTTCCTGTACGCACACAAGGTGAATACATACGTCATTTCACTCCTGGAAAGAATTGGAACAGCCTTTACACTTGGGACTCTGGATTCATAGCTCTTGGACTCGCAGATGTCGACATAGTGAAGGCTTTCGAATGTATACGTGCCTATACGACATCTCCCGGTTGCGAATCTGCATTTATCCATCATGGTACACCATTACCAATCCAAATTTTTGCATGGCAGGAACTATGGAACATGACCCAATCGGAGGATGCCCTGAACTTCCTATACCCTCGCCTAAAGCAGTATTATGATTTTATTGCCGGACACGACAGCTCCTCCTCTACATTGATGAAAGAGTCTAAACTGCTGCGAACCTGGGATTACTTCTATAATTCAGGGGGATGGGATGACTATCCGCCACAAAAGGCGCTTCCTGATAAAAAAACAATAACTCCAGTAGTGAATACAGCATATACTATCCGAGCCGCACGTATACTCCGACAGATGGCTTTACATCTCGGAGCGAAAAAGGATGCGAGACAGTATGAAACTGACATCCGTACTTTTTCCAATGCTCTTGACAAATATGCGTGGGATGAAGAGAGCGGGTATTACGGATACATGAGGCACGATAGTTTAGGACACCCATATGGCATATTTCGTTATTCAGATGGTTCCAATTTTAATTGCGGCATTGACGGAATCAGTCCGCTTGTAGCTGGGACAGTCCCACCAGACCGCGCCAATCGGTTAGTAGGACATATATTCAGTCCATCGGAACTATGGACTGACCTCGGAATTTCCACTGTAGCGCAAAATACAAAATATTATAAATCCGATGGCTACTGGAATGGTGCCGTATGGATGCCACATCAATGGATGATTTGGAAAACCATGCTTGATTTAGGCGAACCGGAGAAAGCTTGGCGCATTGCATCAACGGCTCTCGAAACTTGGGAACGCGAATGCAACAGGAGCTATTTCACCTTCGAGCATTTCATCATCTCCTCGGGTCGAGGTGCTGGTTGGCATCAGTTTTCTGGCTTATCTTCACCATTGCTCGGTTGGTTTGCAGCATATTACCGTGTAGGTCGAGTATCTACAGGTTTTGAAATATGGCTTAAAAGCAGCAAATTCAACGACAATCACACGTCATATCAAGCCGATATCGTATTTGACAATATGTCCGCCAATCATCAGCGGTCCATGCTTGTTTGCATGAACCCGGAGCATAAATATGAAGTCCGATTCCGAGGGAAGCCGCAACCATTCACCATGAGACATCCGGGATTATTGGAAATAACCTTACCAATCTCCTCCGGTGGCGAACTCACCATCAATCCCCTTTCTCTCTGATTCATAAGGAAAGATATTAAAGAAGGCGTTTGATAATTACTGTTAAACGCCTTCTTATTTTTTATCAATCCTGCGGCAGTATAATAAGTAATTGCGTACATTTGCACACGTAAGAAACCGAATAGAAATAATGGAAAAGATGACAAGAATCTTAGTGGTAGATGACGAAGAGACTCTACGTGAAGCACTATGCTTTAATCTGGAAGCAGAAGGCTACATAGTGGATACCGCTGAAAATGCGGAGGCAGCTCTGAGCATGGATTTGACCAAATATGACCTTTTCCTGCTCGATATAATGATGGGAGAAATCTCCGGGACGCAGCTTGCACGGATAATAAAATCAAATCCACTCACGGCTCGCGTACCAATCATATTCTGCACAGCCAAAGATACAGAGGACGATATGATTTCTGGACTCGACTTAGGTGCGGATGACTATATTGTAAAACCCTATTCCTTGAGAAATGTATCAGCAAGAATCCGGTCAGTACTACGCAGAGTATCCACTCAGAAAGATGCGGAAGAAACATATCCCGACAAAGTGACATATCAGGGACTTACTGTAATCCCCGATAAGAAAATGTGTATGGTTGACGGAGAGGAAGTAAAACTACCACGCAAAGAGTTTGAAATTCTTCTGAAACTACTCTCTCATCCCGGACAAATATTTTCGAGAGAAGAACTGTTGAAAGATATCTGGACCGATGAAGTGGTGGTGCTCGACAGAGTTGTTGATGTCAACATCACCCGTATACGACAGAAAATTGGTAAATATGGAAAGAATATAGTCACTCGTTCTGGTTATGGCTATGGTTTTATTGAATAGACTCACCTATCCCCAACGGCTATTTGTATGGCTTCTTGGCTACTCACTACTTTTAGTTGGATGCTTTCTTGGATTTCAATATCATAGGGAAAAGGAATTCAAGATTGAAGAGTTGAACTCACAGCTTCAACTGATTAATGAGCATATCTTGGATGATATCTCTGCAGGGAACGATGTGGTCAAAGTCTCAATCTCACAACCTCATAAATTTTCAGAGTTGAGGGTCAGCATCATTGACAGTATAGGGCGCGTAGTTTATGACAATAGCCTTGACTCATTTCCGGAGCCTAACCATCTGTCGCGCATAGAAATTGCCAAAGCATTGAAAGAAGGTTCTGCATACACGGTACGGCGTCACAGCGAAAGCACTGGAAATACATATTTCTACTCCGCCACTGCCGGCGACAATAGGTATGTAGTTAGAACTGCAGTCCCCTACTCCGTATCACTAAGCGAACTACTCAAAGCTGACTTTGGATTCTTATGGGCTATGGGTGGTGTCACTATAGCAATGTGTATTATTGGATTTTTCGCTACCCGACGCATCGGATTGCATATCATGCGCCTTAACAGATTTGCCGAAAAGGCTGAGCGAGGGGAGCGGATTTATGATACCGCACCATTCCCAAAAGATGAACTCGGTTCCATCTCAAATCATATAGTCCGTCTGTATGCCAATCTCCAAAAAGCAGTTTCCGACCGCGATAAGGAACATATAACGGCACTTCATGAACAGAAGGAGAAGGAACGCATAAAAAAACAATTAACCAACAATATCAATCATGAACTTAAAACTCCAGTGGCATCCATTCAGGTATGTTTGGAAACATTGTTGACCCATAAAAATTTATCGGATGAAAAGAAAGAAGCGTTTCTAAACCGTTGTCTTGAAAATACCGAACGACTTAAACAATTGCTAAATGATGTGGCTTTGATTACCAGAATGGACGATGCTCCGAAATCAATCACAAAAACATATGTTGACCTAAGCAGTATAGTGTCTGAAGTTGTAGATGAATGTGAGCCAATAGCTGCCGACAAAGGTATTACGATAAAGAATGAAATCACCGATTCAATAATAATTTTTGGGAACCGTTCGTTATTGGATTCCGTGTTCCGCAATCTAATCTCAAATGCTATAGCATATAGTGGAGGCAGCACAATCTCTTTACGGCAAATCCCATCCCCTCCCAACAGAATAACCGTTATAGTCACTGACAATGGTTGCGGAATACCCGCGGAACATTTACCACACATATTTGAACGGTTCTACCGAATCGACAAAGGTCGTTCTCGTCTTCTCGGAGGTACCGGACTCGGACTTTCAATTGTAAAAAATGCCATAATCCTACATGATGGTACAATCATTGCAGAGAATGACAAAAATGGGGGCCTAAAATTCACTATCACGTTACCGGTGCCATCAAATGTTATGAGTTAGATATTACTCATAAAAAACTTTTGAATACAATAAAAAAGTCCCCTGTATGGCGGCGTTGCCATACAGGGGACATGCAAGCTGTAAAAAAGGATATATTAGTATTTTCTTCTCTTCTGCTCGTAAACGAGAGTCAATGACGGTTGGTCGCATACTTCAGTCGGACCGAAGTACTGGATAGGACCAGGATAAGTGTAGCATGTATTATACTTCCACTCGTCACGCTGCTTAGCAAACTTAAGGAATGGAGCACCATCGAGCTGCACGAGAGCCTTTTGTATAACAGGTTTCATCTCACCGTGACGACGTTCCATATTCATCATCATTGTGATAGGTATACCACCGGCAATCCAGTTAACAGGAGCAAATGTAAGGTTACGAAGGCTTGACATGTAACCGGTTACACCTGCAGCAATAAGATTAGCGGCAGTATAACCAAGACCGTAACAGTAGTTTGCATCGAAGTTAGAGGGGTCAGCGCAACGTCCTTCATATCCGAAGAAATGATGCATGGTAGCATATTTGCCTTTATATTTACCCTCAGCAGCAAGAGCTTCAAGGCGCTTGCCAACCATTTCAGAAAGCAGTTTTTCAGTTTCGATAAGTGAAACCTGAACATTGCCGTGGGGGTCACGGTCAAGAGTGAGCTGACGAGCCACACCTGCAGGAAGCGACTTATATGTCTTGGCATTTTCTTCGCTGAGCTGACCAATCACCCATTCACGCTGAGCTTCAGGCTCAATGGCACCAAATTCATCAGCTTTGGCAGCAAGAAGGTCATTGAGTTCTGAAATGAGAGCCTTAACGGCAGGGATAAATTCAATCAGACCTTCTGGGATAAGAACCACACCATAATTGTTGCCTTGGGCTGCGCGAGCTACCACCGCATCAGCAATGTAGTCAACCACCTCATCAAGAGTCATATTCTTAGCCTCAACCTCTTCTGAAATAATACAGATATTAGGCTGACACTGGAGAGCACATTCAAGAGCGATATGAGAAGCAGAGCGACCCATAAGCTTGATAAAGTGCCAATACTTCTTAGCTGAGTTACAGTCACGCTGAATGTTACCGATAACCTCTGAGTAAACCTTAGTAGCAGTATCAAAACCAAATGAGGTTTCAATAACGTCATTCTTAAGGTCTCCGTCGATGGTTTTGGGAACACCAATAACCTGAACACCAGCACCTATTTCCTTGTAATACTCAGCAAGAATTGCAGCGTTAGTATTTGAATCGTCACCACCGATAATTACAAGAGCCTTGATATTGAGCTCACGAAGAATCTCAAGCCCCTTGTCAAACTGTTCCTTAGTCTCAAGTTTGGTACGACCGGAACCGATGATATCGAAACCACCGGTATTACGATATTCATCAATAATATCGGAAGTAAGTTCCATATAGCGATGGTCAACAAGACCGCCAGGACCCATAAGGAAGCCATAGAGACGGCTCTGCTTATTGATATTCTTGATACCGTCGAAAAGACCACTGATTACATTGTGTCCACCAGGAGCCTGACCGCCTGACAAAATCACACCTACATTAATAGGCTCCATCTTTGCGTCATTTGATTCTTTTTCAAAATGAAGTTCAGGAAGTCCATAGGTGTTGGGGAACAATTTCTTAATCTCTTCTTGGTCAGCCACTGATTGTGTAGGCTGTCCCTCAACCACTTTCACACCACCGGTAAGCACGATGGGAAGTTGAGGACGGTAAGCCGCACGGGCTTGTTGCAACGCACTTTTCTTCATTATCTTAGAATTGGAGTTAGATTTCAACAGATAGCCTGATTCTAATTTCATAAAACATTAAATTCAGGCGCCATTGGAATTAATAAATATACGTGCAAAGGTCGCAATTATTTCCGAAAATATCAATAAACACAATGTCACTTTTTTATCTATTACTCTCCCTAATATGTGAAAAACATTTAACAGAGCTCTATTCCCATTATATTGCAACACAATGTGTCGCTAAACCATCACATGTATCATCCGTGCTAACAACAGATAGCAGCCATTTTCGTAACATCAGACGAACCACTGAGGTTAAAAGACGCTACATTTATGTTAATTTATTAAAATTATTGTATAAATCAAAATTCCACCAAATTCAATACCATATTGATATACTGATGCATATCAATAGACAGCCCACTACTAATTTTAACTATTGTAAAATTACAGCATTTCCATTTTCACATTATTTATTGCACAAATCAATCTAAATTGGGCATTATCTAAGTTAATTTATGTAAAATATTGTGATAAAATCAGCTAAAACAGCCTATTTTATTAACAATTACATATATTCTGCTAATTTTCGTTTCATTATGCTTCTTAATCTTTAATTTAACGCAATCAACATAGTACTAATATTTTAGGAATTGCACGGAAGATTATTTTTGAGTAATTTTGCAACGTCAATACCAAAGACATCATTCAGAAAATAAAATTCATTTATAATATAATTTAAGAATCCTTATTTCATCAACAATGAAATTCAGCATAAAACCAACTATAATATTTTCAATACTGACTGCTTGTGCTACTCTCAGCATTAAGGCTGAAGAAAAGGGAATACCCTACCGTCTTCCGGAAGCACATACAATGACAACTTTTGACATTGCCAACGAGTTGGTTGAAAATGCTTATCAATCGGTACGTGAATATTCACCATTTGCTGAAATGGATGAAGCCACCAACAACGAATCAAACGAAAGCAACGGTCTCGTTGATAAAATGGCTGATTACGCAGCCAAATTCCTCGGCACCCGCTACCGTCGTGGCGCTGCAGGACCGAAAGCATTTGATTGCTCTGGATTTGTAGGTTATGTATTTAAACAATTCGGATTTACACTCAACCGCTCATCAAAAGCCCAATATACCCAGGGAGAAAAGATTGAAAACACTGACATACAACCTGGTGATTTGTTGTTCTTTTCAAGCAGGTCAAGCGGAAAAGGAAGAGTCGGTCACGTAGCCATGGTAGTTGATGTAAAGGAGGATGGGACCATGACATTTATTCATGCCTCAACAAAAAAGGGGGTTACCTATCAGAAATTTCCTGACAACGGCTACTATTCAAGAAATTTCATTGGTGCGCGCCGCATAATTGGCACCAATGCTTGAGAATCCGACTCCAGACAGAAAAATCAGACATAGCATAAACGCGCACTACCCGCTGAGCTTGAAAGCATCAGCGGGTAGTGTCATTTTATTGCATTATTTCAATTTACGTCCAAACAAAGGTATTTAAAACGGACCTTTATTATGGATTTCAATCAAGCTTATGAATCACCAGACCTGAACGAAGCTTAGGTTCAAACCAAGTGGTTTTCGGAGGCATAATATTACCAGTATCGGCTATATCCATAAGTTGCTTCATAGAGACAGGGAACAGAGCCAAAGCAACAGCCATCTCTCCCGAATCCACACGGCGCTTCAGCTCGCCGAGACCACGGATACCGCCCACAAAATCTATACGCTTGTCGCTTCGAAGGTCAGTGATACCAAGAATATCACGAAGTATCAAATCGCTGGAGATAGTGACATCAAGCACACCGATAGGGTCATTGTCATTATATGTACCTTCCTTTGCACTGAGAGAATACCATTTCCCATTCAGATACATGGAGAAGTTATGAAGACGCTCCGGTCGATACTCATCGACACCTTTTTCCTCAACCACAAAATTTTCAGCCAGTTTGGCAAGAAATTCCTCTGGAGTATTACCATTCAAATCCTTTACCACACGGTTGTAATCTATAATATTGAGATGCGAAGCAGGGAAAGCTACAGCAAGGAAATAATTATACTCCTCATCACCGGTATGATTAGGATTACCTTGAGCTTTCTCATGTCCCACAAGAGCAGCCGCTGCCGAACGGTGATGACCATCAGCTATGTAAAGATAAGGAATCTTTGCAAATTCCTCTGTTACCTTGGCTATAGTTTCTGGAGCATCAATAACCCAGAAATGATGACCAAACCCATCGGGAGCCACGAAGTCATACTCCGCCTCTTTAGAGGTTACTTCATCAATCACACCCTGAAGAACCTCGTTATCTGGAAACGCAAAGAAAACAGGCTCGACATTAGCATTGTTGATGCGCACATGCTTCATGCGGTCTTCTTCCTTATCACGACGTGTAAGTTCGTGCTTCTTTATACGACCCTCCATGTAGTCAGCCACATTGGCAGCCACCACGATGCCATACTGTGTGCGACCATTCATGGTCTGTGCATAGATGTAGTAATGGTCAGCCTCATCCTGAACGAGCCATCCATTCTTCTGAAAAGCATTGAAGTTCTCCACTGCTTTGTCATACACTTTAGGGTCGTGCTCATCAGTGCCGCGTTCAAAATCAATTTCAGGCTTGATGATATGATACAAAGAACGTGGATTACCTTCTGCCTCAATTCTGGCTTCCTCAGAATTCAGCACATCGTATGGGCGTGACGCAACTTCCGTCACGAGTTCTCTTGGAGGTCTAACTCCTCTGAAAGGTTTAACTTTAGCCATGGTATTATCTGTTTTTAAAGGTTATTTCTTTCTCACGATAGTCTGAGAACGGTCGGGACCAATGGACACAATTGTTATTGGAGTTTCAAGTTCTTTTTCAAGGAAGTCAATGTAGTCAGAGAATTCCTTCGGGAACTCATCCTCGCTCTGCATCTTTGTCATATCAGTCTGCCAACCGGGCAAAGTCTTGTAGACAGGCTCAATAGATTCATCAATAGAGAATGGGAACTGATTTGTCTCTACTCCTTTAACCTTGTAAGCCACACAAGCCTTTATATTCTCAAATCCATCAAGTACATCGCTCTTCATCATAATAAGCTGAGTCACGCCGTTAAGCATGATGGAATAACGGAGAGCCACGAGGTCAATCCACCCGCAACGACGTTCGCGGCCGGTCACTGCGCCATATTCATGTCCAAGGTCACGAATACGCTTGCCTGTCGCATCAAAAAGCTCGGTAGGGAAAGGACCACTACCCACACGGGTGCAATATGCCTTGAAAATACCAAACACTTCGCCAATCTTATTTGGAGCAACGCCCAAACCAGAACAAGCACCGGCACTGATTGTGTTTGATGAAGTAACAAACGGATAAGAGCCGAAATCAATATCAAGAAGTGTACCTTGAGCACCTTCACACAATACGCTCTTGCCCTCTTTCAGCATCTGGTTGATGAAAAATTCAGAGTCCACGATAGCGAATCCCTTAAGATACACAATAGCATCCATCCATTTTTCTTCGAGAGCCTCAAGACCTTCAGGTGTAGCACCCAAAGCAACCAACTGGTCAATATGACGCTGACGGAGTGTGGAGTATTTCTCTTTAAAATTATGGAACACATCTCCAAGACGAAGACCATTACGAGAAATCTTATCAGTATATGTAGGACCTATACCTTTACCAGTGGTACCTATTTTCTTACCACCTTTAGCCTTTTCGTTGGCAGCATCGAGCAATCGGTGTGTTGGGGTGATGAGATGCACTTTCTTAGAAATCTTAAGAATCGAACGAAGGTCAACTCCGCTCTTTTCAAGCTCTTCTGCTTCCTGTTTAAACAACACAGGGTCAAGCACAACACCATTACCAATAACATTCACCTGACCATGCTGGAAAATACCCGAAGGAATAGAGCGAAGCACATACTTCTTACCCTCAAATTCCAATGTGTGACCGGCATTGGGTCCGCCCTGAAAACGAGCCACCACATCATAACGGGGAGTGAGCACATCCACTACCTTACCTTTTCCTTCATCGCCCCATTGGAGCCCGAGAAGCACATCAACTTTCATCTTAAAGTTACTTATTTATAAAGTGTTCTGTTAATATTATTCTATTTCTTTTGCCGACCACCACCACGGCACCTCGTACATGTGCCGGATATATATAGGTCATAACCGGTCATAACAAACGATGGATAACGTTTATGTGATAACGTACGCGACAGTTCAGTATCTTTAATCTCCCTCGTACGACCGCATCGTGAACATACCAGGTGAATATGACCTGACCGTTCATTAACAAATTCATACTCTTCGGCACCTTCACTCAACGGCAGACGGCGCACAATACCACATACTTCAAAAAGATGAATGGCATTGTATACTGTAGCACGGCTCACATGATAGCCCACAGAAACAAGAGAGTCATGAATCTCCTCAACTGAGAAATGCCCCATATGCTCCACAATCTTTCCCAATATAGCAAGCCGCTCAGGCGTGCGCCGCATCTGATGCTGTGCAAGATAATGGTTAAGACGGGCTTCTGCCACACTTCTTCGTTTCTCGTCGTTCATCAATTGACAAAATTACTACCACTTACCCGAAAATCCAAATTTTCCTTAAATAAAAAGCGCCCCAAGGAGCAATATTTCGGTCTTAACCAGTTATCCTCACCCGTTTTACATTATTCAGAGCATGCCACAAATATCATCTCACATAAACATCGACTCCACTGGTAATGCCCGCAGGCAGCAATTTGTCGCCCGCCTTCACTATCGGTGTGGTTGCAAATGTAATGCGCTCGTCTTCCGGAAGACTCATATCGCCAATCATACGGTTTGTCAACTGATTCGCCACTTCAATCTCTATAAGATTTTCCTTATCACCGGTTTTAATATAATCAGTGATGTCAACTTCCCATGGTGCACACCACAGATACCCCACATCACTTCCATTAACCAACAATTTTGCAACCGCATGTAAACCGGAAATACGGACATATACCCTTTTTCCCTTATCAATGAGAGCCGGAACAGAAAATTTATTTACATAAACAGCCTCACCTGAATGACACCTTATATCTTCGTCATCATTTTCAGACCATGACTCAAACTTATCAAGTTTAACAGTCTTAGCCCCGCAAGGTAATTTATACGTCACCTCCCACTTGTATGATGGTTTGATATAACATTCCTCATCTCCCGCTGTAAAATCATGCAACACCTCAGTAGTCGTATCATTATGTACTACCACAAAGCATGACTCATACGGAGCCAAGGACAAAGCAACCTTTCCATCATGCACTCTACCGTCAAGAGAATAACGTTTGCCGCTGTCAGCACTCCATAATTCCCAAGCATTACCCTTAACGCCCCTAAACGACACGCTCTGCGACCAAGGCTTCTCACTATGGTTAGCAATAAAATACACATGGTTATCCCCCATCAACCTATGAGCAAACATCACACGGTCATCCGGACGATTGCCACTTATTATATCTACATCAGGCGCCAAGCCAACGCTCTTCAGGTATAGTCCAAGTCCGAAATTGCCATTTTTACGCGCGTCATATACCTTTACTCCGGCATTCACCAACTGCTTGATGCGCTCCTCAGACCGGTCAGTCAACACAGCATCCTTTTCAATCACGAGAACACTATACTTCATACCATCCGCAGCTTGCAGTTCCCCATTCACAGCCGATAATACATTCATCAGAGCATCATCGGTGCAGACATCCCAGTTATACCCTTCCGGAATCTGAGGCAATCTATAAGCGAGCAATTTAACGGGCAATTCACTTCCAAGATATATACACAGGTCAACAACCGGTTTCCCTTGTCGCATCATGAACGAGCAGCGCGACTGGTAATCCCAAAAACCTTTACTCAATCGCCACATACTATTGTTGCGATTCAAACAATACTCTCTGCCATTAGCTGTATTGCCGGGAAACTTATCAAGCCAGGGCTGATATGCGCTGGCACACACCACAAATTCATTAAGGTTATCAGCATATGCATAATCGGCCAATCCTTTCAGATAAGCCAGTGACTGGCTATACTTGGCATCTGTATAAGCCTCTGCTGATGCAATCTGTCTGCCATAAATATGCGCGGCAGACGAAGATTCCTTGATATCATAAGCGCCATGCGCATGTTTTGCCCAAAATTCGCCCTGTGGACGACGTATACCTCCCTTAACCGAGATATTGTCTGTAACCATACCCTGATAATTTCCCATAGCCTGCGCAGTAAACATCACTCCTTCGCGCATCGCAAGAGTATCGAGATACGCAAAATATCTATTGTTAACAAGATGCGCCACCGTGCGGCGATGGTCATACAAAACACTGTCAGATTTTTCTTTTGACCCTATCACATATCCAAACAGTGCCGGCAAATACGGGACTAAATCATAACCAATATAAGTCTCAAACTCACATTCGTAACCATGAGTCCAATTCTGTGCGCCCATCTCATGACTGTCCATTACAACACCGTATGGTTTCAGGTCATACCTCGACAATGTATCAATGATTACCTTTGCGAAATTACGCCATTGCAACTCTGACGCCTCTCGAGACATTTTATCACATTCCAGCCCCATCTGACTAGGGCGACCATGCTTTACATGCCCACGTGTGGAAGTCTGCGCCACACGCATCACAACCCATCTTGCGGATGTATCAGGCACATTCCAAACCAATCGGCCGTCTTTCTGCATTAAAGCTGTCAAATCAATAACTTTATCAGGGTCTATTATCTCATTTTCGCCATATTCCGGCGTTGGATTTGAATCGATATACTCGCTTACCAGAGCAGCCCTTGCCTCATACTCATAAACAGAAGCTTTTGACGACAACGTAGCACTTCTCAACTCAATGGGGTGATGATTCACATTATCAGACCTATTCCAATCATGGAGATTCAACCGGAAATATCGTCCTGTCACAGCAGGAAATGAAATAGTCTTGATTTTGTGATGAATATTATAAAGCGGAGGCAACTTGCATACTTCTCGCCAATTTTTTCCATCATCCGAAACCTCCAGCTCTCCTATTGGCGGAAATTCATAATATCCGTCTCCATAGAATTTATCGGCCGATGGACCAGGAAAATTCATTGACGCTGTAGGGTGCTTCGACCGTGTGTTCTCACAATAAGTCAAAGCTCTCGCAGTAAACGGTTTCTCAAAATCATAACTCAACATTACCGGCTCTTCAGAAACAACACATTCCGACACCAATACTTTTTCGTCCCAATCGACACTGGCTGGAACCGGAAAAGCAAGTACTCGTACATCCCAGAACTCATCAGCTGAAGGATTCGGAAGCACACCGTCGAAACATGAGCCACCGTCAACTACGACCTCACTTTTACACAGACGTTTCATGCTTGCTGATTTGGTTATCCAAGGTCCGCCAGCCACAAAACCATTGGATAGATTAATCTCAAAAGTCAATCCAAGACGTTTCGCCTCTAAAGCCGAAAATTTCAATGCATCCCACCATTCAGCAGAGAACACCGGAAATGCACCTTTTGCATCACCATGCACCTGGTCATAATATACCACACCTCCAACGCCAGCCTGTCTAAAAGCTTCAAGGTCGGCAGTTATTCCCTCATGCGTGGTAGCAGTTTCCCCATGGAACCACCATACTTTAGTCCTGGTGGAATCGGGCGCGGATTTAAATTCTTTATAAAGGTCTGCAACTGTATTTGACGCACCCAAACCAACGGAGAGAACAGACACAAAAATCAAAAGCACTGAAATCACGATAAACCGTCGCATACAACCAATCTATTTTCTTATAATCTAAGTATTATAAATTTCAAAATCAACCTATAAATCCCCGCGCTGTCAATATGTGAAACATCAAGTCCTTCAACAAATCATATTCATTCTGCCGCGAACCAACCCCCTTGCTTTTCGCGTCAAAATCACGAATAGCAGTGATAATTTCAATCGTCTGCCTCACATTATAACTTCGCGCTGCGATTTCGTAATTATTCCTCAACACCCATTGGGATTTAATCCCAAGCGCATCCATATATCCCGAAGGAGTTTTGTCCTTGGTATAATGATATATCAATAAATTGGCGAATTGCTTGAAAAGCGATGATACAGTCATCACTGTTGGATTATTTTTAGGATTATTTCTAAAATATTCCACTATAGTAAAGCATTTCGCTGCATTACGGCTATTTACAGCATTAATTAACTCAAAATTATTATAATCCTTTGATATTCCTATATTTCTTTCAATAGCCTCCGGAGTCACCATAGCCCCCGCACCAAGAATCATGGCGAGCTTATCAATCTCATTATACAGACGAGATAAATCCGTTCCAATATAATCCCTCAACATCGAGAGCGCTTTCGGCTCAATATTCAAACGTTTGTCAGAAATAAGCTCCGAGATGGCTGGAAGAATTTCCTTATCGCTCAATTTCTGAGACTCAAAAATCACACCGTTCTTTTTAACAGCTGCCAATAGCTCCTTGCCTTTAGCCTTGGCGCCACGACAGGAAATCACCAAAATAGTACTCGGAGTGGGCTGAGAAACATAATTGTGCAACTTATTAAGAGTATCAGCCCTTATAGCTTGGGCTTCCTTAACTATTACAACCTGATATTCCGACATCATAGGATACCTCCTGCATATATCCATCACAGTCTCAACACCAGATTCCGGCGCATACAACGTGTAAAGATTGAAATCTCTCTCATCCTCCGGTACAATCTCCTCAAATTCCTTGATTAACTCATCAATAAAATACCCTTCCTCACCATGCAACAGATAGACAGGGGATAGCTTGCGGCTTTTGATTTGCCGCCGTAAAGCAGGAAATGACAAAGAAGGAGCGGATGATGCAGCCATGGTTTCGATATTTTATGATTTATTAGAGTGTAAATTTACATAATCCGTTCCAAAAATCAAAGAAAATTAACCCGTGGCTTGTCTAATTATAATTCTAATTAGTACTTTTGCACCAAATGTCACAAAACGCATTCGTAATGATTAACAGTCCACATATCCAACCGCCATTTCATCCTCTCAATTTACCTGTATCAAATCTACGCATACAACAGACAGCACGTGGAATTAAGATATTCGACCCTCTTCGCAAAAAATGGCTGATTCTCACTCCTGAAGAGTGGGTACGCCAAAATTTCATTTCATTTCTAATAAATCATAAAGGATATAAAGCCGGACTGATGGCCAACGAAATCGCTATCACACTTAACGGTACTACAAAACGATGTGACACAGTAATCTATAATACCACACTTCAACCTCTCGCCATTATAGAGTACAAAGAACCTAAAGTTCCAATCACCCAAAAGGTTTTTGAGCAAATCGCCCGCTACAATATTGTAATGAATGTAAAATACCTTATCATTAGCAATGGTCTAAAACATTACTGCTGCGAGGTAGACTCATTAAACCATAGCTATCGATTTCTGTCAGATATACCGGAATACCAACTAATTAGCCATTAAATCATGCTCAATCTTGGCAATATCTTCCTGTAGCTTTTTCTCCAAAGGAAGACGCTCATCAATCATACGGCATGCATAGAGTACCGTGGCATGAGTACGTGCCAAACGAACACCAATTGCCTTGAGTGGCATCTTAGTGTGCTTCTTAGCAAGATACATGACCATCTGACGGGCATCTGAGACCTCACGCTTACGCGATTTTGTGAAAATCTGGTCAGGTTCTATATTATAGAATGAACTTACCTGACGTGTGATTGATTCAAAGTTAACGGTGCGCTTATTGAGTTTAACGGCATTGGACAAAACTCTTCTTGCCAATTCAACAGAGATATCCTTATTAAGGAATGTGGCATGGGCAAGCAAAGACACCACCACGCCTTCAAGTTCACGGATACTTTCGGTAACATTTGATGCAATAAAATCCATTACCTCCGTGGGCAACTCCAAGCCATCATGACTTGCTTTCTGCGTAAGGACATCACGACGCAAGTCATAATCAGGTTTTTCAAGCTGGGCAGTCATACCCCACTTGAAACGTGATAGTAGACGGTCCTCCATACCCTCCATCTGCGAAGGGCAACAATCACTTGACATAATCAATTGTTTGTTATTCTGTTTCAAGTGATTGAATATGTGGAAGAATGTTTTCTGAGTCTTATCCTTACCGATGAAATCTTGAATATCATCAATAATCAGAGTGTCAATACTCTGATAAAAACTAATGAACTCATTAACTTTGCTTCGCTGAACAGCAGCAGTAAACTGACTCTCGAAAAGACGCGCAGTAATGTAAAGCACTCTCGCATTAGGATTACGCTCTTTTATACGAATACCAATCGCCTGAATAAGGTGAGTCTTACCCACTCCACAAGGTCCAAAAACAAACAATGGATTAAAAGTCTGTAATTTGGGGTCATTTGCGATTGCCTCACCAATTGAACGCGCAACTTTATTACTATCGCTAATACAGTAATTCTCGAAAGTATACTCCGGATTAAGCTGTGAATCAATCTCTTCCACATACGATTCCTTGAATGGATTGGATGATGCGCCAGGTTTCGGCTTAACCGCAGGACTCGGGTGGGCACTTCCAGTTCTTACTGTAGTAGAAGGGTCGTTGGCAACAATAGGATACTCATAAATAAGTTTAATACCATTGCCATATACTCTTTTCAACGTACGACCAAGCACGGTGAAATACCTCTCCTCAAGTTGTTCGGCAAAAAACTCTGAAGGACAGGCAAGTGTAAGCACATTGTTCTCAACGTGCTTAAACGTCAATGGACTAAACCAATGTTCAAATTGTTCGGAAGGAAGAATGTCTCTAATTATTTCAAGACATTTATCCCACATTTGTGAGTAGTTCTGTTGCATGGGTTAATAAATGCGAGGAAGTCAGCTTTAGTGATGCAAATTTCCTAATTTATTTTCAGTAAATCAAATGCTTTTTTATTTGCTTTTTGCAAACATATTGCAGTGATTTGAATTTCAACCAATTATAAGCAGCTAACATTCTAGCTTAAATATTTTATTTAAATAGTCATATATTATTTATTACACATCAGTACATTACATAAATATATTAATTTAATTGTTAATACATCTAAATGCATTAACAATTAATGAAATCAACTGAATTCTCTTATAGTTATGATTACCATAACAAAATAAGCAGAGATTTTATTATTTAGACTAATTCCAAATAACAGCAATTACCAATTAAACTCCTCATTTTACCCTTCAAGTCTTGACAAAGGTAAATATTCTACCGGATTTTACACCCAAGGCTCTTGCGGAAAAATAGCGTTCAGGATGACACTTAGTGCACATATTCTTTCTAAAATCACTGACATTGCATTCCATTACCCCTTCTTTAAGCATTTTCTGTACAATATAACGCTGAAGATTCACATGCGGTTTACTCCATCCGCCATGACGCTCCACACAATCCTCCGGGAACTGCTCGGCAACCTCCTCTCCCACTTCAAAACAATCGACACAAATGGAAGGACCAATAACCATTTTTATACAGCTGGGCTCTGCCCCAATACCCATCATGACATGCAGCATATTTTCCACTACACCATTGACAGCTCCTCTCCATCCAGCATGAGCAACACCAACAACATGAGCATACTCATCAACCATCACAACCGGGACGCAGTCTGCAGTGGAAACACCAACAACCACACCTTCAAGATTAGTAACAAGTGCATCAATATTATCAAGACATCCATTCTCCAACGGTAGGTTATCAACTAACAACACATTTGTGGAATGCGTCTGACACGGAACTAACAGACAAGAATCTTCAATCCCTAAAGTTTCACACAGAATTTTACGGCAAGAAACAACTTTATCCTGAGAATCTCCGGTGTAATGACACAGATTAAATCCAGAATATGACTCGTCAACCTCAACGAAATCACCACGCGAAGTATAGTAAGCCTCTATGCCGCCAAGACTCATCAGCGGGTGGAGCCAGTTTTTAAATATTTCCGAAGTTCTCATATTTTGGAATTTTCATTTTGGCATATATCATTTTTGTTATACTTTTGCGCCAATTTTGAATTAACGATAATGCAAAGATATGAAAGATTTTCGTCTAAAAGGTCATCTTGCAATGCTTGGAGCCAACACAATGTGGGGGTTAATGGCTCCAGTAGCAAAAATAGTCATGACAGCAGGAGTAGTCACACCATTGCTCATGACTAATTTCAGAATATTCGGAGCAGCTATATTATTCTGGTGCACATCTCTGTTCATGACACCCGAAAAGGTATCTCGTAAAGATTTATTATTACTCGCTGGTGCCGGCATGTTGGGTATTGTATTTAATCAAGGTTGCTACATATTCGGCGTAGGACTTACATCGCCTGGTGAAGCGTCAATCATAACAACAACCATGCCTCTATGGGTCATGCTGCTTGCAGCAGTCATCCTTAAAGAGCCAATTACTCTGAAGAAGTTCGGTGGGATACTTCTTGGAGGAGCCGGAGCTCTCATTCTCGTTCTGAATGGTACAAGTACAGCCATGAAAGGAGACAATGCCACTGTTGGAGACCTATTGGTACTTACCGCTCAATTAAGCTATGCTCTTTACCTTACATTTTACAAAAACTTCATCAGAAAATACTCCGTAGTCACCTTAATGAAATGGATGTTCACATTCGCCTCCATAGCAATGCTCACAATCTCCATACCTACATGGTGCTCCACACGCTGGAACGAGATAAGTAATACCGAGATATTTGGAATTGGATATGTAGTATTCTGCGCTACATTTCTTGCCTACATATTCACTATGATTGGTCAGAAAAACCTGCGACCGACATTAGTTGGCATGTATAATTATGCACAACCAGTTATTGCATCGGCAGTAGGTATCTATCTTGGTCTTGATAGATTCACACCAGTAAAAATAGTAGCGGTCGCGTTGATATTCTCAGGAGTATATCTCGTGACTATAAGCAAAGCGGCAAAACCTGCGATTACCGACGGAAAGGAATAGGGAGAATACAATAAACCGGCACAGGAACATCGTCAATCTCTCCTGCTGACCATGGCGGCATCTGCGAAATGATACGTATCGCCTCACGGTTTAGCGATTCTTCCACCCCTTTTATGACCGATATGTGAGAAATAGAGCCATCTTCATTAACCACGAAGCTGCATAGCACACGTCCTTCGATTCCATCACGATACGCACCTTGCGGATAACGTCGCTCATGGTTTATAAACCGTATCATAGCATTGTCGCCTCCCGGAAATTGAGGCTGACGGTCAACACAATCAAATTCATATACATTTATGCTGACCTGTGTTTGCTGAGCCTGTGCTGATACAACGTTTCTTGAGTGCTGACCATTGGCAGCAATCGGGAGCGATAGTGGCGCTAAGAACAGGATGGAATGGAGAACAAATTTTAGCATAAAGGATATCAGATGTTATGCTGCAAATTTAATAACAGTTGAAACTTGTTGCAAGTATTTTGTGATTGATTACAATTGTTTTAATTTTGTTGACATTTTTCTCTCATCAAAGGAAAACGTCCATCATCAACACCAATGTTCCCATCAAGGCAACATAATAATCACGTCCTCTATTCGTTAATATTATAATATGAGGTTTATCAAAAACTTAAGGCAATCAGTCTTAGTGATACTCTCACTCTTGACTATGATTATGAGCGTTAACACAAACGCCCAAAAATCATCTAATGCCTACAGTTTTCTTGATATCCCCACCTCTACACTCCGTTACGGACTGGGAGGAATCAATATTTCATCAATCGAGGATGACATTAATAGCATTGACCAGAACCCAGGATTGCTTGGAGCTGAAATAGACATGCAAATCGGCATCAATTATATGCGATATATCGGTGACAGCAATTTCGCAGGAGTAAAATTCGGTCGTAATGCCGGTCAAAACTCGGCATGGGCTGCAGGAATCCAGTATCTCGGTTATGGAGAATTTAAAGGTGCCGACAGCAACGGAACGCAGACAGGAAACTTCTCGCCAAAAGACATGATATTCTCAGGCACATATGCACGTGACATTTCAGGCTATTGGCGCGGAGGAATCAATCTGAAATTCATATATTCGAGTTACGATTCCTACTCTGCAGCAGCAATCGCCACTGACCTTGGTGTGAATTATTTCAATCCTGAATCTGACCTGTCGTTTTCAGCTGTGGTAGCGAATCTCGGAGGACAGGTAAAACGGTTTCAGGATAATTACGACCGACTACCGATAGATATCCGTCTTGGTCTATCCAAATCGTTCGGAACGTTGCCGATTGTGTGGTCAATAACCGCCTGGAATTTGACTAAATGGCATCTACCATATTACGACAATGGAGATGGCAGCGAAGACGATAATCCTAAAGTAATAGACAATTTCGGTTCAAACCTGTTTCGCCATCTAGTATTCGGAGCCGACATAATACCCTCCGATAAATTCCATCTAGGAATTGGCTACAATTACAAGACCCGCACCGACATGTCGACTTACAAGCGCAACTTTTTATCCGGCTTCTCTACATGCCTTGGATTAACCATCAAAAATTTTGCGATTGGAGTAGCTCTAGCTCAGCCTCACTCTGGAGCTACCACCCTAATGTTGAACTTATCCACAAATCTATATGAATTCTAACAAAATAACAATAGCTATTGACGGCTATTCATCATCAGGCAAAAGCACCATGGCGAAACAGCTCGCCAAAAACATCGGTTACCGCTACATCGACTCCGGTGCAATGTACCGTGCGGTGACTCTTTATGGAATGAAGAATGGCATAGTATCACCCGAAGGCAATGTCAATATTCCCACCCTAATTAAAATTTTGCCTGAAATCTCCATAGATTTTCACCTCGATGGAGATAAACAATACACCATGCTCAACGGAGAAAACGTTGAAAACGAAATAAGGACTTTACAGGTATCAAATTGCGTATCACCTGTAGCCGCCATTCCCGAAGTGCGCCACGCATTAGTAAGAATGCAACGAGAGATGGGCAAAAGCAAAGGCATCGTGATGGATGGCAGAGATATCGGCACAGTTGTATTTCCTGATGCCGAAATGAAAGTATTCTGCGATGCGAGCGCTGAAAAACGCGCTGAACGCAGATATAAGGAATTAACTGATAAAGGCGAGAATGTGACATATGAGGATGTACTTGCCAATGTAGTAAAAAGAGACCACATCGACGAAACACGCGACGAAAGCCCTCTACGCTGCGCACAGGATGCAGTACGTCTTGACAATTCAGGCATGACAATTGAAGAGCAAAACAAATGGCTCATTGACCTTTTCCATAAAATAACCAATCAAAAATGAGCCAATACCCAACTGCCCCCAAGACTCCATCGGTTGAAATTGATGCCCGTTCCGGATTCTGCCACGGAGTAGTGACAGCAATCCGCAAAGCGGAAGAGGAACTCGAGCGGAGCTCTGAACCACTCTACTGCCTTGGCGACATAGTCCACAACAGCGACGAAGTGGAACGTCTTGAGAGAAAAGGGCTTTCCACAATCACCCATGATAATCTTGCGAATCTAAAGAATGTGAGAGTATTACTCCGAGCTCACGGGGAACCACCATCCACTTATATTACCGCAAAACAACGTGGCATTGAGATTGTCGATGCGACTTGTCCGGTTGTACTACAGTTGCAACGTCGCATCAAGGACACATACGATAACACAAGCCCACGTCCCCAGATAGTAATTTATGGCAAATCAGGACATGCAGAAGTCAATGGTTTGGTTGGTCAGACCAACGGGGAAGCTATCGTAGTGGAAAATACCAATCAGCTCTCGCGAGTAGATTTCAACAGAGATATCGCTTTATATTCACAAACCACAATGTCACTACAGGGACTTGACGAGATGGTCAAGGAAATAAACCGTAGAATCGCACCTGGAGTCACATTTAATTATTATGATACAATCTGCCGTCAAGTAGCAAACCGTGTAAGCCATCTGCGAGAATTCTCGGCTGCTCATGATGTGATTCTATTTGTAGCCGGAGCCAAAAGTAGTAACGGGAAGGTCCTCTACAATGAATGCCGGGGAGTAAACGAGCGTTGCTACCTGGTGTCACGTGCAGGTGATTTCCGTCCGGAATGGATATCAGGAGCAGAAAGTATAGGAATCTGCGGAGCCACATCAACTCCACGATGGCTTATGGAAGAGGTTAAAGAAATCGTCAACCAGCATATCTGAACAAAGCTCAAATGAATGATTTTGTAGCAATCGATGTCGAAACTGCCAATGGCGAACGTACTTCCATCTGTGCCATAGGGGCTGTAAAAGTTGTAGATGGCTGCATTGTTGACAGATTTTACGAATTGGTGAAACCTGAACCTGAATACTACTTCCGCCATTTCACACTCAACATCCACGGCATTGGCAAAAGTGATACAGAAAATGCACGCACCTTTGATAAAGTGTGGCATGATTTGGCAATTATGATTGGGTCTCTACCATTGGTAGCTCATAACAAAGCTTTTGATGAATCATGCATCCGTGCTGCCCATCGAGCCTACAGTATGGACTATCCGGATTACAAATTCCTCTGCACCCTCACCTGCGCCCGGCAAACTATACCACGCAGCCAGCTCACCTCTTACTCCCTCCCATATGTGTGTGAATTTCTTGGTATCCCATTTTATAACCACCATAATGCTTTGGCCGATGCCGAGGCATGCGCAAAAATAGCGATGACTTTATTATGACATCAAAACTAACTATATTTATAATCTTAACTGCATTGTGCACCTCAGCTGCCTTCTCGAGTTGCAGCAGCGATTCTGTCAAGAATTCAACGAGGCAAACAGAAAAAGTATCAGGGAAAGTACTTGACTGGAAGGCATACAATCTCGGCGCCGAGCATGCAGAAAAAGTCATTGGCATCGCCAATGATGAAGCCGCACTCCAGGATGCGCTACTCGATGTGAGAGCGCGTATAACAAATATCGAGACTAAACTTGGCAGACAATCTGCCACCGACTACGAACGTGGATTCACAGAATATATCCGCACCGAGAAAGACTCCTTGGCAAAAATCATCTTCTAAGAAACAGGCTAAGAGACCGGCAAATTGCTCAAGCACAAGACCAAACAAAATTTTAACAGTTTATAAGTTTTTGTTTTATTCCTTTACACGGATTTTTTATAATTTTGCTAAGAAACTATTTAAATTCCGCAATTGTTCTGCAAACAGATTCTTACCTGATTCAGATTTTGAAAAGAACGGCTTCTAAACGACTGAACTATTTTAACTTATGCGTTTTTACAGCACTAACAGGCAATGCCAAGATGCCTCGCTTGAAGAGGCTGTGATGACTGGTCTCGCTCCCGATGGAGGTTTGTATATGCCATTGCGTATACCGGAAATTCCGCGTGCCTTCTTCAATAATATAAATGAAATGTCGATAGCCAACATCGCGTATGTTGTAGCCAACACAATGCTTGGTGATGATATTGACGCGGCACAGCTCAACGCTATCGTTACTGACACATTTTCATTTGACATTCCACTCCGTAAAATAGACAACAGAATATATGCTCTTGAACTATTCCATGGACCAACTTTAGCATTCAAGGACGTTGGAGCTCGTTTCCTTGCCAGAATCATCAGCCATTATTCTTCATCACTGACCGACGAGGTTAACGTACTTGTTGCCACATCCGGCGATTCCGGCGGCGCAGTTGCCAATGGATTTCATAATGTACCGGGAGTAAAGGTTTTTGTGCTTTATCCGGAAAACGGACTCACAGAGATGCAGAAACAGCAATTCACCAACCTTGGGGGGAATGTACATCCGATTGCAGTAAAAGGCACCTTTGACAACTGCCAGCAACTTGTAAAAATGGCTTTTCAGGACGAAGAGCTACGCAAGTCAATGCTGCTCACATCCGCCAATTCTATCAACATCTGCCGTCTTTTACCACAGATGTTTTACTACTTTTACGGTTTCGCACAATTGTCAAATCTGACAGACAATCTTGACAATGTGGTGGTATCTGTACCATGTGGAAATTTGGGGAATCTCACAGCCGGGCTATTGGCGAAACGAATGGGACTCCCGGTTAAACGATTCATCGCTTCTAACAATAAGAATGATGTATTCACCCGCTATCTTAGAGATGGTAATTTCTCTCCATGTGTGTCAACAAGAACCATTGCTCCGGGAATGGATGTAGGAAACCCATCCAATTTTTCCCGCATAATGGATATGTATGATTCCGATTATACAGCCATATCGCAAATAATCAAAGGGTATTCATATACCGACGATGAAATCAAGGAAACACTTGTTGATACATATTCAATAAACAGCTACCTGCTTGACCCTCATGGAGCCACAGCTTACAGGGCACTGAAGGACGACTTAAAAGATGGAGAAGTAGGAATGTTTTTAGAAACCGCTCATCCCTCAAAAATGGCACGGATAATGAAAGAAGCCACAGGTGTGGAATTCAAGGGCATGCAAACCGTAGGTAACGCACACTCCAATCATCCGTCGAGCATACCTCGCATTTCATCATCCTACGATTCCCTCAAAAAAATCCTGCTTACCACAACATAATGTCAAATTTTATTGTTAAATTTGCATTATGTTACTCACATTAAATCATTAACAATAATGGCTTCTAACAAACGTTTACTAAAGAAGGAAATCCGCAGCATCTGCGGTGCCCTTGCAGGAGAATGCGTAATTGCTAAAATCACCATTCCCGGCATCAATCCCGAGACTCTGAATAAAATCATTTATGAGCTTGCCGACCTCCAGTCAAACGCTCTTCGCCGTGTATCTGTTGAGTTTCCTCAGTCACCCAAAGCTTTCGCTACTGTGAAGGAATACAAGGATGCCCGCACAAAATATTTCAAAGCAGCCTTTACGTCGCTTAAGAATGAGTTTAACGCCCATGTCGAGAAAATCGTAAAGGATATGAATGCCGCTCTCCCCGCTGAACAGAAAGAAGCTAACAAACAAATACTGGCTGAGAAATAACGAATGTCGTTTTCCCGCTTCATATTAAAATTATTCGGGTGGAAAGTCCTGTGCTCCGTTCCTGATTATCCCAAGTGCATAATCTGCGTGGCACCACATACATCCAATTGGGATTTCGTGCTTGGCAAGTTTGCCTACTGGTCTGTGGGACGCCAAGCCGGATTCCTGATGAAAGAGACATGGTTTTTCTTCCCAATGAAATACCTTCTGAGAGCTTTCGGGGGTATTCCTGTGCCAAGGAAACGAGGCTCATCTTTGTCAGAAACCATTATCCGCAAGTTCAACTCTACTGAACGGATGACACTTGCCATCACTCCAGAAGGCACCCGCTCAAGAGTCACCGAATGGCGTACCGGATTTCTGCATATTGCATATGAGGCTCACCTCCCAATAGTGCTCGGCGCGATTGATGCGGAAAACAAATTGATACACTTGCAGGAATCATACATTCCTACCGGCAACATATCCACTGATATGCGTGCCATCAAGAATTATTACAAACAGTTCAAAGGTATTAAACCTGAAAATTTTTCAGCTGAGTAAAAGACTTAAAACCACTATATCTAATGAAAGTCTGCGTAATTCCACTCGATATAATATGGGCTAACAAGGAAGAAAACATCATCTCCGTGGCCCATCATCTACATCAGGTGGAACCTGACACAGATTTAGTTGTACTCCCTGAACTGTTCACTACTGCTTTTGTACCCGACAAATCCACCGTGGAGCGCCTTGCCGAGACAAACAATGGTACCACGGTAACAGCCCTTAAGCGTTGGGCAAAGTTTTTTGGTTTTGCAATTGCAGGTAGTTTTCTTGCCACTGATGAGAAGGGACATTATTACAATCGGGCATTCTTCATCGAACCGATTGGCGATGCAACCTTCTACGACAAACGCCACCTGTTTCCTCTCTCGGAAGAGAATCTAACCTATACTCCTGGCTCTTCGTTGGCTCCTATAATCCGATACAGAGGATGGGATATAAAATTGATAATCTGTTTCGATATTCGCTTTCCGGTTTGGTGTCGTAACCAGCCAGGACAGTTATTTGACCTGCTCCTCGTCCCTTCCAACTGGCCTCACTCTCGCGAGTTCCAGTTCAAGACCTTACTATCAGCCCGCGCGATAGAGAACCAGTCGTATGTAATAGGTGCCAACCGTACCGGAACCGACAAGTATGGCGAATACCGCAATGGTCTTTCCGCCATCTATGACAATCTTGGATTCGCCATTAGCGAAACAAGAGCAAACGGACATCTCTACGCTATAATGCACCGTAAAACTTTAGTCGAAGGCAGAAAAAGGTTTCCAGCCTTTGAAGCTGCCGACTCCTACACAGTTGACCTCAATAAGAAATTGACATTTGAAAGATAAACAAGCAGTTTTTCTTTTAACTTATTTTAACCCTAACGTACTGAACTTTTCCCCGTCCTGATTGTATTAGAGATGTAGACCTTAGTTTACACCTGACACTTTGTAATATCTATATTAAATTTTTCATATCTAACATCAACCACAATGGAATTTTACAATGGAATCTTCACACCTGTTCACGAAGAATTCTTCGGGAGCATCGTTGGCGCCCAGAATGCCACAGTAAAAACTACAGCCTCTCAAGACTATGTGACAGAGTGGTCAATGCCGACATCCAACAATTAAAAAAAACGGTTTTGATATCTATTATTGAAACCCAAGCTAAACACTAACCCCTCTCAACGAAAAAGCAGGTCTGATTTATTTTAAACCAGACCTGCTAATTTTTATAATGTTCTTTTTTGTTTAACCGCAACGCGATGAACCGCAGGAAGTACAAATCAGACATCCTTCCTGATATATCAAAGTTTCCTGACCGCAGTTAGGACATTTTTGCCCCTTAGCCGGAGTGCCGGTAGGAAGATACTTTTTAAGCGCACGTTCCACACCCATCTTCCAAGTGTTGATTGACTGGGAATCAAGCTCCAGACCATTCACAAGTTTTATCACCTGGTCAATCGGCATACCATAACGTAACACACCCGATATCAACTTGGCATAGTTCCAATACTCAGGATTGAATTTATCAGAGAGTCCTTCTATAGTAGTCTTATAACCGCGCTTGTTGATAAACTGGAAATCGTAACGTTTGTTACCCTTATCATCCATTGCTTTGATAATCTTACCTTTCGACACTGATTTAGGACAGAATATACCATCATCATCGTCAGCAAGCCCGGTGAAGATTTCGTAGGGACGGTCATTTTTCAAACCTACAAATGCAATCCATTTCTCTTTATTGTTCTGGAAACGTACCACATCAGCCTCAAGCTCAATCGGACGTTTCGCTACATGGCGCTCCTCATTTTCATCCATTACTGACGAATCCTTAGGTTCGCCACTTTCTGCTGCTCCACTCTTCTCCTTATCTTTTTTCTTATTTTCATCAGCTGAGATGAGTACACCAGAACGACTACCGTCGCGATAAATTGTACATCCTTTGCAACCCACCTTCCATGCTTCGAGATAAAGGCGGTTGACAAGCTCAACGGTAGTATCGGCCGGCAGATTTATAGTCACAGAAATAGAATGGTCAACCCATTTCTGCACAGCACCTTGCATCTTTACCTTTTCCAACCAATCAATATCGTTTGCAGTAGCTTTATAATAAGGAGACTTTGCTACTAAAGCCTCAAGTTCAGCATGAGTATAATCATCGCGGCGTTCTATACCATTGATTTCCATCCATTCAAGGAATTTAGGATGATAAACCACAAACTCTTCAAATGCCTCACCTGATTCATCCACAAAATCAATATGGACATCCTTATCATTTGCATTAACCTTGCGGCGACGCTTGTAGACAGGCATAAACACAGGCTCAATACCCGATGAAGTCTGAGTCATCAATGATGTTGTGCCGGTAGGTGCTATTGTAAGGCATGCAATATTTCTTCTGCCATACTTTTCCATTTCAGCAACTAATTCAGGGTCAGCCTCTCTCAATCGAGAAATAAATGGATTGTTCTTCTCACGGGCTGCATCATAAATTTCAAAAGCTCCACGCTCTTTTGCCATCTCTACCGATGACGCAAATGCAGCCAAAGCCACATTACGATGCACTTCCACAGACTGAGCTGTTGCCTCCGGTGTACCATATCTGAAACCAAGGGCAGCAAGCATATCACCTTCGGCAGTGGTACCAAGACCGGTACGGCGCCCCTTAAGTGTTTTCGCTTTTATTTTCTCCCAAAGCTTCAACTCTGTACCCTTCACTTCAGCAGTCTCAGGGTCCTGTTTAATCTTATTGATGATGGCTTCAATTTTTTCCATCTCCAAATCGATTATATCATCCATGATTCGCTGCGCTTTCATGATATGATTCCTGAACAGGTCATAGTCAAAGTAAGCTTCCGATGTGAAAGGATGCTTCACATAAGAGTACAAATTTATCGCAAGAAGTCGGCAACTGTCATAAGGGCACAGCGGTATTTCACCACAGGGATTGGTAGATACTGTTTGAAATCCGAGGTCAGCATAGCAATCGGGGATTGATTCACGAAGAATAGTATCCCAGAACAACACTCCAGGCTCAGCTGATTTCCATGCATTATAGACAATCTTACCCCATAAAGCTTTTGCATCAATTTCAGAAGTCACCACCGGATTTTGGCTATCGACAGGAAATTGGCGCATGTATGGCTTCTCCTCCTCAACAGCACGCATGAACTCATCATCAATCCTTACAGAGACATTGGCTCCGGTAATCTTACCCTGCTCCAATTTGGCATCTATGAAACGCTCGGAATCAGGGTGCTTTATAGCTACTGACAGCATCAAGGCGCCACGTCTACCATCTTGGGCCACCTCTCTTGTGGAGTTGGAATAACGTTCCATAAATGGCACAAGACCTGTTGATGTAAGCGCAGAGTTTTTAACAGCCATACCTTTCGGACGGAGGTCGCTCAAATCATGTCCCACACCTCCGCGGCGTTTCATGAGCTGTACCTGTTCCTCATCAATCTTAGCGATACCACCATATGAATCCGGATGTCCATCCAGACCAATCACAAAGCAATTGGACAACGAACCGGTTTGGAAATTATTTCCAATACCGGCCATCGGACTCCCCTGAGGCACCACATATTTAAATCTATCCAATAAGCTGAAAATCTCCTCCTCACTCATTGGATTTGGATAGTTGTTCTCGATACGGGCTATCTCGCCTGCGAGGCGATGATGCATGTCTGCTGGTGTCAGTTCGTAAATATTGCCTTCGGAATCCTTCAATGCATATTTGCTGACCCACACTTTGGCAGCAAGCTCCTCACCTCCGAAATAATCAACGGAGGCTTTATAAGCCTCATCAAACGTGTATTTTGGTCTTTCCATTTAATATAAACTTAAGGAATAATTCAGGTTGCAAAGTTGACCATTAATTTCCGTTCTACCAAAAATTTCCTAAGCAAGTTATTTACATCTGAAAATAAAGTTGTAACTTGCATAAAATTTTTAATATCGCAATATTAAAACCATAATGTTTATGCACTCCAACAACTATTTTACCACCCGACGCACAATACGTCGATACGACACTACTCGCGACATCCCTGAATCTACAATAAAAAAGATGCTGCAAGCCGCCTCGCAGGCTCCAAATACTGGAAACATGCAGATATATAGCGTTATTATCACCAAAAGCGAGGAAGGCAAAAAGGCTCTCGCCCCGGCTCATTTCAATCAGCCGTCAGTAATGAGAGCATCCGCAGTCCTTACATTTTGTCTTGATATAAACAGATTCAACCATTGGTGCAGAATCAATGACGCTATTCCCGGGCTTAACAATCTACAAGGATTCATGTGGGGCATAATTGACACCTCCATTTTCGCTCAACAATTCTGCACAATAGCTGAAATGCACGGCTTCGGGACATGCTATCTTGGCACCACTACTTATAACGCTGAAACCATCGCAAAGGCACTCGAGCTTCCAGAAGGTGTCATTCCTGTTATAACTGTCACCGTAGGATATCCTGATGAAACGCCCGAAATTTCCGACCGCCTTGACATTGACTCAATAGCCCACACTGAAAAGTATCATAATCCCGATAGTGATGAAATCAAAAAAATATATGCCTCGAAAGAATCACTCCCCTCTTCACAGCAGTTTGTAACCGAGAATTCGAAAGACAATTTAGCTCAAGTTTTTGCTGAGGTACGTTATCCACGCGAAGCCAACGAAAAATTCTCAAAAGTTTACCGAGCTTTTCTAAAGAATCAAGGCATAGAACTATGAGTTTGATTTGACTCCACACAGGTAAAACAAACTAATATATATCCTTTTTCACGTTTATTCGCACTTAATTTCAAAAAAACCGCCAAAATATTTGCGTATATCAAAAGAACCACCTACCTTTGCACTCGTTAAAACAAAACAACCACTTCACCAAGTGAATAAAGCGTTAAAAATTCGCTTCAATCACAAGAAAACCAAGGAGAGATGGCAGAGTGGTCGATTGCGGCGGTCTTGAAAACCGTTGAGGGTCACACCTCCGGGGGTTCGAATCCCTCTCTCTCCGCCAACAACCTAAGCAAAATCGCTGTAGCTTACAAAGCCGCAGCGATTTTTATTTTTATTCCATACAAAAACACATACAATATCGGGTCAATAGATTTTTGGCGCATAGTAAAAAACCTGTGTTTAGGCATATAGATTGCAGAGACGGAAGATGAAGAATTTTGTATCATTCACGCCATGGAGTTTGGCTCGGAATACCTTTATTTTTAATACAAAAATTTCACTTTACAAGAAAAGCCTTGATAGGAAGAAGAGTAACTCCCTATGCTTGCCTACGTAAGGCTAACAGAGCGAATCCGAGCGAAGATAGAGAACACACGCCCAATAATATGAGGGTGGTGGACATGATGTCACCCAGACCTACAAGCGGAGACACAACACTCCCTGAAAGAAATCCCGACGCTCCAAACACTGCAGATGCCGTTCCCACCATATGTCTCCCTTCATCCATTGCCAAGGTGGTTGATGAGGTCAATATAAATCCAATACTAACAAGCATCAAAAACGTCAACACTTCGTAAATCCAAAACGTCGGAAATAACACATAAGTTATTACCTGAAGAGCGACAGACAAAACCACTCCTGAAGTCCCAAATAAAGCAGCATCATACATATTCTTGAATTTCAGAGACAAACCAGAGCCGATACCTATCCCTATGGCATTAACTCCAAACACCACAGCAAATTGCAGTTCCGTGTAGCCGAAATGATTTTGAATAATAAATGAGGCTGATGATATATAGGAAAATAACACACCACATGTAAAAGTATAAAGAAGGGTGTATATAACAAAACGTTTTTGACGAAAAATCTCGGCAAACTTTTTCAATAGACTCATCACAGAACCTACATACCTCCTATCAATAGCGCATGATTCCTTGAATACCATGCACATCAGCAATATCAGCATTCCCAAACCAAACAAAATCCAAAATATGCCTCGCCAACCGACCGAACCTGCTACTATACCGCCAATAACAGGAGCCGTCACAGGCGCTATACCATTAACAGCACCTATTATAGCAAGAGTCTTTGCCAACTCTCTGCCAGAATAGCAATCTGTTGCGATAGAACGTGAAAGCACTATACCTCCAGACCCGCCAAGTCCTTGAAGGAACCGACAGAAGTTAAAAAACTCAATGGATGGAGAATAGATACTTGCTACCACAGATACCGCAAACAGCGCCATGGCTGACACCAACACCACCTTACGACCATATTTATCACTCAACGGTCCGAAAAAAATTTGCCCGATAGCAAGTCCGAACATACTTGCAGCTAACCCCATCTGAACAAGTGAAGGAGTGGTATTAAACACATCAGCCATCGAGGGAAGAGTGGGAAGATACATGTCTGTCACAAACGGTCCAAACGCAGACAACATCCCCAGAAACAAAATCAGAAATAAATAGTATTTTTTGCTAAACTGCGACATAATTATTTTTTTGCACAAACTGAATTTTCAAAAAACGCATCAAAAAACCACCAACTTACCAATAACAACAGTAAACAACCGGAAATACCCCATATCGTCATGAGTTAAATCTCCGGTTGTAAAAGTCGTTTAAAATTTATTTTTCAAGCGTTAATTGTATCCACCTGAAAAGGTCATCAAGATTATAATCTCCTGAATGCGGACGGTTCCATGGAAGAGCGAAATCCACATTCTTCCCGGAATTCATCAGCCTTGTCGCGAGATTTATAGGGACCAGGAAGGAAGTATCTCTATCCTTAGCTCCATGCCGAATATACCAATTGGAAGCAACAACAGATTTGCCAGCACCGATATAATTCATTGGATTCATCATTTCAACCCTTTTTATCATACTCTCATCAAGGGTAGCGGACAAATCGCCAAGACGATGCCTTAGACTGAATATCGTAAAATTAGCGGGAACTCCATCGTCATTGCCAAACACCTTGTTTTCAGGAGATGGGACATCAATCAATACCCCCATCTGGTCAAATGCCGGCGGCGTTTTCAACGGTGTCACTGAAGCAACATAGCTAAGATATTTATTAAGATTAAGACCTGTTACAAAATCCGAAGTCTTATTGAATCGAGGAGCATTAGCTGGTCCAAAAGATGGAGCTTCTCTATAGTCGCCTGCAGGCGACCGCTTCGCGTCCTTATTTCCCTTATCTCTCATCATAACGCCTCCACCCATTGGACCTGATTTATCACGATAAAACACAAAGCCGATACTATCAGGAATCTCACAACCTTCCTCCAGTGCACGATGCGCCGATTCCATAAGAAATTTCGTAAGATACTCCTTATAATTTTCCGCAGTCAATTGTCTTCCATCCTTATCGACCAGTCCAAGCGAATTAATATATTCGGGACATTCCGCCGCCAACTCTTCCGAAATTTTAATCTGAGCATCATTGAGATGCCTTACTCCGGTATTGGTGCAACCATACAACCATTCATACTCCATATCAGCATGATTAAGGTCTGTAATCGGACAGTAACATATAGCGGCGTAAACATCATCACGAACATCTGCCGCCCCCATTTCTTTAAGATATGGGTCATATTCCTGCCCATTTCCTGTCGCCCCAAGGAGTGCCGACATCGCACCTCCGGCACTCGTACCATCAGTAAATATCAGCTCGGATTCTCCCGGGATAAACGCATCATTATAACGGAGATAACGCACAGCAGCTTTGAGGTCAAGAAGCCCATTGGGCGCCATGCCGGTATACATTATCTTGCCATTGCGCTCCACAGTGGAATTATTTCCTCGCGAACCGGGAATACACACCACATATCCTTCTTTCAACGCTCGTCCTGTAGCATCCGATGGTGATGGAGACTTAGCTGTTGATGCAGCATACCCACCTACATAAGTACGAAGAAGAATAGGCACCCGACTCTCAGTCGACATCTTCTCAGGCACATATATATTAAGAGTTTGATAGATGGAATCCTCTACATTAGTAACATAAAATATCCCTTCGTAAGCTTTATATGCCACCCTACTTCCATCAGGCATCCCAAGTTCCTGATTGGTATAATTGTCAGGATTAAAACGCAGCGGACTTGTCTCCGCCCAACACGTCGACAATCCAGCGACAAACGCCATGAGAGAAAGTATTATTCTACAATTAATATGCATAACTCAATTATAATATACTGCGATTTAGTATCCAATTGTAAAACGTTCTTTATGATGCGCAGGCTCTGCAAGTTCATCAACCATAGCTTTTGCATAATCCTCCACCGAAATGAAGCTGTTGCCATCTTTATCGAAAATCATATCATCCTTACCGAGACGATAAATACCGGTACGCTTTCCAGGACCATTAGCACCCATATCACCAAGATTACCTGCTGGCGAAAAGAAAACCCAATCTATATTCTTCTCAGGCACAAGCGTATTAAGATAAAACTCACCAAGTGACTTCACTCCTGGAAGCCATTCATCAGGCAATGTGCCGGTATCCACAAGTCGCACTCCTGGTTTAACAAACAGAGTACCCGCACCACCTACAATCAGCAGTCGTTTTACACCTGCCTTTTTCGCAGCCTCAAGAATTTTAGGATAATTTTCCAAAGTTTCCTCATATATATTGGGATTCTTCCAACCTGGATTGTAAGCACTTATTACATCGTCAAAACCTTTGAGCTGTTTTTCAAGTGCATTCTCATCCGATACATCGACTTTAACCACATTCAATGCCGGACTCTGAATCTTAATTTTTTCAGGATGATTTACTAATGCTTCAACTTCATAACCACGGTTGAGCAATTCATTAAGAATAGCGGAGCCTACAAAGCCACTCGCGCCGATAAGAGCTACTTTAGTTTTCATATTTATCTGTTTTTCAAATTACTATACTTTATATACCGCAAAGATAGATAAAATGTTTTTTATTACTTCTTACCACATTATGATTTCAATTAGTTACCTTAAGGTTAGTAATGCTGATTATCAAAATCATCAAGACACTGAATCATCCAAACATTTAAACTATTTTAACTACGACTTTAAAATCCCCATTGCGCCCAATAATATAATTTCTTACTTTTGTAAAGTATTATTACATCTCAACTGATTATGGAACGCAACTTCAATAAAAATGAACTTTATCCAGACTGTCCGATTCGTAATATATTGAACCGAATCAGTGACAAATGGACTTTACTGGTGCTATATACTCTTAACGGACATGAATCTATGCGCTTCCGTGACATCTCCGCCGAATTGAAGGATATCTCACAGAAAATGCTCGTACTCACATTGCGCACCCTTGAAACCGATGGATTTGTAAAACGCAAAATATATGCAGAGGTTCCCCCAAGAGTAGAATACATGCTGACTGAGAGAGCGCATTCTCTTTTTCCCATCATCAATCAACTCATACATTGGGCTAAAATCCACATGGACGAAATCCTGCTTGACCGAACAAAAGCAATGTCCACTAAAAACTGATTATTATTCCAGCAAATCCATGTCCCCTGGAAGTATAAGTATTTTTAACACTATATTCAGGATTAAATAGCTATTACTTGTATATGTCGCAATTTATGAGTAAATTTGCAGCGTTTTGAACATATCTCCCGTTCGGGTGTTATACAGAAGAGTCTCTCCGATTAACAAATTTTACGTTTTCAACTATTTTTGCACTACAAAATAAAAAATATGGACTACGAGGTAGCATAGTTCCTTATTATTAATGATTGTATTGCCATTATTTTTCAATGACAAAATTACGACACAAAACTATACCCATTATGCGCATTAAACATTTTGCAACGAGTCTATTGGCGGTAATTTTACTGTTGAGTTCATGCTCTACGCCAAAAAACATCACCTATTTCCAGGACTTGGGCAACGAGTCTATCATTCAGGCAGAACAACAGCTTGACATCAGAGTAAAACCTGAAGACAAGCTCATGATTATGGTAACCACACAGGACCCCGCACTCTCTTCATTGTTCAACCTCCTGCAAGTGCAGAACCGCTTAAGCGCCACTACAACCACAACTTCATCTGTCGGCACCTCAATCAACAATGGCAACCTTCAGATTTCATATTACACAGTTGACTCCTATGGCGATATTACTTTCCCTGTTATCGGAAAACTTCATATCGGTGGTATGCGTCGTGACGAAGTTTCAAATTATATTGCCGAACGTCTTATCAATGATGACCTCGTGAAAGACCCGATAGTAACCGTTGAGTTTGCAAATACCGGCATCTCAATTATCGGTGAAGTCACTGCTCCCGGTCGCTATGAATTCAACAAGGACCGCCTGAGCATCCTCGACGCACTGGCTATGGCACGCGACCTCACACCTAACGGTATGCGTGAGAATGTCACAGTGATTCGCGAGACTGAGAAAGGAAAGCAACAGGCCTATAGAATCGACCTGACCGACATGTCAAGCATCACCAGCTCCCCAGTATATTACCTTCAGCAGAACGATGTGATATATGTAGAGCCCAATGATAAGAAAAAGCGTGAAACCACACCAAACGGAAACACACCCTACACCCCTTCATTCTGGGTTTCAATGGGTTCATTCGGTGTAACAATAGCCACCCTCATTGTCACTATATCTAATAAGTAATCAAGATTTTTATGGAAGATATCAACGATATTCAAAAAAATGGCGATAATGGCACAGATGCGTTGCCGTTGTCTGACGTTTTCTTCTTGACTTTACGCCACTGGCCCTGGATTATCGTATCTGTGGTTGTGTGCGTCGGACTCGCTTTCGTGTATCTGCTCAGGACTCCTAACACATACACACGCACTGCCGAAATTCTCATCAAGGATGATTCCAAAGGCAATACTTCTGCGTTAGAAGAATTTGCAGATTTCGGTCTGTTCCAGTCTAACACCAATATTTCAAACGAACTTACCACTATGATGTCAAAGGACCTTATGGAAGAGGCTGTAAAACGTCTTGACCTTGACATTAATTATATGCGCGACGGCAAGTTCCATGATGTCATTGCTTACGGATATGACCTTCCTGTCAAAGTCAACTTGATTGGATTCCCTGATGAAGGTGCAATCTCGTTCAATCTTAAAGTTGACGAAGCCGGTAAAGTGGATATCTCTGACCTGGAGATTCCGGAGCTTGAGATTCCGAATGTTGAACTACCGACTATTGAGGATAAGTCCAAGACTTACACTGGCAATCTCAATGATACTATTCTTACAGATGCCGGAAAGATGGTGGTGAGCCCTACTCACTACTACAAGAAAGATGAAAGCGTAGAGCTGACAGTGAAAAAATCACCGCTCAGCGACGCAAGAGACTCTTACGTGGAACGTCTCAATGTAGAAATGAGCAACGAAAAGGGTACCATACTCAAGCTTTCTCTTTCCGACCTTTCAATCCAAAGAGCTGATGAAGTCCTCAACACCCTCATCGGTGTATACAATGAGAACTGGATTCGCGATAAGAATCAAATAGCGGTATCCACGTCCAACTTCATCAATGACCGTCTCGGAGTGATAGAGGGTGAACTTGGTAATGTCGATAACGACATCTCATCATACAAGAGTCAGCACCTTATACCTGACGTACAGGCTGCCTCATCAATGTACATGACTCAGAATCAGCAGACAGAGACAGAATTGCTCGCCATCAACAATCAGTTGAAAATGGCTCAGTATATTCGTCAGTATCTTGCTGCCGATGGCAACCGTGACCAGCTTCTTCCTGCCAACACAGGCGTGGAGAGTGGAGATATCCAAGCTCTCATAGCTGAGTATAACGACAAAATCCTCCAGCGCAACTCGCTTGTTGCCAAGTCATCAACCTCCAACCCTCTTGTTAGAACACTTGACGAACAGCTTGCAGCACAGCGTCAGGCAATCATCAAGACTGTTGACAACGAGATTGTGAACCTCAACAACCAACTGAGAGGTCTGCAGATGAACGAAGCTCAGACCCGTTCACGTATCGCATCAAACCCTTCACAGGCAAAGTATCTTCTCTCTGTTGAACGTCAGCAGAAAGTGAAGGAATCGCTCTATCTTTTCCTTCTGCAAAAACGCGAGGAGAACGAGCTTTCACAGGCTTTTACAGCTTACAATACCCGCATTGTAAACAAACCGGGTGAATCAGGTATTCCTCCCAAGCCCAACCGTCGCAACATCCTTATCATTGCCTTCCTGATTGGTCTCGCCATACCTTTTGGTGTGACATATATCCGCGAAATCAGCAACACAAAGGTACGTGGCCGCAAGGATGTCGAAAATCTTACACTTCCATTCCTGGGTGAAATCCCGATGGCCGATGACGGTAAAAAGAAGAAAGCCATTGACGCTGAGGACGACCATACACTCGTGGTTCAAAGCGGGAAGCGAGACATCATCAATGAGTCATTCCGTGTGCTCCGTACAAATGTGGAGTTTATGAAAGCTTCCAATATCGATGGCGCCAACGTCATAGCTTTCACCTCATTCAACCCGCACTCAGGTAAGTCGTTCATCACCATGAACCTCGCCCAGACATTGGCTCTGAAAAAGCGTCGCGTTCTCGTGATTGACGGTGACATGCGCCATGGCACTACTTCATCCTATGTCAACTCTCCATCAAAGGGTCTCGCTGACTATCTGAGCGGAGCTGTCACCGATTTGGATTCTGTGATTGTTCCGGAGGGGGAATCAGGACACCTGTTTGTGCTTCCTGTAGGCACCATGCCTCCTAACCCTGCCGAGTTGCTCGAATCACCCAACTTCGCAAAGATGATAGAACAGCTCCGTCTGAATTACGACTTCATCATGATTGACTGTCCTCCTATCGAAGTTGTGGCAGATGCCCAGATTATCGACAAGCAGGTTGACCGTACCGTATTTATTCTTCGTGCAGGACTTTTGGAACGTTCCATGCTCCCCGAACTTGAAAAGCTCTACACTCAGAAAAAGTACAAAAACATGGCATACGTGCTTAACGGTACAAGCAACCACAAAGGACGCTACGGCTATTCTCATAACTATCGTTACGGTTATGGCTATGGTTATGGCTACGGCTACAATTACGGCGATGATGCCAAAACAAACAATAAATAAGAAATAAAAAATGTCATTCCTATCCTCGCTATTCAAGAAAACCGCTCCTTATGATTTGACCGGATTTACCGACTGGCATTGCCACATCCTCCCTGGTGTGGACGATGGGGTAAAAACCATGGAACAATCATTATCTATATTGGACCGGTATGAAAGAGCGGGGATTAAGGAAGTTTGGCTTACCCCCCATATTATGGAGGATGTGCCAAATGAGACCTCCGCTCTGCGAAAACGGTTCGATGAACTCAAAGCTGCTTATAATGGTGACATAACTCTCCACCTTGCAGCTGAGAACATGATAGACCAGATATTCTCAGAACGACTTGAAAAAAATGATGTGCTCCCAATCGGCAATGATGGAAACATGCTTCTTGTGGAAACCTCTTATTTTAGCTCTCCAATGAATTTTTACGAGATTCTTGAAGAAATAAAAGCTAAAGGATACTTTCCACTACTCGCCCATCCCGAACGTTACAATTATATTGATTCTATCTCCACCTATCGCAAATTGAAAGGGATGGAGGTCAGATTCCAGCTCAACCTCATGTCACTATGTGGTCATTACGGTCCTGTGGTAAAAGAAAAAGCTGAAAAATTGCTTTCAGAAGGAATGTATGATTTATCAGGAACTGATTTGCATCGCACCGAGCATCTTGATATAATCAAACAGATGCGTTTGGGAAAATCAAAGCTGGAAGCCATCCCTAATTAAAAAAATAATAAGCTAAAAAAATAAATGGTTGAGTCAATCGGCTCAACCATTTATTTTTTTAGCTTATTTGTCTGAAGGATTTCTAATCACCCTCTCCATTAATTAAAACGATGGATAACCCGGATTCTGGGTATACTTGCCAAGCGAGAAATTATACTGCGCCACAGGTATCGGAAAATATTCTTCCCCATTGTCAAACTTCGCATCGCGATAATAGATACGCGAATCCTTTTCAGCATTGAAGTAAGCTGTCATTACCTCTTTAGCAATTCCCCAACGCACAAGGTCATAGTAACGTTCACCCTCGAGAGCTTTTTCAAGACGCATCTCTGTGCGTAACGCTTTCCTGGCATATTCCTGATTCCATCCGGCAGCCGGATACAATCCTATCTTATAATTTGCCGCATCCTTACCATGGTCATTGAAATCCTTTACATAAGTGCTGTTCATTGCACGTGCTCGTACCCGATTAATCAGATTACGCGCTTCGTCAAGATTTTCACCAAGCTCAATCAATGCTTCTGCCTTGTAAAGCAACATATCAGCATAACGTATTATCTGCCAGTTGAGCTGTGATGCTCCCCAAGGCCAACCTTGATACATGTCGGGTGACTCTGGTGACACCCAGAATCGTTTGGCGCAATTATGCCCATACACACCTCTGTCGCGCACCCATGATTGGCAAGGGGTAGCAGTGTATGTCTTATAAGTGATTGTCGGACGACCAACCACAAAGTCAAGGCGTGGGTCTACATTTGGCTCCACATTACTCAATGTCTGATGGTCGTCATCGATGAATGTCACAACACTATAATCAGGTTTCGACTGATAATCAAATACAGGAAGACCGGCATCATCTGTCTGATAAGCATTAATCAAATCCTGTGAAGGAAGGAAAAATCCGTCACCGTGATATGGACTGTTGCCGCCTGGTGAGTTGAGAAGATTACTCCAGTTTACTCTACCGGCATCACCTGAACCGTCATTCATTGAATACTGGATTGCAAACACTGACTCAACACCATTCTCGTTAGCCACAAGGTCAAGCCCTTGAAAGTCCGGAAGCAAATCATAGCCTTGCAGACGGTCAATAAGTTCAACCACCTCTTTCAAAAGTGATTTATTGATTGATGTCACAGCATGAGTCTGCGGGTCCTGCTCATAAGCTTGATAAAGCTTCACTTTGGCAGCATAAGCGAGCGCGATATTACGATTGATGCGCCCTACTTCCGCCTGACGTTCAGGCAAATCTTTGGATGCTTCTATCATATCGTTAGCTATACGAGCCAGATGCTCCTCACGAGAGAACTCATCATTCGGCACATTCACATATTCAGTCTCCGGGAGATTCTCATCCATGTATGGCACCTTGTTAAACAATCTTACGAGTTCAAAGTAGAAATGTCCGCGAAGTACCTTCATTTCGGCTATACGTGAGGCTTTCACTGGAAGCTCACTATCATTTACATTATTGAGCACTCTCAGAGCGGCATTGCAGCGTGAAATCTGGCTATACAGATTAAACCATTTCCCATCAAGGTTTCCATTGTTCGATTGCACCTGAAATGTCTCCATCGCATGCACATCCCATATATCACCTTCGCCACCGCCACCTTTGTAAGCATTATCAGCACGAACTTCTCCGAAGCTCCAGTTGGAGGTGGGACGTACCCAAGGGTCTCCCTGCTCATTTGTAAAGCCCGAAAGTGATGCATAAGCAGAATTAACCAGAAGGTCGATTGCAGCCTGTGATGTCATGACGCCATCCGAAAGGCTACCCTGCGGCTTATTTTCAAGAAAATCTTCACTGCAGCTCATCAATGACATCGAGCAAGCGAGTGTAAGGAATATATTTTTGAGTTCCATTTTATTCTATATTTTATGGAGTTAGATATTAAGATTAGAAACCGAACTGCAAACCGAATGTATACTGTCGAGGCATAGCGTAAGGATAGCCAAGTCCTTCAGGGTCAGCGCCTGAGTAATTTGTAATAGTGAACAGATTCTGAGCCTGGAAATATATACGGGCATTCGACATTTTCAACTTGCTGCGCAAGCCTTCAGGCAGTGAGTAACCAAGGGTAAATGTCTTCATGCGCAGGAATGAGCCATCCTCGATATGAAATTCTGACACTTCATGCTCATTGTTTGAGTTGTCAGTCGTAGGCGCTGGTGTGTCACAATCATAAATTCCGGTCTGGAGGAAATTATCATAAGCATTCGCAGCGGTAAGCAGACGGGCGCCATGGTTACCGTTCCAGCATTGGAACAAATCAGTGTAGTACTTGGAATTGTTGAATGCATCACGAACAATCGCGCTGAAGAACATATTCATGTCAAAACCACGCCAATTTGCGCCCAGGCTTAATCCGAACTGAGCTTTGGGTAAGTCACATCCCAGCCATGTACGGTCATTATAGTTTATTTTGCCATCTCCATCTGCATCGACATACTTTATTCGACCTACAGCCGGGCGACCGAATTCCACCTGATACTTGCTGCAGTACTCATCAACCTCTTCCTGAGTTCTGAATACTCCATCAGTCTTGAATCCCATCCATGAGCCAAGTGATTGACCTACTAATGAATGACCGGCATAACCTCCTCCGTATGAATAATAAATATCATCAAGCAAGTCTGTCACTTTGTTTTTCGACACAGTGAAATTAAATCCCACTTCATAGCTAAAATCCTTATTCACAGAAGTACGCCAATTGATTTGACCTTCCACACCTTTATTAGTCATCTCGCCGCCATTATACCAGCAGTAACCACCTTCACCTATGGTTGCAATATACGGCTTCTCCACCAACATATCCTTAGTTTCCTTGAAGAAGTAATCAAATGACACAGTCAAACGATTATTAAAGAAACCGGCATCAAACCCGAAATTGGTCTGATAAGTTTTTTCCCACTTAAGGTCCGGATTAGTAGTACGGATACGAAATGCTCCGGGTGAAAGAGTGACACCATCACCACTCATATTATAACTACCTCTGTCAAGGCTCATAAGATATTTGGCATAGAACGCCTCATTATCAATCAAGTCATTACCGTTAATACCCCATGAACCACGAATCTTAAGGTCTGAGAGCCATGTGCGGGTGCTCTCCATAAACTTTTCCTGTGATATGCGCCATCCGGCTGATATAGCGGGAAACCAATCATAATTATGGTCATGTGAAAGACGTGAAGAAGCATCGCGACGCACTGTCACTGATAGCAAATACTTATTATCATACGTGTAATTAAATTTACCGAATCCCGAGAACATAGAGTAATTTGAAGCACCGGCTCCGACATTTTTATTAGAGGTCACATTACTCAAGTAAATATAGTTCGGGGCCTCAATTTCCAATCCGGTTCCATATCCAAAGAAATTCTCATTATGATATCTTTTCGATTCCACACCGAGAAGAGCCATCAAAGAGTTCTTACCGAAATCGACATTATACTGGGCTGTATTGGTCCATACCCAATCTGTGTTCTTTGCTGTCGACTGGGTTAGCTTATTAGTATCATCACGCAGCCACTTGGGCTCAAATGTCTTGTTGGTCTCATTATAGTAATTTATACCAAAGTTTGTCTTAAGTATAAGATTTTTTATCGGTTCTATCTGCAGATAAGCATTTCCGAACACACGCCAATATTCATGCTTATTGTTTTTATTGTTATTGATTAGGCGCATCATATTCTGTGCATCGCCGAGTACATCATTAATTTGGTCAACATAGACACCGGATTCATCATACACAGCCTTTGCCGGATGTTGCTTCACCGCATTTTCCTCTGCACCATCGGGCATATAGTGGGCACGCCACCAGTTCACAGCAACATTTCCACCGGCTATGAGTCGGTTGTTAAGGAAGCCGTAATCAGAACTGAATCGTGAATTCACACGCTGGAAATCTGAGCCCTTTACGATACCATCATGGTCAAGCCAACTCAGCGACAGGGATGAGGAACCTGATTCGGACCCTTTCGACAGTCCGAGGCTATAGGTCTGCATTAATGCTGTGCGGTGTATTTCATCTTCCCAGTCGGTGGTCTGAGGAGCTACATTCACTCCGTTAAGATTCTTATAGGTCTGTAACTGGGCTGTAGCACCATTGCCATAGATAGCAGATGAGGGTGTAGAGCCATTGTGAGCATATTTATAAGCTGACCAATACACGTCGCCCCACTCATAAGCATCAAGCAAGTCCAGTCCGCTATTGTAGGTCTGCATGGTGAGAGTGGCATCGAATGTCACATGTGCCTCACCTTTTTTAGCTCGTTTTGTGGTAATGATAATCACACCGTTTGCAGCCTGTGCACCATAGATTGAAGCCGATGCCGCATCCTTGAGGACCTGGATTGACTCCACGTCATTGCTGCTGAGGATAGTTCCAGGATTTTCACGGGTCATTACACCATCTATCACATAGAGAGGACCATTGGCATCACCACGGAATGATGACGCGCCACGAATCGATGTACCTGTGCTCAGACCGCCGGGGGTGCCATCAGTGGTCACGGTCATACCGGCTACCCTACCCTGCAATGCCTGTATAACATTTCCGGTAGGCGTATCAGCCACATCTTTCATCTTCACCACCGATACCGAACCGGTCAAATCTGATTTCTTTTCTGAAGAATATCCCACCACTACCACTTCATCGAGCATCTCTGTATCCTCGTGAAGAATTACCGACATGGATGACTCGGCGCGAAGGGTTACAGATTTGAACCCTACGTATGAAATAACGAGGTTTGTACCTTCCGGCACGGTCAATTCAAATCGACCGTCAATATCGGTAGCTACGCCAAGTGCCCCTTTTCCTTCAGGCACTACGCTTGCCCCAATTAAAGGTTCGGAATCAGTTGCTGAAACAACAGTCCCATGCACCGTGATGTTTTGTGCCTGTGCCACTATTGCTATAACTAATAGCATGATTGCACTGAGAATTGCTTTTTTCATGTTGATTTTTTCGATTGGTTTTAGATTAATTTCTGACGCAAAGGTATGTCACTATTGTAATTATCGATGTCACTGATGTTGCATCAGCTATTAAAATTCAGCGGATGCACGATTATTAATACTTTTGGCAACATTTTTATCCATCCTTTCATTCGTGTGACTGCGAAGCGATACTATCTACCCCACATCACTTTGGCGCTATCTTATCTCTAAGGTCTGTGGGAGTTTCACCGTAAGCCTCTCTGTAGCATCTTGTGAAATACGCCGGTGTAGAGAACCCAACCTCATACGCAATCTCACTTATTGATTTATCTGTTGTGGTGAGCAGTTCCCTTGCCTGCTTCAGTCGCAAACTGCGCAACAACTCTACCGGGGAATAATTTGTCAAAGCCTTTATCTTTCGATAGAACTGCGAACGCCCCAGTCCCATTTTTGATGCCAGCTGGTCTACATTCAGGTCAGGATTTCCCATTTCACTCCTGAATATTTCAAGAAATTTAGCGTAAAACTCATTTTCCACATCAGGTTGACGGCGCGGTTTGGCATCATCGCTATCAGTCATCACTCGTTCAACAGTGCTATTACCAAGCCATAAATCTTTTATTCGTTTGCGGTTAGCTATCAGATTGCGGCAACGCGAGCGAAGCACGGCACTGTTAAAAGGCTTAGAGACATATCCATCCGCCCCACTTTCATACCCCTGCACCCTCTGTTCATCCATCGAACAGGCCGTAAGCATGAGTACCGGTATATGAGAGGTAGAGATTTCATCTTTGATTCGACGACAACATTCAAGCCCATCCATCACAGGCATCATGACATCGCATATTATCAAATCAGGCACATATTTGGCAGCGAGTCTCACACCTTCCTGTCCATTAGACGCCGTAACAATGTTATATTCATTGCTAAATAATTCGCCTAAAAGTTTGCGTATGTCATCATTATCATCCACCACAAGCAGCAAAGGCTTATCGCCATCTTGCTCTTCAGTATGCTGCTCAACATTATCCAATTCGGCAAGCACATCACTTTCAGCCATTGTACAATTATAGGCGTCGGGCTGAGAGCCAACATGTTTCACCGGTATACTGACTATGAACTCAGAGCCTTTGCCAAGTTCACTTTTCACCGAAATCACTCCACCATGAAGCTCTACAAATGCTTTTACAAGCGATAGTCCTATCCCTGACCCTGTAGGATGCACCTTGTCAACCTGATAGAATCGTTCAAAAATATTGCCCAAATCGTTGCCGCTTATACCCACACCGGTGTCGGTAACTGAAAAAACAAGTTTTTCATCCTCAATTCGGCAAGCAAACGTAATCCTACCGTTATCTGGCGTGTACTTAAAAGCATTTGACATAAGATTGGAAAATACTCTTTCCATTTTCTCTACATCAATTGCAATGGTTGTACCTTTTTCCATCCTGACATCCACCGATAATTTAATATCCCGTTTTCTGGCAATTCCATAAAACGATTCAGCCCACTCAGCCACTAATAAGCCAAAATCCACCTCGCTCAGGTTCAGATTCAACTTCCCGTTCTCATATTTTCTGAAGTCAAGTATCTGATTTATCAACCGTCTGAGAATCTTGACATTCTTATCGGCGATTTTCATAAGGGTATGTTGATGAGGTGTAAGATTATCGGCTTCAACCAATTGTTCCACTGGCTCTGATATCAGTGTAAGCGGTGTGCGCAAATCGTGTGAGACATTTGTAAAAAACACCAATTTCGATTGTGTAGCCTCGTTCAACTGCTCGTTAAGTCTCTTTTGCAGGTCTCGCTGTTCTTCCAATAGTTTATTCTGTGCCATCAAAATCTGCTGATGCTTCTTGCGCTGCCAGAAAGCGCGGAGCAACAGAAACAGGAATCCGAACAAAAGCATCAATATAGCAATGGAAGCATAGAACAACGTGGTCTGCACAGAATGTTTTGACCAATAATCATCTACCTGGGTCTTAAGCATTCTCATTTTAGACGTTTCCTCTTTCAGCGATTCATTCTGGAGCAGAAGTATATCAGCATTTGACTTATCGACAGCTGATGGAATCGGTAATGACACCACCCTCTCAAATGGCTCCCCTTTAAGGATTGAAAGAGCGGTACGTATCAGTCTGTGTCCCTCAGTAGGATACAGGAATGTAGCATCAATCACCCCCTCAGCCACTGCTTTGATACCGATTTCAGGGGCAGCATCAATACCTATTATATATGGTTTTACCCCATGCTTATCAGCCATATCAGAAGCAGCTATAGCCATTCGGTCGTTATGTGCATATATTATATCAACATCCGGATAGAGCCTCAGCAGTGAGTCTGCTACAATGGCGGCATTCTCATAATTCCAATCGCCGTATTCGCTCGCGACAAGCGTCAAACCTCCTTCAGCTTTCAGACATTTCACAAATCCGTCATGACGCTCGCTTGCCGGAGTGGAACCTTTCAATCCATGTATTTCTATCACTTTTCCGCCATCACCGGCAAGATGACGGGCATAATGAGCCGCTGACCATCCTATACCTTGATTGTCAACACCCTGAAATGAAGTATAGGTATCACCATTTATATTACGGTCAAATAACAGTACCGGTATTCCCGACTCATAAGCCTCTTTTATAATAGGTGTGATTGCCTCTGCCTCATTAGGAGCAGCAATTATGATATCAAAATTATTCTCCATGAAATATCGTATGTCGGCAATCTGCTTTTCATTACTATCGTCAGCCGAACGAATCTCCACTTGAGCATCATTGTGAAACATCACCTCACGTTCTATCTCATCGTTCATCTTGCGGCGCCAGTCATCTTCACTACATTGGGACACTCCGATACGATATACCTTTGATTCCCGGCAGCCTACTGTACATATTGAAAAGAGTGCAATCAAAAAAATCGCTAAGAGTCTGTTCATGGTAATTTTATAGCTTGAGATAATCATTACTTATTTGTGGTGTCACAAATTTAATGATAAAAATATGAAAAACAGTGCATAACATCCTAAAATTTGCGCAATGCAACATTTGTACTCGCTTATGCTCAATTTTTCATATCGTGTGCCGGTAATTTATATTAGTTTTGCATTAGAAATTCCAACCGAGTATAATACCAAGCGTAATACCATACAGTACATTTCTAAATTCATTTTAGGTCACACGTTCCCAAGGAATAATTTTAAAGGTAAGAAAGATTGTTTTTTTAATAATGAATCAGAAAAAATAATAATAACATGAAATCAGCAGTCAAAGCAGTAATTCCTTTTATCATGGCACTCTCGTCAATTGGAGGAACTCTTGAAGCCTCCAATTCGGGAGTCCAGATAGAGCATCTTGGTGTAAACAACACCCTTGTCCGCATCACCGGAGATGGAAACTACCTCCTCCTACCAGTTCAGGAATCAAATGATGACGCCAAAGTCAACGTTCTCGTGGACGGAAAGCTCGAACGTACCATATATGTACGAATGGCGAAATCGAAGGTTGACTATACTGTTCCCCTTGACCTCTCCCCTTACAAAGGGCACAAGGTACTCCTTGACATAGTAACCTCACAGAACCGAGCCACTGTCCGCGAAGCTAAGGAGGATGCTTGTTGGAACAATTTCAGCGTTACTGACACAATCGATGTTACCAACCGTGACAAATACCGTCCCGCTTTCCATCACACACCCCAATATGGATGGATGAACGACCCCAATGGTATGTTCTATAAAGATGGTGTATGGCACCTTTATTATCAGTGGAATCCATACGGCTCCAAATGGCAAAACATGACTTGGGGACACTCATCATCCACAAATCTTGTGGACTGGGAGCATCATCCGGCTGCCATCGAGCCTAACGGACTGGGAACAGTATTTAGCGGCAGTTCTGCAATCGACACCAATAACACTACCGGATTCGGTCAGGATGCTGTGGTGACACTTTACACCTCAGCTGGAACAAGCCAGATGCAAAGTCTTGCTTGGAGCACCGACAACGGCAACAGTTTCACTATATATCCCGGTAATCCCGTTCTCACCCTTGAGAGTGAGGCACGTGACCCAAATATGTTTTGGAATTCAAAAACTAACGAGTGGAACCTCGTGCTTGCCCACGCACTTGACCATGAAATGTTAATATTCACCTCTCCAGATTTGAAGACATGGACCCTCCAAAGTAGCTTTGGTAAAGGTTTAGGCGCTCAGGATGGAGTATGGGAATGTCCCGACCTTTTCGAACTCAATGTAGATGGTACATCTGAAAAGAAATGGATGTTGCTGTGCAACCTTAACCCGGGAGGTCCCTTCGGCGGAAGTGCTACTCAATATTTTATAGGCGATTTTGACGGGAAAACCTTTAAACCCGACACTGATGCAGACGGGAAAGTCCCTACAAAATGGCTTGACTATGGCAAGGACCATTATGCAACCGTTAGTTGGAGTGATGCCCCCGACAACCGTCGTACCGTAATCGGATGGATGAGCAACTGGCAATACGCAGCCGAAGTCCCCACCATGCAATTCAGAAGTGCCAATACTCTACCCCGCGAGATAGGGCTGTTCAAGGACTCCGACGGTCAAATCTATGCATCCTGCATTCCATCTCCCGAACTGTTGGCTTTGCGAGGCAATCTATCTGTGCAGTCATCAAAACTGACGCTAAAACCCAAGGCAAAGACTTTCTCATTACCTTCTGATGGTATTTGCGAAATAGTCATGGATATTGACGCAGGAAAAGCTAAAGAAATTTCGCTCGAGTTAAAAAACAGTATAGACGAAAAAGTACTCATCACCTACAACAGCGACTCAAAAGATATCTCATTTGACCGCATGAAAAGCGGTCTGGTGGATTTCAGTCAGGAATTTCCAGCTGTGACCATCGCCCCAACCCATGAAACCGACGGAAAATTCAGCCTCCGTATTTTCGTTGACCGCTCAAGCATAGAACTATTTGAGAAGGATGGCAGATTTGTGATGACCAATCTTGTATTCCCCACCACTCCTTACACCACCTTATCACTCAGTTCCAATGGCGGAAATGCAAAAGTAACAAATCTTAAAGTATATTCATTGAAAACAAAATAACCGATTGTATAACTATGGACTCAACCCAATCACTCGTTGCCGGACGTAAAAGCGCCATTCTACAGATTATCCCGGTAATGCTCTGCTTCTTTGCCATGGGGTTTGTTGACCTCGTAGGCACAGCATCCAACTATGTCCAGAAAGACCTCGGGCTCACAGATTCCCAGGCAAATCTCTTCCCTTCGCTGGTGTTTTTCTGGTTTCTGATATTCTCTGTTCCCACCGGTATGCTAATGAACAGGATAGGCAGAAAAAAGACTGTACTGATAAGCCTTGGAATCACAGCGTTGTCTCTTGTGGTCCCTATCACAGGCGATAGCTATATGACCATGCTCATATCATTCTCCCTGCTTGGCATCGGCAACGCTATAATGCAGACTTCACTTAACCCTCTCGTTACCAATCTTATCAGCAGTGACAAGCTGGCTTCTACCCTCACATTCGGGCAATTTGTCAAAGCCATAGCCTCCTTCCTCGCACCTATCCTCGCAGCATGGGGAGCCACAACCTATCTGCCCACATTCGGTCTGGGATGGCGTGCCCTATTCGTAATTTACGCTGCCATAAGCTTCCTGTCAATCTCAGCGCTCGGTGCCACACCAATCGAAGAGGAACAGGCTGACAAAGCTTCCGGTATCAAAGAATGTATCAAATTACTCGGCAAACCGTTTATTCTACTGTGCTTCCTTGGTATAATGAGCCATGTAGGTATTGATGTTGGCACCAACACCACTGCACCTAAAATTATAATGGAACGCCTCTCACTCCCTCTCGAGGAAGCCGGTTTCGCTACAAGCATATATTTCATTTTCCGTACCGCAGGTTGCTTCATGGGGGCGTTTCTGCTTCGTTCCATCTCTCCGAAACTATTCTTCGGATTCAGTGTGGTGATGATGTTTGTCGCGATGGGAATACTTTTTGTGAGTGAATCGCTTTCAGCTCTCTATGTCGGAATAGGGATGATAGGTTTCGGTAATTCAAACGTATTCTCCGTTATTTTCGCACAGGCGCTCACATCCTCACCCGATGAAAAGAATGAAGTGTCAGGACTCATGATAATGGGACTCTTCGGTGGAACTGTCTTCCCTCTTGCCATGGGTTATGCTGCCGATGCAATCGGACAGGCAGGAGCCGTAGCCGTAATGACACTTGGTGTAATATATCTGTTGTATTACACGTTAAAAATAAAAAGAACTAATTGAAATTAACCACCCTAAAAAATAATGCTCATGAACGACGTAGTAGTAGGTATGGGAGAAGCCCTTTGGGATGTTCTCCCTGAAGGAAAGAAAATAGGAGGTGCCCCCGCCAATTTCGCTTATCATGTGGGACAATTCGGACTTGAAAGCCGGGCGGTTAGCGCCATTGGCGATGATGCTCTCGGAGCAGAGCTTCTTGAAAATTTTGACCAAAAAGGAGTAAAACACTTAATAGAAACCGTACCTTATCCCACAGGGACAGTACAAGTTGAAATTGACCAAGCCGGAATCCCGCAATACGAAATAAAGGAGAACGTAGCATGGGATAATATCCCCTACACCGCCCGTTTGGAATCACTTGCCACCCGTACCCGTGCAGTTTGTTTCGGTTCGTTAGCCCAGCGCAACGTTGTGTCACGCAATACTATCAACCGGTTCCTCGACGCCATGCCACAAGATGATGAACGCCTGATAGTATTTGATGTAAATCTCCGCCAAGGGTTCTATAACAAAGAGATATTATGCAACTCAATGAAACGTTGCAATATCCTTAAGATAAACGATGAAGAGTTGGTAACTGTAAGCAGGATGTTCGGTTATCCGGGCATTGACCTTCAGGACAAATGCTGGATTCTGCTCGGAAAATACAATCTGAAAATGCTCATACTTACATGTGGCATTAACGGCAGCTATGTATTCACTCCCGGTAACGTATCATTCCAACCCACACCCAAAGTGGAGGTTGCAGATACCGTAGGAGCCGGCGACTCATTCACCGCTGCATTCATAGCCAATATACTCAAAGGGAAACCTGTTGCCGACGCACATAAGAAAGCGGTTGAGACCTCGGCCTTCGTTTGTACCCAGCAGGGTGCCATGCCGACACTGCCTGCAGAGATAACCGAATAACACAAGAGTGAACATCGGCTTTAAATAACAGTTCTTAAAAATCAATCGCCCTGAGGTCCGCGTGGTCCTCAGGGCGATTGATTTAATTATACTAAAAAAATGATTTCAAGAAAATTGATAAAAACACCCATTTAATGGTATCGTGACAATTTAGCCAAGGCAAGCTGATACTGATATACCGTGTCAAGGAAATCACTCTGTGCTGCACGGAAATAATGCACTTCCTGCAGATAGGTCAGCAATGAAATCTGACCTCCATCCAATGCTTTTTTAAGCAATTCGAAATTAGCACCATCCATAATTACTGGTTCTGACTGCTCTATCAAATCATGAAGCGCAACAGCCTGTCGATAGGTGCCGTTGAGCTCTGCCACACGCTGGGTAAGCTGCATATCGGCTTCGTAATTCAAAGCTTCTGTTTGAAGACGGGCAGCTTTAAGCTTGCTCTTTCCGGTAAGAAACGGCAAAGTAATGCCAATTGAGAAACCGTTGAACTTCTCACCCATCTCATATTCATGGACATACCCCAAAGAAAATCCGGGAAAACGGTTCAATTTCTCAACCTTTACCAACGATTTGTTGGCATCAATCGATGCCATAGCTGCAGCATACTGAGGGTCGCGCTCCTTCACCATATCAGTATTTGGCACTAAGTCCGACAGAGTATAACCGGGATAGTCATCCCCAAGTTTTTCAATGATAGAACTAACTGACTTTCCACCGTTAAGAGCTTCCAATTGGGATACCAACACCGCAAGTTCCCCTTTAAGAGATTTAAGCTCCCGGTCCATGTCAATCTTTTCAAGCACAGCCTTATTGTAGTCCAATCGTGTAAGTTCACGCTTTTCGACAGCCGTGCGGTAGATTTCCACCAGTTTACCCATACTTTCCGATAAGCCAGAGATGGCATCAATCTTCTGACGGGTATAGATTAGGTCAATCAAAGCAGTCTTCACCTCAGCTCGGACATCAAGCATGGCAGATTCACGCAGATACTGCATGGCGACTCCCGATGTACGGATGGACTCTTTTCGGGCTTTATACACCCCGGGCCAGTCAAATGACTGTGACACGGAAAGATTCCATTTTCTACCAATATTCTCCGCGCCCCATACATGCTCAAATTCAACTTCAGGAGCCTCAAGGATATTTTCACCCCTCATCTCCTCAAGCTTTGCGGCATCGGACGCTTCATTATATTTAACGGAAAGGTTGTTGCTGACTATTGTGTTCATAGCTTCGCTGAAATTGTCAGCTGTGACCATGAATGCGTTCAATACAAATAGCAACGGTAGATATATACGTCTCATCAGTCTATTGTTGGTTTTTAAGAGGATGTTTAATACCAATTTTTTAACATGCTCTAAGAGTTACTTATCGTTTCGGTCTTTACTTTCGCCGCATTGCGACGCTCAGTGAGATAATATGCCAATGGCACAATAAAAATATTAAGCACAGTTGAGGTCAGCAACCCGCCGAGTATCACCAATGCGAGCGGCGACTGAATCTCATTGCCCGGCTTGTCCCCATTGATAGCAAGGGGAATCAAGGCGAGTGCCGAACTTAATGCCGTCATCAGAATCGGATTCAGACGGTCAGTGGAGCCATGCATTATACGGTCCATCAGACTCTCACCCTCCTCACGGAGCTGGTCATAGCGCGACATTAGCAACATACCGTTTCGGGTGGTGATACCAAGCAATGATATGAAACCGATGATAGCAGGGATATTCAGCTCACCAGAAGTAAAACGCAACATGAATATACCACCGATAATAGCGAGAGGCATATTGAGGAGGATTATCATCGCCTGTGTTGTGTTATGGAACTGAGCGTAAAGCAATAGGAATATTATCACCAACGCAAGCAGCGACACCAATGCAAGCGTCTGAGAAGCCTTAGCTTCATTCTCAAACTGTCCGCCATAAGTCACATAGTACCCTTCAGGCAATTTTATATCTTCATCAATCTCATCGCGGATATCATTTACCACACTTCTCAAATCCCTATCTGCGACATTAGCTGATATCACAATTCGGCGACTCACATTCTCGCGGTTGATAGTATTGGGACCGGTAGCCGACACGACTTCTGCCACAGTGCTCAAAGGCACCTTGCCCTTTGGTGTATCAATCATGAGATTGGATATATCCTCTATGGAACTGCGGCTTCCCGCATCCATACGCAAAGTCAAGTCATAGGGAATCCCATTTTCATAAACCTGAGAGACCTTTTCGCCACCAAGCGCCACATTGATATAATCGGCAAATTCTCCCATAGGTATTCCATAGTATGCAAGCATACCACGACGAGGACGTATGTCGAGTTGCGGACGCTGTACCTGTTGCTCAATATTCACATCAACAACACCTTCAACCGAAGATACCGCCGACTTGATTTTATTACCGATATTATACAGCTGGGTCAGGTCATCACCAAACAATTTTATTGCAATCTGCGCCTCTGTACCCGATAACATTGCATCAATTCTGTGTGAGATAGGTTGTCCTATCTCAATGTTGGCACCTGGAATATGCGATAGTTTGTGACGCAAATCAGCCAGAAGTTCCTTGCGGTCCCGACCATGCTCAAGTTTATAGGGCGCTTCAATCTCCGAGACATTCACACCAAGGGAATGCTCGTCAAGTTCGGCACGACCAGTCTTTCGTGCCACAGTTGAAATCTCTGGCATCGACAGAATTATTTTCTCAGCCTCTCTGCCAAGACGGTCACTCTCCTCCAATGAAATTCCCGGCAATGTGCTGACATTTATAGTCAGCGACCCCTCGTTGAACGATGGAAGAAAGCCTCGACCAAGGGTGAAAAAGACACCGATTGCCACCACAAACAGCAATGTAGTACCGATAAATATCGGACGGATATGAGCAAACGATTTTTTCAAAGCCCCTGAGTAAGCGACACGAAGCTTGGCAGCCACCCACGATTCCCTGTCAAGACTTTTCTTCACTTTGTCTCCACCGAGAAGATAGCTGCACAGCACCGGTGTGACTGTAAGAGCCACGATTGTTGAAGCAATCAGAGCCACAATAAATGAAATGCCAAGTGGCTTCAGCATCTTACCCTCTATACCATCCAGGAAAAACAGAGGCAGGAAGCTCGCCATTATAATGAGAGAGGAATTGAAGATAGGAAGACGCACCTCCTTCGATGCATTATAGACCACGTTCAATATCGGTTCTTTCTTCTTCAGATTCTCACGCAGACGCTTATATACATTTTCAACGTCAACTATCGCATCGTCCACCAGTGAACCTATTGCTATGGCTATACCACCAAGACTCATGGTGTTAATTGTCAATCCCATGAAATGAAGCACAAGGACTGTAACAATGATTGACAGTGGAAGTGCCACAAGCGATATAAGAGTAGTTCTGACATTCATTAGGAAGAAGAACAGAATCACAATCACAAAAATGGCACCGACAAACAGTGATTCCTGCAGATTACCTATTGAATTTGCTATAAAATCCGATTGCCGGAAGATATCAGTTGACACTTTAACATCTGCGGGAAGAGTGGATTTCAGCTGCTCCAGCTGCTCGTCAATCTTTTCTGTAAGCTCTATGGTACCCACTGCCGGTTGCTTTGTCACGGTAAGAAGCACTGCCGGTTTGGTATTGAGCGATGCCAATCCTAATTTAGGCTGCTGTGCACCTGTGGCTATTTCAGCCACGTCATCAAGGCGCACTACCCCATTCTCGTCGCTTTTAATCACGGTGGCACCAAGTTCCTCAATGTCGTTGGTAGAGATATCACCCTTTATAAGATACTCGTTACCATATTCATATAGCACCCCACCCGATGCATTATTGTTCATATTAGCAACCGCATCGCGGATTTCAGTGAGCGACACCCCATGCTTATACATGGCACCTGGCTGCAACCTAATCTGATATTCTTTGGCATCACCTCCAATCACCGAGACCTGTGAAATACCTGAAAGCGATAGCAGACGCGGTCTGATTTGCCAGTCAGCGAGAGTACGCAACTGCTCCTGGGAAGTTATGGAATCAGCCGTAAGACCGATTATAAGCACCTCACCTAAAATGGAGGATTGCGGACCGAGAGTTGGCTTTCCCACACCGGGAGGGAGATTTCCTTCTGTTTCCGAAAGTTTTTCAGTTACTATCTGACGTGCGCGATACACATCTGTGCCCCAGTCAAATTCTACCCACACAACTGAGAAACCGGTAGCGGATGATGACCTCACACGTCTGACACCGGCAGCACCGTTGACAGCTGTTTCCACCGGATAGGTAACCACCTTTTCTATCTCCTCAGGAGCCATTCCCGGCGCCTCGGTCATCACAACCACAGTAGGAGCATTCAAGTCGGGGAAAATGTCTACCTCAGTGCGCAGAAGCACAAACATTCCATATAGCAACAGTAATCCAGACAGTACTATCACTGCCATACGATTATTAAGCGATATCTTTATTATCTTGTTTAGCATCGTTACCCTGATAAATTAATGAGAATGTGAATGACCTTCCGGGACCACAGTTGATGTTTCGGCAAGTCTAACAAAAGTTACACCTTGTGTAACCACTGAGTCACCCTCAGCTATTCCCGACAATATTTCCACTCTCTTGCCATCGTTGCGTCCCACCTTCACATTACGTTTATCATACCCATGGTCATCCTCCTTCACATAGACAAACGATTCACCCATCTGTTCGGTCAGAGCTGACACAGGGACAGTCAAAGTTGCACCTCTCATATTGCCAATAAGATACACATCAGCAGCAGAACCGGGTGCCACAGCGCCATTGTTATCAAAAGTAAAATACACAGGAATATAACCCTGAATATCATTACCACCTGACACTGACGATGACAATAGCTTGCCACCATTTTCCTTTAGTGAAATTACCGATTCCGACTGTGCTGGGATGATATTTGCAGTCTCAATCAGCGGTAAGAACGATATATATTTTTGCGGGAGGAGAGCCTTGAGAGTCAGACGTGTGCTACGTGCTATAGTAGCTATAGGCTGTCCCGCCTCAACATATTCTCCATCAGCAACCATCATATTGCTTACAATACCATTAATCGGAGATGATGCACCACCACCTGCCGCCGGTCGGCTATAAGCAGTCTTTGCCGACTCGTATGCCTGCAGCGCATCGTTATAATCTTTCTTTGTAACTATACCGTCATCGTACAGAGGTGTTATTCGGTCCAGTTCTCTTTTCGCAGCGTCAAGAGTCACTTTCGCAGCCTCATTCGGGTCACCGCCAGTAACACCTTTTGCTGAAATTGACGCTATCCGCTGACCTGCTGTCACGCCTGAGCCTTGAGTGATTCCACCGGCGAGCCTTACAATACCTGATGTGGGGGCTGAGACAATAGCCTGGTCTGATGCAACAGGGAGCACCTCACCTATCACCTTCACCACCTCATTGAACGGCGTGGCAGCCACTACTTCAACTCCTATACCAAATCGCTTGGCATCCTCTGGTTTGACTATAATCTCATCCTCATCGTGGTGATGATGCTCTTCTGCTTCATTATGAACGTCCGCGGCATCTTCGTGCGAATGGGAGCCACACCCAATCAGTGTCAGAGACAGAATAGTAGAAAATATTTTTGTTTTCATCAATAAACTGTGTTAAAAGTTACATGGAACTGATTTAAACTCTTTTTAATAGCATGGATTAATCTAAATTAACGGTACAGGTATACCATAAGCAATTTTTATCCGGTTGCAAAAGTACTTAAGAAAACGTGCATATCAAAATCTTTTTGTGCCATAGTGCCACTTCCGCAGGTTCTGTTTTTATTTTTTAATTTTAAGTGCTGTCAGTTGCATATTTTGACCCTTTTTTCCTACCTTTGTACCTAATTTAGCAACGATGGACAAAGAGATATCATTAGAAGGATTGAAATTACACTACACTGATTCCGAGACAGGGGATAAGGTGATAATACTGATGCATGGTTGGGGATGCAACCACACCACTCTTGCATCGGTGGAACGGATTGCCTTGTCGTGCGGATACAGAGTGATTAATGTCGATTTCCCTGGATTCGGCGACTCTCAGGAACCCACCGATGTGTGGGGAGTAGAGATGTATACCCGCCAGATTGAAGCCCTTGTGAAAGAAACCGGCATCACATCCCCCACCCTCTTAGGACACTCCTTCGGAGGTAGGGTAGGAATACTCTACGCCTCACGTAATCCGGTGGAGAAAATGATACTCGTTGATGCCGCCGGCATCAAACCGTCCCGCTCACTCCGTTACTATTGGAAAGTATACACATTCAAGCTGATGAAACGGCTTATGTATATGTTATACGGCAAAGAGAATGCAGAGTTGCGACTGGATGCCCGAAGAGCGAAAGCCGGCTCAAGTGACTATGCCAATGCCACTCCGATGATGCGCCGCATACTTTCCAAGGTGGTCAACGAAGACTTAACTGACCGTCTGCCTCTTATCAAAGCTCCAACATTGCTAATCTGGGGAGAAAACGACACTGCCACTCCACTTAAGGATGCTAAAAAAATGGAAAAACTTATTCCCGATGCCGGATTAGTGTCATTCCCGGGATGCGGGCATTACAGTTTTCTGGATAACCAGCCACAGTTTGCCGCCGTGCTCCGCAGTTTCCTCAGTCAGAAATAAACATTGATAACCATTTTATTCCCTATAAGATGTTAGCCATTGCTATCATAGCCATAACATTAGCAGCAATCAACGTCATACTTGAATTCAGGCGTGACCTTATGATGCTTCAGCAGAATTCATATCGGAACGAACGATACAACCGCTGGCTTTCTTCATCGCAGGATACTACTTCGACCATGCGTCTCGTGTCAGGAGCAGTTGTTCTTGCATCCCTCTCCACACTATCGGTACCTTTGGTATCGCTCAACTTAATAAGCCTCGTTTCAATCATAAACATATTTATTCTTGCTGGTAAAAAATACAAAAAGCCTCTGGTGATGACGCGCAGAGCATGGCGCATCCTGTCAGTAATGCTTGTATTGGCGGCTCTCACCCTTGCCGGTGTCATACTCTTCTGCCTCCGCCATGGCTATCCTCTGGAATATGCCGCAATATATACTCTGCTCATCTATTGCTTCTCGCATCTGTTTCTCCTTGCGGCAAACTATTTGCTGAAACCTGTGGAAAAACATATCAACGATAAGTATTACAATGATGCCAAAAGGATTCTCGCCTCAATGCCCGACCTTAAAATCATTGGTGTGACAGGCAGCTATGGAAAAACAAGCACCAAGCACTATCTAAACAGAATCCTTGCGGAGCATTTCGATGTAATGATGACACCCGGGAGCTACAACACCACCATGGGTGTGATTCGAACCATACGCGAATATCTGAAACCCTACAACGAGGTATTTATCGTGGAGATGGGTGCGAAACAGCCATGTGATATCAAAGAAATATGTGACCTCGTCCACCCGGAAATAGGAATCGTAACCGCTGTCGGTGAACAGCATCTTGAATCATTCAAAACTATCGAGAATGTTCAGCGCACCAAGTTCGAGCTTGTCGATTCACTTCCTGCCGACGGATTGGCAGTAATAAACGATGACTTCCCCTTTGTGGCTAACCGCAAGGTTAACAATGTGGAATGTATACGCTATGCCGTCACCGCTACTGATGCGGCTGAATACACAGCCGAAGATATCACATATTCACCTACGGGCACAACATTCAATCTAATCACTCCATCCGGCGAAAAGATTGAATTCAAGACACGCCTGGTGGGAGAATGCAACGTATCAAATCTCCTGGCTGCAATCATAGTCGGTTTGCGTCTCGGAGTACCTGTGGGAAAAATCCGCTACGCCGTAAGCCAAATCGAGCAGGTGGAACACAGACTCAACATGAAGCGCACCCCCGGTGGCATAACCATAATCGACGATGCGTTCAATTCAAATCCTACAGGCTCGAAAATGGCTCTCGATGTACTTGCCATGATGACACAAGGGAAACGAATCGTAGTTACCCCAGGCATGATAGAACTCGGAGACCGACAGAGCGAACTGAATGAAGCTTTCGGTGTCAAGATAGCCAATTGTGCCGATGTGGCAATAGTAGTGGGAGAATATAACCGCGAAGCCATTGTGGCAGGAATCGAAAGCGTGACACCACGTACTGCAAAGATACATAAAGTAAATAGTTTTGCAGAAGCTCAGACTCTCTTGGCTACCATGCTCCGTCCGGGGGACACCATTCTTTACGAGAATGACCTTCCTGACACATTCAAATAAATCATTCCAACCGGTATACAAATCATAATCAACCCAAACATAATGAAAACCAATATTGGAGTATTCTTCGGCGGACGTTCCACCGAGCATGAAATTTCAGTAATATCGGCATCGCAAGCAATGCATGCCATAAACCGCGACAAGTACGACGTAACCCCCATATATATATCCAAACAGGGAAAATATTACACCGGCGATGCACTTTTTGATGTTGCAAATTACCGGGACATACCATCACTGATTGCCAAATGCACCGAGGTGTACATGAAACCGGTCTATGGTGATTACAACCTCTACCGCTCCAAGCCTACCGGTATGTTTGGCAGCAAGGCTCCGGTTACCACACTTGATGTGGTGATTCCCGTGCTTCACGGCTCAAACGTTGAGGATGGCATATTTGAAGGAGTGCTCGAGACTATCGGTATACCTTATGCCGGATGTGACACGCTCGCAAGTGCAAACGGTATGGATAAAATTACAATGAAGATGATTCTATCTTCATGCGATATTCCTGTGATTAATTATGTATGGTTCACCGACAAACAATGGTTTGCCCAACGCGAACAGCTGATTGAGAAAATCGAGACCAAGATTGGCTATCCCGTGATTGTCAAGCCCGCCAACCTTGGTTCGAGCGTTGGTATCGGCAGGGCAGCTAACCGCGAACAGCTGATTGAGAAAGTTGAAATAGCCGAAAAATACTCTGCCAGAATCATTGTGGAGCACATGGTTGACAATCTGAAAGAAATCAACTGCTCTGTGCTCGGTGATTGCGACGAATATGAGTCCTCAGTACTTGAAGAACCAATCAAAAGTGCGGAAATCCTATCGTATGAGGATAAGTACATGGGCGGAACCAAGGGTGCCAAAGGAATGCAAGCATCACAGAAGCGTATACCCGCTGACCTACCTCAGGAGATGACAGACAAAATCCGCTATCTCGCCGGAGAGACCTTCCGAGTGCTCAGCTGTCATGGTGTAAGCCGAATCGACTTCATTGTGGATGATGACACCAACGAAATATTTGTCAATGAAATCAACACAATCCCCGGCTCTCTGTCATTCTATCTTTGGGAAGCCACCGGTCTGCCTTTTGATAAACTTATGGACCGATTGGTACACCTCGCACTCAAGCGCAAGCGTGAGCAGGGACAGAAGACCGTAAGCTATGACCAAAACATCTTCTCACTTTCAGGAGGTGCAAAAGGCGGACTCAAAGGCGGTAAATTTAAGAAATAACCGATATGGGGAAATTGGAATACTGGATACTCGCGACGATTGCATTCGGTTTGATTTCAGCCGGGTTCTATACCTGGCTGTCACCACGCCGTAAGAGCGCATGGTTGTGGGTTTTCATCCGTAGTGCCGTGGCATATATATTAGTCGGTATGGCAGTAGTCTGGCTCCTCTTCAAAATTGCCAATCTATAGTTTATCCTCACACTCATCAGTCGTGATGATATGGCTCACCCCGCAGTATTGTCATAGCCCTGTACACCTGCTCAACAAAGAAAAGACGTACCATCTCATGAGTGAAAGTCATCTTTGACAATGAGATTTTCTCATTCGCCCTATCGTACATCTCCTTCGAGAACCCGTAAGGTCCACCGATTACAAATACAAGGCGCTTGATTCCCTGCACCATCTTTCGGTCAATCTGCATAGCGAACTCTCTGGAAGTATACTCCTTACCACGCTCATCAAGAAGCACCACTACATCGCCCGGCTGCAGTGCCGACATCATAGCCTGCCCCTCTCGTTGTTTCTGAGTATCTTCGGTCAACGCTTTAGTTGATTTCAAATCAGGAATTATGCTTAGCTCCATCGGCACATAATGATTGATACGCTTCAGGAAGCCATCAATACCCTTTATTAAATAATCGGTAGAGGTTTTACCGACAGCGAGCAACACGATTTTCATCTGTTTATACTTAAAATTTATAATATTAAAATATCAATATGAAAACAAAAGACCAACTTATTGACGACCTTCTGACCCTTGCCTTTGCAGAGGATGTCGGCGATGGCGACCATACCACACTCAGCACTATTCCAGCTGAGGAGCAGGGCAAACAGCGTCTGATTGTTAAGGAAGAGGGTATCCTTGCAGGTGTAGATATAGCCCGAAAAGTATTCGAGAAATTTGACCCCTCCCTCAAGATGACAGTCTTCATCAACGATGGTACCCACGTCAAGCCAGGCGACATAGCATTTGAAGTAGAGGGACCAGTGCGTTCTCTTCTTCAGACCGAACGAGTGATGCTCAACATAATGCAGCGCATGAGCGGGATTGCAACACAAACTGCAAAATACCAGGCACGTCTCGAAGGATTGAAAACCAAGGTGCTTGACACCCGCAAGACCACACCGGGCATGCGTATGCTTGAAAAAGAAGCAGTGCGCATCGGCGGTGGCTGCAATCACCGAATCGGTCTTTTCGACATGATTCTCATCAAGGACAACCATGTAGACTTTGCCGGAGGTATCACTCAGGCAGTCAATGCAGCCAAGAAGTATCTTGCAGAAAAAGGGAAAGACCTCAAAATAGAAGTTGAGGTACGCAATACTGATGAAATCAACGAAGCACTTGCTGCTGGTATCGACCGTATAATGCTCGACAACTTTACACCAGAACGCACACGTGAGGCTGTAAAACTAATAAACGGTCGAGTTGAAATAGAATCATCAGGAGGCATCACCCTCGACACTCTTCGCGATTATGGCGAATGCGGTGTGGATTTCATTTCAGTCGGCGCGCTCACCCACTCTGTAAAAGGGCTGGACATGAGTTTTAAAGCTGCTCCAATGAACTAACAAACGCTTCTGCCGAGTTCAAGTATCCCAATCGAATATACCTCGATTGGGATATTTTATCTAATATACATATCCCTATAGAGCGCCGATTCCCAAAGTGGCTTTCAACTGACTACCACTTCTCCATCCTTGACACTCAACTGGAGGAAACTATCGATTATATATTTCCCTTTTCCAGCAAGACGTTCCCTTGAATTGGTTGTAGCGACAGCTACTACAGTAGCCCCCGACCGTCTGCCCGCCTCTACACCTTGCATAGAATCCTCAAACACATAGCAATCTTCCGGAGCAAGTCCGAGTTTGGAAGCGCCCAACAAATATCCTTCGGGGTCCGGTTTACTATGCTTTACCATCGAACCGGTGATTACCTCCTGGATATAGTCGAGCAATTCCGGATGTCTCCTGAATAGAAAACTCATCTTGGTATCATCGCTACTTGTAACTATGGCTGATGGAATACCATTGGCTTTCAATGCCTTCAGAAAATCCAGAACACCGGGAAAATATGGATACTCCATCTCATCCTCAAACTTATGAAGCGCAGCAACTATACCATCACGTTCACTCTCCGGAAAGTTCTGCAATATTTCTCCCAGCGTAGTGCCTTTTATATCATTGGCAAATGTCTCTCCTCCCACATTAAACTTACGTCCGGTAGCGCCCCAAAATTTCGAGTATTCCCCCTCACTGTCCACAAGAACACCGTCCAAATCGAAAAGCACACCTATATTCTTCATACTCTTCATATTCCTTACATTTTATTAATTAATTATCAACACTTTATCAATACAACACTGCAAAGTTAATACAATTTTATAGAAAAATAGTGCGATAATGTCAATTTGTCAATAAAACAGTTGCGCGTGCATAATAAAAAGGTGTTACAAAAACAAGCCTGCACTTACATTTCGATTTGTATGTACGAAGGATTTATTGTAACTTTGCGGTGGAATCTTACCCTTTAGAATCATAGTGTTATTATTCCACAAAAGTCACGTATAAACTTCCAATCACCGATATTTATCACTTATGGTCGTATTTTTTAAGAAAGGTGCCAACCTTATCTATGCAGTGGAAACCAACCACAAATTCACTGACCTGGAAAAGGAAAAACTAACTTGGCTATTTTCAGGCGCAACGCCGCTGTCGTCAACCAGTGTGAAAGGGCGCTTCGTAGGTCCCCGCAAGGAGATGATAACTCCATGGAGTACCAATGCTGTTGAAATCACCCAGAACATGGGTCTCGAAGGTGTGACTCGTATTGAGGAATTCCACAGAATCACAACAGAGGAACCTGTATATGACAAAATGTTGTCACGTCTCTATGACGGCTTAAACTCACGTGTATTCACCACAAGCAATACAGCAGCTCCTATTGAACACATCGCAGACATCACTGAATACAACAGCCGTGAAGGTCTCGCCTTGAGCAAAGAAGAGGAAGATTATCTGCGCCAGCTCAGCGAACGCCTCGGTCGACCGCTGACCGACAGCGAGGTATTCGGCTTCTCTCAGGTCAACAGCGAACATTGTCGTCATAAGATATTCAACGGCACATTTGTGATTGACGGAGAGGAAAAACCACTGTCGCTCTTCAAACTTATAAAAAAGACATCTCAGGAAAACCCCAACAAACTTGTGTCAGCCTACAAAGACAATGTGGCATTCGTAGAAGGTCCCACCGTGGCACAGTTCTATCCCACACATCCTGAGCGTTCTGATTACTTTGAGGTACGCGACCTCCCGACAGTGCTCTCACTGAAAGCTGAGACACACAACTTCCCCACAACCGTAGAGCCATTCAATGGTGCCGCAACCGGTAGTGGCGGTGAAATCCGTGACCGTCTCGGCGGTGGTCGTGCCAGCTTACCACTGGCGGGTACAGCAGTGTACATGACATCATATCCCCGCCTCGGCAACTATCCATGGGAGCTCATGATGAACCCACGCGCTTGGTTGTACCAGACTCCGGCCGAAATTCTTATCAAGGCATCAAACGGAGCTTCCGACTTTGGTAACAAATTCGGTCAACCCCTTATCTGCGGCTCTCTGCTCACTTTTGAGCATGATGAGAATGGCAAGATGTATGCTTACGACAAGGTAATCATGCTTGCGGGCGGTGTTGGCTACGCAGCATCCAAGGATGCCATCAAGGGTGTGCCCGAAGCTGGCGAAGCCGTGGTGGTGATGGGTGGTGACAACTACCGCATCGGTATGGGCGGCGGTGCCGTTTCATCAGTAGAAACCGGACAATATGCATCCGGCATCGAACTTAATGCCGTACAGCGTGCCAATCCAGAGATGCAGAAGCGTGTATCAAATGTAATTCGCGCTCTTGCTGAAAATGACAATAATCCTATTGTATCTATCCACGACCACGGCGCCGGCGGTCACCTCAATGCTCTCTCAGAGCTTGTGGAAGAAACCGGTGGCAAAATCGAAATCGACGCGTTGCCTATAGGCGACCATACACTTTCATCCAAGGAAATCATAGGAAATGAAAGCCAGGAGCGTATGGGTATGGTACTCAAAAAGGAGGATATCGACTATGTCAAGACCATAGCTGACCGTGAACGCGCTCCAATGTATGTTGTAGGTGAAACTACAGGCGACCACCGCTTTGTGTTCGAGCAGAAAGACGGCATCAAGCCTATTGACCTCGCGATGAGTGACATGTTCGGTTCTTCACCCAAGACAACACTCACTGACAACACAGTGGTGACCAAATATCAGGACATCGAATATAACGAGGATAATCTCGAACAATATGTGGCACAGACTCTAAGCCTTGAAGCTGTGGCTTGTAAAGACTGGCTCACCAACAAGGTAGACCGCTCCGTGACCGGCAAGATAGCCCGTCAGCAGTGTCAGGGTGAAATCCAACTTCCTCTCAGCGACTGCGGTGTGGTTTCGCTTGACTATTCCGGCACCAAGGGTATCGCAACTTCTATCGGTCATGCACCTCAGGTAGCACTCATTGATTCAGCCAAGGGCTCTGTAATGGCTGTTGCAGAGGCTCTCACCAATATTGTTGGCACTCCTCTTACCGACGGTATCCGCGGATTGTCGCTCAGCGCAAACTGGATGTGGCCCTGTAAGAATCCAGGCGAGGATGCCGCTCTCTATCGTGCGGTTGAAGCATGTAGCGATTTTGCATGCAAAATCGGTGTGAATATCCCGACCGGCAAGGACTCGCTGTCAATGACTCAGAAATATGGTGCTGATAAAGTTTTTGCCCCAGGCACTGTAATAATTTCAGCCGCAGGTGAAGTCAGCGACGTAAAGAAGACACTTTCTCCAGTCATGCGCCGTCGCGGCTCAATGTTGTATTACATTGATTTCTCATCCGACAGTCTTAAGCTCGGAGGCTCGGCATTCGCACAGAGCCTTGGCAAGCTTGGCGCTGATTCACCAACCGTAACTGACGCCGATAAATTTGTCACCACATTCGAGACAGTACAGTCACTTGTAAAGAAGAATATGCTTCTTGCCGCTCACGACGTAGCTGCCGGAGGTCTTGTCACAACACTTCTTGAAATGACATTTGCCAACACAGAAGGCGGTGTTGAACTCGATACTACCGGTTTTGCCGAACTTGGCGAGACAGACCTTATAAAGATACTTTTCGCTGAAAATCCTGCCATCGTAGCACAGGTTGACGCAGCTAAAGCATCGAAAGTGGATGAAATCCTCACTAAAGCCGGTGTGCGTTTCTGCCATATCGGTGTTCCTACTGAGGAGCGTACACTCATTGTTAACCACGAAGGCACACAGCGTCTGCTCGGCATTGATTATCTCCGCGATGTATGGTTCCACACAAGCTACCTTCTGGATGCGCTCCAGAGTGGCGAGAATTGCGCACGTTCACGCTACGAGAACTACAAGAAACAGCCTATCCGCTACCGTATGCCTTCAGGCTTCGACGGAAAACTTGCATCTCGCGGCATAACTCTCCGCCGTGATGGACATGGCGACCGCGTGAAAGCCGCTATCATCCGCGAAAAGGGTGTGAACGGAGACCGCGAAATGGCTTACTCACTCTATCTCGCAGGCTTCGATGTGAAGGATATCCACATGACCGACCTCATGAGCGGACGCGAGAATCTTGAGGATGTCAATATGATAGTATTCTGTGGCGGTTTCTCAAACAGCGACGTGGCAGGTTCCGCAAAGGGATGGGCTTCAGGCTTCCTTTGGAACGACAATGCCAAGAATGCGCTCAAGAACTTCTATGCCCGCAAGGATACACTCTCACTCGGCATCTGTAACGGTTGCCAGCTTATGATTGAGCTTAACCTCATCAATCCTGAGCATCCGAAGAAAGCCCAGATGCTCCACAACGACAGCCACAAATTTGAATCACAATTCCTCGGTGTCACCATCCCGCAGAACAACTCAGTGATGTTTGGCTCCCTCTCCGGAAGCAAGCTCGGTATATGGGTTGCGCACGGCGAAGGCAAGTTCCACCTCCCCATGTCAATGGATAATTATAATGTGGTGGCTAAATACAATTACAGCGCATATCCCGGCAACCCCAACGGTTCGCGCTGCTCGGTAGCTGGTATCTGTTCATCCGACGGTCGCCACCTCGCCATGATGCCACACCTCGAACGAGCCATCTTCCCGTGGCAATGCGGATTCTATCCAACCACCCGCCACACTGACCAAATCACCCCGTGGATTGATGCTTTCATCAATGCTCGCAAATGGGTCGAGGAACATACAAAATAATCTAATCTTGCGTGATAATTGTGAAAGAGGGTTAACATCCTCTTTCACAATTATTCACATATGGGGTTTCCTTTTTTTCTTAAAAAGTTGTAAATTTGTCGGGTCAGAATATACCCGAAGGTCGTATCTGAACCTCTTACCATCTGACAGATTATTTACTTGAGACTAACCAAAAAATCTATAATAACCAATCTATAACAGTATGAGTCTTAACATCATTGTGCTCGCTAAGCAGGTACCTGACACCCGCAATGTGGGCAAAGATGCAATGAAGGAGGATGGCACAATCAACCGTGCGGCTCTGCCTGCCATCTTCAACCCTGAGGACCTCAACGCTCTTGAACAAGCACTTCGCCTGAAAGATGCCAATCCGGGGTCAACAATCACGTTATTAACAATGGGTCTTCCCCGTGCCTCTGAAATCATCCGTGAAGCTATTTATCGTGGTGCTGATAACGGCATCGTACTCACCGACCGTGTACTCGGTGGTGCCGATACTCTCGCCACTTCCTACTCTCTCGCACAAGCTGTGAAAAAGTTCGGAAAATACGATATCATTCTCGGTGGTCGTCAGGCGATTGACGGCGACACCGCTCAAGTAGGTCCACAGATTGCCGAAAAGCTCGGTATCCCACAGATTACCTATGCTGAGGAAATCCTTGACCTCAAGGATGGATATGTCACAGTAAAACGTCGTCTGGAAAATGGAGTTGAAACACTCAAAGCTCCCCTTCCCTGCGTTGTCACTGTCAATGGTTCAGCTGCTGACTGCCGCCCCCGCAATGCAATGCGAGTTCAGAAATATAAATACGCCGCCTCTCCAAGCGAAGCTGCCAAGCTTTCAGACGAACGCAAGGCGCTCCTTGAAAAGCGTCCCTACCTCAACATTGAGGAGTGGAGCGCAGCTTTCGTGGAAGCAGACCCGCAGCAAATCGGTCTGCCCGGTTCTCCTACAAAGGTGAAAGCTATCGAGAATGTGGTATTCACCGCTAAGGAAAGCCGCCAGCTCGACGACAGCGATGCCCAGATTGAAGAGCTCGTAAAAGAATTGATTGCCAACCATACTATCGGATAAAGTTTTTAAGCAAGACAACAACTATGGACAAAAATAACTTAATTGTATATCTCGAATTCGAGGACGGCAAGGTTGCCGATGTCAGCCTCGAACTATTGACCAAAGGTCGTGTGCTCGCTTCAAAACTCGGAGTAAAACTCGAAGCCGTAGTAGTGGGCGACAAACTCGATGGTGTAGAGGAGCAGGTGTTCCCCTACGGCGTTGACCGTCTTTATAAGGTTTCTGACGCACGTCTCTACCCCTATACCTCTAATCCTCATTCAGCTGTTCTTATCAACCTGTTCCGCGAAATCCAGCCACAGGCTTGCCTTATGGGCGCTACCTGCATCGGTCGCGACCTCGGACCTCGCGTGAGCTCATGTCTCCACAGCGGTCTGACTGCTGACTGTACAGCCCTTGAAATCGGTGACCATACCGACCCGAAGACAGGCAAAGAATATAAGGACCTTCTGCTTCAGATTCGTCCCGCTTTCGGTGGAAATATTGTTGCCACAATCGTAAATCCGGAGTGCCGTCCGCAGATGGCAACCGTGCGTGAGGGCGTGATGAAGAAAGAAGTGTTCGACCCCAACCATAAAGGTGAGGTTGTAGAACTCGATGCAAAGAAATATGTCAGCGATGAGGATTTCGTGGTTGAGATTCTAGACCGTCACATCGAAAAGTCAAAAATCAACATCAAGAATTCACCCATCATCGTTGCCGGTGGTTACGGAGTGGGTTCAAAAGAGAACTTCCAGCTTCTCCACGACCTCGCCAACGTGCTCGGTGCTGAGGTAGGCGCATCACGCGCAGCTGTCGATGCAGGCTTCACCGAACATGCACGTCAAATCGGTCAGACCGGTGTGACTGTCCGCCCAAAACTCTACATAGCATGTGGTATTTCAGGTCAGATTCAGCACATTGCAGGTATGCAGGATAGTTCTATCATTATTTCAATCAACAATGACCCGAACGCTCCTATCAACACTATTGCCGACTATGTAATCACCGGTAATATCGAGGATGTGGTGCCCAAGTTGATTAAGTACTATAAGAAAAATTCCAAGTAAGCATCCTCAATATCTATATCGCATCACTTCGACTGAATTGACAATGTCATTTCCAGGACGAAGGAGCGAAAACCACAAAGATAAACAAAAAAACAATGGCTAATTTTTATACAGATAATCCAGATTTGAAGCACCATCTTACCCATCCGTTGATGGAAAAGATTGTGGCTTTGAAAGAACGTAACTATACCGACGCTGAAAAGTATGATTACGCCCCCCTCAACTATGAGGATGCCCAGGACAGCTATGACAAAGTTCTTGAGATAGTAGGCGAAATCTGCGGTGACATTATCGCGCCAAATGCCGAGGATGTCGACCACCAGGGTCCGCATGTGGAAAATGGTAGAGTTTTCTATGCTGACAAGACCGTTGAGAACCTTGAAGCATGCCGTAAAGCCGGTCTCATGGGTATGGCAATGCCCCGTCGCTTCGGAGGTCTCAACTTCCCTATCACCCCCTACATCATGGCTGCGGACATTGTGAGCCGCGCTGACACAGGCTTCGAAAACCTCTGGGGTCTTCAGGACTGCGCCGAGACAATCTATGAATTTGCCGACGAAGACCAGAAAAGACGTTACATCACACGTGTATGCCAGGGTGAGACCATGTCAATGGACCTTACAGAACCTGATGCCGGTTCCGACCTGCAGTCAGTGATGCTGAAAGCTACCGAGCAGCCCGACGGCACATGGGTGCTCAATGGTGTAAAGCGCTTTATCACTAATGGCGACAGCGATATCCATCTGGTACTTGCCCGCTCAGAGGCCGGTTCAAAGGATGGTCGCGGTCTGTCAATGTTCATTTATGACAAGCGCAACGGTGGTGTAAATGTACGCCGCATCGAAAACAAAATGGGTATCAAGGGGTCACCTACCTGCGAGCTCGTCTATAAGAATGCAAAAGCAGAACTCTGCGGTTCTCGCAGAATGGGTCTTATCAAATATGTAATGGCGCTTATGAATGGTGCCCGTCTTGGTATCGCCGCCCAGTCGGTAGGTGTAAGCGAACTCGCTTATCGCGAAGCGCTTGCCTATGCAAAGGACCGCAAGCAGTTTGGTAAGGCTATCATCGAGTTCCCCGCCGTATATGAAATGCTTTCAGTAATGAAAGCGAAACTCGACGCATCACGCTCACTCCTTTACGAGTGCGCACGTTTCGTTGACATCTACAAAATCTACGATGATATTGCCAAGGAACGCTCCCTCACTCCCGATGAACGCAAGGAAGCCAAACAATACAGTCGTCTGGCTGACGCTCTTACTCCTCTTGCCAAAGGGATGGGTAGTGAATATTGCAACCAGAACGCTTATGACTGTATCCAGATTCATGGCGGCTCAGGTTTCATGAAGGATTACGCTTGCGAACGTCTCTACCGCGACGCACGTATCACATCTATCTACGAGGGTACAACCCAGCTTCAGGTTGTGGCTGCAATCCGTCACGTAACCACCGGCACATACCTCAACCTCATACAGCAGTACCAGACCACAGAAGTCAAGCCCGAACTTCAGGCTCTCAAGGAACGTCTTGCTGCCATGACCGAACGTTATGCAAAGGCTGTGGAAGAAGTAGGTAAAGTTGATGATGTAGCTTATGGTGACTTCATGGCTCGCCGCCTTGTTGAAATGGCGGGCTGCCTTGTAATGGCTCACCTTTTGATGCTGGATGCCAACCGCAATGACTCCTTCAAGCGTTCAGCTGAAGTATATGCCAACCTTGCTCAGGCAGAAGTGACCAAACACTCTGACTTCATAGCCAATTTCAATCCGGCTGAAGTAGCTATCTACAAGGTAGACTAAGCATATATCTTATCACCAATATATTTCAAAGGTCGTGCCACATAAATGGGCATGACCTTTGATTTTGTTAAAATATCTGAAAGAATTAACAATAGCATTATAACCTCGATAAAAATTATTAACTTTGCAGTCGCTTTTTAGCATCCCGTGTGATGGGAAATTAAGGAGCATGTGAATTAACAACTTAATTTTGAGTAACACAATCTAAACAAAACCAGAAATGAAGACATTTCAACTGACAGCTGAGCCCCGTACCGACCTCGGAAAGAAGGCTGCTAAGGCTATCCGCAAGGAAAACAAAATTCCCGTGGTTCTCAATGGTGGCGAAATCGTAACTCTTCCCTACGAAAAAGCTCTTAAGCCCGGTGAAAAAATCGTAGAAATCGGTAATGGCAAAGGTCTTATCACTACTGACCTCGTAGTTGACCGCGATGCAGTGCGCAAGCTCATCTATACCCCCGACATCTTCGCTATCGAACTCACTGTTAACGGTGAAAAGCGTATGGCTGTCCTCAAGGATATACAGTTCCACCCCGTTAAGGATTCTGTCCTCCACATCGACCTGCTCGAAGTAAGCGATAAGAAACCTGTAACTATCGAAGTACCCGTTAAGCTTGAAGGTCACGCAGAAGGTGTTAAAGCCGGTGGTAAGCTCACTCTTTCTATGAAGAAAATCCGCGTGAAAGCTATCTATACTGAAATCCCCGAACGTGTGGTTATCAACGTTGACCACCTCGGTCTCGGCAAGACTCTTCAGATTGGCGAACTCCACTTCGACGGTCTCGAACTGGTTAACGCCAAGAATGCTGTTGTCTGCGCTGTTCAGCTCACTCGTGCCGCTCGTGGTGCTCAGGCTAACGCTCAGTAATAGACATCGCAAGGTGAAGAGATTCACCAATAAACTTTCAAACAGATTTTCTCGCTTTTCAGGGAGAAAATCTGTTTTTGTATAGCATACACTATCACACTCTCTGTAATCAATCAAACATATCAACAGACTCATGAAATATCTCATAGTAGGTCTCGGCAACATAGGAGCAGAATATGCCGCCACGCGCCACAACGCCGGTTTCCGCATAGCTGATGCACTGGTGGAAAGCGCAGATGCTTCATTCTCCACCGAACGATACGGCGACATTGCCCGCATGAGGGTTAAGAACGCCCAATTGGTTGTGCTTAAACCTTCCACATATATGAATTTGTCAGGCAATGCCGTCAGATACTGGAAAGAAAAGGAAGGAATTGAGATTGATAACATCCTCGTGATTGTGGACGACTGTGCCCTACCCTTCGGAGCTATACGTATTAAACCCCGAGGCAGCGACGCCGGACATAATGGGCTGAAGAATATTGCCCAGATGCTTGGCACTCAGAATTATCCACGATTGAAATTCGGCATTGGGAACGATTTTCCCAGAGGGACCCAGGTTGACTATGTGTTGGGGCAATTCACTCCCGACGAGGAGAAACTGATGCCCGAACGTATAAAAATAGCGGTTGAGGCAATCAAAACATTCTGCCTGGCTGGTATCCAGACCGCAATGAATAGTTATAATAACAAATAATTACTTTACATCCACATCTTATTATTCGGACGTAAGCATGAATGAAGTACGAGTAGACAAATGGCTATGGGCTATGCGAGTGTTCAAGACAAGGACTGTAGCTACCGAGGCATGCAAGAAAGGGCGTGTGTACGTTGGTGACACTCCCATCAAACCATCCCGCACTATCAAAGTAGGCGATATTGTCAAGGTACGCAAACCACCGGTCACATATTCCTTCCGTGTACTTGCCCTTACACAAAACAGATTGGGAGCTAAGCTTGTACCGGACTATATGGAGAATATCACTCCAAAAAGCGAACTCGACCTCCTCGACGTGGTGCGCATATCTGGCTTCATAGACCGCCGCAAAGGACTCGGACGCCCCACAAAACGTGAAGGCAGAGAACTTGCAGAATTCACGGACTCACTCTCCGACGGCTGGGACTTCGACTTCCTCGACGACGATGACTCAGAAGAATAGACATCCACGCTATAACATTACGCTATGAGACCTAACATAAAAACAATATTTCGCATTATATATTCCTATATTACTTATCCTATTAAGGACAATTGGATATTCTTAATAATTTTCGGTCTTTTGATAAGTGGGAATGCCTCTATAGTTCCATTCCGATTTCCGCATGGTGGTTGGGAATTCTATTGGGGACCATCTCTGGCGGGAATATCACGAAGCATGGTAATAGCGTATATGGCGGCATTTATTGTTAAAAAATTTAACAATGCGGGGGGGGTAAAATGGATTTTTTATTCTATAGGTCTCTTTGTATTCATCATTTCAGCGTTTCTTTTATTTGATTTAAATACAGCTGTTTCTCCTTCATCATTACTTCTACTGATAGAAACAAATTCATCCGAAACTTCTGATTTCCTATTCCACTATGTGTTCAGATTATCAACATTACCATACCTTATTTTACTTGCCGTTCTCATACTCATAATAGTACTTTCAGAAAAGCGACTACCGAAAATACTATATACATCCAAATACAATAATATTTTCAGTTGCCTTTTTATGCTTACTTTCGTTTTTGGGGTATATAATTATTTTGCAATCTTCAATAGGGTAAAAGAAGCTCGCAGCAATAACGATATCGAAACTTTATTTATTTTGGGTAGCCTCCAGTGGGGTATAAAAGGCATTTATTCCGACTTTACAACAAATTTACTTTTATCAACCATTTTTTTGAATGATTTAAAACATACCACCCACGCATGGGAAAAATTAAATGCCACAATATATGAGACAAAATCTATTCCAAAGATAACTGACAACACAACAGTTGTATTGATTATTGGAGAATCACATTCCAAACTCCATTCTTCCATATACGGCTATTTTCTTCCCACCTACCCCAATTTAGCGCAAGAACGTGATTCTGGAAATCTGTTTGTATACGAGAATATGGTCACTCCATTCGCCAATACATCCAAATCCATCAAGAATATTATGACCCTAAATTCTCTCGGTGATTCAGAACTCTGGTATAAATCCGCATTCTTTCCTCTTATTCTAAATATGGGTGGATACAAAGTTTCATTATGGGACAATCAAAATGATTTTTCAAAAAACTCGCTCAGAGCATCCTACGATGTAGATTTATCATATTTCCAAACCGCTGATGTATTCACTGACAATTGCTATTCCTTTATTTACGGTCCAAAGCATGATTATGACGGAGATATGATAGACCAGTTTGTCCGTAATCACACCAATGAATTCGGACCTCATTTTACATGGATACATCTTATGGGACAGCATATAAATGCTGCTAATAGATTCCCTAAAAATAATAAATGGATGTATTTTAAGACCTCCGATTATAGTAGGTCAGAAAATTGGATGACTGAAGATAAAAAACAAGATATCGCCAACTATGACAATGCATGCAGATATAATGATTATCAATTAAAACGAATCATTGATTACTACAGGGACTCAACAGCTGTTATAATCTATCTTTCAGACCACGGAGAAGAAGTTTACGACTACCAAGATAACTTAGGCAGAAAAGGTGGTCGATTATTGACTCAGGAAAGCATCCGCTGTTTGTATGAGATACCTTTTGTCATATGGTGCAGCAATAAATATCAAGAAAAATACCCTGAAATAATAAATGATATAAAAAGCTCTACTACCCGACGAGGTATGACTGATAATATCGGACATTTGATATTCCATTTGTCTGGATTAACAGATGGAAATTCATTCTATATACCTTCGCGTGACATACTTTCCTCACAATATTCCTGTCCAAGACGCATCCTAAATGGCACGACAGATTATGACTCTATCATGAAACCACAAACGCACAAGGAATAATTCATGAAATAGCTAAATTATATATCTTTCTAAAATAAGAAAAGAAGGATTTATTCCGGATAGTCGAATTTCTTGCGATAGAACATAAAGTCGCGACCAAGATATTTCTCACGCACAGTAGGATTCTCAGCAAGTTCTTCCGAAGTACCTTGAAAAAGGATTTTACCCTCAAACAGTAGATACGCACGGTCAGTGATACGCAATGTCTCCTGCGCATTATGGTCAGTGATTAGAATACCGATATTCTTCTCCTTCAAACGATATACTATCGACTGGATATCCTCAACGGCGATAGGGTCAACGCCGGCAAAAGGTTCGTCAAGCATGATAAACTTCGGGTCAATGGCAAGACATCGCGCTATCTCCGTGCGTCGGCGCTCACCACCCGAAAGTTGGTCACCGAGATTTTTTCTTACTTTCTCGAGTCTGAATTCCGATATCAGACTCTCAAGTTTATCACGCTGATACTCCTGTGAAGTGTTGGTCATCTGCAACACCGCACGTATATTATTCTCTACAGAGAGTTTCCTGAATACACTCGGCTCCTGGGCAAGATAACCAATACCGTTTTGAGCTCGTTTATATACCGGATATTTGGTAATATTCAGGTCGTTGAGAAATATCTGCCCTTCATTAGGTGTGATAAGTCCTACCGTCATATAGAACGTGGTAGTTTTTCCGGCCCCATTAGGACCAAGAAGTCCCACAATTTCACCTTGTGTCACATTAATCGACACATGGTTAGCCACAGTACGCTTACCATATTTCTTAACCAGATTATCTGTACGGAGCACCATCTTGTCGGCAGTTCCCTTTGGAATAATCTGACCGCTTGAATCTCTCAGCACCACAGTTTCCTGCGCATCGGTAGCATCAATATCGTTCCGCTGCTCAGCGCCATCAGGCATTTCAATATTTATTTCCGGTATATTATTTTGCTCCATAAATCAATATCATTAACAGACACATCATGCCTTGCGCAGACGTGATTCTATATAGTCGGTCAAAAGTTGAATCGCCACCACATTGCTACCACCCTGAGGCACTATCAAATCCGCATATCTCTTTGACGGCTCAATGTACATCTCATGCATGGGCTTCAATACATCCTGATATCTGTTAAGCACCATGATAGGAGTACGTCCACGTTCCACACAGTCACGCGCAATCACACGGATAAGGCGCTCATCAGCATCAGCATCCACAAACACCTTCACATCCATCATCTCACGCATCATTGGGTCGGTAAGAACCAATATCCCCTCCACTATCACCACCTCGCGCGGCTCCACTGTGACAGTCTCCGGCTGACGCGTACAAGTGAGATAGGAATAGGTAGGCATCTCGATAGTTTTACCCTCTTTAAGTTCACGTATATGCTTGGCAAGTAGCGACCATTCGATAGCAGCAGGTTCATCAAAATTGATTTTGCTACGTTCCTCCACAGGGATATGGCTGGAATCCTTATAATAAGAATCCTGCGGAAGCACAGCCACCTCACCTTGAGGCAGACTATTGATTATCTTGTTGACCACAGTGGTTTTTCCGGAACCGGTACCACCTGCAATGCCTATTATTATCATATCGTGGGTACTTATGGCGAGTTTATAATTTCTTGTTAATGCAAAGGTAAAGATTTTTTTGTAATTTTGTATCAGAAATCCACCTCTTGATTATAAACTGATTTAAATGAAAGAACTTACTGAGAAAAAATATTATAAAATAAGCGAGGTTGCCGAGATGCTCAATCTCCCAGCTTCGACGCTCAGATTTTGGGAAAGTCAGTTTACAATCATAAATCCCAAACGAAATGCCAAAGGGACACGCTTCTACACTCCGCGCGATGTAGAAACTATACGTATGGTGCATTTTCTTGTTAAGGAAAAGGGGTTGAAACTTGATGCCGCACAGGAAACCATCAGGAAAAACCGCGATGGCGTCAACAAGAAATTCGAGGCCATCGACAGGCTGAGAAATGTCAGAAACAGACTGCAGGAAATGATTGACGCCCTGCATAAACTACGATAAACCAATGGAAGGGAAAAAACCGACAACAAATACACCTAAAAAGCGCACACGTAAAAAGAAAAAACAATCATGGCTCCATCGTCATTCATTAGGTGTCATGATTACAGTCATAGCGATATTTGTAGCCATCGGTTCAGTACTCGCATTCGCGTTTATACCTTACAGTGGTGACAATAGCGCAAATGATTGGGTATATATCCCCTCAACTGCCACAAAAGCAACCGTAAAGGACTCACTCAAAACAAATCTCGGCTCATCAATGGGTACTCGAGTATACGTACTGTGGAAACTGATGGGTGGTAACCCTCAGAAATCACAAGGAGCCTATGAAATCAAACGCGGTCAAACCGCACTCAACATAAGCCGGCGAATAGCTACCGGTAGGCAAACCCCGGTGAAAGTGACTTTCAACGGTACTCGTACCATGGAGCAATTGTCTGACCGCATAGCCGCACAACTGCAATGCACCCCGGAAGAATTTCTGGAAGCTTGTCAGGAAATATTACCCGACAGCGGTTTCAACCGTCAGACTTTTCCGGCAGCGTTTATACCTGACAGCTATGAATTTTACTGGAGTGCATCGCCACGCAACGTAGTGAAACGACTTCTCGATTATCGTAACCGCTTCTGGAATGACCAACGCCGTGCTAAAGCCAAAGCCTTAGGACTTACTCCCGCTGAAGTGGCAACCATAGCATCAATCGTGGAGGAAGAAACTGCCAAGCGCGATGAACGACCGTTAGTAGCACGCCTGTATCTCAACCGTCTTCACCAAGGTATACGTCTGCAAGCCGACCCAACCGTGAAATTCGCAAGCGGAGACTTTTCACTACGCCGTATCACCGGAAAGCACCTTGCTATCGAATCTCCCTACAACACATATAAGGTCAAAGGACTGCCGCCGGGACCTATACGTGTGCCGGCAGGAACTACTCTTGATGCTGTGCTCAATGCTCCCCAACATGACTATATATATATGTGTGCGAAAGAGGATTTTTCAGGCTACCACAACTTTGCCAAAGATTATGCCACCCATCAGGCTAATGCCCGAAGGTATCAGGCAGAACTCAATCGCCGAAACATTCATTAGCAACTGATATTATAAACGAAGAATGGAGACATCACTATTAAAGGATATCTCCATTCTTTGTTATATTCTACCTTTGGTTACCTTACTTGATGTTTGAGTTAAGGTCATGCCACTGTGAGATAGGAGGAAGAATGCCGAGCGAAATTACCTCATCACGAAGTTTACAAAGATGATGGTAGCTCTGGTCAAGTTCTTTCTTTTCTTCCGGTGTACCGTTAACAGGCTTAACAGTCACTCCATTCTTATCCACGGTGGTTTCCATAGCCATCATGATATGGTTGAAAGTGCCGTTATCAACATAAGTACCTACAGGCCAGCTGAACGGTTTACCACCCATAGCCGCGGCTATCATTTCGATTGACAGATATGCCGGACTCTGGAATGACGAACGACCGCGAAGGTCAATTATATTTTTACCACCCTGAATAACCCGCTGCTTCATCTCTTCCCATTTCTGTTCCGGGAGAGCCTGTGTGCCTATGATTTGCGACAGCGGCTGTCCAGCTACAGTGGTAGTTGATGCAAAGACTGCCATCTGCTCACCATGACCGCCATAGGTACGAGAGTTGACAACTTCGTCGGCAGGAATATGGAAATACTTAGCCAATTCATTGCGGAGACGTGTACTGTCAAGGGCAGCAAGAGTAGAAACCTGTGAGGGTTTCAATCCTGAATACAATAAAGTCACAAGACCTGTGATGTCGGCAGGGTTAAAAATCACTACCACATGCTTAACATCAGGACAATACATCTTGATATCCTTACCAAGCTGCTCGGCAATCTGTGCATTTCCACGCAGAAGGTCTTCACGTGTCATCCCTGCCTTTCGGGCGGCTCCACCAGAGGAAACAATATATTTTGCATCCTTAAACGCCTCCTTAATATCGGAAGTATAAGTAAGGTTAAGACCCTCGAATCCGCAATGGGCTATTTCCTCAGCCACGCCCTCGAGCCCGGGGGCATAGGTATCGTATAGACAGATGTTAGGTGTAAGACGCATCATGGCTGCTGTCTGAGCCATATTTGAACCAATCATACCGGCAGCGCCGACTATGACCAGTTTCTCATCACTAAGATAACTCATAGTTAAATGCTTTTATTAATAGATTATAAGATTATCACATATCGATTTTTGCGCGGACAGAACCCGCACACATAATATTAACGTATTAATCATGCGTAAGGTTTAACGCTTTACCCACACTGCGATGTTACGCCCTTTTACGTTGAACACACCTGCACCATTCTCATCCAAATGGACTTCATCTGTGATACTACCGGTCATCTCATACCATGTCTCACCGGCATGATTAGCACCAAGATTTATGTTTTTGCAACCATCTTCATTGTTGCTCATCAGTAACACCAAACCTGAATTATCATGCTCAATATCACCGTGACGCACCAATCCTACCACATTTGGGTCATCAAACAGCAGATTCTCGTCACCATAAGCATACACCCTGCGAGCCTCAAGCAGTTTATCAAGAATTACTCTATGTGAGGAGCCTACACGTGCTTCAGAATAATAGTCCCCATAGAAAATCACGGGATATCCTTCGCGCATAAGTAGAATCAGCGCATAGGCTATTGGCTTAAACCAGTCAGCCACCTCCGACTCCAGACTACTGCCAGGCTGGGAGTCATGATTATCCACGAAAGTTACAGCTGACAGACAATTCTGCTTTACGAGGGTTCCATCAAGCAGTGTGCGCATATCATAATCAGCTCCTTTTTCGGAAGCTATGTAGAAATTAAAATGAAGAGGTACATCGAAAAGGTCAGTCTCATAGTCAACGGCTTCAAGGAAATCAGCAAGTGAATCCAATTCGCTGCTCCAATATTCACTTACAGCATAGAATTTCTCACCTCTATCTCCCTTAATATTCTTCAGAAAATCCCTTGTGAAATTGCTGTCCATGTGCTTCACAGCATCCATGCGGAATCCGTCAAATCCAAACTCCGTCGCCGCCCAAACGCTCCAACGTTTTAATTCCTCTGTTACCTCAGGACTATCAAGGTCAATATCATTTGCCAGAAGATAATCATAATTACCATTCTCAGAGTCCACACCTTTGCTCCAACCTTTGCCATCACCAAGAATACGGAATATTCCTTCAGTTCCGGTAGAAGTGTCGCATCCCACGCCTGAAAAATGATACCAATGCCATTTGAATGACGAATATTTGTCACCACGTCCAGGGAAATCATAACCTGTATATGCCTCTATTTCATGGGGTTCCCCATCCTCCTCGTTTCTGTTGTCAGGATTTACAAGTACAGCCTCGAATGTCTCAGGATAGTCACCACCGGCTTTATGGTTCAGTACCACATCGAGAATCACCTGAACATTGTTATCATGCAGAGCCTTGATGGCGTCCTGAAGTTCTTCGCGTGTGCCATACTTGGTTCTTACAGTTCCTTTTTGGTCAAACTCTCCGAAATCATATAAATCGTAGGTAGCATAACCTTCGTCCTGCTGTTCATCAGCCTTATAGGCTGGTGGAATCCAAACTGCCGTCACACCAATCTCACTCAAATGCGAGGCATCTTCTTTCAACTGCTTCCATAGATACCCGTCGTTTGGAAGATTCCATTCAAAGTATTGCATTAAAACGCCATTTTTCATAAGCTTTCTTATTTTTTAAGAACTTGTACATTGACTATCAACTGTCAAATAATGATTTCTCAACATCTTTATACAACATCCCGACTTAAAAACATGCTACGAAAAAACTCACAATAAATCTGAAAAAGTTACAAAAATCTGCCATATAGACCATTTTTTAGAATTATTTTCATAACTTTGCAAATGCATTTTTACGAAATCGCATCTAACTGATATTATGATACCTGTCTCTAATTTATCACAAGGAATATCCGTTTTTCGCACCTTAGAAGAAATCTCATTCATCTCATTTCCATCCCGGCTTGACTGGATGCTTCTTGCTGTCTGTGTCAAAGGAGAGGTCTCAGCCACTGTTGACGTGGCTCCGCGTCGTCTCACTCCGAGTTCCATAATGGTGCTCAGACCCGGTCATATCATCAACCATTGTAAAGCAAGCGATGATTTCGAAGGCTTTTTCATTGTTGTAAAAGAGGATAAATTAAATGAGCTTCTCCCATCGATGCATTTTGTAATCCCCTATAGCCTCCAATACAACGCAAACCCGATTATCAACATCACAACCGATGAGCTTGAATCGCAACAGTTGATATACACAATGCTGAGCAAGCAGTTGGGGGGCAAGGACCGTCCTTTCAACAGCATGGCGCTTTCATCGCTATGCGAAGTACTGTTCTACAATACTCTCGGCATATATGCGTCACGTACTCAGGACACACCTATACGTACCCGCCGCGAGGAATTGCTGGCAAGCTTTATCGACCTAATAGAAGCCAACTTTAAGAAAGAACGTTCGGTTAATTTTTATGCCGATAAGCTTTTCGTAACACCCAAGCATCTCTCTGCAGTGTTAAAGGAAATCAGCGGGCGCACCGCCGGTGAATGGATAGACCATCGTGTAATTCTTGAATCCAAGATGCTACTGCGCACCACCGGCATGAATATTCAAGAAATCAGTTTGGCTTTAAATTTCTCAAATCAGTCATTTTTCGGAAAATATTTTAAACATCTCACCGGAATGTCCCCTCGTGACTATCGGTCAAAACTATCTGAATCGTAATGAAACATATAATAATATCGATTATACTTGCATTGACATGTGTCTTTCCACATGCGGAAACGCCCATGGAAGACACCCCTTATATGCAGAAAGTCGGAGAAGCCGACAAGGCTTGCTCCAATGGTAAATGGGAAGAAGCAGAAAGTTTGTTGCTTGAAGCGCTTGAAATTGAGCCTGAGAACCCGGCAAACGTTCTGCTAATGTCAAACTTGGGGATGATTCAGTTCAATCTCGGCAAGGACTCCCTTGCCATCGAAACCCTCAACGAAGCTCATTTTATAGCACCGGTGTCAGTAACCATCCTTTCCAACCGCGCTAAGGTCCTTACCGCTCTTGGGGAAGAAGAAGCCGCTTACAATGATTACGGCAAGATAATTGAATTGGACACCACCTATATTTCCGCCCGCTTCCACCATGGACTGCTTGCTTTAAAAAAGCGCGATTTCAACATGGCGAAACGCGATTTCGAGTTCATGGAAAAGAATTTCCCTGAAAATGATGAGACTCAGATTGCAATGGCTACATTCAAAAGCTCAATAGGTGAATATGCTGAAGCTCTACCCTACTACAATAAGATTCTACTCACCACTAAGGAGCCGGAATACTATGGCGCAAGAGCATATTGCAATCTTATGACAAATAATCTTCAGGAAGCCTCCGATGATATCGCCGCCGCTCTTGAACTGACTCCCGATGACGGTGAACTTTACCTATATCGTGCAGCGTTAAATAAAATGAGGTTCCGACCAGCCGACGCTACCGCCGATGCAAAAAAAGCCATGGAATTAGGTATCGACCCTGCAAGAGCCCAACCTTTAATGGAAAAATAAATCTATCAAACAAAACAATAAGTCCGATGAACGGATTGGTGATAAAAAACACCGGAAGCCACTATCTCGTCAAAACTGACAACGGCGAATTGGTGCCATGCAAAATCAAAGGGAATTTTCGACTGAAAGGTATACGTACCACAAACCCGGTTGCCGTAGGAGATAATGTGACCATATCAGAAACGGACAATGATACTGCTTACATCACCGCAATATCACCACGTAAGAATTATATAATCCGACGTGCGAGTAATTTGTCAAAACAGGCTCATATTCTCGCTGCCAACCTTGACCAGGTTTGCCTTGTGGTCACACTATTTCACCCAACCACCTCCACCACGTTCATTGACCGTTTTTTAGCCACAGCCGAAGCTTATAGAGTACCCGCCATACTCGTAATCAATAAAATCGACCTCTTGGAAGATGATGCCGAAAGCATGGAATATCTAAAGGCGGTGACACATCTATACACCACCATTGGTTATCCCGTGCTTCATATATCAGCAAAAACCTGCGAGGGGCTCGATTCTCTTATTAAAACCCTTGACGGTAAGGTAACCCTATTTTCAGGCAATTCCGGAGTTGGAAAATCAACCATGATAAATGACTTGATTCCAGGACTTGAATTGGCAACCGCAGCCATATCCACTACCCACGACACAGGTATGCACACCACCACTTTCTCCGAAATGTTCGAAGTCCCAGGAGCTGCCGAGGGCACATATATCATTGACACTCCAGGCGTCAAGGGATTCGGTACTTTAGAATTTGAGCGTGAGGAAGTGAGCCACTTCTTCCCGGAAATATTCAAATACAGCGCTGACTGCCGCTATAACAACTGCACACATACTCACGAGCCTGGTTGCGCTGTCCGCGAGGCGCTTGAGGAAAATCTCATTTCCCAGTCAAGATATTCTTCCTATCTGTCAATCCTTGATGATGCCGAGGAAGGAAAATATCGCAAAGGCTACTAAATAGACATCTGCTTTCTGACTATATTCTAATTCTATATTTTCTTATTTGATTAATAAAAAGCCATCCGGGATGAACATCATTCCGGATGGCTTCACAATTACAAGATGGTAAAATATAATGATTCCTATGTGTTACTGACCATAATAGTATTATATACAATCTATGTGTGCCTTATTTAAAAACTAATTCTGACCAAATCGGAGAACGGCCGCATATCGACAAGTAGCAGCTCCCCATTAATAATGAAACTAACCTTTGTTTTATTTCTAACAACCATAATATTCTTGTCGCTCCAGTCCCCTTTTATCGCAACGGTGACTGGTTCGTTAAATAATTCTTTGTCAAGCGGCATCTCTGTTGACAACATAAATCCATCAGGCATATCGGTTTTGCGAACCACGATGTTATCGCGTTGCGCCCGATAAGCGGCAACATCCTTAAAAGGTGCCACCCATATATCGGCATCCTGACTTTTTACGTAATCAAACATATCCCACAAATCCTGAGGAGTATGCCATTTGTCATATCCTACCGTTATACCATGAGTCATGGTGATACCCCAATCACCGGTAGCTATCACTTTATCAACCCACGCCTTCAATTTTACGGGAGTCATCTTATTGTTCTGCTGCCCGATGCCACTCTGATGGAGGCGTGTTCCCACACGTCCTTCCTCAGCCATTTCCACAAGCCAAGGACGTGTTGCATTATACGGATAGCAGAATGATACAGATTTAACTCCTGTATTAGCAACGATGGCACTGTCGTTTTTCGCTATATCATAACGTGCTTCCTCCGGAGTCATAAGGACCAGTTTTCCGTGGCTCCATGAATGGTTGGAAATCTCATGACCGTTTTGCGCCATGCCACGTAGTTGAGACCAGCTCACACGCGGACGAACGGTGTCGCCTTTTTCAATAACTCGGCCATTGACCCAGAATGTACCGCGATAACCTCGTTTCTCCAATTCTGGCGCCACGAGAACCGCATGGTCATAATCACCGTCATCAAATGTAAAACTGATTGCAGCCTGCTTGTTACCACGAAATTTTGTAACAAACACCGAGTCAACCAACGGCAACATTGCATCGGCATAACGACGTCCGAGCTCAATCTGAGCTTCACGGCTAAAATGCGGGTCCCGTTCCTTATCCTTAAACAGGCGTCCCAACCTATGGCTACTTACATAATGACAATTATCCACACTCCTGCATATTGATGGAATCACAGAGTCATTGAAGCTATCTATCTTCTCACGCTCGCTCCATCCCCACTGTCCGAGCTGTCCCATCACGACCGGAAGTTTTCCGCATCCCAATGAGTCTCGTAGTGCAGTGATGAGAGTACTGAATTTTTTTTCATAATCTGGAGTTCCCTTCATCACATCGGTTTCTCCCTGATGCCATAAAATACCTTTTAGTTGACCGTATTCCATAGCTTGACGCGTACGACGCACAGCCTCATCAAAAAAACCATGCTTATCGCCGGGCTGCCATTGTCCTATAGCCGAGCCTCCCTTGGCATTCACAACCAAAAGAATGTCACGTCCGGTTCGACTGTGCATCAGTTTGGAAAAATTGTTGGCAGGTGAATAGCCCTGAAGTCTGATATCCTTCCTTATGGAGGAATAGCGATTGAACGGAGCGCATGCTTTTACCGGGACACCTTCTGCATCCAATAGCCATACACCTTCAATAATCTGAGTAGTGTCGGCAGCTTCAAAAGCACCGCGACCTGCCATATTCGACTGCCCAATCAACAAATAGATGTCGTAATCAGCAGATTTTGCATCACCGACTGCCGACACAAAACAGATTATTAACGCTATGAAAAATCTTAGTCTCATACTTCTTTACTTCAAAATTCAAACATATACTCACCGGACCCGATAGTTTTTATTTCACCCGAAGGAAAATACACATCAGCCGTAGTGTTAGCCGGCACAGTTACATTCCATTTAGTGGTACCATTGTCTCGGCTCCACTCACTGTGACACAAACCATAGGGAGTGGGGTGCGAAGCTTTTACTCCTTTTATCATATCTACGCTGAAATCCGGTTTGAACACAATATGTTTAAATCCGGGGTTATTCTCATCCGGTCTGATACCTCCTAACCGCTCATAACACCAAGGCAAAAGGTCACCCAAAAGCATCACATGGTTACCGCTGTTCATCGACGGGTTAGCTGTGTCACCGTTCCATAATTCCCATATAGTAGTGGCACCCTTTTTCACCATATATCCCCAACCAGGATAGGTATCAACGATTGCCATCCGGTAAGCTACATCTCCGTGACCGGTATCACTCAATGCTCGCATGAGCCACTGGATACCTATGACACCCGTAGAGATATGCCCATCATATTTATCCTTGATAGTCGCAATGATACTATCGGTAACGGCCTGCTCACTACCATCCGGAATAAATCCCATCACCAAAGGGAGCAAATTAGCCGTAACGGTACCATTTGAATACTTGCCGTCAGAAAAAAACGCTTCATTGATTGCGGATGCCATATTTTTCGACTCTTTCAAGTAATAATCAGCATCTGATGTAAAGCCAAACATTTCAGCATACTTACTCATCATCCGGCATATATATTGGTAATACGAAGATGCGATAAGTATCCCGTCAGTCTGACGGGTGGAATCCTTACTATGGACAAGTGTCGGTAATTCCGGAGGCACACACCAATCACCATATCTGTCATAGCCAATAAGAGCACCTTTCTGATGCTTCTTTTTCACAAACGAAAGGAATTTCTTTATAGCATCGTAACTCTCACTCATGGGAACGATATCCCCGTATTGACGATAAAGCATATCGCAAATGAATGGAAGTGCAGCCGGCCATGTCATATTTCCGTTATAAAGACGCCAATATGCAGGTGCCACATCACTTATGCTACCATCATTACATTGTGACTGGCATATATCTTTAACCCATTTTGAATATAAGTCGTGACAATTGACTACGTAGCTTTCCCCAAGACTTCCCATAGTGCGGTCACCAAGCCAAGGCATTCGTTCGTCGCGCTGAGGACAATCTAGAGGCATACCTTTGTAGTTGCTGCGAATACCACGACGTGCATTATCCACTATAGCGTTCAGCATATTGTTCCCATCCACAGTCTCTATAACGATTTCTGTATCCGAGTCATCCATCCTGTCAGCTATCAGTTCTCGTGTGATATCATCTGCCGATATATTGTCAATTCCGCTGATTTCAGCATATCTGAATCCGTAATATGTAAATTCCGGTGTCCAATTAACCGATTTACCATCACTAACATATTTAGCGGTAGCCTCAGCACTGCGCAAATTATCAGTCCATAGAAGGCTGTCACCCGAAGCAAGCAGTTCGGCATGACGCACCACTATGGTGTCGACATCCTTAGCCGTAGCTTTTATCCTGAGACGACCAGCTCCATTAGTCCCGAAATCTGCTATATAACGGTTGCCGTAACGACGTAAAGATACCGGCTTACCGGTCTCATATACACACATCGCCGGAGTAATGTTTCCTACAAGCTTTCCACCCGGAGCATTGACCTTACGTGCTTTCATCCAGGATGAGTCATCAAATCCAGGTTCAGTCCACGCACCCAGGGTGCGCTTTGAGTCATATAGTTCGCCATCGTACTCATTGGCATATCGTATTGGACCATCAGCAGTAAAAGTCCAGGAGGAATCAGTTGATATAGTATCAGTACTCCCATCCATATACTCAATGATAATATTTGCTATTAACTTCGGAAAACCATACGTTGTACGCACATTGGTCTGAAAATTCTGGGTCTGAGCAAAATAATGTCCCCCTGCAAGCACAACACCTATTGTGTTATGCTTCTGGAGCAATGGTGTGATATCATACGTATCATACGCCACCGAGCGTGTATAATCGGTCGGGACCGGAGTGAGAAGGTCTTCACCAACTTTTGAACCGTTAATATAAGATGTATATAGTCCGAGACCTAATATATGCATCGTAGCCCTACGTACCTTTCCTTTAGCAGTAAAATCATGCCGAAGATAACGCGAAGCAATGCGGCTGTGACGGCTGTCACTATCACCAGGCAACAAAGAGTCAAGACCTATCCAGTCACCCTTCCAATTAGCATCATCCATAAGACCGGTGCTCCATCTTGATGGTGTACTCCAATCTGAGTCACCGTGGTTGGTACTGACCTTTACTTTCCAGAAATACTCATTATTCGGAGCTAACACAACCGAATTAATGGGTACCCATTGTGATGCATCCGACTTAACAATTCCGCTATCCCACACATCACCTATATTATGGTTGAGATTTTCAACTGAGGATGCAACAAGGATACGATATGAGGTCTGATGTAAGTCGCGCGCATCGGTTGATATCTGCCATCCGAAACGTGGCTTAAAGACATCAATGCCGACAGGATTCTTTCGTCCTTCCACCGTAAGTGAAGACACAGCCACCTCTGCATGCAGAATGCACACAAAGACCGACAGGACCGTTAATATAAACGTTCTTTTCATATCTTCTCAAGTTCAAATTTATCCACATCGACAGCCCAACCATAAGGCGAGCCCATCTCTATCACATTATATCCTGGCTTAAGACAAACTACTGATGATATAGTGGCTATCTCACCGACCTTTTCAAGTTGGTCAAATGTGATTATATCTTCATCATTTACTTTTATTTCCAACCCCCTACGTGCTGCAGGTACGTAGCTTACTGTCAACTTATACTTACCACCGGTAGCACTCCAGACATCAGACCAACGTGCTACATTCTCTGCCCTACCTCCAAGCCATGAAACAACCATCCCGCCTGAAGCTTTCTCGCAAGGAGCGTAAGTAATTTGTTTTTTAATCTTCCCAAGCGCATCAAAGCATGGCAGATAAGCCCATTCCGCTTCATACCGCACAGGTTCTGCTGTACGTTTACCTTCCGCACGGAGAATAAGCACACTCCTTGGGGGAAGCATTTCTTCTATACACCCCTTGGCACTTTTCATGTCACGCCGACGCACCACATCGCGTAGATTAACTTCACCCTCAAATTCAAGGTCTTTAAGCGGTACAGAAAAACGACAAATCGAGTCAGATGGATTATACAAGGCTATTGCTCTCACATTTCCTCTCCGCTGCTCCAAATCCTTGGCAAGCACATAGCCGGCACCAGTATGTTGAATAACACGGGCCTGAACACCCAAAGTATCCTGATTAAGAGCTATAAGCTCCTGATTTGACAAAAGATTAAGCGAAGATGTGGAAAGTTGTGTAAGGTCACATCCTATCAGCAATGGAGAACTCATAATACACCACATTCCAAAATGGACTTCTTCCTCATTTTCATCCATTCCTCTTCCGATTTCGAGCATATCCATGTCATTGTAATGTCCCGGACTGCAATATGCCGACAAATATAAGTTCTTCCCTATTATATCCTTCACTGAGGACCATCTCGGACGGATATCCTGACTTATGCGCCATGAGCCAGCCAGATTTGCAGCCCATGTGCCAGGAAAAGCCCAACGGCACACATTTATGGCTACATCCGAACAGCCTTCTGCATCAATGGCATTACGGATTTCAGTGTATCTGCGCTGCTCATCAAGATTCAGTTCCTGTCCAGCACCACAATAATCTATTTTTATAAAATCAAAGCCCCAATCCTTGAAATACAATCTTGCATCCTGTCGCTCATGCCCATACATACCGGCACCAAATCCATTTTCGTCATTGTCATACCGTGAGCCACAGGTATTCGCCCCCGCATCAGAATAAATCCCTGCCTTAAGACCAAGGCTGTGAATATGCTCTGCAACACATTTCACACCGTTTGGAAAGCGTTGAGGATGAGGCTGCATATATCCGGCAGAATCACGTTCGCCAAAATATCCGTCATCTATATTTATATAACGGTATCCCGCATCCTTAAGTCCAGTCGAAACCAACGCATCGGCCTGACTCATGATAAGGCTGTCACTGATATTAACACGATAAGTGTTCCACGAACTCCATCCCATAATAGGAGTCGCAGGAGCTCTATCAGGCATCACACCCGAGCCTCCCGATGCTACGCAGATGCATGGCACCGAAAAAAACATCGCTATTAATGAGTTGTAAATTCGTTTCATTATTTAAGATTTCTAAGAAATTCTATTTCTATGATTTTCAATGAGTGGCTACCTTTCGATGCCTTCTCGTTGTTTCTACTGTCCATCTCCTGAATCGCACCAAAAGCATCCTTTGTAGTGGATGAACCTACAAGTTTCACTGTGTAACGCTGTGACTTCGGAGCATCGGCAGGTATAGGCAGATGAGCAAAACCAAGCCCTTTCGGAGTCCAACCTTCCCATATTTTAACGGATTCAGAAGTTCCCTCAGGATGAGCATATATCTGTATTGGATAAGAGGTGGAGCGGAAACCTTTCATTTTCAGGCAAACTTCATCAATGTTTGTAAGTTCTGAAAGAGTATATGTCACCCATGCGGAATCAAGACGGGCAGCACTTTCCCACGCTGTGTTTTCGTATGTATCAAAGCTTAATGTGGGATTTCCAGAACCAGCTACGGCATCAATTATTGCCACTTCCCTACGCCACGGCTCAAATGATTCACCAGCAGGCGTAGCACCTCTGTCAAGTATTGGCTTCAACCCATCGGAGGGTTTATAGGTAGTCAACCCGTCAATTACTGTCACAGGAATAGTGGAAAATTCTATTTCAGCGTCCGGCAATCCTTCGGCTTTCGCGGTCAGACGAACTTTACCGGGCTTTGCCAATGAACGAAGCATAACGCGATTAACACCACATTCTACCGGGAGAGTATCGCAAAGGACATGGTTTAACGTAGCGAGGCGCTTCTCATCAAACTCCGGATTGGAGCCCTCAGCCGACGCCGAGGTAGAAGTAAGTGCAGCCTGATTGGTCGAGAACCCAAACGGTTTGTTTTTCGCGATGCCACCACGCCATTCAGCCGGTCCCTTCAAACTGAATTTCACCAATCGGTTATCAAGAGGGCAACGGCGTCCTTCAGCATCAACCACCTCAAATTGAACAAGCACCACATCATTACCGTCGGCTTTCCATCCAGTAGGATTTTCAATTGCTGTGAGTTTCAGGCTTACAGGATGTCCGGCTGTCACTTTTTCATGACGCGACACCTCCTTGCCATTTTTATCATAAGAGATTGCTGTCAATCTATCACCTTCATATTTTACATTCTTGAATGTGTACAAGAACCTGTAGTCATGACTTGATGGTTGGATTATATTGCCATTCTGGCTAAGCACCACACTGTCAGCATTTGAGACCACATAAACAGTCGGAACCACAAAACCTGGCTCATAATTCCAATGCCCCACTATATAGGTGCGCGGTTTAAGGTCATCAACCCAGCCATCCCACATCACCTGATGAGCAAAAAATGCATCTTTTTCCACACGCATAGGGTCTACCACACCACTCACTCGATAGTTATCAGCACTACGACCGTGACTTTGTGTATCGCTGAAAATAATTTTGGCACCGCCGGAATTTACTTTCGTACCGCTACCGGGACGTTCAATCCAATAATCATACCAACGTCTTACGAGCTCTGCCACAAACTCATCATTATTATGATTATATGCTGCCGCAGATGCGTTGCGATAAAGTGGACCGTCACCCTCTTGGTGGAAAGGATATGACCATGAATTCCAATAGAAACGAAGAGCCTCATCACGACAATACTCCATCATCCACATGGGTTTAGTGTCACTCTTATTGATATACAGCATTTCGCCGCCATACTCAGCCTCAGGCTTATCAAGCATCTCACGCGAGCCGATAGCACGACCACCATTCGGGTCATACTGGTTGCGCAGTGCAAGCATCTCTTTCATGTGCTGTGAAGAAATGCGCTGATTGCCACACTCATAGAAAAGTATGGAAGGTGAATTTCTGTTATATATTATAGCGTCACGCATCACCTCCAAACGTTGGGTCCATTTACGCCCTTCCGAATCGCGCTCGGCATCACCAGCCGGCATTGCCTGAATCAAACCTACACGGTCGCAACTCTCCACATCCTGCTTACCGGGACATGTATGCATCCATCTCACCAGATTGCCACCCGACTTCACAAGAAGGTCGTTGGAATAGTCGCTGAGCCATGCAGGCATAGCCTGTCCTACACCGGGCCATTCATTTGTGGTACGCTGTGCATAGCCATGCACCATCATCACACGGTCATTCAGATAAATCATACCGTTCTTGAACTCTATCTTCCTGAACCCTGTAGTAGTGGTCACCGCATCTGAATGCTCACCACCTTTGAGCGTAGTAGTCACATCATATAGATAGCCATAACCCCATGACCAAAAGTGAAGACCGCTCACCCGTTTCTTTGCTTTAAGAGTGACCGTAGCACCCGCAGGAATACTCTTGAATGCACCATCAAATGAAGCTACTTTATTACCATTCATGTCGGTTACAGTCACATCCAAAGCTCTGGTTACAGGTGTATCGGTCGAATTATGTACCTCGCTTTCCACATTGATTGTTACCGAACCGGTAGGGACATCATACTCGCTACCATATATATATGTACCGGTAGTGCCAAGATTTGAGAAAAGGGGTAAAGTCTGGTAAACAGGAGCAGTGACATGCAACCACACATTTTTAGGCAAACCACCATAATTTACATTAAATGACTTCGTGTTCCACTGCCAGGTGGTGCCGGTAGCCTGTTCGGCATAATCCCAGGCATTGTCTGTCCGAACCTCTATCAGATTGTCACCCTCTTTTATATAAGGAGTAAGGTCAAATCCGAATGCCATGACTCCATTTTCAGAGAGACCCAACCTGTTTCCATTAATGAAAACTTCGGCTCCTTGGCGTGCTCCTTCAAACTCAATAAATACACGATTACCATTTTCCTTGAGCGAAGTCATCACTTCGGAAGGAAGACGGAATTTCTTTTTATACCATACCTCTCCAGTGGGCATCTCGTAGGTTGAAACCTTGAACGACTCATCTTCATTCCACGCGTGAGGTAAAGTAACCGGGTGCTTCTTCAACATTTTGGCTACAGCCTTATTTTCCGATGAAAGATTCCAGCCGGAATTAAAATTATATGTCATACGGGCAAAAACTACCTGCGGTATCAGAAATGCCAATAATACCACAGCTATCTTTATCCCTCGCCATGTAGCTATATTTACCTGATTTTTCATTGCACGGATGATTTATAGGTCGTTTAGTTTTTCTTTTTGCAAAAGTATATATGTATTTTGACACCTTTTGCCACGTTAGTTGCGATTTTTGGCAATTTTTGTTGAAATGCGCCTAAAACAGAGCATTTACAACATTTTCGGCATATATTTTACAACATTTTCGGCTTTTTTATTTATATTTGCAGCGATTTTCCCACTGACTTCTTGTAATTTGGCATGAGATTTTTACTATCGTCAATCATTCTCCTTTTGTCGGCTGTTGTGGCGCTCGGACAAATCCATGATTTGCCCGTTGACTCAATAGCCACAATAGACATGCGTCACGGATTGTCAGAGAGCCGCATACGTGCCATTCATCCTCTTCCCGACGGACGGGTTGCGGTAGCTACTGCCGGCTACCTCAATATATTTGACGGTACTTCATTCAAAAGCACAAGTGTGGAACTGGAGACAGGAGTAAAATTGAAAGCCACAGGAAAAGCACGGCAACTATTTCATGACAATGCAGGAAGAATCTGGCTGAAAACTCCAGCGACACGCAACTACGACACTGAACATATCCATATATTCAACGCAGTTACAGGCAAGGATATCACCCGAAAAGTAATAACCCAACCTATCATCGACAATCTCAAAGATATATTTGTGGATGAAAGCGGCTGCTATTGGATGATTGACAGCACCAACTCTCTCTACAGAATATTTCCCGACGACAAATCAGGCTCATTAATAGGACCACATAAGGAACTAATCATCAACCTAAACCGCATAAGCCAGAATTTGCCGGGAGCCATCAGTACGGCTGGCAACAACATATTTCTATGCTACGATAACGGAAAGGTATGTGCACTCGACATATCATCAGGGATGCTAAAACACATGGGAGGTCCAGCTCTCCCCACGGGCACTATGCGACTGACCAAAACAGGTGTCAGATGGAACAACAGCCATCTCTCAGTTGCATTCCATAAGCACAACGACAACCACCACACATGGATTGCCACACTTGACACATTGAGATGGGACTGGAAATTAAAAGAATTCAATGAAATGCTCTATGACTTCGAGATAGACAATTCAGGCAACCTTTTAACCGAAATAAGCTCCATGCCTAATGAGATTTTCTGCATGTCCTTTGACCGCAATGGCGCACTGTGGGTTGGCACAAAAGAAAATGGATTACGATACCTCAACCCTAAACGATATGGCACTATAAAATGTGTTCAGGAACCTTACCCATACAAAAGGAGCGGATACTATGTATCAGACAGAGCCAAGGAAGCTGCAGAACGTCATGTGGGCGGTGTAATCAACTGCAGCGCAGAAGATTCAATTACAAAATACATATATCTGGGGACTCCAAAGGGTCTGATGGTGATTGACAGCGCAGGGACACTTGTAGCAACACTTGCCGCCAATATCGGACTTTCGCAATACAATATCCAGAATGTAGTGGCTAATGTACCCTATTCAGGGAAACGCCTGACGTCCGATACCATCCCCCATCGTGATGAAATCTGGTTTTCAACCACTGTCGGCATATCTCGTCTGCGTCATTTGAGTCGGGATTCCTTTGAGATTATCCATTTAGGCATACTTGATGGATTGGAGCTCAATGGCTCGGAACTATATCATCAATCCATGAAATGTGATTCCACAGGCATGATTATAGCCGGCTATCCAAACGGTTCATGTCGATTCTATCCCAAAGATATAGATGAGGGAAACCATGTAATATACCTCTTTCCGAATCCCGATATCGACGATTTTGATGCCGTAGAATCAAACAGCAACAAAATCATCAGATATATGGCTGAAGGTATAATATTTCTGATACTGCTTGTCATCACACTATTTCTATATATACGCTACTTCAAGAAAAGGATGAGTATAGCCCAACTCTCCCACTCAATTCTACGCTTCCACTCTTCGGAGATGGACAGGTTGTGCGACAATATTGTGACCAAATATAACGAGACGAAACTAATCACTCCTCCGGCTCCACATAGCGTTGATAACGACTTTGTACAAAGGCTAAACCGCACCATAGAACAGCATCTTGGCGATGAATCACTTAACGTGGAGTCACTCAGCAGATTGATGGCGATGGACCGCACCAATCTCTATCGAAAAATGCAATCCGTGATGGGCTCATCTCCATCAGTATATATAAAAAACATGCGGCTATCAGCTGCCGCACGTTTGTTGAGGAAGACAGATATGTCTGTTGCTGAGATTGCACGTCAGACAGGATTCTCATCTACCAAATATTTCTCATCATCCTTTAAGGAATCATTCGGTGTGCTCCCTAATAAATATCGGGCAACAACAGAAAGCTCCGGTGACTGATTCGTAACATTTTCTGTCACGATGGTATCATCAATCACCAGATGCTATATTCTATGATTTCCCGGACCTGCTGAGAAGTCCTACAATCCAGAGTAATACTATAGCGCCTACCACTGAAGTAATCAAGCTACCGATTATACCACCGGCTGTAATGCCAAGCAGACCGAAGAGCCATCCGCCCAATACACCACCGATGACACCAACAATCAAGTTGACTATCATTCCAAAACCTCCTCCACGCATAAGCTTACCGGCAACAAAACCAGACACAATACCAATGAGGATAAACCACAAAAAATTCATAATAAACCTAATTTTAGTGAATTAACAATCAAGTAACCTGTTGAAACTGTCCAATATTTATTCAAGACAGTTTCTTAAGTAACGAGCTTCCCTCAAATTTGGTTCATCGGCTCAACTCTCCACGAATACACTTATTATTTCGATTAGGACAAGTCTGGATGTCAATGACATATTGATATCACCATCTATCTACGTTTGCCTCTTATCCTGCTCAGGCTCACCGGAGTGATACCCAAATAGGAAGCAATCAACTCCAATGACATCCTGTTAAGCAAATCCGGATGCCTCTTCATAAACTCCTCATAACGCTCAGAAGCAGTAGTAAAAAGCATCGGAATCAGCACTTTTTCTGCCCTTATTATTTCCAATTCGGCAAACTTACGCCCCCAATTGGCAATCTCCACATCTGTTTCATAGAGATGTTCGATATGCTTTTTTGCAATACGGTAAAGTGTCACATCTTCAATGCAGTCAATAGTCTCATATCCCGGTTTCCCAAGCACATAACTTTCCATCGATATCAGCACAGCACCCTCCTGCCCTATCCAGAAAGTCACATCCTTATCATCAGCAGGGAAATAAGCTCTGACCAGCCCCTTCTTTATAAAGTAAATATAGTCCTCACATCTGCCGGCACGAATCACAACATCTCCTTTTTTATAGGTGACAGTCTCGACTGTTTGCGACAACAGAGATAATGCTCGCTCTGACAAAGGACTGATATTATTGACTATTTCTCCAAACTCCATCTCTCATAAATATTGCCGATTTATCACGGGATGCAAATTTAATAAACTCTCAATTTATTACGGCTAATTTTCACGGATTTCTTGTCTATTTATTATCAAATGATAATTTTCAAAAAATTGTTATAATCTAAATTTGCAAAAAATTTCTGACAGCATGAATTGGATTATACTGATTACAGCCGGATTAATGGAAGTAGTGTTTACCTTCTGTCTTGGAAAGACAAAAACTGCCGAAGGCACCGAATTATATTGGTGGTGGAGCGGATTTTTTGTGGCTTTGATACTAAGCATGGTTCTCATGGCAAAAGCATCCCAGACCATACCAATAGGTACAGTCTATCCGGTATGGACAGGTATCGGCGCAGCCGGAGCGGTAATCATCGGAATCTGTTTTTTCAACGAAGCCGCCACGTTCTGGCGAATTTTCTTTCTCTTTACCCTTATTGCATCCATCATAGGTCTAAAAATTATCCATTGACTCTGCAGCCATAACTATAGACATAAAGCGGAAATATACAAAATGGGGTGTACCATTTATTACATAGTCCTATCTCATTTTGTATATTTCCGGAAAAAAAGTCTTAGCTATGGCATCTATCAAGGTAAAACTCCGCGTTTCCTCAATTTACGGAAAAGAGGGAACTGTGTATTATCAAATCATACATCAACGGATTGTAAAACAGATATCTACCACCTATCATATCAAATCAGATGAATGGGACAGCAGAAATGATTGCCCGATTATAGCCGGCAGCCCAGAGCGCATGGATGAGTTAAGACAACTCTCAGAGGATATCCGCCATGACCGCAACCGCTTAATCAGGATAATAACTAAACTTGACAGGCGATATATGCCCTATACCACAGCGGAAGTTGTTAATGAGTACCACAAGTGCGTCACAGAGTATATGCTCTTTGTATTCATCCGCTCAATAATATCACAGTTGAAAAAGAATGGGCGCATACGAACCTCCGAAACCTATCAATCCACACTCAATTGCTTTAAGGAATACCGCAGCCACAAGGACCTTCCGTTGGATTGCCTCACATCGGAAATTATTGAGGAATTTGAATCTTATCTTCACACCAAGGGGCTGTCCCCCAACACCACCTCCTTCTATATGCGTGTACTACGCGCTGTATATAACCGTGCTGTGGAGCAAGGGATTGTGGACCAGTCGTTCCCCTTCCGGCATGTCTATACCGGTATCGGGAAAACTGTAAAACGGGCACTCCCAATACATGTAATTAAACTTATCAGGCGAATGGACCTCTCAGCCACTCCGGTAGTAGATTATGCTCGCGACATGTTTATGTTAAGCTTCATATTTCGTGGCATGAGCTTTATCGATATGGCTTATCTGCAAAAATCCGACCTACGAAACGGACATCTCACCTACCGCCGCCGAAAAACCGGGCAACTACTCATGATAAAATGGACAAGCGAGATGCAGTCGATACTCGACAAATATCCCAAGAATCAAAGCCGATATCTGCTCCCCATCATCACAAAATCCGGAGAGCATGACCGTAGCGTATACCGCAATATGAGTCATTACATCAACCTCAATCTAAAACAACTCGCAAAAATGGCTGGTATCACAATCCCACTCACACTATATGTGGCGCGCCATAGCTGGGCATCAGCTGCAAAGTCAAAAGGGATTCCGATTAGCATAATCAGCGAGGGAATGGGACATGACTCTGAATCCACCACACAAATATATCTGTCTTCGCTTGACACCTCGGCGATTGACAAGGCTAATTCGCTGATTCTAAAATCAATTTAGAGAATCATACCACATATACTCCGCCACGATCCGACAACCGGTGATATATGTCGCCAACTGAGCTACATGAAGTCACTGTCATATTTTTTTCAAGTCGGATTGTTGCGGAGTTAAGCAAAATACGCTAACTTTGCAGTCCGTATGAAATACGGTTTTGACAACGAGAAATATCTCAAGATTCAGTCCGAACACATCAAGGAGCGAATCGCCCAGTTCGGCAACAAGCTATACCTCGAGCTTGGAGGTAAGCTTTTCGATGACCACCACGCAAGTCGTGTGTTACCCGGATTCCAACCGGACAGTAAGCTCAGAATGCTTTCACAACTCAGCGACCATGCTGAAATTGTGATAGTAATCAGCGCCCTCGATATCGAGAAAAACAAAGTGCGCAATGACTTGGGAATCACTTATGATATGGATGTACTGCGTCTGCGTACCGAATTCCAAAACAGGGGATTTCTTGTCAGTTCTGTAGTCATAACCCATTACAATGGTCAGAGCAGCGCTGATGCCTTCCGTGCTCGTCTGGAACGTATGGGTATCACCACCTACTATCATTACACTATCGACGGTTACCCCACCAACGTACAGTTGATTGATTCGGATGAAGGTTTCGGCAAGAATGATTATGTTGTCACCACACGTCCCCTCGTGATTGTCACTGCTCCAGGTCCCGGTAGCGGCAAAATGGCGGTATGTCTCAGCCAGCTTTATAACGAGCATAAGCGGGGCATCGAGGCAGGTTATGCAAAATTTGAGACATTCCCGGTATGGAGTCTTCCGCTCAAGCACCCTGTCAATATAGCCTATGAAGCGGCTACAGCCGACCTGAATGACGTGAACATGATTGACCCCTTCCATCTGGAGGCATACGGTAAGACAGCTATAAATTACAACCGCGATATCGAAATCTTTCCTGTGCTGAATGCCCTTTTTGAAGGTATCTATGGGGAGAATCCCTATAAATCACCAACTGATATGGGCGTCAATATGGTCGGATTCTGCATCAACGATGATGAGGTATGCTGCGAGGCATCAAAAAATGAAATAATACGCAGATATTACACCGCGCTCAACAGCCTTGCGCAAGGTGAAGGTAACGATAACGAGGTAAATAAGATAGCTCTTCTTTTCAAACAAGCAAAGATTGACCCATCTTACCGCAAACCAATCACCGCCGCAAAGGAACGCGCAGAGCGTAGCGGAGTGCCATGTTCAGCCATTGAACTTGCCGACGGTACCATTATTACCGCCGAGACGAGTGCTTTGCTTGGTCCAAGTGCAGCGTTGATTCTGAATGCCATCAAACATCTTGCAGGAATAGACCATTCGGTGAAACTTATCCCGCAGGATATGATTGAGCCTATCCAGCACACAAAAATCAACTACCTCCGCAGCCGTAATCCTCGCCTTCATACCGATGAAGTACTGGTAGCGTTGGCTGTCCTCAGCACTCATGACGAAAACTGTCGCCGAGCGCTTGAAAAACTCCCGGAACTTAACGGATGTCAGGTACACTCTACTGTAATGCTCGGAGAGGTTGACCATAAAATCTTCAAAAAACTTGGAGTAGGTCTCACCTGCGACCCGGCAAAAAAGCAGAAGTAACAGCAGCCTCGACAGTCATTTTCCCGCTATTCTCCAATTACAGTGGCTACAATTTTTCGGCTACCGCCGCAATCCCTGAACTCGCAGAGATAAATTCCCTGCCATGTCCCGAGGTTCAAATGTCCACCGGTAATGGGGATAGAAAGTGAAGCACCGACTATCACAGACTTGGCATGTGCAGGCATATCGTCAGGACCTTCAAATGTATGGAGATAATACGGAGCATTTTCCGGCACTAACCGGTCAAAAATAACATTCAAATCATGACGCACGTCAGGGTCAGCGTTCTCATTGAGAGCCAGAGCCGCTGACGTGTGTTTTATTAATAAGTTCAGAATACCTTTACGCGGGAGTTGAGGAAGTTGCCTCATTATTTCTCCTGTCACCAGATGTACGCCCCTCGGAAACGGGCGCAACGAAAATTCCTTTTGTTCTACCATAACTTTAGCCTATATTTTCGGCAAATTTACGCAATTATCATCTACTTAAAAAACAATCATGCACAACATCAAACCGCCACTCATTGAATTTGCATGTAAATCAAACATTCCGTAATTTTGTATCAGAAATTACACCTTAAATTCTGTCTGATGAAAATATCATTTCCATCCGTTAAATTCATTTCAGTGGTAGCAGCATTATGCGCTTATTATCCCATAGCTGCACAGAATATTCAGTCAAATCTATCCCGTCACAACTTCTTTTATGCCGGCGAAGGTAAAACTCCAAGGATGTATATAGTGAAAGATGGCGAGGTTGCATGGAGCCATGTGGCATCTGACCGTAATGGTGAAATCAGTGATGCTGTATATCTCACTGACGGAAACATCCTCATTGCACATCAGTATGGAATTGCCGAAATAGCCACCGACCATAGCACAGTGTGGAGCTATGACGCTCCTGATGGTACCGAAATACATACCATCCAACCAATTGGAGAAGACAAAGTACTTTTCGTGCAGAACGGACGTCCAGCTAAGGTGGTTATCATGGAGATTCCCTCCACTTCCATAATTAAGGAATTCACGTTGCCGACATCTGAAAATGGTTCGGTGCATGGTCAATTCCGCAATGCCCGACTCACCAACAAAGGCACACTTCTGGTATCAAACATGGCAATGGGCTTCGTGAGCGAATACAATAGCGATGGAACCGAGATAGACCGTTGGGAAATCAGCGGTCCATGGTCGACTATAGAAGTAGGCAAAACAAACAATCTTCTCACAGTAGGTAAGAAAAGCACCCTCCGCGAGTATAACCGACAAGGAAAGGTAATATGGGAGAAACAACTCGGCGAGCTTGGCATAAACTCTCCTCAGAAGGCGGTAAGATTAAAAAATGGCAACACGATTGTGAACAATTGGTACAACGAATGGAGCAAGACACCTATGGATACCGCCAACGCTCCAGTGCAAGCTATTGAAATAACACCGGAAGGTGAAATAGTATGGCAGTTGTCGTCATGGAAAGACCCGGACCTCGGTCCCTCTACTACCATACAGCCACTCGAACAGGCGGTGAACCGCAAACGAATGTTTTTTGGCGAATTCAATCCTGTGTCACCACGGTTGTTTGTAACCCCTAATACACCTTTAGGCAAACCACAAGGGGCAATACCAGGCAGAGTGGCATGGGTTCACTCACCGGGTGTGGCAAAATGGGACGGTCGTACCGGTCTTTGGGTTGAGGACCGATGGAACAACCAGGAAGCAGCCGATGCCATGATGCGTGAAACCATAAATATACTCGGCGGGAAAAAATCAACAAAGGATAGTTGGAAAGCTCTATTCAAAAACTTCAATAAACGTCACGGGAAAGGAGAAAAAGGATACCGCAAAGGTGAGAAAATAGCTATAAAACTGAATATAAACAACGCAATAACCCATAACGATACCGTCGAACTTAACTCATCACCATTTGTAACACTCGCCTTAGTACGCTCATTAATCAACGATGGAGGTGTGAACCCGACAGACATAATAGTCTGCGAACCAAGTCGTGCTATCACCGACAGCATCTTTGACAAAATCCATCGTGAATTTCCGGCGGTGACATTCGTTGACAATATAGGTGGTGACGGTAGAGTAAAATGTGAATATTATCCTGACCAGATAACTTATTCAGTGGACAATGGCAAAATGGCGCGCGGGCTTGCAAAATGTATAGTTGATGCCGACTACGTGATTAACAGCGCCCTGCTTAAGACGCACTCCGGTCCAGGAGTGACTCTCACCGCCAAAAACTGGTATGGAGCCACTGACATTGCCCTGCAATGGCGCAAGAATGCACATAATAATATAAGTCAGGACAAACGTAATGGCAAACCTGGTTACAAAACATTTGTAGACTTCATTGCTCACCCGCATCTTGGGCAAAAATGCATGCTGTTTCTCATTGACGGCACGTATGGTTCGCGCGATGTCAACGGAGCACCATATCCAAAATGGCAAAAAGCTCCTTTCAACGGCGACTGGGCGTGCTCATTAATCGCTTCGCAGGACGCATTAGCAGCCGATGCTGTAGCTATGGATATAATAATTGGCGAATGGCCCGAATTCGGCAGCCTTAACTTCTGCGACGAATATCTGCGTGAGGCAGCAACGATTCCAAACGTTCCGAGCGGCACTGTTTACAAAATCAACGGGAAGCCTATCACAATGCCCCTCGGCTTGATGGAACACTGGAACAACCCAATTGACAAAAAATATACAGCCATTGATTTGGTTTACAAAAAAATGTAACACCTGAAAACTCCTTTCATTTTTACGAAGGAGTACCCACCAATACGTCCGAATTTTATTATTTCACCCTTGTCAGAATTCTACTCTGTCAAGGGTGATTTTCAATTTTGCTAATCTTTGAGTCATTTTATTTTTCACCCTGCATATACTTGAAATTCTCTTACAAGTAAATCAAACTCTTTCATCATTATTTTTTAATAGAACATATATTTTTTTAGATTGGGATAGTAGTTTTTTAGTAAATGGAAGTCATAGGGATAAAAATTCATCCGATTAACATTTTATCAAAACTACATTATTCCAATGAAGATTCAATCTTATTTGGGCAATAGACTGCTGTGCCTTTTCGTTTCAGTACTCCTTCCTCTCCAATCGCTTATTGCAATGGATAATAACGTAACCAATAACAAATTACCTACCGACACAGCTACACATACCAACTACCGATTCCATGTAGGGCAGTTGGCTCTACCCGTAGGGCTCATCACACTTGGAGCTTTTGGAGTCAAGAATAAACATTTTAACAATATAAAAAATTCCATTGCCTCTGAAATGGACCATCTGCGCAAATCAAACTATTTCAGAGCCGACGATTATATTCAATATTTTCCAATTGCAGCATATCTCGCCATGGGGTCCATCGGCGTAAAAAGCAAACACTCCTTAAAAGAACGACTCATCACCGGCACCACATCATACCTTGCAATGGGAATTTTAGTCAACGTCACAAAACATACAGTTGGTGAAATGCGCCCACGTTCCAAAGCTCGCAACTCATTTCCCTCCGGACATACAGCCACTGCATTCATGGGAGCAGAATTGATACGTCAAGAATATGGGACCGTCCCGGCAATCGGCGCCTACACGGTAGCCACTGGTATAGCATTTTCACGGTTATACAACGGACGACACTGGCTCAACGATGTGATAGCCGGAGCCGGCGTAGGTATACTTTGTGCCAGAATAGGATATTGGATGCTCCCTGTCTACCAAAAATGTTTCGGGTGGAATGACAGCAACCGTTCGGTAGTATTACTCCCTTCATATAATGCCGCCGACCGTAACCTCAGCCTCAATCTTCACGTTTCCTTTTAGCTGTCCAGACAAGTTTTAACATTTTCCATCGCAGAGAATTATCTTTTTTACCATTCTGTCAATTGTAATTATCATCAAAATATCATAATTTTGTACCCTTATGAACTACAAGAATCTTCCAAGGGTATTCACAATCCTATTTGTCTGCCTGACATATTTCACTTCTCAGGCATTTCCATTAAAAGTAAAAGGAGTAGACACTACACGCACCGCCATCCTTATTCATGACCTCCGGTTTGGCGTGGATATTATAGCAGAGAATATTGACAAATCCCTCATTCCGGCATCAGTCATGAAATCGGTCACTGTAGCATCATTGCTAAACTTAGCCGATTCGCAGGAGCGATTTTCCACACCCGTTGTCATCGAAGGCGCAATCAGAGACAGTATTCTCCGAGGAGACCTAATAGTCAACACATGCGGCGACCCTACCATCGAATCGCAATTTTTTCCTGAGACGCAAGGTTTTGCCGACAGTATAGCCATAGCGCTCAAACGTCTCGGCATAAAAGCTATCGAAGGAAATGTGATTATTGACCAATCCAATTTTCCCGACGCCACCACTCCCCCGGGCTGGATGGATGAAGATATCCCATGGTACTACGGAGCGCGTTTGCAAGGCGCAAATTTCCGCGACAACCGTTTCCGTCTGCGTCTCCCATCTAAGGAAACCACACCTTACGTCCCAGACCTGAAATATTCCTTCACAAAACCAACTCAGCGCAATGTAAAGATTGACCGTAAGGATGGTTCAGAGACATTTCTTGTGACAGGAAACATAAGACGCCGTGGATTGAGTGACACATTTTCCACTCCATATCCATGGAAAGTGATGCAACATGAAATCACCACCACATTGTCGGAATATGGCATCAATGTGGAAGGTAAAAACCTGGAGCACGCCACACAATCACAACTCATCTATACCCACTATTCACCCACCTTCGCCAATATAATGCAGAGCCTTATGTTCCGCTCTGACAATCTGATGGCAGAGGGGATGCTACGCGCCATCACACCGGGAGGTACACGAGCGGATGCCTTGAATGAGGTAAACGCCATCTGGGCTCTCGCCGGAATCAGCGCTCATGGAGTAAACATAGTGGATGGCAGCGGATTGTCCCGTGACAATCGTCTTACCGCACGCTTCCTCGGAGAAATATATAAATACATGCTTCTTGATGATTTTTCTAATGATTACACTATACTTTTCCCAAAAGCAGGTTATGATGGCACAATGCAGAATTTCCTCCTTGACACCCCGCTTGAAGGACGCGTAGCCATGAAAACCGGCTCAATGAAAGGAGTGCAATCATATGCCGGCTATCTTTTCGATGATGAAGGCAACCCGACACATATTCTTGTTTTTCTCGCCAACGGCTTCCGTTGCAGCCGTGCTGCCCTAAAAAATGACATACAACGCTTGCTATTAGAAAAATTTAATGTAAGTTTGCAAGAAAATTAAGAATTTATCCACCTATGGCAACCGATTATATTTCCCTCCTCAACCTCACTTACGAAATAGAAGGTCTGCTCATGCTCCACATCAATCGAGGAGAAGAGTCAGCACCTGAAATGACCCGTCTGCTTGAAGAGAAGGTAAACCGTCTGGCATCATCATTCGGCAAAGTATCCGCTTCTGATGCAGCCGACGAAAGAATAGTCCTCAAACAGGAACTTCAACCTGTTTCAGCTACAAGCGTTCAGCTAGTTACCGAAACAGAAGAGTCCAACACTCCAGCAGCAACAGTCACCCCTGCAAAAGAGGCTGATGATGAAGAGTATAATGATGACTTCACCCCTGCCGCTCCTACTGCGGAGCAAGAAGCTATCGCAGCAAGTGCATTGACTGAAGAAGCAGAAGATGCATCGGCACCACTGCGCCTGGAAGAAAAACTTGCCAGAGACCGCGCACGCGACATATTCAAGGCTTTCACCATCAATGATAAATTCCGATTCCGCAGAGAATTGTTCCGCAACTCACAGGAGGAATTTGATGAAACACTCTATGTGATAGCTCAGATGAGCAACTTTGAGGAAGCCGAAGACTATTTCTACAATGACCTTTGCTGGAATCCTGAGAGTGAGGATGTAAAGGAATTTATGGATATAGTTAAGAATCATTTTTAGCCTTTCAGCCTATGGGTAAACTCTATATTGTACCTACTCCAGTGGGAAATATGGCTGACATGACACCTCGTGCGGTGGATGTACTCAAAAATTGTTCTCAAATATATGCCGAGGACACCCGTACATCATCGCATCTTCTGCGTCACTTTGACATAACTACTCCTTGTGCCAGCCATCACAAATTCAATGAGCATGCGACCGTTCGCCCTATAATAGAACGGATTCTTGGAGGTGAGGATATCGCTCTGATATCTGATGCAGGTACACCAGGTATCAGTGACCCCGGTTTCCTTCTCACCAGAGAATGCCGACGCGAAGGAATCAAGGTGGAGACTCTGCCTGGCGCCACTGCTTTTGTGCCCGCTCTCGTAAATTCCGGACTTCCTACCGACAGATTCATATTCGAAGGGTTCCTCCCCCAGAAGAAAGGAAGGCAGACCCGTCTGGAAAAAATAGCATCCAATGACTGCACTACTATAATATACGAATCGCCGCTACGACTGGTCAAGACTCTTGAACAGCTCATAGCCGTATGCGAGGAAGACCGTCCTGCGTCCGTGTCACGCGAAATATCAAAATTGCATGACACCACAGTGTGCGGAACTCTTTTGGAACTCAAAAATTATTTTTCCGAAAACCTTCCTAAGGGAGAGATTGTTATTATTTTGGGTGCGAGGGACACCGACGCCCCCAAAATTCACAAAAACAAATATAAAGAATAGGATAAAAACCTATTTTTATTACTCAGTTCACTTTTCAACCAATTTTCTATGAAAAAAATTGTTTCTATTGCAGTTGTTGCTGCAACGTTACTTACAGGTTGTAACGGCGATAAACTTAAGAATGCTCAAGCAGAAAACGAACAACTTAAAGGCGACCTCCGGGAAACCCTCGCAACCCAGGACAGCCTACTTGTGCTTATGAACGATATTTCCGACGGAATGTCGCAGATTAAGGACCTTGAGAAAATCATCTCTACTCCTGGAAATCTTGGAGGCGAATCTGCTTCACGCAAAGAGCAGATTAAGAACGATATGATAGCTATCCAGCAGTCTCTACAGGAACGTCGTCAGCGTCTTGAAGAACTTGAAAAGAAACTTGCTGCAACCGGTGGAGAGAACGCCACTCTCAAACGTACTATCTCCAATTTGAAGACTCAAATAGCCGAGCAGCAGACAGAAATTGCAACTCTCACCAATCAGCTTGCCACTGCCAACATCAAGATTGAAGAGCTCAGCACTACTGTAACCACCCTCAACACTGCTGTGGACTCACTTAATACCGGTCTTACCGATGAGCGCGCGCTGAAAGATGCTGCCATTGAAGAAGCAACTGCTGCTACCAATGAGCTTAATGCATGTTTCTATGCCATCGGCACAAGCAAGGAACTAAAGGAGAAACACATCCTTCAGTCAGGCTTCCTACGCAAAACCAAGGTAATGAAAGGCGATTTTGACGAAAGCTATTTCACTACCGGCGACAAGCGCAACCTTTCTGAAATTCCCACTCATAGCAAGAAGGCTAAAATCCTGACTTCCCAGCCCGCTGACTCCTACGAAATCGTAGATGTAAACGGACAGAAAGTTGTCAAGATTACAGACCCCACCAAATTCTGGCAACTCTCTAATTTCCTCGTTATCCAAGTTGACTAATACAACAAAAATATAAATTTCGTCAGGGTGAAGCAGTGTGTGCGTACGCTGCTTCACCCTGATGTTGTTACTGCCAATTGGCAATTATACTTTTTTTATCATACTCAACACTCTTTTTAAATTTAAATCAACTTCATGAAAATCGCTACGATTGTGACTATCACCGCTCTTGGGTACGCCACAAATGCGTTTGCCCAAAATCCCGACGCTAAATTTGCGTCCTATCCATCCTATCAGGGTGATGACCTCGAACTGACAGTAAATTCCACCGGCACTCATTGGCGCCTTTGGTCTCCCGAAGCAGAAGCGGCACGAGTAATACTCTACCCTACCGGTCTTAACACTGCCGCTACCGACACAATACCGATGTCCCGCTCCGAAAAAGGTACTTGGGTGGCAAGTGTCCCAAAAAAACTTTACGGCTCTTTCTACACATTTTCCATAAAAGATAAAGGCAAATGGCTTGCCGAAACTCCCGGCGTATGGGCAAAAGCAGTAGGTACCAATGGGACGCGCGCAGCTATAATAGATTTCACCGCCACAAATCCCGAAGGGTGGGAAAGCGACAAGGGGCCTGCCATCTCTCACATCAATGATGCTGTAATTTATGAAATGCATCACCGCGACTTCTCGCAACACCCATCGTCAGGAATTGTAAACAAAGGTAAATTCCTTGCTCTAACAGAACCGGCGACAAAAAATCCGGAAGGTGAATCCACCGGTATTGACCACCTCAAGGACCTTGGCATAACCCATGTTCATATCCTTCCATCCTACGACTACAACAGTGTGGATGAGTCGAATCTCCCTTCCAATAAGTATAACTGGGGGTATGACCCTTACAATTACAATGCTCCGGAAGGTTCCTACTCAACCAATCCTGCCAATCCCGCCACACGTATCAGCGAGATGAAGCAGATGGTAAAAAACCTACACGACAACGGCATTGGAGTGATAATGGATGTGGTATACAATCATACCGCCAATAATGATGACTCCAATTTCTCGCTTACCGCTCCCGGTTACTACTACCGTCATCGTCCCGATGGTTCCTATAGCGATGCCTCGGGTTGTGGAAACGAGACTGCATCCGAACGTCAGCAGATGCGCGATTATATCATTAACTCTGTGAAATATTGGGCTAAAGAATACCATATTGATGGCTTCCGCTTCGACCTCATGGCTATCCATGATATTGAAACAATGAATCAGGTCATAGCCGCTCTTAAGGAAATAAATCCCAATATCTTTGTTTACGGTGAGGGCTGGACTGCTGGTGATTCGCCACTTCCCGTAGAGCAGCGGGCTCTTAAAGAGAATGTTGCAAAAATGCCTGACATCGCAGTATTTAGCGATGATATCCGTGATGCAATCAAAGGACACTATACCGATGCTGCCGACCGAGGATTTGCCACTGGCAAACCCGGACTGGAGGAAACAGTAAAAATCGGTATTGTCGCTGCCACACCTCATCCACAAGTTGACTATTCGAAAGGCAACAACTCTAAATTCCCCTACGCGGCAGCCCCTACACAAATAATAAATTATGTGTCATGTCATGACGACCTCATGCTCACTGATAAGCTCCGCAAGTCCATGCCTGACGCAACCGATGCTGAACGCCAACGTGCTGCACGTTTGGCTCAGACTATAGTTCTGACTTCGCAAGGTACACCTTTCATTTTTGCCGGCGAAGAAATTTTCCGTGATAAAAAAGGTGTACATAATTCCTACAACTCACCCGACTCCATCAATGCTATTGACTGGAATCTCCGCCATCAGAACGCCGAACAGTTCAACTATTATAAGGAATTAATCAAACTCCGCAAAGAGCATCCGGCATTCCGAATGACAACTGCCGAGCAGATTCAGAAGCATCTGAAATTTGACAAAGTATCCGAACCCGGTCTTATCTCCTATTCACTCCTTGACAATGCCAACGGAGATGTATGGAAAGAAATCAAAGTGATTTTTAACGGTACAGATGATGCCAAAAATATGAAAATCCGCAAAGGTGAGTGGACTGTAGTCGCAGATGATGGTAAAATCAATGCCGAGGGAATGGGCACATCAAAGGGTGGTACAGTCACTGTAGCTCCACGTTCAGCTCTTATCCTCGCACGTGAGAAATAAGGTCTCGCATAATATCCCCGCAACTTACCATTAGTTGTAACCACATAATTAAGCCCGGACACGACTTACGCAGTCCGGGCTTAATTATTACCTATAGGCGTCTATAATCTTACACCAGGCTAAATAATTACTGCACTTACAGCCTATTTAAGGACGCCCAATTTAACGAGTGCATTCATAATGCCATCCTTATCCACATCGGTAGTGACATAATCAGCCACAGCTTTAACCTCGTCAACAGCGTTTCCCATAGCGACACCAACAGCTACATGCTTAAGCATACCTATATCGTTGTCCCCATCGCCAAAAGCCATTGTTTCCGATATGTCTATGCCAAAATGCTCAATCATACGGTCAATTCCTACACTCTTATCACTCCCTTCAGGCACAATATCAGCAAAATATGGGCTCCAGCTCGTGCCATCGCAATGTGTAAGCACATCTGTAAAAAGATTTGTAGAATCAATCTCTTCCTTAGGTGCAAATACCATCATTTGTACCACATCAAGTCCTACGGCATCGGTTATTTTCCCTTCGGGCACATGCGGAGTGCGGAGCAACCGCGTGACAGTACGAAAATTATCATCAACACCTGTTGTGAAAAGATTACCATCGACCGGAACAATCACAAACGGGATTTCATGTGAATTTACAAATCCTACCAGCCGGTCAACATCGCCACTATCTATGGTTCGCTTATATACCACAGTCTCTTTATCACCCAACAGACATAATGCGCCGTTAGTAGTAACATATCCATCAAAAGTCTCCCCTTCCAGATTATTTATCCAAGCTAAATGACGTCCAGAGGATATGAACACCTTTATTCCTGCCTCCTTCAATAATTTTATAGCCTTCTTTGTAGAAGCAGGAATCCCACCATCACCAATCGGGACCAAAGTTCCGTCAATATCAAAAAATACAGCTTTAATCATTATTTATAAATACTCTTTAATATTCCTATATTTCTCCGCCACTACCATGCACAGACACAATGGATTGCGGGAAATACATGTAATTTATACAAACGTATTGACGCAACGCCTTTGAAAGTGGCATTGCGTCAACCGTACAATATATTTTCCTAAAGTTACTTTTTCTCTTTAAGAAGGTCGCGAATCTCTGTGAGAAGCACCTCTTCCTTGGTAGGTTCAGCAGGAGCTTCCGGCTCGGGGGCCTCCTCCTTGGTACGTTTCAACTGATTTATACCCTTGATAGCAACAAAGATACAGAAAGCGACAATAAGGAAATCAACAATAGTCTGCACCCATGAGCCCCAATTCATAGTCACTTCGGGCTTTAGAACCTCCTGTGTGGTACCGTCAATCACAGCCTGCTGTATCACCCACTTATAATCAGTGAAATTCATTCCACCGGTGGCAACTCCGACCAAAGGCATTATAATATCATCGACCAACGACGAAATAATCTTGCCGAAAGCAGCACCAATGACTACACCGACAGCCATGTCAATGACATTGCCACGCATTGCAAATTCCTTGAATTCTTTTACAAATGACATACGTTTCTGTATTATTTTAGTTTATAATGTTGTTTTATACGGTAAAATCAATCAAAATGCCACATTAATCATAGTGCAAAAATAATTAAATTTCCCGTAATTCCATTAATAACAACACTTATTTCCGCTTTTTGTATTAAATGAGGCAAATTTTGCAAATTTTATTTCTACAACATCGTAAGTTTTTTCAAAAAAATTTAGTAATTTTGTGGCGTTTATTAAGAGAGATACGTTTGAGAATTAAAACCATTTTGATATTTCTTGCAAACGTAACTCTCATAACCTTTCAATAGGAAATTTTTATAACCCAATTTATAAAAAACTATGACAAAAATAGGTATTAATGGTTTTGGCCGCATCGGTCGGTTCGTATTCCGTGCATCAACCAAGCGCGATGACATCGAAGTAGTTGCTATCAACGACCTTCTTCCCGTTGACTACATGGCTTACATGCTTAAGTATGACACCATGCACGGTCGTTTCGATGGTACTGTTGACTATGATTTGGAGAAGAGCCTCCTCATCGTTAACGGTAAAGCTATCCGTGTAACTGCTTGCAAGAATCCCGCTGAAATTGGTTGGGGTGCAGTTGGTGCTGAATACGTAGTTGAGTCTACAGGTCTCTTCCTTACTAAGGAAAAAGCTCAGGCTCACATCGAAGCCGGCGCAAAATATGTGGTTATGTCTGCTCCTTCTAAGGACGACACCCCCATGTTCGTATGCGGTGTTAACCAGGACAGCTACGTTAAGGGCACTCAGTTCGTTTCTAACGCATCTTGCACAACTAACTGCTTGGCTCCTATCACTAAGGTCCTCAACGACAAGTTCGGCGTTGTTGAAGGTCTTATGACTACTGTTCACTCTACTACTGCAACTCAGAAGACTGTTGACGGTCCCTCTATGAAGGACTGGCGTGGTGGTCGTGCTGCTTCTGGCAACATCATCCCCTCTTCTACTGGTGCTGCTAAGGCTGTAGGTAAAGTTATCCCCGAACTCAACGGCAAACTTACCGGTATGTCAATGCGTGTCCCCACCCTCGATGTATCTGTTGTTGACCTTACCGTTAACCTCGCTAAGCCTACTTCTTACGAAGAAATCTGCGCTGCTATGAAGGAAGCTTCTGAAGGCGAACTCAAGGGTATCCTCGGCTACACTGAAGATGCAGTTGTTTCTTCTGACTTCCTCGGTTGCCCCCTTACTTCTATCTTCGACGCTAAGGCAGGTATCCAGCTTACTCCTACTTTCGTTAAGGTAGTTTCTTGGTATGACAATGAAATCGGTTACTCTAACAAGGTTCTCGACCTCATTGCTCACATGAAGAAAGTTAACGGCTAATAAGTGTTGTAACTACTCCACACAGAAATAAAGCCATCCCCGCTTGGTCTACAAGCGGGGATTTTTCATATCTTTTAAAGTCTGTAAGCAACTCAATTTAGACCTAATAATCAGTCGCGAGTCTTCTGCATCATTCTTTTGCAATGTACTGCCTTGCGTCATTCTGATGTTGATGCAGCATAACCTAATAATCCGGCTATTTTGGGTGTCATTTCTGATTTGTTAATGATGTGATGTAACCGCAATCATTTTTTAATCCGAATTTTATCTCTGATTTTACTTCCTTACGTAGCATAAGCAAGGTTATCATAGTCGGAAATGCCATCATGGCATAGAATAAATCACAGAAGCCTACAGCCATACCCAATGGCATCACTGCAAATATCACCAATGTGACGATAAAGAACCATGTATAATAACGTGCCTTCCTCTCACCAAACAGATATGCCGCACAGCGATTGCCATAAAAGCTGTAACTGAACATAGATGAGAGAGCGAAGCAAAGCACTATACCCATCAGCATAAACTCACCCATGGGAACAGCATTACCAAAGGCTTTCATCGCGACTTCAAGACCTTTCACGCCATCCACAGCCTGCAAGTCTCCGCACAGCAATATCGCTAATGCAGTGAGAGTACATACCAGACCTGAGTCAATACTCGGTCCAAGCATCGCAACCAACCCCTCTCTGACTGGCTCACGATTGGATGAAGCACCATGCATAATTGTAGCAGTCCCAACACCGGCATCGTTCACAAGAGCTGCCCTTCTCGCTCCGATAATGGCAATTCCGGCAAGAGCACCCCAACCGGCACGCAGATTAAATGCCTCTGTAAAAATTAACTTAAAAACGCCCGGCACCTCTGAAAGATGTGTCAGAATAATATACAGTACAAGAAAGAAATAAAGCCCGACCATAAACGGAACAAGCCATGTGGCAACCTTGGCTATACGTCGTATGCCACCAACAACTACTAAGGTGACAATCAAAGCAATCCCAAGACCGACGAACAAACGGAATGACGATACATTATCCAGTCCGGTAGCTGATGAGACCGCATTTACAACAGAGTTTCCTGCAATCCATTCAGGAGTGGTGAAGGTAGTCATGATTGCTTCCGTAAGCTGATTGGCATTCATGATACACAAAGTCCCGAGCATCCCAGCTATAGCAAACGTAATAGCGAGCCAGTGCCAACGCGGGCCAAGCGCACCATCGATTATATGCATTGTACCTCCTGCCGGCTTACCGTCAGCAGTAAGAGTCTTATATTTAGTGGTGAGCACCCCTTCGTGAAATTTTGTAGACATACCTACCAACGCACTCACCCACATCCAAAATATAGCTCCAGGTCCACCCATCACCAAAGCAATAGCCACACCGGCAATATTTCCCATTCCGACAGTAGCAGCCACAACAGAAACCAAAGCCTGAACAGATGAAATCTGTTCACCTGATACTCTCGATTGTTTCGCTCTGATTACATGAATAGCATCAGGAAAATATCTTACAGATACCATTCCTGAGTAGAAAAAGAGGAAGAACCCGCCGCCGATAAGCAGTATGAACAACGGATAACCGCAAAGGAAATCGGCAATATCTGTTACCATCTGCCTCCTGCGCCTCCACCGCCGGTCATACCTCCTCCAAATGAACCACCGGAGAAACCTCCGCCGCCGAAGCCACCACCTTTGCCTCCCATCATGCTGCCAAGCACAGCTCCGGCTGCAACCGCTGCTGCAGGGTCTGGCTTTTTGGGTATCTTAAAACGACGCTGATTCTGATTCCCGCAATTGCGGCATACATATATATCAGCCCCTTCACCCTCGGTCCTAACTGTGGGCTGCCGCAGTGTGCGTCGCTCCACCATACTCATTGCCCGAGCACCACATTGTGGACAATATGTATAGTTGGTCTCACGATTCACATAAGGAAGCACCTCAACCTCATGGCAATTGGGACAATGCCACACATCGTAATCTATAGAATTCAGCTTCTCCTCCGTATCCTGTGCGGGGGTAAGATAATCATTATCATGCACCTCATCTATTAATTCCATTCGTGTATGACAATTCGGACAGTTACGTTTATGACGTCTTACCGAATGCATCTTGCGCTTGAGAATAAGATAGGGAATTATCCCCATGCCACATGACAGGAATGCCACAAACAAAGCGGCATTCTTATGAGCATCCAACTCCCTGTAACGCTGTACATCATCAAGTTTCGATGTAGAATATATCATATAGAGTACATCAATCAGCATCACCACTGCGAGGAATAGAGCAAACCAGAGATAATATGTAAAAATCTCGCCTGTTGAGATATCATCGGCTGTCTGCCTGCGTGAGTCATTAGCATACTTCGATTTCAATTCATCTCCAAGTGAGGGGTCCTCAATCACTTTCGCCAATGCATCCACTCCGGCAATAGTTCCTGCGTCGTAATTTCCTGCGCGAAATTCAGGGAACATTATATTTCGGATAATTCTGCCTGCCACAATATCAGGCACAGCACCTTCGACACCATAACCGGTACGTATTATAGCAGCCCGGTCGTCACGTGCCACAAGCACAAGTAAACCGTTATCCTTATCCTTTTTTCCAATTCCCCATTTCTCAAACAATTTAGTGGCAAATTCCTCGGGAGTCAACGAGGGGTCAACGCTATCAACCACCACAACTATCAGTTCTACCGAAGTCTTGTCCCAAAGCTGGCGTATGTTGTGATTAAGTTGTGTCACCGCATCAACCGATAGAATTCCCGATGGGTTGGATACATATTGATAACGATTTGCCAAATGTACATTAGGCACCTCATCAACAGTAATGGCGCTCACTGTAACCGATGTCAGCAGCATCATTACCAACATCATGATATATAATCTTATTCTCATTTTATTCACTTTGAGGTTGGTTAACTTTCAATCTTCAAACTCATTCCGTTCAACCGTCTGTAAAGGTCCAAAGCATATACATCGGTCATCCCAGAGATATGGTCAAGCACAGCAAGAAGCTTGCCATAAAGCGTGGGAGCATTAATCTCATATTGAGTCGGTACCTTTGCAAGAAGTAACCGTGAATAATTCAGTTCGGGATTCTGTACAGCCTCAACCAACTCGTTGATAAGGAATGAAATTATCCTTGTACCTGCAAGTTCTATATCAACCACATCGCCAGCCGCATAGATACGTTTCCATGACAACGCTTCACATGCCCGGTAACCGTCGCGCTCAAGCGGTGATATATGGTCAAGCAATGACCCCTTGAATGTACCCGAGAGAATCTGCTCCTCATGTTTAACAAAAGTTTCGGCACATCGGTTGACCAAAGCTCCTATTATAGAAGAGCGTAGATAAGCTATCTTCTCATTTGGGTCATCCACATAACTCATCACCCGCTCCATATGAGCCTTACGAGCATCATCGAAAAAAGCGAGGAAAAGAGGAAGCACCTCTTCAGTCGAGATTATCTTAAGTTTATGCGCATCCTCAATATCCATTACCTCATAACAGATATCATCAGCTGCCTCCACTATATACACAAGCGGATGACGGGCGTAACGGACAGAACCGTCAGCCTCATTTACAGGTAGCATCCCAAGTTCATCAGCCACCTTCACAAAATCATCTCTCTCGGAAGTAAAGAAGCCGAACTTACCATGCGAACCAGCAAGCGAGGATTCAAAAGGATACTTGACTATGGAGGCAAGTGTGGAATATGTCATAGCGAATCCGCCAGGACGTCTGCCATTAAATTGATGGGTAAGCAGACGGAAAGCATTGGCATTCCCTTCAAAATGTGTCAAATCATTCCACTGCTGAGGTGTAAGTTTGGACTCAAGCATCCTCCCCTTACCCTCGCTGAAATATGACGATATAGCCTTCTCGCCGGAATGCCCAAATGGAGGATTACCCAAATCGTGCGCCAGACATGCCGCAGCCACTATCTCACCCATATCATCCAATTTTGACAGCCATGACTCTCCGGAATATTTTTCCTTAAGAACTATCGAAATCTCTCGGGCAAGAGAACGACCGACACAAGCCACCTCCATACTGTGGGTAAGCCGGTTATGCACAAAAATACTTCCTGGCAACGGAAATACTTGAGTCTTATTCTGCAACCGTCTGAACGGTGATGAGAATACCAACCGGTCAAAGTCACGTTGAAAGTCGCTTCTATGTCCGGGCTTGGGGTCATGGTAATGTTCGAGACCGAAACGCTTATCATTGATAAGACGGTCCCATGACATCATCCTACCTGCGTTCTCCGGTCTGTCAATATATTTATCTTTATTTTCACTCATATATCATCATTGGTCAGCAACTCTAAAATATTGAAAAAGTTACCTAATACAAAAATAAGCAATTTTTCATTCCGAGCGAAAGAATAATCAAATAAAAAATCTCCCGGCATCCTTACAGAAGCCGGGAGACATTCAGAATATTTTTACAGGAGATTATTCAGCTTTACCTGCTGAGCCGAGAACGGCTACAATCTTGTGCTTGTAAAGTTTCTCCATGTTGTCGCGAGCCGGACCAAGATACTTGCGGGGGTCGAATTCCTCGGGGTGTTCTGCAAGAGTCTGACGTACAGCTGCAGTCATAGCGAGACGGCTGTCTGAGTCGATATTAATCTTGCATACGTCCATCTTGGCAGCCTTGCGGAGTTCTTCTTCGGGAATACCAATTGCGTCGGGAAGTTTACCACCGAACTTGTTGATGGTGTCAACTTCGTCCTGAGGAACTGATGATGAACCGTGAAGCACGATGGGGAGGTTGGGAAGTTTCTTCTCAACAGCCTCGAGTACATCGAATGCCAATGGAGGAGGAACAAGACGACCTGTCTTCGGGTCACGGGTGCACTGTTCGGGCTTGAACTTGTAAGCACCGTGTGAAGTACCGATTGAAATAGCGAGTGAATCAACACCGGTACGAGTAGCGAAGTCGATAACTTCCTCGGGGTCAGTATAAGTGTGGTGGTCAGAAGAAACTTCATCCTCAACACCGGCGAGAACACCGAGTTCACCTTCTACAGTCACATCATACTGATGAGCATAGTCGCACACTTTCTTAGTGAGAGCTACGTTTTCCTCGTAAGGAAGATGAGAACCGTCAATCATCACTGATGAGAAACCGTGTTCGATACAGTCCTTGCAGAGCTCAAAGCTATCACCGTGGTCGAGGTGAAGCACAATCTGGGGCTTTTCCCAGCCGAGGCTCTTAGCATATTCTACCGCACCCTGTGCCATGTAACGGAGGAGGATGGGATTAGCGTAATTACGTGCGCCCTTGGAAACCTGAAGGATTACGGGAGACTTTTCTTCAGCAGCAGCCTTGATGATAGCCTGAAGCTGCTCCATATTGTTGAAGTTGAACGCGGGTACTGCGTAGCCACCCTTGATTGCCTTGGCAAACATCTCTTTGGTGTTAACCAAGCCTAAGTCCTTATAACTTACCATATTAAAAATATGTTACAGAAGTTAATTAATAATTAGAAATTGTATTGCCACAAAGTTACACAATTTTTTTTGATATTTGACTCCAAATTTGATATAATGTAACCTTATATAATGAATTTTAAATAAACTTACACTTAAGTATCTGAATTTCCAGACACATTTTTATTAATTTTGCAACATAGATAATTAGATTCATAACTGAATATAATATGGACGATAAAATGTGTGATTTTGAGACAGAATGGGGCAAAATGTTAAATGGAGAGACCTATGAGGCGACACATCCTGAATTTCTGAAACGACTGGAAAGAACTCGCGACCGACTGTGGGAGTTTAACAATCTCCGCCCCTCACAGGTGGATAAGCAACGTGAGATAATAAGGCAACTGCTCGGTGTGTGTGGCGAGAAGTTCCATTTCAACCAGCCGTTCCGATGCGATTACGGTTGCAATATATACCTTGGAGAGAACTTTTTCGCCAACTTCAATCTCACAATCCTTGATGAGGCTGAGGTCAGAATTGGTGATAATGTACTAATCGGACCAAACGTAAGCATCTACACTGCATGCCATCCTCTCAATGCTGCCGAACGTTCTACCGGAGTAGAATGGGCTGAGAAAGTAATCATCGGAAATAATGTATGGATTGGTGGCAGCACTACTATTCTTCCCGGTGTCACCATTGGTGACAATGCCGTGATTGGTGGCGGAAGCGTCGTTACAAAAAATGTGGAGCCCAACACTGTTGTAGCGGGAAATCCGGCCAAAGTGATTAAAAGGCTTTAAGAAAATCCGTATCAAATAAATCTAAACTGTTTTCCTGAAATAAACCCGTTTATTACCACATACCGTTGACCATCATTGAATTTTGTTTTGGTGGTTAGTGGAGAATGTTGTATATTTGCGGTGACAAAGGGGTGCGCACCAGATGGATGCGCTGAGATGATACCCTCTGAACCTGATGCGGTTAGTACCGCCGAAGGGATTGCATTAGTTTTTTACCGGCAATAGACTCAGCATTGGCTGATTAATACGAACTATAACGTCGGAGATAACAATCTCAGGTATCATCGCCCTGTAAATAAAACTTTAATAAGCGATGAGAAATTATTTCACAGTCCTTACCATAGCCGGCTCCGATTCTTCGGGAGGCGCAGGCATACAAGCCGACATAAAAACCATGTCGGCCATAGGGTGTTATGGCATGAGCGCGATAACATCTCTTACTGCACAAAACACTACCGGAGTCCGCTCAATAATGCCAGTGACTCCTCAGGTAGTCGCTGACCAAATCGACATGGTTATGGAGGACATTCCACCTCTCGCTATCAAGATTGGTATGCTCTGCAACGCTGAGGTTGCTGCTACCGTAGCAGAGCGAATGGAGCATTATCGCCCCAAGAACCTTGTGCTCGACCCTGTCATGGTATCCACATCCGGCTCTATGCTTCTTGAGCAAGACGCAGTGGAAATTGTGACAAAACGACTGTTTCCACTCGCCATACTCATTACGCCAAACCAACATGAAGCACGAGTACTCACAGGTGAGACAGATGCTGACCTTCAGGCTCAAGCACTTCTTAAAATGGGAGCTTCAAATGTACTAATCAAAGGGGGCGACACTGACCGCACGGATGTCAAAATCGATTATCTCTATATTGACAACCGACCTGAAAGTATAACGTTAACATCTGATGCGGTTGACACCCCAAACACCCATGGAACCGGATGCACACTGTCATCAGCCATCGCATCGTTCCTGGCTCTTGGGTATGACTTGACAAGTGCTGTGCGTCATGCAAAGCTTTTCATAGCCCGGGCACTTGAAGCCGGCAGTTTTGTCACGGTAGGAAAGGGTCATGGACCAGTGAATCATTTCTTCTCCCCACGAAGATTAAAGAATTACAATCCCAAATTCAACAATAGAAATAATCGAGATGAACGTTAAAATAAACAATGTCTCCCTCGAACTTCCCGATGGAGCTACTCTTCAGGAAGCTCTTGAAGCGAAACGCATATCACCCGACGGTATCGCCACTGCACTGAATGGCAAAGTTGTGCCCGCTATATCTCGGGCAAAAAAAATACTTTGCGATGGTGACAACATTGTGATAATAAAAGCATTCTATGGAGGTTGACAAAGCCATAAGAATAGCTATCACTCCCGAGGATATCGATGAGCGCACTGAGGCGCACTCTGTATTGGCAATCCTCGACAACGGGTGGGACAGAGTGCATCTGCGTCATCCGGGGGCAAGCCGTAGGGATATGATAAATCTTATTGAAAGAATCCCGCAAAAGTATCATTCCAGACTGGTACTTCACGGACACTTTGACCTCGTGTTCGAATTTAATCTCGGCGGATTGCATCTTAACAATCGGTGTCCTACCCCTCCACCACTTTTCCACGGCAATATAAGCCAATCGTGCCATTCCATCGAAGAAGTGAAGAAATGTGCTTCGCTACCATCAAAGTATTCCTACGTCACACTGAGTCCCATCTTCGACAGTATTTCAAAAAAAGGCTACAAAAGTGGATTCGACATAAACTCTCTAGAGAAATTATCTGAGATATCCTCACTTCCAGTCATTGCCCTGGGGGGTGTAACGTTTGAACGTCTGCCTGAGTTAAGCCGTTATAACTTCAGTGGCTTCGCGATGCTTGGCTCTCTGCCTTGGGGCGATGCCGATAAAATGTCAATAATCACAAAAATATAATCATCTATGTTACAATTCATAACACATCCAAGCGATAAGTATTCCATACCTGAAGAGGTACAAATGGTACTTGAGGGTGGCTGCAAATGGATACAGCTGCGCATGAAAGATGCCTCTGATGAGGAATTTCGCGAAACAGCGCTTGAAATTATCCCGATGTGTCAGGAAAACGAAGCATTCCTCGTGTTCGATGACCGCGTGGAGCTTGCCATGGAACTTTCGGTCCATGGAGTCCACCTTGGCAAAAACGACATGAATCCACTGCTTGCCCGCGAGACTATGGGAGCGGCAGCCATAATCGGATGCACAGCCAACACGGCCGAAGATATCATCAAGTTCAAAGGTTGGGATGTGGATTATGTAGGGCTCGGACCTTTCCGCTATACCACCACAAAAAGCAATCTCTCACCGGTGATAGGACTTGAAGGTTATGAGAAAATAGTCAAAGAGATTCGCGCAGCCGATATTCTTCTCCCGATTGTCGCCATCGGTGGAATCACTATTGATGACATTGAGCCCCTCATGAAAACCGGAATAAACGGCATAGCCATGAGTGGCGCCATCATCAATGCCACTGACCCTGTGGCTTATACAGCAGAGGTGTTGAAACGCCTGAAAGCTTGAATTTTGAAAACAAAACAATATATCGTATGACCGACATTTTAACTATCGGAGGTAAGGAATTCACCTCTCGCCTGTTTGTGGGCACAGGTAAATTCTCTTCCAATCGTCTGATGCTTGAATCAATCCTTGCGTCAGGCTCACAGATGATTACCGTGGCAATGAAACGCATTGACATGGAGCATGAGGAGGAAGATGACATGCTGCAGCATATCAACCGTGAGCATGTACAGTTTCTCCCAAACACCTCTGGCGTAAGAAACGCCGAGGAAGCTGTGCTTGCCGCAAACCTTGCGCGTGACTGTTTCGGGACGGATTTCATCAAGCTCGAAATCCACCCGGACCCGAAGTATCTGCTACCCGACCCTATCGAAACTCTTAAAGCTACCGAAGTCCTGGCTAAACAGGGATTCAAGGTACTCCCCTACATTCAGGCTGACCCTGTGCTCTGCAAGCGCCTCGAAGAAGTTGGCACTGCTGCCGTCATGCCTTTGGGCGCACCAATCGGCACTAATAAGGGTCTGAAAACACGTGACCTTCTCGAAATAATCATTGCTGAAAGCCGTGTCCCTGTAGTAATTGATGCAGGTCTCGGTGCTCCTTCTCATGCAGCCGATGCCATGGAGATGGGAGCCGATGCAGTGTTGGTCAACACTGCTATAGCCGTTGCAGGTGACCCTGTGGAAATGGCGGTGGCATTCAAACTGGCCGTTGAGGCCGGCCGAAAAGGCTATCTTGCCGGACTGGGGTCTGTATCCTCATCAGCAACCGCCACAAGCCCACTCACCGCATTTCTTGACCTGTAATAATACGACAAAAGAATTGTAATACACTCTCCACCTCAACTATCCGGAATCGACATTTAAAATTTAACAATTTTAGAATAAAATGCAGATTGAAAATATAGACGTCAACTCTTATCCCGGTTCGGAGAAAGTTTACGTTGATGGAAAGATTCATCCCATTAAGGTTGCCATGCGACGTGTCAACCTCACTCCTACCGTCAAAATTATTGATGGCGAAAAAATAACCCGTCAAAACGGTTCGGTATACGTATATGACACAAGCGGTGTCTACACAGACCCAAATGTAAAGATTGACATAAACCAAGGACTACCCCGCTTACGCGAGGAGTGGTTGATGAACCGCAAGGATTTGGAGCAGTTACCTCATATCACATCCGACTACGGTCGTATGCGTGAGGAAGACAAAAGTCTTGACAATATACGCTTCGCACATCGCTATGCACCACTTAGAGGTAAAGAGGGAAAAGGAATCACTCAAATGGCATTAGCCCGGCAAGGCATTATAACTCCCGAGATGGAGTATGTGGCTATCCGCGAAAACAACAATGCCGAAGCACTCGGAATCAAAAGCCACATAACCCCTGAGTTTGTGCGCGATGAGATTGCTGCCGGTCGTGCCGTCCTTCCTGCCAATCCCAATCACCCGGAAGCAGAACCTATGATTATAGGCAAGAATTTCCTTGTCAAACTCAATACCAATATCGGTAATTCAGCCCTCTCATCCGGTATAGAAGAGGAGGTAAGCAAGGCTGTGTGGAGTTGCTACTGGGGTGGCGATACACTTATGGACCTCTCTACCGGCGACAATATTCACGAAACAAGAGAGTGGATTATCCGCAACTGCCCTGTTCCTGTAGGTACAGTCCCTGTATATCAGGCGTTGGAAAAAGTCAATGGTAAAGTAGAAGACCTGACATGGGAAATCTATCGTGACACTCTAATCGAACAAGCCGAGCAGGGTGTAGACTATTTCACAATCCATGCAGGTGCTCTTCGCGCCCATGCCGATATGGTACAGGAACGTCTCACTGGAATTGTATCGCGTGGCGGTTCCATTATGACCCGCTGGGCAGTGATACATGAACAGGAAAACTTCCTCTATACCCACTTCGATGAAATCTGCGAGATTCTTGCGAAATATGACGTTGCTGTATCGCTCGGCGATGGTCTGCGTCCCGGCTCTATCCATGATGCCAATGACCGCTCGCAGTTCCTCGAACTTGATGTGCTCGGAGAATTGACTGAGATTGCCTGGAAACATAATGTACAGGTGCTCATTGAAGGTCCCGGACATGTGCCAATGCATAAGATTCGCGAAAATATGGAACGCCAGATTGATAAATGTCACGAGGCTCCCTTCTATACCCTCGGACCGTTGACCACAGACATCGCTCCAGGTTACGACCATATAACTTCAGCCATCGGTGCCGCTCAGATTGCGTGGATGGGTACAGCTATGATTTGCTATGTCACTCCTAAAGAGCACCTCGCTCTACCCAATCTTGAAGATGTGCGCAACGGTGTGATTACCTACAAAATCGCTGCCCATGCTGCGGATTTGGCAAAAGGACATCCCGGCGCACAGGTACGTGACGACGCCATGAGCAACGCCCGCTTTGAATTCCGCTGGAAGGACCAGTTCAACCTGTCACTTGACCCTGCTCGTGCACGTCAGTACTATGTGGAAAGCCACAAGGATGATGACAGATTCTGCACCATGTGCGGTCCAAACTTCTGCGCTATGCGTATCACACAACAACTTGTTGACGATTGCGCTAAGAATTAATTATTATTGAGGACACAGCATTGGCTGTGTCCTCAATAATATAATTAGAGTTACTTTAAGATGTTTTCAGAAGAACTAAAAAAATACAATTGGGATGAAACTACAAGTTTCATCAACTCACGGACCGCACGCGACGTGGAAATTGCATTGCGCAAGGAACACCTTAGTGTCGAGGATTTCATGGCACTCATCTCACCTGCTGCCGAACCATATCTTGAACAAATGGCGCAGTTGAGCCACAAATACACGCTGGAACGATTTGGCAAGACTATTTCAATGTACATCCCCATGTATGTATCAAATGCCTGCACCAACTCATGCGTGTACTGTGGGTTCAATCACAACAATCCTCTCACCCGTATCACCCTCACCATGGAGCAAGTCAAGGCAGAATGTGAGGCAATCAGAAAATTAGGACCGTTTGAGAACCTCCTGATTGTATCAGGCGAATTTCCCACGCTCAACGGTGTTGACTATCTGGAAAAAGTGCTCCAGGTGGCACGTCCCTACTTCAACAATCTTACCATTGAGGTGATGCCCATGAAAACCGAAAACTATGCCCGTCTGGTCAAGAGCGGTCTTAACGGTGTGGTATGTTTCCAAGAGACCTATCACGAGGCGAATTATAAAAAGTATCATCCCAAGGGAATGAAATCAATATTTGACTGGCGTGTCAACGGTTTTGACCGTATGGGACAAGCCGGTGTCCATAAAATCGGAATGGGTGTGCTGATTGGTCTTGAGGACTGGCGCACAGACCTCGCAATGATGGCACGTCATCTACGCTACCTCCGTAAGAATTACTGGAAAACCCGTTACAGCATCAATTTCCCTCGCATGTGTCCCGCTGAAGGTGGTTATCAACCCAAAGTGGTGATGAGCGATAGAGAGCTGGCGCAAGTAACATTCGCATTCCGAATCTTCGACCATGATGTAGATATCTCCTACTCTACACGCGAGAATCCACAATTTCGTGCCAATATGATGAAACTTGGTGTCACTTCCATGAGTGCCGGGAGCAAAACAGAGCCAGGTGGATATGTCTCTACACCAGATGCACTCGAACAATTCGAAGTCTCCGACCCACGCTCACCCCAAGTAGTAGCTGCCGAAATACGCCAGCTCGGTTATGAAGCTGTGTGGAAGGACTGGGATAAAATCTTTGATTAAACTGATAGATACATACTTAAAAGTGACCGTCTAACATTTAGGCGGTCACTTTTATATCAAAAATGTTGTAAAACTGATTCAGAGGGGTGCAGTTCATTTCTGCATCAAACAAAAAATCGGGGCAACACTTTTTAGAGTGTCACCCCGATATTTATCTGAGGACTGCCAATATATTATCTGACAGTGTTCGAATTTAATTCAGGATTATTCCCAACCGGCATCTTCGCCATTCTCATACCATGTACAGCTACGGTAAGTGAACTGACCAGGACCTGTAACAACATATACGAGAGTGGTTTCAACGGCAGCTCCATCATAAGCGGTGAAGTTAATGGTATAGGTAACTTCCATACCATCTACAGGAGCTGCTTCGGGATGCATGATTGCAAGAGCACCCTTCATAGTCTCTGTACAGAAACGTTTCTTTACGAGAGCCATTATCTCATCATCGGTAAGACCGTCATAACCGGTATAACCCTCAGGAGCATTATTCTTGGCTGTTACCGCACGTACATCCACATTACCATAATATGCTGAAGCACCTGAATAGAACTCTGCGTTGTTACGGTAATCTATGAACGGAGGACCAGGCTGAGTACCGTTGGCAGGTTCTGCATCCGGATAAAGTTTCTTGGTAACATTGGCGAATACCCAATTCACACAAGCCATGTAGTAAGAGTAAGAGGGTTCAGTGTTGCGTGCATAAGGAAGTGTAAGCACAACAGAAGGATTGTAAGTCCATGTACCGCTCATTTTTGTGAACTGGTCAACGAATGCGCCACGATTTTCAACCCAAACACCATTGGTCATAGTGAACTGGTCAGCATGGAAAGCAGTGGTAGAACCATTGTAATACTTGTAAACCACAATCTGAGCTGCTTCCTCAGAAGCGTAAGGATAGTTAGCGGCAAGATACTTTGGAAGAAGTTCTGCGGGAAGCGAACCGCTGAGGTTACCGTAGCTCTGACCCATAGCAGTATAATCAGCAGGCTGAAGCACTACAGTTGAACCAGGAACAGCCCATGCGGTACCATTATAGAGATAAATAGCATTCTTTGCTACGGTGGGAACTTCAGCAGCGGCAGCACGGCTGGCACGACTCTTTTCACCACCATCGGCAAGTTTCACATTTCTCAGTTCCCAAGTACCTGCTTTTTCAGCGGTGCTCTTGTAGCAGAAACCGATTTGAACAGTCTTTCCATTGTAAGCAGAAAGGTCGATATCACCTGATGCAATGAAATCCCAGCTCATCTTTGAGGGAAGTTCAGGAACAGTGAGACGCACCCACTTGCCACCCTTTTCACGCACGCTTACAGTAGCTTCATTAGTAGCAGTAGCCACATCCTTAAAGAAGTTCCAAGCCTGGTCAAAAGTAAGGACTGCATTGGCATTGGCCGAAAGAGTGACCTCGGGAGACACAAGCCATCCTTCACAATCCTGATTTGCGCCACCTACATAACCAGACGCCTTCATGTAGCCACCACCACGGCTGTCATGGCTCCATACGTAAGTTGAGCTTCCGGGAAGAAGAACATTCTCGGTAGTAAAGTCACCCTGACCGTCGCTGAATGCTTCCTCGATGTAAACCTGAGGAGCATCATTTCCACCTACATTACCAAATATAGGATTTGTAGATGCTTCCTGATATGTAACCACGGCATAAGTACCGGCTTCAGCATCAGGGAAAGCAGTCTTAAGAATGCCAGGAAGGCTTGCAGACGCAGGAGTGATGGGGGCAAAACCCTTGATGAAATCCTCCTCGCTACCCCATGCTTCCTGATAGTCTGTAGTGGAAACAGTGTAGGACTGCACACCCTTATTGATAGCAAGCACCTCGGCTGGCTGATTTGTATCAAGGTCGTAAGTCACCTTGATTGAAGAGCCATTGTTGAGCGCGAAATAAGGGAATGAAGAGCTTGAAAGCAAAGCAGGAATATATTTACGTGCCTGTGCTTCATTAGCAAACGAAGTATTTGAGCCGATGGCTGCAAGAGCTTCTGATTCGCCAGCTGCTTCCGCAAGCTTCTTGTTGGTTGAATTGGAAGCAATGGTAGCATAGTCGGCAGTAGTGAGAGTATAGTTGACTGTCTCTACCTTAGTGTAAGGTGGAGGGGTCTCAAAACCGTCAAGTTTGTCATTCCAGGAATTTTCGTCGCAGCTTGAAAGCATCATGACGCACCCGGCAGCCAATAATGTATATTTAAATGAAATTTTCATGTCAATATTCTTTATATGTAATTAGAATGCGACTCGATGTTTAGAATGCTACTTTCAGACGCATTGAATAAGTGCGACCAAATGAGTAGAATACGCGGTAAGCGTTTGACCAGTTACCGTCGACACCTGAAGCGGTGTATGCGTCAACCACATAGTTGTAGTTGCAAAGGTTATATACGTTACCGAAGATTGTAGCGTCAAGACCACCAATCTTGAAACGATAGCTTGCCGAGAGGTCGAGCTGGTTACCGAAAGGTATTCTCCAGGGAGAACCTACATTGATTACAGAACCGGGAGCATAGTCGCTTGAAGAGATTGAGAAGTCACTGTAGTTGCGTGCATTGAATGTCCAGTCCACGCCAACACGCCAGCCCTTGAGCGGACGGAAGTTCACACCAAGGTAACCGGTAGTCTGAGCAGAACCACCCACCTTGCGACCTTTCTGATTGAGGACTGCACGGGCATGGTCTTCTGCAAAAATACCTGATGCAAGGTCACCAGTCTTGGTGTTTGTGATAGGCTGACCATAGCTATTGTAGAAGTAACCGGTGGCATTGCTATCCCAAACCCAGTCACCTACAGAAATCATACCATTGACATCCATCCAACGAACAGGACGATAAGTAAAGTTAACTTCTACACCCATGTGGCGAGCATCAACACCCTGCATGTTGAACATATAGCGGTCACCGTTGTCCATTTCGCTTGAACGGGTAGAAGTCTTATCCATCCACTTGGTCCAGTATGCGTTGAAAGTAGCGGTGAATGCAGGTGAATGATATTCATAACCAACTTCAAATGAAGCAACCTTTTCGTTCACAGCGTTGGGGTTAGTAGCATTTGATGTGGTAGCCTGAAGGAATGCACCTCCTGAGAAGAAGGGAGCACGTGTGATATAACCACCGTTGAAATAAACGTTGTTGTGGCGGTCAATGTTGTAGTTCGCACCACCCTTCACAGTACCTGCGAGGAAGTTTACAGTGGCTGACTTTTCATGTTCCTTGTCATAATAGAAGTGGTCAACACGCCAGTAGCTGGTATTTGACATAGAACCGGCAAGTACAGTAGTAAGTTTATTGTCAAGGAAAGTATACTCGAGCTGAGCATAGGCACCTTCCTGAAGAGTGTGACCGTCGTAGTTACGGTAAACTACGTCACCAACACCAAGTTTCTCATAGCGCCAGTTGGGGTCGGCAGCAGCGGCATTGTTTGCAGCCTTGACACCCTTACGAGAACTGTCGTCCATGAAGTATTCACCATCATAGAGGTCTACAATCTCATTCTTGTGGTACCCTACGTAGTAGCGAAGGTCAATACCGGCAGTAAGATTAAGTTTGGGAAGAAGCTCATTTTTATAAGTAGAAACAAGACCGAACCAGTTGTGGCTGTTTACGCTCTTTGACATAATCATGTTTGAACCGGTGGTCGATGCCATGTTCATTTCCTGAATGGCAGCATAGTCAAATGTACCGTCCGCACGGCGGAAAAGAGTGTTGAGTGTACCATTGCTTGCGCCATACCAGCTTGAGTTGCTGAGAGATGAGCCATTGTATGAGCCACGGCCCTGACCGCTGTAGCCATAACCTGAAGCGAGGCTGGCATATACTGCTGATGAAAGAGATGATTTCTCATTTATCTGCCAGATATGATTCAAAGATATCTGAGGCTTGTGGTATACGTTCTTATTTGACGAGCGAACCTGTCCGTCGCGGTCGTAACCGAAGGTAGGATTGTACTTGTACATGCTCTCGCCATCCATATAGTTCTTAACGTTCTGCCAGCCCATGATGGAGAGACCATCCTGTGAAGAACGCTTGTAGTGAACCTGCGGAGAACCAAAAGCAGTCAACGACAGCTGATGATTATCATTCAGACGCTTAGAGATGTTAAGGAAGTAAGTATAGGCATTAAAGTCAGTCCCCTGGATGTAACCGTCGCCCCACTTGCGTGCACCGAGGAGGGTGATAGCCCAACCCTTGCTGTTGACACCTGTTGAAGCAGAGAATCCGATGTGGTTCATACCATCGTTACCCATGCCATAGAATACGTTACCGCCACGCTTCACATCAAGTGTTTTGGTGGTGATGTTGATTGTACCGCCGACTGAAGGAACCGATACAATAGCGGCACCAAGACCACGCTGGGTCTGCATTGATGCGGTAACATCTGAAAGACCTGCCCAGTTTGACCAGTAAAGGCCGCCCCATTCCATATCGTTTACTGGAATACCATTGATAAGAGCAGCGACATTCTCGGTCTTAAAACCACGCATGTTAATTTTAGCATCGCCATAACCACCGCCATCTTTGGTAGCCCAAACACCCGGAGTGGTCTTCAATACTTCAGGAAATTCCTGGTTACCGAGCTTAGTCTCGATTGTAGCAGCATCTACTGTAGATATCGCCACAGGAGTCTGACGTGTGCGTGCGATAGACTGAGTTACAACGACGTCTTGAAGCATCTGTGTCTCAACGTTCATTTTCACTTCACCCATATCAGCAGCCGCCTTTAGGTTGAGGGGAGCATATCCAATGTAGCTTACGTGAATTTCTTTGCCTGCAGGGGCATTGATTACGAAACGGCCGTCAATATCGGTGACAGCCACGGTCTGAGTTCCGGGCACAGTAACGGTAGCACCAATGATAGGCTCACCGTCTTCACCGAGAATCACGCCACTACACTTAATATCATCCGGTGCAGCCATAGCAGCCGCACATGCCAGCCAGAAAGCTCCGGCTAAGAGAATGAGTCTCTTAATCATAATAATGACTGATTAGTTAATAAAATTTGATTGTGTTTATAATCTGGTATAAGTAGAGAACATAAAATCCATGAAGGGGTCAAAATTTGACTGTTCATGGACTATGCGTTGGGAAATTTTGCACAAAGTTAATTAATTTTATTGAATTTTAATAGATACAATGTGCTAAATTTTCAGTTCAAATAAGGCTATAAATCACTTAGAACTCATCTGAAGGACAACTTTAAGGACAACAATACGTATCTAAGGATTTTTTACAAAGATAGTGAATATTTTATTCTCCGCAAGCAACAACCTCAATTTTAACAAAATATGGTTAAAAAACATTCAATTTACATATCTGCTATACATGCTTTATAGTTGGTCATTCGATATTTTCAATTAAAATATGGTTTTGACCTATTACAAATAATTTTGTAAATTTGTGGTTGAGTTCATCCCGAAAACCATCCGGGTTTCATTATATATCCCCCAAAATACACCATCGTAATATGGCAAAAGCAATCGTCGAGACTCCCTTGATGAAACAATATATAGCGATGAAGCAGAAACATCCAGATGCCATTCTGCTTTTTCGCGTAGGTGACTTTTACGAAACTTTTTCCGATGATGCCATAGCCGCATCTGAGATTTTAGGCATAACACTGACTCGACGCGCCAATGGCTCAGCTCAGTTTGTTGAACTTGCAGGATTTCCACACCATGCGCTCGACACATATTTGCCGAAGCTCGTGAGAGCAGGTAAAAGAGTGGCTATATGCGAGCAGCTTGAGGACCCGAAAACCACAAAAAAACTCGTAAAACGAGGAATCACTGAGCTTGTCACTCCCGGTGTGTCCATCAATGATAATGTGCTTAATCACCGCGAGAACAATTTCCTCGCAGCGGTACATTTCGGAAAACAGATGACCGGGGTAGCTTTTCTTGACATTTCTACCGGCGAGTTTATGACTGCAGAAGGAGCCAATGACTACATTGAGAAACTTCTGACCAATTTCGCGCCTAAAGAAGTGCTTGTGGAACGGGGTAAACGCAAGCTAATGGAAGAGCTGTTTTCGGAACATTACTTCACCTTTGAACTTGACGACTGGATATATACCGACGATGCCGCCCGCGATAGACTGCTGAAACAGTTTGAGACATCATCTCTGAAAGGTTTCGGCATCCACAACATGGCTTCAGCCATAATCGCCTCAGGCGCTATACTCCATTACCTCGACCTGACCCAACATACTCACACATCACACATCACCGCTCTTACACGAATAGAGGAAGGGATGGCAGTCAGACTCGACCGCTTCACCATACGCAATCTTGAGCTGGTACATACCATGGGAGATGAAGGTAAAAGTCTGTTGGATGTGATAGACCGCACGGTCTCCCCCATGGGAGCGCGCTTACTGCGCCGTTGGCTTCTGTTTCCGCTTAAGGACAGCAAAGAGATTAATAAACGTCTCGATATTGTGGAGTATTTCTTCCGGGAACCTTCCGACCGCGAAGCCCTCAAAGAGGCGTTGGGACACATCGGTGACCTTGAGCGCCTGATTGGCAAGGTGTCAGCCGGTCGAGTCAATCCTCGCGAGATGGTACAGCTACATCACGCATTGAAAACGATTGTCCCCATAAAAGAGCTTTGCGAACACTCCACCCAACCGGCTCTTGTCTCCATCGGAGAGCAACTGAATCCCTGCGACAGTATTGCTGATAAAATCGGCAGGGAAATTGTTGACGACGCTCCTACTGCTCTCAACAAGGGACAGGTCATCAAGGATGGTGTTGACGCCGAGCTTGACGAGCTCAGGGATATAGCATTCCGAGGAAAGGATTATCTGTTGCAGCTGCAGCAACGCGAAAGTCAGCGCACAGGTATCCCTTCACTTAAAGTGGCATACAACAATGTATTCGGTTACTATATCGAAGTCACCAACACTCATAAGGATAAAGTTCCGGTAGAATGGATACGAAAGCAGACATTGGTAAACGCCGAGCGTTACATCACACAGGAACTAAAGGAATATGAAGAAAAGATACTTGGAGCGCAGGATAAAATCGCTATAATCGAGCAGAGAATATACTCTGAACTTGTGACGCGACTCTGTGACTACATTCCGGCTATACTCCTTGATGCTCAATTGGTGGCACAGCTCGATGTATATAACTCCCTCACCCATATGGCACTTGAAAACAAATACAACCGACCGGTGGTCGACGATTCTCTTGACATTTCCATTGTGGAGGGTCGCCATCCGGTGATTGAAAAAGAACTCCCCCCAGGAGAGCCATATATCACAAACACTGTGAATCTATCGAACACCGGCACACAGGTGATGATGATTACCGGACCGAATATGTCAGGTAAATCCGCCCTCCTGCGTCAGACTGCCATAAATGTACTATTAGCTCAGATAGGAAGTTTCGTTGCTGCCGAAAGTGCTCATATAGGAGTGGTGGATAAGATATTCACCCGAGTAGGTGCGAGCGACAACATTTCGCTCGGTGAGTCCACATTTATGGTGGAGATGAACGAGGCTGCATCAATCCTCAACAATATGAGCGAACGCTCATTGATTCTTTTCGACGAACTTGGTCGAGGAACCTCGACCTACGATGGCATCTCCATAGCATGGGCAATCGTGGAACATATACATGAATATGGCGGCATACACCCCAAAACTCTCTTTGCCACGCACTACCATGAACTCAACGAGATGGAGAAAAGCTTCCAGAGGGTGGTCAACTTCAATGTATCTGTAAAGGAAATAGAAGGAAAAGTTGTGTTCCTTCGCAAACTAGCACGCGGAGGAAGCGAACATAGCTTCGGTATACATGTAGCGAAACTGGCCGGCATGCCACAGTCAATCGTAAGGAGAGCGGATGAAGTACTTAAACATCTTGAGACATCCAACCGCGAGACTGACTTGGAGGTGGTGAAAAATCTCGCTTCCGTAGGTGAACAGAGTGAAGGGATGCAAATGTCATTCTTCCAACTCGATGACCCTGTGCTGGCTCAGCTGCGCGACCAGATATTGGGGCTCGATATAAACAATCTCACTCCTATGGATGCCCTAAACAAACTTCATGACATCCAGACAATACTCACTGGGAAATAAATCAACCGAAAGAATAGCCAGGTAAGAAATAATCCATTTCCACGCCTGCAAAATCAAACTCCCTGAATTGGCGACAATGCCATTTCAGGGAGTTTCGTTCATATCTACATCTGTCTTATTTTAAATTTAACGGGGTCCTCTACCTCCGCCAGGTCCACCAGGTCCGCCGGGACCTCCCCAGCCGCCACGTGAGCCTCCGGGTTCCTTACCTTTACCGAAGGTGTTGAAACGATAAGCGATGGTAACCAACCCATAACGACCGAGGGTGTTTGACCATGTATCCTGAATGTACTGACCGTTGGCAGTATGTGAGATGCTTTTGCGCTGATTCAGGATATCATACATCTTGAAGGACAAAGTGAGCGCTTTGCTGCGCAGGAACTGCTGAGATATCGAAGCATTCCACATGGTGGTACGAGTGTTGTAACCGTCTGAGTAACCCTCTGTAGCTGAGTAATTGACATCAGTCTGAAGGGTAAGTCCCCATGATGTATAATAAGTAATGTCAGCACGACCTCCATAACGCTGGATAGTATTATTGGGTGTCTGAGTGCTCTTGACGGTATAATGAGTTGCCTCAATAGAATACTGAGGACGAAGCTCAAACTCAAAATTATCAGGAAGAAATGAAATTCCCGGGCTCTCGAATACACTTACCGACATTGCAGCATTGCGTTTCTCGTTGGTGAAACCTACAGAACGCTGACCGTTGATAAATATATGGTTCGATATTCTCCACTTCTTATTTCTGAGTGGCATTGAGAACATATTCATCACTCTACCGTTCCACACACCATTTGTGTTTACATATGTCGTTGTGCGGGCATTAGTAGCGGGGTCAAGTGTGGTCTTGGAAATAATAGAGTTCTGAGTCAGAGAGAAGTTACCCATGAACATGAGCGAGCGCTGACTTTCCATATTGAAATCCTGGAAACGCACCATCATATTGTGAGTGAACGAGGGGTCAAGGTCGGGATTACCGATAACGACATTCATCGGGTTAGACACATCGGCAACCGGTTGCAACTGGCTCAATGAGGGCTGTGATGAGCGACCTCGGTAATGGACCATCAATGAGGTCTGCTTGCTGAAACGATAGCGCAAACGCATGTAGGGAGCATAGTTCCACACCCAACGGGTATCAATGTTACGGTCGGAATTTATCAAGTCTGTTGACTTCGACATCTGAGGAACAAGAGCTAAACCGACCTCCATATTATACTTCTGCGATGTCTTCTTGAAACCGGCGCTGATATTCTGATTGAAATAATTGTTGCGGAAACGGTTGGAGTACACCGGGTCGGGGTCGATTCCAACAGGAGGCAATATACCGAGGTCGTAATCCTCCGGAACATTATAGACCAGCTTGTCAGCATTGTTCCAACGGTAGTTCATACGATAAGAAAATACGAGCGAATTACCGTTAGCAACATTGCCAAGAGGTTCAGTCCATGTAACCTGTGTCATTATCTGATTTGACCATGTATGATTGTTTGCATATTGGTCAAGAATCAATGTTGAGTCAAGTGTGGTATAGATATTGTGGGAGTTTGAGGTCTCTTTCTCACGCACATTTGAGAGACTGTACTGCATGCTCACCGAGAATGAACGTCCGCGGCGCTGCTTGAAGCGATGTGAATAAATCAAACGACCACCGAGTTCAAAAGAGTTACCTTTGCTCAACGAATTATTTTCGCTGCGGCTTATTTCGGTCATAGTGGGGTCATAGTTGTGGGTGTTATCCCAGCTATATGACTTGTTGTGGTTCAATGAGAAGTTCGGACGGAACTCAAGAGTATTGAATGAGTCAGGATTCCAGAGCACACGGAAATCGCCTCGGAGATTATTACTTCTGTCACGGGCATATTTCTCTGTATTCTCATAGTTGGAAGTTTCATTCCATTGACGGCTCGAACGGCTCTCGGACACACGGTCGGTATTAGAGAACAATATATCGCCACCCACTCGGAAAACCTCATCCTTTCCGACATTGAAATTGACACCGACAGAGCGTGATGTGGTTATACCATTATTACCACCGAAACGGCGGAATCTGTTACCGTTACTGTCAGTAAAGCCGAGCTGATTAGTATTGTTGAAGTTTCCAAGCACTGTAAACTGGTTACCGTTCCAGAATCGATTGACATTAAACGACGCTGCATAACGGTCGTCCGTACCATAACCACCTTCAGCTGTACCAAACCAACCTTGGTTCATGCCTTTCTTCACTGTAAGGTTAATTACGGTCTCATCCTCTCCGTCATCCACTCCAGTCAGACGCGCCATATCACTCTTGCGGTCCACAACCTGGAGTTTTTCAATCATATTCACCGGAAGGTTCTTTGATGCCACCTGAGGGTCATCGCTAAAGAATTCCTTACCGTCAATAAGAATTTTTTTAATCTCTTTACCGTTGGCGGTAATTTTGCCATCGCTATCGACCTCAACACCCGGGAGGCGTTTCAGAAGGTCCTCGACCACCGCGTTAGGCTGGGTATGATATGAGTCGGCGTTATACTCAACTGTATCCTCCATAACCTTAATTGGGGTCTTGGTCGCAACCACGCTTACCTCTCCAAGCAATTCAGAGGATTCGCGGAGCTCAACCACTCCTACGCGAACATTTGATGATGCTACAGTGACCGGCTTTTCGGCATCAGCATAACCAACATAGCTGAACTGTAGTATGTATTTCCCGGCATTCACATTAGAGATAGTGAATTTACCATCGAGATTGGTTGTGACACCTGTAACAAAAGCAGTGTCACGTGCACTGACGAGTTTTACCGCCGCTTCCATCAGCGGTTCTTTAGATTCCTGGTCCTTGACCACACCTGTGATATTGAAGGCATGGAGCGAGAATGACAGGGTCAAAAGTAATAGTGGAGATAAAAACTTGTAATGAGCGAAACGTGTCATAAATATTAAAAAAACTTTCTTATACTATTTTGTAGTATTTGACACCAAAATTACTAAAAGTTTAAGGCTTAAATCGCCAAAATCTACAATTGAAGCCTTTCAGTAGACATTCAGGGGATTAACCTTTAAATCGAACAAAGACGTTAAATTCCGTTAACAATTATAATCAAGAGCAACCGGTGGAGCATAAAATCCGACCGATTCATACGGACACAAAAAAAGTTGAGAGCGTAGCCAGATGGATGGGTGGGGATGGCTACGCTCTCAGGGGAAATTGGAGGGTTGGGATATCTTATCTAAATATTATTCAGATACAACTTCGAAAGGTATCTCAACGTTAACGTCACGATGGAGACGGATATTGGCAACATATTCACCAACTTCCTTCACAGGTTCGATAACGATGAGCTTGCGGTCGATATTGTGACCGAGCTTTTCAAGAGCCTCAGCAATCTGGATGTTGTTGACAGAACCGAAAATAGTACCGGTTGAAGAAGTCTTGGCACCGATTGTGAGTTTTACGCCCTGAAGAGCGGCAGCAGTTGCCTCAGCCTCAGCCTTGATGCGAGCGAGCTTGTGAGCACGCTGACGCTGGTTCTCAGCAAGAACTTTAAGAGCTGATTCGGTTGCAATAACAGCTTTGCCGGTAGGGATAAGGTAGTTGCGACCATATCCGCTCTTTACTTCGACTACATCATCTTTGTAGCCAAGGTTGGCGATATCTTCTTTAAGAATGAGCTTCATAATTCCTATTAGCTTTTAAAGTTATTTCATCAAGTCAGTAACGTAGGGGAGAAGAGCGAGGTGACGAGCACGCTTTACAGCCTGAGCCACACGGCGCTGGAACTTGAGAGAAGTTCCGGTGATGCGACGGGGAAGAATCTTACCCTGTTCATTGAGGAACTTCTTAAGGAATTCGGGGTCCTTATAGTCGATATACTTGATACCGCTTCTCTTAAAGCGACAATATTTTTTCTTTTTTACATCTACCGACAGTGGAGTGAGGTAGCGAATTTCAGATGCTTGTGCCATGATTTAGTTCTCCTTTGCTTCTTCAGTGACAGTGTTAGATACTTTAGCAGCACGGTTGCTACGACGCTTTGCAGCGTATTCAGCAGCGTACTTGTCGAGACGGAACACGAGGAAACGGAGCACACGCTCGTCACGACGGAAAGCAGTCTCGAGCTTTTTAACGATAGTCGGGTCAGCGTCAAATTCCACGAGGGTGTAGAAGCCGGTAGACTTTTTCTGGATGGGATAAGCAAGCTTGCGAAGACCCCAGATTTCTTCGTTTACGATGGTGGCACCGTTGTCGGTCATCACCTTCTCGAATTTTTCTACCGCTTCCTTCATCTGCTGGTCAGACAAAACGGGAGTCAAAATGAAAACGGTTTCGTAATGCATTTGTTAAAAAAATTAATTTGATTGGTATTTAGAAAAGATGCCTAATTTCTCAGGCGTTCTCTTAGACGGGTGCAAAGGTAGTGATTTATAGGCACGCGCACAAATTGTTTAACATTCTTTTAGAATTGCGTGGAATATCTGAATGAACCGGAGTCAGAGCTCAATGAAGCAGAGCTTCACCAGCTCGCCGGCTTCGACATGAGGAACATGAGCTGCTATTTCTTTAAGGACAGAACTGAAATTAGCATAATCAATGATATATTTCTCCATATCAAGTTCCGCCCCTACAGGCATCACCACTACAGCGCCATTGAAATCATCGGTGGAATGTACCTCGCCTGCAAAGGGCGCTATATTATAATTGGTACAAAAATCATTCGAATCCGAGTAAGAGACAATTACATTTGTCTTCACCATTCCGTTCACCACAGCTGCATGGCACCGCGTAGACTTAGCCATCATTAATATTCTATCGATGATGAATCATTTTCTGACCGGCACGTGCCCTTACATTGTCATTTCTGCCTCGGGTGCGCACCACTGAGATTGAATCGAGATATGAAACCTCATCTCCCCTCGGCGAATAATGGATAGAACCATACACATTGGAAGCGACCTTTGCTGAGTCGAGCACAAGCACCAGACGCTTCATGCCTTCACCATTCTCCGAAGCTGAGACATATTCCGTGGTACCGTCATTGTACTCAACAGCAATATTGATGCTGACAGGCGAATGCGTACCAATAGGCTTCACACTGACAGTATAACGGTCGCCACGCTCCCAGTTTTTATCGGTCGAGTAATGAAATGTGAGATATTCCGATGGGAGAAATGGACTGTTTCTGCGAGTGGATGCACCCTGCCAGATATCAACAGAGTCTCCATCCAGACTGACGCGCATGGGAGCCCGGTCCGATTTGCCTCCTGCCTTTTCAGCTTCGGCAATACGGTTTTCCAATATTTCGATAGTCTTGTTGTACACATCCATGTACTTGTTCAGATTGTGTCCGTACCAGTACAGCGATGTGTCAACATCTTGCGAAGTCACGCCATGCTTGAGATATATTGACTGCATGAAGGTTTTCTTGACCGAATCATTAGGGAAACTACGGGCATTCCCCTCCACCACAGCCTCGCCAGTGTGGACATCAGCCATCAAAGCCGCCATTTTCTTTGGCGGAATCACATAGTCGGGCGTATTGTCGCAAGCTGTGACAACAAGCAGCGCCAATAATATGACAAATAAATTACGCAAGAGATTCCAGAGCTTTAGGTGACAGGATGTACTTGTGATAAAAAAGTATTAATACGAATATGCCACATGATATGGCAGCATCTGCGATATTGAACACAGGTTGAAAGAACAGAAATTCATGTCCGCCAACCATAGGCATCCAACCGGGCCATGTAAAACTGAACAACGGGAAATAGAGCATATCCACTACCCTGCCATGGAAAATCTCAGCATATCCGCCGGCAGCCGGAAAGAGTGAGGCTACATAAGGTGGCGCAGGATTATTGAAAATCAACCCGTAAAACACGCAGTCAAAAATATTGCCTGCTGCTCCGGCCGTAACCAATGCCAGACACACCATATAGCCCATCGGCACCTTGGATATCCTGTAAATCCTGACCATGTACCAAATAAGCAATCCAACGGCAACAATACGGAACAAAGTGAGCATAAGTTTGCTTCCAAACTCCATGCCAAATGCCATGCCGTTATTCTCTATGAAGTACAGGTAAAACCAGGAGAAGATTCTGACATCTTCTCCCAGATAAAAATGAGTTTTAATCCAAATTTTCAGTGCCTGGTCAATGAGGACCACCACTAATATAATAAGCGTGGCGACAATGCCTTTTGAACGCATATACGGGATTTTACTTTTTCTTGGTCGAGTTCTTAGCTTCGACACTACGTGTGGCATGAGGCACAGCACGCAGACGTTCCTTGGGAATCAACTCGCCTGTCTCGCAACACACACCGTAGGTCTTGTTTTCAATACGGATGAGGGCATTCTGCAGATGCTGGATAAATTTCTTCTGCCTCTGCGCCAATTGCCCTGCCTCTTCCTTGGAAAGAGTGCTTGCGCCCTCTTCCAGAATCTTGAATGTGGGAGAGGTATCGGCTATGTCATTACCCTCGGTATTATTGATGTTGGAGCGCAAAGAGTCATACTCCTTCTGCGCCTTAGCCAACTTTTCAAGGATGATTTCCTTAAATTCCTGTAATTCTTCGTCGGAATATCTTGTTTTCTCGCTCATAATAATTCATATGTTAAAACGTTCTATTTGTTTAACGTTATTTTAACGTTAACGTTCACATCATCCATTGAAAAATTCTCTACTTCGGGAGAATTTTCATCAATTTCGGCGATTTCGAGCGAAGTGGCAAGCACCTGACGGGAGATATAATCCGCAAAATCTCTCACTGCATCATCAGTGGCCTCACCGGGCGCAAATGTAAGAGAGATTCTGTCGGTGATATCATAGTCACGTGACTTACGCACATTCTGGATGCGGTTCACTATATCACGCGCTATACCTTCACGACGAAGTTCCGGAGTCACAGTGACATCAAGAGCGATGGTGAGTGTACCCTCATTGGCAACGAGCCATCCGGGAATATCCTCTGAGATTATCTCGACATCGGCGAGCTCAATCACTGCATCGCTTCCATTTATATCCAGATGAACTGAACCATTACGTTCAAGCTCGGCTATCTGATGTGAATCCAAAGCCTTGACTGCCTCTGCCACAGCCTTCATCTGCTTACCAAACTTCGGACCAAGTTTTTTGAAGTCCGGCTTCACACTCTTGACAAGAATACCATCCTCATTGCCAACGATTCGCAGTTCTTTGACATTAATCTCGCTCTTCACCAGCTCACTGATAGCCTCAAGCGCCGCACGCTGGGCAGCATCAGCCACGGGAACCATGATTGTTGAAAGAGGCTGACGCACCTTGAGATTAACCTTACGACGAAGCGCCAATGTCATGGAGGTGATATCCTGTGCAAGTTTCTGGCGAGCCTCGAGTTCTGAGTCAATCATACTGTCATCAACCACCGGGAACTTGGCAAGATGCACAGATTCAGATGCTCCGGTGAGGTCACGGTAGAGTTCATCAGCATAGAAGGGTGCGAAAGGAGCCATGAGCAATGCCACAGTTTTCAGACATGTGTAGAGTGTCTGATATGCTGCGAGCTTGTCATCTGTCATCTCTCCTCCCCAGAAACGTTTGCGGTTGAGACGCACATACCAGTTGGAAAGATTGTCGCCTACAAACTCCCCGATTGCACGGGCAGCGCGTGTGGGCTCATAATCATCCAAAGCTTCTGTCACATCCTTCACAAGGGTGTTGAGGAGTGAAAGAATCCAACGGTCGATTTCCGGACGCTGCTCAACCGGAACTTCGGGAGCTGCCGGGTCAAAGCCATCGACGTTGGCATAGAGTGCAAAGAAACTGTATGTATTATATAATGTGGAGAAGAGCTTGCGTGAAGTTTCCAGCACGCCTTTCTCATCATATTTCAGGTTGTCCCATGGTGAGGAGTTTGATATCATGTACCAACGCACCGGGTCGGCACCAAACTGACCTATCTGCCCGAAGGGGTCAACAGCATTGCCAAGACGCTTTGACATCTTGTTGCCGTACTTATCAAGCACAAGTCCGTTAGAGATTACAGTCTTATAGGAGATTGAGTCAAACACCATTCCTGCAATTGCATGGAGTGTAAAGAACCAACCACGGGTCTGGTCAACACCTTCAGCGATGAAATCTGCGGGGTAAACCTCTCGGTTGTCAAATGCCTCTTTATTCTCAAACGGATAGTGAATCTGGGCATAAGGCATAGAGCCGGAGTCAAACCATACGTCAATCAGGTCCTTCTCTCGCTTCATCGGCTTTCCTGAGGGCGACACGAGAATTATATCGTCAACGTATGGACGATGAAGGTCTATACGGTCATAGTTTTCCTTGTTGTACTCACCTGGCACGAAACCTGCTTTCTTATAAGGATTCTCCGACATTAGACCGGCTTCCACAGCGCGTTCAATCTCTCCGTAAAGCTGCTCAACAGATGAAACACAAATCTCCTCTGTACCATCCTCAGTACGCCAGATTGGCAGGGGTGTACCCCAATAGCGGCTACGTGAAAGGTTCCAGTCCTGAAGATTTTCAAGCCACTTGCCGAAACGACCTGAGCCAGTAGATGCAGGCTTCCATTTGATAGTCTCATTAAGCTCCATCAAGCGCTCACGCACTGCGGTTGTTTTTATAAACCAGCTGTCAAGAGGATAATAAAGCACCGGCTTGTCAGTACGCCAACAGTGTGGATAATTATGGGTATGCTTCTCGATTTTAAACACCTTGTCAGTAGCCTTGAGTTCCATGCAAATCTGCACGTCAAGACTTTCGGCATCCTCAGGAAGTGAAGAGTCGTAAGCATTCTTTACATATTTGCCCTGCCAGGGTTTATAAGCCTCCACATCAACCATCTCCTCCACAAACTTGGGGTCAAGCTGGTCAAGAAGATAGAATCGGCCTGTGAGGTCAACCATCGGACGGATATTTCCATCCTTGTCAATCAAGTGGAGCGGAGGAATGCCATTCTGCTTTGACACACGAAGGTCATCGGCACCAAAAGTTCCAGCAATATGCACTATACCTGTACCATCCTCAGTGGTAACATAATCACCTGGAATAACGCGGAAAGCGCCTTCGCCAGGATTGACCCATGGCAACAGCTGATGATATTCTATACCCACAAGGTCAAGTCCCTTTACCTGAGCTACAACCTCATAGGGGATAAGTTTATCACCCTTGTTGTAGGAATCAAGAGATAAATCCTTAGCCTTAGCATTAAAAAGCGAACCCATCAATGCATCTGCGGCAACCACGGTGATAGGTTTGCCTGAATAAGGATTATATGTGCGTACAATATTGTAAGTAATCTCAGGACCCACAGCCAAAGCCGTGTTTGAAGGAAGAGTCCAAGGTGTGGTGGTCCAGGCAAGGAAATAGGGTGTACCCCATGTAAATAGAAGCTTACGATAGGGTTCCAACGACGGGTTATCGTTATCTACCACCTTAAACTGAGCCACGCATGTGGTATCCTTCACATCACGATAGCAACCGGGCTGATTAAGTTCGTGAGAGCTAAGACCGGTACCGGCAGCAGGTGAATAAGGCTGGATAGTATAGCCCTTGTAAAGGTAACCTTTTTTGTAGAGCTCACCGAGAAGCCACCATACTGTCTCAATATATCTGTTATCGTATGTGATATAGGCGTTGGGCATATCGACCCAATAACCCATCTGACGGGTAAGGTCCTCCCATTCGCCTGTATATTTCATCACCTCACGACGACAAGCTGCATTGTACTCGTCAACCGAGATTTTCTTACCGATATCCTCCTTGGTGATACCAAGATTTTTCTCAACACCAAGTTCCACCGGCAGACCATGAGTGTCCCAACCGGCTTTACGCTTCACCTGAAACCCTTGCATGGTTTTATAACGGCAGAAAATATCCTTTATGGTACGGGCGAGCACATGGTGGATACCCGGCTTGCCGTTAGCGGAAGGAGGACCTTCGAAAAACACGAATGATGGACATCCTTCACGTTCTGACATAGTGCGGTGGAACACATTTTCTGCGCCCCACTTTTCAAGCACTGTTTTATTTACCTCAGGGAGGTTTAAACCGTTATATTCTTTGAATCTCTTTGACATATCGAGATGATATTATCGAGTATTTATATTAATTAAGGTATGCTTTGGTAAAATTTTTGGCAAAATTAGTAATTTTTCCCCGAAAATCCTAACTTACAGATATTGAACTTGATTTTAACTTTTTATAAGAATTGATTTATCCTTATCACATAAAAGCGCCATCAGTACCAACATTGGTTCTGACGGCGCTTATTTCATGTTTCACGAGGATTACCACTTGTTAAAATGGATGTTCTCGGGTTTATATTTATCCTTTGGTTGATGCTCACCGGCAGGATAACCGAGCACCACTACGCTTAACGGCACAATAGGAGTAGGCAAGCCGAAAATGCGTTTCACATTGCTGACACGTTCAGATATCGGGTAGCATCCACACCACACAGCACCGAGTCCTACAGCATGGGCAGCAAGCAGGATATTTTCAGTGGCAGCCGAACAATCCTGCACCCAATAGTCGCGACCCTCCTCAGGAAATACATTTTCTGTATCACCACACACCACGATGGCTGCCTGCGCATGCGCAGCCATACGCCAGTTACCCTGAGCCAGACTGTCAAGCAAAGCCCGTTCGGTCACTACAACAAATTTCCACGGCTGCTTATTGCCGGCCGTCGGAGCAGCCATACCGGCACGCAGAAGTGTGTCGATTGTAGCTTCCGAAATCGGTTTGTCGGAATATTGACGCACACTGGTGCGTGTCATTATCATATCAAGCGCACTCTCTCCATTAAGCTGAGCTTGACCGGAGGATGCTGTATTATTTTCGGTATTTCCACACGATGTCATAATAACACAAATTAATGCGGCGATGGTCGCAAATGTAAGTTTTTTCATTTTATTCTATTTTTGATAACTATTTTTCCTTGCTTTTTGTTTGCTTCACTGTCAGGGGAAACTCCGGCACCAGGCTGTTAATATATATCTCCAGATTGGTATACCCATCCTTCGACAATGAGCATTGATTACCATCACTGCTGTCGTTCGGGTCCAGTCCATTTGCTTTCTCCCAACTGTCAGGCATTCCATCACCGTCGCTATCCTTCAACTGAGCAATCTCTTCGTCGGTAGCTTTAAGTTCGGGCCAGGGAGAGGTCGAGCCTTCCGGACAGACATCATAATGGGTATCAATAAACCCAGGTTTTGAAGCTGCATCTGCCGCCCGCGAACCTCTATACGTAGCCGTGCCGTCGCGTGCCTCCATTACCACACGTGAGTCCACTTTATCACGCACCTTGGAGCAACCGGCATTGGCAAGCACCAAGTCGAACGCTTCATGAGCTGAATGTGTTGTTATCTCCCCGGCATCGAGTGGTGACGCAAGACGGATAGCGCGTGCTACGGAATCATTGAAAGTACCGTCACAATGCTCATTATGTATCTGAGCCTCAAAACCCTTTGTCCAGTTGTCGGCTGTAACCTCATCATTTCCTTCCATCACATTACCATCCACATAGTAACGTCCCCACACATGCTCCATCGGTTTCCATGCATTAGGGCGTCCGTCACGTCCGGTGACATAATCGGTAGTCCGGACATTAACGGAAGCTATGCGATAAGCCACCTCACTATCCTTAGGAGTAGCCGGACCGGGTTTATAATAATTATTTACGATATTGATTTTCATACCCTCGCCACCGTAGCATCCTGAGCCGGCCCAATTGTATATTACATTATTTCGCATATCAAGATGCTCACGTGTCTGTGTACCGGGACGAGGTCCGAGGCGAGGCATGCGACTTTCAGCATGCGCAAGAAGATTGTGATGATACGAGGCATGAGCGCCACCAAATATAGCACCATAGCCATGCTTGCCACCCTTCGAATGTCCGGCATCGCGCAAAGCTTCCGAGAAGATGCACCACTGCACCGTAAAGTCATCTCCGCCATATAGACCGCAACATTCGTCCACACTCCAGCTCACCGAGCAGTGGTCAAGAATCAGATTGCGGAAATCAGAACCTCCGATTCCATCCGGACTTCCGTGATGGTCATTTCCTATACGGAAACGAAGATAACGGACTATCATATTGTCACCGTTAAGCGACACTTGCCTTCCGGCCACACATATACCATCGCCTGGCGCAGTCTGACCGGCTATTGTCAAATCACCATTGTTAATACGGAGTGGAGCATCAAGAAAGATAGTGCCGGCGACATCAAACACTACTGTACGCGGTCCTTCCTGCATCACAGCATGACGCAAAGTGCCCGGACAATCCCCGTCGGCAAGTGTAGTGACATGATAAACCTTTCCACCTCGCCCTCCTGTGGTATATCTGCCGAAACCTTCCGCTCCGGGAAAAGCCACCAACCTATCATCCCTCACCTCGGTATTCGAGGCATAACCGGAACATACTCCAAGCGCAAATAAAATTATAAACAGTTTTCGTGACATGGTAATAGTTTGTGAGTAATCAGCGGAAATCAACTACATTCAATCTTGAATACCACTGGACGAGAGCCATCAGGACAGGACGCAAGCAACAATCCGTAACGCTGTGTAGCGGCGCAACCGCCATTTTCTTCAAGCACCCTGCATATTGTCTGCCATGCCCTCGGACAAAAAGCCTTCGGGCAAGCATCACCCTCGGCAAGCAAGAACGTGTCTCCCGTCTCAAAAGCCCGGCATGGTCCCTCTTCTGGGTCATCGAGATACATATCCTGCAAATCTTGATAGCACTCCCTCCTTATCACCGTCACACGGCAGGATACCGGAAGCAATACCTCTCCCCCGCCCTCACTACGGACAGGAAGCGGGGCCGCTGCCGCATTATTTTTTTGAAGCGCGAGTGCACCAAGAGTCAAAGTTGCTATTTTGCAGAAATGTCTACGGTCCATTGAATTCAAAGTAGGATTTTCCTCTTACAAAGGTATGATTTTTTCACGCAACATGCCAATATTGCTATGTTAAATAAATTTCCCTGTCCAAAAAAGAGTGATAAATCTTTTGAGATTATAATTTTTTGCCTAATTTTGCAGTATGAATCAACAATGGCGTGACAATTTTCCACCACTGTTGACAATAGTTGGACATGTGATGCGGTAATAGCTCAGTTGGTAGAGCATCAGCTTCCCAAGCTGAGGGTCGCGAGTTCGAGCCTCGTTTACCGCTCAAAGCATAAATCACTCAGAATAAGCATTTTAAAAATGGTTTATTTTGAGCGATTTTTGTATTTATTCTATACCTCTGATAGTCTAAATAGTCAAACAGACCTATTTTTGTCTAAAATTTATTCCAAATTTTAATAATGGGAAACGATATTAAATCTCTATGTTTATCTACAAATTTATTGCCCGGACCCGGAAAACACACAAACGCCTGAATGCAGTCTTAGTTAAATGCCCTCTTATTCCCGAAGGTTTTTGCCTAAACCTGTTCGGCACTCTTTGGGCTAAGGACCCATCATGGATTGACGAGAAAATAGTGAATCACGAGCGCATTCATGACGCCCAGCAACGCGAGCTCCTTTTCATCCCATTTTATATCCTATATATAATAGAGTGGTTGTACCGTCTGACAATACATCGTGACAGTCGCAAAGCCTACTATGCCATCTCCTTTGAACGCGAAGCCTATGCCAATGGTCATGACCTATCGTATCTGAGACGCCGCAGACACTACAGCTGGACCAAATATCTGAAATGACAACCTGACACATATTTTACTATTTTTACACTCACCTTATCCGGGATTTTTGTAAATTTGCGTCCGTAAGAAACTGATTAAAATAACCATATCAAATGTTCAAATATCGTCAACCTTGCAATTGGGACAACAAATCAATCCTGATGACCATCTTGATTTTTATAGTATGGGGCACCCTTCCGTTCATCCAGCAGCACGATTCATTCCAGAATTACACCCTTAACCTGGTAGGGATTCTCATATTCATCTTAGTAATCTGCGGTATATATTACTGCCCCAAATATATTGAGGCCACCAATTCACTGCTGATAATCGGCAAGCTCATATCTAAAAAAGTGCTTCCTCTGGCCGACATTGCTTCTGTCACGCCCTATCAACACACCATGAACTTCGGAGCTCCTCTTGGCAGCAGCGGTTTCATGGGCTACTGGGGACATTACCGCAATCAGGAATTAGGCAAATTCTTTGTATATGGCACCAGTTTGGACCAACTCATACTTGTAATCTTAAAATCAGGCAAACAATATGTCATCTCATGCAAAAACGCAGAGGAGATGAGCCATCAGATTAATCTTCGTCTCAGCAAAAGCACTGCATCTTGATGCTTCACATCTTTTTACAAGGAAAAATCATGAGAATACGCCACACAACCATAGCCGACCTTCCAAGAATAATGAAGATATTCGAGATAGCAAAAATCTTCATGCGCGTACATGGCAACCATCATCAATGGACCGATGGATACCCCGCTGAGAGTGTGCTGCTCAATGACATTGACAAGGGATGGAGTCATGTAATCACCACCGATGATGGCGATAGAATACTCGGCACGTTCTGCCTCATGACCGAACCAGAGCCTACATACTCATTAATAGACGGAAACGGATGGCTTAATGAAAGACCTTACGTCACCATCCACCGTATAGCCTCCGACGGTACAACCCACGGACTTTTAAAGAATGCCGTGACTCATGCCCTCGCCACCGGATGTGATATCAGGATTGATACACACGCCGACAATCACCCAATGCACCATGCGGTAAAGCAACTTGGTTTCACCCGCTGTGGCATCATCACTCTTGCCGACGGCTCTCTCCGCACTGCCTATCACCTGGTCAACACCTCTGCACACTCTCTTCCTAATGAATGAAATAATTATGGAAGTCAGGCACCCACTACTACCACGATGAAATGCAATAACTAATCAGATGTGTGGTGCATATTCCGTAGCGAGGATGCCAGTCTACTCCTCTTTTAGTATTTTTTAATACATTATTTATGGTGGATATTACCATATAATCACAACTAATTTAATATTTTTGCAGCATCCTCATTTTTCATCCATTTATGCATCGTCTTTTCTACATATATTTAGTACTACTCCTGACAGGATGCTCAATGTCGAGTTCTTACAGCCGGCAGCTCGACGACGCCCAGCAGATGCTTGCGAAAAATCCACAGGAAGCTTACCACCGGCTTAATGCGCTGGATATATCAGAATTCAATGACTCGGCCGATATAGCCAGGTGGGCGCTCCTTTACAGCGAGGCAATGGTGACCAATAATCTCACAGCTCCCTCTGACTCGATAATAAATATAGCATTATCCTATTACAGCACACATAATTTAACCGAACAACTGCAACGCGCCGAAGCTGTGAAACACCTACTTTCCAAAAGCCCGTCGGTGGAATGCGACAAACTCATTTCTGTCCTGTACATTCAGAAAGAACGTGAATATCAGCTATTCGAGCAACGTCTGGCTCATCAACGATACATTTTTATCGGAATCACTGCCATACTCATTGCAGCCGGCATCATTGCGTGGCTATATCAACGACTCCGCATCCAAAATCTGCGCCACGAAGCACTTCTTGCTGAGGCATCCGACCTCCGCTCACTACTGTCAGTCCGCGAGGCTGACTACTCGGGACTGGAAGATACCGTTGCAAAACTCTTCGGCAAACGATTTGAGCTAATAGGTAAACTGTGCGATACATTCTACGAAGCCCAGGGGACTCGGACCGAACGCAAAGCCATAGCCGAACAAGTAAAAGCGGAAATCGACCATCTGCGAACCGATTCATCTACCATGGCTGAAATTGAGACTTCCGTGAATGAATGCCGCGACAATCTCTTGATAAAGCTCAAGGAAGAAATGCCTGCAATATCCAAAGATGATTATCTGCTCATCACCCTTCTCGCATGCGGTTTTTCCAACCGAGCCATAAGCATGCTTATAGGGGAGTCAATTGATGTAATCTACAAACGTAAATCCCGACTAAAAGGCAAAATCAACACTGCATCCCTACCCAATTCGCCCCTATATCTGTCGGTATTTTAAGAATCTTTGCCTATCGGTCAGATTTTTGCACAAACTACAACCATAACAGTCTACAGTTCAACACATTACAACACAAGCAGTCAGACTGCAAATTATGTTTTTCCAACATAATAAGAGTAATTTTGCATCAAAACCAAATGCTCTTATTATGTATAGGAAATTTATTTTGTCATTCCTCGTCCTCGCCTTGGGCTTAGATGGAGGAGCTCAGGAAAAAGTATCGACTGACTCTTTAGAAAACCTTCTGAATGAAGTAGTGGTCACGGCAAGTCACACCACCAGGATGGAGGGAAATCGCCTTGTCACAATTGTATCCGGGAGCAATCTCGCAAACCTCGGAAATGCCTATGATGTGCTCGGACAAATCCCACTGGTCAAGGTGGATGAAAATAATGCTGTGACAGTGACCGGAAAAGGCACCCCGAAAATATATATTGACGGTCGACCTCTGAAAGATGACACCGAGCTGCGCACCCTCCTTTCCACAAATCTCAAAAAAGTAGAATTGCTGCTCGCTCCCGGAGCCAAATACGACAGTACCACGCAAGCTGTCATTCTCATCACCACCCGTCGGAATTTTATCAAGGGGTTAAGCATAATCAATATGGGCGAACTCCGTATCGGTCGTGAAACCAGTGCAAACGATGTGCTGAATTTAAGCTATCACAGCAAAAATTTTGAAATATTCGGTAGCGGACTGTTCGCCCACAACAACAGCCGTATAAAAGGATACTCCGTAAATCACTTTGAATACCAAGGTAAACCCATGGTGATAGGCAGTAGCCAGAACAATGAATATCCCGGCAATAATACCTCCGCAAAGCTTGGGTTCAATCTCTCGGCCGGAACTCATCTATGGGGCGCATACTACAAGCTATCCACCGAGCATGGCGACTTCAACAATCACGGAGCGGAATGGATTGATGATGAAACTCCCCTCCAAAGGGTTATAACCAATGAAACCATCAGTAAAAATCATCTCGTGAATGCATATTACGACGGCACATTCTCCGACAAACTCCATCTGCATTTCGATGGCGAATATAGGCATTCCGCTCCCCGCTCCAATGTATCGACACACTACACTTCCGCCAATATTGCCGAAGTCAACTCTTCACAGTATCGCCATTCTACCTTATATGCAGGTAAACTCTACATGGATTATCCTCTTGCCGGCGGCTCATTTACCTTCGGGACGGAGGACTCCCATACCAACTCAACACTCCGTTATCTGATGCTTAACCATGAGGTGGAAAGCTATATCCCCTCATCATTCACTGATGCAACACAGACCGCGGTTGCTCTTTTCGCTTCATGGGACAAGACATTCGGAAAATTCAATCTCTCAGCCGGGGCAAGATATGAATATGTCAACTATCTTTTCAAAGTCAACGACGTAAAGGATACAGATGTAAGCCGTAAGAATCACACACTCACCCCCGACATTACTTTTGGCTTCACACCATCGGATGATACCTCCCTCTCACTCTCATATAAGATGGCAACTGTAAAGCCACCGTATTCCCAACTCACCGGCGGACTCATATATGCAGGTGTGCATCAAATCGAGGGTGGCAACCCTGCACTGCGCGATGAACGGATGCATCAGCTCCAACTCTTCGGTATGTGGAAAAATTTCATGCTGCAGACCTTCTTTATGCGCAGCCTCGACACCTACGCATTTGTCAAGAAACTGTACCCGGCACCTACTCCACAGCTCATCATGCAGCCAATCAACATCGACGTCTCCTCTTTCCATCTATATCTCATCTGGGAGAAAAATATACGCAAATGGTCGCCCAACCTAACATTAGGCATGAGTACACAATGGCTGGAGATAGATGGCGTGAAATACAACAAACCATTCTTCATGTATGGCTTCAACAACTCTCTCCAACTCCCCGGTGGATTTCTCCTCACAGCCAATATTAACGGACAAAGCGGAGGCGACATGCACACCAACCGCTTCAGAGGCTCATGGTTCTCCGTAAACATGGACCTCAGCAAACGGTTCTTCAACCGCGCACTCACCGTCAAGCTCTCCGCTAAGGATATATTCAACACCATCAACAACGACTGGTCAATGACTACCTACGGAGTGACCATGAACAAATATCAGAAATACGACATCCGAAGCATATCACTCAACCTCACTTACCAGTTCCAGCCCAAACAATCAAAATACAAAGGACGCGCCGCCTCGGAATCTGAAAGCAGCCGCCTGTAACCTCCGTCATCCCCTCACGCAGCTTTTCCATACCTCCAACCTGTGCCGGAATTTTGCAACGTTGCAAAATTCCGGCACGACTGTTTACTTTACCTAACTTTGTGGTATAGATATTCACGAGGTTGTAAAAAACGACCTACTAAATCCAGCGAAACATCATGATTAAGGAAACATTCAATCTCATTATCCTCGACAAAAGCGGTAGCATGTCATCAATCAAAAATGCCACACTATCCGGAGTAAACGAAACTATCGGCACAATCCGCTCGTCCGGACGTCAGACCGGAATAACCCAGCTGCTCACCCTGGTCTCATTCTGCTCGTGTAATATTGATTATATATACAATAATGTGGACATCGAGGAAGTTAAGGCTCTGACCCAGAATGATTACAATCCATGCTGCTGCACCCCACTCTACGATACCATAGGCTCATGCTGCACACGCCTTAAACAACAGATTGGAAACCGCGAAGATATAGCAGTCTCCGTGACCATCATCACCGACGGGTATGAGAATGCGTCCCATGAATGGTCTGCCATGTCGGTAAAACAGCTGATTGAATCACTGAAAGCGGAGGGGTGGATGTTCGCCTACATCGGAGCCAATCAGGATGTAGAGAAAGTAAGCTTTTCAATTGCCATTGACAATACCATGGAGTTCAATGCCACTGAAGAAGATACCCGTGAGATGTTCCGTAGGGAGCGCGAATCCCGCTCCTCATGGGTGAACCGGGTGAAATCCGCAGCTAATATATCTGCATGCATAAATCTTAACAACAATTATTTCACCCCGAAGAAAAAACCTACCGGGAAATAAACTTTGCATACCGATACACACAAGACCTTTTTCTTATTCTCGTACGCAGAAATTTACATTTTTCTGCGTACTTTTGTATCTAAGGGGCTAAACCGATGTAAGTTTTAGACCTCGCACTTTATTCATTTACCAACCAGCCACTTACCATTACGGAATAAATATGAACCTCCAACCTCTGTTTACCAATCTGTTGCACGATTTAGCTTATGGTGAGATAGCCCTCCTCTCCACTAATGAAAATCCTGGAGCTGACCGCTATCTGCTTAGAGTACTACGACTATATGGGTTAGGTTTCACACCGCGTATAATCACAGTCGACACCCCCGACTTGCACCATATCATAGCTGTCAGACGACCTCTTCTACAGCAACCGCAAACTCCATCTTTTGCTGTAGCAAATATTGATAGCTCAATACCACAACGTATCGAGTCTCTATTAAGCACCCTGTCTAATGTGATACGCAACATCACAGAAGAGCATCCCAGACCTATTGAGTATATCAATCCGGCTCCGTTGACAAATTCCGGGCACGCACAACCCAAACCCTGTTACTCCATGAGTCTGGGCGATGAACAGCCACTTAAGAAAAAGCGACCACCTATCCCCTTACATAAAATAGCTGATGGGATAATAGAGGTATCTGCGGACCCGGAGGAGGAAGAGGAAGAAAATGAACCTGAAAATGAATTTGAACTTGACAACGACCGCAAAGCGTGGCTTGACGCCCTTACCGCACTTGTGCTTGACTACGTTGCCAAGTATCACACAATGCCTCCCATGGAAAAACTGCAGACCATCATAGCAGGCAAACTATCATTATCTGAAACTGGAATATCACCCGTTGTTGTCAACAGGGATATGCGCATCATCCTCCCCGACTACAATGAGATGGAACTGCGGATGACTCCGCTTGCCCGCACAGTCTACATACTGTTCCTCTGCCATCCGGAAGGAATAGCCTTGAAGCAAATATCTGATTACCGCAAAGAACTGGAAGATATCTACCTGCTGGTAAAGCCTAATGCATCCGAAAGAAATGCTTACAGAAGCATCCATGAGCTCACCATTCCGGGAAGTGACTCCCTAAGGCAAAAGATTTCGATGACACGACGGGCAGTCAACCGTCATATCCTCAGCTCTGCCATTGCGAAAAATTATCATATCTGCGGCACCCGCGGTGGTGAATATAAAATCGCAGGGCTGACAAAAGATATGATAAATCTCCCGGCAGCCCTGACAAATAGGTAGTATCCGAAAAAATGCTAACGCACTTCTTACATTATATCAATATTTCCTTATTATTTAGTCCTCCAGATAGTAAACTATAGTGGAGACCACGCGCACTTTCTTGATGTAAGGTGTGCTTGAATCCGAATCCTCGATGGAGAACTGACCCTGCGATGCAGTCTTGATTTTACCCACGCGGCTCTCGCTGTCAGCAGCAAACTGAGCCGCAGCCTCACGGGCTGCACGTGTAGCCTGACCAATCATCTCGGGCTTTATCGAATTGAGTCCTGTGAACTGATAGTTGATATACGAATTTGAGAATGCGATTCCCTGCTTGAGCAATTCCGACTGACGGTTAAGAAGCTCGCGCACCTTGTCAACCTTCTTGGTGGTGACAGTGACGGTACAATTTATGGAATACTTATACGCGAACGAGTCGGAACGGTAACGGTTGGAAGTGGCATCATAAGTGTCCGGCGGATTCACAGAAATTTCCTCCTTGCTGATACCATTGGAAGTAAGAAAATTTACAATGATATCATTATTGCTGCTTACATTGGCATAAATGGTCTGGAGGTCATTGCCCGCCAGCGAATAGGTGATAGGCCATGTCACAAGGTCGGCAGGTACCTCGCGTTCGGCAAGTCCCCTCACCGTTACTTCCCTGTCACGGTAAGCTATATGGTCTATTCCTGTTTTCAGACAGAGTCCTAAGATAACAACTGACAGAGCTATCAGCAATGCCGGCATGATGCGTTGAATACTTTTCATAACAATAGATACGTTTTTTATCTGGTTTATAGAATTTGATTTTAAACTTTTTAGATTAGAATATCTTCGACTGATTTTAATGGTTAAATCATTTCTTCAGTTGATTATAATCTACATGCAAATATAGCTTTTAAATATTTAAAATCCTATATTTACCATACTATTTTCTTTATACAACCATAAATATATGAGTTTTGTTAATCCATGACATTTTTTAACTTTGCCTCTCTGTACATAATCTCCCTTTTATTGTAATTTTGCGGTCAACTGATTATGACCAACAGCACTCTCTACCGGCTTCGTCTCGTATGCATCCTCACCTACTTGTCTCTGTGCATACCGAATACCAACGGACAACCCCTCTTCCCGGTGGTGGTTGACTCTTTGAGCCGTAATCCGCTGGCAAATGTCACTATTTTCGACCGCTCAGGAAAATTCATCGGTTCCACCTCGCAAAGCGGAAATATCACATGTGCGTCCGACGCCGACTACCCGCTAACCCTGCGGTTACTTGGCTTCGAAGACACCACCATACGTGCTGCCGAAAATGATACCATATTCCTGCAGGAGAGTCACACCCAGCTCCCTGAGGTAGTGGTGCTCTCCAAACAGAAAAAGATGCTCCACATCCTTGCATATATACGGGAATACGCCACCTTGTCCACCTATACCGATACCGTCACTCTCTTCCGCGAGAAGCTTGTTGACTTCATGCTCCCGACCGACCATAACACCCGTTACCAGGGATGGCGCTTCCCCCGAATCCTATCCACCAAGTCGTATTACCGCTTCACCAACTCATCCGGACTCGACAGCGTGAGCGACCGGAGCAATTATCATTTCACATGGTCCGACTGGATTGGGCTTCCCGCATCTGCCAGGATTCCATCTCAGTTGAGCGCGACAGAAAACATCACGGATACCATCCGGGGTAGATACGGCACCACTGAGATATGGTTCAGGAAAGATGACAGGGTCACAATTGATGTCGATGTGCTCTCTGATGCCGCAACCCGCAAATGGGTCCCTGATATAGCGGCGTTCTTTAATAAAAACAATGTGGATTTTGAGCGCTTCAATATGCGACTCAACTATGACGACGTCGTTAGCGACGAAGTCACCCCTCTTGACCTCACAAGCTATTCGTTCAATATCGAATCGCGTGGGCGCGGGCACGGAATGTTCAGATTCAATCGTCGGGATGAACCGTTTTTCGTCACCACTTATACTGAAACATATCTACTTGACAAAGAATTCATCTCGGTCAGCGATGCTAAAAAATGGGAACACAATCGACCTACTGATGTGGAATTAGGCATATATCATCCCCGCGGCATCACACCTTTACAAGAATCCACCATAAGGCTTATCGCACGTGTGGAAGCCATTGACCATACATCCACGCGCCTGTCGTTTGAACCCGATGAGCGACTTGTAGCCAAGCACGTAAGACGCAATTTCGGACTGGAAGTTTTACAACGCATAAAACAGAGTTTCGGCATTGACTATCTCCTTGGCAAACGTAACCAACGCCGCCTCTGGAAAAAATTCCTGAAAGAACAGAAAGAGATAAACAAAGAGGATGAACAGAATCAGGATGCGAATGATGCGAGAAAGAAGAAACAGAATAAGAAAACAAATACGAAGGAGAAATAAACCGAAACGCCCCCTCTGAAAATAATTCCTCCCGGACAAATGTAATTTTCATAGAACCATAAAGGGATAAAATTTGTTAAAGTGACAGATTCCTCAATTATTTATTTTCTAATTTCTAACTTGAATATACATACACAGAATGTCACCGGCTATTTGTCTTGTCATCTATCTTGCGGGTGGTTGCTTCTGGGGCACCCAGCATCTTTTCTCTCTCGTTCCCGGCGTTGAATCAACTGAAGTTGGATATGCTAACGGGATGGTCACCAATCCATCGTATAAACAGGTTTGCTCAGGAAAAACCAATGCGGTCGAAACAGTGAAGATTGTCTATGACCCTGAAGTGGTATCGCTGCAGCAACTGCTCGACCTATACTTTATGAGCATCGACCCTCTTGCCGTGAACCGTCAGGGCAACGATGTGGGCACTCAGTACCGCACCGGTATATATTACAATGACCAAACCTCAGCTGTCATTGTGGACGACATGCTCAAAGAACTTAACAAACAACTCGGTCAAAAAACCGCTATCGAGTCGGGCTATATCGAAAGCTTCTATCCTGCGGAAAAGTATCATCAGGACTATCTTGACAAGAATCCCGGAGGATATTGCCACATCAATCCGCAACTCTTTGAAGTGGCACGCCATTTAGGGCAGAAGGACAATGAATCCACCCCCTACCGCCGCCCCGATGACTACACTCTGCGTCGTCAACTCACCCCTCTGCAGTGGGACGTAACGCAGAACAATGCCACCGAGCCGCCATTTGCCAACGAATATGACAACGAGTTCCGCCCAGGTATCTACGTCGACATCACCACCGGCGAACCGCTTTTTGCCTCCACCGACAAATTTCATTCCGGTTGCGGATGGCCGGCATTCACACGTCCGATTAATCACGGATTGCTAAAGGAAACAGTCGATACATCCCACGGCATGCTTCGCACCGAGGTTAAGGCAGCCAACTCTAACTCTCATTTAGGGCATGTATTCCCCGACGGTCCCAAAGATAGCGGGGGCTTGCGCTACTGCATCAACAGTGCATCTCTCAAATTCATTCCCCTTGACGAGATGGAAACCTACGGTTATGAAAAATACATGGCTCTAATCAAGCCCTCGAATATAAAATAATGTACCCGGAGATGTGATTTAACTTTTTTTCACATTTGATTATTTTTATCCCTCAACATTTTCATATCTTTGCCATCTGAAATACAAACCTATTCGTCTAACTGATTCTGGTTTTATATCAAAGGTTAGAATCACTCCATAAGATATTGAAAATGACATTCCAAAAATTGATATTAACTCTTATAATGTCGCATGTGCTGACCATCTCGGTCCATGCGGCATTTTTGCATGATGTAGAACCAAAATCTGTTACCGCATCTGAAGTTGGCAATAAAATCGAACCAATAATAGCCAACATGATTGCAAATTCTTATCCACATGAGAAGGTATATCTGCATCTCGACAACAACAGTTACTATTTCGGCGACTATATATGGTTCAATGCTTACCTTGTAAATGCCGATGGAAATACCATTCCTCCTATCAGCAACACGCTGTACGTGGAGTTGCTCAATCCTGGTGGAGAAGTTATCGATAAGAAGGTTCTGAAAGTGGAAAATGGTCGGGCTCATGGTGATTTCATCCTCAACCGTGTCCCGTTTTATTCAGGATTCTACGAGGTCAGAGCCTACACAAAGTACATGCTCAACTTTGGTGACGAGACTGTATTTTCACGCATTATCCCTATTTTTGAAAAGCCTGAGACCGAAGGTGATTACAAATCACGGGAATTACGGAAATATGGCACCGGTAAATTCAAGCAGCTACGCAAAAAGCCTCATAAAGGCAGCAAAATTAATCTTCAGTTTTACCCCGAAGGCGGCAACCTTATCAACGGTGTCCCCTCACAGGTAGCATTCGAAGCTACCGATAAATTCGGACACCCTCTTGATGTGAGCGGCACCATTGTCGACGATAACGGAAATACCATCACTTCATTCCACACATCTCATGAGGGGAAAGGACGCTTCCCCTTCCTCTCATCCGCACATCCTGCGAAAGCACAGGTGGAGTATGACGGAAAAATACACACTTTCAAACTACCGGAAGCTCTGGATAGCGGCTATGTAATGACAGTCAATAACATCTCCTCCCCCGACTCAGTCTGCATCACCGTGAACCGCAGCGGAAACAGCCTGGAGCGCGACACTCTGGGAATTGTCCTCCTGTCGCAGGGTTGTCTGAAAAACTATGTAATAGCCTCCACCCATTTCAGCAGACCATTGGAAATAAAATTTGACAAGTCAACCCTACCTACAGGTGTAGCTGAAATCGTGTTGCTCAACAAAGCAGGACAACCGATAGCCGACCGTATGATTTTCAATCACGGCAAAAGCGATGCCAATATTTCTGTCACTACCGCTTTCGACAAACCATACTATGCACCTTATGAGCCTGTCACTCTGTCATGCTCGCTCAAAGAGGCTGACGGTACACCCGTGACTTCCCCATTCTCCATTTCGATAAGGGATGATGAAAACGAGCTTGTTTACCAGCGCAACATACTCACCGACCTTCTCCTCATCTCAGATATAAAAGGTTATGTAGCCAATCCGACCTACTACTTTGAAACCGATGACAGCACCCGCCGCAACGACCTTGATATTCTGCTTATGGTACAAGGTTGGCACCGCTATGCCATCGACAAGATGACGGAGCCTCGGAAACAATTGAGATACAACCCTGAAACCACCGGCATAGAGACGGTGGGCATAGTCAACGCACACAACCTCAACAAGCCTAAATCGGGAGTGGATATATCCGCATTCCTTCTGCTCAGCAACCAGAGCGAGGAGAAATATGCATCAGCAATGCAGGTTCTCACCACCGACAGCCTTGGAAAATTCTCATTTATAGCAGATGTGACCGGCAATTGGAACCTCATACTCTCCGCACGCGAAAAAGGGAAAAAGAAAAACTACCTTATCTCCCTCGACCGCCGTTTCAGCCCCCAACCACGCCGTTACCGCTACACCGACATGGAAATAACCGCTAAAGATGGACCCGCGTCCCAACCTGAGTCTCATTTAGAAACTGAATCCGACTCCATAGCCGAAATGGACCTTTCAGAAATCATGAAAGCCATCGATGATTCCCTGGCTTCCGCCGGTGTCAAACCTGACAAAGTGGAGCATCTCGGCGAAGTGGTGGTCAAAGGGAAAAAGAACAGCAAGGCACGCGAGATATACGAGGCTCACTCCAAATCCATAGCATATTACGATGTTAAATCAGGTCTTGATGACATACGGGATGACGGTGAATATATCGGAGACGACATACACACATTCCTGCGTAAGATGAATAATAATTTTGTACCCATATATTCAAATGGAGAAGAATACCTTCATTACAAACAGCGCATGCCCCTGTTCGTTATAAATTACCAGCGGACAAACCGCACTAAAATGGATTACGACCGATACAAAAACATACGCCTTGAAGCCATCAAGTCTATTTACATAAGCGAGAATATACCTACAATGCTCAAATATGCCGACCCGATGATTACCATGATTGATATTGACAAAATCTACGGGTGCGCCGTATTCATAGAGACATATCCTGATGGTGAAATCCCGGTCGATGCCGGGAAAGGCGTTCGCAAGACAAGATTACAGGGCTACACCACTCCCGATGAATTTTACAACCCTGATTACTCAATCATGGAACCCGAGCCCGACTACCGTCGCACACTCTACTGGAATCCGTCGGTAACACCCGATATAAACGGAGAGGCAACCGTGAAGTTCTACAACAACAGCAGTTGTAAATCCTTCACGGTTGACCTCCAGACCGTCACTCCGGCTGGCTCTATCGGCTCAAGCCTGTAGCACGGTAATTGTGTAATATTGTCACTGTCTCACCACCCTACAACGATTTCGGGGGATACATGGCATTCCACCAGGATGAATCATCCTGAAGATATTTGGCAAACCATGCAAAGATGGTGTTCTGCCATTTCTGTCGCTTGTCAAACTCCACTATCTGGTGGTTAGCATCCTTGACTGCCACAAATGCTGTCTCTCTACCGAGCAGCTTCAAAGCTGTGTACATCTGTATGCTCTCGCCGACAGGCACATTTGTATCCGCATCACCATGCAGGAACAGTATAGGTGTATGGATTTTATCGGCATTATAAAGCGGACTGCGTTTCACATAGAGGTCCGAGTCTGTCCACGGATAGCTGTTTGCCATGCTCACCTCACTGTAGGAATATCCCCAGTACCCTTCGCCCCAGTAACTTGTGTGGTCACTGATGCCGGCATGAGAGATTGCGGCGGCAAAAATATCGGTTTTTGTCTGCAGATACTGTGTCATGAAACCTCCATACGAAGCTCCTATACAGCCTATCTTGTCGGCATTGACAAACTCATGTTCGGAGGTAAACTTCTTTACACCCTCGATGATATCTTCTGCCACACCCTCGCCTGCTGTGTTGACATGACGGGCTGAAAATTCCTGACCGAAACCGGTGGCGCCGCTCGGGACAATCACAAGCACCACATATCCCTGCGCGGCATAGGCATGATGGGGATAACGGCTCTCGAAATTCCTTGAGGTGGGGCTGCATCCGCCGTAATAGTTCACAATCATAGGATACTTCTTCGCCGCATCGAAATCAGCCGGCAAGATATAACGCGCACACACTGTGTCGCCACGTGAAGTAACGAAATCCCATGCCTCACATTTCCCTATGCCGATTCCGGCAAGTCGTTCAGCACTTACATCATCCACCAGATTCTGTTTCAGATTCTTGGTATTGAGTGTATACAGACGGTCTGAATTTACAGCTCCCTGTCCGAAATAAGCTACCACCGGGGCTGTTTTGGCAAGTTCAAATGAATTCACCACATCCTCGCGTGAACCAAGGTCCTCAATCTTGCCCGATGCCGGAGCCAATCGGTAGAACGATATGCGGTCACGGTTCTCAGCTGTAAAGTAGATGTTACCGTCATAGCGGCTCCACTCCAGTCTCTCTATTGACGGATTGAAATCACGGGTCAGCGCCTTGATTTTCTTTGTCTCCAAATCCATCATATAGAGCTGATGGTCATACATGCTCGGAGTCTGACCCTCCTTCACATTTTTGCCTATTGAATTGAACGCCTCAGGCGAACCGAGAAGCGCCACCTGCTTGCCGTCGGGCGAGAACCACGCTCCCGCAAAGAATCCATCCTTATCAACCAGCACCTCTGTATCCAGAGTGTTGAGGTCCATCATATAGAGCGAGGTCAGTGTAGTGGGACGCTTTTCAAGGCGCGACTCGCTGACCGTGAACAGGATTTTGCCACCGTCATCCGAGATATCCTGCAGTGAAGCTCCTTTGTAGCCAAAAGTAAGAGGTTGGGTTATACCTGTAGCTATGTCATATTTCAACAGCGCCACTCTGTTGCGCCAGTAAGGCTGACGGTCCTCAGGATGCATGATTTCATACACATCACCCTTCTCTGCCGGACCCTTCTCCACCTTTGAGAATATTAGAAAGCGTTCATTGGGGGCTATTGTGAAATTACCTTCCGGTATAGAGGCTGCCAACACTGATTCGGCTCCGGTCACGGGGTCTGACACTATGAGCTGACGGTTGCCATTGCGCATCCGGGTAGAATAGAGTCGGTCGGTAGCCGGCATCCATTTCAGCCATGAGCCAAGAGTGGAAAGCTGCTTACCCGTAGCTGTCTCGGTCAACTTATATGTATAGGAATTGGAGCCATCCTTATCGGTATAGTAATAAGTGGTGAGCAGATACTTGCCGCTCGGCGAGAGTGACGCGCTGTAGATACGCTTTCCTGTAATCACATCCATAAGCGAGTAGCGGCGCTCTCCATCCCCACCAATCACCCAGTTTGCAGGCTTATCAGTGTCTATGCTGATTTTCAACGTGTCCGGCTCATTCCCTGTGGTGAGACATTTCACTATTATCTCATGAGTGGCAGGAGTCAGAGCCAGCGATGTGCCATCAACCTTATCTCCGTCTACAAACACTCGGTAATTCTTCACGCCATCCACTTTGAGAGTACCTGTGGCATAGCGGGGATTATCAACCTTGAACGACAACAGATGCAGCGCGTTCCCGTCTGCTACCGGTAGTATCGTGTCGCTCCACTCTTTACCGTCAGCAAGCAGTCCGAGAGGCAACGGAAGGTCAAGAAGCGACGCCTCTTCAAATTTTTTGGAATTTACATCCAGGCTGTCTACCTGATACGGAGCCTTGACACCAAACGGTCCTGCATGCCGCATCGTGGTCACATTCACGACCTCAGCCCCGGCACTCATAACCATGCCGAGCGAAAGGGCTACCGACAATATTTTCTTATTCTTATACATAGCGTAACGATTGGGTTATTTTTCTGATTTCATCATTTTATGGAAAGCTTGGAGTGGATTAAAAGCAGACACACTCATAAATCAGCTCCGGGTTTTCACATTTTATAAAAAGTTTAAATCACTTCATTGTTTGCAATATGCAAATTTACAAAATTTAAACCTAAAAACCACTGCATTCCACTCCAAAAATCCTGGTGTCAATCCTTATGTGTTGCACATCCGGGGAATTTTTCGTAACTTTGTATGTTACGATTGAAAGAAACTATAATGCAACAGCACGAACAGAATATATCCATTTTAGGGGCTAATGTAAACAATCTGAAAGATGTCAATGTGGAGATTCCACGAGGAAAACTCGTGGTCATAACTGGCGTCTCCGGTTCCGGAAAGTCCTCCCTCGCTTTCGACACTCTTTATGCCGAGGGACAGCGCCGGTACGTGGAGAGCCTGAGCAGCTACGCCCGTCAGTTCATGGGAAAGATGCCTAAACCGGAATGCAAAGCCATCATCGGTCTTCCTCCTGCCATTGCTATCGAGCAGAAAGTAAACACTCGAAACCCCAGGAGTACCGTCGGAACCTCAACTGAAATCTACGACTACCTACGTCTGCTGTTCGGACGCGTAGGTCGCACCTATTCCCCCATTTCGGGCAACGAGGTGAAGAAACACACTGTAGAGGATATCATAGCCGCTGCCACCGCATATCCCGAAGGGACGCGAATAGCCATCGCGGCCCCTATCAATCTCCCCGAAGGCCGAAAATTCACATCCCAGCTCGACGTATATCTCAAAGCCGGCTACTCCCGATTGCTCAAAGGCACTGAATTTATCGACATTGAGGAGTTGCTTGAGGAAATAAAGGCGTCCGATGACCCCGTAAAATATACCGAAAAGGACTACAAACTTCTCATCGACCGTCTTGCCGTATCCCACGAGGGCGACGAACTGAGTCGTCTTGCCGACTCTTCGGAGACTGCATTTTTCGAGGGGCGCGACAAAATGAATCTCCTTATCTGGTCAGATGGCGAGGTCCGCGACATGGAATTCTCCAAGATTTTCGAAGCTGACGGAATGAAATTTGAGGAGCCGACTGAAATGACCTTCAATTTCAACAATCCCGTGGGTGCATGTCCCACTTGCGGTGGTTTCGGGAAAATTCTGGGTATTGACGAGCGCCTTGTGGTGCCTAACAACACCCTCTCCATCTACGATGACGCTGTGGCATGCTGGCGCGGTGACAAGATGAGCGAATGGAAGAGAGCTTTCATTCACGCCTCGCAGACCTATTCATTCCCAATCCATAAGCCTTATATAGACCTCACCGATAGTGAGAAAGACCTTCTGTGGCACGGACCTGAGCATTCCCGCGACCCTAAGAGAAAACTCACCCCAAAGGATTTCCCCTCCATTGACAATTTCTTCCGCATGGTGGATGAGAACCAATACAAAATCCAGTACCGCGTCATGAAAGCGCGTTACCAAGGGAAGACCATTTGCCCCGATTGTCATGGTTCGCGCCTGAAGAAAGGTGCCTCCTACGTCAAGGTTGGTGGTAAAAGCATTGGAGAACTTGTGAGAATGCCGGTGGAACAGCTGCTCCGTTTTTTCAGGGAACTTACCCTCAACGAACAGGATGCCAAAATAGCCAAACGGCTCCTTACGGAAATCAACAATCGCATTTCCTACCTTGTCGAGGTTGGTCTGGGTTATCTTACCCTCGACCGTCTATCCTCTACCCTCTCTGGAGGTGAAAGCCAGCGCATCAACCTCGCCACTTCGCTCGGAAGTAGCCTCGTTGGTTCTTTATACATCCTCGACGAGCCATCCATCGGTTTGCATTCCCGCGACACCGACAGGTTGATTACGGTCCTGAAAAAGCTCCGCAATCTCGGCAACACAGTGGTGGTTGTGGAACACGACGAAGAAATCATGCGTGCCGCCGACTATCTTATTGACGTCGGCCCCGATGCCGGTCGCCTCGGTGGTACCATCATATATCAGGGCGTCCCCTCCGAACTTGTACCTTCCGAGGAGGCAAAACCGGTCCCCGACTCTTACACCGCCCGCTACCTCACTGGCAATCTGAAGATTCCGGTTCCCGCTGTTCGCCGTAAGTGGCGTGACTCCATCGAGGTCATAGGCGCCATGGAGCACAATCTGAAAAACATTGATGTCAAGTTTCCGCTCGGCGTGATGACTGTGGTCACAGGTGTGAGCGGTTCCGGCAAGTCCACTCTTGTGCGCGACATACTTTTCCGTGCTCTTAACCGCCATGTAGGCAACACTGGCGACGCACCGAGTTCATTCCGAAAGCTCGCGGGCGACGTGAGCCGCATCAAGAATGTTGAGTTCGTGGACCAGAATCCCATAGGAAAATCCACTCGCTCCAACCCGGCTACATACCTGAAAGCATTCGATGAAATCCGCAAACTGTTCGCCTCTACTCAAGGCGCAAAACAGATGGGATTCTCCGCTTCCGACTTCTCATTCAACTCCGAGGGTGGACGATGCGAGGAGTGCAAAGGCGAAGGCTACATCACCATCGAGATGCAGTTTATGGCCGATATAACAATCCCGTGCGAGGCATGCCACGGCAAACGTTACCAAAAGGATATTCTCGAAGTGGAGTATCGTGGGAAAAACATCTACGACATTCTCGAGATGACCATCAATCAAGCCATCGAGTTCTTCGGTGAGACCGGTGGTTCTCAGGAGAAGCGCATCATCAAGCGCCTCAAGCCGCTTCAGGATGTAGGGCTCGGTTACATCAAAATCGGACAGAATTCCTCCTCTCTCTCCGGTGGAGAGAACCAGCGTGTCAAACTCGCTTCATTCTTCGCCGATGAGAACAAACTCCCCACCATGTACATCTTCGATGAACCCACCACCGGACTTCATTTCCATGACATAGCCACTCTCATGAAATCATTTGACCGCCTTATTTCTCTCGGGCACACAGTGGTTATCATCGAGCACAACATGGACGTGATAAAGTGTGCCGACCATGTTATTGACATTGGTCCCGAAGGTGGCGACAAGGGTGGACAGATTGTGGCTACCGGCACTCCCGAGCAGATTGCAGCCTGTCCCGACTCATACACAGGACAGTTCCTTAAAGAGAAATTATAAAAAAATACATATCAGATATGGCAAAAATAGGAGATAGAGTACGCTTCCTCAACTCAGTGGGAGGTGGAATTATAAAAAGAATTGAGGGCAACATTGCCTATGTGGACGATGACGGTTTCGAGACCCCCACACTCCTGCGTGAGTGCGTGGTCGTGGCATCACCTCAGGAAACTGAAGCCAAGGTAGCTAAGACTCAAGCAGCTGTGACACCGGAAACCATCAGCAATGTCGCAAACAAACCTCAGGTGGAGGAGACTCCGGGTGGCGATAAGCTCAACGTGGTGCTTGCCTACGAACCGGCTGAAATCAAGCACCTCAACACCACCACTTTCGATACATATCTGGTCAACGACTCAAACTATTACCTCTACTTCACCTACATGACACGCGCCGACGAGGATAAGGGATGGACCACTCGTTACGCAGGTGTAGTGGAGCCTAACATCCAGATATTCCTTGAGGAAATAAAGGGTACAGACCTGCCGGGCATGGATCGGGTGGCGTTCCAGCTCATTGCGTTCAAGAACGACCGTGAGTTTAAGCTGAAATCACCGGTGGCTATCGAAACCCCGCTCGATACCACTAAGTTCTTCAAGATGCACTGCTTCCATGACAACGTCTACTTCGACAAGGAGGTCATAGCCATCGAGATTGTGAAGGACGATGTGCCGCGCAGCCGCATGGTCATTGACTCAAGCCGCCTTGAGGAGGGAATCAAGGCTAAGAAAGCGGTGGACCGTCACCTCAGTCGACCGGTGCAGAAAAAACAGTCTGCCCGTCCCGCTGTCATTGAGGTCGACCTTCACATCAACGAGCTTATTGACTCAACAGCCGGTCTATCCCCTGCCGACATGCTCAACCTGCAGATTGATGAGTTCCGTAAAGTTATGGACGCCAACCTGAAGCATAAGGGTCAGAAAATTGTCTTCATCCACGGCAAGGGTGAGGGTGTGCTGCGTCAGGCTCTCATGAAGGAACTTAACCACCGTTACAAGGGGCATCAGGTACAGGACGCCTCTTTCCGTGAATATGGTTTCGGTGCCACACAGGTGACAATATGATACTCTGGTTCTCTGGCACCGGCAACAGCCGCTACATAGCCCGTCTGCTCTCCGAAAAACTCGGAGAGCCTATGCGCGAGATGGACCCCGACATTCTCTCATCCCCCTTGCAGCTCCCCGAGGGGACTGTGAGAGTAATCTGGGTGTTTCCGGTATACTCTTGGGGTGTGCCACCTTACGTGTGCCGCATCATCCGCAAAATCAAGATTCCCACCCTCACTTCCTCTATTTGCCACCACGTAGTCATGACTTGTGGCGATGACACCGGGCTCACACCATCAATGTGGCGAAAACTAATCACTGCCCGCGGATGGTCGGCGATGTCTGCATTCTCTGTGCAGATGCCCAACAACTACGTGAGCATGAAAGGTTTTGACATTGACAGTCCCAAACTTACCCGCGAGAAACTTGCCGCAGCTCCCGCCCGGGTTAATGAAGTCTCCGAAGAGCTTCTCCGGAGCGAACATGACCGGCTGCCGGTTACGGATGTGGTGAGCGGGAGCTTCGCTTGGGTCAAGACACGCATAATCTATCCCTGGTTCGTGCGCTATGCCATGTCACCTGCTCCATTCCGCTGCACTGACGATTGCGTATCGTGTGGGAAGTGCTCACGTATCTGCCCGCTCCACAATGTCACCATGTCCTCCCCCACTCCTGCCGCTAACAGTCATCCCATCTGGGGCAACAACTGCGCCGGATGTCTGGCTTGTTACCATGTATGCCCCAAGCACGCTGTGCAGTATGGAAAATCAACCATCCACAAAGGGCAGTACCTGAATCCCTACATCTTCATGAATCGTATTTAAATGTAGACTGACAGTTCCCAAAAACAAATTTCATTCTTCGTTTGTTATTATTAAGTGTTATAAATGTTTTTTATCAAACAGCTAAATAAATAATATATATGGAAAAGAAATCAATAAAGGGAACACGTACTGAACACAATCTTCTTGCATCATTTGCTGGAGAAAGCCAGGCACGCTCACGTTATACACTCTTCGCAAAGAAAGCCGAGGAGGAAGGATACATGCAAATCGCTAAAATTTTCATGACAACAGCTGAGCAGGAGCTTGCACATGCTGAGATTTTCTTCAGTCTGCTTGAAGGTGGCACCGTCACCATCGAGGCCGGTTACCCTGCCGGTGTGGTTGCCGACACAGTGACCAATCTCCGCGAAGCCGCAGCTGGTGAGCGCGAGGAATGGAGCGACCTTTATGCAAACTTCGCACAGATTGCCGACGAGGAAGGTTTTCCCGCAATCGCAGGCGTATGGCGCCGCATAGCCAAAGTGGAAATCGAGCATGAGAAACGCTACATCCAGGCTATGGAACATCTATCCGAAGGAATGGAGTTCTCTTCTGCCGAACCTACTCAGTGGCAATGTATGTATTGCGGATATGTCCACGAAGGCAAGGACGCACCCAAGAAGTGCCCTGTCTGCGGCAAGGAGCAAGGCTATTTTGAACGCAAAGCCGACAACTACTAAGCACCCAGTCTGATATACACGTAACCCCTCATCGTGCTGCAACGCGATAGTCAACACTACAGTGTGGCTTCATCGGGCAGCCGGGATGAGGGGTTACGTGTGTCTGTACGTCTCTGTAATTTTTTTAACTGTTTATAGAGTGAGGCTGTCTAACAAGTTTAGACAGCCTCGTTTATTTTCATTTAATTATATGTTAATTAGCATAATATATGTGAATTTTCATTCCTATAAGGACAAATTTCAGAAACATATGTCTGGTAAATTATTGAGTCATCATAGTATGAACATATATCATTACTAAAAACAATGAAACAACTTCCATAAGATTATGGTTGTAAAAATCGCCATTTCACAGCACGTTTTTTGTATAAAATTCGCCAATTAAAAAAATATAATTATCTTTGCATTATATTTTATAAGGTATGGAAACAGTAAATAGAATACTTCAAGAGAAGATTACAGCACGAATCGCGCCAAATAAAGTAGTACTGATTTTTGGTGCTCGCCGTGTTGGTAAAACGGTAATGATGCGTAAAATTGTGAACAACTATTCAGGTAGGACGATGATGCTCAACGGCGAAGACTACGACACATTAGCACTATTGGAGAATCGCTCAATAGCCAATTATCGGCATTTATTGGATGGTATTGATTTGCTGGCTATTGATGAGGCACAGAACATACCACATATCGGGAGTATTCTGAAGTTGATAGTTGATGAAATACCGGGAATAAGTGTCTTGGCAAGTGGTTCTTCGTCATTCGATTTACTGAATAAGACTGGTGAACCGTTGGTCGGACGCAGTACGCAATTTCTCCTTACACCATTCTCGCAACGGGAAATCGCACAGACGGAAACGACACTTGAAACCCGCCAGAACCTCGAAGCACGCTTGATTTACGGTTCCTATCCCGAAGTAGTAATGATGGAGAACTATGAACGTAAAACAGACTACCTACGTGATATTGTAGGTGCATACCTGCTTAAAGATATCTTAGCAATTGACGGCTTAAAAAATTCGAGCAAGATGCGCGATTTACTGCGATTGATAGCTTTTCAGTTGGGCAGCGAAGTTTCTTACGATGAGTTAGGTAAACAACTTGGCATGAGCAAGACGACCGTTGAAAAATACCTCGACCTATTGGAAAAGGTCTTCGTTATCTATCGTCTGAGGGCTTACTCGCGCAACCTGCGCAAAGAGGTGACGAAAGCCGGGAAGTGGTATTTCTATGATAATGGCATTCGAAATGCGATTATAGGTGCTTTTTCACCATTGGCTATTCGACAGGATGTCGATGCATTGTGGGAGAACTACATCATAGGAGAGCGTCGTAAAGCAAATTTCAACGAAGGACTACATAAGGAGTTCTATTTCTGGCGTACTTACGATAAGCAAGAAATTGACTTGATTGAAGAGAGTGCAGACAGCTTGACAGCTTTGGAGTTCAAATGGGGAAACAAGATGCCCAGTGTCCCGAAAGTGTTTCAAGAAGCCTACCCTCATGCTGAATTTCACGTAGTGAACAAGGTGAATTATTTGGAGTTCGTGTAATCAATAAATTACGTATATGGAAAGTAAACTACAATCCCAACAGCAATATCCCCGCTTTATCCAAAATAAGCCGTGCGGTATTGATAAATTCGACGGAGGTTCGCAAAAAAGGCTGGCAAAAACTATTGCTCGCCATTTTCGTCAGAACGATTCATTGAATGAAGAATGTTCTTTACCTCGAATTATCGGTATCGAAGGTATTTGGGGGTCTGGAAAATCCAACGTGGTGAAAATGTTGGAAAGTGAATTGTCCGACAACTATTACTTTTTTGAGTATGATGCATGGGGGCATCAAGAAGATTTGCAACGCCGATCTATATTGGAATTGCTTACAAGTAAACTTATTGATGATGGTATCTTATCTGGAGATGCAACAATAAAAGTCAAAGGTGGAGGTTCGAAAACCGTATCGTGGTCTGATAAATTGAAATATTTATTAGCTCGCAAAACGGAAACTGTAACTGAAAAATATCCCCTTATCAGCAATGGTATGGTTGCTGCATTTTTGGTTGCTGTCCTAACTCCGATATTTACATTTATTGCATATGCAGTAAAACCTACACCCACAACGTGCGGGTTTTCTTTATTGTCTATTATCATAGCTGCACTGCCAGTTCTTATTGCGTTATCTATTTGGTGGCTAAAGTATCGTAAAGACCCTCAAAAATATGGATGGAGTTATTTGTTAGCTATTTATCAAGATAAAATCGAAAATGATGTATGTTATGAGACTTTGAGCGAGGATGAACCGACTGTTTGTGAATTCAAAGCATGGATGCAGGACATTTCTGATTTTATCAAGGAAAAAGGACAACATAAATTAGTCCTTGTTTTTGACAACATGGATAGACTTCCCGCTGAAAAAGTAAAAGAACTATGGTCTTCTATCCATACATTCTTCGCCGATAGCGGTTTTGAAAATGTTTGGGCTGTTATTCCTTTCGATGAAACACATTTAGCTTGTGCATTCGGAGATGAGACCAACGAGCAAACGAAACAACTTACCAAGTATTTCATCAATAAGACTTTCCCCATTGTTTATCGTGTCGCTCCTCCTGTTATTACCGACTATCGGAATATCGTAGATAAATTTTTTGTTGAAGCATTTGGTGAAGAAGGGAATGACGAGAGCGAAACAATAAATCGAATATTCAGATTGGTGAATCCCAACGCCAACGTTCGGGAAATTATATCATTTATCAATGAAATGGTTGCTCTTCGTCAAGAATGGAGCAATGAAATTTCGATGATAAACATAGCTTTGTTCTGTCTTAAGAAGGCAGAGATTCTCGCAAATCCAGCAGAACAAATATTGTCCGGCGACTATCTGAATGGCATTCAAACAATAATTAACAATAATCTGCAAACCCAACGCGAAATTGCAGCTTTGGTATATGGTGTTGATGTTGAACATGCGCGACAAATTCCATTGAAGAAATATATCGAAGGTTGCATCAACGGAGAAGACGACCATGATATAAACCAATACGCGAATACCAATAAGCAATTTGACATTGTGTTGGATGAAGTTATAAAGGGAATAGATGATGCGCTTGTCGATAAAATTATACACTGTTTGCATACATTAACTCGAAAGAATGATACTATTTTGCATATATGGCAAAGAATAGCAAAATTGAAGTTAAAGGAGCCTATTGATGAACAAGCGTTCCCTGTCGAATATCAAGAGTTACTATTGCATTTAGACACGGAAAACCAAAATCATGTGATTGCTCAATTATATAAAAAGGTAGTTCGGTTCAAAGACTTTAATGGCGGCGACTATTTCAAGACATTAAACGAAATTGACCGGTTTATTGAGCAAAATAAGTTGTCGTGCGATTTTGCGTCATTGATTGAAGCAAAAACAGTTGAGTCAAATACGTTTATCGATTATATTAAAGTTGCAAATAAAACACATAAGGCCTATCGAGATGATAATACAACCAAAGCATACGAGTATTATCAAGTAAAAACAAATTCAGAGGCACTCGATACTTATTTGTCAAACTTACTACCCGATAATTTCGACCATGCAGATATTGTAAAAACATTAAAGAGCGATTCTGCCTATACGTTCCCAACACTTCTGCAAACAATCATGAATTGCATAAAAACGAAGGGCGTAAATAAAGACAATTTAGGGGCTATATTTACAACCTATCGTTTATTGGCATCTGACGAAGAAAGACCTTTATCTGTAACGTTAGATTCAACCTACATAAATCAGTTGCATTCTGAATTAAACACTGATGGTCGAAACATTGAAGAGTCTGGATATTATGATTTGGTCGCCATGCAACTGGCACATGGTCGCTCCGTTTCCTTAATAGAGAGTGGAGATATAAAATATGTTGCAAAAATCATGGATTATTACGTGAATCATGGAGATTTATTGATTAAGAGTGTTGGTTGGAATAATTCGTTATTGAATGACACTTTGCAGTATATGGTAAAAAATAAATTGGGGTATAAATTATCACTTATAGATATATTACCTCAGTTTGAAAATATCAAGAATAGGATAAGTGTTACGGAAGATGCATTTATCGAGCATTTAGCCGAATGGGATAGCGATTTGGATGAGCATTTAAGCAAAAACAATATCCAAATTGTAATTCCTCGTGCGTCTTTTTATAGTTTGACCACTAAGATAAGTAATGTCTTGACCGACCATATCAATAAAATCGCAATCGAAGCGTTGTCTGAAGTAAGTTCAAATACGCTATATGCCCAAAAAGCAAACCATGCATCCAATTACTGGCTTGTGGCAACAAACCATTTATTGACTAAGATCAAATCCCTGCCTGATAACCTGACAGAATTTGGTAAAAAGATTCTAATAGATATTGCTTCTGGTACTCAGAATTGGAGTTCTTTGCCTGATTGCTTTAAGAATATAATTGAAAGGCTGGACAAACGAAAAATTAAATCGACTGTTACCGATATAAGAAATGATTTCTGTATCGGTAAAAAGACTATCAATGCAATAAAGTTCCAGTTTTTCGAACCATGGCTTAGAACACATGGTAATTTAAAAAGTCAAGCTGGAGAAGTTATTGACAAAATAGTGAAACCTGTAATTTCCGATGGGGCATGCCGTTCATTGATTCTGCAAAACAAAGATTTTTATATGGATTTAATAAATATAGCTGGGGATGATGCCTATGAATTGAAAAAGAGCCTCAAGAACCTCTCACAAAAAGATTCAAATCCGCAGTTGATTGAATTTGTCAATTCGATAGATTCAGTACCCGAGGTTGAAACCGCGTAAGTATTAGTCTAATAAGTCCGAATTTTACGATTTTACCACGTCAGAACTGAAGTGCCCCCAAAAAAGTTGAATACAATTTTGGAGGGCACTTCAAACTTCGATAGGGATAATTTTCAATTTTGGGGACTTGTTAGACAGCCTCTTTGGTTAAAATTCAAATTTTGTGTTAAAAATTTACGCACTCTTACATTATCGCACTTTTTTAGGTTGTTTGTGATATTACCTTTGCATTACGGATACATCCTGTCATTCTATCTTCTCAACCCAGCACCCCTTCATCAGTAGGTCACCCGTCAGCGCTCTGAAGCTGTCGCATTAGTCCCAATGTGGGGGATGGGAGGGAAATCTGATTGACAGATTCCTCAAGAAAATAAAATTATTTAATTTTTAATCAGTCCTTTGAATGAAAAGCAAAGAAATCACAACGTTTGCAATCAATTTCATGGAATCTATTCCTCCATGAAATTAACACTCACAACTATGGCTTTGTGGTAGTTATGGTGAGGTTGGCGGGTTTCACTCCCGGGGCTGTGGCGCGTAAAGTAAGCGCTCCCGGGGTAGTTCCGGTACGGAGAATAGCTGTTGCGGCTCCTGAGAACAATTTCATCTTCGGGTCCTGGAAACTTAATAGTGATGTTGCATCACCATTGGCTCCTGCTTCGTAAGTACCCTCACCGGTCACGGTGAAACTTACCATATTGTCGGCTGTTGGAACGATATTACCGTCCTTGTCTGCCACCTGCACTGTCACATATACAAGTTCCTCTCCGTTAGCGGGAGCTGTGGTGCGATTGGGAGTAAGCACGAGATGGTGAGGTTTGCCGGTGGTTCGGATTGTCTTTTCCGCGGCGGGATTTCCGGATGCATCATATGCCACCACCTTTACTTCACCGGGCTCGTAGACTGTTTCGTTCCACATCAGGCGATAGCGTGTCATGTCGGTTGAGTCATTCTTCTCACGCATCCCCTGCGACTTGCCGTTGATAAAAAGCTCGGCCTTCGGGAAATTGGTGTAGACAAACACCGGTGTCACCTCTCCCTCACGACCTTTCCAATTCCAGTGGGGAAGTATGTGGAGAGTAGTGTCCTCCTTGTTCCATTTTGACCTGTAGAGGTAGTAACGGTCCTTCGGAAGCGATGCGAGGTCTATGATTCCAAAATAGCTTGAATGGCTGGGCCATGCATCTGTATCGTAAGGTGTCGGCTCTCCTAAATAGTCAAAACCGGTCCAGACGAACTGTCCTATAACGTAAGGTAGGTCATCGTCGGCAGCGAAGTCTATATCGGGGATATTCGACCATGAGCAAGCCTCCACGTCGTAGGATGATGACTGATTGTCGGGATAAATTGCAGTCTTCTTTACTTCGACAGGGAACTTGTAAACACCTCTCGAGGAAACTGTTGATGCAGTCTCTGAACCGAGTATGATTTTCTGTCCGAGCTTGTCGTAAGCCTCCTTGTAATACTGCGGCTTGTAGTTGAATCCGGGTATATCGAGCGCAGCGGCGAAACCGTTGTTAAGCACGGCTCTGATTTGGTCCATACCATTGGTGACAGGACGGGTCGGGTCGAGTTCATGAATGAGGTCCTGCAGCTTGAGCATGGTGGCTATACCATTGTTCTGGTCCCACTGCGATGGCACCTCGTTGCCGTGACTCCACATCACCACCGAGGGATTGTTGCGGTAATGCTTCACCATATTTGTGATGTCGCGTTCCCACCATTCATCAAAGATGGAGCCATAACCATTGGGACTCTTGGGTCGGAAACTCCAGTCATCGAAGGCTTCTACCATAAGCATGATACCCATCTCGTCGCAAAGTTCCACGAGCTCTGGGGCGGGCATGTTATGTGAAGTGCGTACCGCATTCACGCCCATATCCTGCAGAAGTTCGAGCTGATGGCGGATGGCAGAGCGATTTACTGCCGCTCCGAGCGGACCGAGGTCATGGTGGAGACATACGCCCTGGAATTTCACCAGAGAGTCATTGAGGAAGAAACCCTTGTCGGGGATATATTCGAGCTTGCGGATACCGAAACGTGTCTCATAACTGTCGAGTTCCTTTTCCTTATCATCATAGATGCGGGTCATGGCTGTGTAGAGCGCAGGCTTCTTCACCGACCATAGGTCAGGATGCTCGACGAGGAAATTCTGGTTCACGACTTGTCCGTGAGCGGGATAAAGGGTCGATTCCTTTGCCACTTCGCGTCCCTGAGGGTCCATGATTGTGGTCACTACCTTGAGATTCTGTCCCTTGGTAGCACCCTCAATCTCTGTCTTTAGGTTTACGGAGGCGTATTCGCGGCTCACTTTAGGTGTGGTGACGTAAGTACCCCATACAGGCACATGGACTTTCCCGGTCTCCACTATGTGAACGTTGCGGTAAAGCCCTGCGCCGGGATACCAGCGCGAAGCACGCTCCTTGTTCTCAAGCTTAACCTCGAGTACGTTTTCGCCAGGGCGTATTGCATCGTCGAGATTGAGGTAAAAGGTGTTGTAACCGAAACCCCAGTTGCCCACAGGCTTGCCATTGAGGATTACCTCCGGATTGCTCATCGCGCCGTCAAATATCACGGTAAATGAGCGCCCGGTGGTGTCGGGTACATTGAAGGTAGTGCGGTATTCTCCCTTTCCTATGAATGGGAGACCGCCGGTGCGACCTGTCTTCCAAGTCTTTTCTGTCTCGCCGTTCTGGGTTATAGCCACTTCCTGAAGGTCGTTGGCACGGTCAAACGGTCCGTAAATAGCCCAGTCATGTGGCACTTTCACATCCTGCCAGCGGGTGGAATGTGTGGCTTCCCCCTTGGTAAACTGCCAGCCATCGGTGAGTGTGGTCACTTTTCTGTCTGATGCCTGCGCACCGAGAGCGACCAGCAGTGAGAGGGTTAGAATTGATGTTGTTTTTTTCATTTATAGTGGTTGTATTTAGTTTAGATTTTATAACGGAGAGAAATTCGATTGAAATTTTTTGCAGCAGAGAGAGAGAAATTCGATTGATGATTCAACCTGAGAGTTAATCTACCTGAAGTCAATCCTTAAATAGAACAAATCATGACATACGCGGAAACCCTCGAGACTGTCAATCCTTGAATGGGTCAAGAGCTTCGGTAGGTGCTCCGTCGATGAAACATCCTTTGGTGTAACCGCTGTTGTAGCCTGCAGGCGCCTGCGGTTCCCAATAGAATATACCGTCGACATATCCGAGCTTTTCACACTCACTTCGAAGATATGTCAGCCACTTTTTGGCTATGTCACCACGGGAATAGTGCATTCCGACCTCGCAGATTACTATAGGTTTACCATAAGTGGCGTGCAGATTCCTGATGTTGGCAAGACACTTGTCGGTCATCTCCTTCCATGTATCAGGCTGCGCATCTGTTGGGTCATCGGGATAAAGCGACATCCCTATCATATCGTAGCGGGCGCCATGCTCCTGGAGCTTAGGGAATAGGTTGGTATAACGCCATTCATCCTCCCCTCGGTCCAAATGGATTATCACCTTGGCATCGGGAAATATAGCTTTCACAGCATCGTTACCGGCATTGATGAGGCGGGTGAGATTGGCAGGGTTGTCTATATGTCCTAATGGATGTAGCATACCTGGGGTAATTTCGTTGCCTATCTGCACCCACTCAGGAGTAATCCCCTCGGCTTTAAGCTTGCCGAGCATATCGGTGACATGCTCCCCTACTTTGGCTGTCAGACCATCTATATCAAGCTCTCGCCAGGCGGCAGGAGTGCTCTGATGCCCCGGGTCAGCCCATGTGTCGGAGAAATGGAAATCAATCATAAGGCGCATTCCCAAAGCGTGGGCACGGCGTGCCTTAGCCATCACGTCGTCAATCCCATTCCATCTGTCGGCAGGATTCACCCACACTCGCAGACGCATGGAGTTGACACCTTTGGTGTCGCGGAGGATTTGCATGGCGTCACCATCTACCGGAGAGCCGGGAGCATGGAATTTCAACCCTTCACTCTCCATCTGTGTGAGCCAACTCATGTCGACACCTTTTGCAAAGGGCAAAGCTGAAGGAGCGGGGTCTACGGGCGAGGGGTTGGCGTCGTTGTCAGGTGCGTTATGGTCACTGCTGCATGAGCAGCTGAGTAAAGTCATAGATGCGAGCACCGCAAAGGCGACAAGGCAAAATATACGGGAGATTTTCATTCGGTTTTCTGAATTTCCTATCTGTTTTTCGTGGTTGGTAAGTATGTTTCAGTAGTCGTTACTACAAATTTACGAAAAATATTGGAAAGTACCCTCAAAATGATGATAAGTAATACGTTAAAAAATAAAAAAGAATAATTGTCTATGCTTTTAAATGATTTCTCGTGACAGTGTAAGCGCACAATAAAGATAATATCCGGATATGCATTACATCATAAAATGAGTTACATTATCCGGATATACATTTATCTAAGATATATATATTTATCTATTGGGATATGATATCAAAAGAATGTGTGTGGATTAAAGCCCCAGCATTATACCGGTTGAGATTGACTTGAAACCGAGCCCTGTGGAACTCTTGAGCACTTCCATAGGAGCGTAGCGCACGTAGATACCCACCGATTTGTATTTTATCTCTGCCATCATATCGACTGTCACCGGCTTCTGATGTATGCGGCGGGTCTTGATGGAATAGTCGTTGGAGCCTAAACGATACTGAGTCTTGATGTTGCCACCGGTGTTGAAATTGAGCACGGGACCAGCCAGAAACTGGAAATTGCGTCTGCCCCCAAAGGATATGCCATAAAGCACAGGAATCTGAAGACTGAATGTCTGTATGCGCGAGCGATGACGTGAGGAACCCTCTTCGTAGGGCATGAGTGTGATTCGTCCCTCCTCATCCTTATGGAGATATCTGTCACCGGTTGTGACATAGTTTCGCCAGTCGATACCGAGTCCGGCAGTGAGCGAGTGAGGTCCATGAGTCATTCTCACACCGAGAACTACCGCCCAAGTAAATTCATCACTCTTCCACATGGAAGCATCCATGGAAGGGTCGCAATCCAATGTGCCGACCCATCCGGCACCCCATCCGCCTGACACAAGGTCCCATCGAGTTCCTCCCGATTTGCCCAAGTTGACTCCGAGCTGGATACCAAAATCGCTGCTCTTGTCCCCAAGAAAGGTCTTGACATAGCGGTTGTCCGGGTCAGGAAGGTCATAGGTGTACTCCACGTTGTGATTCTTATCGGTAGTGAACTGAACCAGAAGCCTCTTGGTATCAGTCTCGGCAATCAGTACGTTTGTGATATCGGTGTAATTAATCTTGCTACGCTCGTCGCTGCGTACACGGGTAGAGCTTCCGGTCTGGTAATAGAAATTGTCAGCCGAACCATCTACATTACTCACAGCTATAGTGGTGTTGGTGCGGTATCTCGAGATTGCGATGGCTGATGCTTTAGGAGAAAAGAGGAGCGTGTCCACCCTCTCTACGGGTGCTGAAGCTAAAGCGGTGAAAGCTGTGGCAATGAAGCATAATGCGGTTATGATAATGTGACGTGTCATGATGTGATGCGTTGGAATAGTTTAAAAAATAGGAATAAAAGATTGGTTATTTTACATTTTTAGCCATTGACTGTATCAGAGAGGAAGCCTCGCTCTGAGAGATGGGACCTTCAAAGTAGACCACCATCATGTTGCTCCCCTTCTGCGGAGCATTGTTGAGATAATAGAGGAAGCGATTCACCTTCTCTCCACCTTCGGTTATGGGACGGAGCATGAAAAAGGCATAGTGTAGCTTACCCTCTTTATAGCGGATGTTGCGTCCCACGGATTTCGCTCCGTCGGCAAGCACCATCGGCTCGATGATTGAGGCATACTTCGATGACGGACCTTTGAACGTGGCAAACACGTTGAGGTCATGGCGCCGCAGAAATTGGTGGTTGCCACTCATCATGGTCTCTGTGACTGTGGGGTCTCCTGCATAGCGACCGTTGAAAATCTGACCGATTTCCAGCCCTGTCTGCGCCGATGCCATCGCCGACAATGTCAGAACCAACATAAAAGCAATGAATGAACGTTTCATAATCATAGACTGTTTAATATCATTTAGTTACATATAATATCTTATATTTCCAGAGGATTGACGGAGGATTCGTACCGGTCAACTGCCGGGGCTATCATCTCCAGTTCGTCAATGAAAGTCTGCTGCGCAGATTCGGCAGCCTCGTTAAGCTCCGAAGTGCTCTGCGCCATAAGTGCCATTACGACATCCTCGTCTGTCACCATAGCTCCGTTTACATAAGCCACACAGGTCGACGCGGCAGGATTGACTTGTGAAGCCGTGCGGTTGAGCATCCATCCGAGAGTCATCACCACAGCCAAGGCAGCCGCGATGCTCAATCCTGCAGTCAGACTACGCCAGCGTGAACGCTTCAGCACCACCGGGGTTTCCTGCGGAAGTGATTTAGAGGCAGGCGCATCCATCTGCCGCGAGCAACTTTGCGGAGTGCGGAAACCCATCAATGCCCGCGCCTCATCTATGGCGGGATGGGCAAACCCGGTCGAGGCAATCACCCGCCTCAGCTGCTGCTCCTGCTCGTCGGAAAGCTCGCATTCGAAGTATAATTCAATCGCTTCGAGAAGCTGCTCAAGTGTCATATCTGAAGTAATCATATCGTTGTTATTCTGAAGCATGTTGTTTACGGTAAATTTCTCTGATTGTCTTTCTCGCCCGGCTGAGTGTCACTCTTACATACTCCGGCGTCATTTCCAGCTCGGCGGCTATCTCCTGATAGGGCATCCCCTCTACGTCGTGCCGCCTGAACACTTCATATTGCGTGTGACTCAGCACCTCGCGGCTCAGTTTCAGTACCGCCCTATAGGTTGCCTCCCGCCGGGCAGCCTCATCATCATCCGTTTCAAGCTCATTTGCTTCGGGTAAGCTCTCAATGGGAACCGAGATGGAGGACTTTGAGCGACGGAGGGTGTCGATGGCAGAATTTCGCACCGCAGTGTAGCTAAGTTTGATAGCAGAGAGCTCGTCGGCTATATCGCCATGCTTGCTCCACAGGCGGCAGAAAGCGTCGTGAATCACATCGTCGGCATCGTCACTGTTGCCCACAATCCCGGCAGCAACATTGTGCAGCTTGTCTCGGAATCGGATGAACGTGGATGATAAGATGGTCTGTTTCACTGTGTCGTCGGATTGTTTGGTTTCACTCGGGAGAGGTGGTTCAATCGTTTTTTTACTTAGATAACGAAGGCATCTGTGATATGTAACAGTTTTATTTGATTTTTTTGAAATTTTTTTTGCGATTGGTATTATACGACGTCTATTAGCGATGTATTAATTGGTCACATCATGGTGAGACTTCAGGAGACGGAGTGCTTCATCATAGTCTTTACTCATCACCATAAGTCTCACGCCTCCTATGGCTTGGGGCATGGGGAGGACCCCGACAATGGTCTCGTTATCAAGAATACTACGAATGTCATGATTCTCGAGCATACCGCGGGCTATGTTGGCTTCCACGGGGCTTGCAAACTGGGCTACACATACAAGTTCCATATCAATAAACTGATTTACTTTTAAATTAAACCTATTTTTATAACAAAACGCTTAACATTAATTCCATTGGTAACTGCTATCAAACAACCGATTTTAACCTTTTTACATGTATTAATATCGGGGGTTGCTGAAATTCTTTTTTTAATTCCATCCGGTTCTAAAGAATAAAAGGATACATCAGTTTAAAATCAAATGGACCGGCTTAAACCTTTGATTAAGAGTTCAAACCGGTCCATTATGAAATAATTTTTTAAACAGACTCCTATCTGTTTTCTGAAGAAACCATTTTATTCACGCTCTACCTCGGGAGCTTGCTCATCAGAGGTATGCTTGCGAATCTCAGTAGAGAGCTCTGTCACACCTGGGGTGTATGATACAAATATCTCATCGCCCGGTTGAACGGAAGAGTCGATTATCAGCTCGGCGAGATTATCTTCAAGATACTTCTGGATGGCTCGTTTGAGAGGACGGGCACCAAACTGAGCGTCATAGCCCTTCTCGGCAATGAAATTCTTAGCCTCATCTGTGAGCGTAAGCGTATAGCCAAGCTCCTTGACGCGCTTGTAGAATCCTGCGAGTTCGATATCGATAATCTTGAAGATTGCCTCCTTGGATAGAGGGTCAAACATGACTATGTCGTCAATACGGTTAAGGAACTCCGGAGAGAAAGCCTTGTTGAGAGCTTTCTGCAGCACTCCGTGGCTGTATTCCTTATCGTCGGCAGGACGGGTGTTGAAGCCAATGCCACTGCCAAAGTCCTTAAGCTGACGACTGCCGATGTTAGATGTCATTATAATTATAGTGTTCTTGAAGTCAATCCTGCGACCCAGAGAGTCGGTAAGACGTCCTTCATCCATAACCTGCAGAAGTATGTTGAACACGTCGGGGTGCGCTTTCTCTATCTCGTCAAGGAGCACTATAGAGTAAGGACGTCGACGCACTTTCTCAGTAAGCTGACCACCTTCCTCATAGCCAACGTATCCAGGAGGCGCTCCTACGAGTCGCGACACGGTGAATTTCTCCATATACTCGCTCATGTCAATGCGCACAAGTGTGTCGGCAGAGTCAAACATGTACTCAGCAAGTTTCTTGGCAAGATGTGTCTTACCCACACCTGTGGGACCAAGGAACATGAAGGTACCGATAGGCTTATTAGGGTCCTTGAGACCGATGCGGTTTCGATGAATCGCCTTGACAATCTTATCGATAGCACCATCCTGCCCGATAATCTGCCCCTTGAGCGCGGGAGCCATCTCCTTGAGACGACGACCTTCGGCCTGAGCTATACGCTGAACCGGCACACCGGTCATCATAGCCACGACCTCAGCAACTTTCTCCTCGTCGACAGTCTCGCGCATTGAGTCCAGCTGCTTCTCCCACTCACTCTTGGCAGCCTCAAGCTGAGCCTTCAACTGCTGCTCCTTGTCACGGTAGGAAGCCGCCTTCTCGAAATTCTGCGACTGGGCCGCACGCAATTTCTGCGCCGATGTAGCCTCTATCTCCGCTTCCAGGTCCTCAATCTCCTTTGGAACAGTGATGTTAGTGACATGCACACGGCTACCAGCCTCGTCCATGGCATCAATAGCCTTATCGGGGAAATTGCGGTCGGATATATAGCGTTCAGTCAGGCTCACGCATGCGTCAAGAGCCTCAGGAGTATATGTGACATTGTGATGGTCCTCATATTTGTCCTTGATATTGTCAAGAATCACACGAGTCTCCTCAGTGGTGGTAGGCTCTACCATCACTTTCTGGAAACGACGTTCGAGAGCTCCGTCATTCTCGATGTTCTTGCGGTATTCATCGTGAGTTGTAGCACCAATACACTGAATTTCACCACGCGCAAGCGCAGGTTTGAGCAGATTGGCAGCATCCATCGAGCCAGCGGCATTGCCGGCACCAACAATGGTGTGCAACTCATCAATGAAGAGGATTATATTCTTATTCTTGGCAAGTTCGTCAAGGATAGCCTTTATACGCTCCTCGAACTGACCACGATACTTTGTACCGGCAACAATCGAAACCATGTCAAGCGAAATCACGCGCTTGTCGAACAGAATGCGTGACACTTTCCTCTGCACAATGCGCAGGGCAAGCCCCTCGACAATAGCCGATTTACCAACTCCAGGCTCACCAATGAGCACGGGATTGTTCTTCTTACGGCGACTGAGTATCTGTGCAAGACGCTCTATCTCAACCTCGCGACCAACCACGGGGTCCAGACGTTCCTCCTCAGCGGCAAGAGTCATGTCGTTGCCATACTTATCGAGCATAGGGGTGTCATTTCCACGGCGCTGCGCAGTTGACGCTCCACCTCTCTTAGAGGACTGCGACTGAGACTGTGAACTACCTCCTGCCGGCTTTCCACCGGGAAGCTCATCGTCATCCTCATCATCCTCAGTGAAGTCTGCACCCATCCGGGGAGCAGTGTTGCTATTGGCAGCCATAAGGCGGTATAGAGACTCATAGGTCACGCCAGCACGGTGAAACGGCTCCATGAACTCGGAATTCTGCGCATCAGAGTTGTGGAAAATGGCAAGCAGCAAATGTGTCGAATCCACAAGATTGCTCTTGAGCATACGCGCCTCAAGCACACTAAGTTTGATGATACGACCAGTCAGGTCACTGATAGAGACGTCGTTGAGATTCACTGTACCACTGTAGTCACCCTCGGTGGATGCATTGAACAACGCCTTGTCAAGCGCCTCACGCAACTCATAGGCTGACGCCCCTTTGGCAGAACGTTCAACCAGCCGCGAAGGCTCGCCTTCTGTATCATTAAGCAATGACAGCAACAGATGCTCAGGCATGACATAGCGATTGTTATGTCGGGCAGCCTGCTTCGGCGTGTCATTGATTATTTCCTTAAATTTCTGTGAGTAAACAGTATCCATCAAATTTTTTACCTTTCTTTAAATGTGGTGATTTAAGAGGGAGCAAACAGATAAAAAGAAGCGCCCTCAGAGATGTGGTGAACTGGTAAAAGAGCAAAAATTGTGCCAAACTTCGTCAATTTGTACTATTTTAATATAATAACAAATAAAAACACAATCTTGCTCTGCAAAGTTACAATTTTTGTAAAAAAATTCTTACCTTTGTGGGAAGTTTTCTCTTAAATAAATCTCCTCAGACACCTTAATAAATAAGCAACTGAAAAAAATCAACAGCAGTTCAGATATGATTGAACAAGACCGCATCATTAAGATTAACATCGAGAATGAGATGAAGAGCGCCTACATTGACTACTCAATGTCGGTGATAGTGTCGCGTGCACTCCCTGATGTCCGTGACGGACTGAAGCCGGTGCACCGCCGCGTACTATACGGAATGAACGAGATGGGAAACACATCGGACCATCCCCACAAGAAATCAGCAAACTGCGTGGGAGAGGTAATGGGTAAGTACCATCCCCATGGCGACTCGTCAATTTACGGCACCGTGGTGCGTCTGGCTCAGCCCTGGGCTATGCGCTACACACTGGTGGACGGTCACGGAAACTTCGGTTCAGTCGATGGCGACGGCGCAGCGGCAATGCGTTACACCGAAGTACGACTTCAGAAGCTCGGTGAGGAGATGCTTGCAGACATCGACTCTGACACAGTGGATTTCCAGCCCAACTACGATAACTCCCGTCAGGAACCTGTGGTACTCCCGACCCGCTTCCCCAACCTACTGGTTAACGGAGCATCGGGTATCGCCGTAGGTATGGCAACCAATATGCCTACCCACAATCTCTCAGAAGCCATCAACGCCTGCGTGGCTTATATCGATGACCCGGAGATTGACATTCCCGGGCTAATGAAATATATCCCCGCCCCCGACTTCCCCACCGGCGGTACCATCTACGGCTACAACGGCGTCAAGGATGCCTACGAAACCGGTCGAGGTAGAATAGTGATTCGTGCAAAGGCCGAAATAGAAGTGGAGGATAACCACGAGAACATCATCGTTACCGAAATCCCCTACAATGTCAACAAAGCCGAGCTTATCACTTACATAGCCGACCTGGTGAACGATAAGAAGCTTGATGGCATAGCTGATATCAACGACGAGAGTGACTACAAGGGTATGCGCATAGTCATCAAACTGAAGAGCGACGCCAACTCAAACGTGGTGCTCAACAAGCTCTACAAGATGACCCAGATGCAGGCATCGTTCAGCGTCAACAACGTTGCGCTCGTAAACGGTCGTCCCCGCACACTCAATCTTAAAGAACTTATCAGCGAATTCATATCACACCGACATGAAGTGGTGATTCGCCGTACAAAATATGAACTCCGCAAAGCGCAGGAACGCGCACATATCCTCGAAGGGTTGATTATAGCCTCACAGAACATCGATGAGGTAATAAAGATAATCCGTGCCGCCGCCGACACCCAGTCGGCCCGCGAGGCTTTGAAGGAACGCTTCGGTCTCACCGACCCGCAGACTGCCGCTATCGTGGAAATGCGACTCCGCCAGCTCACCGGACTCGAGCAAGACAAGCTCAAGAACGACTATGAGGCTCTTGAACGCGAGATAGAACGTCTGGAACTCATCCTCTCGGACGACAATGTGTGCCGTGCCTTGATTAAGGATGAATTGATTGAAGTACGTGACAAGTATGGCGACGAACGCCGCACCGACATAGACTATACCGCCGGAGACTTCAATGCCGAGGACTTCTATGCCGATGACGACATGATTATCACCGTGTCGCACCGTGGCTACATCAAGCGCACCCAGCTCAGCGAATTCCGTGCTCAGAACCGCGGTGGTGTGGGCGCCAAGGGTTCCGACACCCGCGATGAGGACTTCATAGAGCATATCTACCCGGCGTCAATGCATAACTACATGCTCTTCTTCACCCAGAAGGGACGCTGCTACTGGCTGAAGGTATATGAAATCCCCGAAGGAGCCAAGAACTCCAAGGGACGTGCCATCCAGAACATGCTCAACATAGACAGCGATGACTCCGTAAAGGCATTCATCTGCACCAAATCACTCGGCGACGAGGAATTCGTACAGACCCACAATCTTGTGTTCGCCACCAAGAAGGGCGTAATCAAGAAGACTCGCCTGAAAGCCTACTCACGTCCTCGCGCCAAGGGTGTGAACGCCATCATAATCCGTGAGGGAGATGAGCTGCTGGGCGTTGAAATGACTGATGGCAACAGCGAAATCCTGCTCGCCAACCGCAACGGTCGTGCCATCCGATTCCACGAATCAAAAGTGCGTGAGATGGGACGTATGTCGGCAGGTGTCAGAGGTATGACTCTTGACAACGAGGAGGATGAAGTGGTAGGCATGATTTGCATGGAAGAGGGCACCATCAACAATATCATGGTGCTCAGCGAACGTGGCTACGGTAAGCGTACTCCGCTCGACACAGAGATGGAAGTTGACGGTAAGATGGAGAAGGTGGCAGTATACCGCGTCACCAACCGAGGCGGCAAGGGTGTGCGCACCATGAACGTGACCGAAAAGACCGGCAAACTGGTAGCCATCGAGAGCGTGAACGATTCAAATGACCTCGTAATCATCAACAAGAGCGGTATCACCCTGCGCATCCATGTGGCAGACATCCGAGTTCAGGGACGTGCCACTCAGGGCGTACGCATCATCAACCTCGACAAACGAAATGACACTATCGCATCGGTATGCTGCGTAGACACAGACCCGGAAGAGGAAGTGGAAGAAGTAGTGGAACAGGAAGTAATACCTGAAGCGCTTGATGAGGAACTGACACCGGAAGCCGAGGAAGAAATCGTAGATGAGGAAGAAATCGACGAAGAGCTTGATGAAGCAACCGAAGCAGATGATGAACAATAGAACTGATTCTAATTGTAGAACTAAAATCTAATCATTCCTAATATCAATTTTTATGAAAAAGACTTGCGTCCTAACTCTCGGACTTTTCACTGCACTATCAATGTCCGCACAGCTCAATGTTGTGAAAGATGCAGAAAAGGCATTCAAGGGTGCTGACAACTATGGCGCTTATCAGAAAGCCATTGAAGCAATCAAACCCGCATTTACCAACCCCGAGACTGACAAGCAGGCTCAGACCTACTGGATTCCCGGCAAGGCAGGTTTTAAGATTTATGATGACATGTATGCCAAGAAGGCAATAGGTCAGGATGTCAATCTGGCAGATATGGGCTCAGCTCTTATCGATGGCTACGAATATGGCATGAAGGCCCTCGCCCTCGACAGCGTGGCAGATGCCAAAGGCAAAATCAAGACTAAATTCTCAAAAGATATCGTGAGCCAGATTGTAGGTCACATGCAGGACTTCATGACTTCCGGTTCTACTTTCTGGGACAGCCATGACTATGCAAAGGCATACAATGCGTGGACCATATACCTCTCAATACCTCAGAATCCCCGCTTCGGCAAGTCAGCTCCCGCTGCACTTCCCGATTCAACCGTAGCACAATTTGACTATTACCGCGCACTCTCTGCATGGCAGGCAGAAATGCTCCCCCAGGCAGCCGAGGCATTCGACCAGTTGGTAAAACTTGGCTATGATGACCCACAGGCTTATGACTACGCTTACAGTGTGGCTTACCAGATGCAGGATGAGAACCGCAAGCTCTCTTACTCAAAGGCAGCCCTCGACAAGTTCGGCACAAAGAACCCTGTGTTCCTCCAGCGTATAGTTAACAGCTATATCGACGCAAAGCAGTATGACCCTGCCAAGAAGATGCTTGAGGAAGCGATTGCAGCTGACCCCAACAACGCAGCTTACTACCTCTCACTCGGTGTGCTCTATGAGAACCAGGGCAACAACGAGGAAGCAGAAAAGGCATACGCAAAGGCTGTGGAACTCGACCCCAACAATGCATTTGCCAACTACTACTTCGGTCGTATGCTCGTAATCAAGTATGACAAGATGGACCAGGAAGCAGCCAACATGTCACAGGCAGAATACAACAAGTACAACTACGAAAAGATGCGTCCGCTCCTTCTTGAATCAGTGAAGTACTTTGAAAAGGCTTATGAGCTTGACAACGAGAACACTGACCCGCTCCGTTACCTCAAGAACATCTACTACAACCTCAACGACGGCAAGAACCTCGAACGTGTCGAGAAACTTCTTCTGTAATACTTTAATCCGGGAAACTGCTTAAACAATTCATTTCACCTTGATTCCGGCATTATTGTCAGACCAAGTGCTGAACGGACTGATTTAAACAATTTTTCCAAGAGGTAATCAACTTATTTTTGAGTTGCGGTGTCCGTATTTGAAACATCTATCAAAATCACGGGACTCCGCAACTCAAATACTATATATACAACCACAAAACAGATTATCAGATAACAAGCACTTATGACCATGTCAACTCTTTCACAGTTTGATTCGGCACTCGCCACCTGCCGTGACATATTTGAAAAGAAATTAAAGGATTATGGCGCGTCATGGCGCATCATGCGACCCCGCTCCATCACAGACCAGCTATATATCAAGGCTAAGCGCATACGCACGCTCGAAGAAGGAGAGGCTATGGTCAACGAAGGTGTACTCGGCGAATTCATGGCTATAGTCAATTATGGAATCGTAGGTCTTATACAGCTCGAACATGGATATGCCGACGAGGTTGACATGAGCCCGGAGAAAGCGATGGAGCTCTACGACAGCAACGTGAAAATAACCCGCGACCTTCTTGCCGCAAAGACCCATGACTACGGGGACGCATGGCGCGGAATGCGTGTCAACTCCTACACCGATTTCATACTCACCAAACTTCAAAGAGTGAAAGAAATTGAGGCAAACCAGGGACGGACATTAGTGTCGGAGGGCGTTGACTCAAACTATATGGATATAATAAATTACGCAATCTTTGCCATAATAAAACTGACCGATGTCGACTGAGGAGAAACCTTTCATCTCACGGCTGTATCATCCGGCGGTGGTGTGGCTTCTACGTATAATCGTAGGCGCCACGTTTGTCATGTCAGGGTTTGTCAAAAGTGTTGACCCCTGGGGCAGCGTGATAAAAATCGGGGAATACCTCAACGTGTGGGGCTGGGATATTCCATCAGCCCTTGTGACTTGCGGAGCTTTTATGCTCGGAGGGGTGGAATTTGTATTCGGTATACTTCTCTTTCTGGGTTGCTACCGCAGAATATCGGTGTGGATATTGTTTGCCATGATGTGCGTGATGCTTCCGCTCACGCTCTACATTGCAATTGCCAATCCGGTAGCCGACTGCGGCTGTTTCGGCGAATTTATCATACTGTCGAATCCCGCAACATTTGTAAAGAATATATTCCTCACACTGTTCCTGGTGTATCTGCTGATGTTTAACCGTAGGGTATCAGGACTGTTTATCCCCTATGTGCAGTGGGTGGTAGGCGGAGTGGTCACATTCTATATACTCGCCGTGGCATTCTATAGCTATAACGTGCAGCCGATGATTGACTTCCGCCGGTTCGCACCGGAAACGCATCTTATAAATACCGCTGAGGATGAAGAGGATGGAGAAGAACCGGTGTTTGAATATGTCTATGAGCGCGATGGCAAGAGAGAGACATTCATGATAGATGCCCTACCCGACTCGACCTGGCAATTTGTGGAACGTCATCTTCTTAACGGCACCACAGATGTATCAGACGGATTCACCATCATAGAGGATGGAGAGGATATAGCTCCTGATGTGATTTCGCAGGAGGGTGAGCAATTCATAGTCACTATTCCTGATATAAACAAGGTGGATTTGTCGTGTACATATCTGATAAATGAGTTGAATGAATTTATCACCGAACGAGGAGGCTCACTGATAGCCTTGGTCAACAGTGATGAGGCAGGCATCGAGTGGTGGCAGGATATCTCCATGGCTTCCTACCCTATTTACAACACAGAGCCGAATCTCATAAAGGAACTGGCACGAGGCAATGCGGCACTGGTATATCTTAACAACGGTGTGGTGAAATGGAAGCGTACACTATCGTCGATAAGCTATTCATTTGTCACCGAGACACCGGCATCACAGCTGATAGCCGATTTGGAGCCGCAACCGAGATTTGTGCTTGAGACATTCACCTTCGTAGCCGGAGCAACGCTGCTGGTAATTCTATTTTTCGACAGAAGCGGCAAGCTGGTGGCATGGCTGATAAGAAGACGAAAAAGAAAAAGAAATAATAAGCCCGAAAACACTGCTGAGAATGACTCGGTAGATGCGGGTTGAGAATAAACTCCATACGAATGAGGATTGTTATAAAATATAATTCACATTCGTATGTTTTTTTAACCGGATGTTAAAAACAGCCAACTAAAGCTGCACATGACGATGTGGCAGCGATTGTGGATAAACTGAAGAAATGACTATATTTTATTTTTCATCAACCGGCAATTCCATACAGGTGGCACGTGCTTTCGGAGGAGAGCTCGTGAGTATTCCCGCTATGCTTAAAGGTGACAGGAAATATTGGGAAGATGATGCCATAGGGATAGTGACACCAACTCACTTTGGAGCTCCTCCCCGACCGGTCACTGAATTTTTAGAACGGGTGAGCCTGAAATGCCGGTATCTATTCTGTATCTTCACTTGCGGCAACACTCAGGCCGGCGCAGTGAGCAAAATCCGCCGGGCTGCAGAGGGGAGGATGAGATTTGACTACATCAATTCCATCAAGATGGTAGATAATTATTTCCCATACTTCAATGTGAGGAAACAGGTGGAGAATCTCGCGGCAAAACATGTGGAAGAGCATCTGAAATCAATAGTGGATGATGTGAGGAACCGCAGGCGCTATATAGAGGGGACAGATTTATATGGCAAGATTGCCGGATGGTATATGTCAATCTTTCCATTATCGCCCAACGCCTACAAACGGTTTTACGTTCTAGATGAGAAATGCGACGGTTGCGGTGTGTGCAGGAAGATATGCCCGATAGATAATATAGTGATGGATGATGATAGGCATCCTATAATCAGGTCGGCATGCCTGACATGTGGAGCCTGTTACCACAATTGTCCCAATGAGGCGATACACTATCGGGGAGAGAAGTCAGACTACCGATATAGAAACGCCGATGTAAGCCTTGCGGACCTTCTACGGGCGAATGATACAACCGCACAGAAATAACACACCGGAACCAAGAGGATTTTTATAATATACATACTTACATATATAACAACATACTATTATGACACACGTTTCAAATAATAATGATGAAAGGATGTCGGGAGGTGTCAATCCCGGCACCAATGACCTGCATCCAGCCGACTTTGAGTCAGGAGGGTTCGCGCACCATGTGTTTTTCACAGCACGACAGACACTAAAGCGTCATGCGACAGGAGGCAATGTACTGATATTCGCCACCGTACTGGCACTGATTGTAGCCAATATACCGGGTGTCAATACCATTTATAATGACTTCTGGAATCAGGAGATGAGGCTACAGATTGGGGATTTCAACGTGCTCTCGCATGCCGGACATCCCATGACCGTGCTACAGTTTATCAATGACGCCCTCATGGCAATATTCTTTTTCACCATCGGGCTTGAAATCAAGCGAGAGGTGCTTGTCGGTGAGCTATCATCGTTCAGGCAGGCACTCCTGCCTATCATGGCAGCCTTGGGAGGAATGATATTTCCTGTAGGACTTTATCTGGTACTTTCAGCGGGCACAGACTATGTTGACGGTGCGGCGATTCCGATGGCGACCGATATCGCATTCTCACTTGGAGTGCTTGCCATACTCGGAAGCCGAGTGCCTCTGTCGCTTAAAATATTCCTGACTACCTTGGCGGTGGTCGATGATATCGGCGGTATTATAGTTATTGCCGCATTCTACTCTTCGCATATCGAACTGGCATTTATCGGATATGCCGCCATCGGACTGGCTGTGCTGATAGTAGGTGCCTACATGAAGATACAGACTAAGATGTTCTATGTGATAATAGGAGGCGTGGTGTGGTTTCTGTTTCTCAACTCAGGGATACACCCGACCATTGCAGGAGTGCTTGTGGCGTTCTGCGTACCATCTGTACCGGTATATGCACCAAAGAAATACATCAAAACCATCCGTCGTACAATACGTAACTTCAATGAAGAGGACGATGTGGCACTTTCACAACGCACGATTCTAAGCCATGAGCAGATGGACTGGCTGAAGAAGATAGAAAGCGCATCGGATAAGGTGATTTCACCGTTGCAGGATTTGGAGGATTCACTGCATCCTGTCACAAGCTATTTGATTATACCTATATTCGCATTTGCGAACGCAGGTATTTTCCTCCTTGACGTGGAACCTGTGAGCATAGTGGAAGGAATCAGCCTCGCCATTATCATAGGACTTGTCGTCGGAAAGTTCCTCGGCATCTTCCTGTTCTCATGGCTTACGGTGAAGCTTAAACTCGCCCCGATGCCTGAGCACTCCAACTGGAAGATGATAGCAGCCATATCAATGCTTGGCGGTATCGGCTTCACCGTGTCGCTCTTCATTGCTAACCTATCGTTCGGCGATATGGGAGAACCGGGCATGGAGTTGCTGAACAATGCAAAAATCGGTATTGTCATAGGCTCATTCCTCTCCGGCTTGCTCGGATATGTTATGCTCAGCCACTATCTTCCGGCATCCAATCCTGAGCATGATGAGGATGAGGAGCTTGACCATGAAGGAAATTAGCGCCGACAAATAGGTGCATTTGGATAAAAATATGCTACTAATTATGTTGGTATTAAAGAAATATTTCATTAATTTTGCATCCGTATAACTGAAAAACAATACAATATTTTAAATAACATCATCAATGACTATCGACCAGTACAATTTCAACGGCAAGAAGGCCATTGTCCGTGTGGATTTCAATGTTCCCTTGGACGAAAACGGTAAAATTACAGATGATACCCGTATCCGCGGAGCTCTTCCTACCCTTAAGAAGATTCTCGCCGATGGCGGCAGCCTCATCATCATGAGCCACATGGGCAAGCCCAAAGGTAAAGTCAATCCCAAGCTCTCCCTGAGCCAAATCAAGGATACCGTTGGCAAATATCTCAACACCGAAGTTGAATTTGCTGAAGATTGCGCAAAAGCTGCAGAACAGGCTAAGAACCTGAAGCCCGGCGGCGTGTTGCTTCTTGAGAACCTGCGTTTCCATCCGGAAGAGGAAGGCAAACCCGTAGGTATCGACAAGGAAGACCCCGCTTATGATGCAGCAAAGAAAGAAATGAAGGAACGCCAGAAAGAATTTGCAAAAACTCTTGCAAGCTATGCTGACGTATATGTTAACGATGCATTCGGTACCGCACACCGTCGTCATGCCTCTACAGCTGTGATTGCTGACTACTTCGACCAGGATGACAAGATGCTCGGATATCTCATGGAGAAGGAAGTCAATGCAGTTGACAACATCCTTTCAGACATCAAGCGTCCTTTCACCGCTATCATGGGTGGTTCAAAGGTTTCAACTAAAATCGGCATCATCGAAAACCTCATGGACAAGGTAGACAACCTTATCCTCTGCGGTGGTATGACCTATACATTCGCTAAGGCAAAGGGTGGCAACGTTGGTAAGTCAATCTGCGAGAATGACAAACTTGACCTTGCTCTCGACATCATCAAGAAAGCTCAGGAAAAGGGTGTCAACCTCGTGCTCGGCACTGACTGCGTGGCTGCTGACGATTTCAGCAACGATGCCAACACTATGGTGGTTTCATGCATGGAAATTCCTGAAAACTGGGAAGGTCTTGATGCAGGTCCCGAAACCCGCAAGCTTTTCACCAATGCGATTAAGGATGCAAAGACTATCCTCTGGAATGGTCCTGCAGGTGTGTTTGAGTTCGACAATTTCACTGCCGGCTCACGCGCTATCGCCGATGCGATTGTAGAAGCTACCGAAAAGGGTGCGTTCTCACTCGTAGGTGGTGGTGACTCTGTGGCTTGTATCAACAAGTTCGGTCTTGCTGATAAGGTAAGCTATGTTTCTACCGGTGGTGGTGCTCTTCTCGAGGCTATCGAAGGTAAGGAACTTCCCGGTATCGCTGCTATCCGCGGTTCAAAGAAATAATCCGCCCGGTAATTCAGGATTATTTTAAATAATACAAACAAAGGAGCTGTGTCCGAATAAACAGGACTCAGCTCCTTTGATTTTTATATGGTTCTGAAGGATAGAATCAGGGTAACCCGGCTATAAATGCAGCAGCCTCCGCACGTGAATGAAAAGTAATAACTGTGCCGTGAAATGATTCCAGAAGGTTACGGATAACGGGGACCTGAGTGGAAGGAAAATCAAGTATCCACTGCCTGAATTCATCATCGAGCTTTGTGTCGTTCCACGGCATATCCTCACGCTTCTTCCCCAACCTATCCATAGCCCCTTCAAGACAAATCTCCAAAGGGAGGTCGAAAAAGAATACAGTATCGCAACTGTGCAGACGCACTGGAAGAGTGCGGATATAATTGCCATCGATAATCCAAACGTCTTCTCTCATAATTTCCGACAGCCGCAAGTCAAAATTCTCACGACTCACAGTGGTCCGGTCAGGCTTATGCCATATCATGTCGAGGTAATGGAGCGGAAGACCGGTCTTACCGGCGAGTTTCCGACCGAAAGTGCTCTTTCCGGCTCCCGGACAACCGATGATGATAACCTTTTTCATTTCGAGTACTGATAAAAAGCAAAAACGATATGATGCAAAATTAGAAAATAGTTCTGAAGAATTCAAAAATGAGGGAACGTCACACAAACAATCCATTCAGGCATTATGTTTTATAAATAGATAACCACCGTATTAACCCCAATTTATATTTAATTATGGATATACAGAACATATTGTCAGAGCTTACATCAAAATTTGGTGGCTCATTTGATATCTCGGCAGTGACTGAGCATCTCAAAGGTATTGATACCAGCAAGTTTTCAATGGAAGAAATCATTGAAAAAGTCAAGAGTTCCGGTCTTATCGGCGACCTTGACGGAGATGGCGTCGTAGAAAGTCCGCTCGATGAAATCAAAGGCAAAATCGGCAGTTTATTTGGTAAATAACAACATTTAAATATCTGGGGGCCGATAGGAATTCCAGGATATAAGAATAGTCCCGCGCGGTTTAAAGACTGCATCGGGGCTATTCTTATGTCACAACTATTTGTAAAACCGTAAAAAATATCTTGCAAAAACATATATTTACGTTTTTATAACGTAAGGTAGAAGGATAATCATTTTCTTTGCAGTGGAAAACATGTCATTTTTATTCCTGAACTTCCGCTACGACTGTTTTCCAGACAAAGCAACTTACAATCATTATTACAGTCTTATGAATAAGAAAATTTTTACAGCCCTGATAGTATTTATGTCGGGGATTGCATTCATGAGCTCATGCTCTGAGGATGATAGTCCACGCCCCGTCGAACCGGGAAGCCAATGGAGTGCAACGGTGAAAGGCAATGGAGAGGTAATCGGTGCGTATCCCGACCTTTATAGCAATTATTGGGAATACACCTACGACATTTCACGTCACGGAGACAAAGTGCTGAGATTTACAGGCGAGTTTCCACATTGCCGATATTTCAGCTTCTCAGTCTACGATGATGAGAACGGTTCGGCAATAGGTGGTATTGATGATGCCGCCATTGAACCCGACAATGGAAGCGAAAATCCATTCAGAATATCAACAACAAAGACAGGACGGTTCACAGTATACCTCGTGCCCGAGAATCTTGCGGAGGATTTCAAAAAGAAATTTGCTCCAGAGAATATCTGTATAGTCAAGGATGGTGTGAGAAAAGCATGTGTGATGGTGCGCCAATACCTCGGCACCGATGCTACAGGAACAAATCATGACGAATATGGAGGAGTGGAGCTGCCACTCATCACAGCAATCAACCCAACAACAGGCAAAGAAGTGGAACTGCCCGAGCATATAGTATCGAATGTCTACTCAGCAACGTCGAACGTATACATACTGAAGTCTGACGAATTGCGCGAGGTACCATTTTTCCTTGCCCCTGTAAGCAAGTACTATCCCAACAATTCTACCGCCTATCTCTACGCACGCACTCGATTAAGAAGCGACAGTGTGCTTACATTCAGTTTTATCCCTGCTCCAATCCCCCAGAAGGCTGAGAATTATTCCGGCGCTGCAGCACGCTACTGGTCAATATGTCTTGGCTCTGCTGCCGATACGCGCTCATACGATTCTCTATGCGATAGAAACGCCAACTGGACCGACGGAGAGAAAGCTGAATTTGTAATCTGTCTAAAAAACAATCCCCGTCTTGCAGAGGTGAAGGCTAAAGTAGAAAGTCAGCAAAAAGCCGGAAAGAATGTCAATATCATGATATGGGACAGCGAAAAACTTAATATCGACGGAAAACCGTTGAGCGAATATATCGCGTTCATGTACCGTAATATTCTTCCAAACCCGGCATGGGAATACTCTATATCCAATATGATTCCTACTGAATATTACGACGGTGTGAAAGAGCCTATAGACCATGTCACCAACCCACAAAAACAAATAGCAAATATTGCTCTCGGCGATTATGGACCTTCAGGTATAAAGCTCAGCACTGAGGAATATCTGAGATAGTCACGCATAAACCGGGGTCAGACTTTTTATAAAGTGTTAAACCAGTTCCATAATCCTGGCGAAAACTCTTTTTTAACGTATTAAACACATTCATAGCAAAAGATACTCCTGTTGCTAAATGCACTCCAGAAGTTTTGTCTAACTTTTGGGGTGCATTTTATATAGAATATGGTGATATTTATGAGTTATAGTTATATTCTTTCTGCAAAAATATATGGATAGTCTATCAGGATTGCGTCAATAAGATTGAAGCATTATAACAAAAAACACGCTAATTGCATTGCTGCAAATCAACGTGTTTTTGGGGCGGAGTGAGCGAGATTCGAACTCGCGATACGCTTTTGACGTATACACGCTTTCCAGGCGTGCCTCTTCAGCCACTCGAGCATCACTCCATTCAAAGGACTTCAGCAGATTACAAATCCGGCAAACTCGATTGCCTTCTGAGTCCAATTCGCGTCATGCGGACTAAGTGTCTTACGTTCTAAGAAAGAGCGTTACATTATTGCCACTTTATCCGACAACGGGTGCAAAGTTAGATATAATTTATGGAATGTGCAAATTTTTCTATGCGGATTGGACTCTGTTATGGGGATTATTGCTAATTTTGCATATGATTAGTATCCGACAGGTATAGTGATTTGTCAACTAATTGTAGGACTACGGAAAAAGTCAGATATATGTCTGAATAGTGTTAGGTAGATATGGAATTCAGGACCGAGATAAAACCACTCCCCGGCGTCAGAGGCATCATACGTCATGGTGAACCGATAGTAATGTTAGGTTCATGTTTCACTGACAATATTGGCAAATGTATGGTGGAAGAATTATTTGATGCTGACGTCAATCCGTTTGGACCGATATATAATCCGTTGTCTCTTCTGCGTGCTATCGAGACCCTTGTGAATCATACCACTCTTACTCCCGATGAACTTATCGAACATGAACAGCGCTTCCATAGCTATCTGTTCCACTCCCGCTATTCTTCATCGAGCTCGGCAGAGGATGTATGCGCGAGAATGAACGACAGAATTGAGTCTGCAGCTGAAACCCTGCGCAAATGCAAGGTACTTATTCTTACCCTCGGCACCACAAAGACCTACCGGCTTAAGAAAACAGGCGAAGTTGTGGCTAATTGTCACAAGCAGCCGGCTTCAACATTCGATACTGTCAATCTTAGCCTGAATGGAGTGACCACAGCCCTTGAAGAGCTGTATGCCCTGTTCCGTTCAGTCAATAAAGATGCGCGAATAATTATTACCGTAAGTCCATTGCGCTATCTCGGTGACGGTGCCCATGCCGGACAGATAGCAAAAGCCACACTCCTGCTTGGAATTGAGGCTCTGATAGCAGCTCATAGTGAGGATGTGGGCTACTTCCCATCCTATGAAATCATGATGGATGATTTGCGCGACTATCGGTTCTATGCCGAGGATATGCGCCACCCATCAGATGTGGCAGTGAGATACATCTATGAAATCTTCAAGTCATCATATTTTGATGATGAGACAATTCGGATAGCCACCGAAGCTTCTCGGCTCACGCGTCGTCTGGCTCACCGCTCGCTCTCGGGCGATACCGCAGCAGAAGATGCTAAAAAACATAATGAGGTTAATAAATTTATATTAACATATCCAAAACTCCAATCAGCGTATAAACGTTATACTATAAATGGAATATAATATCTCTGACATAGCTAACATATTGGGTGTTAAATGCCTGCAATCACCCCAACTGACGGTTTCGCAACTTCTGACCGACAGCAGGGACCTCACATACCCTCAGGATTCGCTTTTCTTCGCAATAACCACCTCCACCGGCGACGGACACCGTTACATTTCCGACCTTTATGCCAAGGGCGTAAGGAACTTTGTGGTCACCGGCATCCCGCAAGACGCAAAGGGATTGAAGGATTGCAATTTCTTAGTGGTCGACAATGTGATGGAGTCGCTGCATAAACTGGCGGCACACCATAGACAGATGTTTGACATTCCGGTAATCGCCATTACCGGCAGCCGTGGAAAAACCACGGTGAAAGAATGGCTAAACCAGTTGCTCCGCGATGACTACTCGATAGCTCGCAGTCCAAGAAGCTATAATTCGCAGATAGGAGTGCCGTTGTCTATATGGGAGATTGGCGCAGATAGTTCATTGGCTATATTTGAAGCAGGGATTTCACGTCACGATGAGATGCGACGTCTGCAGGGAATCATATCGCCCACTATCGGTATATTCACCAACATAGGGTCGGCTCATAGCGACGGATTCGCATCTGTAGAAGAGAAGGTGATGGAGAAAGCCTCACTACTAAAAGACTGTGAGTGCGTGATTTTCAACGGCGACGATTCTCTGCTATCGGAGTTCATCACCACAACAGGTGTTGAAATAGCTTGGTCATCAAAGGATAGCGAACGCCCGCTGTTTATCAGCATGATTGAGAAGCGTCCTGAAAGCAGTTCCACCACCATACACTACTCCTACCTCCATGCACCGGTTGAAAAGGTTACAATTCCTTTCATCGCGCACGCCGATATCGAGAATGCCATACACTGCCTTGCAGTAATGCTCTATCTACGCTTCCCGGCGGAGGAAATAGCTAAACGTATGAGTGCTCTCACCCATGTGGGCACCCGTCTGGAAGTAATCGAAGGGACAGGTGGCTGCATGCTCATCCACGATAATTACACCAGCGACTACAACTCTCTCGCTCCCGCACTAAATTTCATGAACCGCCGACTTACCGCCGACTTGACCGCCACGGTAATCATAAGCGACCTTATGCACGATGTGTCAGAACCCCGTATGCTCTACCGTCGTGTAGCTGAGTTGCTAACACTCAAAGGAGTGCGCCGCGTGATAGGAATCGGAAGCGAGATTTCACGCCACAAAGAGTTTTTCGACCCCACATCCCGTTTCTTCGCACATACCGAAGAATTTCTCTCCTCGATGTCGCCCTCTGACTTCACCAACGAACTGATACTTATAAAAGGGGCTCCGCAATTTCACTTCGAACGTATCGGTGAGATGCTTGAAGCACGCCAGCATGAGACCGTGATGGAAATTAATCTCGATGCCATGGTGGACAACTTCAACGCTTTCCGCTCTCGGTTGAAACCTATCACCGGCGTCATCTGCATGATAAAAGCATCAGGCTACGGAGCCGGTTCCCATGAACTTGCCAAGACTCTCCAATCGCAAGGCGCGGCTTATCTCGCTGTAGCTGTTCATGACGAAGGTGTTGATTTGCGTCAGGCTGGCATCACAATGCCAATACTGGTTCTCAATCCTTTGGTAGAGAACTTCAAATCCCTATTCTCCTATCATCTGGAGCCTGAAATTTATAGCATCGATTTCCTCCGCAAGCTTATCAAGGAAGCACAGCTCAACGGCATCACCGGATACCCCGTGCACATAAAGATTGATTCCGGAATGCATCGTCTCGGATTCAGGAAAGAGAATATGGCTGAATTGATTGAGGTACTCTCAGGTCAAACTCAAGTAGTGCCAAAGTCAATCTTTTCTCACCTCTGTGCAGCTGATGACCCAATGGAAGATGACTACACCATGAGTCAGTTTGAATACTTCGGCGAATGCTGCGACACACTTCAGGCAGCCTTCCCCGAAAGGAAAATTCTGCGCCACATACTCAACTCTACCGGCATCACCCGTTTTCCCGAGCATCAGCTCGACATGGTGCGCCTCGGTATAGGACTCTACGGTATCAAAACCGTTCACGATGGCTCGCAAGATGAATTGCGCCCCGTGTCCTCGCTCCACACCGTGATAATATCAATCAAAAAATGGGATGCAGGCACAACCATAGGCTACAACCGCCGCGGTGTGCTCAAACGCACATCGCTCATAGCCACCGTTCCTGTAGGATATGCAGACGGAATCAACCGCCACCTCGGCTGGGGCAATTCCGCCATGATAGTGAGAGGCGTGAAATGTCCCACAGTCGGCACCATCTGCATGGATGCATGCATGATTGATGTGACAGACGTACCGGATGTCCGTGTGGGAGACCGCGTGGAAGTATTCGGAGAGAACATGCCTGTCGACACACTTGCCGATACATTGCAAACCATTCCCTACGAGGTGCTCGCATCAATCTCACAGCGTGTCAAACGTATATATTACAGAGAATGACAAAAACGACATAAATAAAACATATTACCATCTTAACAATACACCACTATGAAATCGCCCAGTTTATATATCATCGCCGGTTGTAATGGAGCAGGCAAAACCACAGCTTCATTCACCCTCCTGCCCGACGTATTGAAATGTCAGCAATTTGTCAATGCCGATGAAATTGCAAAGGGGCTATCACCGTTTAATCCGGAAAGTGTTTCTATGGAAGCAGGGCGTATAATGCTCAACCGGATTGAAGAACTTTTGAAGAAAGGCGCCACGTTTGCTATCGAGACCACACTGGCAACCCGAAGCTACCATGCGCTGATATCGCGCGCCCACAAGCTGGGCTATCTCGTGCACCTCCTCTACATCTGGCTCTCTTCGCCCCAACTCGCCATCAAGCGAGTGGCGCAGCGCGTCAGCGAGGGTGGACACAACATCCCGCAGGATGTAATAATCCGCCGCTATCATCACGGCATCAGCAACCTGTTCAAACTTTTCATGCCGATAGTTGACTCGTGGATTATCATTGACAATACCCGCTGCCGCCCACAGGTGGTGGCTAACGATACACATACCATAGCACCGGAAATATATGAAAAAATAAAAAATGATGAAGCAACAGAATGAAGAAAATGTGACAGAAAAGATTGCCCGCGGCATGGAGATTGCCGTTGAGAGATGTCTATTGGATAAAATAGTGAAAGGTCAGACGGTGGTCTACGCCCATAAGGACGGAAGTATTTACACCATGTCAGCCAAGGACGCCTTGAACCATTTCCTGACCGAAGCTGCTGCTAATTATCAAAATGCGGAATAAAATCACTTCCGGTGCCCGGTATGCCATTCCGTTGTTACCGTCAGCTTCCATCAGCAGCCACATCCGGTGTCTGCGCATCGCCTCTTCTCCACTCCCCATCCCGACGGGCAATATAACAGTATTTAATCCTAAGCTCTCAGACCGGTGCCCCCTAAAAGGTTCACCGGTCTGACTGCATTTGTACTGTTCGCAAGTCGGATAATGAGATGAGTGCAAACTTTATGCAGAAAAGATTGTTTAAAATTGTAGGGACTGAGAACATATTAAAGTCTCCGAAATAATCACAAATTAACAAAACAACAGATTAATCAATTATGAGAAGCATTACAACATTTGACCTCCAGTATGCTCACCGTTTCTATGGATTCAAAGGTGAGGCCCAGTATCTTCACGGACATACAGGCGTCATGACCATCGAAGTTGAGGATAGCATAAACGATGGAGTGAACATGGTGTTTCCCTGTAATGAAATACGAAAAACTGCGTGGGATGTGCTCCAGAATTTCGACCATGCATTGGTACTGAGAGAGGACGACCCTCTGCTTCCGGCAATCCTGAGTGTATATGAGCAACAAGGCATACTTCACGGTCATCCTCAAAACAAAATGAAGGGCGTGGCATTTAAAACAAATCTTGCCATGGCACTTCCTGACGCTCGAGTGGTGGTGACCAAGGAGACAATGACTGTTGAAGGAATGATTAAGATTGTATACGACCTTCTTAAAGACAAACTCAACATTGCCAAGATAACCTTTAACAGTGGTGTGAATGCAGCATCGCAGGAATTTGAGACACGCAATGACATTGACCGATGCCCTCTCTGTGGTATCTCGCTCAATGAAAACGGAGTATGTCCCAAATGTGGCTATCGGAAACCGGAATAGTTTCACCCTATAAGTTTGAAGTGATAAGATAGAGCAATTCTCTTACCTGAGCACTCCTCTTACACTTTCTAAAAAATAATCGTCCCTACGGAATAGGCTTTTGGCTTTTCCAAGGGACGTTTTTTATAGCATAATGAATGCAATATCGAGATTAAACTCACTGCGGGTTAACTATTTGCAGTGAGTTTGCGCATGATATCCAGATAAAGATAGGGATTCTTGCTGCGCAAGCGCTTCGCGATTACGAACCCCAGGGTATCACCGCCCTGCATACGCAAAGAGCTGCAAGTCGGTGACTTACAGCTCTTTAAGCGGAAAGACAGGGATTCGAACCCTGGGTTCCCGTAAGGGAACAACGGTTTTCGAGACCGCCCCGATCGACCACTCCGGCATCTTTCCAGTGGTTTGATTTCGATGTGCAAAGTTAGAAAAATTTTAAATCACACCAAAGAGTAGCCGTTATATTTTTATCCATCCTCTTCCAAATAAATTTTCTCAAATGAATCCAAACATATTTTGTGATTTTCAACTACAAAACCGTAACGGGAACAAAACTATTTTTAATATATAATAAAGAGAGGGGGTGCACTTGCTGTTGTTCATGTTTATTTTGTATCTTTGTAACGTTATGGCTAAATTTCAAGTATCAATTTTAGGATGCGGCTCAGCCACGCCTACTGCACGCCATCAGCCGTCGTGTCAAGTGGTGGACTTCCGCGACAAGCTCTTCATGATTGACTGCGGAGAAGGCGCTCAACTCCAGTTCAGACGCATGGGATTAAAGTTCTCACGCCTTAACCACATATTTATATCTCACCTTCACGGCGACCACATGTTCGGACTTCCAGGGTTGCTATCCACTATGGCTTTACACGAAGTGACAGGGTCGGTTACAATTCATATATTTAAAGAGGGAGCACGCCTACTTAAGGAGTGGATGGATTACTTCAACCGTAATGCTCCATTCGAGATAATTTACGATGTGATTGAAGAGGGAGAACGAAGAGTGCTTTATGAAGATTCTGGTCTTACTGTAGAATCATTTCCTCTATACCACCGTACCCCATGTACAGGATTCCTGTTTAAAGAAAAACCGAAGCTCAGACATCTGAAGGGTGACATGGTGAAATTTCATAACATCCCTCTCTGGCAATTAAAATCCATAAAGGAGGGAGCTGATTTCATCAAAGAGGATGGAACAATAATTCCCAACACCATGCTCACAACTAATCCGGACCCATGTATCAGCTACGCATACTGCAGCGATACTATGTTTGATACCCGTGTGGCTGAATCCGTAAAAGGTACTGATACTATTTACCATGAGTCCACATACGATGATTCTCTCGAGCAGAAAGCACGTGAGCGCGGACATTCCACAGCGCGGCAGGCGGCTAAAATTGCCACTCTTGCTGATGCTAATCGTCTTATAATCGGTCATTTTTCGAAACGATATAACAGTGAGAGTATATTGATGCAAGAAGCTAAGGAAGAGTTTCCAAATGTCATTCTTGCAAATGAAGGGCTAAGGATAGATTTAGAATAAATGTTAAATAAATTAAATTTCACGATAGTAAATGTAACTTTTTCGAGTTTCATGCGTCATATATAGTGAATACTAATTTAAGATTAACATATACTAAAACGAATTAATTAGCAAAGAGCTTCCTAAATTTCTAAGGTGGTTTACATATAAAAGTACACCAAGTAAAGAAACAGCAAAAGAGGACTAATCGTGATGATTAAGTCCTCTTTACTTTTATATGCATATTTTCTTATTTGCGTGCCTATATTCAAGTTGAGTGCGGATGGTGTGGATTGGGGGAGTGAAGTATGTATGGTATTAATAGATATAAAAAAAGATAGCCGGCTCCAGATGTTGGAACCGGCTATCGGTTAG
>CAJTQR010000004.1 GCA_910578515.1 uncultured Duncaniella sp. | reverse complement strand
CCCCCTCTAACCGATAGCCGGTTCCAACATCTGGAGCCGGCTATCTTTTTTTATAGCTATTAATACCATACATACGTCGTTGTTCAGTGATGAGCTTCGATATATTTAATGCTTTAATAGCTCTATCGACTATAATAGTGGCTCTTTTAATAATGTTTATCATTGCTTTATGGTCCGATTCGTAATGATTTAATTGGACAATCCGTAAAAATATTGTACTTTTGCAAGCATCTTAGGTCAATACCGCGACCTCAGTAATTTAGATTATAAAAGTAACTATAAATGGAACTTACTGCTTCGCAACTCGCAGCCCTTGTCAACGGACAGGTTGAAGGCGATGAAAATGTTAAAGTCAATACTTTTGCAAAAATAGAAGAAGGGCATCCCGGTGCTTTATCATTTCTTGCAAATCCTAAATATACTCATTTTATATATACTACTGAGTCCTCTGTGGTGCTTGTACGCCGCGATTTTGTGGCAGAGCAGCCGGTGAAGGCGACTCTACTTCGTGTTGATGACCCGTATGCTACCATCGCTCATCTTCTTGACATGGTGTCAAAAATGAACCAAGTGGAGAAACGTGGTGTCGAGACACCCTCATTCGTGGCTGAAGGAGTAGAAATTCCGGCTGATGCGTATGTGGGTGCTTTTGCTTATATTGGTGCAGGTGCAAAGATAGGAGAGAATGTCAAGATATATCCTCAGACCTATGTAGGTGCACGATGCGAGATAGGCGAGGGTTCTATCCTCTATCCTGGTGTTAAGGTTTATGATGGCTGTAAGATTGGAAAGCGATGCATCATCCATTCTGGTGCTGTGATTGGTGCTGATGGATTTGGATTCGCTCCCGTGGATGGTCATTATGAAAAAATACCACAGACAGGAAATGTGGTGCTCGATGACGATGTGGAAATCGGGGCCAATACTACAATTGACCGCGCTATGATGGGCGCAACTCATATCGGTAAAGGCGTTAAACTCGATAACCTTATCCAGATTGCCCACAACTGCTCAGTAGGAGCCAATACTGTTATGGCAGCTCAGGCTGGTATCGCCGGCTCAGCAAAAATCGGTGCCCAGTGTATGATTGGCGGTCAGGTAGGTGTGGTAGGTCACATATCTATAGCTGACGGTACTGAAATCGGTGCCCAGAGCGGTGTAAATAAGGGTACCAAGAAAGGCGACAGGATTATGGGTGCGCCAGCAGTGGAAATGGGTGAGTATGCCCGTGGACTGGTATATGTTAAGAAACTTGGTTCGCTTTATGACAAGGTAAAGGAACTCGAAAAGAAAGTAAAATAGTTTTGATATATGAATCAGATAACATTAAACGGAGAATTTACACTTGTAGGTAAGGGTCTGCATACCGGACTGGAGATTACAGCTAGGTTCCTTCCGGCTCCCGAAAACCATGGTTATAAATTCAAACGTGTCGATATGGAAGGTCAGCCCGTGATTGATGCATTGGCTGAAAACGTTGTAGCAACCAATCGTGGTACAGTTATTGCTAAGGGTGAAGCTCGTGTCTCAACTATCGAGCATTCTTTATCTGCGCTCTATGCTGCCGGCATTGATAACTGTCTCATCGAGGTTAACGCTCCCGAAATGCCTATTCTTGACGGTAGCGCACGTCTCTACTGCGAGGAAATCCAGAAAGTGGGCACTGTTGAGCAGAATGCTGACAAGGACTTCTATTATATCAAGTCAAAGGTAGAAGTGCGCGACGATACTACCGGTTCGTCAATTCTCGTTCTTCCTGATGATGACTTCTCGGTTGATGTGAAAATCGACTTTGATTCAGTGGTGCTCAACAATCAGTTTGCATCTCTGGAACACATGGAGGAATTTAAGGATGAGATAGCGTCAAGCCGCACATTTGTATTCGTGCGCGAGATTGAACCTCTCGTAAAGGGTAATCTCATTAAGGGTGGTGACCTTGACAACGCCATTGTGATTTACGATACTCCGATGGACCAGAGCGAGCTCGACCGTCTTGCTGACCTCATGAACGTGCCTCACAAGAGCGTGAATGAGTTTGGATATATCAACGATGCTCCTCTTACTTCAGAGAATGAACCTGCGCGTCATAAACTTCTCGATGTGCTCGGCGACCTCGCGCTTATCGGTCGTCCGCTCAAGGGACGTATCATTGCCACTCGTCCCGGACATTCAATAAACACTACCTTCGCCAAGAAGATTCGCCGCGAAATCAAGCATCAGGAAGTGCAGGCTCCCATCTACAATCCTAACAAGGAGCCGCTGATGGACAATAACCGTATCCGCGAACTCCTCCCTCACCGTTATCCTTTCCTTTTGGTCGACAAGATTATCGAGAAGGGTACAAACTATATAGTAGGTGTGAAGAATATCACGGCTAACGAGCCTTTCTTCACCGGTCACTTCCCTCAGGAGCCAGTGCTCCCCGGAGTACTTCAGGTAGAGGCTATGGCACAGACCGGTGGTTTGCTTGTGCTCAGCGGTCTTGACGAACCTGAACGTTATTCTACCTACTTCATGAAGATTGACAATGTGAAGTTCCGCCAGAAAGTTGTGCCCGGCGATACGCTTATATTCCACGTGTCATATATGACAGAGTTGCGTCGCGGCTGCGCCATGATGAAGGGCTACGCTTTCGTAGGCGAGAAAATCGTGACTGAGTGCGAGTTCATGGCACAAATCATCAAGAATAAATAAGTTCTAAACCAGAATATAATGAAACAACCTTTAGCATACGTTCATCCGGCTGCCAAGATACATCCCAGCGTGGTGATTGACCCCTTTGTCACCATTGACCAGAATGTGGAGATTGGTGAAGGTACCCGCATCGGCTCAAATGTCACCATTATGGAAGGTGCGCGCATCGGAAAGAATTGTACCATTTATCCGGGAGCAGTCATTTCTGGTCCTCCTCAGGACCTCAAGTTTAATGGTGAGGAATCAGTAGCCATCATCGGTGACAATACAGTAATACGCGAATGTGTGACTATCCATCGTGGCACAGCTTCAAAAGGTAAGACTGTGGTGGGCAACAACTGTCTCATCATGGCATACTGTCACGTGGCTCACGACTGTGTGGTAGGCAACAATGTAATCATGTCGAATGCCGTGCAGATTGCAGGTGAGGTGGTGATTGATGACTTCGCTGTGATAGGTGGTGGTGCTTTGATTCACCAGTTCTGTCATATTGGTCCACATGTGATGCTTCAGGGTGGTGCTCTTGTCAACAAGGATATCCCTCCCTATGTTAAAGCAGGTCGTGAACCTATTGCCTATGCCGGTATCAACTCCATCGGTCTCCGTCGCCGTGGTTTCACCAATGAGACTATCCGCGACATCCAGGAAACTTATCGTTATCTCTACCTCTCAGGTCTCAACAACTCAGATGCAATCGAACGCATCGAGGCTGAGCTGCCAGCCACAAAGGAACGCGACGAGATTATACTCTTTGTCCGTAATTCAAAGCGCGGCATAATCCGCGGTTACGTTTAAAGAACAGCGTCTGCGCCAGATATTCTGCGGGGCGTTTAGATACACCCCGCAGTTTTTTTATATACACATTCATCTTAGCTATAAAACAATTTGAAATATGAGAAGGACTCTACCCTTCCTCCTGATTTTGACAGGCATCGCTGCATCCCTACATACGGATGCGGAGGTGCCTTTCAATGGTAAATCGGGGGTGGCTTTGCGCAATTCGCTCTATGAGAATTTTAAACCGGGACGCACAGTGAGCAGCCGGGAAATATCATCTGAAATATACGACCCTTTCTCCGGGGTAGTGGTACGGGTATCGGGTGGCATGCTACCTGAAGGGTACACTTGGGGTGGATTGGTGCCTGCCGAATGGTGGAGTTATGCACCGGAACTCATGGAAGCGTCTATGGCTGACTTGTTCAACCTGTTTCCACTTCACAAGGATGTGGTAACCTACCGTAAGGAACTTACCCCCGGCGACGTGACAGAGGCTATATTTGACAACGGACGGTGGAAAGCAGGTACAGGGATGATGTATGGTACTCTTACCGAACTTTATTCTCCACCCGAGGAGTTTCGGGGAGAACTGGCGCGGGTGTATTTCTATATGGCGCTCATGTATCCATCCATGATATGGTCACCGCGAGGCTTCATGATGATGGACGCAAACGTCTATCCAGTGTTCAATGTATATGCCCGTCAACTGCTTATGGGATGGCATAAATTATATCCGGTAAGTGATGCTGAGCGTAGCAAGAATGATGCGGTCGAGCGTCAGCAGATGAACCGCAATCCATTCGTCGATTTTCCTGAATTGGCCGATTATCTTTGGGGAGACCTTGCGGGTGAGATATATCTTGTACCAGGCGAGCCTGTGCCACTGCGTGCGGTTTATTCACTGAACGATGAGCGGATTGATTTGATTTCTCCCTATATAGCGTCTGATGCTGTCTGGAGCATTGACGGACTTCCTGCGTCGGGTGGTACATACACTCCGGCTGAGCTTGGCGTGGGTAAACATCATCTTGCTTACACTTCGCCATCAACAGGTGTGAAAGGATACATAATGATAACAATTAACCGTTAGAGACCTCTCGCTTATGAAAGTACTGTTTCCAATCATGCGTAAGATAAAAATGCTGGCATGCCTCATTTCTCTATGGGTGCCTGTGTGTGCGGTCTCCTGCTCCATGCTCCTCGCAGGGTGTGAGAAATCCTCCGGAGAGCATCGTGGAGGCAACCCTGAAAATGGTGGCAGAGATGAGCCTCCGGTTCCCCCTTCAGATGCTGATTCCACTCAGCGTCCTGGTATACTTGAGCAGGATTATGATTTCTCAAAAGAATTGAAGAGTGATGCGTGGCGCTATACGGGCAACGGTATTGAGCTGGAGTATGAAAATGGTGGAGTGCTCTTTAATACGGATAAGGGCACTTCTAAGCGGTCGGTTGAAATAATTGACCTTGACGGTGGCACCAGAGTAAGCTGTAGGTTCGGCAGTGTAAGTTCCGATTCAGTGGTAAGCGGAGTCACGCTTACTGTTAATTCAGCTGAAGTTGGAGTGGAGCGTATGCTATTTAAGAAAGTTTCGTCGCGTTCAGAGTGGTATCATATCATCACAGACGAGCCAGCGAACCTTGTGTTGGTCATCCCCACCAACTGAATTATTTCTCCATCATACGGGCGATGGTGCGCTTATCCTCACGCTCTTTGATTGACTGACGTTTATCGTATTCCTTCTTACCTCGGGCTATTCCAATCACGAGCTTGGCGAGTCCGCGGTCGTTGATGAAAAGTCGTAAGGGCACTATGGTGTAGCCCGCTTCCTTACCGCTTTTCTCAAGCTTGGTAATTTCTTTACGGTTGAGCAACAGCTTGCGGTCGCGACGGGTGGAATGATTATTGTATGTGCCGTAGAAATACTCTGCGATATACATGTTTTTCACCCACACTTCTCCGTTGTCGACAAAGCAGAATGTATCGGCAAGCGATGCTTTTCCTTGACGCAACGCCTTAATCTCAGTACCGGTGAGGACCAGTCCGGCAGTGAAAGTGTCGGAGATGGCGTAATCGTATGAGGCTCGCTTGTTTTTTATGTTTATTTCTTTTGGATTCATGTGTTAATTACAATATTAGTGAGAAAAGAAAGTAAAATAAATACGGGGGCAGGAGCACGCCAAGGATTGCTATTATCATGAAAATACCAATCTTCTCCTCGCGGATGTCCATGTATTTGGTCGCTTTCCATTGAATCAGCGCTACATAGAACGGCAGGAAGAACAGCATCATCGACGTGATTGGAAGACAGTTGATGACCAACGATATCAATGCGAGCAATCCGAGCGTATAGAGCGTGAACGTATGGCATTTACGCTCATTGTAACGACCATTCAGTGTCGGCTCTACAAATACCGAGAGAATGAATGCTCCGAAAAAATAGGATATGAAGTAGACCAGGAATGTAACCAGCATTCTCAGAAACAGTACCAGAAACGGGATGTGGTGATGGTACAGCCCTTGAAAAAAAACACTGGCTGCCGTGATGGCTATCAGCGGATAAAATCCGGACTGTGCTATGTCTCGTGGATTCTCATTGGCACTGTCAATATCTTCCCACCCGTTTCCGGGAGAAAGTATCAATTGAAACATGTGCTTGAGATAGCTCTTCATATATCAAAATTTTAGAACTGCAAAATTACAACAAATTTCTCAGATTCCCAATGCGGTTAACGGCGATTTGCGTTGGCTGAAGTTCGCTGAAAGAACTGGGGCGAAGGGAGAGAACAAACTACGTGCTCCCGCGGGGCATGATTTTACACATGCACAACATTTTATGCATTTGGAGGCATCAACTGTAATACAGTCATCACCGATTGCTCCTGTAGGGCAAATATCTACGCACGCTCCACATTCATTACACAGCTCTGTGTTGACCTCGGGTAGATACTGCCGGGGAGCCTCTTTTTGCTGCTGTATATAGCTCATGACGAAGTTGCGGAAATTTGTCAGAGATTCTGCCGGCGAAGGTTCGTCGGTGAGTACCGTTGTGTCAATCCGGTGCAAGGAGTTAGCTGGAAGGTGTTCGGCTATCTCACGTCCGAATTTCATGGCATCTGAAATATCCTTTGCGTCAGGACGACCTACAGCTATAGGGTTGGTGGCTGATGAATATGAGTGCTCACCCACGAATGCTGCGGCCGCAATCGGCATAAAGCCACGTTCGGTGACAAATTCAGCCATATCGTTGAGAGCATTTTCAAATGCCCTATTACCATACACCGCCACTATCACACATGGAGTGCCGTCACCTTTCAGATTCTTCATGCGTTCTTTGGCGATTGGAGCCATTTTCCCTCCGTAGACCGGAGCTGAAATTACAGCTATATCATCGGCACACAATTCTATCTCTTCCGCATTTGAGTTGGTAAGGTTGTGACGTGTCGGTTCTAATTTTGCGGTTGACAGAATACCTTCAGTAATAGCATCGGCAACTTTAGCGGAAGTTCCGGTAGGTGAAAATGTGATGTTATAAAGCATTTTTAGACGTGATGAGTTTGGGATGATATCTACTATGACTTCACATTCTTATAGAGGTAAGAACGTGAGGATGGAAATCACTATGAATATTGCAAAATTAGTGAAAATTATTAGAAATTAAAACTATGCATGTTAGCAAGAGGAAGTTAATTATTATGTATTTTAAAGAGTAAATTCAAGAGGATTGGATTATTCTGTTTTCTTGCAGTTTTGAATTCACATATAAGTGGCAGGTTTATTAAATTGTTAAGTTTTGTGAAATCATAAAAATATTGTCTGTCTTAATTTGTATGTCAGTACTGACATGGATATATTTGTATATATCAAATAAGGGCCTGTATATGTGAGTTTGTTATGCCGGCTTGGATTCAATTATTTTACTACTTACCATATTTATGAGACGTCATTTTGTATTTTTATTATTTTTATTTGCGCTTGGTTTTAATTTGTTTGCACAACAGACTTCTGTATTTGGAGATATTGGTAATGGATATTTCCGCAATCCTGTAATACCGTCTGATTATAGTGACCCTGATGTTATAAGGGTTGGTGATGATTATTACGGGATAGCTTCCACATTTTGCTTTTCTCCTGGAATGATAGTGATTCATTCTAAGGATTTGGTCAATTGGGAAATTATCAACCATGTGGTAGATGACATATCATTTCTTAATCCGGACCTTGACAGTTCAAAGATGAACGGCTATTATAATGGAATATGGGCAGGGTCTTTAAGATTTCATGATGGGATATTTTATTGTCATTTCACCACTCCAAAAGGCGGTTGGTTCGTGGCTACTACAGATGATATCCGTGGTAAATGGACTGTTACTGTTATGACGGACAGCAATGGAAAAGAACTGCGTGGCGGAGGATGGGATGATGTGTGTCCGTTATGGGATGATGATGGTCAAGCCTACATTATAGCGAGCAATTTTGGTAAATATTGGTTCCCACATCTATTTAAGATGAGTCCGGATGGGACCCGTTTACTTGATGCGGTGGTAGATGAAAAATGCGACATGAGTAAGAATATAGAACTTATAGGTGGATATGTAGTTAAGCCTTACCGGACAGCTGAGGCTGCAAAACTTTATAAATTCAATGGGATGTACTACATCTATTTCAGTGAGGTTCGTAATATACATGGGAATAGAGTGCGTGTGCCTGTGATGCGTCGCTCAAAAAGTTTATATGGTCCATATGAAGAACACCTGCTTATGCACTCCCTAGGTAAAAATGTGGATAAGGAGCCAAACCAGGGAGCTATACTTGAGGGACAAGATGGAAAATGGTGGTTTGTGACTCATCATGGTACTGGTGACTTCGACGGAAGAGTATTGAGCGTGGTTCCTGTGGAGTGGAAAGATGATTGGCCCGACTTAGGTATTGATTCGGATAATGATGGTGTAGGGGAGATGGTATGGGAGATGGAGCGACCCGTAGGGGTGCAAGGTGACGAATTCATTCAGACCTCTGACAGTTTTGATTTGTCTGAATTGGGGCATCAATGGGAGTTCAATCATCAACCTTCATTAGAAAAGTGGTCATTAAGCGAACGACCCGGTTATCTGCGCATCTATGCTTCTCCTCAGCTCAGGAATGGCGATTTCTTTTCTATACCTACTGTCGTGTCCCAAAGATATATACGCTGGGGTGTGGGTACTGTTATAACAAAAATGGATATTTCTGCCGTTAAGGTAGGGCAGGAAGCTGGATTGGCTTTCTTTAATGGTGGTAAGGATTTTGCTTCGATTGCTGTAGTCAGGGAGTCCTCCGGTCTCAGAATAATATATAGAGTTCGGTATAGTGGCGAGAAGGAAACTGAAGAGTCGTTGTCGGGTATATCTGATAAAATAACTAAGATATGGTTGAAAGCCAGCATCGATTTTAATGGTAAAGGAAATGTGGCATGGAGTACCGATGGAAGAAGGTATCATACGATGTCAGGAATATTCCAGCTTAAATGGGGTAGTTATCGTGGTGCCAGAATCGGTTTGTTTACCTTTGACAACAATGACTTAGGTGGATATGTCGACTTTGATTTTTTCGATTATTCGGGCAGTGAAGGGTAGGAAATGTATGCTTATACTGGTTTGAGATAAGTGATAATAAAATGTTTATAAGTTTTAGATGGATTCGTTGGTGAGTAGGGCAAAATTCACTAAATTTGTAAACTTAAAACCGTTAAAAATCAGATAATCCATAATGGAAGTTACAGGAAAAATTATAGTTGCGCTTCCCGAAGTCGGGGGCACTTCTCAAAAGGGAAATGCTTGGAAAAAGCGTGAATATGTGTTGGAGACTCAGGAAACTTATCCCCGCAAGGTGTTCTTCAACTTCTTCGGTGACCGTGTGGACCAGTTCCCTCTTCAGGTTGGTCAGGTTGTAAAAATCAGCTTTGATATAGATAGCCGTGAGTACAATGGTCGCTGGTATGTGGAATGCCGTGCATGGAAGGCTGAGGACCCCAACGCCGGTATGGGTGCTCCTGCCCAGCCCGCATATGGTGCAGCTCCTTCCTATGGTCCCGCCACCCAGATGCCTCAGGGTTATGCAGCCCCGACCGGTGTTCCTGCACCCCCTGCTCCCGATTTAGCACCCAATCCCACCGACGACCTTCCTTTCTAAGTATCGGAGTCAAATCATAACATGTAGCCCGGTTGCTGTTGATGAGCGACCGGGCTATTGTCATATACCAATTTTCGCTGCTATATAATGATTTCAATACCGAAGTTATTATATACAAAAAATCCATGCAATCCGCACATGGCGTGATAGCATGGATTTGATATTATGTGAAGAGTAGGGGAATATTATTCCTCGTACTTCTTTACGATTACAGTGGCATTGTGACCGCCGAAACCAAACGAGTTGGAGAGGGCTGCACGTACCGGACGATTCTGAGCCTTGTTGAAGGTGAAGTTGAGTGAATAGTCGATGTTTTCATCTTCGTCACCATCTTCATGGTTGATGGTAGGAGGCACGATGTCATTCTGTACAGAAAGCACAGAGAACATAGCTTCAAGCGCACCGGTAGCACCGAGGAGGTGACCAGTCATAGACTTGGTTGAGCTGATGTTGAGCTTGTGAGCCTGGTCGCCAAACACTTCAACGATAGCTTTTACTTCAGAGATGTCACCCACGGGGGTAGAGGTGCCGTGAACGTTGATATAGTCAATGTCTTCGGGCTTCATGTTGGCATCTTCGAGTGCATTCTTCATTGAAAGGATTGCACCGAGACCTTCGGGGTGAGTAGCGGTGAGGTGGTAAGCGTCAGCGCTCATGCCGCCACCTGCGATTTCAGCGTAGATTTTCGCGCCGCGGGCTTTGGCATGTTCGAGTTCCTCAAGGATGAGGACTACAGAGCCTTCGCCCATCACGAAACCGTCGCGAGACTTGCTGAAGGGGCGTGAAGCCTTTTCGGGGTCGTCATTGCGTGTTGAGAGAGCGTGCATAGAATTGAAACCGCCTACACCTGCAGGGTAGATGGCAGCTTCAGCACCACCGGTTACGAATGCGTCAGCCTTGCCGAGACGAATCAGGTTGAATGCATCGATGATGGCATTGTTGGATGATGCACATGCAGAAACCACACCGAAGTTAGGACCATGGAAATTGTAATCCATAGAGATATGACCCGATGCGATGTCAGCAATCATCTTGGGGATGAAGAAGGGATTGTATTTGGGACCCATCTCAGCGCCGTTGACAGCATAGTAGCCTGCTTCTTCTTCGAAGGTATGGAGACCACCGATGCCGGCAGCTACAATCACACCCACGCGGTTGCGGTCGAGATTGGGGGCTTCTTCCAAGCCAGAGTCAGCTACAGCCTGACGGGCTGCTACCATAGCATACTGTGCATAGAGGTCAAGCTGGCGAAGTTTTTTGCGGTCAAAGTGAGCGTTTGCATCGTAACCCTTGACTTCGCAGGCAAATTGGGTCTTGAATTTAGAGGCATCGAAATGTGTAATAGGTCCGGCACCGCTCTTTCCGGCTACGGCGTTGTTCCATGTAGTCTCAACGTCATTGCCAATGGGAGTGATGGCACCGAGTCCGGTTACTACGACTCTTTTTAATTCCATTGTCAGTTATGAATAGTTTTGGAAATTGGTGAAGTATAAATTGAGAAGAAGGCTCCACCGCGCGTCGTGGCGTGGGGAGCCTTTTTGGCTCGGTCAATGAGCAATACGTTAATTGCTGACCGGATTACTTCTGGGTGTTAGCCTCGATGTAAGCGATAGCATCCTGTACGTTGCCGATTTTAGATGCCTGGTCATCGGGGATAGTGATTCCAAATTCTTTCTCAAATTCCATGATGAGTTCAACGGTGTCGAGGCTGTCAGCGCCAAGATCTTTAGTGAATTCAGCGGTTTCGGTTACTTCGTTTTCGTCAACACCGAGCTTATCAACGATGATAGCTTTAACTCGTGATGCAATTTCAGACATAGTTGTAAATTTGTTTTGATTAGTAATTTCAGTTTCGTATTGCAATTCTGCACATTCGCGCAATTGCGGTGCAAAGTTAAGAAAAATTTCCTCAACTTTACAGATTGAAACGTATAAAGATGTTAATGAGGGTTCTTTTTTCTCTAAAATTGGTCTTTTTCGCGGTTCTAAGGGGTTAATGTTAATACTACCTAAACTTGCGTCAAGTTACAAACCTGTTACAATGTGCAGGCGTTTCATAATAAAGCGCAGAATTTTTATAAACTTTGTCGACTAATTTAATACGTTATTATGAAAAAATCATTCTACTGTTTATCTGCCGCGATGCTAACTTTGGCTATTGCAAGCGGATGTGGAAATCGAGGGACAGAGACGTCTGCATCAACCGACGCTGCAATCACAAATTTTCAGGTAAAGGAGATGGTCAAGACTGCCGATAAGAATTATCGTCTGGTTACCGACTATGACACCGTGTATCTTGACATCTATACATCCATACATTGGCCCGAACAGTTTGGCAATGCCGATTTGACTAATCTTAAGGACTCGCTGTTGCTCTATGCCTTCGGCGACACTTCAAAGGTAGCCATCGACCGGGCTATAGCTTCTTATCTCGATGACCTTTCAATAATAGAGGGCGTCAAGGAGGCTGAGGCGGTTGATTCACTCCCATCAGACGCTGACCGCACTCAGGCTTACTTCAGCAATGTGGTGGCATCGGTGGTTGACCTTGATGAGGAGATGGTGACTTATCAGGTTCTCACATCAACTTTCCTTGGAGGTGCTCATCCGATGACGGGTATTCACCCATTCACCTACGATTTGCGCAGTGGTGAAGTGCTTAACATTGAAAATATGTTTAAGCCAGAAGCCCGCGACTCGATTATGCCGGTGATTATTAATGCTCTTGCCCGACAGCTCGATGCCGACCCGATGAATCTTGATAAGGCCGGTATATTTACCTCGCAGCTTACATATCCGGGGCAACCTTACATAGCGAACAATACGCTATATTTCCATTACAATCCTTATGATATCGCACCTTATTCATCAGGTATGATTGATGTGGCGGTCTACCCCTATGAGGTATCTTCGATGCTTAAACCTGAGGTAAGTTCGTTGTTTGACATGGGTTATTGACAAAACTCCAAGGCTATCTTCAGCCTCGGACGACAAAGATATATAAACGATTGAGCGGAATCCAAAATATTGGATTCCGCTCATGTTGTTTTTATGAGTCGGTGAGGATGTGCTCATCGCTTCGACGTTCAAATTAAATTATAGAGTCATTCAGACATAAAAACAAGGGGACTTACTGCCCCTATCCGGTTTAAAAAGGAATTAAGGGATTGTGTGTTGAACTATCTCTAAGCGACACAGTGATACCAGCTTCTGTGTTCTGAATGACTATCTGCTTGTAGAAGCAATGAATGTGGTTTCCTTGTTTTTGTTTCGTGCGATGTATTCCACACCCAAGGAGTAGTCTGACTTGTCGATTCTCTGTTCGGCTACTGCCACCTGATGTGGGAGAGTGATGCGGAATTCGCTCTGAGGAAGAGTGTTGTCTTTAACTCCGTCTAACCATACAGTAAACGCGCCTGCCGGAAATCTGATTTCACCATCCTTGCATGTGCCGAAAAGTCCAGCATCAGCTACTATAATTGCCGGAACGCCTTGGCGCAGGTGCATGGCAGCTGTGCTTTCAATCTCAATCTCACTGCCTCGGAGGGTCACACCTGTGGTTTGTCTCTCCATCACCACACGGTCAGGGTTGGTGGCGTCTATGATGAGGTTGAAATTTGCTGCTTCGGAATTTTCTGAGTCAGAGTACCCTTTCATTGGATTGACAATGCGGTAGAGACCGCTGTGCTCATTTGACTCCTCAATTATAACAGGGAAAGTTGCCGCTCTGCCGAGGGTTGACGATGCGATGATGCCATCGGTGATAAGAGCGTATCCGCAATTGTCGGATGAAACAGTGTGCCAGGTAGTACCTGTGGGAACGTTTTCTGAGACAGAGGTGGCATCATATCTATGCGATGATGCTTGTGTGGTCTGTCTGCTGCAAGATGAAAATAAAGTTGTGATAAGAAGGAGAGAAGATGCGAAAAAGACAAATTTTACCCTTTTCATAAATAAATTAAAAAACCTAAAACGTTACTATAGAATGATATATTTGTTACTTTGCGGAGTGCAAAGTTAGGTGTAAGTTCTGAAGTAGATAAAATTCTTAATGTGAAAATATGTTAACGAATGCATCTTTGTTTTAGTATGCATGGTTAACTTGTTGATAGGTAGAAAAATAAGCTAACTCGCTGATGTGTTGACTAATAGTGACACTTTTCAAAAAATAGCATCAAAAGAAGGTTCTGAGCGATGGAATATGAAAAATATTAATTAGCTTTGTATGTGGCTTTGACTGATGTCGAGGTCATTCCAGGAAAAACTTTATATAATACCAACTATAAACTGAAAGATAATTATGGAAGATGTGAAAGTGGTAGCGCATTCGCTCATGGAATTTCTCGACAAGAGTCCGGTTAACTTCCTTGCCGTGCGTACAGTCAAGGAGACTCTTGACGCCAAAGGCTTCGTAGAGCTTGACCCGCGTGAGAAATGGGAACTGCAGCGTGGCGGTAAGTACTATATGACAAAAAATTCAAGTGCTATATTTGCTTTCGTGGTGGCTGAGGGTGAGCCTGCATCAGGCTTCCGCATCATTTCTGCTCACAGTGACTCTCCATGTTTCCGAATCAAGCCTCACGCTGAGATGCTCACTGAGGGTGGTGTTGTGAAACTCAATGTGGAGGTTTACGGCGGTCCGATTCTTTACACATGGTTTGACCGTCCGCTCTCAGTGGCAGGACGTGTGATACTACGTAGCGATGACCCGCTGAATCCGGTGACTGAGATTGTTAAGTTTGACCGACCGCTTCTTACAATACCGCATCTTGCCATCCATTTTAATAGAGCAGTCAACGAGGGAAATCCTCTCTCGAAACAGAAGGATATGCTTCCGGTGATAGCTGTGGTAAAGGATGCGGCAGAGAAGGATAATATGCTTTTGCACCTCGTGGCTGAAGCTCTCGGACGTAAGGTTGAGGATATTTTGGACTTCGACCTGTCGCTTTATGACACTACTCCCGCATGTCTGGTGGGTATCAACGATGACTTCCTTACTTCCGGGCGCCTTGATGACCTGAGCATGGTACATGCAGCCATGACTGCTCTTACGGAGACAACCTCTACAAAGCAGACACGCGTCATGGCAATATTTGACAATGAGGAGACCGGTTCAGGCACAAAGCAAGGAGCCGCTTCTCCGGTGCTCGCGCAACTGCTGCGCCGTGTGGTAGAATGCATGGGTGGCAATGAGGAGGATTACCTCAGAGGGATAGATGCCTCATTTATGGTGTCGGCTGATAATGCTCACGCTTTTCATCCCAACTATCCTGAGAAATATGACCCAACCAACCATCCGGTGCTCGGTGGCGGTCCGGTGATAAAGATTAACGCCAACTGCAAGTATATGACCGATGCTGATTCAGCTGCCGTGTTCCGTTCCATCTGCGAGAAGGCAGGCGTGCCGTGTCAGTATTTCGTGAACCACAGTGATGTTGCCGGCGGCTCTACTCTTGGCAACATACTCACCTCGCAGATTGATTTGCGCGGTGTGGATATGGGTGAGGCAATATGGGCTATGCATTCTGTCCGCGAAACCTGCTCTCCTCTCGACCATGCCTACACAATAGCGGCATTCAAGACTTTCTTTGACCTCTAAGAGGCTATAATCCACCCTACAGCGGAGCCATTCCAGATATATGCTGGTGTGGCTCTGCTTTTGTTCTGTCACATCGCTTGCCCGTTGTGGTGCCGGTATCTGCTGTTAATAGTTAAAAAGCGTGATTTCCTGTTAAACAAAACAGCTGTGAGAATGTTATTAAATTTAAAATAACGTTTTCAACTGTTTAGAATTATGAGGAAAAGTATTGTTGCAGTGCTATTGGCTGCATTAGGGCTATCGGGATTTGTTGCGTCAGCGTCGTCTCCCACAGAGGAGTTGCAGGACTCATTGATGAGTGACCATAAGATTGTTTTCTTTGGTAATGGTGAGGACCCTGCCGCCGACTCAATACGCAACGTGGTTGAGAATTTCTATTACGACCAGTTCCGTTCATTCCAGGACCCCGCTGCTCCTTACTTCCTGTTCATGAGCCGCGACACTAATCTTGCCATGGGTATAGGTGGTCTAGTAAGGATGAGGGGATATTTCGACTGGGCCGGCTCAGTAAATGTAGCGGCTTTCTCTCCCTATTTTATCCCGGTAACCAAGGACCCTCTCACCCGCAATAATCTTGGTACCACTCCGGCCGGTACAGCCTTGTTTTTCAGGGTTATTGGACGAAACAAGCGCTTGGGCGACTATCAACTCTATATCGAAGCTAATTTCAATGGCTACGGCGGTCGTGATTTCCATCTGAAGAAGGCTTACGCTGTCCTCAATGACTGGACTATCGGTTATGCTGCCTCGACATTTGGTGATGGTGCGGCCGTGCCCCCGACGGTTGACTCAAACGGACCTACCATGAAGATGGATGCCACTAACGTGCTAATCAGGTATATGCACACATTCAAGAAGAGCGGCATAGTGGTGGCAGGTTCACTTGAGACACCCTCCATGTCAATTCAGGAAGATGGCTCTACTGTTGCGGCCCGCAATCAGTATCTTCCCAATCTCGCTGCCATGGTGCAGTATGAGTGGTCACGCGACGAGCATATCCGTCTGTCGGGTATAATGCGTTTTCTCCCTTATCGCGACATGATAAACGGTAAGAACCATCAGGCTGTAGGTTATGGTGTGCAGCTCAGCACCGTGTTCCGTATTCTTCCGCAGTTGAAATTCTATGGTACAGCCAACACTGGTAAGTCGTATTCTAATTTTGGTGGAGACTTCCTCCTTGGCAAATATGACCTCGTGGTTGATGACGCCACTCCCGGTAAATTGAAGACTACACCAGGTTTCGGTTATTTTTTCGGATTGCAGTATAATTTCCGTCCCAATCTGTTTGTATCCACAACTTTCGGTCAGGGACGTTATCTACCTACCCAGGACCCTGTAGGTACCGATTACAAATATGGTTTGTATAGCGCCACCAATATATTCTGGAATGTTACTCCACGCATTATGTTTGGAGCGGAATTCAATGTGGGCAAGCGTCAGGATTTCAACGGTGAACATGGCTGGGCTCGCCGTGTAGGTGCACTCGCTTCATTTTCATTCTGACAGGTTCAGCTGGTAGTCAACCACATCGAGCGACAGTCCGAATTTCTTCCCTACACGGTGGAAGTGTGACACCCGGGTAAATCCGAGGTTCTCATGCAGGCGACAGCTGGCATGGTTGCCATAGGTGATGCAGGCTATCAGAGTCTCGAATCCCGCGCGGCGACATTCATCAATGAGAGCTTCCATAAGTTGCCTCCCTATTCCTGAACCGGTGTTGTCAGGAGCAAGATATATGGTAGTCTCAAGTGTTGAGGCGTAGGCGGCACGTTCTTTCCAGGGATGTGCGTAGCAGTAACCCGCTATTGTACCGTCCTCCTCATTTTCCCACACGAGGTAGGGATAGGTGTTGGCTATTGAATTTATGCGCTCGTTCATCTCATCGTAGGTGAGCGGGCGTGTTTCGAATGATATTACCGTGTCGGTGACGTAGTGGTTATAGATATTCAGGATGGCGTTGCAATCGGAAGTTTTTACCGGACGTATCATGTGTAATAATGGTTGGAGTCGCAGTTATAGTTTTCGTTTCCCTAATTCAATCACTTCGAGCGATTTTGCTTCACCACCTTCAAGTTCCAGACGTATGAGTGTCCGCTCACGTTGCCATCCGTGATATCCGGCGGCTCCCGGATTGATGTGCAGCAGTCCAAGCCTTGGGTCGGGCATTACTTTTAGGATGTGAGAGTGTCCGCATACCATCAGGTTTATTCTGTTTTCAATTAAAGCGTTCATTATACCGGGTGCGTACTTCCCAGGGTAGCCTCCTATGTGGGTGAGCCACACGTTGAAACCTTCGATGGTAAATATTTCTACTTCGGGGCATCTGCGGCACACGTCGCCGTGGTCGATGTTGCCTCTTACTGCTCTTACCACAGGGGCTATAGCCTCAAGGCGTCGGATTATGTCGATATCGCCCACATCTCCGGCATGCCAGATTTCATCGCAATCAGCAAAATGTGTAGCGTAGCGGTCATCCCAACATGAATGGGTGTCCGAGAGGATTCCTATTCGTTTCATTTTTTCAAGAGTGTTATCTTGTTGAGGAGTACTGTGGTGTTGATATATGTAAGCGCCAGTTGATTGGGACCTTCATTGAGTTTGACGGTAAGGGTGTTGGAAGGATGTACCGTTACCCAGTCGTTTCGGTCCAGGGAGGGGCACACGAGGATGCCGCAATCTGTGCCGTTGACGCTCAGTGTTCGCATTGCAGTCTCACCGGTTCCATTGGAGTAGCCGATGTTGATGAAATATTCACCTTCCTCGGGCGCATTGGCATAGAATGTTATGCGTGTATTGTGGCGAGCCGCAAGCTCGATGTATTTAGTGGCTGTCTCACGGTGTTTTATAAGATGCAGCGGTGTGCGCCTTGGCGTGATTGATGAGGCGGGGATGTTGATTTCAGTCCCCTCGGGTGCTATGACGTGACTGCGTGATGCAAATCCTACATATTCCTGCTCGGCTATCGGTGTGATAGTCACCACGGTCGGGACTGTAGGCGTGTAGCTGTAGGATGCAGTCTGTATTTCTTCGAGAAAGGTACCGTTGATATACACTCCATAGCTGTATCCCGACTTGAAATTTTTTATTGTGGCAGTGCCGGGCAGTGTCCATTTTACATCGGGGACTGTGGGGAGGGTGACAGGTTCAACCATGGAGATTTGGTTGAGAGGCAGATTGTTGCCTGACAGGGTGATGTCAATCTGATGTTTTCCGGTGATATTTGCCGGGATGAATGCAGGCGAAGTGCTTATGGAGTCGATGAAAAATCCGGCTATCTTGTCGCCTGTGCCCTGCACTGAGATTGATAGCTCCGCATCACGGTAATGGAAGTTGTGGAGAGTCTTCTTGCCGGTAAAATGGTAGGGGATTATGGGGGCGAACGTGATTCCTTTGGATGTGAATTGCATGCCGAGAAGACCTTTCAGAACCATCGCCTGACTCTCAGCCGGGATAGGATGGTCGAGAGCTATGTTCCAGAGTGAACCTATGGATGCTATTACAGCATTCTCGTTGCGTGTCTTGGCAGCGCTGATTCCACGTAGTGCCTGCACGAGCGGGGAGGACGTTTTGGGGGTGTTGATGGATGGATACACAAGGGGTGTGCCTTGAGGTAGCATAGGGGAGCGGGCGACGATTGAGGTTGCCATCTCTGGGGTGGCTATATCAAATAACACACATAATGAGTTGGCAATCTGGTCGGTAGCTTGTGATAAAATTGGGTAGTAGGTACCATACATGTATTGCCCGTAGTAGCCTAAGTTTGGTATCCATAGCAGGTCGTTTATGGCTCCGCGCAGTGAGTTGGCGGTTTTCTTGTAGTCTGCGGCATCCTTAAGTCCGAGTTCCGATGCCATTTCGGAGAGCACATCGTAAGTATATGTGTGGAGTGCGTTTACGCCGGTGGAGATGGTCTGGAACCTGTCAATCGGTTTCATCCAGCCCGGATAATAGTCGGCTATGGGAGCAAGATAGTCGGGAGCGCCGAATACTAAGGGTGGTTGGGATGAGATGTTGACCTGTTGGTCGTGGCGCAGTGTCGAGATGAGCACATCGTAGGCTTCACGCAACCATTTTCTGTCGCCAGTCACGCAGTATATTTCCCATGCAGCGGCAGCCCATGCGCCGTTGCTCGCAGTGATGGGGAAGTCGGTGCGTGCTACGCGTCCCTTTACGACGAGTGCCCGCAATGCCTCCATGGATTTTGCAGGGTGGAGAGCAGCGAGCGAGAGATATATCTGAAGAGGGGTGAAATAGGCGCTCTCATGCATAGCTTTGCAGAAAAGCGCATCGGCCATCAATTGTGGTGAGCGATAGGATGGGAGAGCGGGGTCAACGTTGTCGGTGTGCCATGCGTTGGTGATTTCGGTGTGAGAGAGTGCCTTGTAAATCTTGGAACCTCTTATTATGCTGTCGGTGTAAACCTCAAAGGCATCGCAGTCATACACGGTGTCCTTTTCTGGGAGGACTTTGTGGCATGATGCGAGTATTGCTGACATGAGCAGCATGAGGATTATTCTTTGGACCGACGGCATGGGGTTTCGGTGGCGCTTTGAAGGAGTGAAAATTAGTTATGGATGTTTACAACAATAGCGATGGGGATTATTATCTCAAATCCTCACCGCCATTTTGCTGTTTATGTTGTTCAAATAAATTCGGGTGTTTCCGGGGGGTCAGTCAAGCCTCCTTTCTGTTTGTTTGGAACTAAGTGGAGGGGACGATTATTCCTCGGTAGCACGAAGCTGCTGAACGTATACCGCCTTCATCATTTTCTTGCGGTTAGCCACAGAGGGCTTTTCGAAAGCCTGGCGAGAGCGAAGTTCGCGTACGATACCAGTCTTTTCAAATTTACGTTTGAATTTCTTCAGTGCCTTTTCGATGTTCTCACCTTCTTTTACTTGTACGATTATCATCTTGATTTTTTGATTATATATTATTAAGTGAATAATTTAGCGCGGCAAAATTACAAATTCTTTCCCATTCCACAAAATATTTCCAAAAAATTCGCTTCACAGACACTAAATTAATAGAATTTAATGGGAAAGTGCCGGGCTGTTGGAAAATGAGGCATTTCTTGATTGATAAAAAATTAACGGTTCAGCGTCGTCACGACGATGAACCGTTCTTCTTGTTTAATGCTTTAACATTATTGCCTTTGTAGCGAGACCGAGAATTGAACTCGGGACCTCCGGGTTATGAATCCGACGCTCTAACCAACTGAGCTATCTCGCCATACCTGCTTTTGCGAGGGCAAAGGTAGGAAGTATTTTTGATATGACAAAATTTTTTGAGGAAATTTTTATTGATTTTAACTTGGCGTTCTTACCATTTTGGACTATCTTTGTTGGTGTTATGACAACTATACCTGACAGATTACGGCATATTATGCAACAGAAGCGCCTGAGCCAGCGGCAATTGGCGCAACTGCTCCGGATGGACCCATCGAATCTTTCAAAAGTGATGAATGGTAAGCTACCTTTTTCTGAAGGGCTTGTCAATAAGATAGTGGTTGACCTTGGAATTTCCAAATCATGGCTCCGTGATGGGGTGGGAGTCCCTTATGAAAAGAGTCCCATAGCTCGTGATATGTGCATGACTCAGCCGATGGAGGTCACTGCGTTGCGTGAGGGTACTCCTGTCTATGATATTGATGTTACCGCCGGAAACCGTAGCCTTGTGGAGATTTTCGGAGCTATCAACCCTGTAGGTTTTATAGATATTCCCGGAATTTCTCAAAACTCGCAGGTGGTGAAGGTGAGGGGTGACAGTATGTATCCCCGCATTAATAATGGTGGCTATGTGGCAATACGCCCTATCAGGGATTTCCGTAATATATTCTGGGGACAGATTTATGTGGTGGAGCTTGAGGAGTTCCGCATGGTCAAGTATCTGCGGCGCCATCCGAATCCATCTATGGTGATACTTCACAGTGAGAATCCGGAGTATGACGACATGGAGGTGGAACGTAGCGATATACGGGCTCTCTATATAGTGGAGGCAATTCTCAACTATGAGGTGAGCTGACGACAGGTGTTTCTATCGTTTTTTTCAGATGCACTTTTACCACAGTGACCGCACGGCTCAGGAATGTTTTGTACCCGAATTTAAAGGTGCGTGTTGACCCGTCGCGAAACGCTACTTCGAGAGTGGCGTCACCTGGTGTGAGTTGTGGTATTATATTCATATGTTGCGACTCAGGTAGAGTTCCATCTTCGTTAAATTGAACAGTGTAAGAGGCGCGGGTAGAATTTTCGTTCTGATTGTTGGCGTCTTCGGTTGTCCATTTATAAGGTTCTTCCTTAAATGGCATGAAGTCGCTGCTTCCCCAGATGTCGCGGAAGGTGACGGATGCCACTTCGGGATATACACTGTCAAATTCAACTTTTACACGCGCGAGTATGTGGGCAAATTTCAGCTCTACTCTCTTGGTGGGAGTGGTTGAGTAGTTGATGGGGATGTCGCTGCTTGCAAAAAGAATGTCGTGCTGCTCAGCCGGATTGGTCGGCGCTGTGTAGTGAAACACCACGGAGTCTGGAGCAGAAGCATGGGTGGGAATCTCCCATTCTGCTATTTCGGTGGGTGCGTAGGCAAAGAATGTGAGACTTCGGGAGCCTGTGGGCCAATAATATGGTTGAGAAGTGGTCCATTCACCATCACTCCCACGCGATACATCCTCATTTTCAATCTCATAATACATAAACCTATATTTTTCATCATAACTTTTGACCCACAGGGGCGCGTAGAGTTTGAACATATCCACATCATACATAGAATTTATGTCGATGCTACGTCCCGATGCTGCCTCAGTCATAAACTCTACCTCGGTGGTAAAGGAGATGGCTGAGGGTTGAGCAGTATCTGGTGCTTCCGGTTCCTCTTCCCGGTCGGTTGAACAGGAGCAAATCAGAATACAGAGAAGTATCGATAATGGATTATAGTTAAAACGCATGATGAAAACAGGGATTGATATGGTTGAATTTTGATGAACGGGTTGGAGCTAAGTTGTCATGGCACTGTGATAATGCCACCGTAACGCCAACTATTGTCCTGAACCTCGAATGAAATCGGTACCACGCCTGTGTCGCCCTCCACGTTGTCGTGGTTGAGGTGAGCAATGAGGGTATAGGAGTGTCCGGGCTGGAAATCAATGTCGGGAAAGTCAATGGTGAAGGTGTTGACATCCGAGAATTGGAAGCCTACTTCGTCATCAGGGTTCTCGATGTAAAATAGCTGGGTCTGAAGTTGGATTACAGCCCCCTCCATTTTTATAGGGAGCAGATAGACTGATGAGGAGCTTTTGGGTTGGTTAACCTTTATCTGGTCAACGCGTCCGGCTCCAGTCCAGAATGAATCCCATCCTGACCGTTCCCATTGCGGATTGGGTTGTGTGAGGTCAATCACCCCTTCCGAGTAGAGGTTGCCGAGGGTAATTGATGGCACGTTTATGAAAAAGTGCGGGTTGCCGAGGTCATTGTAGAACATGAATGTGACCTGCGACAGCAGATGGTTGAATTCCAGTTCAACAGGCGGCATTTTTGCCGGTATGATATGCGGAGTGGCTATTCTTCCTGAAAAAGCATAAAGCAGGTCCAGTGTGCCACCGTTTTCCGAGGGTCGATAAGTGATGGTGCCACCGCCATGGTAGACAGACTGTGTAGCTGTGAGCTTATTAAAATTGACTCCGTTGGCATCGGCAGGCGCTATGGCCGAAAACCAGTAGTCATGGTCAGGGTACCAGTATTCACGTTTGTCGCATTCCCATTTCCCGTCAGACATATCGGTCACCAACGCTCCGTCAAATATGTAGTGCTCGGGGGAGTCGGTAAAGCTGTATACTTTGAATTGGCTGAACGGTATGTTTTGGGCGGAGTTGCGGGATTGTGTGAGATGGTTGATATGAATCCGTGAAAACTCAATGGCGCTCGTGCCAGGACTTTCCGGCGAGTCCGAGTTTTCGGAACAGCTCGCCAGAAAAATCACAGCACAGAGCGTCACTAATACACCATTGAGTTTCATCACGGAGAAGTATGTGAGTTGTAATTAATAAGAATGCCGTTAGTTGATATTGACTTCATCATTCTCAATCCACTGCTCAACATCCTGTACAGTAAATTCAATCGGGAGTAGTTGCTGTCCGGGGTTGATGTTTTCGGGTTGGAGTGTGGCTACGAATTTGTAACTGTTCCCTTTCACAAATGTAGTCGGAGGAATGGAAAGGCTATGATGATAAGTTGCCATAAGATTATCGGCGTTATAAACATCAACATCAAATTCGATACCGTAGGATGCCGTTTCAGGGATTATATAAGATGGTTCAGAGATGACACTATGATTGAATGCGAATTTTAAGTCTGTGTCGATATCCTCAATAGTGAAGTTATCAACAGCTGAAGCAACCCATTCGTTGGTGCCATAGAATTCGATAGTTCCACTTGCTGGCACATCCTGCATCTTTAGATTTTTGATTACAAGAGATGTGTTAGCCGTCATTTGATTTTTGAATTCGAATACAACCTGTGAAAGCAAGTGGCTGAATGTCAAGGGAACAGGTTTGACAGCTGCGGTATCGTCATATTGTATGTTCTCAAATGCGTAAATCAAGTCATCTTCACCTTCCGCCTTGGCGTTGTCGAACTTAAGTGTGCCGCCTCCCTGATATGGTGCAGGAGCGGCGCTTGTCAGCGGTGTAAAGATGTAGTTGTCTGCATCTCCTGCAATTGCGGTGAAGTAGTATGGTTTGCCGAGATACCAATATTCGGTCTGGTCTATTTTCCAATCATTGCCATCTCTTGTCACATTAGCGCCATCGAATACAACGGAACCCGGGTCAATCACGAATCCCCATACCTTGAATGCATCAAGATTTTCCTTAGTAGTAGGTGTTGCCGCACGCTGACCCTTTACTGAATTGTTGATAAACGGATTGGCGAATGAAATCATCGTGTCCGTATCACCTTTTACGTAAGGATTGTCATTGTCGTCGTTGCTGCACGCTGTGAATGAAGCCGCCAATGCAAGCATCGCGATAGGATAAATACTTTTCATAGTAGTGTATGTTTTTAATTGTTAGTTTTGTAGGATATCTTAGAGTCGAAACATTTGTTTGGTTACATGATGTCGATATCTTCGGATGGACCCCAAGGGTCCACATCCACATCGAATGCTCCGTTACCTCCGCTCGGCTTTCCATCGGTATCGGTGATTTCAATTCCGGCTACCATCACCACGCCACCGTATGGCTGTAACATCATTTGCGGAGTCACATCGAAGTCGAATGTCAGGAGTTTACCATTAGTAAGATATGTCTGTAATGTAATACCATAACGTCTGTCCGGGGCTATTGGTTCCCCCTCATGAGTATAACCGGGTAGACCGAATGATTTTACCACACCGGTCATTCCGTCATCCTCCTTCTCGCAGTCGTAGAGTAGTGTCACCGTGTCGTCAACCAAGTCGCCTGTGCTAAGATTGACACCGCTTGCCATACCGGTGATGGCACCGCGTGCCGAGGATACATATTCCAGTCCTGAAGTGAACTGGAAATGCACTACATAGCTGAACACTGCGGGCTGCAGGGTTACGTTAATTACCCGCAGCGAATCGGGACCGTCGGCGTTGTAGTCGCTCAGAGATGTGCGGAAAAGCATGTCGGGCTGTGAATAGATAGGCTGTGGATTGTCCACGGTGCCCACCTTTGGATTGCCCTTATAGTTGCCACCGTTCTGGCGTCGTGTTGTGGCAATTGTGGCGTCAAAACCCGCTTTAGGGTCAATTATTATGTATTCTGTATCGTTGTTGTAAAATAGCAGGTGGGAGGATAGGGCATGGAGGTTGATGTCACCACCGTGGGCCGGTAGGTTGAATGAGCGGTACTCTCCACCCTCGTCAGGATAGGAGATTATACGTAACCCTTCCGGTATCTGAGGTCGGAGCTTGCTGAACTCCACACCGTAGGCTGCCGTGTCGTCCTGCCATGAGAGGCGCGGTGTGATAGGGAGAAACCATTCGGTGTCGTAGCGGGCATCCACAATCGCGGTATACCATCTTGACGGTTCATCCTCGCAGTCACAACCGCAACAGTCTTCTCCGAAATGGAGCAGACAGGAGGTGAACCCGAAAAATGACAATAGGACGGGAAGCATCCGCAATCTGATATGTCGAAACCGTGAATGTAGCATAATTCATAGTTACAACATCCCTCACGGTGGGAATGTTCCCCAAATTTATACAGTTTTCACTCGATTTGAATGTGTGCTCAAATACCGGTAGGAAATGCTATGGCAATTGCTCTCCGGGATGAGACGGTGGGATAGGTGAGTGTGTAGTGCTTGCCTCGGGATTCAGCTGTGGTGAAATCAGAATCGATAGCGATTTCCGAGAGTACCAAACCTGGGGTAAGGGCTGCCTTGAACACGGCCTCTTTCGCGGTCCATGCCATCAGCAGAAATAGCATTCCTTCGGTTTCATCGGCAAGTGTCGACCATCTGGCATGTTCTTGAGGGGTGAGGAATTTATGTGCCACCCGTTTCAGTTGCTCTCGTGCTGTCTCAATATCTACTCCGATAGGTTCGCTGCTCACGGCAAGGACACAGGTGTCAATTCCGTGGGAGATGGAGATGTGTGTGTCGGGATGCGCTTCTAAGTATGGGGCACCATCCTGTGTATGAGCTACCTCAATATCCCTCCCGAAAGCTTCGCGCAGCAGTGAGTTGACGGCTGTATGCTCGCGCTCCCGACGACTGATTGATGTGTCGCCGGAGATTTCAGTAGTGAATAGGAGATAAGGATGTGTCATTGCTCGGATATCTGTTTCAGGGTGGTGAGAAGGTCTCTTGCGCAAGTCTCTACTATCGGTGCTATTGAATCGGGAGTGACATGGTGGTTTGCCGAGGTGCCTATGTGGAGTGAGCCTGAGAGCAGGCGTGTGCGTGCAGGGTTTATGGCAAGTACATGCACAGGGGTGGTTACGGAATGCCTGTTCAGGAAGAGGCGGCATTTCCATTCACCCTCCGAGGTCAGTTCGGTCAGCTCTGTGGTGGAGTTTCCGATATCGAGCTTTACTCTCTCCTCGCGGTTGGCTATGAGCGCGGATAGCTCATGGGGAGTTGTGGAAGTAAGGGTAAGGTACATGTGCGCTCCTGGAAACTGTGGGTAGCTTACATCAATCCATTCACCATCTGTGTGAGTGCTGGTATCTACCTGTGCCTCTGAGTTTAGAAGAAGAGTCACGTTGAGGAGACTGATAGCGCGGAAAACTGAATCAGGGAGCTGTATGCGGTGGTATGCCTGGGGTTTCGGCACAGAATGCTCAGTATGGTTGGCACATCCCCCCAAGGCTATTGCTGCCAGAAGCGTCGCTGCTGTGGTAACCTTGCTTAGACCTTTCACGGTGTGATTTCCCCGGATTAGGACTGTTGTTTCATCTGGTCGGGCTGTACCTCGGGCATTACCTTCACACGCACGTTGACTATGCGGTGTTGCTGTATTGAAAGCACGAGGAATCGGCATCGACCGTAGACTATCGATTCTTTCTCCTTCGGGAAGTCACCTTTAATGGCAAGAAGCATGCCGGCAAGTGTCTCGCAGTCCTCGGTGACTTCGGCAAATTCCTCTTCTTCAGTGTCGGTTACACGGAAGAAATCATTGAGAAGAGTCTTGCCTTCAAATATATATGTATCGTCGGGGAGTTTACGGTATGTTTTCTCCTCTACGTCATATTCATCATCGATATCGCCAACTATCTCTTCAAGCACATCTTCGAGAGTGACAATGCCTTGAGTACCACCGAACTCATCCACCACTATGGCGAGATGCACACGACGTGAGCGGAAGTCCTCTAAGAGGTCGTCAATCATGCGTGACTCAGGTACATAGTAGGGCTCGCGCATCAATGTCTGCCATGCGAATCCATCGCCGGTCTTACCACCGACATAGGGGAGAAGGTCGCGAGAGTAGAGCACGCCTTGTATGTTGTCCATTGAGTCCTTATAGACTGGAAGACGGGCGAAACCGCTCTCAATCACCACTTTCATGACCTCATCGAAGGTTGACTCAACATCCAGCCCGGTCACATCCACACGAGGGGTCATTACCTCCGATGCGGTAGTGTCGCCGAACTTGAGGATACCTTCAAGCATATCCTTGTTGTCGTTATTGCCGACATCGGCTATTTCCAATGCCTGTGAGAGGTCATCGGCAGTAACTGTGGCTTCTTTTTTAGTCACCACTTTGTTTACTATGCCACTACTCTTCACCAGCACTGACGAGAGGGGATAGAACATTCTCACAAACATGTTGAGTGTTCCCTCAGCCATCTTGGCCCATCCCAGATTGTTGGAATTTGCGTAGAGTTTTGGAAGTATTTCGCCGAAAAGCAGGATTAGGAAGGTCAGGAGCACCGTCTGTAATATGAAGCTCCACAAGGCACTCATGCCTGAGAAAATTGGTCCGAGAGCAAAGTTACAGAGCACCACTATGGTTACATTGACCAGGTTGTTGGCTATAAGTATGGTGGCGAGTAACCGCTCTGGTTTCTCTAAAAGTGCCAGCACACGTTCACCTTTCGGTGTCTCTTCAAGTTCCTCACATTGGGTTGGTGTGAGGGAGAAATAAGCAATTTCGCTTCCTGATACAAAGCCTGACAGCACTAAGGCAAGCAGAGCGAGCGCAAGGGCTACAATCTGACTGCCTCCCATTGTCATCACGTCAAGAAGGGGATTGTTTACGAAATTAAGGATGAGGTCCGCCACTGCCTCGGTGGCTGGTAAAGGGTCTGTATCCAAGTCTATTAAGTATAAATTACACATGGCGGCATATCTACCAGCCGCAATAACTCTGCAAATTTAACAAAAATTCTCCGAATTCCTGCAATCCAAGTGAAAAACTAAACACACAGCTAAGAGCTGTCGCATCCGCTATAGTTATTTTCATGCTATCAGATTTTTTAGGAGGAATGCTTTTTGTTGTTTTCGCGCCATTGGGTTGGGGTGAGTCCTTCGCGTTTTAGAAATTGTCGGCAGAAGTAGGCGGAGGTTGAGAATCCCGACGCCGTAGCGATACGCTCGATAGTCATATCCTGAGGGCTCTCAAGCATCTTTTTGGCATGCTCCATCCTCAGCGAGTTAATCCATTCGCGGAAGTTGCAATTATAGGTGCTGTTGATATGTGCCGACACATACGACCTGTTTGAGCCAACCGCCGAAGTCAAATCCTCCAGCGATATGCCCGGCTGTAGGTAGCCGCCGGCATTCACCCATTCCCTTATAGCAGCAGGAAGGTCACCTTTTACTGCCTGTGCAGCTGTGGTGTTCCGGTCGTCCTCATTTTCATCGGCAAGTACAGCTGCTTCGATTTCTTCATAATTCAGGATATAGTTCTGCATGGATATATAAATGTATATAAACATTATAATACCGCAGAACATGAATATGGCGTTCCCCCATTGAGGGGCAAACGACATCACTGCGCCGCTGAGCCCAAGGAAGATAATGCCATGAGTGCTTTTGTAGAGCCATTTCACAAAGGCCTCGGTATTATCCGAATAATAATCGTTGAGTTTGCTTACCGAGCGACGGTAGATGCGTAGGAACCGCAGCGCTATACCGCTTGCAGCTAAGAAAAACCATGTCGCTCCGGCTATCAGCAACCACGTGCGTAGCTGCCCCTCGGCTATCATTGCTCCGCTCCATACTATTATCAGAAACACACCGTAGCGGCTGAAATCAGTGATAATCTGTCGTCGGGAGATGTATTTGCGGTCGAGGAGCGAACAGAACGACATGCCGAACAGTATCCCCTCCAGATAGTAATATGACAGAGGAAGGGCTATGGCGATATATGGGGCTGTGGAACGAAGGTCGAAAAATGTAAACTGCGCGATAGAAATACCGAATATGAGGTAGGCTCCTCCAAGTATTCTGCGCGAACGTATGTAAGCCATATATATCGGGCGGGAAGGTACACGACATAGGAGGAGACATACTCCCAATATGGCGGCAGTGACCCAGCCTGACAGTATTACATCGTGGTAAATATCAGTAATCATCAGCAGCATGAGGAGAGGTAGTGACAGGTTAGTGTTTGTGTAGACAAAATTACACAAAAAACAGTTGAATCAGGGATGAGGGGATGCGACAATTCGTGGCGACTTCGGAAAATACTTGTTGTAAATACGTCAATTTACATTTTTATAACGTCCGTAATATCAATTATATATAGCTTTGTGCCGTTTATATTGTGGCTTTATGTTACATGCGATTACTAAAATAAGACCAAAAATAATAACCATTCATGAAATCACTTTCCAAATTTATGGTGCTGCCATTGCTCCTGCCTCTGGTGGCATCATGCTCCGATGATTCACCCGAAACGGTCATTGACGATAGCAAGCTTCCTGCTCTTATAAATGGAGCCATGGACATAGCCAATGGACACAACGTGCTGCTGATAGATGCCGATGAGCTGCCGGATTTTTCGTTCACGCTCGGTTCGAAGCGTAATCTTGTGGTGGATGCTCCCGAGCGTATGCCCTTCGGAGTCCGTATTGTCACTGATAGTGACACCACACGTCGTCTTGTCTGTGACGTGAAAACTCTTCATGAACTTGATGCCCCTACTGTATACACTCTCCATCTGCACACTCTCGATGACTCGCAGCAGAAGGATTTGCAACTCGTTGTACGCCCCAAGGGGAGCGGTCCTACCGATGTGGGTGAATATGCCTACAACATAGGTCGCGGCACGAAGTACTGGGATGACCTTGGCAATGTGACATATCCTATCATTGAATTTGACCAGATTTCTGCTCATCTGACCGACAATGTCAATAACGTGCAGAAAGGGGTACAGTTTGAGATTGGGGGTACCCGCTATGAGGAGACCATGAATTCCCTTTCGGTCAGTCTCGGACTTAGTGCACAGAAGGCAGGCAAGGGTAAGGCGTGCTCGGGTGGTGGCACTTTCAGCCAGGAGAAATGTACAAAAAATAAATCGAGCTATGAGTTCTACCTCGGATATTACTCAAAAGTGATGTCGGAGGTTAAGATGAATACCGACTGGCTTGCCAACATCATCGATGCCGGTGAGCTTTTCGCTCTGCTCGATGCCACAGCCAACGATGCCCTTAACAATCCCGGGAGTGGTGCTTACAAACAGTATTCCAATGACCGCGATGGTGTGTTCAAGTTTCTTGACCATTATGGCACTCATGTGATTACCCAGGCTTCTTTTGGCGGAAACTATATTTATATGTATGGCAGACGTGAGAATGCCTATGAGACCTCGGTGAGCCGCGATGCTTCAGCCAATATCACCCTTAAGTTTCCGGGAGAGAGCGGCAAGGCTACCACGTGGCTTCAGCAGTATCAACGCAAGCACAACAGCCCTTATATCTCCGGAAGTGTGGATGTATCAAGCTACGATTATGATTATCAGGAAGCTACCGGTTATTTTGATATGGTAGTGGCAACCGGGGGCGATGGTGACACCGACATAACTACCTGGGAAGACAAATTCTCTACCGAAGCACCCTCCAAGTGGGTGATAGTTAGCTACACTACGCTCGACAGCGATGGAGAGGGCGGTCTGCTCCCAATCTCTGATTTCATACTTGACAAGGACCGCAAAGCAGCCGTTGAGAAGTATGTGGATGAATACTATGACTCAAAGGTGGAGCCGATTAAGGACGACCCATTGGTTTTGGCGGACGTGATGATGAAAATAGGTCCTGACGGACATAAGAAGGGTGATGCGAAATCTTTTGTAGGTGTTGGTCCCGATGGCAAGAAATATGTCTACTTCCCCATGATGGCTACCGACCGTCATTTCTATTCCTCTCAGCACGGTTACTGTCTTGAGACAAATCAGGATGAGTATATCACGGCAAAGACTGACAATGGTCACTATTGGTACTACGCTCTCGGATATGACAGCGATTGCGATGGATTTTCGAGCGTGCGGTTCCATGATGATAACCACAAGGGTTGGGTGAGACGCGGCAACAGTTGTCAGGATGGTATTGACGGTCGTATGCAGCACAACTATGTGATGCTATGCACCGAAAGGAGTGGTGAACTTACTTATGAGGAAAAGGTGAAAGCTGTGGCTATTGCGCGTACCGACCGTTCTGACCTTATCCCCTCGGATGAGTTTATAGGTACTTCCGGTGGCTCGGAAAAACAGCTTCCGTTTGCTTCGTCAGCCAACAATGCAGCGTTCAACGACTATTGGAGCTCATGGAAAAAGTATGACGGAAACCATTTCTATGAAGGTATATGGCAGACTCCTCACGATTTGCATATCATATTCAGCACCAAGTCTCTCCCCATAACCAATCTGTCGTTTGGCAAAGGAAAGGATACAAGCCCTATCCAGCATCCTATGAAATGGAATTAATAAGCCTTTAAGATAATTACCGGCGGTGTCCTGTTGTCAGGGTGCTGCCGGTTTTTTATTGTCCCGGCTCGTGGCGGAATAGATAGTTGTTCCGGAGTGATTCAAATGTGTCAGCCAAAGTTGGTGTATGGCTTGCCTCTTTCAGGCTTCTGGAGTCAGCTATGATATCATAGCCAATCATTGCAGGTGTAATGCCTGATGGTACAGGATTGAGAGGTATGTCGAGTGGCGCGGGTGCTATACCTTTGCCGCTCAGATGCGCTGTGAGGGCATCAAGTACCATCTTTGTGGCGCGTACCTTACCCTCGTAAGAGTATCCGGCGATATGCGGGGTGGCTATCACTGCCATGTCGAGCAGCTCGCTGTCTATCTCCGGTTCACCCTCCCAGCAGTCAATCGCGACAGCCGAAAGTGTGCCATTGTCAAGCGCCCGTTTCACAGCCACAGTATCAATCACACCTCCGCGCGCCGAGTTGATTAGCAGTGGTCGGCGTGTCACCTTTGATAGAAACTCTTGGTTGATGAGATGATAGGTAGGGTGTTCTCCGTCGCGTGTGAGAGGTGTATGGACCGTTATCACATCACATTGGTTGGCAATGACGTCGAGGGGGGTATTAAGCGGCGAACTTCCATATTTCGGTGGGTCGTTGACAAGCACTCTCATACCTAATGACTCACCCCATTGCTTCACAAGCGAACCAACGTTTCCGGCACCTATAACACCTATGGTCAGGTCGGAAAACGGTCGGGTGGTTGTCATCACCGCTTTTACCGCAGCCATGACATACTGAGCCACTCCCGGTGCGTTGCAGCCAGGTGCGTTGGCTACAGTGATGCCATTGTCGTGACAATATGCCAGGTCGATATGGTCAGTCCCGATAGTGGCAGTCCCTATAAATGAACAGCGCGAGCCATCAAGGAGGGCTTTGTCGCATTTTGTACGGGTGCGTGTGAGAAGTATGTCGGCATCATGCATCACTTCCGAAGTGATGGCGTCGCCTTTCAGATATATTGTCTCCCCCAGATTCTCAAGCGGTGCTTGTATGAACGGGATATTTTTGTCAATTACTATTTTCATGACAGCAAAGCCCAGAAATAAAGTCCTAAGTATACAGCCATGAAGGCGAGCATGAACAGATAGCCGCGCCGCATGGCGGTGAAACGGAAGAAATGACCCACTTGAAATGCCACGCAGGCATTGAGCAGTGTGACGTAGAACGCCAGGTTGGTGAAATTGATTATGGCAAACACGCCGGTGGCTATAGAGATGAGCGAGAGCAGACCGTTATAGGCACGGGCCTGGGCATTGAATCCTATAATCTTGATGAGATTGACCATCCCGAGCATGAACCCGAGCACGAGGGTGAATGCCACAGCTGCCAGAAATGGTGCTCCACCGGGCGCAGTGAGCAGCATGGACGGTGGTGTGAAGTGAAACACCGGCATCTCCGGGAGCGGGGCAAGTCCCAGTCCCCACACTATCCATGGCGGTGAGAGAAGCCCTAAGAGTGCCGCTATCACTTTCTTGAAACGGAATATTCTCATCTGTCCCAAGCCAACCAGAAATACTGGCACGTAGAGCAGGAATGCGTATTGCACCATGGCTCCACAGCCAAGCAGGAAGAAGCTAAGAAACACTCTGCGGGAGCTTTGACGTACCCCGTAGATAGTAAACAGTATCCACATAGCCATGATGATGACAATGGCGAGTGGTGCTGAGCCTGATAGCTGTCCTGCCACTATAGGGGTAGAGGCTGTGGCAAAGATGAAAAATGCCGCGAAGAATACCGAGAGAGTCCTCAGCAGATTGAAGCTTCGGTTGATGGCTATGAGCAGAAGCCCTGTGCCTATAGTCAGAGCGGTATTTACCCACATGGAGAGCCATGTGTCACCTATCCATCCCGCCGGGGAAGGGAAAGCGATTGTCATGCTGCTCGCAAGTGGTGGCACTTTCCCGAAAAGCCAGGCTTGGAATATCATGAACACCGAGGCGATGACTATGAGTATAGCCACCCCCCGGGAACGTATGATGCGTGTGAAATTTACCTCTTTGCGGGTCATGCGTAAGTGTGTGGGTCAAACGCTGTTTTATTTCATCAGTTTCTTAAGGTCGGCACCGATGTCGCGGCGGAAATACTTACCGTCAAATTCCACAGCATTTGCTGCTGCATAGCTGTTGGAAAGAGCCTCGTCGATATTCTCACCGTAGGCGCTGCATGCTATCACGCGACCGCCTGATGTGAGAAGTTCTCCGTTCTCGCCAAGCTTTGTTCCTGCATGGAAGAGGGTGGCGTCCTTAACATTATCAGTGCCTGTGATTACTTTGCCCTTGGGGTAGCTGCCGGGATAGCCTCCTGACACTACCATCACCGTGGTGGCATAGCGCGGGTCCTCGGCAAGTGGCAGAGTTGATAAATTGCCTTGGGCAGCAGCTTCAAGCAGAGGAAGAAGGTCGGAGGCAATGCGGAGCATTACCACCTCGGTCTCGGGGTCGCCCATGCGGACGTTGTACTCAATCACCATCGGCTCACCATCGACATTGATGAGTCCGAGGAATATGAAGCCGCGGTATGTGATGCCCTCTTTAACGAGTCCGTTGACAGTAGGGAGGATTATGCGTTCTTCTACTTTACGCATGAATTCCTTGTCGGCAAACACTACAGGACTTACTGCACCCATGCCTCCGGTGTTGGGTCCGGTGTCACCTTCGCCAATACGTTTGTAATCCTTTGCCACAGGGAGGATACGGTACCCACCGTTGCCGTCGGTAAGGACGAACACAGAGCATTCTATGCCACTGAGGAATTCCTCAATCACGACTGTGGCTGATGACTGTCCGAACATTCCGCCGAGCATCTCCTTCAGCGAGTCCTTGGCTTCCTGAAGTGAGTCGATTATGAGCACACCCTTTCCGGCTGCCAGTCCGTCGGCTTTGAGTACATAGGGAGCCTTGAGCTGTTCAAGGAAAGCGTAGCCTTCCTCCAGATTGTCGGCTGTAAAGCTGCGGTAACGGGCAGTGGGAATGGAGTGACGCACCATAAACTGCTTTGCAAAATCTTTGCTCCCTTCCAGAGCGGCGCCCGCTTTTGACGGTCCTACTATCAGAGGCGCACCTTCACGACCCTCGAAGTAGTCGTAGATACCTGCCACGAGTGGGTCTTCGTTGCCTACCACCACCATGTCGATAGCATTGTCAGCTACGAAATTCTCGATTGCGGGGAAATCAAGCGGAGAAATCGCCACATTTGTACCATACTCCCCGGTGCCACCGTTGCCGGGAGCGATGAAGAGTTTTTCCATACGTGGACTTTGTGCCATTTTCCAAGCGAGGGCACACTCTCTGCCGCCTGAGCCGAGGAGTAGCACGTTGAGCTTTGAGGTCTGTTCCTGCAATGTTTCGCCGGCATTAAAGGGGCTTTTCTCGGGTTGGTTGCTTACGGGATGACGTAAGGTGTTAAGATTCTGCTGTATAGACATGGTGGAATGTTATGATGGGTTAATCGTTATTTTCTTCTGATGAGCTGTTGGTGTCGGGACGTTTCCAGCGGCGACGTGTGCGCATGAAAGGTCCGTCGGGGGTGGGGATTGAGGGCATCTTCGGAGTTTCGCCGAGCGATTTCAGCGCATGTGCGTTGCGGTGGCGTGAGAGCAGTTCCTCAGCTTCGCTTTGGGTAGCTGTCTCTTCCTTGAATTTGCGGCGACGTTCCTCGTCACGTGCATATCCACCCTTCTTGGGACGGTAGATATCTTCGAGACGGTTAGGTTTCTTCTTGTCACGGCGACCGGCAGCAGCTGAGGCATCCTTGCCACCCATGCCATGTTTGCGGGCATCACGTTTCCACTCTTCGTCGCTCTTGCGTCCACGAGCTTTGCGCTCTTCCCGTGCAGGGCGTTCATTCTTGATTTTGCCACCGTCGCGACGGAATTCACTCTTGGTGCCTTCGAATATCACATATTCGCGCAGCTCGCAATCCAATCCGCCGTTCTGCATCGCTTCCTTGACAGAGGGGGTCAGACCGATATTGGCAAGGTAGTCAACATTTGACGATATTACCCAGCCGTGGTAGCCGAGGAACACGCGTTTGAGTTTGTTGCCAATTAGTTTGTAGAGGTTTTCCATATCCTCTACGTTGATTCGTTCGCCGTAGGGGGGATTGGTGATGAGCACACCGGGAACACCATCGGCAGGAGCGGCATCCCACTGCTGCAGAGGCTTGATGCGCAGGTTGATATATTCATCCACTCCGGCTGAGAGAATGTTGCGTTCTGCTATGGCCACAGCCTTGGGTGAGATGTCTGCACCGTATATTTTGAAGGGTACATCGCGGCGTTCTGAGTTCTCGTTAAGGACTTTTTCAAACAGTTCTCCGTCAAAATCATGCCAGTTTTCAAACGCGAAACTCTTGCGGAAACTTCCGGGCTTGATGTTTGCAGCTATCATGGCAGCTTCAATCAGGAATGTTCCTGAACCGCACATCGGGTCAACGAAAGGTGAATCTCCTCTCCAACCGCTTTTGAGGATGATGCCTGCGGCAAGTACCTCATTGATGGGCGCCTCAGTCTGGGCCACGCGCCAGCCGCGACGGTGGAGTGATTCGCCGGAAGAGTTGAGCGACAGGGTGATACGGTCGCCATCGATATGTACGTTAATCATGACGTCGGCATCGTTCAAGCGCACCCCGGGGCGTTTGTCCGGGCCGAAACGGTCCTTGAAATAGTCGACTATAGCATCCTTGACCCTGTAGGTCACGAAGCGTGAGTGGGTGAACTCGGAGGAGTGAGTGGTGGTGTCGATGGAGAATGTCTTGTCGAGGGTCATGATGCTTGACCAGTCATACTCCTTGACCATCTCATAGAGACTGTCGGGGTCCTTGGCTATGAACTTGTAGATTGGGCGCAGGATGCACAGGGCGGTGCGGCAACACAAGTTGGCACGGTACATCATGGCGAGGTCCCCTTCGAAAGAGACCATGCGGCGTCCAGGCTCCACATTGACTGCGCCGAGTTGGCGCAACTCTTCAGCGAGTACTTCCTCAAGACCTTTCAAGGTCTTGGCAACCATTTCAAATTGGTGTTCCATATTTATTGTTTTATCTTTCTTCTTTTTTCTTATTCAGCTTTACAGTCGTTGGGGAGTGAGGGGCGTTTCCACCCTGTTCCCCGGGCTTCGTTTGGATATGTGGTGAAATGAATACTAATTCTCCACAGAGCGGAAATTGTCGGCTTTCGCCTGGATTAGTTTCTCGCCTGGAGCCACATCGCGTGTCACCCAGAGGTTACCTCCTATTATAGCATTGTTGCCTATGTTGACACGTCCGAGGATGGTGGAATTTGCATAAATCACCACATTGTCGCCTATTATTGGGTGACGGGGTATTCCTTTCACAGGGTTGTTGGAGTCGTCGGTCACAAAACTTTTTGCTCCGAGAGTCACGCCCTGATAGAGTTTGACATTTTTTCCAAGAATGGCTGTCGCACCTATTACCACACCTGTCCCATGGTCAATCACAAACCCCTCGCCGATGGTGGCGGCAGGGTGGATATCGATTCCGGTAGTCGAATGGGCCTGCTCGGTAATCATGCGCGGAACTATCGGCACATCGAGACGATGAAGCTCATGAGCTATTCGGTAGCTCATGGTGGCTTTTACTCCGGGATAGCAAGCAATGACCTCGTGGGTCGACACTGCGGCCGGGTCGCCGAGATACGTGGCGTCAATGTCGGAGTCGAGTAGATGGCGTATGGCAGGGAGGGCTTCGATAAATTTCACCGCAGTCTCCTTGGCGTGGCGGCTCAGGGTGGTGACGTCAGCCTTACAGTACTGAGAGTCGAAGCATAAACTGGCGGTGATTTGTTGATGGAGCAGAGTGAGCAGCTCACGGCAGTCAAGTGTCATGACCGAGCGGAGCACCGAGCGTTCCACCGATTCATCGTAAAATCCAGGAAACATAAGCTGACGGGACAATGCCACAATGCGTTCGACCGATGCGTTTGACAATAAAGGCTCACCCTCTCCCTTGCGGGACGGGCATACATGACGCATGTCATCAAGACTGCCGAGGCGACCTATCACCTCATCGACGCGTTGTTGGATGGTCGGTGTCTGTTCCATGATTTCATTTGTTTTGATGTGAGCGGCGGTGACATCTCATCCCTGATACGGGGATTCACGATGCAAAGTTAGCGATAATAATTATGCGGACAAAGGAATTTTGGAGGGATGTTTTGACGGTTCCGTTTTAATTTGCTAATTTCGCAAAAGATGTTCTCTCCTATGGATGCCGTTCACAGAGTGTTCGGTAATTAAGTTGTATTCTACCTTAAATTAATGTCAGTTTTGCTAAAAAGTTTTTTGAAGTGCGGATTATTTGCCGCCGGGATATTTGTGATATCCCAGTCAGTATCTGCCGCTGGACCGGATGAAGTGATTTTTAATGGTATCCCTCGTTTTGACGATGCCGGCAATGTGATTAATGCCCACGGGGCATGCATAGTGGAGGAGGGAGGTCGCTACTACATGTTTGGTGAATGGAAATCGGACGAGTCCAATGCTTTCCCGGGTTTCAGTTGCTATTCATCTGATGATTTGGTCAATTGGCACTTCGAGCGGGTTGTGCTTGGGGTTCAGAAGGATGGTATCATGGGTCCTGACCGAGTGGGTGAGCGCGTGAAAGTGATGAAATGCCCCTCAACAGGTGAATTCGTGATGTATATGCACTCCGATAATATGAATTACAAGGACCCCCAGGTTGGATATGCCACATGCAGCACCATCAACGGAGAGTATGAATTTCAAGGTCCGCTCCTCTTTGAAGGGGAGCCAATCAGACGGTGGGATATGGGTACCTTTCAGGATAGCGATGGTACCGGATATCTGTTGATTCACCATGGCGTTATCTATCGGTTAAGTAATGACTACAAATCTGCTGAGGCTAAAGTGCTCTCCGGGCTCAAGGACTCCGGGGAGTCGCCGGCAATGTTCCATAAGGATGGCACATATTACTTGCTTGGTTCAGGTCTTACCGGTTGGGAGCGTAACGACAATTTCTATTTTACAGCCCCTGCGGTGGAAGGTCCCTGGACTCGTCGCGGATGCTTTGCTCCGGAGGGGAGCCTTACGTATAATTCGCAGACAACTTTTGTTTTCCCTCTGAAGGTCGGGGCCGATACAGTGCCGATGTATATGGGCGACCGTTGGTCATATCCCCGCCAGGCATCCTCGGCTACCTACGTATGGCTTCCGCTTAAAGTTGAGGATGGCACTCTTTCAATACCTGAATATTGGGAGAGCTGGAATCCTGTAAGCGTTACCAAGGAGGAACCTTTTGCCGATGTACGTGAGGTGGACTATTCTAAAGCTACGTTTCATAAGGCGGCTGCTTGGGAGTCGGACTGCTGTCGCTATTCATGCGGAGAACCGGGAGGATATATGGAGGTTCCATTTTCCGGTGGTAGAATTGCCATAGTGGGTAAGTCGGACCATGTAAGCAGCTACGGTAAGGTGAGTGTGATTGACTCAAAAGGAAATATTGTAGTGAACTCTCTGGTGGATTTCTATAGCAAAGTCCCGGCAGAAGGTGTGAGATATGTGAGTCCGGCATTTCCGGAAGATGACTATACGCTGAGGTTGGAGGTCACTGGGATTACTCAGGAATGGATAACCAAAAAGGGTATACGCTACGGTTCTGATGGTTTCAATATCAATATAGACCGTATACATATCTTGTAGATTCCCGGACACCACGGTTGGTAAATGACGATATTTTTTATTTGTCAGCCATTACCCCGGGCGTGGAGGTATCAAGTATAGTTCATACCAATCAGTAATATAAAAAATGGGGGAGCTTCCTGGGCTGGATGCTCCCCCTTGCGCTTAATTATATGTGGAATTACTGACGGTGTGTTAAATATATGGTGGAGAGATGCTATTCTATTGTCACAAGATTATATTTCTGTGAGCCGAGACCTATTTTCTCGCCATAATCTAATATATGGGTGCCGTGGCGGGAGTTGATGCGCTCTATGAGGTCAACTTTTCCCTCGTCTGGAGCATTGAGCACCATGTCGACGCATGCACGGTCGAGTGCTACAGGGTCAAGCGAGGCAAGGATGCCGATATCTCCCATGTTGGGCGCATGAGGGTTGCCATCGCAGTCGCAGTCCACTGAAAGATTGTTGGCTACGTTGATGTATAGAATTTTACCGTTGGCATGGTCAATGATTGCCTTTGATGCTTCTGCCATTGATTCCAGGAAGTCATCCTGCTCAGGAAGATTGCTCCACAGCTCGGCCGGATTGCGTGTCTTGCCTGCAGTATGAATCCAAGCTTTACCGTCGGCTGAAGCTATACCTATGGATATGTTTTTGAGCGCACCTCCAAAACCTCCCATGGCATGCCCTTTGAAGTGTGACAGAACCACAGTGAAATCATAGTTGAGATAGTTTTTGCCCACTATGTCGTAGGGGATATGTTTGCCATTTTCTACTATCAGGGTGGTGTCGCCCGGTCCGTCCATGATATCAACTTTCGCTATAGCTGTGTAACCGTGGTCGGCAGCAGCCTTGTAGGAGTTTTCAGTGGTAGAACGGTTGCCGCCGTATGCAGTGTTACACTCTACGATTGTACCGTTTACCTCGTTTACAAGGGGCTGAATCAATGCAGGTCTCAGGTGATTTGACTTTTCAGACTCACCTGTGGAGATTTTTACTGCCACATTTCCTTCGGCTTTAAGTCCCAGTGCATGGTATATTTTCACAATATTTTCAGGAGTAATATCCTTGATAAGATACACGGTTGGGAGTGAATCGGATGAAGCGGCATCAGCATCAGTCCCGGCAGCTTTTGCCGAACCGGAGCATGAGATGGAACAGAGCAAGCCGAGCGTTATGGATGCCGTTGTAATGGTGCGCTTAACGAGCGCGGAGAGGAAATTGTGATGCATAAATTATATTTGTTTTGATTGATTTATGTAATGAATTATGCCATCTGCGTCAGAAGTCTAACTTGAAGCCACCCATTGCAGTGAATCCTGGCATATCGTATCCTCGGTTTATCTGGTAGCGGGTATCGGTAATGTTGTCGAGCTCTATAAAAAGCTGGAGTGGTGAACATACGCGGTAAGCCCCGCGGAGGTCAAGGGTAATGTAGTTTTCATGCTCCAGATTGTCTGCAACATAAAGATGCCCGATGCCCTTCATTTGGGCATCGACTGAGAACCTGTTGAATGGGTTCCAGCGAATTCCAAGGAAATACTGATGGCGTGGGGCTCCTGTGAGGTTGCGGAGCGAAGTGTGGAGATAACTGTAAGTGGCATTAATCATGAGATTTGATACCGGATGACTTGTCAGGGAGATTTCCACTCCTTTGTTGATGAAACTTCCGGTGTTACGGTTCTTCATCTCCACCTGCTGTATCATGTTTGAACCTTTGCTGTAGTAGGCTGTGACTTCCCAGATAAGATACCTGGTAAGCGTGCTTCCGGTCGAGACTTCATAGTTCATCATCCGTTCGGGCTGTAGGTCGGGGTTAGCCATGCGGTAGAGGTATAGTTCCTTGAATGATGGATTTCTGTATCCTTTGGCGATGGATGCTTTGATGCTCCACTCTTCCGTGGGGCGTATCACGAATCCCGCCTGCGGAATCCATTGGGTATGGAATTTATTGGAATTTACCATGCGCAGACCGGTGTTGAGGTTCAGGAAACTATTTAGAAGTCCTTGTGAAATGGTAACGTAAGGTGAGTATTCGTTTACCCTCTTTCGGGAGAATGTAGTCATGGAGCCATCTTCATGAGGCTTGCCGCCCGACATCGGGATACGTCCCGTGTATGTGTCGAAGTCGAATCCTGCAGTGACATGGCTTCCGCGCCAGGGAGAGAAATTCTGATAAGCGATTACTCCAAGGCGGTCATCGGTGCTGCGGAAGTGGCGAGGGTCATCTACGATATGATTGCCGTAGCCGTAATATACTCTCACGCATCCGTCGGTCGAATCGTATCGGTTGATAAAACCTAAAGAAGCTTCGCCTCGTATTACATTCTGTCGGTATATGTCGGTGGATTTGGGGTTGGATAGAGTCGGATACACCGGGTCGTTCCCCTTGAAGCGCATGAAAGAATAGTCGGCGGTAGTGCGCCAATTGTCACTTAGCTTATAGCCAATCTTGGCAAAAGCGGCAGCTTCGTTGAAATCAAAGTTTTTTCGGATACCGTCTGTACGGTCGTAGCTCACTGATACAAGTGATGAGAAACGTCCGTAGCGCAGTGTGTTGGTGATTGATGACAGAAGTGTATTGTGTGAGCCGTAAGATGCCTTGAGTGAAGTGCGGGCTCCCTCATGCTCAGCGTCACGGGTGATTACGTTGACCACGCCTCCCATGGCATTGGAGCCGTAGAGCACAGATGCCGGTCCGCGGAGCACTTCTACTTTGTCGACATATTCAGTGTCATAGAAGTCAGCGACGTGATGAGAGAATACACCCGAATATTGAGGTTGTCCATCGACCATCATGAGGATGGCATTGGTTGGTTCTCCGCCCACGCCACGTATTTTGATTAGTCCGGAACCACCATTGCTGACACCGAAGCCTATCATATTTCTTTCGGTAACAAATAGACTTGGCACCCTCCCTGAGAGTACTGACAGGAGCTGGCTTTCGCCTGATGATTCGATTTGTCCTCTCGTGATGGTGCTTACTGTGAATGGCAACAGGTCCTTTCCGACTGCCTGGTTGCTTCCGGTGACTATCACCTCGCCCAAATGCTCCGCAGGGATAGTGTCGGTAGGCATTCCATTGGCTGTGGTGTATGTTGATGCTAAAAGTAATAAGGTAGTGGTAAGCATGGTGCAAAGTTAAGGCGAATCTTTTAGATTACCATTACCAATATTACCAGATTGATAACCATTTTTACAGCACTTGCTTCTCGTTTTGATGAGATTTGGTTGTTCTTATTTTATCCCTGCGGCTTACTGATGGTTTCTGCGCTGCTTGTAGCGGGTGATTAGAGAGGTGAAGTAGACGGTGAATAGCGGGAACATTATTATGCCGCTTACTGAAACTACACAACCTATTATCTTCCCGGTTACGGTGACCGGGTTGATGGTGCAGCCGAGTGTGGTGGCATTCATGCATGCCCACCATAGAGCTGAGCCGAAGTCATTGACCATCGGATTGACGCCATGCTCTTTATAAAGGAATATGAGACTTCCGAGATAGATGAACGAGCAGAGTATCACCATATAGGAACATAGGAAAGAGGTGATTCGGTAACCGGAGATGGCACTCACCACTATCACCATTGCCATGACTCCGCGGGCAAGGGGGATGAAGCGCACATAGAACATCTGCTCCGGGTCGAGCTGCACACCAAAGTGATGGAGCATGTTGAGGTAAGGGATTGAAAGCACAAAAAACAGCCAGTGGCTCCGGAAATATCTCCATCGGCTATCGCTCATGAATAGTTCGATAAAAAATGCCAGCAGAAATATCAGACACACCCACAGTTGGAAACCCATGTAGCGAGGGTTTTCAAGGAAATCGATATTGTTGAAGGTATCGATGGATATGAAAGTGATAAGCAATATCGAAAGAGTGATTATAACCCAGTTGATAATGCGTAATACGATTTTTTTTGTTTCCGGACTTACCATGATGAGAAGAAATAAATAGTTGGTCGTGATGATGTGTCGATGGTGACTGATTGAAGCGGAGTGGGTCCGTTGAGTACACCCGATGAAGGGCTGTTTTATAAACAACCTGTAGAAACTGTATCAAATAAAATTAAAACAGCTTCTTAATAAAAAACAGCTGTCCCCGGAATCTGGTTTAATTCCGGGGACAGTGTTTTTATAAATTACTTAAGGTCCGGGATTAGAGGACGCTTGAGAGATTTACGCGTGAGAATTCGAGGTCGGAAGCAGCGCGCTTTGACATCTTGGGGTCAAGCTTGATAGCCTGACGGAGGTTAGATGTAACCATCTGTTCGTTGCCTGTACGTGCACCAAGTACTGCCATGAGGTAGTAAGTAGTGGCGTCGGGAGTATTGATAGCTGCGAGAGTTGACTTAGCCTTGCTGTAGTCCTTGTTGAGGATTTGAGCGAGAGCGGCGTTGTTGCTCTTGTCGTTGCCAAATGCCTTAGCGGCAGCCTTGACATCACCCTGCTGGAGGTAATAAACACCGAGTGCTGAGCCGAGACCTTCGAGACCGCCGGCCTTGCCGAATGAAGTATTGGCAGCGCGGAAGTCGTTGTTAACAAGTGCTACGAGACCCTGGTTCATCTGGGTTTCAGGAGAAGCGGGTTCGAGACGTGCAGCCTTCTTGAAGCTTGCCATGGCAGCGTCGAAGTCACCCTGCTGGTACTGTACCTTACCGAGGTTGTTGAAGCCACGGAAGTCGTTGGGGAAGAGGCGGGTTGCGCTGGTGTAAATAGCTTTCTTGCGGTTGAGGTCGTCAGTCAGAGTAGCTGCATAAAGGAGCTCGTCAACAGTAAGAGTAGCGGGGTCAGTGTTGTAGGCAGCTACGATTTCCTCGTCGCTCTTACCAATCACGTTGATGCTTGCAGTGATGCGAGAGTAACGGAGCTGGGGAAGAATTTCGTCAGCGAGTACATCGAACACGTTTGAAAGGTTGCGGATTTCACGTTCACGCACTTCGGGGTCTTTGTACATTGAGAGCACGCTGAGGATAAGGTCCTTGTCCTGGATGTTGCTTGCGGCAACGAGCTTCTGGAAGCCTTCCCAGTCTTCGGGAGTGAAGTTGGCGGTAAGTTCGCCGAATTCAGTCACCTTGTCCTTCTTGAGCTGATTTTCAAGATACTTGGTGGTGTTAGTCTCACGGTTCTGGGCAAGCTTGGTGTTGAATTCCATTGTACCGTCAGGCGAAGCGTATGACTTGATGTTGATTTCCTCAATCTGACGAGATTCATCGCCGGCAGCAGCCTTGATGTCGCGGTTGAGGTTGAGCACTTCAGCGCTTTCAAGCTCGCTCTTGCGGAGGTTAGCCTGATTGATGAGGAAGTGGATGTCAGCTGAATATTTTTCGTTGATGATGCGCTGGAACTTGTCGTTTGCGGTTGCAGGTTCAACAGTTGCAGCGTCAGCAAGAGCAGCGGTAGCGATGATACCGTCAGCCACCTTCACGCGGGGAAGCACGTACTGTTTGCCCTTCTGGTCAACGGTGAAGCCGAGGTAAAGTTCTGAACGCTGCATCTCGGGTTCATATACATAGTTTACGGGGATTGTTACAGTACCGCCGTTTTCGTATGAAATTACCTGATTGTTACCACGCACTTTCTCGCCCTGGAAGGTCATGGGTGCGGCAGCTTTTTCAGTGTTGTTGTAGGTAAGGTAGGGGGTCACGGTTACAGTTGCGTTCTTCTGGAAGAACTTGGCAGGGATGCGACCTGTCACAGTGGCAGGTACATTCTGTCCCACAACTTCAAGGGGATTGGGGTTGGTGGTGAAGTAATCAGCGGCAAACTGATTCATCTTTTTACCACATCCGGTAAGCATCAGCGCAGAGCCGAGCAGGAGCGATAATCCGAGTTTTTTGTCCATAGGATAAAAATGATATGTATAAAACGTGAATGAAAGGTATATTTATTGGCAAAGTTACAACCTTCCCCCGATTAAACCAAAATAAACCAAAACAATGTGAGCAAAAACTGAAATATTTTAATTAAAATTGTGAATTTTGACGGATTAGTTGTACTTTTGCTGAAATTAGTTGTTCATAAATTATAAATACCGGACTGCCGTTTTAAATTCAGGAACTCTGGCTATTTTTACGGCAGTATCATAAGTTTTTTACCCATTAGATTTATTTCAAAAAGAATCAGCCGATGAGAAAATGGCGAATAGAGGACAGCGCCGAGCTGTATAATATTCAGGGATGGGGACGCAAGTACTTCTCCATCAATGCGAAAGGCAATGTGGAGGTGACACCCCGCGAGGGTTATGCCTCAGTGGATTTGCGCGAAGTGATGGATGAGCTTCAGGTGAGGGATATCACCTCACCGGTGCTGTTGCGTTTCCCTGACATTCTTGACAACCGTATTGAGAAAATCTCAAAGTGTTTTGCCGTCGCTGCGGAGCAGTATGATTACAAGGGGCAGAATTATATCATCTACCCCATCAAAGTTAATCAGATGCGCCCGGTGGTGGAGGAGATTGTGACTCATGGCGAAAAATTCAATATCGGTCTTGAAGCCGGTTCCAAGCCTGAGCTTCATGCTGTGCTCGCTACCAATATCAAGGAGAATGCCCTGATTATATGCAACGGTTACAAGGACCAGACCTACATAGAGCTGGCTCTGCTTGCCCAGAAGATGGGACGCCGCATATATATAGTGGTTGAAAAACTTAATGAACTCAAGATTACTCTTGAGGTGGCGAAACGTATCGGTATTGACCCCAATGTCGGTATCCGAATCAAGCTTGCATCCTCCGGTTCCGGTAAATGGGAGACAAGCGGTGGTGACCAGTCCAAGTTCGGGCTCAACTCTTCCGAGCTCCTTGAGGCGCTTGACTTCCTGGAACGCCACAAAATGAAACATTGTCTTAAACTGATTCATTTCCATATTGGAAGCCAGATAACTAAAATACGCCATATAAAGACTGCCATACGTGAGGCTACACAGTTCTATGTGCAGCTTTGCCACATGGGATTTGATGTGGAGTTCATGGATATAGGTGGCGGTCTGGGTGTGGATTACGATGGCACCCGCAACTCTGCTTCGGGCAGTTCGATGAACTACTCAATCCAGGAATATGCCAACGATGCCATATCTGCGATTGTAGACGCCTGCGAGAAGAATAATCTTAAGCAGCCGAATGTAATCAACGAGAGTGGTCGCTCGCTCACAGCCCACCATTCAGTGTTGGTGTTTGAGGTGCTTGAGACTACTCAGCTCCCCCTTTGGAAAGAGTCGAAGGATATAGCCGATACTGACCATGAGCTTGCCAAGGAACTGTATGATATCTGGGATAAACTTAATCAGCAGAGTCTATTGGAAAGTTGGCATGACGCATTGCAGATACGAGAGGAAGCTCTTGACCTCTTCAGTCTTGGTATGCTTGACCTGCGCACCCGTGCTCAGATAGAGGAACTTTTCTGGTCCATTGCGCGTGAGGTCGGAGATATAGCCAATGGTATGAAGCATGGTCCGGAGGAGTTGCGCAAGGTCGCCAAGATGGTGCCCGACAAGTATTTCTGTAATTTCTCACTATTCCAGTCGCTTACCGACTCGTGGGCTATTGACCAGGTATTTCCCATCATTCCCTTGTCGAGACTTGATGAGAAACCGGTCAAGACTTGTACCCTTCAGGATATTACCTGCGACAGCGATGGTAAAATAGCTAACTTCATCTCTCTGCATGGCGGCACGGCAGCTTCACTTCCGGTGCATCCTGTGAAACCTGGTGAACCTTACTACCTCGGTGTATTCCTCGTAGGGGCATATCAGGAGATTCTCGGTGACATGCATAATCTTTTCGGCGACACTAACGCCGTGCATATTTCCGTGTACAAGGACCATTACGAGATTGACCGTATAATCGACGGTGAGACCGTTGCTGATGTGCTTGACTACGTGCAGTTCAATCCCAAGAAGCTTGTGCGAAATGTAGAGGCGTGGGTTACTGCATCAATGAAAGCCGGTAGTATCACCCCTGATGAGGGACGTGAGTTCCTGAGCAAATACCGCTCGGGGCTCTACGGTTATACCTACATAGAGAAAGATTAAAACATAGAGAAGTATTAAAATCGCTATGAGATACTTCATGCGACTTGCCTACAGAGGCGCACCGTTCCACGGCTGGCAGAGTCAGCCGGGGGAGGTGACTGTGCAGGAGACATTGGAGAAAGCACTGTCGGTTGTGCTCCGCCGCGACATGAAAATTGTCGGGGCGGGACGCACTGACACCGGCGTCAACGCCCGCATGATGATAGCCCACTTTGATGTGGATACACCGATAGCCGATGCTGCTAAGTTGGTGCGTGGTCTAAACTCCCTTGTAGGGAAGGATATCGCAGTTTATGAGATATACGAAGTCGATGCTGATAAACATGCCCGCTTCGATGCCACTTCCCGGACATATCATTACTATGCACTACCTGAAAAGTCACCCTTCTTCCATCCGTTATGCTGGAAGGCTCCTGATGGGCTTGACTATGGTAAGATGAACGAGGCAGCGCAGCTGTTGCTCGAAACTGATGATTTCACATCATTTGCCAAGCTTCACACGGATGCCAAGACCAATATCTGCAAGGTCACTCATGCTCGTTGGCATAAGGTGGCTGACACGGACGGTTGGGTATTTGTGATTACAGCTGACCGCTTCCTGCGCAATATGGTACGTGCCGTTGTGGGTACTCTTGTTGAGGTAGGCAGAGGTAAAATGTCGGTGGAGGAATTCAAGGCTGTGATTGACCGTCGCGACCGTTGCGCTGCCGGCACCTCAATGCCCGGTCACGCCCTCTACCTTTGGGAAGTAACGTATTGATTGTAAGCTGTTGGCTTTATGGTAAAAACAAGGATAACATATCTTGATATTCTTCGGCTTATAGCTTGCTTGATGGTGGTCCTTATGCATTCGCCATTGCCAACAGACCAGTCAAACAGTATGATAGTTTCCGGATTAGGCTATTTCTGTGCTCCATGCATAGGTTTGTTCCTTATGGTTAGCGGCGCTTTGTTGCTACCGGTGCAAGCCGATGCAGTTACTTTTCTAAAAAAGAGGCTTGGTAAGTTGTTAGCTCCAACATTGGTATGGTCTATCTTCTATATATTGGTAAAATGGCATAGGGGAGGATTGGGGCTGGAGGATGTGGTGAGGTCTGTGTTGTCGATGCCATTTTCGCCCCAAGGACATGGTGTGCTCTGGTTCATGTATATGCTTATAGGATTATATATTATCGCACCGGTCATAAGTCCATGGCTGGCGTCGGTGAAGAAGTCCACTATTGAGCTATATTTGGGGATTTGGGCGCTGACATTGTGCTTCCCTCTCATAGAGAATTATATTTTAGTGGATTCAAGCATAGATGGACTGTTTTATTACACATCTGGCTACTTAGGCTATTTCATCGCCGGGTACTATCTGTATAGATATGGACTAAAGATAAATCTGTGGATGGTCGGATGTTTACTTACATTGGCTGTTATGGCTCCCCTAATCTGTGTGATTGGCAATTTGACGGTTGATTTCTATAGACTTTTCTGGTATCTGTCTATCTTTGTCGTATCAATGGCATTGGCTTGGTTCGTTGTGATTCAACGTTTGATGTCGGGCTGTTGTAATTATCAGCCAAAATGGATTCAGACTGTTTCAGATATGTCATTTGGAGTATATTTGTCCCATATGTTTATTATGCGGTCATGGGTCTGGCACTGGGACTGGATTTTGGATATTGGATTCTTTCCGGTTCAAATAGCTGCGATTTTCAGTTGCTCTTTTGTAATAAGTCTTTGCGGATGTTATATAGTGTCATTTCTCCCATTTAGTGAATATATAATTGGTTGTAGCAGAAGAAAACTCTCTCTCCGGTAATTGATGTTGTGTCATGGATTACAAACTTATTTTAGAAGAAATTGCGGCTGAGATAGAGCCGTTGAGGCAAGTCGGACGTCAGGCTGATTATATTCCGGCGCTTGCCAAGGTAAACCCTGACCGTTTCGGTATCTGCATCACCACTACTAATGGCGATGTGATAGAATGGGGTGATGTTACCGAACGCTTTTCAATACAGAGTGTCACCAAGGTTTTTTCACTATCGATGAGCCTTTCGCTTATGGGCGAATCTCTGTGGAAGAGGGTTGGAAAAGAGCCCTCAGGTGCGGCATTCAATTCGTTGATACAGCTTGAACTTGACCGTGGTATACCTCGCAATCCCTTTATCAATGCCGGTGCGATAGTGCTTGCAGATGTGCTTATGAGCACACTTGATAATCCGGAGAAAGACTATCTGTCGTTTGTGCGGAGTATTGCGTCAGACCCGACCATAGGTTATGATTCCGAAGTTGCTACATCTGAACGCGCAAAAGGTTATATCAATGCCGCTATTGCAAATATGCTGAAATATTATGGAAATCTTGACAATGATATTGAGGATGTGTTGCATTTCTACTTTCTGCAATGTTCGGTTGAGATGAGCTGCCGCCAGCTTTCCAAGGCATTCCTTCCGTTTGCCGACAGAAGCACTGCATTTTCATTTGATGGGATTAGTCTGACCTCTTCGCAGGTGAAACGTATAAATGCAGTGATGCAGACATGCGGTTTCTATAACGATGCCGGAGAATATTCCTATCTGGTGGGACTTCCGGGTAAAAGTGGTGTAGGCGGAGGTATCGGGGCTGTTTATCCCGGTCGATATGCTGTGGCAACATGGTCTCCGCGACTGAACGAGAAGGGTAATTCCGTAATGGGAATGAAAGCCCTCGAGCTTCTTACCACTTACACTCATGAGTCAATATTTTAGAGATTTCCTGATTAGACAGGTTAAGCAGATTCAGATACTGTAAAATATTGATTGAAGATTGGCGAATCTGTCATAGTGACGCAATTTTTACTGCGAGGGATTGGATAATCATGGTAGAATTATCCGAGCCTATGTCAGATAAAGCAGAGTATGATTAACTGTGCTATAATCACTCTGCAGAACATTGACAGCGGATATACCGAGGCATAGCTCACAGTGGCATAATCGCCCGGCACCACATCGTTGACATAGTTAAGTGCCATAGGGTTTGCCATACTTCCGCAAAGCATTCCGCAGGTAAGAGCGAAGTCGAGACGGAACAGCCGCATTGCTACTCCTCCCATTATCAATACCGGAATAAGAGTGATTAGGAATCCGAGAGCAATCCACAGAAGCCCTTCGGAGCGCATGATAGTGTCAAGAAACTGGGCACCTGCATCAAGACCGAGACACGCGAGATATAGCGACAGTCCGATGCCGCGCAGCATCAGGTTGGCACTTCGGGTAGTATAGGTGACGAGCCGGAACTGCGGACCAAAACGGCCTATAAGGATGCCTATTATAATCGGACCGCCGGCCAGACCAAGCTTTATAGGTGTTGAAATTCCTGGAATGGCTATTGGAATGGAACCTACTACCAATCCAACCACTATACCGATGAAGATAGCTGCAAGATTGGGGTCCTTTAGCTTTATGGCGGTGTTACCGAGTATCTGTTCCACCTTTTCAATATCAGAGGCGCTACCAACCACAGTGAGCGAGTCGCCGAGTTGTAGAATCAGTTCAGGTGTGGCGAGCAGATGAAGTCCGCTGCGGGTCACACGGCTGATGTTTATGTGATATTGGTTGCGCAAACGCAATGAGCCTAATTTCTTGCCGTTGATGGATGGGCGACTCACTATGATGCGGCGTGAGATGAGCTGGTTGTCAATGGAATTCCAGTCGATATCTTTTTTGTTCCAGTCTCTCGGCTCCTGTTTGCCGAAAAGTACTTTCAGTTTGGGGCTGTCGTCAGGAGTGGTGATTACAAGAAGGTGGTCATCTTTCTGCAGCACGGTATGAGAGTCGGGAATACTTACCACATCGTTGTGCCAAAGACGGGAAATCACAAATTTCGTACGTGTTATCTGTGAAATCTGCTTCACAGTCATGTTGTAGATGGCGGGATTGCAGATTTTGAACTCCGCAATGAAAGTTGGGTCGGTTTCTTCCTGTGGCGATGTGAGAGGTGAGTCGGGGCTGAGGAACATTTTGCGGATTAGGATTACTGCCAATATCACACCTACCACCCCGAGCGGATAGGTCACGGCGCAACTTAGAGCTGCTCCGTTGGCCGACATACCCATCTGTTCCAGAGCCTGCTGGGCGGCACCAAGCGCCGGCGTGTTGGTAGTGGCACCACAGAGGAGTCCTGTAGCCTCTCCGATAGGCACTCCCAGCCAGATGTTGAACAGCACAGCCATAAGGGTCCCGAGTATTATTACACCGATTCCCAGAAGGTTGAGTTGTAATCCACCCTTGCGGAAAGAGCTGAAGAAACCTGGCCCGACCTTTAAGCCGAGTTCGTAGACGAACAGTACAAGCCCGAGATTCTCGGTATAGTGCAGGATTGTGGGGTCAATTGACAATCCGAGGTGACCTGCCAGAATACCGGCGAAAAATACAAAGGTCACACCGAGCGAAATACCCCATATTCTAATCTTTCCTAACGCAAGCCCGACCGCGATGATAATTGAGATTATTATTACCGCTTGCAGTGCCGAATGGTTGATGAAAATGTCATAAATCAATTCCATGCTGCAAAATTACTAAAATATGCGTAAATTTGCAGTGAAATAAATTTAGAGTTAATAATAATGATTACACAAGAACAATTAAAAGAGACTTTTGAACGCAAGTTGGCGTTGAGGAGGTATCTTTGACATCGACAGCAAGAAAATACAAGTAGAGGAAGAGGAATTGCGCACCCATGTGCCTGATTTTTGGGAGCACCCCAAGGAAGCTCAGTTGCAGATGAAGAAAATCAAGGACCTTCAGGCTTGGATTGACGGCTATGAGGAGATTGATAAGGTAGTAAATGAGCTTGAACTCGCCTGGGATTTCCTGAAAGAAGGATTGGTGGAGGAGGCTGATATTGATGCGCTCTACAATGATGCAGTTGCCAAAATCGAGAACCTTGAGCTGCGCAACATGTTGCGTCGCGAGGAAGATAAGCTCGGTGTGGTACTGAAAATCAACTCCGGTGCCGGTGGTACCGAGAGTCAGGACTGGGCTTCTATGCTGATGCGTATGTATCTCAGATGGTGTGAGGCGCATGGCTACAAGACTTCAATAGCCAACCTTCTGGAAGGTGATGAGGCAGGTATCAAATCATGCACCATAAATGTGGAGGGTGACTTTGCCTACGGTTATCTCAAGAGTGAGAACGGTGTGCACCGTCTGGTGCGTGTGTCTCCCTACAATGCCCAGGGCAAGCGTATGACTTCGTTTGCTTCGGTGTTCGTGACACCTCTTGTGGACGATACCATTGAGGTTAAGGTCGAACCGGCATTACTCTCGTGGGATACCTTCCGTTCGGGTGGAGCTGGCGGTCAGAATGTGAACAAGGTGGAATCCGGAGTGCGACTGCGCTACCAGTTCACCGACCCCTATACCGGTGAGCAGGAGGAGATTCTTATTGAGAATACCGAGACCCGCGACCAGCCCAAGAATAAGGAAAATGCCCTGCGTCAACTCCGCTCTATCCTATACGATAAAGAGTTGCAGCACCGTCTGCAGGAGCAGGCTAAGATTGAAGCCGGAAAGATGAAAATTGAATGGGGTTCGCAGATACGCAGCTATGTGTTCGATGACCGCCGCGTGAAGGACCACCGCACCAACTATCAGACAAGCGATGTGAACGGCGTGATGGATGGCGACCTCGATGCATTCATCAAAGCTTACCTGATGGAATTTGCCGGTAACGAGGATTAAAGATTAATCCCATTTCATAGGTAAGCGATATTAGTGCTTGCCGCAAATAAACAGAATTACAGACGCACGTAAGGAACATTTTCTTACGTGCGTCTGTATTTTGTGCGTCTGTAATTTGTAAATGTAGAATAGAATGAAAAATCAGGAGGGTCCTACCAATCGGCAAGACCCTCCTGACGGGTTTTAGTTCAAAGTAAGTGGATTATTTCAGAGTTATGGGGAGGGAGCGGAGCGCTGAGTCGGCTGACGATGAGCCATAGAGTATCTCATACTTTCCGGGGAGAGTTGCCATGCGACCTGAGGCGTGGTCAAATGCCGAGAATGTCTCGGGAGTGAGTGTGAACTGTACCTTCTCGGTTTTTCCTGCAGGTATGTTCACTCGGCTGTAACCACGGAGTGTCTTTATTGGTCCTGAGGGGTCGTTGAGTTTGCGTACATATACTTGCACCACTTCATCGCCATCCATTGAACCGGTGTTGGTGACGGGGATGGAGAGTGTGATAGTGTCATTGACACCTGGGGTTGCATTGCTCAAAGCTGCGTCTCCATAGCCGAATGAGGTGAAGCTCAGACCGTGTCCGAAGGGGTACAAAGGCTCGCCTCGGAAGAAACGGTAAGTGCGGTTCATCATATTGTAATCCTCGAAGTCGGGGAGTTGCGAATCGTTTTTATAGAAAGTTACAGGGAGGCGTCCCGCCGGATTATATTTGCCAAAGAGAACCTCGGCAGCTGCCTGACCGCCTGCCTGACCGGGGTACCATGCCTGGAGCACGGCATCACAGATAGAATCTTCCTGGGCTAAAGCTACCGCTGAGCCGGAGAAGTTGACATATATCACTTGCTTGCCGGCATCCTTGATTTTCTTTATGAGTTCGCGCTGTACACGGGGGAGTTCTATTGTCTCGCGGTCACCGCCACGGAAACCGGGCACGGAGACTTTCATCTCTTCGCCTTCGAGCTTTGGTGAAATACCGCCGGCAAAAATCACTATGTCGGCATCGGAGAAGTCAACCGGTTCCTCCTTGGCTGATACCACATCAAATTTCAGGTCTGCTACATCAGCGCCATGTGAGTAAGAGAGTTTGATATCTACGGGCTGACCGGCTTTGGCTGTGAACATGTGCGACAGGTTGTGACCGTTGCGACCGCCTGAATAGCGTTTTGCCACCTCTTTGCCATCCACGCTGAGCACGAGGTCATCCTTGCCTGATTCGAGGCGGATTATGTAGTCGCCGTCAGCATCGGGGATGAAGGTGCCGGTGTATTCTCCTCGGAAATCAGTGAGGTCAACATCGGGTGCAAACACTGTCGCGCCTCCGGTAGAGAGGGTGATGGGCGAAGTATATGTAGCTTTAGCGGCGGGTTTGGAGTTCTTGCCGTTCCAGTAAGTAGCATTCATGCCACCTTTGAACTTGTCGAAATGAGAAATCAGATTGCCGGCTACCACATGGTCACATCCTTTCAGATATGTAGCGTTGGGTTCAAATCCCTTTATGCCTTCGATGAGAGTGACTGTGTGGGAGGGGAAGCCGTTGTAGTTGCCCCACTGCATCACGGAGTCAGCAGCGTTGGGACCCATCACATAGATTTTCTTTCCACTTTCCGGCTTAAGCGGGAGAATACCGTTGTTCTTGAGCAGTGTCATTGATTTGCGTGCCATGTCGAGAGCTATGGCGCGGTGTGCGTCATTGTCAACGTATGTGGAATCGTATCCCTCCCATGGTGTATCGGTGGCACCGTCAATCTCGCCGAGACGATAACGGGCTTCAAGCAATTTGAGGAGGGCGGCATCAATGGCTTTTTCAGTTATGAAGCCATTGTCGTATGCCTCGCGGAGACTCTTGTATTCCGAACCGCACTCAAGGTCAGTACCTGAAATCACGGCGTCGGCACTGGCGTGTGCTTTGGATGGGTGGGTGTGGTGCGCCCAGTCGGATGTAAAGTCGCGGATAGCCCAGCAGTCGCTCACGATGATTTTGTCAAATCCCCACTCATTGCGGAGTATCTGAGTGAGGAGCTTTTTGCTTGAACAGCACGGTTCGCCCTCAAAACGGTTGTAGGCACACATTACCTGCCATACATCAGCGTCGACGAGCTGCTTGAAAGCAGGAAGATAAGTTTCCCAAAGGTCGCGTTGGTCAATGTTTTTGGCATCGAACGAGTGGCGGTTCCATTCCGGACCGCTGTGCACTGCATAGTGCTTGGCTCCGGCAAGGGTTTTGATATACTTTCCGTCTGTAGGACCCTGGAGACCGTTTACCACTGCAACGCCCATTGTCGAAGCGAGATATGGGTCCTCTCCGTAGGTTTCCTGTCCTCTGCCCCAGCGTGGGTCACGGAAAATGTTGACGTTAGGTGTCCAGAACGAGAGACCCTGATAGCGTTTTATAATCCCGTTTTTACGGAATTTGTTGAATTTGGCACGTGCTTCATCGCTGACCATTGTGAAGGCATCGCCCACGGCTTTATCATCAAATGTAGCCGCCATGCCTATTGATTGAGGGAGTACGGTGGCGACTCCTGCGCGACCTACACCATGGAGTGCTTCGTTCCACCAATTGTAGGCGGGAATATCAAGACGAGGGATAGCAGGGGAGTTATCCATCATAAGAGAGATTTTCTCGTCAATGGTGAGGCGTGACAATAAGTCGGCTGCGCGCTCAGCTGCAGGCAAAGTTGTGTCGCGGAACGGTTCTGTCTGAGCCATGACATTAAATGTCAGCCCACAAGCAAGAAGCAACGAGGATGTGATGCGTGGTATTATTCTCATGGTTTTACGGGTTAGATATCTATGATGAGGTAATGATAAGGCTGATAAAAGCATACTTATCTTGGTACAAATTTAATTAATATGAAGCAAAAACGCAATTTTTGTGTTATTTTTGTGAAATGGAATCTACATCAACCTTACAGAATATTGTCAATGCGGTGAGCGGTGTTCTTACCGATTATGTGCTTGTGACGGTTCTTTTGATAGCCGCCATATATTTTACTATTACCACCCGTGGGGTGCAGTTCAGGATGTTCGGCGAGATGGTGAGGCTTCTCCTCAAGTCCGGAAAGCGCGACAACGACAGCCGCAAGGTCGACGAGCCCGCTCATGGGACCATTAGCTCTTTTCAAGCGTTCGCTCTTTCGATAGCTTCGCGCGTGGGTACCGGTAATCTTGCCGGAGTGGCAACGGCAATAGCTTTGGGAGGACCTGGGGCGGTGTTCTGGATGTGGGTGATAGCCCTGTTTGGTGCTGCGAGTGCGTTTGTTGAGTCGACTTTGGCTCAGCTTTTCAAGGTCAAAGGTGAGAAGTCATTCATGGGTGGTCCTGCATATTATATTCAGAAGGGGTTGCACAAACGATGGTGGGCAGTGACATTTGCCGTGCTTATTACCCTCACATTCGGCTTGGCATTCAATTCGGTGCAGTCAAATACTGTGGCCGATGCCTTCAGCTCATGTTTCTCTTTTCCCAAGGAGTGGAGTGCGGTGATTCTGACCTTGATGACTCTGGTGATAATATGGGGAGGTGTGCAACGTGTGTCGCGTTTCAGCGAGGTAGTGGTGCCGGTGATGGCTATCGCTTACATACTGCTGGCTATCGTGATAATTATAATGAATATTGACCGCATACCCGAAATCTTCGCCATGATATTGAAAAATGCCTTCGGTGTGGAGCAGGCTCTCGGCGGTACTCTCGGGGCGGCGATAATAATGGGCGTAAAGCGCGGATTGTTCAGTAATGAGGCCGGTGAAGGTTCCACTCCAAATGCGGCGGCTACCGCTTCGGTCACTCATCCGGTAAAGCAGGGATTGATACAGGCTTTGGGCGTGTATACCGACACGATGCTTGTCTGCACATCCACTGCGTTTATAATCCTTTGCAGCGGGATTTTCCTTGAGGGGCATGATGGTATTGTGCTCACGCAACGTGCCATTGACTCGGAACTTGGGGGCGGACATCAGTTTGGCTCTATATTCGTGAGTATAGCCATTTTCTTCTTTGCGTTCACAAGTATAATAGCGAATTATTATTACGGTGAAACTAACATACGGTTCATTTATAATCGTGAGTGGATTATAAATCTCTATCGCCTGATAGTCGGTGGGGTGGTTTATGCGGGAGCCGTAACTGCGCTTGATATCGTGTGGGGATTTGCCGATATCACTATGGCGCTCATGACTCTGTGCAACCTCGGAGCTATCCTGCTGCTCGGAAAGTATGCTGTGGTGCTTTTGAAGGATTACCGTAAGCAGCGCAGTGAGGGCCGTGAGCCGGTTTACAGTTCCTCAACAATTCCTGAAATCGCAGATGAAACTGAATGTTGGAAGTAATTGAGACAATAAGGCGATTGATATATTCGTGTATGTGAAATGAGGATAATTAAGTCTAATTGATTCTCTCCGGATGTAAAAATCGCGGTTTTATCAGTCTTTTGCGATATAATTCAATGTTAAAAATGGTTTAGATAACTGATTTTCCTGTCCCGATGATTATACCCAAAATAACAAGAATAATCAGATAGATTATCAAAACGCTCAACAGATAAACCACGAAGTATCCAATGCGTCGTTTCTTCGGGTCTATAGGGAAGGCAAAATACATACTCATCGCACATATCAGTATCGAATAGCACAAGCCTAATGCTGAATATGTACTTCCCGAAAGTAGGCTGATTGGTAAAGTGATGACATCAAAAATAATAAACGAAGTCGCCATATAAATCATGGCGGTAAGATATTCGGCTATATTATATTTCCTTGCTCCGACTTTGCTATATACTATTGGTATGGCTAATAAAGCGGGGAGATAGATGGTCAGATTCTGTGCCAGCGCATTATTCATAAAGAAATACCCGGTAGAAAGGATAATTCTGTAGAATAACGGAACATTATCACCACTTATGTCGGAAATAGCAGGTTGTGTTTCGGCTGACACAAGTGAGCCAACAAAGGCGCTTATAAAGCATACAATTATAAGCATCGAGATTGGCGCGACATAACGTACTCGACGACATTGGATATAATCTCTTATTACTTTCCAGGGATGAATCAATAAATTCCATGCAGTGAATAGGAATCCCTTGTTGATACGTGATAGTCCAGATATTATTCCGATGAAGAATGTTTTGTTGTCGATTCGTTTCACCGTCACTGCCTGACCACAATCCGGACAAAAATTAGAAGTGCAAGAGCATCCACAGTTCTTGCACTCTATGATTTTCGAGTTATCCTTGATTTGGTCTGTTGTTTTTGACAAACTCATCTGTTTTCAGGTGAAGAAATCCTCATGTTGCCTCAATCCGATTGCAAAATTACTAAAAATTCTTTGAATCAGAGGGCGTTCCAATCGAAGAATTCCGGGAATTTCACCGAAAACAAATATATGCTATATAACAGAAGTGATGAGCAGGTTTAATTGTAAAATGGGGTTTAATTGTAGAATGGTAGAATAGTAGGATGAAAATAATCGATAATTAATTTAAAAAGCCCCGATAAAAAATATAGCCGCCCGAATGTTCCTGACGGAAGCATCCGGGCGGCTCTTCTTAGAGTGAAATAAGGGGCGGGTTAATAAGAGAGTTGTTAGGCTCTCTCTGCTAAGAGTTTGTTATGGAGCAAACTCTTATTCTTTTGTAAGAGTAGCTGTGTAGGGGACAGCTGAAAGGTCGAGGGTCACCACGTAAGTGCCTTCACCGGTAAACTTGATGTTGTCACCGTTCTGAACGAGATTGGTGAGTGAACCGCCGAGGTTGATGTCCCAACCGTTGTTGGCACGGAACTTGAATTCACCGTCTGTGAGTTTCATCTTACCTGTCCATACAAGGAAGTCAGCTGAGGGCTCAAGAGCTGTGCTTGCGTCCCATCCTCCAGGAGTTGCACTACCAATCAGACCGATAGTGGTGATTTCAGTGAGGTCGTAAGTAAGTTCAACCAAGTTGGCATTTACCCAATAGAGAGCATTGGCTGGAGCGTTGAGATTGCCTGCACCTCCGTCAGAACTCAACTTGCCGGGGTCGCCGGCGCCGAAGCTCACGCCATCCCAGTTGGGCTGGGTAGAGAGTTTGAACTCACCGTCAAGATGGGCATAGCCGGTATAGTTGATATAGTTGTTGGTGGTGAGAATCTGAGATGCAGCCTGGCTCCAACCATTGGTGTTACCCGGAGTATAGAGCTGCTCGTAAGCGCCCTTGATATCGTAGGCGAGTGTCTCCATGTTGATTGAAATCATATAGGGACCAGCCTGGTCAATCACACCATAGTTGATATCGGCACCTGTAGCTTCTACGAGAGTTCCTGCGAGAGCATCGGCAGTCTCGACACCGTAAGCTTTGCCGAGTGTGCCGGCATCAAATGTGCTTGCAGGGATGATGGCCCACTGGTAACCGGCGCCGTTGACTGAGATGATGGCCTGGAAATTAGGGTCATCATAGGGGTCTTTCTCTGAGTGAGAGAATTTCACTGCTTTTGAGAAATCCCAGTTGTCAACATTGTTGATGAGGTAGTAGGTATCCTCGATGATTTTACCGTCGAAAAGGTCAAAGGGCTTAACGTTTACGCCGAAGTTGCCATAGTAGAAATCCTCGCCGCCCATGCGCACCTTCTGGTCGCCGTTTACAGCCATGATGGGGAAACGGACATAAGAGGTGGTAGTCTGGGGATTCTTGCCGAACATGGTAACGTAAACTTCTTCCCAGGCGTCGGGAGCGATGAGCACTTCACCTTCGGCACCCATGGTAGCCTCTATGGTGTGATACTCAGCGAAACTTTGGTCTGCGGAAACCTGCATGTAGGGCACGGTGGCGATGAAGCCTTCGGGCCAGTCGGAAGCCTCGGTCACAGTGGCGATATTGATTGACGAAGCCGAATTGTTGAGCGCTTCAAGGTCGATGGTACCGGTTGCGGCAGGACCTGCGGTTATTGAAGCATTGTCGGCCGACACGATGTCGAGCTGTGGATTTGACTGAGGCAGGCTATTGCTGTCCTCGATGTCATCGCAAGCGGTAAATCCGAGTGCGAGAGCTGCCAATCCGAATAATGCTGAATATTTCATGTTTGGAATTTTCATTTAGATGGATTAAAGTATCAATGCCATGGGGCGCGGGTGTGATAGCCACGCCCCGGCATTGGTTTTAATAGTTCTTACTCGAAACTTGCGGTGTAAGGAAGTTTGGTGAGGTCGAGGGTCACAGTGTGTGAGCCGGATGTTGAGTTGAGGTTAGCGCCATCAAGCTCAAGGCTTTCAAATGTGCCGCCGAGGTTAATGGTCCAAGCCTTGTTGAACACAAACTTGAAGCCACCATCAACGAAGTCGCCGGTGTAAGTCCAAGTGAGGAAGTCGGCCGATGGTTCAAGTTCGAGAGGTGCGGATTCGCTCCATCCGTTCACATCTCCTGCTATACCTACGCTTGAAATGTAAGTGAGCTTGTAGGTGAGGGCATTGATGTCAACGTCTGCGAAATAGAGACCTTCGCCTGTGTCGGGCATATTGATATTGCCTGCGCCGCCATCAGTGTCGAGGAGACCATCGCCGCCGCTACCATAGTTGGTGCCGCCCCAGTCTGGCTGGTTGGTGAACTTGAATTCGCCATTAATCCATACGAAACCGCGGTATTTGCCTTCAGCATAAGCCAGAATTTGCTGTGACGCGTTCTGGTCCCAACCGTTAGAGTTACCCGGAGTGTAGAGCACATCAAATACCTCTGCCTCGAATGCGCAGTAACCTTTCACCTGGGTAAGAGTCACGACGTTTGAGGTGATTTTGGTGGCGGGCTGGTTGTTGATGTGAGCGAGGGCACGGATATAGAGCGGATGTGCTGGGATTTCAGTGTATTCCTCCTCTGAGGTGATGCCGCGCATCGCGCAGATAGCCTCGGCAATCTTTGATTCCTGAAGCTGGAGCACTGCGCTCTGGGGATTAGTGGGGAGAATAGTGACTGAGTAGGGAGCCTCTTCCTCGCCGGGAGCGGGGAGATTCTCGCCGAAGTCCTCGCGCATGGAGATTTCCACACCGTAGGTGGTGGCGAGGGTCAGACCATAGTTGGGCTGAGAGCAGGTGAGCTCAATCACTCCATCGGGAGTGAGGTCGTAAAGCTGGGTGGCAAAAGGAGGTGTGTTGAGCACAAACTCGGTAGGCTCGTTAAGCTTGGGGTCGTCGTCAGCCTCGCAGGAGGTGAAAGCGACTGCAGCCAATGCCATCATGCCAAAAATATGAAGTTTATTCATCGTAGTTCAAATGTGGTTTTGAAGTTGAGAATGACGGTTGAAATTAGTTAGCTCCCACGTATCCTTCGTTCTGACCGAGAGTAGGTACAAACTGAGTCGGGATAGCGAAGAGATTGCGGTAAGAAGGAGTTCCGGCACCCTTTTCGATGCCACCCTTCCATGACCAGTTGTAAGAGTTGCCGGCGAACTTGCCGAAGCGAACGAGGTCAGAGCGACGGTGACCTTCCCAATAAAGTTCGCAGAGACGCTCGTTAAGAAGGTCGTCAGCTGTATAAGAACCTACGGGAGCAAGTCCGGCGCGGATACGCACGTCATTGTAGCGGGCCAGACCGTTGCAACCGCTTGCGCCGTGAAGCTCACACTCGGCAAGCATCAGGAATGTGTCGGCGAGACGGAAGAGGGGGAAGTCTGCTGAGTTGAAGATGGTGGGTGAACCGCTGTTGCCGGTTGTGTTGTAATAGTCAGCTTCGTTGGTGTATACATACTTGATGCACATGTAACCGTCGCCTGTCGAAGTCCAGGAGTCGAGACCTGCAGCAGTGATTTCCTCTTTGAAGTCGCCTTCGAAGATAAGGCGGCGCTTGTCGTTGGACGCGAGAGCCTTTGAAAGCTCGGGACGAACGCGGGGACCACCCCAGCCTGATGCACCTGCACCATAGATAGTAACGTCAACCTCACCATTGTAGGAACCGCCTGAGAGGTAGGTGGTGCCACCATAGCACTGGAGGGTGTTCTGGTCCTGAGGAATAGTCCAAAGGATTTCACCGTTGCCGGCATACTTGTCGTTTGAGCCGCAGAAGAGGTATTTGTACTCGGGTGCGAGCTGATTGATAGTCTTGAGGATTTCGTTGCAAGCGTTAGCGCATTCCTGCCACATGGCTGTTCCGGTATAAACCTCAGCGTTGAGGTACATCTTGGCGAGGAGCATGTAGCCTGCCTCGCGTGAGATGCGGCCGTAGCGCTGCTGAGAAGCCGGAGTGAGCTGGGGCACAGCGTCCACAAGGTCAGCTACCACAGCGTCGAAGAGCTCCTTACGGTTGTAAGTGGGAGGTATGGCACCCACGGTTGAATTCTCGTCAGTCCAGGGACCACGACCGAAGATGTCAATCATGTGGTAATAAGAGAGGTCGCGGAGCACGCGGGCTTCGAGTTTGAGCATATTCTTGCCATCGATACCTTCGTCGGGAATCAGTGAGCCGGCCTTGTCGATGGTGCGGAGGAACTCGTTGCAGAGTGCTATCTGATAGTTGAAGCGGCAGAAGCATTCGTAGAGCCAGTGGTTGTCGCCTGACCATGTGTTGAAGTCAAGTTCGTCGATACCGGCGTCGTTCCAGTTCTTACCGATGAGAGCCTCGTCGGTGGGAAGTTCCTGGAGGTTCCAGAGCTGACGGGTGTATACACCTGTACCACCGTCGTCAACAGATATACCACCTTCGAGCACCAGACCGCCATAGGCGCGTGCGAGGAGGTCATAGTATTCCTGTGCAGTTGTAAGCTCAGTCTTTGAATCGGGGTCCTCGGGCTTTACGTCAAGGTCATCGACGCAGGAAGTGAAACCCATGGAGAGGGCGATACCGCTGAGTATGATATATTTTGAAAATTTCATAGTCTATTTTTTCGTAGATGATGAATAATTAAACTCTATGGGTTTTTAGAATGAAGCGACCACACCGAAAGAGAATGTCAACGGGTTGGGGTAAACTCCATTGTCGATACCGGATGAGATTTCCGGGTCAAGACCCTTGTACTTGGTGATTACGAACGGATTCTGCACGGCGCCGTATAGACGGAGACGGAGGTTGTCTTTAAGAAGGTTTTTCCAAGTATAGCCGAGAGTGATGTTGTCGCAGCGGAGGAACGAAGCGTTCTGCACGAAGTAGTCACTCATGATGGTCTGCATTGAGGTTGACTCGAAGAGGAAGGTGTCAGCCATAAGGTTGCTCAAGGGGAGGGCGTTGTTAGCCTGCTTGATTACGTTTGAAGCCTGGTTGTTGTTGTAGACCCAGTTGCCGATGTTGGCGCGGAGTACAATTCCGAAGTCCCAGTTCTTATAGTTGACGGTGTTGTTCCATGTGAAAGTCACCTTGGGGTTCTTGCTGTGGTAGAGGTACTTGTCAGCCTCGTTGATTTCGCCATCACCATTGCGGTCAACAAATACACCTTCGAGAGGATTACCGTCCTGACCGTATACCTGTTCGTAAACGTAGAAGCTGTAAGCGGGATAGCCAACTTCGTGCTTCATGATGGTACCGCCGGTACCGGCTGAAATACCACCGGTCTGAGTGTCGGCGCCTTCAGCGAGACGGGTGATTTTATTCTTGTTGTAGGCAATGTTGAATGAAGAAGTCCAAGTGAGGACGTTGTTAACAACAGGACGGGTGGTGATGGTGAATTCCACACCGGTGTTCTCAAGGTCACCGATATTGATGTTACCCTTGTTGGTGAGGTTGGAGCCTGCGGGGTAGTTGGCGAAAGTGAGAAGGTCCTTGGTCTTACGCTTGTAGAAATCGAAGCTACCGATGATGCGGTTGTTGAGGAATCCGAAGTCCAAACCGGCATTCCATGTGTGGGTTTCTTCCCACTTGATGTCGGCGTTGTAAGCGTCAGGAGTGATGGGGTAATTGCCTGTAGCCCCCCCAGTTAACGATGGGTAGAGGTGAGTTCCGTCGGTTGATGTCCAGTAAACAGGGAGGTAGGGGAAGAGTGAGCCACCGAGGTCCTGCTGACCGGTCACACCGTAACCGCCACGGATTTTAAGTTCGTTCATGAATCCGCGAGCGCCTTCCATGAAGTTTTCCTCGAGGATTTTCCAACCGAGAGCCACAGAGGGGAAAGTACCCCAGCGGTGGTCTTTTGAGAAACGGCTTGTACCGTCACGGCGTACAGTTGCAGTGACAAGATACTTGTTGAGGAATGTGAAGTTGGCACGACCGAAGAATGATACGAGCTGGAGGGGTTCGATGTCAACCGATGTGGGGTTAGCCTGTACACCGATATATTCGCTGTGGGCGGGGTCGCCTACCTCGCTCACCCAAGTGCGTGAGCGGTATTTGTTGTGGAATTTCTGCCAAGAGTAACCGGCGGTCACGTCGAGGGTAGAAGCGATTTCCTTGAACTCGTGGTTATAGTTGAAGTAGAAGTCGAGAAGGAGGTTGGTACGGGTCTGTACCTGCTTGGTGCTTGATACACCACCATCCTTTACGGTTTCAATCTGACCTGCGGGGTTGATAATCTGATAGCCGCCGGTCCATGCGTCGGGAGTGAAAGGCTTGAGACCACCTTCCCAGGTACCGTGCTGATAGTCGTAACCGAGGTTAAGGTTGGCACGGAGGTCGGTGAGGAAGGGCATCTTGAAGTCAAGCTGGAGGTTACCGATTGACTGCCATGCCTTACCGTTTGATACTTTACCCTCGATAGCTGCGATAGGGTTAAGAGGTGCGGTGGTTGAGTTAATCTGGGTTCCGGGGGTGTCGGGACCGGCGAGGAGACCGCCACCTATATAAGATGTCCAGTAGCCGAATGCAGGAGAACCGTTTTCAAAGTCGCGGATGGGAATTGTCGGGTTCATGCTTGCACAAGTGCCGAGAGTGTTGTCGGCATAGTTGTTGTGGATGTATGCACCCTTCACGTTTGCGCTTACTGAAAGAAGATCATGGAAGAACTTGGGAGTAAGGTTGAGTGATGCAGTGACGCGGTCCATGTCGGTGCCTTTGAGGATACCGTTGTTGTCGGTATAGCTCACAGCCACTCGATAGGGGAGGAAGCCGGCTGTACCACCGACACTGAGGCTATAGTCAGTTGAGAAGGTGGTGCGGGTAGCAGCCTTCATCCAGTCGGTGTTTGCAGTGCCAAGGGCATTTGCCTGGTCGGAACCTTCGCCGTACTCATTGATGATGAAGTTGCGGAATTCGTCGGGGCTCATCATGTTGAGATACTTACGGGTGGTGTTGATGTATCCGTTCATGGTGAAGTTCACCTGCGGACGACCAGAGAGACCTTTCTTGGTGGTTATGATGATGACACCGTTTGACGCACGTGAACCGTAGATGGCGGTTGCTGATGCGTCCTTAAGGATTGTCATTGACTCAACGTTTTCAGGTGAGACGAGAGCGAGAGGGTTGGAAGCGCCGGTGACACCCTGTGTGTTCATAGGCACACCGTCGATAACGATAAGCGGAGCATTGGAAGCTGCAAGTGAAGCACCACCGCGGATTTGGATGTCAGCACCGGCTGATGGGTCACCGGAAGTGGTAACAACCACACCGGGAGAAGCTCCCACGAGGAGGTCCTGGGCTGAAGTGGCAAGACCGGCTTCGATTTCCGATGGCTTTACAGTGGCAACAGAACCTGTGGCGTCGCTTTTCTTGACTGTACCGTAACCGATGGCTACGACTTCGCCGAGAAGCACGGTGTTTTCCTTCATCTGTACGTCGATAACCTCGCGTCCGTTGACGGCGATTTCTTGTGTCTCATAACCTACGTATGAGAAGATAAGGATACCGTTGGCGGGAGCCTGGATGGTGTAGTTACCGTCGATGTCTGTGGCGGTGCCCATGGATTCACCCTGGACCACAACACTCGCACCGATGAGAGGTTCACCCTCGGGGTCAATTACAGTACCTTTGACTGTAACCTTCTGCGCTAAAGCAGGGAAAGTAAGGCAAAGCACCATAAAGGCAACCAGCCACGCTTTCCGACTCATTTGAAAACAAATGTTCTTCATGCAAGAATTTTTTAAATTTTTGTTAATATATGATTTAATCTCTAGTTTACTTAATATCTATGCTATAAAAAATAGCGCGCCTTCAATTTCTTAGGGGCACGCAGAGCGAAAAAATAACTTTACAAGATTCGGTAAGAAAATTGTATTGCTTGGGTTTAAGGTAAGCTGGCATGAGCATGGCGCTACGCATTAATGCGCCTGATTATGCCGGGCGTTCCATGTTAAGTGTAGTCTGTACGATATTTTTCCCTTATTTCTCTCTACATTATCCCTCAGTAACCGACTCTTCGGTTAAAGAAGAAGTGAAACCTGAACGAGTGAGTGTCCGTGTGACTCATACGCTGGATTTCGCTTGCAAATATATGACAACTTTTTTAATTCTTCAAACTTTTTAGCAAAAAAAGAATAAAAAGATGATAATAAATACATAGTGTTGATAAAAAGGGACTAAAAAGCTATCAAAAAGATGTTTAATAGCATAAAACAGCGCAATGGCTTATCGTAAAATAGGCCAGCTGAAGGTGCGCAGGCGTCCTATGAACTCGGCTTCGCGTCCTTGGCAATAGGCATTGCAGAGGGCATGAAAACGCGGCGAGTGGTTCATTTCGGTGAGGTGGGCAAGCTCATGGTAGATTATATAGTCGCGTAGGTCGGCCGGTAGAAAAATCAGAAGTGATGAGAGGGAGATGACGCGCGAGGCTGAGCATGTGCCGAGAGTGCGTTTCCCACGGGTGATTCTCCAACCCCTGACTTTCAGTTTGAGCGTGGCGGCGAGTGACTGGGCACGTGGGATGATGTGGCGTTCGGCGAGATTGGAAGCCGACATGAGCAGTAGGCGGCTGATGGCGGCATCGGTAGCTGATGTGCCGAGAGGTATATCTGAGCCAATCCGTACCACTCCTCCATCGGGACTTGGGTGAATGAGAATTTTGTCAGGGTGCAGCCGTGACAGCTCGAAGTGGTATGTGATACCTCCGTCGAGCGAAAGCACCTGTCCGGGCGTGAACATGGCGGGTGGACGTCGGGCTATCAGGCGTGGACGCATGGTGTTGAGGGCTCGGAGTGTCTCGGCTCGGCTTACTCCGATTGGGGTGAGCACTACGAGATGTCCATCCTTCCATCTGGCTGAGAAACGTGATGTCCCTCGTCGCTCACGGATTAAAACCTCTCCCAACTCCTTATCATCAATAGAGTATGATGATGGCATGACGATAACAGTGGCTGCGTTTAATTAATTGTCAGATAGGATATGCAAATGCACATGCACATGGAATCCAAAGATGGATGCAGTTCTATGGACGCGCGTTAGTTAACGCTTTGAAATACCCCATAGCAGCTTGGCGCTAAGGGTGTCGATAAAGTTGTGACCTTTGGAGTGCCATACTTTTACCACGAAGGGGGCGCGGCGCACATGGAGTTTCACATCAATAGGGAGAATGAGTGTGCGGCCGTCGAGAGTTAGGCGGTAGGTTTCGGCGCGTGATTCAACAGAGGTCTCAATCACATGGCTGTCCGACACCACAAGCGGACGCATGGTGAGCGAGTGGGGTGCAATGGGCGAGAGCACCCAGCACGGTGCTGTGGGCTGTACTATGGGGCCGCCGACCGACAGGTTGTAGGCGGTGCTCCCTGTTGGGGTGGATATGATGAGTCCGTCACCCTGATAAGAGGCTACTGGCAGCTCGTCGAGAAGGGTGTTGACGGTAATCATCGATGCTGTATCCTGACGGAGGATAGCGACTTCGTTGAGCGCGTAGGCCCAGCCGGAAAGACTTGAACGTATATTGCCATCAACTGCGCGCACCTCGAGGAGGGAGCGTGACTCAATGAAATAGTTGCCATCCATTAGGTTGTCAATGACTTCGCCGGCCGCCTTGATGGAATCCTCTGCGAGAAATCCGAGATGTCCGGTATTGATGCCTATAATAGGTATCTCTTTGGCGCCGACCCAGCGGGCTGTACGCAGGAAAGTTCCGTCGCCTCCTATGCTGATGGCGAAGTCGGCAGAGAAATCATCGCCTTCAAACACATCATCGACCGGCAGAGGTGTGCCGGTGAGACGCGACATGGCTTCAAAAAAGAGACGTTCGGCGGTGATGAACACTCCTCGGGCGCAGAGAGAATTGATGAGGTCGACTATTAGAGGTGCATCCTCCTGACTTTGACGGCGTTTGCCGAATACAGCAACTTTCATTTAAATTTAAAAGGTGTTTAAGAATCGCTAAATAGATGGCGGCTATACTTCCAGATAGTGCATCAGCTCTGCGAGCCGTGAGCGAATCAAATCAGCATCCGAAGTAGTGGTAGAGGCATCAAAATCCTCCACCTCATAACCATAACGCTCCAGAGAGCGCGCCACGGAGATTGGATTGCGGTGCGACACGCGGATTTCTATTGCGATGCGGTTGTCAAGGCTGTCGGTGTCGGAAGTGACATTGAGGTTCAGCAGGTGTGCGTCGCAGTCCTCCACGGCATGCGCTATGCGTGAAGCACTGTAATCGCCTCTGCGGCACGACAGCAGAAGTGTGCTGCTCTCTTCCACCGGAGGGAAGAGGCGGTCGAGCACCGGAGCCGGTGGCAGAGCCAATGGCTGATTTTGGGATAATATGTCGTCTTTTAGTGGCAAAATGTTTCAGTTTTTAGTTTTTTCTGACTAATTTTGCATCGTTGAATGTCAGAGGGGACAAAATTACAAATAATACTTTATATAAAGAACCCCTCTAACAGACAAAAAGATTCCGAACATGACAAATCTTAGCGTTAATATTAACAAAATAGCCACTCTCCGCAATGCCCGCGGGGAGAATGTGCCTGATTTGCTTAAGGTGGCTGCCGACTGCGAGGCATTTGGCGCCGACGGTATCACCGTGCATCCGCGCCCTGATGAGCGCCACATCCGCAGGGATGATGTCTACAGTCTGCGTCCGCTTGTCAAGACTGAGTTCAATATAGAGGGGTATCCTTCGGATGAATTCATGGATTTGGTGCTTAAGGTGAAACCTGAGCAGGTCACCCTTGTGCCCGATGCTCCCGATGCCCTTACTTCGAGTGCTGGCTGGAATGTGGGTGAGCATCTGGAATTTCTCACCGGGATAGTAGAGAAGCTGCGCGATGCCGGCATCCGCTCCTCAATCTTCGTCGGTACAGATGTTGACAATATCCGTCTCGCCGCAAAGACCGGTGCTGATAGGGTGGAACTCTACACCAAGCCTTATGCTGATGAGTATCCCGTGAACCCCGAAAAGGCTGTCGCTCCGTTTGTGGAGGCTGCCAAGGCGGCTTTCTCCGAAGGTCTCGGAGTCAATGCAGGTCACGACCTCAATCTACAGAACCTTGCATATTTCCACCGCAACATTCCCCGTCTGAGCGAGGTGTCAATCGGTCACGCCCTCATTTGCGATGCTCTGTATATGGGGCTTGAAGAGGCTGTGAAACAGTATAAGAAGCAGCTCACCACTGAGATTTAACGAAAAAATAAACACATCACAATACTAAAAAAATAAACCCTGTTTTCATGTTTCAAGAAGCGTTTGTAGATACCATTGCCACCGTAGGCGCTAACGTAGAAGCCACACAGGCACAGGCTGCCCAGGTGGTGCAGGAACTTTCAGTGTGGGATTTGACCATGCGAGGCGGATTCATCATGATTCCGTTGGCAATACTTTCGATATTGAGTATTTATATTTTCATCGAGCGTTGCATCGTGATAGGTCGCGCGCAGCGTGAAGACGGGTCGTTTATGGAGCGAATCAAGGATTATATCCATGATGGAGAGATAGAGAGCGCACGTAAACTCTGTGCCAAAACTGACACTCCTTATTCTCGTCTCATCGCCAAAGGTATTTCACGTATAGGTCGTCCGATGAACGATGTTCTCGTGACCATCGAGAATACAGGTAACATCGAGGTGTCCAATCTTGAGAAGGGACTTCCTTGGCTTGCCACCACTGCAGCCGGCGCGCCGATGATAGGCTTCCTCGGTACTGTGATAGGTATGGTCACTGCATTCTATAATCTTGCAAGTGCTGGCTCGAGCGCCAATATCGCTGTGCTTGCCGACGGTATCTATGCTGCGCTTGTCACCACTGTGGCAGGTTTGATAGTGGGTATCATCGCATTGTTTGCCTACAACTATCTCGTGGCAAGGATTAACAAGGTTATGAATAAGCTTGAGTCCAGGACAATGGAGTTCATGGACCTTCTCAATGAACCGGCATAACAGCAGGTAGGAAACACTCATACATCTATCGTTATCACCATGGCGTTAAAACGACAAAATACAATGATGGCAGCGTTTTCAATGGCGTCGATGACCGACGTTATCTTCCTGCTGCTCATCTTCTTTATGGTTACCTCTACCTTCGTGTTCCCTACGGCACTGGAGGTGAATCTTCCTGAAAGTTCCAAGCAGACCGTGCTTAAACCAACCACCCGCGTGTATATCGATAAGGAGGGGGCAATTTATGCCACTGCCGACGAGAGCGAACCTGTAGCCGTATCGCTTGAACAGTTGTTGGGATTCCTTCAGAACACGCGCAATGAGACAGAGGATGACTATATAGCTGTCTATGCTGACGAGGAGGTGACCTATGGTGCGCTTGTGAAGGTGCTTGACCTCGGCGCCCAGAACAATCTGAAGATGGTGCTTGCCACCAAACCTGCTCCTACTTCCGCCCGTCCGGCGGCAAAGTGACTCCCGCATTATAATTAGAGATAACTCCCATACATTGATAATGACTTCCAATCATCGCAATAAACTTATAGCTCTGATTTGTACTCTGGTATTCCATCTGTTGGTGGTGGTACTTCTTCTGTCGCTCTATCTGCGTTACAACGGCGCGGAGGATAATGAGCGCACATGGCCTCCGGTCGACTCATCTGAGGTGCTGTTCGGAGGAGAGTATGTGATGATTGGTGACCGTCCTGAGCTTGCACAGAGCACCAGCGAACCGGCTCCCGCTGCCGAGACAAAGGCTCCCGAGGTCCCGGCTCCGGTAGTGGAGGCTGTGGAGAACAGTGGAAAACCGGCCGAGCCGGCTCCTGTGGTCTCATCCACCCGTCCGTCTCCCGCCAAGGTGCAGCAGAAGCCCGCGCCTGAAAAGAGCGGTCCTACTAAGGCGGAGATTGAAGCGGCTGAACGTGCAAAGCGTGAGCAGGAGACGCGAAAGGCTATTGCTAATAAGGTTCAGTTTGGCAAAACCGGCACCGGCGGTTCGGGCAGTGGTAATGCTGGTAGCCCCAATGGTAATTCAACAGTAGGTGCCGTGAGCGGGAGTCCGGGCTTTAATCTTAAGGGACGTTCGCTTGCAGCATGGCACACTCCTGCAAGTGCTCCTCTCGGCACTATAACTATACGTGTGAGTGTCAATCGTCAAGGCAAGGTGACCGATGCCACTTACATTTCAGGCACCGGAGCAGCAGCTGCAAGTGCGGCTGCGCGTAAGAATTGCGAGAGCGCAGCGATGCGTTCCCAATTTTCGGTCGATAACGATGCTCCCGCCTCACAGACCGGAACCATCACCTATCGCTTCCAGTAAATTCAAAGGCATTTCCATCCACCTCAAGCTTTTCAAATAACTGACCGATATATGGGACTGTGATTTAGTCTGGTCCGAAGCATGCTACAGTTTTTAAGAGGGAACGGTGGATTATTCCCATTTAAATGGTCGAGTAAAGGTTGAGCGCATCATTCGAAATGATATGCGTTCGCTACGGGTTATGCCCGATTGATATACACCGAGTTCGGTGATATGCCGTACCTTGCCATTCAACGGTTTTTGTGCTATATTACCGTTAGCGTCCCTGTATATTATTCTGCACATAATATTTATTATATTGGTATTACCTTTTTCTCTTTGCAACTTAACGTCGGCAAGCCGGTTGAATGTATCCGTATCAATCGGAATATCTGCTTACCCTTTTGATTGTATAGTTTGCTGTTGCTTTTTTGATTGTAAAGTTAAGGTGCTGATAAAACAATTAATCCGCAGTCGGACGGTTGTACCGATTGCGGATTAATTGTGGTGCTCGAAGCGGGACTCGAACCCGCACAGTCGCAATGACCAAAGGATTTTAAGTCCTTCGTGTCTACCATTCCACCATTCGAGCATCCTTAAAAGGGGGGGATGTAAATGCGGCGTTGGATTTACGGCGCAAAGTTAAAAGTTTTTTGTCATATCTCCAAATGCTACGCGAAGTTATTCCGCCGGCACGAGGTCTGTAATCTGATTGAGCACTAACAGAAGGAATAATATTGCGCTCAGGGAACTGTAGCGTTTGCCGGTAGCCATGTATCTGGCGGCAAGTTCCGGGTCCTGGGTTGAATCTACCTTCTCGGGCCAAAAGTAGCTTTTCAGATTGATTAGCAGTCCGGCTGTGAAGAGTATCAACAGTATCCAGTGTCTCATTGCAATGATTTGAAGATATGCAAGGTGTTGTGGCTTGAAAAATTTGTATTCCCGTAGGGAGTCGAACCCTAATCGTCGGAACCGGAATCCGATATTCTATCCATTGAACTACGGGAACATATCAAAACTCGCTGCGGGGCATAATTTGCTGCAACTATGCTTTGAGTGTGCAAATTTAGACAAAATTTTGTATTTTTGCAAAAATAATTACTGCAATGGATGTACGCATTGATGCTTCATGGAAAAAGGCTCTGGAAGCGGAATGGGACAAGGAATATTTCAAGCGTCTCACAGATTTCGTAAGGAGCCAGTATGCCACAAGGATGGTCTATCCGCCAGCCTCACAGATTTTTGCCGCGTTTGATGCCTGTCCTTTCGATAAGGTTAAGGTAGTGATTCTCGGTCAGGACCCTTATCCGGGCGCCGGTCAGGCTAACGGACTCAGTTTTTCAGTGAATCCTGGTGTGGATTTGCCCCGTTCGCTGCGCAACATCTACAAAGAGATTGAGACTGATTTGCAATGTCAGCCTCCTGCTGATGGTGATTTGAGCCGCTGGGCTCGCCAGGGGGTGCTGCTTCTCAACGCTACTCTGACTGTCAATGCCGGCGCTCCTGCATCGCATCAAAATCAGGGATGGGAGGATTTTACCGATGCCGCTATCCGCGCTCTTGCGACCGGTCGCGAGGGAATAGTGTACATTCTCTGGGGTGCCTATGCTCAGCGCAAGGGAGCTATCATCGACCGTGAGCGTAATTGCGTCATTACCTCGCCCCATCCGTCTCCGCTCAGCGCGTCACGCGGATTTTTCGGTAGCCGTCCATTCTCAAGAGCCAACCAGTATCTTGTGGCGCACGGTGAGACTCCTATAAACTGGTGCGAGTGATAACGGATAACAGAGTGTTTATGATAAGGTGCATGCTGTGGGTGATGTTGGCAGTTGCCGTATGGCAACCCGCAGCGGGTGAGGATACCCGGCAGGGAATTTTTTACCCCTCTTTCCGTACTCTTGAGGTAACCCTTGGCTCCAATCGTTACGTCCCGCCGGTCATTTCGCTTCACGATGCCTCTGACCGCATAGTGATAGCATTCGACGAACTTTCAGAGCAGCGGCGCTACATGCGCTACTCGCTTACCCATTGTGATGCACGATGGCAACCGGAGGGATTGGTGGAATCGGAATTCCTCGACGGATTCAATGAGGGGGTAGTGGACGACTATGACTATTCGCAAGCCACGCTGACGCATTATGTTCATTATAATATCAAAATTCCAAATGAACATATACGTATCACTCAGCCTGGCAACTATCTTCTGCGGGTCTACGATGAGAGCGAGCCTGAGGTGACTTTGCTGCAAGCCCGCTTCGGAGTGGCTGATTTTACCGCCGGAATCGAAATGGGGATATCGTCGCGTACAGATATTGACACCAATCGCAGTCACCAGCAGTTGTCGGTGACAGTAGACATTGATAAGCTTGATGTCAAAGACCCTTTCAATGACCTTACGGTTGTAGTGGGTCAGAATGGACGTGTCGACAATGAGGTCATACTCTCCACTCCGCAGCGTATCAATGGGAGCAGGCTGATATATGAGCATCTGCGACCGTTGATTTTCAAGGGTGGTAACGAATACCGTCGCTTCGATACGGCTTCTACATCTTATCCCGGTATAGGCGTGGAGGAAATTACCTCAGGAAATGATGGATATGATATGGTACTTGCCACCGATTATCCGCGCAACGATATCCAATATCTTTATGACCGCACGCAGCACGGGCGGTTTTTGGTGCGGGAGGTATCAGCCGGCAATTCCGACACCCAGGCTGACTACGTAAGGGTGCATTTCGCACTCGAGATGTCTGAATTGCTCGGAAAGAGCGTGTTTCTCGATGGAGATTTCACAAACAGACGCCTTGAACCTTGGACAAGGATGGTCTACAACCGTAGCACACGTCGATATGAGAATACTCTACTCCTGAAGCAGGGTGCATATAATTATCAGTACCTTGTTTTCCCCGAAGGGGGGACTGTCGGTTCCACGGCCGAGGTGGAGGGTGATTTCTATGAGACTTCCAATGAATATGTGGTGAGGGTGTATCATCGTCCACGGGGCAGTCGGTTTGACCGCCTGGTAGGAGTGTCGCAACTGACCATGGATGAAAACTAAATTGTAATTATGCAAACTACAAGTGAGGAATATATGCTTCAGATTAAAGATACATTGGTTTCGCTCGACCTGGCGGAAAAGTTTTTCTGCTGTGATGTGAGCAAGTGTTTGGGTGAGTGTTGCATCGAAGGCGATGCCGGAGCGCCGCTTACAGAGGAGGAGCGCGACGAGATTGACAGATTGTACCCGCAGTTCGAGGACAAGCTGCTTCCGTCTGCCAAAGCCCGTATAGCTGAGGAAGGGACAAGCTACCTTGATGTTGATGGCGACCTCGTGACTCAGATTGTGGATGGTCGTAACTGCATTTACACCTGCTATGCCCCCGGAGGAATATGTCAATGCGCTATAGAATGCGCTTTCAATGAGGGTAAGACCGGAAAATTCCGCAAGCCATCGTCGTGTGCGCTATATCCTGTGCGCCTTACCAAGTATCCTACCTTCACAGCTGTCAATTATCATTATTGGAACATCTGCAAATCGGCTGAGAAGAAGGGTAAAGAGCTTGGAATACGCCTGTATCAATTTCTTAAAGGTCCGCTTACCGATTATTTTGGCGAAGAGTGGTATGCCGAGCTGTGTGAGGCATGTGAGGCGTATCTTGCGGAATATGGCGATTCCAACTGTTGACGATTGACCTTGATAATCCCTCTATGTTCCGATGGAGGGTATTAGTGATATTTGTTATTAAGCACCATTCAAGGGAAGTCTGTGAATTTTCCATAGCGATAGTGAAGTCATAATTCAATCGCAAAAAATAGAATGCTCCCGCGCCGGATATTGAATCCGTGGCGCGGGAGCATCTATTAGATGTAGAGTGATATTATTTCTGCTTAGATGATACCCTGACCCATCATAGCGTTAGCTACCTTCATGAAGCCTGCGATGTTGGCACCCTTCATGTAGTTGATGTAGCCATCTTCCTCAGTGCCATGTTTCACGCACTGGGTATGGATGTTCTTCATGATGGCATGGAGACGGTCGTCAACCTCTTCTGCACTCCACTGGAGATGCTCGGCGTTCTGGCTCATTTCGAGACCTGAAGTTGCTACACCACCTGCGTTGACTGCCTTGCCGGGAGCGTAAGTGGTCTTGCTTTCGATGAATGTGTCGATTGCTTCAGGTGTACAACCCATGTTGGAAACTTCAGCTACGAGTTCCACGCCGTTGGCAACGAGCTTCTTGGCGTCTTCGCCGTCAACCTCATTCTGGGTAGCGCAGGGGAGAGCGATGTCAACCTTCTGTTCCCAGGGTTTCTTGCCGGGGAAGAAGGTAGCGTTGGGATATTTCTCAGCGTAAGGAGCCACAATGTCCTCGCCGGTAGCGCGGAGATAGAGCATATAGTCAATCTTGTCGCCTGAGATACCGTCCGGGTCATAGATATATCCGTCAGGACCTGAGATAGTCACCACTTTAGCGCCGAGTTCGGTAGCTTTGAGGGTAGCGCCCCATGCCACGTTGCCGAAACCTGACACTGCCACAGTCTTGCCCTTGATGGTATCGCCCTTTTCAGCGAGCATGCTCTGAACGAAGTAAAGTGCGCCGAAACCGGTAGCCTCGGGGCGGATAAGAGAACCACCGAAGTCGAGACCCTTGCCGGTGAATGTTCCGGTGCATTCGTTCACGAGTTTCTTGTACATACCGTACATGTAGCCTACTTCACGACCACCCACACCTATATCGCCTGCGGGAACGTCACGGTCGGGACCGAGGTTTTTCCAAAGGCAGAGGATGAATGCTTGGCAGAAACGCATGATTTCAGCGTCGCTCTTGCCGCGGGGTGAGAAGTCGCTACCACCCTTGGCTCCACCCATGGGGAGTGTGGTGAGTGCATTTTTGAAAGTCTGCTCGAAACCGAGGAATTTCAGAATTGAGAGGTTTACAGATGCATGGAAACGGATACCGCCCTTGTACGGACCGATAGCGTTGTTGAATTGTACGCGATAACCTATGTTGTTCTGAACTTCGCCCTTGTCATCCACCCATGTTACACGGAAGGTGACAATACGGTCGGGTTCGACCATGCGTTCGATTATTTTTGCTTTTTCAAATTCAGGGTGCTGATTGTAAACATCCTCTACACAGATGAGTACTTCCTTCACTGCCTGAAGGTATTCTTTTTCACCCGGATGCTTAGCTTCCAGATTGCTCAGAATAGTATTGATATTCATGATATGAGAAAATTAGAATTGGTATGAAATAGATTTTAAGTTAACGTTGCAAATGTAATAATTATATTTGATAGCACGGATGAAAAAAATCAAATAATTTTTATGATTAAAAACATATTTCTGAGCTTTGTATTAATGATTTGCCCTGTAAAATTACGATTGAAAAATTGCCATACAATGATTAAATTGCTATATTTGCACCAATTTATAGGATAAGTTCGCTTAATTGCGGCAAAGTGTAAGTATAATAACCAAAATCAACTCAAAATGTCACGGTCGTATAAGTTCGTTTTTCTTGGATTGTATGCCATCAACATCCTCTTTTTTCTCATTGCTCTCGTGATTCATTGGTGTGTGCTTGATGCGCCGACGGTGCAGGATTTCTGTCTGAGAGGTATGTGGTGCATGGGTATATGGATGGTTCTGTCGCTGTGGAGCCGCTCGTATATAGTGAACGACAACTACAAAGGGCCCCGGTGTCTTGATTGGACCACAACCCGTCTGCTCTCGGCTGCTTTGTTTCTGATTGAATGTATGACCATCTACGCCACATTTTATAATGATTCTTTCTTTAAACCGGCAACCTTTTGCCTTGCATTCTGGCTTGTGGCGTTTGCCTATGTAAGTTTCAGCGGCAAATTAATCAAACCTCACACCATGGTGCCGTGATATGGTTGCTTGGTTACGTTCCCCAAATCAGATTTAATTTAAGAGTAAATAAAAACGCCCTCGGTTGTGACCGAAGGGCGTTTTTATCGTTTTGTTTGTTTCTTTGCGTTGGATTATTCGCCGGGGATGATAGCTTCGCTGGGGCAAACTTCTGCGCATGAACCGCACTCGATGCAAGTGTCGGGGTCGATGTGGTAGATATCGCCTTCAGAGATAGCGTCAACGGGGCAAACGGGCTGGCAAGTGCCACAAGCCACGCAAGAATCAGTAATTACGTAAGCCATGGTTGGGTAATTTTTTAATTAGATAATTTATACGAAAAACATTATACGATGCAAAAGTAACGCTTTTCTTTGGAATAGACTTAAATTTTAACAAAAAAAATCGTTAGCCGAGAGCTAAAATGCGTGAAAAAAGTTAATGTAATTCTATTTTAAACCCTATTGCAGCGTCATTGCTTTCGTGGTTGTCAACCCTTATACCATCACTTACAGCGCTGAATCTGACCTTCTTGCCATTTGCGAGATTGATGATTCGCTTGATTTTTTTACCTGCGAGTGTGCGGATGGTAAATGGTTTGCCATCGGCTTTGAGCAGGAAGGCATAGAGGCTCCCGTCATCCTTGCATGTGAAGCGTATCTCGCTGTCCGATTGGTTTCCGGTGATTGATTTCCCCTCGCCATAGGTGGTGTAAGGTTTCGTGCCGTATATCCCTTCGCCATATTTTTGGAGCCAGTCTCCTATCTTCAACAGCCGTTCCTGCTGGTCGGCGGGGATGGTACCGTCGGTCCGTGGGGAGATGTTGAGACAGAGGTTGCCTCCGCATGCCACATTCATGATGAGGTTTCTGATTATACCTTCGGCGCTCTGCAATCGCAATCCCTCCACATATCCGAATTTATGACCGATGGGGTCGTCCACTTGCCAATAGCGGCCGTAAGGGTGCCGTGGAGCGCGCGATTCTCTCTCGAAGTCAAGGATGCTGCCTGCTAGATAAGCGCGGCTTTTTGACTGGATGCTCACAGCTTTGCCCCAATTGTAGGCGCTGTTGTAATAGTAGCGGGCTATGGCTAATTTCCACGGGTCCATGGAACGGTAATTGATGCCGTTATCAAAGTAAAGCAGGTCGGGTTGATATCGGTCAATGATTTCCATCACTCTGAGCTGCCATTCATCCATGAACGCATCGCTCTGGGGATGACGCCCTTCGCCGGTCTTGCCAGGTCCCATGCCGGATTGGTCGGTCGGTTGTTGGGGTGGACCGTAGAGCGAGGCATATTCCGGTTGGAAAAGGTCGGTGGAATCGTGTGGAAGTGAAGGGTACATGAAATCCCAGTTTTCCACGCGGTGGTTGCTGACTCCGAATTTCAACCCTTTCCCACGCACGGCGGTCGCCAGTTCGCCTATGATATCGCGTTTAGGACCCTTCTCTGCTGCATTCCATTCGGTGAGCTCGCTGGCATACATGGCGAATCCGTCATGATGTTCGGCTGTAGGTATGACATACTTGGCGCCTGAGCGCTCGAAAAGCTCTGCCCACTCCTCTGGATTGAATTTTTCGGCTTTGAATAGCGGTATGAAGTCTTTGTAGCCGAATTTGTTCTGTTTTCCCCACTTGTCGCTGTGCTCTTTGCTCATTCCGTTGTACATGTGGCGGGGATACCACTCGCTTCCTGAAGCCGCCACAGCGTAAGGTCCCCAATGGATGAAAATTCCAAACTTTGCTTCCTCAAACCATTCAGGTGTTCTGTAATTTTCTTCAAGTGATTCCCATGTGGGTTGGAATGGTCCCGCCGGTGATTCGGCAAGCCGTGCGCGGTCGATAGGGATGGTGATACGGTTGTCGCCTCCTTCGGCAGGCATTCCTGCGACGGTCATTTTGCCGGTGAGAAGTTGAGCCATCTTTTCATGTCCGGCTGCAGTGGGATGAATGCCATCCCATATCCAGTATCCTTTTCTCGGTTGGCGGAGTTCAAGCTGTCGGAAGAGTGAGTCGTAGGGGACACAGATGGCGTTTTGCTCGGCAGCGAGTTCCCTTACATGTTTTGCGAGACTGTCTGTGACCGCGCGACGTTCTGCAGACATCACGGACGATACAAAGGGGGTGCCAAGCAGAATCTTGACCCCAGGATTCTTCTCCCTGACCGCTGTTAGCAGTGAAGAGTAGCGTTGTTTCCAGGCATCGTAGTCAAACTGTTTTGCTCTGTCTTGCGAGTCAAGATACTCCGCTGCATCATTTGTGCCCACAAGTACTGATAGCACATCCGGTTGCAGGTTTATCACATCATCCTTCCAACGCGCTTCAAGGTCGGTCAGAGTGTTGCCTGATATTCCACGGTTTATGAAGTTGAGGTCAGCATAGGGGAGTTGCGCCTGCATTCTTGATGCACAGAGCATCATGTAGCTGTGACCGTAAATGTGGTTGAGGTCATTTTGATTACGTTGCTCTGAGGGGATGGAACTGCCGCCGCTCCGTCCCCAGCCTCCGTCAGTAACTGAGTCGCCGATGAATAGTACGGTCTTTGCATCTGTGTTTATTGCCGCACAGAGGGCAAGTGCCATGGATATGACTCCGATTTTTCGTATCATAATTTTATGAGTTTAAGGTCTATGGGATTTATGAATGCAAAATTATTTATTTTCCATGATTATCAGTGGTGGTAAAATCGATAATGAATAGGACAAAATCGATATATAGGGTTGTTTTATATGAGAAAAAATGTTTCCTTTGCATTATGGACAGATATCCCGATTTTCTATTGCTTAATGCCGGATTCGCCCATCATGAGGCAAATTGGAATTTCCGGCACGTCAGCAGTCCCTTCAGCAGGATATATTATGTGACAGAAGGATGTGCTGAGCTTGAAATCGCGGGCACACGCCATCTTTTGCGCCCTGCCCACATGTATTTCATTCCACCTTTCACTTCGCATTCCGATTATTGCAGCGGCACGTTTAAACATTACTATATCCATCTTTTCGAGGATTCGATGGGTGCTGACCGCATCACGGAGAATCTTGAATTTCCTGTCGAGATACCTGCCACTTCCTATGACCTCTCCCTTTTCAGGAGATTGGCGGAGAGCGATAGGTCGGTACCCCTCAGGAGTCCGGACCCAAGAATGTACGACAACAGAAATTCACTGATAAATTGTGTAAAACTTAGCCGCGAACTTCCATTGTGTGAGCGTATGAACACCTATGGTATAGTGCTTCAGATTATAGCACGGTTTGTGGGTTATGCCACACCGAGATTTTGCGTTACTGACCCACGTGTAGCCCGTGCTATCAGGCATATCGAGGGCAATATCCGGGCTGATGTTTCAGTGGAGGAGCTTGCGGCTACCGCTTGCCTGTCGGTTGACCATTTTATAAAATTATTCAAGCGCGCCACACTTGTCACCCCGATGAAGTATCTGATAAACCGTCGTATACTTAAAGCGCAATTGATGCTTGCGTCAGAGAGCAACCAGGTTCAGGAAATCGCTGAGGCAGTAGGATATGATGACAAGTCATATTTCATACGTCTGTTTAGAAAGCATACCGGTATGACTCCGTTGCAGTATCGCCGGTCGTTCAACAATGGATTTGAGTGAAATGTAATCTTCACAGCCTCGCTTCCGGTGGGGCACACGGATGGTGATATATTCCTGTTTTAACCAAATTTTTTATCACAAATTACGACAGTATATAATATAGAGTCTAATCGGATTCATTTCTTTGGTGAATTTATATACTTTTCGTATATTTGTTAAATATTTCAAATGAAAATGATTACACATAGCATCCACTTCCGTTAATCCGTTTCGGTATAGAGTTCTAAAATACACATGCCGTAGATGCCCGGTTGTGCCGCCATCTCTATCTCGGGCTTAGACGTGGCATTATAGGTCCACATTTTCGTTTGTAACACAACTTGTGAAAAATTAGATGTAAATTTATTATGAAAGAAAAATTCGTCACTCTCATCTCAATTCTCTTGTCTATCAGCTTCTTTGCGCAAGCAAACTCCCCCTCCAACTTTTCCGTGGATGTAACTTCCGCCAAACTCTATTTGGATATGTCCAACAAGGCGAATAAAGGTCAAATGCCATCGGACGAGGAGTGGAACACACTGTTCTCGTCTCCTGCTTATGTGGAATTATTCAAGCGTGTCAATTGGGATAAGGAAGAGTTTCAGAGCAATGTCCGCGAAGCATTCAATCTTGCTTACAATCCGTTGAAAGCCAATGAGCGCGATAGTATTGCTGCAATGTTCAATGACATCGAACTTGCCACCCTTGATTCAGAACTGCCATTGTTTCTTTCAACTGCAATGAGTATTAAAGAAAATTTAGCCACTTATACTGAGACTATAAATAACATAGACATTGACAAGGTGATAGCCGACGCCAATAATCTTGCATTGTCTCTTCTTCCGAACAGAGGGGAGGGCATTACTCCGGAGCCATGCCCGATATATTTTATCGTCTGGGATTTGGAATGCCGTTCGCTTGGCGATGCATTGTTCCTTGACGTAAATACATTCTTTTACGATGGACTTCAAACGGCAACTGAGGCTCTCGCTCATGAAATGCACCACTTCTACCTGATGCCTGTGTTCAATACCGTCTATAAAGAGGATGTCATGGATGGTGCAATCATCGCTCTTGTGCAAAATATGCGCGAAGGTGTCGCTGATATTCTTAATAAAAAGGAAATGCCTCTTAAGTCTCTTGCCCCCTATGGTGAAAAGATGCTGGCTGCGTATAATGAGGATTATGCTGCCTCCCCACAAATATTGGAGAAACTTGATGCGGTGACATGTGAATATCTTGACGGAAAACTAAATATGGAGCAATACATCCGGGCGGCAATCAAATGTGCTCGCTATGGAGGTCACACCACGGGTGATTTTATGGTATTCTTGATTCGCGACCAGCTTGGTATAGATGCAGTCGTAGAATGTGTCGGGAATGTTGAAAACTTCGTGGACAACTACAATAAGGCAGCCGCTAAAGCCGGCACATATCAATTCTCTGATAGATTCACCAAGCATATTCACGATATCTGCTCCCCGGCAAGGAGATAGAGTCCATCCTTGACTCTTGCGTTTTCTGAACGCCATAATACAGTGATAGGATTATATCATTCAAAGTTAAATGATATAATCCTATTGCTGTATCGCCTTACTTAAATTTGATGTCTGGTACTTTTTGCTGGACTGTTACTTTGATGTGGGGAGGCGGAAGAGGGTAAATGAATAGGGGGGCAGGGTAATTTCTGGAAGATTGACTGTCACGTCAACCGGAGTGGTGAGGGTGTCGTCAGGTTTACCGGTGAGGATTTGACCGGTAACCTTGCTTGCGGTGACTCCGAGCGGGGAGAGGTCAAGATTTCCTTTGGCTTCGACAGGGAGCATGTTTACAAGCTTGACAATATATTCAGAGGTAGCCTCGTCCTGCACGATAGACATGCCAATACGGTTTGTAACATTGCGGTCAGCACTGTTGATGTGAAGTGGTGCCGGGATATAGCGTGTGCCTGAGTTGTTACCATACATTTTTTGTACATAATAGTCGGTGGTAGGCATCACGGAATCATTTGTGAAATATATCAGGTCAGGGCGCCATTGTGTATTACCCTTTTTGGCAAGCAGTGGCGCATACGATGTCATTTCCACCACATCGCCGTTGCGTTCCACTGATGTGAGATAGAGAGCCTCTGCCAAAGCTGTCTCGATATTGTTGGGGCGCCCGGGAAGATGCGCGGCGTATTCGCCGAGATACACTTTGGTGCCGTTGCGGCGATAGGAGTCATAGTAATCCTGATTGTGAATCATCCATGCCGGGTCAACATAGTAGTGCTCATCCACCATGGGGATGTTAAACTCCTCAGCGAGCTTCCATCCGGCATCATAATCGGAGCCTTCGTAGAAAGGTCCGACGGTGCCGACTACAGTTATCTCGGGATAATGGGCGCGTACAGAATCATAAATCATCTTGAAGCGGGGTATGAATACCTCGGAGATGAGGTCCTCGTTTCCGATACCGATATATTTCAGATTGAATGGTTCCGGATGTCCGGCTTCAGCGCGTTTGGCACCCCATGTAGTGGTAACGTCTCCGTTGGCATATTCAATAAGGTCAAGCACATCCTGCACGTATGCGTCCATCTCTTCCATTGGGATTCCACACTGTTGCCCATAGGTGGTGAGAGGTTCGTGGGAATGGTGACCGGGGATGCCTGAGTTCTGGCAAGGCACACCTGCGGCAAGTACTGGGAGCGGTTCTGCTCCAAGGTCCTCGCAGAACAGGAAATATTCATGATAGCCCAATCCGCGTGTCTGGTGGTAGTTCCATAGATTACGAAGCGGTTTGCGCGCTTCAAGCGGACCTATTGAGCCTTTCCAGTCGTAGATATTGTCAATTCCGTTGCCATGCGCCACACAGCCGCCGGGGAATCGGACAAATCGGGGCTTCAGGTCGGCAAGAGTTTGCGCGAGGTCTTGACGCAGACCATTCTCGCGACCTTTGAATGTGTTGACCGGGAATAGGGATACCATGTCGACCGATGCGTTGCTACCTTTAGGGAATTTAATGTTCAGACTTGCACCCGATGCTGAGCGATTGACCTTAAGTATAGTCTTGTAATTGGTCCATGTATCATTCCCCTTGGTACGGATAGTGGCTTTTCCAATCACGTTGCCATCGGAAGTTGTGATTGAAACTGCGATAGGCAGTGGAGTGGCAGTGCGCAGTGAGAGAGATACGCGGTATTTCTCTCCTTTTTTCACTGTTATCCCGTCGTAACCACTGTTAGTGAGGGTAAGCTCTCCGTTTACCATGCCGTAATGTGGATTGTTGGGATGGATGGGTGCTTCGGTGGCTATGGTAAATTTTCCTTCGCCCGATGTGCTCCATGAGTGGGTGGAGTTCCATTTCGGGTCGTTTTTGCGGTCCGAAGGCACATATTCAAAGTCGCGGTTTTGCAACAGTTCTCCATAGAGACCACCGTCGGCACCATAGTTGATATCCTCGAAGAAGATGCCAATCAGTTTGTCGGAAATTTGTTTACTGTCCGCCGGATTGGCAGTGGCTGAGAACGACACCGGCGAGAGATTGGCGAAGCGTTTCGGGTCATCTTTGGCATGTTGGGAAAACAGCTCTTGACGCTCTGTGCGATGTGCCACAAACTGTTTCAGCTTATCAATGGTGGTATTGTCTACAGACTGTCGATAACCTTTCATCATAACACCTCCTATTTCCACGGAGTCGGCTATGAGTGGTGATGCCGGACGCATGTCGCGCGGCAGGTCAAGCTTGCTGGCGAAGTAACGTTGCGGCTCCCACACTGTGAGGTCGGGAGATGTGGCAAGGGCGGTCACTGAGCCATCGGGGGTGGCTGACCACACGCAGGTCCATTGTGAATCGGCTGCATTCACAAACAGTTCCGGAGAGAACATCTTTTTGTGGCTTCCCCAGGGACCGAAATCACTACTGACGAAGTTGAAATTGTCGCCAAGCGTCTGCCATGCTGAGGCTGCGTCAGTTCTCCATGCCAGTCGTAGACCCGATTTACCGTCGGGGGTGGAGTAGGAGAACAGGTCAGCTCCCTCAGCCTGGAGTGATAGAGCCAAAAGAGCTGCCATGGCAATGCGTGGGCATTTTGAAATTTTCATGTGTGAAGATTTGTGATGATTAGTAATAGAAGTGTCATGGTAAAAGTGACTATGGCAAAGTTAAGCAAAAAATCAAGACACACAAAGTGTCAAATCATGCAAAACCGGGATGAAATCAGGCAATATGTGTCTGATATATGAAAATAACAGTCCCCGGTTTCTCCACATATGAAGAAATCGGGGACGTATCGGGTGAACTATCTGAGTGGTTACCGTGTAAGGAAACCGCTGTGTATAGTATTTTTATTAAGCTTCAATCTTCTTGTAGCGGGGCACAAGGAGCTTCATGATGCACCAGCCGATTAGGTAAGCGACACCACAGATGCAGAACACTACGAAGTAACCTGCAGGTTTGCCTTCGAAGCTCATGAACGACATGTTGACCTGAGCTGCATAGTCGAAGAGCACGCCTGAACCATAGTTGATAAGTGATGAGCCGATACCACCGGCCATACCACCGATACCGATGATGGTGGCGATAGTGCTCTTGGGGAACATGTCACCTACTACTGAATAGATGTTGGCGCTCCATGACTGGTGAGCAGCACCGGCGATACCGATGATGATGATGGGACACCAGGGTGAAAGTGAGCTCATGGGCTGTGCAGCAAGTGCAAGCAAGGGGAAGAGAGCGAAGATAAACATTGCTTTCATACGTGCTGAATACGGGTCTACCTTTATGCCTCGGCTTGCAGCGCGGTCAATGAAGATTGACGGGAGCTTGCCACCGTAAATTGAGAGCATGGTGATGAGGTAGAGCACGAAAATCATAAGCATACCTTCACCTGATGAAGTGGAAAGCTTGAACACGTCGGTAATGTAGGCCGGAGTCCAGAAGAGGAAGAACCACCACACACCGTCGGTGAGGAATTTGCCAAAGAACACCGCCCATGTCTGAGGATATTTGAAGCACTTCAGGAAGGGGATGGTGGCAGTCTCGCTATCCTCCACTTCAGCCTTTTCTTTGGCTGATTCATCGGGTGTAGTGTTGTCCTGCTCGATGTATGCGAGCTCGGCGGCGTTGACATGAGGATTGGCAGCGGGTTCCTTATAGAGGAATACCCAGAAACCCATCCAGATGAAGCCGAGGGCTCCAATTACGATAAACGCCATTTCCCAACCGTTACCCCAGCCGATGCTCTGGAAGAATTTAGCGAGCGGACCGATGGTAAAGGGTGCTACAAGCGCACCGATTGCAGAGCCGGCATTGAAGATGGCAGTGGCATAAGCGCGGTCACGCTTGGGGAAGTATTCGGCTGTTACCTTAATGGCTGCAGGGAAGTTGCCTGCTTCACCAAGTGCCAAAATGGTACGGGCGGCAAGGAAGAAGTAGACAGACACTGTGGCGATGGTTATAGCCAAATCGCCGGTAGCCTGAAGGAGTTCGCCTGCGTCATGGAGACCAAGCCAATGCTCGGTGGCAACGCCGCAGACAGCGTGGAGACACGCGCCGGCCGACCATACACCGATAGCCCAGAGGTAGCCTTTCTTTGTTCCCATCCAGTCAATGAAGCGACCGGCCAGGAGGTTGGCTACGGCATAAACTATAGAGAATACCGCTGTGATGAGACCGTAGTTGGCATCAGTCCAGTGGAACTCTGGAGATATGAACTCTTTCCAGGTGAGTGAGAGCACCTGACGGTCCATATAGTTGACAGTAGTGGCGAGGAAGAGAAGGGCGCAGATGACCCAACGGAAGTTGGTCATCTTTTGGTTTGCAGCCGCAAGGGGTGAAGTTACTGCTGCCATACGTTAAAATTTAAAGTAGTTTTTAGCGTTGTTGTAGCAGATATCTTCAATCATCTGGTTAACTCGTTTCTCTTCGTAGCCGGTGTAGGGGATGAGACCGTTTTCAATGTCGTTGCCCACGAGGTTACAGAGAGTGCGGCGGAAGTATTCATGACGAGGATATGAGAGGAATGAACGGGAGTCGGTGAGCATACCCACGAAGCGGCTCAGCAGACCGAGAAGTGAGAGTGCGTTCATCTGTTTCTCCATGCCATCTTTCTGGTCAAGGAACCACCATCCTGAACCGAACTGAATCTTGCCAGCCACTGAACCGTCCTGGAAGTTGCCGAGCATTGTAGCAATCACTTCGTTGGCACATGGGTTGAGGTTGTAAAGAATAGTCTTGGTGAGTTTGCCACGGGTGTTGAGAGTGTCGAGGAACTTGGCACAAGCCTTTGCTGTGGTAAATTCGCCGATTGAGTCGAAACCTGTGTCGGGACCGAGAAGCTTGAACATTTTGGTGTTGTTGTTACGGATAGCTCCGTAGTGGAACTGCTGGGTCCAGCCTGACTCATAGTCCATTTCACCGAACACGAGGAGCATGGCGCTCTTGAACTTGTTGATTTCTTCTTTGGTGAGTTCTTTGCCTCCGTAAACCTTGTCGAAGATGGCTTCAATCTCGCCATCAGTGAAGTCTTCGGCATAGAATTCCTCGATGCCGTGGTCAGAGAGACGGCAACCCATTTCCTCAAAGAAGTCGTGACGCTTCTGAAGGGCGTCAATCATATCCTGATACTTGTTGATGGTAACACCTGATACTTCAGCGAGTTTCTCAACATAAGCGCGGAATTCAGCAGGATTCTCCACTGCCATAGCCTTGTCAGGACGCCAGGTGGGGAGCATCTTCACCTCAAAGCCGCTGTCGCGCACCTGCTTGTGATATTCAAGTGAGTCAACGGGGTCATCGGTAGTGCAGACTGCCTCCACGTTGTAACGGCGCATGAGTCCGCGGGCGGTCATGTTGGGGTCGTTGAGAAGTTTGTCGTTACATTCGTCGAAGATTTCACGTGCGGTCTCAGGATTGAGGAGCTTGTCGATGCCGAAAGCTGTCTTCAATTCGAGGTGAGTCCAGTGGTAAAGAGGGTTGCGGAATGTATAGGGAACAGTCTCAGCCCATTTCTGGAATTTTTCCCAATCGGTGGTGTCGGTACCGGTGCAGAAACGTTCATCTACACCGTTTGAACGCATGGCACGCCATTTGTAGTGGTCGCCACCGAGCCAGATTTCTGTGATTGATTTGAATTTGTGGTCGTCAGCTACCATCTTAGGGATAAGATGGCAGTGGTAGTCGATGATGGGCATCTTGGCAGCATGCTCATGATATAGTTTCTGCGCAGTTTCAGTCTGCAGCAGGAAATTTTCGTCCATGAATGGTTTCATAGGGGTATCTGTTTATCGGGTTAAGGTTATAAGGTTGAGATAATTAGAGAGTGACACCGTTCTTGAAAATTGAAATTTCGTGGATGCCGCTCTTTTCAGAGTTGACATATTCACCGTCAGCCACGCGGAGCACATAGTCGATGAACTCCTCGAGCATGGCTTCCATTGTCTTGTCTTCCACAAGCTCGCCGGCGTTGAAGTCAATCCATGTAGGTTTGCGACGGGCGAGATTGCTGTTGGTCGACACCTTCATGGTGGGCACGAAGGTACCGAATGGTGTGCCGCGTCCGGTGGTGAAGAGTACCATCTGGCAACCTGCGGCTGCGAGTGCTGTGGAAGCCACAAGGTCGTTGCCGGGCGCTGAAAGCAGGTTCAGACCGTGGTTGTGGATACGCTCTCCGTATTCAAGCACACCGAATACTGGGCTCTTGCCCGACTTCTGGGTGCAGCCGAGGGCTTTCTCCTCGAGAGTGGATATACCACCAGCCTTGTTGCCCGGAGATGGGTTTTCACCTACAGGTTCACCATGGCTGAGGAAGTATTGTTTGAAGTTGTTGATGAGCGATATGGTCTCGCCAAGGAGCTTGTTGTCAGCGCAACGCTCCATGAGAATAGTCTCTGCTCCAAACATTTCCGGCACCTCAGTGAGTACGGTTGTGCCACCTTCGCGGTCGCAGAGCCAATCGGAGAATTCGCCAAGAAGCGGGTTGGCGGTGATACCGGAGAATCCATCGGAACCACCACACTTCAGACCTATGCGGAGCTTAGAGGCGGGAACGGTGGTACGGGTGAATTTACGGGCGTTCTCGTAGAGACCGCGGAGTATCTTTACACCTTCCTCCACCTCGTCACCTTCAATTTCCTGACATACCATGAATTTCACACGGTCACGGTCATAGTCACCGCAGAATTCCTCGAATACCTTGGGCTGATTGTTCTCGCAACCGAGACCAACCACGAGTATACCGCCGGCATTAGGATGGTGAACCATGTCGCGGAGTATCTTTTTGGTGTTTTCATGGTCACCGCCAAGCTGTGAGCAGCCATAATTATGGGGGAATCCGAAAATACCGTCTACACCTTCAGCTCCTGTCTCGGCGTTGAGGCGGTCCACAATCTGCTTCATGATGCCGTTTACGCAACCTACGGTGGGGATTACCCATATTTCGTTGCGTATGCCCACCTGACCGTCAGGACGCACATATCCGCGGAATGTCCTTTCCTCTCCCTTGAGAGCTGAGCCCGGGGCGGGTACATGGTCATTCTTAATGTGGATGTCGGAGTAGTCGAGCTGACCTTCGAGATTGGTCTTGATGTCGTTATGGTCAAGGAACGCACCGCGTGCCACTGCATGGCGCGCATGTCCGATAGGGAAACCGTATTTAATCACGTTCTCACCCTCGGCTATGTCGCGGAGGGCGAATTTATGTCCGGCAGGGATGTCACTGATTAGAGTGATATCCTCGCCTCCGACGTTGACAGTCGCACCTGCGGTGAGCGGGTTGATGGCGACTGCAACGTTGTCGGCAGGGTTGATTTTTAAATAGTCCTTCATCAGCTATATTATGGAAGGGCTTATTCAACAATTTCTTTAACAGTCTCAAGCATACCTTTTTCCTGAATCTTGTTGAGGAAATCGGTAACCATGTCGGTGAGACCGGGGATTTCATTGAGGTCACCGTGAACACCCCAGATGAGGTCTTTGGCGCTGAGGACACCTTCGGCAACCTTACGGGTGTCGCCGGTAGCCCAAAGCTCGGTGAGAAGGTTCATGATTTTTTCATCATCGTTGGGAACGATAGCTACGCCATCTTCGCGCACGCCACCCTTGTAGTAAGTGATGAGGGCTGCGAGACCGAGCACGAGACCCTTGGGAAGTTCGCCCTTGCGTTCGAGATATGTCTTGAGACCGGGAAGGTCGCGGGTCTGGAATTTCGGGAATGAGTTGAGCATGATTGATGTAACCTGATGGTCAACGTATGGGTTGTTGAAACGTTCAAGCACATCTGCACCAAACTTCTGCAGCTCGTCCATAGGGAGGTTGAGGGTCTGCATGAGTTCGTCGAACTGCACTTTGTGGATGTATTTGCCGATTACGGGGTGGTTGCAGGCGTCGCGCACAATGTTTACGCCGCTGAGGAATGCCACAGGTGAAAGCACGGTGTGAGGACCATTGAGGAGGGTAACTTTTCTTTCATGATAGGGAGCCTCAGAGTCGGTGATGAGTACCTGAAGACCAGCTTTTTCTGCGGGGAATTCCTTGCGGAGGTCGTCGATTGACATGTTCTCGGCACGTTCGATAACCCAGAGGTGGAAAGCTTCGCCCTGAACCACGATGTTGTCCTTGTAACCGAGCTTTTCCTGAATCTGAGCGATTTCCTTGCGGGGGAATCCGGGAACGATACGGTCAACGAGAGTAGAGCAAACATAGCAATAGGTGTTGAACCAAGTCTTGAATGCTTCGTGGTCAGCGCCGAGTTCTTCTTTCCAATGGTCAATGTACTTATTGATGAATTCTTTCAAGTGGTGACCGTTTTCAAATATAAGCTCGCAAGGCATGATGATGAAGCCCTTGTCAGGAGCGCCGTTGAAGGTCTTGAATCGACGGTAGAGAAGCTGGGTGAGCTTGCCGGGATATGAAGCTGCAGGGCGGTCTGCAAGTTTGCATTCGGGGTCGAAAGCGATACCTGCCTCAGTGGTATTTGAAATCACGAAACGCATCTCGGGCTGGTCGGCGAGAGCGAGGAATGCATCGGTCTGGGTGAAGGGGCTGATGCCTCGGCTGATTACATCCACGCGGGTGAATGAGTTGACTACTTCGCCATCAAGACGACCCTGAAGGTTCACGTGATAGAGACAGTCCTGACCCTCGAGAAGCTGCATTACGAATGCATCGGGAGTACCCTGAACAACAACAACGCTTGAATTGAAGTCTGTTTTGTCGTTCATGTTCTTGATAATCCAGTCAACGAACGCACGAAGGAAGTTTCCTTCACCGAATTGGATGATTCTTTCGGGAGCAACTGCTTTAGGGGCAGTGAGTTTGTTTAAAGCTTTCATGATAGAAATATGTTTAGTTATTTATTATATTCGGGGAGTTGAGTTTCGTTTTTTAATTTTCTGAGGGGAGCCAGGTGGAGAATTGTGTGAACACCTTGTTCACGTCAAGAAGCTCGGCGGCTTCCGAGTCGGTGAGCTGTTTCGCCCAAGCCACACGGTTGCCTGAGGGTGCGCCTGCGCCGGTTGAGCCGTATTCGCAGTAACGGGCAGTCTTCTCATTGTCGGGATTGCGCCAGTTGTGCCATCCTTCGGCGAGGATATGCGAACCCATCTCGCAGTTGATGAAGGCTGTGTGGGCATAGGGGCGCCAGGGGCGTCCGAGGTACACTTTGTTTACTTCGGGGGCTGCTGTAAGTTTGCAATTGTCAAATACATAGCCCACCTTTACATCCTCGGGGGTCGAAGCGGCGGTGATGTAGGAGTTGCGTTTGCTATGGATGGTGCAATCCTTGAAATATGCGGTGGCAGGACCAAAGATGAAATCTGTGGTGCCCTCTATGTAGCAGTTGGCAAAGTACAAGCGCATGTTTTTTCCGCCGGTGAACACTGTGTCCTGGTTGCCGAGCAGACGGCAATTGTAGAACTGCAGTTTGTCACCTTCGGTATGGAGAGCCACTGCCTGTCCGAGCTGCGGTGCATTGTTCTCGATGGTGAGGTCACGGAATGTGACATTGCTTGCTTCCACCTTGACGGTATAGGTACGGAAGGTCCCCATATTGTCAATGTTGGCGTGATGGTCAAACGTGATGATGGTGCTGTCAGGGTTCTCGCCGACAAAGCTCACGTTCTTCAGCCATGACGGAATCACGATTTTTTCCTTGTACACACCGTTTTTGATATGCACGGTGACATTATAGTCCATATATGCGCGGATGCCATCAAGAGCGGCCGCCACAGTGGTATAGTCGCCTGAGCCATCCTGAGCCACTACAATATCATGTTTCCACTTTTTGTCTGCCTGTGCAGCCGAGGTCAGTGCAACGGCGGCAAACAGGGCGGCGAGGAAAAATTTAATTTTCATGTTTCTAATCAGATATGAATATATAAATCGGAACCGATATTATAAATAAATATGCGATAATGAGATAAATCGAACAGTAGGCTGATAGATTATTTGGTGACGCGGAACCAATCTACGTCAAGCCATCCGCTGTCGTTGCTGACCCAGTCGCGGCTGCAGAACAGACCGAACTTGGCACCAATCCAATGACCTTCGCGCACATCGAGCGGGCGACCGAAGGTGGTGAACTTCTTACCGTCGAAACTGTACGAGAACTGTGCCTCTGCCTTGTAGTCAGCTTTTTGGTTCGGTTTCTTCGCTCCGGTATATTTCACCTGCACGCGGAGGTAGATATCCTTGCCGCCATCAATTTTCACGGCATCAACATTGGTCTCCTGACCACCTTTGTTAGCCTTCTCGCAGTCGATATATACAAGATATATGCCATCTTCGCGGCTTTCAAGGGCAATAGTGCCGTAATTGTAGCCCATCACGATGAGACCTGCACGTTCGCCGACTGAGACTTTGCCGTTGTTCACGCGGGGTGCGAACTGTACTTTGGCTGTGGCGGTGAAATTGTGTGCGGGAAATTTCTGGAGCAGAATATTGGGCATGTCGTAGATGCGCTTTGCTCCCGGGGTATGGTGAGAGAACAGACGCAGTTTAGATGCGTTTGCATCGGCAAAATACCAGAGGGCCGACGGATTGCCTTTCCATTGCCACTGCAGACCAAGAGTATTGGAGTCAAATTCGTCAGATTCTGCAGGATTAGCCTTCGCATAAGTTCCTCCTACATTGGGCTTGCGGTGCTTGAGCACGGGATTGCCGCGACCGTCGCCATCGGGGTCAACACCTATCACAGGCCAGCCATCCTCGCGCCATGCCATGGGCTGCAGATGCACCACGCGACCGTAAGGACCCTTGTCCTGGAAATGGATGAACCAATCCTCTTTTCCGTCGGGGGTGTCAATCCACGCGCCCTGGTGAGGACCGTTGATGTCGGTATCGCCCTGTTCCATAACATTGCGGGTCTCGTAAGGACCCCAAGGGCTCTTGGAGCGGAGCACTTCCTGCCAGCCGGTGGCAACACCGCCTGAGGGTGAGAAAATATAGTACCAATCGCCGCGCTTATACATTTTTGCGCCTTCGATGGTGGGGTTGTCAATGTGTCCGTCGTAAATCATGCGGTCCTGACCGATGGTCTTTGTACCGTCGGGAGTCATTTCAATCATACCGAGGATGCTTTTCACTCCGGCGCGGCTTCCTGCGTAGCCATGGGCTATGTAAGCTTTGCCATCTTCATCCCAGAATGGGCAAGTGTCGATAATCCCCTTTGCCTTATGTACATGGACAAGTGGTTCCCATGGTCCTGCAGGGTTCTTGGTCTTGGTCATGAAAATCCCAAGGTCAGGGTCACCGTAATAGATATAGAATTCACCGTTGTGATAGCGTATTGCGGGTGCCCATACGGCGTTACCGTGCGATGGGTCGGGGGCTGCCTGGGCATATTCGGGCATCTCTGCTATGGCATGACCGATAAGGGTCCAGTTTACGAGGTCCTTGGAGTGGAGAATCGGCAGACCGGGAATATCGCAGAAGCTGGAAGCTGTCATGTAATAATCATCACCCACGCGACACACGTCGGGGTCGGAATAGTCAGCATTGATTACGGGATTGATGTATTGTCCGTTACCAAGGTCCGGAGACCATACTTTTGATACGGTATCATCGCCCCACGCTGTGAATATCGTGGTGGCTGCAACTGTAAGCAGTGAAAGTTTTCTGGCTAATTTCATTTTAAAGTAGAAAGGTAATGATTATTAAGGTTTTTAACGATGATTGATGCATACTTACACGTCACCTGTCTCCGATGGGAAGAGTGACCGGGTAGCAAGTTTTCAGGTAAGATGATTCAAGTATGTAAAATTTCCTCAAAGGTAATAATTTTCGCCCGTATTTTCGTAAACTTTTTTAATTTATTAACTATTCGCCGAGCCGCTGCTCATTTTGTCTCCTGCCGCCGCCAAAGGGTAGGGTGGTGCGCTCAAAACCGCCAACAGCCATATTGTTTGTCAGTAAAAACATGCAATAAAAAAAGCCGGAGACTTGCACAAGCCTCCGACCTCAGTCAAAAAAAACAATATTATGAAAAAATTGATAGTCTTATCGTTTCCGGCAGATTAGAATTGCTCCATCTCAAGGCAAGCCATGATGAACGGACCAACGCCCTTGGCGTCGTTGTCGCGGATAGGCTCTGAGATGTAGTATTCGAATGTGCCGTCGCGGTAACGGCCTGAGCCTCCGAGTCCGGCCACTGCGCAGCAGTTGGTCAGGGAGATGGTGCCGTCATTGTCAGTGCGCACGAGATGCTTCAGCATACCGTTCCAGCCGGTGAGGGCTGCGTTGAGATAGCTCTGGTCGAGCAGTCCGAGACGTACACCACGGAGCAGTGAGTACACATACATTGCAGTGGCTGTGCCTTCGAGATAGTTCCCTTCGCGACCGGGCTGGTCGAGCACCTGATACCAGATGCCGCTCTTGGTGTCCTGGAATTTCACCACACCGTCAGCTATCGACTTGAGAAGCTTTACCAATTCGGGGCGGTTGGGGTTGTCGGCGGGCATCTCCTCGAGCACGTCGAGAAGGGCCATGAAATACCATCCTTGTGCGCGGGCCCAGGCGTGGGGTGCCTGTCCTGTTTCTTTGTCAGCCCAGCGTTGTTCCTTGCTCTCGTCCCAGGCGTGGCGGTAGAGACCGGTCTTTGGGTCGTAGGTGTGCTTGGCAACAATCAGGAACTGTTTCGCTATGTCATCCCAAGCTTCTTCCTGCTCTTTGCCTGAAAGATAGCGCTTGGCATACTTAGCGCTGAAAGGCTCACCCATGAACAGTCCGTCGAGCCACATCTGATGGGGATAGATTTTCTTGTGCCAGTAGCCACCCTCCGAGGTACGGGGCTGACCCTTGAGCTGCTCATGGAGTGTGTGGATGGCTTTGAGATACTTCTCGTCGCCGGTGCGGTCATAAGCCACCATGAGCAGCTTGCCCGGTTTCACCTGGTCGAGATTGTAGTGCTTGAGGTCATATGTCTTGATGGTACCGTCGGGGTTGACGAGGCTGTCGGCATAGGAGATGGCATATTCCTCCACCACCTTGTCGTTATAGCGGTCGGCCATGGCGATGAATGCATCAAGCTCTGTGCCGATAGAGTATGTCCACTTCTGGCGCTTGCTGAAGTCAAGCATCCAGCTTTCGGGGTTGCGTTTCATCTCCGAGTAAACCATCTTCTGCGATGTAGGCTCGTAATCCTTGCAGAGTTTACCGTTGATGTATGTGTTGGCAATCAGCACGTTCTTCACCATGCCATTGATTGAGTTGCCATCCTTTACGCCGTTGAAGTGGCAATTCTTCACTTCGATGTTGCGGATGTTGCAGATATCCTCATATCCCTCTATCATCACGCCATACTTGCTTTCGTTGCAGGTGATGTTGTCGAGGTATACATTCTGCACCACAGGGGGGAAGCTGTGGTCGCATGCTTCCTTGCGCTCGTAGAGGAGGTTGATTTTGAGCACTGCCTCCTTGCACTGTCCCACCTTGACGTTGCGGACATAGATATCCTCGATTACACCGCCGCGGCATGAGTTGGTCTTGATTCTCACCACTCGGTCCAGTTCGGGGCTGTCCATCACGCAGTCCTCAAGGAAAAGATTCTTGAAGCCGCCTGCTATTTCGCTGCCCACCACAATGCCGCCGTGGCCGTTTTTCATCTGGCAGTTGCGCACAATCACATTCTCGGTAGGCACATTCTGCTCGCGTCCGTCGCGGTTGCGGCCGCTCTTGATGGCGATGCAGTCGTCGCCTGTGTCGAAGAAGCAATCCTCTATTTTTACATTCTTACATGATTCGGGGTCACATCCGTCGCCGTTAGGTCCGTCATTCTGGATATGCACGCCTCTTACGGTTAGATTCTCGCAGTAGAGGGGATGTATCACCCAGAAAGCTGCGCGGAGCAGTGTCACGCCCTCAATCAGCACATTTTTACACCAGCTGGGGCTTACGAGCTGCGGACGCATGCCGTAGCCTTCGCCAAGTATGCGCTTTTCGACTGGCACAGCATTTTCGTTCCACTCCTGAAGGAGGGGACGACCGATTTTCTGAGTCACTGCTGCTTCCGGGCGACCTTTCTTGCCGCTCATGCTCCACCATGTCTCGTTGCTTGCGCCTCCGTCGATGGTGCCCTTACCGGTGATGGCGATATTTTCCTGCTTGTAGGCATACACCATGGGCTGATAGTTGTAGCAGTCCATACCTTCCCAGCGGGTACGTACTATAGGATACTGGCTTGTATCGTCGGTGAAGAGGAGCACTGCGCCCTCCTCGAGGTGGAGGTTCACATTGCTTTTAAGTGTGATAGGTCCGGTCAGCCATGTGCCTTTGGGGATGATGACACGTCCGCCACCTTCCTGGCTGCACTTGTCGATGACCTTGTTTATCAACTCAGTGTAGAGAAATCCTTTGGTTTTCGACTTTTTCCCGTAGTCAAAGAGCTTGTAATCTTTGTCACGGAAAGTCGGCTCGGTAATCTGCTTTTCAATCTCCGGGTAGAGAGTCGTCCACGCCTCGTCCGGCGTCATGGCTGCTCCCACCATGGAAACGCATAGCGCGAAAACTAAAAATGCGATTTTTTTCATGGCGAAAATTTGATGAATTGGTATTATTTGGGTGTTATAGATTGAGATTTTTCGGGGCAGGGTCGAGGCTGCTCGCACCTTACCCGGTGCAAAGGTAGCAATACTCACGCAAATCGCCCAATTTCTATTGGCAAATTTTTCGTTATTTAATGTTAAGCTATTTGAGAACTGAAAATTTTTGTTTACTTTTGTGCAAAATTTTGACCATAATAATAACGCCATTTTAACCCTAATCAATTACCTCAATTCACAGTAAGCCGGATGGCTTATTTACTCTTCTCATTATCAAGATGATTGTTCCCGTTTTTCACCGAGACATAACCCTTTCGTGTGACGAACTCTACTTTCCCGTGTTAACCCAAATCTCAACCCCCGTGAGGCACTGCACTCTGCGTGACCTAATCTTTACTCCTCTTAACCAATCTCTCATTTGATTGCATATACAACCCAATCACTACCTATATTTATTAAAATTTTGCATGAAAAAATCTTATTTATTATTCAACAATTAACATGAAAGACTTAAACACGAGTCGTAGGCAATGGTTACGACCGTTTTCCTTTGCGATGCATTGGAAAACCATGCTATTCTTATTGGTGCTCTGCGTCGGTCTGCCCGCGCATGCTCAGAACATCACCGTTACCGGTGTGGTCGAGGACAGCGCCGGTGAGCCGATGATTGGCGCAACCGTTTCGGTTGACGGCACTCAGAATGTAGTGGTTACTGACTTTGACGGTAACTTCACTCTCAAGAACGTTTCGCCTAAAGCCACTATCAAGGTGACTTATATCGGTTACAAGACCGAGACTATCAGCCTTGACGGTCGCACTGAACTTAAGGTGGTACTTGTTGAAGACTCCGAAGCCCTTGAAGAAGTGGTGGTAATCGGTTACGGTGGCACTCGTGCCCGTCGTGACCTTACCGGTTCTGTAGGTTCGGTGTCAGGTATGAAACTTGCTGCGGTTCCTGTGACCTCTGCTGCCGTTGCCCTCCAGGGTAAGGTTGCCGGTGTGCAGGTTACCACTGTCGATGGTCAGCCCGGTGCTGATATCAACATCCGCGTGCGTGGTGCTACATCTGTGACCCAGTCCAACGACCCTCTTTATATCGTGGACGGTTTCCAGACTGATAACATCAACGATATTCCTCCGAGCGATATCCAGTCAATCGACATCCTCAAGGATGCCTCTTTGACAGCGATTTATGGTGCTAAGGGTGGTAATGGTGTTGTGATTGTGACTACCAAGTCGGCAGCTGAAGGCAAGACTCAGGTAAGCTTCAACGCTCAGGGTTCTGTGAGCCACATCTCAAAGAAACTTGACCTTATGGATGCTTACGACTTTGTAAACTACCAGTGGGACTACGCTACAGGTCACTCAACCCGTAACAAACGTACCCGTCTGTTCCGTTACAACTTCGGTGACCCCAACGACATGGATCTTTACCGCAGCGCCCGCAGCCATGACTGGCAGGACGAGGTAATGGGCAACGACCCCTTCTCTTACTCAGCCAACCTTTCAATCGGTGGCGGTAATGACAAGACTCGTTACAACATCTCTCTTACCCAGAGCGATGACCGTGGTATCATCATGAACACCGGTGTACGTCGTACCAACATCCTCACCAAGCTTTCTACCAAGATTCTTCCTAACCTTACCTTCCAGTACAATCCCAAGATGACCTATCGTCGTGACGAAGGTGCGGGTGGTGACAACGTAGGTACAGGCGGTATCATCGACGTGCTCCGCTACCGTCCCACCAACGGTATCCGCGAATTCGGCGCTTTCTGGCCCGAAGGTACTGTTGACCCCGACCAGGAACAAATCTTCCAGTATACCAACCCGGTATCCGACATCAAGACCAACGTCCGCAAACGTCACACTTACACTTTCTCCAATCAGGCTGCCCTTGAGTTTAAGCCCATCGATGGTCTTACCATCCGCACTGATGGAGTCTACACTGTATCGTTCAAGGATGACAAGCGTTTCTACGGTCGTCTTACCTCTACCGGTAAGAAGCACAACAACCTCCCCGTGGCTGAAATCAAGAAAGAGCAGACCAACTCTTACACTTGGACCACTACCGCTTCTTACGACTGGAGCATCAAGGAGAAGAACAACTTCTACGCTCTCTTAGGTTTCGAGCTCTATCACAAGCAGAAAGAGCAGACCGCGCAGATGAACCGTTACTTCCCTGACAACATCGCAGCTGACAAGGCTTTCAACAACATGGGTCTCGGTACTCCTTACACCTCTACTTCTGAGCTTGGAACTGCCAACCGTACCACTTCTTACTTCGGTCAGTTGAACTACAACTACGACCACAAGTACCTCCTCTCGGCTACATTCCGTGCCGACGGTTCTTCAGTGTTCGCTCCCGGTCACCAGTGGGGTTACTTCCCCTCTGTATCAGGTGCATGGGTTCTTTCAAGCGAAGAGTTCATGAAGGATATCACCTGGCTTGACGAACTTAAGTTCCGTGCAGCTATCGGTAAGGCAGGTAACAACAACCTCGACCCCGACATGTGGCGTTACCTCTACAGCTCTAACTCAACCGGCGGCCCCGGCTTCGGTGAAGTGACTGTCGACGGTGAGCTTTGGTATGGTCCTTCAAGCTACCTCCCCAACCCCGACCTGAAGTGGGAGACTACTCTTACCCGCAACTTCGCGTTCGACCTTTCATTCTTCAACGGTCGTCTCCGCATCACTCCTGAATATTACTGGAACACCACTTCCGACCTTATCTATAAGGCCGACATCCTCTCAACCACTGGTTACACCCAGCAGTATCAGAACATAGGTCAGGTTACCAACCGCGGTTTCGAACTTTCGGTTAACGGCGACATCCTCCGTGGCAAGGACTATGTCCTCTCTGCCAACTTCAACATCGGTGCCAACAAGATGAAGGTTGACAAACTTACCGGTGACTTCGATTACCTCTACGATACCCACAACCGCTCTAAGGACGGTGGCTACAACTATCGTCTTGAAGTAGGTGGCGAAGTAGGTCTTATCTACGGTTTCGTTTACGACGGTCTCTATGGCTTCGATGAATTCGACTATGTGGCATCAAGCGGTACAGGTACTTACGTGCCCAAGGTAGATGAGAACGGCAAGCAGATTCCTGTTGACATGAACAACATTTTCGAAGGTTCACCCTCAGGTGACCCCACACTCCCCGGTAAGCCCAAATTCAAGGACCTTAACGGCGACGGTGTGATTGATGACAATGACCGTACAGTGATTGGTCGCACCACTCCCAAATTCCAGGGTGGTTTCGGTCTCTCAGGTCAGTGGAAATCATTTGACTTCACCGCCAACTTCACTTACTTCCTTGACTTCGACGTTTACAACGCTACCGCTTACTATCTCTCATCTTCTATCAAGAATGATGACAATTTCTACAACGTCCTCAACAAGTACACTGACCGTTGGACTTACGTAGAAGGTTCAGAATGTATCTACGGTAACGAGAACTTCGCTGACTTCAAGCAGCTCTACATCGACAAGAATGCCAACACTCACAACTGGAACCCTGCCGACCTTAACAAGGACGTGACAATGAGTTACTTCGTGGAAGACGGTTCATTCCTCCGTTGTACCGACATCACTCTCGGTTACACTCTTCCCCAGAACATCATCAAGAAAGCAGGTATGTCAAAGCTTCGTTTCTACGCTTCTGTGACTAATCCGTTTATCATCACCAACTACTCAGGTTACGACCCCGAGGTTGACGTGCAGAGTGGTCTCACTCCTTCATTCGATATGAACCGTTATCCCCGTAGCCGCAGCTACGTATTTGGTCTGAATGTTACATTCTAACGTAAATCTTATACCATCTTTCAAAAATTAATAGAAACAATGAAATTACGCAATATATTTCTGGTTGGTCTTACTGCATTTGCCCTTGGCTCATGTTCGGACTACCTCGATGTAGATGCTCCCTCGAAGATTATCCCTACAGAGGTATTCGAGAGCAAGCGTGAGATGGACCGTGCGCTCAATGGTATATACGCGTCCATGCTCACCGGCGATACTTATGGTAAGGCGTTCATGAAGGAGTTTACCTTCAACACCGACGTTGATTACTATATCAGCCAGGACCGTTACGCTTCATCTACCGGTTACCGCCGTTACGAATGTGACGCTGACGGAAGTGCCATCAAGAAGGCTTGGGATGCTCTCTACGGCAGCATCCGAAATGCCAATATGTTCATCTACGGTGTAGAGAACTCTCCTATCTATGATGTTGAGGATACCGAACTCATGCAGATGCTCGGTGAGGCTAAGGTGCTCCGTGCCATCTTCTATCATGACCTGGTGTGGTACTTCGGTGATGTTCCTTACACTCGTCTTCCACCGGACAAGACCGATACTCAAATCTACGATATCGCTGACCGTACAGTTATCCTTACCGATATGATTAACGACCTCATCGATGCAGCTCCCCACATGCGTCTCACTTCAGAGACCGGTTGGACTGACGGTGTGGAACGTATCTCCAAGGAAATGGCTTGGGCTATGATTGCCCGTCTCGCCATGACTGCCGGCGGTTACTCTCTCCGTCCCGACGGAGGCGGTGCCTACGGTTCAATGCAGCGTCCTGCCAACTATCTTGAGTTCTATCAGATTGCAAAGGACTATGCTAACAAGGTGATGACCGAGTCAACTCATTCACTCAGCAGCGAATTCTATGAAGTATTCGTGCGTGAATGTAACTTCAACGCCACCGTGACCAACGATGACGTGATTTTCGAAATTCCTTTCGCAAAAGAGTCAACAGGTTCTGTAGGTTATATCCACGGTCCTAAGATGGATAACACTTCCGGTACCACCGTTCACGCCTGGGGTAAGTCTGACAGCTCTGCCCAGCTCAACGCTCTCTACTCTTACTTCTTCGATGAGAAGGATAAGCGCCGTGGTTTCGTAAACCAGCTCTTCGGTTATAACAATCAGGGTGAACCCCAGTACAACAACGGCCGTACCGTCTACAACGGTAAGTGGTCAAAGCTCTGGAACACCGGCGGTCTTGGTGCTGCTACCGAGGATAACACCGGTTTCAACTACCCCTACATGCGCTATGCCGATGTGCTTCTTATGTATGCTGAGGCTGCCAACGAACTCAACGGCGGTCCTACAGGCGACGCTATCAAGGCTCTCGAGACAGTGCGCGAACGTGCTTTCCGTGGCATGGACGCTGCCGACAAGATTTCTCAGCCCGACCGTTACGGCTCAAAGGATGAATTCCTCAAGGCTGTGCTCGACGAACGTAAGTTTGAGTTTGCAGGTGAGAACATGCGCTGGCGCGACCTCGTGCGTAACAACATGCTTTCAGAGAATGTATACTGGACATACCACCGCTACTTCAACATAGCTATGGCTAACACCTACTATGAAGAAGAAATCAGTGAGCACGACGGCTTAAGCTGGCCCGACCGTTTCATCGATAAGGTGTACTATCACAACAACTATCCCTGGCATGGTGATGACCCCAACTCAGAGGATGGTGGCTACAAGCTTCCCTTCTATGAGTTCCCGCAGAGCTCTCCCAACATGAACATCGTATGGGTTATCAACCGTTTCCGCACCACTATAACCGAGGACCAGCGCACCAACTATAAGGATGCTTCCGGCAACCTCGTGCAGCCCGGTTCTACTGACGTAAGCTGGTTTGATGACAACAAGGGTGTGCCTACCTCACACTTCCTTTACAGCATGAGAGGTTACCTCAACTGCGACGAGGATGACGGTATCATCAAAATCAACGATAACGGTAACTATGTTGGCGCTCCCGCTCCCTCAGCCGCTATCAATGCTTCTAACCTCCCGGTTGTACGCTACATTCTTCCTTACCCCCGCGCAGTCGTGACTCGCTCAATGGGTAAATATGTTAACAAGTACGGTTATAACTAATCTACATTCGCCTGAAAAATGAAAAAATTATTTATATACGCATTGACCGCCCTTCTTGGGTTTGGCGCAGTGTCTTGTAGCGATGACAATGAGGATATGCGTCCGGTTGACCCCACAAAGGACTTCAACCGTATGCCTATGACTCAGTTCCGCCATCTTGAAACTACAAACAAGGATGAGACTGCCGACCAGTCATATTGCTCTATGCCCATCACCGAGGAGCGTAACACTATCCGCCTCGCATGGTACGGTATAGAGGGTGCTGCCGGCTACGAAATCAAATATGGTCCCAATGCCGGTCTCAGCTCCGGTGAGGATGAGGACTGGAACAATCCCGACAAACTTACCGACCATTTCATCGTGACTCCCGAGGATTTCGCTAACAAAACTCCCAGCGAACACTTCCGTTACGGTGACACCGAGAACGTGATTTATCTCGAGGACCTCGACTACGGTGAAACTTACCTCTTCGCCATCCGTGTGCTTCACCCCGATGGTGTTGAAGAACATCACTCTTACTGGTATGGCATCGCCACACAGCGCGAGTGGGCCCGTTTCCTCCGTCTCACTACCTCTAACCGTTATGACACTCCTGCGGCTATCAACGTGGGTAACATCTCTGAGGACCGCGACGCATTCACTGTATATGTGGACGTTAACTTCACCTCTTCGATGGCCGACTATGCTGCCAACTACGGTAGCGGCGCCGAAATGCTTGAAGAAGCGAAGCGTCACTTCGACTTCGTGCAGGATGGCAATCAGGATGACCCCTCGAAGGCTAAGTTCTTCTTCAACTATCTTACTGTGACTCCTTCAAAGTCTACCCCCAACGGTACAGTGGACGAACAGTTCAAGATGTATCCGATTGATGTGACTTCTTTCGAGAATGGCAAGGCTGAAATCCGTGTTACCGGTCTTTCACAGAACTGTATCTACGACGTTAACCTTGTAAATACCCAGCGTCCTGTGGCTCTCGTTGACCAGCGTGCCAACTCAATCGCCAAGCCCGTTTACGGTGACCCCGGTGAACCTATCTTGATTGAACATAAAGTACGCGCCACTGACTCAATCCCCGGTGAAGTGGCTTACCAGGCTTGCTACCTCGACAAGATTTTCGAGGATTACAAGACTGACGTTACTCTCGCTGAAGGTCAGACTTTCTATCTTGAAGGTGACAAGGCTTACTTCTTCTTCTCTAACCCCACTATCTGCAAGGGCTTTACCCTCGAGACCCGTCCTGAGGACGTGGCTGCCGGCAAGCGCGCCAAGGTTTACCTCGGTGGTATCGGTGTAGGTCTTAACGAATATGGTGGTCAGACTGCCAACATCCAGACCTGTAACTTCATGTTCGGTCGTCCGCGTGAATCCGGAGAGGCTGACGCTCCTATCGAAGTAGGTACAGTTATTTTCCGCAACATTGACTTCGACGCTCCTCTTGCCAAAAACTTCGGTGAAAGCGGTGCAACCGGTAACTATTTCGCCAACATGTACTCAAACGGTATGGCTGTGACCTTCAAGTCATTTGAAGTTTACAACTGTACATTCCAGCGCATGATTCGCGGTTTCATCCGTGTGCAGGGTAACAAGCGTAAAGTGTTTGACAAGATGGTGATTGATGGCAACCTCTTCTACAACTGCGGTTACTATGACAACAACGGTCGTGGTTATGCATGGTTTGCAGGTGACGGTGGTCAGACCAACTCAAACATCTACAATGACTTCTGGTTCATCAACAACACTGTGTACGATTCACCCCGTACTGCAATGATTTCTGATAACGATAAGAACATCAACTACGATAGCAGCGTGCATTGGAGCATCCGTATCGAGGGTAACACCTTCATCAACTTCTCTACCCGCAGCTCAGGCCGTAACTTCTTCCAGACCCGTTACGTTCCCGGTGGTTCTTACTACTCATTCCAGCGTAACCTGATTGTTCTTACCGCTGCTGACAACGACCAGCGTAACCTCTACCAGTATGGTGCCGATATCCGCGAAATCAAGGGAGATGGTCACTTCTCATTTGATATCAAGGATAACTACGCTGTTGGTTGCCGCGAAGGTCACCTTGAGGACAATGGTATCTTCAGCGCTTCTCAGGGCTTCAACCGTACCAGCAACTCGTTCGGTGCCACTAAGTGGAACCCCGGTAACCTTGGCACTAAGGATGACCTGATTGTTAAGGTGCTTACTGACAACAATGGCAAGGCTATGAAGGCAACTGACCTCTTCTCTGCCCCCACTCCTCCCTACGTTCAGCAGGCTGCTACCGATAATGCTCCTAAGGCTCACGCCGCTCCCGATGATATCTTCAATGCTCTCAAGTACAAGAATGTTCCCTCAATCATCACCGACAAGAACGTTGGTGACCCCCGTTGGAGATAATCTGATTTGAACATCCCGGATTACATCAGATAGTCCACGGGCTATCTGATGTGACCGCCCAAAATAGCATAGACGTTTCGGTCCGCCGAGGCGTCTATGTTTTTTTACGCCCTATTGTTACCGCTTCGGCTGAGACGGTTCTCCTTGGTTTCGAGCGGCAGGGACGGTTTTTCTCTTAGCTTCGGTCGGCAGGGACGGTTTTTTCCTGACTGGGCGCTGTATGGTCGCTTGAAAATTGGTGCTCGCGCTTCTCACCGATGGCGCGCATCGCCGCTTTCTGATTGCGGCGCTTCTTGCGTCGTTCACGACGTTTGCGGCGCGATATCGGGAGATTTGCCTTGGGCGTGTCTGCATCACAGTCGGTGGCTTGCGGCTCTGTATTGCAGTCGGTGGTTTGCGGCTGTGTGTCGCAATCTGAGCTGCTATTTACGGGCTTTTCTGTGGCGATAGTCGGGGCGGTGGTTTTTATGAGAGTGGTAGCCTTTCGGCGCGCGGCACGTTCACGCGCCGCCTTCGAGCGCTTGACTGCCCTGTCAATCTCAGGTTTGATTATCGAGAATGCTATTTGGGTTTTGATGGAGCAATTCTCTATTCTGACTGTGTCGCCATCGTAGCCCACGCTTGCATCAAGGAGGCTCAGCGCCTGTCCGCAAGCTTCAGCATCGGTCGACAGAACCGACCGGATGCGTGTGGTGAAATCGTCGTATGCCCGGGTGGAAACCGCACATTTTCTTAAATTCTTACTCTTACTCTTTGAGGCATTGGTTGTCTTCATGGTGTTACTTATCTTTGTGGTTAATGATACCACAAAGATAAGTATGCCATTACCCCAAAAAGGTGCGATAATGTACAACGGCGATAAAAAAATCCAGCCCTGCACTCGGTGCAAAGCTGGAGATGGTGTGTAGAATCAATCTGCTTAAGACATGGTTTACCCTTAAATTTCACCTAAGAATCAGCTACATCAATAAAGTTCTAATTGCTATTAATCAATCTTTATCCATAATAAATTATACCATTGCCATCCGCTCCAATTTCCCCCGGTGGAGTACCCTTATTTCATTTTCCCCACCCTGTTGCGGATGCTATTTCTCAATCTGATGACCTTTCCATGAGTGGGTCACCACTTTGCCGGCGGCAGGAATCATGCTGTTCCACACGGTGTAATCATTGGAGTGGAACCATTCGGAGAATCCCGGGATGTTCACTCCGGAATTGTTCTCACTTCCGGGATAGGCTACGTATACCGGCACTCGTTCCTTGGGCCATTGCCATGAGGCGGGGAGGAGCATCATCTGCGGCGCTATGTCGTGGTCGCCGGTGGTGCCTACCGGTCTCACCCATGTGTTGCCGTTTACCTTTACTTTGAAACCACCCATCGGGAGTGTTCCGGAGGCATCGTTCTGGAACATATTGGATGAGAGCGAGAACTCCTCATTCTCGCCGAGGGTAATCTCGATTTCGTCACCCTCGTGAAGGATGCTTTCGGCGTTGAGCACCAGTGATGCGTCGTGGTCAGCACCGAACCAATGGTTCCAGTGCTCCTTTTCCTCATGGATTTTCACGTCGTTGCGGAATAGCTCAAGAGGCATTGTGCCACCCGCTGCCAAAGCCTTGATATAGACCTTGCGGTTGTTTTTGTCGGTGGCTATGTACGACACCCCGAATACCATATCGTTAAAGTCAAAGTCGTAAGTCGAACCCAAGTCCTCGCATGCTATTATCCATGACTGTGCAATAGGATAAGTCTCGAAATTGTGGCTATTGTCCTCCACACCATGCACCATGAAAAGGATATCGTTCATGTCATGGTCGTTTTTCCCGTATGTGCCGTCCTCAAGACCCATCACGGATGCTCCGTTCCATTTGTATTTTACGAATGACATTAGTGGTGCATCATTGCCTAATGAGCAATTTCCATGTTCTACCTGGACATCATGACTCTGTCCGAAGAGTTTATTCATCCAGGGAATCGAGAATCGTATTTCTTCATTGGTAATGTATGAGGGGTAGTTTATATCAACACCTGAATTCTTATCATTCGGATATTGCTTATTGCGGGTGATTTTATGGAAACCATGTGTCAGGGAGAAGAACGCAATCTTAATACCCTTTTCAAACTTATAGGTTGGAGAATCCAAGTCGTATGAACCATCTTTGATGGGATAATATACAAGTTTATAGAACGATGGCTTATATGAGATGTTTGAACTGTGGTTCTTTTCATAATCCGCTATATCATCGCTGGGGAGTGTGCCCTTTTCGTTTAGCATCTTATCTGCAGTCCATGCCGCGATTGGTTGCCAGTTGCTGTCCACATTCCCGTTGTCGAGTCGTTGGGTGTTACCCCAGGGGGTGGCATCGAGCATTAATATGAATTTCGGGGCTGCTAATATCTCCTCGGTAGTGGCGCCTTCGCGGTAATAGAAATAACCGAATGAGTTGTGGAAGGCGGCAGCTCCGTACATGTATTCAAGTGTGACTTCGCCATTAGGGGCGTCGTAGATTACACCATCCTCAGGAGCAAGGAGGTCGTGATATTTATGGAGATTGCACTCATTGTTTCCCGATGCGTTTTGCCCTACATGTTCGTGAAACACGCCGGCTGAGCCTACAATTGCTGCTAAATCGGCTGTGGTGCGGGAATCGTCGACGGTGGAATATGTGCCACGGTAAAAATTGTTGATGTAATCATTGCCATTTCTCGACATTCCATATATGTTGAAAACATTCAGGTATTTCTGCCACTCAGGTTCGCTCCCTTCCATAAATTCAGAGTGCTGGTTCCAGTAGTCATTTAATGTGTGGTTAAAGCTCCCTATGGATTTGAAATATGTATTGCCATCGTCAAAAGTTTTGAAGTCTATAAGAGTTATGTCAGGTGTCTCCGATGCGCGCGAGAGGCTGCGGGACCTGGAGATAAGCATGGTTGAGTTTGAAATGGGGAGGTAGGAGGAGAGCAGCATACGTCCGTCGGCATCAAATGCCTGCACGTAAGCTCGGGTGAGGTGTTTTCCGAAGTCGAATGTGAAATCGGCTGTTTTGGCTGAAAATTCAGCGGCAAGCTGACACCCTTCGGCGCCCGGCATGCGGTCGTAGATGTAAATTGTGGATGTGCCCGGTATGGTTGATGCGTCAACCTTTGCTGTCACGGGAGTGGCGGCGTTCCAATCCTGCTTCGGGTCGCATATCCCGAATTCCTTGATGAACTCGCGGGTATAGAGCTCATCGGCAGGAACATCAATCCTGTCTACTTGACATGATGATGCGACAAGAGTTGCCAACATGATTGGCATGGTTCTTCTAAATAGCATAAAAGAAATGTAAAAATGAGGTAAGTATGATAAAAATGTTCAGAATTTAAGGGCTATATTCTCTAATAAAGCTACATAATCTGATTTAACTATAATCTCTAAAACTACAATAAGTAATTCAATGTGGAAATGAAAAGAATTGTAAGTTTATCTCGTAATTATGAGGCAAATTAAGTTAGAATATTTGGAATAACCAAAAGAAATGTGAATTTGTGGATATAATTACCAATAAATTATACTTATGTGCTAATAAAATACGGATTATGAGTGAACAAACACGCATAATCCGTAGAATAATTGATGATTTTTATTTCGGGTATATAAGTCCTATTTGTTTGTATAATATACAATAACTCTTTCCTCGGAAGTGTAGCTTACATGCGGGCGTGAGCCGGGCTGCTGGGTGGTCCATACGGAGATGCGCCGGGTCCAGTTGCCTTTGGGGTCAAACTCGCGGTAAATGTTGAAGCAGGCGGTCTGTTCACCCTCCACCGCGGGGTCGGTGTATTGACCCACTATGTTGTGGTTGTCGTCGTAGACGGTGATGGCGAAGTCGCCCATACCGTCGCTTTTCACCACATTTCCCGACACATGTTCGTAGCCGAGGGTGTCCTTCAGGAAACCTCCATGGAGATTCCTTAAATTGGGTTTACGGTCCTCCCAGCGGGTTATGCGCCCTTGGCTGTCGCGGCGCAGACGCTCGTAGCGGCGCGGCACGTAATTGCCAAGTGAGTCGAAGTAGACGGTGGTCTCCAGGCGGTTCACGGCGGCGGTGTCAACCTCCAATGAATCGCCTCGGGGTGTGACCTTGTAGTAGGTGGTCTTTGTGACCTTTTTCACACGGTCACGTAACTCGAAGAGGGAGAGGTCGGAGCTCTCAAACTGAGTTGCCTCCGCCTCTCCCTCTCCATCGCCTGCCACCGGAGCTGAGCATCCGGTGGCAGCGATGGTTAATGAGATAAGTATGTAGGGTAGGAATTTCATCTGAATCATTCTTATTAGAAGAATAGCAGGTGCTCAATGGCGTAAATCGCTATACCTGCACAGTAGCCGACAAATGCTATCCAGGAGAAGCGGCGGAGATACCAGCCGAAGCTGATTTTCTCCAGACCCATCACTACCACGCCTGCTGCCGAGCCGATAATAAGCATAGAGCCGCCGACACCGGCACAGTAGGCGAGCAGCTGCCAGAACACACCGTCGGCTGCGAAATCGCCTGTAGCTGCAATAGGATACATATCCATGCATCCTGCCACCAAAGGCACGTTGTCAACGATACTTGATACGACGCCGATGATACCGGTGACGAGGTAATGGTTGCCGTTTGACACTTCATTGAGCCACTGGCCGAATGCTGTGAGCACCCCTGTCTCCTGTAGTGTAGCTACGGCGAGGAGAATGCCGAGGAAGAAGAGGATGGTAGCCATGTCGATGCGCGAGAGGAGGGTGGTCACCTTGAGGTGGCTGCTCTCACAGAGAAGCGCGTGGCGGTTGCAGCGGAATTCGCTCACAAGCCAGAGCACGCCAAGGGCGAGGAGAATACCCATGAAGGGGGGAAGTCCGGTGAGGATTCGGAAAATGGGCACGAAAATGAGTCCGCCCACACCGATGAACAGTATGAGGTTGCGGTCGCCGGGAGTCTGGGCTGCGGCGGCTGAATTGTCGGTATTGACTGCGGGTTTGATTTCTCCCTTGAGGTACATGGAGCAGAGGAGCGCTGAGACCACCACTGACACCACCGAGGGGAGCAGAAGCTGAGAGATTACACCACCAGTGGTAATCATGCCCTTAATCCACAGCATGATAGTGGTGACGTCGCCAATCGGCGAGAAGGCACCGCCGGCGTTGGCTGCGATGATAATCATGCCACCGAATATCATGCGGTCGTTATGGTCGTCCACGAGTTTGCGGAGCACCATAATCATGACGATACTTGTGGTGAGATTGTCGAGGATAGCGGAGAGGATGAAAGCCATGGCTGTGATGCGCCAGAGGAGCTTGCGTTTGCTTGTGGTAGCCAATGCGTCGTGAACGAAGTAGAAACCACCGTTGGCGTCTACAATCTCCACGATAGTCATCGCACCCATCAGGAAGAATAGGATTTCACATGTCTCTCCGAGATGGTGGAGAAGACGACCGGAGGTATCCATGCCGGGAAAACCGCAGGCATAGAGTGTCCAACATACCACACACATCAGCAATGCCGGTACGGCTTTGTTGATTTTCAGCACGCTTTCAAGAGCGATGCACAAATAACCTAAAATAAAAAATGTGACTATTACTGTTACCATCACTAATAGGATTTCATGGTTAGAAATAAATATTGAAACTTCTGTAACTTTTTTATCTCCACTTGTCAATGGGGGCGGTACACATCCGGACCTACCGGATATAAGCGGCCGCACATAGGTATATGGTACTTCAGGACGGTTTTTTCGGGGCAAACCCCGTAATCTGTCCCATTTGATTGCCCAAAGTGTTCAATCGGCGCAAAGGTCGTAATTAATCCCCGAACACCCAAATAATTAATAATGAAAAATTTCTCTAATCCACGCAATCAGTTTTGACGTGAGCGTTGTTGACAGGCTCTAATTGCGTTTCAGGGTGTCGCGGATGATGAGGGAGGCGAGTGTGATGCCGAATATTGATGTGATGTGCATCAGCGAGCCGTTGGTGGAGGCTTTGCGATATGAGAGCGCTCCGGATGTATCAGTAAGTGAGGCGGAGTCGGGATGGTTGGGCACTAACTCGTCGGAGTAGACGCATTGGAACTTTCGGCGGGGAAAATCGCCTGATTTTTTGAATTTGCGGCGCAGAGAGGCTGCCAGCGGGCACCCTGTTACTTTCCAGAATTCAGCCACTGATATGCGTGAAGGGTCGAGTTTGAGCGCTGCGCCCATCGAGGAATAGAATTTCACGGGGCGTGGCGATGAAGCCGTAGCTGCGACCGCTTCGGTGGCACGGATTATGAGAAGTGCTTTGTCGGAAAGTGAATCGATTGCATCTACGATGTAGTCGTAGGCTGTCAGGTCGTAGTCGGGAGCAGTTTCAGGATTGTAGAATCCATGTATAGCCGTGATGTTTGCCTCGGGGTTGATGTCGAGCAGATGATGCTTCATGGCATCCACCTTGACTTCACCGACGGTCGATGATGTGGCAGGGAGCTGCCTGTTGATGTTCGACACCGCCACGCGGTCGGCATCGACAAGAGTGATATCGGTGTAGCCGGTTCGCACTAAAGTTTCAGCGGTCCAGCTTCCCACTCCGCCCACTCCAAAAATTATGACACGCTTCGAGGCGAATTCCTCAAGTTTGGCGGTGCCTGTCAGGAGAGCGGTGCGGTTGAAGATATCGCTACGCTTCATCAGTCAGCATTATATTGTTCTTAGGATTGCGGCGGCGTTCGGAGAGACGTGATTTCAGGCGTGACCAGAGCGAGGGTGGGGTCATGCGTATATGCACGTTCACGTCGGAGTTATGCTTGTTGAGGAATATTATTGATGAGTGAAGCACAATGGCTATCACATCGTCAAATTCTACAATTTCATGGATGCGGTCAAGAGGAAGTACGGCAAACGGTGATTTTGGGTCAACGCTTCCGATGTAGAGGTCGTTTTCATCAATGACTATACCGTGATTTTCGATTGCGTAGTCAAACAGTAGACCTATGTTGAGTTCATCAACCGATTGTGGCGGATGATTGAACTGGCGGTAAATTGTGTCGATGACTTTTTTGGTTACCATATTTTTTCAAAGTCTGAATGTTCCAGCGGGTATAGAGGACGGCGAAAGTTCTCGCTCACTGAGACCGATAAGTATTTTTATTAAATATTTCGAATTAATTTCTATTTTTAAAACAATCCGGAGGAGACATAGGTTTGTGGACAAACCGGATAAAAAGGATGCTATTGTGGTAAAAACTGGAAATTAACACTGTGTTAAATGTCCTAAGCCACTATTGTGTACCGGAATGAACCGGAATAAGGTATTTTATAAGCGAACGGTAGGTTAACAATAAATAACGCATAAGGCTGCGGCTCGGAAGGGTCGCAGCCCTTATGCGGTTATGGCTTGAATCAAGCGAGGAATCCCAGGAGGACACCAGCAGCAACTGCCGAACCAATCACACCTGCCACGTTTGGACCCATGGCGTGCATGAGGAGGTAGTTGCTCGGGTCGTACTCAAGACCGAGATTGTTGGAAATACGTGCTGACATCGGCACTGCTGATACACCGGCGTTACCGATAAGCGGATTGATTTTCTTAGACTTCGGCAACACGAGGTTGAAGAGCTTCACGAAGAGCACACCGCTGGCTGAGGCAATGATAAATGCCATGAAGCCGAGAAGGAAGATGCGGATAGTGTCGCCTGTGAGGAATTCTGATGCCTGAGTGGATGCACCCACAGTCATGCCGAGGAGGATGGTCACAATGTCGGTGAGGGCATTGCTTGCAGTCTTGGCAAGACGGTTGGTCACGCCACATTCGCGCAACAGGTTACCGAAGAAGAGCATACCGAGCAAGGGGATACCAGAGGGTACCACGAAGCAGGTGAGAATCATACCCACGATGGGGAAGATGATTTTCTCGTTCTGTGACACGGCGCGCGCGGGCTTCATCTTGATGAGACGTTCCTTCTTGGTGGTGAAGAGACGCATCAACGGGGGCTGAATCACGGGCACGAGAGCCATGTAGGAGTATGCTGATACGGCGATTGCACCCATCAGGTTGGGAGCGAGCTTGGATGACAGGAAGATAGCTGTAGGACCGTCAGCACCACCGATGATGGCGATGGCACCTGCCTGGTCGGGGGCAAATCCGAGAAGGAGAGCCACCATATAGGCACCGAAGATACCAAACTGTGCAGCCGCACCGATAAGCATGAGTTTAGGATTGGCTATCAGTGCCGAGAAGTCGGTCATGGCACCGATGCCAAGGAAAATCAGAGGTGGATACCATCCGGCGCTCACACCATTGTAAAGGATGTTGAGTACCGAACCTTCCTCGTAGATACCGATTTCGAGACCGGCGGTGGTATTGAACGGGATATTTCCAATCAATATACCGAAGCCTATCGGAACGAGGAGCATGGGTTCGAAATTCTTCTTGATGGCAAGCCAGATGAAGAAGAGTCCTACTACCAGCATCACCATATGTTCCCATGTGGCGTTATAGAAACCTGTCAGGTGCCAGAACTCCTGAAGGTTTTGCATTATGAAATCGCTAAATGACATAGTAGTGGTAATGTTACTTATTCAAGAGTAATGAGTACAGCTCCTTCGAGCACGGAATCACCGGGAGTAACGGCGATTGAAGCTACCTTGCCGTCGTTGCCGGCATGGATGGCATTTTCCATTTTCATTGCTTCGAGTACCACTACGGTGTCTGAAGCCTTCACTGTGTCGCCTACCTTTACAGGTACCTGCATCACCACGCCGGGGAGTGGAGCCTTTACCTGGATACCGCCGGCGGCTACCTGAGGCTTGGCGATAACTTTGGCACCTGACTCAGTGCGGGGAGCAGCCGAGGGGCGGGGAGCAGTGACGATGGTAACGGGCTTTTCAGTCTTTTCGAGCTGAACTTTATAGGGAACACCGTTTACCTCCACCTGGGCGAGATTGTTGTCGATGTCGCCTATCTTCACCGAGTAGAGGTTGCCATTGATTCTATATTTATATTCTTTCATTTTCATGATTGTTTGAGTTGATGGGGGTTAACGACGGGGAAGTTCGCGGAGTCCGTAAATCTTGGAGCTCCAGGGAGAATAAGCCCTGCGCACCTTGTTGATGGTGAGCACGGTGTTTTCACGGTCATGAGCGTCAAGATGCTCGGCGAGAGCTGCAGCGATAGCAGCGATAACCTCGCCTGAATCCTGCTCTTTGTGGTGGTCTTCCACTTCCTCACCTTCAGCGAGAGCCTTAATCTTGCGTTTGCGCGAGATGTTGGCACCGATTTTGTTGATGATGTTGAAGCAGATTGCAAGCACTAAGAGTGCGGTGAAAACGATACACATAGCCATCACAGCCATACCACCTCCGCGGGCATCCTGCTCGGCAAACATGTCTACCTTGCTGTTGGTGCTCTTGATGATGTTGTTGCTTGAGGGAGTGATGTACATAGCGTCGGAGCCGTCGCGGATTTCCCATGCGTCAGCGTTGCCGGTGCCACCTTCGCCATCCACCTTGCGGGCGTATGACTGACCGGGTTTGAGTGAGCCCGGGATTACAATCTCGTCGATGAGCGACAGCCCGTTTGCATCATAGATGGCAACGTAGTTATCCTCGCCGGGAGTGAAGGTGAAGTTCATGTGGAAGGTACCCTTGTTGGGTTCACCGTCGGCCCAGAACAGGATGTGCTGGCGAGCGGGAATCTCGGTGTTCACATCCCCTAAGGGTACGGGATAGAGGGTATTGTTGTTGCGGTCGTTTGTGAGAAAGACGCTTGAAATCTCCAGCGGTCCGAATGTGGAGTTGAACAGCTCCACCCACGCTGAGTATTTCCCGAAGTCATCCACGACACTTGTGGAGTCGTTGGCAATCATCACCTCATTGATGCGAAGACCGCGGCGACCCTGTGCCGAGATGGCTGCGACACACGTCAGTGTCACAACGAGCAGCGTAAGAAGTCTCTTTTTCATATTAATGACAGGGATTAATTTTAGAGAGGAATATTGCCGTGCTTCTTGGCGGGATTGGTCACCTTCTTGGTGGCGAGCTGCTGGAGCGCGCGGATGATGCGGAAACGGGTGTTGCGCGGTTCGATTACATCATCGATATATCCGTAGCGGGCGGCATTGTAGGGGTTGCAGAAGAGCTTGTTGTATTCTTCTTCCTTCTCTTTGAGTACCTTTGCGGGGTCTTCAGCTGCCTTTGCTTCCTTAGCGTAGAGCACTTCAACTGCGCCTGCGCCACCCATAACTGCGATTTCGGCTGTAGGCCATGCGTAGTTCATGTCGCCGCGGAGCTGCTTGCATGACATCACGATGTGGCTACCGCCGTAGCTCTTGCGGAGTGTGACTGTAACCTTGGGCACGGTGGCTTCGCCGTAAGCGTAAAGAAGTTTCGCACCGTGTAGAATCACACCGTTGTATTCCTGACCTGTACCGGGGAGGAATCCGGGGACGTCGACAAGTGTCACCAAGGGGATGTTGAAGGCGTCGCAGAAGCGGACGAAACGTGCACCCTTGCGTGAAGCGTTGCTGTCGAGCACACCTGCGAGGAATTTGGGCTGGTTGGCTACGACACCTACTGCCTGACCGTTGAAACGGGCGAAACCGATGATGATGTTCTTGGCATAGTCGCGCTGGATTTCAAGGAATTCGCCATTGTCGACAATAGCGCCGATTACCTCGTACATGTCGTAAGGACGGTTGGCTGAATCGGGGATGATTTCGTTGAGTGAATCCTCAAGACGGTCGATGGGGTCGTTGCATTCCACCAACGGGGGCTCCTCGAGGTTGTTCTGAGGAATGTAGCTGAAGAGCTTGCGGATGATGCGGAGTGTTTCCTCGCCATCCTCAGCTGCGAAGTGAGCCACACCGCTCTTCTGAGAGTGAACGGTAGCGCCGCCAAGAGCTTCCTGGGTCACGTCTTCGCCGGTCACGGTCTTCACAACCTTCGGTCCGGTTAGGAACATGTAGGAAATACCCTTTGTCATGATGGTGAAGTCGGTGAGAGCGGGAGAGTAAACAGCACCGCCGGCACACGGACCGAGAATACCAGAAATTTGAGGAATCACACCTGAAGCGAGGATGTTGCGCTGGAAAATTTCAGCATAACCTGCAAGGGCGTTGATACCTTCCTGGATACGTGCGCCACCTGAGTCGTTGAGACCGATTACGGGAGCACCCATCTTCATTGCCATATCCATGATTTTGCAAATCTTGAGTGCCATGGTCTCGCTCAGTGAGCCGCCGAATACGGTGAAGTCCTGTGCGAATACGTAAACAAGACGACCGTCGATGGTACCGTAACCGGTCACCACACCGTCGCCTAAGTAGCTTTTCTTTTCCTGACCGAAGTTGTAGCAACGATGGCGTACAAACATGTCTATCTCTTCAAAAGAGCCTTCGTCGAGAAGCTGTGCAATGCGTTCGCGAGCGGTATATTTACCTCTTTCGTGTTGCTTCTGGATGGCTTTTTCGCCACCACCCAGACGTGCCTCCTCGCGCAAAGCGATGAGCTCTTTTACTTTTTCAAGCTGGTTACTCATTTGTGATTTTGTGAGTTGTAGGTAGTGAGTGTATGTGAATCTTATTTAATTACTTGTTGGGGTCCTCGCAAAGCTCGATGAGGGTACCGCAAGTTGATTTCGGGTGAAGGAATGCGATGTTGAGACCTTCAGCGCCCTTGCGGGGAGCCTTGTCGATGAGACGGCAGCCTTTGCCTTCCACTTCGGCCAAAGCGTTTGCCACACCGTCCTCGATAGCAAATGCGATGTGCTGTATGCCTCCGCGACCGCCATTGTTGGCGATGAATTTGGAGATGGCGCTTTCAGGTGAAGTGCCTTCGAGGAGCTCGATTTTGGTGTCGCCTACCTTGAAGAAAGCTGTGCGTACTTTCTGGTCCTCGACCTCTTCAATAGCAAAGCATTTGAGACCGAGAGTGTTTTCGTAGAAAGCGATAGCCTCTTCGAGATTGGGTACTGCGATACCTACATGTTCGATGTGTGAAATATCCATGATACAATGATTGGTTGATTAATTATTTTTTTGTTTGTTGTTGAAATTTCGTTATCGGTTTGATGCAAAGAGCTTATTTAATGTTAAAAGACAGTTTTCATCGTTGCAAATTTAATGATAAAAATTGTGGATGCAAAAATAAAACCCGCTAAATGTTAATTAAAGCGGGTTTAAATTTCTCATATTTTGGAATATATGTGTCAATAGGCGTAGAATTCCTGATAATACGTGTTGACATTGGGATAGTAGGAGGGGTCGGAGTCAGATATGTAGACGCCGAGATTGTCAGGGTTAAGATAGTCGATGGTCCAGTATTCCCATCCGAAGCCTGAAACGTTGATGGCGATTGTGTTGAAATCGTAATCGGTAAATTCCCACACGAAGTTGTAGCTTGAGGTGTCAATCCCTCCATCCCAGTATTCCGTCACAAGTTCGTAGTAACCGGTCCCGTCGGGGTAGAAGTCCCAATACTCGGTGCTTACGCGGTCGGGAAACTCAGCTCCGCTGACCCATGTGACCGAGGTGAGGTTGATTAATGTGATGTCGCGGTATTCATCATCTGTGCTGCATCCCTGCATTGCAAAGCCGATGAGGATAATCAGAAGCGGAAACAGTCTTTTCAGAATGAGAGATTGTAAATTCTTCATAATGTAAATTGCTTAGTTGAAGGTTGTTTTTAATAAATGTAAACTGAGAAGCTGCCCCCGCACGGAACAGATTTGCTCTGAACCGAAGGATTGTTAAACAACCTCTTAGTGTTGACGTGAGTGGATATACGTATTGGATTGTTGTTATACGGGCGCAAAGATATTAAAAAACATTTGAAATGGATGCAAAAAAGCGTATGGAATTATGAATCCATACGCTTTTTAATGATATGCGGTCAAGTCTGCACCATCAGTGGCGCTTTCCGGACAGTATGTTCAGGTTGAAGACCTTCAGCGGGGATGGCTCTTAAGCCTTGGCTTCCACTGCGGCGCGTTCTATGGCAAGACCGCGCTTGTAGTCTTCGATATACTTGTTGAAGCCTTCCACATCCTCGGGGTCGGGAGCGATTTCCACACCTGCATCGCCAAGGAATACCTCGTCGTTGAGCCATCCGGCAAGCGACTGGTTTTTGTCGTTGTTGATGAGGTAGGATGCGAGAAGCGCTATGCCCCATGCACCACCTTCGCCGGCTGTCTCCATCACTGAAATAGGTGAGTTGAGGGCTGCCGCAAGGATACGTTGTCCCACTCCGGGGGTCTTGAACAGACCGCCGTGACCTGTGATGCGGTCCACTTCTACCTTTTCCTCGTTGAAGAGGATGTCATTGCCCATCTTCAGCACGCCGACAGCCGCATAGAGGTTGGCTCTCATGAAGTTGGCAAGGGTAAACTTGTCGTTGGCTGAGCGCACAAACAGCGGACGACCTTCGGCAAGCCCGGTAATGGGTTCTCCGGAGAAGTAGTTGTAGGATAAGAGACCACCGCAATCCGGGGCACCGGAGAGCGCGGCATTGTAGAGCTTGCCATAAAGCTCGTTCATGTCAACCTTCACACCCAGCAGTTCCTGATATTCCTTGAAGATGTTGACCCATGCGTTGAGGTCGGAGGTGCAGTTGTTGCAATGTACCATTGCTACAAGGCTGCCGTCGGGGGTGGTCACCATGTCAATCATCTCATAGGGCTTGGAAAGTTCTTTCTCGAGCACTATCATTGAGAATGAGGAGGTACCGGCCGAGACGTTGCCTGTGCGCTGCAGCACGGCGTTTGTTGCCACCATGCCTGTGCCAGCGTCACCTTCGGGGGGACAGAATGGCGCTCCGGGTTTGAGGTGTCCCGATACGTCGAGCTTTCTGGCGCCCTCTTCGGTGAGGCATCCGGCACTCTGTCCGGCGTCAAGCGATTTGGGGAGTATGTCAAGGAGTTTCCAGGGATATCCCTTGGGAGCTATGAGATTGTCGAATTTTTCCACCATCACGGCTGAGTAGTCCTTGGTAGCGGGGTCAATCGGCAGCATACCGGAGGCATCGCCCACACCGAGCACTTTCTCACCTGTGAGCTGCCAGTGGATATATCCTGCCAGAGTGGTCAGGAATGTGATATCCTTGACGTGGGGCTCGTTGTCGAGAATAGCCTGATAGAGATGCGAGATGCTCCAGCGGAGGGGGATATTGTAGACGAACAGTTCCGAAAGTTCGGTCGCAGCTTTTGCCGTGTTGGTGTTGCGCCATGTGCGGAAAGGCACTAAAATCTCGGCATTGTCATTGAAAGGCATGTAGCCATGCATCATTGCGCTGATGCCGATGGCTGCGAGGTTTTCTATTTCAGTGTCGTATTCCTTGCGCACATTGGCACGCAGGTTGGCATAACAGTCCTGAAGACCATACCAAATCGCTTCGGTGCTGTAGGTCCACAGCCCGTTGACAAGCTGGTTTTCCCACTCGTGGCTACCCTGTGCGATAGGGTTGTTCTCCTGGTCCACCAGCACAGCCTTGATGCGGGTAGAGCCAAACTCGATTCCGAGGATGGCTTTACCCTGCTCAATGGTGGTTTTAGCGTCTGATTTCATGGGCGTCGGTTAGAGGTAAAGTGACTTGTTGAGCATATAGTACACTTCGCCGAGACGCAGGGTGTTCTTGAAACCTTCCACGGTGGTGTCCTTGTCGATATGTACCATCTCTATGCCGGCAATCTCTGCGTAATCTTCCCAGAATTCGGGAGTTACGTCGTAGGAGAAGCATGAGTGGTGTGTGCCGCCAGCAAGAATCCATGCAGTGGCGCCGATTTCGAAGCTCGGCTGGGGAATCCAGAGAGCGGAAGCAACGGGAAGTTTGGGAAGCGGCTTGGACTTGATGCAGTCAACATCGTTGACAATCAGACGGAAGCGATTGCCCATGTCGACAACGGTAGCGGTAACGCCTGCACCCGGTTTAGAGGTGAATACGAGACGTGCTGTAGGAGTCTTGCGCACACCGATTCCGAGGAAATGAACCTCAAGGCGGGGACGTTCCTCAGCAATGAGAGGACACACTTCGAGCATGTGGGCCTGGAGGATAGAGCTCTGCTTGCCATCGAAGTTGAGGGTGTAGTCCTCAAGGAATGAGCATCCACCCTTCATACCTTGGGTCATCACCCAGAGAGTGCGGTAAAGAGCTGCTGATTTCCAGTCGCCTTCGGCACCGAAACCGTATCCTTCGGCCATGAGGCGCTGAGAAGCGAGACCCGGTATCTGGTCAAAGCCTCTGCCGGTCACGTCAACGTTAACATCGCCGAGGTCATCGAAGTTGGTGGTGAAAGCTTTGGCGCCTTTGGCTTCGAGCACGGCGCGGAGGGTTAGCTCGGCTTTAGCTGAGTTCCATACCTTGCGGTAGCCTTCGGATGTTTTGTCCTCGAGTGAGGCATCGTGAGCGTAAAGAGTGAAATATTCCTTAACGAGCGCATCGACATCCTCGTCCTTGACAGCGTCAAAGAAAGGCATGACAGCGCTGAACGGCATGTAGTCAACATGATAGCCCATGCGGATTTCAGCTTCGACCTTGTCACCGTCGGTCACTGCCACATTGTTCATCTGGTCGCCGAAGCGAATGATGCGCATATCCTGTGAGTCAGCCCAACCCACGCAGACGCGCTGCCATACGGCGATGCGTTTCTGGGTCTCCTCATCCTTCCAGTAGCCTGTCACCACTTTGCGGCGCACACGCATACGGGCGCAGATGTGACCGAATTCGCGGTCGCCATGTGCGCTCTGGTTGAGGTTCATGAAGTCCATGTCCATGGTGTCCCAGGGAATTTCGGCGTTGTACTGAGTGTGGAAGTGGAGCAACGGCTTGCTGAGTATTTTCAGTCCGTGAATCCACATCTTTGCGGGTGAGAATGTGTGCATCCAGGTGATGATACCGGCACAACGGGGGTCGTTGTTGGCGGCTTTCATTATATCCTCCACTTCGTGTGAGGAGTTTGCTGTGCCTTTATAGACTACTTTTACGGGGAGATTGCCGGAGTTGTTGAGACCTTCGACCATTTCTTTTGAATGGGCGTCGACAGCTACCACTGCATCGCCACCGTAGAGCAACTGAGCACCAGTCACCCACCATATTTCGTAATTGTTGTACATAGTTTTAATGGTTATGATTAGAGGGGTTAGTAAATTCTTTGTGGATTGGTTGGTGAGGAGAGAAAACAGGGGGTTGAGAGATTTATTTCTGTCCGTAGTAGGCGTTGGGGCCGTGCTTGCGGGAGAAATGCTTCTCGATGAGGAGCGGATTCATTGTAAGTTTGGGGTTGACCTGATAAGCGATTGATGCCATTTTAGCAACCTGTTCGAGCACCACGGCATTGTGGACAGCTTCGGCTGGAGTTTTGCCCCAGGTGAAAGGACCATGATTCTTCACCAGCACACCGGGTGTGTGGATAGGATTCATCCCTTCAAAACGGCGCACGATTACATTGCCGGTCTCAAGCTCATAGTCACCTTTCACTTCTACTTCGCTCATGTCGGCGGTACAGGGGATTGCCTGGTGGAAATAGTCGGCATGTGTGGTGCCTATGTTGGGGAGGTCGATGCCTGCCTGTGCCCATGCGGTGGCGTAGGTGGAGTGGGTGTGTACCACTCCGCCGATTTCGGGAAATGCGCGGTAGAGCACGAGGTGGGTAGGGGTGTCGGACGAGGGGCGGAGGTTGCCTTCAACCACTTCGCCGGTTTCGAGACTTACCACTACCATGTCGGCTGCGGTCATGACATCGTAGTCAACTCCGCTGGGTTTTATTACAACAAGACCTTTCTCACGGTCGATGCCTGATACATTTCCCCAGGTGAATATCACGAGTCCGTGTTTCACCAGTTCCATGTTGGCATGATATACTTTTTCTTTTAATTCTTCAAGCATAGTAATATAACGTCTGAGCCTTGAATGTCGAGGCTTAATAATACTAAATCTATGTTACCGTAAGTGTATACTCAGGAATGTATTACCAGAAGTATATGTAGAACGCTACGGTGATACCGAGGATGATTACAGAGTTGATAACATCCCAGGCATTCCAGCTCGCGCGGGTTGCGGCACGCTGTTCGGCTGTGGATGTTCCGAATACCAGACCTTGGATTTTGGCAGGGTCGGGAGCCTTGGTGAACATGCTGACAACTACAGCTACGAGGAGGCAGAATACGAGCATCCAGCCGCAGAAGAAGAGCCAGTTAACATCATAGAAGAGATACTGGAAGAGGTTGCTTGAGTCGCCGCCGGGGAGCACACCTGCGTTCTCATAATATATTTTGGCTCCGAGACGTGCAAGACCGATTACCAGACCGGAGATAAGTGCCCACATACCGCCCTGGGCTGTGGTGCGTTTCCAGCATACGCCAAGAAGGAATGCTGCCGCGATACCGGGGGCAAGCACTGACTGCACTTCCTGAAGATATTTGTAGAGCACATCGCCCATGGAACGCATGATGGGAATCCAGAGAATGCCGAGTGCCACGATGACAACGGTGGCAGCCTGACCGATACGCACGAGTTTCTTCGGGTCGGTGTTGGGGCGGAAACGCTGGTAGAAGTCGATGGTGAAGAGTGCTGCAGAGGAGTTGAAAAGTGATGCCAATGATGACATGAGGGCTGCGAGGATACCACAGACAATCAGACCTTTCACACCGGCAGGGAGAAGTTTTGCAACGAGGGTCGGGAAAGCGGCGTCGGAGTTGACGTTGCCGTTGGCAAGCATCGGGAGGAAGCCTTCACCGCCACCTGCGAGTGACTGCTGGTGGATGGCGAATGCAATCATACCCGGAATGAGGAACAGGAACACAGGGAGGAGCTTGAGGTAGGCGCCGAAGATGGTGCCTCGGCGAGCTTCCTTCTCGTCCTTACCTGAGAGAACGCGCTGCACGATGAACTGGTCGGTACACCAATACCAGAAACCGATTACCGCTGAGCCGATAAGTGCTCCGAGCCACGGATAGTTGGGGTCACCGTTGCTACGGATGAGATTGGTCATGTGGTCGCCATGTTCGTTGACCTCCACGCTGCTGCATATACGCATCATTTCGTCCCAGCCACCGAGTTCTTTGAGCCCGAGCACAAGGATGATGAGTGAACCGAGCAGAAGGATAGGGGTCTGAAGCACTGAGGTGTAGAGCACTGACTTCATACCGCCGAAGATGGTGTAGAGAGCTGTGATAATCACCAGACCGATTGCTGCAATCCAGAAGAAGTCAATGCCCCAAAGGGTGTCAATGCCGAATACCTGCTGGAATACGAGTCCGCCGGCGTAGACGGTAACCGCTACTTTGGTGAGCACATAGCTTATGAGTGAAATAGCCGAGAGGATGGTGCGTGACTGAGGATTGTAACGCTTTTCAAGAAATTCAGGCATGGTGTAGACCATGGAGCGGGTGTAGAAAGGAACGAATACCCAGCCAAGCAGAAGTATCATCCATCCCTGGATTTCCCAGTGGGCCATTGCCATACCGGAGGAAGCTCCGGAGCCTGCGAGTCCGATTAGGTGTTCTGAGCCTATGTTGGAAGCGAAGATTGACGCACCGATTGCTATCCAGGTTGCGTCTTTTCCGCCGAGGAAGTAATCGGCGGCGTTGTTCTGTTTCTGTCTCATCACCCATACTATCACGCCTATGAGCGCAAGGGCGAAGATGCCGATTACCAGCCAGTCAAGAAATGCCATTGGTCTTTTAGATTTGAGTTTTTGTTATTATAAGGTAAGAATTGTGATTCAGGGTATGGTAAATGAGGTGAGAGCGTGGGGGAGTGATTGTAATGTTTCCGTGTGCAAATTTATCGATTTGCCGGGATAATTGATATACCTGAATCAGTCAAATAGATGTCGAAATCGCTCATTGTTGCCAATGAGCCGTGGAGCGAAGCGTCCGGTTATTCCTGAGCAGGAGCTGTCGAGAATGCGAAGACGGTGTGGCTGTTGTAAGTTTCGCCGGGACGGAGCACTGTTGAAGGCCATTCGGGCTTGTTGGGGCTGTCGGGATAATGCTGGGTTTCGAGACAGAGTGCTGCATGCTGGTTGTATACCTTGTTGTTTTTGCCAGTGATGGTGCCATCAAGGAAGTTGCCTGAATAGAACTGTATGCCGGGTTCGTCAGTGTAGACGGTGAGTACTATTCCGTTGGATGGAGATGTCAGGATAGCGGCAGGAATGCTGATGTCGCCCTTGGTGTCGAGTACCCAGTTGTGGTCGAAACCGTTGCCGTTCTTAATCTGTTCGAAGTCGAAATTGGTGATGTCGGCACCAACGGCTTTGGCTGTGGTGAAGTCCATCGGAGTATCGGCGACGGTGATGATTTCGCCTGATGTCATATAGGTTGAGTCAACGGGAGTGAAGGTAGAGCCGTTTATGTAGAGTGTATGGTCCTTCATGCTCTTTGAGGGGTCGCCTGAAAGATTGAAGTATGAGTGGTTTGTCATGTTGATGACAGTAGGCTTGTCGGTGGTGGCGGTGTAGGCTATGTCCACCTTATTGTCGGAGGTGAGTGTGTAGGTCACCTTTGCGGTGAGATTGCCGGGGAAATTGTTGTCGCCATCGGGTGAGAGCATTGTGAGTACGAGAGTGCTGTCGTTGGGCTGTTCGGCGTCATATACCTGATATTGCCAGCCGGTGGGACCGCCGTGGAGGCAGTGACCGAAGTTGTTGGTGGGAAGTTGGGTGGTGTCACCGTCAATGACGAGACGACCGTGGTCTATGCGGTTGGCGTAGCGACCGATGGCAGCGCCGAAGTCGCTCTGGTTGTTTTCAGGGAAATATGCTGCCACGCTATCCATACCGAGTACCACATCGGTGAGGTTGCCATCGCGGTCGGGCATCATGAGAGAAACGATGCGTCCACCGAAGTTTGTGATGCAGACTTCTGCTCCGGCGGTGTTGGAAAGTGTGTAAAGATGGGTTGCTTTTCCATTGTACTCATTCTCGAAGTTCTGAGGATTGAGTCCTGATTTTGTCAGCTCGGGCTGTGCTTTCTGGTCGCTGCAGGCAGTGGCTATTGTTGCCAGTGCTACGAAAACCGGTGCTAAATGCTGTAGTTTCATGGGTGTAAAATCTATACTTGATATTGATAATTGAATCGATAGAGTGAGGACTTGACGTTGCGGCGGGTTATTGTATTAACCCCCTCTTAAGATGTTAATATGCAAAGTTCGCAAATATATTTTTATGTGTAGACTGAGATTTCTATGTTTTATAACATAAAGAGATAAAAATAGGGTATAAAAACCGCCCCTGCTTCCGGAATTAACATCACCGTGATGCGGGGGCGGCTGAATCGGTAAGCGTGAAACCGGATGAGAGTTTCGGTTCACTTTTGCTTGTGTTGTGGGAAGCTATTCTTCCTTGGAGCGGTTCTTCGCTTTGGATTTTGACTTTGATGCCGAGGAGTCAATATCCTTTTCTTCCTTCAGGTCTATCTCGTTTCGTTCGCGGTCTACCACACGGTAGGCGAGATAAGCCAGGGATTCGTCCGGAATTATACGGAATGTGAATCCAAATTCAAGTTGCCACTTTCTGTAGAGAGAAGGGAATCCCTTCTTGAGGTATGCAGCCACGTAAGGGTGGACATAGAGCACGAAATGCTTGATGTTGAGAGTGTTCACGAGATAGTCGAGTTTCTCGTGAAGAGTGTCTGTGAAAAGGAGTGAGGGTTGCACTTCCCCTTTGCCGTGGCATGAGGGGCACTCTTCGGAAGTGACGATGTCCATGGCGGGACGCACTCGCTGGCGGGTTATCTGCATTAGCCCGAATTTGCTCAGAGGGAGGATGTTGTGGCGGGCGCGGTCATTAGCCATCACTTCGCGCATGTGCTCGTAGAGTTTCTGGCGGTGGTCAGCCTTGTTCATGTCAATGAAGTCAATCACAATTATTCCGCCCATGTCGCGCAGACGCAGCTGTCGTGCTATTTCGTCGGCGGCGCGGAGGTTGACTTCAAGGGCGTTGCTTTCCTGGTCGGGTGCAGCCTTTGAACGATTGCCTGAGTTTACGTCAATTACATGGAGAGCTTCAGTGTGCTCGATGATAATGTAGGCGCCGGATTTGAACGACACAGTTTTGCCGAACGAGGATTTGACTTGGCGCGTGATGTTGAAATGGTCAAAGATGGGAACGTCGTTGTCATAGAGTTTCACTATGTCGTGGCTCTCCGGAGAGATGAGGTTGACGTATTTGGATATTTGACCGAAAATTTCCTTGTCGTTGACGTAGATGCTTTCAAAAGTAGGGCTGAATACATCGCGGAGCATACCTACGATGCGGCTTTCTTCTTCGAAAATCAGAGCGGGGGCGGTGGCTTTCTGTGCTTTAGCCACGGTTTCCTCCCAGCATCTGAGGAGTGTCTTCAACTCATGGTGGAGCTCACGGACGCTTTTCCCCTCGGCGGAAGTGCGTATGATTACCCCGAAATTCTTGGGGCGGATGCTCTCTATGAGTTGACGGAGGCGTAGTTTCTCTTCGGTGGTCTTAATCTTCTGGGATATTGAAATCTTGTCGCCAAAAGGTATCAGGACCATGTATCTTCCTGTGAATGTTATCTCTGTGGTGAGTCGGGGACCTTTTGAGGAAATGGGTTCCTTGACAATCTGCACCATCAGTTCCTGTCCGGGCTGAAGGACGTCGGTGATTGAACCGTGCTTGTCGATGTCGGGCAGGCGCTTGACTTTCGATACCGAAGGCTCGGTTTTTTTGTCGTCAAGCATTGTTTTCAGGAAGGCTGAATAGGAAGAGAATTGAGAACCTAAATCCAAGTAGTGAAGAAAAGCGTCCTTTTCGTAGCCTACGTTGACGAAAGCGGCGTTGAGTCCGGGCATCAGTTTCTTGACTTTGGCAAGATAGATGTCACCGACAGCGTAGGCGATGTTTCGCGACTCCTTTTGCAAGGAAACAAGCCGCGAATCCTCCAGAAGTGCTATTGACACTTCGGTCGGTTGAACGTCTACAATTAGTTCACTTTTCATTTAACTTGAATGTATAAAAACAGGGATAATTGAAATGACGCAAAGAACAAACCTTTCGGGGGCGACAATCACCCCTTCCAGAGTTTGTTCTTCGTGTATCTCAGCGTCATGCGAGAAGATTTTTTAATTATTTCTTCTTGTGACGGTTTTTGCGAAGGCGTTTTTTACGCTTGTGAGTAGCCATCTTGTGGCCTTTTCTTTTTTTTCCGCTTGGCATAGTTGGAATTATGTTATTGTTAGAAAATAAGAGTTATATTCACATTGAGGTCTGCGGCACCGATTGGCGCGGCAGGAATTTATTTTGCGTCCTTAACCTCTTCCATGAACACCTTTGCGGGCTTGAACGCGGGGATGCGGTGCTCGGGGATGATGATGGTGGTGTTCTTAGAGATGTTGCGGGCAGTTTTTTCAGAGCGAACTTTGATGATGAAGCTACCGAAACCACGGAGGTATACGTTTTCACCGTTGGCAAGTGAATCCTTCACTGTTTCCATGAATTTCTCGATGGTTTCAAGTACGTTGGCTTTGTCGATGCCGGTAGACTTTGAAATCTCGTTAACGATGTCGGCTTTAGTCATTACGGTATGAATTTTATAATTGGTTAATATCTTTATTGTTGCGGTCGGAGTGACCTCTCGAATTTTGCAAGTGCAAATATCGTAACTTTTTTTGAATTAATAACAATGTTTTGAGTAAAATTTTGCTTAAAATTCACTTTTTCACCACTTTAACAGCTATCCTCGCCGCGGTTCACTCCAAAATGCCGGGAATTGAGGTCAAATCGGGGGTGACGAGGTGGGTGTCTGCCCATCGTGCGGAGCCGCTTGTAGAGCGGTCGAGATGGATGGCATGCCAGCCGCTGTCGAGTGCTCCGCGTATATCGGTGGAGAGGTTGTCGCCTATCATGAGATGATGAGATGGCTCGAGGTCGGCGGCACGTTCCATGGCGTGGCGATAGATACGGGTGTCGGGTTTGTTGACACCGATGTCATCGCTAAGCACGAGCAGGTCTATTTTCGGAGCCAGCCCGGTGTTTGTGAGTTTGGCATGCTGCACGGAGGTGAATCCGTTGCTCAGCACACCTATATAATAGTTACGTTCCCTGAGATAGTCGAGAAGCCGGATGGCACCAGGGATGAGGGTCTTTTGTTGTGCGAGGCGTTCGAGATAGATGGTGTCGAGTTCCCAACTGAATTTCACAAGTTCTTCGTCGGTGCCTGTCCACCCTTTGTGGAGAGGTGTGAAGAAGCGGTCCACACGCAGGAATTCCTGTGTGATTTCCTGACGGCTGTAGCGGTCCCAAAGCGAATGGTTGTGTGACTCGTAGGTCTCCACCCATTCATCTACCGAGGGGATAAAACGGTGCAGAGCGCACTCGTCATGGAGTATGCGCAGGGCGGCGCGCGAATTGACCTTGAAGTCAATCAGCGTGTCGTCGAGGTCAAGCCATACCCATGTCACTCCGTCAAATTTCATTTATTTTCCACCATTTATAAGATGTGTCGGGGGTGTCGGTCACATCACCACCCTCGTGGTTTCGCAGGAATTTCACCACCCTCATTGTTACGGGAAGGATAAGTATCTCATAGAGGGTTTTGAGCATGGTCTGGGTGATGATTAGCGCAAGGATTTCGCTCCATGCCAACACTCCGCCAAAGGCGAGGGGGAAGAATATCACCGAGTCAACACCTTCGCCCCAGAGGGTGGAGATGATGGCGCGTAGTGAGAATCCTTTGCCGCCGGAGGCGATTTTCATTTTCGACATCACGTAGGCGTTTACCATAGAGCCACACAGGAATGCTATGAAGCTGGCGGCGAAAATGCGTGGCGTAGCACCGAATATGAGAGCCATGGCATCCTGTCCGGTCCATGAGGCTGCGCCGGGGAGCCATATTCCCAGCTGGAGCAGCAGCGACACCAGGAGGTTCATACCGAAGCCGAGCCAGATTACAAGGCGTGCCTTGCTGAAGCCATAGACCTCCACGATGCAATCGTTGAGGATATAGGAGATGGGAAACACTATCACACCTGCGGTGATGGTGAGCGGACCGAGGTCGACGGTCTTTATCTCCATAAGGTTGCTCACTATGAGGCATACACAGAATGTCACCGCAAGGAGCATGAATGTTACAGATATTTTTACTTCACTCATGATGGGGAGGATTGGTTAATGGAGAGGGATAGGATTTGAGCGGATGGGAGAGCGGGGTGTTTACGGAATGTGGAATATACGGACGCCTGATGGCGCGGGGTGCGGGCGATTAGTCGGCAGGGAGGAGTTCGTTGATGAATTCCCTCACGCATCCTTCGCCCCCTTTTAGGGTCATGATGCGTATGCCGGGTATTGCCTTGACCTGTGGCATAGCGTCGGCCGGACAGGCGGCTATCCCTGCATGGCGCAGGAGTTCGGCACAGTTCACATCGTCACCGATGTATGCCATCTCGGCGAGGGAGATGCCGAGGGTATCGCAGATTTCACGTGCGGCAGCGAGTTTGCCACCGTCGCGTTTGCCTTGTACCAGGAAGTCGATGCCGAGTTTCTCGGCGCGGCGGCTCACTATCGGAGTGTTCTCGCTTGTGATTATGCCTACCTTCACACCGGCTTTCTGGAGCAGCTGCAGACCCATGCCATCGCGGGTGTTGAACTTCTTCATAGTGTCGCCGGTGGCGGTATAGTACATCCCTCCGTCGGTGAGGGTTCCGTCAACGTCGGTGAGAAATAATCGGATGTCGCATGTGGGATTCAGCATGGTTCTCGGTATGTAATGCAAATTGGGTTGCAAAATTAGCTAAAATATTTGGAAAAAACAATCACCTCCGCCCGATGTGGGGCGGAGGTGATATGCGGAATGGAGAGTGACCGGCGGGTATCGTATACAAGATGTCTTTGGAGAAATATGTTTGGATAATCAGGCAGAACCTTCTTAGAACTCAATTTACCAAAGATAGCGGTATCTAACCTTAATTAATAGACCGTGTGGACGAGTAGATATGAAGTGCCGGTCGCTCTCCATGTAGTTTTGACAGAGTGTGTATTACCAGCCGGTGTTCTGCTTGAGGTTGCCGTTCTTGGTAATTTCGGTCTGCGGGATTGGGAAGAGGTTGTTACGTTCGTTCCACTGGCGGCTCACCTGCTGCGGAGTGTAGGTGAATGAGCCGTCGGCATTCTTCACGATGTGCATGCGGGTGATTGAAGAGAAGTATTTGCTTCCTTCCTTCCAGCGACGCACGTCCCAGAAGCGGTGACCCTCAAAAGAGAGCTCAACGAAACGTTCCTTCTGATACTTAGCCCAGAAAGCTTCGCCATTTTCGGTGATGTCGGGCATACCTGCGCGGTTGCGCACCTGGTTCACAGCCTGACGGGCTGTCATTGTGTGACCGGGGAGGGTAGCGTCGGCACTTCCGGTGTACTGGTACACAGCCTCGGCATAGTCAAGGAGCGCACCGCCATAGCGGAAGTTGAGGTAAGTGTGGAATGAGTTGGTCACGCGACCGTTGCTGGCGAGAGAGAGAGCACCGTTGCAGAGCTTCTTAAGATAGTAGCCGGTAGTGGTGGCGTTGGTGAGGGGCTGACCGTTCACACCACCCTGATAAGTCTGAAGGGCGGCAGTCTGGTAGCTGGGCCATACGTCACCGTTGACAGCTACAGTAGCAGCGAGACGGGGGTCACGGTTAGCATAGGGGTTCTTGGGGTCGTAACCTGAACCGGCTTCGTTGATGCCCTTACCGTTGAGCATGTCGTAAGCATCCACGAGGTTCTGGGTGGGGCAAGTACCACCTGTGCCACCTTCGATACCTACGGGGTAGTTGTGCTGCTCTACGTAGTGGTCGCCGTTGGCGCTGCTGTAGTAGCGGAAGCAGAACAGAAGTTCTTTCTCGATTTCAGGATTGTTGAAGCTGTTGGGGTCCCAGAGGTTGGCATACTTCGCAGTCAAGCCTTTGCCCTGGTACTGGCACTCATCGAAGAGTTCCTTGTAGTAGTCAGCGGCAATCTTGTAGCGGTTCTTGTCACCGTCGGGGTTGAAGAGCGGGCTTGCCCAGTAGAGGGCAGCTTGAGCGCGGAGGGCGAGCACAGCGATTTTGCCGGCACGTCCTGATTCAGTCTGGGTGATTGCATAGTCACCGAGGTCGCTGTAGCTGCGGATGATTTTATCCTTTATGTCGCCACACTCGTTCATGATGAAATCAAACACCTCGTCAGATGTGTTGCGTGACAGAGAGTTGATTTCAGCAGCCGACATCTGATGGTCGATGATGGGCACACCGCCATACTGACGGTTGAGGATAAAGTAATAATATGCGCGGAGGAAGCGAGCCTCGTAGACATAGTTCTCATAACGGTGCATCTGACCGGCATAGTCGGGGTTGAGCACGAGTTCATCGAAGTTGAGACCCTGGAAGAAGTCGATGTAGTGGTTGGCTGCCTGGATGGCAGTGTACATATTAGTCCAGTAGGAGGACTTGGCATTGGTCGGAGTCCAACCGCCGTTGTAGAAATCCTCGATTGAGTTACCGATTTGGCTGAATTCAGCTTCGTCGGTAGCAGCTGCCTGCATTGCACCGCCGCTGTAGTTGCCGAAGTCGTAAGGCACGGCTTTGTACAGCTGGGTCATAAAGCCGCCGACATTGCCGAAGTTAAGCTCGACATAATCCTTGTCAACGACGTTGTATTCGTGGTAGTCCATTTCATCCTTGCAAGAAGTCGCGGCTATGCCGAGAGCCACAAGGGGAAGGAGCATATATTTTGTTTTCATATCTTATTCGTTAAGGAATCAAGAATTAAAATGTTACACTAAGACCGAAAGCCACGCTCTTGTTGACAGGGTTCACACCATAACATTCGGGGTCGTTTTCGGGAACGTTGCTGGTAGTGAAGAGGTCGATAGCACGGACATAGAGCTTAGCGCCGTTGACAACCTTGAGGTTGTTGTTGAGGAATGCCTTGGGAAGGTTGTAGTAAACCTCGAGGTTGCGGAGCTTCAGGAATGAGCGGTCACGCATCCAGAGAGTAGAGGTCTGGTAGTTGTTGGCATTGCTTGAGCTGCTGAGTGCGGGGAAGAGTGCATCCTGATGCTCGGGAGTCCAACGGTTGTCGTAGGCATACTGCGAGATGTTGGTGTTGTTGATGAGCGGCCAGTACATACCCTTGGTGTTGAGCACTGCAGTGTAGTTGCCTGTACCCTGGAAGAAAGCGTATACTCCGAGACCTTTCCACTCGGCACCGAGACGGAAATTGTAGTAGATTTCGGGGCAAGTGGTGGTGTAGCCAATCGCTGTCTTGTCGTTTGAGTCAATCACACCGTCATTGTTGATGTCGCGGTACTTGATGTCGCCGGGACGAACGGTAGAGAATGACTGCACGGGGCTGTTGGCAATGTCAGCCTCATCCTTGAAGAAGCCGATAGCTTCCAGACCGTAGAGCTGGTCAACTCTGTGACCTGTCTGAACGAGGTTGGGGTAGAGGCGGGGTTCTTCAAGCATGTCGAGGATTTTGTTCTTGTTGTAGCTGAAGTTACCGGCCACGCTTACAGTCCAGTCACCGAAAGTGCGGGTGTAGTCTGCACCGATTTCGATACCCTTGCTGTCAACCACGCCACCGTTTTCGTAGGGAGCTTCCATACCGAGGAGGGCGGTGTACTTACCGGCTGATGATACCCAGATACCATTGCGACGTTCCTTGAAGAGGTCGAGGGTCACGTTGAGACCGTCGATGGGAGAAGCGTCGATACCCACATTATATTTGTAGGCTTTCTCGCGGCTGGGGTTGGGGGTAGCCATCTGTCCGAGCACAGTCATACCGAAGTCTGACTGCCATGCAGAGTTGAAAGGATAGGTGTTACCGGTGAGTACATACTGCTGAGCGAAGTATGTCCATACCCAGTCGCCATTGCTATCCTTTGGAAGGAAGTCAGAGTTGATTAGACCGGCTGACGCACGGAGCTTGAGGTAGCGGTTTGAGTCGCTCCAGAAGTCTTCGTTAGAGATTACCCAACCGAGACCGAGAGTGGGAGAGAAAGCCCACTTGGTGCCGGGAGCGAGACGGCTGCTGCCTGTCTCCACGAGGGTAAGGTCGGCGAGATAGCGGTTCTTGTAGTTGAGGTGTGACCACCATGAGATGTTCTGACGGTATACGGTGTTGTTGATACCTTCGGGGTCAGTGTACTCATAGTCCCATTTGAGCTGAGTGTAGAGGGCGAGGTCACCGAATGTCTGCTGGTAGTTCACACCGGCATCAACATGGAGGTAGCGGTCATAGACAGAAGCCTTAGACTCTGTACCCATTGAAGAGTCGGTACCCTGGATTGAGGTTGAGAAGGTAGGCTCTGTAGCTCCTTCGGGCCAGTTGGGGGTGACTACGGCATACTGGTAAGTCTTAGAGTGGTCCTCGTAGATGTTGGCGGTATTGTCGTAAGCCACACGTACCTGAGCGCTCAAACCGGGAAGCAGAGCGCCGAGGTCCTGCTTGATGGTGAGGTCAGTGAAGAGTGAACGGATGTGGTTCTTGTAGTAAGCGGCACCCATTGACTGAGCCACGGGGTTGAGTGTGCCTGCCCAGGTGTTTGAACCACCCCAGTGACCATCTTCAGCCTTAATAGGGAATGCGGCAGAGGGAACAGTGTAGACCATATCCCAAAGGTTTGCCTGAGCGCCAGGGCGCTGCTGTTCGGTGAGTGAACCGAACACGTTGACTGAGACAAGAGTGGTGGGTGTAAGGTCGATGTCGAGGTTCATACGCACATTACCACGGCTGAACTTATCCTGAGTCGAGTAACCTTCGTTGCTGTTGGGATTCTTGACAAATCCGTCCTCAGTGAGCACATTTGCCATAGCGTAGTAACGGAATTTATCCGAACCACCGCGGAACTGCACAGTGTACTTGTTGACAGGAGCAGAGTCACGGAAAGTCTCATCCACCCAGTTCACGTTGGGATAGAGGTAGGGATAAGTCTGATTCTTGAGAGCCTCGAGTTCCCAAGGCTGGTAGCGCACGCCGAGACCGTCGTTCTGACGACCTTCGTTTATGGCGAGACCGTAGGTGTAACCGTCAACGAATTTGGGGCGGTGAGCTATTGAATTGAACACGTGGTCGTAGGAGATGGTGATTTCACGTGAATTCTTTGAGCCGCGCTTTGTGGTGACAAGGATTACACCGTTGATACCCTTGTTGCCATAGAGAGCGGTGGCTGTGGCATCCTTGAGGATAGTCACAGACTCAACCTCTTCGGGGGAGATGGAGTTGATATCACGCTCGATACCGTCCACGAGGATGAGGGGTTCGTTGTTCTTGTTGAGAGTCTGCAGACCGCGCACGTAGAAAGTGGGGTTCTGAGCGGCGTAGATGCCGGCACCCTGAAGTGACTGCAGACCGTTGCCCTGACCGAGAATGTCGTTACCGATATTTTTGGCGGTGCGACGATTGATTTGGTCACTGCCGATTACCGACACAGCGCCGGTGGTCTCACCGAGGGTGAACACTTTGTCACCACCGATGTCGGCAGGCTGCAGCGGAGACAGACTGCTTTGGATTGAATCGGTTTGTGCCGCTGCCGACATTGAGAATGCGGCAAGAATTGACAGCACGGTTATATGTTTCTTATACATAGTCTAATTTACATTGTTAACATTGCTATTAGATGTTGACATTGCCTGGGATTACCATCCGGGGTTCTGGTCAAGACCGTAATTCTTGTTCACCTCAGTGATGGGGAATGGCTGGAAGTACCATTTCGGGTCGAAGCCCTGGGTCCACCAGATGCGGGCACCGGTAGTGATTTCGAACTTCTCGTAGTCGAACTTGGTGGGCTGATAGAAACGGGGGTTAGAGGGGTCCTTGGCAAATTTCGAACGGTCACCGTTGTACCACATAGTCTCATCTCTCTTACCGTCAACGAGGCGGTAGATGCGGATGCCATGGAGAGGCATTTCGAAACGGTCGGCACGTTTGTAACGGATAAGGTCGAAGTAACGGCTGGTCTGGAGCGCGAGTTCGCAAGCACGTTCGCGGAGGATTTCTTCAAGAAGATTTTCCTTGTTGCTTGTGAGGTTCTTGGCGGGGTTACATTCTGCAAGACCCTTCATACCTACGCGGGCACGCACTGCGTCAATGTAGGGGAGAGCTTCGGTGCAAGAACCGCCTGACTGTATGATTGCCTCTGCATAGGTAAGATACATGTCGCTGAGAAGAAGCATGTTCCACTGTGGCTTCTGACGACGGAATGCTGTACCTGACAGATACTTGAGGTTGCGGTAACCTGTACCCCATACGTTGTTGTTGGTCTTTGCGTCGTTCTTGGCTACTGTGCCGCCTACGTATCCTTCGTAAGGTTCACCTGAACGCTTACCGCTGTTCCATTCAATCACACACTGCTGACCGTTGACAGCTGCTGTCTCATAGAGACGGGGGTCACGGGTGTACTTGACATTCTGGAGCATCTGGTTGCCTTCCACAAGGTCACCTTTCACGAACATTTCATCGAGTTTGCCTTCAGCCTTGGTCTTTTCCCAATCAAATGGAGTACCATCGGCCCAGGGGAACATTTCGATATATTCCTGAGTGGGGCAGTAAGAGTAACGGTTGTTGGTTGAGGTACCGTTGTTGGTGTTACCGAAACCGAGGTTGTACCAACCGTAGTCGTTACCGTTGGCGCTGGTTGACACGCGCACACTGTGGAGGATTTCAGGGCTGTCCTGAAGCATGTAGGATGAACGGTATGCGTAAGCATAATCTTCCTGAGTGGTTCCTGCAGGAACTACAAGGTGATAGATACCGTTTGCGTTGAGTGCCTGGAAGAATTCCTGGCAAGCCTGGCGGAGTTTGGTCCAGCGGCTTGCATCGTAACCTTCGAGCCATACGAATTCGGGGTGTTCCATGGTGTACTTGCCCTGGAAGTATGGAGCATCGGAGTTGAGAAGAGGAGATGCAGCGAACTGCAGAATCTGAATCTTCAGAGCCATTGCACCCGCGAGGGTCCAGTGACCGGTCTCGGAAGCGGCAGCCGCTCCGGTGTAGCCCCAGGGAAGATTCTTGGCGGCGATGACTTCATCAAGTATATTTACCATGAAATCAATAGTCTCGGCAGCCGATTTACGACCTTCGTAGCTTGATTCGCTACCGTTGAAGAGACCTGTCACGATTGGGAGACCTCCGTAGAAACGGAATGCATAGAAATAAGTGCTTGCCAACAGACAGCGGGCTTCATCCTTGATACGTGCTTTTTCAGAAGCGTCCATATCGGGCACTCCGTCAACACGGTCGAGAAGAAGATATGCGCTGCGCACGTTCTCCCAGATGTGCTCGTTGTGGTAGGGATACACATTGTAGTTGTTCTTGCTGTCGGCCATTGAGGTAAGCATGCCGTTGTAGTAGGCGGTGAACACCAATGGGGTTGATGAGCAAGCGTGGTATGTGTCGTCGAGCAGGTCGGGCATACCTTTCCAGTAGTTGCGGCACTGGGGAGGATTGTTGGTGGAGTTGGTCGGCAGGTTATAGTATTGGTAACTATAAGCTTGCGCAAGGAAGTAACGAGTGTACTCAGCGTTGCTGAACACGGTGTCAGCAGTCACTGTACCGCCGGGAGCTTTCTCCAGGAATGAATCGCCGAAAGCGATTTTGTCGGTGCAGGAACCTAAGCCGAGGGCGAAACAAGCAAGCGCGCCAACGATAGGAAGATGCTTTATATTGAGTTTCATCGTAGTAGTTTAGAAGTTAATTTTCAGACTGAAAGTATAAGTTTTCTGAAGCGGATAAGAGGGAGAAGAGCTTGCGCGTGCTTCAGGGTCACCGAAGATGTAGGGGGTGAATGTCAGGAGGTTGTAACCGCTGACAGCAGCCTGCATGCTACGCATACCTACCTTCTTGAGCCAGGGGAAGCGGAAGGTATAGGCGAGCTGGATAGTCTTCAGACGGAGATATTTTGAATCCTTCTCGTAGAGTGTGGATTCAGCATAGTTGTTGTCCCAGGCATTCCATGAAGCGCGGGGATATTCGTAATCCTGACCGGGGTTTTCGGGGTTCCATGAGTTTGTAAGGTGATATGAGAGAAGACCACCGTCGTCACGACCGGTACGAGATACGAATGGCTGACGGAACACGTCGGAAATCATACGGCTCACGCCCCATGCACCTGTCCACTGCATTGAGAGTTCGAGGTCCTTCCATGCGAAACCTGCGTTGAGACCTGCTACCCATTGTGGGTCGTCGGTCCAGCCGAGGTCGCGGGTCATATCGTTGGCGTCGATATAGCCGTTACCGTCAAGGTCGACGTAGCAGGCATCACCATTCTTCATCTCGGTGAGCTGTTTCGGGAAGGGCTTGCCATATTTCTTTTCATAAAGTGCGGGGGTGTCTTCGTCGTAGAAACGGAAGAACTGGTACATCGAGCGGGCGCCGATGCGGTGACCTGCCGCATACTGATAGTCGTTGACCTGAGGAGCTTCCTTCATCTCCTTAACCACGTTGTGGTTGTGTGAGAGGTTGAGGTTAGCCCAGTAACGCCAGTCATTGTTGATGCGGTGGTTCCAGTTGAGGCTTATTTCAAAACCGTCGCTGTCAACCACACCGAGGTTGGCATAAGGAACGGCGAAGCCGATGTAGCTCGGAGCTGTCATGTCGCGGAGAAGGATACCGGTACGGTGTTCCTTATAGTAGTCGAATGTAGCCTTGAGTTTAGAGTTGAGCAGGTAGATGTCGAAACCGTAGTCCTGCTTGAACGCCTTTTCCCATGATACATCGGGGTTGTTCTTGGCGCTTTCAGCGTAACCGGGCATGAGGTTACCGTTGTTTACACCGAAGTTGTAACCGTAACCGCCGCGGGCTGCCATTGAACTGTTGTAGGTGAAGGGGTCGGAAGTGTACATGAAGCGTGAACCACCTACCTTGTCGTTACCTACGAGACCGGCTGATGCACGGAGCTTGAAGAAGTCAATCACATTGTTGAGGGGTTCCCAGAACTTTTCGTTGCTGACTACCCAACCGATTGAACCTGCGGGGAATGTACCGAAGCGGCGGTCGGGGTGGAAGTTTTCAGAGCCGTTGTAACCGATGTTGAATTCAGCCATGTAACGGTTGTCGAAGTCATAAGTCAAACGACCTACCACGCCTACGTAACCTGAAGGTATGTCTGAGTATTCTTTGGGATAATAGGTTTTGCTCTGGTTGTAGAGGAGGAGGGCGCCAACAGAGTTCAGACCGAATGTGCGGTTGTAGTTGAACGCGGTCTCGAAGTACCAGTCACGGGCCTTGGAGTTGGTTTCGGCATACGAGGGTATACCGTTTTCGCCAGACTTGCGGTAGAGCAATGTACCATCATCCTGAATCACTGGAGTGTAGGATGCGCGTGAAACGGTGATTTCCTTCTGAGAGCCGAACTGGCTGTTGTAAGAACCCTTGATGCGGAATGAGAGACCCTTGGTGATGAAGTCAAGTTTCTGATTCAACATAAGGTCAGACTGCAATTTGTTGACGTTGTTTGAGTATGAACCTCCGTTACCAGCACTGTTGATGTAAGTGAGACCGCTGCCACCGATGAATGGGAGTACGAGTCCGTCTGTATAATCAGTAGCGGCGTAGACGAGACGACCGTCTACAATACCGGGAGATGAGAACGGAGTTGCCTGATACATCTCACGAATCATACCTGCCGCTCCCTGCGATGTACGGGGCTTGTGGTCGGTTGATGCGATACCTGCTACATTGAATGTGATAGTGGTGGTCGAGGTCACATCAAGGTCGAGGTTGGCACGGTAGTTGAAGCGGTTGTAGCTGTAGTCGAAGTGCTGGTCATAGTCAAATTCCTTGAAGAGACCGCCCTGGGTCATGAGACCCATTGACACGAAGTAGCGCACGTTCTTGGCACCACCGCTTATGTTTACGTTGCTCTTGGTCTGGAGGGTTGAATTTTTCATTGTGTAGTCAGCCCAACGTACGCTCGGGAAGCGGATGGGGTCGGAACCATCCTTGAACTTCTGGAGAAGAGCGTCGGAGAACATTGGGGTGAACGCTGCGGGGTCGCCCTCGTAGTCGTTGCGCTGCATCATATTATAATAGGTGGCATATTCCCAGCTGTTTGCCTGCTCTACCATCTTGGTGGGTGTAAGTGCTGAGAACGAGGTGCTGATGTCGATTTTAGGTGTGCCCTCAGTACCACGTTTTGTGGTGATGAGCACAACACCGTTAGCACCGCGCACACCGAATACGGCAGTCGCTGATGCGTCCTTCAGCACTGTGATGCTTTCGATTTCTTCAGGGTCAATGTCGCCCATTGAGCGCTCCACACCGTCCACCTGGATAAGGGGGGCGGAGTTGTTCCAAGTACCCTGACCGCGCACGTATACGCTTGCGGCGTCGGCACCCGGTTCACCGGAGTACTGCACTGTGGTCACACCCGAGAGCTGACCGGCGAGAATGTTGTTGACTGAGGATACGGGAGTTTTTACAAGCTCGTCACCTTTCACGCTTGAGATAGCGCCTGTCACGGTGACTTTCTTCTGAACGCCGTATGCCACGACTTCCACGCTGCCGAGGACCACTGAATTGGTCTTCATCACGACGGTCATTCCGTCGACAGCGGGTACCACCTGAGTGTCGTAACCAATGTAAGAAATTTTCAGTTTCGCCCCTTGAGGAACTTTGAGGGTAAAATTACCGTCAATATCCGTAGGGGTTCCCTGGTTTGTACCGTCCACCATTACGGTGGCTCCGATAATAGGTTCTCCGGTGTCATCGACAACCGTACCTTTGACTGTGATGTCCTGTGCGAAAACAGTGGCTGCTAAAAGCAGGGACAAACAGCTGATTATCAGCCTTTGACCCCCCCTAAACAACTGACGATTAAGCACCGACAAGAATAGACTTTTTACGTCATTCATGGCAAGGTTTCCTTTTTAGAGATTAATAAAATTGGGTTATTGTAATGATAATTATAACTTTCGTGAATTAAAACTGCAAAAACCGCTGAAACAGCGGTCTCTACGTCGTATCCGCTTTTAGTTAATCGTTGTGTTATGGTATCTCTGGGTGCAAAAATAGTATAAATTTATATACAAAACAATTTTTAACTGAGGAAATATGAAATAATGTAAATAAATCTTCAAAAATGTGTGGAAATCACCTGAAAATCGGTAGAAATAGGCAAATAGTCGGATAAGTTGGGTTGTTAAATTTGTAATTATATATAATAATGTATATTTTTGTAAATATATTTTATAAAATTTTTATTTGTTATGCATGGAAAACGTCTTTTGGTATTTTTATTATCAGTGGTAATCAATTTGTTTAATTTATTAGTTTTAGCTCAGAAGGTCCTTCCCACAGTGGATACTGAACAAGGAGGGGTGACTTCGCTGAAGATAACGGGTGATACGACTGAAATGAACTGGCTTATGGCTACAGATGGGTCTCAGTATAAGTGGATTGATTCACGTTATCAGTGGGGCTTGGGGACTGTTAATGTCAATGGAGTGAATTTTGGTTGGGGTAAGGCTGACGGAGAGGCAAGTTTCGGTTGTTCGAAGTTTACAGTGGTCCCAGGAAAATTGTCGCTTACAATTGACCGCAGGATGGATAGTGACGATATGGTTGAGAGCTATACTTTTGCCAATGTATCAGGCGATACACTCTCGCTATCTGAAATACAGGTCTATACTCCCTGGAATGACAATTATCCTGATGCCTCCACATGTGCCGACTTTAGATGTCATGCCCATGTGTGGGCTATGGGACAGCATGGCTATACATACGCATTGCGTATGGGCAATTATGCTCCGCATCTGGGTATGATGATGACACGTGGAGAGCTTGACGGGTATTCAATCAGTGAGCGCGGTAGCAAGAAGGGTGGCTCAAATAGCCGTGGAGTCATCGGTATGATGGTGGCATCCTCGAAATTGGCTCCAGGGGAGAAGTATACGTTTGAGTGGCGCGTATTTCCGCATGAGGGGGAGAATGATTTCTTTTCGGGGATGCTCCGGCGAGGGGGTGTAGTAGCGAGTGCTGATAAATATGTGGGTAGCATAGGCGATAAGGCAGTTGTTACAGTGCGTACTCCCAAGGGAGTGCTTACAGAGGAGTATCGGTTCTCGCGTCATGGTGAGGATAGATATTCAGTAGGGGGTGCTGTGCTGGAATTCTACGGCGTTTCATCGCCTGACAGTATAGTGAAGCGCCGGGCACGTTTCCTTGTAGAGCGTCAGCAGTATGACAACGAATCTGATAGTCTGCATCATGGTGCTTTTCTTCCCTATGATAATGAGGGCGATAGTGTGTATTGCTTATGGAAAGAATTGTCACATCACAGGTCGGACCTCAGCGATGGGCGCGAGCGATTGGGAATAGGGATATTTCTCGCCCACTATGCCGAGGAGCTTCCTGAAGGAGTGGAGAGGGAGAAAATAACGGCTGCTCTTGAAAAGTATTATGGGTTCGTGAGAAATCAGTTGCAGGACCAAAATTATAAGACTTACAGTGAGGGTGGCAGAAAAGGGAAGAATCGTATATACAATTATCCATGGGTGGCGCATTTCTATGTCGATTTGTATCGGCTCACCGGAAATGCCCGGTATCTGCTTGATGCCTATCATACCATGATGGCTTGCTATAGAGAAGGAGGATATGATTTTTATGCCATAGATGTGCCTGTGACCGAGAGTATAGAGGCTTTGCGGGGCGCGGGCTATGATATGGAGGCAGAGAAGCTGCTCGAGGAGTATTGTAAAGTTGCTGATGTGTATGCAGCGCGAGGTAAGAATTTCCCAAAATCGGAGGTAAACTATGAGCAGAGTATAGTGGCGCCGGCGGTCGTATTTCTTGCTGAGGTGTACTTGCTGACCGGAAATCAGACTTATATTGATGCCGTTGAGGAATTGATGCCGATGCTTGAGGCATTCGGAGGGAAGCAGCCATCGGCTTATCTTCACGATATAGCCTTGAGGCATTGGGATGGATATTGGTTTGGCAAATGGCGCCAGTGGGGCGATACTATGCCTCATTATTGGAGCTGCGTTAGCGCTGATGCTTTTGCTCGGTATGCCGAGATATGTCGCCGTCGTGGTGATGAAGACAAGGCAGAGGAATATCTTGAACGTGCGCGGACCATAACTCTTGGCAATCTTCCGCTTTTTACCGAAGATGGCAGGGGGAGCGCTGCGTTTCTTTACCCGAAGCTGATGGATGGCAACAGCCGGCATTGTCCCGACCCGCTTGCAAATGATGAATCGTTTGCTCTTTATTACTATCTGAAATTTAAGAAAAACAGTTGATAATTCAAAAAATCGGCGAATAATCACTACCTTTGCAGCAGAATAACTAATCGTTTCACACTACATTTATATGCAGGAAAAAATTATCATTCTCGACTTTGGGTCGCAGACCACGCAGCTTATCGGTAGGCGTGTGCGCGAACTTGGCGAGTATTGCGAAATTCTACCCTACAATAAGTTTCCCTATGATGACCCGTCGGTGATTGGTGTCATACTTTCAGGGTCACCCTTCTCGGTTTACGACGAGAAAGCGTTTAAAACCGAGCTTGAGCGTCTGCGCAGGCATCTGCCGGTGCTTGGCATCTGCTATGGCGCTCAGTTTATCGCCTTCACTGCAGGTGGTAGCGTAGAGCCGGCTCCATCACGTGAGTACGGTCGTGCTCATCTTACCAAAATTGACACAGCGAATCCTCTGTTCAAGAACATTCCGGTCGGTTCGCAGGTGTGGATGAGCCATGGCGATACCATTACTTCGATACCCGAAGGTTTCCGCACCATAGCTTCAACCGATAAGGTGGCTATTGCGGCTTACCAGGTGGAGGGTGAGAAAACCTGGGGAGTCCAGTTCCATCCGGAGGTTTACCATTCGGAACATGGCACCCAGCTGCTGCGCAACTTCGTGGTGGATATCTGCGGAGGCAAGCAGGATTGGACGGCAGAATCGTTTATCGAGTCTACAGTGGCTCAGCTTCGCGAGCAGCTTGGCGATGACAAGGTGGTGCTCGGTCTGAGCGGTGGCGTGGATTCATCGGTGGCGGCTGTGCTTCTCAACCGTGCCATCGGCAAGAATCTTACCTGCATATTCGTTGACCATGGTATGCTCCGTAAGAATGAATTCCGCAATGTGCTCCATGACTATGAATGCCTTGGGCTTAACGTAATCGGTGTGGATGCCTCGGAGAAATTCTTCAGCGAACTCGCCGGAGTTACCGAACCGGAGAAGAAACGCAAAATTATAGGCAAGGGCTTCATTGATGTGTTTGATGAGGAAGCCCACAAAATCAAGGATGTGAAATGGCTTGCACAGGGTACCATCTACCCTGACTGCATCGAGTCACTTTCAATCACCGGTACCACTATCAAGAGCCATCACAATGTTGGTGGTCTCCCTGAGAAGATGAATCTGAAGCTCTGCGAGCCGCTGCGTCTCCTCTTCAAGGATGAGGTGCGTGCCGTAGGTCGTCAGCTCGGCATGCCTGAGCATCTTATCAAGCGTCATCCGTTCCCCGGTCCTGGTTTGGCTGTCCGTATTCTCGGCGACATCACTCCGGAGAAGGTACGCATACTTCAGGATGCTGATGATATTTTCATCCAGGGTTTGCGTGATTGGGATTTGTATGACAAGGTATGGCAGGCAGGCGCAATACTGCTTCCAGTGCAGAGTGTCGGCGTGATGGGCGATGAACGTACCTATGAACGTGCGATTGCTCTCCGTGCGGTGACTTCAACTGATGCCATGACTGCTGACTGGGCGCATCTTCCTTATGATTTTATGGCTAAGGTGAGCAACGATATAATCAATAAGGTACGTGGTGTGAACCGTGTATGCTATGATATCTCCTCAAAGCCACCGGCAACAATCGAGTGGGAGTAACCCCCGGATTGTATATTTTGATTAATTAATTGATATAACAGCCATCTATATTCGATTTTAACAGAATATGGATGGCTGTTGTCTATAACGTTTTATCGGGCAGTGATTAAATGTACCAGATATATGTACCCTAAAGCGGTATATTCGCAGTTATATCAACACGCTCATAAACGTGAATATTTCGCTGCTGATATCGAAAAAGGTCAGATTTGGTTGTTATATATAAAAATATTAAATTTGCAATCAGTTAAATCATAGAGTCATGCACTTGATAAATGACAACATACAGAAACTGTTTGCCTTGTGCCGGAAGTATAAGGTGGACAAGTTGTATGCCTTTGGGTCAATCCTCACTAACAGATTTAATGAGAACAGCGATGTGGATATTCTCGTGAACTTCAATTCCGAGATTGACCACAACAATTATGCTGATAATTTTTTTGACCTCTATCATGCTTTGAAATCGCTCTTTGGCAGAGATGTCGATTTGGTGGATGAAACCTCTGTGAAAAATCCCTATTTCAAGGAAGAACTTGAAGAGACTAAGTTTTTGATTTATGGATAGGAGACTCCGTAAATATCTCACAGATATCCTATCTTCTATATTGGAGATAGAGTCGTTTATGGCTGACCGTCCAAAAGAATATGCCACATTCTGTAATGACACTCTTTTTAGAAGGGGTGTTGAACGGAATATTGAGATAATGGGGGAGGCTATGAATCAAGTTTTGAAGATTGAACCCGGTATTTCCATTACCGCAGCAAGAAAAGTTGTTGATACCCGTAACTTTGTTATTCATGCTTATGATTCATTAAAGCCTGACATTCTATGGGGGATTGTTATAAATCATATGCCGTTGCTGAAAAGAGAGGTCGAGAGCCTTTTGGAAAAATAGCCTACTTCCAATCATTCTGAAAATAGAGCCTAAACCTAAGTGTGTTAGTCTCAGATTGTTTGAGATGGCTTTTATTGTCAATGGCGAAAAAACATATAAAAAATCCCCGCGTGGCTGCTGTGTTGGCAGTTGGGCGGGGATTTTTGCATTGGATGCTTGTTGCTTAGCATTGGGTGCTTGTTGCAATACGAAAAGATGTGTGTGGTTTTCCGGGATTTGTTGATTTCTGAAAAAGTGTGTGGTTTCTGAAGTGTGCGCTTTTATAGTAACGAATCGATGATTACTATAGCTTGGTGACCTTTCCCATGAAGAGGATGGATGAGGTGCTCTGTTCGGAAATGAAGAACACGAAGGGGCGGTCGAAGTGAAAGTTGGGTTTCTCCATAGGAGAGAAAGCCGCATCCAGCATACCGGTGCCCGACACTGCGGCAGCCTCGGTGCCCTCTTCGTCGACGATTAGACGTGCTTTCTGCTTCACCAGTCCTATGAAAAGCTTTTTCTCTGCCATCTTGTCGAAATCGGCTTCAGATGTAAATGCACGGCGGATGCCCATGCTCCGGAGAATCTCGATGAGGTTGTCGGGTGAAAACTCAATGTCGAATTTTGGCAGTTTCACCCAGGCTGTCAAAGAGCTATGACTGGTGGTTTGCCAGGAAGATATGCGCTCAGGAGTGATATTTTCGATACACTTTTCTGCGGAGCAACCTTCAGCCGGGAGAATGAGAGTCATTGAGAAGGCGCCATTTCCATAGGGAAGATTCACCAGAGTGTCTTCGCCATCGGTCCATGCTGTGACGCGCATTGAACTGTTGCTCATCATTCTGACAGTCGATTTAGAACCATCGGCATTTGTGAATATCTCATCACGAGTGTTGTTCTTATTAAATTTCTCAGCCCAGGGACCTTTGAAATAAAGAGCATTGATGAGCATCAGACGTGTAGTGGAGGGGAGAGTAGAGGTGAGAAATTCGGGAATCAGACCTTTTGTCTGTTTCTTAGCCCAACTGTTTATCATGCGGCGGGCATTTTCTGTGTCGAGGTCTACATTGTTTACTTCGGCACTATAGATATTTTTATTTGTGTCAACAAATGTGGGGAGCACAGGGTATGCCTCGTCAATCCAGATGGAATTTGCAAGCGACAGAGCCACCTTACTGTCAGCCATAGGTAATCCTTGAAGAAGCAGATGGTTAAGTGAGTTCATGTCGTCCAATGCACCGCCAAGTGTAGCGGTCATTTCCGAAAGAGTCTCGCCAGAGGCGCCGTTGGCTGTCATAGAGAGAGCCATGGAGATGCTGAGGGGTGATATGACGAGATTGGGGGTTGTCGCAGTGGAGGAGGTCAGTTTGAAAAATCCGCAAGAGAATGAATTCTGTGCGTCGATGATGTTTCTGCCTATGGCGGTAGGGCAGATTACATAGGGCTTGTCGTTGGGTTCCGGTTCGTCGGAGGTGCAACCGGTCGTCGCTATAAGTGTTGCAGCGATGAGGATGAAGAAGAGTTTGTTCATGAGACAATATGTTATAGTTGGTATGTATATCCGAGTGATATATTTTTCGATATAAGAATCCACTAAAAATTGAAACGTAACCCTACAGGTAGGGTGAATTCGAAGCGGTCATCCTGCCATTTGGTCATGGTGGTGGAGCCGGAGTTATGGAAATTGTAGCGTAGCGAAGGCTCAGCATAGACGCTTACGTGGGGTGTGATGGTATACTGCGCACCCGCGCCCCCTGAAAGAGACCATTGCACGGGAGCAGATGAGTGGGTGCTGTAACCTTCTATGACTTTGGATGAGCTTACCGGCAGGTCCACGGCTCCTCCGGCCGACGCATAGATGTTGAGGCGCGAGTTGGTATATAGTGAGAGGTTTAGCTTCACCGGTATGCCGATGTAGTGGCTCTTGTGCTCTGATTCGGAATGTGTGGTGGTCACCTTGGAGCGTAGATATGAATATCGGATGCCGCTCTCCACACTCAGTGTACGGGTGAGACGCATGTTGGCGGTGATTCCGACGGTGATGGTGGGCGAGTGCTGTACGTCGGTCACTTTCTCCGGCTCAATCACAGTGCTGACTGTGGGTGGAGTGCTCGATGGAGGGAGCGGATGCATATCGTTAAACAGACCGTCGGACGCAACATAGTCATAATTACTTAACTCCGGAGAGTTAATGCCATTCATTCCTGATGTGCTGAATGTAGCGCCGATAGTTATGCGTGGGAATTGTTGGCGGGTGTTGGTGGTAGATGATGACCAAGAGGAACCGCTGGTGTAACGGTTTCTCGAGGTTATGTCTGGTTCCCGCTGTGAGTCGCGTCCGGTCGCCGGCTCCTGTCTGGTGGAAATGCTTTCCTCTTCCTTATTGGGAGCGCTTTCAAGCTCCGGCTGATTTGCGGTAGGTCCAACGTTTTCAGTAGTCTCGATAGTGGAAGCTGATGAGCTTTCACTCCTTTGCTGTTGAGAATTGTCGGTGAGAGAGGTGGAACTTGCCACCGTATTATAATAATGGTTAGGTGTTATGCTTTGATTTGTGTATGCAGCGGGCAATTGTGCAGTGAGGTCTTCCGCCGGTGTGGAGATGGCGAGGAACAACTCTTCGCTCTGATGAGCTACAGGTGGAAGAGTCGGTAATTCATCTTGGAGGAGGCGAGGCATCAATGTGAGAAGAAGCAGGATTATGGAAGTGGCGCCGGCAAGTTCAATTCCCTGCTCGCGTATGATTTTACGCAGCATCTCCTTGGCTCTGAATAGCTGTGAGGAGGATGAATGTGGAGCTATGCCAAGAAGCTTGCCGATTTCACGGTGTGACTTATTATCGAGTACGGCGAGTTTGAACACCTTGCGGTAGCCCTCGGGGAGTTTGTTGATAATAGCTTCAAGCTCCTCCATCGAAATGATGTTTTGTATTTCCGGCATATCGGTGATGTCACACTCATCGTCAAGGAGGGTGTTTAGCTCCACCTGATTGAGATGCTGGATGGAGAGATTTTTCATTATGGTGCCCAGCCAGTATTCCAGCTTGTCGGGATTGCGGAGCGATGATATTTGGGTGAACGCCACCACGAAACCGTCGTGGAGTATGTCGCCGGCATCGGCTGGGTCAGCGATGTAATGGCGGATGATTCGCATCATCTTTGCCGAATACCTGGAATAGAGGAGCCCTAAAGCCTCTCTATCGCCATGCTGACAGCGTTCAACCAATATCCTTTTATCCATTTTTGAAAGTGAGGGAATCTTTAAGAAGGGGGTGATTGAGTGTCCCTTCATAGAGTTAGATTCAAGAAGTTGGAAAAGACTGCGTGGGTGTGAAAAATTTTTTAGAAAAAAGTGTTCTCACAAGTGAAATTTCCCGCAGTGGCATGTTGGTGAACACGCTTATGCAAATGTAACGAATTTATTCCGTAAATCAGCAATTCGAATAAATAAATGTAAAAATATATAGAATAAATAGTGTATTTATTAAAATGAGTTAATAGTAAGATGTTTTTTAGCATAAAAATTTGGAGAGTCAGAAAAACTCCTTACCTTTGCATCAGTTTTTCATGGTATTAGATTTAAGGTAAGAAGATTATTCGTCGTGATGACGGGTAATTTTTTTTGTATATAAGAAACTTTTACTTTTCAGAGATGGAGATTTGCGCTTATTTGCGTAACTTTGCTGCCACTTATGAAAAGATACCCACTCCTATTCATCATACTGTTAACTATTGGTGCTGCGTGGCTGCGGGCTGCGGAGCCGGAGGTTGCACCTTCCTATGCATGGCGCTTGCTTGAACCCTTAGGACTTCGAGAGGAAGCCCCCATCGACACTGCGCTTTACAATTATTATCAGGGAGCCATACCTTCGGCGATTTCACCGGCTTTCGCCACTACCGGAAACCAGGCATCAGCGGGGCGCAATATGATTTACATGCAGAGCGAGCCAATGAGCGATTTCTTTTTCCGCGACGCTAAATCTGCATGGCTGCCGAGCCTTTCAAAGATGAAATTCTACAACACCCGCATTCCCATGTCGATAGTGAGCTATAACACGGGTGGCGGTCGTGATATTGCGCAGGATTATTTCAGGATGCTCTTCTCCGGCAACTTCTCACCCCAAGGACAAATCGGTGCTTTTATCGACTATCCGTATTCAAAGGGTAGCTATGACTATCAGGCTGCCAAAGGTCTGAGCTGGGGGCTTTCAGGCTCCTACACAGGTGCGCGGTATGAGTTCCAAGGATTTTTCAACACTTCCAACATGATTAACAAGGAGAATGGTGGTATTACTGATGACCTCTATATCCTTGACCCGGCAGAGCTGCAGGGAGGTGTGTCGTCAATCAATCCCAAGACCATCCCTACCAACCTGATTGCTTCCCACTCACGATACAAAGGGAAACAGTTTTACATGAACCATCGCTATAAGGTGGGCTTCTGGAAGGAGGAAAAGGATGAAAACGACTCAGTGGTGGCACGTGAATATGTCCCTGTGTCGAGCTTCATCTGGACTTTTGATTATAAAGATGGATTTCATAAATTCACAAATACAGATTCCGGCAACGAGGACTTCTGGGAAAATCACTATGTGTCGGCAACCGATACCCAGGACAAGACCCGCTATTCCTCCATGCAGAATACCCTCGGAATCTCACTCCTTGAGGGTTTCAATAAGTATGCCAAGGCCGGTTTAGGCGCATTTGTGACACACGAGGTAAGAAAATATTACCAGACAGCCGACACTTTGGCTATTTCGGGCGAGGAACGTCCGGCGGCGTTGACGCCATATCCGTTTGAACAGCGCATGGCTCACAAGGAGACACAGAATCTCCTCTATGTCGGGGCGCAGCTCACCAAACAGCAGGGTACACTGCTCAATTATGATGCCACTGCTAAGATTGGGCTTATAGGACCGGCCGCAGGTGAAATCATGGTCAATGGTAATGTCTCAACTCATATAAAACTGTTTGGCGATACTGTCTCGGTGACCGGTTACGGCCGATTCAGCAACACCACGGCTCCATATCTGATGAATAATTATTTCTCCAACCATTTTGCATGGGAGAATGATTTCAGCAAAATACGCAAACTCCGTTTTGGTGGAGAACTCGATATACCCCACACAGGCACACATCTGAATGTGGGTGTGGAGAATGTGCAGAATCACATATATTTCAATTCTGCCGGCATGCCGGAGCAGCATGGCGGAAGTGTGCAGGTGCTGAGCGTGCAGCTGCAGCAGGATTTCAGATTCCGTGCTTTGAACTGGCGCAACACCTTGATTTATCAGACCTCCTCAGAGGAGTCGGTGATTTCCATCCCAAAGATTGCCATTTACTCCAACCTCTACCTGCTTTTCAAAGTGGCAAAGGTGCTTGATGTGCAGTTTGGTGTTGATGTGGATTATTACACCAAATACTATGCTCCGGCCTATCAGCCATCTACCATGGCGTTTTGCAACCAGAGTGAAATCAAATGTGGTAATTACCCATACATGAATGCTTATGTCAATATGCGCCTGTCGAGGGCACGCTTCTATGTGCTCTTCTCGCATGTGAATCAGGGCATGATTGGTGGCAATGATTATTTCTCCATGCCGCACTATCCGCTTAATCCCCGTCGCTTCCTGATGGGTGTGTCGGTGAATTTCAATAATTAGAATATGTCAGAGCGGTTTGTGCCGCCGTGTAAACCTATTGCCGGGAGTCGGTTGTTATATATTTGATGTACATGCATCGATAATATATAACAACCGACTCCTATGTTAGATGATAAGAATAAGAAAAAGGGGAAAGGGATTGCCGGACTTCTGCGCGGACCGCGCGGTGGGATTATCCTCTCGCTTGCCCTGATGGCTGTGGCTGTGATTGTGACGGTAAAGGGATGCTCCTCTCCGGTGACGAGAAACGGATATGAATATGTGAGGGGTGGCGGTGATACCGTCAATGTCGCCATTGATTACTCGCCCATGTCGCTCTATCGTTATGGCGATACTTTGGGCGGTTTTAATTACAGCGTGATGAAAGAGATGGCTGAGATGTATGGCGACAAGATTAAATTCTATCCCGTGGCATCAATCGGCGAGGCGCTTTCTGACCTTGACAAGGGGAAATATGACATTGTGGTGTCTGACCTCCCTGTCACCGCCGTGCAGAAGGAGAAGTACAGGTTCACTGAGCCTGTATATCTCGACAAGCAGGTGCTTATAAGCCGTGACACCACTCTGCGCACCGCACTTGACCTTGCAGGCAAACCGGTGTGGGTGGTTGCCGGCTCTCCAGCTGAGGAGCGTATGGAGAATCTTGCCAGGGAAATAGGCGACACCATACAGCTGCATAAGGATAGGGAGCATAACGCGGAGCAATTGTTTATGCTCACGGCAACCGGCGATGTCAAGGCAGCAGTAATCAACGAAGGGATAGCCACAAAACTTGCAGCCGAACATCCGGAGGTACATATCACCACCCCGGTGTCGTTCAATCAGTTTGAGTCGTGGGTAGTCAACAAAGACCGGAAAGCGCTTGCCGATACCATCGATGCCCGCTTGAGACGTTTCAAGGAAACTCCGCAGTATGCTGCCCTTGTGAGGCGTTATATTGATGGTGACACCACATCGGTAGCACCTAAATAGGGTGCATATCGAATAAGATTGAAAATTTGTAAAAAATATGAAGCGTGGGGCGTGAATCAAGGATATATCTCTAAAAAACTTCGATGTATCAACAAAATATGTTAATCGCGTGTTATTAATATAAAACAATTAATGTCTAACTATTATTACAAAATTAAGTCGTTATGAAAACGCTAATTCAAAATTATTTAGGACAATCCCGCTATTGGTGGGTAGTTCTTGTTGTCGGTATCCTTATGGTTATATGCGGTTTTGCATATTGGTTCTGGCCCATGGCAGGTTATGCCGTAGCATCTCAGATTTTCGGATGGCTTTTGATTCTTGTTGGTATCGTCCAACTCCTTGTAGCGTCAGGTCCTGACCGTGGTAAGGGCTGGGGATGGTGGCTCGCCGGCGGTGTGATTGATATCTTTATCGGTTTCATGCTTGTGCGCAGTATCGTTCTTTCTGAAATGGTATTCCCCTATTTTATAGCATTCATTTTCCTTTACTGGGGTATCAGTGCTCTCTGCAGCGCTGTGGTACAGAGCGGACGCCGCTACTGGTGGCTCTATCTTATCAACGGTATCCTTTTGATTGCCATCGGATTCTTCTTCATCGAAGCCGGTTGGGTTCAGGATATGGCAATGACAAGCTTCCTTACCTCACTTGCATTTATTTATTGGGGATTCTCAATCGCAATGCTTTCATACGACATGAAACCTACTTACCGTAGGGAATAAATAGCAGCCTAAGGCACAAACGATATTTACTTGATTAAATGACTATAACGGGGCAAGAGAGCCCCGGAAGACAAAAAAAGACATGGACACTGGAGTGTGTCCATGTCTTTTTTTGTCTTTGGTGTGCTGATGAGCTGCTTATGCGTTCTTGATGTAATCGACTATCCATGCACCGACAGAATCAGTGCCGTAGGTCTCGCCACCTTCCACTTGTATTTCAGGTGTGCGCACGTTGGCATCGAGGGAAGCGTTCACAGCCTTTCGTATAAGAGAGCCTTCCTCCATGAGGTTGAAGTATTCGAACAACATTGCTACCGAAAGAATCTGAGCGAGTGGGTTGGCAATGTTCTTACCCTTAGCCTGAGGCCATGAACCGTGGATTGGTTCAAATACAGGTGTCTTCTCGCCGGTCGAAGCTGACGGGAGCAGACCCATTGAGCCTGAAATTACAGAGCCTTCGTCAGTAAGGATGTCGCCGAAGGTATTTTCGGTAACCATCACGTCAAAGAAACGTGGTTCCTGAATCATACGCATGGCTGCATTGTCGACATACATGAAGTCGGTAGTGACGTCGGGATATTCAGGTGCCATTTCCTGCGCCACTTTTCTCCACAGGCGGGATGAAGCGAGCACATTGGCTTTGTCAACTACAGTGAGATGCTTGCGGCGGCGCAGTGCATAGTCGTAAGCTACGCGGAGTATACGTTCGATTTCAGGACGGGTATATGCGTTAGTATCGTAGGCACGGTCGTTATCCTCATACTTTTCTCCGAAGTACATACCCCCGGTGAGTTCGCGGATGCAGATGAAATCAGCGCCCTCAACCAGTTCGGCACGTAGAGGAGACTTGTGTATGAGGCATTTGAATGTCTCAACGGGGCGTATATTGGCGAAAAGACCAAGTTTCTTGCGCATTGCGAGAAGTCCTTGCTCCGGGCGCACCTTGGCATTGGGATTATTGTCAAATTTGGGGTCGCCGACAGCTGAAAAGAGCACAGCGTCAGCCCACAGACATGTCTGGTAAGTATCCTCGGGGAAAGGGTCACCGACCTTGTCGATGGCGTCAGCGCCGCAGATGGCATATTTGTATTCCACCTTGTGTCCGAATTTCTCACAGATTGCGCTCATCACGTCAACACCCTGACGCGAGATTTCGGGACCGATACCGTCGCCGGGAAGAACTGCTATTTTAAAATCCATAATTATTGTTGTGGTAAGTTACTTGTTTCAATTATTGTTCATATTCTCTGCATTCTCCATATTTCCACCGAGGTCAATACCTTCAATGAGGTTGAGCATCTTGACAGTAGCCTGGATGGCTGCTTCTGTCTGGTCGGCGTCAAGACCGCGTGTCTTCAGCACATTGCCTTCGTAGTTCCATGTGATGATGGTGTGGACGAGGGCGTCGGTTTTACCACCGGGAGGAATATTGACACTATAGTTTGTGAGTGTTGGGAACGGACGCTGAAGTTTGCCACGGTAGATGGTGCGGATGGCACGCATGAAGGCGTCAAACTGACCGTCGCCCACGGCTGATTCCTGAAACTCCGCATCATTGATTATGAGTTTGATAGTGGCTGTGGGACGCAATCCTTGCGAGAGGTTGAGGGCATAGTTTACAATACGTACCTTCGAGGGTAGAGCTGAATGTTTCAGCACGTCCGCCACTATAAATGGCAGGTCGCCTTGTGTCACTATCTCCTTTTTGTCGCCGAGTTGAATGATTCGTTCGGTAACTTTCTTGATATTCTCTTCCGACAGTTCGATGCCGAGCGCTTCAAGATTCTTCTTGATGTTAGCTTTACCGGAGGTTTTGCCGAGAGCATATTCACGTTCGCGGCCGAAACGTTCGGGGAGCAGGTCGTTGTAATAGAGATTGTTCTTGTTGTCACCGTCGGCATGCACTCCGGCACATTGTGTAAACACACTGTCGCCGATTATCGGCTTATTTGGTGGCACGAGAATCCCGGAGAATGACTCCACTATATGACTTACCTTATTGATTTTTGATTCGTCAATATTAGTGGTGCCTTGCAGTTGGTCATGGATTACAGCCACAGTGCTCGAAAGGGTGGCATTGCCCGCACGTTCTCCAAGACCATTGATGGTACAGTGGACTCCGCGCGCTCCCCCTTTGACTGCAGCAAACACATTTGCCGTGGCAAGGTCATAGTCATTGTGGGCATGGAAATCGAAGTGCAACTTCGGGTAATGCTTCACCATCCGGTGGACATACGATAAAGTGTCGTAAGGATTAAGCACACCTAAAGTGTCAGGGAGCATGAAACGGCGTATAGGAAGGCGCTTGATGCTCTCCATCATCGCAAACACATAATCAGGGGAGTGTTTCATCCCGTTTGACCAGTCCTCAAGATAGATATTGACATCCAATCCCGCTTCCACGGCTCGGTTTACCTCACGTTCGATTGTTGCGAAGTGTTCCTCCGGAGTCTGCTTGAGTTGCAGGCGGCAGTGACGTTCAGAGCCTTTGGCAAGGAGGTTGATTACCTTGCCTCCAACATCTTTAATCCAGTTGACCGATATGCCATTGTCAAGAAACCCAAGTACTTCGATTGCGTGAAGGTTGCCTGTGCGTTCTGCCCATGCGCATACCTTGCGCACGGTGTCGCGCTCACCTTCCGAGACTCTTGCTGATGCGATTTCGATGCGGGGCACATGAAGCTCCCCGAGAAGCAGGCGCGTGATGGCAAGTTTCTCAGATGTGGAAAATGATACCCCCGAGGTTTGTTCGCCATCCCTGAGGGTGGTATCCATCAATTCAACGTACATAATGCTGAATTACTTCTTGTTTGCTTCCCAAGCCTCTATGTCGGCTTTTTTTGAAAGAAGAAATTCAATGTCGTCAAGACCCTCTGCGAGACATTGTTTCTTATAAGGATTTATGTCAAAGGTCTCGCTTTTGCCTGTGACGAGGTTGGTGATGGTCTGTGAGGGGAGGTCAACTCTCACTTCAGCCTTTGGATTTGCTGCGATGGTGTCAAAAAGTTCGGCAAGAAACTCTTCGCTTACCACTACGGGGAGTACGAAGTTGTTGAGCTCGTTGTTCTTATGTATGTCAGCGAAGAAGCTTGACACTACCACACGGAAGCCATAGTCAGCTATAGCCCATGCGGCATGTTCGCGGCTTGAGCCTGAGCCGAAGTTTTTACCTGCCACCAGGATGCACCCTCCGTAGGTGGGATTGTTGAGCACGAAGTCCTTCACGGGGTTTCCGTCCTTGTCATATCGCCAGTCGCGGAATAGGTTGTCGCCAAATCCTTCGCGAGAGGTGGCTTTGAGGAAACGTGCTGGAATTATCTGGTCAGTGTCGACATTTTCCATCGGCAGAGGAACGCATGTCGAGGTTATGGTGGTGAATTTTTCTTTCATCGTGGGGTTTTGTTGACATTTGTTTTAAACAACCATTAATGCACACTTTTCAGATGGTGCGGGGGTCGGTGAGCACACCGGTTACCGCTGAGGCTGCTGCCACGAGCGGACCCGCAAGGATGGTGCGTGAGCCCGGTCCCTGGCGTCCCTCGAAGTTACGGTTGGAGGTAGACACGGCGAGCTTTCCGGCAGGTACCTTGTCCTCGTTCATAGCCAGACATGCGGAACATCCCGGCTGGCGGATTTCAAAACCAGCCTCTTCGAGAATCTTGTCAAGACCCTCTTCGCGGATTTGTGCATCAACGCTCCATGAACCTGGCACGAGCCATGCGGTCACATTGTCAGCTTTTTTCTTCCCCTTCACGAAGTTGGCAAAGGCACGGAAGTCTTCTATGCGTCCGTTGGTGCAGCTGCCGAGGAATACGTAATCCACCGGTACACCTGCGAGGACCTGACCAACTTCGAATCCCATGTAGTTAAGAGATTTCTCGTAGGATATTTTGCCTGCTTCGTCCTCAGGGTCGGGTGCGGGAATAGGGTCGTTGATTCCTATGCCCATGCCGGGATTGGTGCCGAAGGTAATGCGTGGCTCTATGTCGGTGGCGTTAAAGTTGATTTCGCGGTCAAACACCGCATCGGGGTCGGAGGGGAGTGTGCGCCAATAGGCTACCGCTTTCTCATATTCCTCACCCTGAGGAGCGAATTCACGTCCTTTTACATATTCAAATGTTGTCTCGTCGGGTGCAATCATACCGCCGCGGGCTCCCATTTCGATGGAGAGGTTGCACACGGTCATACGCTCCTCCATGGATAGATTCCGTATGGTGTCGCCCGCATATTCCACAAAATAACCTGTGGCGCCACCAGTGGTCATCTGTGCTATGATATAGAGGGCGATATCCTTGGCTGTCACACCGGGTTTGAGCTTGCCATTGACATTGATGCGCATTGTCTTGGGTTTGGGCTGGAGGATGCACTGCGATGCAAGCACCATCTCTACCTCGATGGTACCGATTCCGAATGCTACCGCGCCAAACGCTCCATGGGTTGAGGTGTGGCTGTCGCCGCACACAATGGTGTAGCCTGGGAGTGTGAGTCCATTCTCAGGTCCTATCACATGGATGATGCCGTTTTTCTTGTGACCGAGTCCGTAGAGGGTCACGCCGAATTCATTTGCGTTGCGTGTGAGTGTTTCCACCTGATTGCGCGACACGGGGTCGGCTATGGGTTTGTCCTGATTGAGAGTGGGTATATTGTGGTCAGGTGAGCAATATGTCTTTTCCGGACGGAACACCTTGAGTCCGCGCTGACGCAGACCGTCGAAAGCCTGGGGGCTGGTCACCTCATGACAGTAGTGACGGTCGATGTATAGTTGAGTGGGACCGCCCTCGATGTTGTTGACCACGTGGGCATCCCAGATTTTGTCAAATAAAGTCTTTCCCATAGAAATTGTTATGTGTTACAGCTATTGTTATCTTACAAATTTGTTGATGGCGTCGATGAATGCTTCGGCACTTGCGGCGATAATGTCGGTATTGGCTGAGAATCCATAGTAGCAAGCACCATCATGTTCTACTGTCATGTGTACCTTGCCTACGTCGTTGCTACCCTTGTTGATGGCTTGGATGAGGAACTCTTTCACCAGCATGCGACGGTGGATGATGAGCTTGATGGCGCTGATGGCTGCATCGACAGGACCGTTGCCTGAGGCGCATGCCTCGAACTTCTCGCCTGCGATGTCAAGCCCTACGCTCGCGACAGAATGAACGCCGACACCGCTTGTGACCTGCAGGAAGTCAAGCTTGATGCGGTTGGATGCTTTGCGGTGCTGTCCGGCGAGCATGAGCACATCGTCATCGTTGATTTCTTTCTTGCGGTCGGCAAGTTTGAGGAATGCCTCGTATGCCTTGTCGAGTGCTTCGGATGCAAGTTCGATGCCGAGCACATGCAAACGGTGCTTGAGCGCTGCACGTCCGCTACGGGCGGTAAGTACGATTGAGTTTTCGTCGATACCCACATCTTTGGGGTCGATGATTTCATAGCTCTCGCGATTTTTGAGCACACCGTCCTGATGTATGCCGGATGAGTGGGCGAATGCGTTTCTACCCACGATTGATTTGTTGGGCTGCACGGGCATGTTCATGAGGCTCGATACCATACGGCTGATTCCGGTTATCTTGGTGGCATTGATGTTGGTGTCAATGCCAAGCTCACGGTGGGAGCGGAGCGTCATGACCACTTCTTCAAGTGCGGTGTTGCCGGCGCGCTCTCCGATGCCGTTGATGGTTACCTCTGCCTGACGTGCTCCGTTGACAATACCTGAGATGGTGTTGGCGGTAGCCATGCCGAGGTCGTTATGGCAGTGTGTGGCGATGGTCACTTTGTCGATGCCATCCACATGCTCCATGAGGTATTTGATTTTCGCTCCGAATTCCCATGGTAGACAGTAACCGGTGGTGTCGGGTATGTTTATGACGGTGGCTCCGGCGCGGATTACCGCCTCTACCACACGTGCGAGATATTCATTGTCGGTGCGACCCGCATCTTCGGCGTAAAATTGCACATCCTCCACAAATTTCTTGGCATAAGCCACGGCACCAACGGCGCGTTCAAGTATTTCATCGCGGTTGGAGTTGAATTTATATCTTATATGGGAGTCGGAAGTGCCAATGCCGGTGTGGATACGCGGATGCTTGGCATATTTCAGCGCTTCAGCTGCAACGCGTATGTCGTTTTCAACCGCACGGGTCAGAGCGCAGATTGTGGGCCATGTCACGGCTTTGGAGATTTCCACTACTGAATTGAAGTCGCCGGGACTCGATACCGGGAAGCCGGCTTCGATTACGTCAACGCCGAGTGCTTCAAGTGCTTTTGCCACTTCAATTTTTTCTACTGTGTTGAGCTGACAACCGGGCACCTGTTCGCCGTCTCGGAGGGTTGTGTCGAAGATATATAATCTGTCACTCATAATTTATGTTGCACTAAGATGTTGTTAAGATGTTGTTGGAAACTTGACCTGAAAAACAATCTTCTCCATGAGTAGAGGTGTGGAGATAATTAGGTGCAAAATTACAAATTATTTACAAAATGGCGTAATGAAATTATAAAATTAACAATATAAATGGTGAAAAAGTAGAAATTTGAAAGTTTTTTGAACGCCATGCATGCTTCTGTCAACTGTCGGGATGAAAAAACGCCACCGTCCGGATGGGGTGGACGGTGGCGTTTTTTTATTTTTAGAGGTAACCCGGCGGCAGTTCTTAGCTCAGTGCCTGCTCAATGTCTGCTATGATATCGTTGACATCCTCGATACCTACCGATAGGCGGATGAGGTCGGGGGCAACTCCTGCTTCACGCAGTTGCTCGTCGGTGAGCTGGCGGTGGGTGTGGCTTGCGGGATGGAGCACACATGTGCGAGCGTCAGCCACGTGGGTCACTATGGCAATGAACTTCAATCTGTCCATGAATTTGATGGCATCCTCACGTGTACCTTCAAGTCCAAATGCAATTACGCCGCACGAGCCGTTGGGCATGTATTTCTTAGCCAGAGTGTAGTAACGGTTGTTAGGGAGTCCGCAATAATTCACCCACTTGACTTTGGGATTAGCCTCGAGCCACTCGGCTACTGTCTGGGCATTCTCGCAATGGCGTGGCACGCGCAGATGTAGAGTTTCCAGTCCGAGGTTGAGCAGGAATGCGTTCTGTGGTGACTGGATTGAACCCAAGTCGCGCATCAATTGAGCTGTAGCTTTAGTGATGTATGCATTCTTGCCAAATGCCTTGGTATAGGTGAGGCCGTGGTATGACTCATCGGGCTGGGTGAGCCCCGGAAATTTATCGGCGTTTGCTTCCCAGTCGAAGTTTCCGCTGTCGACTATTACCCCACCCACGCTTACTGCGTGACCGTCCATGTACTTGGTGGTAGAGTGTGTCACTATGTCCGCACCCCATTCAAACGGGCGGCAGTTGATAGGAGTAGGGAATGTGTTGTCAACTATCAGGGGCACACCGTTGCGGTGAGCCACACGGGCAAATTTCTCTATGTCAAGCACCTCTCCGCCCGGGTTTGAGATGGTCTCTCCGAAAAGAGCCTTTGTGTTGGGGCGGAATGCTTTCTGAATCTCCTCCTCCGAAGCGTTGGGGTCAACGAAGGTGCATTCTATGCCGAGTTTCTTCATTGTGACGCCAAAGAGGTTGTATGTGCCGCCATATATATTGGAAGAGGTCACGAAATGGTCGCCGCTCTGGCATACGTTGAACATGGCGTAAAAATTGGCTGCCTGTCCTGAAGAGGTGAGCATAGCTCCCACACCACCTTCGAGAGATGCGATTTTTGCTGCCACTGCATCGTTGGTAGGGTTTTGCAGACGTGTGTAGAAGTAGCCAGACTCTTCGAGGTCAAACAGCTTTGCCATCTGCTCGCTGGTGTCATACTTGAAAGTGGTGCTCTGATATATGGGGAGCACTCGCGGTTCGCCTTTCTTGGGTGTCCAGCCGGCCTGGACACAAAGGGTGGCGCTGCTGTATTTCTTGTTGTTGTCCATTGTCTCTGTGGGTGAGGATGTGGGTGTGTGAGGGGGGATTGTTATTTAAGAACAAGGACCTCCCGCTGGTGGGGAAGTCCTTGTGGTAGTTATAGCCTGAGAAAGTGTGAGCCTTATTGATTAGGCGTTTTTCACTTTGTCAACGATGGCTTTGAAAGCTGCGGGATTGTTGAGCGCGAGGTCAGCGAGGACTTTGCGGTTGATTTCTATCCCAGCCTTGTGGATGAGGCCCATGAGCTTTGAGTAAGAAAGGTCCTCAAGACGTGCAGCGGCATTGATACGCTGAATCCAAAGAGCGCGGAAGTTGCGCTTTTTGTCCTTGCGGTCACGGTAAGCGTAGGTAAGACCCTTTTCCCAAGTGTTCTTGGCAACGGTCCACACGTTACGGCGGCAACCGAAGTAACCACGGGTGAGTTTAAGGATTTTCTTGCGGCGAGCTCTTGAAGCTACATGATTTACTGATCTTGGCATTTTGTGAATGTTTTGTGAACGTCAGCGGCACGTTATGCTCTTAAAATTGGGTGGCTGAACATTCGGTTAAATAATTGAATTGGAAATCACGATTTTAAAGATAGTGAAAACTCTTACTTGAGAGCGAGGAGTTCCTTGACGTTTGAAGAGTCAGCGTGTGACACGAGTGAGAAGTGTGTCAGGTTGCGCTTCTGCTTCTTTGTCTTTTTAGTCAAGATGTGGCTCTTGAAAGCATGTTTTCTCTTGATTTTTCCTGACCCGGTAAGGGCAAACCTCTTTTTGGCACCGGAATTAGTCTTAATCTTTGGCATTTGTTGTGTTAATTAAAAAAGTTGTGTTATGTCGTGATAAATTCACTTTTTATTTTTTCTTCGGGCTGAGCATGATAATCATGCGCTTTCCTTCAAGCACCGGCATCTGGTCAACCTTGCCATATTCCTCAAGGTCGTTGGCAAAACGAAGCAGCAATACCTCACCTTGCTCCTTGAAGAGTATCGAGCGACCTTTGAAGAACACATAGGCTTTCACCTTCGCGCCTTCCTGGAGGAAGCCGATGGCATGTTTGAGCTTGAAGTTATAGTCATGGTCATCAGTCTGGGGACCGAATCGAATCTCCTTCACCACCACTTTTGTCGCTTTCGCTTTTTGTTCCTTCTGGCGCTTCTTCTGCTGATAGAGGAACTTCTGATAGTCCAGTATCTTGCATACCGGAGGCTGAGCGGTGGGTGAAATCTCGATGAGGTCCAGTCCGAGACCATCGGCGATTTTCAACGCTTCCTGGATGGGGTAGACTCCAGTTTCCACATTATCGCCCACAAGTCGTACTTCACGCGCACGGATGTGTTCGTTAATTGCGTAGGGGTCTTTATCCTTATTGTTGTTAAAAGGGCGTCTCGGACCGTTGTTATTTGGACGTGGCGGACGCGGATTGAAAGGTTTTTTCTCCATTCAGGGGGGTTATTGATTAATCATTTTGTTGACTTCTTCAGTCAATTCGGCTGCAAAGGTAGCAATTTTCATCGAACCTTTATCACCTTCGCCCTGTTTTCTTACAGAAATTTCATCATTTTCTGCTTCTTTTTCACCGACAATGAGCATGTAAGGGATTCTCTTAAGCTCGTTGTCGCGAATTTTTTTGCCGATTTTTTCATTTCTGTCGTCCACTTGGGTGCGGATGTCGAGGGCGTTGAGGCGTTCAGCCACGCTGTGGGCGTAGTCATTGAATTTCTCAGAGATGGGGAGCACTACAGCCTGTTCGGGTGCAAGCCAGAGCGGGAATCGACCGGCGGTGTGCTCGAGAAGTACTGCCACGAAACGTTCCATCGAACCGAAGGGTGCGCGGTGAATCATTACCGGGCGATGCTTCTGGTTGTCGCTGCCGGTATATTCCAACTGGAAACGTTCGGGAAGGTTGTAGTCAACCTGGATAGTGCCGAGCTGCCAGCGACGTCCGAGTGCGTCCTTGACCATGAAGTCAAGTTTCGGACCATAGAAGGCCGCCTCACCAAGTTCGGTGCGGGCGTTGAGACCCTTTTCCTTGCATGCCTCGATGATGGCGTTTTCAGCAAGGTGCCAGTTCTCATCCGAACCGATATATTTATCCTTGTTGTTGGGGTCGCGGAGTGAAATCTGAGCCTCGAAGTTTTCGAACTTCAATGCTTTGAAGATGTAGAATATGATATCCATCACCTTCAGGAATTCATCTTTGATTTGGTCAGGGGCGCAGTAGATGTGGGCGTCGTCCTGAGTAAAGCCGCGCACGCGGGTGAGTCCATGGAGCTCGCCACTCTGTTCGTAGCGGTACACGGTGCCGAATTCTGCCAAACGCAGCGGCAGGTCGCGATAGCTGCGGGGAAGGGCGCGGAATATCTCACAGTGGTGAGGGCAGTTCATCGGTTTGAGCAAGTATTCTTCACCTTCCTCAGGGGTGTGGATGGGCTGGAATGAATCCTTGCCATACTTTGCATAGTGACCTGAGGTGACGTAGAGGTTCTTGTTGCCGATATGGGGAGTGATTACCTGCTGGTAACCATATTTTTTCTGAATCTTGCGAAGGAACTGTTCCAGACGGTCGCGGAGGGCTGTGCCTTTCGGGAGCCAAAGAGGAAGACCGGCGCCTACATTCTGTGAGAAGGCGAAGAGCTCCATCTCCTTGCCGAGTTTGCGGTGGTCACGCTTCTTGGCTTCCTCGAGGAGAACCAGATACTCGTCGAGCATCTTTTTCTTGGGGAAGGTTATACCGTACACACGCACGAGCTGGTTGCGCTTTTCATCACCGCGCCAGTATGCACCGGCGAGCGATGTTACTTTCACGGCCTTGATGGGCGCGGTGTTTGCAATGTGCGGACCGCGGCAGAGGTCGGTAAAAGAGCCTTGGGTGTAGGTGGTGATGTGTCCGTCTTCAAGTTCGCTGATAAGCTCGCACTTGTATTCTTCGCCACGGTCGCCGAAGAGCTTGAGGGCATCAGCTTTGGTGATGTCGGCGCGTACAATCGGATTCTTCTGCTGAGCGAGCTCGAGCATGCGTTTCTCGATGCGGGGGAAATCTGCGGCAGTGATGGTGTGTTCACCCGGGTCAATGTCGTAGTAGAACCCGTTTTCGATAGCCGGACCGATACCGAATTTCACGCCCGGGAACAAATCCTGGAGTGCTTCGGCAAGAAGGTGGGCCGACGAGTGCCAGAAAGCGTGCTTGCCTTCGGGGTCGTCCCATTTGAAAAGACGGATGGTGGCATCCTCGGTGATGGGGCGTGAGATGTCCCATTCTTTATCGTTCACTGAGGCTGCGAGTATGTCACGAGCGAGCTGAGAAGACAAACTCTCGGCAATCTGAAGCGGGGTTACGCCGCTTTCAAACTGCTTCACGCTCTGGTCGGGGAATGTGATGTTAATTGTTGCCATTATATAATAATGTGGTGTTGAGGAACCATACGAGCGGCTCCATTTTGGTTTTCAGCTTGCAAAGATAGTAAATATTACTTATATATCACTGTTTTAGAGTGAATTTTTTTGTGGTAATTTGTGGCGTTTGTATCTCGGAGCTAAAAAATAAATTGATAAAGGGGTGTCGGGTGACGTTGATGAGGCTCGATGGATGCAAACATTTTCGTTTATTCGGGGATTTCTTTGTAACTTTGTGGTCACGATGAAGAAGATTGACAATGCTACAGTACAAAGAATCCTTGATGCTGCCGATATAGTTGAGGTGGTGGGCGACTTTGTGAGTTTGAAGCGGCGGGGCGCCAATTATGTGGGGCTTTGTCCGTTTCACAACGACCGTTCTCCATCGTTCTACGTCTCCAAGGCAAAGGGTATGTGCAAATGTTTCAGTTGCGGCGAGGGCGGTAGCCCGGTGAGCTTTCTGATGAAACTGGAGCAGATGTCCTATTCCGAGGCGTTGCGCTATCTTGCCCGCAAGTATAACATTGAGATTGAGGAGCGGGAAATGACCGCTCAGGAGCAGCAGGCGGAAACTGACCGCGAAAATATGCTCGCACTCAACGATTTCGTCATGCGGTACTTCGAGAAAAATCTTGTCGCCACCCCCGACGGACGCGACATCGGTTTGTCGTATTTCCGCTATCGTGGTATAAGTGACCAGATGATAGAGCGTTTCCATCTCGGGTATGCGCTTGAGGAGCGTGATGCTCTGTTCAAGCACTCGGTGGAGCGCGGTTATAGCGAAAAGTATCTTCTTGAGACCGGTTTGTGCTCACGCACTGATGATGGAAAGGTATATGACCGTTTTCGTGGACGTGTGATATATCCTGTGCTTTCGCTCTCGGGTAAGGTGGTAGCCTTCGGTGGCAGGACGCTGAAAAAAGAGAAGACTCTGGCGAAATATGTCAACTCGCCAGAATCGACCATATATCAAAAGCGAAAGGAGCTTTACGGACTCTATCAGTCAAAGCAGGCGATATCGAAAGCGCAGAAATGTATACTCGTTGAGGGTTACATGGACGTCATATCGATGCACCAGGCGGGTGTATGCAATGTCGTGGCATCGTCGGGCACAGCGCTTACGGTTGAGCAGGTGCGCCTTATAAAGCGCTTTACCAATAATGTGACGTTGATTTATGACAGTGACGCCGCCGGTATAAAGGCTTCCCTGCGAGGTATCGAACTGCTGCTGCAGGATGGCATGGATATAAAGGTGTTGCTTCTGCCAAAAGGAGAGGACCCCGACTCTTTCGCGCAGACACATAGCTCTACCGAGGTTGAGGAGTACATAGCTGCCAATGAGACTGACTTCATCAGCTTTATGGCGGCGACTCTTATGGGGGAGGCTGCCAATGACCCCTCCAAGCGAGCAAGGGTGATCACTCAGGTTGTCAAGACTATAGCGCTAATTCCTAATGAAATCACCCGCAATGTGTATGTGCAGGAGTGCTCGCGCATCCTCTTTATGGATGAGGAGGTGTTGCAGCGTGAGGTGGGAAAATATTTCAACGAGTATAGTCTGAAGTCGCGTGAAGATAAGCTCAGGGCCGAGAGTCTTACGGTCGATGCTGCCCAACCGCAGGTTTCGGGCACGACTGGTGTGCCCGCTGGTGGAACCGCAGTTCCTGTAGCTCCACAGGATGCATCGCAGGGTGCACCCGAGACTGTGCCATTGGAGGTTCGTCATGCTAAATTTCTGCGACCTTACGAACTCGCGGTGGTGAAGCTTGTGGCAAGATATGGCAATCTTGCTTTTGCCGAAGGGGTGGATGACGACGGAAATACGATGCCTGTCACTGTGATTGAGTATATCCAAAGTGACCTGTATGCAGATGGCATAAGCTTTATTAATGCTGATATAGAAAAATTTATGACAACGGCGTTGACTCTTAGCCGCGAGACCTGGACTGAGGACCTGGCGCGCCATCGTGAACGTCTTGAAGAGGGTCGTCGACAGGAATTTGCCGCCGGCGTGGCTTCGATTCGTGAGAAGGCTACCGATGTGGGTAGTATAACAGCAATGGAGCGTGTGCTTCAGGAAACGGTGGATGCCAACTATAACCGGGGTGTTGAGGAATTCAGTGCCAGATATCTTGCCAAACTGATGTGCTCATCGCCCGATGATGTGGTGCGCAACCTTGCGACAGAGCTTGTGGTGGAACGCCATATATTGAGCAAGGTGCACACGAAGTATGCCAAAGTAGATAGCGAGCAGGACCTTCTCGGCGAGCTCGTGCCGCGTGCTCTCCATGAATTGAAAGATGCTATCCTGTGGACGCGTCTGGATGACGCGCGTCGTGAACTTCGTGAATGTGCCGGTGACTATGACCGCGCGATAGGTCTGATGGCTCGCATGAAGGAGATTGAGACCTCCCGCTCCGAGCTTGCCAAGCTGATAGGCGACCGCGTGATAGTGCCGAGAAAATAGTTGCGTCTGACCCTGTTGTCCACCTTGGTGTCCGACCTGCCGACTTTCTGTTCGTATGGCTGAATCAGCCGCCTTATATGCCAATTGAGCCTATTGGTTTGATTTGTTATGTTTTTTTCACCATTCAAGGGTGCTACTTAACGAAATTGTTGTTAACTTTGCATCTTGAAAAAATATTTCGCGCATTATGACTATTAATAAGTTACCTTTATATTTTTTGATTGCCATCGTGTTGGCGGCGTTTTCATCGGGTTGCAACAGCGACTCGGACGCTGTGATTATTGATGGTGACTTCGGAAATTGCACCGTCTCCGCCTTCAATCTCAAGGAGGATGACAGTGTGCTTGTTAACCTTGACTCAGTGTATTTCTCCATTGATTTGGTCAATGGAGAGATATTCAATGCCGACTCGCTGCCCAAAGGCACTGACGTAAGCAAAGTGCTTGTAAATATCAGCACAACTTCCGCGAGCAAATGTGACTTGACATGGCGCATCCCCGGTACACAGCGTGATACTACTGTAAACTACATCGAGCATCCTGATGACAGCGTGAACTTTGCTGACGGTCCTGTGAAAATGTTGGTTACCTCATATAACGGACAGACCAAGCGTACATATAATATCCGCGTAAATGTGCATCAGGTTGAGCCCGATACCCTCTATTGGGGAAAGCTCGCCATGAGCGCACTTCCCGGCAATGTGTCTCATCCCACTGCGCAGAAGACCGTTGAGTTTGGTGGCAAGGTGCTTACCCTCACCTCTGATGGTACAGCTGCATCATTGTCGATGTGCGACAATCCCTATGACGCCAGCTGGGCCTCTCAGACAGCTATGCTTCCTGCCGGTGCTGACGTGAATTCATTCACCGCTACATCCGATGCCCTCTATCTGATTGATGGGGTGGGCAATCTTTATACTTCGGCTGATGGTACATCATGGACTCCCACCGGAGCAGTCATGTCATATATATATGGTGGCTATCAGGATATGGTGCTTGGCGCCCGTTCTGATAATGACGGATGGAAACATGTGACTTACCCCGCCACTACTGAACTTCCTGTCGAAGCCGGTTGCCCTGTTGGTGGTACCGGTCAGATGATGGTCTATGAAACCAAGTGGAGTGTGATGCCTCTCGCCATGTTTGTGGGTGGTCGTGACGCTTCAGGCGTGGTGGTAGGCTCGGCATGGGGCTACGACGGTAAAATCTGGGCTAAAATAAGCAACACGGATATAGATGAACGAGAGGATGTCACTCTGTTCCCTTACTTTACCCCCAAAGTCAACACTACCAACTGGAAAGTTACCGAGCGTTCCGTGCTTGTAGCTTTGGGCGGCAAGTATGAGACCACTGAAGGGACTGTGACTTCAAAAAATGTATATGTATCCTACGACCAGGGTCTTAACTGGAAAGAAGCTGACAGCTATATGCAGCTCCCCGAACATATTCCCGGTTTTGTCTCTGCTCAGGCAGTGGTGATGGATGCTACGATTTATGCGTCACGTTCATTCAGCGATGTCTGGACTCAATTCCCCTCACGGCAGCTTCCAGCTTGGGCTGTGCGTCTTGATGACTCACAGATGAGCCGAGTGATTAAGCCCGAGACACAGTGGGAGTGTCCTTACATATATCTGTTTGGTGGAGAGGATGCCGATGGCAACCTTTTCGATACGGTGTGGCGAGGAGTGATTACCCGCTTTACCTTTAAGCCGCTTTGCTAAGCAAGCATCCCCACGGAGTTGAGGACGCTGATAACAATATTGGTGCTCATGGCGGCATTTTCGCACGCTGCCCACGCCCAGTCGCAATCGCAGATGGAAAACTACCGGTTCGACATAGGCGCAGGTGTAGGAATGTCGGGATATCTCGGAGATGCCAACGAAAGCAACCTGTTCTCCCATCCGGGAGTGGGATTGAACGCATCTTTCAGATATCTGGTAAATACCCGCTGGGCATTTCGTGGAACTGTCACGGCTGCCTCGCTTAGCGGTTCTACCGAGAATATGAGCAATGTGCTGCCCGGAGGGGCTGCCTATAATTTCAAATCATGGGTTTATGACCTCGGCGCACGTGCGGAGTTCAATTTCTTCAACTACGGATTGGGGAAAGGATACCAGCAGATGAGCCGATTTTCTCCTTACCTGTCGTTAGGTGCAGGCGTGGTGATGGCGTCAGTTGAGGGCGACACGTTTACTGCTATGTCAATCCCGATGGGGTTGGGCGTGAAGTATAAGCTTCAACCGCGTGTCAACCTTGGTTTGGAATTTACTATGACAAAAGTATTGGGAGACCATATCGACGGAAAGGACCTTTCTGACATATATATGATTAAAAGTTCCTTTCTTAAAAATACCGACTGGTATTCGACGCTTATGTTCTCTATAAGTTATGAATTTGGCGAGCGATGCGTCACTTGTCACAGGATTGATTAAAACACCTTCTGAATATAAAATATGATAGAAGAAATAGATAAAAACCGGCTACCCCGCCACGTCGCCATTATCATGGACGGTAACGGACGATGGGCGCAGGCGCGTGGTATGGACCGGAGCGAAGGACATGTGGAGGGGGTAAATACCGTGCGCCGCATCACTGAAATCGCTTCGGAAACCGGTATTGAATATCTGACTCTATATACTTTCTCCACCGAAAACTGGAATCGACCTAAAGCTGAGGTGGATGCGTTGATGCATCTCATCGTCATAGCAATCGAGCGTGAGACCCCCGACCTGATTAAGAACAATGTGCGTCTCAACATTATAGGCGATACTTCCCGCATACCCTCCGAGGCTTACGCGCGACTACGTCAGTGCATAGAGGATACATCGCACTGCACCGGTCTCACCCTTACGCTCGCCATAAGCTACTCGGCACGATGGGAGATACTTGATGCCTGCCGACGTTTCGCTCTCGATGTGGAGGCAGGAAAGCGCAAGGCATCGGAGATGACTACCGACAATCTGTTTGAAAGCTATCTCACCACCTCGGGGATTCCCGACCCTGACTTGCTAATAAGAACAGGAGGCGATAACCGCGTGAGCAACTTCCTGCTATGGCAGATAGCTTATTCCGAAATATATGTAACTGACACATTCTGGCCCGATTTCTCCAAAGAGGATTTCTTGAAAGCTGTTGCGAATTTTCAGCATCGGGAACGCCGATTCGGACTCACTTCCGCCCAGATTAAATAAACCAATCCATACCTTTACATTCCCAACGTCTCATTATGCGTTTTAGAATATCAATCCACATCGCACTTCTTCTTATAGTGCTCTCTACTGCATTTGGAGCATCGGCGCAACTTCCCACCGATACAATCTATAGCCCCAACGTGCTTTTCACCGGTCTTCCCAGAAGATACGAGATAGCCGATATCCAGGTGAGAGGTGCTGACAATTACGACGAGAAAAATGTGATAGGCTATACCGGCTTGAAAATCGGTGATATCATCGAGGTTCCCGGTTCAGACCTGACCGATGCCGCTAAATTGCTGTGGCAGCAACTCCTGTTCTCAAAAGTGCAGATTACCATTGATAAGGTGGTGGGCGACAAGGCTTGGCTCGTGATAAACCTGCGCCAGCAGCCCCGCATCTCCGAAATCAATTATAATGGAGTGAAGAAAGGGGAGAAGCAGGACCTTGAAGAGGCGCTGCAGCTCATGAAAGGTAACCACATTACCCAAAATATCGTAAATAGTGCCGAGCGAATCATCAAGAAGTATTACTCCAACAAGGGTTTCGGCAACGCACAGGTGAAGATTAATCTTACTGATGACCTTTCACACCCCAACGAGGTGATAGTGGATATAAATATCAACAAGAATGACAAGGTAAAAGTCCACAAGATTTACATCGATGGCAATGAGGTGATGAGCGATAACCAGTTGCAACGCACCATGAAGAAAACCAACGAGAAGGGTAAGCTTCTGAACCTCTTCCGCCAAAAGAAGTTTGTGGAAAGCGATTATCATGACGACTTGAACCGTATCATCCAGAAATATAACGAGAAAGGCTACCGCGACGCTGTGATTCTTGCCGACTCTGTGGTACCCTACGATGAAAAGACTGTGGATGTGTACATCAAAGTGGATGAAGGTAAGAAATATTACATCAACGATGTGACTTGGGTGGGTAACACCATCTATCCTACTGAGGCTCTTGACCGTGTGCTCGGTGTGGAAAAGGGCGACGTGTACAATCAGAAGTATCTCTCCAAACGTCTGCAGGAGGACGACGATGCGATTTCGAGTCAATATATGAACCATGGTTACCTCTTCTTCAATGTAGTTCCTATTGAGAAGAATGTCAACGGTGACTCCATTGACCTTGAGATGCGTATAGTCGAAGGTCCTCAGGCGCGTATCAATAATGTAATCATCAATGGTAACGACCGTCTTTATGAGAAGGTAATCCGTCGTGAGCTTCGTGTGAAACCCGGTGAACTTTTCTCGAAGGAAGACTTCGTGCGTTCCGTGCGTGAAATCGCCCAGACAGGTCACTTCAACCCTGAAAACCTTGATGCGCGTCCTGAACCTAACCAGGAAGACGGGACTGTGGATGTGGTGTTCAATCTCGAATCAAAATCAAATGACCAGTTTGAGTTCTCAATGGGTTGGGGACAGACAGGTATTATTGGTAAGGTTGCCATCAAGTTCACTAACTTCTCTATAAAGAATCTATTCTATCCTAACTCCTACAAGGGTATCATTCCGCAGGGTGAGGGTCAGCAGCTTACCATCTCGGCGCAGACCAATGCCCGTTACTATCAGTCATACGGTATATCGTTCCTTGACCCATGGTTCGGAGGCAAACGTCCCAACTCGCTCTCTGTCTCAGCTTACTATAGCCGCCAGACAGGTGTGAACTCATCGTTCTACAACCGTAATCTGAATAACTATTATTATGGTTACAGCGGTCTCTACGGCGGATATAACAACTATTACAACGATAACTACTCATACGAGAACGCTTACGACCCCAACAAGTATCTCCAGATGCTTAACTTCGCGGTCGGTTTCGGTAAGCGTCTCAGCTGGCCTGACGACTACTTCACATTCCAGGCTGAACTCGGTTATACCTGGTATAGCCTCAAGAACTGGGAATACCTCTTCGAGATGCAGAACGGTACATCCAACTCCATCACCCTCGGTCTGACTCTCGCACGTAACTCTACCGACAACCCCCTGTATACCCGTTCAGGTTCAAATATCTCGCTCAATCTCCAGCTCACACCTCCTGCTTCGCTATTCGGACGCAAGAACTGGAAAGACCTGTACTATATGAAGGAGCAAGCTACAACTGACCGCGACCGCGAGAAGCTCAATCAGGCTGCCCGTCAGATGTACCGTTGGATTGAGTACTGGAAGTTACGTTTCAAATCACGCACATACACTCCGCTCAACAATGCCGAACAGTATACCCTGGTGCTCATGACTCGTGCTGACATCGGTCTTCTCGGAAGCTACAACCGCTATCTGAAATCTCCGTTCGAAACATTCTATGTGGGTGGTGACGGTATGTCAGGTTCATATACATACGCTCAGGAGACAATTGCCCTCCGTGGTTACGACAACGGTCAGCTCACTCCATGGTCAGGTTATGCCTACACTCGCTTCGGCATGGAAGTTCACTTCCCGTTCATGCTCCAACCCACCACCACTATCTATGGTCTTGCATTCATCGAAGGTGGTAACGCATGGACCTCTGTGAAGCAGTTCTCTCCCTTCGACCTCAAGCGTAGTGCCGGTGCCGGTGTCCGCATCTTCCTCCCGATGGTTGGTATGATGGGTATCGACTGGGCTTACGGTTTCGATAAGGTATATGGCGAGAAGGGTGGTTCACACTTCCACTTCATCCTCGGTCAGGAATTCTAAGATACTGTTTCCATGGGTTTGATTAGCAATCATGTAGATGATTAACATTTATTGTTAAATCCTCTCTGAGAGATTGATTAAACTTTTCACCCTGTAGAGCGTCTATATATTATATAAGAAACAAATCTATTGACACTTACTTATGAAGAAAATATTCCTAACCTTAGCTATAGTGGTGGCATGTGCTTTCGGCGCAAGCGCCCAGAAATTCGCTCTTGTCGACATGGACTATATCCTCGGCAGCATCCCTGACTATGAGATGGCGAACGAGCAGCTCAACCAACTCTCGCAGCGTTGGCAGAAAGAGGTCGAGGCTGTGGCAAAGGAGGCTGAGACAATGTACAAGAATTATCAGAACGAAATGGTGTTTCTGACCGATGACCAGAAGAAGCAGAGGGAAGAAGCCATCGTGGCAAAGGAGAAAGCTGGCGCCGAGCTCCGTCAGAAATATTTCGGACCGGAAGGTGAGCTTTACAAGAAGCGTCAGGCTCTCATGAAGCCGATTCAGGAAAATGTCTACAATGCAGTCAAGAAGGTATCGGAGGAGCGTGGTTACCAATGCATATTTGACCGTGCATCCTCAGCTGATATCATTTTTGCCTCACCCCGCATAGACGTCTCCAACGAGGTGCTTGAAAAGTTAGGTTATTCCAAATAAATTACTTATCTTTGCACGGCAAATAAATTAGGTCAGAGGGTGCGATAGCGTGTATTCCCTCCCATTCTGACAAAGATTTAATAAGGTAACTAAAACAAAAAACTTCAGAATACAACAATGATTAAGAAACTATTGCTCGCAATCATGATTGCGCTCCCCATGAGCGTGTTCGCACAGAAATTTGCTGTTATCAACACTCAGGAACTCATGGAATCAATGCCTGAACTCCAGACCGTGAAGGAACAGATGGAAGCCTCAAACAAGAAGTACGAGGATGAATTTGCAAAACTTCAGGAAGAATTCTCAAAGAAATTCGAAGAATTCCAGTCACTTGAGGAAACAACACCCCAGACTATCAAGGAGCGCCGTATGCAGGAGATGCAGGAGCTTGAAAATAAAATCAACCAGTTCCGTCAGACTGCCACTCAGGACCTTCAGCGTCAGCAGCAGCAGCTCATGGCTCCTATCCAGGAGAAGGTGCTCAAGGCAATCCAGACTGCAGGTGCCGAAGGCGGTTACACTTTCATCTTTGAAAATCAGATGCCGCTTTACACCGGTACTGATGTGACCGACATCACTTCTACAGTGAAAACCCGTCTCGGCATAAAGTAATGCCGCAGTTTCCGTCAAGGATATAAAGATTTTAAAGGACGTGTGCCTAAACCCTTGCGGTTTGACATACGTCCTTTTCAAAACATAACAACCTTTTTCTAACGGTTGTGATTTAATCAACCTCCAAATCAAGTCATATTCGCCCGCTATGTTTCGTATCAAGCGCATGGACATATTCATCCTGCAGAGCTTTGTGCCTCTGTTTCTGATGACGTTCTGTATCTGCTTGTTTATAGTGCTGATGCAATTTCTATGGCGTTACATCGACGACCTTGTGGGCAAAGGGCTCGGGGTTGATGTGATAGCCGAGCTGTTTTTCTATGCAGCCCTCACCATGATACCGATGGCTCTTCCGCTTGCCATACTTCTGGCATCGCTCATGACTTTCGGTAATCTCGGCGAACAGTTCGAGCTTACAGCCATGAAGGCATCGGGTATATCCCTGATACGTACCATGGCACCACTCATCGTGCTGATGGTGATGATTGCTACCGGCGCATTCTTTTTTCAGAACAATGTGCTGCCGATAGCGCAGACAAAGATGTGGACGCTCCTCTATTCCATGAGGCAGAAGTCGCCCGAGCTGGAAATCCCCGAAGGGGTGTTCTATGACCAGATTCCGGGTTACAATCTCTTCGTTCAGGAGAAAAACCGTGAGACCGGTGTGCTCTACGACATGATGATTTACGACGTGTCGCGCGGATTTGAGAATTCATCCATCATTCTTGCTGATTCCGGCAAGATGACCATCACTCCTGACAAGACGCACCTGTTTCTGCGTCTTTGGAAAGGAGAATCATTTGAGAACCTTAAGGATGCGGGCGCATCTAATATGAAGAATGTGCCTTATCGCCGCGAGTCGTTTGACACAAAGGAAATCATGCTTAAGTTCGATGCCAATTTCAACCGCATGGATGAGCAGGGTATGCGTAATCAGTATGTAGGTAAGAATATGGCTGAGTTGCAGGCTACCATCGACTCCGTGAGTGAGCGTGTCGATTCGCTCGGTAACCGTTATGGCAATTCGTTGCGCGAACATCCCTATTTCAATGTGATAAACTATCGTGTCGCGCCCGGCAATGTCGCCGTGGTCAACGAGGAGACCGGAGCGGAGGAGGATGTCAAGAGGGTGCGCATGCCCGACGTGAAGATGGAAAAACCGATGGATGTTGATTCGCTATTCCGTGGCTCCTCTTCCGGTTATACACTCAATTATCTTAATCAGGCGCTCACCAAGGCGCAACGCATGAAACAGGAGTATGAATACAAGAGTCTCGTGCTTGCTGACGATATGAAGACCATACGCCGCCATGCCATAGAGCTCCAGAAGAAATTCACTCTTTCCTTCGCCTGCATTATTTTCTTCTTTATCGGCGCTCCGCTTGGAGCGATTATACGAAAAGGAGGTCTCGGCACACCGTTGGTGATTTCGGTGTTCCTGTTCATATTTTACTACATCATTGACAATATGGGCTATAAGCTTGCCCGCGATGGCAAGTGGGAGGTATGGGAAGGTATGTGGCTCAGTGCCGCGGTGCTCCTTCCGCTCGGTATCTTCTTCACTTACAAGGCTGTCAACGACTCTGCTGTTTTCAATAAGGATGCCTATCTGAACTTCTTCCGCAAGTTCTTTGGTGTCAGCGAGACACGACACGTGGAGATGAAAGAGGTGTTCATGACAGAGGTGGAACCGCTTGTGGCTGAGGAACGTCTTGAAAAACTCAAGGTGCGTGTGAACGAATATCTCGCCGCCAATCCCGCCAAGCAGAGTTACACGGCTTATTGGCTCAAAGGATATGACCGCGATGAGTTGCACTCGCTGCGTGACGAGCTGGAGGGTGATGTGGAGTACATTTCCAATTCGCGCGAGAAGATGGTGGTACTGAAACTTATGGATATGCCTATACTCCGCAGCCTGTGGTTTCATGAACCTTCCCGGCGCAAATGGCTCAGCTGGAGCATGATGGTGCTGTTCCCGATAGGATTGCCAATCTGGCTTTACGGGCGTAAGACCCAGCATCAGCTGCGCGACGAGCTCGCTTCGGTCATCAAAGTTTCCGACGAACTGATTACATTGATATATAAGAAATAATAAGGGATATACAGCATATCACTATGGATAAAATAAAACTAAATACTATAGAGGAAGCCATTGAGGATTTCCGCCAGGGCAAATTCGTGATTGTGGTCGATGACGAGGACCGTGAGAACGAAGGAGACCTTATAATTGCTGCCGAAAAGGTTACACCTGAGCATGTTAATTTCATGATAACCAATGCTCGTGGTGAACTGTGCGCACCGCTGTCAATATCACGTTGTCATGAGTTGAAACTTGACCATCAGGTGGCTGACAATACCTCGATGCTCGGAACACCTTTTACCATTACCGTTGACCTCCTCCCGGGGTGCACTACGGGTGTGTCGGCTCATGACCGTGCCGCCACTATCCGTGCTCTTGCCAATCCGGAGTCACGACCGGAGGATTTCGGTCGTCCCGGACATGTGCATCCCCTCTATGCCCAGGATGCCGGCGTGTTGCGTCGCACAGGTCATACAGAGGCAGCCATCGACCTTGCTCGTCTTGCAGGGCTGCAGCCGGCCGCATCGCTCATAGAGATTCTTAATGAGGATGGCACCATGGCACGTCTGCCGCAACTCCGTGCCAAGGCTGATGAATGGGGTTTGAAGTTGATTTCAATTGCTGACCTTGTGGCTTACCGCCTGCGCACCGAATCGCTCGTGGAACAGGGTGTGGAAGTGGATATGCCCACAGCCTACGGGCATTTCCGCCTTATACCATTCCGTCAGAAGAGCAACGGTCTGGAGCACATCGCATTAATCAAGGGTGATATCACTCCGGGAGAACCGGTGCTGGTGCGTGTACACTCTTCGTGTGCAACCGGTGATATCTTCGGCTCGATGAGATGCGACTGCGGCGAGCAGCTTCATAAGGCTATGGAGCTGATTGACAAGGAAGGCAAGGGAGCCATAGTCTATCTTAACCAGGAGGGCCGTGGTATCGGTCTGATGGAGAAAATAAGGGCTTATAAACTTCAGGAAGAGGGACTCGATACCGTTGATGCCAATATACACCTCGGACATAAGGCTGACGAACGAGACTATGGTGTTGGTGCTCAGATTCTGCGTCTGCTCGGCATCGAGAAAATGCGTCTGATTACCAATAACCCCGTGAAGCGTATCGGGCTTGAAGGTTATGGTCTGGAAGTTGTCGAGAATGTCCCGATTGAGATTGAACCCAACAAGTACAACCGTCGTTACATGCAGACTAAAAAGGAACGCATGGGGCATAAACTCGATATATTCTAATCAATCGGGTGTTTGTGCTTATCATTCACTGAGAATTCAATAAAGAAACTATAAGAGCGTATCAAATTCCATCATGGGATATTCGATACGCTCTATTTATATTATCTCTCCGCTAATCGACATAATCATAGAGAAGATATGCATAATAGCTTTTGGTTTCAGGTGGTCGTGGGTGCCTGCGCCGTGTTTGTTGGCAATCGTGTGGAGCCACGGGTGAAAAAGCGTGTGACCAACATTGTCATGGCATGGATTGTCACGTTTGCAATCACAGTTGTCGTCACATTGGGTGTGGTGTGTCTGTTGGACCTCCTGCTCGGTTGGCTATTATGAAATTGGCACTGTACTGCGGTTATTCCTCGCAGTCGTAATGCACTTGGTGGTGGGGTGAGTGGCATTCGTGTAGGGAGTGGTCGATGATTAGGTGTCGGTTTGCCATTCCGGCTATGGTTGACATTTCGTGTGAGACCAGAAGCAGGGTGGTGGTTTTCGATAGCTCTGCTACCAAATCGTAGATATAATGTTCGAATTTCTTATCGACGTAGCTTAATGGTTCGTCGAGTACCAAGACCTCCGGGCGAGAGATGATGGCTCTGCCGAGCAAAGCTCTCTGCAGCTGTCCGCCCGACAGGTTCCCGATGCTGCTTGAGGCATGGGCGGTGAGCCCCATAAGCTCTGTGACTTCCGCCACACGCGCTTTGACCTCTTCGGTAGGTAGTTTCTCGCCTATGAGACCTGAAGCTATCACCTCCTCCACATTGATGGGAAATCGGGAGTCAATCATATTCTTTTGTGGTAGATACCCTATAGGCAGATGCTTCACCGGCGTCCCTCCCGCAAGGTATGTCACAGTCCCCTCGGTCGGTTTGAGCAGACGAAGTAAAATGCGGAGCAGTGTGGTCTTGCCCCCGCCGTTAGGACCTGTTATGGCTATGAAATCGCCACGGCGCACATCGAAGTTTATATCTTCGAGCACGGTTTTCTTGTCCCAGCGCTTTGATATGTTGCGCAGTGATATGATTATATCTGATTCCTGATTGAGATGTTGCATCGTTGTTTATTTAGAGGCAAGGGCATCGGCAAGTGTAAGCATCTCATTCTCCCATTCATAAGCCATAGGGTTGATGCTCACCTCTCTGGCGCCTATCTGTGAATTTATGGCCGACACCTGGCGGCTGTCGAAATCCTTCTGTGTGAAAAATATGTCGGCTTCATGCTCACGCGCATGTTCCACAACCTCCCGCAGGCTTCCGAGAGCCACATCCTTATGTTCGGCGTTCCCTACCACTACTTGCTCCAGACCGTAGTCGCGGGCGAAATAGCTGAGAGATGGATGCCATACCAAGAACGCTTTCCCATGCACATGTGCGAGTTTGGCGGTGATGGCATTGTCAAGTGAGTCGAGGTGACTGGCAAAACGGGTGTAGTTGCGCTGATAGTAAGCCTTGTTGGCAGGGTCGATTTCTATCATTGCGTCAAGCATGTTTTTAGTGATTACCTTGGCATTCTTGACTGAGCTCCATGTGTGCGGGTCTACATCGCCGTGGATTACACCGTTGTGGCTATGAGTCCCTGTGATAAGGGAAATTCCATCGGAAGTGTTGTAGATAGGCAACTCGGGATTGGCTTGGTGGATTTTGTCGAGAAGAGCGGACTCAAACCCGATATTTCCCATGCGCAGGAATCCCATCGACTTCTGCAGATTCATGAGATGAGTCACCGAGGGGTCGTATGTTTCAGGATTTGCGCCGTTGGCGAGGAGACACCTCACCTCCACACGGTCACCGGTGATTTGTTCGAGCAGATATTTCTGCGGTTCGATGCTGACAGTCACAATCTTGCTTTCGGATGGAGCCGATGTGCAGGCCGCCACGATTCCAAGCGCGAGCAGGAGTCCGGATATAATAAGAAATATGTTGAATGAAGATTTCACGAGTCAGATATTTTTGCAAATATAAGGTTTTTTTAGCAATTTTTCGTCAATTGTTAAAAATATTTTACGTTTTCAGTTTTTTATTAACATTGTCGGACGGAATTATGTTGAAAAAGCCGCTATCCTCCCATGTGTTGGATTGCTCAATGAGAAAAAATTATTAACTTTGCAACTTAAATAACCCGCTACTTACTTTTAAAGTTCGATAATAAATGGCAACACAAGAAGACGTTTTTAAGAAAATCGTGAGCCATGCCAAGGAGTATGGCTTCGTGTTTCAATCAAGCGAAATATATGACGGGCTTTCAGCCGTATATGACTATGGTCAGAATGGCGTGGAGCTAAAGAATAACATCAAGCGTTACTGGTGGGATTCCATGACACTGCTTCATGAGAATATCGTCGGTATCGATTCTGCAATCTTCATGCACCCGACCATCTGGAAGGCATCAGGTCACGTGGATGCTTTCAATGACCCCTTGATTGACAACAAAGATTCTAAAAAACGTTACCGTGCCGATGTTCTCATTGAGGACCAGATAGCAAAGATTGACGAGAAGATGGACAAAGAGGTGGCTAAGGCCGCCAAGCGTTTCGGTGAAAGCTTCGATGAAGCGATGTTCCGCTCCACAAATCCCCGCGTGCTCGAGCATAAGGCTAAGCGCGACGCTCTCCACGAACGTTTCTCAAAGGCTATGAACGATGGAAATCTTGACGAACTCCGCCAGATTATCATTGACGAGGAGATTGTATGTCCTATTTCCGGAACAAAGAACTGGACTGAGGTACGCCAGTTTAACCTCATGTTCAAGACCGAGATGGGTTCAACCGCCGATGGTGCCATGACAGTATATCTTCGTCCTGAGACCGCACAGGGTATCTTTGTTAATTACCTCAACGTACAGAAGACAGGCCGCATGCGTATCCCCTTCGGTATCGCTCAGATTGGTAAGGCTTTCCGCAACGAGATTGTGGCCCGTCAGTTCATATTCCGCATGAGAGAGTTCGAACAGATGGAGATGCAGTTCTTTGTTCGTCCCGGCTCAGAGATGGAGTGGTTCAACAAGTGGAAGGAATTCCGTTTGCGCTGGCATAAGGCTCTCGGTCTTGGAGATGAGAAGTACCGCTACCATGACCACGAAAAGCTCGCGCACTATGCCAATGCTGCTACTGACATCGAATTCCAGATGCCTTTTGGCTTCAAGGAGGTGGAAGGTATCCACTCCCGCACCAACTTTGACCTCTCGCAGCATGAGAAGTTCTCGGGTAAGAAAATCCAGTACTTTGACCCTGAACTCAACGAAAGCTATACCCCTTACGTGATTGAGACCTCAATCGGTGTTGACCGTATGGTGCTCAGCGTACTCTGCTCATCCTACGAAGAGCAGGAGCTTGAGGGTGGCGACAAGCGCGTGGTGCTTCATCTTCCCGCCCCTCTGGCTCCCGTAAAGTGTGCCGTGATGCCTTTAGTGCGTAAGGATGGTCTGCCCGAAAAGGCACGTGAGATTGTAAATGACTTGAAATTTGACTTCTCTACCCACTATGAAGAGAAGGATTCAATAGGCAAGCGTTACCGCCGTCAGGATGCGATAGGTACACCTTTCTGCATCACTGTTGACCACCAGACTCTCGAGGACAACACTGTGACACTGCGTGAACGCGACTCAATGGCGCAGACCCGCGTGAACATTGATGAGCTTCACCGCATTATTCATAAAGAAGTGTCGCTCAATGCCCTCCTCCGCAAGCTTGGCTAAGCCTGGCTACGGGTGGGCAGGAGTGCCTTGGAATCATGTAATACTCACTAATGAAAAAAGATTATGAAATACTTTAAGCTGCTTGTCATTTTGGGAATGATGCTCCCGATGTTCTCATCATGTAACTATAATTCCATGGTGGAAAAGAAGCAAAACGTGGAGCAGTCGTGGGCTGAGGTACAGAACCAGTACCAACGTCGTGCTGACCTGATACCAAACCTCGTGAACACAGTGAAGGGCTATGCCACTCATGAGAGCGAGACTTTGGAGAAAGTCACTCAGGCCCGTGCCGCAGCCACCTCAATAAGCATTGACGCCAATGACCTGAATGAGGAGACTATGGCTAAGTTCCAGCAGGCTCAGAACGAGCTTACAGGCGCTTTGAAATCGTTGCTTGCAGTCACTGAGGCATATCCTGATTTGAAGGCTAATGAGAATTTCCGTGATTTGCAAGTGCAGCTTGAAGGCACAGAGAACCGGATTTCCACCGCCCGTACACGCTACACTCAGGTGGTGGCTGATTACAATACATCAATCAAGAAATTCCCTACCAATATTTACGCCGGTTGGTTTGGTTTTGACGCGCAGCCTCAGTTCAAGGCTGACGAATCAGCCCAGCGAGCACCGGAAGTGAAATTCTAAAATAATGAAATATACCGTTAAACCAATCCTTTTTTTCTTGCTTGGTCTCGTTGCCTTTACAGCTTGTAACGACGACGAAAATCAGACCACTTGGGATGAGTACAAGGAGTGGCGCGAGGATAACTCGGCTTTCTTCGAGGAGAAAAAGTTCCTTATGACTCCCGAAGGCACCAACTATTACCAGACCATCACCCCGGCGTGGAACAGCACAGCCCAGGTGCTGATTCGTTATCTCAACGACCGCAGTCTGACAGCCGGAAATCTCTCGCCCATGCTTACATCCACTGTGGATGTGAAGTATATCGGACGTCTTTACAATGGAGAGGCGTTTGACTCCTCATATAATCTCAAGGTCAACGGTGACAGCATATTCCGTACTTCGCTCACATCCCTTATCCAGGGCTGGCAGATTGCTCTGGTGAACATGCACGTGGGTGACAGTGTCGAGATAGTGCTCCCTTACAATATGGGCTACGGTACCACTCAGTCCGGTATCATAAAGCCATATTCAACTTTGATATTTAACCTCAAATTAGTCGACATCCCTTATTACGAGGTACGTCCCTGACGTGAGGTGTGTCCGTAGGAAAGATTATAGGCTATGGATTTTGAACTTCTTGCCACCGCAGAGGGCAGCAATGCCCGTGCCGGATTGATTACGACTGACCACGGTACCATAGAGACTCCCATCTTCATGCCCGTGGGGACTCTCGGTAGTGTCAAGGCTGTGCATCAGCATGAACTGCGCGACGATGTGAAGGCTCAGATAATTCTTGGTAATACTTACCACTTGTATCTGCGTCCGGGTATTGACATACTTGAAAAAGCCGGTGGTCTGCATAAATTCAATGGCTGGGAACGCCCAATTCTCACTGATAGCGGCGGTTTCCAGGTGTTTTCTCTGTCATCCAATCGTAAACTCACCGAGGAGGGTGCGCATTTCCGCTCCCATATCGATGGCTCAAAGCATCTTTTCACTCCTGAAAATGTGGTGGATATAGAGCGTAGTATCGGCGCTGATATCATGATGGCGCTCGATGAATGTCCTCCCGGCACCGCCGACTATTCTTACGCCCGTAAGTCGCTCGACCTTACCCAGCGTTGGCTTAAGCGCGGATGGAAGCGATACAAGGAGACTGAGGGAAAATATGGCTATAGCCAGGCTTATTTCCCGATAGTGCAGGGTGTGGTATATCCCGAATTGCGCCGTGAGGCGGCTAAATTTGTTGCCGACCTTGGTGCTGACGGTAATGCCATCGGTGGTCTTGCCGTAGGCGAACCTACCGAGAAGATGTATGAGATGATTGAGGTTGTCAATGAGATTCTTCCTACTGACAAGCCTCGCTATCTCATGGGCGTCGGTACACCTGCCAACATCCTCGAGGCTATTGACCGCGGGGTGGATATGATGGACTGTGTGATGCCCACACGCAACGGTCGTAACGGTATGCTTTTCACACGCCACGGCATAATGAACATGCGCAACAAGAAATGGGCTGATGATTTCTCTCCCATTCAGGAGGATGGTCCGAGTTATGTGGACCATGTCTATTCCCGTGCATACTTGCGTCACCTGTTTATTGCCGATGAAATCCTCGCCATGCAGATAGCGTCGATTCATAATCTCGCGTTCTATCTCTGGCTCGTCGGGGAAGCACGTAAGCATATAATTGCGGGTGATTTCAAGCAGTGGAAAACTGAAATGGTGGAATGTGTAACCCGTAGGTTATGAAAATTCTTGATTGGTATATTATAAAGAAGTTCCTTGGGACCTACATCTTTGCGATTGCTCTTATTCTGGCAATCACAATTATGTTTGATATCAATGAGAAGCTCGATGCCTTCCTTAAGGCACCGCTGAAGGCTACTGTATTTGATTATTTTCTAAACTTTCTTCCATATTTCGCCAATCAGTTCAGCCCGCTCTTCACGTTTATAGCAGTTATATTTTTTACTTCTAAGCTGGCTGACAATTCCGAGATTATCGCGATGCTCTCCACTGGTATGAGTTACCGGCGCTTGCTGCGTCCCTACATGGTCAGTGCCACTGTAATTGCAATCGCTACATATATCCTCAGCGCTTATATTATCCCACCTGCAAATGTGAAGCGTATCGATTATACCAACACCTATGTGAAGAACAAACGTGTGGACTATGGCTCGAACATTCAGCTTCAGGTTGCCAAGGGTGAGATTGCCTATATGTCGCGTTACGACAACATCCAGAAGACTGGTTATAAATTCTCACTCGAATCGTTTGAGGATAAGAAACTTGTGTCGCGTCTTACTGCGCAGTCAATCCGTTGGGATACACTCCACAACTGGACTGTGCGCGACTATATGATACGTGACTTTGACGGTCAGCGTGAGAAAATCAGACGCGGCAATCGTCTTGACACCGTGATTCCGATTGAACCACGTGACTTCCTGATTTCGAAAAATGACCATGAGACCATGACCTCGCCCGACCTCCGCGAGTATATAGCGCGGCAGAAGGAGAGGGGAGTTGCCAATATAAAGTCGTTTGAGATTGAGAATCATAGACGTTATGCCATGACAGCGGCTGCGTTTATCCTGACAGTTATCGGTATGTCCCTCTCATCACGCAAAGTAAAGGGTGGTATGGGTGTGAATATCGGTGTGGGACTCGTATTGAGTTTCAGTTACATACTGTTTATGACAGTGACCTCCACGTTTGCTGTGTCGGGCTATACATCACCCATGGTGGCGATGTGGATTCCCAATATTCTTTACTCTATTATTGCTGTGGTGCTGTATTACAAGGCATCCCATAGATAGTTGCTATGCTTTCCCGGATAATACTCTTTCTCCTGGCTTTGACCCTTGGCATTCAGGCTATGGGTAAGAATTCTGTGACAGTCGAGGTAGTGGATGAGAATGCCACCGGTGCTCCTGAACTGGAGCTTTCAACTCATGGACTGAGCAATATGGAGGATTGCACCACAATACGTCTTGGACTCACCAGTAAATCGGCTCCATTGCAGATATTTAAGGTTGAGCTGAGGACACGCAATGGTGTCTATGAGCCTACCGAGCCGTTTTCGTTCAGTATAGACAGTGCTGATGTGAATGGTAAAAAGGTTGAATATATAATGTCGATAGATTTTCCCCAGCTGTTTGTATTTTATACGGATGATAAGGTGGTAATGTCGACTGACAGAGGTGTGTTTGAGTTTCGTACCACCCGGGAAGGGGCGCTTGAGAGAAATATCTCATTGATGAAGACCGACTATGAGTCAAAACTTGAGGTATCACGCAAGGAAACATCCAATGCATGGACCATTTTGGCAGTGATACTTGCGGCTGTAGCGGTGTGCGGAGCACTTGCTGCGTGGTTGGTAAAACGGCGGTTTCTGAAAAAGAAGCGTGAGATGCAGGAGATGTCGATGCTTGTGGCTGAACGCACGGCGCGTAATGAGGAATTGCGGCAGAAAGTCGACAGTCTCTATGGAAGTCGTCTCGATACACTAAATCTATTGTGTAACGAGTATTTTGACCGCAATGATTCTCCGCAGATGCGCGTGACCTTATATAATGAAGTGGAAAAACAGATACTCGCCCTGCGCGACAGCAAGAGTGTGGAGGCACTTCAGGACATGGTGAATATTTATGTTGACAATATTCTGGTGAAAGTGACAGAGCAGTTGCCGACACTCAGTAAAGCTGATGTGAAATTCCTGACATATCTCTATGCCGGCTTCTCACCACGTGCCGTGTGTATATTCACTGATATAAAAATAAAGAATTTCTACAACCGCCGTTTGCGCCTCAAAGAACGTATTCTATCCTCAGATGCTCCCGATAGGGAGTGGTTTGTTTCCAAAATGTAGCCGTAAGTGGCTGATAATTAATATGAGGAATAATGGATTTGTCCTCATATTGAAAATCAAGTAGTTAGCGTGGCGGTTGAGGACAAAAAACAGAGACAGTTATTTGTGTTGACCGGGTAAAAGGAGATAATTTTGCAGTGTGAAAATCAAAATTATCATGACTGCAAGACTACGTATTTTATCCGTTGTGCTATTGACAGCCGGCACTCTAAGTGCTCAGAACGAGCTGCCCGATAGTGTTACCTCCGACTCACTCGGTGAGGTAGTTGTGGAGGCACGTTTTGAATCAACTTCTCCGCAAATCACACGTTACATACCCTCGCGCGTGGAGAAACGCTCAGCATCGGGCGGAATAGAGCTGCTGAGTCAGATGGCGATTCCACAGATAAGTGTCAATACTTTTGATGGCTCGGTGGAGACCGCTTCACGCAAGAGTGTGGCAATTTACATTGATGGTGAACCTGCATCGGTTTCAGAGCTCAACTCCATGCGTACTGAAGACGTTAGGCGGGTGGAATATCTGGTTTACCCTACCGATGCGAGATTTCAGCATGAGCCATACGTTGTGAATTTCGTAATGGCTCACTATGAGTATGGAGGTTATGCCAAACTCGGTGCGCGGGAGAGGTTTCTAAGCGGCAACAGCTCTGCGTCGACTTATGCCAAAATGGCTTATAAGAGTATGACATACGACCTGAATGCTACCGACAGTTATTCGTCGCGTCGTCATTACGGTACATTTGGTTCTGAGCTATTCCGTTTTCCGGAAGGTGATGTGACACGTGACACTGAGATTGACCGTTGCCGGTATGAGTCAAATACAGCCGGTGTGGCATTCCGCGCGAAGTATATGAACTCCTCGTCGGTGGTGTCGAACACAGTAAGTCTTTCTGCCTCAAATGTGCCTCATCGCGATGTAGGAGGAAATATTGTCATTACTCCGGATTTGACCGGAACCGATGGTTCATATTTATCGTATGGCAAGAACAATGTTATCACAGCTCAATGGAGTGGCGTGTACTATTTTCGTCTCAATTCCGGATGGTCACTGAGCATGATGCCGACTTTCCAGTACGCCCGCAACAAGAGTCTTAGCCGCTATGAATCGGGTATTGTGGAACAAATTACCAATAATGCGCGGGAGAATTCCTGGCTCGGTCAGTTCTCATTCCAGCTGAACAAGCAATTGAATAATGAAAACAGCGTGGATATAAATGGTATGGGGGTATGTAATAACAGTGATATTACTTATTATGGCTCATCACCATCGGATGAGAAATTCAGGCAGCTCGCCGGAATGATTGCCGCAGGCTATTCGTTATCACTCGATAAGTTCTATGGTCGTGTTTCGGCTGCATTGGTAGGTGAGACCAATAAAATAAGTGGTGAGAGGGTATCAGATATCCTGCCGGTGCTTTCCATTGACGGTCAGTATTCGTTCAACGACAGTCATTCCGCTGACCTCTCAGTCACTTATCGTACAAATATGAATGATGCAGGGTTGAAGAGCCCAAATCGTCTGCAGAGAAATGAGTTTTTATGGTATGAAGGTAATCCGGGGCTTAAAAATTCGCGTACTGTATCTGCCGACCTTTCATACACGTGGCTTCCTGATAATAAACTCTCTGTAGTGGCTGATGCGGGTATTTTCCGTATATTCGACCGTCCGGTGCCGATATTTACACCTGTTGGTCAGGATATGATGCTCAGACGCATGGAAAATGACGGCGATTATCAGTGTATCAACATGGGATTGTCTCTTACAGGCCGATTCCTTAACCGCAAACTGGTGATAGGTCTTAAACCACAGGGATGGTTCTATAACACCACGGGAGTGTACAAGCAAACCAAGGCAAACTTTGTCTATTCCGCTCAGGTATCATATTATTTCGGTCGTTTCTATTCATCATTGTCATATACCTCGCGTGAATCGTCGCCGATTCAGTTTAGCTCCTCAGCCACCTATGTGAAAGAGAAAGATTCCTATGAACTTGGTATAGGTTGGAGGAATAGTCACTGGAATATGAAATTGACATTAGCCAATATTTTCCGTAAGAGTTGGGTGTCGTCCACCGATTATCTGAATGGTCCTGACTATCGGAGCAAAACGCACCGGGTGGGAATCAATCACCGTCAGTTTGCTCTCGTGACTGTAAACTATACGTTTGGCTTCGGCAAGAAGGTGAGACGTGCCGATGAAATCAGCGGAGCTGCTGAAGCCGGCTCGGCAATGCTGAAGTAAGAGTTGTGAATCAGAGCTTAATTGTAGGTCTAATTGTAAAATGGTAGGATGAAAATGCCCTAAATCGGAAGAGCCGAATATAAAATTAAAAGAGTCCGACTCAATGTCGGACTCTTTCCGGTTATAATCTTTAACATCTTCAATTTTTACGGTTGGCTCACTTGGAGTAATGGTGGTTAGAGTCCGAAAGTGAGAGTGGTGAGGTAACGGAGAGCACCTCCCGACACGTTGTTGGCTCCGAAACTGAGGGTTATGTATCCCTGGTTGCCGCCAAACCATGTGGCACCAAGCTGACCGGCTGAATTGATGGATACCGGCTGACCATATAGAGCCACAAGATTGTTGTAAACTGCATTGTAACGGGTCATATCGTAGTAAGGAGTAGCATAGTAGAATGACGATGCGTCCAGACCGTTGGAGCCGTAATATAAAGCGGCGTCAGTCCAAATATAGTTGAGCTGGTTCACATTGCGGAGGTATACCACATCATTGCTGTAGCCATCCACTACATAACCGGAGTTGTACAGAAAATCCAGCGATAGATTTATGGCTGTGCCGAAAGTAAGCCCGAGAATGCCATGGATAGCAGGGATGCCACGGGCCGGACGCCAGCGCGGAGGAGGTGTGGGACGATAGTGCGGACGGTACATATTGGGACGATACGGACGCGGAGGGGGAGCAAGATGTGAGGGGCGGTGAACCGGTGCGCTCACTCCTGGACGATGTGTGCCGTGTGATGGACCGAAGCCGTTGTTGGGACGGTTGCCCGGATTGGGGCGATTGCCTACATTCGGGCGATGGTCAGGGCGGTTGTTACCCCAGTTGGGCGTTGTATTTGGCTTGTGATTGTTGTTCGGCTTGTTATTACCGATGCCGGGACGACCTGTTGAGGGGTGATTTCCGTTTGGCTTGTTATTGCCGTTGCCAATATTCGGGCGGTTGCCATTTGGCTTGTGGTTATTGTTGCCGTTGTTATTGCCAATGCCGGGGCGGTTACCGTTGTTGGGTTTGTTGTTGTTATTGCCAACATTTGGAGTGCCGGATGGCTTATGGCTGTTCCCGTTATTGTTTCCCCAGGATGGAGTACCTGAAGGTTTGTGGGTATTGCTCGGCTTATTGTTGCCGATGCCGGGGCGCCCGGTGGAGCCATTATTAGGACGTCCTGTGTTGTTGTGTGAAGGACGTGAGCTGTTGTTGTTACGTGAGCCACTGTTACCACGGTTAGTTCCGCCGGAGTGAGTGGTGCGCTCACGGGAGCCGTTGTTGCCACCGTGGCGTTGTGCAGAAATTGCCGGTGCGGAGAGTGCTCCACAGAGGAGGGCAATCGATAGGATGCGGAAGAAGCGTTTCATAGCTGCATTTTTATTAAAATGGTGTTAGTATATTACGGGAAAGTAACCTGATGGAGGTTTTGGAAGTTTCCCATATATACTATTAGAGGGCTATGGGGGTATAAAGTTTAGAGGGAGCTATAATAATAAATGTTAAACATTTTTCAATCGGCTGTACCGGAGAGTAGGTCAGGCTTCAATCCATTCCTCCGGGACTCTTGATGAGCGGCTGTAGTGGGTCGGGAGCATTTTCCTGCAGTAGGAGCAGAAGGGGACCGGACGGTTGCGCAGACGCAGTATGGCGCGTATATCTTTGATTTCAGCTATTGGTAGGTAGTCACCTTTCTCCCATGAGAAATTCTGGTCGAATCGTCGGTTGAGATGCTCCACACAAGCGCTTTGCGGGCATGGAAAAAGTTTGTCGCCCTGCACTGTCAGGCATCCGAATGAGTAGCATTTGAAGTGCGAGTTCCATCGGTTGCTCCTCTTCAGAGGGTCAAGGCGTACCTTGAAGAATGAACCTGCCAAGCCTCGGTCGCCGAAGATGCTGAATCGTACACCCTGGCGCGTACACATTTCAATTACGCTGTCATAGTCAAATGAGATGGGATAACGGGTTATGACTATGTGCAGCTCATTCTCACGGCATAGTTCCCAGAAGCGGTCGTCCATGTGCGGCAGCCGTAGTCCATTGGTAAATATGCTTATTTCAGCGTGAGGGAAATATCGGCGGGAAAGTTGTATGGATTCATGCAGCCAGGGATAGATGAGGGGTTCGCCTCCTATCAGATAAATTTGTTTTATACCCTCGGCGCCACGTATGGTGGAGAGATGCCTCATGTTGCGCTCGAGGAGCTGCAGATTTGCATATTCCTCGGGCGCGATAGAAGCATAGTGGGTACATCCCTTGCAATTCAGATTGCAATGGTCGGTGAGATTGAATTCGATTCTTACCGGGGTGGTGAAGCGCAGCGATAATGTGCGCAATGCCCCGGCGAGTCTACCCAAGAGAGTCATGACTACCCTTCGGGCTGAGCGGCGAGCGGGTTCCAGCCTTGGGCGCGCAAAGGTATTTCAGTGCCGTCGCGTGTAATCATCGCGCAACCTAACGAGGGCTTGGTGATATGTCCGATTACTTTAACGCCGGGAACTTTCTCGATGGATTCATGGCAATGGAGCGGCACGGTGAATAGCAGTTCGTAGTCCTCACCTCCGTTGAGAGCGGCTGTTACCAGATTCATCCCTAATTCCTCTGCCATGATAGCTGTCTGATAGTCGATAGGGATTCTGTCTTCATATATGCGGCAACCTGTGTCGCTCTGCTTGCATATATGCAGCAGCTCTGAGCTAAGACCATCGCTGATGTCCATCATTGAGGTGGGGAGGATGCCGGCTTTGTCAAGCTCTTCTATGATGTCGCGTCGCGCTTCCGGTTTGAGCTGGCGTTCCACAAGATATTCCTTGCCTTGGAATTTAGGCACAAAATCCTTTTGACCGGCAGATGCAACCTTCTCGCGCTCGAGAAGCTGCAAGCCCATATAGGCGGCTCCGAGGTCGCCCGACACGCAAATCAGGTCAGTGTCCTTGGCGCCGCTTCGTGATACAATTTTATCAGCCGGAGCCTCACCGATACAAGTGATGGAAATCACCAGACCCTGACGGGATGATGTGGTATCACCACCCACGAGGTCTACTCCGTAGAGCTGACAAGCAAGGCGCATACCGGCAAAAAGTTCCTCGATATGCTCGACGGTGAAACGTTTTGAGATGCCGAGCGACACGGTGATTTGCTTAGGTGTGCCGTTCATGGCGTAGACATCCGAAAAGTTCACTATGGCTGATTTGTAGCCAAGGTGTTTCAGAGGCACGTAAGTGAGGTCGAAATGTACACCTTCGAGCAGCAGGTCGGTTGTGACAAGTATATCGGTGTCGCGGTTGCGGAGCACGGCGCAGTCATCGCCCACTCCCTTTATGGTGGAGGCATTGACGGGTTCCAACCCTTTTGTCAGTCGGTCAATCAAGCCAAATTCGCCAAGTTCTGAAATTTCCATACTCTATTCTAAGTAATTGATTTATAATTCCGGGGAGGGTATTCTGAAGCCTTATGGATATCTCTTATCCCGAAGGAGGTCAAAAGATTATCAGACAACCCTTAATTTTTAATGCGGTGGCCGCGGACGTACCGTGACCACCGCATTATTTATAACGCTTTATCCTGAGATGATTGTTCTTAGCATCTGTTCACCAGTTCCTTCATGATTTCAAGACATTTGGGCTGCGCTATGAGGGCTGCCTGCTGTACTTCTTCATGAGTGGGAACTTGGGTTACATCCTTGCCACCGAGGTCGGTGATTACAGAGATGCCGTAGACGCGCATTCCTGCATGGTTTGCAACGATTACTTCCGGTACGGTCGACATACCCACGCAGTCGCCACCGATGATGTGGTAGAATTCATATTCCGCAGGAGTCTCGAATGTAGGACCGGTTACGCCTACGTAGACACCGTGCATCAGACGGATTCCCTTTTCTTCGGCGATTTTGTCGGCGAGAGCCATGAGTTCCTTGTCATAGGCATTGGTCATGGCGGGGAAACGGGTGCCGAGTTCATTGTAATTCTTGCCACGAAGAGGATTTTCGGGGAAAAGGTTGATGTGGTCTGTGATGGTCATGACATCGCCTACCACAAATTCCTTGTTCATACCGCCCGAAGCGTTTGAAACAAAGAGTATTTCCACTCCGAGAGCCTTGAAAACCCTTACAGGGAAGGTGACTTGCTTCATGTCATAACCTTCGTAATAATGGAAGCGACCCTGCATAGCGATGACTTTTTTGTCGCCGAGGCGTCCGAAGATGAGGTTTCCGCTGTGACCTTCTACGGTTGAAACCGGGAAATTGGGTATTTCGCTGTATGGGATATATGTCTTATCCTCCATGTGGTCAACGATAGGACCGAGACCGGTACCGAGGATAATGGCAATTTTAGGCATTTCTGCTACTTTTGAGCGCAGAAAGTCGGCTGTCTGATTGATTTTTTCCAACATGATTTTTCGGTATTGATGATTTTTTAGATGGTCAGTGCCGCGACTGAAAGTCAAGGCTCCCGGAGATTGGTTGCAAATAACCACTAAGTTTTAAACAAGCGTGAGTCACGTATTGTTTTTTCTACCCCGAGGGTGAAATCCGAGTCTCCTTGGTCGATAAATTCCACCTTTATAGGGATATAGAATATTTTGTCTTTGAGCTGATGCGGGAAATAAGGATTGTTGAGGAGACGCACGGCATCTTTCTCGGTAGTAATGATAAATTTCTGTTTTCCCGGAAGCTGGTCAAACTGCTGGGCTATTGACTCCATGTCGGAAGCCGTGAAATTGTGATGGTCAGGGAAGCGGCGGAGTTTCACTTTAGCCTTGTGGCGACGCAGATAGCGGGCAAACGGCTTCGGGTTAGCAACACCTGTCACCACCAGCAGCGATGTGTCGGGGCTTAGGGAGGAGAGGGTAGGGATGCTGTCAACCTCTGACGGGAATACCGGGACCAGATGACCGTAGTTGAAACGTGAGAAGTAGAGCTTCTGGTAAGGGAACAGGTTGAGGTTCTCTTTAAAGATGCGGTACTGCATCGGTTTCATATCGGGCGGACACTTGGTCACAACCACTATTTCAGCACGGTTGAGGGCTGTCCTCGGTTCGCGCAGGCGTCCGTATGGGAGCATCCTGTCGTTGAAAACCGGGCGGTTATACTCAGTGAGCACTATGGATACCGACGGTTTCACGTAGCGATGCTGGAACGCGTCGTCAAGTATAATCATGTTGATGCCCGGATTGATTTCCAGCATTTTGCGTATGCCATCCACACGTTTCTCACACACAGCCACGGTGATTTCCGGACCATACTTGCGGTAAATCTGATACGACTCGTCGCCTATATCCTCAGGTCGTGACTGTGGAGTGGCGAGCACAAAGCCGCTTGTGGCGCGTTTGTAGCCACGTGAAAGCACACCTATATTATATTTGCCCATCAGGGACTCCACGATATACTCAACGTGCGGAGTTTTTCCGGTGCCCCCCATGGCAATGTTGCCTACAACCACCACAGGAATGTCGAACTCCTGCTGCTTGAGCATGCCGTAGTCAAACATTTTGCTGCGCACAGCCATCCCCAGCCCATATAATTTGGATATGGGATACAGGATTAGAGTGGATAATAGTCGGTTGCGTGCCACTTATCAGGTTGTAGTGAGAAAATTCAGAAATTGATTATTACATGTTGATGGTTACGTAATCCATGCGGCACTGGAGGGTTGACATACCCTTTATGCGGTTGACGGTTTCGTAAATATCGGCACATTCGCCAAGTTCATTCTTGATGATGCCAGCTTTGATGTCGGCGCCGGCTTCAACTATGGCGTCATACCATTTCGGCTTGAGTGTGGGATACTCAGTGATAGTATAGGTCTCCACGTTGAGTTCCTTTGCCATCTCCGCGATAGCCATGTCGAGACCGCCGAGCATGTCGACCAAACCGAGTTTCAATGCCTGCGCACCATCCCATACTCGTCCCTCGGCAATCATTTTGATTGAGTCCTGAGACATTCCGCGACCTTCTGCGCAACGTGAAGTGAAGAGGTCATAACCTCTCTCCACGTAGCTCTGCATGGCTGCTTTCTGAGTCGGAGTCATAGGTTCCATGAGAGTGGGGAAATTGGCGTTGGGGTTAGTCTGCACAGTGCCGAGAGTAACACCGATTTTTTCAGTGACAAGCTTATTGGCGTTGGGGATTATACCGAAAATACCTATTGAGCCGGTGAGAGTGGTGGGCTGGGCGAAAATCTTGTCGGCGCCACATGAGATGTAGTAACCTCCTGACGCGGCATAGTCGGCCATTGAAACATAGAACGGTTTGCCTGTGATGGCCTTGAATTGTTCGAGAGCTTCCCAGATTTGTTCTGACGCGAAAGCGCTGCCGCCACCGGAGTTGACATACATAATCAGACCGTCGATATCCTCGTTTTCGGTAAGGTCCATGATTTCAGGTACGAGCTTTGCAGCTACGATGCCTTCACCGTCATTGTCGGTGATGTCGCCTGTGGCGTAGAGCACTGCGATGTTGGCGCCCTTGCCATTACCTTTCTTATTTACATCCTTATCCTTGCAGTAGGTAGCGGGGTCGATATAAGGAATATCGTCCACATCATCCTTCCCGGTAAGCGCCATGAGTTTCTCGTCGAATTCATGACGGTAGGTGAGGGCGTCAATCATCTTGTTGTCAAGATAAGTCTTCACATCGTCAGCGAATGTGAATCCGTTCGCCCACGCGTTTACAGTGTCGGGTGTCACCTTTCTGCCTTCGGCAATCTGAGTCTTGATGGCACCCCAGATGTTGTCGAGAAACAATTGCTGCTGTTCGCGTGAGGCGTCGCTCATCTGACTGAGGAGGAAGGGTTCCACCGCGCTCTTGTAGGTTCCTACTTTCACCACCTGAGCTTCTACCCCAAGTTTGTCCATGAGATTCTTGAAGTACATTGTTGTGGCCGAAAGACCATGCACATCCACCTGTCCAATCGGATTGAGGAAAATACTGTCGGCTGTCGATGCGATATAGTAGTCACCCTGGGTGTATGAATCGGAGTAGGAGTAAATCCATTTTTCAGGAGCATCCTCCTTGAATTTTTTCAAAGCCTCCACTATAGCCTGGCGCTGTGCGGCACCTGCTGCCACGCCGTTGCAGTCAATCACGATTCCATCTATGCGGTCATCATCGGCAGCTGCTGTGATTGCACCGACGATATCATTCAGACCCTGGATTTCGGTTTTGTTGCCTTGGATGGCTGACATTATGTCGAGAGAACCGGGACGGTCGGAAATCTGACCGCTCAGGTTGAGCAGAAGCACAGAGCCTTTTTCAATTTTAGTGGTTGTAGAGCCGAGAGAGGATGCCATGGCAGCGCCGAGCACCACGAATACGCCTATGAAAGCGATGAATAGTGAAAACCATATTCCGGCGAGAGTGCCGAGAAAGGCGATGAAAAACTTTTTCATTCCAGTTTGTGATAAGTAACTCTTAAAAATTAGACGCTAATTTGTAGCCTTACAAAAGTACTACAAACCATTGTCAATAACAAATAAATCCATTGATTTTTTAATATATGTGTATATTTCCGGGTGTGTGAAATAGTGTGTCGGGAGGCGTATTTGCGTGTGAAAAAGCAAAAATGATACTTTTTTAGCAAATATATGATAAAAAGAGTCAAATCTGCGGAAAAGTTTGCGCGATTTTGCAGCGGAATTGAAAATAATTTTTATCTTTGTGGTATCAGAAAAATTACCTGAAAAACTAAGCGAAAACTACCCTAAAGATACCAACCTGAATTGACCAATCAATCCCGATATGATTTGTGTCACTTAGTGTGAAATGAATAAGATAATAACGGAGATTACTCCTCTCTCAGAAAAGGATTGCTTTTATCTTGTTGACAGATATAAGGACCGATTCACATTTCCGGTGCACCGCCATGAGGAATATGAGCTTAACTTCCTGGCTAACTGCGACGGAGCGCGACGTGTGGTCGGCGATTCCATGGAGACGGTAGGTGAATATGACCTCGTGCTTATTGGCAACAATATAGAGCACGGATGGGAGCAGCACCAATGTAACAACGACCGCATCCGAGAGATAACCATCCAGTTCTCTCACGACCTTTTCGGAGAATCTCTATTGGCGAAAACACAGCTTGCGTCTATACGCCGCATGTTGGAAATAAGCTCGAACGGTATTGTGTTCTCAAGCGGAAGTATCATGAAAGTGTTCAACCGCCTTGACAACCTCACAAAAATTGACTCCGGCTTCTACGGAATGATAGAGCTGATGGCTATCCTCTATGAACTTGCTGAAGAGGGTAACTACCGCAGACTTTCAAGTTCGTCGTTTGCCTCTCTCCGCCCCAACGGTGACAGCCGCCGGGTGCAGAAAGTTCAGGATTATATCAATCAGAACTATAAAGAAGATATACGTCTTGGCGACCTTGCCGCCCTTGTGGGAATGACGCCAACGGCGTTCAGCCGCTTCTTCAAGCTGCGCACCGGAAGGTCTATCTCCGACTACGTGATAGACATACGTCTGGGGCATGCCACCCGACAGCTTGTCGACTCAACCACCTCCGTAGCTGAAATCTGTTACGAGTGCGGGTTCAACAATGTGTCGAATTTCAACCGTATCTTCAAGAAGAAGAAAGGAAATTCGCCCAAAGTATTCCGTGAAATTTACCAACATCATAAAATCCTTGTATGAAAATCAATTTCTTGCCCATTGTCGCTCTCGCCATGGCTTTTGCAGGGCTCGCGGCTTGTGGTTCCTCCTCCAAGACTGATGCCGGAGCGTCGCAGGAGGATTCCGTGACAGTTTTTGTCTCTCCTCTTCATGTAGAGGGTACTGCGCTCCTCAATGCCAATGGTGACACTGTGGTGCTTAATGGTCCGTCGCTCGGCTGGCACTCCAACTGGGGTCGCTTCTATAATGAAGGTACTGTCAAAGCTCTTAAAGAGAAATGGGGTGCTAATATCACCCGTGCAGCCATCGGCGCACATAAGAGCGGCGACTGTGTGAATACCTACGATGTTGATTCGGCCAATGCTGTGAATCTTGCCATGAAGGTGATTGACGCTGCTATCGCCAACGATATGTATGTGATATGCGACTGGCATTCACATGAGAATACCCTCGAGGATGCCAAGAAGTTCTTCACTGTGATAACAGAGAAATATGGCGACACTCCAAATGTGCTTTATGAGATATGGAACGAACCTCTCGATATACCCTGGCAGGAGATTAAGGATTATGCCAACGAGCTGATTCCGGTGATTCGCAAGAATGCTCCCAATGCTGTGGTGATAGTCGGGACTCCCAAGTGGGACCAGGACGTGGATGTAGCGGCTGAGTCACCACTTGAAATGCCCAATCTTCTCTACTCACTCCATTATTATGCAGGAACACATAAGGACTGGAACCGCGATAAGGCTGAGAAGGCTATTGCTGCCGGATTGCCGCTGATTGTGTCGGAGTGTGGCTCTATGGACCATACCGGCGACGGTCCCATCGACTATGAGTCATGGAAGGCTTGGATGGAGTTTGCCGACAAGCATAACATTTCGGTGCTTATGTGGGATATAGCTGACAAAAATGAGACTTGCTCAATGATTGAAGCCACTGCATCGGACAACGGTATGGAATGGAAAGAAGAGGACCTCAAGGAATGGGCTAAGCTCGCGCGTAAGACCATAACTGAGCGTAACTCAAAATGAATTGTCCACTAAGGCAACTTACGCATAAAAAATAATCCGGTCCCCGGTTCATTATTAAAAATAATATCAATTCTAAGCTCAAAAAAGTATAATGAGTGCAAATATATTGACCAAATTAACCCTGTCGGCTTTATTGATGTCTCCTCTCGCGGTCAATGCCGCTGTGGAGCTACCGGATATCATCAGCGATAACGCGGTGCTCCAGCAGAATTCCGATGTGAAACTGTGGGGATGGGCTAAGCCCGGTTCTGCTGTCACTGTCACCCCCTCGTGGGATGGCAGGGCATATACCGCGCAAGCCGATAAGAATTCAGGTCGATGGGAAGTGAAAGTGTCGACACCTGCAGCTTCCTTCGCTCCTTGCTCCGTGACTTTCAATGATGGTGATGGAGAGGTGAAGATTGACAATATTCTTATAGGAGAGGTCTGGTTCTGCTCCGGACAGTCAAACATGGAGATGCCTCTCCGTGGATTCTGGACACAACCGGTTGAAGGTGCAGCGCAGGCGATAGCCTACTCCGGGAAATATCCATCTATACGAATGGCTACTGTGCCTAAGCGGGCTGCCTACACTCCGCAGGAGCGTGTGGAGGGAAAATGGAAAGTCTCCAATCCACAGGATGCCGCTGAATTTTCGGCATTGGCATATTTCTTTGCACAGTCGCTCACTGACATGCTGAATGTCCCTGTAGGTATAATCAGCTGCGCTTATGGCGGCTCGAAAGTTGAAGGATGGATGCCTGAATGGAAACTTGACACCTATCCCGGCTGGGATATGGCTAAGGAGGAGAAAGACTCAACCATCAACGAGTGGGAACGCATAGGTGTGATGTACAATGCAATGCTGAAACCTGTGCTCGGCTACACTGTGAAAGGTTTCCTCTGGAATCAGGGCGAGTCAAACGTAGGTCGTCATGATGAATATCCCTCACATCAGCGTGACATGGTTGAAATCTGGCGCGACGAATGGGGTCAGGGCGAGCTTCCGTTTTATTTCGTTGAGATTCCGGGATGGAAATATGGCAATGGCGACGAGACAGCTGCCGCGCTCTTCCGTGAATGTCAGCACAAAGCGGCTGAAATCACACCTAACAGTGGTATAGTATGCACTTCCGACCTTATCTATCCCTTTGAACTGGAGGATATACATGCCCGCAAGAAGAAAGAAATCGGCGAACGCCTCGCATTCATGGCCGCCAACCGTACTTATGGTCTCACCGGAGTCCCCGCCACATATCCTTCATATAAATCGGTGAAACTCGAGGGGGACAAGGCTGTAATCTCGTTCAACAATGCTGACGCAGGTCTTAATCCGAATATGGTGCTTCCTGGATTTGAAGTGGCAGGTGAAGACCGGGTGTTTTATCCCGCCACAGCCACTGAGGACTGGAACGAGCACACCGTCACAGTCAGTAGCGATAAGGTGAAGGATATAAAAGCGGTGCGCTACTGCTTCAAGAACTTCGCCGTGGGTCAGGTGAAGGATATGTTCGGTATGCCGCTCATACCTTTCCGCACTGACAATTGGGAAAAATAGTCGCGGCTAATCAAATCAGACATATCGGAGTAATCTCCGGCTTTTAGACAGAAAAACCTTAACAATAGCAACATAGTTAACTATCATGCACAAGAAAATATTACTGCCTATGCTTTTTGCCGCTGCTGTGGTGACCGGAGTGACTGGCTCATGTTCCGGACAGAGTGGAGAAAGCGACAAACAGCCGAGTCCTTATGTGACAGTGCGCGACGGTGAGTTCTATATCGGAGATTCCGTCTACCGTTACGTCGGTACTAATTTCTGGTATGGGTCCATTCTTGCGTCCGAAGGTGAGGGTGGCGACCGCGAGCGTCTCGCTCAAGAACTTGACACCCTTCAGAGCATTGGCATCAACAACCTGCGCATCCTTGTGGGTGGTGACGGTGAAGAGGGACTTGCTTCCCACATTTCGCCAACTCTGCAGAAATCGCCCGGCGTCTATTCCGATACCCTTCTCCGCGGGCTCGACTATCTTCTGGCCGACCTTGAGAAGCGTGGTATGAAAGCTGTGCTCTATCTCAACAATGCTTGGGAATGGAGCGGCGGTTTCTCCACCTATCTTGAATGGGCCGGTGCCGGAAAGGCTGTCAACCCTGCCGATGCCGGTTACCCCGCCTATATGGAATATGCCTCGAAGTTCGTGCGTAACGACTCTGCAAAAGCTTTGGCGGCTGACCATATCAGGAATATAGTGGGACGTGTCAGCAGTGTGACCGGAAAACCTTACTCAGAGTCGCCTGCCATCATGGCTTGGCAAATCGCCAATGAGCCGAGAGCCTTCTCCGAGGAGAGCAAAGAGCCGTTTGCGCTTTGGATTGGTGAGACTGCGAAACTTATAAAGTCATTGGACCCCAACCATCTCGTATCGGTGGGCAGCGAAGGCTCATGGGGCTGTGAGAATGACATGTCGCTCTGGACACGCATTCATTCCTACCCTGAGGTTGACTATGCCACCATACATATATGGCCCTACAACTGGAGCTGGGTTTCAGAAAAGACAGTGGTCGATAGTCTCCCCGTGGCATGTCGCAACACCACTGACTACATCAACGCCCACCACACCGCCCTCGCCAAAGCGCTTGTCAAGGATGAGGAGTCATGGTCAAAGCCTATAGTGCTTGAGGAGTTTGGCTATCCACGTGACAACATGGCAATTGAGCCGGGTTCACCCGTGAGTGCCCGAGACAGCTACTATCGTCATGTGTTTACCGAGGTAGTGAACGGAGGCAAACTTGCCGGCGTCAACTTCTGGGGGTGGGGCGGTCTTGCAAATCCTGCACATGCCACCTGGCAACCGGGTGATGACTACACCGGTGACCCCGCACAGGAAGCCCAGGGACTCAACTCTGTGTTTGCTTCCGATTCCACCACCATCGCTCTGATAAAGGAGATGGCGACAAGAAAAAGATAAAAAGTATAAGTCCTAATCGTTTGACACTTATATGACTTGTTTCGATAGAGCTCAAAAGGGTCTCTGATGGCAAAATCAGCCCATATAAGAGCGATAGGATTCTACTACCTGACATCAATTCGCGCAAATATCTTCACATAAATATGTCATTCCTGCCGGCTGTGACGTAGGGCTTTGTGTAGGAATGATAAAAAAGTGACAGTTTATTGACTTATTTTGCTCTTTGCAAGATAGTATCACTACGGGATAAAAAAGTACCATACAAAGTCAAGACATTGCGTTAATTTTGCGAAAGATAACCAACCATAAAAACATAAAAAATACAATAACCCTATGCTTTTTACCTAAAGTAACAAGAATAAAAACAGAAAAAATCTATCTATTACCTTAAAATTGCAATAATGAAAAGTAAAATCTTTGACCTGAGGGGTCTGATGACGGCATTCCTGCTGTGCTTTATGCTCACAGCTTTTGCTCAGACCACCGTGAAAGGTGTGGTGCTTGATAAGTCGGGCGAACCGCTTATCGGTGCTACAGTGCAAGAGAAAGGCAACACCGCCAATGGTACGGCAACGGACTTTGACGGTAACTTCACCATCACCGTGAAGTCAGCCAAAGCCGTTCTCGTAGTATCTTTTGTAGGCATGACCACTCAGGAAGTGCCTCTTAACGGACGCACCAACGTGACTGTCACTCTCGAGGAAAACTCAGAAATCCTCGATGAAGTAGTGGTGGTCGGTTATGGTACCCAGCGCAAATCGGACATTACCGGTTCGGTAGCTTCGATTTCAGAAGACCAGATGAAACAGACTATCGTCACCAATGCTGACCAGATGCTTCAAGGTAAAGTGGCCGGTGTCCAGGTGACTCAGAACTCGGGCGCTCCCGGTGGTGCTACTTCAGTACGTATCCGTGGTGCAAGCTCTCTTAACTCTTCAAATGAACCTCTTTATGTGATTGACGGTGTGCCTATGAGCGGCTCCAACTCAGTGCAAGGTTTTGACTGGATGGGCGGTTCAAACGGTCAGACCACTGTCAACCCTCTCGCAGCAATCGCTCCTTCCGACATTGTGAGCATCGACGTGCTCAAGGATGCATCAGCCTGTGCCATCTATGGTGCGGCAGGTGCCAACGGTGTTGTGCTCGTGACTACCCGCCGCGGTTCGGCAGGTCGCTCAAATATTACTTACGACGGTTATGTGGCATGGCAGCAGGTAGCTAAGAAGCTTGACATGATGGACCTCCGCGAATATGCGCAGTACCAGCAGCAGCTTCTTGCCGATGGCGTGCTCAACAGTGGTAATTTCGACGATACTTATAGTGACATCTCCCTTCTCGGCAAGGGTACCGACTGGCAGGATGAAATATTCCGCACAGCGTTCATGCAGAACCACCAGTTGAGCATGACTGGCGGTAACGACAAGACTGTCTACGCTATGAGCGGCGGTTGGATGAAACAGGAAGGTACCATTATCGGTTCTGACTTTACCCGTTTCAACACCCGTTTCAATATCGACAACAACTTCACAAGCTGGCTCAAGGTGGGCGGTGCTCTTGCTTACACCCGTACCGATGAGACCATCACCCGTAACGACGGTTCTGACGGTGTAATCATGCAGGCTATGACCATGATGCCCTCTGTGCCCGTGCGTGACTTCGAAGGTAACTGGGCAGGTCCTAACACCGTGAACGGTGCGTCAACATGGAACCCCGTTGCTCTCGCCCTTATGACCAACAACACTCTTCTTCGTCAGAAAGTGAACGGTAACTTCTATGTAAGTGCTGACTTCCTCAAGCATTTTACTTTCCGTGCTGAATATGCGTTTGATGCTTCACAGAATCAGAATAAGTCATTCATTCCCACCTATAAATTCGGTCTGGTATCAAATGACGTGAACCAGATGATGCAGCGTGAGGAGCACAACTTCTTCTGGATGCAGAAAGACTACATCACCTATAATCAGAAATTCCTTGATAAGCACGATGTGACTGTGATGGCCGGTTTCGAGGCTTCAAAAGGCTCATGGAACGGTACCACCCTCATCAAGCAGAACTTCTCATCCGACAACATCCATATAATGGGTGAGGATGGTACTTTCGTATCAAACACCGGTTGGGCTGATTCAAACTCTTCCGCTTCAGTGTTTGCCCGACTCAACTACGGCTTTGACAACCGCTATTTGCTCACCGCAACAGTACGTCGCGACGGTTCAAGCAAGTTCGGTTCAAACAACAAGTGGGGTACTTTCCCGTCAGTGGCACTCGCTTGGCGCGCACAGCAGGAAAAGTTCCTTCAGGATGTGACCTGGCTCGACAACCTTAAGCTCCGTCTCGGTTACGGTAAGGTTGGTAACTCCAACATCAACACCTATCTCTATGGTTCGGCTCTCCAGACCATGCTTACTCCCGGCGGTACAGCTTATATCCCCTCCAACCTCTCTAACCCCGACCTCAAATGGGAAGCATCTGAGCAGTGGAACGCAGGTATCGACTTCGCGGCATTCAACAATCGCCTCGAAATTACAGTGGACGCTTACCACAAGCAGACTCAGGACCTCCTCATGCAGGTGTTCACTCCCTCTCACATCGGCTCAAGCGACAGGGGTACCATCAACAACCCCTGGGCTAACATCGGTAAGACCCGTAACGTGGGTGTGGACCTCCAAATCAATGCACGTCCCGTCATAACTAAGGACTTCCGTTGGAATGCAGCTCTTACACTTTCACACAACCGCAACAAGATTGTGGCTCTCAACGATGACTCACAGCGCATCTACGGTAACGTTGACTGGTACGCTCCATTCCAGACTGTGACTATGTTTGCAGTAGGTCAGCCCATGGGTGTATTCTATGGCTATGAGACAGAAGGTCTTTTTGAAAATGAAGCTGATATAGTAGGTCACGCCACACAGACAGGTGGCTCTGCACCTTACTCCAACAAAATTGACAAGGTGTCGGGCGCATGGATTGGCGACCTCAAGTTCGTTGACCAGAACGGCGACGGTGTAATCAACGACGAGGACCAGAAGGTAATCGGCGACCCGAACCCCGACTTCACTTTCGGTTTCACCAACACCTTTACCTTTAAGGATTTTGAACTCAACATCGGTCTTACCGGTCAGGTAGGCGGCGACATCCTCAACTGGGCCCGCTACCGCACCGAAGGTCTCAGCTCAATTTGGGATAGCCAGGCTGTCAGCGTGCTCGACCGTGCTCAGGCTGTGAAAATCGACCCCAACGGTGGCGATGATATCTCAAACCTTCAGTTGGCTCCCGGTCACAACGGTATACCTCGTTTCTCTAACCTTGACTCAAACGGTAACCAGCGTATGAGCGACCGTTGGATTGAGGATGCGACTTATCTCCGCATACAGAACATCTCACTCAGCTACAACCTTCCCACCAAGTGGGCGAAGAAAGCGTTCATCCAGAATGCCAAGCTCTACGTGAATGTTCAGAATGTCTATACTTTCACTAAGTACAGCGGCTATGACCCTGAAATCGGTGCCTTCAACCAGAGCTCACTCTTGCAGAACATCGACCGTGGCCGTTATCCAACACCGCGCACCTACACGCTCGGTCTTAACCTCTCTTTCTAATAACATATCCTATTGACATAGAAAATGAAAAATATATTCAAAACCACTGCGGTTGCCATGGTGCTCGGAGGTTCACTCGTTTCCTGTAACGACTTCCTTACCATCGACCCTGTAGACAAACCGGTGCTGGAGACCTTCTACACCTCACCCGAGGCTTTGAGGTCAACCACAATGGCTCTTTACGCTTCCAAGACCTGGAGCAACTTCCACATGAACTTCCAGTGGAAGATGGACATGATTAACGGTGATATCTTCTATACCTATTCTGACGAAGGTCAGTGGTATTTCGGTACCTATACCTCTGTTAACCCTTACCTCAACGAAGGTTGGAAAGGTCTCTACAACGTTATCCTTACCGCCAACTCGGTCATCAACGATATCACCCCCATCTGCGGTGGTACCATCACTCAGGATGATATCAACCAGGCTCTCGGCGAAGCCCGTGCGCTCCGCGGATATTGCCACTATATGCTTGCTGAGGTATGGCATGATGTACCTGTGATTGAGAACAACTCTGCCATGATTACCGGTGGTAACCTCGACGTGCCCCGCAACACTCAGGCAAGTGTCTATCGTTTCGCCATGGAGGACCTCGACTTCGCTGTGGAGAATCTTCCCGAATCCGACAAGGATGCTTACCGTCTCGACAAGCGCAAAGCCCGCGCACTCCGCGCCAAGCTCGCTGTGACAATGGCTTCACACTCCGATTATGGCTATGACCGTGCTGCTCTTTATGCAAAGGCTGCTGAGGATGCTCTCTATGTAATCGAGAACACCACTGCACTCACCGATATTGACTTCTCAACTCTCTTCGACGTTGAGGCAAACAATGGTCCCGAGTCAATCCTCGCTATCCAGTGCGCCGTTCAGGGTTATTCTTTCGGCAACGCTCACAATGTGGCTTGGAGCCGCTCAAGCGTGATAGCTGACCAGACCTGGGGTGCCGGCAAAGGTCCGACCATCTCTCTGCAGAACATGTATGAGCGTAACGACAAGCGCCGCATGTGGACTTACATGACCAACGGCGACTACTATTCAATGCTCAATCGTGCAGGTGGTGGTTACACTTACCAGTACGTAAGCCGCGACCCTTCAGGCGACGTGCTTGAGGATAGAAATGAGATGCTTGCCCATATCAAGAAATATATCATCGGTAAGTCAGCTGACTGCGATGGCAACGTAGGTATCAATCAGGATGCTGCCAACAACATCTACCTTATGCGTCTCGCCGATGTATACCTTACTTATGTTGAGGCAAAGATGGGTACCAACAACTCGACTTCCGACCCCATGGCGATGAAGTATTACAACATGGTGCGCCAGCGTGCCGGTATTGCTGAGGCTTCTTCCGTGACTTACATTGAGCTTCTCAAGGAGCGTCGCCGTGAACTCGCATTCGAGAGCCAGACTTGGTTTGACACCCAGCGTTACCGCTACCGTGAAGGCAATCAGGCTGCCCTCGCTCTTCTTAACTCAGGTTATGAGACCGGTTTCAACCGTGCCGCAATGTTCGTGCCCGACTATGCCAATTATCCCAACATCGACTCATCAAATGAGAACAACCGTGACATCTATCTCATTGTCGATTCGAAAGATGCTGGTGCGCAGTATGACCAGATTATCATAGGTGAATCTGCATTTGTAGCTCCTATCCCCGCAGCTGTATCCAGCAGTTCACCTGCTCTCAGCGCTGCCCCTGTGGATTATTATGGCGGTTCATCGGCCGAGTAAAACAGTAAAATGTAAAAACATCAAGTAAGAATCATCATGAAAAATATATTCAGATATACATTCATGGCTGCGGTAACCATGGCGTCTGCCTTTACCCTCGCATCATGCTCCGACGAGACTGATGCGGAGAAGGACAAGGGCTCTACCCCGGTCATCAAATATGCCCGCTCATGCAATATTGACCAGGCTGACTCACTCATCGTGAGCGCGGCTCTCGGCACACGTCTCGCATTTGTCGGCGACAATCTCGGCGATGTTCAGCAGGTTTGGTTCAATGACCAGAAAGCCAAACTGAACCCCACCATGGTGACAAGCCACACTATTATCGTTGATATCCCCGGAAATATCCCCGGAGAGGTTAATAATATTGCCCGCTTCATCACTTCAAGCGGCGTTGAGGTGGAATATCCCTTCAATGTCACCGTGCCTGCTCCCCGCATCGACAACATGACATGTGAGTATGCTCATGCAGGTGACATTGTGACAATCAACGGTGCTTACTTCGCTGACGACCCCAATGTGCCCCTTACTGTGACATTCCCCGGCGGTATTCCTGCCTCAATCAAGAAAATCACTCAGGAAGCTCTTGAGGTTGAGGTACCCGAAGGTGCTGTGGAAGGTCCTATCACTGTCGCTTCTATCTACGGTGAAGGTGAGAGCGGTTTCCACTACATGGATACCCGCGGTATGATGTTTGACTTTGACGGTCTTACCGGTCTTACCAACCACGGTTGGCACAACATGCCTGTTGAGGATGACGGAACCGGTATCAGCGGCAACTACGTGCGTCTCGGCGACGGCGCCACCACTCTTGCAGGCAAGGATGCCTGGGATGATGGTAACTTCTCGTTTGAGTACTGGGCAGGTAGCTGGAACACTCCTACTGACTATCCCGACCGCGAAGGTGTACGTCTGTTCGACATTGTGGATTTCTCCGACTACAACAATATGAGCATCAAGTTTGAGCTCTGCATCCCCTCAAGCGCAGCTTGGCAGGCTTGTGCCATGCAGATTATCTTTGCCGGTACCGACAAGGTGAGCATGGGTAACGCAGGTACTGACATCTACGGCAACCCTGTGGCTGGATGTAACAACTCTTACTTCCAGAACACATCTGCACGTGGTCTCTGGACCCCCTGGACTGCTACTCAGGCTTATCATACCGATGGCAAATGGATTACAGTGACTCTCCCCATCAAGGACTTCATCTATGCAAGTGACGGTTCGGGTGCCACTACATTCCTCTCAAGCGCCGCTGACTTCGCAAGCCTCCAGATATTCCTCTGGAACGGTGGTGTGGAAGGTGTGGATTGTACACCGATGCTTAAGATTGATAACATCAGAGCGGTTAAAAACTAATTGTCAACACGGTAAAAATATAGCAAAACAATGAAAAAGATATTTAACTTAACAAGTTTGCTCGCGCTTTGCATGGCGTTGATGCTGCCGGCGTTGACATCATGTGATGATAACGACGACTTCAACACCCAGCAGTATAAGGGTGGTGTGAACCTGAACGTATGGGGACCGCGACCGGTTGCCCGTGGCGGTGAACTCCGTTTCCTCGGTTCAGGTATGGACCAGATTTCCTCAATCACCCTTCCCGGCTCGGGTGATGTGACCGACATAAAGGTCATTTCTCCCGAGGAAATACGCATCACTGTTCCTCAGGATGCTGAGCCCGGATATGTGGTGCTTCACCACGCAAAGGGTGAAATCAAATCAATCACCGAACTTTCATTCACCGAGCCTATCTCACTCGATGAAATAAGCCCGATGACCGTGAAACCCGGTCAGACTCTCGCTCTCCGTGGCGATTACCTCAACCTGATTGAAGAGGTGATTTTCACCGACGAGGTTGTGGTTGAAAAGGCTGATTTCATCTCTCAGACACGTTACGAAATCACTCTTACCGTGCCTGCCGAAGCTCAGTCTGGTCAGGTTATCATCAGTGACGGTGCTGAACCTCTCCCCAACTGGATTTACTCTGAGGATGAAATCAATGTGGTGCTCCCCTCTGTAGAAAAGGTAGCTGACCTTTCAGGTGCTAAGCCTGGCGAGACTGTCACCTTTACTGTGGCTGACATTGACCTTGTGAAAAAGGTTGAGATGCCAAACGGCGATGAAGTGGAATTTACTGTCAACGAGGATAAGCTCTCGTTCGTACTCCCCGCTAACGTTACTGACGGTACAGTGTGCATGATTCCTGCATCAGGTGTCAAGGTTGCCATCGCTACTATCGGTGTGGCTCTCCCCGCAGAAGTTGTTGCTGAACCCGGTTCAGATATCTGGAGCGGCGATGTGATTAAGTTCAAGGGTGTGAACATGGAACTTGTGACTGAAATCAACTTCCCCAACGTTGAGGAAGCAGTGAAACCTGCCACCCAGTCGGCCACTGAGCTTACCGTGACTGTTCCCGAAGGAACTCAAAGTGGTAATGCTGTGCTCCACACCGCTTCTGGTGCGGCTGTTGAAGTTGCCATCGCGACTATCAAGCCTGAGGCTGTGGCATACAATCCTGTGCCTGCGGCTCTTGCTGCCGAAGTGAAAGTGTCGGGTAAGAATCTCCAGCATGTAGCTTCAATCACCTTTGGTGGTACTGCATCGGTTGAGGTCAGCAACCCCTCTGCAACTGAATTTGCAGTGATAGTTCCCGCAACTCTTTCTGCCGGTACAAACAGTGTTTCTCTTACCCTCACCAATGGTGAGACCGTAGAACTCCCTGAAATCGAACTCAACGCTCCCGAGTGTGCTTACGCGACAGAGCTTCCTGCTGCCGATGCTGAAATCAATGCCGGCGAGACATTCGTTGTATCAATTGCCAATGCCGACAAGCTCACTGGCGTACAGGTCAACGGAAATGCCGTGCAGTATATTCTTAATGGTGACCGCCTGATTATACAGGTACCTGAATCGGCCGGTAAGTCATCAACATTCACCCTCGTATCGTCCAACGGTACTATCACTTACAATATCGAAGTGATTCCCGCAACCCATGTCGAGAATGTGATTTTCAACGAAATCCGCGACCTTGGCAGCTGGGCAGGTGAAGGTGATGGTGGCGCATTCCGCCTCTATAAGAGCGCGTTTGAAGGTGTTCCTGCCGGTGCCCTTCTCGTGTTCCACATCGCTCCCTACGCATACACTCAGATTCAGGTTAATGACGCCAACTGGGGTCAGATGGATATGCTTCAGCCCGACATGACAGCTACAACAGCTGAATTTGTCCTCACAGCTGATGTCCTCAACCGTATTCTCACCACCGAGGACGGTTGGTCAGAGACCGCAATGGTTATCCAGGGCGAAGGTACTGTGATAAGCAAGGTACACATCGAATGGGAAAATTCTCTCGAGACTGTGATTTGGGATGCCGGTTGGACTTGCTCTGGCTGGGGTGGCAATCAGGACCTCGCATGGGGTGGCTATGACTGGTCATCAGTGAAGCCCGGCTCAATCCTTCGCCTTTACACTACTTCAACTGTAGGTGATGAATGGTGGTGTATCTCACTGCGCCACGGCGACGGTTGGGGCAATCTTCCCGACCCAATCCCCGGTCAGTATGACAATCCTGCAAGTCCCCTTGAAGTTGTGCTTACTGCCAATGTGCTTGAGGATTTGGTGGCAAACGGAGGTCTCGTGATTACCGGTAGTGAATATTACCTGAATAAAGTGACCATCGAATAAAATATTTAGCTCATTTGGAAGGGCGGGGGAGCGGTGCTCTCCGTTTCCCCCGCCACTCCTAAATATAAAGAAAGAAAAATGAACAAATTAAAATATATTCTTGGTACAGCTTTGGTCGGTTGCGCTCTCGTTGCCTGCGATGATGACCACGAACCGGACTGGACCACAACCCAGCCGTTTGATGTGACTGTAAGCTCCGTGTCAATTCAGGAAGGTGCTATAGTCGATGTGGAACTCGGTAGTATCGAAGTTGTCTACAGCACGGATGTGGCAATCAACTCGCTTGTCGATATCACAATCACCAACTCAAAGATTGACTCAATCAAAGTGAAGGATGGCAACACTGTGGTGTCTTACTTCAAACTGTCAAAAGGTAAGAATTATACCTTCAATATCCCCGCACGCGGTGTGGCAGGTGTAGGTTCCAAGACTTTCGCTCCCGAAGTGACTGTCAACTTCGCCACCGACCGTTCTCATCTTACCGATGTGTCGCTCGTGACCCGCTCTCTCATCAATGCCAATGCAACCTCTCAGGCTAAGGCTGTCTACAATATGCTTCTCAGCAATTATGGTGAAAAGCAGCTCTCAGGTGCCATGGGTGAAGTGGCTTGGGGCACTGGTTTCTGTGACCTCATCAAGCAGACCTCAGGTAAATTCCCTGCAATCGTAGGTTTCGACTATATCCATCTCGCTTCATCTCCTGCCAACTGGATTGACTACGGTGACATAACTCCCGTCAAGACTGTCTGGGACGCAGGTAGCATCCCCGCCATGACTTGGCACTGGAATGTGCCCAAGAGCAAGCCCGGCACCACCACTCTCTGGACCGGTGAGCAGGCTATGCCCGGCGATTGGTCAGGCTTCATTCAGCTTAACGATGATGATGCCAAGGCTAAGTTAGGCAATGTTGTGGTAGGAACTGTAATTACAGTGAAGACCAAGGATGTGGCTGCAGGCGCACAGGGTTCCGTGAAGAACGGTTCTACTTGGGGCGGTCTCACCTCTGACCTTGAATACTTCGATATAACCGGCGACTATACCGTCACAGTGACTGCTCCGATGGTTGCTGACATTAAGGACAACGGTATCATCATCTCAGGTCATGACTATGTGGTGACTGAGGTGTCAATCACCAACCCTGCAGGAAATGATGTGGGCTACGATGCTTCATCCGATGTGTTCTCTGCTGCCAACGTCCTCGTGGACGGTACCTGGGAAAATCAGGTTGCGACTGCCGATGTAGCCAAACTCGCTGGTTATCTCAAGCTCCTTCAGGATGCAGGCATCGCAGTGCTCTGGCGTCCCTTCCATGAAGCAGCCGGCGACTATACCTGGGGCTCATGGTTCTGGTGGGGCAACTCAGGTGTCGAGACCACCAAGCAGCTCTGGAGCTGGCTCTATGACAAGCTTACCAACGAGTATGGCATCAACAACCTTATATGGGTGTGGACCGTGCAGACTTCCGATGAAGGCAAGCTTGCTGATATGTCAAAAATCCGTGCCGCTTATCCCGGCGATGATAAGGTTGACATTGTAGGTACCGACCTTTATGTTGAATCTCTCACCAACCAGACCGCTCAGTTCGAGACACTCTACAACCTCGTGAACGGAAAGAAGATTGTGGCTCTTACAGAATGCGGCAACCTGATTGACGTTGAAAGCGCCTATATCGACGGTGCTCTCTGGAGCTTCTTCATGGGCTGGTATGAGCAGAACGACAACGGTCCTGCATTTATCCAGTGGAACCAGGGTAATGAATGGTCTACTGTGCTCAACAATCCTCTCGTACTCAATCAGGGTGATTTCAAACTCTAAGAAATCCTATCTCTGATTTCCTGACTCCGAAGGAATAGATAAAAGCTGACTATATCAGAGGGGTATCAAAACCTCAATATATTGTTAACATTTTGATACCCCTTTTATATTTCGCTGACTTTTGAATATCAAAATGAAAGCAGGAAATTAGCTATCTTTGTATATCTATTCCACTATACTAACAATTAAAGAATTTACAGATGAAATACGGCTATTTCGACGACCTCGCTCGTGAATATGTGATTACCGAACCCCGCACTCCGTGGCCTTGGATAAACTATCTCGGAAATAAAGATTTCTTTTCACTGATATCCAATTCGGCCGGTGGCTACAGCTTCTATAAGGACGCAAAATTCCGACGTCTCACACGCTACCGCTACAATGGTGTGCCGATGGATGCAGGAGGCCGCTATTTCTACATTAAGGATGGCGACACCATCTGGAATCCCGGATGGAAACCCACTAAAACCCCTCTCGACTCCTACGAATGCCGCCACGGCATGAATTATACCATCATCAAGGGTGAGAAAAACGGACTTGAAGCCAAGGTGCTCTTTTTCGTGCCGCTCGATACCCATGCTGAGATTGCTAAGCTCACTCTCACCAACAAGAGTGACAAGGCAAAGACTTTCAAACTCTTCTCCTTCATGGAATGGTGTCTCTGGAACGCCGCCACAGATATGGAAAATTTCCAGCGCAATTTCTCCACCGGTGAGGTGGAAATAGATGGCTCCACTATATATCATAAGACTGAATATAAGGAACGCCGCAATCATTACGCATTTTATACCGTGAATCAGCTCGTGGACGGTTTCGACACCGACCGCGAGACTTTCATCGGACTCTATAATGGCTTTGACGAACCGCAGGCTGTGCTTGATGGCAAGCCCCGCAACTCCGTGGCTCACGGATGGTCGCCCATAGCCTCACATTACCTCGAAATCACCCTGCAGCCTGGCGAGAGCCGTGACCTCGTGTTCATGCTCGGCTATGTTGAGAATCCACAGGAAGAAAAGTGGGAATCAAAGGGTGTAATCAACAAGACCCGTGCCAAAGAGATGATGCAACGCTTTGACACTCCCGAAAAGGTCGACAAGGCTTTCAATGAACTCCGTGCCTACTGGGATGACCTGCTTGACCGTTTCACGGTTGCTACAGGCGATGAGCGTCTGGACCGCATGGTCAACATCTGGAACCAGTATCAGTGCATGATTACCTTCTGTTTCTCCCGTTCCGCCTCTTTCTTTGAGAGTGGTATAGGTCGAGGCATGGGTTTCCGCGACTCTAACCAGGACCTTGTTGGCTTCGTGCATCAGATACCGGGACGTGCCCGAGAGAGGATTATCGACATTGCGTCAACCCAGTTCCCTGATGGCGGCTGCTATCATCAGTATCAGCCTCTCACCAAACGTGGCAACAACGATATCGGCGGCGGTTTCAATGACGACCCGATGTGGCTCATATTCGGAACTATAGCTTACATCAAGGAATCGGGCGATTTCACCATCCTCGATGAGCTTGTGCCGTTTGACAATCAGCCCGGCTCCGAAGTGCCGTTGATGCAGCATCTCAAGGTGTCATTTGACCATGTAATCAAGAATCTCGGTCCTCACGGTCTCCCGCTCATAGGGCGTGCAGACTGGAACGACTGTCTGAATCTCAACTGTTTCTCCAACGACCCCAACGAGTCATTCCAGACTACCGAAAACAAGACTGAAGGCTCAAAGGCTGAATCGCTCATGATAGCCGGTCAGTTTGTAATCTATGGTCAGGACTATGTGAACCTCTGTCGTCATCTCGGACTCAACGAAGAGGCTGAAAGAGCTCAGAAATATGTCGACGAGATGATTGAGGCTGTCAAACAGCATGGCTGGGATGGCGAGTGGTTCCTTCGCGCTTACGATTTCTATGGCAACAAGGTGGGCTCACACGAAAACAAGGAGGGTAAAATCTTCATTGAATCGCAAGGTTGGTGCACCATGGCAGGAATCGGTCTGGAGGAAGGGCTCGTGAAGCAGTCTCTCGATTCTGTAAAGGAGCATCTTGACTGCGAGCATGGTATTGTGCTCAACAACCCTGCATTCACCGAATATGTGATGGAGTATGGCGAAATATCAACCTATCCCGCAGGTTATAAGGAAAATGCCGGTATATTCGCTCACAATAACCCGTGGGTGATTATTGGTGAGACCGTGCTCGGACGCGGTGACCGCGCGTGGGAGTATTACCGTAAAATATGTCCCGCTTATCTTGAAGACAAGAGCGACCTCCACAAAGTGGAACCCTACGTATACTGCCAGATGACAGCGGGAAAAGATGCCGCAAAGCCGGGTGAGGCAAAGAACTCATGGCTCACCGGTACTGCTGCCTGGAACTGGTATGCCATCACTCAGTTTATTCTCGGCATCAAGCCCGGATACGATGGTCTCGAAATCAATCCGTGCGTTCCCAAGGATTGGGACGGTTATGAGGTGAACCGCAAGTTCCGTGGTGCCGATTACAAAATCACCGTTAAGAATCCTTCGCACGTAAATGGAGGTGTGAAATCGCTACTCCTCAATGGCGAACCTATCGAAGGTAACATTGTGCCCATGCAGCCGGCCGGCTCGGTTAATGAGGTGGAAGTCACCCTCGGCTGAACGGTCAGTAACATTAAAAATATCATAACACAGACATAAATCACTCATGAATCTTAACTTATTACCACTTGTGGCTGCTATGGCGTTGGTGTCATGCGGCGGTAACAAGTCAACCACTTCTCAGGAATCAGTTGCAGCTGATACCGTCACTCCCGCGCAGGGGCTTATAGCACAGCTTGATTCTGTGGTAAAATCCGGACATTTTTATTTCGGACATCATGACGATACCGCTTATGGTCATACATGGAAATACGTTGAAGGTAATTCTGATGTCAAGGCTGTCACCGGTGAGTATCCCGGTCTGATGAACTGGGACCTCGGCATGATTGAGGTCGACTCAGCAAAGAATCTCGACGGAGTCCCCTTTGAATTCATCGCTTCAGAGATAGCCAAGCAGAATGCACGTGGAGGTGTGAATGCCATAAGCTGGCATCCGCTCAACCCCATCACAAGGGGCAATTCCTGGGATGTCTCTGCTTCACCTCTGCATGAAATTGAGGGCAATGCCGCTCTTTCCGACACCATGAATGTATGGATAGAACGTGCCGCCACCTTTGTGGCATCACTCAAGGATGCTGATGGCAATCCAATCCCGGTGATTTTCCGTCCTTGGCATGAAAATTCAGGTTCATGGTTCTGGTGGGGTGCTGGCAATGCAACTCCTCAGGAGTATATTGACCTCTGGAAACGTACCCGCAAGATATTTGATGAAAAAGGTATCGACAATGTAGTTTGGGCTTACTCCCCCGACAAAGACCTTACACGTGAACAGTATTTCCTCACCTATCCGGGCGACGAATATGTTGACATACTTGGTACCGATATCTATCATTTTGATGGAGCCAAAGGCAACGAGCAGTACATATCGCGTGTGAAGGCTCAGATGCCGTTTGTGGTCGAGGAGGCTCAGAAGCGTGGAAAGATTGCGGCGCTTACCGAAACCGGTCTCGAAGGTCTTGGCGTGAGCGACTGGTATACCGGTGTGCTCCTCCCCGCTATCAAGGATTTGCCAATCGCCTATGTGTGTGTATGGCGCAATGCCATCGAGAGCGAGAATCCCAATCATTTCTATGCTCCCTATCCCGGACATCCGGCCGAGGCTGATTTCAAGGCTTTCCATGACAATTCAAATGCCATATTTGTGAAATAATTCCCTATATATCCGTAAATCCCTTTAGCCCAGAACGCTAATAAGTAACAAAATATCAATGAATACTTTCGAATATCGTAAGAATCTTATCCTCGCCCGTTATGAGGAACTGGTGACTCGTCCCAACATAGCCATTGAAGGCAACGGTGTCTATAACCGTTATGTAAATCCCGTTATCACAGCTGAGATGGTGCCTCCATATTGGAAATATGATTTCAATCCCGACACCAATCCCTACTTCATGGAGCGCATAGGATGCAATGCCACTCTCAACTCAGGTGCTATCAAATGGAATGACAAGTATCTTCTTGTGGTACGTGTTGAGGGTAGTGACCGTAAATCGTTTTTTGCGGTAGCCGAAAGTCCCAACGGAATCGACAATTTCCGTTTCCGTCCCCATCCCATCACTCTCCCCGATACCGAGGACCCTGCTACCAATGTTTATGATATGCGACTCACTGCCCATGAGGATGGCTGGATTTACGGTCTCTTCTGCGTGGAGCGTCACGATGACTCGCAGCCCGGCGACCTTTCAGCTGCCACTGCGGCCTGTGGTATAGCCCGCACCAAGGACCTCGAGAACTGGGAACGTCTCCCTGACCTCAAGAGCAAATCACAGCAGCGCAACGTGGTGCTTCATCCCGAATTTGTGAATGGCAAATACGCTCTTTACACCCGTCCGCAGGATGGTTTCATCGACACCGGTAGCGGCGGCGGTATAGGCTGGGCTCTCATCGACGATATCTGCTGTGCCGAAGTGAAGGAGGAGACCATCATTGACCCGCGTTATTACCATACCATCAAGGAGGTGAAGAACGGTGAAGGTCCTCATCCCATCAAGACTTCAAAAGGCTGGCTGCATCTCGCTCATGGTGTGCGCGGTTGCGCTTCAGGTCTCCGTTATGTACTCTATCTCTACATGACTTCGCTTGAAGAACCGTGGAAGAAGATTGCTTCACCCGGTGGATATTTCATGGCTCCGGTCGGTGAGGAATATATGGGCGATGTAATGAACGTGCTTTTCGCCAATGGCTGGATTGCTGACGAGGATGGCAAGGTGTTCATCTACTACGCTTCATCCGACACCCGCATGCACGTTGCCACATCTACCATTGACCAACTTGTGGATTACTGCATGAATACTCCGCAGGACGGTCTGACCACCACAGAGTCGGTAAAGACTCTCAACTCGCTGATTGACCGCAATCTCGCGATAATCGGCAAATAAAATAAAGAACTATTCGTGAGGAGGTTGACTTGTTGATGATGATACAAGTCGGCTTCCTCATATATCTTATAACTTATCTTACAATCTAAACCTAAAAAATGGCTCCTTTAAGCGAAAAAATCGGTTATGGGTTTGGTGATATGGCATCGTCCATGTTCTGGAAGGTGTTCAGTTATTATCTCCCGTTTTTCTATGCCAATGTGTTTGGTATCAGCCTGATTGATACCGGTGTGCTTCTGTTGGTCACACGAATTTGGGATGCAGTCAGCGACCCCATGATGGGTATTGTGGCTGACCGTACCAAAACCCGCTGGGGTAAATACCGCCCCTACCTGCTCTGGGTGGCTGCCCCGTTCTCAATCTGCGGCATTCTGTTGTTTACCACTCCCGAGTGGGGATATGCTGCTAAATTGGTGTGGGCATACGTTACCTACATACTCATGATGACCGTCTACACCGGTATAAACGTGCCCTACGGTGCTATGCTTGGCGTGATGACTGATAACTCACAAGAGAAAACCGTCTTCTCATCATTCCGCATGTTCTTCGCTTATGGAGGTTCTTTCATAGCTCTTTTCGCATGGGACCCCTTGTGCTCCCTGTTCCGTGACTCGTTCGGATTCTCAATCCAGAACAGCTGGCAGTTTGCCATGATAGTTATAGCTGCTTGCTGTTTCATTCTCTTCCTCCTTTGCTTCAAACTTACCCGCGAGAAACTTGCCACAGTAAGTTCGGCATCACTCGGCAGTGACCTCAAGGCGCTGGTGACCAACAAACCCTGGTGGTTGCTCAACGGAGCTTCTCTATGCTTCAATCTTTTCAACACAGTGCGTGGCGCTACCGTGGCATTCTTCTTTGCCGACATTATCGGTGGCGAGCAACACATAATGCTCTTCTCCCTCTCCATCCTTTTCTACTCAGGTCTGTTCCTGGGTGTGGGCGAGGTTGCCAATATGGTTGGTGTGGCGCTTGCCGTGCCCATCACCAATAAGATTGGCAAGAAACCCACATTCATCATGGTCGATGCTCTGCTGATACTGTTCAGTGTGATATTCTTCACCTGCAGTCCGGCATCAAATGCAGGTTTGCTCCTTATGCTTCTGCTGCAGGTTGTGATTTCTGTCCTTACAGGTGTCATGTCGCCGTTGGTATGGTCAATGTATGCCGATGTGAGCGACTACTCTGAACTGAAGTACCGCAGCGCCTCCACCGGTCTGATATTCTCATCCGCCTCCATGGCTCAGAAATTTGGCGGTGCCATCGGTGGTGCGGCAGTCATGTGGCTGCTCCACGGTTGCGGCTATATAGAGCGTACCGATGAGACCCAGAACATGCAAATCACCCAGCCGGGTAGCGCGATTGAATGTCTCTGGATGCTGATGACATTTATACCTGCAGGCGTGGCTCTTCTATCCATGGTGATAGTATGGCTTTATCCGCTCGGCGCCTCCGAGATGAACGATATAGTGGAGCGACTGAAAGCCCAGCGTATGGAGCCTGTGGAAAATCCCAAAAATGAATTTGTTGAGCCGGTGTGATGTGCTTCCGGCTGCAATGACGTAACATCAACGAAACAATAATGACTACTGAAACTGATATGACTGTCACTCCCGGCGCGGAGAATTCGCTCTTTGCCGGTTTCAGCTCCCAACTGAAGGATAACCTCGTGAACAATATCCTTCCATACTGGATGAACAGTATGGTGGACCCGTGCGGTGGTTTCTACGGAAGGCGCGACGGCGAGAATCATCTTGACGCTGACGCTCCCAAGGGGGCCATACTCAATGCCCGCATCCTTTGGACTTTTGCATCGGCCTATCTGCATCTCCACACTCCGGAGTATCTCGAAATGGCTACACGGGCAAAGGATTATATAATGCAGCATTTCATTGACCCCGAGCATGGGGGCGCTTACTGGAGCGTGAATGCCGATGGCACTCCCCTCGACACCAAGAAGCAATTTTATGCCATAGCGTTCATCATATATGGTCTGGCTGAGTATTACAGAGCCACCGGCGATGAGGAATCGCTCCGCACTGCCCTTGACCTGTTCCATTGCATTGAGGTGTACTCGCGTGACAGGGAAAAGGATGGTTACATCGAGGCTATGACCCGCGACTGGGAACCTATCGAGGATATGCGTCTCAGCGAGCATGATGCCAATTCATCCAAGACTATGAACACGCATCTGCACATCATAGAGGGTTACACCAACCTGCTGAGGGCGTTGAAAGAGAAGAAAAACCGAACCGCAGGAAATCCCGCACCCGAGCTTGAGGAACAGATAATGAAAGTCGATGAAGCCACACGCTATTTGCTGCGCATATTCCTTGACAGGATTGAGAATCCGGTCTCTCATCATCTCACTCTTTTCTTTGACGATGATTGGAATAAGCTCAACGATGCGGAATCATACGGACATGACATTGAAGCTTCATGGCTGCTGCTCGAGACTGCACAGGTGATTGACGACCCGCAACTCACTGCCGAGACACTCGACCATACCTACCATATAGCCCGTGCGGCTCTGCAGGGGCGCTGCTGGGACGGTTCAATGGTGTATGAACGTCACCCCAATGGTCATTATGACAATGACAAGCACTGGTGGGTGCAGGCTGAGGATGTGATAGGTCAGCTGTATCTTGCATGTTTCCATGCCGACGCTGCTGCCGGCGAGAGTGATGGCACATCATTCCGCGAGCGTGAGCTTGCCAATGCCTACCAGTCGTGGCGTTATATAGCGCAGCATCTTATTGACCCCGCAGGCGAGTGGTATTGGTCGGTTCGGGCAGATGGCTCAATCAACCTTGCCGATGATAAGGCGGGATTCTGGAAGTGTCCCTACCATAACTCACGCATGTGTCTGGAGTCTCTGCATATTCTGGCTCTTATGGATGCCGGAAATGCGTGAGAAGCCTGAATAAATGTGTCAACCCACATAAAAAACTTTACTTATACAATAAAACTCGCCATCGGCGCTGTTATAAATGCAGCCTGATGGCGAGTTTTTTATTAATTTTGCAACTCAGAGCAAAAAAATTGCTCTGCGCCACTCTTCCCGAGCCGACGCAGAGCATATAATCAAAAAGCTAATTCTATTACGTTATATGTCTTTTTGACGATGAAAACCACCAAAGGTTTAATCAACAAGATTGCATTAACTTATTTTAACTAAGCAAAATGAATCATGGCAAATAAATCCACCCCACTTGAGCTTCTTGCCCCTGCCAAAAATGCCGAGACTGCTATTCAGGCTATACTTTGTGGCGCTGATGCCGTGTATATGGGTGCGTCGAGTCATGGCGCGCGCCGCGCTGCCGCCAACTCTGTGGACAGTCTGCGGAAAGTGGTGGATTTTGCCCATCAGTATGACGCCAAGGTCTACGCGACAGTCAACACCATCATCTATGATGATGAACTTGCGGAGGTGGAACGGCTGATTACCGACCTTTACCACATAGGTGTGGATGCCTTGATTATTCAGGATATGGGTATACTCCGCATGGATATTCCCCCGATTGAGCTTCACGCGAGTACCCAGTGTGATATCCGTGATGTAGAGAAAGCTCGTTTTCTCTCGGAAGTAGGATTCACCCGGCTTGTGCTTGCCAGAGAACTTTCGCTACAGGAGATTTCTGAGATTCATGCTGCCGTGCCTGCATCGCTCGAGGCATTTATCCATGGTGCTCTCTGCGTGAGCTACAGCGGTGACTGCCGTGCGAGCTTCATGAACAACGGCCGCAGCGCTAACCGTGGCGAATGTGCCCAGATATGCCGTCTGCCCTACGACCTTGTTGATGCAAGGGGAAATGTGTTGAAACGAGACTCACATCTGCTATCTCTGCGCGACCTTAATCGTTCCGGTTCAATAGCCGGGATGGCTGAGGCGGGTGTGTCGTCGTTCAAGATAGAGGGGCGGCTTAAGGATGTGGCGTATGTGAAGAATACCGTGGCTGCTTATTCGCGTCTGCTTGACAAGTTTGTGGAGGAGAGTGGCGGCAAGTTCGTGCGCCAGTCAGCAGGGCGGAGCCGTGCAGGGTTCAGTCCTTCGCTTGACAAGACATTCAACCGAGGCTACACTCCCTATTTCCTGTCCGGGAAGGCACCTGCCAAGGGTATAGCATCGCTCGGTTCGCCGAAGGCGATTGGTGTCAAGATTGGCAAGGTGCTCACTTCATCGCCAAAAGTAATCACCGCTGAACTCAGCGCCCCTCTTGCCAATGGTGATGGTCTGGGGTATTTCAATAAGGCCGGTATATTCACAGGATTCCGTCTGAATCGTGTGGATGGTGCAAAGCTCTATCCCGCCACGTCGCAGTCCATTCCTCCCGGCACAGTGCTTTACCGCAACAAGGATAAGGAATTTGACGATGTGATATCATCTTCTCAGCCGGTGCGTACCATAGGGGTCGACATGGTGCTTAGTCTGCTCCCCGACAGTAGAGTGGCATTGGAGATGTCTGACAACCATGGTAATGCCGTGACCGTTACGACTGAATTGGAGAAGATTGACACGGCTGTGACACCTCAGGAGGCTCCACGTCGCAGAATCCTCGACAAACTCGGCGGGACTCTCTACCATGCTTTGAAGATAGTTGACCTTGTGGGCGGTTATTTCATCCCTGCTTCCGCGTTGGCGCAGCTGAGACGTGACGCAGTGGAAAAACTCAATGCGGCAAGGAAGATGACTTACAGTTTCGGTTACCGTCTGACCGAGAACATGGGGGCGAAGTATCCCAAGGGACCGCGACTGACTATACATGATAATGTGGCAAACCGTCTGGCTCGTGAGTTTTATCTCTCGCACGGTGTCACCGACATGACCCCTGCCGTTGAGGTGAAGCGTCCTTCGGGAGAAGTGCCGGTGATGAACACACGCTACTGTCTGCGCAAAGAATTAGGCCGGTGCCTTCTTACTCCTGCCGGAAAAGATTGGGACACCGACCTGTATCTTGTGAGCGGAAATATCCGCATGAGGGTCGAGTTTGATTGTAAAAACTGCCGCATGAATCTCTATCATATTCCCTCCGGGAAATGATGTCGGCTCATCAGGCATCCATAAATACGAGATATACAGCCACTATAAGCAGGCAGAATGCCAGAAAATGATTCCAATGCAGCGCTTCGCCACGGAAAAATACTATGGTGAAGACTGTGAATATAAGCAGGGAGATTACTTCCTGTATAACCTTGAGTTGCATCAGCGAGAATGCCCCGCCGTTTTCATGGAACCCGTACCGGTTGGCAGGTACCATGAAAAGGTATTCAAGTAACGCTATACCCCACGACATAAGTATCACTACAAGCAGCGGTGTGCTTGAGGTGATTACCTTCATCTGCTGGAGTTTAAGCTGCCCATACCAGGCGAATGTCATGAATATGTTGGAGATTACGAGTAATCCCACCGTAAGCCATCCGTTCATAGGTGATTTTTGATATGGGATTTAGAAACTGCTCATACGGCGGTTTCTGTCGGGATTTTCCATTAATGCGTTGAGCTTTCCGGCGGCTATGTAGTCAATCAATATACGGTAAAGTATCTCGGGACTTACTGCGATGACTTTGCCATTTTTAAGCGGAGTCATATAGTCGTTGCCGGCTGCGAGATAGTCGATTGTGGCGAGTGTATACGTGGCGTTGGGATTTATCTTCTTGCCATCGATGGTCACCGAATTGAGCTCAAATGTATTCGGGTCATAGACCGCTTTCACGTTACCGCTCACTCCCTGACCGTCCTGAGCCGCCATGATGGCGAAATTGTCAAGAAGGTCGCTCCCCTTGATTTCCATCACTACGATGGAATTGTCGAACGGAGCTATATCAATCACGCTGCCCTGTGTGATGTCACCCTTTGGAAGATTGTTGCGGATTCCCCCTTTGTTCATTATGGCTATGTCGATAGGGCGGTTGGCAAGCTCAGCTCCGCGCATTCTTACGAAGTCACTGAGAAGGTTGACCATTTCGGGCGATTTACGGTCGTATTCGTAGGGGGAGACGCCTATTTTCTTGGAGCGCATTGAGTCCACCGCCTGACGATAGGGAGTGATGAGCGCTTCGATTTGAGGGTCAACACGGTTGTCGAGACGGTTGTCGACAGGGATGAGACGGGCTGAGACTTCTTTTGTGGAGAGGTCAATATCTATTTCTCCGAGATTCACACCGCTTGCGCCTGTCTGAAGCACAGATATTGTGTCGCCGGCGGCGTTGGGCACTCTCCATTTGGCATCTTTATTCTGCGGGTCAACGGTGGTGTGGGAATGCCCGCCGATAATCAGGTCGATGTTTTTGGAGGCTGCTGCAAGCTTTAGGTCGCTGTAATCGTGGTCATTGTCATATCCGATGTGTGTCACGGCTATAATCATGTCGGCGCCTTCACCTTTGAGCTTGTCGGCTTCGGCATTGGCGGCGGCTATGGCATCGTTATACTTGACCCCCTTGTAGTTTTCGGACACAATCATCCCCTCGGGGTTGAGGTTGATTCCTAAGAAACCAATCTTTTTTCCTCCGATTTCTTTCATCATCGAGGGTACGAACAGCCCTTCGAGGGTGGAGCCGCTCATGTCATAGTTGGTGCTGATACGGGTGGCGTTGAGTTGTTTCCACTCTTCGGCGAGTTTTTCCATCCCTTTGTCAAACTCATGGTTGCCGAGTATCTGGATATCATATCCAAGCGCGTTCATGAGCACACGTTCAACCTCACCACCGAATAGAGTGTAGTACAGCGAGCCTTGCACGGCATCGCCGGCATCAATGAGCATCACATTCTCACGCGCGTTCCGCACACTGTCAATCAGTACTTTTCTTCGCGCTATACCTCCGAGATTCTTACTGTTTGGCTCGATGGCTGAGTGGGTATCATTGGTGTGGAGGATGACCAGATGCTCACTGTCGTGAGAGGGGCGGCAACTGCCGAGCATCAACGCTGTGAGCGTCACTGCGCTGATAATGGTGGATTTAAGATTCATATCTGCTTGAAAAATTTTCGTGATAAAGAACTTGCTTAAACTTTTTATAAAATGCTAAAACCCGGAACTGATTTAGAACCAAATTTTAAAAATAAAAAGTTTAAATCAGTTCAGATAGTCAGTGCAAAGTTACAACTATTTTGTCAAGAAACCTTGTTTTGAAACAAGGAGTATCCCGCTGTCACATCAACACTGTTTTGTTTTCATGGCTGCTTCCCTACGTAGACGTGCCGCCTGCCGCCTCATTTTACGTCGTTTGCTTCGTGACAGCGTTGGTGTTGCCTGCGGGATTGTCTCCACTTCGGCCGATGGTTTTTCATCGCGTTCAATCTCGGTCTCAAGTGGTTGTTGCGTATTGATGGGTGCGTTTTTCTCTTCAGGTTGCTCAGTTGTGTTATCAGCTGTATCTGCCGCGACAGTTTTGGTTGCCGCATTACACTTCCTTTGTGCGGCCCGTTCACGTGCTGCCTGTGAGCGTTTGATAGCCTTCTCTATTTCCGGTTTTATCATTAAGTAGGCTATTTTGGCTTCGGGACTGCAAAATTCTAAGTTGATAGGTTCGTCGCTATAACCCACGGTCGAGTCAAGCATCTGCATTACCTCATCGCAGATGAAATTATCATATTCAAAAGGGGACCGGATGCGTGAGGCGAAGTCATTGTACGCCTTGACTGAAATAGCACATTTCTTTAAATCTTTTTTCTTTCCCTTTTTAGTGTCGGTAGTTTTCATAGTGAATATCTTTGTGGTGATTAGTTATTTACCGCAAAGATACATACACAAACACTCGAAAAGGTGCGATAATGTCAATCTGCAATAAAAATCATACACTTTTACGTACTATTTTAGTAATGACATGGTAAAAGACCAAATCACCTCCCACTTAAAAAGTTCATACTAATGGCTTTGATGGTGTCCATCCTATATAATGTGCTCAATAGCTTCTGCTCTATAAGGAGCATTAAAATTCACAAATCGATTAATTTGAAAGGACAGTGATGTATTTCCCGAATTAATATATAACTTTGTAATCGGAATAGCAGCGGCTATCCTTTGACATTTCGATAAAAAGCGTATGCTTGACTTTAATTTTGGAAACCTGAGAAACTTTCGAATTAAGTACAAGGACAAGCATAGTGGTTCTCGTGCCATAGGCGTGAGCTGCTATACTACATTTTGTACTTAAGGTAATCTCAGGACCTCCAAATAAAAGTGTGGCATACAGTTCACGCTTTTAATATTAATTAATTCCTTTGGACTGTGGGAGTATTAGACATAAATGAAGAGAATTTGTTCATATCTATTGTTGCATTTATGGGTCAGTGTTCTTATTGCTCAAATTTCACCACGTAACGGAGCGGAACTTAGGGCATATTATCAACGAAACTTTGACAATCTTGACCCTATTGAAGGGATATATGATGTAAGTGTGGAACAATGGAGTAAAAATGCTTATACAAAATTTCCCGGCGAGACCACTAACTACACAGTTATGATTTATAGGGATAAAAATGGGGTATTTAGATGGTATGAAAATGACCAAGTTGAAATAAACCGTGTAGGAGAGACGAATTATTATAAATATAGTGTGTTTTGGAGCGGTAGTGATGTTGTTGATACAAAAAGATTCTTATTGAAGGACTCTCAGTATTTTGAAGTGGCTATGAGTGTGCCTGATAGACAATTAAGGTACGATTTGGGGAGGAATTATCAAGCTGGGTTTGAAGTGCATTTTGACTACTCTTTCATAAAAGTATATCCAACGAATGATATGTATGCGGAGAGAAATCAACGAATTGCAGAAATGAATAAAGCACCTAAAGAGTGGACTGGAACAGGATTTGCTATTAACAATGGCTATATTGTAACAAATTATCACGTCATTGAAAATGCAAATACGATAAAAGTTAAGGGGATAAAGGGAGAATTCAACAGGGATTATAATGGAGTGGTTGTAGGGACTGATAAAGATAGTGATTTAGCGATTATTAAAATTCAAGATGATGCATTCAGTGGTTTTGGTAAAGTTCCATATTCGATTGTATCATCACAGGCAGAAGTTGGAGAAGACGTATTTGTATTAGGTTATCCGCTTACCTCTACCATGGGAGAAGAGATAAAACTGACAACCGGAATTATAAGCTCTAAAACCGGATTTAAAGGTGATGTCAGATTATATCAGTTTTCAGCTCCAATTCAGCCTGGTAATAGTGGTGGACCGCTTTTCAATGCAAAAGGCAATATTATCGGGGTAGTCAGTGCAAAACATTCAGGTACAGAGAATGTTGGGTATGCTATAAAATCAATATATCTGAAAAATCTGATAGAAAGTACAATTGATGCCTCAATTCTGCCAACAAGTAGTGCAGTTTCAAATCTGACACGACCGGGTCTGGTTAAAAAGTATAAGGATTATGTGTTTATAATTTGCTGTTTTGCGGAATAAGGACTATCCTTTTATGTCATTTTGTTTTAACTTCCGGTTGGAGAGCATGATATAGAAGGCGCTGAATATACCGCAGGCTATTAGCATGATTGTCTGGAAACTCCAGCATACTATTGAGTAGGCGGCACCGTCGCTCTCCTTGATGCCGAAGAGACTGAGGGCAAACATCACGGCGATGTTCCAAGGTCCGAGACCTCCGTTTGATGGCACTCCCATGCTGCATGAACCGAATACAAACACTACCAGTCCAGGCACAAGACCTAACCAATAACCGTCGCCGGTCACCAGTTCGCGTGTGAAAGGAAATGCAAAGAAACATACGTATGCCTCGAGGTAGTAGCATATCCATATACCGAATGTGAGTACGATGTACATTCCGGTGCCTTTCATGTGGAAGAGTACACGGAACCCGTCCCACATGCGGCGTATGCTCAGATTGATACCCTGAACGAACTTGGTGTTACGAAACAGGTGGTCACCGACAATCAGCAGGGCAATGATGACAGCTATTGATATCCACATCACGCCATCGGTGGTGATGCGGTCGATACTCTCGCCGAGGGGATATTTGTCAAGGAATTTGTCAATTGATGAGCGGGCCACAAACATGGTCAGGAACACCAGCAGCAGTATCATTATACCGTCCGAGGCGCGGTCGCCAAGGTCGGTGCCCACCACTGTGGAGAGTTTGCAGTTCTCGCGTTTGGAGATATACACACAACGCCAAGCCTCACCAAGAAACGGAAAGACGAGGTTCAAAGCGTAAGCTCCGAAGATTGATACACTCTCTGCCACCACCGGTATGCGCGGGATTCCGGCTGCACGGAGCTGGATGCCCCAACGGATACCGCGGATGATGTGCGAAAGCATGGTAATCAACATCATGGCGATGATGTAGCGGTAGTCAACTCCCTGACGAATGATACTTTCCACCTGATGGATGTTGACTTTATGGAACAGCCATATAATCAGTCCGGCGGAGATGCCGACCGACATTACTATCTTCAGTATACGTCCCGCTAAGGCGAGGCGGTCGTGATGCAATGGCTGGGATGTGGCGGATTTATTCATGTGTCAATATCTTACCTAATATTAACAACGATGATAAATCGATGGTTGTCTCGGATGCGGAATCCTGTCGCAATTATTGGATATCGAGCAGTTTGTGAGTCTGGAGCGACAGGCGCCAATGGGGATGGGAAAGTATGTAGGCTATGGTTTCGGCAGTGTTGGAGCCATCGGGATATTCGGGCGATGAGCATGGCTGCAGGAAGTAATGGAACGCATTGACAGCGCTGGCGATAGCCTCCACATCCTGTCCCAGATACACTACTTTCAGCTCGTCAATATGGCGTAGTTTCACCTCGTTGCTCCCTTTAGGTGAGCATGTCACCCAATCTATATCTTCCGGGAGCCGATGTGTGCCGTTTGTCTCTACCTGTATGAAAAATCCTGCGTCGTGGAGCAGGCTTACCAGCATGCTGTCAAGCTGCAGTGAGGGTTCTCCTCCCGTTATTATGATATGGCGGGAAGGGTAGGCTGAGATTTTCTCCAGAATTTCGCCTGCGGTCATTTCTGAGTATTCCTCATGGCGGGTGTCGCAGAAACCGCACTTGAGGTTGCAGCCGCTGAAACGCAGGAACACGGCCGGAGTTCCGGTAAAGTAGCCTTCTCCCTGAAGGGAATAGAATATTTCGTTAACGCGATACATTGGTGTGTGGTGCGTTTGGGTGAATCAATCGTCTATGGAGGTATAGCTTGCTGTGTTACCCTCGCTTTCCTGCACATCCACACGGTAGCAGTGGGGTATTTGCTCGCATATCCATCGGGCTATATTCTCGGCGGTAGGATTGAAGGGGAGGAGCTCGTTGAAATTACCGTGGTCAAGGTAACCGGTGATACGCTCTTTGATGTGGGAGAAATCCACCACCATACCGTCGCTGTTGAGCTCCTTGGCGCGGCAATGCACGGTGACAATCCAGTTGTGTCCATGCATCCGGCTGCACTTGCTCTCGTAGGAGAGCTCAAGCCGGTGGCATCCCGCCAGTTCAAATCGTTTGGTTATATAGTACATCTCTGTATCTGATATTTAGTCTTATTTGTCAATAGGTTTAAGCCCTTCGGCCGCTGCGAGCTCAAGCATGAGCTGACGGGCTTCCTCATAGTCGTTGTGGATAACACCATCGAGGATTGCATTCTTGATGGCGCTTTTGATTTTACCGATTAGAGGACCGCCTGCGATGCCGAATGTCTCCATTATCTCGTTTCCGTCGACCGGAGGTGCGAAATTCCTTATGTGGTCACGCTCGTTGAGGTCCACCATTTTGTTGCGGACAAGGGTGAAATTGTCGAGAATACGGCGCACTTTTTCCTGATTTTTCGATGTTATGTCAGCCTCGCAGAGTGCCATCAGGTCTTCAAGGTCATCGCCGGCATCATTGATGAGACGTCGCACCGCCGAGTCGGTCACTTCATCCTCCACCAAGGCGATGGGGCGCATGTGGAGCTCCACAAGTTTCGCCACATATTTCATCTTCGTATCCTGTGGCAGACGCATGTTCCGGAAAATCCGTGGCACCATCTTGGCTCCGATGAAATTGTGATTGTGGAAGGTCCAGCCTATTTTGTCATCCCAGCGTTTGGTGACCGGTTTGGCAATATCGTGCATCAGCGCGGCCCAACGTAGCCACACATTGTCGCTTTTTGCAGCTACATTGTCGAGCACGGCGAGGGTATGGTAGAAATTATCCTTATGACCTCTTCCGTTTACCACCTGCACCCCCTTCATGGCTGCGAGTTCGGGGAATATTAGCTGAAGCAGCCCTGAGCTGAGGAGCAAATCCCACCCTATGGACGGTTTGGGCGAAGCCATGATTTTCATCAGCTCATCCACCACACGCTCCTTGGATATAATCTTTATACGCTCGGCATTGCGGCGTATAGCCTCGAAGGTGGCAGGATAGATTTCAAACTGGAGCTGGGTGGCAAAGCGTATGGCACGCATCATGCGGAGCGGGTCATCGCTGAATGTTATGTCGGGGTCGAGCGGTGTGCGCAGGATTCTACGCTCCATGTCGCCACGTCCGTCAAACAGGTCGACCAGTGTGCCGAAACCCTCGGTGTTGATTTGGATTGCCATGGCGTTGATGGTGAAGTCGCGGCGCGACAGGTCCTCCTCGAGAGTGCCATCCTCCACCACAGGTTTGCGGGAGTTACGGTCGTAGGACTCCTTGCGTGCGCCCACAAATTCCAGCTCAATGTCGCGGCGTTTCACCTGCGCTGTGCCGAAATTTCTGAATACACTGAGGTGGGTGCCTTTGCCAAGTCGTTCGGCTACTATCTGCGCCAGTTCAATGCCGCTTCCCACGGTGACGAAGTCGATATCCTTCGACGGTCGGTCAAGGAAGAGGTCGCGTACACACCCCCCCACGGCATAACAGGGGCGGCAGATGGAATCCGCCGCCTCGCCTATGGCATGAAAAAGCTTGGTGTCAAGCTTCTTTATTACAGTTTCAAATGATTGCATCAATGATTGGTCCTCAGAAATCAAATCTGGATAAGTTCTAAATCAGGAAATAACTGATAGCCTCGGGCGCAGGTGTCAGACATTCCACGCGGTCGGCATAGACAGCATAGGTATTCTCAATGCCTACAGCTCCCACATGGGGTATCACGAATTTCGGTTCGAGAGCTATGACATTTCCCTCGGCTATGAGGTCGCGGCTGCGGGGTGCTATCACCGGGAGCTCGTTGATTTCTATTCCTATTCCGTGACCGATGAATCCGGCATGCTGGCAATGTCCCATGAAAAATTCATGCAGCCCGGCTTCCTTTACCATCTCTTCGGCACGGGCATAGAGGGCTTTCGCCTCAGCTCCGGGTTTCATCATGCCCACGAGTTCACGGTGGATATCAATGGAGCATTGATGGGCTTTTACGGCAAGTTCTCCTATATCGCCGAGGGCATATACACGGGTCATGTCGGTCATGTAACCGTCAAAATTACCATTCATATCCACCATTACGGTGTTGCCCGGTTTGATTTCGGTATCGTTGGCACCTACCGGTAGCGACGGGTCGAGTCCGGCGCCTCCCATTGCGAAGTCGTAGGGCGACGGGGAGTCGGCGTTTTCACCGACCAGCACATTTCCCATATATAGCTCCATCGAGTCGCCGCTGATGCGGAACTGTCCGAGGCATCCTTCAAGACGACTCAGTTTTTCAATCTCAACCTGAAGCTCCATGTCGGTCATGCCTTCGGTGTAGAGATGGGGGATGCGACTGTAGACATGCACATGCTTCACACCTGAGCGGCGAATCATGTCAATCTCCACCTCAGTCTTCTGTGAGCGAGCCTTACGCAACACCTGTGAGGCATTGAGCAAGGAACTCTGCGGGAAAAGCTTTTTCAGTCTCTCCACTGCTGAGTAGGGGGTCACATCAAGTTCAAGCCCGATGGTCTCCGGGACGTTCAGTCCGATGGTTTCGGTCATCTCTTCCGGTTTCCGGATATATACCACACCATCGCCGGTCAGCTTCACCGGACGTTTTACAAAGAATATCACCTCACCTTCAAGCGGTACATATACGAAACCGGCATATACGCGACCGGTGAGGTAATATGTGTTGGCGTTGTCGTTGACCAGGAGGGCTTTCATCCCCATTTCCGCCATGCATGCGCGCACCTTGCCGATACGCCGGCAAAACTCGTCATGCTCCAGCAGCAGGAGATGGTTTATATCAATAGGTTTCATTCTGTGTCAGTTGGATAAGTGATTACATGTCACCGAGTTCCTCGGCAGAGATGCGGTGCATGGTGAGCACTGTCTTGCCCTGTGAGTTTTTCATCACTGCATTGTTGGCTGTAGCGCCTTGCACTGCGGTGTCAACCTCTTCAAGAGCGAGGAGGAACTGTTGTTCGGTAGCGATATCGGGACAAGTCATACGTGTTGTGGCGAGATTCTTGAACTCAATGCCATCACCCTTGTCGAGATTGACTATCACATCGCCGTTGAGCAGATTGCAGCCGGCATTGCCATGAATCTTGCATTCATCCACATCAATCACCACTTTCACATCGGCTGAGGCAGGTACTTTTGTGCCGTTGATGGTGTCGATTTTCCAAGCGCCGTTGAGGAATGAGAGCAGACGTTTGCGGAGCTTCATCACGGTGCCGTTGCTTTCGTTTTTCAGCTCAAGGGTTGAGTCGGGACCGAAAGTGTAGCCGGTCACCTGGTCGAGCGCCTTGTTCATGATAAATTCATAAGGAGCGTCCTGACATGCGCGCATAGTTGAGGCGAATGCACCGGCAGGTTCAATGCCTGCTGTGGTCACTTTCCATGTGCCGTTGAGGTAATTGCAGCCGTTGAAGCCGATTACCATGAGGGCGCCGGGCACATCTTCCGAGAGCTGGAAGGAGAGTTTGGGGTGATTTTCACCGTTTACTGTCACTTTGTCGCCATATATCTCAGTGATTGACCATTCACCTAAAAATTCGTCGGTCACGGGACGTGCCGGGGTTTCGGGTGTGGTCACTGTGGTGGTCTTTACAATTTTTGAATCGGAGTTGACGGTAGTGCCTTCTTTTTTCAAAATATTACATCCTGTCATAAGTGCTGTTACAGAGAATGTGGCGATTAGTAATGATATACCTTTCATAATTATAAAAATTTAATAGCTTGGTGAGTCAAATTCGGAGACAGAAAATCAAAGCTGTCGTCCGGATAGTAATACTTCATAGTAGTACAATATACAAAGCTCCCGGTTTGTGCGACATCCCCATGCTATATTTTTTGATGATTACAATATTATTTCCGGGAGGGATGATTTTATTACAAAAGTAGTAAAATTTTTGTAAAACACTGCGATAGGTCCACAAAAAAATGCGTATCTTTGCACTCTCAAAACAACCGAAATGGATTATACCGGAAAGCAGAATTTGCTCGACAGACGATATCTGAGAATGGCGCGTATATGGGCTGAGAACTCATATTGCGAACGACGCAAGGTCGGGGCGCTCATGGTTAAGGAGCGTACCATAATCTCCGATGGTTTCAACGGTACTCCGGCAGGATTTGAAAACATCTGTGAGGATGAGAATGGTGTGACCAAGACGTATGTGCTTCATGCGGAGGCAAATGCCATCACAAAAGTGGCGCGTTCAAACAATTCGAGCGACGGTTCCACTCTCTATGTCACAGCTTCACCCTGTCTTGATTGCGCCAAACTTATAATTCAGGCTGGAATTACAAGGGTGGTTTTCAATGAACTTTACCGTATTACTGATGGAATTGAACTGTTGAAGCGTGCCGGTGTAGAATGTTGCCATTTCCCCGATGTGGAATAGTAGTCCGTTTTCATCTGTTTCTTTGCTCTTCTCTCTACAACACATTTTTATCAAGAAGCTAAAATTCTGAGAAAATATCTATGAATAACCGTTTTAAAAACACCTCCGTATGGGTGCCGCTTGCTCTTGCCGTGGCTCTCGTGGGGGGAATGTGGATTGGTAAATCATTTATGAACACTTCCGGCAGGTGGGATTCCAAAGCCAAGCTGGAGACAATCCTCGGTATAATCGACAGCAATTATGTGGACGATGTTGACGCCGACAGCCTTCTCGAAGCATCACTTCCGGGATTGCTCTCACGTCTTGACCCCCACTCGGTATATATCCCCGCACGTGACTTGCAGGGTGTCAACGAGGAACTCGGCGGTTCCTTTTCAGGTATCGGTATCTCGTTCAACATGCTTAACGATACTATAAATGTGCTGGAGGTAATCTCCGGCGGTCCGTCAGAGAAAGTCGGACTGCTTCCCGGCGACAGGATTGTGTCGATAAACGACACGGTTGTGGCAGGTATGGAATGGTCGGACGTAAAGGTCAGAAGTTCTCTGCGCGGACCTAAGGGTTCGATAGTGAAACTCGGCATCAAGCGCCCGAGCTCCAAGTCGCTCCTGTCCTTTGATGTGACTCGTGGAGATGTGCCTGTGACATCAATTGATGCTGCCTATATTCTTTCGCCCGGAGTGGGTTACATAAAGATTAATAAGTTCGGGGCATCAACCTACAGCGAATTTCTTACTTCGATGGTGACTCTGCTGGCTGAGGACGCGCAGAAGTTTGTGATAGACCTTCGCGGCAACACGGGTGGTTTCATGGAACCGGCTGTGCTGATGGCTAATGAATTTCTTCCCGCAGGTTCACCCATAGTGTCAATGAAAGGTAAGACTACCCGCGATACATCGCCTACCGTAAGTGACGGTACCGGAACATTCCGCGACCTTGAACTCGTGGTGCTTCTCGATGAGATTTCGGCGAGCGCGAGCGAGATTTTTGCCGGCGCTATCCAGGATAATGACCGCGGACTCGTGGTGGGTCGCCGTTCATTTGGCAAAGGCTTGGTGCAGAATCAGATGGAATTACCTGACAGTAGTGCGTTGCGTCTCACCATAGCCCGTTATTATACACCCTCGGGTCGTTGCATACAGAAGACCTATGCACCCGGCACCGACTATGAGCGTGATATCATAAATCGCTACGAACATGGCGAGTTCTATAACGTGGACTCCATTAAGCTTAACAAGGACCTTGCGTTCACCACACTCCATGGCAGGACAGTATATGGTGGCGGTGGCATCATGCCCGACATATTCGTGCCCAACGACACTGCAGGTGTGACCTCCTACTACATCAATGTGATGAATGCCGGATTGATTCAGAAGTATACCTTTGACTACACCGACCGTAACCGTCAACGCCTTGAGGCGGGTAAGACTGTGGCAGAGGTGGTGGAAATGCTTCCGGATGACGATATGCTTCTCGAGGATTTCGTGGCGTATGCCAAAAAGAATGGTGTGACCCCCCGTTGGGCGCTTATAAACATTTCACATGACCTGCTTGTTAACTCTCTGAAAGCCATGATAGCCCGTAATTTGCTCGGTGTGTCCGGCTACTTTGAGGTAATCAACGAGAGTGACCCCACAGTGGTGACGGCAGTTGAGGCAATCAGTTCAGGCAAAGCGGCTTTCCCGATTACCGCGACGGAGGTTAAGCCCGACACGGTATCGGCGTCAGAATAAAAAATAACGCTCCAAGCCATGTCATTGAAATGAAAAAAGAAGAAATCCGCAGCAACATCAAGGCGCGTAAGACCTTGCTTTCGGAGGAGGAAAAGTGTTCGGCAGCCGAACGTGTGTTCAATCTGCTTGAGCGCACGGCTGACTTTATGCTTGCCGACCGCATACTCATGTATCACTCCTTGCCCGATGAATTGTCCACCAGGGCTTTCATACGTAAATGGAGCTCGCGGAAGCATTTTTATCTTCCAAGGGTCAACGGTGTGAATCTGGAGATTCTTCCATACGATGAATCACGCCTCGCATTGGGTTCGTTTCATATCGAGGAGCCTACCGGCAACGATACATCCTCGATAACCGATATGGAGATGATTGTGGTGCCCGCAGTGGCTTATGACCGTGCCGGCAACCGTGTGGGGCGAGGCAAAGGTTACTATGACCGTTTGCTTGCCGAGAGCAAAGCCCGTAAGGTTGGTGTGGCTTACGATTTTCAATTGGTCGATGAGATTGATGCCGACCCTCATGATGTGAGAGTGGATGTGATTATCACCGAAAGCCACCACTATATCATCAGATAGCTGATGTGATAAGCTCCTGGATGGGCGATTTTATCACTTTCCCTAAACGGATATTCAACGCTTCGGCGGCTTTTGAAAGCTGAGGACGGAAATGTATGGCAATCGAGCCGGTAAAGTTGACCGGAAGATTTGCAACATCTATACCGGGATACGGTTCCATACTGTATACCCGGATATTTCTTTTAAAGAAGCGTGTAAACTCGTCGATTACAAATGTCTCTATTTCCTCTATTCCGATATTTTCAGAAAGGAACGGGGCGAATGAGGCTAAATAGGCGCGGGAACTTCTGCCACGGTATACTTCCTCTATTATGTCGCTGTATTGCAGCGTAGGATATTTATCGTTGAAACGTTCTATGACCTCCTTGGAGAACTGGCGTTTGAGTATATTCCCTATGAGTTTGGCCCCGAGCACGGCTCCGCTGCCTTCATCGCCGAGAATGAAGCCTAAGGGGGATACGTTGGCTACTATCTTTGAGCCATCGTACAGACATGAGTTGGAACCTGTGCCGAGTATCGCCGCTATCCCCGGAGTGTTGCCGCATAGCGCTTTTGCAGCAGCAAGCATGTCGCTTCCCACCTCGCATCGGGCCGATGGGAAAATTTCAGACAATTCATCGTGCACACGGCAGCAGCTTTGGCTTGTGCCGCAGCCGGCGCCGAAAAATAAAATTTCCGATATGTCATTGCCATGTTGAATCATGGATGAGCCTTCGCCGGTGATGATGGCGGAAAGTTCACCGTCGGTCACTGACATGGCATTATATCCGCGGGTGGTGAGCCGGAGTGCCACATTACCCACGTTGTCAATCACCACCCAGTCTATTTTAGTACTTCCGCAGTCAGCTATGATTTTCATTTATATGTAACGATTGGTTTTTAGGGGATGGAAAGGCTGTTATTTATAGAGCTGATATTGCCTGGTCTTTGCTATCCATTGTTCCACATCTTTGTTCCAGTAATCCTGCATGTCTGAAACCTTATAGTTTTTCCCGAAAAGCTGGCGAATCTTGGTGCTTCCGGTCACTTTATCGAACATCGAGAGGCGGCTCTGTGTTGCGGCTGCAAATGCCTTCTTGGCAGGGTTCATTGCCGCAAGTTCCTGCATGATGTAGAATTGTATAAGTGAAAGCGGGGCAGCTTCAGGGTCAGTGATGTAAATCTCCACACCGTTGAGGTTTTCACCCTTGAAAATCGCGTAGAACGGTTTGTAATGGATTGGGCGGAACTCCACTCCAGGGATGGATAGCGAGGTCAGCTTTTCAGTAAGGCGCTGGGCGTTAATCCATGTGGCGCCGGTGAGTTTGAACGGAAGTGTATACCCCACACCGATTGACACATAGTCAAGTTCACCCATTATACCTGTAGCCGGATATAGGAGTGCGGTTTCAGGAGTCGGGATATGGGGAGAGGGGAGTACCCAAGGCATACCGGTGTCGGCAAATGTCATGTCACGGCTCCATCCTTTCATCGGGATTACTGTCAGTTTTACCTTCACACCTCCTGCAAGGAGCCCTTCATTGTTAAGGTATTCTGCAAGTTCGCCCGGTGTGAGGGCATATATGTAAGGGATGGGATATTGACTCACGAATGAGAAGCATCCGGGTTCAACAATGCATCCCTCCACCTTGTTGCCCCCAAGGGGGTTAGGGCGGTCGAGCACCATGAATTCCTTACCGTTTTCGGCGGCCGCCTCCATTGCTTTACCCATTGTGGAAATGAACGTGTAGCTGCGTGTGCCTATATCCTGGATATCGTACACCAGCACATCGACATTTTTGAGCATTTCAGCTGTCGGTTTCTTGGTTTTGCCATGCAGGGAGTATACTTTCACTCCCGTCTTGGCATCAACCTCGTTTGCAACGGCAGCCCCAGCCACATAGTCGCCTCGCACACCATGTTCCGGTGCGAAAAGGGCAGTAAGCTCTACACTCGGAGCCTCATGAAGTATATCGATGGTTGATTTCAGGGAATTGTCGATGCCGGTGGGATTGGTGATAAGTCCCACGCGCTTCCCTTTCAACTGTGAAAAGTTGTCGGAGGCGAGGACCTCAATGCCGGGCATCACTGCAGCCTCATTCCGGTCGTTTCTTCCGGGAGTCTGCTGCGCATTTGTGGTGGTTTGCGCATCGGTGGCGCCCGCAGTATCATTGCCGGAGGGAGAGCTGCATCCCACCGCGGCGGCGAGCAATATTCCTAAAAGTAAGTTGGTCATCTTTATCATTGTTGCAAAGCATTGGTTGTCTGAAACTATAACAATTAACCTACGCTTCTATGTACTTACGGATGGTTTAAGATAAGGTAATTAACCTCAAACATCCTAAAAATCACCACGAAAATAGCAATAAAACCGCATATCTCCAAGTGCATCCCGGATTAAATTCGTACATTTGTCAAAAGTATAAATTGATATGTCATGAAGAAATTATGGGGAATATTGGTGGGACTGGCAGTAGCTGCCGTGACCGTAGCGGAGGTACCGGTACATTACTATGTTGGTAACACAAGGGTTGACAATAATTTTTGGCTCACGGTGCCTGACAGCCTGAAGTCAGGCCGCTCACATTTTGAATATGACAGTCTTGTAGTGGAATCATGTGAGTTGGTCTACACCCATTATCTTGACTCCGTGTCGGAACCCGGTCAGATGAGCATTGTGCGACGACCGGATAGCGACATCTCCATTATCGAGCTGTCCATGGGGCAGGCAATCTCTGCATCCAGGGCAAGTGCGTTGCGGCTCAGTGTGGGAGATGATGCGCCGCAGATTAGGTTGATGAAAAATATCAACGGGGAAGTAATCGACAATGTGATAGTGAAGGGGAAGTGCTACTTACTCTCTTTCTGGGCTACGTGGTGTGGAAATTGTCTGAAAGAGCTTCAGCCGGAGTATATTCCGTCGGTGGCAGCGGATTTTGAAAACAACAGCGATTTTATATTCCTACCCGTGTGCATTGACTCCTCGAGGGATGAGCTTGCAAAGTTCTTTTCCACTTCACGTGGCGCGAGATGGAAATATCTGTCGCAGATTACAGCCCTGGACATTTCACGCGAAGCAAATGCCAAGTTTTCAAGCCCAGGAATAATGCCGGTCAACGTAGTGATAGGAACAGACGGAAAGGTCAAATATATCCATTCCGGTTCCATAACTGATGCAGCATCCCTCTCCAGGCTTCGTGACGCAATAGCCGAAGGGGTTGCCTACTATCCCTGATGTTGCTTTTTGCCGAAGTTGGGGTCTATTTTCAGCAGGTATGTCACGCCTATGGTGGCTACACAGCAGACCATAGTCCAGATGAAGAAATTCTGATAACCTATTGTTTCCTGAATCCATCCTGCCGCCATGCCCGGGAGCATCATGCCGAGAGCCATGAATCCGGTGCAGATGCTATAGTGGGCCGTGCGATGTTTTCCTTCGGAGAAGTAGATGAGGTAAAGCATGTAGGCGGTAAATCCGAAGCCGTAGCCGAATTGCTCGATGAATACACAGATATTTATTGTGAGCAGCGAGGGAGCGGTGGCAAAACTCAGATAGACAAATGTGAGACAGGTGAGCGACATGCTCCACGCCATGGGGCGCAGCCATTGTTTCAGACCGCCGGCAGCAGCCACAATACCGCCGATTATTCCACCGAGTGTCAGCCCTATGATACCTACAGTGCCGTATACCACTCCGACCTCACCTGTGCTCAGTCCCAGACCTCCGGCACTCGCAGGGTCAAGCAGGAAGGGGTTGATGAGCTTTACCAATTGGGCTTCAGGCAGGCGGTAGAGGAGCATGAAGATGATTGCCACTCCTACCTGCTTTTTCTTAAAAAAGGCTATGAATACATTGATGAACTCACTCCAGATTTCCGACTTTTTAGGCGCTACGACCGAGGGCTTCTCCACCTGAGGCATAGCCCATGAATGATAAATGGCGAATCCTAAGAACAAGGCTGAAAGTATGGCGAAAACACACGTCCATGCCAACGGAATGTTGCCGGTGGAGGTCTCGATGTATCCCGCCACAATCACGAGTATCCCTTGTCCCATCACAGTGGCAACACGGTAGAATGTGGAGCGTATGCCCACATAGAGCGACTGCTCATGTTCGGTAAGCGCCAGCATGTAGTAGCCGTCGGCGGCAATGTCGTGGGTGGCTGATGTAAACGCCACAAGCCAGAAGATGGCGAGCGTGAGCTGGAAGAAAAGCGGGGAGGGGACAGTGAAGGCAATTCCCGCAAACCCTATTGCCACGAGCCATTGCATGGCTATGGTCCATCGCCGCTTGGTGCTGATTATATCCACAAACGGACTCCAGAACGGTTTAATGACCCAAGGGAGGTAAAGCCAGCCGGTGTAGAGCGCTATGTCAGTGTTAGAGATGCCGAGACGTTTGTACATGATTACCGAAAGTGTCATGACGGCTACGTAGGGCAAGCCCTGGGCGAAGTATAGTGTGGGAATCCAGAACCATGGGTTCCTTTTTTTTAGAGTCTGAGACATGGCGCTCTTTTTGAAATGTTAATATGAATGGTTATAAAAAAGGTCTGATTGGCGTCAATGATGCGGCTGCAGATTATGATTAATATAGCTTGGTGAGGGTGGAGCCGGGATAATAGTGAGCGAGGATTTCATTGTAACGGTATCCTTTGTCGCCCATTATTGCAGCCCCGATTTGGCATAGTCCCACGCCGTGACCCCATCCGGCTCCATGCAAGGTGAAGCTCGCGGGTATGCCTTCGGCATCAATGTCATGCCTTTCCACGGTAAAAGCCGAACTGTAGAGGTGACTGTCGGAAAGAGTGCGGCGTATCATCAGTTCCTTCCCGATTACAATCTCACCCTCCGTACCCTTGATGCGTAATTGGTAAATTCTGCCGGATGTGCCGCGTTTGAGAGGCTCGAGGTCCACGATATATCCGAGGTCAACCTCGAGGCGCGACTTCACTAACGATTTTATCTTCTCACGGTCGATATTCACACTCCATCGGTAAAAGTCGGCTGTCTCGCGGTCATAGTTATTGAGGACCTGCGATAGGATGCGGGCATTTGTGGTGTTGCAGAAAGCCTGTGGAGAGTCCATTATCCATCTCTGAGCCTCTTCCTCGCGTGTGAGGTCGGGGTAGTCAAGCTCGTCCACACCGTCACGTCTGGGCACAAGATAGGGATGAGGTTTATTTTCCCAACAATTTTCGAATTTCTCAAACACACCTCCGCAGCATTTCGAGAAGCGGGCATCACATAGCTTGCCGCCATAGGTAAGCACTTCTCCCCGCGTATCGGCTACCGCGCTTGCCGCCACAGAGGTTGAGACGCGTGATATGCCCTGGTAACGCTGGCAGTGGTCATCGGCACATACGTCGAAATCGCGATGGTCCTCATGGTCCCAATATCGGGTTATGACACGAGCGGCTGCCGTGGTGACGGGTGATGATGAAGACCCGGCAGAGTCCGATGCAGAGCGCGACTGAGTACGGTTGCCCCGGTTTTCAATCTGAGCGAGCACCCAGCTGCGCGAAATCACAGCGTGGGCTCTGAGCAGTGGCAAAGAGGAGGTGGAGCTCATTTCACTTGAAATCACACTTACAAGGTACTCCTCGATGCCTACCTCATTTATGACCGTTACTTTCCCGTCAATCGGTTTCAACAGCAACGCTCCACGGAACCGTTGGTTCTCCCTGCGTTCCCAATGGAAATTGACACCGATGGTCACCCCTTCAATTTCAAAACTGTCGCCGAGGTGGGATGTGGGTGTAAATTCAAGTGATGTATATGTGGAGCCTTTCCATTCCAGAGCCAGACCTGATTCTGAAATCGTTACCTCTTGTGCACCGGTCACCACATCCTCCACTTGGGTGGAATAGATGCCTGTGAGGGTGAATGAAACCTTCTCGGCCGACAGGATGCCTACTTTTACATGGGGTTCGCTCATCTGGTATACTTTTTTATATTTGAGGTGAGTTTGCTTTGGGTTACTGTTTTAGCTTTTCAATCACTGCTTCAAACTCCTCAGGCTCCAGGGTGACTTCGCGGTATATCTGTTTTACCGTTTCACCGTCGAGCCTTTCGAAATCTTCTTTGCGCGAGGTTACAAATGTGCCGAGCATCTCGATTGATGCCGGACTTATGAGCATCTGACCTTCGCCTGTGCCATAGCAGAGAGGGCGATGCCGCTTGCGTGGTACAATCATGGTGCGGATGCGGCTATTGTCCTTGAACATTACAATATTCATCATCGGTTCAGGTTCGGCAGGAGGGAGTGCGGCATAAATTTTGTCGAAAATCTCTACCAACTCCTTGTCTGTGGCGGAATTGATGATAAGGTATGGAAACAGACTATTGTCGGGATTGCTACGATAGACTCTGCTCTTCCCGAATTTGACAACCTCAGTGAGCTTGTCGAGGGGGATGTGTATATTTAACGACAAAGAGCCTTGTATTCCTTGAAAATGAAAATGGTCGGGAGCCGAGGCACCGCATAGCGGACCGTTGTAGAACACGCAGTTGTCGGGCATGAGTCGCGAGATTCTTGCCATATCCTTTATACGTCCGAGGATACGTTGAGGCTCATGTTTATTTGAGGCAATGGTGAAATGATAATCGCCCACCGGGTATGGATTGACGAGGATTTCATAATTTTCCCATTCCATCACACCCTGTTCCTTCGGGCGGTTGTCGGCGCAGAGGAAGCAGGGGCGTTCAGCCAGAGAGGTGGCATCGACCTTTGCCGAGAGTGAGCCTTTGCGGTAGTCAAGCAAACGCACATACACCTCCCATACATCGGATGCGAGGTCGAGTATCTGACGCTCGTTGTCGATTGCATCGCTGAGATGGTTACGGTTGTCGCTGAGCAATTTCCACTCCTCCGATTCAATGTCATAGAATTCTTCGGGGGTGAGCGCGATTATGGGGTTTTGAGCTGCTTTTGTTGCCATATTTTTTCAACGGTGTTTACGTGCGTTTATTTCGATGGTACGCAATGAGTCTTTGTAAAGATTATTGCGGTTTATTTTCTCAATCGGTAGAGCGTGGTCAGTGTTGTCTTCCCAACGGCGGCACAAGTAGAGCGGTTCGTATATACGCCCTATGCGGTAGCGCCGGCTTATGGCAAGCCCCATGGCATAATCCTCGCCATAGCTCACATTTGGGAATGAGATTTCCCTTGCCAATGGAGTGAAGAATGCGCGGGGAGCTCCAAGACCGTTTATGCGCAGGGCATTGTTGGCGCCATTGGCATCTGTCCATTCGGCATGGTCAATCAAGCCGGGGGGAATGACGTTGCGGTTGAAATCGGTGAGGAGATATGAGCCTATCACCATGCCGCAATTCTCGTCCCGGAATTTGCCGACTATGCGTGTCAGCACATCTGTGGCGTTATAGACGTCATCGCTGTCGAGCTGCACGGCAAAGCGTCCGCAATGCTCTGAGTTGATAGCCAGATTCCAGCAGCCGCCTATGCCAAGATTGGCATGGGGAGTGGAGCGCGTATCGATTACTTTCAGACGAGGATTTGCAGCCGCTATCCGGGAAAGAATCTCAGATGTACCGTCAGTGCTCGCATTGTCGACCACTATCACGTTAAAGTCAAACGGCGGAGTCTGCGACAGGGCGCTTTCAACGGCGTCAGCTATGGTGCGCGCACGGTTCCTCACCGGTATAATTACCGAAGCCTCCACCGGGAAGTCTCCGGTGTTGAGGTCAATGGGTGTGCGGTTCTCAGGAGAGACGAGGCAACCGATAGCGGCAAGATGAGAGGTGGCTGCAGATTCCATTTCTATTTGCGACGTGCGGTTGCGAGGGTCCACGTAAGCGAAGTGTGTCGCCTCACTGCCGGTATCATCTCTACGGTTTGCCATATAGAGTGGTTCGGAGATATGTAGGATAGCACCTTTGCGTGACAGGCGCAGGCGTAGGTCATACCATCCGGCTGCGGCGTAGTCGTCGGTCATCTCAGCCACTGTCTCTCTGAGCAGATGTGTTGGGACCATGACAATCTTGCCGAAGTCGAAATCGTCACGGACAGAGCCTTCCTGATAGACAGTGAGAGGATGTGTCAACGTGTTTCCGTCACTTCCGGCGGTCAGGAAGTCAGAGTAAACCATGGAGGCGCCCGATGCTTTCAGTATTTCCTCCATACGTTTCTTGCCAAGATAATTGAACTCGATGTTGTCGTCGGTGAGAGGTATGATGGTAAATTCACCGGTCGCCGCAGCGGCAATATCCTTCATTGCCGCTGTGGAGAGCCGTGAATGCTTGCAGTCTTTTTCCATGAGTGAGTGTGTAATGAGAGATGGTTGGTAATATGTTTTTTTATTTTTGCTTTAGATTTACCGGAGGTCAGGCTTTTTTGTCCTTACCGTTCTCTTTTTCCTTCCCTCGGCGAGAGGTCTCGGCTTCGGCGATTTCACCAGGGTCGAGATTTCGGCTGCGGGGGGATGCCGAGCGGGTGAGAGGTCGAGCTTCCTGACCGATTATATTTTCGGGATAAACTTTGGCACGGTTGTTGGGATGAACACCTTCGGGAGTGGTGAAGAAGTTCATGATTTGAGCCATGAGGGTGTTTCGGGCATCCTCCGAGTCAATAGTCTCGAAGGGGAATCCGAGCACCACTGTGCGGTGTGTACCGGGGTCGTAGGCGGTGCCTGCTACATAATCATTCTCGGAATACCGTAGGATTGCCGCGCCACATGAACCATCGATGGTGTTGAATGACTCAGGTGATTCCACGGCATAGCAATCGGCATTAAGCTCTTGATTGAAAGAGAAGTTGAATCCTGGTTTGAACTCGGTATACTTCGACTTGATTTCCTTGACTTTGCCCGTGATGGTAGCCTGGGCCTGATGCCAGTCTATGCCAAGCACTTGATTGGCAAACCGACGGTCGGCGATTGAGGTCTCGCCGTTGCTGTGCTGATTGTCAAACAGGTCGGAGCCTATGTAGCTACCTGACACGAATAGGGCACCACCGGTCTCGCAAAATTCAGTGAGCCTCTGTTTGAGCGCGGCTGTGAAGGGTTTGAATTTAGTTTCCTTCGCCGTTCCAACGATTATCTCTTTCTGTTTGCCCAATATAAGGTCAACGATGTGCGTCTCAGGCATACCTGAAACAAAGGCATCCACGCCAGAGGAGATGAAGGAATAACCGGCAGCCTTGAGCGACTTGCCATGGACATACACAAAGTCAAATGTGTTTCCGGCAAACAGTTCGGTCTCATGGGTGGCATGACTTGCTCCATGACCGGGTGCATCATTGTTAATCCATTTCACGTCCGGACGGAATTCCGTCTGATAACCGGTGAAGAGAATATCGCTGATGTAAGGTACACCATGGTCCGATTGATAGTCGAATCCAATCTGTCCGTTGGCATAGATTTCATCCGGACCTGAGATGCGGGTGAATCCATTCACTATGTTGACCTGCGGACGGTCAGTTCCGGTGTTGCACAGCGATAGAATTTCAGACGGGAAACTGATGCCGCCATCGTTGCCAGCCACTACTTTGTAGCTGTAGATATGGTTGTCGGTGACGGTGACAGTGATGCGCGGGTCATCAACAACGGCATATTCGGTAAATGCACCATCATCGATACGCTCATATACGATGTAATATTTTGCGTTAGCCGATGGCTCGAGAGGGTCGGCTACGGGTGACCATGACAGGAGATAGTTTTCACCTTTTCCGGTGATTTGGAACTGCTCCACGGGTAAAGGTTGCACCACATACGGCACACCGTCGCGTTCATGCAGATATTTCAATATACCTTTATATATAGCTCGGCTTACATGGAAACGGAATGTCGGGTCGAGTCCGTAGCGCATGTCAGCGAAGTTCTGGTGACTGAGCAATTCAAGTATCATCGCGGGCACCAAAGGTTCCTTTGCTTCATGATAGGGCTTGTTGCGCATTTTCCGTAGTCCCCATGTAGGTTCGTACAAAGTCTGTATGTCGCTGACAATCTGGTCGGTCACCATGTTGGCATACTTCACGGAGTTCTGGCGTGATTCACCGTTGCCAAGAGTGCCACCCTTTGTATAGACAATAGGCAGAGTGCCTACTGTTGAATTTGGACTGTCGGTGGTGCCGGCGTCGGTATGGAACGCGAGCGACAGGTCAATAGGTATTCCGAGCCCTTTCTGTCCGGGCACGGTGCTTGAGCCTCCTGCGAGATAGTTGACCCACATGCCTCGTCCTTTGAAATCATCCTCATAATCATTGGTGCCATCCGATACGCTGTAGATGCTGCGCGGTATACCGGCCCACTGCATCCAGTAGCGTGCGCCCTCTGTAAAACGCGGGTAGCCACTCACCGAGGCATCTCCTCCCGGTGCTGAACGGCTCACATTGCCCATGCCACCGCCTATTTTCACCGCATCGGCAGTGATGAGTTTACCGGCCTGCGCTGACAGATTGCTCAGCTCCACTACCGGAGTGTCACTTTTTCCGGCGGCAAAAGGAAATGTGCCGAGGTATATCCATGTGCCTCCGCCTATGCTTTGGTTTACCTCAAACTCCTGGCTGCCGCTGAGTGAATTGACTGTATAGCGGGCATCTTTAGCACTTTCAGGAGTGGAGACGTAGCTGATATACACAGCGTATGAGCCGGCTTTGGGGAAATCGGCATACCATTGGGCGGTAGACTTATGGTTGCGGTCGGTCACGGTCTTGATTTCACGTACTGTACCCATCCTGAAGGGGTTGTCCCAGTTAGAGAGTTCTTCTTTCGTATATGCGAATCCGGTCTTACCCTGCGCTTGTGACCACTTCTGCGAGCCGTTTGTCTCGGAGTAGGATGCCTGAGCGAGTCCGCCATCGAAGTCTACTATTATTTCTGTAGTGTTAAGGTCACGTTCGCGCGGAACCAATACGTAAGCTCCTGCATTTTCAAGCATCGGGATGAGGTAGGGGAGTACGAAAGCCTGTGGAAAAAGGTCCTCCACGGTACCCATCAGACGGGCGCGTTGCCACATCCATCGTTCCTCCTTCTGGTCATAGTATCTGCCGTGGCTTTGCCATAGCGCTATGTTCTTGCCATCGAGACCTTGGGGAGCTTTGGGGGCGTCAACTCGTGTGACAAATGGTTGGCGGGCCACACTGATGCGTGGCTTGGCTTTGGTTTTTGTCACTTTGGTAGTCTTGGCTTTCTTAGCCTTAGTCCTTCTTGTAGCAGCCGATGCAGGGTCAGTGCCGGCAACCGCTGCGCATATTATCATTAGGATTGCGATTATCTTTCTCATAAGTCTTGCCTCCTGCCTTTGATTTTATCCACAGAGTTATAACAATCGGGATGGAGCGAAATGCGCGTGCATTTCGGAAAAAGGCTTCTGATTTCAAGAAGTTTCGCTTATGGGAAGCGATAATTAAACCTTTTTAGTACACCGTGATTGCGCTGTAATCCACTGTCGGATGAGCTTTCTGTGAGGCAGAATTTGGTTTTCGGATGGTAAAGATACAAAAAATAGTGCAAGAGAAAGAAAAAAATTTGCCCATGGATTAATTCAAAATACTCCTTACCGAACCATTGAAAAGAAACAAAAGTTGTTTTAATTTTAAATGTTTAGTTTTTGAATGTTGAATTTTTATTCTTCATTTTAAATCATACATTTATAAAACGTTGTTTCTTTTGAAACTTTTGTCCTTTTGTATCTCCTTATATATGATGGTGTTATATGATTGATATACTTCTGATATTATGCACGTTGCTGTTGCCGGGTGATAGGGCTGAACTGGTTTTTGCAGGGGATGCCATGCAGCATCAGCGGCAGATCGACGCTGCACGGTTGCCCGACGGCGAGCTTGATTACTCGCCCTATTTTGTCTCGCTGAAACCTTATATCAGTTCGGCTGACTATGCCGTGGTCAATCTTGAGACTCCTCTGGGTGGTGCGCCTTATTCGGGCTATCCGATGTTTTGCGCCCACGACAATTATATTACAGCCCTGACCGATGCCGGCTTTGACCTCATGCTTTCGGCCAACAATCATATACTGGACCGTCATGACCGTGGAGTGCTGCGCACCATCTCGGCATTCGAGTCGGCCGGTGTGCCGTGGCTTGGAGTATATCGCAATGCGGTTCAGCGGAGCGAAATACTGCCGTTCATACGTGAAATCAACGGTTTCAAAATAGCTTTTCTCAATTACACCTATGGTACCAATGGCATAGAGAAGCACAGCGACATCGAGATCGATTATATCAACCGCCGGCGTATGGCCCGTGATGTAGCCGAGGCCCGTGAGAAAGGGGCTGAACTGATCGCCGTGTGCATACATTGGGGTGACGAGTACAAACTGCTACCCAACAGCGAGCAGAAATCGCTTGCAGCCTATCTTGACTCGCTTGGAGTGGAGATGATTATCGGCGGTCATCCGCATGTCATACAGCCGATGCAACTCACTGAGAGCGCTGTGACCGGACGCCCTGTGCTCACGGTCTATTCGCTTGGCAACTTCATATCAGCAATGCGCACCACTGACACCCGTGGGGGCGCAATGGTGCGTGTTACTTTAGGCCGTGATATGGATGGCAAGGCTCTTATCAAAGGGGCTTCCTACCGTATGGTGTTTGTGCATCCTCCCGTGGCAAAGGGGGACAATTACCGCTTGTTTCCCTCCGAAAGCGAGAGCATAAGCGAGTCGATGCGCCCGCGCCGGGATGCTTTCGTGCGCAATGCGCGTGCGGTATTTGACCGTCACAACCGTAACGTGCCCCTCGACACCTTGCCGATGGTCGAGTATCTCCTCAAATCCATCCCTGAATATGAGGATGAGGAGGTGTTTTCGAATTAAATCAAATGCCAATTTCTTAATATAACATTTTTAGTGTGTTAAATTCTAACACTAAGAATTCCCCTCATACATTTAAACCAAACGCAAGTGCCTGTGAAAACCAATGACAGGCTCTTGCGTTTGGTTATATTGCTACCTAAAAATCTTTAAGCACGGAGATTTTGTGTCATGTGCATTTATAATATAATTTATCTGCTACACTTGAGAATTGTTGCCATCATGGCTGTTTGATATAAGTATGGCTGTCCATGATAGAACTCAGTCGAAGGTTTCCATGTTTATTGATTGACACTGAACAAATTATGTCTCCAGATTGGTACTGTCGCTGTGTCATTTCCATGACATTATCTACCAATTCCTTTTTTACCTCATCTTCTGCAAAAGCTCCATCAAATGCTAAATCAAAAATGTTTCCACCATTGAAGAATGCAGAACCGGAGATTGACATCTTAAAGGTGTTCGGAACGATTGAAACTTGCAATGTCCTATCATTATAACTTAAAGTAAGTTCATCGCCAACTAATACCCATTCACCAGAAACTGACGAATTTACATCGGCCTTGATTTCATAATCTCCATCATTCGAAAGTATGTGTATGAGGTATTCTTCCAAGAAAGTCCCATCAGGGTTCAATGAGATTGTCTCAACGTACTCTTGACTTTCAGAGCCTATACGATGGTTATAGTTCGTTTGCCATTTACCTACTATCTGAGCTTTGAGCTTAAGGGTCTGAACACCATCGTAAAGAATATGGACAGCATCATCGAATGATTCATAGCCTGCTATACTGTAACCCTCTTCTTCTATCATTTTGTTGCACTCTTGCGGATTTTTTTGCCATGCGAATTTTGCAAGCTCAAGGCCTTTTTCGCCGAGGGTAGAATCATCGCAGTCAATCGCAAAAGTCATTGCAGCGATCGCAATATTAGCAATGTCGTAAACGGAATATGAATTGTCAACTTTATCCACGAGCTTCTGCACTCGTGCAATTCCAGCTCGTGTTTTACCATCATTACGTTCCTGAAAAGCTTCGTTTATTTCTGAAGAAATTGGATTAGAACATGCCGATAGACATAAAGCGGCAACAACTGTTAGATATAACCAAAAAGATTTCATTACTCCTCCGCTTCAATCAGATTCCCTGAATATTCGTAAATGATTCCGTCCATGCCAACTAATTTTCCTTGTACATCTTGCAATGATTCAGAAAATTCCATAGATAGTCTTATTGCAGCTGGCTCCTCAGTTTCGGGATTTATAGTAGAACAGATGAATGAAGTACGGTTGTCGTTTTCCTCATCAATCACAAGTCCATAAAGATCGCTTGTCGGTGCAAGGTATGCCCCACCTCCAACCTCAGGAACGACTGATAGGTAAAAAGTTTTACCATTTTCTAAAAATTGACATACATAAATCCCATCAGCCCCGCCATTTGCAAGATCTATGAAAGAGTACCAAACTGAAGATGGAATTTTATTTTCAACTGTTTCGTTAGTCATCTCCATTTCGGTCACTTCATCAGCAGGAGTTAGAGAGTCTGAAATATGTGAAATATTGACTATAATAACCGCAAGTATATATATACCAACGATCACGTAAAGACCGTATTTGCGAATTTTCTTAAAGAAAGTTTCATGTTTTTGGGTTTTGATCAAACGCGCACGAGCAATTTTACCTACATAATTGATAGATTTATCTGCTACTTTGTCAGTGGCTGCATCAACTACCATATCAGTAGCTGATCCTGCGATGTTATGAAAATCGAGATCTTTGATTGTTTCAAGAGCTTTCCCGAATTTTCGTGAGAATTTGCTGAAATTAGTTTCATCTATTTTCCCGCAAAGAGAAAGTATCATTTCCATATCGGCGAATTCTTCATCATTGAACATGGTTTTATGTTTATTGTACTGAACCTTGTTGCCGTTTTTGTCAGTGATGCGGTATTGGTAGATATAGATTTTATCGGTAGCGTCATCCTTGTTTACCTTATATGAAAAAGTAAGAGACTCCAGTGGACCTTCAATCTCACGACCAGCACTATTGCGAACATAGAGAACACCATCGGCATAGCGGAATTCTTCAAGATTTTTTTGACCGAAGATGTTTTCTCTTCCCAAAATTTTTGAAATAGGTGTCACTTTGATCGGAGTATAGCAACGAGGGGACGTAAGATCAAACTCCCCCGATGTAGATATATAGGATGGAGAGTCTCTTTTTTCATCGAATTGACGGACAAAAAGTGAAATAAAGAATAGAATTACGAATATAAGAATTAATGAGAATTTAACATCACAGAAGATAAGATCAAGTGATGCCTCCGGGGCGAACGTAGCAAAGAATACGAATGCGGCAATCGAGAGAACAAGAAGCACTCCTAAAATAATTTTACTTCGGTTTGAAGTTGTGTCGGTAGGCATAAGGCAGGTTAAGTCGCCGCGGTCTTCCCCTCGTTGGCATTAGATTGGTTTATATAAAAAAAAGCGTAGGAATCTGTATCTGTTGCCGTCCTACACTTCGAGGCTTCTCGCATTGCCCATCAATAGTCGGACGACAACGCAGAAGCCCACGCTAATATATGCAACAATAGCGTCCGGCCACACCTTTCACAAGGCGCTACGCCGGCTGCTTGATATTACATATCCACGGGCATCTACCGTTGCTCAACCCTTGACTATTGATTGAAATTTTGCGAGAATTTCGAAGTGTCAAGAAATCAGCGCGGATAAACGCTTTCTTAAAATGTCTGTGCTCCCGCCCGCTTTACCCCGGACCGGGGCTCTGCTACGCGGTCTGCATCTGCAAATATAGATATAAATTTCTAATATTATACTTTATAAATTGAAAAAAATGCCCCAAAGCCCAAAAGTTTCAAAAGTTTCACAAGTCACAGCATGACACTGTCGTAGAACGATACCGAAAAGCATAAAATCAAGTAGGAGGTAAGGGAAGTTAGTAGTCTCAATCTCTAACATACTGAAAGCAATCGAGCTATGCCACTCAAATGGTAGCATAGCTCGATTATGTCTGGGTTATCGGCGAGAGACAGTTATGTACTTAGAGTGAGTTAAATTCAAACACACTCTTACCGAACCATTGCTAAGGCTGATTAGACTATTTTTTTGTGCAATCATGCGGTGATATCGGGAGAGTTGTATAGGTGCTGTTTTATGGGGTGAGAGTCTGCCCAATGACGTGTGTTAATTTAAGAGGTCGTTTTTACACAACCTTTAAGATTATTTCTTGCCGCGCTTGTTCTGTCTATACTTGTTCTGTTTATAATAGTGACTGCCGATTAAGGCACCGATTAGACCTCCCACGACAGGGAGAAAATTAAACCAAGAAAGATTCATATTGGAAATATATTTAATGAAAAACTCTTACAAAAATATCAAATTTAGCTGAGATTTAATAATCAGACAGATAAAAGAAGTATATATGGGATATTATTCCACAAGCTCGGCAAATAGACGGGCGAAAGTGTCGTCAAGGTCGGTGGTGGTGCCTGGATGAGGGCGGGAGGTCGCTATCGAGGCACTCCTCACGGCAGTGAGCCAGCGGAAGCGCTCGTGAGTCTCAAGTCCGGCTATCGGGCTACATCCTCGGCCTTCAGCTATGTCCAGGAACGATTGCAATTGTTGCCTGAGCGCCGGGATATCGGTCTCGGCGCCGAAGAGAGCCGTGATTCTATCCTTATCGCAGCAAATCTGTGCGCGTAGCCATCGGCGTCGCTTGCACATCATCACAAGCCCTACATTGATAAATTCTTCTCGTTCCACACGTGGTACGAAACGGACTACTGCATATTCATATAAGTGTTTGTCGGACTGTGATTGCATGGTCGGTGAATATGTTGGAATTTTCAATACGGGTAATTAAAAATCGGCGATATACGTCGCGTTGCTCTTCAGGCGATTCAAGCCACTCGTCAGGGATTGAGTCGATGATTGCAGTGATTGTCTCCGGGGTGATTCGGGAGCGCATTATTTCGTCGGCTTCACGGAGCATTGATGCATCGCGAAGCAGTGCATGGTCTTTTATGTAGGGGAATGGGGTGAGGGCTGTCTTTTCCCATCCATCCCACGAGTGATGGAAATAGAGAGACGCCCCATGGTCAATCAACCATAGTTCCCGTTGCCATAGGAGCATATTGGTGTTGCGGATGGTGCGGTCAACATTAGTGAGAAATGCGTCGAGCCATACTATCATCGAGGCTTCGAGCGGTGCGGCATGGTTGACTGATACATCCCATGTCATAGCTCCCGAGAGATAATGCAGCCCGAGGTTCAGTCCGCGGCTTGCTTTCAGAAGGTCCTGGATTTCCTCATCCCCTTCAGTGCGTCCGAACTCCTCGCCAAGCTCAAGTTTCACGAGCTCAGGAACCTTCAGCCCTGCGGCGCGGGCAATCTCACCGCCCACCAGCTCGGCTATCAGAGCTTTGGTGCCATGACCGGCTCCTCGGAATTTTACCACATACTTGAAACCGTCGTCAGCTTCAGCCAACGCCGGGAGTGACCCTCCTTCGCGCAAAGGGGTGATATAGCGTGTCACCTCTGCCAGCCTTAAATCAGGATTGTAATTAGATTCTTTCATAATCAATTGATTTCAATAGCTAAACGCTCCTCACGCTGTAAAGTTAGCAAATAAATCCCAAATATGTGACTGATAAGTTATAATAAGTCATTTAAATATTTCATAACCGTATTCAATGCAGTCAATCACTATTCTGCCTGATGGGAATGTGTTGGCTCTGAAATATTTACGTTTTACTCAATATCTATTTTACCATCCTTGTATGCTTTAGCTGTCTCCTGAATATCAATAAGAACTATTACTTCACCACGATTTCTAGCCTCAGTTACAGCTTTGTTTGCTTCTTCAATTTCTTTTGAAATCTCATGGTATAAGTGAGCCGGAACACCTATCAAAGATGCTTCATCTTCTGAAATTTGTAAATAGTAGACACTGTCTTTCAGCTCAATGTATTCTGAAAGTTTAGCACTTGCGGCTCTTTTAGCTTTTATTTCCTCTGAAAGGTTTTTCAATTCAGAAACTGGTACTGCAATTTCTTTTGCTTCCAGCAACTCTGATTCCGTGAAATTCTCCTTTGAAGATATGTTCTCCACCACATCTTTGTTAGAGCATGCTGATAAGGCATATAGTCCAACTATCATAAAACCGAATCTAAATAGACTTTGTGTTTTCATGTTGTTTTATTCATTGTGCTAATAGAGTGAAGTTTCACGAATATTAATGAACTTCATTTTAAATTTTCACTGGAAGCATCTAAATTTTGGCTAACATCCAAATTATCAGCATCTGTGAGATTGCCGTCTCACAATCCTATATCCGAAACAACCTCCTTTATGACATCGAGGTTGACACTATCAGCATCAGATTTGTCGTAGATGTCCAAGAGATAGACTCTTCCGTCAAATTCATCCGGTAGGATTGTGTATGTAATCACTCTCGCTCCACCTGACTTTCCCCGGTCCTTTGATGTGATAGCCATCCGAATCTTGCGAATTCCAGGGCTGAGCTCTACCCCTTGGTACGGGTCTTTCTTCAACGACTTCACAAATTCTTTCATGTCCGCCGGCAGAGAACGATGGCGTTTCGCAAGAGCCTTGAAAGCCCTTTGAAAATCCAAAGTCGGATAAACCTCAAAGTTCATTGAGGAACTCCTCCATAGTTTTGCGTGGCATCTCGCCGGATTCCATCTGTTTCACCTGCTTCAGTCCACGACATATACGCTCCGTCAGAGTGTCCGCCTCTGTGATGGGGACTATCTTGAAATTTCCATATCTCGAGGTCAGCATCACCGACTGACCCTCTCTTGCAGCAGTCAAGAAACGTCCTTGATTGCTTCTGAATTCTCTTGCTGTTACTACCTGCATAATTATAAGTTTTTAGGTTCTTCGATGCAAATATAACAAATGGCATCCACTTTGGCAACCAAATTGATATATTTTAACGCGCCCTAAAATTTGTCCCTCTGAAGTCGGGTAGCTCTATAATTTTGTGTTTTGACTATCGGAAAAATGTGTGGAAAGTTTATGGTGAGGGTAAGAGTTTAACATTTGTTTTTAAACACGACCCTCTAACTTTTCAGGGGCGATGGGTGTTTCTATTGTAGATACTACTAAACAACTATAAAGCAACACGTAAAGGTCGCAAGAAGCGGCGGTATGTGGAGCTGCACGTAAAACTATTTTATTGATTAACGCACAAAAACTTTTTAATATGAGACGCTCCATTTTTATGGTTCTGGTGTTCGCATTAAGCGCCTTTGGGATGCAGGCGGTGGCACAGAACAGTTTCGAGAGGGTGATAAAGAGTTACAATTCCCAGCTATCGGCCCATCAATATTTACCTGCTGCAAAGTCAGCGGTTGCAGCATCGGCTCTGTGTGCTGATGCGAAGAACTATGACGGAGCATTCAAGATGTTGACCAATACAGCCAAATATCTCGGTCAGCGTCATGTGACACCCGACTCCCTGCCGGCTGTCTTTTTTACGCTCGAAAAAGGGAAATTTGATTTGTACATGCGCCTGAAAAACAATTCGGGTGCCACGAAAGCGATTCAGACCATGGCTAACTATGCCAAGAAAGCCAATACAAAGGATATAACCCGCGAAATGCTTCTGAGCGAGGCGAATTATTATTACTCCGGAGGTCAGACTGCCAAGGGTGACAATTGCATAGGTCGGTTGGTGAAGGAAACAGCATCAGGCGGTGACAGCGAGGCGGTGAAAAAGGAATTCATAGGGCTGATAAAGAAAGGTGTTGCCGCTGACGACGCCACATTGGTTGACCATGTGTATAAAAGCTACATGGCATGGACCGATTCATTGGCTGAGATGAACGCCGAATCGGACCTTGCAAAAGCTAAGAAAGAACTGACCACCGCCCAGACCACCATCGGTGACAAGGACCATACCATAAAGGTTAAGAATGGTGTGATAGGTACTCTCATTACACTCCTGGTGATAGCTGTGGCTGCGTTGGTGGCAGGGGGTGTGATGTATGCCCGTGCTCTTGCACGCAACCGCAAGCTCAAACTTCAGGCAGAAGCCGCTGACGAGCAGAGCGATGCCAAGAGCCAGATGATTCATAATATGTCGGCGGTCATAGAGCCTGCCCTGAGTAAGATTGACAGCGATACACCTGAGATGGACAATCTCCGCACATATATCAAGCGTCTGGGGGAGTACTCTGACGCTGATTCCGCCAAAATGGCTGTGGATGAGTCGGCAATGGAGAATGTTGACCTCGAAAAATTCTGTGAGGATGCGGTTGAGAAAATCCGTCCGCAACTGAAACCGGGCGTCACAGTCAATCTTTCAGGATGCAAGGGGATGGCTCATATAGCACCGGTCGAGGTTGAGACCATACTTCTGGACCTCCTGCGCAATGCGGCATCCAATACTCCTGCAAATGGTAAAATCACCATCACTTATAAGAAGCGTGGCGCCAAGAGTCATCAGTTTGTGGTGACCGACAACGGTCCGGCTGTCACATCCGACAAGCGTGAGACATTGTTCAACCCGTTTGACCTCTCCCGTCAGCTTTCAGAAGGTGATATACTACTCCTCCCGGTGTGCGCTGTCAGAGCCAAGAATATCAACGGTACATTGGCACTTGACCCGGAGGTAACTCATGGAGCATCCTACGTGCTGACACTTCACAGTTAATCGGCACAGCGTCCACACAACGCGCGGACATTATTGAAATATTGTAGTTGACAATTGGCAGCGAGGATAGAAGTCTATACTTTCCCCGTTGCCAATTGTCAATTTTCTCTTATCAATTGTCCCTGTCAACATCACAGAAACAACGTTGTTAACAATTTCAGCGAGTTTTCAACATTTTAACACGTTTTGATAGTTGATAACGTGAGGGTTTGATGTTTTTTTGGTTACTTTGCACAAGTGAAAAAACCAATATATGGGTAAAATTATAGCAATCGCTAATCAGAAGGGTGGAGTAGGAAAAACCACCACCACCATCAATCTCGCCGCTTCACTTGCAGCGGAAGGAAAAAGGACTCTGATAATTGATGCAGACCCGCAGGCAAACGCTACCTCCGGCTACGGAATCGACCCGAAATCGATGCGTTCCTCCATTTACGAATGCCTGGTGGACGAGTATCCTATGGATGGGTCCCAGGTGCCTACATGCTGCGAGAAGCTCGACTTGGTAGGGTCGCGTATCGACCTTGCCGGTGCCGAGATTGAATTAATCAACAAGCCATCGCGCGAGAATGTGTTGAAAAACTCTATATCCGCCGTGGCCGACAAGTATGACTACATACTGATTGACTGTTCGCCATCATTGGGATTGATAACCGTGAACGCCCTCACGGCTGCCAATTCCGTGATAATCCCTGTGCAGGCTGAATATTTCGCCCTCGAGGGTATTACCAAACTCCTCAACACTATCCGTATCATAAAGTCAAAGCTGAATCCGAAACTTGAGATTGAGGGATTCCTGTTGACCATGTATGATGCCCGTCTGCGCCTCGCCAATCAGATTTACGAGGAACTGAAGGGACATTTCGGTCCGATGGTGTTTGACTCTGTGATTCCACGCAACATCCGCCTCAGCGAGGCTCCGAGCCACGGTCTGCCGGCATTGCTCTACGACCCGCTGTCGAGAGGTGCGACTTCCCATGTGGCACTCGCAAAGGAACTCATCACAAAGAATGCCATGCGGGGCTGAGCCCATCGTCACCGGAATCACCACCCCATAAGGGTTGTGGATAATCAACTTCAAAAATAACACGCAAATTAAAGTTTCATAGCATTATAGCCCTACACTCATGCCTCCAATAAAACGTCCTGCCCTCGGAAGGGGCTTAGACTCACTGATAGCTATGGACGATGCGCCCGCACAGGGCACATCAGCCATCAATGATATAGATATTGACCGTATCACACCCAATCCGGAGCAGCCGCGAAGCATATTTGACGAGGAAGCTCTGGAGGAGCTCTCGCATTCCATCCGAGAGCTCGGGATTATCCAGCCGCTCTCACTCAGGAAGATTGGCAATGATTCTTACCAGATTATAGCCGGTGAGCGTCGTTACCGGGCTGCGATTATGGCAGGGCTTACACGGGTGCCTGCATATATCCGCACCGCTAACGACACTGAGCTGACCGAGATGGCGCTCATCGAGAATATACAGCGCGAGGACCTCAATGCCATAGAGATAGCCTTGACTTTCAAAAAACTCATCGACCAGTATGACCTCACGCAGGAACGTCTGAGCGAGCGTATTGGCAAGAAGAGGGCAACGGTGGCAAACTACCTGCGTCTGCTCCGTCTGCCCGCCGAGGTGCAGCTGGGGTTGGGAGACAAACGGATAGATATGGGACATGCGCGTGCCCTGCTTGGGGTGGACGACCCTAAATTCCAGCTCAAACTCTATGAGGAGATAGTGAAGCAGGGTCTCTCCGTGCGCCGTGTGGAGGAACTTGCCAAAAAGTATCAGCAGGCCGCCCTCGAAGGGGTGAAACCTGATGAAAAGGAGGAGAAAAGATTTTCTAACAATGATTATGATATTTTAAAGAATCATCTTTCGCAGCGCTTTAACACTCCTGTAAAGCTATCCTGCAACGCTTCAGGCAAGGGAACAATCTCATTTTCTTTTAAAGATGATGCGGAACTTGAAAGATTAATTGCTATCTTTGACACTGCAAAACAGTGACAACTCCAATGTTCAACAAACGATTTTGATGAGCAGAAAGGTTTTTGTTCTGATTATCAGTATCATATCATAAAATGTATTTCACTTCGGAAAAAGTGTTCTCACATAAATCCCGTTTGCTAATGGCGCTGGTCGGCGTGTTGATATACACGTTGGTCAGCCCTGTTAACATTTTTTCGGAAACACCGAACAAGCCGGTGCGTCCTACCCGCCGACCCACTTCGCCAGTGGTGGAGATTCCCGATTCCATAGCTTTAGGAGCTCCGGTGAAAACTCCGGCCATGGTTGTGGTCGACAGCCTTTCGGCCGTTGGCGATTCAGTGACAATAGTCCCTGTTGACTCACTTGCCATAATCAACGCTCCGGGAATGCCGATGGCTCCCGACTCGACAAACCTTAAGAAATCCGAGCCGGAAGAACTGAAATTCACATTTACTCCTGACCCCACCAGAGCTGTCTGGATGTCAGCGCTCTTCCCCGGGTTGGGACAATTGTATAACCGCCGCTATTGGAAACTCCCGATAGTGGTGGGTGCGTTTATGGGACTCGGGTATGCCACATCATGGAACAACACCATGCTGAAGGATTACACCACTGCTTACTCGGATATCATGGACAATGACCCCACCACCAAGAGCTACATGGATTTCTTTGCCCCGACGGTGAAGGAGGAGAGCCTCGACAAGACCTGGCTCACCAATCTGCTGCGCACACGTAAGAATTACTACCGGCGCAACAGAGACTTATGTATCATCTGTATGGTGGGTGTGTATCTGCTCTCCATGGTGGATGCTTACGTTGATGCGTCGCTATCTCATTTCGACATTTCTCCCGATTTGTCGGTTGATGTGGCGGCTACTCTTCTCAACAATGACATGCGGTCCAATTCACCTGCAATAGGACTCTATTGGGCTGTGAATTTCTGATAGAACTTATCCAATCTTAAATCTCAAATATAAGAGAGGTAGACTCTCCAAATATTTCATTTCATAGAGCGATGAAAAAAGTAATTTTAACTACAATCCTGGGCTTCGGCATGGCAATATCGGCATCCGCGGTCTCATCCATATTAGAAATCAAACATTCAATCACCGATGACAATATCATAGCTCCCGAAAGTTTTGAGACACAGACACGTCTGCTTGAGGAGAATTTTTATCTGAAGAACTATGTGGTGCCGGGAATGGATATGGGGACCAACCTCACGGCTTCACCCTCGGAATATGAGGTAAGACTTACGAAGCTGCCTACAGAAATAGAACTGCCCTACAACTCGATAGTGGGGAAGTTCATAGATATGTATCTGACAAAGCGCCGCTCATTGGTGGCAGATATGCTTGCACTGCATAACTATTATGGACGAATGTTTGTGGAGGAACTGCTCAAGGAGGGTATGCCTACCGAGTTGCAGTATCTTCCGGTGATTGAGTCGGCCATCAATCCCAATGCCGTCTCACGTGCCGGTGCGGTGGGTCTATGGCAGTTTATGCCCGCTACAGCCCAAGGCTTGGGTATGGAGGTGAATTCCCTTGTGGATGAGCGTCGCGACCCGCGTCTGTCCTCACGAAATGCCGCACGTTATCTCAAACAGCTCTATGGCATATACAATGACTGGTCACTTGCGATAGCTGCCTATAACTGCGGTCCCGGCAATGTGAACAAGGCTTTGCGTCGTGCCGGAGGAGAGGGAAAGAAGGACTTCTGGGAGATTTACAACTATCTACCCAAGGAAACCCGTGGTTATGTACCGGCATTTATCGCCGCTAACTATGTGATGAATTATTACGGACAGCATGGTATTACCCCCACAGTGGTGAAACGTCAGCTTACCACCGATACAATAGTGGTGGACAAGTATATTCACTTCAATCAGATAGCTGCTGTGCTCAATATCCCTGTGGAGGAAATCCGAATGCTTAACCCGCAGTTCCGCAAGGATATCATTCCCGGCGATTACCGTCCCTACACTCTCACACTTCCCACTCAGCAGTGTCTCAGCTATGTGATGAGCGAGAAAAGAATAGTAGACTACGACTCGGACCTTTACGCCCGCCGCACCAATGTGGAACCGGGTGAGAATGTGACTCCGGTTATTCAGAATGACAATGGGGCTGCAAACCTTGCCAATGCCAGCCAGCAGACGTTGAACGCCGAAAGCAACAATGAGATAGCCCAGGCTCAGATGACCGAGAGGATGGTGAGAAAGACGCATGTGGTGAGCCGTGGAGAGAATATCCGTGATATTGCCCGCCAGTATGGAGTCTCCGCTACAGATATCAAGCGATGGAACAAATTGCGTCGTGGTAAGGTGAAAGAGGGTGACAATCTTATAATAGAGGTGTTTGAGCGTGTGGCTCCCGACAATGTCAAGGTGGTTGCCGCTCCGGAGATAGCCCAGGTAAGCGCACAGGAATTGCGTGATGCTTCACAGCAGGCGCAGGAAACAACTGCCAAGGCGCCGACCGAAACAGCATCTAACGCTACCTTGCAGAAAGATGCCGCCGAGAAAACCACCTCCGCCGCTACCACTGCACCAGCCAAGACTTCACAAGCTGCAGCTCAGAAGAAGGCAACTCAGAAAGCCGCGACTAAAAAGGCTGCTCCAACGACCTATAAGGTCAGAAAGGGTGATACTTTGGAGAAAATAGCCCGCCGCCATGGTACCACAGTCGCTGCCATTCAGTCGGCTAACGGCATGGGCGGTTCGACACGTATCAACATAGGCGACAAGCTCAAGATTCCTGCAAAGAAAACCACCACTCGTCGCAGACGATAAACTTATAAGTTCATGAATAAACCGTGCGCCCTGCAGCATCAATGCTGCAGGGCGCACGGTTTATATGGTTATTGCATCAACTACCGCGAGGTCAGACCTTGGGGAGCGACATGCCTTTGAGTATTGCTTCCTTGTTGATGGGAAGGAGATGATGGTGACGTTCGGGAAGTGTCTTTTTCAGACCCTTCATCACTGCCTCGACCGGTACGAGGGGACGTACCTTCAGGAGGGCACCGAGAAGTACCATGTTGTACGACTTGCTTGATGAGAGCTCAAACACAGTCTCCATCGCATCCACGGGATAAATCTTTATGTCGGTGCGTGTGGGGGCATGGTGAATGCTGTAGGGGTCATAGATAAGTGTCCCTCCGGGCTTCACTTTGCTCTCAAACTTGTCGAGACTCTGCTGGTTGAGAATCACCGCTGTGTCGTAGGAATTGAGTACAGGGCTGCTGATAGGCTCATCGGAGAGTATTACAGTGACGTTGGCAGTGCCGCCTCGCTGTTCAGGACCGTAAGCCGGCATCCAAGTTACTTCCAGCCCATCCATTAGTCCGGCATAGGCGAGAATCTTGCCCATAGACAATACCCCCTGACCTCCGAATCCTGCTATGATAATTTCTTCCTTCATTTCTCTTGATGTTATTTTACGGTGTCCTTGAGGTCGCCGATGGGATACTTCTCAAACATGTGTTCAGCCATCCAGTCGTTGGCTTTTTCAGGTGACATCTTCCAGCCGGAGCTGCAGGTTGACACCACTTCTACGATAGATGTGCCAAGACCGTTCATGGAGTTCTCGAACGCTTTGCGTATGGCTTTCTTTGCTTTGCGCACGGCGGCTGCTGTGTGGACGCTCTGACGTGTCACATAACATGTGCCGTCGAGTTGTGCAAGCAGTTCGGTGATTCGCAGAGGATAGCCGTTGAGCTCCACGCGGCGTCCATAAGGAGTGGTTGAGGTCACCATCCCTTCAAGAGTGGTAGGCGCCATCTGACCACCAGTCATTCCGTAGATGCCGTTATTGATGAAGATGATTGCTATGTTCTCACCACGGTTGGCAGCATGGATTGTCTCTGCTGTACCTATGGCTGCAAGGTCACCGTCGCCCTGATAGGAGAACACGAGGCGTGACGGATTGAGACGCTTCACAGCTGTGGCTATCGCCGGGGCGCGACCGTGGGCAGCCTCTATCCAGTCAACATCCACATAGTTGTATGCCATCACGGCGCATCCTACCGGAGCGATACCTATGGCTATATTTTCGGCACCCATCTCCTCGATAATCTCGGCGATGAGTTTATGCACCACGCCGTGGGAGCACCCCGGGCAATAGTGCATGGTGTTGTCGTTGAGCAAGCGGGGCTTGCACTCCACAACGGTGCCTCTCTGTATGATTTCTTCTTTATTCATTTATCAAATTTTTGAGTGCGACGAGAACTTCGTCGGGGTCCATGACAATACCGCCCATTCGACCGAAGTGGCGCACCGGTATATTGTTGTCGAGGCTCAGGCGTACATCCTCAATCATCTGTCCGGCATTGAGTTCCACCACAAGTATCTTCTTCACCTGCTTGCCGAGACGGTTGATTTCCTTGTAGGGGAAAGGCCAGAGGGTGATGGGTCGGAGCATACCTACCTTGATGCCTTCCTGACGGGCTTCCTCGATGGCTTTCTGGCATATACGCGCCACAGAGCCAAACGCTACAATGAGGTATTCGCAATCCTCGGTAGCATACTCGTCATAGCGCACTTCATTTTCCGAAATGAGCGCATAGGTCTGCTGGAGGCGTATATTGTTGCGTTCCATCGCCACAGGGTCAAGCTCAAGGGTTGTCATGATGTTGGGCTTGCGGGTGGCAGGTTTGCCTGTCACAGCCCAGGGACATTGCAGGGCTATTTCCTCGTCGGTGCGGCGTGGACGTTGCGGCGGGAGGATGACTTTCTCCATCATCTGACCCACAATACCGTCAGCAAGCATCATCACCGGGTTGCGGTATTTGAAAGCGAGGTCAAAACCGAGACCTACAAAATCGGCCATTTCCTGAACCGAGGCCGGGGCAAGTACTATGAGATGATAGTCGCCGTGCCCTCCACCTTTGGTGGCTTGGAAATAGTCGGCTTGGGATGGCTGAATGGTTCCGAGACCGGGACCACCTCGCATACAGTTGATTATCAATGCAGGAAGCTCACCGGCCGCGATGTAAGAGATGCCTTCTTGCTTAAGGCTCACGCCGGGGCTTGATGAAGATGTCATGCAGGCTTTGCCGGTAGCCGCGCCGCCGTATACCATGTTGATAGCGGCAACCTCGCTCTCGGCCTGAAGCACCACCATGCCGGTGGTTTCCCACGGCATAAGTTCCTCAAGAGTTTCAAGAATCTCGCTCTGAGGTGTGATGGGATAGCCGAAATAGCCATCCACACCGTAGCGGATAGCTGCATGGGCTATAGCCTCATTGCCCTTCATTAATCTAACTTCGTCTTCCATAAATTATATGTCTGAGGGGAGAATCTGAATTGTTGAATTTATTTTTCTACCAGTCGGTAGACAGTTATGCATCCGTCCGGGCATACGGTGGCGCAAGCGGCACATCCGATGCATTTTTCCGGATTGTTGTCCGTGACGAAATGATAGCCACGGTCATTTACTTCTTTAGGTTGTAGAGCAAGGACGTCACACGGACAGGCGACAACACATAGGTCGCAACCTTTACACCTTTCGCGGTTGATTTCTACTGCTCCAATAATCTTTGCCATATTTTTAGCGATTCACAGTGAGCTTGGACGGAGAGTACTATTGAGTGCGGGGCCCACAGATTTAGTATATTACTTATTTCAACACAAATTTATTAAAATTTCTTATGACTCCATAGGAATTAATGAAACTTTAACCATTGGCACACTTCAACAATTCGTGCGCAATTTGGAGAAATTTGCTAATATATAAACCATTAAGACGAATTAAAGTTTAATTAGCCTTATCAAATGTGAATATGTCTTTATCGAGGTTGGAATTTGCTACATGTAATCTGACTCCATTAACGTTGTCACGCTCCCAGATTTTACTTATGTCGAACGAGGCATAGTACCTGCGGTCATGGTAGTCGGTGACGTTTGCCATGATGTGTACAAGGTACAGGTCGGGATAATCATTTTCGAGGGTGGTCTCGTCGGCTACGATGCAGAATATACGTGGTTCCTTGTCGTAGGTGAGCGATACGTTAAAGTTGAGGTATGAGCCTGTGCGCCACACGCTGTACAGGTACACACGGTCACGCGCCCAGTCGGTATACTCATTCATGCTCTTGATGAGGGTGGGTGACTGGTTGACTGTCGAGGCGCTCTGGAGAGTGATGGTGCCGGAGGTATAAGGCTTCTTGCTTTCCGGAACATAGCGTATCAACATCCGTTTTCCTGCCAGGTTCTCGCTGCCGGTGTCGAGCGCTGTCCGCGCTACGAGAGTAGCCTCGGGGGAGTCGTTGACCTGACGCACGGTAAATTGAGCTCTGCCATCTATATTTCCGTTGAATGTGGCTATGTCCCAGTAGGTCATATCCACCGGTCCGTCATATCCGTCGTCGGACATGCAGGATGAAAGTAAAAATATGGTTAACAGAGTGAGAATTGTGCGTGGCATGGTGTCAGATGATAATTTTACCGTCGGTCATGTGAATTATGCGGTCAGAGTTGACGGCGAGTGATTCGTCGTGGGTCACAATTATAAAAGTCTTGCCGGTGGTGGCGCGGAGCTCGAAGAAAAGGCGGTAAAGCTCTTCACGATTGCGTGAATCGAGGCTCCCTGAGGGCTCGTCGGCAAGTATTACCTTCGGATTGTTGATTAGCGCGCGGGCTGCTGCCGCTCTCTGGCGTTCGCCACCCGACAGCTGTGTGGGGCGATGTTCGAGACGGCTACCGAGTCCGAAGTCAGTGAGGATTTCAGCAGCGCGTTTCATGGCGGTGCGTCTGTTCTCCCCGCCAATCATTGCCGGAAGCGCTACATTTTCAGTCACAGTAAATTCCGGAAGCAACTGGTGAAACTGGAACACGAAGCCGATGTTGGAGTTGCGGAAACTTGCGAGGGTGGCGCTTTTCATCTTTACGATGTCAACACCGTCGTAGAGCACGCTACCCGAATCGGGGGCTTCGAGTGACCCTATGATTTGGAGCAAAGTAGTCTTACCGGCTCCGCTCGGACCAACGATTGAGAGAAACTCACCGTCGTTGATGGTGAGGCTCACATCGTCAAGCACACGGAGCCGGTCAAAACTCTTTGATATGTTCTTTACTTCAATCATCGCTGCGGCGTCAATCAGATGGAGAGGCGACGCAGGGTGTTGAGAAGCTCGCGGTTGATAGGCTTGTCGTTTTTGATAGCCTTTGAGAATGGTACGTAGCAGATTTCGTCGTTGCGTATACCAATCATTACGTTGCGCTGGTCCTCGATTAGAGCGTCGATAGCTGCGGCGCCCATGCGTGATGCAAGGATGCGGTCGTGGGCTGTGGGTGAGCCACCGCGCTGCAGGTGTCCGAGGATTGACACGCGCACGTCATATCCGGGATATTCGTTCTTGACACGTTCGGCGAGACCCATTGCTCCTCCTGTCACGGGGCTTTCGGCCACCAGTACAATGGATGAGTTCTTGCTCTTGCGGAAACCGTTCTGTATGAGTTCGGCCAACTGGTCCACCTCGGTGGATATTTCCGGGATGATGGCTGCTTCGGCTCCCGATGCGATTGCACCGTTGAGAGCGAGGAAGCCGGCATCACGTCCCATCACTTCGATGAAGAAGAGGCGCTCATGGCTTGTGGCTGTGTCGCGGATTTTGTCGACGCATTCCATGATGGTGTTGAGCGCTGTATCGTATCCGATGGTTGAGTCGGTGCCGTAGAGGTCGTTGTCGATAGTGCCGGGGAGACCGATGATGGGGAGATTGTACTCATTGGCAAAGATGCGTGCACCTGTGAGCGAACCGTCACCACCGATGACCACAAGCGCGTCGATTTCGTGACGCTTGAGGTTGTCGTAGGCGAGCTGGCGACCCTCGGGAGTGGTGAATTCTTTGCATCGTGCGGTTTTAAGGATGGTACCGCCGGCCTGAATGATGTTTGATACATTCTGGGTCTTGAACTCGACTATCTCATCGGTGATAAGACCACGGTAGCCACGGTAAATACCCTTTACACGCAGACCGCCGTAGATGGCTGAGCGTGTCACCGCGCGAATGGCGGCATTCATGCCGGGGGCGTCACCTCCTGAGGTGAGGATACCCACACATTTGATTTGTGACATATAATCTGATTTAATCTTTTTACCTTATATTTAGCTATATGCAACTCTCCGGCCGCATGTCCTGGCAGAGAGCTCTTCCGGAGCGCTGGCTTTGAGAGTTGTTTATGAAAACCTCCGCAAAGATAATGAAATTTATCAAGAGGGTGGTCACCACCCTCTTGAATTTTGGCGGATGAAATGAAATTTTTTATTCGGGTAGAATGGATGCCGAAATGATTCGGATATCCTCTATGGGGCGGTCGTTCCCGTCGGTTTCGGCCTGTTGGATTTTGTCGACTACATCCATGCCGGAAATCACACGGCCGAACACGGTGTAGCTGCCGTCGAGATGGGGTGTGCCACCTTCCTTCATATAGGTCTCACGCATCTCGGGGGTATAGATTACGGAGTCGTTGGCGGTGAGCTTTTCAGTTTCGGCTGCAAGCTTTTCCTGCAGCGCCTGGAGTCCGGCTGCATCACGGTTGCGGCGTAATGTCATGATGGAGTCACGGTTCTGCTTGGCGAGTGAGTCGAATACTTCCTGTTTGTGGCGCATGACAGCCTGGCGTTCCATGTTGTCGAGTTGACCGGCAGTGAATTTCTTGCCGGTTACGATGTAGAACTGTGAGCCTGACGATTTCTTCTCGGGGTTCACATTGTCACCCTGACGGGCGGCAGCGAGGGCGCCGCGGTGGTGATAGTGGGTGGGGAACAGGAATTCGGCGTCAATCTGGTAGGGGACGTCTCCACCGCCAAGCATTTTGCCCTTGGGGGCGGTTTTTGACGATGGGTCGCCGGTCTGCACCATGAAGTCGTTAATCACGCGGTGGAACAGCACTCCATCGTAATTGCCTTCTTTCACGAGTTTCACGAAATTGTCACGGTGGCGGGGAGTATCGCCATAAAGGAGAATAGTGATGTCGCCGAGGGTGGTTTTGAGGAGCACCTTCACATCACCTGAGTTTGTTGATGTCTTGTCCATAATTTTATCAGTGGTTTGCGCTTTTAATCCGAAAAGGACCGCAAGTGCGATAATTAGAGTTGTGATATATCTCATTTTAGATGAAAATAACGTTTTTGTGTAACTATGTATTGGCAAAGGTAATAATAAAAAGTGAAACGCGGAAAAACCTGTGAATGTTTTGCAGAGGTGGCTTTAAGCGGTATTTATATTGCGGAAAAATATTTACCTTTGTGGCGAAAGTAAAAAAATAATATTTATAGAATTGAGATATGCGTATCGGTTTTGATGCGAAAAAGATAGTGTCGAATCTCACCGGGATAGGTAACTATAGCCGCAGCACGGTCAATCTGCTGACTGCTGCCGGTGAGGATGAGTGTGTGCTATTCGCCCCTGACAAGGGGGCCGAGAAGTGCAGGGACGGATTGCTCCCCGGCAATAAGCTGGAGTTTGTGTACAGTGGCAAAGGCTCGTCGATAGGACGTCATTACTGGAGGAACTTCTCGATGGTAAAGGATGTGAAAGCCTCGGGAGTTGAAATATTCCACGGGCTGAGCAATGAGTTGCCGTTTGGGATACAGAAAGCCGGCTGCAAGACAGTGGTGACGATTCATGACTTGATATTTCTGCGCTATCCTGCCACCTATGATTTCCTGTCAAGAAAGATATTGGAGAAAAAGACGCGCTATGCCTGCGGGGTGGCCGACAGAATCATAGCTGTGAGCGAGCAGACCAAGCGTGACATTGTGGAATTCTACGGAGTGTCGCCCGATAAGATTGATGTGCTGTACCAGGGGTGTCACTCTTTGTTCAAACGCAAGCTTACGGACGAGGAAATCGATGAAGTGAGGAAACTGTACGGGCTTCCCGATAGATATATGGTGTCGGTAGGTACCATTGAGGACCGGAAGAATCATGCCACGGTGATAGAGGCTGTATCGCGACTTGAGGATGATGTGCCGCTCGTGATAGTGAGTAAGAGGACATCTCTCCAGAAGAAACTTGAGCAGCAGATAGAGTCACTCGGTTTACGTGAGCGTGTAAGGATAATCAACGGTGTGCCGTTGGAGCATCTTCCGGCATTGTATCAAGGGAGCGAGTTAGCCATCTATCTTTCATATTTTGAAGGATTCGGCATTCCTGTGCTTGAGGGGATTACCTCTGGTGTCCCTGTCATAGCTGCCACGGGGTCATGCCTGGAAGAGGCGGGTGGTAAAGGTGCGGTTTATTGCGACCCGTTTGATGCTGAAGATGTGGCGGCGCAGATGCACCTGTTGCTTAATTCCGCTGAAAAGCGTGCGGAACTGACAGCTGAGGGGAAAAAGCATATTGAAAATTTCACAGATGAGGCATTATGCGGAAATCTGCGGAAATTCTATCATAAATTGCTTGGATGATATTTCCCTGCAATATGGATTTGGAAGCGTGTGGAACCGAGGATTCCACACGCTTTTGTTTTTTTACATTCCGGTTGGCGGAAGCAGACGCTTGTAGATGCGGCGGAAGTTGTCGTCGGAAGCGGCAAGTTCATCGGCGCGCTCTTCGTAGTCAGCACCCCAGATGCTCAGAATCAGGTCAGGGAGATATTTGCGCTCGCGGTCCTTCTCGATAGCTGATGATATGAGACGGTTGATAGCCGCAGAGTGATGCTCTTTGTCAATGGCATATAGATAACGGGCAGCTGAGACAACAAACTGACCGGTGCCGTCGACAAGAATCATATTGTCGACAAGTTCGTCCATGATATCATCGCACGCACCGATATGATTGGCTATATATTCGTAGGTAAGCAACCCGTCCGGGTCGCGGGAAAGTTCTTTTTTCAGTTCTTGTTCCATGGTGTTAAAACTATGAAATTTCCGCAAAAGTACGAACAATTGTTCAATAATCCAATTTTGATGGTCGGTATAATCTTTCGAGTGTTAATAATTGTACCTTTTATGGGGATAGATAATCTTAATAGTTAATTAGTGTTAATAAATTGGGGGGGGTAATTTTTGACTTAAATTTGTGGTGACAATCACATTACTATTAAAATTTTACTTATACCTAACAATCCATTAATGAAATTAGGAAACTCTTTTGGAGCTGTGTTTGCGGCATGGCTTTGCATTACAGGATGTGCTTCTGAACCAATGGAAGTACCCAACGATGAATTATATAACAGAGAATTTATAAAAGAATTCGGAGTGTTTAACATCAGTCAGGACTGGAACCTTGCTACTGTAATTAATGCTACTTTCGATGCCACTTCATTTGGCAAAGCATCCGAAGTAAAAATTTACACTGCTATGCCCGGCACTCCGGGTTGTCAGCTTGCTGCGCATTATCCTGCGACGCGAAGAAGTTTTTCATTCGATTTTCAGAAAAAATTTACAGATGCTTATGTTGAAGTGCTGGATGTGGACGGTCTGTTGATACACTCGTCTTATTTCCCTATTCAAAAAGGTAATCTTGTTATTTCGGCTAATAAATCGAAAGCTATAACCGGTGATGCATGTCCTGTGACTATAGGAGAGGAAATAGGTGAAGATGAAAAATCCAAAGAATTGGTCGGTAATACAATACAAGGTGGACTGGCATTTGAGAACAATGTGAAGTTTTGGATGGATACAATAGGTTTCCAGGGGGAGTGGGGTGATGAAAACAGAATCACAAGTGTGACTCATCATTACAGGCTTAATAATGTCGAGCCAACACAAACAGAGAACCGATATAAATTTTCTGATATAGTATGGATTATAGGTCCTAAACGAGGTGTTTTCAGTGAGGGCGTATGTAATGTACTCAAATTTGCCGACAGGCTATCTCCGTCTCAAGGAGTAGAGTATGTGCTTGCATCGGATGATGAGGTTTCTTTGGAGTATTTCTACGGATGTACTGACCATACACATAATAAATTTGGATATCTCTATTATACAGAAGGTGAGAATGAGATAGAAACATTCAACAATATTGTGCGGGCTAACCGCTATACGTTTATAGATGATGCCTCACCCAAAAACAATCTGTTGTTGAATGGAGACCTCCTCAATGATGGTATGCAACTTTCAGGAGAGCTGCAATCTTATAATCCGGAAAGCGGTGCAGATAAGGAAATCACAGGTTCGTTATATCGACTGGTATATTTTGGAGAAGATGGAACCGGGAACCCTACGTATGTGTTCCCAAAAGGTACACATATAATATTCTTTATAACTACTGAAGAAAAGACATATATCCCATCTTATTCCAAGCCTATGGTCAATCAAAAATATCACAGATGGATGACTCATAGTGATTGTAACAGTATTGAAGAGGAAACAGGAGTGAATAAACATGAGTGGAGAGTCCAGAAGAGTTTTGTGACTTACAAATGGGGCAACCAGATTGTAATGGGCGTCGAAGATGGTGTTGACCACGATATGAATGATATTATGTTCTTTGTAAATGGAAACTTCGAGACGGATGATTTGATACAGATGAATCCTGACGAGCCGGAAGCTCAGTCGTGGATTGTAGCAGCAGAGGACCTCGGAGGAGTGTTTGATTTTGATTTCAATGATGTGGTGTTTGGAGTTCGGCATATAAGCGGAGAGACCACTGCCACAGTGAAAGCATTGGCTTCGGGCGGAACTTTTCCGGTTTACCTGCACTCAAAATATCCTATGACCGGAGGTGCTGCCGCGCCTGGTTTGACTGGTGATTATCTGCTTTGTCCGGCAAATTCAAATGACGGTGAGTTTCATTCATGGTTTAAAGGAAACAAAGGTCCGACCACACAGATTAACCATAATGGTTATTCCGACCTTGGAGCCGAGATAGAGATTACGGTCCCTGAGGATTTTTCTATGGCGAGCAATGAAAAACCGGGCAAACCTAACGATGGTCACATGGGCGGTTTCCGGATAACAGTAAATGATAAGGGTGGTACTACCACAATCTTACCACCCACCTACAACAATGGTAATTCTGCGCCGCAGATGATACTTGTACCCAGTTCATGGCACTGGCCGAAGGAGAGTAAGAAGATTCATAGCGTTTATCTTAACTTCCTTGACTGGGCTAATGCTTCAGCCAACGAGGATGGTTCATGGGACTGGTGGAAATTCCATGACTGTGGCGGTTCGGGATGTGTGAGTCACAGCTGGAAATAAAAATCAGATATAAGCATTGAAAAATAAGAATAAGTCTGCCATTGGAATCACTTTTCCGGTGGCAGACTGTTTTTTTGCGGAGATTGGTCAATAATGCGGCTATAATTGGTCGAAAGGGGGAAATAAGTAGTGTTATTGGCAAAATATGACGTCATATTTTGTTGAGAAGTGGAAATTTTGACTAACTTTGTGATTGCGTAACCCAAATGAAAGAAGGATAGTATGGGCAAAATAGTCAATTTATCACAGCTCACATCATTATCAAAGATTTCCACAGAATTTTCCAATCTTAGTGATGACTACATATTCACGCGAATCACCGAGTCGAATCAGATACCGGTGCTGACCACCAATCCGGTCCGGATTGACGGTATGACGTGGCTGCTTTGCTTTAATGGCAGGATTGATATTGAGGTCAATCTGTCGCCATGTATCATGACAGCCAATTCGGTTTCGGTCATCACTCCCGGCTCCATCGTAGAGGTGAAGGGTGTGGAATGGAACAATCTTGACTGCTACATGCTGTTTGTGTCGCCGGAGTTCATGCGCGATATAAATTATGACCTCAATGTGCTGGCTACCCTTCCGCCGATGAAAACTCCTGACGTGAGAAAGGAGCATGTGATGAATATCACCCCCGAGGAGGCGCATCTCATGAAGAGTTACTATGAGATATTGCATCAGAACTCGACCCAGAATCCCGATAATGTCTATACGAAGTCGATAGCACGGTGCATGATAGCGGCGCTGACATATCAGATGATACAGATGATGGTGATGCGTATGAAAAATGACGAACAGCATTACCGCCGGTCGCGTCGTTCAAGCTATGTGTCGGAATTCTTTCAGCTTGTCAGGAATCACCATAAGAAGGAGAGAATGGTGTCGTTCTACGCAGAAAAGTTATTTATCTCACCGAAATATCTCTCATTGATAATAAAGGAATCGATAGGGCGCTCTGCCGCCGAGGTGATTGATGAATATGTGATACTCGAGGCAAAGAATCTGCTCAGGTTTTCAGGGAAAAACATACAGCAGGTGGCTTATGAATTGAATTTTCCCAATCAGTCGTCGTTCGGGAAATATTTCAAACACCTCACAGGTATGTCGCCTTCAGAGTTTCAGCGTTCATAACTGCTGGATTTTCATGATAGAACTATCGATTGATTTATCAATAGATGTTTTTCTTACCTTTTGTTCCTTACCTCTGTTGAAGTTTAGTGCCACTTTGACATACATGTTTGATTGCTGAGTCCGGTCATAGTAAGTGGCATGAGTTCCATACACTGCGCTGGTATAGTTTTGTTCGGCAAGTTTTTTCTTAGAAAACAGATTGACCGTTCCCAACTCAAAATACCAATTATTAACCGTATATCTCACATTCGCATTATAATGAATGAAGTCCTTAGTAATCACTCCTGAATTTGAGATATTTTTCTCAGGAGTTTTAAGGGATATATTGAACAGGAAGTTTTTCAGTATATAATTTGCATCAAAAGAAGCCCGCAGTGTCCCGAGATGGTTGTTATAGCGACCGGAGAATGACGAATGAATATAGGCTAATTCGCCCTTGAATCGAAGATTCCTGGAGACGGAATAAGTGCCTGATGCGACTGCTATATTTTGAATCAGCTTAGAGTCGCTGTCAAAAGTATATAGAACCTTATCACCGCAATCCACATATAGAGGCAGGGTCAGGTGGGTGAAGATATTGTTGATTGCCATTATCTGGAGATTAATCTTTTTTGCAACCAAGTTGTACATGACTGCCGTATTAAACAGACGTGACATCTTCAAATCCGGATTTCCTTTTTTTATCATGTATTCATTCACTGACTGCACAACATCATTTAATGTATTGACAGAAGGGAAACTATTACCGGTGTTAAAGTTTAAAGAGAAAACATTGTTTGCAGATGGTGTATATCTTAACATGAGGTTTATACGTGGGTAAAGCTGATTAGTGCTATTGGTCCCTTTCAGCTGATAAGTCAGTAACGAACAGCCGACTCGGGTGTTGAGCATGAGATACTTGTTGAAAGTTGTGATTAGACCGGATTGCAGTATCAGCTCATTAGTCATTAAATTCTGATGTTTCCCGGATTGTCCGTGATATGATGAATTGCTGTTTGTGTATGAGTCCAATAAGCTAATGCTTAATGTATTTTGTTGTATTCGTTTTGTAAAATTCGCATTGACGGAAGATTTGAATAGATTCTCGTTTACATCAGTGAGGGTATTGTAATCAAAATATTCATATTGTCTGGAATATCTGTTCTTGCCGTATGTGTTAGTCCATGATATTGAGATTCTCCGGTTTTTGGACAATTTAAAATCACCGTTAAGTTTCAGTGATGGTTTGATATTCTCCGAGCGGTATGTGGTACTGTTATCATGGAGACCGTTGATATTCTCGATGGTTATATTATCAGGCTCATGCTCTCTGACGAATGTCAGATTTGCGGAAAGAGACTTGTTGTCCGAAGTACTAATCAATTGTGTTTGAAAATATTGTGAATCCTTGATTTTCTTTTGTTTTTCTATAACCTTGTTTTGTTCGATGGGCTGATTGCCAATGATATATGTGTCAGTTGTTGAACCGAGATTGTTGTTGTAGTTGTAATGTTCGTATCCACCGAAAATCTGGAACGTAAGATTATTGCGCGTGTGCTGAGCCATTGCATTATAGGCTCCCTCATGATATGTCAGGTTTTGTATGCCATCAATGGCAAGGTAAAGGCTGCCTGGCTCCTTTTTTGTGATGATATTAATGGCGATATTGTCATTAACATATACTCCATACGGCACATCGATATATTCTACTCTTTCGATTGATTGTGTGGGGATATTTTGTACTTCAGAATATGATGCCTGTCGTCCATTTATATATACGGCTACTTCCTCGCCCATGTGGGTGATGTTTTTACTCTGTCTATTGACATTGATTCCGGGAATCATGATATTATAGAGCACATCTTGACCTGAAGTTGCAAATTTGAGGTCATCCTTGCGTGGGTATATCATAAGTCCATATTTTGACTTTACGACTCTATCTGCCATGACTGTAACTTCATCCAGTCTGTTAAGAGTTTCGGACAAATATACTGTACCTAAATCCACATCTGAGTCTGAACTCCTGAGGTTTATCTGCTCGCTTGAATAGCCGAGACATTCAACCATCAGATATCCGGCATGTAGGGCTGTCTTAATTTTGAAATTCCCGATTGAGTCAGTTAATGTCCCTGCTACAAATACAGAATCGGGCATAAATAGTTTGATAGCGGCAGCGTCAATGGGTTCGTTGTTTTTTGTGGACACATGCCCATAAATGACCCTGTCACTTCCATAGATAGAAATGGAAGAAATGACCGAGATTATAACTACAAATAGAGACTTAAGGAAGTGTTGTGACATTTGTGACATATTGTATGAGTTTGATTTTAAAATATAAGGTGTTCCTTTTATTGTATTCATACTTGGTGAAGTCCTAATTTCTTATGCAAAATTACAGTCGCAGGAAATTCCTTGCCATACCCAAAAGTGTATTTATGCAGTTGAGGGTGAAAATATACACTTTTGGGTATGGTGCAGCCTTGGGGCTTTCTCTAATTTTGCGGTAGATGATTCTGCCTTAGGCACCGCGCACCGGATTGTTCCCGTTGGTCACCTACTTCGTGGTCAGCCGATATGCGCTGAATTCTTGTTAAGCAAGCGCCAAGGCGATAAACCAAGCGCGATTATATAATTGCATCAGATAAAATGATATGACTGACGAAGAAAAGAATAAGATTGAAAGTTGCCGGATAATGATAGTCGGTAACGGTGAATTTGCAGACGCTATCAATACGGAACTGCTAAAAGTCGGGTTTCATAATATTATATATGTGGAAGCTCTGACCAGGTCTGTCGACATGGCGGTTGATTTGGTGATGAATGAAATATCGACCGGATTGAATGGTAAATTGCCGGTTGTATATCCGTTTGATTTTATCGAGGGCGGTGCGGCTATGGTTGTGCAGCCCGAAGATAAACCTGAATTTAAGGTACAGGGTGATGTTCGCTTATATGCCGCAAAATATATGTCGGGGTATTGTGCGTTTTGGGATATTGATAACAGCGATTGGTTGCGCGTTGTTTTGCCAAGGATTGAGCAAGGTGAACAATCTGCAAAGGCGCAGAAAACCGCAGCTTGTATCTGCGCCAGGATATTGGCTAATATCGCGGTGGGGCGCGATGTAAAGCGTTTTCCGCGCTTCTACCTGTCGCGCAATTTAGAGTAACTTGTTGTTTGCAGCCGCTGCGATAGCCTCGGATATGTTGCGTACACCGAGTTTTTCAAAAATTCGCTGACGGTATTTCTTGACGGTGTCGGGCGAAAGGTAGATGTGGTCGGCAATCTCTGACATCGTATAGCCTTGTATTGAAAGGGTAAGCACCGACTTCTCCCCCTCGGTAAGACTCGGCATAGCGTTCTTATCCCACCGACGGGTTACGGGATTAAATGCGAAATAGTCGGGGGTGCCGACATGGTGCATTTCGATATGTCCAGGTGTGCTGTGTGTGGAGGCAGACACAACGCACAGGGCAAGCCAAATCCTGCCGTCGGAAGTCAAGGAAAGGGAGGTCAGCTTATGGTTTATGAGGATTGGGTGACCGTCGTTGAGAATATGAAAATCGTATGATATATACCAATCCTTGCGCTGTTCGAGTGGTATTTGATTGTGAAAGGCAAACCCCACGCGGTTGATGTCGAGCAAAAGAGCCTGTTCGTCCTCGGGCACATATTTCAGATAGAACTGGTAGCCGAGTTCAATCATTTGCTCAGGCGTAAGACCGCACAGGAACATAGGGTTGGGAGACACATACAGGAAATTTTGCTTAAAATAGTCTATTATATAGACGCTTTGGTATGTGGAGCGAGAAAACGCCTCTACGGAGCGGACGTATTCGTCCACTCTGCTGTAATCAAGTTCCTCAGGTAGCTTGACCTCGTTATCGGGTATGAAAAATTCATCGGTCGTTTTCATGATGAAATGCTGATAATGCAGGGTGAATCGTTATTCAATAATCTCCCAGAAGCCGCTATTCTTAGGACCAACCCGTTTCACGAGATTGGTCATTTTGGCGATTTCTCTGTCGACAGTTGGAGAACTGACGCCAATTGGTCGCTACGTTGTATAGGTCAGCGGCTTGATAGGCTTTAGCTTTAGCCGTATATGCGATTACCTTGAGGTTTGATACAAACTCCACCTCGTCAGGCAACATCTCAATATTTTTCAAAATTTCGTCTGCCATAACGCAAAATTAGCGAAAAGTCCTGAGGTACACAATAGTACATTCCCATATTGGCTTTGCTTTTCAGTTGTATAGAAGATTGATTTGCCCTAATTTTCGAATTATGTAGGTGAATCTGTAGCTCTCCTCCAATTTCAATTACTCAAGCCTCTCATTGATGCTTCATATTTCGGCTTTTTGAAGTAAATATAAGCATTAGTGTCGATAGTTCTTTATTTCGCTATAGTCAAAATGGCAATAATCAAATGTTTGATACTCTTGTATAATCCACTGAAAATGGTTAACTTTGTATTTAGTGAGGAGGGGCGCGTGAGAGGACCGAAACAGTTAAAATTATCTCACGGAGTGTAATGTCAATCGAGGTCCGATGTGTACGCACTGCGTGGTTGAAGGTGCTGATAGCACCAATGACGGTTTGGGATACTTAAAGCGCAACCTGCCACTTGTTGTATTAAATGCTATAATAGCTCCGGGATTGTTAATACTAAAAGACATTCTCTAACCACCCTAAATACTGATTGTCATGAAACTGATTTTACCCCCACGCATGGGAGGCAATACTCCTCAGGTCGATACATCCGACACTCACCAGTTGATTATAATCGGAGCCAACGGTTCGGGGAAGACCCGGTTTGCCAATAAAATGGCGGCTGATTTAGGTCCGAAGGCGTTCCGTATGTCAGCGCTGAAAGCACTTTATGGCAAGGAGCAGGAGGATACTAATGAGAGTTCGATTGATTCACTGTACCATGAGGTGGTGAAGAAATCGGGAATACTCCGTGAGGATATAAAAGGAGAGTTTGAGCGTATGCTTGCGCTGCTCATCAACGAGGAAATGCTCAATCTCATATCCTACAAGTACAAGCGCGACTTTGAAGGGGGCGATGGTAAGAAAGCCGCCCTCCCTGCCACCCGTCTTGACAAGATGATAAAATTGTGGCAGCAGGTATTTCCCGGTAACAAGGTGCTGATAGAGAGTGGTAAGATGCTTTTCGGCCGCGAGAGCAGTGACGACCGTTATTCATCGTCGAAACTGTCAGCGGGAGAGCGGGCGGTGATGTATTATCTCGGGGCGGCGATGTTTGCCCCTCCGGGTGCCGCGATATTTGTGGATTCGCCTGATATGTTCCTTCATCCCACATCCATACGCTCGCTTTGGGACAGGATAGAGCAGATGCGCAGTGACTGCATATTCATCTATATCACTCATGACCTCTCGTTTGCCACTACCCGCGGTGAGGGATTGACGGTGTGGGTGAAGAGTTGCGACCCTACTTTGGGTGAGTGGGACTATGATTTTCTCCCCTCGGCCGAAGGTCTGAACGATGAGGTGTATCTCGCCATTCTTGGTGCCCGCAAACCGGTGTTGTTCATCGAAGGTGACGGCGTGAATTCAATAGATTCCAAACTGTATCCGCTCATATTCAAGGAGTATACCGTGAAATCGCTTGGAGGATGTGACAAGGTGATAGAATCGACCCGTACGTTCAACAGTCTCAGGGATTTTCATAATCTGGATGCTTTCGGTATAGTGGACCGTGACAGGCGTGATGCCGGGGAGGTGGAGTATCTGAGGCGCCGGAAGGTTTTTGTGCCTAATGTAGCGGAAATAGAAAACATATTCATGATAGAGGAGGTGGTGCGCACGGTGGCAAGCCATTTCCATAAGAATGAGGATGCGGCTTTCGCTCATGTCAAGAAGGCGATAATGCGCCTGTTTGAGGTTGATTTGCGTCAGCAGGCACTCCAGCATACCCGTCATAAGGTGAAAAAGACTGTGGAACATCGTATTGACGGTAAGTTTGCAAATATCAACAAACTTGAGGAGCATATAAACGACCTCTGTCAGTCCATCAATCCACGTGGACTTTATGAGGAGTATTGCCGGAATTTCCGCAGTTATATACAGAAAGGAGACTATGCCTCGGTGTTGATGGTCTACAACCGCAAGACTATGCTTTCAGAGAGCCATGTGGCGCGGGCGTGCGGATTGAGGCGTGATGACAAGGATGTCTACATCAGGGCTATCCTTAATATTCTGAAGGAGGACCGTGGCGATGCACAGCGTATACGCAAGGCTGTGCTCGGGGTGTTCGGTCTTCAGTAGGATGTGGAGTGAACTGAGATTTTGAAGTGTAAACGGTTGGGGTACAACGGTTTTTGTGAGTGAGGCGAAAAATATTTTGTTAATTCGGAAAATTGTTGTACCTTTGCAGCCGGGTAAGTCCTACACGACCAGCTCCCCGAGAACTCCGCCAGGTCTTGACAGAAGCAACGGTATCGGGTTGTAGCGGTGCGATGTAGTAAGCTTACCCTTTTTTTATTTGGATTTTTTCGTAAAATGTGTGTATCTTTGCATTTATATGATACGGACATTTGGCATATTAATAGTTCTGTTTTTTGCGTTGACCGGTTGTAGGGAAAAAACAACTGAAAAGCATACCCATTATCCGAATCCCGAAAAGTTTGCCGTGCTTGGCATCGACATAAGCGCACACAACGGTCCGATTGACTTTGAGAAGGTGGCGGCCGATGGCATCAGTTTCGTTATGATAAAGGCAACCGAAGGTGGAACCTTCAAGGATAAACGATTCGTGGAGAATCTGCGCAAGGCCCGGGCTGCCGGACTTAAAGTAGGGGCATATCATTTTTTCCGATTTGACACACCCGGCTACATGCAGGGTCTTAATTTTCTCAACTCACTGAGAGGACGTAGACTCGACCTCCCCGTGGCGATTGATATAGAGGAATGGGCCAATCCCAACAGCCAGCCTACACCGATGGTGCTCAACCGTCTGAACGAGATGATAGACCATCTGGAGAAGCATGGATATAATGTGATACTTTATACGAATAAAAATGGATATTCACGCTTTGTGAAAGGACGCCTCGAAGGGTATCCCCTCTGGATATGCTCACTGGTCGATGAACCGGAGGATATGGAATGGCTATTCTGGCAGGCTACACACAACGGGCGTGTGAACGGGATAGACCATCCGGTGGATATAAATGCTTTCAGTGGTAATCTGCATGATTGGCAGGAACTTGTGACTCCGCATGTGGAGGAAAATCTATTAATGCAACCTTGACACATATGATTGAAACTCCAACTATAGATACTGACAGGCGTATACCTGCCGCTAAAGGGTGGCTGGCACTCTCGCCGATTATACTCTTTCTGCTCCTTTATGTAGCCGTGTCGGTGGCAATCGGCGATTTCTATAAGATGCCTATAAGCGTGGCGCTTGTGGTAGCATCGGTGTGGGCAGTGGTGATTTACCGAGGCAGGTCGTTGATGGAGCGTATAGATGTGTTTTCGCGGGCAGCCGGACACTTTAATATCCTATACATGATATGGGTGTTTGTGCTTGCCGGAGCTTTCGCCTCGCTTGCCAAGGAGATAGGGGCGGTGGACGCGACCGTCAATTTCACGCTTAAGATTTTCCCGCCTGAGTTTGTGGTGCCGACGCTGTTTTTTGCCGCATGTTTTATCTCTCTGTCAATCGGGACGTCCGTTGGCACAGTGGTGGCTCTCACTCCGCTTGCCGTTGAGATGGCATCGGTGGCAGGTGCAGAGGTGCCATTTTATGTAGCGGTGGTGCTTGGCGGTGCATTTTTTGGAGATAATCTGTCGTTTATATCCGATACCACTATTGCTGCCACACGCTCGCAGGGGTGCGATATGAGTGATAAATTCAAGGCAAACCTATGGATAGCCCTTCCGGCAGCAGTCGTGACACTGGTTATATACATTATCATGAGCTACGGCACTCCGGAGATGAGCCTCGGCAAGGATGCAAATCCATGGCTCATACTTCCCTATATAGTGGTGATTGCTACGGCTGTGATTGGCATCAATGTCACCATTGTGCTTTCGCTGGGTATTGTCACGGCTGTTATCCTGGCGGTGATTGATGGCAGACCGTTGATAGAACTTGCGGGATACATGGGTGCGGGAGTTGATTCCATGGGCAATCTGATTATAATAACCCTGCTTGCCGCAGGTATGCTCGGACTGATAAAAGCGGCGGGAGGAATCCAGTTTTTGCTTCAGGGACTCACCGCTCATATCTCGGGCACACGCGGTGCGCAAGGGGTGCTTGCGATACTTGTAGGTCTTGTTAATCTATGTACCGCAAACAATACTGTCGCTATCATTACTGTGGGCGGTATTGCGAGGGATGTGTCGGAGCGTTACGGGATTGACCCGCGCAAGAGCGCGTCGCTGCTTGACTCGGCATCGTGTGTGGTGCAGTGTCTCATCCCTTACGGCGCTCAGACATTGCTTGCCACTTCACTTGCCGGAATTTCACCGGCATCACCATTTCCCTATCTCTATTATCCGTGGGCGCTTGCGGGAATGATAGTCCTCTCGATTGTGTTCCTGTTCCCGAGACGCCTTAACTCTAAAACCTCCTCTTCCTATGGCTCGTAATCTACTTGGCCGATACATCTGGCTTATTGACACCATACGCCGCTACGGTTCCATAACCCGAGAGAAGCTCAATGAGCTTTGGCTCATGTCGCCTTATTCGGAGGGGAATCCGTTGCCGAGACGCACATTCTATAACTATCGCCTTGCTATCGAGGAGCTGTTTAATATAAATATCGAGTGCAATACTTCTACTTATGAGTATTACATAGACTCCGGAGATGACCGTCGCGAGAGTATGACTGACTGGCTCCTGAACTCTGCAGCAATGAGCAATGTGCTTGCAAGTGTGAGTGATGTGTCGGACAGGATATTCCTTGAAGATGTGCCTTCGGCACGCTTATATCTCTCGCAGGTGATTTCGGCGCTGCGCGAGAGTCATCCTGTGAGGTTCACTTACCGTCCATATACCCGTCTGAATCCGACAAAGGATGTGGTGATAGAGCCCTACTTCCTTAAGATTTTCAAGCAACGGTGGTATGTAACTGGTCGCAATGTCCGCGATGACAAAATCAAGACCTATGCGCTTGACCGTATGGAAGAGGTGAAGATTGAGGATGATACTTTCGTGGTCGATAAGTCCTTTAATCTTGAAAGCTATGTGAGGGATACTTTCGGTATAGTTTTCTCGCAGGGTGAGCCTAAGGAGGTTGTGCTTAGAGCCGACATTCGCCAGTCGAAATATCTCAGGGCGTTGCCGTTGCATCATTCCCAACGCGAGGTGGTGCACGATGAGTATTCGCTTTTCTATCTGAAACTAAGGCTTACACCTGATTTCGTTCAGGAATTGCTGTCGTATGGCGCCAATATCCAGGTGGTGTCCCCGCCCGAGCTTAAGGCTATGGTTGCCACGGCGCTACGCGATGCGCTGGCGCAGTATGAATGAGTGGCGGTGCAATAAGTTATGTAGACTTTGCGTTATAATCCTATGACTGCATTGCTGCGATATCTATTTTCATTTTTGCTGATTATTTTCTGGCAGAGCGCCCTTGCGTTCAGTCCGGATGCCTATGCGCGGAATTCGGTGCTTGAATCAGGTCGGTGGGTGAAAATAAGTGTTGCATCTTCCGGTTTGCATCGTATTTCTGATGCCGATTTGAAAGGGTGGGGGTTTGTCGACCCGTCGAAAGTTAGGGTTTACGGCTATGGGGGTGCGCGGATTCCTGATTTGCTGACGCTTGAATCCTATGTCGATGACCTTCCGATGGTCCAGAGTGAGCATACTGGTGGCGGTATAGTCTTCTACGCCATAGGTCCGGAGCGATGGAGCGAAAGTGGCGATGGTTGGTATGTGCGTTCTCTCAATCCATATTCGTCGGTAGGCTACTATTTCCTTTCTGACCGGGAGGCGCCTTTGCGTGAGATACCTTCGGAGGGGATGCCGCTGTCGGCTGACGATGAACCGACCGATACCTTTATAGAGCGTCTGGCTCATGAACTTGACCGTGTTACGCCTGCCGAGAGCGGGCATCAGCTACTGGGTGAGGATTTTAGGTTCACACCCTCCCGCACATTCAATTTCTCTCTTCCTGACAGGAGGGAGGGGACTGATGTGTGGATGCAGGTAGTGTTCTACTCAAAGACGGTTTCGGCGGCAGGGACATTGGCTATGACTGTCAACGGTGTCTCGCTTGATGGGGATCCAGGTAGCCAGTTGCGCTCAGGCTCAGAGTATGGCGATACAACATGTATACGTAAGCGGTTTTCCATAAATGGCAAAAATCTGACGCTTGGAGCCCGGTTTTCGGTAGGGGGTACGGTCGGACTGGCTCACCTGGATAACATATCAGTTAACTATATACGTGAGCTGACCCTCCCCAAGGAGCGTAAGTTGTGCTTTTCGTCCTCGGCGCGTGTTTTAAGCCTCTCGGGAGCGGATGGTTCTGTAAGAGTCTGGGATGTTACCTCTCCATTGTCATTGGTACGGATGAATGTACATGAAACCGGCGAGGGTTGTGTGGCGTGGAAGAATGAGTATTCCGGAAAGCGTGAATATGCTGTATGGGATGACAAAGCGGAGATGGCTGCCCCGAAGTTTAGAGGGAGAGTGGAGCCTCAGAATCTGCATGGAGCCCCTGTGCCCGACATGGTTATAGTGACTCAGGAACCGCTCTATACATACGCGGAGAGGATTGCGGAACTTCACCGTCAGGCGGATGGCATGGAAGTGCTGTGTGTCACCATGGAGCAGGTGAGCAATGAGTTTAGCTCAGGAGTTTCTGATGTGAATGCCATCAGAAGAATGTTGAAAATGTATTATGACCGTGGAAGCAATGTCGCTCAGGGGCGGAAATTAGGGAGTGTGTTGCTTCTTGGCGCGGTTACCCATGACCATCGCCGCCTCACTGATGCTATGGCCGGGAGCAGCGATATTACTCTTCCTACGTGGCAGAGTGAGATGTGCATCAGTGAAGCTGACTCCTATTGCAGCGATGATATTTTAGCATTTTTAGGGAACGGTGCCGGGAAAATGAATGGTACAGAGCGGATGGATATAGCGGTGGGGCGTATTCCTGCTCGCAGTCAGATGGAAGCTAAACTATATGTTGACAGACTGGAGGCATATATGACCTCACCGATTGCAGGAGAGTGGCGCAATAAAGTGATGCTTGTGGCCGACGACGGTGACAATGGTGAGCACCTTCGGCAGACGGAGAAACTTGAAAAGAATATGAGGAGACTTCCCGCCGGGGAGGAATTTACATATCATAAGGTCTATCTGGATGCCTATGACCTGATGGGTGGAGTGTATGAAGGAGCGCGCGAGAGGATGCACCGTCTGCTCGATGAGGGTGTGATATGGTGGAGTTTCACAGGACATGCCAATCTCAATTCGCTTACTTCCGAAGGCGTGTTCACTACATCCGATTTGGGAAATATGTATTTGCGTTATCCGCTGTTTTTCTATGGTGCCACTTGTACATTTGGCGAATGGGACGGGGTTGCCATGTCGGGGCTCGAACAGATGGTGATGAAGGATAGTGGAGGCGCGATAGGTGGAATTACTGCCGTGAGGAAGGTGTTAATCTCACGCAACGGAGTGTTGACCTCAGCCGTGGGCGAGGAAATATTTGCCATGGAGGATGACGGTCGTCTTATCCCCGTAGGGGAAGCACTGCGCAGGGCTAAGAATAAGGTGCAGGATGAAAATAAACTCCGGTTTGTGCTTCTTGGTGACCCTGCCATGAGACTTGCGGTGCCCGCGCCGAGGGTGGTGTTGGAGTCGATAGATGGGGTGGCTTTGAATGGAGAAGAGCAGGTGACGGTCCAGGCTATGCAGCGTCCGCGCTTTCATGGCTCTGTGAGAGGTGTTGACGGTACACTTCTCAGTGGTTTCGACGGATGGGTAAGTGTGTCGCTTTATGATGCCGAACGGAGTGTTACCACTAAGGGGAATGGAGCCGACGGTAAGGAGGATATATATGATGAGCAGGGAGCGAGGCTTTATACCGGCCGGGCCCAGGTGAAGGGTGGAGAATTTGATTTCTCGATGACCGTGCCTGGTGATATTGCCGATAATTTCCGCAATGCTGCCATGAGCATGTATGCTTTGGCTGACGATGCTACGGAGGCGGTAGGTGTGAGCCGTGATTTCTATATATATGGTTCGGATAGCTCGGCGGCTACCGATAGTGTGGCGCCGGTTATTGAATACATATATATGGACCATGAGTCGTTTCGCCCTGGTGGCGTGACAGATGCGACACCTATGCTGGTGGCACGTGTGAGTGACGACACGGGTATCAATATGTCGACTACCGGGGTAGGGCACAGCATGACCCTGCGTATTGACGATGGTACTTTGCTTACGGATGTGGCTTCTGCTTATATTCCTGATGAGGATGGGACGGATGCCGGAGTGATACGCTACAGGTTGCCTGAAGTTTCATCAGGAAGTCATACCGCCACATTGAAGGTGTGGGATTTGTCGGGTAATTCGGCTGAGGCATCGGTTGATTTCTATGTTGATGCCCGTGTGGCGCCAAAGATTTTCGATGTGTATACCGATTCCAATCCGGTGTCGGTGGAAGCTAACTTCTATGTAGTGCATAACCGTCCGGATGCCATGCTCAATGTCAAGATAGAGGTGTTTGACCTCAGTGGGCGCCGTATGTGGGAGTCCACCACCCGCGGTCGTGCCGACATGTATATCTCAGCTCCTGTTAAGTGGGATTTGACCGGCTACAATGGGGCGAAAGTCCCAATAGGAATCTATGTCTATAAAGTGACTGTGAGTGGCGACGCGACAGCTGCCGGGGAGCCTAAGGCGTCTGTTATGTCAAAGAGATTGGCTGTGTGCTCGCGGCGATAATCTGTAAACTGTTTTTATATTTTTTTGCTTAGATGAACTTTTTCGGACTTTAGCCATTATTAAGAAAGGTACAATTATATAAAAAGTTATGAAAAAGCTAATTTTATCGGTTGCCGTATTGGCAACAATGGTTACAGTATCATGTGGTTCAACTGAGAAGCGTGCTGAGGACGAAGGAGCAGCCCTTAAGGCTAAGATAGAAAACTGCACCGACCCTGACAGCATGAAGATTTATGTACAGCAGGCGCAGGAATATGCTGATAAGCTTGTTAAGGAGGGAAAGGATGATGCCGCTAACTCATTCATGCAGGAAGTTGTGCCGGCCGTTCAGGCAAAGGACCCTGTAGCTGCCGCTTCATTTGCGGAATTGCAGGCTAAGGAAGCGGTTGATTCGCTGGCTGCAGCCGCGAAGGATAAGGCTCAGGAAGTTTCCGACTCTGTTTCAGCCAAAGTAGGCGATGCCAAGGATGCTGTGAAGAATGCAGCGGAAGTTGCCAAGGATAAGACCGCCGAAGCTGCCGCAGCAGCAAAGGAGAAAACCACAGAGGCTGCCGCAGCCGCCAAGGAGAAAGCTGCAAATGCAGTAAAGGATGGCGCGGATAAGCTCAAAGATGCTATAAGCAAGTAAGTTATCCTGATTGGTAATATCAAAAAAAGAGAAGGTTGATTCATCGAATCAACCTTCTCTTTTTTAGTGACTCCTACAGGATTCAAACCTGTAACCTTCTGATCCGTAGTCAGATGCTCTATTCAGTTGAGCTAAGGAGCCGTTTTGTGAGTGCAAAGTTATGACTTTTATATGTAACCACCAAATATTTTTGAAAAAATCTTCAAAAATATTTTTTTGAATTTATTTGAATATGGCAAAACTCTCGGAGCCCGACATGTGTTTTAAGTATATGAAACGATGCAAAGTCATCGTAATGGATACACAATTATCTATTAAACGACTTTTAAAACTGATTGAATATGGAACTGTTAGATGAACGAACTTTAATAATCTGGCTTATAATCGTCGCAATCGTGGCGATAGTTTCGCTTACCGGTATGTTCCTCAACCGGTTTTTCATATACCGGGCTCACCGCAAGGCGTTGGAGGCATTCAAAACCCCGCAAGGCAAAAAGATGAGCAGTTGCCGTGTGCTTGTGCAGGGTTCAGAGCATGGCGCGTAGGATATCGAGGGAATGTAGGTTACGCAGCGACACATAATGTACGGAAAGATAATGCAGGAGCGCATCGAGTATTCGGTTGCGCTCCTCTCGCGTATACCTATATTTATAATAGTTGGAGAATGTCATGCGTGATAACCGGAATGCGGCATCCGATTCCCCGGGGGTGAGATAGTCGCGATGTAAAGGCATTGAGCGACGCCATATACCGTCACGTATGTCGAGTATGCTTCCAGGAGAATAGGTTGATGTGTCCGGTTCGATTCCCAGCAGACACCCCAGATGGTAGAGGAAGCAGATGTGGAAATTAGCCGTTCCGCTCTCATTGGCTTCATCGAGAATTTTTACTCCTGAGGTTATGAAATCAAACAGTGATGCATCTTCTTGGGTTTCGCGCAGGAGAGCCGAGAGTACTTCGGCAAGAAACATCGCCACCATCTGTTTCACAGGGTTGGAGTGTAATGATGATAAAGGCACCAGTTGCTGCACATGGCGCATGGGTATGACCTCGCGGCTTGAACGGCGCTCGGTGACACATTCGATGATGCACAGAGGCATGGTCAGCGCCCTCATCCGTGATGCTGATTTGCCATTTCCTGCCGGCAGAGCAAGTGAAACGCGTCCCCACTCACGGCTGAGTGCTGTGAGAATCGACTGCTTGTCGCTATGTTTTGTGACCTTCAGTGCCACCAATGATAGATTCATACTGCAAATTTACTAATATTATTTATAGCGGCAATATGAAGGAAAAAATCATGGCGTATTACAAAAAATGGAAGAGGAGATGTGAAAATTGATTGGTAAAAAAGGGCATAAAAAGATGTAAAATTGGGCTAAAGGGAGAAAAAGAGCAAAAATTTCTTAAAAAATTTGTTTGAGTAAAAAAATGTATATAACTTTGCAATCGCTTTTGAAAAGGCCCATTCGTCTATCGGCTAGGACGCAAGATTTTCATTCTTGAAAGAGGAGTTCGATTCTCCTATGGGCTACTAATAAGAACTTAATCAAGAAAAAGATAATTAACCGATGGCAAATCATAAATCATCACTTAAGAGAATTCGTCAAATCGAATCACGCCGACTTCGCAATCGTTACTATGCTAAGACTGCCCGCAACGCCGTGCGCAATCTTCGCAAGATGACTGATAAGGCTGAAGCAGAATCAGCATTCCGTAAAATCGGTGCAATGCTTGACCGTCTTGCTTCAAAGAACGCTATCTCTAAGAATAAAGCAGCCAACCTCAAGAGCAAGCTCGCTCACCACATCGCTAAGCTTGCTGCTTAATAAGCAGGTTGCAGCAATGAATAGCTGTCTTGGTTAAGAGAGGGCCCATTCGTCTATCGGCTAGGACGCAAGATTTTCATTCTTGAAAGAGGAGTTCGATTCTCCTATGGGCTACTTAATACGACCGTCGCTTACTGCAAAAGCGACGGTCGTATTTTTTTTATTGCTTACATATAAGTTAGCTTAAGGATTAAAAAGTAAAAAATCTCTGTTAAATATTTGTGTTTTACAACATATTGTCGTATTTTTGCAGGAAATTTTAACAAATTTGTAGGTTCAAGATAAATTATCATATATATGAGTTTCCCATTTAGAAGCGCAGCCAGCACTGAAGGCCGACGAATGGCAGGTGCCAGAGCTCTCTGGAGAGCAAACGGAATGAAAGAGGAGCAATTTGGCAAACCAATCATAGCTGTGGTCAATTCGTTCACTCAATTTGTGCCCGGACATACCCATCTCCACGAAATCGGTCAGATTGTTAAGGAGGAAATAGAAAAGCAGGGTTGTTTTGCGGCCGAGTTCAACACCATAGCAATCGACGATGGTATTGCCATGGGGCATGACGGCATGCTATATTCACTCCCTTCGCGTGACATGATTGCGGATTCCATAGAGTATATGGTAAATGCACACAAAGCTGACGCTATGGTGTGTATCTCCAATTGCGACAAGGTTACTCCTGGTATGCTCATGGCGGCGATGCGTCTCAACATCCCTGCAATATTTGTGTCGGGTGGCCCGATGGAAGCCGGACAGGTAGGAGACCGCGCAGTGGACCTTATTGACATTATGATTGATTCGGCTGATGAGACAGTGAGCGACCATGATGTCACACTCCTTGAGCAGAAGGGATGTCCCACCTGTGGTTCTTGCTCCGGTATGTTCACAGCCAATTCGATGAACTCGCTCAACGAGGCTATCGGTATGGCTCTTCCCGGCAACGGCACTGTGGTGGCAACTCATATCAACCGTCTGCAGTTGTTCAAGAAAGCTGCCGCACGAATAGTGGAGAATACTTACGCCTATTACCGTGACGGTGATGAAAGTGTGCTTCCCCGCAATATCGCTACACGCGAAGCCATGCTCAATGCCATGACTCTCGACATAGCTATGGGTGGTTCGACAAATACTGTGCTCCATCTTCTCGCTGTGGCTCATGAGGCCGGCGCAGACTTCACGATGGATGATATCGACCGTCTTTCGCGTAAAACCCCGGTGCTCTGTAAGGTGGCGCCCAACTCCCATTACCACATTCAGGATGTTAACCGTGCAGGTGGCATCCTCTCGATAATGAAGATACTTGCCGATGCAGGTCTGGTCAACACAGATGTAAACCGTGTTGACGGTATGACTCTCGGCGAGGCTATCGACTGTTACGCCATCGGCGGAAAGAAATTCGATGACCATGCCGACGAACTGTGGAAGAGTGCTCCCGGCAATAAGCGGACCACAGAACTTGGCAAGCAGATGAGCTATTACTCCGAGCTTGACACCGACCGTGCCAACGGTTGCATCCGTGATATGAATCATGCCTATGTGAAGGATGGCGGTCTTGCCGTGCTCAAAGGCAATATAGCCCAGGACGGTTGTGTGGTAAAGACAGCCGGAGTGGATGAAAGCATATTCCGTTTCAGCGGACCTGCCAAGGTGTTCACCTCGCAGGAGGAAGCTGTCGACGGTATATTGCGCGACAAGGTGGTGAGCGGCGACGTGGTTGTCATCACCCACGAAGGTCCCAAGGGTGGTCCCGGTATGCAGGAAATGCTCTATCCCACATCTTATATCAAGAGCAAACATCTTGGAAAAGAGTGCGCGCTTATTACTGACGGACGTTTCTCGGGCGGTACTTCAGGTCTTTCAATCGGACACATATCACCCGAAGCTGCTTCAGGTGGCAATATCGGACTGGTGCGCGATGGTGACATTATAGAAATAGATATTCCCGCACGTTCAATAAATGTGCGTCTTACCCCCGATGAGCTTGCCGCACGCCGCAAAGAGGAAGAAGCATTCGGTAAGGATGCGTTCAAACCCCGCGGACGCAACCGTAAGGTGTCGCAGGCGCTCAGAGCCTACGCTGCAATGGTCACTTCGGCCGACAAAGGTGGCGTGAGGGAACTTGATTGATAATACACATTAATAACACTTCATACTTGCTAATATGGGTGAAATGATTACAGGTGCAGAGGCTCTGTGCCGCGCGTTGTTGGCTGAAGGTGTCGACACTATCTTCGGCTATCCCGGCGGTCAGATTATGCCTTTCTACGATAAGCTTTACGATTATTCCGACCGTTTGAACCATATTCTCACACGTCATGAACAGGGTGCCGTGCACGCTGCCCAGGGATATGCGAGAGCTTCAAACAAGGTGGGAGTGGTGACCGTGACTTCCGGTCCGGCCGCCACAAATGTCATCACCGGTGTGAGCGACGCCAATGTCGATTCAACACCTTTGGTGGTAATCACCGGACAGGTCGGTGTCAACTCCCTTGGCTCGGATGCCTTTCAGGAGACCGATGTGATGGGTATAACCCTACCTATCACAAAGTGGGCTTATCAGGTGCGCACAGCTGAGCAAATTCCATGGGCTGTGGCACGTGCCTTTTTCATTGCGTCCACAGGTCGTCCCGGCTCTGTGGTGCTGGATATCACTAAGGATGCCCAGATAGGCATGATGGAGTGGGGCAACTATGTGCCTAAGAAATATATCCGCAGTTACAATCCCGACCCCGATTTGCTGCCAAGCGACCTTATAGCGGCAGCGACATTGATAAACCGTGCCGAGCGTCCTATGATTCTCTCTGGACATGGTGTGATGATATCGGAAGCCGAGAATGACCTTATAGCTCTTGCTGAAAAGGCCGATATACCTGTGGCTACAACACTATTGGGACTTTCCACCATCCCTTCCGACCATCATCTTAACAAAGGTATGCTCGGAATGCATGGAAATATAGGTCCGAATATCAAGACTAACGAAGCTGATGTGCTTATAGCTATCGGTATGCGTTTCGATGACCGCGTGACAGGCAATGTGGCCGGTTACGCACCGCAGGCAAAAATCATCCATATAGATATTGATGCTGCCGAGTTTAACAAAAATATCCGCGTCCACACCAAGATTCATGGCGATGCCAAGAAGGTGCTCAAGGCGCTGCTTCCGCTCGTGAACAAATGCAGCCGCACTGACTGGGTGAGCTCGTTTGCTGATGCCGAGAAGGTGGAGCGTGAGGAGGTGATGGAGCGTGAGCTTGCGCCTACCGATACACGTGACGGAGAGATGCGCATGGGTGAGGTGGCACGTAAGGTCTCGGAAGCTGCCGGCAATAACGGTATTCTCGTCACCGATGTCGGTCAGAATCAGATGATGAGTGCCCGCTATTTCAAATATACCCTTCCGAAGAGTATCCTGACCTCGGGTGGTCTCGGTACTATGGGATTCTGTTTGCCGGCGGCAATCGGAGCTAAGATTGCGCGTCCCGACCGTCAGGTGTTTGCATTCATGGGCGATGGCGGTTTCCAGATGACCATGCAGGAGCTCGGCACCATCATGGAGTATGGTATAGGAGTCAAGATAATTATTCTCAACAATAATTTCCTTGGTAATGTGCGCCAGTGGCAGGCTATGTTCTACCACGACCGATTCTCAGCCACACCGATGGTCAATCCCGATTTCGTAGCTATCAGCAAGGCTTACAATATCCCGGCCGAGAATGTCGGGAGTCGTGAAGAACTTGATGCCGCTGTGGACCGTATGGTGAACCATCCCGGAGCCTATCTGCTCAATATCAATATTGAGCCTGAGGATATGGTATTTCCTATGGTAGCTCCCGGTTCGGATGTAGATGAGATATTGATTAACCAGACCACAAAATATAAGGCATAGATGGAGAAACAACTTTTTACCATAGCGGTTTTTACCGAGAATCAGGTCGGGTTGCTCAACCGCATTTCGATTATATTCACCCGACGCGGTCTCAATCTCGAGAGTGTATCGTCAAGTGCAAGTTCTATGCCTGGTATCCACAAGATGAACTTCAGCTGCACCAGCGACCGTGCTACCATGGAGAAGGTCATAAAGCAGATAGAGCGTTGCATCGATGTGCTCCGAGCTTTCCTTTACACTGACGACGAAATCGTGTATCAGGAGGTGGCTCTCTATAAGGTTCCCACACAGCGTCTTCTCGACGAGAAGAATCTTGAGCGCATCATACGTGTGCATAACGCCCGCATTCTGGAAATATCACGTGACTATACAGTGATTGAAAAGACCGGTCATGAATATGAGACCCAGGCTCTCTATGAGTTGCTGAAGCAGTATGACATATTGCAGTTCATCCGCTCCGGACGTATATGTGTGACCAAATCGCCAACCGAACATTTCACTTGTTTCCTTGAGGAGCAGGAGAAGCGCAGGAAAATGATAGAAGGATAAGAGATGAAGCTGTTTTCCCACGAATTTTATCTGACAGCGGCCGAGGTCAATGCGCAGCGTGAAATGCCCCTTTCGAGGCTTGTCACACTGATTATTGATACTGCCACCGGACATGCCAATGCCATAGGTATAGGGTTTGACCGGATGATAAGTTATGGAATTTCATGGGTGTTGAGCCGACTCACCATTGATATCAAACGTCCGCTCACTGTGAATCGCGCTTATCGTATCGACACATGGATTGAGAATCTCAACCGCATGTTCTCGGAACGAAACTTTGAGTTGGTGGATATGGAGACCGGCGAGCCTATCGCCTGGGCTCACTCCACATGGATGGCTATCAATATGGAGACACGCCGTCCCTCCGACCTCACCATGCTGACCGAGATGAAGGATTCGATAAACGGACGCCCGTATCCTTATATCAAGGGTGGCAAACTTCTTCCGGTGATTGATGCGACGGTGGAACATACCTACCGTTTTGCGGTGTCGGATATAGATGTGAATCGCCATGTCACCACAAGGCGTTACATCGACCTTATAGTTGACCAGTGGTCTATTGAGCAGTTTGACAACAATCGGGTGACCAGATTTGAAATTGCCTTCAAACATGAGGCGCGTTATGGTGAGCTCTCGCGCACTGTCAGCGCTCCGCACGAGGGAAGCCCCGAGGTGTTTGATGTGATGACCGAGGTCAATTCTACACCATGTGCCATAGCGCGCATACATTTTACCCAACGATAATTCATAGAAATTAATAATATAATATTTTAGTATTATGGCAAAATTAAACTTTGGCGGGGTTGAGGAGACAGTCATCACCCGCGAGGAATTCCCCTTGGAAAAGGCTCGTGAGATACTTAAAGATGAAACTCTCGCAGTGATTGGTTACGGTGTGCAGGGTCCCGGTCAGGGTCTCGACCTCCGTGACAATGGCTTCAACGTTATTGTGGGTCAGCGCGAAGGCAAGACCTACGACAAGGCTGTGGCTGACGGTTGGGTTCCCGGTGAGACTCTGTTCTCAATCGAGGAAGCCTGCAAGCGTGGCACCATCATCATGTGCCTTCTCAGCGATGCTGCCGTGATTTCACAGTGGCCTGTTATCAAGAAGCATCTCACACCCGGCAAGGCTCTTTATTTCAGCCATGGTTTCGCAATCAACTGGAGTGACCGTACAGGCGTGGTTCCCCCCGCTGATGTAGATGTCATTATGGTTGCACCCAAGGGTTCAGGCACAATGCTCCGTGTACTTTTCAAAGAAGGCAAGGGTACCAACTCAAGCTTCGCTGTATATCAGGATGCCACCGGTCGTGCTCTCGAGCGTACACTCGCTGTTGGTATCGGTATTGGTTCCGGTTATCTTTTCGAGACCACATTCCAGCGTGAGGCTGTGTCAGACCTTACAGGTGAACGTGGTTCGCTCATGGGTGCTATCCAGGGTCTGCTTCTCGCTCAGTACGAAGTGCTCCGCGAAAACGGTCACACTCCTTCTGAGGCTTTCAATGAAACCGTTGAGGAACTCACTCAGTCACTCATGCCGCTTTTTGCAGCAAAGGGTATGGACTGGATGTATGCCAACTGCTCTACCACCGCACAGCGCGGCGCTCTTGACTGGATGGGTCCGTTCCACGATGCTATCAAGCCTGTGGTTTATGACCTTTATGAGAGCGTGAAGACAGGTCGTGAGGCTCAGCGTTCAATTGATTCAAACACTCAGCCTGATTACCGTGAGAAACTTGAGGAAGAACTCAAGGCTCTCCGTGAAAGCGAAATGTGGCGTGCCGGTGCTACCGTGCGTACACTCCGCCCTGAAAACGCGTAATCTTTTTATTCAGTAACTCCGACCGGAGTTGCTAAAGAAAATATATAGGTAGAAAAAAGTAAAGTGTCGGTGTTAACGCCGGCACTTTACTTTTTTAGTCCTCTGTGGAGCAAAACTTCACAGGGGGACTTTAATGTGTCAGTAATTTATCATTCCTCGTGATGGCGGTCCATGGCATACCAGGCGTATACTATATAAGCAAGCACGAATGGGATTACCAGTGATACCCAGCTCATGGCTGTGAGGGTGAAGTGGCTCGAACTGCTGTTGTGGATGGTGAGCGATGACGCGGTGTCAGTGAGCGATGGGTAGTAGGGGGTGTTGTTGTAGCCTGCCACCCAGAAGAGTGTGAGCACTACGAGAACTGTGCCGATACCGCTCCACCAGATTCCTTTGGTATAATGGCTTGCAAAAGCTGATTTGAGCACGCCGTACAGCACCATTAACACACCAATGAGGAAGAGAGCGAGACACCACCACATTTCCACATAGTTGAAGAAATATTTAAACTCGCGTGGTGCAAATTCACTCTTCCCTCCTGAAATGCCGCCATCGACGGTAGTCTCAAGTCCGGTGGCTGATAGGAGCAGACCTACAAAAAGAAGGAAGAATACCACGAATATCACACCGTTGACAAGCACGCGGCGCTTGTTTGCAGTGAAATAGCTTTCGTCTCCGACATTATTGTTGAGGAAATAGAGAGCTGCCTGGGTGCGGGCAAGGAAAAGCACTGCAAAACCGAGCACGAGGTTTTTCCAATAGAATATAGCCTCAAGACCGTGGGTGGGAGCCCAACGGGAGATTACCGGAGAACCGGCATCGAGTATGTTGCCTTTGCTTACCGAAAATTCTGCGCCGAAGAAGAACATCGACACTGCCACTCCGAGCAGGATGCATCCTACGCAACCGTTTATGAAGAGGAATGTGTCGTAAGTGCGTGTGCCGAAAATATTTCCTGACTTTGCGCGGAATTCATAGCTCACCGCCTGAAGCACGAAGCTGATGAGTATGAGCATCCAGAGCCAGTAGGCACCGCCGAAACTTGTGGAGTAGAATAGCGGAAATGAAGCGAAAAACGCGCCGCCAAACACCACAAGGGTTGTGAACGTAAGCTCCCATTTGTGTCCCAGAGAGCTGACCATCAGGCGTGATGCCTCAGAACGGTCGGAGACACTGAGCAGGTATGTCTGACCTCCCTGCACAAATAGCAAGAATACCAAGAGTGCGCCGAGTACTGATATCAGCAGCCACCAATATATCTGTAAGGATTCAAGTTCCATGATTGTTATGTTAAGAGCGGGTTAGTTAATACTTATCTTCATCTTTACCGCTTTTAATCTGCTTGAGCATGATGGTGATTTCTGCAATCAGCAGGGCGGTGAATACAGCTGCGAACATCCAGAATGTGAGTTGCACTGAAGCTGATGAAATGGCTGAAATAGCTGCGCGTGTAGGCATCAATCCCTCGATAATCCAGGGCTGACGTCCCACTTCGGCAGTAACCCAGCCTGCCTCTGAGCATATCCATACCACAGCTATGGAAAGTATGGATATCCATTGCCACCAGCGGCGGTTCCAGAGGGTGGGGTAGCGGTAGACGCTCACAAGTACAATGATGAGGAACAGGGTCAGGTAACCACCGGCAAGCACCATGATGTGGAATGAATAGAAAGTCATCCCTACCGGAGGCACAGCCTCGTCTGCTGAGTCAAGGTAGCCGTAACCGAAGTATTGGTAGTTCTCCTTGAGTGCGGCTTTCGCACTGTCCATAGCGGCATTGTCGCCGGCGGCGAGTGCTTTGTCGAATGCGCGGAGGGCTTCGTGGGCTTTCTTGCCCATAGCTATGCGTTCAGCATAGGTTACGGTGCGGACGGTGTCGCCTGTCTCGGTGATAGTCACACCGTCAATGAGGTCATTGATGCCTGGCACAAAGGAGTTGAAATCATGATTGGCGAGGAATGAGAGACCCTTCGGAAGGGCAATCTTCATGAGATAGGGGTCGTTGGCATCGGTGCGCTCCTTGGAAGGGTCGAGAATACCGAATGCCACAATTTCCTGTCCGCATGAACCGTTGTAGAGACCTTCCATGGCAGCGAGTTTCATGGGTTGTACGCGTGCTACATCCACAGCCGACTTATCGCCGGTCCACAGTGTCAGTAACATACCTATAGCGCCTACCCAGCCTGCTACCTTTATGGAATCGAAGGCAAATTCGCGGCGACGGTTTTTCATAAGATACCAGGCGCTCACGCCACACACGAATACAGAGGCGAGGACCCAACCGTCGAACACTGCATGGAAGAACTTATGGATTGCTACCGGTGAGAGAGCTACGTCCCAGAAGTTGTCCATGACGTTGCGCATCTGTGCCGGGTCAAATTCCATGCCTACAGGATATTGCATCCAGGCATTGGCTACCAGAATCCATAGTGCCGATATGGATGCGCCCAAGGCTGTGAGCCATGTAGAGGCAAGGTGGAAGCCGGGACTGACTTTTTTCCAGCCGAAGAACATAACAGCGATGAACGTCGACTCCATGAAGAAGGCTATAAGCCCTTCGATGGCGAGGGGGGCGCCGAAAATGTCGCCTACAAACCAACTGTAGTTCGACCAGTTTGTACCGAATTCAAATTCCAGAATGATACCTGTAGCCACACCCATGGCAAAGTTGATGCCGAATAAGGTCATCCAGAATTTTGTGGTGGCGAGCCACTTTTCATTACGGGTACGGTAGTAGATAGTTTCCATTATTCCGATTATCACGCTTATACCGAGCGTGAGGGGAACAAATAGCCAGTGGTACATCGCTGTGAGGGCAAATTGCCATCTCGACCAGTCGACTACTGTCATTAAATCATCCATAAGCTCATAAATATTGGTTGTGGGTATTAATAATTCATGTTAGTTGTGTATCGGATATAGAAACACTCATCGGTTCAATAGAGTTGACCTCACCGCTTCAGCTCGTTCTGTGTCATTGTCATAATCTCTTTCAAGCAGGTCAGGGAAAAAGAACAGCTTGAATACGAAAAATATAATGAACAGCTTGATTAATATAAGTATCCACAGCTTTTTTCCCACGGTCATTGACCGGAACCCATCGAGATAGAACCGGAAAATACGTCTCGGAATGGAGACAAGTTTTTTCATGGCAGGCTCTGGACCTGATACGGACGGATTGTTGCTCATATTCAGCGAGGTTTGTACTTGGATAGTGTCCTATAGAAGTTCAAAGACAAAAGTCTAAAATTTATTTTGAATATACAAGAAAAACAGGAAAGTTTTTTTGCGGCATCACGGAAATAATTTACCTATGCGAGATTAACATTTCAAAATATGAAAAAGGTTCGTTTTGTTATTCTCCTTTTTCCATTTGAGGCTTTTTCTGCTATAAGCGATTGGTCATACACCCTTTTTATCATAGGTTATGCAGGTGGGTAGCCTGCGGGTGTCAGGATGGTAATGATACAATAAGCAGAGCTGCCGGTGTCAGGGCAAGCTCTGCTTATTCTTCTATGATATATTCTGATGTTGATGGTCTACATCTCACTCTGTTGAAATTTATTTCCTTCAGAGTAGATTCTCACGTTCAGTAATTTCGGCGTCAGTCATTGTATAGCCGCCGAGTGAACCCTCTTTAGCCTGGATGCAGATATAGGTCATCGGTTCGTTTGAGGTGCATTTTAGATTGCGGTCGCAGTTGGTAGCCACACGGATTACTGACCCTTCAGTAATATCAAAGACGTTGTCATCGACCTGAAATTTGCCGGCTCCGCTGAGAATTATGTAATTTTCCTCATTCTCTTTGTGGCTGTGGAAAAATGGTACGGCTACGCCCGTTGGAAGTGTGCCGAAGGAGATTTCACATGAGGTTGCGCCGGTGGCATCCTTTACAAACTGTTTGCCTTCAAATGATTTGAGGGTATCCGCTGAGACATGGGTGAATTTTTCTCCTTGATTCAATGTCTTGATTTCGTTCATATTCATTTTGAAATTTTGATTATTGTATCGTAATTAGTAACTTTGCAGCGGTAAGCCACTTTCGTTTTGATAGTGCAAAGTTATGACGTATTTTTCATGTTTGCAAGACGTTACGAAAATGAAAGCGACTTACTTTTAAGTAACTATTTTTGAAAATGAAGCCGTTGGAGTTAGAAGAAAATTTGAAAAAATATACACGCATAGCCGAATGTCCTGTGAGGAACGTAATATCGCGTTTTTCGGGTAAATGGTCTATGCTTATTCTCAGTGTGCTTGCCGAAAATGAATCCACACGGTTCAATGCCATCGGGAAAGCTATTCCTGATATTTCGCCCAAGGTTTTGACAGATACACTTAAAAATCTTGAGTCGGACGGATTTATCACCCGTAAGCTTTATGCAGAAATCCCACCACGTGTGGAATATTCACTGACAGACCTTGGCAGAAGCCTCATGCCCGTGCTCGGTGAATTGATATCGTGGGCAATCGCTAATTTTGATAAAATAGGGCGCCGATGATAATTTGGAATCCGTGGCATGGATGCAGGAAAATCAGTGAGGGGTGTGAGCATTGTTATATGTACTTCCTTGACGGGAAACGAGGCATAGATACCTCGCAGGTAGTGCGTACGCAGAATTTCAATCTGCCTCTACAGCGCGACAGGAATGGTAATTTCAAGTTGCAGTCAGGGATGCAGGTGTATGTTGGGCTTTCCACCGACTTTTTTGTGGAGGAAGCTGATGGGTGGCGTCAGGAGGCATGGAAGATGATGAGCCAACGTTCCGATATAGCTTTCCTGCTATTGACCAAAAGGGCACATCGCATACTTGGGGCATTGCCTCCCGATTGGGGTGAGGGATATGATAATGTGATGCTCTCTGTGACCTGCGAGAATCAGCGGCGTGCCGATGAACGTCTGCCGCTTTTACTTGAGGTTCCGGCGAAACATAAGGGTTTTATGGCGGCTCCCTTCATCGGGGCGATTGATGCCGAGCGTTATCTTGCCACAGGGCAGATTGAAAACGTGCTATGCGGTGGCGAGAATTACGATGGTGCGCGCCCTTGTCATTACGAATGGGTAAAGAGTCTGTCGGAGCAATGCTCGAGGCACGATGTGACATTCAACTTTATTGAAACGGGGACGGTATTTGTAAAGAATCAAAGGGTTTATCGGATTCCGTCAAAACATGTTCAAAGCCGGCAGGCGTATAAATCTGGGCTAAGCCATTATAATGGCAAACCCAAGTTTGAGTTGAAGATGCCGCAGGGTGTGCTGTTCAATGCCGGCGGATATGTCCCCTTCTTCCGTGACGATTGCGCTACCTGCGGCTCACGCATGACTTGCAACGGTTGCTCCAATTGCGGAAACTGTGGCAAATGATATGGAGTTATTATTCCTTTCAACTCATTAATATGATGAGCTCTATTTATTAGTTTCGGTTATATCATTTTGCAAATTTGAAAATATTTTAGTTATAGAAAGCATCCCAATGCTACTGAAAACTATATAACTGGCAAATATTTTTTTGACCAATTGCTTTGGGATAGAAGCGGAATCAGATTTTTTTAGTAATTTTGCTCCACGTTTTGGTTCGCTTAATCGCGATTAAAAGGGAACCCGGTGAAAATCCGGGACAGACCCGCTACTGTAATTCCTCCAAAATCATTGGCTTATGACCACTGTCATGTTTTATGATGGGAAGGTGTCAATGAAATGGGATAAGTCAGGAGACCTGCCGGACGCATCTGTTTCAATAATCTCGTGGATTAGATTTTGAAGTGAGGAGCCTTATCATTGACATAGAACCCTTCATATTGGGATATCTATCCCTCTATTTCGGGATATCAGACCGTTGCAACAGCAATATGCTGCGGTCGTTTCGTCGTATCCTGACTTTTGGCATCTCTGTCGCTCCGGTCTTTAATCTTTTCCACCTTAAAACTTCATTATTACCCTATGAAATGTGCAAGGTGCGAAAAGGAATTTCTTTTTGAGTTCCTTAGTGTTCAACAATGGCTGCGCCCATCTAAGCTCGAAAACCGGCAGCTTTTGTTTTTAATCTTCAATTTTGGCGGTCAGCACTGTTCCGAATATGGGGGCAATATGCAAAGCGGATTTTATCTTTCCGGGGTTAATCCTTATCGGAAAAATTTAAAAGCCTCAAAATAAGGACAGCGATGTTTACAATGTTTCATGGATTCCATTTGGTTGAGGATTATCACCGATGGAAAAAAGCTCACCGCAATGACCGGAATCCTATTAGGGTCAAGGCTTTAAAACTGTTCTTTGCCATAGTGATACCGCTTTTTCTCTGGGTTGCTCCCTCAGCCTATTACGGGCTGCCAGGACTAACTCCAGTAGAGCATCGAGTTCTCGCAATTTTCGCTTTTGCAGCTTTGATGTGGCTGTTCGATGCTGTCCCGGCATGGACTACCTCTCTCGTTGTCGTAGTGTTGCTTCTGTTCTGCGCTTCCAACAGTGCGTTATGGTTTTTCCAATCCGGTGCCGATGGCGCTAAATTGTTAAACCTTGTGAATAACACAGATATTCTCCATTGCTTTGCTGACCCCACAATTATGTTGTTTATTGGTGGTTTCATAATAGCCATAGCCGCTACCAAATCAGGACTTGACGTCAAGCTGGCAAAAGTTATGTTGCTCCCGTTCGGCACAAAGTCTGAGAATGTCCTTCTTGGGTTTATCCTTGTGACCGCAGTGTTCTCCATGTTTATCAGCAATACGGCAACTGCAGCTATGATGCTTACTTTTCTCGCCCCGGTTCTTAATGCATTGCCGGCTGACGGTAAAGGTAAGATTGGGTTGGCGCTTGCCATACCGGTTGGTGCTAACATAGGAGGAATGGGAACTCCGATAGGAACACCGCCTAACGCAATAGCACTTAAATTCCTTAATAATCCCGACGGAATGGATATGGGAATCGGTTTCGGTCAATGGATGATGGTTATGGTACCCCTTACAATTGTATTACTCTTTATTGCCTGGTTCGTACTTAAACGCCTTTTTCCCTTCCAGCAAAAGACTATTCACCTACAGATAGAGAGCAAGCACGTTCATCACTGGAAAGACAATGTTGTCTATGTTACTTTTGGAATTACAATTCTGCTATGGCTCACCGACTCTGTTACAGGTGTTAACGCCAATGTCGTGGCTATGTTGCCTGTTGCAGTGCTCTGTATGTCAGGAATAATCACAAAGCGAGACCTTGAGCAGCTCTCTTGGAGCATTCTTTGGATGATAGCCGGAGCATTTGCTCTTGGGGTCGCCATGCAGCAATCAGGACTTGCCGCTCATCTCATTGAAGCAGTGCCGTTTGCCTCATGGTCGCCTCTTGTGGTTATCGTTGGCTCTGGTCTGCTTTGTTATCTAATGGCTAACTTCATAAGCCATACCGCCACGGCAGCACTCTTTATTCCTATTCTATCCATTGCCGGAAGCTCGATGACCGACCAACTCGCATCATTCGGTGGTCTATCGACCCTTCTCATAGGGGTTGCTATATGTTCTTCCGTGGCTATGGTTCTACCTATATCAACTCCTCCTAATGCGCTTGCGGACGCAACGGGATTTATCAAACAAAAATATATGGTTAAGACTGGTCTTATCATGGGCTTGGTCGGCTTGCTCCTCGGATATCTTGTGCTGATTTTCTGTGGGGTCAACGGAATATTCTAATCCTCCATCATTATGACAATAGAAACTATTGGCAGTTTTCTGCCTGATGAATCACTCATTAATGCCCGACGCGATTTTAAGCGGGGCGTAATCGACCGTCAATGCATCACTTCCATTGAGGATTTGGCTGTACGTGACATTGTTGAACGTCAATTATCCTGTGGCGTGCCGTTTGTAACCTCTGGTGAACTCCGCCGGAAGCACTGGGCTAAGGACTTTTGGTTTGGGCTCAACGGTGTTACCTGTGAGAATGTTTCCGCCGGTCATATATATCAATCCATAGATGTTGCCACTGACAATCTACATATCACTGGTCGCATAGGTTTCAATCCTGCTCATACATTTTTTGATGATTTCTGTTTTCTGCACGATGTTGTAGCCGGACGAGCCAAGTGCCGACAGACGCTCCCTTCTCCAGCAAATCTGCTGTTGGAAATATACGCTTTGTCTGGTGGAAGACCTGAGCTGCTCTATCCGGCTCCAATTCATATTTTAGTACGCGATATTGCGGATGCCTACCGTTATACTGCTCTCCGTTTATATGAACTCGGTTGTGACTCTTTGCAATACGATGATACCGCACTCGGTCTGATGTGCGATGATAACTATACAAAACGACTCCTTCAGGGTGGTGTCGATTTAATCAGATTGCATGGAGAACTGATTGAAGTTATAAATAAGTCTTTGGAAGACCTGCCTGACGGAATGGAGAAGTCAATCTATATTTCGGGCGGCGATACAATAGTGCCAGAATGGGAACACATTGACTATCCCGATAATATCATTCCTAAAGCATTGTCTTCACTTGACGTGGATAAGTTTTTTCTTCCATTCGACCTAGGAAACGATTATGCCATACAAGTACTTCGCCACATTCCGCAAGGCAAGTCCGTAGTGCTCGGTCTTGCGGATGCCCATAGCCCTTTTTGCGAAAATCCAGATTCTCTCGCAGCGATGGCTCGTATGGTTGAACGATTTGTTCCTCTGTCTATGTTGGCACTTAGCCCACGTACAGGCTTTAAATTGTCAAGCTACAACCAACGGGCGTTGCTCTACGAGGACCAGTGGCGAAAGCTCACAGAACTTTCATCAATAAGTTTATAACACTCACTTATAATCAATAACCGCTGTCATCTCGCCACTTTTCTGCCAAACTCTTTTCACTATGCGGGATGATGGCGGTTTGTAAGTTCTTTTCTTTATTCAATTGCGTATTAAACACTTGCAGGATTGTGATATCTACTGACCCTATCATAGACCGCGCTCCTTAACGATAAAGGTGAACTAAACATAGCTTTTTTACTATGCGCTCCCTGACTCCCTGCTCCCCTCGTTGTCCCTGTGCATTGGGGTGGGGTAAAAAGAAAAATCCAATCGCTTGGTTGACAAGTGATTGGATTTCTTTTGGTGACCTCGGAGAGGCTCGAACTCTCGACCCACTGATTAAGAGTCAGTTGCTCTACCAACTGAGCTACGAAGTCATTCGCTTATGAGTTTTTCTCAATTGCGATGCAAAGGTAGGATGTTTTTTGTTACCCACCAAATATTTTCATAAAAAATTTATCATTTTTCTTAATTTTTGCCAATATAGAACAGAAAATATTCTGTTTTTCGCGTAAAATCGATGCCATTTGCATGTAAACAGGGCAAAATAATCAATGAAAAATTTTGTAAGAAAATGAATTTATAAAAATACGACCGGAAAGTGAGGCCGGTGGCATGTGGATATGGTGAGAGTAGGGGTGATGAGCTTTTGCAGCCATATAAATGTTGCATTTGACGCATCATTTTATTGGTGTTGTTTCAATATTATTTAATATAAGCCGGCTTTTTGACCAAAAAGTGGATGCGGAATGGGTGTAATTAAAAGATATTTCGTATATTTGCAAGCTGAAAAGCGGAGCACACCTCTGCTTTACCCATGAAAACAATCAGAAAATAATATTAATAACCAATTTAAATACATCACTTTAATCAAATGCAAAGCAAAGGATCTTTGGGAAGTGTTGTTGCCGGTGTGATAGCCATCTTTATGGTTCTCATCTGCCTTTTCTACCTCTCATTCACCGTGGTGACCAACCACTATGAGAATAAGGCGGAGGAATACGCATCGATGGAAGCAGCCAAGGACAACAACAGTTCTGAAACTAAACGTAAGGCTTATAGCGAGTACATCAAGAACATCGCTAATGAGAAGGTTTATTTAGGCTATACTTTTAATGAAGTACAGAAACTCGGCGTAGGGCTGGGCCTTGACCTCAAAGGTGGTATGAACGTCACCCTCCAGGTTTCAGTTCCCGACATTCTCCGTTCAATGGCTAACGCCGAAGGAAATCCCTACTTTGAAAAAGCAGTCATCAACGCTGACTCTGTGGCTCGCGCCAACAAGAGCACTGACTTCATCGACATCTTCTGCGATGAGTACCGTAAGCTCGACCCTCAGGGCGACCTCACTGTTGTGTTCAAGGACCAGGTGAAGCGTGGTGACAATATGGACGCCATCAAAAATGCACTCAAGCAGGAAGTGAAGGACCGTGTGAGCAGCTCAACCAACGTGCTCCGCACTCGTATCGACCAGTTTGGTGTTGTGGCTCCCAATATTCAGGAACTTGAAAAGGATGGTCAGATTTTGCTCGAACTTCCGGGTGTTAAGGAACATGACCGTGTGCGTGAACTTCTCAAGTCGAGCGCCAACCTTGAGTTCTATGAAACCACTCCGTTCAATGAAATTTCTGCTCTCCTGCAGCAACTCGACAATACTCTCCGTGCCGATACAACCGGCAATGGCAAGGGTCTGTTCGATTACTTCCTTCAGGTAGGCAATCCCCGTAATCTTATAGGTGTAGGTGCTGCCACAGAGACCGGTCGTGACACTATCGACATGATTCTCGCATCGCCCGCAGCTAAGCGTATTCTCCCTGCAAACCTCAAGCTCGCTTGGGAATTCAAACCCGAAGTGGTGCAGATTGAGGATTCTGTCAAGGGCAAACGCAACCTTTCAATCTATCAGCTCGTAGCTCTCAAGACTACTAACGGCAAACCCGCTCTCAGCGGTGATGTAATCACTGCCGCTACAAGCGACTATGACGCTATGCAGGGTGGTAACTACGTGTCAATGAACATGAAGCCTGAAGCAGCCCGTCAGTGGGCGCGCATCACTGCCGCTAATATTGAAAAGCAGGTGGCTATCGTGCTCGACGACCAGGTTTATTCAGCTCCCCGCGTTAATTCAGTGATTGAGGGTGGCCGTTCGCAGATTACCGGTGACTTTACCACTGATGAAGCAAAGGACCTTGCAAACGTGCTCAAGAGCGGTAAGATGGCGGCTAAGGTTGACATCATCTCCGACACCGTTATCGGTCCGTCGCTCGGTGAGCAGGCTATCAAGGATGGTCTTTGGTCATTCGTTATTGCACTTGTACTCCTCATGGTGTTCATGTGCCTCTTCTATGGATTCATCCCCGGCTTGATTGCCAACATCGCGCTTGTATTCAATATCTTCTTTACTTTTGGTATCCTTGCTTCATTCCAGGCAGTGTTGACACTTTCCGGTATCGCCGGTATCGTGCTTGCACTCGGTATGGCGGTGGACGCTAACGTGCTTATTTATGAGCGTGCCAAGGAAGAGCTTCGTGCCGGCAAGAATGTGCGCACAGCCATCGCTGACGGTTACAGCAATGCATTCTCTGCAATCTTCGACTCTAACTTGACTTCAATCATCACCGGTGTCATCCTTCTCCTCTTCGGTACTGGTCCTATCAAGGGCTTCGCTACCACTCTTATCATCGGTATCATCTGCTCATTCTTCACTGCGGTTTACTTGACTCGCTTGATTTACATCATGTTCGCAAAGAGCAAACCGTTTGCCAACCTTACATTCACCACTGCTATCTCACGCAAGATGTTCACCAACACAAACTTCAACTTCCTTGGTGCGCGTAAGATTAGCTTCGGTCTGGTAGGTGTAGTGGTAGTGGTTGTTATCGCGTTCCTTTTCGGCAAGGGTCTCAACCAGGGTATCGACTTCTCAGGTGGTCGCAACTATGTGGTTCAGTTTGACCATCCCGTCAAGACTCATGAGCTCCAGGCTCAGCTCGCACCTCTCTTCGACGGTGCACAGCTCAGCGTGATTACCATTGATGACAACACCAAGGTGCGTATCTCTACCAACTATAAGATTGACTCTGATGAAGAGAATATCGACAATGAAATCACCGATATCCTCTACAAGGGTCTTCAGAATGAGCTTAACGGCATGAGCATCGAGGACTTCTCAACCACTAATGAGAATATCGGTATCATGTCTTCTCAGAAGGTTGGTCCTACTGTGGCAAACGATATGCGTACTGACGCTTACATCGCAGTCATTCTTGCGTTGATTGCCATGTTCCTTTACATTTTGCTCCGCTTCCGTAATGTGGCATTCTCACTCGGTGCGCTTGCTGCGGTTGCATTCACAGCCTTCACCATCATCGGTTTCTATTCAATCTTCTGGGGCTTGTTCCCATTTGCAATGGAAATTGACCAGTCGTTTATCGCTGCAATCCTTACAGTGATTGGTTATCAGATTAACGACACCGTGGTTGTGTTTGACCGTGTACGTGAAAATGTAGGTCTCTATCCCAAGCAGGATTTCTTTACCACTATCAATAGCTCAATTAACTCCACCCTCGGACGTACAGTCATGACTTCATGCTCTACATTGCTCGTGCTTGTCTGCATCTTCATCCTCGGTGGCGACGCTATCCGTTCGTTTGTATTCGCTATGATTTTCGGTGTTATCATCGGTACTCTTGCCACTATCTATGTGGCTGCTCCGGTAGCATATCTAACCGACAATCGCCGCAACCGCAAACTTGGTAAGGCTGCTGCATAAGTTCTGATAACAACGGCGGTACTTCCGCCTGAAAAATAATCAAAAAGGTTAAGCCACGGCTCTGCATCGCGCAGCACCGTGGCTTTTTCTTGTTTAGGTACGATAGTATTTTAGGTAAATATATTCGTAGTTATAATAATATTAGTCCTGTAGGCTTTTGAGGGTTGCGATGGCTCCGTGATGGTAAATTGAGTCTGCCATCTCATTGTAGAGCGCTTTGAACTGTTCCGATTGAGCCGGGTTGGCTCCGGCAAAAGCAGGAAGTGTCAGAAAATCCAATCGCTCCTCGCTCTCGGCGAGCACACGGTCCATAGGGCTCATTATCGGCTCCGATATTTCAAAATGGGCACCATTGTCGTCGTGCCTGTATTTCAGATAGTGCCGGTAAGCGGCGAATAGGTAAGCCATTCTGCTCAGGTCCTTCCCCTCTTCTATTATCTGTTTGAGTATCGGGATGATGTAGGTGGGAAATTTTGACATTCCGTCGGAGCATAGACGGGCTATCTGGTCGCTGACCGAACTGTTGCGCAGACGTTTCATTAGTGTCTCCTTGTATAGTTCAATGTTCGTGCTGCCGGATGGAGTTATGCATGAGGTGACATCCTGGTTCATGAAGTCGCGTACCAGTTGCGCTAAGTTTTCGTCGAGCATTGCATCGTCCACCTTCCTGTAACCGCATAGGTAGGCTGGATAGGATAGGAGGGTGTGTGATGCGTTAAGCAGGCAAAGCTTCATTTTCATAAGCTGTCACATCATCAGTGAACTCCACACCGACCTGTTCCCAATCAGGGCGACCGGCTGCAAACTTGTCCTCTATGACCCATTGAGCGAACTCCTCGCAATAGACAGGTGCGGCATCATCGGTGCCGTTCATGGAGTTTAGGCGCACCACATCCTCCGGAAGTGTCGCTGGAGTGATGCGGTCGACCATGCTGTTGGGAAATGTCACATTTGTTTCCACCCATTCAGCCAGTTGCTCATCTTGCGCCTGTAGAAACGACATGAGCGCCTTGCGGGTGATATCGCCATTATGCCTGAGATTGTCACAGCTGAGTATTGTCACAGGTCCACCTTCCGCGTTACGGCGTTGGCGAAGTCCCTCTGCCAGAAATCCGAATACGGTGCCGGGAGTTCCGGGACTTTTTATATCCCTCATGACCGATTCATTGTCGAGGTCAAACTCCCCAGTAGTGCGGTCGATGTTATATCCACCCTCCGTGATGGTCAGAGATATTATGCGTATATTAGGATTGGCAATCATGTCGATAATCTCTTCAGGATTTTCCTTTGCCCAGATTACATCTATGAGTGAGCCAATCTCGTGACAGATATTTATGCCGTTGTGACCACAGACGGTCACAGTATAAAGTCCCCCTTGCTTTTCAAGAGTGCGGTACAGTTTTTCATCACTCTGCAGGAGCATGGCGCCGCAAATGCCCCATTGCGATTGAGATGGGTCGGCGTTGAGCAGCTCATTGGTATAGTATTCTTCATGTGCGCGGTGAAAATTACCTACTCCTATATGAAGTATCCCGGGAGTCAGTGTGTCCCGGTCGTAACCCACAGTGTTAAGCTTGTCGTTAAGATTGTCGGTACTGGTAGTTTTTAAGTTATGCCTAAATTTCATCGTTCATGGAGTTTTGAGGTCGGTTTTAAGCAACCTGTTATTTGTTAGAATGTGCTGTAGCTAATTGCGTGTATACAATTGGTCTTAATATAAAAACATGACACCCCCGGCATTGTTGCTGCCGGAGGTGTCAACATTCTATAAAAATACTGAACTGATTTAAACCGTTTCCAATGGTTATTTCAGTTATTTTCTATCGTAGGTGAGGATATACACCGGAGTGGATTCCTGTTCGCTTGAGGCAACCCGCTCACCATCGCCCTGATGGGTAGTCTGCACGAATATGTCGAGTACATTGCGGGTGTTCCACAAATTGATGTCGAGCGAAGGCTCCCAGGCGTCTACCGAAAAGTCAGTCACATCTGCCACGCTCCATGGTGCATTGCCGAGGTCGGGGGTATGGGCAACGGATACCTTGCTGCCACGTTCCACATCGCGGAACACATAGTAAGCTTCTTTCCCGTCGCTGACTATGCGCGGACGAGATATGGGTATCATCTTTGTACCGCCGCCGGCGAGTGAGAAGGGAGTGGTGCGTTCTCCCACCTGCTCCATGCGCCATTTCTTCCCATCATGCCACACCAGACGATACTGTGGTACCTTGCTTTCGGCATCACGCCAATAGGTAGCTATATAGGGGCGACCATCCATATCTGCTGTCATGCTGGTCTGATTTATAAGTTCAGATTTCTGCGGTATTTCCCAAGCTTTCTCAGCCGAGGCAAGTGTGATTGGGAGGGTGTAGGGGGTACCGTCAGAGCGTTCCCATGTCACGCCATTGTCACGTGAACGGGCATAGCAGAGGTCATGATTGGTTTCCACGAGCCAGGTTTCGCGCCACACCCACGAGAGATGAATAATCCCGTCGGAATCAACATACAGCTGCCAGTAAGCGTTGCGGGCGTTCTCTCCATCCACAAGTATATCCTGGACACGGCTCCATTTCTTATCTTTTACCGAATAGCGGTCAAGGACGAGATTCCCTCGGCCGGAAGCGCCCGAGCGGTAGGCAAACAGCAGGTCTCCACCAGCCAGGTTGTAAAACTCGGGATATGTCACATCCTCCTCACCTTCCCCTACCATCGGTATAAGGTCACCCAATTCCAGCGAGGCCGGTGCTGTGGAACGGCAATATCTCAGCGGATGTCCGTGGTGGTCGAATGAGGCGTGTATATATCCATCTCCGTCAATACCTATGCTTATCACATTGTGTGCATCCGCCACATTCCCTTTATGCTTTGACCTCTTGACGGTCCATTTGTCGGAGCCTATGCTGCGCTTTCCGAGCGTCACATAACCTTCGGGGTCGTAATATGCCACATACTGGCTGTCGCCATGGGTCACAACAGAGCTGGCGCGGAATACGGTAGTGTTGACTGACGTGCGGCAGTAGCCATCTCCCACTTTACTTAGAGTCTGACTCTGGCAGAACAGTGGGAAAAGTAGAGCTAAAGCTATGCAGGTGATTGGTTTCATGATACTATTTTAATTCAAGTGATTAATCGTTGTTGATTATCCGAGGTTATCCTCTTGTATCTGTTGCAAATTTATATAAAAATACCCATTCGTAGCGATTCCTTATAAATCTTTTCCTCTCCCATTTTATTCAAATACCTTCAACTAAATGCCGCAATCGTTGATTTCTCAGTTCCATTTACCTCTTGTCACGGTTTTAAACCCTCTCGTCACTCTTATTTTGCACTGATTTCCTGTGTCAATAACTTTGTGGTATAAAAAAGAAAATCTCATTCATGAAAGCATATCTTATATCCGCCCTTATGTCTCTCTCCATGCCCCTCTTTGCGCAGACCCAGGATTCACTCACTATCCAGCCTGACACCATGGCGCTTCTTGAACTTAATGAGGTAGTGGTAAGCGCCCGTCGTCCTGACGCTGTGGTAACCCCCGAAAAAGTTTCATATTCACCTTCGGCAACCATCTCCGGAAGCGGTGGCACACTTTACGATACACTCCTCTCGCTCCCGGGTGTCAGTTTAGGGAATGGAGGCGAAATTTCTATTAATGGTCAGAAAGGGGTTAGTGTGACAGTCGATGGCAGAAAGTCAATACTAACCGGTGAGGCACTCATGATGTATCTGAAATCCCTTCCCGCTGTCAATGTCGACCGCATAGAGGTGATATCCGCTCCGTCAGCCAAAAGTGACGCTTCATCAGCTGTAACAACTCTCAATCTAAGGATGAGGCGCAATCATGATGCCGGTTTCACTCTTGGTGTCAACGGCAGTTTACGAGGCTGGAAAGCAAAACGTGGGCTCGGGGCATTATCTGCGGGATATAGTACCCGCAAGAGCACTCTGGAGTTGACCTATACATTCATCGCTGCCCGAAATCCTTCATGGCTCATTACTGACCGACCTTATCTTGGGAGCGACAGTCGTATGGTTCAGAATTATGACCGCAGGCGCCGTGACCGAATCCATAATACGTCAGCCTCGTTCACCCATAATATCTCCGATTTTTGGAGCGCCGGGGTTTCAGTGACCGGCAATTGGTTCGCCCGCTATGAATTGGGACAGATGGAGACAAAAGTAGTCCCTGAAGGCGAGAGTGTGGCTACCCGAAATAATACAGACATGCATTATCGCAACATCTATGGCAACTCATATATCAAACATACATTTACAGATGGGAACGGTGATATAAACCTCGCCTTTGACTATTTCAACTATCATACTGACGAGGTGCAGCGTATGACCGATACCTCTGCCTCCAGTGTGGATGGCGATATGGGCGGTACTGTGAAGGGTTATGTAGGCACTTTGGATTTCAAACGGACTTTGGCTGACCGCTGGACCTTATCCGCCGGAATGAAGTCAACATATCTGCTTATTGACAATGGGGGACGTTATGACGGTTCAATCCCCGACGATATGGCGGGGGTGGATAACCTTAGCTCCACTTTCGGTTATCATGAGAATGTAAATGCCATGTATGCCGAATGCCGTGCTGATTTCTCTTTGTTCTCACTCACTGCAGGACTGAGAGGAGAACAAACCAATGTGAAAAGCCGGTTTTCGGGTAATGAAGCGATGGAACAGACGGATTACAGGCGGCATTATATAGATTTTTTTCCTAATGCATCTATAAGTGTACGATTGGGTGAGTACGACGGGGCGATGGTGAGCTATGCACGCCGCATAAACCGCCCCAGATATGCCGACCTTAATCCGTTTGTATATATTTTTGATGATATCACCCATGTAGGCGGTAATATAAATCTGAAACCATCCGTATCGAATACCCTACAGTTGGTATGGTCGCATGATTCATGGCTCAGGGTGATGCTTTCGGCATCGCTTACAGACGATGCCATAGCCAAATGTTACCGTGAGATATCCGACAAGGTGCTCTATGTGTCGCCCGAGAATCTGCCGCGCAATGCGCAGAGCTCTATTACTGTGTCAGCTGTAAATGTCAAGGTGTTGCCTTGGTGGCACACCTCGGTTAATGCCACTGTGATTTACAATAATTACAAGTTCGGTTCATCGATGGAAATTCCGGGCAACAGCCGTTTTACACCGGTCATAGACCTTAAGAACCAGTTCTCGTTCTCCCACGGATGGTCAGGCGAGATTTCGGGGCAATGGCATGGGAAGATGGCTTACGGGCAGGCTATAGCCGGAGCTGCAGGCAGTGTGTATGTGGGCATCAAGAAATCGTTCATGAAAGGGCAGGGGAATATATCAGTATTCGTGCGTGACCTTTTCAATACAAATTATAGCCGCACCATAATAAAACTTCCGGGGAAGGAGGGCTCGCTGACGGAACGTGAATATGAACAGATGCGTCAGATTGGCGTGTCGTTTGGACTGCGTTTCAAGTCCGGAAAGGTCCGCTCTGATAAATCTCGCTCCAAGGGTTTGATAGATGAGATAAAACGAGTAAATTTGTGATGATGACAAATTCTGATATTGATTTAAATTTTCTACTGACCGATATATGACGCTTCCACACAAGATAACCAAGAGTTATTACCTTTTCCCTATGTTCATGGCGGTGGTGATGTTTCTGATGGTGAGGCTTACCAATGATTTGCCGACACACGACAATTATTTTAACCATACAGGACTCTTCATCCTTTCGGAACTCATTTCGATAATGCTTCTCACTTATCTGGGCTATTTCCTTACGGTGAAATGGGTGCGGGTAGTGCTCCGCAACCGTATACATCCAGTTGTGGAGTATGGTGTCATAACTGTGGGGATACTTTCTGCTACATTTCTGGTGGTCTGGCTGTCTCACTCAGTGGAGCACCGGCCTATCCGATTCAATGAAGTTGTGCCTCCGGGTATTATAGCGGTGTTGGTGGAGGTATGGATATACCTTTGGCTGAAGACTTCGGAGATTAACCGTCGCTATCAGGAGTCACTGCTTGCCAACGAGCGTGTCAGGAATGAGCAACTTGTCACTGAGATGAAACTCCTGCAGGCGCAGTACCATCCTCACTTCCTGTTCAATATGCTCAACACCATTTATTTTAGCATACATGAGGATAATGCTGATGCACGTAATGCTGTCGAGCATCTATCCAATCTGTTGCGCGGTCAGCTTTATCCGGGAGAGGGGAAGGTAGCGCTCGCCCGTGAGCTTTCTGTTCTTGAAAGTTACATAGAGCTTTCACGGTTGAGGTATGGCGACAAGATTTCAGTCAATGTTGATATCAGCAACTATTCCTACGATGCCAAAATATACCCTTATATGTTGTTGCCGTTGGTTGAGAATGCATTCAAGCATGTCGGTGGAGCAGGGTTGATAGAAATTCATCTGCGCTGTGACAACCAATCACTGGAGCTTCATATCCGCAACACGGTGGATATCCATTCTGTCACCCCGCGTCCGGATGGGAGTGGCATAGGTCTGACTAATCTACGCCGCAGACTCGACATTTACTATCCTGAAGGTGGTTGTATGCTTGATACGGGTAGAAATGAGGGGTGGTTTACAGCTAAATTGCTATTGAAAATATGAAACATGTAGTTAGATGTGTGATAGTTGACGATGAGCCTGTTGCACGTGAAGGTATAGCGGGATATGTAGCTAAGCTTGATTGGCTTGAATGTGTGGGTGTGTTTGGCGATGCCATGAGCCTCGATAAGTTTCTCGCCGAGCGGAAGGGCGACGTAGGTACACAGTCGCGCAGACCTGTAGATATCATATTTATTGATGTGGAGATGCCGGGTATGACGGGGCTCGACTATATATCATCCGTCTGCACGGATGCTGCTGTGATAGTGATTACCGCCTATAGCGAATATGCTTTGAGGGGATACGAACTTAATGTGACCGATTATCTTCTCAAGCCTGTTTCTTTTCCCCGCTTTCTGAAGGCTGTTGATAAGGCCCGCGATTATTGCCTGGCGATGGATAGATTGCGCGGTAATGCTGTGACTGAAGAGCAGTCCAATATGATTTTTGTGAAATCCGACAAAATCATCCATCGCGTTGAGTTGTCTGAACTCAATTTTGTGGAGGGGATGGAAAATTACGTGAAACTATATATGTCAGATGGCGTGATAGTCACACGCACTCCTTTGAAAAAATTTCTCGGTATGCTCCCTGAACGGAATTTCATGCAGGTACATAAATCCTACGTGGTAAATATTTCCAGAATCAGAAGCATGGAAGGTAATTTATTGCGCTTTGACAAGGACCTGTCGGTCCCGGTGTCAAGAAATTACAAGCAAAAATTATTTGATAAACTGACATTGCCGAGCTCGTTTGGCGATTCGGAATGCTGACGTCGTGACCGTTTATCTCTCTTCTTTGCTCAAGCTTATTTCCGTAGACTTTCAGCAGTCCATCTCGGCGAGTGTGAGGATTTGATTGGTAAATTCATTAGGTTCGAGGGTATACGAAAGCCAATGTATCGGGAATCCACGCTGCTCCATGCCTCTGAACCATGTCATCTGACGTTTGGCAAACTGGTGGATGGCTATTTCAAGGCGTGAGGTCATCTCCTCCAGTGAGAGTTGTCCCGTCAGGTAAAGTGTCAGGAATTTATATTCCAGTCCATAGTAGATGAGGTCATCGGGTGCAATGCCTGAATCAAGCAGTCTGCGTACCTCCTCCACCATACCCTGTTCAAGGCGGGTATGCAGACGACGGGTGATACGTTCACGTCGTGCTTCACGGTCAATGTCAACTCCTATCACGAGCGCATCTGTAAGCGGATGAGGTTCGGCTTGACGGGCTGCATCAGGATGTTCCTGATAATACTTTTGGATTTCGATGGCTCGTATGGCTCGCTTGGCAGTGTCAACATCAGTGACGTTGTGGAGCGATTTCATCGAGGCAAGTATTGCTGTAAGTTCCTCCAGTGATTTCCCTTCCAGTTCGCTGCGCAGTGTGGGGTTGGCAGGTACTTCCGGAAGGCGTAGACCTTTGAGCACACTCTCTACATATAGACCGGTGCCACCGCACAATATCGGAAATTTCCCCCGTGATTCTATATCTCGGCGAGCTTCCTCGAAGTCGCGCAGAAATTCAAAAAGATTGTATTTATATCCGGCGGGACATATATCGATGAGGTGCGCCGGCACATCGCCATATTCCTCGATATCCTTCCCGGTACCTATGTCCATTCCACGGTATATCTGGCGAGAGTCAGCGCTGATAATCTCTCCGTCAATAGCTTTGGCGAGATGCACGGCTCGTCCGGTTTTACCCGATGCCGTAGGTCCGGTGATTACGATGAGCGACGGTTTCATACCTCCTCTTTCTTTGTGGTATACTTGCGCCAAAGACGGCGGAGGTTGTAGAACGGTTTGTCCTGATTGAATGATGCAACCTGAAGCCACAGAGGATTGTTGAAGTCGACATCCCATTCGCATATTCCGTTGAGACGGAACATCGGACGGTAGTTTTTCACTTTGTAGAGACGTTTCCCCTCGGCATCATAGGTCTTCCACGCCATGGTGACGGTGTAGAGGCGGTGAATCTCGGCCGCGAGCAGTGGTGAGAGCTCATGATTGTGGAGAAGGCGTTGAAGTTGCGACAGGCTGTACCATTTGCCTTGTAGAATAGATTCGTCAAGTACCTCCTTTGACTTCACGCAGCATACATAATGATAGAAGTTGAATGTGCCGCTTGTATCGTCGTTGCGGTACATGAAACGGAACGAGAAATCATCCGGATTGATGTTGCTTATATCCACGAAGTGGGTGCGGCCCTGCTCAGTCGTCATCTCCTCACGGTATTTGAGAAGCACCATGGCGGGAGTGTCATACTTGTCCTGGTCGGGAATGTCATAATACCCCTCCGACTTGTTGAGGAAAATATGGTCATCGCAAAGTACCAGGTATCTCAGGCATGACGATGCGCCCTGACGGTGGTTGCTCCCCTCGATGTTCTGATAGTAGTAGCCCCAAAGAGTGAAGTATCTCATACCCGCATATATCAGTGAGAGCCCGTAAAGGATTATAGGCACCCAGAGGAACATGAATTTGTCGGGGGTATTGAAATTTACATTGATATAGAATATCACATAGTAAAGCCACTCCACAGCTGCAAGCACACCTGTCAGCGTCATGAGGAACGTTGCCTGGTATTTGCTCTCCTGCGAGAACAGTTTGCCTATGAATCCTCGTTCGGCTGCAGCTCCGTAGCGTATTATGCAGTTCTGGCAGATGGTGGACTTGTTGTTGCGGATTCGTACCCATAGGGTCACCAGAAAAGTGACTGGCGCGATGATGAGGATAGAGATGAAGGGAATATGCTTATTGAGAAGTTCAGCGCTATAGAAGTATTCGATTATACCCCGTGCATAGGTGATACATATCATAATCATGATAAAGCCGGATATGCCTAACGCGCGTATAGCTATCTGCGGTATCAGGTTGCAGGCGGCTGAACGGTATTTTTTACCGGAATTATCATAGAACATAAGCAGACCCATCATCGCGAAGGTGACGAGTGGAATCCATACTTTAGGTATGAAGAGAGCGAATACCATCGGCGATGTGAGCAGTCCTATTGAAACTGCCCAGTTCAGCCAAAGGGAGAATATTGCGTTTTCGTTTGCTGTTCGAGAGTCAGACATGTTAACAATTGGTTTAACAACTTCTTAGAGATTCTTGTTGAAGTAATCGAGAAGTCGGGAATAGACTGAGAGGCGGGCGTTACAGTTGTAGATTGAATGGTTCATATTGGGATAGAGGAACATATCGCAGAATTTACCGGCAGCCTGCAGGCGTGACACATATTGCATGGTGTTCATGAGGTGTACGTTGTCATCTGCGGTGCCGTGCATTATGAGCAGGGGCACATTCATGTTTCTCACAGCATTGAGAGGGGCTGATTCCTCGTAGCCCTCTTCATTCTGTTTAGGTGTGAGCATGTAGCGCTCGGCATAGATGGTATCGTAGAAACGCCAGTCGGTCACCGGTGCCACAGCCACTCCGGCAGCGAAGGGGCAGTCGGGGGTAGATATAGCCATCAGGGTCTCATAGCCTCCGTAGCTCCAGCCGCATATTCCTATGCGGTTGCCATCCACATATGGTAGGGTGGCGAGATAGCGGGCGGCGCCCTGCTGGTCGATAGTCTCGTAATGACCGAGGTTCTTGTAAACTACAGTTTCCCATGCACGACCTCTGCCTCCTGTGCCGCGAGGGTCGACACATACCACTATGTAGCCCTGCTGGGCGGCATACTGCATCCAGTCCACCTGCCAGCTGTCGAGCACCTGCTGTGAGCCGGGTCCGCTGTACTGGTGCATTATCACCGGATACTTCTTTGAGGAATTGAAGTCGTTGGGCTTAATCATGTAGGCATTGAGAGTCACACCGTCGGATGTTGTGATGGTGATAAACTCCTTCTTAGGTGCTGAAGCATATCTTGCAGCCACATCTTTGTTCTCTTCAAGCACTCTCACCTGCTTGTCGGCGATAGTGTAGAGCGTATAGGTGGGAGGGGTGGCTGACGTGCTGTAATTTACTGTATAATAGTTCATGGCGGGAGTGAACCATGCGGATGCGGTACCCTTCTCGGGGGTGATGGCTTTGGATACACCCTTTACGTCGATACGTGAGATTACACGGTTGATGGGACCGCTGACTGTTGACTGGTAGTAATGGTTGCCCTTGGCGTCGGCACCGTAGTAAGCGGTGACGTCATAGTCGCCCGAGGTAATCTGGCGTGTCATTGAGCCGGCGTAGGAATACTGGTAGGCATGGGTGAAGCCGCTGCGGGCTGACAGAATCACGAAGTTATCGGCATTAAAAGTGATATCCTCGTAAGTGCAAGGTTCAATCCAGGCATTTTCCTCCTCTACCATAAGTGACTTCGACACATTTGAGCGAGGATTGACTGAGAAAATTTCCATTCTGGTCTGGTCGCGGTTAAGTGTCACTGCAATCAGTCGGTCGGGTGAGCCACCGTAGTGGATACGGGGGATATATTCAATCTTTTCGTCGGGCAGGGTGATGTTTTTGGTCTTGCGGTTATCCACATCGTAGCTGTGGATTGTCACCACTGAGTTGGGTTCGCCTGCCACGGGATATTTGTAGGTGAACGAGCCGGGATAAAGGGCATACTGTGTCATCGGGGTGCAGGTCCCTTCATAGAGAGGGAAGCTGTAGGCCGGAACCTGTGTCTCGTTGTATTTGAGATACGAGAGAGTCATATTGTCAGGTGCCCATGCCATGGAGCAGGCAGAGGTAAATTCTTCCTCGTATACCCAGTCGGGCACACCATTGATTACATGGTCTATTTTACCATCGGTAGTTACAGGTACCTCGGTATCGAAATCAATTTTTTTCAGATAAATATTGTTGTCCTCGCCTACAAATGCCACCATTCGTCCGTCGGGCGAAAAGAGGGGGGAACGCTGATACACATGTGTGGTGGACAGAGGTCGCAGGATACGGGTGCGTATCTCATACACGTAGTATTTGGCTTTGAAGGAGTGGCGGTAGATGGCTGTGGGTTCGGTGCAGATGAGTATCTTTGAACCGTCGGGACTGAGTTTGTACGATGGTATTCGTTCCAGCTTGTTTTCGCGGGTGTTGGTCACATCCATCACGGTCTCAATCTCAGCACCTGTCTTGGTGTCATGTTTGGCTATACGCTTTCCATCTTCAGAGATGGCGAGATAGCTGAGCCCGTCGGGTAGATAGTCGGGTTTTGACACACTGTTTACTCTATTCTCAGGGAAAACGTATGGTGCGAGCCCCTTGATGTTTGAGACATTGGCGGCCGATACAGTAAGGGTGGCAGCCAGCGATATTATTGCTAAAAAGGATTTCATAGTCGGGTGGTGGATTTGCATTTGGAATCAGTCCGGTTAATAAAGCAGATGGTTGCTGTAGCGACTGATTTTAACCATATTATGAAAGTTTCAATTTCTCATAGATGCTTCATCGGTAGTGGAGGTACTGGGTGACTCCCCGTCGCATCAGAATAGTGTCAGTTGCGCCTCGTTATCGTTCACCGGACGTCGCGGTGGTTCATGATAACCGAAATCAGGGTCATCCTTTTTCCCTGACGCAAACCATTCGGTATTGTCAAGGCTATTGTCGATGCGCACTTTCTTGGGGCGACCGCGTTTCTTTGACGGGCGTTCTTCCGGCACCTGAGGTTCCTGTATGGTGGTCGAGGTCGACGTCTCTGTCGTAATGTCGAGTTTTGCGCGAAGCTCCTTTATCTCGTTGCGTAGGTCGCGTTCGGTCGATGCCTGTGCGTAGAGATTGTTTTCGATGGTGCGGTGCAGCGACTCATTCTCTTTGATAAGTTCAGATATGCGCTGCTCGCTTTCAGCCAATTTCTGCTCCTGCTCGGCTAAAGTCCTTTCGCTTTCGGCTATTTTGGCATCCTTGCGGGCTTTCAGCTGTTCGAATCCGTCAAGCTGTTCCTGAATGTGCGACATCACGGAGCTTTGCTCCTCCTGCACCTTTTCAAGTTCCTGACGCGCAGCGGCGCCCTGATTGCGCAGGTCGTTGATAAGCACATCGCTCATCTGTATTTTTGTTTCAAGCTGCTTGCGGAGCGATATCTGATTTTTCAGTTCCTCTTCAAGCTCAGCCACGCGGCTGTTGGCTTTATCGAGCTGCTCGGTATCTACAGGGAGCTTTTTCTTGGTGTATATTTTTTCTTTCTCGTCGTTATGACGTGCCACTTGTGCCTCAAGGTCGTTGATGCGGTCAAGCAGCGCTCGTTTCTGTCGGTCAACGCTTAACTGGAGCCGGCGGTTTTCCTTGCGGAGGCTGTCAAGGTCCGATTTCCCCACAGCTATTCTCGACTTGAGGCTATGGCTCAGTGAGTCGATGATGAATTTGCGCTGGGCGTCGGTGGAGAGGCATGTTTTCACAAACTCCGGCTGCTGCTCGTTGAATAGTTTTATCACCGCGTCGAAAAGGTCGGCGGGGAGGTCAGAGTCAGCTACCGGTTTTTCCGGAACGTTTCTTACTGCGGGCTTGGCATTTGGCGTGGCTGTCTCCTGTGCCGCTGCCGGTTTATGGACCGGAGGGGTTATTCTTGGAGCAGGCGCTTGGCGCTGTGTCTGCAGTGCGGATGCGGCACTCCCGTCTGAGCTTATTTTTGAAACCTTCGGTTGTTTCTGCTCCTCGTGATGTTCCTCGGACTCGTTGTCGGAACTTTTAGTCACGGCGTAGGTGGGGAGAGTGGGGTCGTATTCCCCCTCTTCTTCCTCTTCCTCCGGTGAAAAGCCAAAGGCTCGTTTCATTCCATTCCAGAAAGACATAATATATCTTGGTATATTTGCAGTGTTTGGTTTTAAGGTATAGTTATGTGCAAAGATAACTTAAAAAATCCGAACTACCATATAAATTCCCGATAAAACCAACTATTCCTGGTATTCTGCAGCAATAAAAATCAAAGTTAATTTGTTATAATGATATATGAGATTTAATTCCATGAGTGGATTACCAAGGATTTTCAGCAATCCACGCATTTTAATATATTCACGTTCAAAATTTATAATGAGATGAAAAGATTTGTTTACATCTTAGGTTTGGTTCTCGCCTTGGCGGGAGGATTAGTTACAGAGAGTTGTTCCACATTGCGTTCCGACAGCGAGTCCGGTTTGACCAAAGCGCAGAAGAAGGCGCAGAGGGAATATGAGGATTCCATTGTGGCGGAAGTGGCTCGTCGGGCTGTGCTCGACAGCAGTTTCATTGCCGGTGCCGACCAGCTTACTCTCAAACGTGGACGCACATTCAATGTCGCTTCAAATCTCAACTATGTTGCTGTCAAAGGAAATTCAGGCGTGATTCAGCTTGCCTCGACTTATGGCATGCTCGGGTTCAACGGACTTGGCGGTGTGACTCTCGAAGGTACTGTGCGCGACATGGATGTAAAATATGACAAGAAGGGCAACCTTACAATGTCGATGAGGATTGTGGGCAGCGGTCGCTCTGGTGAAGTGGTATTGCAGATGGCAAAAGGCTCCAACCGTGCAGTGGTTCAGGTGAAAGGTACTTTCAGCTCATCAAGCATCACAATGTACTGTACAGTCACCTCCTACGAGCCGTATAAGATAGTGCAGGGTAGAAGTCTATGATGCTTTCTCCTGTCAACATCTTGCCATAGACTCATGACAAAATGAAAAAAGCGCCTCCCTGCGGGTTCATCACCGGCAGGGAGGCGTATCGTTTATGTCAGTAGTCGTCAGGTTGCGCGGCTCCTTGTTTCAATCGTTTATTTTGCTGGAAAATCCTCGCAGAGTTTACCATTGATTTTCAAGTCAATGAATCTCACTCCTTCGGTCATGCCTGTGATTGAGTTTCCTCCGGAGGTGACATTGTTGAATTCGCAATTTTTCACCTCGACGTTGCGGATATTGCAAATATCTTCGAATCCTTCAATCTTGACACCGAATTTGCTCTTCTGGCAGGTGACATTCTCAAGGAATACATTCTGCACCACCGGTGGGAATGCACGTTGGCATTTCTCACGTTGCTCATACACGAGATTGATTTTGAGCACTGCTTCCTTGCACTGACCAACAGTGACATTTCTCACAAAGATGTTTTCTATCACACCTCCGCGGCAATTGTTGGTCTTGATGCGTATCACTCGTTCAAGCTCGGGGCTGTCCATCACGCAGTTTTCCACAAACAGATTCTTGAATCCGCCGGAGATTTCGCTGCCGACCACTACGCCGCCATGTCCGTTTTTCATGCGGCAGTTGCGCACTATCACATTCTCTGTCGGGATGTTGGCTATACGTCCGTCGCGGTTACGTCCGCTCTTTATGGCTATGCAGTCGTCGCCGGTGTCGAAATAACAATCCTCTATAAGCACGTTCTTGCATGATTCAGGGTCACAGCCATCGCCGTTAGGACCATCATTCTCCACATGCACACCCTTCACTATAAGGTTCTCGCACATCAGTGGGTGTATCACCCAGAATGGCGAGCGCAGCAGGGTCACATCCTCAATCAGCACATTCTTGCACTTCACCGGATTGACAAGCTGCACGCGCATACCGAATCCTTCGCCAAGTTTGCGCTGCTCCACCGGCACACCCTTTTCGTTCCATTCCATCAGGATGGGGCGACCGATACGTTGTGAGGTTATACCCTCTTCCCAGCCGAATTTCACAGCTCCGCACATTCTCCACCAGTTGGGGCGGCTGGCGCCACCATCTATGGTGCCCTTGCCGGTTATAGCTATGTTCTCCTGTTCGTAGGCATATATCATGGGCTGGTAGTTGTAGCAGTCCATACCCTCCCAGCGGGTGTATACGAGGGGATATTCTTTCAAGTCAGTGGTGAATAGCAGCACGGCTCCTTCCTCCAGATGGAGGTTCACATTGCTTTTGAGGGTTACAGGTCCGGTGAGCCATTCGCCGGCAGGTATCACAACCTTACCGCCACCTTCGCGGCTGCAGCGGTCAATCACACTATTGATAAGTTCGGTGTAGAGATAGCCCTCAGTCTTGGAGCGCTTGCCGTAGTCAAGCAGTTTATACTCTTTGTTGCGGAATTCCGGAGCCTTTATCTGCTTTTCGATAGCGGGATAAGTCTCAGCCCACGCCTTGTCAGCGGTTTCCGCAGCTTTGATTTGCATGGTGGCACAGAGCAGTGCCGCCACGGCTAAAATCACTGTTTTCATGGTCTGATATGTTACTTGCGTTAATATTTGACGCAAAGTTAACGAAATTTTTCTGAAAATGAAGAATGAAAATATTTGCCCTTTACATTAAATTGTGCTATTTTTGTGTCGTACTGTGGCAGCACAATTCTATTTATTGTCTGCATGACGTAGTGAATTAAAAATACTAATACCTTAAACTATATGAATTATCCAGCTCATTTTGTAGCCTTTGACTTAGGCGCTACCAGCGGTCGCACCATCCTTGCGACCCTCCATGAAGACGGTCGTCTTGAAACTGAGGAAATCAACCGTTTCCCGAATGCCATAATGAAAGTCAATGGCGTGTCACATTGGAATATCTATTCACTCTACGAGAACATAAAGGACGGTCTTAAGGGCGTGGCACGTCGCGGTGTGCTCCCCGTATCCGTCGCTGTCGACACCTGGGGCGTTGACATTGCATGCGTTGCTCCCGACGGTTCGCTCTTCGGGCTTCCGGTGGCTTACCGCGATAGCCGTTTCTGCCCTGCCAACACCGCCGAATTTTTTGAAAAGGTGATGAGCAAGCGCAATCTCTACGGTCACACCGGTATCCAGACACTTGATTTTAACACCGTGTTCCAGCTCTACGCTCTGCGCGATACTTATCCGGTGAAGAATGCCGAGAAGATTGGTTTTGTTCCCGATATCATCTCATATCTGCTGTCAGGTAATCTTATTACCGAATACACCATCGCATCAACCGGTGCGCTTCTCGATGCCAAGAAGCGTGACTTTGACCCCGCTATTCTTGAAGCCGTCGGACTCGACATCACTAAGTTCGGTCCGATTGTAGCTCCCGGCACTCAGGTAGGTGTGCTCACTCCTGAGCTTTGCGCCGAGACCGGACTCCCCGCTCTCCCGGTTATTGCTGTGGGTGGTCACGACACCGCTTCGGCTGTGGCTGCGATTCCTGCCGAGGGTAAAGACTGGGCTTATCTCAGCAGCGGTACATGGTCACTGATGGGTGTGGAGACTGAGGAACCTGTGGTTACGGACGCTTCGTTTGATTACAACATGACAAATGAAGGTGGTGTCGAACATACCATACGTCTTCTCAAGAATATCACCGGCATGTGGGTGCTCGAGGAGTGTCTGAAGTGCTGGAAAGCCGAGGGTGTCACCTACACCTATCCGCAGCTTGTGGCTATGGCAGCGGAAGCTCCTGCTTTCAAATGCTTCATTGACACTGACGCTACTTGCTTCGTGGCTCCTGCCAATATGCCCAAGGCTATTGAGGAATATTGCGCGGCTACCGGTCAGGAAGCCCCGAAGAATCATGGCGAATTTGTGCGCTGCATCTTCGAGAGCCTTGCGCTGAAGTATCGCCACGTGCTCAATCTCTTCAAGGAAGTGGCTCAGGCTCCCATCTCTTGTCTGAATGTAATTGGTGGTGGTTCACGCAATGCCCTCCTCAACCAGTTCACTGCATCAGCCATCAATCTGCCTGTAGTGGCAGGTCCTGCTGAATGTACCGCACTTGGCAATATCCTCATGCAGGCTAAGGCTGCCGGTTACGTTTCTTCACTTGCCGAGCTTCGTGAAGTGGTGCGCAAGAATGTCAAGACTGAAACTTATCAGCCCGAAGCTCCTGAGGCATGGGATGAACCATATAGCCGCTTCGTGGAAATTCTCGGAAAGGCATAACGCGTCTGGGAAATAAGTACATATAAACAGATAAAGAAACATAAGCTTTTATGATAGGGGAGGACACCCCTGCATAGGCTTATGTTTCTTTTGTCTTTATTGAGTACTTGCTTTCTTTATTGAGTACTTACTTTTTCGGTCTGTTTTTACTTTTTACTATTTCTGCATTGTGCGCCGGTATCTCCTGCCTTCTTCGTCCACAGCGATTTTGACATCTGGATTTGGCTCATCAAGGCTGTAGCGGGTCTCAACGATTAATGTAGTGCCATCGATTGTCATTCGTTGTATGGAGTCAGCATCAAGGGTGTCAAGTGCATCCCGTGTCGAGTCTTTTCCATCTATTATGTAAGTGGTGGCATCTGGAGCCAATTTGGCTATTACACTTTTATGCCCGGTTATCACGGCTTTAATGATTGGCAACGTAAGTCCTTCAAACGAATCATCAGGTCTGTCAGAGGTGGGAAGGTCACCCATCCAAATGAAATCACCATTCTTTATGGCATCGCTTCCCATATCCACGCCATAGATTACAAATGGTTGGTAAGAGGATGTGTTTGCCGTAGTCACAGTATCGGTCGGAGTAGAGTCAGAATCTGCAGCAGTGTTATTTGCGGAGTTGGAACAGGCTGTAAAAGCAATGGCAACAGTCAGTGAAGCAAAAATTCCTTGAATTTGCTTCAGTCGAGAAGAGATTAAAAAAGTGTTCATGAGTTTAAATGTTGAATTTTTGCAAAATTACGAAATATCAGTGATTTACAAAAAAATATTTATTAAAATATGTTAATTAATCATGTGGCTTAAATATTGAAATTATGTATAAAAATACACTTTTCAACCCAAATTAGCAGGCTAAAAATACACTTTTCAATCCTAAAAGTATGTGCAAAAATACACTTTTCAATCTTGATGGGTTTAAAATTGCTCTGATTGGCAAAGAGGAGATGTGATTTATCTTAAAAATCGTGGTGATTTAAAGCGGTATGTATAAAGCAATCTTTTTAAGAATAAAAAATCCGGGAAACAGGATGACCCGTTTCCCGGATTGAGTATGATTTTTAGCCGGACGACAGTTATGCCATCATTAATGTGGATACATTGTCCGGTGTGAAATCAGAATTGTGTGTCGTGGCTTGGTGACTATTATGCCTGGGGCATTTTAGTCTTTTTGCCATAACCATACTGTGCAGCATCGCCAAGTTCTTCCTGGATGCGGAGGAGCTGGTTGTACTTAGCCATACGGTCAGAACGGCTTGCAGAACCGGTCTTAATCTGACCAGCGTTGGTAGCAACTGCGATGTCAGCGATAGTAGCGTCCTCAGTTTCACCTGAACGGTGAGAGATAACTGCGGTGTAGCCATTGCGCTGTGCGAGTTCAACTGCGCGGAGAGTTTCGGTAAGAGAACCAATCTGGTTAACCTTAACGAGGATTGAGTTAGCGCAACCCATCTCGATACCCTTTTCGAGGTACTTCACGTTAGTAACGAACAAGTCGTCACCTACCAACTGGCAACGGTTGCCGATAAGGTCGGTAAGAACCTTCCAGCCTGCCCAGTCGTTTTCGCCCATACCGTCCTCGATTGAGTCGATAGGATACTTTTCAACGAGGCTCTGGAGGAACTTAGCCTGCTCTTCGCTGGTCAACTTGGGAGCGTCAGCACCCTGCTTCCAAGTGTAGTCGTAGATGAATGAACCGTCGGGCTGTTCCTTAGCAAATTCTGAAGCGGCGCAGTCAAGACCGATAGTTACATCCTTACCGGGTACGTAGCCGGCAGCTTCGATAGCCTTGATGATAACGTTGAGTGCGTCTTCAGTTCCGTCAAGTGCGGGAGCGAAACCACCTTCGTCACCTACTGCAGTTGAGAGGTTGCGGTCATGGAGCACTTTCTTGAGGTTGTGGAACACCTCAGTACCCATGCGGATACCTTCCTTGAAGCAGCAAGCACCAATAGGACGAATCATGAATTCCTGGAAGCAGATGGGAGCGTCAGAGTGTGCACCACCGTTGATGATGTTCATCATAGGAACGGGAAGTACGTAGCTGTTGCAGCCACCGATATATTTGTAAAGGGGAAGGTCGAGGTAGTCAGCGGCAGCCTTGGCTACTGCGAGTGATACACCGAGGATAGCGTTTGCACCGAGGTTTGACTTTGTGTCTGTGCCATCGAGAGCTATCATTGTTTCGTCAATCTTAATCTGGTCGAGTGCGCTCATACCCTTGAGTGCTTCAGCGATAGGACCGTTTACGTTTGCAACAGCCTTCTGAACGCCCTTGCCCATGTAGCGGCTCTTGTCACCGTCGCGGAGCTCGAGAGCTTCGTTTACGCCGGTAGATGCGCCGGAGGGAACAGATGCGCGACCACGTGCGCCTGATTCAAGGATTACATCAACTTCAACGGTGGGGTTACCACGTGAGTCAAGGACTTCACGACCGATAATTTTTTCAATCTTCATAGTGATATGTTGTTTAAATTGAGAGTTATAATTTTTGTTGTGGGCTTGAATGCCCGTTTAGTAAATCGCCGGCAAATTTACAAAATCTCCAACCGGTTTGCAATAAGAATTTCAAAATATTAACTGAAAATTGCTTAATGCTTTAAGGTTTGGGGTTTTGCGCCTGCTGTAGGCGTTTAGTATTCGTCCCAGCTGCGGATTTCTATCTCGTCTACCGGATGGGTAGTGAATGCGTCGATATATGCCGATGCCAGACGCGCGTTGGTCATCAACGGGATGTTGAGGTCTATCGCGGCGCGGCGAATCTTGTAGCCGTTGGTAAGCTCGGTGGTGGTGAAGTTCTTCGGGATGTTAATCACCATATCCACCAGATGGTCATGGAGCAGTTCTATTGCCTGCGGCTGCATGTCGGGCTGTGAGGGCCAGTATACGCGAATCGCTGGCACACCGTTATCGTTGAGATAGCTGTGGGTACCGCCGGTCGCGTAGATAGTATAGCCGCGGTTTGAAAGCTCGTGGGCTGCATCCAGAAGCTCTGCCTTCTGTTTTGCTGTACCGGTCGACATAAGCACTGCCTTTTTCGGGATGCGGTTTCCTACTGAAATCATCGCTTTGATGAGCGCCTCGGATGAGTCGGTGCCGATACATCCTACTTCGCCGGTCGATGCCATGTCCACACCAAGCACCGGGTCGGCTCCCTGCAGACGGGAGAAGCTGAACTGTGAAGCCTTGATGCCCACATAGTCCAGGTCGAATGCATTCTTGTGAGGTTTCTCCACCGGAAGTCCGAGCATCACCTGTGTTGCAAGGTCGATAAAGTTGATTTTCAGTACCTTTGATACGAAGGGGAAGCTTCGTGAGGCACGGAGGTTACACTCGATTACCTTGATGTCGTTGTTCTTGGCAAGGAACTGGATATTGAATGGTCCGGAGATATTGAGAGCGGCAGCAATCTGACGTGAAATCTTGCGAACACGGCGGATTGTTTCTGCATAGAGTTTCTGCGGCGGGAACTGGATGGTGGCGTCTCCTGAGTGAACTCCGGCATATTCGATATGCTCTGAAATTGCGTATGCAACGATTTCTCCGTTCTGAGCCACGGCATCCATTTCGATTTCCTTGGCTGAGGAGATGAACTGCGACACTACCACCGGGTGTTGCTTGGATACGTTTGCGGCAAGACGCAGGAAGCGGGTGAGTTGCTCCTGATTGTGGCAGACATTCATCGCTGCACCTGACAGCACGTAGCTTGGACGCACGAGCACGGGGAAACCGACCTCGTCGATGAATTCATTGATATCTTCCAGACTGGTCAGCTCGCGCCAGCGGGGTTGGTCGATGCCGAGACGGTCAAGCATGGCTGAGAACTTGTTGCGGTCCTCGGCATTGTCGATGCTCTGGGCTGTGGTGCCGAGTATGTTGACATTCTGGGCATCAAGACGGGTGGCAAGGTTGTTGGGTATCTGACCACCTACCGAGAGGATGGTTCCGTGAGGCTGCTCAAGTTCGAGGATGTCCATTACACGCTCGAATGTAAGCTCGTCGAAGTAGAGACGGTCACAGATATCATAGTCAGTCGATACGGTCTCCGGATTATAGTTAATCATCACAGAGCGCCATCCCTGTTTCTTTACAGTGAGGAGGGCGTTGACCGAACACCAGTCGAATTCCACTGACGAACCGATACGGTAGGCACCTGAACCGAGCACCACTATTGAGCGATGGTCATGCAGATACTTCACATCGTTTTCCGAACCGTTGTAGGTCAGGTAGAGGTAGTTGGTCTGTGCGGGATACTCGGCGGCGAGTGTGTCGATTTGCTTCACCACAGGGAGGATGCCAAGCTGCTTGCGCAGGGCACGTACCTGGAGGTTTGCATCCTCGGCGCTCTCCATTTTATCCTTAAGCACTTCGCGTGCCACCTGGAAGTCACTGAACCCCTGTTCCTTTGCCTGACGTATGAGGGCAGCAGGCACAGCGTCGAGCGAGTCGAAATGGTTGAGCTCCTCGGCTGTATTCATGATGTTCTGGAGCTTGAAAAGGAACCAGCGGTCAATCTTGGTCAGTTCATGGATGCGCTCCACACTGTAACCCTTCTTCATTGCCTGGGCTATCACGAATATGCGCTTGTCGGTAGGTTCCTTGAGTGCATGGTCGATATCCTCGACCTTAAGCTCCTTATTGCCCACAAATCCGTGCATACCCTGACCAATCATTCTGAGACCCTTCTGAATCACCTCCTCGAATGTACGACCGATAGCCATTACCTCGCCCACTGATTTCATTGATGAGCCGATTTCGCGACGCACACCGTGGAATTTGCCAAGGTCCCAACGGGGTATTTTACATACTATATAGTCGAGTGCCGGTTCGAAGAAGGCTGATGTCTCCTTGGTCACTGAGTTCTTGAGGTCAAAGAGTCCGTAGCCCAGACCGAGCTTTGCGGCTACGAAAGCCAAGGGGTAACCGGTGGCTTTTGATGCGAGAGCCGATGAGCGGCTTAGACGGGCGTTAACCTCAATGACACGGTAGTCCATCGATGCGGGGTCAAATGCATACTGTACGTTACATTCGCCCACAATGCCGATGTGGCGTATGATTTTGATGGCGAGTTTTCTCAGCCAGTGGTAATCTTCGTTGGTAAGGGTCTGGGAGGGAGCTACAACTATTGACTCGCCGGTGTGGATACCTAACGGGTCGAAGTTCTCCATGTTGCAGACGGTGATACAGTTGTCGTAGCGGTCGCGCACCACTTCATACTCAACCTCTTTCCAGCCTTTGAGCGATTTCTCTACCAGCACCTGGGGAGAGAATGCGAGTGCCTTCTCAACCAGAGCCACGAGCTCCTGCTCATTGTCGCAGAAACCGCTGCCGAGACCGCCGAGGGCGTAAGCTGCGCGGACAATCACCGGATAGCCAAGCGCTGCAGCTGCCTGTTTCGCATCCTCGATTGAGTTTACTGCCTCGCTCTTGATGGTCTTAACGTCGATTTCGTCAAGTTTCTTCACGAAGAGTTCGCGGTCCTCTGTGTCCATGATTGCCTGGACAGGAGTTCCGAGCACCTCCACGTTATATTTTTCAAGGATTCCTGAACGGTAGAGTTCCACACCGCAGTTGAGTGCTGTTTGACCGCCGAATGCGAGCAGAATGCCGTCAGGCTTCTCTTTTTTGATTACTTTTTCTACAAAGTAAGGGGTGACCGGGAGAAAATATATCTTGTCGGCAAATCCTTCTGAGGTCTGTACTGTAGCGATGTTGGGGTTGATGAGCACTGTGGTGATGCCCTCTTCCTTCATGGCTTTAAGCGCCTGTGAACCGGAATAGTCAAATTCACCGGCCTCACCGATTTTCAACGCACCGCTGCCGAGCAGCAAAACTTTCTTTATATTTTCGTTACGCATGAGTACTATTTTTTAATCAGTTCAACATATTGATGAATTCGTCGAACAAAAATTCAGTATCCTTAGGACCTGAACTTGCCTCGGGATGGAACTGTGCGGAGAAGAAGGGGAGTGACTTGTGGCGGATACCTTCGTTGGTTCCGTCATTCATGTTCACGAAAAGTGGTTCCCAATCGGCCGGAAGGGTTGCGTTGTCAACTGCAAATCCGTGATTCTGTGAGGTGATGAAGCATTGGTCAGTTCCCACACGGCGCACTGGCTGATTGTGGCTGCGGTGACCGTATTTCAATTTATAGGTCTTTGCGCCAGCCGCTTTTGCCAGAAGCTGATTGCCCATGCAGATACCGCAGATAGGCTTGCCTAACTCCATTGCCTTGCGGATATTCTCGACAGTTTCCACTGCCATGTCGGGGTTACCGGGACCGTTTGAGATGAAAAGACCGTCGTAGGGGATGGTGGTGAAGTCATAGTTCCAAGGCACGAGTACCACTTTGACGTTGCGGCGTGTGAGGCAACGGATGATATTGTGCTTGACTCCGCAGTCTACCAGGACCACTGTCTTTTCGCCATCGCCATGATATTCCACTTCCTTGCAGCTGACCTTTCCTACAAGGTTTTCCTTGTTCGGGTCATAGAAATCCACATCCTCGCATCCCTCAATCACAATTTTGCCGAGCATGGAGCCATGTTCACGAAGATGCTTGGTGAGTTTGCGTGTGTCAATACCGAATATTCCGGGGATTTTCTCCTCCTTGAGCCATTCGGCCAACGACCTGTCGGCCTGCCAGTGGGAATGCTCGAAAGAATAGTCCTGGGCAATGATGGCGCGGCAGTGTATATGGTCACTTTCGTAATATTCGCTCACTGCGTCCTTCTCACGGCGCGGGGGAACTCCGTAGTTACCGAGTATGGGATAAGTGGAGACTAAGATTTGTCCTTCGTAGGAGGGGTCTGTGAGACTTTCAGGGTAACCTGTCATAGCGGTGTTAAACACCACTTCGCCAGCGGTAGAGGCTTCATAGCCAAATGATTTCCCTTCAAAGGTGGTGCCATCTTCCAATATTAGAGTGGCGCTCTTTAACTGTCGCATGCGATAGAATTGGTTGAAATGGGGTTGTTTTACTATGTGGCTTCTGGCTGGTCCATCTGACGCAAGGGCTTTGGACCCTCTGAATATGGAACTTACAGAAAACCGTGCAAAGTTACGAAATTTTCGGGATATCCACCCGATTTAACACCATGTATTTTTCTACATCAGGAGATAAATGATGTCTGACACTCCAAAAATTATAATTATCGCTTCATGTCATCCCATTTTTTTGCTGAAAGTTCGGATATCCAATCACCACGCGAAATGGTTGTGAAGGTGGATGATATGGATTACCTGACGCCAATTAAGTCAGCCTCAATTTAATCTCTCTGAAAAGTAATTTAATACGCTGATATGTCAGATTTTTAATGTAACTTTGTGGTTAACCCCAAAGACCGGGATAAATTCATTATTAGTCTCAGAGAAATCAATCCCGATATCAGGATTGGGTAAACTTATTGCAGACTATTATTTGTTTGCACGAATATACGTTTGCGCTTTAAACATAAAAACACTCCCTTATGAAAGTATCAGGAACTCTTATGATAGTGGCAGTTGTCTTGTTTTCCCTTTGTGGTTGCTCCAAATCATACAGGAATGCTGTATCGAATGTTACCGCAGAGAATTATGAGCAAAATCAAGAGGTTCACGACTCGCACACCGATGAAGAAGGTGCCGTGCAAGAACCTGCATGGACTTATTACGAACGACTCTCATATTTGTTTGGCGCAGACTCTACATGTGTTGGAATGACGGATGATATGGATTTTCCCGAATGGTACTCAGGCTGTTTTGTGAATGACAGGAACCGACTGACCATAAATGTAGTGGGAGATACTGTCAGAATCCGTGACATTCTCACTCAACAACTCGGAGGAAATGAATTCGATTTGGGTGTCGGGGTATGTTCAATAAAAGAGCAAATCAAGACAGGACAACTCCTGAGAGAGGCGATTGCAGATAAATATGATGGAGACCTTACGACAGGCATCAAATCGGATGGTACAATCGAAGTGTGCCTGCAAGGGAGCAATGACTCTGTCATAACCAAATTCAAGAGAGATGTATTCGATTCTCCGATATTGCGGTTCTCACTTGCCAATCAGATTGGAATTGTCGAGCTGAATAATACCGAGGTGGGAGTGAATAAGGAGGAGATGTATGTTGAAAATGAAACCACACCACAGTTTCCCGGAGGAGAATCGGCCATGCTGTCGTATATTTACGATAATCTGAGATATCCGCAGGATGCTTACGACAAAAATATACAGGGTCGTGTGGTGATGCAATTTCTTGTCCGAAAAACAGGTGAATTAGATTCAATAAAAATTGTGAGAGGGAAGGACCCGTCGCTTGATGCTGAAGCGATGAGATTAGTTTCCGGATTCCCGCGGTTTACTCCTGCAACATTTGATGGTGAGCCTGTTGACAATTGGACTGCACTTCCTATAAAATTTAATATGGCTGAGTATGATGAACGGCAAAGCAAGCGATATCCGCCTTTCCATTTTGACAATGGCGATGATTACGTAGTGGATGGTATGTATCGCATAGTTGATGAACAAGGTCGAATTGGATATGCCGATGAAAATGGTCGGACCGTCATTACTCCTCGTTTCAAGTGTGCTTTCCCTTTTGAGAATGGTAAAGCGAAAGTAGCGGATTCCGGAGAAAAAAGACGCTATGATGCTGAACATTGGTATTGGGATAGCAGCGATTGGTACTATATTGATAAGACCGGTCGGAAAATAGATTTAAATTAGTTTTTTATCCCATGTCGCGGAGTTGCGGATGCTGAGAGGGCGGTGTTGAATGGATTTTTATGCGTGGATAGGTTATAGCAGTGGACGTAGGTGGATGTGAGGATGGAATGGCGATTGGGGTGTGAACAATTCTGGGTTTTCAGGTGTTGACATATTTAAGAATGTAATTTTAAGACTGTTAATTCTCATAATCAACTCATCGATTTTAACCATATATTACACGGCTTATGAAAAGTGTTAAGGATACATTGCTTGAAAGGCGCAGTATACGCCGATATGAACGAGAGGCAATATCTGATGAAAAAATGGACCTCATTTACGAGGCAATACGAAATACACCCACCAGCTATAACGGTCAGCAGTTTTCTGTAATTGATGTGGCAGACCAGCAACTGAAAGAGAAGTTGTATGACCTCACAGGGCAGAAACAGATAAAGACCTGTGCCAGATTTCTGGTGTTTTTAGCTGACTACAATAAGATATCGCTCATTGCCGAGGACCAGCACATCACCATGCCTGATTTCACCGGCACGGCCGACGGTCTGATAGTGGGTGTGGTCGACGCCAGTCTCGCCCTCATGAGTGCCCTCACAATGGCAGAGTCACTTGGCTTGGGATGCTGTCCCATCGGTTATGCCCGCACTGCCGCCCCTGAGGAAATCTCCAATATCCTCAAGCTTCCACAGAAGACATTTGTGGTATGTGGACTCGCCATCGGTGTACCTCGCGAACATCCCGACCTTAAGCCGAAGCAGCCCGTGAGCCTGGTGGTGCATAAGGACTACTACCGTTCGGATGACCGAGAGATGGTGAAGGAGCTTAATGACTATAATGTTACTGTGACAGAGTATAACCGCACACGAGCCGGCGACAAGTCTATAAATGACTGGGCAGCGCATATAGTGGGATACTATGATGAGGCTATGCAGTATCACATCCTGCGGGCATTGCGTCGCAGAGGCTTCGATATCCACCGTTGACCTTATAGTCGCGATTGTCGCATCTGCATCAGAATCAGATACAAAATATATAGACCCTTTGCTACGGGATTTCCGAGGCAAAGGGTCATATTTTTTGTAAAGCTGCTTTTTGTCGCAAAGAAGCTTATCGGTGAAATTTATATGTAGCGGACCATAGCGCTTATGCGAGCAGCGAGATTTTAGCGCGGGTGTTCTTGATTTTATGTGGTTCAAGCTGGCGCAGGGCAGCCTTCGCTTTGTCGCGTGGAATGGCAACGAGCGCAGAGTGGTCACGGAGTGAGATGCGTCCTATTTCCTTGGCGTCGAGTCCACCTTTGGCTATGAGGAAGCCAACGATGTCGCCACGTGAGATTTTCTCCTTCTTTCCTACGTTGAAGTAGAGAGTGGCGGAGTGGCTCTTGACAGGAGCATTGCTCTTTCCGGTTGGATAGTATTCACGGTCCCATTCCACATATTCCGGTATATCCTCACCCTCGGCAGTGATGACGTAGATTTCGCCATTGGCATCCTGACGTGCAGTGCGGCCGTTTCGGTGAGTCCACGCCTCGGGTGACGGTGGAAGATGATAGTGGATTACGGCAGATAGTTCGGAGATATCAAGTCCGCGCGAACCGAGGTCGGTAGATACAAGGATTGGAGTGGTGCCGTTGGCAAGGAGTTCCACGGCATTCTCACGGTCGTTCTGGTCAAGACCTCCATGATATAGCCCTACGGGGAGCCCGGCTTTTTTCAACGCGGAGTAGATTCGCTCCACGCTCTCGCGGTGGTTGGCGAAGACTATTATTTTGCCATCGTTGAGGGAGCGGAGCAACTCTACAAGGGTGTCGAGCTTGTCGCGGGCGGGAGATTCGACATGCACTATCTGCAGGCGTTTTCTCGGTGATTCTTCACCGCTGAAATCAATCACCAACGGGGTGCCCGAAGGGAGATAGGCCGGGAGCTCGAGGAGTGGGGTGGCTGAGGTGAGAATCACAAGCTTCACGCCGGTGAGCCGTCGGCACACACGTTTCATCTCATCGGCAAATCCCAGTTCGAGAGCTTTGTCATATTCATCGAGCACAAGGGTAGATACAGTGCCGAGGTCGAGCTGCCCACGTTTGATATGGTCGAGCAGACGCCCCGGAGTCGCCACGATGATGTCGGGGGTGACACTGAGTGAGTTGACCTCCTCCTGCATGGAATGACCGCCGTAGAAAGCCACGGTCTTCAGTCCGGTAGCAATGGGGCGTATCACATCGGCAATCTGGAGCACCAGCTCTCTGGATGGAGCCATCACAACAGCCTGTACCTGACCGGAAGAAGGCTTGAGATTTTTGAGAAGCGGGATTGCGAACGCTATAGTCTTGCCCGAACCTGTCGGTGCAAGCAGAGTCACCACGCCTTTTGTCTGTATACCCGCCATGCGGAGCTGCATCTCGTTGAGGGTGTCGATGCCAAGGCGCGATTGGATATTTGATATTATTTCCTTTTCTTTCATTTTAAAATAGTTTTTTTGAAGCGGAGAGGGCTTAATCGAAAAATTGCTGTCCCGACATCTCATCATCATCCTCGGCCGAGAGGAGAATATCGTCGGGGATGAATACCTCGATTGATTCAATGGATTTGTCGAGAGGCTTGTGGTTGAGCATACTTTCATATATGCTCAATATGTTCTTGCCATATTTCGGGTTCATCGCCCACTTGCCGGCGAGTGATTCCCACGACTTGGCACAGCCACGTCTCACGAATCCAAAACGGGGGTCAATCATTTTCTCGCCATGAGGCAGGTTCTCCTTGCATGCGTATGCGTAGAGATGCTGTATCATCGCCACCACACCCTCTTCGACAGAGCTGAACCGACACCCTTTGTCGCCACGTTTCTTCACGCCAAGCCCGCAGTAGTTATGAGAGTCGGGTTCTACAGCAGTCCCGTTGTCAAACCGGAACCAACCTGTCTCGATGATTGCCTGGCACAGGGCAATGTCACCACGTATGCCGTAGCGCTCGCCCACGAGATAGAATGTTTCCGCCACGTCCCTGTCGAAGTTGGGATTTCGTGCCGCTACGAAACGGTACATTGTCTCAATCTCGACCCGCTGAGGACCGAAAATAGAGGTCTGACACCATAAACTTAAGCTTATGGATATGAATAATAGGCTGTTGAGTAGACGTTTCATCGTCATTTAGGATGAGGATAGTGATTAATAGTTGAAATCCATACCTCGTATAAACACGCAAGTTAGCAAAATTTCTTTAGATAAGTTTTAAAAAACTGTTTAAAAATTAATGAACGGGTTTAAACTTTTCGTAAAATGTTAAAATCAAGGCAGACACAAAATTTGTATTTTCAATCTTAAAATCTGTTTTCGGGACGCTTTCCCCCGATTCTTTGCATAGGACATCTCCCGTCATAATTTAAATTTCCTGATTATATCGCTGATTTCAGGAGTATTCAAAATCCAATCATTATTTTGGGGCGTTTTAATTATCAGACAATGTTGATGTGCGAGTGTCAACAGTTATCTACCTATAAAATTGAAAAATATGAATTATGACAAATTATTTGACCTGACCGGTAAAGTAGCGATTGTTACAGGTGCCGGAGATGGAATCGGCAAAGCATGCGCCCAAATTCTGGCTTCGGCCGGAGCTGCTGTAGTGGTAAGCGATATGGATGTAAATAAAGCGGAAAGTGTGGCGCAATATATAGTGAGCCAAGGGGGAAAAGCGGTTGCATCGGCATGCAACGTAATGAATTTTGACGAGATACAAAAGACAGTTGACTCTGCAATCAGCAATTTCGGCACTGTTAATATTCTTGTAAACAATGCCGGTATTGGAGGCGGTGGGCGAGAAAACCCGTTCAAGATTGATGAAGATTATGTGGAACGCATTTACAAAATCAACGTTTTTGCGCCATTATATCTATCAAAACTTGTAGTCCCTGAAATGAAAAAATCAGGTTATGGGAGTATTATCAACATCACATCGATGAGTTCCATAAATAAGGAACCGAATATGTGTATATACGCGTCGTCGAAAGCCGCGCTTAATCATCTCGCCGTTAATCTTGCCTATGATTTCGGAGAGATGGGAGTAAGAATAAATAACGTTGGACCCGGTGCCACCAAGACTGCTGCATTGGCAAAGATATTGACGCCGGAACTTCAGGAAAAGATGCTCAGACATACTCCAATCAAACGTCTTGGAGAAGTTAGCGACATAGCCCAGGCGGTATTATTCTTTGCATCACCCGTATCCTCATGGATAAGTGGACAGATTCTTTTTGTAAACGGAGGCGGAATTCAAACTCTTGATTGACATTTATTCCTGGTTGATTGAAAAAACTCCGGACTCAAGGATTGTGATGGGAAAAATGCCGCAAAAAGAGATTCCAATCATAAAAACCGTTTAAATCAGCTAAATCAGCTCATTTTTAAGAATAAATTTCAAACATATAAACCAGTTCCAGAGAAAAAATCTTAAATTTGCCTGCATGAAGTACTTTTTTTCAGCCGGAGAGGCGTCAGGCGATATTCATGCATCGCAAGTGATAAAGAATCTGCTGCAACTTGACCCAGGGGCAGAGATAGAGTTTCTTGGAGGTGACGAGATGGCGACCGCGGCAGGGCATGCTCCGTTAATCCATTATAACCGCATGGCGTTCATGGGGTTTATAGATGTGGCACGACATCTGCCAAAGGTGTTAGAAAATTTTCGTGTGGCAGAGAACGCCATACGCCGGATGCGACCTGATGCCGTGGTGCTGGTGGATTATCCCGGATTTAACCTCAAGATAGCCAAGTTTGCCAAGAAATTGGGGTGCAAAGTATATTATTATATCGCCCCCAAGCTCTGGGCGTGGAAAGAGTATCGCATAAAGCAGCTGCGCAAGTACGTGGATGGGATTTTCTCCATACTTCCCTTCGAGCCCGCATGGTTTGGGGAGCGGAATGTGAACGTCACCTACGTAGGCAATCCGTCGGTAGAGGAGGTAGAACGAGCCATCTCTGCTTTGCCTCCCCGCAAGGAATTTCTGAGTCGCCATGGTCTTGACGACCGTCCTATACTCGCATTGGTACCGGGGAGCCGCGTGGGTGAGATAAAGGCAAATTTACCGGTCATGGATGCCGTGGCGCGGCGTCATCCCGACATGCAGACGGTGGTGGCGGGTGCGCCATCGATTGACCGTTCGCTTTATGCAGGGCTTACATCATTTCCGGTGATTCAGGCAGTGACGCTCGAACTTATGGCACAATCGAGGGCAGCGCTTGTGACTTCCGGAACCGCTTCGCTGGAGTGTGCTCTCGCAGACTGTCCGCAGGTGGTCTGCTACAGAGCGGTCGGATGGAAGTGGGCGCATGATATATTCCTGCATATACTTAAGATTCCCTATTGCTCTCTTCCGAATCTCGTGGGCGGTAAAATCGACCGTGCTACGCGTGCGGAAGTTAACCGGGAGGCTATCCGGACAGGAGTGAGGGGATGTATTGTCCCGGAAATGCTCGTACACAACTGCACACCGGAGAATGTCGATGTCCAACTGTCGCAACTTATTCCCGATGGAGCGGCGCGAAGCGCTCAACTCGATGGATACAAGCGGGTGAGGATGTTGCTCCATACTCCCACTCCTGCTGCCGAGAATGTGGCGAGGCTGATTTATCAGAATGTGAAAAGAAATATTTAGCGGATGCTGAAAATGTTGTAGGTCACGCCGATTGAAACCGAGGGCGTGATGCCATGAGGTGTCAACGAGGCTCCGGCAGTTACTCCGACGGTCCAACGTGGAGGTGTGGATGAGCAGATTTTATGGGTGAGAATGCTCTCTCTGACCGGGAATATGGTCAGGGAGTCGAGCGATGGTTCCACACCGCTCACTACGGCGCGAAACATCGAATCCTGATAGACTTTGCGGATTATCGGGAGCATGACAGGGATGGAATCATCAGGAAGCGACATCCGGTTTCCGGTAAGCCGATGGGTTGAAGTGTCGGGCGACAGATAGCGCGTGATGTACTTTACCACAATGCTGTCGACCGGCTTGGCGACAGTCAGAAAGCAAGTGTCGTATGTTATCACGGTATCCAGATATGTCTGCAGTTCCGGGAGACTGTGCGTATTGATGGTTGAATTAATTATCCATCCGGTTATGATTCCGGTCAACAGTGCGGAAATTCCAATAAAAAAATTTCTCATAGTATCATTTGCGTTTGATTATACTGCAAAGTTACTATGAGAAAATCTCGAAAAGATGCGATAATGTCAATCAGTGGTAAAATTTTACAGACTTTCGTAGGCGGGGCTGAATGTGTCGCCCTGGCTTATGTCGCCGGTGGATAGTCCGCGTTTCAGCCATCGTTCACGTTGGCTGGAAGTGCCATGTGTAAAAGAATCGGGGACGGAGTACCCCTGTGCTTTTTTCTGAAGATAATCGTCGCCAATCTTCTGGGCAGCGGTGAGCGCTTCCTCTATGTCGCCATCTTCCAGTGAGTTGAACATGGCATTGTCGTGGTGAGCCCATACGCCAGCAAGGAAATCGGCCTGAAGCTCGATGCGCACACTCGTGTTGTTGGCTTCGGTCTTGTCCATGCGATTCATGGCAGAGTGTGCCCGGTCGAGCGTGCCGAGAAGATGCTGCACATGGTGTCCGACTTCGTGGGCAATCACGTAGGCATAAGCGAAATCGCCATCGGCACCAAGATTTTTCCTCATGTCGCGGAAGAAGGAAAGGTCGATGTAAAGAGATTCATCTGCCGAGCAATAGAACGGACCCATTGAAGCTGAGGCGTTTCCGCATCCGCTTTGCACGGCGTCGGTGAAGAGGACGAGTGTGGGAGGTTCATATTCTTTGCCCATCTCGGCAAACAGCTTGGTCCACACATCTTCAGTGCCGGCGAGAATCTGGCGCGAGAACTGGGCGAGCTCCTCTTCCTCGGCAGTTGGTGTGTATTCAGAGGTGGTTTGTGTGGTCTCGCCGCCGAGCATGGAGCCTGCGCCCGACATAACTACATCAAGCGGATTGCCGCCGCTAATCCAAGCGATTATGGCAGCTATAATCACGGCACCTATGCCGCCTCCGATTTTCATCCCTTTTCCGCCGATGCCACGGCGGTCGTTAACGTTGGAACTTTCCCTTCGTCCGTTTAGTCTCATAAGTATGCAGGTCTTTTAAAATAGTGAATACTGTAAATATAATATCCCAACAATTTCCATCGGCTTTTTGTTATGAAATGTTTGCGACTTTCGGTCAGAGAGCCATATTTTTTGATGCCGTATGCGCGCCAAATCGGTAAAATTGGTATTTATTTCCCGTAAAATGTGATGTGATATATCAAGTCCATCGGTTAATTTTGCAAAATCAAAATCATATAGAGAAAAATGAACAGGATAATATTAATCATGCTTTCGGGCATAATAGCATTTAACATCATGGCACAGAAGAAAGTAGTACAGACAGCAGGTCGTGACCAACTGGGGGCGTTCGCGCCGGAATTCGCACATCTCAACGATGATGTGCTTTTTGGTGAGGTTTGGAGCAGAAATGATTTGCTGAGTCTGCGCGACCGAAGCCTCGTGACCATCACATCGCTGATAAGCCAGGGGTTGACCGATAGTTCGCTCACATATCATCTGCAGACAGCGAAGGAAAATGGCATCACACGTACTGAAATCGCTGAAATAATCACACATATAGCGTTTTATGCCGGGTGGCCCAAGGCCTGGGCAGCCTTCCGTCTTGCCAAAGATGTGTGGAGTGATGAGGTGAGCGGCGACGATGGCAAGGCTGAGCATCAGCGAAGCATGATATTTCCAATCGGTGAGCCAAACACGGCATACGCCAAGTATTTTATTGGAAATAGTTATCTCGCGCCTGTCTCCAAAGAGCAGATTCCATTTTTCAATGTCACTTTTGAACCGCGCTGCCGCAACAACTGGCACGTGCATCACTCCACAGCAGGTGGCGGTCAGATGCTTGTTGGCGTTGGTGGCAGAGGATGGTATCAGGAAGAGGGGAAGGATGCAGTGGAAATCCTGCCCGGCACGGTGATTCATATTCCGGCTAATGTGAAGCATTGGCACGGGGCGGCTGCCGATTCATGGTTCTCGCATCTGGCATTTGAGATACCCGGTGAGAATTGTTCAAATGAGTGGCTTGAACCGGTGACCGATGAGGAGTATGACAAGCTTTGAATGAATCGGTGATTCGGCATTGAAAATAAAAAAATACAGCTGCCTGGCTCTGATAAGAGAGGGCAGCTGTATTTATTTTTATTCAGTCAGAATCAAAGTGTTATTTCTCTGATTTGAGAATGTTCCATGTGATTGAGCTGAGGATTGCGCCGATAAATGGAGCCACGATAAATAGCCATACCTGAGCGATGGGCTGACAGTTGCCCTCGATAGCGGCGAAGATTGCCGGACCGATGGAACGAGCGGGGTTAACAGATGTTCCGGTAATGGGGATACAAGCGATGTGGACGAGTACCAGGGTAAGACCGATAGCCAAACCGGCGAAATTGCCGGCACCTTTCTTCTCGTCGGTAGTGCCGAGAACCACGAGCACAAAAATGAAAGTGAAGATTAACTCAGCGAGGAATGCCGGAACGAGATTTCCTTCCATGAAAGAGTTGGCACCGGTCGTGGTAGTGTTGTTGAACACCGCCTCAATTCCGGCTTCGTTTCCGGTGTGTACGAGGATGTAGAGGATTGCTGATGCAATGATGGCACCGATGACCTGAAACAGCATATATCCTGCGGCTTCTTTTCCGCTCATGCGTCCGTTAGCCCATACGCCAAGTGTGATGGCGGGGTTGATGTGGCAGCCTGAGATGTTGCCGATGGTATAAGCCATTGCTATAACTGAAAGACCGAATGCGAAGGCGACGCCCAGTGTGGTGATGCCATATCCGGTTGTGCCGACTCCGATGCCGGCGAAGATTGCGCTACCGCAACCCATGAGGACCAGAACAAACGTTCCAATCATCTCTGCAAGGTACTTCTTCATAAATGGTTAAAATGTTAAGAAATAGTAGATGGTGAGAATTAATAGTCGAAATTGATGTGAGAGAGGGTGAGGGTTGTAGCAGTTAGCCAAGAGTGTTTACTGTTATACACTTTAAGATAACAACCGATGATACGGTTTTGTGCAAAATTAACAAAAAATATTTTATAACCATGGATTTAGCATAAAAAAATAGTAATATCTGCTGGTACAAATGAGCCGGGGATGTTGGTACTGTGATGGATTTTGATTAAATTTGCTGATGTAATTATAAGCACACTCTAAGAGGTTGTCATTAAAACGGCTGCCTCACACATGACAGTGAAGAGAAATAAGTAACAATCAAAATAATAACCAATCATGAAAGTAAATAAGATTTTATTGGCGATGTTCGCCCTGCTTCCTGTGGAGGCTCTGGCATGTACCAGTCTGATAGCGGGCAAGAACGCCACCGCTGACGGGTCGGTGCTGGTGACCTATGCGGCCGATAGCCATACGCTCTATGGTGAGCTTTACAACACTCCCGGTGGTGACCACAAACCGGGTGAGATGCGCAAGGTGTATGAATGGGACACAGGTAAGTATCTTGGAGAAATCCCCCAGGTGGCGCATACATATACCACCATCGGCAACATGAATGAAAAGGGACTTACAATCTCGGAGAGCACATGGGGCGGCCGACCGGAACTTGTGGACACCACAGGTATAATAGATTACGGCTCGTTGATATATATAACGCTTGAACGTGCCAAGACTCCGCGTGAGGCTATTAAGATTATGACCGAGCTGGTGGATAAGTACGGGTATTACTCAAGCGGCGAGTCATTTTCGATAGCCGATGCCAATGAAGCCTGGATAATGGAGCTTATAGGAAAGGGTGGCAAAGAGAAAGGTGCCGTGTGGGTGGCACGCCGTATACCGGATGATTGTATAGCCGGACATGCCAACCATCCCCGTATCCATAAATTCCCTCTCAAGGATAAGGATAACACGCTGTATTCACCTGATGTGATAAAGTTTGCGCGCAAGATGGGTTACTTTGACGGGAAGGATGAGGATTTCAGCTTCTCACTTGCTTACGGAGAGCTTGACGGGACCGCTACACGCGGATGCGACGGTCGTGTATGGTCGTATTTCAACAAGTTTGCCAACGGCATGGACAAGTATCTTCCCTGGGTGCTTGAGGCTGAGGGAGAGGTGCTGCCTCTTTGGGTCAAGCCGGACAAGAAGGTGAGCGTGAATGATATGAAATGGGCAATGCGCGACCACTACGAAGGTACTCCCATGGATATGACCAAGGATATAGGTGCCGGTCCTTACGCTGTGCCTTACCGCTGGCGTCCTATGACCTTCAAGGTTGACGGGAAGGAATATCTCAACGAGCGAGCCATTGCAACCCAGCAGACCGGTTTCTCGTTCGTTTCGCAGATGAACAGTGAGCATCCGGAGTTGATGAGAGGTATCCTTTGGTTCGGCGTTGATGACGCAAACACCTGCGTGTATGTGCCTATCTACAATAGTGTCACCACAGTGCCTCACGAATTCGCGCATGGAAACGGTGATATGCTCACACTTTCATGGGATGCCGCATTCTGGGTTACGAACTATGTAGCCAATCAGGCGTATAACAAGTATAGCCTCATGATACCTGATATCCGCAAGGTGCAGACCGCTGAGGAGGATACACTCGAGACAGAGGTGAACCGTCTGCTCGCCGAGGTGACAAGTCTTGACCCCGATGCAGCGCGCTCGCTCCTCAACGACCATTCCGCCATGGCAAGCCGCCGCTATGTGAAGCGCTACAAGGACCTTGGTGATTACCTGCTCGTGAAATATATAGACGGAAATATCAAGCGTGAGAAAGATGGCGAATTTGCCCGCACACCTGAGGGTATGCCTGTATCGCCCATCTACGGAGGTTACGATGACCGCTACTATCGTTCGATAGTGGAGGAGACCGGCGACCATCTGCTGATAAAGCAGAAATAAGCGGAGAGTCGCTGAAACACACACATTAAGAAATCTCATAATGAACGAGTATCTGAGTAAACTTAATTCTCAGCAGAAGGATGCTGTGGAGTATTGCGAGGGTCCGCAACTGGTTATAGCCGGTGCGGGCTCCGGCAAGACCCGTGTCCTTACCTATAAGATAGTGCATCTGCTCAATCTGGGCTATGAGCCGTGGCGTATCCTCGCACTGACCTTTACCAACAAGGCCGCGAAGGAGATGCGTGAGCGAGTGGAAGCTTTGGTGGGTCATACCACCGCCTCAAAACTATGGATGGGAACATTTCACTCTATTTTTGCCCGTATCCTGCGCAGTAATGCCGAGAGGATAGGATTCAAGAGTAATTTCACCATCTATGACTCGTCGGACAGCAAGTCGCTTGTGAAGACAATCATCAAGGATATGCAGCTCGATGAGAAGATTTACAAGCCGTCGGTGGTGCTCAATGCAATCTCCACGGCTAAAAATGCGCTGATATCCCCTGAGGATTACGCAACGTACAAGGATATCATGGATGCCGACCGTCAGGCACGGCGTCCGCTGCTGCATGCCATCTACAGAAATTACCGTGACAGATGTGTGGTGGCGGGTGCCATGGATTTTGATGACCTGCTCTATTATACCAACGTGTTGCTGAGGGATAATCCGGATGTGCTACATCATTATCAGGAGTATTTCAGGTATCTGCTGGTGGATGAGTATCAGGATACCAACTTCGCTCAGCATGTCATAGTGACGCAGCTTACCAAGATAAACGAGAAGCTTTGTGTGGTGGGCGATGATGCGCAGAGCATCTATTCATTCCGTGGTGCCAATATACGCAATATCCTTGACCTGAAGAAATCGTGCCCCGGATTGCAGACATTCAAACTGGAGCGTAATTACCGTTCCACACGCAACATCATTGATGCGGCCGGTTCGCTTATAGACAAGAACCGGGAGCAGATACGGAAGAATGTGTATTCGGAAAACGAGACCGGTGCGCCGATTGAGGTGTCGAAGTGCTACAGTGATTTCGAGGAGGCTTATCAGGTGGCGTCGAGGCTGTCGCAGGTGAAGATGGCATCGGGCGACAGTTGTGATGAGTTTGCCATACTGTACCGTACCAATGCCCAGAGCCGTGTGCTTGAGGAGGCGTTGCGCAAACGCAATATACCTTACAGAATTTATGGCGGTCTTTCATTCTACCAGCGAAAGGAGGTCAAGGATGCAATCGCTTATTTCCGCATGTCGATTAACCCGGACGATGATGAGGCGCTTAAGCGAATCATTAATTTCCCGGCGAGAGGAATAGGGGAGACCACGCTCAATAAGCTCACGCGCTGTGCGCTCGACAACAATACGAGCGTGTGGAATGTCATAACGCATCCCGAAACGTATGATGTCGGTGTAAATTCGGGCACGGCAAAGAAGCTGGCTGGTTTTTGCGACTTGATTCAGGACTTCATCGACGCTAATGACGCGGGGAAGGATGCTTATGAGGTGGCGCGTAAGATTATTGACCGCACGGGGCTGTTCACGATGCTGCTCACAGACGGGACGCCGGAGAGTATATCGAAGCAGGAGAACCTGCAAGAGTTGCTCAATGGTGTGCAGGAGTTTGTAGAGACCAGAGTGGAGGAGGGGAGTGATGAGATGTCGCTTATGCATTTCATGTCGGAAGTGTCGCTCGCCACTGACCAAGATTCTGACTCGGACGGAGTGGAGGAGCGGGTGACCTTGATGACGGTCCACGCCGCAAAGGGATTGGAGTTTAATAATGTGTTCATAGTGGGCGTGGAGGAGGAGCTGTTTCCGTCAGCGATGGCGCAGGATTCGCCTTCGCAGATAGAGGAGGAGAGACGCCTGCTTTACGTGGCTATTACGCGCGCAAGGAAGTTCTGCATGATTTCCTATGCCGCGTCCCGTTTCCGCAACGGTCAGACAATGAGTTGCCGCCCGTCGCGGTTTTTGGGCGACATTGACCAGCGCTATCTGAAACTGTCGGCAGGCGCTGATTTCGGACCGGGGTATCCACAGACGCGTCCTACGCTGAATTACCGTATTTCCACCATGTCGGGCTCGGGCAGGAGTCTCAATGAATTGAGGCGTAAACCTATGTCGACTTCCAGCTATGGCACTCCTATAGGTGGAGGTGCAGGTGGCACACGTCGTGCGGAGATGCCGCAGACAGCTACGCATGCACCAAAGACTGGCGGGAGCGGCGGCTATACACTTCATTCCATCACTGAGATAGCTCCGGGGATGGATATCGAGCATGGGAAGTTCGGACGTGGGGTAATCATTGAGATTGACCGTTCGGGTGCAGACCCGCGCATAGTGGTGGAATTCAATAATACCGATACCCGCACGTTGATGCTTAAATTTGCTAAATTCGCTATAATCAATTAGGGAGATGATGCGATGCTTTTTGCAGGTTTCCCTGAATATTAGAAACTTACGTAAAGAGAATGAAAATACAGGAAATTCCCACACCGTTCTATGTGGTGTATGAAGATAAGTTGCGCAGAAATCTTGCTCTAATCCGCAGGGTGGAGCAGGGGGCAGGTGTGAATATAATAATGGCTTTCAAGGCTAATGCCTTGTGGCGTACTTTTCATGTGATACGTGAGTATAACAAGGATTTCACGGCAAGTTCGCTCAATGAGCTCCGTCTCGGCAACGAGGAGCTTCAGGGGGAGGCACATGTGTATTGTCCGGTATATACCGATGGCACTATAGGTGAATTTCTGGCTCGCGCCACACATTTGACGTTCAACTCATTGCATCAGTGGGAGAAATATGGGGCGCGTACCATAGCAGCCGGGGTTTCACCAGGGTTGCGCGTTAATCCGCAATGTTCGGTGATTGATACAGAGATTTACAATCCTGCATTGCCGGGCTCGCGATTCGGGGTCACAGCCGAGCAGCTTGGCGGAAAGTTACCTGAAGGAATAGAGGGGCTGCATTTCCATGCTTTGTGCGAGAGCAGTTCCTATGATTTGGCAAAGGTTCTGGATGCTTTCGAGACCCAGTTCGGACAGTACTTCAAACAGTTGAAATGGGTGAATTTCGGAGGTGGACATCTCATGACCCGCGAGGGGTATGACGTGGAGCATCTTATAAAGTTACTTAAGGATTTCAGGAGCCGGTATCCGTGGCTAAAGGTGGTGATGGAGCCGGGTAGCGCTTTCACATGGCGCACCGGCGACTTGATTACCAGTGTGTTGGATGTGGTGGAGAATCAGGGAGTTAAGACTGCTGTCATTGATGCATCGTTTGCTTGCCACATGCCCGATTGCCTTGAGATGCCTTATCAGCCAGCTATCACGGAGAGTGTCAAAGAGGCTGAGGGACTGCCGAAGTATCGTCTGGGGGGAAATTCATGCCTCAGCGGCGACTATGTGGGCGACTGGTGGTTTGAAAAACCACTGAAGGAGGGTGACCGTTTGACACTTGAGGATATGAACCATTACACTACGGTGAAGACTAACATGTTTAACGGTATCCAGCATCCGTCAATGGTGTTTTGTGACTCCAAGGGCGAGTGCTCTTACCTGCGCCAGTTTGATTATCAGGACTATAAAAACCGGATGAGCTGATGGAAAAGCCGAGATTCTCAATAATAGTTCCGGTGTATAACCGCGTGGATGAGGTCAGAGACCTTATGGCGAGCCTTGAACGGCAGACACTCAGGAATTTTGAGGTAATATTTGTGGAGGATGGTTCCACTGAGCCTTGTGACTGTGTGTTGCAGGAGTTTTCCGATGTAAACGCACGGTATTTCTATAAGGAAAACGAGGGGCGTTCCATAGCGCGTAATTATGGGTTGGAAAGGGCAGAGGGTGACTACTTCATATTTTTTGACAGTGACTGCGTGATTCCAGAGGATTATTTCAAAGTCCTCACGGAGGAGCTTGACCGGAATCCGCTGGACTGTTTCGGCGGTCCGGATGCCGCTCATGATTCGTTTTCAGATACGCAGAAGGCTATAAATTACTCCATGACCTCGTTTCTGACCACCGGTGGTATCCGTGGCGGGAAAGTGAGTCTTGAGAAATTCGTGCCCCGCACATTCAATATGGGTTTTTCACGCAAGGTATATGACAAAGTGGGAGGCTTCCGTGAGATGTTCTCGGAGGATATTGACATGTCGACGAGAATACGCAATGCGGGGTTCAATATGGGTCTTATCCGTCCGGCGTATGTGTACCATAAGCGGCGTGTGGATTTCAGGAAGTTTTTGCGTCAGGTGTACGTGTTCGGGATGTCGCGTATCACGTTGAAGCTCCTTTATCCCGGCTCCATGAAATTGGTACATGCTCTCCCGGCGTTGGCTGTGCTGATAGGTGTGGCGTTGGTAATCTGCGGCATTTTCGTCTCGCCATGGTTTCTGCTTCCTATAGGCGTCTACTTGCTCGCTATATTTGTGATGGCATGGTGGGCAACCAAGTCATTTGTGATAGCGCTCAAGGCTATTCCCGCGAGTGTGATTCAGATATGCGGCTACGGTTGCGGATTCATAAAGGCTTATTTCCTTAAGATACTGTTGCGGCGCGGCAGGGATGTCAACGAGGAGATAATGCTGCGGAAAGGTAAATAGGGTAGGGGGATACCTGTCCGGAGCTGCCTACGCCGGAACGATGTATTATTGCACAATTTATCTATAATTTCAACAACTTTTACAATGGAGCAATTTCCATACACATCAATTCGCGTTCAGGACCTCCGCGATGACGATAAACCGCGAGAGAAAGCCTTGTCATCGGGGATTCGTTCTCTCAGTGATGCCGAGCTTTTGGCTATAATATTCGGTGGCGGCATTCCCGGTATGTCTGTGGTGGATATGTCGAGGAAGATTCTGCATGATTGCGATAACCGGATTGATAACTTAGCCCGGCTGAGCATGGAGGAACTGATTAGCAAGTACAAAGGGGTGGGGCAGGCTAAGGCTGTGAGTCTTGCGGCTGCGTTTGAGCTCGGACGCCGCAACCGTGAGCAGGCTGCGGCTAATGTGCCGGATACAATACGGTCGAGCGCAGATGTGGTGGCTATGATGCAACCGTTGCTTGACCATATCGAGTATGAGGAATTTTGGGTGCTCATGCTCAATCGGGCTAACAAGGTGATGTATAAGCGATGCGTGTCGCAGGGTGGTACCTCACAGACGGTTGTTGATGTCAAGTTGCTGCTCAAGAGGGCTATAGATTGTCTGGCTGAGAGCATTGTGTTAGTGCATAATCATCCTTCGGGCAATAGGATGCCGAGCGTGAATGACGACCAGCTGACAGAGCGCATTAAGCAGGGCGCCGGGTTTCTTGGTATCAAAGTGCTCGACCATATCATAATAGCTCGGAATAGCTCCTATTCCTACAATGATGAGGGGCGCCTGTGAACTGCCATATAGGTATGTCTGTTTTAATAGTACTTATTGTGCTTATGATATATTGAGTTACTTATTATGCTAATGTCTTTATTATTATGAGAAAGATTGTAGATTCAATCACTGAGACTATCGGTGATACACCTTTGGTGCACCTTCGCGGTTATGACAAATCAGTGGATGCTGAAGGTGAGATTTTTGCAAAAGTTGAATTTTTTAATCCCGGCGGTTCGGTAAAGGACCGCGTGGCTCTCAATATGATTACTACGGCTGAGAAACAGGGAGTTCTGAATCCCGGCGGTACTATCATAGAGCCTACGAGCGGTAATACCGGCGTAGGTCTCGCGCTTGTAGGGTCGGCTCGTGGCTACAATGTGGTTCTTACAATGCCTGAGACTATGAGTGTGGAGCGCAGGAAGTTGCTTGCTGCTCTTGGGGCTAAGATTGTACTCACTCCAGGTGCGACCGGTATGAAAGGAGCAATCGCCGAGGCTGAAAAGCTGCAGAAAGAGACTCCCGGTGCTGTGATACTGGGGCAATTTGTCAATCCTGCAAATCCGCAGGCCCATTACATGACTACTGCACCTGAAATATGGGATGCCCTTGAAGGGAAGATTGATTATTTTGTAGCCGGAGTGGGTACAGGTGGTACTATCAGCGGTATCGGCAAGTATCTGAAAGAAAGGAACCCCGAGGTGATAGTGGTAGGAGTTGAGCCAAAGGATTCACCCGTTCTGAGCGGTGGCGCCCCCGGTGCTCACAAGCTGCAGGGTATAGGAGCCGGATTTATACCTGATACATACGATGCCAAGGTGGTGGACAAAGTTGTAACCGTGGAAACGGATGAAGCTTTCGCCGCAACACGACGTCTCGCCCGGACTGAGGGCATACTTGTTGGTATTTCCTCGGGTGCTGCGTTGCATGTCGCTACCTCAATAGCTAAAGATGCTGAAAATAAAGGCAAAAATATTGTGGTATTGCTTCCGGATACCGGTGAGCGTTATCTGTCTACCACATTGTTTGAATAGATTTCATAACCAGACATAGTGATACTACTATATATAATAAGGTGGCGGTTCTCAAATCAGAGCCGCCACCTTATTATATATGTGACTATACAGTTGCAGTCGTTGCCTATGGAATTACAGTGTCACTTCGCCGCAGATATCAGTGTTGAAGCGGGTACTTACGGCTGATGGTGTGAGTCCGAGTCCGAACAGATACATAAGCTTAGTGATGGCTGCCTCCGATGTCATATCGTGACCCGAAATAACACCGGCATTAGCGAGAATATCGCCCGATACATATCGGCGTGCGTGTACGCCACCGTTGACACATTGAGTAACATTCACTATCACTATGCCGCGCGATATAGCCTGTGCTATCTCCTCGATGAACCATCGGGAGGTGGGGGCGTTGCCGGCACCGTAGGTACGCATCACTATCCCCTTGATACCCGGGGTATTGAGGAGGTGATGGAGTATGGGCTGTGTCATGCCCGGATGGAGGTCGAGAAGCATCACCCCGCGGTCCATCTGAGTGTTGACAGAGAGCGGTTTCTTCTCGGTGGGACGCCATAGCGCTTTCTCGGCAAAATGTATCCCAAGACCAATCTTTGCCAGCTCTGGGTAATTGTGGCTCTTGAAAGCGTTGAAGTTGTCCGCGCTTTTCTTTGTGGCACGGTTACCACGCCACAGATAGTTTTCAAAAAGTATTGCAACTTCCTGAACCATCGGGTCGCCATTGAACGTTGTGGCGGCTGCAATCTGCAGGGCTGTGATTAGGTTTTCTTCACCGTCAGTGCGAACCTCGCCAATCGGGAGCTGTGAGCCGGTGATTATGACCGGTTTGTGCAGGTTGCCAAGCATAAATGACAGAGCCGAGGCTGTGTAAGCCATGGTGTCGGTTCCGTGGAGCACCACAAAGCCATCGTAGTCGTTGTAGTTTTCCGAAATGGCAGTGGCTATGTCGTTCCATCCCTCAGGACCCATGTCGCTTGAGTCAATCGGGGTGAACTGGATATTATCAATATGATAATCAAGCATTTTGATTTTAGGCACATTGTCAATCAAGTGACTGAAATCAAACGGCTGCAGGGCATGGGTGTCGGGATTTTCAATCATCCCGATAGTGCCGCCCGTGTATATTATCAATATGCGTGGTTTACGTGTGTCAGACATGGCGGTGAAATTGTATATACGTGTATTGGTTAACCTATTTTTGAGCCGGGAGCTACCGGTGCAACGGGTGAGAGCAGCACGATAGAGCCATCGGAGTTTTCGGCCGATAGAATCATACCCTGCGATACAATGCCCTTGAGCTTGCGCGGCGGAAGATTGGCGATGAAACATACCTGTTTGCCTACGAGTTCCTCTGGCTTGTAATATTTAGCAATACCGGAAACTATGGTGCGTTTCTCCATCCCGTCATCTATGAGGAAGCGGAGGAGTTTGTCGGCTTTGGGGACTTTTTCGCATTCCACTACGGTGCCCACGCGGAGGTCACTCTTGGTGAATGTGTCGAAGTCGACTTCCTCAGCCTGCGGAGCAGGTTTCCAGGCAGCAGCTTTATTGGCTTCCTTGATTTCCTCAAGGCGTTTCATCTGAGCTGCAATCGCTTCGTCCTCAATCTTTTCAAAGAGGAGTTCGGGAGTGCCAATCACTGTACCAGCGGGAACCAAATCCATGCATCCGAGCATATCCCAGTTGATTTCCTTATTACCAAGAATTTTGAGGAGCTTGGCGCTCATGAAGGGGGTGAAAGGTTCGAATGCGATGGAGAGGTTGGCGCAGAGCTGAATGGCGATGTTGAGGATGGTCTTCACACGTTCCATATCGGTTTTGGCAAGTTTCCAGGGTTCGGTTTCCTGAAGGTACTTGTTGCCGAGACGTGCTATCTCCATAGCCTGTTTCAATGCTTCGCGGAAGTGGAAGGTGTCGAGCGCGGCTGTGAGTGCGTCGCGTGTCACCTTAAGGTCGGCAATGAGTTGTGAGTCAACAGGCTGAAGCTCGCCGCAAGCAGGAAGCACACCGTTGAAGTATTTGTGTGTGAGCACCACGGCGCGGTTGACGAAGTTGCCGAGGATTGCCACAAGTTCATTATTGTTTCTCGCCTGGAAGTCAGACCATGTGAAATCGTTGTCCTTGGTCTCGGGTGCATTGGCTGTGAGGGCATAGCGGAGCACATCCTGTTTGCCGGGGAAATCCTTGAGATACTCGTGAAGCCATACAGCCCAGTTGCGTGAGGTGGAGATTTTGTCACCCTCGAGGTTAAGGAATTCATTGGCAGGCACATTGTCGGGAAGCTGATAGTTGTCGCCGTAAGCCATGAGCATCGATGGGAACACGATGCAGTGGAACACGATGTTGTCCTTGCCGATGAAATTGATAATACGGCTTTCGGGGTCCTTCCAGTAGCGTTCCCAAGTATCAGGGAGAAGCTCTTTTGTGTTTGAAATATAACCGATTGGAGCATCAAACCATACATAGAGTACCTTGCCTTCAGCTCCTTCCACCGGCACTGGGACGCCCCACTTGAGGTCGCGGCTCACTGCGCGGGGTTGCAATCCAGCATCGAGCCATGATTTGCACTGTCCGTAGACGTTTGTCTTCCACTCCTTGTGTTCGTCGAGTATCCAGTGGCGAAGTTTTTCCTCCCATTTATCAAGAGGGAGATACCAGTGGGTTGTCTCGCGCATCTTCACGGGTTCGCCGGTGAGTGCTGAGCGTGGGTTGATGAGGTCGGTGACATTGAGCGATGAGCCGCATGCCTCGCACTGGTCGCCGTAGGCATTTTCGTTTCCGCAACGTGGGCAGGTGCCGGTGACATAGCGGTCGGCGAGAAATTCCTGGGTCTTTTCATCGTAAGGCTGGAGTGCGGTCTGGATAGTGAACTCCCCTTTATCATAAAGGTGGCGGAAGAATTCAGACGCGGTCTCGTGGTGAAGCTTGGAAGTGGTGCGTGAGTAGATGTCGAAGCTCACGCCAAGTTCTTCAAGCGAGTCCTTGATTATGGCATGGTAACGGTCCACGACCTCCTGGGGAGTAATGCCCTCTTTGCGGGCGCGTAGGGTGATGGGCACACCATGTTCGTCGCTGCCTCCCACCATTATAACATCCTCGCCACGCAGGCGCAGGTAGCGTGCGTAAATATCGGCAGGCACATAGACGCCCGCTAAGTGTCCGATGTGTACCGGACCGTTGGCGTAGGGGAGAGCTGTGGTGATGAGGGTTCGCTTGAAATTCTTTTCCATTGAATATGAAAATTATATTATAATTCTATGAGTGAGTGATTCAAAGTGCAAAATTACTGCATCCCGATGAGAAAAACCACATTTATTGATGAAAATTTGCATGCGACAGATGTTTTACGGCTCAAAAAAACGTAAAATATTCATGGCGGGATGAGGAAAAGATAATAAAATGAAATAAAAACTGAATGGGAGGAAATAAATTTCGGAAATGTTTGGTAGTTAGGAAAATAAGTTGTAATTTTGCATCGCTTTTAGGAGCGGAATGTCGTGTCGGAATCGTTAACTCGTTGATAGTTAGCGTTGTTGATGCGATGTATGCGTGAAAATAAAGAAGAAAAAGATAAATACTAATCATTAAAGTTAAACAAAAGAAACTAAGATGCCTACTATTCAGCAATTAGTAAGAAAAGGACGTGTGGCTCTTGAGGATAAGAGCAAGTCACCCGCTCTCGATTCATGCCCCCAGCGTCGTGGCGTGTGCGTGCGTGTGTACACTACTACTCCCAAGAAGCCTAACTCAGCAATGCGTAAGGTTGCCCGTGTACGTTTGACCAACGGTAAGGAAGTTAACAGCTACATCCCCGGTGAAGGTCACAACCTGCAGGAGCACTCAATCGTACTCGTTCGTGGCGGTCGTGTTAAGGACCTCCCCGGTGTACGTTACCACATTGTCCGCGGAACCCTCGATACCAGCGGTGTCAAGGACCGTACCCAGCGTCGCAGCAAATATGGTGCGAAGCGTCCTAAAGCAGCTAAGAAATAATCACGCTCCTTTTCTGAAAACAATTAATTAAATTAAAAACAGAGTCGTTAACCCCTCGTTTTTGATTTGATTGGAAGGCTAAATCACAGGTTGAGTAAACGGCGCTCGGAGGGGCATAACCGTTGAAGATGAAAGATGCAGCAACCAAGCAACCAAAAACAAAACATTTTCCTCTAAAATGAGAAAAGCAAAACCTAAGAAGCGGGTGGTTCTTCCCGACCCCGTGTTCAACGATGTAAGAGTGTCAAAGTTCGTTAACCACCTTATGTATGATGGTAAGAAGAACACCTCTTATTCAATTTTCTATTCAGCTCTCGAGCTCGTAAAGAATAAACTTCCCAACGAAGAGAAGACAGCTCTTGAAATCTGGAAGAAAGCTCTTGAAAACGTAACTCCCCAGGTGGAGGTTAAATCTCGTCGTGTCGGCGGTGCAACCTTCCAGGTGCCTACTGAAATCCGTCCCGACCGTAAGGAATCTATCTCAATGAAAAACCTTATTCTCTACGCCCGCAAACGCGGCGGCAAGACAATGGCTGAGAAGCTGGCTGCCGAAATCGTAGACGCTTTCAATGACCAAGGCGGCGCTTACAAGCGCAAGGAGGATATGCACAAGATGGCAGAAGCTAACCGTGCATTCGCTCACTTCCGTTTCTAATCTGACGGTAAGCTAATATTTAGACGAAAGCTTTTCATTAAAATTTAAGATTCCAAAATAGACCAAATGGCTAAATCAGACGCACAATTAAAGTTTACCCGTAATATCGGTATCATGGCTCACATCGATGCCGGTAAGACAACTACTTCCGAGCGTATCCTCTTCTACACCGGTCTTACTCATAAAATCGGTGAGGTTCATGATGGTGCTGCTACCATGGACTGGATGGAGCAGGAGCAGGAACGTGGTATCACTATCACCTCTGCTGCTACCACTACTTTCTGGAAGTATCTTGGTGACCAATATAAAATCAACCTGATTGACACTCCGGGACACGTTGACTTCACTGTGGAAGTGGAACGTTCACTCCGTGTGCTTGACGGTGCTGTGGCTACTTTCTGCGCCGTAGGTGGTGTGGAACCCCAGTCAGAGACCGTATGGCGTCAGGCTGACAAATACAATGTGCCCCGTATCGGTTACGTCAACAAGATGGACCGTTCAGGTGCAAACTTCTTTGAGGTGGTTCGCCAGCTCAAGGATGTACTCGGCGCAAATCCTTGTCCTATCCAGATTCCTATCGGTGCGGAAGAAACATTCAAGGGTGTGGTTGACCTCATCCGTATGAAGGCTATCCTCTGGCACGATGAATCAATGGGTGCTGACTACACTCTCGAGGAAATCCCCGCAGGTCTCGTAGACGAGGCAGAAGAGTGGCGTGACAAGATGCTCGAAAAAATCGCCGAGTTTGACGACGCTCTCATGGAAAAATATTTCGATGACCCCTCTACTATCACTGAGGAAGAAATCCACCGTGCACTCCGTGCGGCTACCCTCAAGATGGAAGTGGTTCCCATGATTTGCGGTTCTTCATTTAAGAATAAAGGTGTGCAGTGTCTGCTCGATGCTGTGTGCGCATATCTCCCCAGCCCTGTTGACTCAGGCGCTATCGAAGGTACCAACCCCGACGATGCTGACAAGGTAGAGGTTCGCGAACCTTCAAGCGACGCTCCTATGTGTGCTCTCGCATTCAAGATTGCCACTGACCCCTATGTAGGTCGTCTCACATTCTTCCGTGTTTACTCAGGTGATGTTGTTGCCGGTTCATACGTGCTCAACAGCCGCTCAAACAAGAAAGAACGTGTGTCACGTTTGTTCCAGATGCACTCAAACAAGCAGAATGCTAAGGAAATGATTGGTTGTGGTGATATCGGTGCAGGTGTAGGTTTCAAGGATATCCGTACCGGTGATACCCTCTGCGACGAAAATCATCCTATCGTACTCGAAGCAATGGAATTCCCCGACCCTGTGATTGGTATCGCAGTAGAGCCTAAGACTCAGAAGGACCTCGACAAGCTGGGTGTAGGTCTCCAGAAGCTTGCTGAAGAAGACCCCACATTCCGTGTTGAGACTAACGAGGAAACAGGTCAGACTGTAATCTCAGGTATGGGTGAGCTTCACCTCGACATCATCATCGACCGTCTCCGCCGCGAATTCAAGGTAGAATGTAACCAGGGTCGTCCTCAGGTTACCTACAAGGAAGCTATCACCAAGCCCGTTGAACTCCGCGAGGTATTCAAGAAGCAGACCGGTGGTCGTGGTAAGTTTGCAGATATCATCGTACGTGTTGAACCTGTTGACGAAGGCTTCGATGGCAACCTCCAGTTCGTTGACGAAGTTAAGGGTGGTAACATTCCTAAGGAATTCATCCCCTCTATCCAGAAGGGCTTCGTGACCGCAATGAAGAACGGTGTGCTCGCCGGCTTCCCCGTAGAGCAGCTCAAGGTTACTGTAATCGATGGTTCTTTCCACCCGGTTGACTCCGACCAGCTTTCATTCGAGCTTTGTGCTATCCAGGCATTCAAGAAGGCTTCTGAAAAGGCATCTCCCGTCCTTCTCGAACCTATCATGAAGATTGAAGTTGTTACCCCCGAAGAATCAATGGGTGACGTAATCAGCGACTTGAACAAGCGTCGTGGTCAGGTAGAAGGTATGGAAACCAGCCGCTCTGGTGCACGCGTGGTTAAGGCTAAGGCTCCTCTTGCCGAAATGTTCGGTTATGTTACAGCATTGCGTACCATCACTTCAGGTCGTGCCACTTCTACAATGAGCTTCAGCCACTATGCAGAGGTAAGCAGCTCAATCGCCAAGAATGTGCTCACCGAATGCCAGGGCCGCGTAGACCTTATCAAGTAAAACACTTTCATTCAACAAAGATATGGACCAAACAATCAGAATCAAACTTAAATCCTATGATTACAACTTGGTTGACAAGTCAGCCGAGAAGATTGTGAAGACCGTAAAAGCTACCGGTGCTGTCATCAGCGGACCAATTCCTCTGCCCACACACCGTCGCGTCTTCACTGTCAATCGCTCGACTTTCGTCAACAAGAAATCTCGCGAGCAGTTCCAGCTCTCATCTTACAAGCGCTTGATTGATATCCACAATTCAACCGGCAAGACCGTTGACGCGCTCATGAAGCTCGAACTTCCCTCAGGTGTAGAGGTAGAAATCAAGGTGTAATCCAAGTAAAAAGAAACAGGATTAAAGAAACAAACAATTCACATTTTTAAATCAAAGAGAAATGCCAGGATTATTAGGAAAGAAAATCGGAATGACATCCGTTTTCAGTGCCGACGGCAAGAACGTGCCGTGCACTGTTATCGAAGTAGGTCCCTGCGTAGTTACTCAAATCAAGACTGCTGAAAAAGACGGTTATGAGGCTATTCAGCTTGGCTTCGAAGAAAAGAAGGACAAGCACACCACAGCCCCCATGGCAGGTCACTTCAAGAAAGCAGGAGTAGCTCCCCAGCGCCACTTGGCCGAGTTCAAAGGATTTGACGGCGAGTACAAGCTCGGTGACTCCATCACAGTTGACCTTTTCACTGAGAATGACTTTGTAGACATTCAGGGTGTATCAAAAGGTAAAGGCTTCCAGGGTGTTGTGAAGCGTCACGGCTTCGGCGGTGTAGGCCAGTCAACCCACGGTCAGCACAACCGTCTCCGCGCACCCGGTTCAGTCGGCGCATGTTCTTACCCCGCAAAGGTGTTCAAGGGAATGCGTATGGCAGGCCAGATGGGAAATGAAAAAGTGACAATTCAAAACCTCCAGGTGATTAAGGTTATGCCCGACCATAACCTCCTCCTTATCAAAGGTTCAATCCCCGGATGTAAAGGTTCAATCGTTTTAATTGAGAAATAATGGAAGTCGCAATTTACAATATCAAAGGTGAAGACACCGGTCGCAAAGCTCAGCTCAGCGACGAAGTTTTTGCAGTAGATGCAAACGAGCACGCCGTTTATCTCGATGTGAAGCAGTATCTCGCTAACCAGCGTCAAGGTACTCACAAATCCAAAGAACGTAGCGAAATCTCCGGTTCTACCCGCAAGCTCCACAAGCAGAAGGGCGGCGGTGGCAGCCGTATCGGTGACATCAATTCACCCGTTCTCGTGGGTGGTGGTCGTGTATTCGGTCCCCGTCCCCGTGACTATCGCTTCAAGTTGAATAAGAAAGTGAAGGCTCTCGCTCGTAAAAGTGCGTTGACCTATAAGGTGCAGGATTCTCAACTCATCGTGGTTGAAGACTTCAATTTCGAAGCACCTAAAACTAAAGAATTTGTAAATTTTGCTAAAAATCTTAAAGTTGATGGCAAAAAAGTACTTTTAGTTTTACCGGGTCAAAATAAAAACGTAACTTTGTCAGCCCGAAATATCCCCGGAGCTGAAACCATCAGCGCTGTGGATATCAATACATACGTGGTAATGAACTCAAACGCTGTAATCCTCACCGAGAGCAGCCTTGAAGTCGTTAATAAACTTTAACCTCAATCGAGAAAACAACAGTAAAAATGGAAATTTCAATCAAACCCATCGTTACCGAGAAGGCGAGCAAGCTTACCGAAAAGCTTAACCGCTACACTTTCAGCGTTTCTCCCGAGGCTAACAAGTATCAAATCAAGGACCTCGTAGAGAAACTCTATGGTGTGAAAGTCATCCGCGTCAACACTATCAATGTCCGTTCAAAGAACAAATCACGCTGGACCAAGAGCGGTCTTCTCCGTGGCAAGACCACTGCATGGAAGAAAGCTCTCGTTACTCTGGCTGACGGACAGACCATTGACTTCTATAGCAATATTTAAATAAAATGGCAGTAAGAAAATTCAAGCCCACAACACCGGGGCAAAGACACAAAGTTATCGGAGTATTCAAAGGTACCATCACTGCTACTACTCCGGAAAAATCTCTTACAGTCGGCAAAAAGGCCTCAGGCGGTCGTAACGCCGAAGGTCATCTCACCACCCGCTACCTTGGTGGTGGCCACAAGCGCAAATACCGCATCATTGACTTTAAGAGAACTAAGGACGGTGTTCCCGCTGTAGTGAAGAGCATCGAGTACGACCCCAACCGTTCGGCTCGTATCGCCCTCCTTTACTACAAAGACGGTGCTAAAACTTACATCATTGCACCCAACGGCTTAAAGGTTGGTGATGAACTCCTTTCAGGTCCTGAGGCTCAGCCCGAGGTAGGTAACTGCCTCCCGCTCGCCAACATCCCTGTAGGTACACTCATCCACAACATTGAGTTGCGTCCTGGCCAGGGAGCTTTCATGGCTCGTTCAGCAGGTACATTCGCACAGCTGATTTCCCGTGAAGGCACCTACGCTATCATCAAATTACCTTCGGGTGAAACTCGCAAGATTCTTGCAGCATGTCGCGCAACTGTAGGTGTAGTCGGCAACTCTGAGCACTCTCTCGAACGCTCCGGTAAAGCTGGTCGTTCTCGTTGGCTCGGTCGTCGTCCCCGCAACCGCGGCGTAGTTATGAACCCTGTTGACCATCCCATGGGTGGTGGTGAAGGCCGCGCTTCCGGTGGTCATCCCCGTTCTCGCAAGGGTCTCTACTCTAAGGGTCTTAAGACTCGTGCCCCGAAGAAACATTCTTCGAAGTACATCATTGAAAGAAGAAAAAAGTAATCTGATTAATTAAGCAACACTTATCTCTATGAGTCGTTCATTAAAAAAAGGCCCGTTTATCAGCGTGAAGCTCGAAAAGAAGGTCGCTGCAATGGAAGAGAGTGGCAAGAAGTCGGTTATCAAAACCTGGAGCCGTGCTTCTATGATTGCCCCCGAATTCGTTGGACACACCTTCGCTGTTCACAACGGTAACAAATTTATCCCTGTCTATGTTACTGAAAACATGGTAGGCCACAAGCTCGGTGAGTTCGCTCCCACCCGCACATTCCGTGGTCACTCCGGTAACAGGAAGAAATAATTAGGGCCCTGATATAAATAATTCATTTGTAAAAAAGAAAAGAATTAAAATAAAATGGGTGTAAGAAAAAGAAATTCAGCCGACCTCAGGAAAGCCGAGCAGAAGACCATAGCATTCGCTAAGCTTCTCAACATCCCCACCTCACCCCGCAAGATGCGCCTCGTCGCTGACATGGTGCGTGGCGTAGAGGTTAACCGTGCACTCGGTATCCTGAAATTTTCAAATAAGGAAGCGGCTGCCCGCGTTGAAAAGCTCCTCCGTTCTGCTATCGCTAACTGGGAAGCAAAGAACGAACGTAAGGCTGATGCCGGCGAGCTTTATGTCAGCACTATTCATGTTGACTGCGCTCCCATGCTCAAGCGTCTCCGCACAGCCCCCCAGGGCCGTGGCTACCGAATCCGCAAACGCGCTAATCACGTCACATTGATTGTTGACACAATTGATAACAAAAACGCTAAAAAGGCTTAACAAATGGGACAGAAAGTAAATCCAATCAGCAATCGCTTGGGAGTTATCCGTGGATGGGACTCTAACTGGTATGGCGGTAAGAAATACGGCGATACTCTGCTCGAGGACTCCAAACTCCGCAAGTATCTCAATGTCCGCCTTGCAAAGTCAAGCGTTTCGCGCATCGTTATCGAGCGCACCATGAAGCTCATCACCATCACAGTTTGCACCTCACGTCCCGGTCTTATCATCGGTAAGGGTGGTTCAGAGGTTGACAAGCTCAAGGAAGAGCTCAAGAAAATCACCGACAAAGATGTTCAGATTAACATCTATGAAGTAAAGCGTCCCGAACTCGACGCTCAGATTGTGGCTTCAACCATCGCCCGTCAGATTGAAGGTAAGATTGCTTACCGTCGTGCTGTGAAGATGGCGGTTGCTTCAACCATGCGCGCTGGTGCCGAAGGTATCAAGGTTCAGGTTTCAGGTCGTCTCAACGGCGCTGAAATGGCTCGCTCAGAGATGTTCAAGGAAGGTCGTACTCCCCTGCACACCCTCCGCGCTGACATCGACTATGCCCTCGTCGAAGCTCACACCAAGGTTGGTGTTATCGGCGTAAAGGTATGGATTTGCCGTGGTGAAGTATATGGCAAGCGTGACCTCGCTCCCCAGTACACTTCAAACCAGAAGGAAAACCGTGGAGCCGGCAATAACGGTGCACCCCGTCGCGGCGGTTTCCGCAAACCCAAAAACAACCGTTAACCCCACAATTGATTCAACACAATGTTACAACCCAAGAAAACCAAATTCCGCCGCGCGCAAAAAGGCCGCATGAAAGGCCAGGCGCAGCGTGGCAACCAGTTGGCCTTCGGTTCGTTCGGCATAAAGACCTTAGAGTCTAAGTGGATCACCGGTCGCCAGATTGAAGCCGCCCGTATCGCTGTTACTCGTTACATGCAGCGTCAGGGTCAAATCTGGATACGTATCTTCCCTGATAAACCCATCACTAAGAAGCCTGCTGAGGTCCGCATGGGTAAAGGTAAGGGTGCTCCCGAAGGATTCGTTGCTCCCGTAACTCCCGGCCGCGTTATAATCGAGGTAGAAGGCGTATCTTACGACATCGCTAAGGAAGCACTCCGCCTCGCCGCTCAGAAACTCCCCGTGACTACCAAATTTATTGTTCGTCGCGACTATGACCCAACTCAAAATGTGTAAGCCATCATGAAGAAAGAAAAATTCACTGAAGTCAGCACTCAAGACCTCCGCGACCGCTTGGATGAAATGGAGAAGGATTACACCCAGCTCAAAATCAACCACGCTATCTCGCCCCTTGACAGCCCCGCTAAGATTACACATGCGCGTAAGGCTATCGCTCGCGTAAAGACTGAGTTGCGTCAACGCGAACTTAACAACAAATAAACTCCCCACATCAAATGGAAAAGAGAAATTTAAGAAAAGAACGCATCGGGGTTGTTTCAAGCAACAAGGGTGACAAGACCATCACTGTAATGGTGAAGTGGAAAGAGAAGCACCCCATTTATGGCAAATTTGTCAACAAAACAAAGAAGTACCATGCCCATGACGAAAAGAACGAATGCTCAATCGGCGACACTGTCCGCCTGATGGAGACTCGTCCCTTGAGCAAGACTAAGCGCTGGCGCCTGGTAGAAATCATCGAAAAAGTGAAGTAATATGATACAGACTGAAAGCCGTTTAACCGTAGCCGACAACAGCGGTGCCAAAGAGGCACTCTGCATCCATGTACTGGGTGGAACAGGCCGTCGTTATGCATCTGTGGGCGACATTATTGTAGTATCTGTCAAGAGTGTCATCCCTTCATCTGACGTTAAGAAAGGTACAGTTTCCAAGGCTGTAGTCGTACGCACAAAGAAGGAAATCCGTCGTCCCGACGGCTCCTACATCCGCTTCGACGACAACGCCTGTGTACTTCTCAACAACGCCGGCGAACTTCGCGGAACCCGTATCTTCGGCCCCGTTGCCCGTGAACTCCGCGCTGCAAACCAGATGAAGATTGTTTCACTTGCACCCGAGGTCCTCTAATCGTTCGTAACCGTCAAAAACATTAAAGTAATGAGCAAATTACATATCAAAAAAGGCGACATCGTCTATGTTCTTGCCGGCGAAGACCGTGGCAAGGAGGGTCGTGTGCTCAAAGTGCTCAGAGAAAAGCAGCGTGCCATCGTTGAAGGTATCAACATGGTGACTAAAGCTACTAAGCCCAACGCACAGCATCCCCAGGGCGGACTCATCAAGATGGAAGCCCCCATTCACATCTCCAATATCGCTCTTATCGACCCCAAATCGGGCAAACCTACCCGTATCAGCTGTCGCAGAGACGAGAAAGGTAACGTTATCCGAATCGCTAAAAAATCAGGAGAGGAAATTAAGTAATGAGCACCCAAACAGTTAAAAAAGACTATCAGGAACGCATCGTTCCCGCCCTGACCGAGAAATTCAACTACACCACACCTATGCAGGTGCCCAAGTTGAAGAAGATTGTCATCAACCAAGGTCTTGGTGCCGCTACTCAGGACAAGAAACTCATCGAGACAGCCATCAACGAGCTCACTGCCATCACCGGTCAGAAAGCTGTGGCTACCTTGTCACGTAAGGACATCTCTAACTTCAAGCTCCGTAAGAAAATGCCTATCGGCGTCATGGTGACACTCCGCCGCGACAAAATGTACGAATTCCTTGAAAGACTCGTGCGCGTCGCTCTTCCCCGTATCCGTGACTTCAAAGGTATCGACAGCAAGCTTGATGGCCGTGGTAATTACACTCTCGGTATCACAGAGCAGATTATCTTCCCGGAAATCAATATCGACACCATCAACAAACTTATGGGTATGAACATCACCTTCGTGACTTCAGCTAACACTGACGAAGAAGGTTACGCCCTGTTGAAGGAATTTGGTCTCCCTTTCAAAAACGCTAAAAACTAAGCATCGATATGGCAAAAGAATCAATGAAGGCACGCGAAGTCAAGAGAGCTAAACTCGTGGCTAAATATGCCAAGAAGAAAGCCGACCTTAAAGCTGCCGGCGACTATGAAGCTCTTCAGCTGCTGCCTAAGAATGCCTCAAGCGTACGCCTCCACAACCGTTGCTCAATCACCGGTCGTCCCAAAGGCTACATGCGTCAGTTTGGCATCTCTCGTATACAGTTCCGTGAGATGGCGTCAGCCGGTCTCATCCCCGGAGTGAAGAAAGCCTCTTGGTAATCCGATTTCCGCTGTAACGGTCCCCATTTGATATCCCTCTGAAATAGTCGACGGCTCGAGAGTCGTTACCTCTAAGCGGTGAGGTTCGCTTAAAAAAGTTACTCGACCCTTTGTGAACTGCCGCGGCCGCTCGACATCAATGGGATACCCCTTCAAAAGGGGACGCCATCATCCTCCCTCTCTTTCCTCCCCACTAAAGATAACAGTGAGTATTAAATATTGTTGGGATTTACCCCAATCAATTTAAACAATTTTTTAAAATGACTGATCCTATAGCAGATTATCTGACAAGATTGAGAAATGCAATCAAGGCAAACCACCGCGTTGTCGAGATTCCTGCCTCAAACTTGAAAAAAGAGATTACAAAGATTCTCTTTGAGCAAGGCTACATCCTCAACTACAAGTTTGAAGAGGGTGAAACCCCCGCTGGCGTCATCAAAATCGCCCTCAAGTACGACCCCATTGACAAGGTCAACGCCATCAAGAACCTTCAGCGCGTTTCTCGTCCGGGTCTCCGCCGTTATACCGGCTACAAAGATATGCCTCGTGTGTTGAATGGACTCGGCATCGCCATCCTCTCAACATCAAAGGGTGTTATGACTAATAAGAAAGCTCGTGACCTCAAGATTGGTGGCGAGGTTTTGTGTTACGTTTACTAATCAATAAGGAGGTACAGAATTATGTCAAGAATAGGTAAAGCTCCCATTGAGATTCCTGCAGGTGTAACAGTCACCGTCGACAAGGATAACGTAGTAACCGTAAAAGGTCCCAAGGGCACCCTCACTCAGAAAGTAAACCCCGACCTCGAAGTTAAAATCGAGGACAACCACGTGGTTGTAACCCGTCCCAGCGATGACCGCGAACACCGTGCGCAGCATGGTCTCTACCGCGCCCTCATCCACAACATGGTTGTCGGTGTTTCTACTGGCTATCGCAAAGAAATGGAATTAGTTGGTGTGGGTTACCGCGCTACATCCACCGGACAGGTGCTCGAACTTTCGCTCGGTTTCTCTCACGCAATATATATCAAGCTCCCACCCGAAGTGAAGGTAGAAGCTAAGACCGAGCGTAACAAGAACCCGCTCATCATCCTCGAAAGCGATGACAAGCAGCTTCTCGGTCAAGTGTGTGCAAAAATCCGTTCACTCCGCAAGCCCGAACCCTACAAGGGCAAAGGTATCAAGTTTGTGGGCGAAATTATCCGTCGCAAGTCGGGTAAGTCGGCAAGTGCTAAATAATTAAATTGATTTAAAACAATGGTTTCTAAGATACAACGTAGAAATAAAATCAAGACCCGCATCCGCGGTAAGATTTCCGGCACTGCCGCTCGTCCCCGCATGTCGGTTTTCCGCAGCAACAAGCAGATTTATGTCCAGCTCATCGACGACCTCGCAGGCACAACCCTTTGCGCTACTTCTTCTAAAGGCATCGAAGAGGGGACTAAGTGTGAAATAGCAGCTAAGGTTGGCGAAGCTATCGCTCAGAAAGCTCTCGCAGCTGGTATCACCGAAGTGGTTTTCGACCGTAACGGTTACCTCTTCCACGGCAGAGTTAAATCATTGGCTGACGCCGCTCGTAATGGCGGTCTTAAATTCTAAAGAATCATGGCAAATAAGAATAATAAAGTAAAGTCCACCAACGACCTCGAACTTAAGGACAAACTGGTTGCCATCAACCGTGTTACCAAGGTTACCAAGGGTGGTCGCACCTTTACCTTCGCCGCAATCGTTGTCGTAGGTAACGAGAATGGTATCGTAGGCTGGGGTCTTGGCAAGGCTAACGAAGTTCAGGCTGCCATCGCCAAGGGTGTTGAAGCTGCTAAGAAAAACCTTATCAAGGTTCCCGTTCACCGTGGAACTATTCCTCACGAACAGATTGCTAAGTTCGGTGGTTCACGCGTAATCCTCAAGCCCGCAAGCCACGGTACCGGTGTGAAGGCCGGTGGTGCGATGCGTGCAGTGCTTGAAAGCGTAGGTGTGACCGACGTGCTCGCAAAATCAAAGGGTTCTTCCAACCCCCACAACCTCGTGAAGGCTACTATCGCTGCTCTTGGCGAAATGCGCTCACCCGCTCAGATTGCCCAGAATCGCGGTATTTCTATTGAAAAAGTGTTTAACGGCTAATATTCTTTATACCAATGGCTAAGATTAAAATCACCCAGATAAAGAGCCGTATCAATGCTCCCGCAGTGCAGAAGCGCACTCTCGATGCTCTCGGCTTGAAGAAAATGCATCACTCAGTTGTCCTTGAGGACACTCCTTCTGTGATGGGAATGGTTAACGCAGTGCGCCACTTGGTTGAAGTGACCAACGCCTAAATTTAAAACATTAACACAACTATGGATTTAAGCAATTTAAAACCCGCTGTTGGCTCAGTACAGAAGAAAACTCGTATTGGTCGTGGTCCCGGTTCAGGCAAGGGTGGTACTTCTACCCGTGGTCACAAGGGTGCCAAGTCTCGTTCAGGCTACAGCCGCAAGATAGGTTTCGAAGGTGGTCAGATGCCTCTCCAGCGTCGTCTTCCTAAGTTTGGTTTCAAGCCTTTGAACCGTACAGAGTACAAGGCTATCAACCTCGCTGACCTTGAAGCTCTCGCCGTTGCTTCCGGTCTTGAGAAAATCGGCGTTGCCGAACTTATCTCTTCCGGTCTCGTAAACGGTAAGCAGCCCGTCAAGATTCTTGCTAACGGCTCTATTTCCAAGAAGCTCGCAGTTGAAGCAAATGCTTTCTCTGCTGCTGCTGAAAAGGCGATAGTCGAAGCAGGAGGTTCTGTAACTAAACTTTAATATCCCCTCCTCGAAATGAGATTTATTGAAACAATCCGTAATATTTGGACTATTGAGGAACTGAGAAAGCGCATCCTCATAACCCTTCTGTTGGTACTCGTTTACCGTCTGGGTTGCTACGTGGTCCTTCCCGGAATTTCTCCGGAAGACCTTGACGCCCTGACCAAGTTTACCAACAAGAGCGGTCTTATGCAGCTGCTCGACATGTTCTCGGGTGGTGCGTTCTCCCAGGCCTCGATTTTCGCCCTCGGTATCATGCCTTACATCACTGCATCCATCGTGATTCAGTTGTTGGGCATGGTGCTCCCATCGTTCCAGAAAATGCAGCGAGAGGGTGAAAGCGGACGTCAGAAGATGATGCAGTATACCCGTTACCTTACTGTGCTCATCCTCTTGCTCCAGGGTCCTGCATATTTGGCAAATCTCCAGTACCAGGTGAGCGCCGCTACAGGCGGTGCCCACATGGGTTTCTGGACTATTGCATATCTCACCGTAATCCTTGCAGCCGGCTCCATGTTCATCATGTGGCTCGGTGAGCGCATCACTGACCGCGGTATCGGTAATGGTATCTCCTTCATCATCTTGGTAGGTATCATTGCCCGTCTTCCGGGAGCGCTCTTCTACGAATTCACAAGCCGCCTTCCGGGTGCCACCGGTAGCCAGGGTGGTCTTATCATGTTCGTGGTAGAAATCATCCTCCTCTTCGCAGTCACTGTAGGTGCAGTGCTTCTCGTGCAGGGAACACGCAAGGTGCCCGTGCAGTACGCCAAGCGTATCGTGGGCAACAAGCAGTACGGTGGTGCTCGCCAGTATATCCCCTTGAAGGTGAATGCTGCCGGCGTTATGCCTATCATCTTCGCTCAGGCGATTATGTTTATACCTATCACTCTCGCCGGTTTCGGTAGCAGTGAAGGTACCTCAGGCTTCTACGCAGCTTTCTCTGATATCAACGGCTTCTGGTATAACCTCGTTTACTTCATCCTTATCGTTGCCTTCACCTACTTCTACACAGCCATCACAGTGCGTCCCACTCAGATGGCAGAAGACATGAAGCGCAACAACGGATTTATCCCCGGCGTCAAGCCTGGCAAGAAGACCGCAGAGTATCTTGACTCAATCATGTCACGCATCACTCTTCCCGGCTCATTGTTCCTTGGCATCGTGGCAATCCTTCCCGCCTTCGCTCGCTTCTTCGGCATCAGCCAGAATTTCGCGCAGTTCTTTGGCGGAACTTCACTCCTGATTCTTGTTGGTGTGGTGCTCGACACCCTTCAGCAAATCGAGAGTCATCTCATGATGCACCACTACGATGGTCTCATGAAGGATGGTAAAATCAAAGGTCGTACCACTGGTTCCGCTTACTAATCTCCAGTTTCGATTAAAGCAGAATACTTCACAGATAAATGATTTATCTTAAGACTCCGGAAGAAATCGAAAAAATGCGACAGGCATGCACGCTTGTGAGCCGCACACTTGGCGAAGTCGCCAAGTGGGTGGCTCCCGGCGTGACTACCCGTCACCTTGATAATATCGCACGTGAGTTTATGCGCGACAACGGGGGCAAGCCCGCTTGCCTCGGATACGGCGGTTTCCCCGCCACTCTTTGCATCGAGTTGAACGAGACTGTGGTCCACGGCTTCCCTTCAGGCTATGAGCTTCGCGAGGGTGATATAGTCGGCGTTGACACAGTGGTCGAGCTTGATGGCTACAATGGTGATATGTGTTATACTTTCCCGGTAGGGGAGGTGGCTCCCGAAGTGATGGCGCTCATGCGCACCACCAAGGAATCACTTTATAAAGGTATAGCCGCAGCCCAGGAAGGAAAACGCATCGGTGATATAGCCAATGCAGTCCAGACTTATTGCGAGCGACACGGATACACCGTGGTGCGCGAGATGTGCGGACATGGCATTGGAAAGAAGATGCACGAAGACCCCGAAGTCCCCAACTACGGGCGCCGCGGATGCGGACCTGTGCTGAAGAAGGGGATGTGTATCTGCATCGAGCCGATGATTAACCTCGGTAGCCGCAACATCGTTATAGAGCGTGATGGTTGGCAATGCCGCACCAAGGACCGCAAACCCTCAGCTCATTATGAGCACACCATTGCAATCCAGCCCGAAGGTCCCGAAATCCTCACCACTTTCGATTATATTGAAGAAGCACTCGGAGATAGATTCATTTAAATAATTACCAATACTGAACGAATAAAGTATATATGGCAAAACAAGCTGCAATCGAATTGGACGGCACTATCGTCGAAGCATTATCAAATGCAATGTTCCGCGTCGAGTTGGAGAACGGGCACGAAATCACCGCCCACATCTCAGGCAAGATGCGCATGCATTACATCAAGATTCTTCCTGGCGATAAAGTGAAAGTAGAAATGTCACCCTACGACTTGTCAAAGGGACGTATCGCTTTCCGCTACAAATAAAACCCTCTTTCCATTCATCTGAGTTATAATCACAACCACAATACCAATTTTACAATGAAAGTAAGAGCTTCAATCAAAAAGCGCACTCCGGACAGCAAAATCGTGCGCCGCAAAGGACGTCTTTACGTCATCAACAAGAAAAACCCCAAATACAAGCAGCGTCAAGGCTAACAGCCGCATGGATACCGGAAAACAGAAATTTAGACTCTCAATAGTTAATATTTCCCAATGATTCCTAATAAGTGTTTCATTTGGGGATTTTTCGGTGTCTACTCTGCAAAATTAGTATTAACTTTGCAAAAAATTTTAGTCAAGTAATCAAGTAATTATATGGCAGTAAGAATCGTGGGAGTTGACCTCCCCCAAAACAAAAGAGGTGAAATCGCCTTGACCTACATCTTCGGTATCGGTCGTAGCGCAGCCAAAAGCATCCTCGGAAAAGCTGGCGTTGATGTAAACATCAAAGTTAAAGACTGGACCGACGACCAGGCAGCTAAGGTGCGTGAAGTCATCGGTTCTGACTATAAGGTAGAAGGTGACCTTCGCAGCGAAATCCAGCTCAACATCAAGCGTCTTATGGATATCGGTTGCTACCGTGGTATCCGTCACCGTAACGGTCTTCCCGTTCGCGGTCAGAGCACTAAGAACAATGCACGTACCCGTAAGGGACGCAAGAAAACTGTTGCTAACAAGAAAAAAGCTTCTAAATAATAAACTGATATGGCAAAAAAGACAGTCGCAGCAAAGAAAAGGAACGTTAAGGTTGACGCCGCCGGCCAGCTTCACGTTCACTCATCTTTCAACAACATCATTGTGTGCTTAGCCAATTCAGAAGGTCAGGTTATTTCTTGGTCTTCAGCTGGCAAGATGGGTTTCCGTGGCTCAAAGAAAAACACTCCTTACGCTGCTCAGATGGCAGCTCAGGATTGTGCTAAGGTAGCGTATGACCTCGGTCTCCGTAAGGTTAAGGCTTATGTTAAAGGTCCCGGCAACGGACGTGAGTCCGCTATCCGTACCGTTCACGGCGCAGGTATCGAAGTTACTGAAATCGTTGACGTAACTCCGCTTCCCCACAACGGTTGCCGTCCTCCCAAGCGTCGTCGCGTATAATCAACGCTGACACTACCGCGCTAACGGCAGCAGTCATGCATCCCCGCCCAGCTCTACTTTCATATCAATTTTTGGGCGTAGCGGTAATGCTGATTGCATAAAAGTAAATTTTGAACCTTCAATTTTACAACTCATCAGATATACCCGCTCCTCAGTAAGCGCTGCGTATCCCGCTCAGATTTCCATAGTGAAATAGACCACATTTTTATATCACCTCTCTGTGGTCGCGGCTGTCACCCCGGAAATTTCCGAAGGATACTGAAATCCATCTGATGAACCAATCATCAAACTCAAATTAAAAATGGCAAGATACACAGGTCCTCGTACCAAAATCGCCCGCAAGTTCGGCGAACCCATCTTCGGTGAAGATAAGGTTCTCACCAAAAAGAACTATCCCCCGGGTCAGCATGGACTCAACAAGAGAAGAAAAACTTCTGAGTATGGTGTCCAGCTCCGTGAGAAGCAGAAAGCCAAATATACTTATGGCGTGCTCGAAAAGCAGTTCCATAACCTCTTCGACAAAGCATCACGCGCCAAGGGTATCACCGGTGAAATCCTTCTTCAGCTTCTCGAAGGCCGTCTCGACAACGTAGTATATCGTCTCGGCATCGCTCCTACACGTGCAGCAGCACGTCAGCTCGTGCTCCATCGCCACATCGTGGTTAACGGTAAGGTTGTTAACATCGCATCTTACGCTGTTAAGCCCGGCGACGTTATCGGTGTACGTGAAAAATCTAAGTCTCTCGAAGTAATTGCCGACGCTCTCGCCGGTTTTAATCACAGCAAATATCCTTGGCTCGAATGGGACGAAAGCCTCAAGGCTGGTAAATTCCTCCACGTTCCCGCCCGCGAAGATATCCCTGAGAACATCAAAGAGCAGCTTATCGTCGAGTTGTATTCTAAATAATCATTAAATTAAGATCCATGGCTATATTAGCATTCCAGAAACCCGACAAAGTCCTAATGTTGGAAGCCGACAATCATTTCGGTAAATTTGAGTTTAAGCCATTGGAACCGGGATATGGTATTACCATTGGCAACGCATTGCGTCGCATCCTTTTGTCTTCGCTCGAAGGCTTCGCCATCTCTACCATCCGCATCGATGGGGTGAAGCACGAGTTCGACACTATTCCCGGTGTCAAGGAAGATGTTACCAACATCATTCTTAACCTCAAAAAAGTAAACCTCAAACAGACTGTTGAGGATACCGATTTTGAAAAGGCTACCATCACTGTGTCAGGTCAGGAAGAGTTCACAGCCGGTGACATAAGCAAAGCACTCAACGGATTCGAGGTTTTGAATCCCGACTTGGTTATATGTCATTTGGATCCGAGCGCCAGCTTCACTATTGACCTCACTATCAACAAGGGTCGCGGTTGGGTTCCCGCCGAGGAAAACAGAAGCGCAAATGATGCTATCGACGTCCTCGCGATTGACTCAATCTACACTCCTATCCAGAATGTGAAGTACACAGTGGAAAACTTCCGTGTAGACCAGAAGACTGACTACGACAAGCTGACACTCGAAATCACCACCGACGGTTCAATCCTCCCCAAGGACGCCCTTAAGGAAGCCGCTAAAATCCTCATCTACCACTTCATGCTATTCTCTGACGAAAAGATTACTCTTGAGACAGACGAGGCTGACGGTGAAGAGGAATTTGATGAAGAAGTGCTCCACATGCGACAGCTCCTCAAGTCCAAGCTTGTAGATATGGACCTTTCCGTGCGCGCACTCAACTGCCTCAAGAGCGCCGAGGTTGAAACCCTTGGTGAGCTCGTGGTCTTCAACAAGACCGACCTCTTGAAATTCCGAAACTTTGGTAAGAAGTCACTCACCGAGCTTGATGAGCTTCTTGCTAATCTAAATCTTTCTTTCGGAATGGACATTTCAAAATATAAACTTGATAAAGAGTAATTATAACGATGAGACATAATAAAAAATTCAACCATCTCAGTCGCAAGAAGGCTCATCGCGACGCGCTGCTCGCCAACATGACGATTTCGTTGATAATGCACAAGCGCATCTTCACAACTCTCGCCAAGGCTAAAGCACTCCGTGTATACGCTGAGCCCCTCATCAACCGAGCTAAGGAAGACAGCACTCCCAACCGCCGTCTTGTATTCAGCCACCTCCAGAACAAGGAAGCTGTGACTGAACTCTTCCGTGAAATCGCACAGAAGATTGCTAACCGCCCCGGTGGTTACACCCGTATCCTCAAGACCGGCAACCGTCTTGGTGACAATGCTAAGACTTGCTTCATTGAACTCGTTGACTACAACGAAAACATGCTCAATGACAAGCCCTCTAAGAAAGCAGGTCGCACCCGTCGTTCACGTCGTGGCGGCAAGGCTAACGCAGAGGCTGCAGCACCCGCAGCAGAAGCTCCCGCAACTGAAGCACCCGCAGCAGAATAACGAATATCTCGAAAAGATATATAGTGAAATCACCGTATGCCTCCGAGAGGCACACGGTGATTTTTTTATTACTACAGATTTAAATCCTTACTCCTCCTTGTTAAATCCAATCTCCCTCCCATGTTTACTTCCGGCGAAAAGCGCGGCTTGATAGCGCTGGTTATATTATTGGGGCTTTTGCTTCTGTTTGTAGTAGGTCGAAGAGCCCTGTTTTCTCCTCCGGTCTCATCAGTCGTTGATTCCCGGTCTGACAGCATTGCTACTGAGGCAGTGATGATGGCTCCCGCAGCTCCTGTCGACACGATTGTAAAAGTGCGGAAAAAGCGTCGTAATGCAGATGCCGATTCGGTTAAGCGGAAGAAAAAGCGTTCAGCTGAGAAAACCCGACGCGAGCCGATTGTGCGCGACCCTCTTTCCGAGCCTCTCAATAGTCTCTGAATCCTCCTTCTCTCCGCCAGCCGTGACAGCGTGAACGAGCATAGCAGCAGTCATCTAATCCATCTCTCTTTCCTATTAGAGCCGCTATGCTTAGATACATAATGAATTAATCGCGATACTCTCTGATATAACAATGCCGCCCTCCTGACCGATAGTCGGGAGGGCGGCATGCGTTATAGTGTCAGATGCTTTGCCGGAAGTTTTGTCGCCGGCGGTGCATGTCTGATTTCAATTAGAGGTCAAGAGGGTCGACTGTTTCCTCGTTTACGGGAATGTCGGTATTTACATTCTTAGAACCTACAAGACCGTAGAACAGAAGGTAAGCAAGCATGGCAACCACAAGCCAGTAAGAAGTCATGTAGCCGGCTGCATGGGCGATACCGTTCTGGATAAGGGGCATAACGCCACCGCCAACCACCATCATCATGAAGATGCCTGACGCCTGCGCGGTGTATTTTCCGAGACCTTCAACAGCGAGATTGAAGATGCCGCCCCACATGATTGAGGTGCAGAGACCGCAGAGAATCAAAAGGAATGCACTTACAGGCACTTGGGCGCCGCCTGCATAAAGGAATTCAGGTACGGGGAAAGTGGTGGTCTTAGGAATGAAGATAGCGAAAATGATAAGCAGGATGGCAGTTGTTGACACTGCGATAAGCTGAACGCGAGATGATACAGCACCGCTGATGAAGCCCGAAAGTGTACGTCCTACGAGCATGAACAGCCAGTATACAGCCACAATCGCACCTGCTATGGCAGACGCTTCACCGCTCACACCGGCACCATTGGCACCCTGGTCTGCAAGGTAGAAGTTAAGAGTTCCGGGGATACCGATTTCGATACCTACATAGAAGAAAATACCAATAACACCGAGCACTGTGTGACGGAAGTTCCAGGGAGAGTGTGAGTATTTCACCTTCTTGCTGCCGCTCTGGAGGTTGGGCTCAGGAATTGAAACGAAGGTAAGGATTACGAATGCCACAGCGAAGATACCCATACCGATGAAGAGTAGGGGAGACACCGCGCCAATCATTGTATCCTTGGTGAGCACGCCGATGAGTGCGCCTACGAAGAAGGGAGTGAGAGTTCCTGACAGAGAGTTGAGCGCGCCACCGAACTGGAGCAGCTGATTACCCTTGTTGCCGCCGCCGCCAAGAAGGTTGAGCATAGGACACACAACTGTGTTAAGCATGCACACGCAGAAACCGCAGATAAATGCGCCAAGAAGATAGATAAAGAAGTTAAGGGTGATGGGGAAAGTGGCAGCCACACCTTCGGCAGTGGTTGATGAGAAGTTGAAGATTACAGTGTCGACACCTACCTTGCTTGAGAGGAACTGCACGAACAGACCGACGATACCTACTCCGATAGCCCAGAGAGCTGTTTTCTTATAGCCGATTTTCACGAGAAGATTGCCGGCGGGGATACCCATGAACAGATATGCGAGGAAGTTCATCATGTTACCCATCATACCTAACACGGAATTGCCCTCAAATTGATTGCCCCATATTGTGCCGATGGGCGCGGCAAGGTTAGTCACGAATGAAATCATTGCGTAGATGAAAAACATCACGATAATCGCAATGAGATGTCCGTTTTTCTTGGCGGAATTTTCCATTTTAATTTTTTAATAGGGTTAAGTTATTTTTTTATTGTTTAGTTAAATTCTGCGTGATTGCCGGAGTGGTATTCTGCCCGGCTTATTGTACATGGTATAACTTAGTTATCGGCAAAGTTAAAAAATTTTTTTGTGGTGTTAACACAATAAGTGCGGAAATATTGATGTATGCGTGGCATTTTTGGTTAAAACAGCAAAAAATGCCAGCCAATGCGCAAAAAACGAGAGAAAATGCAAATAAATCATGCCAGACCACGATTTTTTTCTAATTTTTCCTTGCCATTTCCATAACTTTAATTACTTTTGCAGTGTAAAAAATGTAGACAAATCGTCACAAAGAAATATAGAGTCACAACATAAAAACATATACCGATTGAAACGAACTTATTCCGCTGTCATGAGGATTCTGCGGATTAACTTACTGAACAAATAGAAAAACGGTCTGCCCTTCATCAGTCATGCCAGGTCCTGTCTGCGTGGTTTCTGTGAAGATAGATTGTTATTGCCTATTTTGCTAAGCAAGCATATAAAATTTCAATGTATATTTATTATGTGTGAGGCGGCGCTGCCATGGCAACATGGCTCCGGATGCTCGCCGGCTTGTCAGCCTCAATCTCAAAAGGGGGCTTCAACTAACGAGCATATATGACAAAGGTTCGTGCCTGAGTCGTGAATGCCCCCTGTCTCAATTGTCCCCCGCACTGGGGATGTAACGAAAAAATTTGCTCTTAGTAATTTGGCTCAAGGGCAAACCGTAGGTGTAATCCCCCTTTGTGAAAAGAGGTGCATTATTGTGTGTCGAATTCCTTGTCATTTATGGCAGGGAATTCGTTTTTTATTTGTACATTTGCACACTATACAATCTATTGCATTTACCCTAAGCAAGGGTTATTTATCACGTTATATACATTTATTAAAGCTACTGATATATGAATCTAACAGCAGTCAATCATGCGGCCGACAACATCCGTATACTCGCCGCTTCAATGGTAGAGAAAGCAAAGTCCGGTCATCCCGGTGGCGCCATGGGTGGCGCTGACTTTGTCAACGTGCTCTACTCTCAATTCCTTATCACCGACCCAGATGATGGAAAGTGGCTCGGACGCGACCGTTTCTTCCTTGACCCCGGTCACATGTCGCCGATGCTTTACAGTGTGCTCGCTCTTTTCGGTCATTATACCATGGCTGAGCTTCAGCAGTTCCGTCAGTGGGGTTCTCCCACTCCCGGTCACCCCGAACTTCATCCCGAACGCGGTGTTGAAAACACCTCAGGTCCTCTCGGTCAGGGTCACACCATGGCTGTGGGTTGCGCCATAGCCGAGCGTTTCCTTTCAGCCCGTTTCGGCGAATGGATGAGCCATAAGACCTATGCCTTCATCTCCGACGGTGGTATTCAGGAAGAAATATCTCAAGGTGCAGGTCGTCTTGCAGGCTACCTCGGACTCAGCAATCTGATTATGTTCTATGACAGCAACAAGGTACAGCTCTCCACCATGGTCGACGCGGTCGATACTGAGGATGTCGCTGCAAAGTACCGTGCATGGCATTGGAACGTGCTTGAAATAAACGGCAACAATCCCGAAGAAATCGCCAAGGCTATCGTAGAGGCTCAGGGCGAGAAGGAACGTCCCACCATCATCATCGGTCACACAGTGATGGGTAAAGGTGTGGTTAAAGCCGACGGTTCAAACTTCGAAGGTCAGTGCAGCACTCACGGTCAACCCCTGAGCGCTTCAGGTGCCGACTATGCCGCCACCATGAAGAATCTTGGTGCCGACCCCGAAAATCCCTGGGTGATTTTTGAAGATGTCAAGGCTCTATATGAAGCGCGTCGCGCCGAGCTTCGCGAAATCGTCAAGGCTCGCCGTGCCGAGCAGGCTGCATGGGAAGCTGCCAATCCCGAACTCGCTAAGGAACTCCACCAGTTCCTCGACAATAAACTTCCTGAAATCGATTGGAAGGCAATACCCCACAAGCCCGGCATCGCAAGCCGTCAGGCATCAGCCGATGTGCTCGGTGTACTCGCTGAGAAGGTCAACAACATGATTGTATCATCTGCCGACCTCGCCAACTCCGACAAGACTGACGCTTTCCTTAAGAAGACACATCCTTTCGTCAAGGGCGACTTCTCAGGTGCGTTCCTCCACGCAGGTGTGACCGAGCTTACCATGGCTGCCGTTATGAACGGTATCGTGCTCCATGGCGGTGTGATTGGTGCATGTGGCACATTCTTTGTGTTCAGTGACTATATGAAGCCCGCAGTCCGCATGGCTGCTCTCATGGAACTCCCCGTGAAATATATCTGGACTCACGATGCATTCCGCGTAGGTGAGGATGGTCCTACTCATGAACCCGTAGAGCAGGAAGCTCAGCTCCGTCTCATGGAAGAGCTCCGCAATTTCAACGGCGAACCCTCAATGCTCGTGCTCCGTCCCGGTGACGCTGCCGAGACCTCAGTGGCATGGGCTATGGCGATGGAAAACTTCAAGACTCCTTCAGCCCTCATCCTCTCACGTCAGAACATACCCGACCTTCCCGCAGCTTCAGGCGACCGCTTCGCCGAGGCTAATGCCGGATGCCGTCGCGGCGGTTACGTGGTGGTCGATGCCGAGAATCCCGATGTAACCCTCGTGGCTAACGGTTCAGAAGTATCGCTCCTCTGCGAAGTGGCTCAGAAACTCGCAGACGAAGGCAAGAAAGCACGTGTGGTATCTGTACCCTCAATCGGTCTCTTCAACATTCAGGATGTTGACTACCGTGAGGCTGTGATTCCACGCTCTGTTCCCGCATTCGGTCTTACTGCAGGTCTTCCCTCCACACTCCGCGAACTTGTAGGTGCAGGTGGCGAAGTGTTTGGTCTTGACCACTTTGGCGCATCAGCTCCTTACAAGGTGCTCGATGAGAAATTCGGATTCACCGTCGATGCAGTCAAGGCTCGCGTTGAAGCATTCCTCAGCAAGTAATCACGACTACTCTGCCGGATGGAGATGAAAATCTCCGCAGGCTATAACTATTTACGGCATTGTGATTGGTTTAAATATCAATTACAATGCCGTTTTAAGCATTTTAATGTGGCGCTTTTTGGTCGAAAAGTCGGAAATTTAGCGTTTATTAAAGAAAAATTTGATAAAATTTAGAATATGTAAAATATTTGTTATACCTTTGATGCTGATTTCTGAATTATGAGGTTGTATGTGTGGCAACCACTTAAAGTTCATCCGACCGGATGGCAAGTATGAGAACTCACGTTTATGAGCTTTTATATAGTCTGGTAATAACGACATAAAAATCAATTCAACTATTACAATAATTTAAATTATTATGAAAAAAAGTTCTATCCTTGGCTTGGTAGCTGCTCTTTTCATCGGTCAAAGCGCAATGGCCCAGAGCACCCAAGAAATCACCTACGTTGAGGACCCCACCCAGGGTTATCTTCTTAACAGCTTCGACAACAACTGGTTTATTTCAGCTGAAGCAGGTGTAAACTATCATTTCAGCAGCAACAACGGTGAACGTTCATTCATGAAGCGTTTCTCACCCAACGCCGGTCTTTGGGTTGGTAAATGGTTCTCTCCCATCATCGGTCTCCGTGCCGGTTTCAACTATACCTCACTCAAGTCACTCAGCCATGGTCTTAACGAACCTGGTCTTGATGGCACTTACAAAGGCTGGAACAACTTCAAGCGTAACGAATTCGGCGGCAACGTTGATGTTATGATTAACCTCACCAACTGGTGGTGTGGCTATCGCCCCGGTCGTGTTTACAACGGTATCTTCTACGGTGGTGGCGGCATGCAGGTACAGTACGTGCCCAAATATGACAGCCGTAACAACCGCGACGGTTGGGAAAAGGGCAATGGCTCTAACCTCACCGCTCATGTAGGTCTTATCAACAACTTCGCTCTTTCAAAGAACTTCAGCATCTACCTCGACATCCGTGGCATGCTTCTTACTGACGAGTACCTTAATGCTCCTAAGAAGAAGATGGACCTCCAGGCTTATGTCGGTGTGACTTACAACTTCAACAAGGCTGACTGGAGCGCTCCTATCGTTCCCGTTATTCCTGAAATCCCCAACTGCGATGCTATCGAAGCTCGTCTCCAGGCTGCCAACGCTCGTCTTGCTGATGTAGAACGTCAGCTCCGTGACTGCCTCAGCCGTCCTGTTGAAAAGGTTGAAGTTAACGAAGGTCCCCTCTGCACCATCTACTATACCATCGGTCGTTCAAACATCTCTCGTGTTGACCGCAAGGTCCTCGGCGCTGTTGCTGAACTCATGAAGCAGAACCCCAACCAGAAGTACACCGTTACAGGTTGGGCTGACAACTACACCGGTTCAGAGCAGGTTAACGTTCGCCTCCGTCACGCTCGTGCCAACGGCGTTCAGAAGGTGCTCGTTCAGAATGGTGTTAATCCCTCACAGCTTGATGTTACCACCAACAACGGTAACCTCAATGACATGGGCGAGAAGTTCGTTTCTCTTGACCGTGCCGTTACTATCGAAGAAAATAAATAATTGCGCTCTTCGATTGAGTTAGAATTATATTCTAAATAATATTGCCGCCAGCCCTACAGGTTGGCGGCTTTTTTGTGTGGAAATATCAATGGCGGTATTCCCGACATGAAAATCGACACCCCGGTATGAAGAGATGGTTTCATACCGGGGTGTCCGATTGTATTATTTTTCTCTCCCCCTCAGGGTAGTGGGCAGCGGGGGAAGGCGTCGATATAGGATGCAGGTGTGGAGTTGTAGATGTTCACTCCACGGGTGGCGGCATAGGAGGCTATGGCATGGTACGCCTTGAACGCCACATGGAAACTCATCAGGATTTCATGCAGACGCACGTTTTTATATACGGCTGTTACACGCGAGTGCTCCTCATTGTTATCCTTGTAGAAATGCGGTTGCACTGAAACCACCTCGTTTCTCTCATTCACATCAAGAGTCTTAATCCAGCTGTGGTCAGCACCTATAATATATATATCTTTGAATCCCATGAGCATCCCCACCATTATTGCCGGGATTAACACATTGCGTGGACGTGGCATTCCTGCTCCCGAGCTGTAGGCGCGGGCTGTGAGCCAATCGAATCCTTCCACACCCACAAGGTTGAACCGCTCCACTTTGACACGCGGATTGGTGATGCCAAGTGAGCTGACGGTACGGGATGTGGGGATGAAGAGAGTCATTTCCCAGTCCACAGCTTCATTGATGCGTTTGAAAAGCTTCCCGACATTAGGGTCACTCTCGCGACCGTCGAAAAAATGAGGGTCGGCCAGCAGATAGAAATCGGGACGCAGCAATGTGAATTCATCGGCATTGGCTGCAAAATTGACAGCCAATGTTCTGGCGGTCGAGAGTTTTCCAAGGTCATTGCGGATATTGTCCGCGAGCGACGGACCATTGCCCATGATGATGAGTTTCTCACCCGGGAGCGCTATGCGTTTCACCGACGGACGACGCGACTGTGCAGCCATCTTCACCACACTTTTAAGCGAAGCGCCCAATCCGGAGCAAAATCCGGCTATGTTGTCTGACAGACTCATTGTTACGATATGAGGTTGATTTTTCCGTTTATGCAAAATTACAAACAATTTAAGATATGTGCAATAATGTGTTGAGAATCAGTAAGCACAGCATAGTGTCGCATATATGTCCACTCCAATCGAGATGCTGTTAAACATGTAAAGAATCTGTCAGAGGCAATAAACCGTTAGGAATCAATTCTGTTTAACATATAGTAACCAACCGAAATCTTTATTACATAAGATTACCCGGAAATAGATTTTTGGTTTATATTTGCAAGTCGGAAATTAATTGATGATATGAAAATACTTATAGCCGGTACCGGCGACACTGCTACCCATCTGGCTAAGATGCTTAGCCGTGAGGACCAGGATGTGGTTGTGATGGGGAGAGACACGAATGTGCTTCTTGAGCTTGACCAAAGGTACAATCTCCTCACCTACGAAGGGAATCCGGTGGTGCCCTCGCATCTCAGACAGGCGGGTGCCTCCGGGTGCAATCTGTTTATTGCCGTCACGCCGTTTGAAAACCATAACCTCGTATCGTCCGAAATCGCTAAGTGGCTTGGCGCACAGAGGACTCTGGCGAGGATTGACAACGGAGAGCTCCTTAATGAGGATATACATGACCATTTTGTAAATATTGGCGTAGACGAGATGGTCTATCCCGAGTATCTTGCCTCGCATGAAATCAACCGTGCGCTCGAGCATCCGTGGCTCAAGGCAATCTATCCCCTGCATTCGGGTGCGGTCACCGTCGGTGCGGTACGCGTTCAGCCGGGAGCGCCTATCAGCGGCACTGTGCTGCGCGATTTTGACAAAGAGCATTACAAGATGCATATCTGTGCCATAAAGAGGGATGGCATGACGATTATTCCCGGAGGCAATGACACGATAGAGAGCTACGATATTGTCTATTTCACCACTGCCAAGAATCCGGATGAGCATGAAATAATGCATCTCTTCGGCAAGCACGGGCGCCAGATTAAAAGTGTGATGATTATAGGTGCCGGTAAAATGACCGAGGCGGTGATTAATCTGATTGCCGGCAAGTATTCGGTGACGGTGATTGAGCCGGACAGGAGTCTATGTGACAAGATTGCTTCACGTTGCGACGGTGTGACGGTGGTATGTGCCGATTTCAGGGATGTTGACATACTCAGGGAGGAGGGTATCAGGAATTTCGATGCTCTCATCTCGCTGAGCGACTCATCGGAAAAGAATATTGTGTGCTCAATGGTCGGACGGACGCTGGGTGTCCCGTTTACTATAGCGCAGATTGAGGATATACAATATTTCTCGGAAGCCGATGACCTGAATATAGATGTGGTGATAAATAAAAAGCTGCTTACTTCGAGCACTATCTATCAGATGCTGTTGGATTCCTATATAGAGTCGGCCCGCTGTCTGGCGTTTGAGGATGCAGAGGTGGCTGAGATAGTAGCGGGCGAACGGTCGGTAATCACACGTAAGCCCGTCAGGGAGCTGCATCTTGATAAGTCGATGACCATTGCCGCAGTGATTCACAATGGGGTGGGGAGAATAGTGGATGGCAACACCTGGATACTTCCCGGCGACCATGTGGTGGTGTTCTGCCTGCGGGGACATCTGAAACATATTGAAAAATTATTTTCGTGACTATGGAGCGAATCAGAAATATCCGCAATGCCATCTCTGACAGTTCTCCGGTGGCAAAAATACTCAGCTGGCTGTTGGTGCTCGAGAGCCTCATGCTTGTCATTCCCATGTCGTTGTCTCTGATTCTCGGCGAGGAGGATTGGAAGGGGTTTGGAGTGGCTGTGATGGTGAGCGGATGTATAGGGGGCTCGGGGGCGTATCTTTTCAGGGATAGTGTCAACCGCCTCACGCGTCGCGATGCCTTTTTGGTAATCTCACTGGTGTGGGTGGTATATTCGTTGGTCAGCATGATACCTTTTATGGCGGGAGCTCACCAACTGTCGGCAGCATCGGCATTTTTTGAGAGTGTGTCGGGGTTCACCACCACCGGAGCCACCACTATCGCTGATGTGGAGTCGTATGGCAGAGGTCTGCTGCTTTGGCGTGCCATGACCCAGTGGATTGGAGGTCTGGGGATAGTGCTGTTTCTCATAGCGTTGTTCCCGGCACTCAATGATTCCGAAGGGATAATGATGTTCAATGCGGAAATCACCGGCATGACTCACGACAAGTTGCACCCACGCATCAAGCAGACTGCCATGTCACTCTGGATGGTTTATTCAGGATTGACTCTTCTGCTCATCATTATGCTTCTATGTGGAGGTATGTCGCTATTCGACAGTGTATGCCAGGCGCTGGCTACGCTCTCCACCGGCGGCTTCTCAACCCGAAATTCAAGCATAGCTGCATGGGGGAGCCAATATATAGCCACGGTGATAGCCGTGTTCATGATGGCAGGTGGCGTGAATTTCATCCTGCTTTATAATGCTCTTCATGGTAAGCTCCGTGAAATGTGGAGCAATGAGGTGTTCAGGGTCTATATCTTTATAATCCTGATAAGTTCAGTGATAGTGGGTGTATATGCCGTGGATTATTGCAACGGGTCAGTTGCAATAGCTTCCTATTTTCATGTGGTGTCGGCCATAACTTCCACCGGATTCTCGTATGCCGATTTTTCCGCATGGGGTAGTCTGGCTCTGCTGATTACACTTGTCCTGATGTTTCTCGGAGCATGCGCAGGCTCCACTACCGGAGCTATAAAGCTGGATAGGGTGATAGCCATCTTCAAGAACATAAGGCGTGAGAACATGCTTACAGTATTCCCTAACCATGTGAGCAAATTCAAGATGGGGGGCAAACCGGTGTCCGAGTTGCTGATGCTGCGGGTGGAGGGATTCGTAGGACTTTACTTCATAGCATTCGTAATAGGTGCCTTTGCCATGAGTGCCTATGGGTATGAACCGTTCGACTGCATATTTGCCAGTGCTTCCTGTATGGGTAACAATGGGCTTGGCTACGGTTTCACATCATCAGGGTTCGGCAATCTTCCCGATGCGGTGAAGTGGATATTCTCGGCCGAGATGCTCATAGGTCGTCTTGAAATTTTTCCGGTGATGGCTGTTCTTCTACCGTCATTCTGGCGAAAACGATACCGTTAAGAAAAAAATAATAGTGGTGACGTAGCCACTGCTATATATAAAAAAGCCAGGTCTGCGGCGTTTATTCGACCCGCAAGCCTGGCTAACTCAGCGTCAAGAACACCGTAGGTGTAATCTTGAAATTTTTGTGTTTTTCAGTGCATTAGGCTTCAACATCCACTCTTGCGCTTGAGAACGCGTTAAGTTGGAGCTGATTCAGTATATCTTTCACTGCCTTGGCAGCCTTGACAGGCACCTTGGCATCGTTAAGTTCCGGAGAGAATGCCGCGATAGAACCGAATCCGGGCACTACGGCTATAAAACCGCCGGCGTAGCAACTCATAGCCGGTGTGCCGGTGAGTATGAGCCATGGACGTCCCATCTTCTTGGGTCCCTTAGCGGCTATCATTGAACAGATTGTGGCTGACAGTTTTCCATCGAATACCGGTGTGTTGCTTACAGGGTTCACTCCGTCGGCAGCGATTGTGGCTCCCATTTCTGCGAGCTTCTCAGTTGTGACAAGCATGGAACGAAGACGAGTGTAGAGGTCAACGGCGATTTCGGATGAGTCATAAATCTCAAAATCGTTTGCAGCAAGGGCGTTGATTACATCATTCTCCTTGTTGGCTTTCTCGGCGGTTTTGTATAGATTGTCGTCAAGCACCGGAGATGCACCCATAAGGCTTGTCATAAGTTCAGATAGTATGTCCATCTTACCGTCAAAGTCGCCCACAGGTTCCACCATGCTTACCGCACGTATGCCACGTGCATGTAATTTCTTATGTTTCTGCTCGGGGTCCTTGTTGGCGCCACCGTGGCAGCAGCAACCTTTTTTGCCGCCTCCCATTTTCATCACGAGGTCATAGGGACTCATCTGGGTGAGAAGCTGTATGGCTACCGGAATACGGCTGAGACCCTCCATGGGGAATTGAGCCTGAGTGTCGCCCACATCAAATTTTGTACCGTCGGCGAGGCGGAGCGAGATGCCGAATTTTCCATCATTCAGCCCTGCCACTCGCGGGTCAACTGTGCCTTCCGATAGATTCTTGTATTTGTCGTATGCTTCAGAGATAGCTGCCTTGACGTCAGCCAGTTTAATTTTTCTGTCCATAGGTGTGTTTGTTTAGAGATATTTGGTTGTCTAATTTCTTCAATCTGTTACTATAACCTTTTCCGAAAGGTCAAAGTTCCGGATTTAATGAGGGTTTAACATTATTTGAGGTCCTTTTACACCGTGGAGAACGACATAGTTGTATAGATGAGGTGCGCACGCGGCAAGTGTCAAAAATATTTACACTTTTGTTTTTAATGCGGTGGGTTATTGGTTTGATACATAGTGAGATAGGTGAAAATGGCGAAAATGCGTATTAAATTTGCGGTGTAAACATTAACAACGTATCTGTTTATTGCATCGGAAAAATGAAATTCTACTATCTCATTCACACTATGCTGGCACAGAAAGGCGCCAACATCATCAAGATTCTTTCGGTAGCTGTGGGGTTGCTTGTGAGCTGCCTTATTTTCTCAACGCTTGCGTTCTTCTATGGCTATGACACATGCTATCATGACTACAAAAGACTCTATGCAGTGCAGACCAAATGGACTTATGGCAACAAAGAGGAAGGACCACATCTTGGTGGCAATGGTGCGCTTGCCGGTGCCATAGTGGAGGAATTTCCCGACGATGTGGCAGCGACATCGTTCTATCTTGTGCACAATGAATCATTGGAAGCCGATGGTAGGACGTTGGAGGAGACAATAGCCATGGGCGACTCTGTGATGTTTGAGACAATGGGTCTGGAACTCCTGTCCGGTTACCCGCGCCGTGACCTGACAATGCCCTCGACAGCGTACATAAGCAAGTCGCTTGCAGAAGAACTGTATGGTGAGGATGACCCTATTGGCAAGCAGCTTAAATATAAGGATATCTTGTTTACAGTAAGAGGGGTATATAAGGATTTACCTGAGAATATATCAATGTCTGTGTACCGTATCATTATGTCATATCCGAGTATTGCTGTATTAGGTATGGATGAAAGGATGGCATGGACCGACATAGGTGGTAGTGACGTGTTTATACGTTTGCTTCCTGGCTCAAAACTTACACCTGAAGTGCTTGCGAGCAAGCTCAATGAAATTCAGGAACGGAATTGCCCCAGCGGGGAGAGGCCCATAAAACTGGATTTTTCCGTGACCCGTGTTGACAAGGTGTGGTTGTGCAACGAAAATATCACCCGCACGCTTACTGTTCTGTGGATATTGGGCGGTATGCTCCTTTCACTCACCACCTTCAATTATGCTCTTATCACTATAGCCTCACTGAGTCGACGAGCCAAGAGCATAGGTGTACATAAGTGTTCCGGAGCCTCGGGCTGGGGGATAGTCGGCATGTTTTTGAGTGAGACTTTGCTCATACTTGCAATTTCATTTCTGGTGATGGTTGGATTATTGTTCCTGTTTCAGCCGTTTCTGGATACAGTTGGTACGCTTAGCGTCCAGAGAGTCTATGCTCCGGAGTTGCTTTGGGTATCCCTATGTGTGGGGCTCTTCTTTTTCATCGTGGGTGGTCTCTTGCCGGGATATCTTTTCTCGCGGATTCCGGTCACACAGGTGTTCACCCGTTTCACCGATAGAAATAGTGCATGGAAAAAGAATCTGTTGTTCATTCAGCTCACCGGTGTGGCATTTATCAGCGGTTTGCTCGTAGTGCTCTCCTCGCAGTATAGAGAGGTGGTAAACCGCGACATGGGTTTCAACATGAAGGGTGCAGCAACATTTTCCCTTCACATGGTTTCAGTGAAACGTGATGTATTTGAGAGTACTCTGCGGTCGCTTCCATACGTTGAGGGGGTGTGCGCTGGAAATGGTGTACCTATGATTGGAAGGGCTTTCACTATGATGCAGCAGGACAATGGCGAGCCGGGTATTAATGTCTCGCAGATGAGCTTTTCTCCCGGATTTCTTGATATGATGGGTTTCCGGTTGCTCGAGGGACGTATCCCCGAAAGAGATGATGAGGTGCTGGTTAATGAAACGTTTGTGCGTGAGATGCATTTCGGTGACAGTGTGGTGGGGCGAAAGCTTCTTGGCGGACGTCTTACTGTGACGGGTTTACTTCATGATTATGCCCAGTGGGGATTTTTTGCTGAAATTGAGCCTGCGATTATCAAGCCTATCGATTCGGAAAGCGCATATACATGGTTTGTCAAGTTGAGTGAGCCGTTTGATGAGAATTACGAAAAATTAAACGCGTTTATTAACGAAACCTTTCCTTCCGAGGAGTGGTATGTGAGAAAAACCGATGAGGTCATTGAACGCTTCTACTCTGAGTTGCACTCCTATCGCAACGCTTCTCTGCTTGCGGCAATTTCATTGGTGCTGATATCGCTGATGGGTCTTATAGGTTTCACCCGCGATGAGGTGGAACGTCGTCGCAAGGAGATAGCCGTGCGTAAAGTCAACGGTGCATCGACGACCGGCATCATTGTCCTTATCTGCCGCGATTTGATGAAAATCGCTGTGCCGGCGGTTGTGGTCGGTATCGGTGCGGCATGGTATGTAGGTCCGGATATGGTTGAACATTATACCATCAAGGCGTCACACCTTTCCATCCTGTTTATCCTTTCAGGCTTGGCAATTCTGGTCGGTGTGGTAGTATGTGTCATCGTAATGTCCTATCGTGCTGCTAATGAGAATCCGGTGACTCAGTTGAAATCCGAATAGATAAAGAATTTCCAAAAAGTAATTAAAAAAACAATCGGTCATCATGCGGTTATATTATATCATTCATACATTAATGGCTCAGAAAGGAGCCAACGCTATCAAGGTCATTTCCGTGACCATTGGACTGCTGGTGAGCGGTTTGCTGTTCGCGAGTCTGGCTTACAATCATAGTTACAACAAGTGCTTCAAGGATTACAGGCATCTCTATCAGGTCTGGAAGACTGCCTATGTGGGTGATGAGGTCTGGGGTCCTACCACAGGCACTGTGGGAAAGTTTGCCGGCGGTGTGATTGAGGAGTTCGGCGATGGTGTCATTGCCACTACCTTCAGTAGTTTTACCCCGCTTGTCCTCCCGGATATGAATTTTACGGGTTCTATGATGGTCTGCGATTCGCTTTTCTTCGAGACTATGGGAATTGAGGTGTTGTCGGGGGTACCCATGCGCGATTTGGCTCTTCCCGGCACAGTGTATCTCAGTCATGATACAGCCAAGAAAATCTTCGGGAATGCTGACCCTATAGGGCAGCAATTGGTCTATGGCAATAATGAAGTCTCACTGACAGTGAGAGGCGTGTTTGCCGACCTTCCGGCCAATGTCACCATAGAGCGGATGGAGGCGGTGATGTCGCTCCCTACAGCCATGCAGCTCGGTTATTCCAGATGGTATGACTGGAACGGTAATGACGCGTGGCAGACATGCATCCGTTTTCCTGAAGGGTATAAGGTCGACATTGATGAGATTGATGCCAAACTGAATGTCATGTCGCAGCGGCATGCTCCCGACACCAACAGCTGGAAAGTGCGTTATACATTGGCTCCTATCCAGGACACTTATCTGCGATATGAGAGTGTGAGAAACCGCAATATGGTCATGTGGGTGCTCGGCATTGCACTGCTGCTCATGACCACGCTCAACTATGTGCTTATTACCATAGCCTCTCTGAGCCGTAGGGCAAAGGGGATAGGGGTTCACAAATGCTCAGGTGCCACAAATCTTTCTATCGTAGCGCTGTTTATCGGAGAGACTGCCGTGATTCTCGGCATAGCGGTAGTGCTGATGGGGGCGTTGCTATTCCTCTGCGAGCCGCTTGTGGAGCAGCTGATAGGTCTGACTCTCGCCCAGATTTTAGCACCTGCCCAATTGGTGGCTATGGGATGTGGCGTTCTGTTCTTCTTTTTGGTGGGAGGATTGCTCCCCGCGGCTCTATTTGTCAAAATTCCTGTCACTCAGGTGTTCCGACGTTTCACTGACAGAAACAGTGCATGGAAAAAGAGTCTGCTTTTTATCCAGTTATCGGGGGTAGCGTTTGTGGGAGGTCTGTTGGCGGTACTTTCAGGACAATACAGTGAGCTTGTGAACCATGATATGGGATTTGAAACAAAAAACAGGGCGGTGATTGACATACCTGATGTAGAGATAGTTAAAGGTGAAGCTCTCCTTGCCGCCCTCAAATCCCTCCCTTATGTCGGGAAAATAGGTTCGGGAATGATGCTCCCCACCGGAGGGTATTCCGGACAAGGGATTCATGCTGATGATAATTCGGATGAATACAATCTGCTGTTCCTGAGCCGGCTCACATGGTGTCATGAGGATTACTACGATGTGATGGGAATTTCACTTGTGAAGGGCAGACTTCCGCATGCTGACGATGAAGTGGTGGTCAGCGAGGAATTTGTGCGCCAGATGCATTGGGGAGATGAGGCGCTGGGGCAGGTATTCGGGCGGAAGACATTCGGTCAGCCTCTCAAAGTGGTAGGTGTCTCCTCCGACTATATGCTGCGTGGATTCGTGTATGAGATGCGTCCCATACTCCATCTCTATGAGTCGGCTGCATTCTCCGGTTACGGTATTATGGAGCTTGCCGAGCCTTTTGATGAGAATTATCTGCGCCTCGGGAAGTTTCTCGCCGATAATTTCCCTAATGGAAAGTTTAAACTTACCACTCTTGATGCCACTACAAGGGAAATCTACCAGGAGCTCAACATTACAAGACGCTCGGCTCTTGTGGCTGCTTTCGCTCTGATAGTGATAGCGCTGATGGGACTTGTGGGATTCACCACTGATGAGGTGGAACGCAGACGCAAGGAGATAGCCATACGTAAGGTCAACGGTGCTACGGCCGGCTCGGTCCTTGCACTCGTATGCGCGGATATGCTCCGCATAAGTGTGCCGGCGGTGGTGGTCGGCAGTGCGTTGGCATGGTATGTTGGCAAGGAATGGATTAGTGATTTCACTCTGTTAGTTGAGCATATGCCCGCCTACTGTATTCTTTCAGCTTTTGTGATTCTGCTGTTTGTGGTGGTATGCGTCGTATCGGTGACACTTAAGGTCGCCAACGAGAATCCGGTCACACAGTTGAAGTCGGAATAAATTAAGTAACTCAGACCGGTATACTTGCCTCTGAATAAATGAAAATATCAATTGGAATATGAAATTTTACTATCTGCTTCATTCAATGCTTGCTCAGAAGGGGGCTAATACCATTAAGATTGTATCGGTGGCTGTTGGTCTGTTGGTGAGTTGCGTGTTGTTTACGAAATTGGAATATAATTACAGTTACGATACTTGTTTCCGCGACTACGACCGGCTGTATCAGATACGGATGGCTTATGAGGTCGGTGGTGAGAAAATCGGTCCGTTCGAATCGTGTGTCGGCAAACTGTCGGGTGGTATATATGATGAGATGCAGGAATATGTTTCATCAGCTACCAATATATCCAAGCATATATTCGGCTATAACCTTTATGACGGAGACACACGCCTCGATATCATTTCCATCGCGAGCGATTCGCTCTTTTTCGAGACTATGGGTATAGAGGTGCTTGCGGGTCAACCGAAGTATGACCTTGCCATGCCTGCCACAGTTTATATAAGTGAGTCACTGGCCCGCACTCTTTATGGGAGTGAGGATGCCGTAGGTAGAATGCTGTCGCTTGAGAAGGAGATGCCTATGACTGTGAGAGGGGTATTCAGGGATTTGCCTGAGAATATTACATTGCCTCATTTCGATGCTGTGGTTTCGATGCAGACAGCACCGAGTGTGATAGCCCGGAGATTTCAGTGGGCGGGCGCCGACAGCTGGCCCACCTATCTGCGCCTGCGTGACGGTGTGGATATTGACGCTGGCGAGCTGAGCCGTATTCTTACCGGGATGTACCATTCTCATGTGCCCGATACGGAAACAAATAAGACATGGATATTGGCAGCTCCGATTCATGACACATATCTCGGTTATGAGACGGTAAAGAAGATGAATCTGGTCATGTGGGTGCTGGGTATTTCATTGTTGCTTATGACCACTTTCAACTATGTGCTGATTACCATAGCCTCGCTGAGCCGCCGGGCAAAGGGGATAGGGGTTCATAAATGTTCAGGTGCCGGAGCGATGACAGTCATGGGGATGTTTCTCGGAGAGACTGCCGTGATACTCTTTTTCTCTGTTCTCCTCATGGCATTGATGCTTGTGGTATTTGAGCCGATGATACAGGATATTGTTGCACTAAGTGTTTCCGATATTCTCTCTCCGCGTTATGTCTGGGTTTCTGTTTCCATCCTCGCATTCTTCTTCATAGTGGGAGGTCTGCTGCCGGGTCGTTTATTCTCGAAGATTCCGGTGACTCAGGTGTTCCGCCGTTTCACCGATAGAAACAGCGCCTGGAAACGCGCTCTGCTTTTTGTACAGATTGGTGGGGTATCGTTTGTCGCAGGTCTGCTTGCCACTGTGGCTATACAGTATGCCGACGTGATGAATTATGATTTGGGTTACAATTATAAGAATAAAGTGAGTTTCAACATGATTGGCTATGAACGTAAGGATAAAGAGGATATATTTCTTGGTGGCGTGAAGGCGCTCCCTTATGTCAATGATGTGTCATGGTCAATATCCAATCTTTTTGGCGGCTACAGCGGTGACTATGTGTTTGACGCAAGCGGTAAAACTCTTTTCAACTCCCGTATAGAGTGGGCTGACGCTTCGTTTGTGAAATTTATGGAGATGCCGCTCGTTCAGGGAAACTATGATTTCAAAAATAAAGATGTGATAGTTAACGAGACGTTTGCCCGACGTATGGGGTGGGGTGATGATGCCGTAGGCAATCATGTGGAAAGAATCAACGATATCAAGCTTAATGTTGCTGCGGTAGTGAAGGATTTTGTGATAGGCGACCTTACAAGAGAAATTCAGCCCGTGGTCATATGTGTGGAAGATTGGTTTAGCAATAACGGTTATGCTGAATTGAAGGAGCCGTTCGACGAGAATTATAAAAAATTGGAAGCATATTTTCAGGAAACTTATCCGAATGCTGACCTTGGACTGAGGTCGCTTAAAAAGATGCAGGAAGAACAGTATGAGAGTGTGCTGATGTTCCGTAATGCAGCTATCATCACCGCGGTTGCTCTCGTTTTCATAGCGTTGATGGGGCTTATAGGTTTTACGCGCGATGAGGTGGAACGTCGTCGCAAGGAGATAGCCGTGAGGAAGGTCAACGGTGCCGAGGCTTCATCAATATTGAGTCTGATAGCCGGCGATGTCTTGATTATTGCTCTGCCCGCCTCGATAGTGGGTTCATTGATGGCTTGGTATGTGGGGGCGCTATGGATGGATAATTTCAGGGTTACAGCTGAGAATATGGGTGCCTGGTATATTCTCACGGCATTGACGGTTCTGCTGCTGGTGTTGGCATGCGTGTTGTGTGTGACATGGCGGGTCGCCAACGAGAATCCGGTCACACAGCTGAAGTCGGAATAACGGGGCTTTTCAACCTCATGCAGTGATTATATATTCCTGTAATAATAGGGAAATTAGAAATAGAGTGAAAACAAAATTAAATAATATATAGCTATGATTGAAACTAATAATCTTTCAAAAGTGTTTCGTACTGACGAAATAGAGACTGTTGCACTGGGTGGAGTGAACCTTAAAGTCGACAAAGGGGAATTTCTTGCCATAATGGGTCCAAGTGGATGCGGCAAGTCAACTCTGCTCAACATTCTCGGTCTGCTCGACAATCCTACCGGCGGTAGCTATAAGCTGAATGGCAAGGAGGTGGCGCAGCTCAAGGAGAAGGACCGCGGACAGCTCCGCAAAGGCAATGTGGGCTTTGTGTTCCAGAGCTTCAATCTTATTGACGAGATTGACGTGGCTCACAATGTGGAACTTCCTCTGATTTATCTCGGTCTGAGTCGTTCGGAGCGTAAGAAACGGGTGGAGGCAATGCTTGAGAAGGTGCACATGAGTCACCGTTCGCGACATCTTCCACAGCAGCTTTCAGGTGGTCAGCAGCAGCGTGTGGCTATAGCGCGTGCGTTGGTGACTTCGCCCGGATTGATTCTCGCCGATGAGCCTACAGGTAATCTTGATTCCAAGAACGGTCGTGAAATCATGGAGCTGTTGAGCGAGCTTAACCGTGAGGGTACAACCATAGTGATGGTGACCCACTCTGACCGCGATGCGGCATACGCCGGACGTGTGATAGACCTTTTTGACGGGACTATTGTTGGTCAGACGATAAAAAAGTCGTAGATTTGTCTGTTCAATCTCGAATATCTTAATATGGACTCTCCATCTCTTGGCACATTGCTGGTGATTGATGATAACCGTTCGGTACTGGCGGCAGTGAAGCTGCTTGCGGAAATCAAATTTCAGGAAGTGGTCACAACCACCTCCCCCTCGCGTATCCCCGGATTGCTGCGGGAGGTTGCGCCGGCATGTGTGCTGTTGGATATGAATTTTGATTCCACCGTCAACAATGGCAACGAGGGGCTGTATTGGCTCAGCGAGATAAAGCGCCTTGCGCCTGAGGTGCCGGTGGTGCTGTTCACGGCGTACGCTGACGTGGAGCTGGCGGTGGAGGGTTTGAAGGCGGGTGCTTCTGATTTTGTGACCAAACCGTGGGACAACAGCCGATTGCTGCTGACACTCTCGAGGGCGGTGACCGGTGCTCCTGTGCAGTCGCGTCAGGCTAACGGTCCTGAACGGGTGACACTCGACGAGATGGAACGCCGCATGATTGAGGAAGCGCTTGCCGACAATGGTGGCATCCAGTCGGCGGCCGCTTCGCAACTCGGCATAAGCCGACAGACATTATACAACAAAATGAAAAAATACGGGCTTTGACTACCGGACAGTACATAGTGCTTGCCTTTTTCCTCCTCCTGCTGGCAGTGTGGGGGATTTGGCGCATTCATAGGTATGCCACGCGTGTGGCAAGACGCCTGAGCCTGCTGCTCGATGCGCTCGATGCCGGCGATACTTCCCTCCGTTTTCCAGTCACTGGCGACAAGGAGGTCAATGGGATGCTCAACCGCATCACCATGCGCCTGTCTGACATGAAGAAGGTGGCGGTGGAGAATGACCGCTTCTACGAGGCGATTCTTACGGATATTGCCACCGGAGTGATGGTGTATGACAGCAAGGGATATATCCACACTCACAATCCGGCTCTGTTGCAACTGTTGGACCGTCAGGCGCTGACGAGCGTGGACTCGCTGCGCGGCAGCGATGGTGTGTTGGCGGCTTTTCTCTCTGACGCCACTCCCGGAAGCTCGATGCAGCTCGGCAATCTCGCCATTAAGGTGACTCTGTTCGGTCGGCATGACGGTGAGCAGCTCCGCATAGCTACGTTTGATGATATTACATCCCAGCTCGAGGGGAAGAGTGTCGAGGCATGGATGGATATGAGTCGGGTGCTCACTCATGAGATTATGAACGGTATAGCTCCCGTGCTCTCGGTCGCTGAGTCGTTGCGTATGCGTTATCAGGGCAATGAGGCGTATATGTTCACAGGGCTGCGCGCCATAAGCGAGTCGTGCGAGGGTCTGAAGAATTTTGTGGAGCGTTACAACAGTGTGACGCGCATAGCCGCTCCGGAGCCTGAGATGTTTGATATGGTCCCGCTTCTGGAGGATTGTATCTCCTTAATTTCCAATATGAACGATGGGCTGGAGGCTTCTATAGGTCTGACGGTGCCCTTGGGACGGTTAATGGTATATGCCGACCGTGGACAGATACATCAGGTGATGATGAATCTTATCAAAAATGCAGCCGAGACTGACGCTACAAGAATAAAAGTGTCATGTGGCGTATTGAATACCGGCAAGGTCATAGTGAGCATTGAGGATAACGGCGCGCCTGTCCCGCCTGAAATCTCCGAACGGATTTTCACCCCATTTTTCACCACCAAGAGCAATGGCTCAGGTATCGGGTTGAGTCTCAGCCGACGCCTGGCTATTGAGAATCATGGTACTCTGACACTTGCACAGGGGAGTGCGACAACAAAGTTTGTGGTCTCATTGCCCGGAATCGGTCAGGCTTAAAGGATGTTTAATATTTGGGTTTAAACACTCTCTTAAATTTAACAGACTAATCTGCCAAATTTTAACATAGTTGTGATTCAACTTTTTATGATTAAATCTGTTTAAAAGTTATAATCAACTTTTAACATTCCTCCTATGTGCCGTAAACAAATATTATTTTTAGCTCCTTTGTTGATATTTATCCTTTCAGTGGGTGCGTGTTCGAATAGTGTATGGGATGAAGTGCCATCGCCGATTTCCGCTTTTATTTCGGAGTATTTTCCGAGCAGCGGTGTGAGCACATTTAATGATAACGAGGATAATTATTATGTGAAAATCAAAAATGGTGCCACTCTGATATTTGATAAGGAATATAAATGGCTGGAAATTGACGGTAACGGTGTGCCTCTGCCTGAAACTTTGGCGTACAATCAGTTCCCGCCCGCACTCTTCAACTATTTGCAGAGCATAGAGCAGCAATCCGATGTATATAGTGTGAAGCGTGACAAGTACTATTACCGGCTCACCATGGAGAACACCGTGATAAGCTACGATATCTCTACCGGTAAGGTGTCATATCCCGACGGCAAGACCGTTGAACCGGCATGATATTTCCTGGAATGTAATATGCAGGAGGTTGCTCGGTAGTCTACAATGATTTAACCGGTGCTACCGCAGGGGCAAGTCCTGGAGGTAGCACCGGTCTTTTGTACATATTGTGTGTAAAGGTTGAGTATTATTCCCATTAATTAAAGGTAATCCTCGCGATGAGGTGTGAAGACGTCGATGACCTCACCACCTTCAATCACCTCAAACGAATGAGGTGTATTTCCAGGAATGGCGTAAGTGTCGCCGGGATGCATGATTACGTCAATCTTCTCCTCACCCTCCACTATCAGACGATATTCGCCCGAAATCACGTAGCCGCACTGTTCATGCGGATGTGAATGGAGTGTCGCGAAATTTCCTTTCACGTAGTTCATCTTTGTAACCATTGATTTTTCACCAACGGCAAGTGAATCGAGGTCAACACCTTTGAATCTTTTTTTGAGTGCATCCTCGCGTCGCACAAATATTTTTCTGTTCATAATTATATATCAGATATATTGGGTAATGGCTAAAGTCTGTTATTTATTTACGTCCTCCCGGAGTTTCATATCCATCTGGATGTCACCACGGGCATAGGCGGGATGAAACTCGGGCAACTCCTTGAAGCCGAGCTTGCGGTAGAGCGCTATAGCCGGTTTGAGGCGTGTGTTGCTTTCAAGAAACAGGGTGGTGGCGCCGAGTGAACGGGCCTTGGATATGACTGCCTCACAGAGGCGACGACCTATCCCTTTCCGGAGTATCGTGGTGTCAACAGCGAGTTTTGCCAGTTCATAGTCATAGCCTGTGGAGCTATCCATCTTGCAGAGCGAGCATACACCTACGGGGCGGCCGGAATACAGTGCCACGAAGATATATCCCCCTTGCGAAAGTATATGTTTATCGGGATTTTCGAGCACCTCTATGTCATGCGGTTCCAAGGACCAGTAACGTTCTATCCACTGGCGGTTGAGTTCATAGAATGCCTCGCGGTGGCAGTCGGAAAAAGGTACTATCTCGACTTCTCCGCTCTCGCGTTCCTTTTTTATATCCTTCACGCGTTGCAGCAGTGACTTCTGCGCCAGCAATCTCTCCCAGTCGGCTATTGCGCCCCAGAGGTCATGTTCGCTCTCATCGGAGATTTGCTCTACAGCTCTGTCGACATCGCGCAGCCACACTATCAGTTCATGTGCTATTCTTTTCCCTTTTTCAGAGAGACAGATGAGGGAACGCCGGCGGTCTTCGGGGTCCTCGACTTCTGTGACTATCTCCTTTGACAGCATCTCCTTCACAATCGTGCTCACCGATGGGTGTGATTGTCCTATCTCTTTGGCTATCATGGTGATGCTTTGGGGTTTTTCATCCACAAGTGAATAGAACACTGGAAACCATTTAGGCTTGAAGTCAAGCCCGTACAGTTCGTAAATCGCTGCAGCATCACGTGTGATGATGTCGGTCAAAATTCTCAATCTGCTTCCTATGGCGAGTTTGCCTGTCTTCTCAAAAAAGTCCATATTGAAAGAAATGTATCCAATTGCGTAATTGATTACGCAAAATTATAAATAATATTTCAAACCGCCAAATCCCATCCCCTCAAATCCTCCCCACCACCCCCTCCCGCTATTTCCAACAGGTTTATTTCATAATGGCTGATGAGGAGCCTGATTGTTCGCCGATTTCATTGCCTTGTTGCACTTTTTTACCGTAATTGAAAGTATATGTCACAGAAAGATTCAAACGTCGGTGGGAGTAGTTGCCGCCCACATATCTTGTCTCGGAATAGAGTGGCGACACAAGCGTCTGGGTAGCGCAAATCCAGTCGTTGCGCAACAGATTTATACCCGTCAATCTGATATTCCATCCTGCTTTGCTCCATCCTGCAAGTATCTGGTAAAAATCACGGTCGCGGTAATACACAGCCCGGTTGCCTTGAAGTGTTTTTCCCGCTGTCTGGTAAGACGCCTGAAAGTAGAAGTTATTTAGATAATAAGTGGCGGAACCGTTAATCTGGAATGGTGACTTGTTAAGATTGTAATACCCTGTCATCCGATAGATTGATACCGATGGCTGGGCGGCAAGTTGAAATTTCCCATCCATGAGTTTATAATTGAAGGATAGTCCTATCTGTGTGCGGTGATAGTTGCTGTTTGATTCGTAGCTTTTAAGCAGGGCTTTACCATCGTTGTATGGTCTGAATACCGGGATATACAGCCCGTATTCTCCGAAATACTGACCGAATAGAGTAGTGGAGAAATTGTTTCTCGGAGTCCAGCTGTATTGGATATTGAAGTTGGTTTGGCGTGAGAGTTTTAGGTCAGGATTGCCCGTTTGAAACATTAATTCATTCTGCTGTAGGATATTTGGAGACTTCTCACTTGCCCCTGGGTAATTAGCGCCGAAATGGAAGAATACTCTCAGTGACTGGCGTGAGGATGGAGCGAATGATGCCGAGATATTAAAAAGTGGATACACTTCGTTGACAACAAAGGAGTTTATGCCATTTCTCTCCCACTGAATGGCTACGTCGGCGTTGAAATTCCAATTTTTTCTGTTGTAGTTGTAACCGAGTGCTCCACCGGCGTAAGTATCTGTGAAATCATTGGCGAATGGAGCTGACCCATAGTAATTGACATCATTACGTATTGTGCCGCCATAGGCACGGATAAAGCCGTTTTGGGTGCCTGAGAATATTTTGTATAATGTGGTAGAGCCACGAAACTGATAGATATTTTCTTTCGATATATTGTCAATGGTCTCAGGGAGATTTTGGTCAGATTGATATGAGTAGGTGTAACCTGTATGGGAGTATGTCGCTGATGGTGATATGTTTAGATGAAAATTGTGTGGAAGAATGAAATAATACCTTCCGTTCCATGTCACATAGCGGGTGGTGTAGGGTTCACGACGGTTATAGGAAACCTCATCGTAAAGTGGTCCGGCGGTTGATTGATAGTTTATATCTCCAGAAATTTCAGCGACTGGACTTTGGTCGAAGTTAAAACCGACGGTATTTGCAATCTGTGTCTTGTCCGACTCATATATAGCTCTGAATGTGACAGGATACTGATTGTATTTGAAATGGGATTTGTCGGCAATTTCGTTTCTGGTAACCTGCATATTGTTTCCGTCAGGTCCAGATAAATCATATCGTCCTATTATAGAAGTGCCGCTATGGTGCATGTCGTGATTGGATGCTCCTGCATAAAAATCGTATGACATGCGTTTGTGAGCGAATTTTGAATAGATAGATGCCCGGCTTGAAAGCCCGACGAGGAAATTTTCGCTGACCGAGGCTTTTGTATAACCTCCATATTCATATTTCTGAATTATGAAATTAACCACATGTTCACATCCATTGAAACGTGGGTCGGATGAAAAGTCAAGATATTCTATTTTCCGGACATCAGATGTGCGCAATCCTTCCATTTCCTCGGACGATGCCGGCATGTAGTTGATGAATATGTCTACATCTTGTCCTGTCAACGTAGTCACGGCATTATTCATAAGGTTAATATTAATTTGCGGGATTGCCATTTGTCGCAAAAGGTCTATGGCATTTTGTGCAGAACTTTTTTGCCTTTGTGTTGGCATGTATATGCTGCGGTCAGAATAAAAAATGGTATTTTCAGCCTCCACTTTTACACCTTTCAGTTGCAGAGGTAGCGGCTTCATGATGATAGTCCCGACATTGAAACTATCACATGCACGAAAAATGGTCCGGTAACCCAGGCAGGAAAGTTTTGCTATTACTTTTGCCCTGTCGCAGGGGATTGAGAAGTGTCCTGCATTGTCGGTCATGCCATAGGTGATTACTGTGGAATCCTTTGGTGACAGGAGCATGACGGTGGCTGCCGCTACAGGTTCATTGTCGGTACCTATGGCTTGTCCTGAAAAGCTGTATCTGCCATGCTGCAATGCCTCGATGTAGAAGTCATTCCCCTTTTTTATGATTGATACGGGATTGAATCCTATTATCTGTCGCAGAGCCTCATAGGGATTGTCACTGCTCACTTTGGCGGATGTATGATAAGTGTCAAGCTCTTTATATATGAATGAAAGGTTTATGTCGCTATGGTCGCGGTTAAACTGAATTAGCGCCTGGGAGAGTGGGATATTGTGTAGATTATAGGAATATTTCTCAGCATGAGCTGTCATGAAAATGGTCAACCCAGCAATAAGCAGCAGAATAGATTTCATAATCAGTCAACTATTAGATTTTCACCTTCTATTCGTATATTTATTTGTCCGAAAGTATTAAGCTGCTCCACTATATCGTCAAGTTTCAGTGACGGGTCATATTTATAATACAGATGCAATTCGGGTGTGGAGGAGGATAGATAAGTAACGGAGACTGAGTGCTGTGCTGCCACAGTGCGTAGAATGGTAGCAAGGGATTCATCCTCGAAAATTACAGGAGATTTAAGCTGTGTAATGGAATCGGATTCCGTTTCCTTATGTGAGGCTGTCACTCGGTTTTGCGTGATGGGGGTGTTGTTATCCTCAGTTGTATCGCCACTATGGACTGGAAGGTTTGTACTCATTGCAATTCCGATGGCGATAGCGGTGAGTGAAGATATCGTGAGTATGGCAATTGCAGCCGCACTGTTTCTTTTCCATGTGAAACGATTATGTTTGCCAAGGTGAAGTTTGGCAAATTTTTTCCATTCCTCGTCAATGTCGGTGTGAGCCGATGGTCCCGAGGCATGTAATGTTCCACAGGTTTTGCAAAGGATATTATAAATCTCCCTTGTATCCGGGTCCGCAAGGAGTTTAGCACTCATTTCGGGTGTGTAGCGTTCAGGATGTTCAATCAAATCAAGCACTGTTGAGTACTTGTCTCCGCTCTGTGTCTCATTAAGATTATGCTTCATTTTCTTTGAGGTTATTTCGGATTATTACCAATGCCTGACGTACATGTTTGTATACGGCATTTTCACTGATACCCATTACTGATGCGACTTTTGAAAATGTGAGTCCGTCGTAGAAGCGCAGCTCCATTGCTTTACGACATTGTGGAGGAAGCTCGGATTTGATGATGTTATATATCCGTGAGATTGTTTCATCGTCAGGGAATTCCTCTATGTCGTATTCGTCAATCTCACAGAAGTAGAGATTTACCACTCGGTCCTTTATGGCTAAATCGCGGATATGGTTGAGACAACGGTTACGGACCGCAGCAATGAGATAACTCGGGGTTGGAAGTATCCGGCTGTGAATGGAAAGCAGCGATGCGAACACATCGTGCACAATATCGCTCGCCGAATCATCGTCATGGACCATCGCCAGTGCCAATCGGTGAAGGGTGGTATAATGTGCTTTGAAAAGCCGCTCTATTTCTTTTCTGTCAGTCATATATTAATAAGACACACAACATTCCGTTTACTAAACCTCGGTTGTCGGATTTTTTTGAAAAAAATAACCCTGGAACTGACGTCAGTCCAGGGATTAGTGGGATAATATTATTTTTCAGGCGCCTTTTGATTTGTATTTGTGGTGGAGCATCATGAAGCATATCATGCCGATGAAGGCGAAGGGGATGCCGAGAAGCGCTGTGGCGTCAAAGCCTAACCCATGATGGATTGCCGCACCGCCTATGGCTGCCGAACATGCGTTTGATACATTGAACGCTATCTGTATACCTGCGCCACCGAGCATTTCACCTCCCTTTGAGAAGCCTACGATGAGGAACTGTGGAGGTCCGCCGATGCCGAAGAGACATGCACTTGCCACGAAAGCGAGAATCAATGATACTAAGCGCATGTCACTGCAAAAGTAGATGAGCGGAAGCACCACAAGCATCATTGCGGCAATGGTGGCGCTGACCATGGCAGGGCTGAATCGTGTGGCGCATTTTCCGGATAGGAAATTACCTGTCACCATTCCGACGCCTACCAGCACCATAATCCAGGTCATGTCCGAGAGAGTGAAGCCTGTGACATGTGTCATGATTGGACTGATGTAACTGAGCCAGCAGTACACGCCTGCCTGTCCGAAGAACACGCCACCGTAGATAAGCCATGGGGCGGCCGACTTCAGGAAGCGGAACTGTCCTTTCATCCCCGTGTCGGGGAGCGGAGCGAGATAGGGGACCATGAAACGTATGCAGATAAACGCGATTAATCCGAACAGGGCTACCAGAGCAAATGTGTAACGCCATATCAGCGCGTTGCTTACAAATGTGGCTGCCGGGACTCCAAACACATTAGCTATTGTCATGCCTCCCACCATCACCGCTACGGCTGCAGCTCCTTTCCCTTTCTCGGCAAGACGGGCACACACTATGGCTCCCGTCCCGAAAAATGCCCCGTGAGGCAGACCGGAGATAAAGCGTGCTATCAGTAGAGTGACATAGCCGGGTGAGAGTGCCGCGAAGGTGTTGCCCACCACAATTGTAGCCGCGAGTATGAGCAGCACTGTGCGTAGAGGAAGTTTCCGGAGGAAGATTAAGAGTGGCGCGCCTACAGCCACGCCGATGGAGTAGGCCGAGATGAGATGTCCGGCACGGTCCACACTTATGCCAAGTTCCTTCGACACGTCACTTAAAATACCCATCATGCTGAATTCCGCAATTCCGAGCGCAAAGGTGCCGACTGCGAGTGCGAATAGACCACTTTTGGTTTTCATAATTGATGTAAGTGATTGTAACTTTACAAATCGAATCCTATAGGATATTTACTTCTTATTATCAGTGCAGATAAGGGGCTTTTTCGAGGTCGAGGAGGAATTTTTTTATAGGCAGACCACCGCCGTAACCTGTCAGAGTGCGATTGGCTCCGATGATGCGGTGGCATGGGATGACGATGGAAAGCGCATTGGCTCCGTTGGCATTAGCCACCGCGCGTACAGCCGACGGGGAGCCGAGACGTCGGGAGAGTTCGCTGTAGGATAGGGTGGTGCCGTAAGGCACTTTCATCAGTTCATTCCATACTCTTTTCTGGAAGTCGGAACCGACGGTAAGCAGAGGTATGGAAAATTCGGTGAGCGAACCGGCGAAATAGAGGTCGAGTTGCGAGGCGGTCTCCGAAAGCACTGCGGAGTTTCCCTCGGTCAGTTCAGCGCCCAATATACGGCGCAGGCGTGGCATCACTTTGTCATGCGGTTTCTCCACCTGCCAGTCACATAGGCATAGTCTGTCGTCAATGGAACCCAAAAGTAGTGTGCCGCAGGGCGATTGATAGGGCATCACGGTTATGACACGATTCTTTTCCATGATGAAAATATATATTGTGCGGATGGATTACCTAAATCAACATTTCAGACAAATTGCCAAATCAGGATTATGGCTATCAGCACCGGAGCTATCCATTTTACCATGAATGCCATGAGCTTGAAGGTGCGTGAACGCAGAGTGCCATTGTTGGTGATTTCATTGTAGAAAAATTTGCGTGGTGCCACCCATCCCATGTAGATACAGAGCAGTATGCCACCGAGCGGCAGCATGATATTTGTAGCCACAGTGTCAAGGAAATCAAATATTGTCATTCCGCAAATGGTGAAGTCACTCCACGGACCCACTGAAAGGGAGCAGATGGAGCTGAGCAGAAACAGCGGAAGTATCACTGCCACGCATGCCTTGATGCGTGAGAATTTGAAATGGCACTCCATGAAAGCTACCGACACTTCGGCAAGAGAGATGGTGGAGGTGAAGGCCGCCACTGTAAGTAGCAGGAAGAAGAGTGTGGACCAGAACTGCGTGCCACCCATCTGCGCGAATATCTCCGGAAGGGTTATGAACACAAGTGCTGACCCTGCGAGCTGGTGGTCGGCAAGACCGAATGTCATCACCGCAGGGAAGATGATTACCCCCATCAGTATCGCCACCATAAGGTCAAGAAGTGACACGGTGACAGCCGTGCGTGTAAGCTTGGTGGATGCAGGGTAATAGCTCGAATATGTCACGAGAATACCCATGGCGAGGCTGAGGGAGAAGAATGATTGTCCGAGTGCGTTGACAAATGTGGAGGGGGTCACCGCCGAGAAGTCGGGGCGCAAGAAGAATGCAAGACCTTCCGATGCCTTTGGCAGTGTGAGTGAGAATCCGCAGAATATCAGCAGAAGCATGAAGAGCACAGGCATCATGATGTTCGACATCTTCTCAATCCCTTTCTGCACACCCAAGGCGAGCACTCCGAGATTGGCTATGAGCATTATATAGGTCATCACAAGCGGTCGGTATGTACCGGTGATGTATTGTGCCATGCGGTTCTGAAACATTGTTTCCTCACCCGTGATGCCCGGGACACTTTCAGCCGCTGAAGCCGGTGCATACAGATTGCCGGTGATGGATTGTACAAGATACTCCAAGGTCCATCCTGACACCACCATGTAGAACGAGAGGATGAGATAAGAGGCGAGAATGGCGAGGGCGCCGGCCATCCACCACCCTTTGCGTTTCGGGGTGACATTGCGGAACGCTCCGACGGCATCAGAGTTGCCGCCTCGTCCTAAAGAGAATTCAGCAGTCATCACCGGGATGCCGAGAATGAAAATGCAGAGAATATAAATTAATAGAAACACAGCACCACCGTTAGCCTGGGTTTCCGCAGGGAAACGCCATACATTACCTAAACCAACAGCCGAGCCAACAGTAGCGGCAATAATACCTACCTTGGAACCGAATTTTATCTTCTCAGACATGACATTTATAAGATTTTCTTGTGTATGTGTAGGAGGTGAGAGCGGAGAAAGGTGCGCGAGGTGAGAGTGAAAGGGGGGAAGTGTTTAACCGAACTTGGATATTTTACGCAATTCCGGCTCGTTCAGGATTTTGATTTTTCTTCCGTCAACCACTATGAGCTTGTCGCTTACAAATGTGGAGAGGGTGCGGATGGCGTTTGAGGTTGTCATGTTCGACAGGTTTGCCAGGTCCTCGCGTCCCATGTAGATTTTCAGCGTCATTTCGTCATCTTCCTCATATCCGTAATTGTCACGAAGCACCATCAGCGCCTCGGCGAGGCGTCCACGGATATGCTTCTGGGTGAGGTTGACAATCTTGGTGTCGGAGCTGCCGAGATTACGTGACAGTTCATGGATGAAGAACATGGCGAGCTGATTGTTTTTAAGCATGAGATTCTCCACCAATGTCATCGGGAGTGTGCCTAATGTAGAAGGTTCAAGAGTGGCGGCGCTTGACACATACGGCTCGCGGGCAAAATAGGCCCGGTAACCGAAATACTCTACAGGCTTGATGAGTCGGATAATCTGTACTCGTCCGCCTATACCGTCTTTATACTTTTTTACCTTACCTTCGAGGAGGCACCAGAGAAATTCCGGTTCATCCTTCTCTGCATAGACAATCTGATTCTTCTTGTAATGACGAATAGTGAAGTTCTCTATAATCAGACGCTTGTCCTCCGGACTTAAAACTGACCAAAATCCAGCCAAATCCTCTGTTATTATTTGTTCGATAGTGCTCTTAATCATAGGGCTGTGTTTCGCAACTATGTTATAAAACATACAAAAGTACAATCATTTAATTGGTAAAAGCATCGAAATATGGTTAAAAAACTTTAAAATGCTGAAAGCTCCATGATAAACAGGTATAAAAAAGGGGAATTTCACTGAAATCCCCCTTCGTTACCATAAGGTAAACTGTTCAAATATGTCAGATATACCGGATATTTCCGGCATGTCAGATTTAATGTTTATTATAGAAAAGAAGAATGCGGTTGCGGAGTATCATCTCATATTTTGCCTGCACCTGCTGTGCGAGGGTGGTGATGTAGGTCGACTGTGTCTGTTCCCACTCGGTGGCGTTAGCTTTGCCGTAATTGTATTTCTCGGTCATGGCGTCGAGGGCGGCTTTTGCAGCATTGACCGCAGTCTCGCCTGCATGATACTTCTTCTCCGCACCTACAGCCTGATAGTATGCCTGACGGATAGTCTTGTGTAGTTCGCTCTGTTGCTGAGCCAGATTGAGCTCTGCGTTCAGACGTCGCACTTTAGCCTGACGAATCTGGTTGCGGGTGGAAAATGCGTCGAAGATAGGCACTGAGAGGGAGAATCCGAGACTTTTGGAGAAGTTGTCGCGCATCTGTTTGCCAAATGAGTTGCCATCCATACCTGACACGGTGTAGTAACTGCTGCCGAGTCCGGCATTGAAGTTGAGGCGTGGCAGATATCCGCTCTTGGCAACGGTGACGGCTTTGTCGGCAACCTCTATTCCCTGGCGTGCGGCAAGGATGGAGTGGTTGAAGCTGAGGGCATTGTTGTATACCTCGTCCGCACTGAGCAGCGACACGGCGTTGTCGGGTAGTGGCTTTACGTCAAAACCGGTCACGTCATCGAGCTCGAGCACTTTCGCAAGGTCAATCAGCGCGAGTTGATAGTCATTGCCGGCGGTCACAACCGATAGTTCATCTTTGGCAACCTGAGCCTCGGCCTGAATCACATCCACTTCAGGCACTTTTCCGGCTTCGAGCATTATACGCTGGCGCTCGAGCTGCACCTTCGACAGTCGCAACTGCTCCTCATTCACAGCGAGCATCTCGCGGTTGTAGAGTGCCTGCAGGTAGTAGGAGATTACGCTGAGTGTCACTTCATCCTTGGCGGCTTCCTTCTGTTCGGAGAGCATCTTGAGATTGGCGTGGGCGTATTTCAACTGGCGCACCGCGCTCAGTCCCTGGAACAACGGGAGCGACAGGTTGGCATTCCATCCGAACATAGATGTGTTGCGGTTGGCATAAGTGTTTTCCGAGGTCAGACCTCGACCGAAGTCCCAGCTTTGGTTGGCGCCGGCTGAGAGTGTGGGCAGAAATCTGTCCTTGGCTTCGGTGACCGAAAGCTCGCCACCCATCTGTTCGATATCCTGCGACTTGATGGTGAGATTATGCTCTATCGCATAGGTGATGCAACTGTCAAGACTCCATTCCTCGGCATGGATGGTGCCGAGCGAGGCTAACATAAGCAGAGTGATGATGGTATGTTTCATTGTGGATTATTTTTTGACTGATGCTCCGCGGAGACGTGATGATGAGTCGATGCCGTTGGTGATTTGGATGTTGATACCGTCAGAAGTGCCGGTGGTCACGGCGGTGCGCTGGAATTTCTGTTCGGGAACAGTGTCGGTGAGGACATAGACGAATGTGCTGTCGCCCGACCATTCTATCACACTTTCAGGGATGGTGAGCACATTTGAAACCTTGCTGAGCGAGACTGTGGCGTTGGCGCTGTAACCTGCGCGGAGCTTATCGCCTGAGGGGACATTGACAGCTGCTTTAATCTCGAATGTATTGGCGCCATTGGTCTCGGTTCCTTTCGGGGCTATGTTTTCCACCACGGCGTTGAGATGAAGGTCAGGGAGGGCACCGATGGCAATCTGCATCTCTTGTCCCACTGACAGTAAGCCTACCTCGGTCTCATCCACCTTGCCTTTGAAGATAAGATTGTTCATATCAGCCACGGTGGCCACGGTCGTACCGTCGTTCATCGTGTTTGCCTGAATCACAGAGCTACCCACCTTGACGGGCACGTCAAGCACCAGACCGGTGATGGTGGCGCGCACCAGTGTGTTGCTCTCCTTGGCGTTGGTCTTTGACACACCTTCCTTCACGATTGAGTAGGCATCCTGGGCTGCGTTTAGCTCGGCCTTAGCCTGAGCGAGCGCGGTGGCGGTGTTTTCGAAATCCTCACGGCTTATTACCTTCTTGTCATAAAGAAGCGTGTTGCGCTCATGTTTCTGCTGGGCATCGGTCAATGAAATCTTTGCATTTTCAATGCGTGAGAGGGCAGATGAGAGCTGGGCTTCATCGGGGATAATCTTGATGCGTGCCACTACATCGCCTTCTTTTACCATATCGCCAGCCTCGACGTTGATTTCCGAGATGATACCCGATACCTGGGGCTTGATTTCGATTTCATCGCGCGGCTCGATTTTGCCGGTGAGCACAGTGGTACGTTCAATATCGCCCTGCGAGGGGGTGACGATGTCGAAGCTCTCTTTCTTGGGCTGTGAATTTATAAACAGATACACGAAGGTGCCTATGAATACTGCTGCTATAAGGCACCACATAAAAATCCGCAAAAATTTCTTCATTGTAGTTTATAGTTTATTTGTTTGTTTTCAATAATGTGATGAGGGGGGAGTATTACTTGTCGTTGAGTGCTTCAATCGGTTTGATTTTCATTGCCTTGATGGCGGGGATTAGTCCGGCCGCTGTACCAAGTACAAGGAATGTGACAAGGATGTAGATTGACTCGGCAAATGAGAGCTGGAATGCTATGGTGCCCTTCTCGTCCGCGAGGAGATGCTCGGCAGCGCCGAGGATTATGGCGGCGAAGCATATACCTGCGATTCCGGCTATGGTGGTGAGTACCATACTTTCCGACAGGATTTGTATGATGATATCGCGCGGTTTGGCTCCGATGGCGCGTCGTATGCCAATCTCATGGGTTCGCTCGCGCACTATTATCCACATGATGTTACCCACGCCGATGATACCTGACAGGAGAGTGCCCACGCCCACAAACAGCGCCAGCAGACTGATGCCGAGAAACACATTGTCTACCATCTTGAATTGTTCGGACACATCGAAATAGTGCATCACGCCTGTGTCATCGGGCGATACGGGATGATTGTTGACAATGAGCCGGCGTATGGTCTTCTCATAATCGCCGGGGGCGTATCCGCTTTTGAATGTCATCATGAACATGTTGACATCCGAACCCATGTTGTAGCTGTTGCGCATGGTATTGTAGGGTATCACTATTGACTCATCGAGCTGTGCCCCTATGCTTATTTCGGAGGTCTGTGCCGCCACACCGATGATTTTATAATATATGTCGTTGATGGATACCTCTTTGCCTAAGGCTGAGCCGGTGCCGAAGAGTTCCTCGGATACTTTTTTGCCGACCACGCACACCTTGCGGTTGTTGGTATTGTCCGCCTCGTTGATGAATCGACCCTCCAGCATTACGGGGACGAAAATTTTATCGTAGCCGTTCTCCACACCTGTCAGCTGGGCATTCGATTTCTTCTGACCGTACATGGCGTTTGCCCACATGAAATTGACAGCCGACGAATGCTCTATCTGTGGGAGGGCACGGCGGATGTTTATCACATCCTGAAGGTTGAGCTTAAGAGCCATCCCTTTGTTAAAGCCTGCGTAGGACATGGTGGTGCGTCCGGGAAATACTATTGCCACATTTGTGGCGAAACCTTCGAAGTTTCTGCTCATGAAATGCTTCAGACCGGATGAGCCACCTATCAGAAGCGCCAGGATTGCGGTGCCCCAGAAGATACCGAATGCGGTCATGAAGGTGCGTGTCTTGTTCTGCGCCAGGGTGGTGCCTATCTCACGCCAGTTTTCTATGTCAAATATCGGATTTCTCATAATTACTCGTCGCGCAACGCTTCTACCGGTTTGATTTTAAGTGATTTCATGGCGGGGAAAAGCCCGGCGAGGGCACCCGCTATGATAAGTACTACGGTGACTTGAACGGCTATGGCTATGTCGACCGTGGGGTCTTTGAGCACTCCGCCTTCGCCGAATGCCATCCCTATCAACTGAGCCACGACCACACCCATCACTATCCCGACGTATCCGAACAAGGTGGTGATTGCCACACTTTCAAGTATGATTTGCTTGAGGATGCTGAACGGCTTGGCTCCGATGGCTCGGCGCACACCTATTTCATGGGTTCGCTCGCGCACCGACACGAACATGATGTTGCTCACACCCACTATGCCCGAAAGCATGGTGAGGATACCTATAATCCAGACCGCGAACACAATGGCATTCATGGCTGAGGATGTGGTCAGGTAGTCATTGAATCGGTTCCACAACCATAGTGCGCTCTCATCCTCCGGGTCAAATGTGTGTACGCGTCCCAGAGTGCTTCGGAAAGCTTTCTCGGTTGCTTTTCCATCCTCAAGCGAGGTGAGCCCCTTGGTCTTCACATGTATGCGGCGCACCACATCGCTGCCGCCGCTCATGCCGCGTGCCGTGGTGAAGGGGATGAATGAACCTCGGGTCCATTCATGGTCATACACGCCTACCACGGTGAAGGAGAGGTCGTTGACCTTTACCTGTTCACCCACAGCTTTTTTGTCGCCGAAAAGGGTTTTTGCCGACTCCTTGTTAATCACTATGACACGGCGCGAGGAGTTGATGTCGTTATGGTTGATAAAACGGCCGTCGCTCATGGTGAGTCCGTTGGTAGCCTGCGCGGCGGGATACACACCTTTATAACCATCGGTAAGATAGTCCTTGGAGGTCATGATAACGGCAGAGTCACTGGCAATTTCAGCTGAAACTTCCGCAATGTTGCTTGCGTTTTGCGAAGCCAGGATTCCCATGTCTCTGTCCTTGAGTTTGATTTGCCGGTCCTCGGTGAGTCCTTTGTACGGTTTGTGTGCCCATCCGCCGGTGATGGAGATGATTTCGTTGTCGCGCGACGAGAACATATCCTCCATCTTGTTGATGAGTCCACGCGACACACTTAGCAGCACTATGAGGAGAAATATTCCCCATGACACGGCAAATCCGGTAAGTGCGGTGCGCAGTTTGTTATGGCGCAGTGTGGCAAGGATTTCGTCTATAAGGTCAATCATGATGTCTATGATACGATGCGTCCGTCGACAATTCGGATTATACGGTTGGTTTGTTCGCCCACTCCGGGGTCGTGAGTCACGATTACGATTGTCATGCCATCCTCGTTGAGGTCACGAAACACTTGCATCACCTCTTTTGAGGTCTTTGAGTCAAGGGCACCGGTGGGTTCGTCGGCAAGGATGATTGAGGGCTTTGTGATGAGCGAGCGGGCTATCGCCACGCGCTGCTTCTGACCGCCCGACAGTTCGCTCGGAAGGTGAGTGGCACGGTCCGCCATACCCATCCTTTCAAGCTGTTCCATAGCGAGCATATTGCGCTTTTTGCGCGACACTCCACGGTAGAATAGGGGGAGAGCCACATTTTCAAGCGCGTTTTTATAATTGATGAGGTTGAATGACTGGAATACGAATCCAATCATATAGTTGCGCAGGTCGGCGGCCTTGTTTTCGCTGAGGTTCTTAATCAACACTCCGTCGAGGTAATACTCGCCGGAGTCGTAATTGTCAAGGATTCCGAGAATGTTGAGCAATGTCGATTTGCCTGAGCCCGAAGCACCCATGATGGATACGAGTTCTCCCTTGTCGATGGTGAGGTTTATATCCTTCAGCACATGCAGGGGCACCACGCCGGGATAAGATTTGTTGATATCTTTTAAACTGATAATCATAATCGATGAATAGATATTCGCAGTTGTGGTTTTCAGAAGTTCCGTAAAAGGGGGGAACTGTCATTTACCCTATATGACGCAAGAATAATGAAAAAGTTACACTTAGAATAAAAAAATATCAGAAAAACGTAAGATTTTTATGTATTTTTGCGCGAAAATTTAGATTGTGATGGATTTTAACAAGATAGAATTGGATGTGCACACCCACACCATAGCCAGCGGACATGCTTTCAGCACTCTTCAGGAGATGGCTGCGGGCGCTTCGGAAAAAGGATTGAAACTTCTTGGCATCACCGAGCATGCGCCGGGTATACCGGGTACCTGCGACCCGATATATTTCCGTAATCTGCACGTGGTGCCGCGTATGATGTATGGGGTGGAGCTTATGCTCGGAGCCGAGATTAATATTCTGAATCCGCAGGGCGACCTCGATATGAGCAGGAAGATGATGCAATATCTCGACTTTACAATTGCCGGGATACATTCATTGTGTTACAGGCATGGCACAAAGGAGGAGAACACTGCCGGTCTGATAAAAGTCATCGCCAATCCGGCTATTAATATTATCAGTCATCCCGGCGACGGTACTGCCGAGCTGGAGTTTGAACCGATAGTGCTTGCTGCAAAGGAGCATCACACGCTTCTGGAGATTAACAACAGTTCCCTCAAACCCATCCGTCACAAGGAGTCGGCCAGAGCGAACAATGTGGAAATACTGCGACTGTGTAAGAAATATGATGTGCCCGTGATACTTGGTAGCGATGCGCATATCTCGTTTGATATAGCCAATTACGAATTTTTGCCTCCATTGCTCGGCGAGACTGAATTTCCTGACTCTCTGATAGTCAACAGCTCGGTGGATAGGTTCAAATCATATCTTGGGCTTACGGTGTGATACGTGCTGCAGGCTTGAAGGTGGCGTGAGGATGGGATGAAGTGGCGATGACGTTGATTTTTCGCGGGACGTGTAACGGAATCTACATTTTTTTGCGTACATTTGCCACTTGATGTAAAAGTAACCGGACCAAGGTCCCCAATATGTACAATCTCTTAACTATGGTGGAAAAGAAATCAAAGAAAACCGCTATTTTGCGGATGCATTGTCCCGACCAGCCGGGAATCATCGCTGTGATAACTGAATTTATCACGACTAATCAAGGTAACATCATATACCTTGACCAGTATGTCGACAGGGTCAACGGCGTGTTCTACATGCGTGTGGAGTGGGATTTGGAACGGTTCGTGATACCGGGCGAGAAGATTGACGAGTATTTCAACACGCTTTATGCCAAAAGGTATGAACTGACTTACCGCATCAGTTTCTCCAGCCGTCGCCAGCGCATGGCTATCTTCGTGAGCAAGATGTCGCATTGTCTCTATGACATGCTTGCAAGATATGTGGCAGGTGAATGGGATGTGGAGATACCTGTGATTATAAGCAATCATCCTGACCTCGCTATAGCCGGTGAGCAGTTCAACATTCCGTTTGAGGTAGTGCCGGTGACACGCGAGAACAAGGTGGAGATGGAGAAGCGTGAGTTTGAGATTCTCGATAAGTACGGCGTGGATTTCATTGTGCTTGCCCGCTATATGCAGGTGCTCTCCGAAGAGTTCATCAACCGGTATCCAAACAGGATTATCAACATCCACCATTCATTCCTTCCGGCGTTTGTGGGCGCCAAGCCTTATCATCAGGCATACGAGCGCGGTGTAAAGCTGATTGGTGCCACAAGCCACTATGTCACCACCGAGCTTGATGCCGGTCCCATCATTGAGCAGGATGTGGTGAGAATAACCCACAAGGACACCATCGCCGACCTGGTGAAGAAAGGACGCGACCTTGAAAAAATAGTGCTGTCGAGAGCGGTGGAGAAGCACATACAGCGCAAAATCCTTACCTACGACAACAAGACTGTAGTGTTCAGTTGACAGAGGCGGGTGAGACTTGGCGCTTGATTACGCTGATGCCAAAAAGCCCTTTCTCCACTGTGAGGTCACGGTGGCTGCCGTTGCGTGTGCGGCGGTAGGTGTTGAAGGGTACCTCGAGTTCTTTCTCGCGTCCGTCCTCAAAACGAACCACGATATGATAAGTGTAGTACTGCCCGTCAGCCACGCGTGAGCGGCGGCTCACCCTGCGGTAGCGGGTGTGGGCTTTCTGATACTTGCCGATTACCTCGGTGTGTTCCACAGCTATTGTCTCAGGGTCGGCGCACCAGTCGTTTAATCCCAGGAAAAGGAAATAGGTGATGGAGCCGAACACAAATATATGGCAGAGGAAATTCACAATCCTTGAATTCATGTCGACGAGACGTTCCCATTTACGGAAAATCATTGGAGCCGTGCCGAGTGCTACCATGGCGGCGGGAATGACCGGAATCCACCACTTTGTGATGGTGTGACCATAGATAGCTACTCCGAATCCCAGACAGATGAAGGAGGCGAGCAAAATGAATATAAGCAAACCGAGACTTAATTTTGAACCTTGTTGTAACATGATACGATGAATTTAAGAATTAAAATCAGTTCATAAACAAATGTGAGCCAAAAAAGCCCTGAGGCTTCAGGTGCATGAAAAAAATGCTCAAAGATTAATTCCGATGGTGATTAAAACCGCTGCAAAGGTAGGAAATTATCACTATAAGTTGTAATTTTGCACTATTAAAATCTGCATTGGAACCCATCCTGTTGTCCATGCAGCCCTAACTAACGAAACCAGTTTATTAATTCATACAGCATTATTAAGACATTTTTTGCAAGATGAAAAACAATTTTCTGAAAGTTTTAGTAGCGGGACTCTGCCTGTTTGCCGCAATACCCGCAATGGCTCAGTTTAACCTGAAAAAAGCTGCTAACGCCGTGAAAAAGACAGCTCAGGCAGTGACTCTTACCGACGACCAGATGGCTGCTTATGTGAAGGAGTACATCGATTGGATGGATACCCACAATCAGGTTACCGGTCCCGAGGACCCTTACACCATTCGTCTCAATAAACTTACCGAAGGTCTCACCTCAGTAGAGGGTATACCTTTGAATTTCAAGGTGTACTATGTGATTGACGTGAACGCTTTCGCATGTGCCGACGGTAGTGTGCGTGTGTTCTCATCGCTCATGGATATCATGACTGACGAGGAACTTCTCGGTGTGATTGGTCATGAAATCGGTCACGTGGCTCACAAGGACTCCAAGAAAGGTTTCCGTCAGGCTCTTCTTACCTCAGCTCTGCGCGACGGTATAGCATCAAGCAACGGTACTGCCGCAGCGCTTACCGACTCTCAGCTCGGTGACCTCGGCGAGGCTCTCGCAGGTGCCACCTATTCACAGAAACAGGAACGTGAGGCTGACGATTATGGCTATGAATTCCTTAAGAAAAACGGTAAGAATCCTTGGTCAATGGCTCTCTCATTCAAGAAGCTTAAATCACTTCAGGAAGAAGCCGGCGCTAAGAAATCAAGCAAGCTCAATCAGCTTTTCTCAACTCACCCCGACCTTGATGCCCGCATCCAGCGCATGGAGAAGCGTGCCACTGACGAAGGTGTGGAAAAGCCTGAAAGCGCCAAGTAAGATTTATAATTATCATTGTTAGTTAATGAGCGGAGCGCATGCTCAGACGAGTGTCTGGGTATGCGCTCCGAATCTTTTTTAGCGAATATTGATTGGTGATTGGTCGGTCACAGCATGCCTCACGGTCACCGGGTGCCGAAAGTATAGCCAACTCCGAGCATCAGGTTGTTGGGGTGGTGGAAGTCGCGCAGCTGGTAGCCGGCCTGAAGATATGCACCTTTTATTATATAGGCTTTGAGGGCAAGTGTCTGATAGGTGATTTCTGTGTCACGACCGTCGGCAATGAGGTTGCGTCCGATACCGACATTGATGCTGAATATAGGCATGGTAAGCTCGGCGTGGAGGGAGAGACCCGCTGAGAAGCGGTCTTTGAATTTCTGACGGTAGAATTTTATATCCTCATCATAAGTGCCGGGCACATGATACTTCGCGATATTTGCACTTTCATCATACTGGAAATCAGCTGAGATTCCGGCACGCAAATAGCGGTTGAAAGCGTACATCGGGGCGAAATTGAGCCCCACCACTCCGAATGAGCCGGGGATATACTCCCCTTCGCTGTCGGGATATTCGTAGAATATGCGTTGACGGGTGGCACCATATACCGTGAGGTCATATCCCATGCCGCGTTTGAAGTCCGGCTTGATTTCGGGGCGCATTTCCGACTTGTCATCTCCGAATCTGTATGCCATACCGATGCGTCCACCCAGAGTGTTTATGCCTGAGTTGGGAAGATGGGTGTTGCCGTTGGAGTAGTGTGTGCCTTCCACACCGGCAGTAAAAGTCCAGCGGCGGTCAATCTTGTAGGATAGCAGGAACGAGAGATTTATGTAGGCATTTACATTTGAGCCCACAGGTTTGAGAGGATAAGGGTCGAGCGGATGCGATTTTTTCCATCCGGCTGAAGCTCCGAAGTTCCACTCATAGTCCAGCGACAGACGCTGTGACAGCGATGCTATGCGGGAGCCTTGGAACAGATAGAGAGTCACGGGGTGACCTAAGTCGGTGTCTTCAAAAAACTGGGTATACGAGAGACCTATTCCCTGATATGTATGGGGATAAAATGCGCCCTCCTTGGTGTCGGGGCTGAATTTGAAGGAATACCGCAGGTGAGGACTCACGGTCGATGATATGTTAGGGTCCTCCGGATATTCTCTTCTGAGGTAGGAATTGGTTGGTGGAACCCATGCCGGACGGAGTTCGAATCCGATGGTATGTGCCGTGAGTGGTGACCCGGAACCACTGTTACCGTCTGTTTCCGCAGCCATGGTTGACGGAAGCATCAGGAATCCTGACAATATGGTGATGAATATATTACGCTTCATGATGTAGATTTGGATTACATTTTCAATCTGTGATGTTGTATTGAATCTTGTACTTTTTCGGTACGCTTATCCTTAACTCGCCTGTTAAGTCGAAATGAACCCCTTTATCGTTATAGATTGGCAGTTTGTAGCGTATGGCACAAACCTCAACGTCCACATCTACTTTGTATTTTAAGGTAGAGCCGGATTTAACATCCACTATGGTTGAAGTTGAGACTTCAAGGGGATAGGCATCGATAGTGAATGTCTGATTCTCGGTACGGAAATTGTATGTCGCTGTCTGGTTAGTCATTATCGGCCACTGTCGATTATCAAAAGCTGCAACTTCCACCTGGTATGAGTCTTCAGCAAGAAATATCCCATAAATCGGATTGTCGGGTCTGAATCTTCCTACTTGTTTAAATGTCTCTCCGGCAGAGATTATCGGGACTGAACTAGAAGAACCTGAATTGTTTATATAGGTAACGTTTCGTTCTGTTTGTGTGAATGTCTCGATTTCTGCGTACCAGGAATCCAGTGTGTACTCTATTTTCCCGGGTTTGAAGTTTGCAGGGGTGGTGGATACTATATTGATGGAAACATTAAATCCGGATTCCCCTTCGGTATAGAAAATCACCTTCAGGTCATTTGGGTAATAGTTTTTGTTTACAGACATAGTGAGACTGTTATCCTCGGCATTAATATTAACATCAATCGCGAGGAACTCGTCAGAGTAGTTATGCGCGCTCCCATTGAAAAGCATTATTTCATCGTTTTTACCATAATTGTAATAGATTGACATATATGGTTGGGAGGTCAACTCTACGTTTGTCGTTATTGTGGTGCTCTCTCCGACTTTTATGTTTTTTGCACTGACGCTTATCTCAGGGCGGTCAATAAACACGTCATTGTTGCATCCTGTGATAAGTGTTACGATGAATATAAGGATGGGCACATAAAGTGTGCCTGACAATTTCTTTTTTACCTGCATTTATGTGTTTTTTAACGACGTTGACGGTTAATTATCTGTTCGCAAAGATAAATGAATTATTTAGAATCATAGGTCTAAAAATAGTTAAATTATCACCATGCTGTATAACATATTTTTTCATCCTTTTTCTGCCGAACCAATAAATAGGGGGAATGTTAACTAAATATATACAATCTATATAATAACAAGTCTTAAATTAAAGTATCGACATGAAAGGTCTACTCACATCTCTGTTCGCTCTCATCATGGTTGGTGTGCCGGTGACGGGTTTCGCTCAGGCGCAGCGCAGTCAGGAATTCAAGGATAAATATAAATTGAAAGAGGCGGTGGTGCTGAGCCGTCACAACATCCGGTCGCCACTTTCCGACAGCAAGAGCGACCTCGGGCGCATGACTCCGCATGAATGGCACAAGTGGAGCGCCGGGAAGAGCGAGCTGACTTCGCGCGGCGGAGCGCTTGAGACCATGATGGGACAATATTTCCGCAAATGGGCTGTGGATGCAGGACTGTTTCCTGAGAACTATGTCCCCACCGCCGATGACCTCAATGTGATAGCCAACTCAATGCAGCGCTGCATCGCTACCGCACAGTATTTTTCATCCGGATTCATGCCGGTGGGTGGCATTACAGTGAATCACCGCTATACACCCAGCAAGATGGACCCGCTGTTCAATCCCCAGCTCACCAAGGTCAGCCCGGAATTTGTGGCGGAGGCAATGAGGCAAATCAACGCCATGGGCGGTGATAAGGGTATAGTGGGTATCAATGAAGAGATAGCTCCCGACTATGCGCTGATTACCGAGGTGATGGATGTGGATGAGTCACCTATGGGCAAGGCAAACGACCCGAAGTTAAAGGCGTTTGACAATTACAACACGGAGATAGTTCTCGAAAAGTGGCAGGAACCATCCATGAAAGCCGGTTCGGCACTAAAGGAACTTAATTCAGCCAGCGATGCCTTCATACTTCAGTATTACGAGGAACCTGACAGTATCAAAGCCGGGTTTGGACATAAGCTCACACGTGACCAGTGGAGCCGCATAGCACACATCAAAGATACTTATCAGGATGTGCTTTTCACAGCTCCGATTGTGGCGGTGAATGTGGCGCGTCCACTCATACAGTACATGTATGATGAGCTGCGTTCTCCCGACCGTAAGTTTACTTTCCTTGTAGGGCACGACAGCAACCTTTCAAGCGTGGCTACAGCGCTTGGCGTTGAGGAATATGAGGTGCCCAATGCCATAGAGAAGAAAACTCCTATCGGGTCAAAGCTTGTGATTGAGAAATTCGTAGGACCTGACGGTGAGGAGTATGCCGACATAAATCTGGTCTATCAGTCCATCGACCAGTTGCGTGGCATGGAACTGCTCGACCTTGACAATCCGCCTATGATTTATCCGCTTTCGTTGAAAGGACTTGAAAAGAATGCCGACGGTCTCTATAAATTGTCGGATGTGGCCGACCGTTTCGAAGCGGCTCTCCAGGCTTACGAAGCTATCCCCTGAGGTGCTGTCTGATTTTGATTTGACCGGTTCTTAAGTAATTTGATTTAAATTTGATAGGAGGTAATTGTACAGTGGTGACGATTGCCTCTTATTGTTGCATCTGTTTTTCGCGCTGCTCACGTATTTCTTTCTTGGCTGCCTTTTTGCGCAGACGGAATTCGCGCCAGCTTCTCTTGCGTCGTTCACGTCGTGAAAGGTATGGCGTTGATTCGGGCGCTGCCTCCACTTCGGGTGTTGCCTCCACTTCGGGTGAGGGGGACGTCAGATTCTTGGCGGCATTGTCTTGTTCGGTCTTCTCCTTTTCAGGCATTGTCAGGGGAGGAGTTGCGGTGGCGGCTTCAGCAGTGGCGGTCGCTTTTTTTCTGCCGGCTCTTTCGCGTGCTGTTTTTGAACGCTTGATTGCCTTTTCGATTTCCAGCTTTATCATTGAGAATGCTATTTGTGCTTTGATGGAGCAATCGTCGATGTTGATTGTCTTGTCGCCATGTCCCACGCTTGCCTCAAGCAGCTGCAATACCTGCTCGCAAGCTATCTTATCGGTTGCTAAGACTGACCGTATGCGCGATGTGAAGTCATTGTATGCCTTGACTGAAATATCATATCTTTTTTCAGTTATTCTCTTTCCCTTTTTCGAAGTTGTTGTTTTCATAGCGATTTTTTTCTGTGTGGTTAATTAATAATGCAAAGATACACACGGCATATCCCCAAAAAGGTGCGATAATGTCAATTTATAATTAATTTTGTGAAAAGTTTAAATCAGTTCATTGAATGAGATGGAAATAAGAAATTTAGAGAATACAGATTTTGATACATTGTTTCAAGGCTTTGAAAGGGCGTTCTCCGATTATGATATCCACTTTGAGAAGTCGGAGGTCAGGGCTATGTTGAATAGACGCGGCTACACACCCCGCCTTTCATTCGCGGCTTTCGATGAGGAGGATGAAATAGTGGCGTTCACATTGAATGGTGTCGGTACCTTCAACGGTATTTCCACTGCTTACGATACGGGCACGGGGACCGTGATGGAGTATCGTGGCAAGGGGCTGGCAAAGGAAATTTTCAATTATTCCATGCCGTATCTGAAAAGTGCCGGCATAGAGCAATATCTTTTGGAAGTGTTGCAGAATAATGAAAAAGCTATCTCAGTCTATCGCAAATTGGGCTTTGAAATCACTCGTGAATTTGACTGTTTCCGTCAGTGTCGGGAGGTGGTGGCATCTCCGGTCGGCGATTCGCAACTGTTACAAATAAAAATCTGCCCGATTTCCATAGGACAGATTTTGGAGCTCAACGGCTTTTGGGATTTCTCTCCCTCTTGGCAGAATAGTATGGATTCCATCATTCGGGGAAGCGTCGGTTTGGAATGCTTAGGGGCAATTCTTGACGGTAAGATTGTGGGATATTGTGTATTTGACCCCCTGACCGGCGATTTGAGCCAGATTGCAGTGGACCGCGATTTCCGCCGGCAAAAAATCGGTACACGCTTGCTCCGGGAAATGATAACCCATACGCAATCAGATATTATCAAGGTCCTTAACATCCCACCTCACTGCAGTTCCCTCGCAGCTTTCCTGAATAAGAACAATATCCCCCTCTCAGGAAAACAATTTGAAATGATTCTCTCATTCAAATGATTTGTATATTGGAGTGCTATTGCTTTGTTGAATAGTGGTTTTTGGAAATTTTAACAAAATAATATGTGTTGATTTTAAGGAACTGAGCTTCTTTTCCGTTAATTTAGCGGAATATTTTGGTCATGTTTCAACGTGGCGTGTAACTAACATCACTAACCAAATCATTATCAACTGAATCAATTCATGAAAAAACTATTGTCATCGACCCTCCTCGCATTGCTTCTGTCGGTTTCGTTCTCAGTAAAAGCAGGCGATTACGACCACTATTATCATGATATGCCTGTGGAGGTGAAGAAGGTAATCACATTCTCAATTCCCGAGCATAAAGTATCAATACGCGATTTCGGCGGGAAGGGTGATGCCGTGACTCTCAACACCGATGCTTTCGCCGCTGCTATTGCCGCTCTCGAAGCCAAAGGCGGGGGGCATCTGATAGTGCCGCAGGGTGTATGGCTCACAGGTCCGATAGAGCTGAAGAGCAATATAGACCTGCATCTGGAGCGTAATGCTGTGATATTTTTCTCTCCAGACAAGAGCCTTTATATTGACCCGAATCCCAAAGCCAACAGAGTGCTGGCATGCATACGTGCGCAGCGTTGCAAGAATATCAGCATCACCGGCGAGGGTACGATAGATGGAAACGGTGCCCAGTGGCGTCCGGTGAAGCGTGGAAAAGTCAGCGATGTGGAGTGGCGCCGCTTCAAGGATATGGGCGGAGTGGAGCGCCAGGATGGCTCTCTGTGGTATCCGTGGGAATTGAAATCGGGCTATCCCGACATTGCTCCTACCCCCGAGAAGCAGGAGGGAAAGCGTAATGATATTTTCAGAATCAACAATTGCGAGAATATATTCCTGCAAGGTGTCACTTTCCAGAATGCGCCTAAATTTCATGTGCATCCTTTCAACAGCCGCAATATAATAATCGACGGTATCACTGTGAGATGTCCGTGGAATGCTCAGAATGGCGATGCTATTGACCTCAGCGACTGCCATCAGGCTATAATCGTTAATTCAATTGTTGATGCCGGCGATGACGGTCTCTGCATGAAAAGCGGGGAGTATAAGAAGGATGCTCTCGTGAACGGATGTGAGGATATATTGATTCAGGACAACACGGTCTATCATGCCCATGGTGGATTCGTGATTGGCAGTGAGGATATCTGCGGCATGCGACGCATAGTGGTGCGCGACTGCTCATTCTCAGGCACCGACACCGGTCTCCGTTTCAAGAGCGCCATAGGTCGCGGCGGCAAGACCGGCGATATTTTCATCAGCGGTATCATGATGACCGATATAGCTCATCAGGCTATAGTGTTTGAATGCAACTATGCCAACCGCCCTGCGGGTGTGAAGGATGACGAGCCGGTGGCACAACCTGAGAAGTTGGAGAAGGTGCCCGAATTTACCGATATCAATATCTCGGATGTGGTGTGCAGGAATGCGCGAATCGGTATTGCCGCAAGCGGCATCGCAGGGTTGCAGTGTGTGCATGGCATCACAATCAGCAATTCCACTATAGTCTACGATTCGAAAGCTACCGAGATAGATGAAAAGACAGCTGAGGTTAAGTTGGTGAACGTTAATCTGGTCCCCAATAGAAAATAATCCAGATTGCAGGAAAATAACTATTCTATCCTGAAATAATCGAAGTCGGCATATCCATCGGAGCCAACCACATTGGGCGATGATGAGAATATGCCGATTTTTGCACCTATCCACATCCCCGGTTTCACTGCACAAGGCTCACCGAGGCGGTGATATGTTACGCCATCGGTGCTGTAGGAGTATTCGCATTCATGGTCATTAAGCAGTTCAGCTTTCAGCCATACGCTTGAAGTGGCGACAGGGATTGAGGCGACTTCCTCGGGGACTACGGCAAACTTGTCGTATTTTCCCCTCACGACGGCAATGCGGTTTCCGTCGCTGCCGCCGATGAGAGCAATGTAGGAGTATTCGTTTCCCATCATTATCAGTCCGGCACGTTCTCCATCGGCTGTGAATTTTGATTCAAGATATGTCACTGCTGTGAATGTAGGAGCCGGGAGCTTTTGCAGATATAGATTGCCGGCATAGTAAAGGTTTCCGTGCTCCGAAGGGCATGGTATGGAATACAGGCGCATGTAGCCCGGACGACTGGAGAGAGAGTACCACTCGGCCCTTGGGTTTGATTGCCACTGCCACTGTTTGCCGGGTGTGGCGTCTTGAAATTCATCGGATGTCTGCGGTATCACTGTGGGGTAGGTGGCACCCACATCCGGTTTGCGGTAAGTAAGCACCGGATTGCCGATTCCGTCGCCGTTGTTATCCTCACCGATTATTATCCATCCGTCACTGCTCCATTTGGCGGGCTGAAGATGGGTGACGCGTCCGTAGATACCTTTTGACTGGAAATTTATAAACCACCATTCGCCGGTCTGCGTCTCAACGAGTGCTCCCTGATGAGGTCCGTTGATACCGTTGTCACCCTCCTCCATAACTCTGCGCGCCTCGTAGGGACCGAATATGTCGCGTGACCTCAGCACTGTCTGCCAGCCGCTCTCCACTCCACCTGCGGGGGCGAATATATAGTACCAACCGTCGCGTTTCTCCATTTTCAGTCCTTCGAGAATAGGATTGGTCTCCTCGTCGTGATACACTACCTTGCCGTTGTCGAGCAGTCTTAACCCGTCGGCCGACATGCGGTGGATTATGGCAGGACCGCCACGGTGGATGCTGTGGGCGAGATATGCGTTGCCATCCTCGTCCCAGAACGGACAAGGGTCTTCCCATTTAGCCACTTCCACCATCTGTGTCAGTTCCCATTCGCCGCGCGGGTCAGATGCGCGTGCCACAAACAGTCCATCCTGTGGTGTGCAGAAATACACGTAGTACATACCGTCATGATGACGTATTGCCGGAGCCCAGGAGCCCTCGCCATGAGCGGGACGGTCATATTTGCCTGACGGGAGCGAGGGGTACACATGGTTGACTATCTCCCAGTTTACAAGGTCTTTTGAGTGGAGGATTGGTATTCCCGGCATGCACGTGAAACTTGATGCCACCATCCAGTAGTCGTCACCGACCCTTATCACGTCGGGGTCAGAATAATCGGCATGGATGATTGGGTTGCGGTAATTACCGTTGCCTAAATCGGCAGTCCATTGGGCGCTGATGCTAAATGTGATGAACAGCGACAGTAGCGATAATAACAGATTTCGTGACGACATGGTAGGGTAGATTTGTGATTCGACAGTGCAAAAATACCGTTTTCTTTCCTCATTGCCGCATCATTATGGATTTTTTCACTATAGTCGGTTGATTTCATCCTCGCGCACGGTCTTGCCGTTGTAATTACCCTTTTTAGTATTGAGTTTATAGCGCACGGTAAGCGAAACGGATTGCGAAGCACCCTCTATGCGGGAACTATAGCTGACCGTGTTGGTGAACGTGTCAAATTTCTGTTTCCAGCTGCCGAATATATCGTTGGCGCTTAGTGAAAAGTTCCAGTTACGGTAGCTTTTGCTCACGGTGATGGCTCCCTGCCACATTCCGCCGCTGTATTGAGTCTCGATATTACCTTTTCCAAGCAGATGGAATGACAAATATCCGTAGACACCTCCCGGAATGTCGAAACGGTTGTTGATGATGACACGATATAGAGGGGTGGTGTATTTCCTTTCGGGCACACCGTATTTCAGATTCTGCATGTAAAGCAATCCCTGCAAGGTGGGATGCCAGAATTTTATATCGAAATTTTGAATTGCCACAATCTGGAGATTGCTGTAGGATGGCAGATTGACAGTATAGTTGATATTGGAATGTATGTCGGGGTCGAATGCATAGACGGTACCGATTTTGCGTTTGTAATGTGTGCCGTTGACAAGCAGCATGAATTTTTCGTAGGATAGCGACATGCTTATCTCCTGCGATTTCATTGACCTTAATTCCGGATTTCCCGTTTCCCAAAGGGTGGGAGTGACGTACACGAAATTATTGTCGAGCGAGGAGTAGGCCGGTCGATAAGTCACCGCTTTGTAGTAGACCGACAGAGTGACGGGCGATGAGAAGGTGATGCCAAAGTTGGGGTGCAGGTCATTATACCCTTTTGATAGAGCGGGCTCTTTGATGCCGTTGCGTAAATAGCGTATATGTGTGTCCTCATATCTTATTCCGGCGCTCAGTGACCAATGTTCATTGAGGTTGAGGTTGGCTGAGAGATAGGTGGAGTAGAGATGCTGAATCACCCTGTCGGTGGCAGGTCGCAACATCTGGTTACCCGCTGAAGTGAGAGAGTTGAACCGCTGGTCATTGTCGGTGTAGGTGTAATCAGTGCCGGCATTCAGTTCCCATTTTCCAAATTCCTTTTGCAGCTCGATTCTCCCGGCGAATAGGTCGGAGGTGGTGCGGTTTGTGTTTTCAATCATGTTTCCCGTTTCTATCTCCGATGTGAAATCTCTTCCGGTATTTTTCCCGGTGATATAGTCCATGTCGACGCGCAGACCTATTCCGGCAGGGAGAGCCAGCTCCGCGTAACCGTTCAGGTAATGGCGGTAGGATTGGGAATTAAGATTGTTGGACGAGGATATTTCTCCGGGCTCTCTCAGGTCGGTGAGAGATTGGGCTTGATATGAAAAATGGCTTGAGGGTGTGCGGGAGTAGGTATACTTCACGCCGACCGAATTTTTGCCTGACTCATAGTTGATGCCACCATCAGCAGTGAGTGATTCGCGTCGTTGCTTTGCAGTGGCAAATGTGCGGGTGATGTGGTCGAGCGGCAGTTTTCCATTGGTGGAGAATAGCTCCTTATAGTCACGTTCCTGCTTGAAACCGTTGTTCCCGTAGGATATGTCACCAAAGATTGTAACCCCGTTTTCGGTATGATAATTCAAATTCAATTGTCCTGACTCCGACCATTTTTCAGATGCTGTGACAGATGCTGCTCCATTGGCATAAAAGCCGGCATCTTTCCCACGGGTTTTAATAAGAATCACTGATGTGACATCGCTCCCGTACTTCGACGATGGATTGGTGATGATTTCTACAGTCCGTAGCTCCTCGGATGTGAGCATCTCCAATTCGGAACTGTCGCGCATGCGTCGGCCGTTGATGTAGATTAACGGTGCCCCCTTTCCAAGCACTGTGATGCCTCCGTCGGACGCATCAATCATGGGCATTTGTTTTATGGCATCCACGGCGCTTCCGATTTTCGATAGCGGATTGCCGGTCATCGAGATTTTGAGCCCTCGCGGGGTAGGACGCACATATTTGCGTTGGGCTGTGACTGTCACCTCGCCGAGAGTCTCATCGAGAGTGATTGAATCGGTAGGAGTGTCGGCGAGTGCATTTATTGCACATGCGGTGAGAATTGAAGCAAAGAGTAGTTGACGTTTCATATAGCTTGTAGTGTTTTTTGCAAAATTACGAGGCGTCATCCTAACAGGCTATATGTCAGGCGGGACAATAGTGTGACACCATTGTATTGTCACACTATTGTCCCGCTCGGTAAGTGGTTTTTACAGATTTTCAGGATGTGTCAGCCGAATATGAATTCGAACATTCCGGGGGTGAGTTTCTGTTTGATTCTGCTCTTGCGACGACGCAAGGCTTCTTCACTTGCCTTAAATGCCACCGATGCCACCTCTTTGGTGAATCCGGCATAGATGATGGCGCAGTACAGGGAATCTTCCATGGTAAGTGCCGGGAACAGTTGGCTGAGATTGGTACACGCGTCGGCAAACTGACCTATCACCGCGTCGAGAATATCCTTGACTTTCTGACGGTCAATTTCATCGGAGTTCCGAAGCAAATTGAGCTGTCGGAGGGTGGAATATTGCGGAAGAGTCCGGAAAAACTCCCTGTTCAGTCGGAATTTTTCAGCTACCGATTTTTCCATCTCTGCTACAGGTTGCTCATGCAGTCCGTTTCCGGTTGCAAGTTCCGATAATTTTAGATTGAGTGAGGAGATTTTCTTCACAAGTGACAGCTGGCGTGATTTCAGTTTGCGTTGTCTGGCAAGGAAAAATATTATGGCAGATAGGAGCAGAGTCACGCATATACCGATAGCTATGGCGATGGTGCGCTGACCCTGTTCGCGCACTATACGTGCAGCGTATCCGTTTTCTATTCTTGAAGTCTGGTCGGAGAGTGTGATTAAGTTTATGGAGTCACGGTAGATTGCCAGTGAATCGGAGTAGAGGAGAGCCTGCTCATACTTTCCCTGGCTTTTCATGAGGTGCATCAACCGTGTGTAGCGTATCACTTTTCCGTCGAGCGAGAGACGCTCAGGCGCCATCCCGTTGATTATGGCTGTGGCTTCAGGGTAATTTTTCTCAATGATGCTTATGTCGGCGAGGAGTATCTTTGATTCAACGTCGATAAATTTGTCGTTGTGAGCCGAGGCGATGATGCTGTCGTATATCAACCGGGCTTGTACTAAATCATTTCTGAGCGCTGCGAATCTCGACAGATGGATGCGGGCACGGTTTTCAATGTGGAGATTTCCAACCAACCGGTTCACGTCACGGCATTCCGACAATATCTGTGTCAGTGAATCGGTATCGTTTACCACCAATGCAAGGTTCCATAGAGCTATTCCGAGGTTGTGTTTATCATCACACTCTCTGCCGTAGTCCACGGCGCGTGTCAGGTATTTGTGAGCTTTACGGTATTGGTATTTGGTATAATATATATCTCCGAGCGTAGATGCTACTTCCCATTTCAGTTCGGGCGATAGAGCGGGGTCAAGGTTGTCATCAATCTCAAGCATTATTGCCAGCCTCTCGTTGTCACTGTCAGAAGCCTTTAGCTCGGACGCTTTCTTCAGTTGCCCGCGCACCTTGTCCTCATTGCTCATGCACGCCGGCAAAAGCAGGCAGAGGAGAGTGGCGGTCAGGAGTAGAATCAATTGCTGGATTTTATTCATATCGTTGGGGGTGAAGGTCTGTGATATATGGTCGCAAAGATAATGTTTTTTCATGAAATAGCTCTCTTGCTGATGATACTTGAAGTGATGTTGGCAGAGTGGCAAAACATTTCTGTTATATATTCTGTTATACCTTTATCACGGAATATTTTAATTATTAATTAAAAATAACTCGTTTACTATGCTTCAGACGGAATATAAGTTTGGAGAGGTTCACGACCTCTCCGCCCAGATTGAAACCGGGGCTGATAAAGTTAATTTTAAAAGCATATTTGAAAATTCACATGGTGGAGTATCGCTGGTGGCGTTCAAGTCGGGACAGTCGCTTTCGGAGCATGTGGCTCCTGCCGAGGTGATGGTATATGTGGTGGATGGCGAAATTGAATTTACCATGCTCGGCACACCCCACACCATGCGTGCCGGAGCTTTCCTGCTCATGGGAGCCAATGTGCCTCACAGCGTTATTGCTAAAACAGACTCAAAGGTTATGCTAACAAAAATCAAGGCGTGACAGCGTTGAACATCAACAATATTTAATACAATATAAAAAATTACAGAATTATGGAAAAATACATCTGCGAAGTTTGTGATTGGGTATATGACCCCGAAGTAGGCGACCCCGAACATGGCATTGAGCCGGGTACAGCATTTGAAGATATTCCCGATGATTGGGTATGTCCTCTCTGCGGTGTTGGCAAGGACCAGTTTGCACCGGTTAAGGACTAATTTCCAATGACTGTTGGAAATTACATGAATTGAAGATATACAGAGGGTTAACTACCCTATGTCCCAATAAAAATCTGCACGGATTTGGATTTCAGTCTGAGTCCGTGCAGATTTTTATTATAAATAATAGTTGATTTTGTCAACTATTATTTATAATTTTGCGGCATGAAACAGAAACATATTGATAAAATAAGGTCGTTCAATAGATTTTATACAAGATTGCTTGGCGTATTGAACCGCAGGTATATGGGGAGCTCATTCTGTCTGCCTGAGATTCGGGTGATTCAGGATATATTTCTTCATCTGGATAGAAGTGCCAAGGAGATATGTGTGGAATTAAATATGGATAAAGGGTATCTATCAAGAATACTGAAAAAACTGGAGCAGCAGGGATATATATGTCGCACCACTTCAGAGGTTGACGGTCGTAGAGATGTGATTTCGCTTACCGAAAGCGGAGTCGTGATATATCATGAGCTGAATGAATCGGCTGATACATCAGTGAGGGATATATATGGAGGATTGACAGAGGATGAGCAACTATCGTTAATATCTCACATGGAGGCGATTTCAAGGCTTCTTGTTAAAAGGAATTATAAATAAAAAGGACAGGTTTCAATATAATGGAAATAATTCAGTACAGGGATGAATTCAAGGATGAGGCTATAAATCTCATTTTGCATATTCAGAATGATGAGGCGAAGGTGAATATGCCTTTGGAAGGTCAACCGGATTTGCTTGATATCACTGAATCATATATCAACCGTGGCGGAAACTTCTGGCTGGCTGTTGATGACGGTCATGTGGTGGGCACTGTGGCATTGATGAAAATAAATGACGATTGGTGCGTGTTGAAAAAATTTTTCGTCCGTTCCGACTATCGTTCTCAGAAAGTTGGGTTGGCGCTTTATACCCGTTTGCTTGATTTTGCCAATACCAATGGTTTCCGGCACATGATACTCGATACACCATCAGTGGCTAAGAAAGCCCATGCTTTTTATGTACGTGCCGGATTCAAGCAGATTGGCAAATCGGACTTACCCATACGATATGATTATCTTGACAGGGAATCGCTATTGTTTCATCTCGAACTTTAAGAGTGTGTTATTAAACACGACCGTCTAAAAGTATTTTCCCGGTAGAGAGATATCTGGTCAGATTGGGAGGCAATGTTGTGGATTTTTAGCGGTGCGAGGTGAATAACGGAATTTTTTGAACTGTTAGCAGTGAAAAAGATAAGGAAATCTCGGTAGCTTTGCTTAAATTTGCCCCCGGGACCAAACGGTCCGTAAGAATTAAGTAACTAATCTATCACATTGATGAAACCTAATAAATTTATCGCACTGACTGTGGCTCTCGGCATGGCGGTGACCGGATATGCGCAGACATGCCAACCGGATGAGATTGCCTATAAGGTAAAGAATGAAGCGTTCAATAATTCTAAAGTTGAGGAGATAGCTCAGTTTATGACAGACCGTCTGGGAGGACGTCTGGCAGCCTCACAGATGAAGTTGCGGGCTGAGGAGATGGTGGTTGATAAGCTTAATGAGCTTGGACTCACGAACCCGAGAGTGGAATTTGCCACGGAATTTACGAAGGGTGGTTGGGATAATCTCAAGAATTATGTGGCTATGACAGCACCTTACTATTGCAGTTTTGCCGCCAATCCCAAAGCGTGGTCAGGTAGCACCGCAGGGTTGGTAAAGGGTGAGTGCGTGGTGGTAGATGTCAAGAATCTGTCGGAACTTTCGAAGTATGAGGGGAAACTTGCCGGAAAAATAGCTCTGATGCCTGAGCAGCGCAAGTATGAGCTGTCGTTCCGCCCCATGGCAAGCCGCTATACAGATGAACAGCTCAGTGAGATGACCAAGGATAAGCGTCCCTCAAGCCGCTCATGGTCGCGCGGTAGTTATGACCGTACACTCCAGCAGGCGATTGACTCCATGCTTGCCGCCGAGCAGGTGATTGCGGTGGTGACCGGGGACGGTACATTCAATATTCCCGGCTCACGAGGCGTGGCATACAAAGTGGGGGATAAGGAGCCGTTGCCACAGATAGTGCTGCCAATTGAGGACCACGGACGAATGGTGCGTCTGGTAAACAGTGGTGAAAAGGTCGAGATGGAACTTGATATCAGAAATCAGTTTACCGACAACCAACGGATTAATAATGTAATAGCCGAGATTCCCGGCAGTGACCCAAAACTCAAAAATGAGGTGGTGCTGATAGGTGCCCATCTCGACTCATGGCATGGCGGAACAGGTGGCGCCGACAATGCTTCGGGGTGCATAACCATGATTGAGGCAATGCGTATTCTCAAGGAGCTCGGAGTGTCACCCCGTCGCACCATCCGTCTGGCTCTATGGGGTGGGGAAGAGCAGGGGCTCTATGGCTCACGCGGGTATGTGGACAATTATCTCTTTGACGGTGAGTCAAAGAAAGTGAAACCCGGTTATGATGATTTTGCACTTTATCTTAACATGGACTTCGGTTCCGGACGTTTCCGTGGTGTGTATTTAGAGGAGAATGATATGGCTTTTCCTTTCTTCGAAACATGGAAAAAACCGTTTGTCTCTCTCGGATTCGACACTCTGTCACCCACCAAGGTCGGTAGTACTGACCATGTCAATTTCTCACGTCTCGGACTGCCGGCCTATCAGTTTATCCAGGACCCGCTCGACTATTTCCGCACCTATCATACTACAATGGATACTTACGAACGCCTGTCGATAGATGATTTGAAAGTCAATGCCGCCATAGTGGCATGGCTCGCCTATAACGCGGCAATGGATTCGGAACGTATACCGGTGAAACCCGGCTTTCCGTCACAATTGAGCGACAAATAGAGGGTGCGAAGTGAGTCTGCCCGGTAGATGTGGTCTCCTGTTTCCGCAATTCTTTGCGTTTTTGAGATTTTGTCGTATCTTTGCCGCAGCTATTTTCCATGGTTCATGCAATGTGGCAAATAGATGATAAGATTACCTAATACCGTAAAATATGATTAATCGTTTCATTCTTAATGAGGTGTCCTACTTCGGACCCGGTGCAAGAAAACAGCTTCCCGAAGCAGTGAAGCAACTTGGTAAAAATAAGGCTCTGGTGGTGACCGACCCCGGTCTGATTAAGTTTGGTGTTGCCAAGATGGTGACCGATGTGCTTGACGAAGCGGGAATCCCCTACGAAATATTCAGCGATGTTAAGCCTAACCCTACCGTGACCAATGTCAAGAACGGTATCGAGGCTTACAAGAAATCGGGTGCTGATTTCATCGTGGCTATCGGTGGCGGTTCATCCATCGACACTGCGAAAGGTATCGGCATTGTGGTTAACAACCCTGAGTTTGACGATATTGTCTCGCTGGAAGGTTGCGCCCCCACCCGTCATAAGAGTGTGCCCATCATAGCTGTTCCGACCACTGCCGGAACAGCAGCCGAAACCACCATCAACTATGTGATTATCGATGAGGATAAGCAGAAAAAGATGGTGTGTGTCGACCCCAATGACATCCCTGCCGTGGCAATTATTGATGCCGAGCTCATGTACAGCCTTCCCAAGAGCCTTACAGCGGCTACCGGTATGGATGCCCTCACCCATGCTATCGAAGGTTATATCACCAAAGGTGCCTGGGAAATGTCTGACATGTTTGAGATTGAGGCGGTACGCATGATAAGCAAGTATCTGCCTGTGGCAGTTGCCGAACCCAAGAATGCTGACGCCCGCAACGGTATGGCTGTTGCTCAGTATATCGCCGGTATGGCATTCTCCAATGTGGGTCTCGGACTTGTACACGGTATGGCTCATCCTCTCGGTTCTCTTTTCGATATACCTCACGGTGTCGCTAATGCACTGCTTCTCCCCACAGTGATGGAATTCAACATGGAATGCTGTCTTGACAAGTATCCGGAAATAGCCCGTGCGATGGGTGTTGACACCACCGGTATGACTCGCGAGGAAGCATCACGCGCCGCTTGCGAAGCTGTGAAGGCACTCTCAATCAAGGTTGAAATCCCACAGCATCTTACCGACCTTGGTATCACAGAAGCTGATATTCCACGTCTCGCAGAGCAGGCTCTTGCCGACGTCTGCACACCCGGTAACCCTCGCGAAGTAACCCTCGACGATATCGTGGCACTCTACAAAAAAGTGCTCTGATTTACAAAGTGAAAATAGATTGTTTTTAAGACAAAACTCTAAATAATTCACTTCCCGTTATAACCACCGCCACATTCCCGGACGTCCGGGAATGTGGCGGTGGTGCCATAGAGATTGATGGCATATTGAATCAAGAGTTCTTTTCGTAGAGTCTGGATTGTTCTCCCGAATTGTTTCAGTAGGTTTTGATTAGTTGCCATGATAATAATAGTATGCAAATGTACTCCTAAGATAAAACGTCCGCAACATACAATAGTTAGCAATCAATATGGTCAGACAGTTTGCGATATTCTTTTAATTCATATGCGGAACCATCTAAAAAATATCGATGCTATAAATAGGTATTAAATTCTGATAGTTACTTAAATATTTTGAGGGGGAGTTTGGGGCTTTTTATGTATCTTTGCATTGTGCGCATTTTATTGATGGGCAATCATACATCACGTGTGCGACAAAAGAACAAAATGCAATAAAGCAATCGGAATCAGGATTTAGCTATGATGAAAAAGAACATTCTATTTGTATTGACCATGCTTGCGGCGGCTGTAGGCTCCGCGGGAGCGTCGGAAAATGTGAGCGGCTACGAGCCATCGGAGCAAGTGAGGCAGTCACAGAAGGAATTTGCCGCCGACAGGTTTGGCATATTTATCCATTGGGGCATCTACAGCATGTTTGCCCAAGGGGAGTGGTATCTCAACTCCGGCATCCGTGAGGATGAATACTGCAAGGCCGCCAGAGGTTTTTATCCGGCAGATTTCGATGCCGACGAGTGGGTAAAGGCGATAAAAGGTTCCGGTGCGCGTTACATCACATTCACCACTCGCCACCATGATGGGTTCTCAATGTTCAAGACCGCAGAGAATGACTATAATATAGTTGACGGTACTCCATTCAAACGCGATGTGCTCAAAGAGCTGTCGGATGCATGCGCCAAGGAGGATGTGAAACTTCATCTCTATTACTCGCATCTGGACTGGAAACGGACCGACTACCCACGCGGACGTACAGGTCGCCATAACGGTCGAGACTCGCTAAACTATAATTGGGATACTTACTATAAGTTCATGAACAATCAGCTGACCGAGTTGCTCACGAACTATGGTCCTATACGTGCCATCTGGTTTGACGGATATTGGGACCACGATGAGGATTCAGTGCCTTTCAACTGGCAGCTTGAGGAACAATACCGGATGATACACACTCTACAACCTTCGTGCATGGTGGCTAACAACCATCATGAAAATGTGATAGAAGGGGAGGATATACAGATATTCGAGAGAGATGTGCCGGGTGAGAACACCGCCGGTTATAGTTCGCAGGATATTGCGTCGTTGCCCAAAGAGACCTGCCAGACCATGAACGGAATGTGGGGATACAAGGTGAAGGATACAAACTACAAGGATACACCTACCTTGGTGCGTCTTCTGGTGAAATGTGCCGGTATGGGAGCGAACTTGCTTCTCAATGTGGGACCGCAGCCAAACGGCGAGCTGCCCCGCCAGTCGCTTGACCGCCTGAAAGAGATGGGAGAGTGGCTTTCAGTATATGGCGAGACGATTTATGGCACAGACGGAGGTGACATCCAGTCGCAACCATGGGGCACGACCACACGCAAGGGTGACAAATTGTATGTACACCTGCTCAGCTCCGATATACGAGACCTGCATCTTCCTCTTGACTGCAAGGTGAAGAAAGCTGTGACTTTCGACGGGAAGGAGGATGTGAAATTCTCCCGCCATAATGAGAAGGGGGTTGTGCTGCATCTCCCCGCTATTCCTGACGTGCCCGATTATATAATCGAGCTGACTACAAAATAACATTGTGAAAACTGGTCGGAATACAGATAAACGATACTTACCGATAAAAATAACAATTAAGAGAAATGAAACTCCGTACACTTGAGGTTTGTGCAGATTCGCTCGACAGTGTGGCGGCGGCACTCGAAGGTGGCGCCGCGAGAGTGGAACTGTGCAGCGGACTTGCCGAGGGGGGCGTCACACCCTCGCTCGGATTGGTGAAGGCGGCAGTGCAGTCGGGCATAAAGGTGAATGTGCTGATACGTCCGCGAGGAGGTGATTTTGTTTATACACCCGCCGAGACGGAGTGCATGATAACCGATATACGTGCGGTGACTGCTGCCGGAGCCAATGGCGTGGTGATAGGTGCGCTCACACCCGAAGGTGATGTTGACATGGAACTGTGTACGCGTCTCGTCGAAGCTGCCGGTGAGGCAGAAATCACTTTTCACCGTGCTTTTGACGTGTGCCGGGAACCAATAAAGGCGCTGGAAGATGTGATAGCACTCGGTTGTAACCGTCTTCTTACTTCCGGACAGGCACCTACGGCTCTTGAGGGGGCAGGTCTGCTTGCAAAGCTGCGCATTGCTGCCGGTGAGCGTCTTTCGGTCATGGCAGGGAGTGGAGTATCGGTAAAAAATGCCCGCATGATAGTGGAGAGGAGCGGAGTGAACGAGCTTCATGCCTCGGCACGTGTTGCGGTGCCATCGAGCATGGTCTACCGCAATGAGCGGGTGAAGATGGGTGCTCCCGAGATGGACGAATACAGCCGTATGGTTACCTCGGCGGAGAGCGTGCGCAATATTATTAATGAAATCAACAGCATCAAATAACACCTACTTATGATGAAATTTTTATTGACAGTCGCCACCTTTCTGGCATTCACAACCGGAGCGACAGCGGCGACGCCTGTCAACGAGACCGACAGCCTGATTGAATTTCTCTATCGAGGGATGCCTCTCCCTGACAGGGCAATGTATTCGCATGACTTCTTCAAGGAGAATGTGGAGCTGTCATTAAAAGCCCGTGAAGAGATGCCATGGGGCAAAACGGTGCCAGAGCGTGAATTCCGGCATTTCGTGCTTCCGGTGCGTGTCAACAATGAAAATCTTGATATGTCGCGCCGTGTGTTTTACGATGAGCTTAAGGATAGAGTGAAAAACCTCACCATGGAGGAGGCGATACTTGAAATAAATCACTGGTGTCATGAGAAAGCCACATATCAGCCTTCAGATGCCCGCACAAGCAGTCCTCTCTCCACCGTAAGCCAGGCAATAGGTCGCTGCGGAGAGGAATCCACCTTTGCTGTGGCGGCATTGCGCGCCATGGGCATACCTGCACGTCAGGTCTACACTCCGCGATGGGCTCATACCGACGACAATCACGCCTGGGTGGAGGCTTGGGCTGATGGAAAATGGTATTTTCTCGGAGCATGTGAACCTGAGCCGATACTCAACCTCGCTTGGTTCAACTCCCCGGCATCGCGCGGAATGCTCATGCACACAAACGTGTTTGGTGTCTACGATGGTCCGGAGGAAGCCGTAGGGCACTCTCCATATTATACGGTAATCAACGTGACAGCCAATTATGCACCTGTGGCGCCGGTTGAGGTGCGTGTGCTCAATCCTGACGGAACTCCGAGCAAGGGGGCTACAGTGAAATTCTGTCTCTACAACTATTCCGAATACTATCCTCTCGCGCAGAAGGTCGCGGATGCTGATGGACGTGCTTCGCTCAATACCGGTAAGGGGGATTTGGTCATCTGGGCTTCGGACGGCACACGATTCGGCTTGGCTAAAGGGAACTCCTCGGCATCCGTCACGGTGACACTCGACAAGGATGCCACCTATACCGGCACCTTGCTGTTTGACCTCATACCTCCTCCTGCTTCTGCATCGTTGCCTAAGCCGACAGCCGAGCAGGCAGCGGAGAATGACCGTAGAAAATCATACGAGGACTCATTGCGCCACGCCTACATGTCAAACTTTGCCGATTCAGCGAAAGGGGTAGAGCTTGCCCGTAACCTTAACCTTGATGCTGCCAAGGTGGCTAAGGTACTTGTGGAGTCGCGTGGCAACCATGCAAACCTCAGCGGATTTCTCGCAGAAGTAGCTCCCGGACAGAGGGAAAAAGCCCTTGCCCTTCTATTAGCCATAAGTGAGAAGGACCGCAGGGATGTCCCGGTAGCTGTGCTTCAGGACCATCTGTCTACCGATGATGTGAACGCTGACACTCCTCTCTATGAGGCATACGTGCTGAATCCGCGTGTAGAGAATGAATTTCTCACACCCTACAAAGATTTCTTCCGCCGGGAGCTGCCGGAAGCAGACCGAAAGATGTATGCAGCAAGTCCCGACAAATGGGTGGAGAAAGTGAAGTCACACATAACCCTCCGTTCCGACAATAATCCCAAGCAGCTTCGCATGAGCCCTGAGTCGGTGTGGCGTACAGGTGTCGCCGACCCTCTCTCGGCAGCCATCTGCTTTGTGGCAGGCGCAAGAAGCTGCGGGATTCCTTCGCGCATCGACCCGGTGACCGGTAAGCCGCAGTATGCTTCCGAGGCAGGTGAATGGGTGGATGTGAAGCTCGCAGATGAGACCCTTTCGACTGTATCACCTACCGGACGAATCAAGGCATCGGCCATTGAGCTATCAACCGTGAAAGAGCCGAAATATTATTCCCACTTCTCCATCTCAAAAATCGACGGAGGTTTCCCGCGTCAGCTTGAATTTGATGAGGGGATGACCCTCCAGGAATTTCTCGACGGTCACACCACTCTGGAGGAGGGGCACTACATGCTTGTCACCGGGCAGCGTCTCGCCAACGGCGGCGTGCTCGCCCGCTCAGAGTTCTTCACTGTAGATAAGGATAAGGTGACCGAATTGCCATTTGTATTCCGCCACGATGACAATGCGGTGCAGGTGATAGGCTCGCTCAATGCAGAGAACATCTACCATGATATTGCCTCCGATACCGACAAGAGCATTCTCTCTACCACCGGGAGGGGTTACTATGTGGTAGGGCTCATACGTCCCAACCATGAGCCGACCTCACACGCGCTTAACGATATCAGCGCTCTTAAGGCTGATTTTGAGAAGTGGGGGAAGAAAATGCTTCTGCTGTTCAAGGATGAGGATGAGGCGGCACGTTTCAATGGGGCTGCATTCCCCGCTCTCCCTGCAAATATCGTCACCGGTATTGACAAGGATGGCGCCGTGGAGGCAGAATTGGCGGCGAGTCTTGACCTACCGGAAGGAGAGATGCCGGTATTTGTTATTGCCGACACCTTCAACCGCGTGGTATATGTGAGCAGCGGCTACACAATAGGTCTCGGCGAGACACTCATGAGCATAATCAACCGTCTTGAAGAATAACCTATATAATATATATAATATAATCAACAATAAATTCAGCAAATGAAATATCAGTATCAGACAAAAGGCACATGCTCGCGCATGATAGAAATTGAAATTGAGGACGGACTCATTCAGGATGTCCGTTTCACCGGCGGATGTCATGGTAATCTCCAGGGGATAGGTGCGCTGGTAAAAGGGATGAAACCCGAGGAGGTGATAGGGCGTCTTGACGGTATACTTTGCGGCAGCAAAGCCACTTCATGCCCTGACCAATTATCACAGGCGCTGAAAGAGATTATAGCGGAATAAGAGTCAGACTCCAAATAAGAGGGTGTGATTAAACACTCCCTTAGAGTGTGTTAAAAGTAAACACACTCTGAAATTTCCGGGGACGGAAATTCCGACAACCCCGCATCGGGACGGAAAGGGATGTATCCGAAAGACGATACAGCCCTCCGCCCAGGTGCGGGGTTGTGGTGTGTGTACATGGTTTCATATTATCTTAATCTTTATGAAATATTTTTGAAACAATTTTAACCGACCTTTGTATTAAAAAATAGGACAGACTGTAACATAATCAGAACAGATTAAACAACCTCTAAGAAATGGACATACTATTCCTGTGCGTCGTGATATTCCTCTTCCTACTGGCAGTGTTTGACCTGTCGGTGGGAGTAAGCAATGACGCGGTTAATTTCCTCAATTCAGCTATCGGCTCGAAAGCAGCCTCGTTCAAACGCATTATTATTGTAGCCTCCGTGGGCGTATTCATCGGAGCCGCCATGAGCAACGGCATGATGGAAATAGCGCGGCACGGTATTTTCCGCCCGGAACATTTCTCGTTCTACGACCTGATATGCATATTTATGGCAGTGATGGTCACGGACATCATTCTTCTCGACATCTTCAATTCGCTCGGAATGCCCACATCCACCACCGTATCGATGGTGTTTGAGCTTCTCGGAGCGACGTTTGTTGTGGCGTTGATTAAGATGGCGGGAGGCATCGACTTGGGCTTCAATGACCTGCTGAATACTGAGAAAGCACTCTCGGTAATCATGGGTATATTCCTCTCGGTGGCGATAGCCTTTGTGTTCGGAACTCTGGTGCAGTTCCTGTCGCGTATGATATTCTCATTCAACTATCGTAGCCGGATGAAATGGAAGATAGGGATATTCGGCGGCATCTGTGCCACCGCTATTGTCTACTTCCTTCTGATTAAAGGAGCCAAGGACCTTACATTCATGACTCCCGAACTGAAAAAGTGGATTGCCTCCAACACTCTGCTTATTATAGGTGTATGTTTTGCCGGATTTACCGTGCTCATGCAACTGCTTCACTTCCTGAAGGTCAATGTGCTCAAGGTGATAGTGCTGATGGGTACATTCGCGCTTGCCATGGCATTTGCAGGGAATGACCTCGTCAACTTCATCGGTGTGCCATTGAGCGGACTCGCCTCTTACCAGGACTACATGGCAAATGGTGGTGGTGACCCACGCGGTTTTCTGATGGGTTCGCTCAACGGACCGGCGCAGACACCTCTCTATTTTCTCATCGGGGCCGGTATGATTATGGTAGTGGCGCTCGCCACCTCTAAAAAGGCACAGAATGTCGCCAAGACCGAAATCGGGCTTGGTAGCCAGCAGGGTGGTGAGGAGATGTTCGGTTCATCGCGCATAGCCCGCCGCCTGGTGCGATGGTCGCTCTCGCTCCTGGCATGGGTGCGCCGCCATACCCCCGACTCGGTCCGTGCGTGGTTCGCGCGCCGATTTAATTCGGATGATACAATTATGGAACAGGGAGCCGCCTTCGACCTCATCAGAGGTTCGGTCAACCTTGTGCTTGCCGGCGCCCTGATAGCCCTCGGCACCTCGCTCAAACTTCCCCTCTCCACCACATTCGTCACCTTCATGGTGGCAATGGGTACATCGCTCGCCGACCGTGCGTGGGGGCGTGAGAGCGCCGTGTTCCGAATCACAGGTGTGATATCGGTGATAGGCGGATGGTTTCTCACCGCCGGCGCAGCCTTCATCGGCGCAGGAATCATAGTCTTTCTGATGCACATCGGAGGGCACTGGGTGATGTTCGCACTGGCGCTTTTCACAATTTTTCTGCTTATCCGCAGCAACCGCCGCTTCCGTGCTCGCAAGACCGAGGATGAGGGTGACGCACTTTTCCAGACCATTCTCTCCACCACCGATAAGACCGAGAGCTGGAATCTGCTCCGCATATATGTGACCGGGCAGCAGCTTAAGTTCCTCCGCTTTGCCGACGAGAGCTATGCCGCCGTTACCACCGCTTTTATAAATGAAAACTCGCGGGTGCTTGGCAAGGCTGACTCCGCTCTGGAGCGCCAGAAAAGTGTGCTGAAGAATGCGCGTCGCAAAGAGACCCTCTGCCTGCGTCAGGTAAGCCATGAGACCGCCATCGAGAAAAGCGCATGGTTCCATCTCAGCAATACCTGCTGCATGAGCATTCTCTATAATCTCCGCCGTATATGTGAAATCTGCCGGGAGCATGTGGATAATAACTTCCGACCTCTCCCCAAGCAATACGTGGCAGAGTTCGAGATGATAAAAGGTAGGGTCGATACCCTCTTCAACGATACCTTCGACATGATGGATACAACGGCTACCGCCACCATACCTATGCTGCGCCGCAACTGCGATGAGCTGAAAGATGTGATATCCGACACCTATCACCGCCTTTTCACTCAGCTGCGCGAGGGTGACCCGTCGTCGATGACAGTGGTATATGTCTACCTGAATATGCTTCAGGAGACACAGGAGATGGTGTCGGGGCTCCGAAAATATCTGAGAGCCTACGCCAAGCTCCTCGACACTGATTTCGCAACCCATCCAAGAGGGAGACAGTGATGTGACAATAAGGAGACAGTAATGCAAGTGTAACCGCAGGAGCCGGGGAGGAATCGCTTTGATTCCCTCCGGCCCTTTTGTGTTCCAGCGAATAAAAAATCCCGTTTCAACCGTCACCCCCCAATACAATCGCTCCTAATGCTGTTTTTGCAAATTTTAACAGAAAAACAGTTTAAATTGCTTGTCAAGCTCAAAAACTCTGTTTAAATTTGCATATTCGACACGATATACAATAGCTTCAAATTAAATTTTTTACACACTTTATCCTAAATGTCAAGATACTACTTTAGCCAACGAGCCATATTACCCCCCCCCCAATTGTAACAGATTGGGAATCAGCTGTATACACAAAGTTGAAGGGCAGGGAGCTGCAACCTTCAGCCCTCATGTTCCCCCAGGAGAGAACTCCTGAACCCTTACGCACCTTTCCTTTTGAGTAGGAGGGGTGCCGATACTTCATATCCTTTTTGCGGTTAATACAACAAGACACCAATAAGTAGCTTATTTTTACTGCTATTCTCCTTTTACATACATAGGGGATTGATATCTATGAAATATAAAATCATTATCACAGTTTTTATCTGTAGCCTGATGGCATGTTTCAACGCTAAGGCTCAGGATGTTGCGGTCAAAACAAACATTCTTGATGAGATTATCCTCTCACCGAGTGTGAGCGCCGAGGTAGGGCTTGCCCCAAAATGGACAGCCGAACTCACCGGGCGTCTGAACGCATGGACAATCAACGAACACAACTGGCGCCACTGGCTCGTGATGCCCGAGGCTCGCTATTGGTTCTGCCAGCGTTTCGCAGGTCACTTTGTGGGAGCGCATCTCCTTGGAGGTCAGTACAATTTCGGTAACCTTCACAACAATATCAAGTTTCTCGGCACTGACTTCTCGAAACTCACCGACGAGCGCCATCAGGGATGGTATGGTGGTGCCGGCATAGCCTACGGTTACTCCTGGATTCTCGACCGCCACTGGAACCTCGAGGCGGAAATCGGTATAGGATGGGTATATACCCACTACGATGTGTACCGCTGCTCCAACTGCGGTAAGAAAATCCGTTCCAACCAGCATCATAACTACTACGGTCCCACCAAGGCAGCCGTAAGCATTGTCTACACCTTCTAATCTCATCCACCCCTCACACGTCTGCAAATATGAAACTGAAATACACCACCCCCGCCACAGCTATCGCATCGTGTGCCCTGATGCTTGCAGCAGCTCTCCCCGCAGCAGCCGCCACAGCCGTGCCCGAGCCAATAAAGCTCCATGACGTCAAAGTAGCCGTGAACCCGCAGGAAAAGACCCTCGCCCTCAAGCTTGATTTCGACATGAACGCCATCTCCCTCCCGCGCGACCGCGAAATAATCTACACTCCCGTGATTATCAGTGAGCAGGGTACCGACTCCATTGAGCTTGAACCTATCGTGATAGCCGGACGCAACCGCTGGTACTGGCATCTGCGCAATTCCGATGCCGAGGCGTCCGATTCGCACATATATCGTGCCGGCAAGACCGGACATGCCGTCTACTCCGAGGATATCCCCTTTGAGCCGTGGATGGGCAAGTCGCTTGTTGAGCTTCGTGTGGCTTCTGCCAACTGCTGTGACACCCCCGAGCATCAGCCCGGCACAGGTCGCCGCGGCAACACCGACATTGCACTCATCGACACCGAGCGTCCGCCAGTGATGACCGACTTTATTTTCGCGCCTCCGGTCGATGCCGGACCCGTAATCAAGTCGATTGAAGGCTCTGCATTCGTCACCTTCGTGGTAAACCGCACCGAGCTGAAACCCGACTACATGATAAACCGCCGCGAGCTTGCAAAAATTATCAACTCGATTGACTATGTGCGTCAGGACAAGGACGCTACCATAACCCATGTCCACATCAAGGGTTTCGCCTCGCCCGAGGGTCCATACGACAACAACGTGCGCCTCGCAAAGGGTCGTACAGAGACACTGCGCCGCTACGTGCGTGACCTCTATTCATTCCCCGACACCACCATCACCTCATCATACGAGCCTGAGGACTGGGAGGGTCTGCGCACATGGCTCACCGATTCACTCTCGCTCCCGATTCCCAACCGACAGGAAATCCTCGCCATAGCCAACAGCCCCCTCGAGCCCGATGCCCGCGATAAGGCTATCAAGACCCAGTATCCTGCCGACTATGCGGTGATACTTAAGAATATATATCCATGGTTGCGTCACTCGGACTACACTGTCACCTATTCCATCCGCACATTTACCACCGTGGAGGAAATCCGTGCCGTGTATCAGACAGACCCCACCCGTCTGCGCAACGTTGACTTCTACACACTCGCCCAAAGCTACCCTGAGGGGAGCGATGCCTACTGCGAGGTGTTTGAGAAAGCTGTGGAGGTATATCCAAATGATGAAATCTCCAATCTGAATGCAGCCAATATAGAGATGAAGAGGGGAGAGCTCGACAAAGCCCGTGCCTATCTCTACAAGGCCGGCTCCTCAGCCCACGCCATCTATGCCCGCGGTGTGCTCGACGCCCAGCTCGGTGACTATCAGAGCGCCCTCCGGGAGTTTGAGGCAGCCCGCCAGGCCGGATTGCCGCAGGCTCAGAGTTATATCGACAATATACGCTCGATTATAGACTATCATCCTGTGACCATTTTGGTCGACACTGCGAAATGACCCCCCGACTCCGATTCGACACCACAAATAGTAACTCTCCTTGATTTTTAAGCTTTTCTCTCCTCGTAACACACTCTCACTCATAGTAACTCCACTCCTCACAATAGTAATTTGATTAATAATTAATATTTATCACAATAGTTTATTTATGAACAAATTATTCACATTTCTTGCAAGCGCAGCTCTGATTTCACTCAGCGCTTGCTCAAGCGACGAACCCGCAAAGGGCGTTGACCAAAATCCCCAGCCAAATGGTGACGGAGCAGCTTATCTAAGCATCCGCATCCTCAGTGCTGAAAGTGCAGGTCGTACTGTCACAGAAGGAGACTATCAGGATAGTGATGGTAAGATTTGGGCGGAGGGCTACACTAATGAACATAAAGTTCGTCACGCCAAGTTCTTCTTCTTCGATGAAAAGGGTGCTTTCGTTTTGGAAGCTAAAACCTTAGACCCCACCACAGGCGATATTCCTTTTGACGCGGATACTAAACTTGATTATGTAGAGTATATCAATACCAACAATGTCCTTGTGTTGGATAAGCTCACCGAATCAGCCACATATCCTACCTACATGCTTACAGTTCTTAATGCTCCATCATTTAAGGAAGGTGGCACTTTGACTGAGACTCTTGGTAAACTTCAGACTTATTATGCAAATCTTGATAATTCGTCTGTTGAGGGTGCTGAGAAAACAAAGTCTAACTACTTTGTCATGAGTACATCAAGCTATAAAGGTGAGGATGACCACCATGCCGATGAGATTGCATCAAGTAAGGTTCCCACTTATTTTGCTACAAAAATTAACACAACTGACTATAAAACATCAGCTGATGATGCTAAAAAAGCATCTCCCGTTGATGTGTATGTAGAGCGTCTTGCTGCAAAGGTTGAAGTTCTTATTTCTGCGCCAAAATCAAATGAAGAAGGAAAGCAAAATTGGTATAAATTGACTCAGACAGTTGCCGGTCAGGATAATACAGGTAACGATGAACTTAGCTCTACACTTTATCTTGAAGTTGAAGGCTGGGATTTGAGTGCTACTGCCAATAACTCCTACATGTTCAAAAATCTTGACCTTACCTGGACTGGAACCACTCTTTGGGGTGAAAATTGGAATAAAACCAGTGACCACCGTTCATTCTGGGCTAAGTCTTGGGTTTATAGCGATACTAACAATGATAATTTGACCTATGTTACTAATGAAAATGACCCTGTATGTAGTGTAGGAACAGGTAATAAAGGTAATTATGCTTATTGTAATGAGAACACCAAGCGTGCATTCCAGACCAATAATTCAGACATCAATGCTACTCACGTGATTCTCCGTGGTATCATCCGTAATGGAAATGGTGACGCTGTAAATATGGTGAGAGGTAACAATGGTGTTCTTTATACTCAGGATGCCTATATCCTTAATGTTCTACGCCGCATTGATGATGCTCAGAATAATCTGAATCTTTATACCCGTACATCAAAAGAAACTACAACTGAAGGTGAGGATGGTTATAACTATGACCAGATTGGTGCGCAGTATTTCGAACTTAAGCCTATCGAAGGTTCAACCCGCGTAGGTGCATGTAAGGTATATGCTAAATCTGAGGAAATCAAAGCTTTGGAACTTTACAAATATGTAGATGAAATTCCCGAAGGTTCAAATTCACACTATGTGAAATTGACTGATGAAGAAAAAGCAACTGCTGTTACTAATCTTGAGTCTCAGCTTAAGGCTTCAGGTGTTCAGCCGGATGATAAAGACAGCGCAATCATCTATGATGGTGGTCGCACCGCTTACTATATTCCTATCGAACACCTTGGTGCCACTGCTGATGCAACGGTTAAAGAAGGTTACTATGGTGTGGTTCGTAACCACTGGTATCAGCTTGACATCAACAAGCTTGAAGGTGTAGGTAACGGATACTGGGACCCCGACCATAAAACAGAAACTCTTAAGCCAAACGAGCCTAATGATAAGCTTTATTATCTCGGTGCCCGCATCAATATCCTTTCTTGGAAGATTGTTAAGCAGAGCGTTAATCTCTAATCCTATTTCGGATATAGATATCACAATTGCTTAATACTTAACCTATTATTTCTCCGGGTGCCGGTTTTGCCGCACTCAGTGCCGAGCGGCACCCGGATTTTTTTCTTTCTACAATTCAGCTCTCCGTTACTCTCCTGCCACATCTCCTCACGCGAGGCATGGAAAGCCTCTACGCATAACACAAACTCTTTCTTCAAAACATCACAAAACAACGAAAATAACGAGCAGAACTCCCCCCACGGATGGTTCGTCTCTCTACCCCCGGCGACTCACCGCGATTCACCACCCACGGGCTACTCTGCCTCAACATAAATCCTCTAAACTCTACTCCACAAAGCCAATCATCATCAACCCAACCAAAACCGATGAAAAAACTTGCCAATATAGCCGCCAGACTACTCACCCTCATAGCCGCAGTGACCGCTACGAGCTCATGCGACTCTATGATATATCAATATGAAGGTGACTGCGACCCATACTACAAAGCACGGTTCGTGTTTGACTACAACATGCTCTACGCCGACGCATTCCCCTCGCAGGTCAAAGCCGTGACCCTCTATCTCATCGACCCTGAGACGGGTGCCATAGTGTGGCAGAAGAGCGAGAGCGGCGCGGCGCTCAGTGCCGATGGATACCTGATGGACCTCGACGTGGCTCCCGGCACCTACGAGTTTGTGGCATGGTGCGGCGAGGGCGCCGGCACCCATTTCGCCATCCCCGGCGATGCCACCCACCACACCCATCTCACCGCCACCCTCGGCCGTGACTATCATCCCACCGAAGGACATGCCATGACCCGCGAGGATATATCGCCCCTGTTCCACGGACATCTCGAAGCGCAGGTTTTCCCTGACGACGAAGGCACCTACATCTACACCGTGCCCCTTATCAAGGACACCAACGACGTCAATATAGTGCTCCAGCACCTATCGGGCGAGACAGTCGACAAGGATGACTATACATTTACCATCACCGATGCCAACGGCTCGATGGACTGGGACAACTCCCTGCTTCCTGACGAGACCATCACATATTACGCCCACCACAAGTATGCCGGTTCGGCCGGATTTGGCGATGATGACACCGCCGGCACCCGCGCTCCCATCACCACGGTGAGTGCATGCGTGGCAGAGCACACCATCAGCCGCCTCGTGAAAGGGCAGGATACCCGAGTGAAGATTCACAACAAGGATGGCAAGACAGTGGTGGACATTCCGCTGATTGATTATGCCCTCCTGGTGAAAGGCTCGCACAACCGGCAGATGGACGACCAGGAATTTCTGGACCGTCAGGATAAGTATGACCTCGTGTTTTTCCTCGACGAGAAAGACCGCTGGGTAAGCGCGCATATCTATATACTTTCCTGGAAGCTTGTGATTCAGAACACCTCTCTCTAATCTCTAAACTGTTATCCCCCTCAGATTTTCAGCTCTCCGCAAACAATAATTCTTAACTATGCAGATTAAATCTCATATATGCCTGTCATTGCTGTGGCTCATGGTGTCGGCGCTCGCGCTCGCCTCATGCAGCTCTGCCGATGAGCCTGTCACATCACCCGATGGCGACGGCAATGACCCCGGCACATATATACTCGGGCTCTACGTGCTCACCGGCGACAATGCCGGCTCACGCGCACCATCGGGCGACGGGGAGTATGACCGCGGTATGGGGTATGAAAACTATATCGACATGGCTAACAATGACTTCCGCGTGGCGATATTTGGCGGAAGCAAGAACAGCAACGATATAGACAGCTGGATATGCAATGCTATGAATCCGATAGTCACCCCGCTTGAATCGGGGATTGGCTCGAAATATTATCTCCTCGAATTTGAAATCCCTGCCTCAATCAAGGACCGCATTCATGAGAAGGATATAAAGCTCGTGATGATGGCAAACTGGCGGGGCAAATATCCCACTCTCACCGACGGTACTAAGCTTGAGAATCTCTTTGATATGGCAACAGCGACCTCGGCTATTGACTATTCCGAGAAGCTGCCTGGACCGGTAGTCAAGGTTGACGACAAGATAGCCATGTTTGGTGTATGCGAGTATCAGAATGTGACACTTCGCCTCGGCTGGAGCACCATACTGGAGGAGCGTCTGCATCTGCTGCGCTCTCTTGCCAAGGTGGAGGTCTGGGCTGCCGATGGCACTGTGGAGATGAAATCGGTATCACTCACCCGCCGCAACCTCCATGCCATGCCTATGCCAAAGGGTGTGACGTCGCAGGGGGATTATGTGAAGAATAACTATGCGCTTGATTATGGCGCCGCTCCATCGCTCTATCCCGGCGACAGAGAAATCGACAAACCGCTCCTGCTCGTTAAGGATGCTGACGGACACTATATAGTCTATGTGCCGGAGTATGCCAACATAGCCGGTTCCGCTCCACGCGAAGAGGATAGCCGCGCCCGTCTGAAAATAGAATATGAGGATGGCACCACCCGCTATATCGACTTTGCCTATTATAAAGCCGGTGCCACCCCTTTGGCTCCATCTGTAATCGACACCTCTAAGGGGACCCTCGGTCACTTTGACATCTGCCGCAACTACTGGTACAAATTCGAACTCAACAAAGACCGTGAAGTGCAGGTGCAGGTGGTACCCTACGCTGAGGTTTCGCTCAAACCCGATTTCGGGCTCGAGGTGGATACTGACCGCTATATCCCCATCACAGTAGAGGAGAATGGCATACCAAAAGTGATTTACTACGATGCCAAGACCGGAATTTATTATGGAGCAGACAAGGTGACCCCGGTGGCAAATCCATTCCCCGGTCTCGACCCTGTTACCGGTCATGGTCTATTGACTGACTCCAAGTTCAATCTGCTCTATTATTTCGACTCGAAGGAGGGCGAATACTATGCCCCCGACCATAATACGAAGATTGTAAATCCTTACTCTCCAAGTTGCTATGATTTTGCTACCGGATTGACTAAGGTATGCTCGGAGGTGGGTAGCTACGTGTGGTATTGGTACAGTATATCGGAGTGCAAGTTCTTTGCTCCCACCAATTCGAAGCATGAGGTGACACGCGATATTGTCACCAGGACAGTTTCGGATGAAAAAGGTAATGAAAATGAACTTTCGATACCCGGTCTGGTGAAATTTACCGACGCTGACGGAAATTGGGCGTACTGGTATGTCCCTGAGCAAAAATACTATAAGGATTACAAATTGGAGGGTGACTCCATAGTACTACAAACTCCCATCGAGGACCCTTTTAAGTAAACAAAACGTGATGAAAAGTTTCCTGAAAATATTAGGAGCGTTCCGCTCCATATCATATCTTCTCGTACTTGCAGGGATGACGCTTCTGACCTCATGCAAGGATGAGATAGACTGTCCTGTCGGAGAGATGGATGGCACTCCGGTGGATATCAATGTGTCAATCGCCTTTACCGCCGAGAGGAGTGTCAACATCAACTCCCGTGCCATCACAGAGCAGGGGGTGGAATATGAAGGTGGCGATGAGGGGGAACTGATTCAGAATATCAACACTTTCTGGCTTGTAATTTACGACAAAGCCGGTAACCTGAAAGTGCGTTATCAGGTGCCTGTGCCGGGGACTGACGGTCAGCTGCCATCAGTGGCAGACCCGGAAATCGATTTCACCGCTGATGAGTTTCATATTGACGAGTCAACCATCTCCTATAGCCTCAGCGACAACCGTCTCGACCCCGACGAGGCAGATTTGGAGGATGATGCCGCAGGAGAATTGAAATTTCGTATGCGCCTCCCCTCCGATGAGTATTATATATATGGTGTGGCTAATGTTGACGGGTTTGACAAGGCTGATATCAGCACACGTGACAAGTTGAAAGGTCTTACATTCACATGGGATAAGGAGTACACCGCCCGCAACAGTCAGATGTATGGTGTGTTCTCGATAAATCAGCCTAACCGTGAGCAGACCGATGCGTCGGCGCTTCAGGTCACCAATAAGACCAATTTCCTGCATGCGTGGCTCCGTCGCCTCGCCTCGAAAGTTACCGTGGCTTTCGATGGTTCGGCACTCTATGACCACGTGGAAGTATATATCTATGACATTACCATTCACGATATACCCAAGCAGTGTACTCTCGGTTTTGAGAACTATCCCGGTTGGCGCGATGGGAAAGAGCCTGTGCAGGAACAGTCGGCTGAGCGCTACGATGTGACCGACGGATTGATTCGCACCGGAAAGACCCTCAAAGTTCAGGATGACCTGACTGACGCGGAGAAGAAGGATGTGCGCTCTGATAAGTATATCCACGTATGCAACAGCAAGCATAAGTACCTCGGACGAGATGAGGTGGGTAACGATTCCACTCAGAATGACCGCCTGCATTCGCATGCTGCAAAGTCGCTGTTTTTCTATGAGAACATGCAGGGCAAAGGTAAGGATAAGGCGCAGGATTGTATTGAGGAGGGTAAAATCTCCTATCCGAATCCGGTGGAGAATGACCTTACTTCCGGTTGGAAAGACCATAAGCCTTACGGCTCTTACATAGAGGTGCGCGGATTCTACCGCAACACTTCAAACACAGAGTATGTCAGCGCCGGTGATATCGTCTACCGATTCATGCTGGGGCAGGATGTGGAAAAAGATTATAACGCTATCCGAAACACCCACTATAAACTGACACTCGCCTTCAAGGGTAACGGTAATGATGCTGACTGGCATATCGAGTATAAAGAGAAAGCCGGTCTCCATGTCACTTCGCCTCAGTATATCTCCTATCTGTATAATAAGGAGATGAACCTGACGGTGAAACTCTCTGGCGACCGTAGCACTCTCAAGGATTCCTATTATCTCCGTGCCGAAATTATCGGTTGCGATGATGATGAGATAAAGTATCCTCATGTCTCTAATTCTAATGATGAATTCTCAAAAAATGATAAATTATCAGAGCAGACCTTCTGGAAGCCATGGGGTGATGGGTCTGATAATTATCCTAATCCAATGGGGCAAATGGACCCGGTTGAGCCAAGTATTCCTTTGTTTTATACAGGGGATGGTAAAACCCCCGACCCACTTATTAATAATAAACCATATTATGGTCCCTGGTGCTCATTCCTTTCCTTAAAAAAAACGAAGGTTGTGCAAATTCCGGGACCGGGCAGTCAAAATTATTCAGGGATGTATGATACGTTGCATTCTGATTTTAATGATAATGATAAAGGCTGGCGTAATTTTTCTATAAAACCTGGCACATATACTGATGAAACGAATGGCAGTTATATGGTGCAAAGTGCTAAAGGGGAATCTACATCCTCTAATAAGGTAGAACGTGTATTTTCCGTTCCACTATTTACCCGTGCAAAAGAATTGGTACCTGCATCAGGTTTTACCGGTAATAACCCATACTATGCATATCCACGAAAACAGCGAGTGAAGTTTTATGTGGCTTCCGATGAAAAAGGCACTAAAGTAGATGGAATTGACCCTGTTTATGTCGATATTATTCAGGTGCGCCGTATTGTCAACCCTAAAGGCGTGTGGCGTTCAGGAGACACTAAGCCTGAAGATTTCCATGTTGAGCTTACATGGTTGAAATCTGACGATGAGTTTAATACAAGTACGCCATTTGAAGTGTTCAATTCCATAGGTCCGTGGAGCGCGGAGGTGGTAAGTGGTGGTGATAATATCATATCCCTTACATCAAATACAACCGGTAGTGCTGGATTGGCTGTTCAGTCAGGTGTCCGTCGAATAGAGGGCGCAAGTGAATGTCCTATTGATTTTACAATTAATTTCAATGGCAATAAAGGCTGTGCGATAGTGCGAATCAGATATCATAATTATACTTGTGAGCATGATATATTCTGCCGAGTAGGTTATGGTCCGATTACGATTGGTAGAAATAACGCACAATGGGAAACTCTTAATGTGTATCGTTTCAAGGGTAAAGGTGAGGCGGAGTTATGCACATCTCCACTACAGGAGGGGTCCCTTTTCAGACGCAAAAGTACCACAGCGATTCTTCCGTCAAACAATAGTTGGAGTAATGTCTGGAAAGCAGCCGGAACTCTTAAAGTTAGGGAATTGGATAGTAGCACCGCGACCGATAAGGTATGGAAAGATTTCAAGGCGGATGTATCTACACCTACTTGGACCATAAAGAACAGTGACCAAAGAGTTGCGACATGGAATGATTTTGAGAATCTTATGGAAACTGGTAATGATGCAACGCAGAATATAAAAAAAGCGTATGGTGTGTTGTATGGCGATGGTGCCAATAGCGTTGCTAAGACTATAGGAGAGGCATACGGTTATGATAAAACTCCTGATGATAAAACAATTGCCGATACCAAAGGTATGCGTGGTGTATTTGTATACGATGCTACGACTCATCATCAGATTTTCTTCCCTATCGGTAAGACTGGAATGGGGCATAGAAAAGCGAGTGATTCTTACAAAGGAGAAACAGATGGTCCGGGTTGTTTAAGGTATGCAAGCCGAAATAAATATTATGGTGAAGAAGGTGGGAAGGATGCTGAGGCTCAACCTTATCTTCCCCTCTTCCAAGACTTGTTCAGGAGAACCGGTGCGGTATATTGGACCGACCAGAGCGATGGTGATAATACGGCATTTGATATCAATTATCATACCATGGCTTTTAAATCGTATGGAAAGGATGCGACCAACCATGGTGCAACCGGCAAGGACGGTTATTTAAGTGATGCTTGCTATCTGCGCACTATTTATGTTACAAAAAAGTAGAGTTTTTCATCGTAAGATACACGTCACCCCCATCAATCCACATCCGGATTGATGGGGGTGATTAGATTTATTACCCAATTTGGCTGATTTTCATTACCTAATTTGGCTGGTTTTTATTACCCAATTTGGCTGATTTTTATTACCCAATTTGGCGGAATCTCTGTTTGGAAGTATGCTCAATGGCATGGCTGTAGCGAGTGATGCGGCGGGGCGGTGTGGGGGCTGCTGCCCGGTGGAGGGAGGAAATTAGATTTGCGAGATTAGACATTTTCGGCTATTTTTGTACTCAACTTCATCACTCACGGTGTGGGTGAGATGTGGAAACCGTTAAATAATCTGTTAAAAGCATCCATGAAAATAGTAATACTCGATGGCTATGGTATGAATCCCGGCGACATGTCATGGCAACCAATAAATGACCTCGGCGACCTGACCGTTTACCCGCGCACTGCACCCGACGAGGTGCTCACGCGTGCTGCGGGCGCAGAGGCGCTGCTTACCAACAAGACAGTGCTTACCGCCGACATGCTCCGGGCACTTCCGGAGTTGAAATATGTCGGAGTGCTCGCGACCGGCTACAATGTGGTCGATATAGATGCCGCCCGTGAGCTTGGGATTGTGGTGACCAATATTCCCGCCTACAGCACCGACTCAGTGGCGCAGATGGTGTTCGCCCATCTTCTTGCGGCAGTGGTGGGTGTGGAGCATTACACAGCCGAAAACCGCAACGGACGCTGGAGTGCGTCGCCCGATTTCGTGTATTGGGACCGTCCTCTCTGCGAGCTTGCAGGAAAGACATTCGGCATAGTCGGTCTTGGCAACATAGGCACCGCCGTGGCGCGGATAGCCGGTGCGTTCGGCATGAAGGTTAAGGCATTTACATCCAAGAGTCCGGACATGCTTCCCGAGGGAGTGGCTAAGGCAGACCTCGATGAGCTTTTCAGTACGTGCGATGTGGTGTCGCTCCACTGTCCGCTATCCGAATCGACCCGCCATATAGTCAACGCTTCACGTCTGGCGCAGATGAAGTCGGGAGCCATATTGATAAACACCGGCCGCGGTCCATTAGTGGATGAGGAAGCACTCGCCAATGCGCTTAATGCGGGAGAAATCTATGCCACATGCCTTGATGTGCTCACATCCGAGCCGCCGGCACCCGACTGCCCGCTTCTCACCGCGCGCAATTGCTTCATAACCCCTCATCTCGGATGGGCTACCACAGAGGCGCGTCAACGCCTTCTCGCCATTGCCACTGACAATCTCCGCAACTTTATCGCGGGTACTCCGGTGAACAATGTGGCAGTATGACATTGTGTTATCAGAATCTTCCAAACAAATAAAATCTTAACGTCCGGTATACAATAACCATGAAATCAATCATCGCTTCAGCTCTCCGCCTCATTCCCGCAGCGCTTCTCCTGCTCGCGTCAGCGCCGCTCCACTCTAAGGTGCTCTACATATCGCCCACCGGGTCAGACACCGCTCCGGGCACCATCACAGCTCCGATGGCTACACTTCCGGCTGCCTACGCGCGGATGGAGGGTGGCGACACCATATATGTTCGCGGAGGCACTTACCGTGTCACTGATGAGCAGATAATGAAGGTGGACCCTACGTATGCCTATGTGTTTGCGCTTGAGAAGGGTGGCACCCCCGAGCATCGCACAGCCATAATGGGATATCCCGGTGAGCGTCCTGTGTTTGACTTCTCCGCTCTTCAGTATGACGGACGTCACCGCTTCTCGGGTTTCCTTCTTGGTGCCGACAATCTTCATTTGCGTAACTTCGATATAGTCGGAGTGCCGGTGCGTCTGAAAGGTCATACCCAGTCAGAGTGTGTCTCCGCCCGTAAGGGTTCCAATTGCATAGTGGAGAATCTCGCCATGCACGATGGGATGGCTATAGGGTATTACCAGACAGCCGGCTCCGGAAATCTTGTGCTCAACTGTGATGCCTACAATAATTATGATGACTACAGCGAAGGTGAATATGGCGGAAATGTGGATGGATTCGGTTTTCATCTTGGCAATCCGCGTGCCGAGGGTAATGTAATCCGCAATTGCCGCGCGTGGCGCAACTCGGACGATGGTTTTGACTTAATCAATTGCAAGGCGCCTATCGAGTTTGACCATTGCTGGGCGTTCTACAACGGATTCAAACCCACCGCTGACCCGACCGATACCACCACATTTCAAAGCGCAGGTGATGGCAATGGCTTTAAGGCCGGAGGCTACGGAATGAAGCCCGGCAAGACAAAATGTCCGGCAGTGTGCCCTGAGCATTATATACATAATTGTGTGGCTTATCGCAACAAGGCAAACGGCATTTATGCCAATCATCATCTCGGAGGCTGCCGCTGGGTCAACAATACGGCTTGGGATAACCGCGCCAATTATAATATGGTGAACCGCAAGTCGGAGCGCGAGGTGGTGGATGTGCCAGGCTATGGTCACTATCTTGAGGGGAATGTGTCCTATACTTTCACCGATACAGTACGCGGCGGGCATCTGGTGAACTGCGACCCCGTCCGCAGCACCGTGGTCAACAATACATTCCCGGCTCCATCATCGGGCGAGGCACCTGTAGAGGTTACAGCCGAGATGTTTGTCAGCACCGACCCTGCATTGCTGTTCCTACCCCGCGATGCCGACGGCAATCTGCCGGTCATCGACTTCCTTCGCGCCGCCCCCTCGTCGCCCCTCGCCACCCGTCACCTCGGCTGGTCAGAGAAGTGAAAAACAATACCGTCTCTATACTGGCGGGAGATAAATATTTGAAGGGTGAGGGTGGATGATTGGCGATTTTTTTGTAATTTTGCACTGCGGTTCACAAAGAGCTGCAGTGCAGATGAACACATTTGATTATATTCAAGGCGAGATGCCTGCCGTAGTAAACTACGCTTTTAAAGAGAACTGGAAAAGCACCCAGTGATTCCTCACACGCGATGTGTGAGTCGTAACTATCCATCCGGATTTCACTGGTTTTTCATCCGGATGATTCCATTCATTAACATTTTATTTTCATTATCCCCTTATGAACAATCACGGATTGCTCGCAGGGCTGCTTTGTGCCGCCATGCTGAGCGGTGGAGTGTGCGCAAGAGGTTCGTCGCCCGCTGTCCTTACTCTTGAAGAAATCTTCGAGGTGGCGGAGAACAACAGTGCCATGCTCCGACCCTCCTTTACAGCCGAAAAGGAAGCTCTACAGGATGTAAAGGTTGCACGAACAGGCAAGTTGCCTGAAATAAATGCCACGTTGTCGCTCAGTTATATAGGCGACGGTTTCACTACCAAACGCAACTTCTCGGACTATCAGAAAGCACCGATACCGCATCTGGGTGACGGACTTTCGGTCAATGTATCGCAACCGGTCTATACCGGCGGAGCAATCACTAAAGCGATTGAGCTTGCCGAACTGAAATCGACAGCCTCGCGTTATGCCACGGAGTTTCAGCGTGACAATATCAGATTTCGTCTTACCGGATTCTACCTTGATATATATAAGCTTAACAATCAGAGGTGTGTGGTGGAGAAAAACATCGGACAAGCCCGCAAGATGCTTGCCGAGATGCAGAGCCGCTACGAACAGGGTGTGGCTTTGAAAAATGATATCACCCGTTATGTGCTGCTGGTGTCGAATCTTGAACTACAGCTTATAAAGATTGACAATATGCTCACCATTCTCAACTCCAATCTCGTCACCACGGCCGGTCTGCCGGAGGATACAAAGATAATCCCTGACAGCACACTCCTCAGCCGTTCGCTGCCACGCAACGGTGAGTCATGGTGGCAGCAGGAAGCTGATGCCAATTCCCCTACGGTGAAACTTGCCCGCTCAGGAGTGGATATAAGCCGCAAGGCTGAAGCGCTCACCAAGGCAGAACGTATGCCCAAAGTGGGTATTCAAGCTGCGTGGACCATCGACGGTCCGATACTTGTGGAAGTGCCACCGATTAACCGCAATCTGAGTTACTGGTATGTAGGGGTAGGGGTGAGCTATAATCTCTCGTCGCTATTCAAGACTGATAAGAAACTCACAGCCAGCCGCATCGCCACACGCCGTGCCGAAGAGGAGCTGGATGTGGCGCGTCAGAACATGGAACTTGCCGTGCGCGATGACCATATACATTATCTCGAGGCTTACGAGGAGCTGAAAAGGTGTGAGAAAAGTGTGGAGCTTGCCGAGCAGAACTATGCCACTACCTCCAACCGCTATACCTCTGACATGGCGCTAATCACCGACCTCCTCGACGCTGCCAACTCAAAGCTCGATGCCGAGCAGCAGCTTGTCAATGCGCGCATCAATATAATCTACTATTACTATAAACTTCTATTCACATCAGGACAGATATGAACCACAAGAGTAAAAAAATAATCTCATACATAATAGTCATCGCAGTAATAATCGTAGCCATAGCATGGGTCGGCAGAAAGTTTATCCATCTCGGAAATGTGGAGTTTACCGACAATGCGCAAGTGCAGCAGCAGATAGTGCCGGTGAATAGTCGAGTGCAGGGTTACATCAAGGAAATCCGGTTCAAGGAGTATGAGACAGTGAAGAAGGGTGACACCCTTGTGATTATTGATGATGCCGACCTCAGGTTGAGAGTGGCGCAGGCGCGTGCCGACTATCAGAATGCGCTCGCCGGTCGCGATGTGGCTGACCGTAGTGTCGGTGTCGCATCGGCTAATGTGGCTGTCACCGAGGCTTCAATCGCCGAGGCAAAGGTGGTGATGGATAATGCCGCCACTGACTTTGCCCGTTATGCCAAGTTGCTTGAACAGGATGCTGTGACACGGCAGCAGTATGATGCCGTGAAGACTGACTATGAGGCAAAGAAAGCCCGTTACGACATGCTGTCGCGCCAGCGTTCGGCTACGTCGGCAATGGTGGCGGAGACGCGCCAGCGCATTCCGCAGAATGATGCCGGAGTGGAACTTGCCAAGGCTCTGATGGAGACTGCGGAACTGAATCTGTCGTATACCGTGATTGTGGCTCCATGCGATGGTTATACATGCCGCAAAGAGATTCAGGTGGGACAGCTTGTGCAGCCGGGTCAGACTATGGTGGAGATTGTCGATGCCGGTGAAATCTGGGTGACTGCCAACTATAAGGAAACACAGACCGCCAATATCCATCCGGGCGACAAGGTGGAAATCAAGGTGGATGCCATACCTGATGTCACTTTCGAGGGACAAGTTGTGTCTCTGTCCAAAGCTACGGGGGCGAGCCTGTCGCTGCTGCCGCAGGACAATTCGGCCGGTAATTTTGTGAAAGTGCGTCAGCGTATTCCGGTGAGAATCGAGTTTACCTCGGCTAATGCTCCTGAGGATATGGCACGTCTGAGCGCCGGGATGAATGTGGAATGTGAGGTGATGTACTGAGATGGCTGACTGGCATGTTCCTCAAGGGAAATTTGACATTCCCGACGTTCCTGACTACATACCGCGCCGACTGAAGCCCTGGCTTTTTATATTCTTTGTGCTCATCATCCAGTTTTCGGGTGGAGTCTATTTGGCAGCCGCCACTGACATGGTTGGCACGACCGCGCTCATGCAGGAGGATATATTGATGGCGGGATACGCGCAGCTGATAGGTATGGCTATAAATTTTGCGGTGATGTTCAGGTTGAAGTTCCGTTACTCCAACCGATTCAGTCTTCTGCTCTGCTGCGCGGTGCTGATAGCGGCGAATATAGTGTGCGCCCATACTACAAGCATGCCGATTCTTGTGGCAGTATGCTTTGTGGCAGGCTGGTTCCGTATGTGGGCTACTTTTGCTTGCAACTCCACCATTCAGCTCTGGCTCACACCTGTGCGCGATATGTCGATATTTTTCTGCTACGTCTATCTGGTGGTCGACGGTGTGATTCAGCTCAGCGGTGTTGTGACGGTCTACACTGCATTCTTCTCGCAATGGGAGTATATGCATCTGCTCATGGTGGGATTGCTTCTGCTCATGATGCTCATGGTGGTGATACTGGTGAAACCTTTTCACGGTATGCCGATGGTGCCTCTGCTCGGGATTGACTGGATTGGAGCATTGCTGTGGGGCGGTTTCATGCTCTGTTTCACGTTTATATGTGTCTACGGCAATTTCTACGACTGGTGGGAGGCAGCCGAAATCCGTGGAGCGGCATTGCTCGGTGTGGTGTGTGCGCTTATAAATCTTTGGCGCGCCTCGTTCCTGCATCATCCCTATATCTCGTTTCGTGCCATGCTCAATAGAAATGTGGTCCGTGCCACGGTGATTTATATGGTATTTTTTACCCTTCTCGCTACCGAGCATGTATTTGAACACAGTTATGCTGCGCAGATACTCGGTTTTGACGAGACGAATCTTGTGGATTTGAACTGGTATGTATTTATCGGTATAATAGCCGGGGTGGCGTTGACATATTTCACCTTTGCATTGAGACGATGGCGCTACAAGACAATGACCGCTATTGGGTTTATCCTCGCTGCTGTATATCTCGGATATTTCTATTTCCTCATTGACTATGGGGTGGAGAAGGAGATGCTTTTTATACCCTTGTTCTTCCGGGGAATGGCATCAGTGATAATTTCGATAGTGTTCCTGACGTCGATAGTGCAGAGCGGATTGCCGTTCCAGGTATTTCCGCAGGCATTGACCATCAATGGCTTTACGGGAGCGGTGATGGGTGCTACTTTCGGTCCGGCACTTGTGGGTGAGTTTCTGCGCCACATAATGGCAAAGAACGCAGCACTTATCAGTGCGTCGTTCACCGACACAGTCCCTTCGGCAGTCCATATTCCATTGGGGCAGCTCTATGGTATGGTGCAGAGACAGGCATTGGTCGTGTCGATGAAAGAAATCTACGGATGGCTACTGATAGTGGCGTTGGTTTCCGTGATTGCGATTCTCGTCAGCTATAGTCCGCTCCGTCCCTCTGCGTTTATGCCGAAGTGGAGAAATATACGACGTCTTTTCCGTCATCAGGTGCGTGTGTCGCCTGAAGTCTGAGGGTCGTATGGAAAAAATGAGTAATTTTGCATAAAATAGAAAAACGGTTTTATATATGTGTGCCGTTTGTCATTGACAATTGTCATTAAACATCCTTTAAAATATCAAGTGATGAAAAAATTGTTTTTATTTATTTTCGGGTTACTCATTTTGCCCATGCTTTCATCATGTGGAACCTCAGCCACTCCCGAGGAAATAGCGCAGCTTCCTGTGGAGAAAATATCAAAGGACGAGGCGAAAGTATTGATTGACTATGTGGGTGATTTCACCCGTCAGTTGCAGGAAAGCGTGAAGGATAAGAACTCCAAGAAGCTTCAGAATCTTTTAGGTCAGCTTGCCGATGCCAACACTATGGCAATTATAAGCAAGACTTCTCAACTTAGCGATGCGCAGGTAGGCGAGGAGGGAATCAAGGTCAGGGAGGAGTTTCAGGAGACAATCAGCAACGTTCTCCTTTTTGGCATTAATGCTGAAATTCCTGCGGAAGAGTGAATTACTCATAATGAACTGATTAAAATTTTTATAATAAGTAAATGTTGAAAATTAGTTTATACTAAAAATTTTGCCCATGTGGTTTAGTATAAATTAATTTTCACTACTTACTTATTATAATTATTATTGTATCTTTGCCAAGCGTGAAGGCTTGCACATTTTGTTCCGGACCGGCTCTCACATATATCATTGTTACCAACTAAAAGACATCGACTCGAATGAACAAATTATGCTTAATATCAATTCTTTTAATCGCTGCATTCAATGCTTCAGCTGACGATTTTGTAAGCATTGCCGGAAAAGTGACAGACTACAAAGGGAATAATGTTGACTCTTGTTATGTGTGTCTTTACAATCCGGATTTCTCCATGGCATACGAGACATATTCAGATGCAGAAGGTCACTATCGTCTTGACAGTATTGCAAAAGGTCACTATGCCTGCCTGGCGGCGTTGCGCCTGAAAGAATATCCACGCATGCAACAGGTCGAAAAGAAAGATATGAAACTTGAGTTCTGGGCTTGGAATGTGCCTGCCAACAGAGACATCCGGTTGAATATCCGCTATGATAAATTGGAGCTCTATGGCACTACTGCCTTTTTTGAATTCGGCGGTCGTCAGGAACTGCTGATTTACACAAGACCGATGAGTGTGACAAAGGTTTTGGAAGACCCAGGATTCATGGACAAAACTTCGCAGGAAAAGAACTGGAAAGTAACTGTAGAACCCAAACAGATTGAATTCGAGGTCTATGCCGATGGTAACCGCCTAAAAATCATATCTGTCCAACACCTTTCATTACCAAATACAAACGGCAACCCCAACAACGATGATTGTTACCTGATTCATACATCCATGCCCGAAAACATCCACAAGCATCATGATGAGCCTTGTGAAATTAGAGTTATCGGACATAATATTGAATATGATGAATGGGGCGAGAATGTCTACTATCTTACGCCGGTCAAATACTCCAGCAACAAATAACGTTGGAGACTTGATAAAACTATCCGATTAAAATTAGGATTGAGAACTTATAGCGCATCAGGAGACTGCCTAACTTTTATTGTTAGACAGCCTCCTCTTTTATTTTACAGTATCAGCCGTAAAAACTGTTTTTAATCTATGAAAACCTTGACTGTAATGGTCGGAAAAAGTCGCGTTTTCTGGTGTATTCGGAAAAACTGGAACAGTAACTAAAAAAATAGGGCGAAAAATTTTTGGTTACGGGATTTAATTTATTAAATTTGCGGTATAAGTAAACGATAATTTAAATCAGTTTAATAATACGAACCTATAATTACAATAATAATGAATAGAAATGTATTGATGCTTGCGACTTTATTGTTTTGCACACTGGCTTCGGTGGCGATAGGAAAGAGTGAGACATTGCCACGTGCGGTTATGAAGGCACAGTATACAGCTATTGCCGCCGAAAGTAGAAAGGAAAACGGCGATACGTTTAGCACAAACTATCAGTTTATCCTTCAGATAGCGCCCGGATATTCCTACTATTACAATCCACGCACTTACTATGTGGACTCCCTCGAGCATGACCCGGCAGGGCGAAAAGTGCTGGAGCAGATTACAAGTGCTGCTTTTGAAGAATTCATGCGTTCCGGAGCTCAGCCGTTTAAGATTATGGAAGAGAAGGGTGTGATGCAACAGTCAAGAACATTGAACCGGAAGAATTTCGCCGCAGGAGTGATAGATGTATGGGACAGTACGGGTGGTGACAAACATCATTATACAGTGCCGATGGATGATATCAAGTGGGAGATATTGGATTCAACTAAAACTGTGATGGGTTACGAATGCCAACTGGCGGAGGCTGATTATCATGGAAGAAAGTGGTATGCATGGTTTGCTCAAGAGATTCCAGTCACCGATGGACCGTGGCAATTGTGCGGACTCCCGGGACTGATACTTGAGGCGGAGACTGCCGACAAGTTGTATAGTTTTGAGATAAACGGTTTGGAGAAATGCGATGAGCCTCTGAAAGAGCCGTTTGACACAGAAAAATACTATAATTCAGATAGAATTGCTTTTTTGAAAGTCAAGGCTTACGGACGCAATAATCGTTCAGCGCAGATAAACGCAATGACCGGAGGAAAGGTAAATCTCAACATGAAGCAGAAAGAATACTTTGACCTGATAGAAACCGACTATAATTAGTAAGGAGATGTAGTGGTGGTATGAACGAGGCTATGAAATGTATCGGATTGTGGAGTAATTGTATATAAAAAAGCAATATTGGTATGAATTCCCGCATTTTTAGTAAGGATTTGATAATGGGGAGATAAGATTATTTAGTAAATTTGTAACCGAAATAACAGCATTTTGAATCATCTGGCATTTTCGCTATGTTGCCACGGTTCGCTCCATTTTACTAAACATTTATTGCAAAACGTATAAAGTATGCTACGTAAGATAAGACTTGTCATAGCCTTATTGTTTTGGATTGCCATAACATTGCTTTTTCTCGACTTCACAGGCACAGTTCATGCCTGGTTCGGATGGATGGCTAAGGTGCAGTTTCTCCCGGCAGTGCTCGCTCTCAATGTTGGGGTGGTGGCTGCGCTCGTAATTATGACATTGGTTTTGGGGCGTGTATATTGCTCCGTGATTTGCCCGCTCGGAGTGATGCAGGATTTTTTCGCATGGCTTGGAAAGCAAGGGAAAAAAAGCCGCAACAAGTATTCCTATTCACCTGCCATATCATGGCTACGCTACGGGGTATTGGCGGCATTCGTAATAGCCTTAGTGGCGGGAATAGCTGCGTTTTTCACACTTCTTGAGCCCTACAGCTCCTACGGTCGCATAGCCTCCGGCTTGTTGGGACCGGTATATGCCTGGTGCAACAATTTGCTGGCCGGATATGCAGAGCAGGCTGACTCATACGCATTTTACGAAACAGAAATATTGTTCAGAAGCACTACTATGGCGGTTGCGGGTGTGACTGCAATTGTCCTGTTTGTGCTCTCATGGCGCAATGGACGTACATATTGCAATACTATTTGTCCGGTGGGTACAGTGCTTGGTTTTCTGTCGAAATATTCATGGCTGAAACCTGTGATTGACACTTCAAAGTGTAATGGCTGCGGACTTTGCGGTCGTCGCTGTAAAGCTGCCTGTATCGACACAAAGAACCACTGTATTGATTATTCACGTTGTGTGGCTTGTATGGACTGTATAGATAATTGTCATCAGCATGCCATCAGCTATCGACATCTCAAGCCGGTGAAGGATACCGCTCACACAGAGGAGGTCTCGGAAAAGAAGTCAGGTTCAGATGGAGGACGCCGTGCGTTTATGGCAGGGATGGGTGCTGTCGCTGCTTCGGCCGCTTTGCAGGCTCAGGACAAAGTGGTGGATGGCGGACTGGCTGTAATCGAGGATAAGAAAATCCCGGAGCGGCGTACCCGTATAGTGCCGCCCGGAGCAAAAGGTCTACGACATTTCTATAACCACTGCACGGCGTGTCAGCTGTGTGTGTCCGTGTGCCCGACAAAGGTGCTACGACCTTCCACAGACTTGACGACATTCATGCAACCGGAATCGTCTTATGAACTTGGGTTTTGTCGTCCGGAGTGTACAAAATGCTCGGAAGTCTGTCCTGCCGGAGCTATCACGAAAATCACCCAAGCCGACAAGGCATCTATCCAGATAGGTCATGCGGTGTGGGTTAAAGAAAACTGCCTTCCGCTCACGGAGGGTGTAAGTTGCGGCAACTGTGCCCGCAAATGTCCGGTGGGAGCCATTACGATGGTGGCGAGCGACCCGTCCAATCCTGATTCACCGCAGATACCGGTGGTGAACGACGAGCGTTGCATAGGTTGCGGCGCATGTGAGAATCTCTGTCCTTCCCGTCCCTTCAGCGCCATATATGTGGAAGGGCATGAGCAGCATCGTGAAATTTAGAGGGTGTTGACAAGGAAAGTAAAAAATTTTCAGGAGCAATTTACAAGCATGAAAAAGGAAAATAATAATATGGACCGCAGGGGGTTCCTGAAACTTTTTGGCTCGGGTGCAGCCGTGACTACTCTTGCTCTGGCAGGATGTGAGTCAGGGAAGAATCCCGTGACAGGAATCACTGCCTCGGCAGCCCCGCAACTTGAGAAGGGGAAGATGACTTATCGTACAAATCCTAAGACCGGTGAAAAGGTGTCGGTGCTCGGATATGGATGTATGCGTTGGCCCACTCTTCATGACCCTGACGAGACTCTTGACCAAGAAACTATCAACCGTCTTGTAGACAAGGCGCTGGAGTATGGTGTGAACTATTTTGACACATCCCCCGCTTACTGCAAGGGGCGCTCCGAACGTGCCACGGGCATAGCGCTTGCTCGCCATCCTCGTGAGTCATATTACATAGCCACTAAACTATCCAATTTTTCCCCTTCCACCTGGAGCCGTGAGGAATCGTTGAAGATGTATCACAATTCATTCAAGGAATTGCAGGTGGATTATATCGACTATCTGCTGCTCCATGGCATAGGCATGGGGGAGGATGGTATGGAAGCACTTAACGCCCGCTATATTGACAACGGTGTGCTCGACTATCTGCTTGCCGAGCGGGAAGCCGGGCGCATACGTAATCTTGGATTTTCGTATCATGGTGACATCAAGGTGTTTGATTACCTTTTGTCGCAGCATGACAAATATAAATGGGATTTCGTGCAGATTCAGCTCAACTATCTTGACTGGAAGCATGCTTCGGAAATCAACAAGCGTAACACCAATGCTGAATATCTTTATGGCGAGCTTGAAAAACGAAATATCCCGGCGGTGATAATGGAGCCGCTGCTTGGAGGCCGTTTATCAAAGGTGCCCGACCACATTGTGGCGCGACTGAAGCAGAAAGAACCAGAGAGGAGTGTGGCTTCGTGGGCTTTCCGCTATGCAGGCACACCTGCGGGAGTGCTCACAGTGCTGAGCGGAATGACATATATGGAGCATCTGGAGGATAATCTCTCCACCTATTGTCCGCTGAAACCATTGACCCAGGAAGAGACCCAATTTCTCTATGACACAGCCGACCTTATGATGCATTATCCCACCATACCGTGTAATGACTGCAAATACTGTATGCCTTGCCCCTATGGGTTGGATATCCCTGCTATTCTTCTTCATTACAATAAGTGTGTGAATGAGGGTAATGTGCCGGAGAATCGTCAGGCTGAAAATTATCGAAAGGCTCGTCAGGCTTTTCTTGTGGGCTATGACCGCTCGGTGCCTAAACTGCGTCAGGCAGACCATTGCATCAACTGTAACGAGTGTCGTCCACACTGTCCGCAGGGCATAAATATCCCGAAGGAGATGAATAGAATTAACGACTTTGTCGAGCATCTGAAACAAGGTACGCTATGATAGAGAGCTTGCGTGGAAAGCTTCGCAGTGAGGGATACACATTGGTGGTATGTCCGACTTGCGGCGAGGTGCGAGGGTTTGAGGGACGCGGTGTCAGCGACCTTTACCGACTGCTTAATGAGGAGCCGGATTTTCTGAATGGGGCTACTATCGCCGACAAGGTGGTAGGTCGTGCAGCGGCTGCCCTTATGATACTCGGAGGTGCCAAGATGGTTCACTCAGAGGTGATAAGCACTCCGGCACTGCAACTTTTCGACGGGAGTGACGTAGAGGTGACTTTCGGTCTCGAAGTCCCGCATATAATAAACCGCAAGCGTGACGGATGGTGTCCGCTGGAAATCCGCTGTAAGGATTGTGAAAGCCCGGAGGAATGTCTCAAAAGAATTGAAGCATTCATAAATAATAAGGAATAGCTTGTTCGAGCAAGTGTTTGTAATAATTAAAAATGAATATGCAGACAACTACAATAAAATTCTACTCATTGGAGTATTCGAGGCTCACTACATATATGGTGGCTTCGCTATTTATACTTGGAAACGTGGTGTTGCCACAAATATGTCATTTATTCCCGATGGGAGGGGTGAGGTGGTTGCCAATCTATTTCTTTACCTTGATTGGAGCCTATAAATACGGGTGGAAAGTCGGCTTGCTCACCGCATTGGCGTCGCCGATTGTTAATTCGCTGCTTTTTGGTATGCCTCATGTCTCGGTGCTGCCTGCCATAATTCTTAAATCTACCCTGCTCGCCGGTATTGCAGGTTTCACCGCCTCACGTTTTCGCAGGGCATCGTTGCTGCTGCTTGCGCTTGTGGTGATTGCTTATCAACTTGTCGGTACAATGGGCGAGTGGATGATGGGCGATACACTTTACGATGCTTTTCAGGATTTTCGCATAGGTGTGCCGGGGATGCTTGCACAGGTATTCGGCGGATGGGTGGTGATTAACCTGCTGCTTCGCCGATGATTGCCTATAGTCCGTTGATAGATAGTGAATTAATCTAATTATTAAATATACGGCAGATTTAGACTGATTTTTTTATTAGACCGTGAGACCGATTTAACACTCAGAAGTGGTGTTAAATCGGTTCTTTATTGTAATTTTGTGCCGTTAAAAAAACACGCATTTATTATATGTTCAGCATGGAAAATCTCCATGGTCAGCAATAGGTTATAAAAATTGATTTAGGTAATAATTGTTTTAGGTTATGATTCTTCAATGTGCTGTCCTGTTTGCCTTTTTGGCATTGGGCGAGTTGATAGTATACCTTACCGGTATTCCCATCCCTTCGAGCATCATAGGGATGTTGCTTTTGGCGTGTGCGCTGAAAGTCAGGTTGGTAAGGTTGATGTGGGTTGATAAAATCTCCGATTTTCTTGTGAGCAATCTCGGCTTTTTCTTTGTGCCGGCCGGGGTAGGATTAATGCGTTGTTTCGGACTTATATCCGAACAGTGGCTTCCTATTATCGGCGCAACAGTGGTAAGTACATTTGTGATAATCGCGGTGACCGGCTGGGTGCATCAGCTGGTACGACGCACATTCTCCCCGCATCATGAGCTTTCTCGAGAATAAATTTTTTCTGATAGCGCTTACATTTGCAGCTTTTCTTGGGTCAAGGTATCTGCAACGGCGCACAGGGATGACACTGCTCAACCCTATCCTGATATCAATAGTGCTTCTGATACTATTTCTCCTGGTGTGCGATGTGCCTTACGAGACATATGCCATGAGTGGGGAGTATATTGATTTTTGGCTCAAGCCTGCGGTAGTGGCGCTTGGTGTGCCTCTTTACAGACAATTGGAGTCAATCAAGAAACAATTGTTGCCTCTGCTTCTTGCGGAGTTCGCAGGATGTGTGACTGGTATAATCTCAGTGGTAGGAGTTGCAGAACTGTTGGGCGCTACCCGTGAGGTTGTGGTATCGCTTGCTCCAAAAGCTGTTACAACACCGATAGCGATGGAAATCGCTGCCGCTGTAGGTGGTGTGCCACCTCTCACGGCTGCGGTGGTGATATGCACCGGAATCTTTGGGGGTATGGCCGGATTCAGAATGGTTAAAATCAGCAGAATAAAGAGTCCGATAGCATCCGGAATCTCTATAGGGACAGCCGCTCATGCCATAGGCACATCGGCTGCCATGGAGAAAGGTTACCGCTATGGAGCCTTTTCCTCTTTAGGTCTCACACTCAACGGGCTGTTCACCGCGCTTCTTGCGCCATTCATACTGTCATTGCTGGGTTACAGTGTATGAGGATAGCTTGGACGTGGCATGTTTTTCGATTTGTTTTTAGAACACATCGAAATTTTGTAACTTTGCAATCGTTAAGAAAAGACAGATAAGAAAAGTAGATAAGAGAATAATATGGAAAAGAATTCAAAAATATATGTGGCCGGTCACCGTGGAATGGTAGGCTCGGCTATAGTGCGTGAATTGCACCGTCAAGGATATGATAATATCATCACCCGCACACATAAGGAACTTGACTTGACAAATCAGCAGGCGGTTAATGACTTTTTTGCAGAGGAGAAACCTGAGTATGTATTTCTTGCTGCTGCAAAGGTGGGAGGTATAGAGGCTAATTCTTCAGCGCTTGCCGATTTCATGTATGAGAACATGATGCTGGAGATGAATGTAATCAATGCTGCGTGGCGTAACGGATGCAAGAAACTTGAATTTCTCGGCTCCTCATGTATCTATCCCCGCATGGCGCCGCAACCAATGCCTGAAAGCTGTCTACTTACATCGGAACTTGAGAAGACCAATGAGGCTTACGCCTTGGCAAAAATCTCAGGTCTAAAATATTGCGAATTCCTTAACCGACAGTATGGCACTGACTATATCTCGGTGATGCCCACCAATCTGTATGGACCCAATGATAATTATCATCCCACACATTCTCATGTCCTTCCGGCGCTTATTCGCCGATTCCATGAGGCGAAGGAAGAGGGTCTGGATGAAGTGGTCTGCTGGGGTGATGGTTCGCCACTGCGCGAGTTCCTCTATGTGGATGACCTTGCCAATCTCTGTGTGTTCCTGATGAACAATTATTCTGGTAATGAGACTGTCAACGCCGGTTCAGGCAAGGAACTTAGCATTAAGGAATTGGCGGAATTGGTGGCTAAGACTGTTGGTTATGAAGGACGTATAGTATGGGACAGCTCTAAACCCAACGGTACTCCGCGTAAACTGCTGGATGTTTCGAAGGCAGCTGCACTCGGATGGCATTATACCACTGAATTGCCCGAGGGTATACGTCTGGCGTATGCTGATTTTCTGAATAACCCGATGCGAGCCGAACGATAACCGTCAGTATCGCTAAATAGTATAAGCTATAACACCTCAATAGAAATATGAATATTGCAATTGTCGGCACTGGCTATGTGGGACTCGTTTCAGGCGCATGTTTTGCTGAAATGGGTATAGATGTCACATGCGTGGATATTGACGAGAATAAAATCAAGAGCCTGCTCGACGGAGAAATTCCGATTTATGAGCCGGGGCTGGATGACCTTGTGAAACGTAATGTCGATGCCGGACGTCTGCATTTCACCACGGACCTTACTACATGTCTTGACGATGTTGAGGTAGTGTTTTCGGCTGTTGGTACACCTCCTGACGAGGATGGTTCGGCCGACTTGAAATATGTGCTTGAAGTGGCACGGACTTTCGGGCGTAACATAAAGAAATATACTATCCTTGTGACCAAATCCACTGTGCCTGTGGGAACCGCATTAAAAGTCAAGGCGGCAATCCTTGAGGAGCTTGAAAAGCGTGGGGAGAATGTGGAGTTTGAAGTGGCATCCAATCCTGAATTTTTGAAAGAGGGTGCGGCTATCAAGGATTTTATGTCGCCCGACCGAGTGGTGGTTGGTATAGAGAGTGAACGTGCCCGAAAGGTAATGACCAAGCTTTACCGCCCATTCCTCACGAATAATTTTCGTGTCTACTTCATGGATATCCCCTCGGCTGAGATGACCAAATATGCTGCAAATGCTATGCTTGCCACCCGTATATCGTTTATGAATGATATTGCGAATCTATGTGACCTCGTGGGAGCAAATGTTGACCATGTGCGCAAAGGGATAGGAACTGATGCCCGAATTGGTTCAAAGTTCCTATATTCAGGGTGCGGTTACGGCGGTTCTTGTTTCCCAAAGGATGTGAAGGCGCTGGCTCATACAGGACGCGAACATGGCTACACCATGGGTGTGATTGAAGCAGTGGAGGCTGTGAATGAGCGTCAGAAATCAATAGTGTTCCATAAACTGCAGCAACAGCTCGGTTCTCTTGCAGGAAAAACTATAGCTCTTTGGGGGTTGGCTTTTAAGCCTGAGACCGATGATATGCGTGAGGCTCCGGCGCTTGTGATAATTGAGCGACTGCTTGATGCAGGCGCAACCGTGAAAGTCTATGACCCGGTAGCTATGAAGGAGTGCCATCGTCGTATCGGAGATAAGGTGACCTACTGTAAGGATATGTATGATGCTGTGATTGATGCTGATGCGCTTGCTCTCGTGACAGAATGGAAGGAATTCAGAGTGCCTTCGTGGACTGTGATGCGCAAGGTTATGAAGCATCCTGTGATAGTGGACGGCAGAAATATTTACGACAAAGAGGAGGTTATTTCTGAAGGTTTCCATTATACCGCTATAGGAAAGTAAGGTGTGACATATAAATCGGACGCATTTTTTCTTATTGGTTTTAGGGTGGGATTTAAGATTAAATAAGGGAAAATGTTTTGCACTGAAATTTAGGTTGCTTATCTTTGCGATAGGTAACCTTTTGTTTTTATGAGGTTTGATAACCAATCAATTGTTTGCTGGTATGAGGATGGTAATCTTATTTTTGATTATGATTAGTGCGGGGATGGTTTCAGCACAGACGGTGAGTACGGGCGAGAGTGTCCGTGAGGTTGATGTGCGTCTATTGGATGGGAGTGATTCGCTGCGTATAGCTCTTTCCGACAGTATGATTCGAACTGGTGATGCAGGTGTGACAGCAGGTGCTGTCCCATTGACCTACGATGAGCAGATAAGAAGTTTGAATGCTAAATATAAGGCTATGCAAATTACTTCAGGAGGGAATATGAGGAATGTGCCTGAATTTTCATTTGCGTCACCTGTACCCGGTGTAATAGCCGCATGGGATGGAGGTGGAATATTTGGTTTCACTTCCATGGCATCTCTTCCTGGGCTGATGGGTATTGAGAGCGGACGGTTGGGCTTATTCCAGAATTTTGGCAGGTTTTCGTTTTCCGCCTATGCCGCTGCCGAGAAATATGGGTCACTTAATAAACTTGACCGTAGTGTAGGTTTTGGTGGCTCGCTGTCATTTCAAGCATCCGACCAGATTAGTTTTACTGTATTCGGCAGCTACTATTCGCCGTTACGTGACCCGCGAGGAGCTGAAGCCGGGTATATTGCCATTCCGTCAGTGGGAGGATATATGGACTATAGCTTCAATGAGCATTGGGGTGTACAAGTGGGTGCGCAGGGTTACCGGAATTCTGCTAACGGTCATTGGCGCACACAACCTATAGTGAAACCTTATTACCGTATAAACAAAAGTACAGCCATCGGAGTGGATGTTGGTGGCATATTGTATAATCTCATGTACAATCAGCGAGACAAGTCTAACAGGAGGATGCAGAATCCAACAGTGCCAATCCCGCGTATGGGCGCACTTCCGGTAGGACCCAGAGAATAGTGTAAAAGTCGCGACAATGTTGCTAAAGAAGCTGGTAATCGTTGACTTACAATGGTTGGACTAAGGCTGTGATTAAGTTGTAATACAAAATATATGTATAGTTAGATAGTGCAAGAGAAAATCTCCGGTGATAATTGAGTGATAGCATCGGAAATTTTTTGTAAATTTGCATCTTCGAGCGGGTTCGCTGATTGAGCCGTTCATAAAACACCTGTAATCAATCCAAAATAGCATAAGAATCCTTAATGGAACCTACAAAGCACCAACCAGATAAAAAAACTGACAAGCCGAAAAAGTCACATCGTGGAATCATAGCTACGATGTGGATTGTCTTCGTGGCAATGGTTTTCGGTGTGTTTTTCTTCCTTTTCCTCGTATACAACGGGGTGATAGGTTATATGCCGCCTGTAGAGGAGCTGAAGAATCCTGCCGACAGATTTGCTTCAGTGCTTTATTCGTCCGACGGCAAGGAGATAGGCCGTTATTTTTCAGGTACAGGCAACCGTGTATATGCCGACTTTGATGAAGTGTCGCAGCATGTCATTGACGCATTGATATCAACCGAGGATGTTCGTTTTGAAGAGCATTCGGGCATTGACATGCGTGGTCTCGGGCGTGTGCTGTTTAAGACTGTGCTAATGGGCAATAAGAACGCCGGAGGCGGTTCAACTCTGACACAGCAGCTTGCAAAGCAGCTCTATTCGCCCACAAGCTCCGGACTTATGACCCGCGCCATGCAGAAGCCTATCGAGTGGATGATAGCTGTCAAACTTGAGCGCTACTACTCTAAGGAAGAGATTATAAAGATGTATCTTAATCAGTTTGACTTCCTTTACAATGCCGTTGGTATCAAGAGTGCGGCTCATATCTATTTCGGCAAAGCTCCGAAGGACCTGAGTATAGAGGAAGCGGCTACATTGGTGGGAATGGTGAAGAACCCAGCCTACTATAATCCGGTGAGGCAGAATGAGCGCACCCGTCAGCGTCGTAACGTTGTGTTGCAGCAGATGGAGAAAGCCGGCAAAATTACACGCGCCGAGCTCGACAGCCTCAGCGCTCTCCCCCTGAAACTAAACTTTCACAGAGTAGATACGAAGGATGGCATCGCTCCTTACTTCCGCGAAGAACTTCGCCGTATGCTCCGTGCCAAGAAGCCCGAACGTTCAAATTATCGTTCATGGGAACGTCAGAAGTATGTGGATGATTCCATAGCATGGGATACAAATCCGCTGTATGGATGGATTGAGAAGAATCCGAAACCTGATGGGTCGAAGTATGACATCTATACTGACGGTCTTAAGATTTACACCACCATTGACTCGCGCATGCAGCAGTATGCGGAGGAGGCTGTGGCTGAGCATCTTGGCGGTGACCTTCAGAAAGCATTTTTCCGTGAGAAACGTGGTACTAAAGGTGCCCCTTACACCACTGACCGTGCCGAGCTTTCAGAAATACGCAGAAATCATCTTATAAGAAACGCCATGAAGAATACCGACCGTTACCGTGTGATGGTAAAGGCGGGGGCTTCACGCGATGAAATCAACAAGGCGTTCAATACCCCGAGAGAGATGAAGGTGTTCAGTTACTCCGGCTCTGTTGATACCGTGATGACACCGCTTGACTCGGTGCTTTATCACAAGCATTTTCTCCGTACCGGCTTTATGGCTATGGACCCGCTCAACGGTCACATTAAAGCGTATGTGGGTGGTCCAAACTTCTCGTATTTTCAATATGACATGGTTTCTACCGGCAAGCGACAGATTGGTTCTACCGTGAAGCCGTTTCTTTACACTTACGCCATGGAGGAAGGTTTCACTCCTTGTGATGAACTTTCCAACACGCAACCGGTACTTACAGACGAAGCAGGCAGAGTCTGGGCTCCGAGAAATGCAGGAAGTGCGAGAGTGGGTGAGATGGTAGACCTCAAATGGGCGCTCACAAACTCAAACAACTGGATTTCGGCGCGCTTGATATCTCAGCTCTCACCATCATCTCTTGTAAGAACCATGCATAATTTCGGTATTACTTCTGACCTTCCTGCTGTGATGTCGCTGTGTCTCGGTCCGGCAGATGTGTCGGTTAAGGAAATGGTGACAGCTTACTCGGCATTTGCCAATAACGGTATGCGTGTTGACCCAATGTTTGTAACAGCGATAGCCGACAATAACGGCAACATTATATCAGAATTTTCACCGCGTCACGTAGAGGTGATTTCCGAAAAGGCATATTACAGAATATTGTCTATGCTGCTCAATGTTGTCAATGAAGGTACAGCTCACCGCGTGCGTTCGCGCTTCGGACTCACGGCAGAGATGGGTGGCAAGACAGGTACAACCAACTATAATGCCGACGGTTGGTTTATGGGCTTCACACCTCAGCTTGTAGCCGGTACTTGGGTTGGTGGCGATGAGCGCTATATCCACTTCAACACTATGGCTTACGGTCAGGGAGCATCGATGGCTCTCCCGATTTATGGACGTTTCATGAAGAAGGTATATTCTGACCCGACTCTCAATTATTCACAGTCAGCCCGTTTCAATATTCCGGGAAATGTTAATCTGTGTGAGAAAGAGTTCTATGGTTATTACGAAGAGCCGGTTGACGCCGACCATAATGCTGAAGAATCATCAATAGAGGGTGTGTTTGATTAAAGCCCTGATAATATATCGCAAGTATTTGTGAAAAACATCAGTGGCAGTTTCTTTTTCAAGGACTGCCACTGATGTTTTTTATTATCTCAAAGTTTTTTTAGCATTCTCTTAACATTTCGGCGCTGCCGGATGTTTAAACTGTTAGAGGTGCCTTAACAGTTATTATCAAGGCTCTTTTATAATGAACAATTAATACATATATATTCTATGAAACATATCGTAATAATGGGAGCGACTTCGGGAATCGGGTTGCGTGTAGCTGAGATTTATGCCACAGCCGGTTGGCGTGTAGGAGTGGCAGGGAGAAAGGATGATGTGATGAAGGAGCTGCAGAAACGATTTCCCAAGAGGATTGAATGGGAGCATATAGATGTAACTCATAAGGACTCCGTGATGCGACTTGAGCGCCTGATAAAGAATTTGGGAGGGATGGATATCTACCTGCATGTTTCAGGGATTGGTTACGAGAGCACCGGACTTAACACAAGCGAGGAGGTGGCTACAGCCGAGACAAATGTGGTTGGATTCACACGTATGATTGACACGGCTTTCAGATATTTCCGGGATAAGTGTGCAGGGGTCGGACATATTGCAGCCATAACCTCAATAGCAGGCACCAAGGGTATAGGAGAGCTTGCGAGCTACTCATCATCTAAGAAATATCAGCAGACATATCTCACAGCTTTGGAACAGCTGGCTAATATGGAGGGTATGCAGATGTCATTTACAGATATACGTCCGGGTTGGATACGCACACCGCTTCTTAAGGCTGACCGTGAATATCCGATGACGATGGAACTGGAGGAGATAATGCCTGCCATAATAAAGGCTTTGATACGCAAGAGCCGCGTTGTGGTGATAGACTGCCGCTGGAGAGCAGCCTATTACCTATGGCGTCTGATTCCTGATTGCTTTTGGGTAAAGATGCCGTTAAGAGTATCAACTTCCGCTAATAAGGAAGAGATTGCCGAGAATACCGTGGTGGAGCAGTCGGAGGAAACTCCAGCTTAAAAGCCATTACGGATTTTTAATCCTGGTCCTCATCAGGACGGATGGTAAGCGTTCGCTGTGCTATATAGTCGGCGAACGCTTGTTTGTAACTCTCGGATATCGGAATTACAGCTTTGCCGAATACAATACGGTTGCGCTCTATGACACGAATTTTTGATAGATTGACTATGTATGAGCGGTGCACGCGCATGAATCTCTGGGAAGGGAGGCTGCGTTCAAGCGCTTTCATGCTTATGAGGGTCATGATTGACTTATCGGAGCCTTCGGTGTAGATTTTCACATAGTCTTTGAGTCCTTCGATGTAAAGTATATCCTTTACGGCAATCTGCATGAGCTTGTATTCGCTCTTCACTATGATATACTCCTGATTGGTTGCCGACGATTCGTTTTCGGCTTTACGGCTGTTGAGGTCGGCCCACTGTAGAGCTCGTTTACCTGCTGCCAGGAATTCCTCATAGCTGATAGGTTTAAGGAGATAGTCGAGGGCGTTGACGCGAAAACCTTCCACGGCATAATTGTCGTAGGCGGTGGTGAAAATGATTCGGACAGATGGAGGTATTATTTTAGCGAACTCGATGCCGTTGAGTTGCGGCATGTTTATGTCGAGAAACACTAAGTCGACATCTCCGTCTAAAATCATGGATATAGCATCCTTGGGTGAGGAGTACTCACCGGCAAGTTCCATGAACGGAGTTTTGGTTATGTAGGACGCGATGAGACCGGAAGCTAAAGGTTCATCGTCAATTACGCAACAACGGAGTATCATTTTCAGTATCGGATTTTGATTATGATGGTTGGGTGATAGATTCGGATAGCGGTATATCAAGGTCAACAGTGTAGAGGGTATCTGTGACATTGATGCAGAGAGTGGCGCGGTCACCGTAGAGAAGCTGGAGACGTCGGCGGAGATTATGCATCCCTATGCCTCCGGTGGTTGACCTGGATGTAGATGGAGTATCGGGAAGAATGGTGTTGGAAACATGACATTTTATGACTCCTTCTGCAGCCTTGATTGAGATTACTATTTTATCCTCGGGTACGTTGTGTACACCATGTTTGAATACATTCTCGATAAGGGTGATGAACAGGAGAGGGGCAATGCGGTAGTTTTCCCATCCGGTCACATTGAGGTCGACATGAATGTCGAGCGACGGGCTAAGTCGCAGACGCATCAGCTTAACATAATTGTCGATGAAATCAATTTCCTGTTTTACTGTCACAGATGTAGGGCTGTCGTAGAGTACATACCTCAGTAGGCGGCTCAGTTCATGCACCGCATCCTGTGCTTTGGCGGGAGAGATGGCAATCAGGGCATAGATGCTGTTGAGGGTGTTGAAAAGGAAATGAGGGTTTAGCTGACTCTTGAGATTCTTTAGCTCAACTTCGCGCTGCGAGCTTATCATATCCTTTTTTTGCTGCGATATTAATGTCCATTTGTCGCTGAGGCGGAGGGCTGCAGCCAGACCTATGGTCAGTACAATCATGACAAGGTCACGAAGGAGTACGGATGTCCATCGGACAATGTAGACAAGCTCCGAGTGGTCATGGTGTTTGCGTCCCATTTTTTTCCACGGGTTACCTATCTGGTCGCCGAAGAAACGCCATATTAGGTAGAGAATGAGGAGTGATACAAGTAGCAGTAGCAGATTCTGCCCGAGGAAACGGAGCACACTGTGAGGTCGGTCAATGGAACGTTCGATTATCACATAATAATTCACATAGAATATTATGATGTATACGAGCGCTTTGGCGTAGACCCAGAGATGTATAGGGCGTGAGGGGAATGAGAGGCTCCATAGCAGTTCGGGAAGCACAAATAGAATTGTGATACACAGGAGATGTGTAAGGAATGTGGTGAGCTGCTGTTTGTATCCTATATCGCGCATGTGAATATGATTTGGAAATACGCAAAGTTAGGAGTTTTGAGCGAGGAAGGCAAATGATTTAGACAATTGTGTGGGTTTCTCCGACAGAAAAAAATGACAGGCTGACGAGAAACAAAAACGTCAGCCTGTCAATTATTGCGATGTTATGACTTTGCTTGGAGGATTAGTCCTGATTGAGGTTGACACGCTTGAAGTCAACAACAACGAGTCCCTTCTGGGTCTGGTCAAGGAACTGACCAACGGTAAGCTTGCTGTCCTGAACATATTCCTGTTCCATGAGGCAAGATTCCTTGAAGAACTTGTTGAGACGACCGTTAGCGATGTTCTGAATCATAGCTTCGGGGAGGTTTGCAGCCTTAGCTTCTGAAGTGGTCTTGATGATTTCGCGACCCTTAGCAGCGTCTTCTTCTGTAATCCAGCCCTTAGAGATGTTGCTCTCGATGTGGTCCTCAGAGTCGAAGTGATTGGGGTTGAGACCTGCTTTCTTAAGAGCAGCTTCAACAGCCTTGCGAACCTGTTCCTGCTTGGTCTTTTCTACAGCAACACTGATTTCCTGGTCGATAGTTGCCTGGGGAACGTCGTTGCGTGAAACGGCTACGGGGTTCATAGATGCAATCTGCATGCAGATTTCGCGACCAACCTGAGGGTCAACACCTTCGAGGTTGAAACCTACGATAGCTGCAAGCTTGTTGTTGAAGTGATTGTAAGCTGCTGCGGTAGCTGCCTCAACGGTAACGTAAGCACCGATTTCGGTCTTTTCACCAGTCTTACCGCTCTCCTCGGTGATGAGGTCAGCGATAGTCTGACCGTCAACAACGAAAGCCTTGAGCTCTTCAACAGTCTTGAATTTGTGCTCCATAGCGATGTCGATGAGCTTGGTAGCGAGAGCTACGAAGCCAGCATTCTTAGCCACGAAGTCAGTCTCACAGTTGAGAGCGAGGATAGCTGCGAACTTACCGTCGGTTCTTGCGATTACATGACCTTCGGAAGCCTGGCGGTCTTCACGCTTAGCTGCTACAGCCTGACCCTTCTTGCGAAGAATCTCGACAGCAGCTTCGATGTCACCGTTAGTTTCGGCGAGAGCTTTTTTGCAGTCCATCAAGCCGGCGCTTGTCAAGTTACGGAGCTTGGTGATTTCTGCCATTGTAACTGCCATAATATTTTGAATTGTTTGGGAGTTAAAAATTAGGGGATAAAAAGGAGAGTAATTATTCTGCAGCTTCAGTTGCAGCTTCAGCGGCGGGAGCAGCTTCAGTGTTTTCCTTGCGGTTCACACGGCGACGTTCGCGACGGGGAGCTGATTCAGCGTTCTCAGCAGAAGCCTTTTCGTCAGCTTTCTCAACCTTACGTTCCTCAAGACCTTCGTTGATTGACTCGCAAACAGTGTTGAGGATGATTTCGATTGACTTTGAAGCGTCATCATTTGCGGGGATAACGAAGTCAACGTTGTTGGGGTCAGAGTTAGTGTCGACGATACCGAATACGGGGATACCGAGACGGTTAGCTTCAGCAACAGCGATGTGTTCCTTAGCTACGTCGATAACGAAAAGTGCAGAGGGAAGGCGGTTGAGGTCAGCGATAGAACCGAGGTTCTTTTCGAGTTTAGCGCGCTGACGGGTAATCTGAAGCTTTTCACGCTTTGAAAGGTTGTCGAAAGTGCCATCCTTGGTCATCTTGTCGATAGAAGCCATCTTCTTCACAGCCTTGCGGATAGTGGGGAAGTTGGTGAGCATACCACCGGGCCAGCGTTCGATAACGTAAGGCATGTTTACGCTTTCAGCCTTGTTGGCAAGGATTTCCTTAGCCTGCTTCTTGGTAGCAACGAAGAGAATCTTTTTGCCACCCTTAGCTATGTTGCGAAGAGCTGCAGCTGCTTCCTCAAGCTTAGCCTGAGTCTTATAGAGGTCAATGATGTGGATACCGTTACGCTCCATGAAGATGTAAGGAGCCATAGCAGGATTCCATTTTCTTTTCATGTGGCCAAAATGGCAACCTGCTTCGAGGAGTTGGTCAAATGTAGGAGTTGACATGAGTTTTGATAATGTTGTTTACGTTCTTTGAAAAAATTACAATCAAGGAGTAGGGAACGTGTCCATCTCAATGATTTAGATACTAAACACTTGAGGAGTGAGAAAAATGTAAATAATATTAACGCTTTGAGAACTGGAAGCGTTTGCGTGCCTTGGGACGACCGGGCTTTTTGCGTTCTACGACGCGAGGGTCGCGGGTCATGAAGCCTTCCACGCGGAGTGCATGCTTGTCCTCAGGGTTGATTTTTACGAGAGCGCGGGCAATAGCGAGACGCAGAGCCTCAGCCTGTCCTTTGTAGCCACCACCGTCGAGGTTAACCTTGATGTCGTATTTTTCTACGGCGTCGAGGGTGTTGAGGGGCTGCTTAACGATATACTGAAGGATGGAAGAGGGGAAATAAACATCCAAGGGGCGCTTGTTGATGGTGATTTGCCCGTTACCTTCTTTTACAATGACGCGAGCCACAGCGGCTTTACGGCGACCTACTGCATTAACTGATTCCATTCTTCAATTATTTAATTTTATTAATGTCGATAACTACGGGATTCTGAGCTTCGTGGGGATGGTTAGGACCATTGTACACGTGCATGTTTTCGATGATGCGACGACCGAGATGGTTCTTGGGAAGCATACCCTTCACAACCTTGATGAACAAGGGGTGATAGCCGGGTTTGATGTGCTTGTTGAATGATTTCTTCATCATAATCTCGGGAGTAGCGACGCGCTGTCCGCCGGGATAACCGGTGTAAGAAAGATATTCGCGGTCGGTCCATTTCTTACCGGTGAGGCGAACTTTGTCAGCGTTGATAACAATCACGTTGTCGCCACATTCGATGTTGGGCGAGTAGCTGGGCTTGTTTTTGCCACGGAGAATGAGGGCGATTTTTGCGCAAAGGCGACCAAGAACCTGGTCGGTAGCGTCAATTACAACCCAGTTGTGTTCAACGCTCTGAGCGTTGGGGGTAAGGGTCTTGTAGCTTAAAGTATCCACGTTAAATGTTTAATTAATAGAAAGTTACTGATTGATTGCACCATACATTGGCTTGGCCAAAAGCTAAGGTACGAGGCATTCGGTTTATTAATTGGACATAATCGGACTGCAAAGGTAGTGATTTCTCGTTAATTAACAAAGATTGTTTATGATTTTTTAACAGTTTTGACAGTCGGCTTGAAATGCCTCACAATCGGAAGATGGAGGGGATGCTTTGTGCGGATTTATTATAATAAAAGGTATGAAAGTTTCGATTTAGAATGAGGGTGGCGGAAGTGATGAAAAAAGGTGTGTGAGATAGTGGAATAATATTTTGGGTTTTGTTAAATTCTCATTACATTTGTGAGCGAAAATTAAATTGATTATGCAGTTTTCAGGAAAACAATTGTGGATGTCAAGCCGCGACTACATCATGATAATGTTGGCGGCGGTGATTTACGGTTTTGGCTTCTCGGCTTTCATTTTGCCGGAGAAGGTGGTGATTGGTGGTGTGACCGGTCTCGGTACCATCGTTTATTTCCTAACTAACAACACATATTCCATCGGTCTGACCCAGTATGCCATTAATCTTGTGCTTCTTGGTATAGCATGGCGTGTTGTTGGTAAGGCATTTGTGCTCAGGACTATTTTCGGCGCTACAGCCATTTCGCTTGTGGTTACCTTCATGCCTTCGCTGTTTGACGGTCCATTGGTGCCGGGGCAGCCTTTCATGAATGTGTGTATCGGTGGTATAATATCGGGTATAGCACTCGGTATTGTATTTATTAATAATGGTAGTACGGGTGGAACTGATATTGTGGCGGCGATTGTGGCTAAGAAGACAAATGTGACGGTTGGTCGTACGATGCTATATGTCGATTTCGCCATTATTTCGTCATCATATCTGTTTTTCCATGAAATTTCCCGAGTGGTCTATGGTTTTGTCGTGTTGTTTATCACTACTTATATGGTGGACCTCATGATAAATACCAACAGGCAGGCTGTGCAGTTTACCATTGTGTCGAAGAAATGGGATAAGATTGCTACTGCTGTCAATAATCATGCCCGTCGAGGTGTGACCGTGATTGATGGTATGGGATGGTATACCAAGCAGCCCATGAAGGTGCTTCTGGTCGTGTGCCGTAAGATTGAGTCTGTGACCATCTTCCGCATTGTGAAGAGCATAGACCCGCAGGCATTTATCACGCAGGGAAATGTTAATGGAGTTTATGGTCAGGGATTTGACCAGATTAAGCTGAAAAATGACAATAAGCTCGATAAACTCGACAAGCAGCTTCATGATGAAGTGGTCGAGGAGAAATGTTAATTTTTTTGGATATTTCTAAAAAATTAGTAACTTTGCTGCGAATAGAAATATTCGCATCCCTATAACCCCTGCTTTATCTTAATTCTAATGATTTTGTTTATGGATATTTGGATTGTCTATGATTCACTTATTATTTTTGATTGATATGGATATTTGGGGTTGAGGAGATGCGGATTGTGATGAATGAAAAAATAAGAGCGATTCACCGAGTGAATCGCTCTTATTTTTTTTGTGTTATGTTGATTTACTGTGAAATCAGGGGATAATCTGATATTTGCGGAATACCTTGGCTATGGTTTCGAGTGCACGGTCTACTTGCTCCATGGTGTGGGTTGCCATGAGGCTGAAGCGGATAAGAGTATCCTGTGGTGCAACTGCGGGTGAAACCACGGGGTTCACGAATATACCTTCGTCGAGAAGGTCGCGGGTGATTGCGAATGTCTTGAAGTCATCGCGGATGAAGAGAGGGATAATCGGAGTGGAAGTGTTGCCAATCTCAAAGCCGAGTGAACGGAAACCTTCGAGCGCGTGGTTTGTGAGCTTCCAGAGTGCCTCCTGACGTTCCGGCTCTTTCTCCATGATGTCAATCGCTGCGAGCGCTGCTGCTGTTGACGCAGGAGTGATGCTGGCAGTGAAGATATAGGAGCGAGAGTGGTGGCGTAGGAAGTTTGTGATATCCTTGTTGGTTGCGATGAAGCCTCCGAGAGATGCGAATGATTTTGAGAATGTACCCATGATAAGGTCAACATCGTCGGCCACACCGTAGTGATGGCACACGCCGCGACCACCGGGGCCGAATACGCCGATACCGTGGGCTTCGTCAATCATCATGCTTGCATTGTATTTCTTGGCGAGAGCTACCATCTCTTTCACCTTAGCGACATCGCCCTCCATGGAGAACACACTGTCGCTGACGATAAGTTTCACTTTGTCCGGGTCGCATTTCTGCAACTGCTTCTCAAGTGATTCCATATCGTTGTGTTTGTATTTCAGTGATTGGCTGAATGAGAGGCGACGACCTTCGATGATGGAAGCGTGGTCCTGCTCATCCCAAAGGATATAGTCCTCGCGACCTGTGAGCGATGAAACTACGCCGAGGTTTACCTCGAATCCGGTGGAATATATCATTACATCTTCTTTACCGATGTATTCTGCCAATCTTGCTTCGAGTTTCTTGTGGAGGTCAAGTGTGCCATTGAGGAATGGCGAGCCCGCACATCCTGTACCATATTTTCGTGTGGCTTCAATGGCGGCTTCTTTGATGCGGGGGTCGTTGACGAGACCTGTGTAGCAGTTGGAGCCAAACATCAACACCTTTTTACCGTTGATAATCACCTCGGGGTCCTGTTCGCTGGAAATAGCGCGGAAATAAGGATATACCCCTGCTGCTTTGGCTTCCTGAGGGGCGGTGTAGGTGGCTAATTTCTTTTGTAGTAAGTTCATAATAGTGTCAAACGAATCTGCTTGAAAATAATCTTTCCGATTGCAGGGTGCAAATTTAGGGATTTTATTTCACATTTTTATACACTTTGTGCCATAATTTATTGTTAATTATACAAAACGGGGCTATTTTGTGTAAATTTGTCGCATTTTAAGGCTATTTGGCTCGCTTCTGCTCCGAATGCGGCTTATTTTTGTTAATTTTGCAAACCCGAAATAATAAGCGGATGGTATTCAAGAAATAATAATATAATTGTAGTGGCGGTTTAAGTTGAATGACCGCTTTCTTAAATATACGATAACTATGGACGAAAAGTCGCTCGTAAAAGAGGAGAATCAGCCGGTGAAGCGTACCGTGCTTGATTATGATGATATAGTGAAGATGGCTCCATTCTTCAAGGGGAAGCGTAAGCTTGTGAATTTCCTTATGAAGCTTTTGGCTATTGATAAGGTAAACTGGATTCATGACCATAATTTTGACACTCCGGGTCCACAATTCTGCCGCGGACTGTTGGATGACTTGAACATAAAACTGCGCATTGATAATGAGCAGGTGCTCGATAATCTGCCGGAAGGTGCTTTTATCACGGTGAGCAATCATCCGTTCGGAGCGCTTGATGGTATCACTTTGATTGATATTGTTGGTAGCCGTCGTCCTGAATTCAAGGTGATGGTGAATATGATTCTGAACTATATTGTGGCGATGCGTCCCAATTTTATTGCTGTTGACCAGGCGGCAAGCGATGACCCCAACAAGAAGGCTGTGTCGATGCAGGGTATAAAGGAGGCTATCAAGCTGGTGAGAAGCGGACACCCTGTAGGATTTTTCCCTGCCGGTGCGGTGTCGAACTATAATCGTCATCTGCGTTTTGAAGACCGTGAGTGGCGACCTTCAATCATAAGGCTGATTCAGCAGCTCAAGGTTCCGGTGATTCCGATATTTTTCCATGGCTATAACAGCTGGTGGTTCCGTTTTCTCGGTATTGTGAGCTGGCAACTCCGCACCCTGCGCCTGCCGGGAGAGGTGTTCCGCCGTAAGAATGACACGCTCCACATCTCCATTGGCGACCCTATTTCAGTAGATGAAATAAAGGCGCACAGTGGGTCGGTGGAGGAGCTTGGGGCTTACCTGAAAGCAAAGACCTACGAGTTGCAGAAAATCAAATAAGTTGCAGAAGAATTAAATAGAAGGAATGGAACTTAATTTACAGGATTATCCACAGGAGGTGGTGCAGGCTAAGCAGCGTTTCGGGATAATTGGTAATTCTCCCGGACTGCTTGCTGCGGTGCAACGTGCCGTGCAGGTGGCGCCGATAGATTTGTCGGTGCTGATTACCGGAGAGAGCGGCACGGGAAAAGAGTTTTTTCCAAAAATCATACATGGATTCTCGGCACGCAAGCATTCCAAGTATATTGCAGTCAATTGTGGCGCGATACCTGAGGGTACGATAGATTCTGAGTTGTTCGGGCACGAGAAAGGTGCTTTCACCGGTGCGGTTTCATCGCGTAAGGGATACTTCGAGGAGGCCGATGGTGGTACAATTTTTCTTGACGAGGTGGCTGAACTGCCGCTCACCACTCAGGCTCGTCTCTTGCGAGTGCTTGAAAGCGGCGAGTTTATAAAGGTGGGGTCTTCCACCGTGCAGCGTTCAAACGTGCGCATAGTTGCGGCGACCAACGTTGATATGGCAAAGGCTGTAGCAGAGGGTCGCTTCCGTGAGGATTTATATTACCGACTCTCCACTGTCTCAATCCACATTCCGCCGTTGCGTGACAGAGGGAATGACATAGTGCTGCTTGCACGGAAATTTGCGGCTGACTTTGCCGAGCGTTATGCCATGCCGTCTATCTCGATTGACGAGTCGGGGCGGTTGTTGTTGCTTCATTATCGCTGGCCGGGTAATGTGCGTCAGCTCAAAAATGTGATTGAGCAAGTGGCGCTTTTTGATGCTGGCAACAGTGTCGATGCTACCTTGTTGGAGTCATATATACCACAGGCGGCTATGAGTTATGCACCTGCAGTGGCTGGGGGAGAGCAATCTCATTCCTATGCGTCTGAGCGCGATGCGTTGTTTGGTATGATATTCCGTCTGCAGAAGCAGATTGAGATACTCAATGCGCGACTTGATGCGACTTCAGGCGGGGCGCCAGTGGACGATGTCGCTGTATTCCGTCCGGTAGAAAATGTTGTTCCGTCGGCAGAGACTACAAGGTCGATAGTGAAATTTCAGCCCTTTGCCTCACCGCTCCCTGATGCGGGGAGAGCGGAAAGATATGGCGCGTCGGCAACACAACCGGTGCCTGCAACTCTTGAGGATACTGAGAAGGAGACAATTCGACTTGCGCTTGAGCGTAATGGCGGTCGCAGAAAAGCTGCTGCACGTGAATTAAATATCTCCGAGCGTACTCTGTATAGAAAAATAAAAGAATATGGAATAGAATAGCTCGTTCCTGATTCCATAAAAATAGAATGCGCGCGAATAGGAAATTTCTTATTCGCGCGCATTCTATTTTATATGAGTGGCTATTTTTATTGTTCCTGAAGGCGTATCACACGCAGTCCGGTTATCGACCTGTTCTTTCTGAGGTATTCACCGATTGGAAGCCGGTCAATCACGACTTTGCCCTCTTTCATAGATGCATGCATGAGGTGTGGTCCGTCATTCTCCATGATGATTATTCCCATGTGGCTCACATCAAGTCCGTCGGTTTTGGTAGTAAGTGCCACGATGTCGCCCTCCTTGAGCAGTTTGGCTGCATTCTTCCCCAGTAGTGAACCACTCTTTATGTAGGGATAGCGGTGTGAGCGGTATCCCACTTCCATACTTTTAATGCGTTCATATTCCAATGAGTCCTTGAGTGCGGGATAGCTATCGCGATGGCGCGACATATAATCAAGAGTCTTGACATGGTATGATGGCTGGGGTAGACGGTCTGTCACATCTCTGATGAGACCTTTATGGGTGTTAGTCACTATCCAGTCGCTTATGTAATGTATGCGGGAGGCATATCCATCCACTCTTCCTTGTCGATAGCGCATCTTTTCGAGGTTATGTAGAAAGTCCTGCCAGGAGTTTCTGCGTTCACCGATTGTAAGGGCCATGGCCGATACTACATCTATGTAAGTTGTGCAGTCAAGTTCATCTACATTTACTGTAAGCATTTCCGGAGTGCCTTCAAGTGTTCCGGCTACGTAGGGGGTACCGATGAACTGTTTGCCTATGAAGGCTACCACTTGGTTGGGGTCTTTTGTCCCTAATTCGGAAGCGGAAATGAGAATTGTGGTGATTTTAGTGGTATCTGTAGCCTCGTTATGCCATCTTATTTCTGATGGTAAAATGGCATGTGCTTCCTGGCTCATTAGAAAAAATGAGCCGCAGATGCAAAAAATAGATTTGATATGATTGGTGATATGTCTCATTGAAGCGTGTTTTGATGCCCAAAATTACTAAAAAGTTTTTAATTTGTCAAAGATAGTGGACTTATGGGCGATAGAGTAGGGGAATAATTCTAATTCTTTATAACTAAAAAATTACAGTCTATATAATATATAATAGTCTATATAATATATAATTATAATATATAATAATGTGTAAAGGGTTGTTTGGTGGCATAAAACGCCATTATGGGGTATATTGTTCTTGCCGGAGTGTTAAATAAGTGTTAAATTGGTGATAAAATTTGGAGGGGAATGTAAAAGTGTCTACCTTTGCACTCGCTTTAAGGAAATGACCTCAGCGGAGGCGCAAA
>CAJTQR010000003.1 GCA_910578515.1 uncultured Duncaniella sp. | reverse complement strand
TGAGCCAGGATCAAACTCTTCGTTGTTGTTTATCTCTTTTTCTTTTCTTCTATTTCAAAAAGAACCAAGACAAACCAAAGTGTATTGTCTGTTTGTTCTTAAAACAGAAACCTGAACCCGGTGTCGCTGACTTATTGTGATTGTGGTGGAATTTGACTTGGGAATCATTTTTTATGACTCTTGTACTACTTCCATTATCTATTGTAAATCTTTCAATGTACTCTGTGTCTTCTTGGACGCCCGCCCCGAGGGGCTTAAGCGAAAAGTGATGCAAAGTTACAAACAATTTTTGAATTGACCAAATTTTTATCAAACTTTTTTGAGAAAAATTTTCGTTCATCATTTCAATCTCGCTTCCTTTGCGCCTCCGCTGAGGTCATTTCCTTAAAGCGAGTGCAAAGGTAGACACTTTTGCATTCCCCTCCAAACTTTATCACTAATTTAACATTTATTTAACATTTCAACAAGAACAATATACCCCATAATGGCGTTTTATGCCACCTAATGTCCCTTTACACATTATTATATATTATGTAAACCCTAAAAATCATTCTACCACAATCACGGGAAAACAACGCTACATCCGGATAAAATTCAATAAAAAAAGTGGCACACCTCCTATGGGCATGCCACTTTTTTATTGAATCTCTCCGAAAAAATTTATCCCGGAAGATAAAATTACTACTATTTATTCACTCTGAAGCGGTCCTCACCAGTGGTAAGGAATGCTATCACCTGACGAGCGGCAGCAATACCGGCATTGATATTAGCCTCGGAAGTCTGCGCACCCATCTTTTTAGGCGTAAAGAACACGCGGTCACCAAAACGTTCCTTAATCTCCTCAGCTCGTGCAGGAGCTACATCGGCAGCATATTTGATATCCTGGCGTTCATCAAGAGCTTTGATGAGACCCTCCTCATCAATCACTTCCTTACGGGCGGTATTGATAAGCAGCCCACCCTTAGGCATAGAGGCAATCAAGTCGTAGCCGATAGAGCCCTTTGTCTCAGGAGTGGCAGGTATATGGATTGAGACCACTTTATTCTCACGATAGAGCTGCTCGACAGAATGAACCGGACTAACCCCGGCATCCTCCATCACATTGTCGGGGCAATATGGGTCAAGAGCCGAGACATTCATCTCGAATCCGCGCGCTATACGCGCCACATTGCGACCAACCTGACCAAACGCCTGAATACCGAGTGTTTTATCCTTGAGTTCAGTACCCGATGTGCCATTATACATGTTACGACACATCATTACAGCCAGACCAAATACGAGTTCAGCCACAGCGTTTGAGTTCTGACCCGGAGTATTCTGCACACACACATTGTGAGCGGTGGCAGCAGCAAGGTCGACATTATCATATCCAGCGCCGGCACGCACAACAACCTTGAGATTCTTTGCAGCCTCGAGCACCTCAGCATCCACCTTGTCACTGCGAATAATCAGAGCATCCACATCGGCAGCAGCATCAAGCAGAGCTTGCTTGTCAGTATATTTCTCAAGAAGCACAAGTTCAGCGCCAGCCTCCTCGATAACTTTACGCATGCCATCCACAGCCACAGCTGCAAAAGGCTTTTCTGTTGCAATTAATACCTTCATATCGTGAGGGGAATTTTTAATGTTGAGCTTCAAAATCCTTCATTGCATCTACGAGCACCTGCACACTTTCGATGGGAAGAGCATTGTAGAGCGAAGCGCGGAAACCACCAACCGAGCGGTGACCCTTGATACCAACGATGCCACGGGCTGAGCAGAAATCGATGAAATCTTTCTCAAGTTCCTTGTACTCGGGAGTCATGACGAAGCAAACGTTCATGATAGAACGAGATTCAGGGTCAGTAACTGTGCCTACAAACATCTTGCTTGAATCGATGGCGTCATACAGCAAAGCAGCCTTTGCCAAGTCGCGTTTCTCCATCTCCTTCACGCCACCCTGCTCTTTGTAATAACGGAGTGTCATGAGTGAAGAGTAAACGGGAAGAACCGGTGGAGTATTGAACATAGAACCCTTCTTAATGTGGGTGCGATAATCAAGCATAGTAGGAATAGCACGGTCAACATGACCAAGAGCATCCTCTTTAACAATCACGAGTGTAGCACCAGCAGGACCAAGATTTTTCTGTGCGCCTGCGTAGATAAGGTCATATTTAGCCACATCGACAGGGCGAGAGAAAATATCTGATGACATATCAGCAACCAGAGGCACTTTCACATCGGGGTCGGTGCGGAGTTCGGTACCGTAAATGGTATTATTAGTGGTGATGTGGAAATAATCCAAATCATCGGGCACTTCATAACCTTTGGGATAATAGGTGTAATTTGCCTCCTTAGAAGAAGCAAGCACTTCAACATCGCCAAACAGACGGGCTTCCTTGATAGCATTTGCCGCCCATGTGCCGGTGTCGAGATAGCCAGCCTTGGTCTTCAGCAGGTTCATAGGAGCCATGCAGAACTGCAGACTTGCTCCACCGCCAAGATACAACACCTGATATCCTTCAGGGACATCAAGAAGCTCCTTGACGAGCTGCTGAGCCTCGTCCATAACAGCCACGAACTCTTTGCTTCGGTGAGAAACTTCCAGGAGCGAAAGCCCGGTATTGGCAAAATTTTGCACTGCGTCAGCCGTGTTCTTAATAGTGTACTCACTAAGGATAGAAGGACCGGCATAGAAATTATGCTTCTTCATATTGTGGAAGTAATTATAGTGATTATAATTTGAAATTATCTTTGGCAAATATACACATTTTTTTAATTGCAAAAGCGAAAATAAAGAAAAATTTCTTTATTTCTACAATTACTCCGAATCATCAGTTCGGCTCCATCGAGAGTTCTGCAACGCAGCCGAACGCATTTCAGCCTGATTATCACATGGCTGCCAAAGGTCGCGATGTCCGAGGGCATCGGGCATGTATTGTTGTATCACAAAATTTCCCGGATAATCATGTGAATATTTATAATCACGGCCGTATCCCATCTCTTTCATAAGCGAAGTAGGAGAATTGCGCAGGTGAAGCGGCACAGGCTGGTCGCCTGTCTGCGCCACAAGTTCCATGGCGGCATCAAGCGCCTTATACGCGGAATTACTCTTTGGAGAAAGCGCAAGGTAGATGGTGCATTCAGCCAGCGGGATGCGCGCTTCAGGGAATCCAATCTTGCGAACGGCATCAAAAGTAGCATTGGCAAGGAGAAGTGCGTTGGGGTTAGCAAGCCCGATATCCTCCGAAGCAAGTATCAACAGACGCCTGGCAATAAAATCAGCATCTTCCCCGCCATTTATCAACCTCGCAAGCCAATAGATTGCCGCATCGGGGTCGCTGCCACGCACACTCTTGATAAAAGCAGATATGATATCGTAGTGCATCTCACCATTTTTATCGTAAGCGGCCGGATTCTCCTGCAGACGGTCAATCACTAATTTATCATTGATTACAATCTTCTCACCCTGAGGGGTCGCCTGTTCAAGAAGGTCGAGAATGTTGAGCAACTTGCGGGCATCACCTCCAGAGAATCGGAACAATGCAGCCGTCTGTTCCACTTCAGCTCCATGACTGAGAAGTATCTCATCTTTACTCAGCGCACGTTCAAGCAGCACCTGCAGCTGCGGTCGTTCGAGAGGACGCAACGTGTAGACCTGCGCTCGCGACAGAAGCGGACGGATGACTTCAAAAGATGGATTTTCGGTGGTAGCGCCGATAAGCGTCACCAACCCATTCTCCACGGCACCGAGAAGACTATCCTGCTGCGCCTTATTAAACCGGTGGATTTCATCAATAAAAAGGATAGGTCGCCCCTGAATAAACATACTTTGGGCGTCACGCCGGCATCGGTCTATCACTTCACGCACATCCTTCACTCCCGAAGTCACTGCCGAAAGAGTGTAGAAGGGCACACGCACCGTGTTGGCAATGATTTTCGCCAACGTAGTCTTACCGACTCCCGGCGGTCCCCACAGGATAAATGATGCAACTCTCCCGGACTCAATCATCCGGCGAAGCACCCCGTCTGGCCCTACAAGATGCTCCTGACCAATGTAATCGTCAAGTATACGCGGACGCATTCGCTCCGCTAAAGGTGTATTCATATTGTGTGTATATATAAATTTTGTGTAGTCCATTCCTAATATATTTATGTACGCAAAAGTACGAATAATTTCGCTTAAAACACTACGTCACATGTATATATAGTCAAAAAACAGAGGATTTGTAGTGTTAAAGGTTTTTAATATGCGGATATCTTGCTCTCTATTTAATATTTTTTCATTAATTTTACAGCCAAAGTTAAGGTGCGGTAATCCGTCCCGAACTTTCGCACCCCAGAATTGTTAATTTTATAACCGATATGATTATTAGCAATCGGTCTATTGAAAATTAACGTTTAAACTATACAACTATGAGCGCTCAAAGAAACTCAACCGGCACCCCTGCAACCGCACGTAACATCTTCGGTATCATAATGATTATCATTTATGTTGGCGTGGGAGTGTTGTTCTTCTGCGGATATTTCGACATCCTTTTCCCGACATGGACCTGGGTAAAATGGGTGGCAGGTGGACTTTTCACCCTCTACGGATTATGGCGCGCCTACCGTCAGTTTAAAGGTATTGACGCAGGCTATGGCAATGAAGAATAACTAACCGAGAGATAAATCTTTTTCCGACTCAACCACTTGATATGACACGAATCTTAAGGAGTTTGACCGCCGCCGCAGTGATAGCAGCCTCACTTATGGCTGTAGGGTGCGGCAAAAAGTCCGAGCAGAAACCGTCCACACTTGCGAAGGTGGCTTGCGACGAATCGTTCGAGAATATAATGGAACAGGAAATAGATGTGTATGAATACATCTATCCCAAGGAGGATGTCCTCGCCTATTATGTTCCTGAGAATGCTGCCATCGACTCCATCATGGCGATGGGGGGTGTGAAGGCGGCTGTGATTACCCGTCCGCTCACCGAACAGGAGGTTAACTACCTGCGTAGTCATAAGAAAGTGGTGCATCAGCAGCGCATTGCAGTTGATGCCATAGCTCTTATCGTAAATCCCGCAAACCCTGTGGAGACTCTTACGCCAAACGATATAGCTGAGATTCTCACTGGCAAAGTGACCCGTTGGGACCAGGTGGAGCCATGCAAACTTGGTGATATTTCCGTCATATTCGACCATCAAGGTTCATCAACCGTGAAATATATGCGCGATTCAATCCTGAACGGTCAGTCTTTTGGACCGAACGTCTCGGCGGTAAAAACCAATCCGGATGTATTCAAAGCTGTGGCTGATAACAAGAATGCACTTGGCATCATAGGTGTGAGCTGGGTGGCAAGCGACATGAGCGGCAGAGATAAATCGGTAGAAGAACTTGCGCAGGCGGTAGAAAAAAGCGATACCACCACGCTTGACTTCAATTCCGATGTGAAGGTGCTCAAGGTGTTCGGCGACAAAGGTGCCTATAAGCCCTATCAGGCATATATTTTCGATGGCAGTTACCCACTTTTCCGCTCCGTCTATATGGTTTCCACATCTCCTGGCGGCACTGTGACCCACCGTTTCTATAGTTTCGTCACCGGATTCCAGGGACAGAAAATTATACAGATGACCGGCATCCTCCCCGCCACTGTGCGCCCACGCATGGTGCAAGTGGAATAAAGCTGAAAAAATTCATGATTATGGAAATAAACCTTTGATATTTCCGTTATCTAATAATAAATAGCAACCGACTTCTTTTAAACAAACATTCTTATAAACCTGAAATTTATTAAAATAAAATAATAGTAAACCAACCGCAATGAAATTCCGTACATTATTCTCCCTTTTCATGGGAGGTTTCGCCCTCACTGCATTTGCACAGGGCGGTTATCAGGATGGTGTAGACTACTACAATGCTGACCGCTTTGAAAAAGCCAAAACCATTCTTGAAAAGACCCTCAACGACCCTTCCACCAATAAGGCTGTGTCTTATTACTACCTCGGCGCTCTTGACCTGCGCGATGGCAATGTGGCAGGTGCTTCTGCAAACTTCAACAACGGTATCGCCGCAAATCCCGCATACGGTTACAACTATGTAGGTCTTGGTGAAATAGCACTCAAGAACGGCAACAAATCCGACGCTGAAAAGCAGTTTAAGGCAGCTCTCGAAACCAACAAGAAGGATGCATCCCTCATGGCTGCAATCGCTCGTGCATATTTCAATGTTGACCCCGTGGCTTATGCCAAGGAAATCGACAAGAACATTGCAAATGCAATGAAGGTTTCAAAGAACAAGGAAGCCCAGATTTACGTACTCAAGGGTGATATGGCTAAGTCTACCGATATAGGTCAGGCTGCTGGTTTCTACGAACAGGCAATCATCTATGATGAAGAAGCCGGCGACATCAACCCCGAGGCTTATGTAAAATATTCTAACCTCTACAACAAGGTTAACCCCCAGTTTGCGATTGACAAACTCGTGGAACTTAACGGTAAACTTCCTACCTCTGCCCTTGCCCAGAGCGAGCTCGCTGAAAAGTACTACGATGGTAACATGCTCACCAAAGCTGCCGAACAGTACGGTAAGTATATGCAGAACCCCAACCACTTCCAGGGTGATGAACAGCGTTACTCAGGTCTTCTCTACTTCGGCAAGAAGTATCAGGAGTCACTCGACGTTGCCAATCAGGTACTCGCCAAGGACCCCAACAATGAATACATGCAGCGCATGGTAATGCTCAACAAGGCTGCCCTTGAGGACTACGCAGGTGCAGAGGAAGCAGCAGCAAAACTATTCTCTCACAAGGATGCCAAGTTCACAGCTACCGACTACACCACCCATGGTGACATCCTCGGCAAGCTCAACCGTCCTCAGGAGGCAATCGATGCTTACATGGCTGCTTACAACCTCAATCCCGAAAAGAACAAGCAGATTCTCGCCAACCTCTCTTCAATGTACACAGACCTTCAGGACTACCAGAAGGCGGCAGAGCTCATGCAGCAGTTCGTTGACGCCGGCGATGCTTCGCTCAACGACTACTTCATTCTTTCAAACCGTTACAAAAACCTTGGTCTTTCACTTCCCGAAGGTTCTCCCGAACGTGCCGAAGCTGCCAACAATGGTATCAAGTATGTTGACATCGCTGTAGCTGACGCTGCCAACAAGGGTCCTCTCTACCGTAACAAAGCCACACTTCTTATGGTCCGCGACGGTAGCGAAATCACTGCTGACCTCGTGCAGACTTATCAGGACATGCTTGCCGCTTACGATGAGAATCCCGAAAACAAGACCAAGTATGTTGACGCTTATAAGAGCGCATACAACAACATCGCCAACTATTACCTCAAGCAGGGTGACAAGGAACAGGCTCGCGCTTACTTCGAAAAGCTCCTTGAAGTTGACCCCACCAACGAACCTCTTAAGGAATACTTGAGCAAGAACCTCAACTAAACAGAACTCCTCGGTCAGGATAGCTAGAAATCTGGCTCAGAATCTTAACCGATAACACCAATATAGTCCGGATAGCCCCATAGCGACGGTTATCCGGACTTTTTGTTTTCAGGTGCCTGTAGCGTGGAAGTCCTTCTCCACACCTATGTTGGAATTTTGGACACAAATTTAGGATATTTGGGTGATTTTTAGTTACTTTGTAGGTGAATGCGACAGCTTGCTTACCAGACATACCTATATATCGCATCATGCTTCATCTACAGCTAAAAACAATAGGTTGAGCGCCAATGTTATATATACATATGTTAGAGGTCGGTTTAGCGCCTCCTGTTCCCAAACGTTTCAGCGTTTTAAATTTTGACTTATGACTAACGAGAATCTAATTCAGATATTCGCATCAAGCTTCCGACAGAACTGGGAGTTGCCTGCTCTTTCGGAATTTGGCTCCGGTCAGACAATGACCTACGCCGACCTATCGCGACGCATAGCAGCCACACAGCTCCTCTTCAAGGAATGCGGAGTAAAACGTGGCGACAAAATAGCACTCATGGGAAAAAATTCAATCTCATGGGTGGTGACATATATGGCTACCATTACCTATGGCGCTGTGATAGTTCCTGTTCTCCATGACTTCAATGTACAGGACGCCCAGCACATTATCAACCACTCAGAGAGCCGGTTGCTTTTTATCAGCGAATCCATATTTGACAGCATGGAATTTGAAAAAATCTCGCTTGTCAAAGCCGTTTTCTCACTTGAAAACCGCACCGTCCTTGCAGAGCATCCTGCGCAGAATCATATTGCAGAGAAATTCCTGAGCCGTCTCCCAGAAAAGATGCGGCGCAAATATCCCCACGGATTCACAACCTCGGATGTAGACTATCCTGTCATCGACGAAAGTGCACTCGCTGAAATCAACTATACATCAGGCACTACCGGATTTTCCAAAGGTGTGATGCTCACTCTCAGAAACCTCGGAGGCAATGTGCGCTTCGGCGCAAAGTCGCGTCTCCACTATCGTGGCTCCCGTGCTCTCTCGTTCCTCCCGCTCGCCCATGCCTACGGCTGCGCATTCGATATGCTCGTGCCGCTTGCAGTGGGTACCCATGTCACGCTTCTTGGCAAACTACCTACCCCCAAACTACTCCTCAAAGCATTCTCTGAGGTGCGCCCCAACCTTATTATATGCGTGCCCCTCATCCTTGAAAAAATCTATCGCAATAAACTCCGCCCCATACTCGATAAGCCATCTATAAGACGGGTGCTGAAAATACCTGGAGTCAACAAAGTGGTATACCGTAAGATTCGTCAACAACTTATAGAAGCTTTCGGTGGAGAATTTGAGGAAGTGATAGTAGGTGGCGCTCCGCTCAATCATGAAGTGGAGGAATTCCTGCACCGAATCAAATTTCCATTCACCGTGGGCTATGGTATGACCGAGTGCGGTCCGCTTATCAGCTACACTCCGTGGCGTAAATTTATTCTCGGTTCCTCCGGCAGAACTCTTCCCGGAATCATGGAGAGCAAGATAACCAACAGCACTGATGGCACCACAATACCTGGTGAAATCTGCGTGCGTGGCGAAAATGTAATGTTAGGATACTATAAGAACCCGGAAGCCACTGAAGCTGTGCTCGATGCGGAAGGCTGGCTTCATACCGGCGACATGGGCACACGTTCGGATGATGGTACAATCTTCATAAAGGGTCGTTACAAGACGATGATACTCAGTGCCAACGGACAGAACATTTACCCGGAGGAAATCGAAGCGAAACTCAACAATATGCCATACGTTTCCGAGAGCCTGATAGTAGAGCGCGGGAAACATCTGAATGCGCTGGTCTACCCAGACTATGAAGCTATGGACCGCGATGGCATATCCAACGAAAAGCTCCCGGAGATTATGGAGCAGGTTCGCGTGGACCTCAACAAGATTGTGGCACCTTATGAACGAATCGACAAAATACAGCTACGTGCCAATGAGTTTGAAAAGACACCGAAACGTTCCATCAAGCGATACCTCTATAATGCCTGACGCGTTTCAGGTAAATAGTAAATAACTGTTAAGATTTTCAACACAACATCTCTTAAATCAAAATAACCATTATTACGCCCATGGACTATTTCTTTGAAATGCCCATCAAAGTGCGCGACTACGAATGCGATGCGCAAGGTATAGTAAACAATGCCAACTACCTCCACTATCTGGAAATCACTCGTCATGATTTCTGTGAGGAAGCTGGATTCACATTCCGCCAGATGCACGAAAGCGGTCTTGACCCCGTGGTACGTAAAATCGAGATTGAGTACATATCATCACTCACTCTCGGAGAAACAATGATTTCCAAGCTGCGCATGGAACGCCATGGCGCACGTTTCCTATTCGTGCAGCATATATTCAATGCAGCTACCGGCGCGCCTGTGGTGAAGGCCGATGTCACCATCGTATGCCTTGAAAACGGAGTGTTGTCACGAGGCGACACTCTTGCCGAAGCATTCAAGAAATATCTCTGACCACCCCTCATCCCTACATCCCTCATGCCTCCTGACCACCTCACATATCAAATTGCGTTCTCGTCCATCCGGAGCTTAACGCCCGAACTCGCCAATGCCATTCTGGACCGTATCGGTTCCGAAGAGCGTTTCTTTGAAATTACCGAATCACAGCTGTCGGCAGCCATGGGTTTCAAAAGCCGTATTTTTTCCGACAGTTTCCGCGCAAAAGCTCTTGATGAGGCAGTCAGGGAAGCTGCTTTTGTCACCTCCAATTCTATTTCCTCTATCTATTTCTCCGACCCTCTCTATCCCCAACGTCTTTTGGAATGCTCCGATGCTCCGCTGATGCTCTATGGATTAGGGAACTGCGACCTCAACGACGCACGGTTTATCTCTATTGTAGGCACGCGCCATGCCACAGTCTATGGCAACGATTTTGTAGACAGGCTTATCAGCGACCTCGCAGAACGTTTGGATGACAAATTAGTGATAGTAAGCGGTCTCGCCTATGGAATTGACATAGCAGCCCACAGAGCCGCACTTAAGCATGGCATACCTACTGTAGCTGTACTGGCACACGGACTCAACACCATCTATCCAGCTCCTCACCGCGCCACAGCCGTAGAGATTGTAAAATCAGGAGGTATGCTTCTTTCCGACTATCGCTCTATTGATACTGTGCACCGTGGCAATTTCCTTGCCCGCAACCGCATTGTTGCAGGGCTATGCGATTGCCTCGTGGTGGCGGAATCAGGCTCACGGGGAGGTGCTCTGGTCACTGCAAGATTAGCTTCAGGTTACAACCGCGAGGTGATGGCACTCCCGGGACGCATCTCCGATAAATATTCCCTTGGGTGCAACGCCCTAATCTCATCCAACATTGCCTCACTGCTCAGCAGTGCCGACGACCTTATAGCCATGATGGGATGGAAAACCAAGGAAACCGAGGGTGAACAGAAAGAACTGTTCGTCACACTTACTCCCGAAGAGGAAGCCATACTCGAGGTAATGACCCAGAAAGGCGACGTGGTGATTAACGACCTCACAGCGCGCATAGACATACCCGTAGCACGCCTCATGGCTCTTCTCATAGACATGGAGTTCCGCTCTCTTATAGTCCATATACCGGGCGGTCGCTATCGTAAACGGTGACACCGTCCACACTATATTTAATTAATATATTTCATACAGTTAAATTCTTTTATATCATACAAAACTCTTATAACTCAATGCCTATGGATAAGAAAATAATAGGAGCTTCCGAGCTTATCATAAACCCTGACGGCTCTGTGTTCCATCTCCATCTACTTCCGGAGCAGCTTTGCGACCGCATAATACTCGTCGGAGACCCTGCACGCGTCAATATGGTTGCATCATTTTTCGACACCACCGACTTTGAGGTGCAATCCCGAGAATTTCACACCATCGGCGGCACATATCAGGGAAAACCCATCATGTGTCTGTCGCACGGTATCGGTCCTGATAACATCGATATTGTAATCAACGAGCTCGATGCTCTTGCCAATATTGACTTCAAGACCCGTGAGGTAAAGGATACCAAACGTCGTCTCACCATGGTGCGCATAGGCACCTCAGGAGCCTTGCAGCCGGAGCTGAAACTCGGCACTCCAGTGATAGCAGAGAAGTCTCTTGGCTTTGACGGTGTGCTCAACTACTATGCCGGACGTAATGAGGTAGCCGACCTTGAGTTTGAACATGCTTTCTGCGAATCGGTAGGTTGGAATCCACTTTGGGCAAAACCTTACGTTGTCAATGCCGACGAAGAACTTGTGGAACAGATAGGCAGAGACGATATGGTGCGCGGCAATACCATTTCGGCTGTCGGTTTCTACGGTCCGCAGGGGCGTGAGCTCCGCCTCCCGCTCTCTAATCCCGACCTCAACCGCCGCATCGAGGAGTTCAGCTTCAACGGACGCAAGGTCACTAACTATGAGATGGAATCCGCGCCTTTGCAAGGTCTGGGACGTCTTATGGGTCACCGTGCCATGACCGTTTGCTCCATCATTGCCAACCGAATGAACACCGAGGCAAACCCCAACTACAAGACAGCTGTCCGCGACCTTGTGGCTACCGTGCTCGAGCGCATCTAAGTAGACGCCTACCTAATTTAGAGGAGTGCGCTACCGCACCGTCTACAATGGCGCACAAAGCCCCTCATTAGCTATAATAAGAATCAGAAAAGGCTCCCGAAACCAAAATCACAACAACAGAGAATGGTTTCAGGAGTCTTTTCCTTGCAAAATGTCCTATAAATCATCAATTTTAGGTATTGCAAAAATTTATTAATAGATGTAATTTCGCGCTCTGATTTTAATGATTAGTATAATAATGCGAAATTTACTTACTCTAATTATCTCACTGTTCATCTCTATTCTCTCTGCAAGTGCCAATCCTTCAGCTGTTTCCGACGCCAATATCGGCGGGCATGTAATTGATGCAGAGAATGGCGACCATATCCCTGGTTGCGTTGTAAAAATTATCGGGACAAACTTTGCCACCATGACCGACGGTTCCGGTCATTACGTATTCCGCGACCTTACCCCCGGTGAATATACCTTGGAGGTATCATTCATCGGCTACACACCTCAGAAAAAATCCACCAAGGTTGCCTCCAATCAAACTGTAGAACTAAACTTCGAGATATCCACCGATGCCTTCATGCTTGACCAGGTGGTAGTGACATCATCGAAGACCGAAACACGTCGCCGTGAAAGTCCTTCATTGGTAAATGTGGTGTCCGGCAAAACTTTCCTCAATGTTGGAGCCTGTTCACTTGCTGACGGTCTTGACTTCCAACCGGGAGTAAGAGTGGAAAACGACTGTCAGAACTGCGGATTCACTCAAGTACGTATAAATGGTCTCGACGGTCACTACTCTCAGATTCTCATGAACTCACGTCCTGTATTCTCTGCCCTGACAGGTGTATACGGACTTGAGCAAATTCCTGCCAACATGATTGACCGTGTTGAAGTGATGCGAGGAGGTGGCTCGGCTCTATTCGGCTCCTCAGCCGTAGGCGGAACCATCAATATAATCACCAAGGACCCGCTTACTAATTCCGCACGTCTCTCCCACACCCTCACTTCCATCGGACCGTCGGGAGATTTCGACAACAATACCACCATCAATGCGTCAGTTGTGACTGATAATAATAAAGCCGGCATATTCATCTACGGTCAGAGCAGATACCGCGATGGATATGACCATAATGATGACGGATTTACTGAAGTGGCTCAGCTCAAAAGCCAGACACTCGGCGCCCGCACATTCCTGCGTACCACTGATAATTCAAAGCTCACATTTGAGTATCACAACACCCATGAATACCGTCGTGGTGGTGACCAGCTGAATCAACCGGCACACCTCGCCATGATTGCAGAGCAGGTTGACCACAATATACATGCGGGCGAGGCAAGTTACGACCTTTGGTTCCGTGACCGCCGCGACCATCTGTCGGTATTCGCTGCCACACAAGCCACCAAGCGCCAGAGCTATTACGGCTCCGACATGGACCCAAACGCCTACGGACGCACATCTGACATTGTGGTAACCGCAGGTTCGCAGTGGACCCATCCCATCAACCATTTCCTGTTTATGCCATCTGAATTAGTGGCAGGCGTGGAGTATTCGTTCAACCGTCTTCATGATGTCACCATCGGTTACGAACATGACGTTCTGCAGAAGGTCAACATCTACAGTGGCTATCTTCAGAATGAATGGCGCAATGAGAAGTGGGGATTCTTAGTGGGTGCCCGCGTTGACAAGCATTCTATGATTCATAACCCTATTTTCTCACCACGAGTAAATGTTCGTTTCAATCCCTCTCAGAATTTCAACTTCCGAGCTTCCTATTCTACCGGCTTCCGTTCTCCGCAAGCTTACGACGAGGATTTCCACATAGCCATCGTAGGTGGTGAGCGAGTGGTCACTGTACTTGCCCCCGGGTTAAAGCAGGAAAGCTCCCAGAGTGTCAGCCTTTCGGCCGACATGTATCACCGCTTCGGCAATGTGCAGACCAATTTCCTGGTTGAAGGATTTTTTACAGACCTGCGCGATGTATTCGCATTACGTCAGCTCGATGGTGTGGATGCCAACGGCAATGAAGTGCTTGAGCGTTACAACGGCTCCGGTGCCCGGGTCATGGGTATAAACCTTGAAGCAAAAGCGTTCTTCTCAAATCATTTCGACATGCAGGCAGGTGTAACCATCCAGCGCAGCCGTTACAAGAAGGCTGAGACCTGGAGCGATGACCCCGAAGTACCGGCTGAAAAAAGAATGTTCCGCACCCCGGACGTATATGGTTATCTGACCGCCAACTGGGAAATCACCCATTCACTCAAAGCCACCCTTACGGGTACAGCAAACGGTCCGATGCTTGTGCAGCATATAGCCGGTTCAGGTACCGATGTGGACCTAGCGGTAAAAACCGAATCTTTTTTCGATGCTTCGCTGAAATTTACATATACCTTCCATCTGTTTGACCGTGTGAACCTCGACTTATCGGCTGGTGTGAGCAACATATTCAACTCTTATCAGAGCGACTTCGACCGCGGACCTTTACGCGACTCCGGTTACATCTATGGTCCCACCCTGCCTCGCTGCGTAAATATCGGAGTATCTATCGGAATATAACCATCATTCCTATAATCATAAGACAAAAATTATCCCTGCCTAAATCAAAAAGGCAGGGATACTTTTTTTGAGTAAAATCAGTGCAGGCATGACATAACGAAAACATCTGTCACGTCCGATGGTCTGATTAATTACCGCTCTTACCTTCGGTAGCTGTGTAACCTATCTTCTTGAATGCCTTTGTTATCTTTTCCTTATCTGTTTTGGCCGGATTGTAGGTCACTGTCACCACTTGCTCTTTAAGGTTAGTGGTAACATTGCTGACTCCTTTCTCAAAGCGAAGGTTAGATTTGATTTTGTTTTCACAATTCTGACAGTGCATTTTGGGAGCGACAGTAAACACCGCTACCTCATTTCCTTTTTTGTCCTTAGCCGATGCAACAGACACAGAGCAAACCATCATCATCACAATGGTAAGTAACTGAAATAGTTTTTTCATCTTATTTTATTAAATTATATTGTTAAATATATTTTGTGATATTATACCGGAATCCCACATATACCATAGCTCCTTGCAGCGGTCCATATATCATTGTGGCATCAAAGTCAGCTCCCCAAGGATTACCAGCACCTATTATCGGCGATGGCTGACGGTAATTGGTCAGATTCTCCCCACCAACATATATGGCCCAATGGCGGAAATTACGAGTGATTTGAGCATTCAGCTGCACAAATGACTTGTAACGCGAGCGCCACGACATATCACCATCACCCAATTTATAAGGTGTAGGCATACGCCCCGAACCGTTGACGGCACATGACACATCAAACTGCCATAATCCCATCTGCGGATAATATCCTAAGGTAAACAGTCCCTTATGACATGAAGTAAGCGGTTTCTGCGACAGACCATCACCACTATAATCAGCCTTAACATCGGTAAATCGCCAGGCAGCCGACAGATTCACCTCCTTCACGGGCTCGAATGTAACCTCCACTTGCAGTGCATGTGAATAGGAATCACCTTTGGATGAATATATGTAGGCAGCATGGGGATTTCGGTCAAGGTTAAGCAGCATCTGATTGGAAAAGGTGGTGTAGTAGTATTCCGCTGACACCCCTAATTTCTTCTCAGCAGGATAAGCGGTCCAGCTTCCTCCAACCCCGAAATTCCATGCCGCTTCACGGTGCAGATTCTCGCTTATTTCTATGGTACGTGAGGAAGCGAGAAGATATGAATACTCAGCAAGCGGATGAGGCGAGCGGTAGCCCTTGCCTGCCGAAGCATGAAACGACAGGTCAGTCACAGGATTATAACGCAAGTGCATTCTTGGTGTCACCATGCCGCCGTAAAGACTACTCCAGTCATATCGAATACCGGCCATAGCCACTATTTTTTCATCAAGATTGAGGGTATATTGGGCGTATCCACCTGTCACCCCCTCATGCTCGCCGCTATGGAGAAGTGAGCCGTTGGCGACTGGCGAAAAACGGTAACGATACCTGTAATTGTCATAATTGTACGATAGTCCCGTACTCAGGGCATGTATTCCATTCCATTTGCGTTCAAACATCAGCGAGGCATATAGCTCCTTCTGGTCCACATCGCAGAGTTTAAGCCCATAAGCAGCATCCTGACTGTGGGAAGAACCTGAGAGTATCAGCGCCACATTACCGTCATTATCACGGTCAAACATAATAGCATTCTTGGTGAAAGCCTCCCATCGGCGAGAATCAATCCGTATCTTATACAATGGCATCTCATCGGCAGGATGCTTCAGATGATGTTCATCCTGTCCGCTTAGACGCCGCTCGTCAATAAATTTTGCAGCAGCCTGAAACACATAATTTGTACCCAGATAAGCTACACGAGGCATCAGCGAGACCTGACGCACACGTGGCATATCCATAAATCCGTCATCATTTCCGTCATGAGAATTAAATCCATTCTCGGCATGAGTCAGCAACCCCACACTCCACTTGTCGCCGAAATGAAGATTGCCATCCACATTAGCCTCAAGTTTATTCATCATGTCATAATACATATTAACCGAGAGTGAAGGCTCGAGCTGTGGCTTCTTCATCTCCACATTTATCTGCCCTGTGATTGACTCGTAACCGTTCTTAACCGAGGAGGCTCCTTTCGATACCTGAATCGACTGCATCCATGGACCCGGAATGTAGCCGAGACCATAGGGAGCCGCCGCTCCGCGGAAATTAGGAATATTTTCCGTAAGCATCTGCACGTATGACCCGGACAGACCAAGCAGACGGATTTGACGGGCACCTGTGGCGGCATCAGTATAATTGACATCAACCGATGGGTTGGTAGTGAAGCTTTCGCCCAAATTGCAGCATGCCGCTCTCTTTAGCTCAGATGCTGAGATGAAATCCGTGTTGGTAGCCCCAGAGAGCTTACGTATCCCCCTTGACTGCGTGACCACCACCTCACCCAAATTCTCATAAAGTGAATCGGGAACTTCAGCTGGTGAATCGGGCGATATCGAAACCTCTGGCGGAACCTTATCCAATGTCGCCTGAGCAATAGCGCCCATAGAGCAAAACATCATAAGCCCCACAACGGCTGTTAATCTTGGAATCAGTAACATTCTTAAAAATCTTTTGATTCTTACCTATGAAAAAACACTGCAAAATTACTCAAAATCCCCCATATATCCCCATTCTGTCACATTCCACAATGGACTTCGACAGCCTCATCTCAGCCGGAGTAACCTGACAGGCATTGATTTGCGATGCTTGAGTAAGGATATCGGGAGTAGAGGCATTATTAACTTTTGGTTATTATTAGATTTTTTTATAATTTTGCAGCGACTAATACCAAAACTTTAAATGAGCCAATTTATCACCATTTCCCCGTCGCCGCATACCCAAACGCCCACGACGGTGACAAAGCTAATGCTTCACGTCATCATTGCGTTGATTCCTGCGGTATTGCTGGCACTCTTCTGTTTCGGCATCGGTGCCGCTATCGTAATCGTCACCGCCATCGCAGGCTGCGTGATAGCCGAATACCTCATCACCCGTTACATGCTCGGGCAAAAGCCATCGATAGGTAACCTTTCAGCCGTACTGACAGGTCTGCTTCTCGCGCTTAATCTTCCGTCCAATCTGCCAATCTGGATTGTGCTGATTGGATGCGTTGTAGCAATCGGTATCGGTAAAATGACTTTCGGAGGTCTGGGTTGCAACATCTTCAACCCCGCATTGGTAGGACGTGTGTTCCTCCTCCTTTCATTCCCGGTACAGATGACCTCATGGCCACTTCCGTTTGAAAACCGTTGGGCATACGCTGACGCAACTACCGGTGCAACCATCCTCGGCGAGCTTAAGATGAAGCTCATCGAACCTGAGCATATCGACCTCATGGACAAGGCACTCGGCATGGCTGGAGGTTCAATGGGTGAAATCGGAGCGATTGCACTTCTGCTCGGTTTCGTATACCTCCTTTGCATGAAAGTCATCACATGGCATATCCCAGTATCAATCCTCGGTACAGTGGCAATATTCTCGCTCTGCATAGGAGCACCCGTAGGGGTTGAGCTTCTGTCAGGCGGTCTGATGCTCGGCGCCATCTTCATGGCTACCGACTATGTCACCTCGCCCATGAGCCACAAAGGTATGCTGCTCTATGGAGCCATGATAGGTATAATCACACTAATCATTCGCCAGTGGGGCGCTTATCCGGAAGGCGTATCATTCGCCATCCTGATTATGAACGGTGTCACCCCGCTTATCAACCGTTATATGAAACCCCGTAAGTTCGGAGAAGGGAGGGTAGCTGCATGAAATCATCACTTCTGAACATGGTGCTCTCACTCGGCATAATTACTATAGTGGCAGCCGCGCTACTTGCCGGAGTATATTCACTCACCGAACAGCCTATCAAAGCTGCTGCGCTCAACAAACAGATTGAAGCCATCAGCGCGGTAACACCGGAATTCAATAACGACCCTGTGGCTGAAGCCATCGAGATTACACCCGAAGGCGAATCCACACCTCTCAAAGTGTTCCCTGCCAAGAAGGACGGACAGCTTGTGGGCGCTGCAGTGGAAAGCTACTCTCTCGCAGGTTTCAGCGGAGAAATCCGTCTAATCTACGGTTTCGACAGCAATGGCAACATCACCGGCTACGAAGTGATGAGCCATGCCGAGACCCCAGGTCTTGGTGCCAAGATGGATGAATGGTTCCGCTCACCCGAAGGGAGCCGCAACGTGATTGGTCTCAACCCCGCCACAGCCAACATGACTGTAAAGAAGGATGGTGGCGATATCGACGCAATCACAGCCGCAACCATTACATCACGCGCTTTCCTTGACGCTCTCACCCGTGCCTCAAAGGCTTACGTGAAACTTCAGGAGCAGAACAAATAAAAGTCACATCCCCGTGATAAATCATTCAAACGCTTACTTATCATGAATTCAAAGCTTAAAATTCTATATAACGGTATCGTCACCGAAAACCCGACCTTCGTGCTGATGTTGGGTATGTGTCCCACTCTGGGTACCACCGGAAGCGCGATGACCGGTATGAGCATGGGACTTGCAACCATGGGGGTGCTAATCTGCTCAAACGTTGTAATCTCACTCATCAAAAACCTTATTCCCGCCAAAGTACGAATCCCTGCTTACATTGTGGTGATTGCGACTTTCGTATCAGTGCTTCAGCTCGTTATGGAGGCATATCTCCCCGCGCTCAACACACTGCTCGGCATCTTCATTCCGCTTATTGTGGTAAACTGTATCCTACTCGGTCGCGCAGAGGCATTCGCTTCACGCCATGGAGTTGTGGACAGCTGTCTTGACGGTATCGGAATCGGTCTCGGTTTCACTATCGCGCTCACTATCTTAGGTGCTGTCCGAGAGATTCTCGGAACAGGCAAGATATTCGGTGCTGAAATATTCCCTGAGACCTACGGTTCGCTCATCTTCGTGCTTGCTCCCGGAGCCTTCATTGCTCTTGGTCTGCTCATTGCCCTCTTCACAAAAATCAGAGGTGCCAAGTGTTAATTAACAAGTCAGGTTTTCATATCTAAAATTCCATCCCTACGATGTTAGAATATATCTCAATCATCATTACGGCAATCTTTGTCAACAACATTGTATTTGCCCAGTTCCTCGGAATTTGCCCCTTCATCGGTGTGTCGCGCAAACTCTCGTCAGCCACCGGTATGGGTGCCGCCGTCACTTTCGTGATGGTAATAGCCACCTGTGTCACCTGGCTGCTGCAGTTCTACGTGCTCAACCCATTAGGATTGCAGTTCATGCAGACAATCGTCTTCATCCTCGTGATTGCCGCACTGGTGCAGATGCTCGAAATCATCCTAAAGAAGATTGCTCCGGTGCTCTACAGCGCGTTGGGCGTCTTCCTTCCGCTTATTACCACCAACTGTGCCGTACTCGGTGTTGCCATCCTCGTGGTACGCAACAATCTCGACCTCGGACAATCAATCGTCTATGCACTTGCTACCGCGATAGGCTTTACAATGGCTATCTCAATCTTTGCCGGAATCCGCGAACAGCTCGCGCTGACCAACGTGCCCAAAGCCATGCGCGGTGTACCCATCGCACTCATCTGCGCCGGTCTGCTCGCAATGGCATTCATGGGATTCTCAGGAATCAAAATCGGCTAAAATTCCGATTTCAACATTCTGACAAACTATTTTTTAATTGCCATAGCTTACCCCTTTCGGTTACTGAACCGAAAGGGGCTTTTTTGTAAAACCAACTTTCAATCAGTGATGCGCGTTATAAATATAAGTTAATACTCTTTAGCATTATGACACGTTTCACTACATATCCATTAAGATTTTTGGCATTTCTGCTCACATTGGGGAGCTCATTGGCAATTTCCGCTCAGACATCCCCGACTGCCGACGATTTCTCATCTACCGGACGACACCGCATAGCATATCACTATGGCACTCTCATTGCAGGCAAGGAGAATGGCAACAGATTCGTGCAACTGTTTCGTAAACACACTATACCGGTGGTGTCAATCGACTATAGTTTCTACTTCAACCGTCATTGGTCTATCGGTGCTGATGCAGCCGTATATCTGCCAGATGAATACCGCATAAGACCTCCAAAAGGTTACAGCATGGTGGAAGGTGAGGATGGAAACCGCAACATCACTGCCGGAAGCTTCATGATAAACGGCGCCTATACACACACCGCAGGTCCTGTGGAACTGACCTATACACTCGGCATTGGTTTCTCAGAATTCACCGCAAAGCAGGATTACTTCTACATCATGAGCAATGATGCGGATGAACTTTACACCATGCGTTTGCGCGGCAAATCAGGCTTCGCTTTCACTGTGTCACCCCAGGTAAGAGTGTCTCGACATCTATCCAACACCCTATCCATTTTTCTGGAGGGGCGTTACAACATCCTGTCAGGAAAATCAACCATGCGTCTCTCATACGCGGAAAATGATGTAAACCGCGATTCTTCACCTATGCTTGATAAAGACCTCTCCGTAGCTCTGCCAAACTCATTCAATATCAATTTCGGCTTCACTCTTCGCTTCGGAAAATTCAAGTAGAATAGACCTCACACACCCGGTATATACCGGATACCATAATAATCAAAAAGAGTGCCGGAACTTGATAATCCGGCACTCTTTGTATGTTGCAACAAACCAACCCCATCCATAAAACGATGAGGAAAGTGGCATATCTTAGAAACGTATTACCATTTCAGCAGTGATTTTATCGCCATCCCCTTCGGGAACCGTCACACCGTGATGGTAGAAATATTTCTCATAGTCAAGTCTCACATCACAATGCACTGCCTTGTATTTGTAGGTCAGAGTTCCTCCCACTGTGACACGGTTACGGGCAGCATTATTTGTGATAAGATACCCTTCGGCATTGCGGGTACCTGAGCTGTGGGCTGTCATACCATCGACACGCGCCTGTACTGATGCCTGATTGAACACACCTGCCTTCACCGGGAAATGATAATCGGCATAAATATTGTAAGCATGGGCAGACTTATGGCTCTTATGGGTGTAATGCTTGTTCATATATTCACCCTCCACAAGCCATCGTCCACAAGTCCATGTCACAGAACCTCCGAGCAGATTCATACGCACTGAGTCCGGCTCGATGCTCTGCACTCCGGTGGCGAACTTCACATTGCGCACTCTGTAGGCTATCTTAGCTGCGTAAGCAAGAGTCTTGACCCATTTGTTATGGTCGGTAATCACAGTGGGATTGAATGCCCCACCCTCTATGAGCATATCATTAAATTGAGTGGAGAAAGGCGTGTAGCTCAACTTCGCCCCTACGGCACGCACATTACACATCTGCTTGCCTATGAAGGAACGGTTGGCGAAAATATAGTTGGAAGGCGCCTTAAAACAATCAGTACCGAAAGGCATACGAAACTGACCGGCCTGAAATTTCAGCCCGTCTGCGATTCCGATTCTACCCCATGCATCAAGTATCTGCATCTTACCGGCATTGCAGAGGTCGGTCTGCACGAAATAATCAATCGAGGGAGCAATCTTGCCATCGAGAGTGACACGAGCATTGCGCACCTGGAAACGGTTGGCACCATCCTCGGTATCCATTTCCCACCGGGTGCGAAGTGCCCCGTGAATCTTGGGTACAAGGTCTACTTTCTCCTCTTCAGCCGACATTGGGGCTGCACACATCAGACATACCGCCGCTGCGGTAAAAACCTTTAGAATTGACATGTCAATTAAAAACTTTTAGAACATCTGCCGGGGCACGAACCCTATCTGTCCCGGCTCTCATAAATAATAGTTACAGTATCATACACTCGCCACTGATGCCACGCCACATGTGTCAGGTGGTCACCAATGCGATATTGTTTTCAGCCGCAATCCTACGCATGTTTATCAATCCATAGCGCATACGGCCGAGAGCGGTATTGATGCTCACCGAAGTGGCATCGGCAATCTCTTTGAAAGACATGTTACGGTAGAATCTCATCACAAGCACCTCACGCTGCGCGTCAGGAAGCGACATCACTATCTTTCGCACATCCTTCTTTATCTGGTCATCAATCATGAAATCCTCGATGTTACCCTCCGCGAGCTCGCGGCGGTTGAGCGGGTCGGATTCATCACTGACGGTCGAGAGCATGTTTTCCCACTTCTCATGACGGAAACTGTCAATGACAAGATTATGGGCTATCCGTATGAGCCATGCCGAAAATTTGCCGCTCTCCGTGTAGCCTCCCTGCTTGAGTGTCATGATAGCCTTGACAAATGTCTCCTGAAAGATATCGTCAACAAGCTCCTTGTTCTTCACGACATGGTAAATGTAGGAATACACTTTGTCCTGATGGCGCCGCAACAGTTCGTCGAACGCCTCGTTGTTATTATTATTGGCATAAGCCTGCACCAGTTCACGGTCAGTAAGCTTAGTCAGTTTTTTCATTCTTTAAAGTGATTGGTTGGTTGGAGTAGAAATCTCTCGATAGGCAGAAATGTTTTATTGGTTAGTTAAATTATATTAAATTAAGAACAGGTACACAATAAATCATCTTTTTTCTAACGCAAATTTAGCCAAAAATCCCTGCTCACGCAATAAGATTTAGAAACTTTAACTGGAAAATTTGAACCGGACACAATAAAGTGACCTATCGGCATCCCCCTTCAAAAATACCGATAAATTGAAATACGGATGTGAGTGGCATCATCCACACACATCCGTATCAAAAAAACTCAACTATAGAGAATTATAGCAGTCTCTATGTTCGAAACTTAGAAATTGTCATATATTAACATTACTTTTACTCCATCAATTATCCCTAAGCACTTTGTCAAAGTCGACAGTGAGGGGGGAATTGGTAGTGTAATCCCAAAGAGTGAGAGAGCGCAATTGATAATAATAGCTCCAGTAGGCATAGAGTTCCTGGAAATATTCCTGACGCGACTCATCTTTTTTTACCTGCGAGTCATTGAGGTCGAGTGTGGAAATCTTACCAATCAGATATGTCTCCACATTAGTATCATAGCGCTTCTGAGCTATCTCATCGGCACGTACTGCTATCTTGAGCTGCTCCTGCTGATTATTGAATCGCTCCACAAGGATGAAAATATCCTGATTGAAGTTCTGAGCTTCAAGGCGCAGATTGCTCTCCACCACCTTACGGTTGCTCTCAGCCACCTTCACCTTGCCGCGGCGCTTACCCCAGTCAAGGATAGGTATGCTGACCCCGAGCTCTACCACCTGATTATCCTTAAGTCCACGATAGGCTCCGTCAAACTCATTGCCTACACCGGTGTAACCAACCTGTGCGAACAGATTGATTTGACGCATATTTCCCTTCGCCTTAGCCACTTCGTAGTCAGCTTCGAGCTGACGGCGGCGCAGGTTCTTGGCAAACTTATTGTTTTCCAAAGCCTTCTCCAACGCATCGGCAAACCGTATGTCAACCTGCGGAATATTCTCCGGTATCACAGGGTCAATCTCAACATCCTCTCCATAATCAAGGAAAGAGCGGAGACGGAACATGTGGCTCTTCATATTTGACTCAGCATCAGTGAGCGTTGAGCGGGCATTCAGCTCGTTGAGTTCCATCTGCAACAAGTCATTCTGGCTTATCTGCCCCATCTCCCTCTTCACTTTAGCCACCTCATGGAGACGCACGGCGTTGTCAAGGTTCTGCTTAGCTATCGACACAGCCTCGCGCGCCGACAGAAGATTGAAGAAATAATTGATGGTAGTCATTGCCACCTCCTCAGTAGCGCTAAGGAATTCCGCCTTAGCCTCATTATAACGCACAGGTTCGATTTTGCGGTCCCACTTCACTGTATTCACTCCGAATATAGGCTGATTAAGGGTGAGAGCCAACGGTATTGACATGAAGCGGTTGTAAGTATTGCCGCTGTACTGGCGCAGATAATCCAGATTGGTATTGAGCGACAGCGTACCGCCGGTGGTCCAGATTTTCTGTGACAGCGACAATGTGCCGGTAATATCCATGTAATTGTTGCGCACAAACCCAAATTCACCACTCTCGAACTGATATGATGAGTATTGCTTGCGATATGAGGGAATAGTGGCTGAAAAAGTCACCTCCGGAAGCAAATCTGCACGATATGTGCGGTACTCCCAGTAAGACTGACGCAATTCATTCAGAGCCACGGCGGCGTTGACACTCTGACGGCGCGCACGTGCTATGGCATCGTCGAGCGATAGCGTTATGTTTTCCTGCGCGAGCATCAGCAATGCCAGCATCACGTAAACCAGTAAAAGTAGGATTCGTTTCATTTCTATAAAGTATCTTTATGTAAAAAAACTGACATGAAGTAGAGCATCATTCATCTTTAAGCGCTATTGCAGGGTCAATCTTCTCAGCTCTGGAAGCCGGGAACCATACGCCAGCCATAATCATGAGCGCCATCAGTACTGCAGCACCAAATGCACAGAGTGCCACACGCCATAACTGCAGATAGCCATCGTCAAAGTAAGTATTCACTTCAAAATAAGCAAGCAAACAATCAATACCAAATGCGAATGGCGTTACCAGAAGCAGTATCACCAATCCCTCGGTAAGAAGGCGGCGACACACCTCCCAGTTGGTTGCTCCCATAGCCTTGCGGATGGCTATCTCTCCTACACGCTGCTGGGTACGGAACCAGAATGTGCCGAACAGACCGAGGAAAATATTAAGCAACAGGAACCCCATACCGACAAGCATATAGGTCATATGCTGTGAATTACCATAGAGAACTATACGCTTTATATCGTCATACGATTGCACATTGACAAGAACCTTGTTACCGACATGAAACAATGTCTCCGCCTGGTCCATAAGTGTCTCCACCACGTCATGGTCCTCCTCAGGTTTGACGCGGATTGAGAATTCATCGGCCCATCCGAACCAGCTCTTAGGAAGCGCTCTCAATACAGTGTGGTCAAAATCCGTATAATCGTTGTAACGAGGTCCTACAAGCGCAGCACCAAGCACCTTGACATTTGTTGAATCGTCCACGCAGAACTCTTGTCCCACATAGTCAGTCATCCTGACACCATAATGGCGAAACAGCCTGTCATTGACAAGTATCTTTCCGCTCTTCAGCATCTCGGTAAGCTCCTCTGGAGTCTCGCCGCGTGTGCCTTGGAAACGGAACACTCTCGGAAAGTCAGGTGTCACCATGCGGCGTACCACATATCCGTTTGACCTTAATGTGTCTTTGAAAACAAATGTGCCAGAATTGGAACCATTATACGGATGGGCATTCTGTGAGAGGGTAGCCGCCTCTACTATGGGATGGTGAGCCAAACGGTCCAGAAGAATGCTTTTCGCCTCACGCTGTTGTTCGTCAGTCTCATCGGGAATAAAATCTGGACTTTTGTCGGTCACATCGTCAAATGTTAGCTTGTAGCAATGCTCCACATCAAACCCCAGCGGCATGCTGTAGATACGGTAATTCACATATAGGTTGTCAAGTATATACCACAACACTACCGAAACTACCAGCAGTTCCACAGCCAGCCAGATGTTCGATTTCCATTCGTTGCGTATCTGTTTTAATAATTTTCGTGACATATATCAATTGTATCTGTAAGGTTAGTGATTGTTACCTCCACCGCGCAGTGAATTTACCAGAGGCTGACGCGATGCTTGTATGGCAGGGATGCCGGAACTTAGGATATTAAGGATAAAGCAGAAGAGCAGCGCCCATCCGAAAGTGCTCCAACTTAGAAGCATAGACATATCTGTATCCGGACGTGAGAGGGTGAAAGAATATCCCTTGGCAAACAACATGTCGCCAAACACGTATGCCAGGACCACACTCATCAACAATCCTATCAGACCGGCAATTATCGTTACTATCAGATTCTCGTTTATTACCGATATAACGGTGGTCATACGAGTCTGACCGAAAGCACGACGTACCGCGATTTCGCTCACTCTGCGGCGCAGGCGGCTATGCGTCATGCTCGAAAGATTAATAGCAGGAACTATAAGGAGAATGGCGAATGTAATCCAACGGACCTTGCGGGCACCCTTCTCATCGGGTTCCACATTTGCGCCTCCGCCTGCCGCTTCCTTCTCTTGCGTATAGGGTCGATTACGATTTATAATCATCCATCCGGCTGTGCCTATTTCCTTATTATACTCCACAAGGCGGCGTTCCACCTCATCATGCAAGGCTTCCATACTCTCCTTACCCGAATCCTTGGCAAGCAGAGTGACTGAGTACATGCCACCTATGGTACTCCAGTTTCCTTCCGGTCCACCGGTAGAGGTAGTGTTAATCCACAAGTGAGCATAAGCATTCTCAGCTATAGTGCTGACGGGGCGTACCACACCTGTGACCTTGTAAGTACCCCCGTTAAGCAGAAACTCCTTACCTACCGCATCGGTGGTGCCGTAGAGACGTGTCGCCACATTCTCATCAATCACAGCCTTCGGAAGCCCTGACTCAAAGTCAGCCTGAGTATAGGGTGCACCGGTTATGAACTTTAAGTCAAACACCTTGAAATAATTTGCATCAGTCTCGCGCACATCAGCCGAGAATGGCTTCTGCTTCGGAAGACTCACTGATTTCACCATTGGCTGACATACGTAGGCAGTCACAGCCTCAGGCTCTTCGAGTTGGTAAAAGAACTCCTTGACAACTTTAAATGCCATAGGACCATTAGAATTGCTCTCGGTCGGGTCACCCCACTCTGTGTTGCCAAACGATATCCAGCTGTAATGCTGGAAACGGTCACGGTTACTCTCAGGGGAGAATGGTATCACCTGTACCTGATGGAGCATCACCACCACCATTACAAGAAAGATACTCAGAGCCGTACCGATAATTGTCACCATCGATATCACCGGCTGGCGTCTGAGGTTATATATGGTTTCTTTTAAAAGTTTCATGATTCTTTATGAATTGATTTAAACTTTTCAAATATTAAAAGCAGAACTGCTTAAATGGGGAGCGAGGAATAGCTCCCCTTGGATTTTTATTCATTATGCAATGCCTCGGCAGGCTCAATTTTCATAGCCGAACGAGCGGGGAAGTATACTCCCAGGAATATCATCAGCAATGAAAGGAGGAAAGTGATGCCCGATGCAATCGCTATCATTTCGAAAGTCAGATGGTCACCTTCGGGACGCATGTTTAATTCCAGATGTGCTATGGCACAGTCAATCCCTATTGCTATCACGGTAGCTATGACCAGGAGAATGATACCCTCCGACATCAAACGGCGGAATATCGAGCCTCGGGTGGCACCGAATGTCATGCGCACCGCCATCTCGCTCACTCGCTGACGGGTACGGTACCAGAATGTACCGAGAAGTCCAAGGAATACATTGAGCAGAAGGAAGCCAACCACAATATATAGTTTCGACTTGAGACGTCTGTCGTTCGCCATACGTTCTTCGCGGATTTGGTCAAAAGATTTTATATCGATGATATAGCTTAGTCCCACATGAAACTGTTTTTGCATATCCTTGCGGAAATTCTCGATAAAATCCTTTTCGGCCTCAGGCTTCACACGTATCGAAAGCCCGCTGAACCAGTCCATATCTATCTCGGAGTTGTCATCAAGGTAAAGAATTACAAAAGAATAGTATTTCTGAGGCGTGCTATCCTCCCTCTTAACATTCTTCACCACTGAGGAAATCCGGAATTCACCTCTACCGAGTGCCATACGGTGACCCAATAGGTCAAACGCGCTGTGGGCAGGAACTCCACTGTCGACTGACTGAGAGAAATTCTCAGCCACGATGATTTTACCTACACCAAAGTCGGCAGCTATCTCCTCGGGAGTCTCGCCGCGCGCTCCCTCATGGCGGAACACACGGAGGAAATCGGCGTTAGCCCTGCCATATCTCAATGCGGGACGATGATTGCCATATTCCAGAGAGTCATTGTCAATATCATACATCGTGCACGATGAGAAGTCACCGCAATAAGGCTCAATCGCCTGTGACACAGCCACAGCCTCGACACCGGGATAACGGCGGAGACGTTTCACTATCTCTACACCCTCCTGCCCCGAAGTCATTTCCGGCTCTCCGGGCTTCACCTCTCCCGAGCGCTTCAAAGAGAGCTTATAGCAATGCTCCACGTTGAAGCCGTTCGGTTCGAACATAGGCTGAGTCATGATAGTGACCAAGTCTATTATATACCACAACACCACTGATACAATCACCAGCTCCACTACGAGCCACAAATTGCTGCGCCATTGGGATTTTATCTGTTTTAAGAGTTTTCGTTTCATGACTTTTTCCATCATTTATTGATACCGTTGATTGCTTCCACCGGATTGACATGAGCAGCACGCCATGACGGAATACCGGCACTGAGCAGATTGAGTACGAAGCAGAAGAGGAGTGCCCAGCCAAATATGCTCCAGCTGAAAAGCATCGATGCGTTCAGACTCATTTCCACAGAGTAACCACCCCATGAGAATACCGGTTCATAAAAGAGAGATGTAAACATATAGGACACCACAAATGTCAACACCAATCCTATCAAACCTCCTATCACGGTAACGAAAAGATTTTCCACTAATATTGAGCGCATGATGGAGCTTTTGGTGGCTCCGAATGCTCTGCGCACACCTACTTCGTGACGACGTTGGCGCAGGCGGCTCTGGGTCATGCTCGAAAGGTTGATGGCTGGTACCAGCAGGATAATAGCCACAAGAATATAATGAATCATCCGTTCGCTGTCCACATCAGGTGTGGTGTTGGTGCCTCTCAAAGCATGCACCTCTTCCTGTACGTAAGGAAATCCGGTATCAACACGACGCCATCCGAATTCTTTGATTTCGTTATTGAATGAAGCATTACGCGAGAGTATCTCCTGGCGCATGGCAGGCACATCCTCGGGAGTCTTTGCCATTGACACCACCGATAGATTACCCCAATACTGGTCAACCTCACTGCCGAACGAAATAGAACCGTTATCAGGATGAACAGGAGTCCAAAGCTGTGCATAGCTCCACCCCATAAGAGGCGACACATCTCTGACCACACCAATTACCTTATAGGGATACTGTTTTATCAGAATGTTTTTGCCAACGGCATCCGGATTTCCAGTCAGCTTACGGGCAAGTGACTCGGTGAGCACTACGACCTTATTGTTATTTTTCACATCAGCCTCGCTGTAAGGCGCACCGTAAAGAAACTTGTGGTCAAAGATTTTCCACATATTTTCATCCGAAAAACGCATGTCGGCAACGATAGCAACACCATTTTCACCAATCACGTCCACTGCTTCAAAATCACTGTTGAGTATGGAAACGACTTCGGGGGTCTTGAGGTCGCCATAAAGCTTGTCGATTGCTTTAAGGCTAAGTTTGCTGCTGCCACTTCCACCCTCATCACACTCCATGCTCAGTCCGTACTCATAGAGCAGACGGTCACGGTTACTTTCGGGAGCAACGGCTGCAACATTGATTTGCCGAATCATCATCACCACCATCACAAGCATGATAGCAAGCGCGGTACCGATGATTGACACAGTCCCGATGACTGGCTGAGTCCGCAAATCATATATTATCTGTTTTATAAATTTCATCTCACTTAGGAATTAGGAGGAGATTGGAGTTAATTATCCTATCTGACGACCGTCAAAGAACATCATGATTCTATCGGTCAGTTTAGCCTGCACTTCATTGTGGGTCACCATCACGATGGTGCGTCCATCTTTCTTGTTAAGGTCATGCAGCAGGTCCATAACCTCGGCACCCATCTTTGAGTCAAGGTTACCGGTCGGTTCGTCGGCAAGAATAATCTCAGGATTACCCACAATAGCGCGGGCTATCGCCACTCTCTGGCACTGACCACCCGAAAGCTGCGCGGGCATGTGACGTGAGCGGTGTGTGAGACCTACGCGCTCAAGCACCTCGCGCACCATCTGTTTGCGCTGGCTCTCGGAGATGCCGGAGCGGTAGATGAGGGGAAGCTCTATATTATCGGTCACATTGAGCGAGGGGATGAGGTGGAAGCTCTGGAACACAAATCCGATATTCTTGTTACGGAAGGCAGCCAATTCACTGTCCTTCATCTTGCCTATCACGGTGCCAGCTATTTCAACAGTTCCCGAAGTGGGAGTATCGAGCAGACCCACCACATTGAGCAGGGTTGACTTTCCGCATCCCGACGGACCCATCACCGACACAAATTCACCCTTTTCCACTGCGATGTTGACATTTTCCAATGCTTGTGTTTCAATCTCGTTAGTACGATAGATTTTGTTTACTTCAGTAAGTTTAATGATTGACATAATGTAGAGTATATTAGATAGTTACTTAATTCAGTTTATTATATTTTCCGGGAGAGAGTTATTTTCTGATTTTCACACGCTGTGAATTTTTGAAATCGTTCATGTCGCTTATCACCACACGGTCGCCCTGATTGAGACCTTCCACCACTTCGACAAATTCATAGTTGCTGTCGCCAAGGCGCACCTTGCGCTTCACAATCTCATTGTCGCCATCGGCAACGAACATTTCATATAGACCGGGGCCCATATAATAGGAACCGTTGCGGATGCGGAGTATATCATCCTTGATGTCACACATCACATATACATCGGTCTTCAAACCCGAGCGCAATCTGGGATAATCGTCAACATCGAGCTTGATGGTAAATGCGATTACGCCGTTAGTGCTGAGAGGGGTGATGTTTGACACCTTTCCGCGAAGCACCTCTTTGCCTATCTTGACATTCGCCGGTGAACCTACCGCCACTCTTTCGCCATAGCTGTCGGCTATCTCGGCATCAACACTGAAATGCGTGAGGTCACTGACCACTGCCAATTTCTGTCCCTGTGAGATTTGGCTACCAATCTCTTTATTTATATATGTGAGTGTGGCAGCACGGGGCGACTTGATACGCGCATCCTCCAGTGTGCGGCGCTGTTCACTGAGGTTCTTTTCAAACACACTGAGTTCCAGCTGCTTCGATTTATATTCCGCATCCTTCACCTGACGCTCATTCACAAGCTGCTGACGGAGTTGCTCCAGCTCGAGCTTACCGGTATTGTAAGCGAGTTCCGCTTCACGCACCTTATCGCCAGTTCCCGAGCCGAGGCTATCGAGACGGCGTTCATTCTTCACCTCAGCTTCAAGACGATTGACGCTCATCTCCTTTACCTTTATCTGCATCTCCAGATTGCGAAGATAGGTCGAGATATTGAGTCGTGTCTGCTGCATGTCGAGCTGCTTCATCTGCATTTCATCAGTCATCTTGTTGAGTTCGGTTTCCGCCGACTGCAGGTCAAGGCGAAGCAACGGGGTCCCCTCGAGCACACTGTCACCGCTCTGACAGTACACCTCCACTATACGTGTTGATATCGGAGAGTTGATGATTTCCTCAAACGCCGGCACCACTTTTCCCGATGCACTTACAGAGGTTTCAATCGAACTACGCTCCACTTCGGAGAAGTTAAGGTCGGACATTTTCACACTTTTACGTAGCGATGTGAACACTCCTACCATCACTGCTACCACAAACACTATTGCGGCAGCCCATTTCAACCAGCTTTTACGACGCGCCTTCATGCGCTCTTCCTTAGGTATCTCTCTGTCCATTGTTATTTTTTGTGATATGATTTTTTATTTTCAAAATTATGCCAATATATGTAGCAACAACCGTGCCAAACTTTTAAATTGCTAATTATAAAACGTTTAGCCCATTTACAAAGTGTCCGTTTTCGGACACTTGTCCGAAAACGGACATCAAAATCGGACACTCGCCTCCGAATCGGACTAAAAAACTTTTTCCTTCGGACTAAAAATTTTCCACTCCGATTACCTTGTACCCGGGAAGAGTACAGCGCGAGCAGACTATAGGGAGATTTTAATTTCAGAAAACATTTTTTAATTATGGTGAGACCCTTATTTAATAATAAATGTTAAAACGTCCTACACGTTACCATACATAGTTTTTTTATGTTTTTGCACTCAGTATGAGTGATTTTTCGGAAAAAATGCTTACCTTTGCGGTCTGAAAACGAAAACTTTATAAGGAATGGACAAAAAACCTGCTACACTTGTCCCCGATTTGCTATTTGAAGTCAGTTGGGAAGTGTGTAACAAGATTGGCGGTATATACACCGTCCTGTCTACCAAAGCCAAAACTCTCCAGAAGATAGACAAAGATAAGACTGTATTTATTGGTCCCGACGTATGGTCGGAGGAGAATCCTTCTCCCTGGTTCACTGAATGTACTGTCACAGGTCTTTCCGCCTGGGCAAAGTCAGCAAAATTACCTTACGATATTAAAGTACGCATCGGCCGATGGGAAATTCCCGGTCGCCCCATAGCAATTTTAGTAAAGTTCGATGGTCTTTACTCTGTCAAGGACCAATTCTATGGCGAGATGTGGAATCGTTTCGGAGTAGATTCACTTCACGCTTACGGCGACTACGACGAAGGTTGTGCCTTCGCTCTCGCCTCAGGCATGGTGATTGAGTCGATTGTCAACAGTGGTTTAGGCGGCGATAACATCGTGGCTCACTTTGATGAATGGACCACCGGAATGGGTCTTCTCTATGTAAAATGGAAACTTCCTCAGGTAGCTACTGTCTTCACAACACATGCCACAAGCATAGGCAGAAGCATCTGTGGTAATAATAAACCCCTCTACGATTACCTGCAAGGTTACAACGGCGACCAGATGGCCCGCGAGCTCAACATGGAGTCAAAGCACTCTATCGAAAAGGCTGCCGCCCACAACGCCGATGCCTTCACCACCGTTAGCGAAATCACCGCCCGCGAGTGTGAGCAGCTCCTTGAGCGCCGGCCCGACGTGGTGACTCCCAACGGATTCGAGAAAAACTTTGTACCTGCCGCTGCAAAATATCCCGCAGCGCGTGCTGAGGCCCGCGAGACTATGCTCAATGTCGCATCAGCTCTCACCGGTCAGAAGTATGACCACAACACATTCATAGTTGTGACAAGCGGACGCTGTGAGTACAGGAACAAAGGCATAGACCTCTTCCTTGATTCATGCGCCACACTGGAAAATTGCGAAATCTGTCGCAACGTGCTGGCATTCGTGATGGTACCCGCATGGTCAAAGGAACCCCGCGCAGACCTTTCTGCCCGCATAGCCGCCACCGCCGGCAAAAAGCGAATCAAAGCTGCCGACAAAGCTCCGCTCGATGAACCGGTAATAACCCACTGGCTCAACAATCCGGAAAGCGACCCTATAATCAACCGCATCAAGCAGCTCGGCTTCGCCGACACCAACCGCCGCGTCAACGTGATTTACGTGCCTTGTTACCTGAATGGCACCGACGGCATATTCAACAAGAGCTACTACGACCTTATCATCGGCGCTGACGCCACTGTATTCCCCTCATACTATGAACCATGGGGTTATACTCCGCTTGAAAGCGTGGCATTCGGTGTTCCTACAGTCACCACATCACTCTCAGGCTTCGGTCAATGGGCGCTCGAGGCGTTTGACAATTACTTTGACGAATGTGGCGTGAACGTGATAGGCAGAGGCGACTCCAACTACTCCGGAGTGGTAGAAAGCGTAGCACACTCCATCGAGTATCTGACATGCGCATCCGAAAAAGAGTACAAAAAGATACAGAAAGCAGCCATGAAGACAGCAGCAGCTGCATCATGGGCTAACTTCATAAAATATTACGAGGAGGCTTACGACATTGCCTTACGTAAAGTCAAATAACTAACCGAAACGCACCTAACTGAAGTACGTTATCAAAATTGAATTACAATTTCTAATCCTTTAAATATGAAACTACCTGTAAGTAAATCAAATGCTCCCGTATGGCGCGACATCACCGTGAAGGCGCTCCTTCCCGAAGCATTGAAACCACTTGAAACGCTGTCACGCAACCTCTGGTGGGTGTGGAACAGCGAAGGTAAAAACCTCTTCCGCGACCTTGACGCCGACCTTTGGCGTGCAACAGGTGAAAACCCCGTAATGCTCCTCCAGCAGCTCCCCTCTGAGCGCCTCGACGAGATTATGGCCGACACCGAAATGATGAACCGCATCCAGCATGTCTATGACATGTTCCAGGATTACATGTCCAAACCCATGCGTAAGGATATCCCCTCAGTGTCCTACTTCTCTATGGAGTATGGTCTCTGCAACTGCCTCAAAATATATTCAGGCGGTCTCGGTGTCCTCGCAGGTGACTATATCAAGGAAGCTTCCGACAGCTGCGTCGACATGACTGCCATCGGCTTCCTCTACCGTTACGGATACTTCACCCAGACTCTGAGCGTGGATGGTCAGCAGATTGCCAACTATGAGCCTCAGAATTTCAACCAGCTCCCCATAGAGCAGGTAGTTGACGAAAACGGTCACCCCGTAATTCTCGAAGTACCCTACCCCGGTCGTATAATCTACAGCCACATCTGGAGAGTAAACGTGGGTCGTATGAAGCTTTATCTTCTCGACACCGACTTCGACATGAACAGTGAGTTTGACCGCTCTATCACTCACCAGCTCTACGGTGGTGACTGGGAAAACCGAATCAAGCAGGAATATCTCCTTGGTATCGGTGGTGTGCTCGCTCTCAAGAAACTTGGCATCAACCACACCATCTATCACGCCAACGAAGGTCACGCAGCGCTTCTCAACCTCCAGCGTCTTGTGGACTATGTAGAGAAGGGTCTCGACTTCAACACTGCTCTTGAACTCGTCCGTTCATCAGCTCTCTATACCGTTCACACTCCCGTGCCCGCAGGTCACGACTATTTCGATGAAGGTCTTGCCCACAAGTACCTCAACGAATTCCCCGCTCGCCTCGGCATCTCTTGGCAGGACCTCATGAACATGGGTCGCGAGAATCCCGACAGCCAGGACCGCTTCTCAATGAGTGTATTCGCACTCAATACTTGCCAGGAAGCAAATGGTGTGAGCTGGCTCCACGGCGAAGTATCAAAGAAGATGTTCGCCGGTCTTTGGAAAGGCTACACTTGGGAAGAAAGCCACGTTGGTTACGTGACCAACGGTGTCCACATGCCTACTTGGGCTGCCAGCGAATGGAAATCATTCTACGCTGAACACCTCGGTCAGCAGGTATTCGACCATCAGAGCGACCCCAAGGCTTGGGATGGCATCTTCAAGGTGAAAGATGAGGATATCTGGAACATGCGAATGACCCTCAAGAACAAGTTCATCAACTTCGTGAAGCGTGACTTCAAGGCTAAATGGCTTGCTAATCAGGGTGACCCCTCCGCAGTAATCAAGATTCTTGAAAAAATCAACCCCAACGCGCTCATCATCGGCTTCGCCCGTCGTTTCGCCACTTACAAACGCGCACACCTTCTCTTTACCGACCTCGACCGTCTCGCACGCATTGTCAACAACGAGCAGTTCCCCGTGCAGTTCGTATTCTCCGGCAAGGCTCACCCCGCCGATGGTGCAGGTCAGGGTCTCATCAAGCGCATCATGGAAATCTCACGCATGCCACAGTTCCAGGGCAAGATTATATTCCTTGAGGACTACAACATGATTGTGGCTAAGCGCCTTGTTACCGGTGTGGATATCTGGTTGAATACTCCTACCCGTCCTCTCGAGGCTTCAGGTACTTCCGGTGAAAAGGCTGAGATGAACGGTGTGCTCAACTTCTCAGTGCTTGACGGATGGTGGTATGAAGGCTACCGTCTCGATGAAAAGGCAGGTTGGGCTCTTACCGACAAGCGCACCTACACTGACCAGGGTCAGCAGGACAAGCTCGATGCCGCTACAATCTACTCTATGCTCGAAAACGAGATTATACCTCTTTACTTCGCAAAGAACTCAAAGGGATATTCACCTGAGTGGATTCAGTACATCAAGCGTTCTATCGGTCACATCGCTCCTCAGTACACCATGCAGCGCATGATTGAGGACTACATCGAACGCTTCTACGAACCCGAAGCAAAGCGTTTCGATAAGCTCTCAGCCAACGGCGACAAGCTCGCTAAGGAAATCGCTGCCTGGAAAGAAAAAGTGGCTGCCGCTTGGGATGGCATCAACGTAATCGAATGCACCACCAAGGAGGACCTCCACCAGAACTGCCAGACAGGTCAGACTTTCACCACAATCGTGAAGGTTGACGCCAACGGTCTCGCTGATGACCTCGGTCTTGAACTTGTGATTGACAAGTTCCAGGACAACACTGAAAAGCGCGTGGCTTCAATCCCCTTCGAGATTGTATCCAAGGAAGGCAATGTAGTGACCTTCGAGCTTAAGCACAAGCTCCGCAATCCGGGTGTGTTCCGTTACAGCTACCGTCTGTATCCCACCAACCCGAATCTGCCCCACCGTCAGGACTTCGCGTTCGTACGTTGGATTTAATAGCCGCTTAAGGTTACATACCTATCGATAAATCTACCTCCGGAAACCTCAACAACAGGTTCCGGAGGTATTTTTTATATGCTTGCCGCCGTTATTTCACTCCTAAAGAGCTCTTTTTTCACTACAAATCACATCAAATTAGACCGCAAAGGGAAATACATGCTAAAGAACATAAAAAAAGTTTAAACCTCTCGCTAAGTTGCACCGTTGTTTTTATATCGCTACGTAATTCAGCCATTCATCGACCGATATGCGCGGCAAATCTAACAAACAATCATCAACCATCTCTTAATTTTACAACAGACATGAAGACTCTACACGTTTCACTTCTCCGCAGTGCCGCTTGCGCACTTTTCGTTGGTCTGGCATCCATGGCATTCGCCCAGGAAGCCGCTCCTGCTAAAAAAATCAAGGACCATCGCACTAATCCCGAACTATTCTTCCTTCAGGAAGGCGATGTACCAAATAGCCTGCTACTCCTGCCCGCCCCGCCGGATGGCGCTTCAATTACATTCCTCAATGACCAGGCCCGTTACACATGGGGCAAAACCATGCGCAATACCCCTCGTGGCGACCAGGCTGTGACTGACGCCAGAGTGGAAGGCAACGGTGTCCCCGAAGCTTTCTCTGAAGCTTTCGGCATTGAGATTAGCGAGGATGAAACTCCCGAAATTCTGAAACTTGTCATCGGTATGCGCGAGGATGCCGGCGACCTCGGAACCCGCGAGGCAAAGAATTACTACAACCGCCAACGCCCCTTCTCATTCTACGATGAAGACACCTGTAACCCCGAGCAACAGGAGGAACTCTCCACAAATGGGTCATATCCTTCAGGTCATACATCAATCGGATGGGCGACAGCTCTCGTGCTTGCTGAAATCAATCCCGAGCGTCAGAATGAAATATTGAAACGAGGCTATGAGATGGGCGAAAGCCGAGTTATATGCGGCTACCATTTCCAGAGCGACGTAGACGCCGGACGCATCACTGGTGCTGTCACAGTAGCTCGACTTCATGCAGACCCGGCTTTCCAGCAACAACTTGGTAAAGCAAAAGCCGAATTCAAAAAACTGAAGAAAGCCGGCAAGGTAGCGAAAGGAACACCTGTACCTACCCCCACCACAACTGACTGATAAAACACATTCCCGTGCCAACCTATCTTTTTTCTGACACGCATCATTAACCATTCCTCTCTCCTCACCCCCATTCTTCTTTATCATACTTACCAATAGGTTTATTTAAACCTCTAAAAACTATTCCGCAATGAAAGCTTTAATGATAGCATGCGCGGTGGCATCGCTTTGCACTTTTTCAGCGCTTGCCGACGACGATAACACACCGAAATTCAGCATCAAACCTACCGGACGTATCCTTATGGACGGTGCAGTCTATATGGGAGGCAACAGTAAAATCGAGAACGACGAGGATACCAAATTCGTGGATGGCGTTGCCATTCCCGACCTACGCCTCGGAGCCAAAGCAAGCTATGGCAAATGGAAAGCCAAAATTGATGTAGGCTTCGGCTACGGCAAGGTTGGTCTGAAAGACACATATATCGAATATGACATCAATGAGTCAAACCTGATACGTGGCGGTTACTTCGTGCCGCAATGGGGACTCAACTCCGAGACAAGTTCCTCAATGAAACCCTCATACGAGGAGCCTACCTCCAACGAGTTTTTCTATGCCAACCCTCGTCTCCTCGCCCTCATGTGGGTATATGACAAGGGAAAATACTTCGCCGGCACATCTGTATTCACCGAAGCTGCCGCTATGACCAACAATGCCACTGCAATGGGCAAACAGTCATGGGGCGTACAGACCAGGCTTCTGTTCCGTCCTAACCATGTGGATGGCGACGTGCTGCAACTCGGTTGTTCCTTCAACTATTCTTCACCCAACAATGATGAGCATAACGGTTTCTCATATTCTGCCAACTTCCCCAGCCGCGTGTCAAAAGTGACTGACCTTTCGGCTACCGTCGACCACGCCAAGGGTTCTTTCAAGCTCTCACCTGAGTTCCTCCTCATCAAGGGTAATGTTGCGTTTGAGGCACAGTACTATTACATGAATGTAATCCGCAAGGATGGCTTCAAGAACTTCAAGGCTCACGGTGCATACGGTATGTTCCGTACACTTCTTATCGGCTCTCAGTACACCTATACCCATGCCGATGCAGGTGTGGCAACTCCTGCCGCCCGTTCCCTCGAAATGGTGCTCGGCTACAACTATACCAAAGCGTCCGACTCATCAGCCGAAGTCTGGGGTGGTATAAGCCAGGATATCAACTGTACATTCAACTATTACATCAACTCATGGATGATAGCTCGTCTGCGTTACTCCTACACAACTGTGCGTGACCGTAAGGTAGAGAATCTTCTTCCCAAACGCCATGTCAACATCCTTGAGGCTCGCCTGCAGATTATATTCTGATAATCCCATACCGCTCTCTGAGCGCACGAAAAAATAAGAAAGAGACACTCGGAAATTACTGACCCGAGTGTCTCTTTCTTACTTTATATTCAATCTATACTTCTTTTACCGATTTGACCGAGCCTCTATTTGGAGGTCATTATCTGAAGCACCAGACGGTCAGTCTCAGTCATGGCCTCACGACCTATTGAGGTGAGATTATGGATTGTGGCATCCACATCCTCGCTAACTATACCCTCGGCTGAGGTGACACATTTGCCGTTCATGGCAAGCATAGCCGACATCATGGCAGTGGTTACACCTGATGAAATCTTCAAGGCACACGAAGGCTTTGCTCCGTCGCATATCATACCTGTCAGATTGGCTATCATATTCTTGATTGAGGCACACACTTCATGGAAGCCGCCACCCATCAGGTAAACGATAGCTCCGGATGCTCCGGTCGAAGCCACCACGCATCCGCATAGTGCCGACAAACGTCCAAGACTCTGTTTTATATATATACTGGTGAGATGACTGAGTATAAGCGCCCGTATAGTCTGTTCCTCTGTAGCATTCATATCCTCGGCAAAGCTCACCACCGGCATGGTGGCGGTAATACCCTGATTGCCGCTACCGGAGTTTGACATCACAGCTATCGGCGCGCCTCCCATGCGGGCATCGCATGCTGCAGAGGTGTAGGATATCATGTGTTCCACGGGGGTATCACCGTAGTATTTCAATCCATAACGACGGATAGTTGCTCCTAATGAGTGTCCGTAGTCACCATCAAGCGCGGTTTGCGATGCAGCCAGATTCAGCTTCTTAGCCTCCAGAATGAATTCTATCTCCTCAAGAGGGGCTTCAGTAGCAAACTCATAGATGGTAGCCATATCGAGAGCTATATCATCGGTAGCCTCGGCTGCATCTCCACGAGCCTCCTCGCTATGGAGCAGACGGTCTCCTTGCTGCAGGAGCACAAAATGTGTATGCTCGCACGATATGACCGCGCGGGCACTATTTCCCGCTTCATCGTAGACGGTTACGTCAATATGTAGTTTAGAAGGAGCATCGGCATCGAGCTTAATATCAATCCTACCCTCTCCGATATATTTCTTACCACGCTCCACAGCCTCCGGATTGACATCACGGAGCACTTCAAGTCCGTATTCTGATTTACCAATCAAAGCGCCGAGAGCCATAGCTATCGGCAGCCCAATCATTCCGGTACCGGGAATACCGACACCCATAGCGTTTTTCAGGATATTACTGCTAAGCCGTGCCTCCATCCGTGATGGCATAGCGCCGAGAAGCTCGGTGGCTTTCGACACACATAGAGCCACTGCCACTGGTTCGGTACATCCGATAGCCGGCACCACTTCCCGCTTGATTAATGAGATTATTTTATCTCTCTTTTCTTTATTTATCATACTATTCACACTCAGCTTCCTAAATTTAAGGACAAATTTTCATGGCAAAGTTACACCATTTCACCGTCACCTCCAAACTATCAGCCTAACAAATCCAAATGGCAATGTCAATCTCTTTCACAGCCTTCTCCTCACATAACAATATTTACAGCCACGTTCTAAAAAAAGACCCCGGCACCGCATGGCACCGGGGTTGACAAAGAGTATCTCTATTGATGTCTGTCCTTATTCCAAATATCCGAATGAACGGAGCTTATTTTCGCGGTTTCGCCAGTTAGGCTCTACCTTTACAAAAAGTTCAAGGAACACGCTCTTGCCGAAGAACTTCTCGATATCCTTACGGGCATCCATGCCCACTTTCTTGATTTTGCTTCCGGCATGACCGATTATTATACCTTTCTGGCTGTCACGTTCCACATAAATTACAGCCATGATATGAATGGAATTCTCCTTCTCCTCAAATTTTTCAACGATTACCTCCACAGAGTAAGGTATTTCCTTCTCATACTGGAGCAATATTTTCTCACGGATTATCTCGGTGACGAAGAATCGTGCCGGTTTGTCAGTCAGCGCATCCTTGCCGAAATAGGGCGCGGATACGGGAAGAAGTTCCACTATACGGTTGAGCAGATTATCAACATTAAAGCGCTCCTTTGCTGAAATCGGGAATATCTCGGCATTAGGAAGAAGACCCTGCCATTTCTCGGTGAGCTCCTCGAGCTGCACCTGCACTTTTACAAGGTCAATCTTGTTGATTACCAACAGTACCGGAATTTTCTCCTTAGCCACCTTGGCGAGGAAATCGGCATTCTTGGAGGGGTCCTCCACCACATCAGTCACGTAAATCAGCACATCGGCATCCACAAGGGCACCTTCACTGAAATTCAGCATGCTTTCCTGAAGCTTATACTTAGGAGTAAGCACACCCGGGGTGTCGGAAAACACTATCTGGTAATCAGGGGTATTCACAATCCCCATTATACGGTGGCGTGTGGTCTGCGCCTTGGAAGTTATGATACTTATGCGTTCACCCACGAGGTCATTCATCAGAGTTGACTTACCTACGTTAGGGTTACCTACTATGTTGACAAATCCTGCTTTATGTTCCATTGATGATTATATTTTTTATATTCTTAAGTAGATGTTCAATTTAAATGAATACCATATCCGTTTTTAATGAATGTCGTATTCAATATTCAGATAATTACAGTAGCGGTTTAAGTCGAACAGCTACTCATGATATTAAAACAAAAATAGCACCTAAAAAGATGCTATTCTTGTAAAATTTATTGGATTTCGCCAATATAAGGTCTCTGGATTAGAGGTCCCAGATGATGTAGAGAGCGCCCCAGGTGAAACCTGCGCCGAAGGCAGTAAGTATCACACGGTCACCCTTCTTAAGACGATTCTTGTATTCGTCAAGACAGAGAGGTATGGAGGCTGCCGATGTGTTGCCGTACTTTTCGATATTGACAAGCACTTTCTCATTGTCGATGCCGAGACGAGAGCCTACAGCCTCGATGATACGGAGATTTGCCTGATGGGGGATAAACCAGTCCACATCCTCAATAGTGAGATTATTGCGCTTCATCACCTCAAGTGAAGATTCGAGCATGTCGGTCACAGCGTTCTTGTATACGTTACGTCCATCCTGAATCACATAGTGCTGCTGCGCGTCGATAGTCTCGTGCGATGCGGGAAGAGCCGAACCGCCGGCAGGCATCCAGAGATGTTCGAGACCCTGACCGTCGATATGGAACACGCCATCGATGATACCGACATTCTCCTCGGTAGGTTCGAGAAGCATCGCACCTGCACCGTCGCCAAACAAAGGACATGTGGCACGGTCAGTATAGTTGGTCATTGACGACATCTTTTCAGCTGCCACAACAACCACCTTCTTGCGGAGACCTGACTTGATGTATGCGGCGCCATCCTCGAGTGCTACGAGGAAGCCGGCACATGCAGCCTGGATATCGTAAGAATAAGCATTTGTAAGACCTACGTTGTGAGCGATGATTGAGCCGGTGGAAGGGAAACGGTAGTCGGGATTGGAAGTAGCGCAAATCAGCAAGTCAACTTCCTCGGGCTTGGTGCCGGTTGATTCCAACAGACGTTCCACAGCCTTGATGCCGAGAAACGACGAACCCTTAGAAGGGTCACGAAGTATACGGCGCTCTTTTATGCCGACACGGGTGGTAATCCACTCATCGTTTGTGTCCACCATTTTAGATAACATTTCGTTATCAAGGATATCATCGGGAGCATACGAAGCAAGTCCCGTAATGCGAGCATTGAGCATAATTTTGTTGTTTAGAGCGTGTCTAATAGATTGACCGGGCATATAAAAAATCACACGCAGACCCGGTCAGAGCTGCGCGAGATTTTCGTTAGACACCAGTCGGTTAAACTGCTGCAGTTTTTTCGATTGCGATGCGTCCGCGGTAGTATCCGCATTCACCACATACTGTGTGATAAAGATGCCATGAACCACAGTTGGGGCAGAGTGCCAAGGTGGGAACAACAGCCTTATCGTGTGTACGACGCTTCGCTGTACGAGTCTTTGATTGTTTTCGTTTAGGATGTGCCATGACTTTATTGTATTATTTTGTTATCGTAAGAAATGTAATAATTCTCGTTGGTTAAATCGGTCTATTATCTTCGTCCTCTCAACCTTCGTTGTCAGAGTCGGACTGAATTGACAGCTTCTTGAGTCCATCCCACCTCGGGTCAGTAGGAGCCTGCTCGGTGTCGTCGGGAGCGGAGTCCATTGTCTCCATCTCGTCCATGAGCTGGTCTGCAAGTTCGGCATCTTCATCATCGCCTTTTGTGGCGCGGTGCTTGCGGAGCAACGCACTCATGGCGCGGTTGCATTTCCCAAGCGGATGCACATGCTTCACCGGAATGGCGAGCGATGCAGTGTCATAAATCATGTATGACACGTTAAGATAGTTGTCACTTTCGGGTATTACCAGAAGTTCGTCGGTTTCGGAATAGTCCGCACCATACTTTACGGCAATATCATACGTGGCGTCGATAGGCTGGAGCAAATCGTCCAGACAACGGTCACATATTAACGTAACAGTACCGAACACATGAAAGGCAAGATTGTAGATATCATGCTTATGTGTCACAGTCAGCTTGACCGTCAGGTCAGCGTCATGGATGTCGGCACTTTCCATGTTTACGAAAAACTGTTTCCCGAGATGATACTCAAATTCCAGAGTCCCTTCGGGTATGTTTTTCAATGTAAGGCGAAATTCTGAAAATTTTCCCACAACAATATTGGTTGAAAAAACTGTGCAAAGGTAGACAAAATCTTTTAGATTTCAAAATATTACCAATATTTTTCTATCTTCTTATTTCTTTCGCTCAAACTTCCCGCCATTCCAAGTGTAGACAAGCTGCTGCACGAGGTAAGGAGAAATTGACTCGTAGACCTCTTTGTCGAGAAATTTGGAAATGTTGTTTGTGAGCACCAGCTGACCGCTCGCCGGGTCATATTTGTATGACACAAGCATGAAAGGCACCTGCATCTCCACTTCAGCCTTATGGGATTGTCCATCAGCGGTGAGCCATTCCTTCCATCCGGGTTTGCTGAAGAGCCAGTTGGTACCTTTGGCATCGATAAGTCCCCAGCTTCCATCTTTATAGATATAGAATTTCATATTGGAGTCGAGTCCGGGTGCTGCCACTGTATTAATTAGGGCTATTAGTTCCTGTCGTCCATCCTCAAGCATGATGAGCTGCGCTGTGGAGGAGTCAGTCATCTTTATGTTCATATACTCAGGGGTAAGTTCCAATATCTGCGACTTTCCCTCAAGCGCGTTCTGCGAGGGTGTTGACAGACCGTTTTTGAAATAGTCTATCATGTCAAGACGGGTGTTGGAGTCAAGCAAGGGGAACACCGCTCTTGGTGAATTGGCAAAAGCGTCAGCCACATCACTCTTGGCGTAGCAACCTGCTACTCCAAGAGCCATCAGCATCCAAAATACTATTTTTCTCATATATTTATAGTTGGGTTGAGGGTTGTTATGGTCAGATACCGGCCACGACCGGTGCCCGGAGGACAAAATAGCCTCATATATATTATGACTGACGCAGCAGCCGAATGTCAATTCCGCAGAAATTATTTTTTCCCTTTGGCTTTGCTTTTCTTATCGGCTATCTTCGAATAGTCGCGCTCGGCATCGGCAATCTCGCTATGTATACGCTTGCCATAGAAATCAGCTCCGGTGAGAGCTCCGACCACCTTGCGTGCATCAGCTTTCTTGACATCAAAAAGTGAGTAAGCGGGGAGAAGGTCAATACGCCCGACGTCCACACGCTTGCCTGTAACAAGCTTGTTGAGCATGTCAATAAGGTTGCCGGCAAAGAACCCGTCACGCTTACCTACATTAATATATATACGTTCCATGCCACGTTCGGCTGTGCGGCGGTCCTTTTCTTTATCATCTTTAGGTCGCTCGGAGAATCTCTCCCCTTTCTTACCCTTGCGCTCACTACGTTCCGGCTTGGCATCGATGAAATCAATCTTAGGCGCATCCTTGTAATAATCAAGCAGACGGTTGAATTCAAGCGATATCACACGTTTGAGCAAATCTTCCTCCGAAAGCCATTCGAGTTTGCGTGATATACCTTGAAGATAAGGAGCAATCTCGGTTTCATTGACTTTCACACGCTCTATGCGGTCAGCAAGATTATAAAGTTGTTTCTCTATGATATGCTCTGGTGTAGGCACATCCTTATGTTCGAATTTTTTACCGATTATACGTTCTATCTCACGCAGTCTACCTTTCTCTCTTGAATGGATTATAGCAATCGACACACCCGACTTGCCGGCACGACCGGTACGACCGGAGCGGTGAGTATAGACAGCTGTATCATCAGGAAGACCGTAGTTAATCACGTGTGTGAGGTCATCCACGTCAAGTCCACGCGCAGCCACATCGGTAGCAACAAGCAATGATACCACTCTATCACGGAATTTCTTCATCACTATGTCGCGCTGCTGCTGCGACAGGTCGCCATGAAGTGCCTCAGCATTGTATCCGTCACGAATAAGGTTGTCGGCCACCTCCTGGGTGTCACGACGTGTGCGGCAGAATATGATTGCGTAGATATTAGGCGAATTGTCGGCAATACGTTTCAAGGCAAGATACTTATCGCGGGCATTCACCATATAATATATGTGGCGCACATTTTCCGCACCCTCGTTGCGTGTACCCACTACTATCTCCTCATAATCCTTCATGTAGCGCTTGGCTATTTTGAGAATATCAGCAGGCATAGTAGCTGAGAAAAGGAGCATTTTCCTATCCTCGGGCACGTATGAAAGGATTTCCTCTATGGAATCGAGAAAACCCATGTTAAGCATCTCGTCTGCCTCGTCGAGCACCACTGTGTGCACGTCGGCAAGCTTTACCACTCCACGCTTTATGAGGTCGATGAGACGTCCAGGAGTAGCCACTATCACCTGCACTCCGTAGCGCAAGGAGCGGATTTGACTTTCTATGCTCGAACCGCCATAGACAGGGAGCACTTTCACGCCGGGGATATATTTTGAAAAGTCCGCGAGGTCACTGCCTATCTGCAGGCAGAGCTCACGTGTAGGCGCCAATATAAGCGCCTGTGGGGTCTTGTCGTCAGGATTCACACGCTGCAACACCGGCAGCCCGAAGGCAGCAGTCTTACCGGTACCTGTCTGTGCAAGTGCCACTATATCGTTTGCATCACCCAGCAGACGGGGGATGACTCTTTCCTGTATAGGCATAGGGGCTTCGAAGCCCAGCTCTTCCACAGCTCTGCGCAGCGGTTCGCTAACGCCAATTTCTTCAAATGTTTTCATTTTCAATACGTTTGTTAATACTAACAGACAGAACGGTCAATTGGTTTTATACCGCAGGTCTGTTCACATAGCCATAGGCCTTATGTCTTGTGGCTATTTTACCTCACCCATTGTGTCGGGTTAAGTTTCTGACGCTCATGCCGGATTTCAAAGTGAAGTATAGTACGGTTGGAGTCCTCGGGGTCAGAATAGATAGTCCCCAAAGGTTGCCCTGCCTTCACTGTGTCACCCTGCTTCACGCCCACACCGGCGAGCCCGGCATAAATTGTTATATACTTGCCATGACGAATCATGACTATGGAGTTAAAGCCATCCTGCTTGAATATAGCCGATACTTTTCCTGCAAATACCGCACGCGCCTGCGCTCCTCTGCCTACTTCTATGTCAATACCCGAATTATCGGTTTCAACATGTCGGAGAGTCGGATGTGGCTGACGTCCGAAGTTGCGCACTATCTTATAGCTTCCGGCTACGGGAAACAACAGTCGACCTTTATTGTTGGCAAAGGAGCCGCTGAGCTCGGCAGCCGAAGTCTGTGCCGCGGTCTGAGTCTTGGCATTTGCCGATGCCACATCCTTTGCCGAAGGCGTGGTTCCGGCGGCACCGTCATTCTTACCCTTACTCTTATTTCCTGCTGCGGCAGCTTGTTCCTTACGCTTCTTCTCAGCCTCCTCGCGGGCTATGCGTGCCTGCTCGGCGGCGATAAGACGGTCAAGTTCCTTGTCAAGGGCGGCGGCACGGCGTTTGTGCTCCGTGAGAGCCGCGCGCAGCGAGGCATCCTCCTTCCGGAGGTTGTTGACCATCATGTTTGATTCATCCTGCTGCCGCGCAAGCAACCTTTGCGCCTCCTCAGCCTTGCGATAGGCTGTGCTCTGGCTATGCTTCAGTGATGAAAGATGCGCGCGGCGTTCCTCCACCCGCTTAATCGCCTCCTCTATATCGGCTGTCTTACGGTCGCGCCATGACGAGAACTGACGCAGATACCTGATGCGGCGGTAAGCCTCACCGAAATCCTTGGAGGAGAAGATAAACGTGAGCATATCCATTTCCCCGTAATGAGGCTGCATCTGCTTCAACGCCTGTACATAAGCCTGACGCATATTATCAAGTTCCTTCTCCAGCACGGTGATAGAGTCGGAAGTGATGGATATTTGTGTACCCAAAGAATCAACAGTAGCACGGAGACTATGCACCACGACCTTGTTTGACTCAATGTCGGCATTAAGCGAATTCAATTTGTTGAGCTGACGGTTTAGCTCCTTTTCGTTAGTCTTTATCTTGGTAGTGGTCTCGGATATGCGGCGCTGTGTGGTGTTCTTATCCTTCTTCACCAATTCCATACTCCGCACTTTGCTGGATTTACGTGTACGTTTAGTGACTTGGGTACTCTTAGTTGTACGTTTCTGACGCTGCGCCTCTGCCGCAGGTACCACAATGAGCAGAGCCATCATCACCATAATGACCCTGAGCAAGCATCTACACAATGTTGATTTACCCATAGCGCCTTATTTCTATACCTGAGAAATCAAATCTTACCGAGACTGTTGAGAATTTTCATCACCTGCGCTTTTGTGACACGGCGATAGCCGCGCGGAGTGCTCCACGACTTGATGCCACCGGTATTCCACTCAGCTTTGTTGAAATTAAATTCAAGTTCCGCATTGAGTGATGTTTTGGATGTGGAGGTCTCTATCTCCGTTGTTCCGGCCACGGCACCTGCTTCGGTATTTTCAAAATCGGAGTAGGTAGCAACAATCGGCTTGCGACCCGGCACGTTGACACTCATGGTGCGCACCCTGTTGTCGGGCATCTGCACAGCAAACTCATACGTGATACCTCTCGGGGCACCTGAGGGGGTGATTAACCATTCGCCCTGAGTACCTGCCAGCGAGCAGTGCGACACTTCCGGACGAGAATACCGTATCTGGAACACACGTCCCAACAAGAGGTCCTGCAGATTTCCCACGGTAGCGGGGACATCGCCAAGAAAACCGGCTATATCCTCCGCAAAGTAGATTTTATCCATCTTGTAGAGCGCGTAGATTGAGTCGGTGGTGACCATCATCGATGCCACCTCTATACCGAACACTCTCATAGACAGATATATCGACCGTTCGCGTGTCATGGTCATCGTACCGCTCACATTGAACGACTTCGGGCTTTTAAGCTTCAGCTTCACCGGCACTTTTACATCCTGCCAGTCAAGATACGACCCTTCGAGCGATGCAAAACGCTCACGTAATTCTTTTTTTGCCAGAGGGGCATTGGGATTGGTGACCTCATATCCCGATGGTCCGGTGGCATGCTTCCCACTTCCGCACGATGCAAGCACCAGCATTGACACAACAGTGATGAACAGATATTTTAATTTCATTTGAAAAAGTATGTTTTATGTTTCACCTTGCGCCCGAGCAGTTCATTGTCGGGGTCAAGCTTCAGAGCGGATTTCCAGAATTCCACCGCCTGTTCCGGCTCTCCATCCATAAAGTAGATGTCTCCAGCATGTTCAAGCAAGTCGGCTGAATCCTCTTCAGTAAGTTCGAGAGTACGGTCAATCACCTCGCGCGCCTTTGCATAATCCTTGCGTTTGAACAGCACCCATGCGTAAGTGTCCATCGAGGTAGGATTGTCAGTCTCAACAGCCATCACCTTTTCTATCATGCTGAGTGCTTCATCGAGGTCCTTACCCTCACACGCCAGATAGTAGGCGCAGTTGTTGAGTGCGAGATAATTGGTGGGATTATATAGCAATGCCTTCTTATAATACACAAACGCGGAGTCAGCCATCTCACCGGCATAGAAATTGTCACCTATAGCGCCATAGATGCTCGAAAGAAGCGTCACATCGGTCGAATCGGTGAGGGCAAGGCCCTTCTCATACTCCATCGACGCCATATCACGCTTACCCTGCTGCGAATAGATGGAACCGAGCACAAGATACTGCTTGGCATTCTCAGGATAGTAACGCAACGACCTTATCACCGCCTCCTCGGCTTTCTCGAGATTCTCTTCCTGAAGGTAGAGCGAAGTGAGCATCTCCCACCCTTCTTCGTCGGCAGGGTCAAGGTCAAGTGTAAGTTCCTCCTGAGCAGCCGCGCCGGCATAGTCCTTGGCGATGATGAGATAGCGGGCATACATGTCGTGGAGGTCATGTTCATGAGGATGCTGGTCTATGATTACATCAAAAAGCTGACGTATACGGGGCTGCTGAACACTGTCGTTGTACATTTCCTGAATGTAACTGCGAAGTATCACAAGCTTGGTGTCCACATCAAGATTATCCTGTTTAAGCGCCTGGAACACCTCGCTGTCGAATGCCGCAGAGTCACCGAGCGACTTATAGAACTGCGCCCTTGAATAGTATGCCAGACCGCTTGACGGGTCTATGTCACATGCTTTGTCATAAAATCCCTTTGCCTCCTCGTTGTGTTTGAACATCGAGTAGATATCCCCCGAGAACACAAGGTAATCCACGCTGTTTGGGCTCGACGCGCGCAGCTCATCTACCTCACTGAGTATGCTGGAAGTATCGTTGGCATTATAGTAGAGCTGGATTTTTTTTGTAGAAAGCGGTATGCTCTTTCCGGTCAGCGCTTCCAGAGAGTCATAAACGGCTATGGCTTTGTTGCGGTCCTCCTCGCCACCACCCAGCCCAAGGGTCTGTGCATAGCGATAGGTCACCTCTTCACGCTCGGGATAACGGGAATGGAGGTCCTTCCACACCCTCAAAGCCTCGTCGCGATTGAGCAGCTGCTCGTTGAGCAAAGCATATTTCACACTAGCGAAATAGTCACCGGGATTCTTCTCATAATACTCCCGCATCATCTCAACCCCTTCGGCCACCACCATGGAGTCACCTTCCGAGATGCTGAGCACATATCCGGCGAGCTCCTCGCCTATCTCCTCATCTTCGGGGTTAAGCTCTCGTGCACGCTGCAGCAATTCGAAAGCGGCATCGCCGTTACCCTGCGACTTCACTCTCAGCGCTTCCAGATAGAGATAATCAGCCTTGCGTACATCCTGCTCGGTGGGTCCGCGGCGTGCCTTGGCAATGGCGGTCAGGAATCCGAGCGCCATAATGGCAAGTACTATAAACGGGAGTTTTTTCATAAATCAAAATTTCTGATAAAGGGATGGATTACTTCACACCTGTATGACCGAATGCGCCGTCCCCCCTCTCGGTTTCATCGATGCGGCTCACAGGTTCCCAGGTCACATGCACATACTCCTTCACCACAAGCTGCGCTATGCGCTCGCCATCGGTGATGGTATATGGTTCGTTGGAGAGATTGATAGCTATGATACCTATCTCGCCGCGATAGTCGGCGTCAATGGTTCCTGGAGTGTTGACCAGCGAAATACCATGTTTAAGCGCCAATCCTGAACGTGGACGCACCTGGCATTCATATCCCACCGGGAGCTGCATGCGCAGTCCGGTCGGTATCAGCGCTCTCTGCAGAGGCTGAAGTGTAAGAGGTTCGCTGAGTTTGGCGCGCACATCCATTCCGGCGGCTGAAAATGTTTCGTATGCGGGCAGTTCATGCCCTGAGTCATTGATGATTTTTACTTTGATTCGTTCCATAGAGAAAGTTCACTGAACATGGAGCTGCGGCTTTTGTTTCGCCTCCCAGCCCTCGTTGTTTTGTTAGTTTTGCAATATCCCCCTGCGGGTTAAGGCGTAAGTGTTACGGATATTGTTACGGTTGCCTGATAAACGTGAGTTTGACCCGCTCTTTCTTTTCAACAAGCGAAAGTAACAAAATTCCTTCACATATACGCACTTTTTTTTGAGTTTATTTATATTTCTTTGTAATTTTGCACCTTGGAGAACCCCTGCGGCTCCGGCATATCTCTCATTCATGCCTCCGTGACGGGTCTTTTCCAATCACTTCAGAATTTTAAAAAATTTCTATGTATAGGACTAAAACTTGCGGGGAACTCCGCATAGGCGATGCCGGTCAGGTGGTCACTCTTGCCGGTTGGGTTCAACGTGCCCGTAAAATGGGGGGTATGACTTTTGTAGATATCCGTGACCGTTACGGATTGACACAAGTGGTGTTCAACAACGATATTGACGCTGCCCTCTGCGACGCCGCCAATCACCTCGGACGCGAATTCGTGGTGCAGATTTCCGGAAAAGTGGCTGAGCGTTCAAGCAAGAACCCCAACCTGCCCACCGGCGACATTGAGATTATAGCTTCTGACCTCAAGGTGCTCAACCGTAGCGAGGTGCCCCCGTTCACCATCGAGGATGACACTGATGGTGGCGACGACCTCCGCATGAAGTACCGCTATCTCGACCTGCGCCGCAACTGTGTGCGCGCCAACCTCGAATTGCGCCACCGCATGGCATTCGAGATTCGCCGTTACCTTGACTCCAAAGGTTTCCTCGAAGTGGAGACTCCGGTGCTCATCAAATCCACTCCCGAAGGTGCCCGCGACTTCGTGGTGCCATCGCGCATGAACCCCGGTGAGTTCTATGCTCTTCCACAGTCACCCCAGACCTTCAAGCAGCTTCTTATGGTCAGCGGGTTCGACCGTTATTTCCAGATTGTGAAATGTTTCCGTGACGAGGACCTCCGCGCCGACCGTCAGCCCGAGTTCACACAAATCGACTGCGAAATGTCGTTTGTAAATCAGGAGGATGTGCTCCAGATGTTCGAAGGTCTCGTGAAACATATATTCAAGTATGTGAAGGATATCGACTTCACCGAGCCATTCCCCCGCATGACATGGCATGACGCCATGCGCCTCTACGGTTCCGACAAGCCCGACACCCGTTTCGGCATGGAGTTTGTGGAAATCAAGGACCTCACCGAAGGTCATGGCTTCGCTGTGCTCGATGATGCCGAATATGTAGGCATGATTGTAGCTCCCGGATGCGCAGGTTATACCCGCAAGCAGCTCGACCAGCTCACCGACTTTGTGAAGCGTCCTCAGATTGGAGCCAAGGGTCTCATGTGGGTTAAAGTCGAGGAAGATGGCTCCATCAAATCGTCAGTATCGAAGTTCTATTCTGAGGATGACCTCCGCAAGTGGGCCGAACGCGGTGGCGCAAAGCCCGGCGACCTCATGCTCATCCTGGCAGGACAGACCATGAAGACCCGCAAGCAGCTGTGCGAGCTCCGTCTCGAAATGGGTTCACGCCTCGGTTTCCGCGACCCGCAGAAGTTCTCTTGCCTCTGGGTGATTGACTTCCCGCTGTTTGAATGGGATGATGAGACACAGCGCTACTACGCCATGCACCACCCCTTCACCGCTCCCAACCCCGACGATATCGACAAGCTCGACTCCGACACAGGCAACGTCCGCGCCACAGCCTACGACATGGTGGTAAACGGCAACGAGCTCGGCGGCGGCTCAATACGTATCCACGAAGCAGAGCTTCAGGACAAGATGTTCCGTCTACTCGGTCTCACCGAAGAGGATGCGCAGTACAAATTCGGCTTCCTCATGAACGCCTTCAAGTATGGAGCGCCCCCTCACGGTGGTCTTGCATTCGGCTTTGACCGCTTCGTGTCAATCCTCGCAGGTCTCGACTCTATCCGCGACGTGATTGCATTCCCGAAAAACAATTCGGGTCGCGACATGATGATTGACGCACCATCGGCTATTGACGACTCACAGCTCGACGAACTCCAGATACGACTCGACTTAAAAGAGAAATAAGAAATAGTGCCAACATTCAGAGATATCATCTCAGCCATAGAAGCCTTTGCCAACCCCTCGCTCCAGGAATCATGGGACAACACGGGCTGGCAAGTGCGCCCCATGGCCCCCGACTCTCCATGCTCGGGTGTAATGACATGTCTTGACGTGACTCCGGCAGTGGTCGATGAAGCCGCAGCCAAGGGGTGCGACCTCATCATATCGCACCATCCGCTGATATTCAAGGGGCTGCGTCATATCACAGGCGAGACACAGGTTGAGACCGCCGTGCTATCAGCCATCCGGGCAGGCATAGGAGTCTACTCATCCCACACCGCGTTGGACAGCGCTCCGCAAGGTGTGTCACATCGTCTTGCCGCCATGCTCGGACTAACCGACGTGAGCGTGCTCGCCCCACAGCCCGGTTCACCTGACACGGGATTGGGTATAATAGGTCACTTCCCCACACCTCTCACCCGTGAGGAGACGGTGGTCAAGGTAAAAGAGGTCTACGGCTCACCGGTGGTGAGATGCTCATCAGGCTCCGATGCCTCACCGACTGTCAGGACGCTCGCCCTCACAAGCGGCTCGGGAGGCGAATTCATAACCCGCGCCATAGCTGCGGGCGCCGACGCCTACGTCACCTCCGACACCCGCTACCATGACTTCGTCGACTTCGGAAAGCAGATTTTCATCATCGACACCGGGCATTTTGAGAGCGAAAAATGCACTAAATCAATTTTTTCGACCATTATCTCGGAAAAATTTCCTAACTTTGCAGTCCGTATGTCCGACACCGAGCAAAATCCGGTAAAATACATATAAATCGAGTATAAAATCCAAATTATATATGGCGACAGAGCAAACCAAAACCGAACAAGCGCTCTCAGTAGAGCAAAGATTGCGTGCTCTCTACGAGCTCCAGACCATCCTGTCGGAAATCGACCGCATCAAGACTGTGCGTGGCGAGCTCCCCGGCGAAGTCCGCGACTTGGAAGATAGCATCGAAGGTCTCCACACCCGCATCGAAAAATTCCGTGCCGAAATCGAGGAACTACGTTCCAAGTCAGCTCAGGAAAAACATAAGATTGAAGCGGCTCAGAATCAGATTGCAACCTACAAGCAGCAACTCGACAATGTCCGCAACAATCGAGAGTTTGATTTGTTATCAAAAGAGATTGAGTTTCAGACCCTCGAAATCCAGCTCTCCGAAAAACGTATCCACCAGTTCGCACGCGAAATCGAGACCAAGAGCGCTGACATCGCCAACGCTGAGATGACCCTCACTGACCGCAACCACAGCCTTGCTGAAAAGCGCCAGCAGCTTGAGGAAATCGTATCCGAGACCAAGAAGGACGAGGAACGCCTCCGCCTTCAGGCCAAGGAAATCGAACCGAAGATTGACCCCCGCACCCTCACAGCGTTCAAGCGTATCCGCAAGAATGCCCGCAACGGTCTCGGCGTGGTCTACATCCAGCGCAACGCATGTGGCGGATGCTTCAACCGCATTCCACCGCAGCGTCAGATGGAAATAAAGATGCACAAGAAAATCATAGTGTGCGAATACTGCGGTCGCATTATGATTGACCCGGAGCTGGCAGGAGTGACCGAGGGTGAAGCTTAATCATCCCATACACACCCACACCAACTCTAAAAAATTTTATTATGGAAAAAATTCTCCCCGGCAAATATGTCGAAATCAGCTACGAACTCTTTGAAGTAGCCCCCGATGGCACCGAAACTGCCGTTCACACCGTTGAACCCACCGAGCCCGAGCGCTTTATATTTGGCGTGACTCCCGGTTTGCTCCGTCCTCTTGAGCTCGCGCTCGAAGGACTCGAAGCCGGTCGTACATTCGATGTGCTCGTCCCCTCTGCCGAAGGTTTCCCCTACAACCCCGACGATGTGGCTGAACTCGACAAGGATATCTTCACAGTCGATGGCAAATTTGACGCCGAAGCCGTGAAGAAAGGTGCTTACATCCCCATGCAGACTGCCGACGGCTTCCGTATTACCGGTAAGGTTCTCGAAGTCACCGACAAAATCGTGAAGATGGACTTCAATCATCCGCTCGTTGGCAAAGACCTCCGCTTCAAAGGCAAAGTAGAAGTGGTGCGCGATGCAACTCCCGAGGAACTCCACCCCACTTGCGGCTGCGGCGGCTGTGGCGGAGGATGCTCTGACAGCTCTTGCGGCGACGGATGCGAAGGCGGCTGCTGCTCCAAGTAATTCATTCAACGAACTCAAGACAAATAAATCAATCATATAAATGGCAACAACTGCAGACTTTAAGAACGGTATGTGCCTCGATATCGACGGCAACTACTTCTTCATCGTGGAATTTCTTCATGTAAAGCCCGGTAAAGGTCCGGCTTTCGTGCGCACCAAACTCAAAAACGTCAAGACCGGTCGTGTCCTCGACAAGACTTGGAACTCTGGCGTGAAGGTCAACGAGGTCCGCATCGAACGTCGTCCCTACCAGTATCTCTATAAGGATGATATGGGCTACAACTTCATGCACACCGAAACTTTCGAGCAGGTAGCCCTCCCCGGCGAAAGCATCGACGGAGTGCAGTTCCTCAAGGAAGGTGACATCTGCGAAGCAATGGTTCACGCTGCTTCCGATACAATCCTTACTTGCGAAATGCCCACAAGCGTGGTTCTCGAAATCACCTACACCGAACCCGGCATCAAGGGTGACACCGCGACCAACACTCTCAAACCCGCCACTCTCGAAACCGGCGCTGAGATTCGTGTGCCCCTTTTCTGCAACATCGGTGACAAAGTGCGCGTAGACACTCGCGACGGTTCATACGTGGAACGCGTGAAGGAATAATCGATTGCCCTGAGCAATCTCAGTTATCCAAACGTCCGCTCATCCCGGTAAAAATATTGGCGGGTCAGTACCAATCTGACCCGCCAACTTTTTTGTTATGACTGTATACTGAATTTCCCTCCCCGTCATCAATTCTTAACCCAAATTCCCTCCACTATGTTACCCCCTATCGAGCGTCACCCGTTCCCGCCATTTCTTCCCCACGATGCCAAAGTGCTAATCATGGGCACATTCCCCCCAAAACCTATACGCTGGTCCATGGAATTCTATTACCCTAACAAGACCAACGATTTCTGGCGCATAATGGGGCTGATTTTCTATTCCGACCCATTTCACTTCCGCGATGATGCCACAGGTGCTTTCCGCCGCAACGATATCGAGGCATTTCTACGCGAGAAAGGAATTGCACTCCACGACACCGGGGCTGCAATACGCCGGCTTAAAGACAACGCTGCCGACAAATTCCTTGAAATAGTCGAGCCTGTCAACCTTGCCGCACTCCTTTCTGAGATGCCTGAATGCCGGTTCATCGCCACCACCGGAGAGAAAGCGGCCGGTGTGATAGCAGAGCTCACATCGACACCTCTCCCGAAAATCGGAGAAATCGTCACCACAGTGTGGGGCGACGACCATCGCCATCTCTCACTCACCCGTATGCCATCCACTTCACGCGCCTACCCCCTCTCCCTCGAAAAGAAAGCAGCCTCTTACCGGCAGCTCTTCATTGCCGCCGGCATCCTCCCGGCATAAAACTGTTAATTTACATCTGATTACCCCTCCAAGCAAAGTTAATGTATGTTAAAAATTTGGGGGGGGTAATTTTTGGTATTACCTTTGTCTATCTTATTCACTAAAAACCTTAACTGAATCAATTTTCCATATTTTTAGTGTATATCAATCTTTAATATTTACCTAACGCCCTAATCACAAATTTTTTCACAATTATGCAATTTCACAAACCATTTGCAGGATTGCTTTTAACCTTGGGAGTCGCCCTGTCGGCATGTACGACAGATGTGATAGAAGTCCCAAGAGAAGAATTGTACGCGCGCGAATTCATCAAACAATTCGGCGTCGTTGACCCAAACCATGATTGGACTGCTGCACTACACACTAGCATTACAGTAAAAACGGCTGTCCCAACTGACTTAAAGATAATAGCCACATATAATGGCAAGAAATATCGTTTCGGTGATTTCAAACAAGTATTAGGCACACGGACACTAAATTTCGACGTGCCACAAGGCTATACAAATCTCATTTTACGTACACAAGGCAGAGATATAAAAGTAGACAAAGGTAGCATGATAGATTTATCAAGTTCAAGTCGTACTGTTTCAAATCCGAGCAGCGAAGGCGGCTCTGGCGTTACAGCAACCCTTTGCACTGACCCAACCGACTGGATGGTGGTCCCTATGCTTAATGCTACAATTTTCCGCAGAAGAATGCCCGAAAATTGCTACAATTCTGACAGAGATGGTGTACATGTAGATTTTACCTTTAAATTCTCACAACAAGATATTATTGTACGCCCCCTTTATTGGCAAACAAATCAAGTCTTAGAATTCGGATTTTTTTACATTGACGATAATGGCGAACCAATACGTTATCCTATCTATGCAATGGAAAAGGATACTAAAGGAGGCAATATGGATAATCAAGTCCTTTGCTGGGCTCCTACAGAAACAAGGTCAATTGTAATTGAAGACTTCATGAATAACCAAGAGTTCATGAAATGCTTAAACAACCACGGAATAACAGTGGTACCCAGAACTGACACAAATAATAACTCCTACAATTATATAGACATCTATTCTACTGATAATTTCTTAGGCATCACATCTGCCAAAGACGACCACAACATGACTTTTGCCTGTCGTGAATATTTAATATCCAAAGGAATCGAAAATAACCCTAATAATAGTGAGGATAAACGATTCAATTATGTTTACCGATGGCAACTAACTGGTGACTGTTTAAAGAATATAAACCAATGGAATCAAGAATATGATATTTATGACGCAAGTTTTATTCACAACGAAAAACGTCAACCAAGAAAAGATTTGACAATTACATATACTATTTATAATTACGACTATTCAAAAGCTGATGGATGGGCTAATACCCCCGATATGATTTCAGACATAAAAATGGATGATGACAATTATCCTGCCTTAATCAGTAAAGGCATAAAAGTCCATTTTGACGATATTTCCAAAACTTATGGAGGCTACGTGAAACGAGGAACTAATCGTTATCTCTACTCTGTAAGCCGCCTAAATGAGAAAACACGTTGGATTCCAGCTGAAGGAGCTGAACGAAATGAAGAATATTGGGATAGTCAATCAGGAAATAAAATTTGGCGATATCCCGATAATGCATTTATTAAAGATGAAAATAATAGAGCCTTCCGAGCTGCTACATGGATAGGACAAAAATACAATTGGCGTTATCTTTCTTTTGAAGATGGTGAAATAGGTGACACCTATAATCGTACCAGTTGTGACTTTGACATGCAGGATTTTGTATTTCTCATTGACGGTGCAGAACCGGGCTACGATGACCCAACAACCGTTGAAGACCCCGAAGAACCCAAAGAGGAGCCCATATTCCCTTGGATTGTTGCATGCGAGGACTTAGGCGGTACATTTGACCATGACTTCAATGATATTGTATTTGGTGTTCAGCACGTGGCTGGTTCGGATGAAGCCTATATCACAGCTCTTGCCGCAGGTGGTACACTCCCCATACGTCTGTACTACAACGGAACTGAGATAAAGGGCGGTTCTGATGAAAATGGCGACCAATATACCGTATATACCCCCACCGGCACCAAAGAATTTACCGAATGGCACCAGTGGTTCGGGAAACCGTACACAACACCTACCAACGTGCAGGGTTTTGAAGTGGGCGCAACTGTACGAATTAAGGTCAGCGAAGATTTCTCCATGTCAGGAACTCCCGACAACCCCAACATCTCTATCAGCGCAAACCGACTTGGCGGTTTCCACTTGGAAGTTGACCAACCAGGCGGTTCCATTCAAAGCATCACTGCTCCTGTGCAAACAAGCCAGGCGGGCAACAATGTACCACAAATGTTTGTAACCACAAGCAATTACGAATGGCCGACTGAAAAAACGCCTATCTATTTCACTCATAGAGGTGATACTAATCAACCCGCACTTGGAGAAGAAAAAACTCCCACCAACACATCAATCACAGGATACTTCTACCATCCTAACAGTTTCCACGCTTGGGCTCTCGACGGAACAACCCATTCTGGCTTCCATTCTCAGAAAGCTACAGAACAGGACCACGTTGTGAAACACGGATGGAAGGGATATCAGATTCCATTGACCAAATAAGCAGCCGTTGACACTGCTGCCACTAAGATATAGCTTGAAAAGCATGGTTTAAACCACTAAATTTATTTTAATCGTATTTTTAATCTTAACAAAGTAATAAAGTAATTAGGATAAACAGTCAGGGGGCGTCGTGAGGCGGTCCCTGATTTTTTGATATATCCGTGAAACTTTGTAATTTTGCATCATGAACTTGAGATGCAGGCTCTATGTTATCTGTTAGAGGAAATATTTCCTCGGCTGAGCTGACAGCGTCAGCCGGCAGTAACACAAACTTCATTTCAACTATTAAAACGCAATCAGATGCTTGAGACACTTCCCCTTTTAGCAATTTTCGACCCCGCAGGAATCATGGCAAAATTCCTTGTGGCTGAACCAATGACCGTCTACCTCCTCGTGTTGGGGTTCATGATAATCGAAAGTTCCTTTATTCCCTTCCCATCCGAAGTAATCGTACCACCCGCCGCATATCTCGCATGCACCAAGGGTGACGTCAACATAGTGATGATAGTGGTCCTTGCCACAGCCGGCGCCATCATCGGTGCACTCATCAACTATTATCTGTCGGTGTGGATAGGGCGTCCGATAGTCTATAAATTTGCCAACAGCCGCATAGGTCATGCCTGCCTCATCGACGAAGCGAAAGTACGCCATGCCGAGGAGTACTTCGACAAACATGGCGCTGCCTCGACATTCTTCGGCCGACTGATTCCGGCTGTGCGTCAGCTCATCTCCATACCCGCCGGACTTGCCCGCATGAACATAGGCAAATTCGTGCTCTACACCGGACTCGGAGCATTGACATGGAATGTGGTGCTCGCCGGACTCGGCTACTGGCTTGGCACTGTGGTGCCCAAGGAACAGCTGTTTGCCAAGGTGGAGGAATACAATGATTACCTCACCTACGTAGGTCTCGCCATCGGCGTGGTGTGTCTCGGAGTAATACTCTGGAACGCTTTCAAGCCGCGCAAGAACCCGGCGCTCTGACAGATTATCAGCCACGCCATCCCTCACTCTCCACTCTAAACTCTCCACTCTAAAAAACCAACCTTAAGCAATCACCATCATGGTACAGGTAGCACCCTCACTTCTCGCCGCCGACTTTGCCCGGCTGGCGGAAGCCGTTGAAATGGTGGACCGCAGCGAAGCCTCGCTCATCCACATCGATGTGATGGACGGCATGTTTGTGCCCAACATCACCATAGGTTTTCCCGTCATATCCTCAATCAGCAAAATAGCTGAGAAACCGCTTGACGTCCACATGATGGTCATGGACCCGGGACGCTTTGTGGGACAGGTGCGCGACGCGGGTGCCGCAATCATGAATGTGCATTGGGAGGCGTGTACCCATCTCCACCGTGTGGTCCACTCCATAAAGGATGCAGGGATGCGTGCCGCAGTGACACTCAACCCCGCCACTCCCGTGATGTTGCTGCGCGACATTATAACAGACCTCGACATGGTGCTGCTCATGAGTGTCAATCCCGGATTCGGCGGTCAAAAATTCATTCAGAACACCGTCAGCAAGGTTCGCGACCTGCGCCAGATGATTATGGCATCCGGCTCACAAGCCACCATCGAGATAGATGGCGGCGTAGACCTCACAACAGCTCCCGCACTCATCGAGGCCGGTGCCGACATACTGGTGGCGGGAAGCTACGTGTTCCGCGCTCCTGACCCGCAGAAAGCCATTGCCGACCTAATCGAGCTCAGCAAATAACCATATATCCACAGGGTGTCAGCCACCCCCGATTAAACGAACCGACAAAAATTTTTTACGAGACATGAGCATAAGGGAAATCAAAATCGAGGAGTTTGACTACCCGTTACCCGACGAACGCATAGCCAAGCATCCACTCGCGCAGCGCGATGAGTGCCTGCTACTGGTTAAGAATCCGGCCGGCGAGATATCCACCCACCGTTTCAAGGAGTTGCCTGATATCCTGCCAACCGACTCAATGCTGGTCTACAACAACACCCGCGTCATCAACGCCCGTCTGCGTTTCCGCAAAGGCGACGACGGAACAGGCGCCACCATCGAAGTGTTTTGCCTCGAACCACACACCCCCGCCGACTATGCTGTCAGCTTCGCCTCAACCTCCCGCTGCTCATGGACCTGCTTCGTAGGAAATTCCAAACGTTGGAAAAGCGGCTCTCTCACCATGCCTCTGAACATCGACGGGACTGATTTCACACTCTCTGCCACACGCATTGAGCGGTCGGGCAACACCTCAGTAGTTGAGTTTTCATGGGATGCACCCGAGGTGACCTTCAGCCGTATCATTTCCGCAGTGGGCGAAATCCCCATCCCGCCTTACCTAAACCGAGGCACTGAAGCGAGCGACACTTCTGACTATCAGACCATTTTCAGCCATATCGAAGGCTCGGTAGCGGCCCCTACCGCCGGGCTCCATTTCACCCCCGAGGTGCTCTCCGCAATAGATAGCCGCGACATACCCCGCCGCGAGCTCACACTCCATGTGGGTGCTGGCACATTCCAGCCGGTCAAGAGCGACACCATAGGCGAGCATGAGATGCACAGCGAATTTATAGCCGTGCCCCGCACGCTCATCCGTGAACTTGCCGAGAGTCAACGCCGTGTCATAGCCGTAGGCACCACTTCCGTGCGCACACTCGAAAGCCTGTATCATCTGGGATGCCGTCTCCATCAGGGACTTCCTGCCGACATCCTCCCCCAATGGTACCCATATTTACCTGTCGCCACTGCTCAAACTGCCAACACAGCCGAGACTCATCCCGACCTCCCGGTCAGTGAGGCTATGGAAGCCATGCTGCGCCATCTCGATGCCACCGGCGAGGATACATTCATAGCATCCACACGCCTGATGATAGCACCGGGCTACCGCTACAGAATAGTGAAAGGGATGGTGACTAATTTCCATCAGCCGCGCTCCACCCTGCTTCTGCTGGTCTCCGCCTTCCTCTCGCAATCAGCCACCTCACCCTCGTGGCGCGACCTCTACACCTATGCACTCGCCGACCCCGCCTACCGTTTCCTCTCTTACGGGGATGCCTGTCTGCTTCTCTGATTACCCTCACCCCTTCAACTCCTCACGGAAAATACCTAAGAGCCTGTTTCACAAGAAACAGGCTCTTTACCTTTCATAATTCGTTAATAGCTCTAAATTTTTCAATCTTTTCCAAGATTTTTTGTACCTTTGGGGGTTATTTTCAATATTATCACATTAAACAGCTTACAACGACGTGAAAATCAAATCAATGATATTGGTGAGCCTGCTGGTTTTGATGGGCGCCTCTTATGTTTCTGCCGGTACCGACAATGTAGCCGAAGAGGTGGCATGGGTGGTCGGTGACCAACCCATCTGGAAATCGGAAATCGAAGAGACTTACCAGAACATGCTGTATGATAAAATTCCCCTCAACGGTGACCCATATTGCTTAATCCCCGAGCAGCTCGCCATCGAGAAGCTCTACCTCCATCAGGCTGAGCTCGACACCGTGGAAATCTCCGACAACATGGTGATGCAGCAGGTGGAAGCGCAGATTAACTTCTACATCAACTCACTTGGCACCAAGGAAAAGGTGGAGCAGATGTTCCGCAAATCCATCCCTGACCTGCGCGAGTCACTCCGCACCGTGATAGCTAACCGCGGACGTGTGCAGGAGGTACAGCGCAAGCTCACCGGCGACATCAAGGCGACTCCCGCTGATGTGCGCCGCTACTTCGACCGTCTCCCCGAGGACAGTATTCCCTATGTGCCCCTGCAGGTGGAAGTGCAGATACTCACCGTGGCGCCCGCCATACCGCGTGAAGAAATCGACGCAGTGAAAGCACGTCTGCGTGACTACTCCGACCAGGTCAACAACGGCGAACGCGACTTCTCAACCCTCGCCATCCTCTACTCGGAGGACCCCGGTAGCGCCGGACGCGGAGGTGAACTCGGATTCATGGGTCGAGGCGAACTCGTGCCTGAATTTGCTGCCGTGGCTTTCAACCTCAACGACCCTAAGAAGGTGTCAAAGATTGTGGAATCGGAATTCGGTTTCCATATCATACAGCTTATCGAGAAGCGAGGCGACCGTGTGAATGTACGTCACATACTTCTCAAACCGCGTGTATCAGAAAAGGACCTCATTGAGGCTGTGAACCGTGTGGATAGCCTCCGCAGCGATATGCTCAAGGACAAATTTACCTTTGAGGAGGCAGTAGGTGTGATTTCAAGCGACAAGAACACACGCAACAACCGCGGTGTGATGGTCAACGAAAACACAGGCAGCCCACGCTTCGAAATGTCGCAACTTCCTCAGGAAGTAGCCCGCGAAGTTAGCGCCCTGCAGCCCGGCGAAGTATCAAAAGCCTTCATCATGAAGGACCCCAAGACCAATCAGGACATCGTGGCGATGGTGAAACTATCGAACCGCATCGAGGGTCACCGCGCCAATCTATCTGATGACTACCAGCAGCTCAAAGGCATGTATGAGAACGCAAAACGCGCTGAAGTGCTCGACAAGTGGCTCCGTAACAAAATCAAGGACACTTATATACGCATCGAAGATGGATGGCGTGACTGCGAATTCAAGAACTCAGGCTGGATTAAAGCTAACTGAGCCGTATAAAAATATATAATCGAAACAGAACCAACCCTATACAACACACCCAAACCGCTTTGAAACGCTCTTCGCTATTGGCTCTAATCGCACTGGCGGCTATCTCACTCCCCGCCATGCTCGCCCAGTCTCCTAAAAACGGGACGGCAAAAGCACCCGTAGCCAAAAGTGCGCCCCAGCCACGCAAACCGGTGATACGCCCCACCGTGCCCAACGCCAATCCCCATGAACCGGGAAAGGTGATACTGCTGCATGCCGACCGCCTCACCCACAATGAGATGCTCGATTCCGGCATACAGATTCTTGTCGGGAATGTGCGCATCCGAAAGGAGGATATGTTCATGTTTTGCGATAGTGCCCGCCTCAACGAGAGCACCGGTTCGTTCGACGCATTCAACAATGTGCGTATGGAACAGGGCGACACGCTGTTTGTCTACAGTGATGAGCTTTACTATGACGGACTTGAAGAGCTTGCCGAGCTCCACGCCTATCCGGGCAATAAGGTGCGGCTGATTAACCGTGACGTATCGCTGACCACCGACGTGTTCTTCTACGACCTCGCACAGGATGTAGGCTACTATGAGACCGGCGGTACCCTCTCCGATAAGCAGAATACCCTCAACTCACTTCAGGGCTTCTACTATCCAGCCACCAAGGACGCATTTTTCTATCTCAACGTTGACCTTATGGGTCCCCGTCAGAACGACACGTTGAGAATGTATACCGACTCCCTCACCTATAACACCGATACCCGGGTGGCACAACTGATGTGTCCTACTCTGATTATTAACAAGGATGGAGAAATCACATCGTCGTCAGGCTTCTACGACACCAACACAGGTGTGGCAGACCTGTATGACCGCTCATTTGTACATACACGCCGAGGCAACACTCTCACCGGCGATACCCTTTTCTATGACCGCGACAAAGGTATCGGAGAGGCTTTCGGCAACATGATTCTGACCGACTCGGCCAATCAGTCGTCTCTCCATGGCGACTACGGATTCTACGATGAGCTTAAGGACAGCGCATTCGTGACAGGCAACGCTCTGGCAATGGAATATTCATCGTCAGACACCCTGTATCTCCACGGCGACACCATAACCGCCTACATGCTTGAGGATTCCACTAAGGTCACTAATGCCATACGCCGCGTACGCTTCTTCCGCCGCGACGTGCAGGGTCTTTGTGACTCCATGAGCATAGTGGAACGTGATTCCATCATGTATATGTACTATCATCCGGTGATTTGGAACGGCGACAAGCAAATAGTAGGAAATGTGGTATATGTACACTTCAACGACTCCACCACCGACTGGGCACGTCTTCCTGAAACAGGGATAGTGGGACAGCATATCGGCGAGGATTGTTACAACCAGCTCACAGGAGCCGACATGACAGCGTGGTTCAACGACTCCACTCTACGTCGCCTTTATGTGGAGGGAAGCGTACAGACAATCATGTTCCCGATGGAGAATGACTCCACCTACAATAAATATTCCTACACAGAGAGCAGCTACATGGACGCCTACTTTGAAAACGGCGAGGTCGACCGCATAATAATGTGGCCTGAGACCACCGGCAAAGTCACTCCATTGTATCTTGCAAAACGTGCGGCATACTTTTTACCCACCTTCCGTTGGCTTGGTCCGTTGCGACCCATGTCACCCGACGAAGTGTTCGACTATCCTCCTGAGATGGATGACCTGAAGTCGATGCAGATATTTTCGAAAGTGCGTCCTGACGCTTTCACCATACGAGGAAGCGCCACCGGTCGAGAAGTCCCCAAGCCGGCTGTGCCCGACACTCCGCCGTCAGCCCAACCACTATCCCCGGCAGCTGTCGCCGACTCACTGTCCCACTCACTTCCGGTTGACTCCATGCGCCCCGACGCTTCGCTGCTCGACTCTCTTAGCCGCACTCTTCCCCAGATTGACTCACTGGGAAATGTGCCAACCGACTCTGTCGCTTCACCCGCAGTTGCCGCCCCGCAGCAAAATCCCGATGCCAAGGAGCAACAAGGAGCACCTGCTGAACCGGCATCACCACAGGAGCCGCTGTCAGACCCAGCACCCATATCTCCAGCAATTGAACCTAAAACCGAGGAAAATACTGAAAAATGAGCGATGTCATAAAACTCCTGCCTGACTCTGTGGCTAATCAGATTGCTGCCGGCGAGGTAATCCAGCGCCCGGCATCTGTCATAAAGGAGTTAGTGGAAAATTCCATCGATGCCGGTGCTACATCAGTCACGATTGTACTCAAGGACGCCGGTCGCACACTAATTCAGGTTATTGACAATGGCGTAGGTATGAGCGACACCGACGCTCGTCTCGCTTTCGAGCGCCACGCCACATCAAAAATCAGCCGCGCCGACGACTTGTTTGCCCTCCACACCATGGGATTCCGTGGAGAAGCCCTGGCATCAATAGCAGCCATAGCACAGCTTGACCTGCGCACCATGCACAAGGATGCCACCGTAGGCACACGCATCATAATCAACGGTTCCAAGGTAGAGAGCCAACAGCCCGAAGCTTGCGTCCAGGGTACCAACCTGATGGTAAAGAACCTCTTTTTTAATGTACCCGCCCGACGCAAATTCCTCAAGAAGGACTCTGTGGAACTCAGCAACATTATGAGAGAGTTCGAACGTCTCGCGCTGGTCAATATCGGAGTGGAGTTTACCCTCATCAGCAACGACGTCACACTCCACTCACTCCGCCGTGCGTCCATGAAGCAACGCATAGCTGACCTCTTCGGCAAAAATCTCGACAAGCAGCTGATTCCCATTGACACCGACACATCAATTGTAAGTATAAGCGGATTCATCGGTCTCCCCGAAAACGCGCGCAAACGAAACGCATTGCAATATTTCATGGTCAACGGGCGCAACATGCGTCACCCATACTTCCACAAGGCGGTGATACAATGCTACGAGCAACTTATACCGGCCGATGAGCAGCCAAATTATTTCATCAATCTGCGAGTCGACCCGGAGACAATCGACGTGAACATCCATCCCACTAAAAGCGAAATAAAGTTTGAGAACGAGCAACCAATATGGCAGATTCTCACCGCAGCCATCCGCGAATCGCTCGGGCGTTTCAACGCCGCCCCTTCGATTGATTTCGATGTGGAAGATGCTCCTGACATTCCGGTGTTTGCACCTGACGCTTTCGCACAACATGACGTGCAACTTGACACGGCTTACAACCCATTTGCCACATCATCGCTCCCAAAATCCGCCCCATCACGCACAGGTGTGCGCCAGTCGGCATTCAATTCCGGCTCTCTTAATACACACTTGCAGGATTGGGAACAGCTCTACGATGACTTCGTGAAGAAACGTGACGACGGATATGCATCAATGCTCGAAAGCAAATTGAACAATACCGGCCCTGCGGATGTTATTCCGGAGGAACCTGCGGAAGAGCAGACTCCAAAAATAGAAATGGAGCTCGAACCGACGGTTTCCGCCACGTTACAACTTAAAAATTCATACATTCTCACACCTTCCCGCGAAGGGCTGATGATAATTGACCAACATCGTGCGCATCTGCGTATCCTATATGACACTTATCTGCAGAAGGCATCGGAAGGCGCATTCGTATCACAGTCAACCATGTTTCCTGACATGATGGAGCTCTCACCGGCACAAAATGCAGTGCTGACCGACCTGGCTCCCTCTCTGGAGGAACTGGGATTCAATCTTTCGCATCTCGGAGGAACAAGCTGGAGCATCAACGGCATCCCATCTATCCTCAAGGACGCCAACCCGCGCGATACTCTCCTATCGATGATTGAAAATGTCACCGAGACTGGTCAGGAACTCGCATCGACAATGCACGAGAAGATAGCCCTGTCACTCGCACGGAGCAGTGCCATAAAGCGAGGTCAACCCCTCACCGCCGGCGAGATGGACCGGTTGCTCAGCGACCTTTTCCGCCTACCCTCTCCAGCACTAACACCCTATGGCAAACCGGTGTTTACCATCCTCCCCCTCGATGATATTTCAAAGTTACTCGGATAGATAATCAGATTCGGATAGACATACAAGGATAATGACCAGGATTCAAATTCTCATACTTACGCTTATACTGCCACTCTTGGCTACAGCTCTACCCGCTGACACAATAGCGGGGAGCGCAAAGGAGGATACCTATCGTGTATCGCTCCTGACATGCCGTGCAGGAGCCAACATCTATGAGCTTGAAGGACACTCAGCATTGAGATTCACCAAGGAATCCACAGGCGAGGACTTCGTGGTCAACTGGGGATTGTTTGATTTCGACGCTCCTAATTTCGTATACCGCTTTGTAAAAGGGGAAACCGATTACAGCGTCGGCGTCGCACCCACAAAATATTTTCTAAACGCCTATGCACGTCAGGGACGCGAGGTGGTGGAACAGGAGCTGAACCTATCAGCCTCCGAGACCGAATCCCTGCAGGCTCTCGTGGGTGAAAACCTCCAGCCGGAGAACCGCGTGTACCGCTACAATTACGTGCTCGACAACTGCTCTACACGTCCACTTCGCATAATTGAGAAAGCCATAGGCGACACTCTCACTTTCACCGGCAATGCACTTAAGCCAGAAGTACAGTCGACCTTCCGCAACGCCATGCGTAGCTACCACACAGCCTATCCTTGGTATCAATTTGGCATAGACCTCGCCCTCGGCAGCGGCATCGACCGTTCCATCACCGTGCGCGAAGCTGCTTTTGCCCCTGAAAGCCTTGAGATACTGATGGCAACCGCTGTGAAGCCCGACTCTCAACCGATAGTCAGTGCCACACGCTCGCTCATCAATGCCGATGCTGTGCCCGCTCCGCTTCCTCCTACACCTTGGTGGCTCACACCGATGTTCTGGAGCTACGTCATAGCTGCCATCTCGTTACTCCTCACCATATCTCAGATAAAAGGCAAGTCATTCCGTGGCACATCTATTACCCGATTGTTTGACACCCTCATGTTCGGACTCTACGGTATGACCGGTCTGCTTCTTACTTTCCTTATTTTCGTGTCCGTACACGAAGCCACCTCTCCCAACTGGCTTTATCTCTGGCTTAATCCCCTTTGTTTCATAGGGGCTGTGGCAATCTGGGTAAAAAGAGCCAAAATGTTGGTATATTCCTACCAAATTGCTAACTTTGCACTTCTAATTGCACTGGCAGTCATTTTCTTATGTGGACTCCAGTCACCCAACCCGGCATTCTATCCGCTCATGGCGGCCGATGCAATGCGCGCGTTGGCTTATATCGTCAATTTTAAATATCGCAACAACAGATAATATGCGTAAAAACTCCCCTATAACCACCCATCTCGCATCCATGCTCGTCGCCTCATTGGTGACGATGGGTATTGGCGTTTTTGCGCCTGCGCCTCTACGGGCAGCCACCCTTCCTCCCTCAGGGTCAGCGCAGCAACCCCAGCAACCTGCTCCACGCCCCACACTCGTAGTAGGAATTTTCGTCGAAGGTCTTACTGCCGATTATGTAAACCTGCTCCGGGGAAATTTCGGCAAGGATGGTTTCAACCGTTTTATTGACAACGGAGTCAGTATCGAGAATGTCGACTTCGGTCCCGGCATCGACGCTACTGCCGCCACCGCCATCCTCATGACAGGCGCATCGCCAGGTGTCAATGGCATCCCTGCCGCAAGAGTATGGAACACCGAAGCGAAAATCGACTACCCCATACTGCTCGATGCCGCCAAAATAGGCAATTTCACTAACGAGACTTTCTCACCTGAGGCTCTGAAAGTATCAACCCTCAGTGATGAGATACGCATCTCGGACGGTGGTCTGGGACTGGTCCATTCCGTTGCTCCCGACGCGCAGATAGCCATCATCCTTGCAGGTCACGCTGGCAATAGCGGCTTCTGGCTCAATGATGTGAACGGCAAATGGAGCACATCCACATTCTACAAGGATGTACCGGCTGCTGTGTCAAAACGCAATTACGGTGTGACGCTCGCATCACGCCTCGATACTCTGGCATGGAGTCCGGCGCTTCCCCTTGACCGCTATCCGGACCTCCCCGAATATAAGAAACTTTATCCCTTCCGTCACACATTCCCCTCACGCGATGCCCATCGTTTTACCGCATTCAAGACATCGGCTCCGGCTAACCGTGAGGTAGCAAATGTGGGGATTGACTATATTTCATCGCTGAAACTCGGCACCCGAGGTTTCACCGACATGCTCAACCTCGGCTTCGACGTGTCACCTTATCAGTACGGACGCGAAGCTGACAACCGTATCGAGACCATGGATGCTTACATCCGTCTCGACTCCGACATAGCCAACATAGTCCGTGCCATAGAGAAGGGTCCGGGAATGAACCGCACGCTCATATTCATAGCGGGCACACCGGCTCCCTCAGGAGGCAAACGCGATGAAGAGCGCTGGAACATACCATCAGGTCAGTTCTCTCCCCGCCGCGCCATCTCCCTCCTCAATCTCTATCTCATGGCAATCCATGGTAACGGTGACTATGTGAACGGATACCATAACGGATACTTCTTCCTCAATCAAAAACTCATCAAGGAGCGTGGCATCAACGACACCGAAATTCGTCGTGAAGCCGCCGATTTTCTTGCCCGCATGAGCGGTGTGAGCAGCGTCTATACTATCGACGATATCCTCGCCCGCCGCGCAGGTGACGAGCCTCTGGCTCTCCAGCGCAACACCTCTCCCAACCATGCCGGCGATTTACTCGTGATGGTCAATCCGGGTTGGGAAATATCTGACGGTGATAACGAATCGCCCTCCCAGACCCAACTCCCCGTGGTAAGGAATGTAGCCACTACATCGCCGGTCTACATCCTTGCGCCAGGGCTACCCGCATCAACCATCGACGTATCCGTTGATGCGCGAGCTATAGCTCCAACTGTCACACGACTTCTCCGCATCAGGTCGCCTAATGCAGCATCCCTCCCTCCTCTCAGACTCAAAAAATAACTCTGGCACAACGATGCCGAACGATTATCTCTCCCACACCATCAGACAACATAATTTGTAAATTTAGAAAATATCAGATATAACAATGTCATTTCAATCATTCCTCACAAAGCTATTCGGCAACAAGTCGACCCGTGACCTCAAGGAAATTGAGCCCATCGTCAGAAAAATAGAGGCGTTGGAGCCCGAAATGAAAGGACTCACAATAGACCAACTGCGCGAACGCATCCAGAATGTACGCGCAGACATCAAACAATCCATCTCTTCACGCGAAGAGGAGAACGCCCGCCTGAAAATTGAGGTGGAAGAGCTCCCCTTCGACGAGCGTCAGCCCATCTGGGACAAAATTGACGAAAATGAGAAGGCTGTGCTTGATATCATAGAGGATAAACTCAACGAGCACCTCCCCGTGGTGTTCGCAACCCTCCGCGAGACCGCTGCCCGCTTTGCAGCCAGCGAAACCATCGTGGTTAAAGCCACAGACCTTGACCGTGAGCTTGCCGCTCAGGGAAAAGATTTCGTGAGCATCGAAGGCGACAACGCTATCTGGAAGAACCATTGGCTCGCCGGTGGTAACGAAATCACCTGGGATATGATACACTACCGTGTGCAGCTCATCGGCGGTATTGTGCTTCATCAGGGTAAAATTGCCGAGATGGCGACCGGTGAAGGTAAGACCCTTGTGGCTACACTCCCAACATTCCTCCGCTCACTCTCCGGCAAGGGTGTGCACGTTGTCACCGTCAACGACTACCTGTCGAAACGTGACTCCGAGTGGATGGGTCCGCTCTACATGTTCCATGGCTCTACTGTAGATTGTATTGACAAACACCAGCCCAACACCGCACAACGCCGCGCTGCCTACAACTGTGACATCACATTCGGTACCAACAACGAATTTGGTTTTGACTACCTCCGCGACAACATGGCAATGGCTCCCGCCGACATGGTGCAGCGCAAACACTATTACGCTATTGTCGATGAGGTAGACTCAGTGCTTATCGACGATGCCCGTACACCGCTCATCATTTCCGGTCCGGTACCCAAGGGTGACGACCAGCTCTTTGACGAGTACCGCCCCAATGTAGAGAAAGTAGTGGATGCCCAGCGTCGCCTCGTGACCAAAATCCTTGCTGAGGCAAAGACCAAAATTGCATCCGACGACAAAGATACACGTAAGGAAGGCGCCCTCCTGCTCTTCCGCGCATTCAAGGGTCTTCCCAAAAACGGCGCCCTCATCAAATTCCTCTCGCAGGAAGGTATGAAGAATCTCATGCTTGAGACTGAAGCTTATTATCTTCAGGATAACCAGCGCGAGATGCCCAAAGTGACCGACCCTCTCTACTTCGTTATTGACGAAAAGAACCGCAGCGTAGAGCTTACCGACAAAGGTATCGACGAACTCACCGGCAAGAGCAACGACCCGCAGTTCTTTGTACTCCCCGATATCGCCGCCCAGCTTTCAGAGACCGAGACCATCCAAGACCCCATGGAACGCCAGCAGCGTAAGGATGAATTGATGCAGGAATATGCAGTCAAGGCGGAGCGTGTTCACACCGTGACTCAGCTTCTCAAAGCTTATGCCCTCTTTGAGAAAGATGTGGAATATGTGATTGACGATGGTAAAATCAAAATTGTGGACGAGCAGACCGGTCGTATCATGGAAGGCCGACGCTATAGCGACGGACTCCACCAGGCTATCGAAGCCAAGGAAGGCGTGAAGGTTGAAGCCGCCACACAGACATTTGCCACCATCACTCTCCAGAACTATTTCCGCATGTATCACAAGCTCGCCGGTATGACCGGTACTGCCGAGACAGAAGCAGGAGAATTCTGGGATATCTATAAGCTTGACGTGGTAACAATCCCCACCAACAAGCCCATAGCGCGTATAGACATGAACGACCGTGTCTATAAGACCAAAAAGGAGAAATATGCGGCTGTGATTGAAGAGATTCAGAGCCTCGTTGCACAAGGTAGACCGGTACTCGTTGGTACTACCTCTGTGGAAATATCCGAACTTCTCAGCCGTATGCTCACCATGCGTCATATACCCCACAATGTCCTCAATGCAAAACTCCACCAGAAGGAGGCCGAAATTGTGGCTCACGCCGGTAAGAAGGGTATGGTGACCATCGCCACCAACATGGCAGGTCGTGGTACCGACATCAAGCTCACACCTGAAGTCAAGGAAGCCGGTGGTCTTGCCATCATTGGTACCGAGCGCCACGAATCACGCCGAGTTGACCGTCAGCTCCGCGGTCGTGCCGGACGTCAGGGTGACCCAGGTTCATCTGTGTTCTACGTATCGTTTGAGGACCAGTTGATGCGACTATTCGCCACTGACCGTGTGATGAAGATGCTCGACACTCTCGGACTCGAAGAGGGAGAGCGCATCGAGAGCAAGATGGTGACCAACGCCATCGGTAATGCACAGAAGCGTGTGGAAGAAAACCACTTCGGCAACCGTAAACGTCTTCTCGAATACGATGATGTGATGAACAAGCAGCGTACCTATATCTATAACCGCCGCCACCACGCTCTCGTGGGCGAACGCATAGGTATCGACATCGCAAATATGATGTGGGACATCATCGAGAACCTTGTAAACAATTACAGCTCACCTGCCGACTATCAGGACCTCGCTATGGAGCTGTTCAAGATTCTCACCATCGAGACTCCCTTTACCGAGGAGGAATACCGCAATCTCAGCAAAGAAGATGCTATTGAAAAGATTCATGCCACCGCTCAGGAAGCGTTTGACCGCAAGAGCCAACGCATCATCGAAGTGGCGCTCCCTGTCATTGTAGACTGTGTGGAAAACCGCGGTTTCAAGGGTCGCATAGCGGTGCCCATGACCGATGGAAAACGCTTCTTCAACCTTGTGGTCAACATCGATGAAGCTTACCGCACCGGTTGCAAATCAATCGTCAAGGAGTGGCACAAGGCTGTGCTTCTCGTCTCCATCGACGAACTTTGGAAAGAGCACTTGCGCGAACTCGACCAGTTGAAACAAAGCGTACAAAATGCATCATATGAACAGAAAGACCCGCTGGTAATCTATAAGGTTGAATCGTTCCACCTCTTTGAAAACATGCTTAACAATCTCAACGTAAAAGCCATGTCAACTCTCATGCGCGGTCAGATTTACGTTCAGCAGCCTGCGCCTCAGGAGCCTCAGCCCGCACCTGCAGCCGACGAGGAAGCCACTCCGGAAGAACAACTGGTCAAGGAAGCATCAAAGCCTCAACCAAAGGTGGAGCGTGCGATGCCCGAGCGTCCGAATGATTATTCGAAATACCGGACTTCACGCGAGAACCTTCCCGGCGAAAATGCCCAGCGCGCAGCCGCCCAAGGTGCAAGTCATCAGCCGGCACCTCAGCCCGTCAAAGCCGGTCCGCGTATCAACCGCAACGACCCATGTCCATGCGGTTCAGGCAAAAAATACAAGAACTGCCACGGCAAAGGTCTGTAACACGAACGATATACAAAATCGGATATAAAAAAACTCCCGGACTAAAAATCCGAGAGTTTTTTTATGCTTTTCCGTGGGCTTTAATCGAGAAACCTGCTACATATCTTAAATGGAGCTATTGGTGCGGAGAGAAGTGAAATAGTAGTCGAGGACATCGCGGGCTGCAGTAAATGAGCTCTGCCTGTTGTCAAGCACACGTACCTCTTTTTCACCAAGCATACGCTCTACCTCCGGATTGTTATAGAAATGCGCGCGCAACTGCTCGTTGATGGTCTCATACATCCAATAACGCGCCTGCTCGCTGCGCTTGCGTTCGAAATATCCATTGCCTTCCACAAATTCAAAGTAGCGGTCAATCATTGCCCATACTTCCTCGATGCCAAGCTCGTAGTAGCCGGAATAAGTCAGTACCTCAGGCATCCATCCAGAAGTTGTGGGCGGGAACAGATGGAGTGCGCTTCGGAACTGAGCCTGCGCCAACTGCGCCGGACCGATATTGTCGCCATCTGCCTTATTGATTACAATACCGTCGGCCATCTCCATGATTCCGCGCTTTATACCCTGGAGTTCATCACCTGTACCTGCAAGTTGAATCAGCAGAAAAAAATCAACCATTGAATGCACGGCTGTTTCGCTCTGCCCCACGCCAACGGTCTCGACAAAGATATTGTTATATCCGGCAGCTTCACAAAGCACAATTGTCTCGCGGGTCTTACGTGCCACACCACCAAGTGAACCGGCCGAAGGACTTGGACGTATGAAAGCCGAAGGATGCACTGCAAGCTTCTCCATACGGGTCTTATCGCCAAGGATACTCCCTTTCGTACGCTCGCTCGACGGGTCGATGGCAAGCACCGCAAGCTTTCCGCCACTCTTCAGGACATGAAGACCGAACACATCAATCGATGTGCTTTTACCTGCGCCGGGAACACCGGTTATACCTATGCGGCGCGAACGTCCGGAATGTGGCAGACACTTTTCAATCACCTCCTGGGCGAGCACCTGATGGTCGGGCGAAAGGCTTTCGACAAGTGTAACCGCACGCGAAAGCATGGTGACATCACCCTTTAATATCCCTTCCACCATCTCCGCCACTGTGGGTAACGGGCGACGCTTGCGACGCTGCAGATAAGGATTTACTACCGGAGGCTGTGTCACACCGCTGTTGACAGTCAGACCGCTGTATTTGTCATCGTTTTCTATGTGATTCATGGCTTATTCAGTATTGGGTATCATTTAATCACCTCACCCACCACCCTTACCATAGTGGAAGGATGTGAAGGGTCGTTGGCTACGATATTAATTCGGGCATTCAGAAGTTCAGTGTCACCAATCATCGACGGTGTCACAGTCACCTCTACTTTCTCTTTTTTGCCCGGTTTGATTTTATAATTCTTCAGTTTGACGCTCACAGCCTTATCCGGACATGTGATGCCACGGATTATCAATGGACTCTTGCCAAGATTCTCGATGGTAAACGAGCGATGCAACGGGGCATCCGCGTGTGATATCCGCTCAAGGTCAATAGCTGTGACATCAGTATCAAGCAGCGGAGCATTTCTACGCTGTTCAGGGGTGAGCTTCGAGAAATCCTCATTGAGGATAGCCACAGTCTCCACCGTCATAGCTTCTTTGGCATCGACCGATGGATAAAGCTTGAATGAATCGGTCACTATCCCCCAATCTTTGCAGCGGTCGGAGTGTAGAATGGTCGACACAATGAACTGTTCACCCGGAGGAACTGCCGCAGGTTGCACGAGCACGTTGATATAGCCGGGCGCATCCTTCACCACGGGATAGATAGTATCAGCGGAAGCATTGTAGCCCTCCACATATTGTCCGGAAGTGTGCCCCTTGTCAATATTCCCATAAGGAATGGTGAGAGAGCGGAGCTTCATCGAGCCAAGCGAGTGCGGGAAACGGGTTTTAAGAGTATTTGAGGCGCCAATAACCGTTCCCTGAATAGTAAGACTGGAACGCAGAGGGTCGGAATCAATATCCACATTAATATGCTTCACAAAGCGACCGGGACGCCCCTTGGGGTCAAAACCCACACGTATTACAGCCGTGTCGCCGGGAGCAACCGGCTCTGTAGAATATTCCGGACGGGTGCAACCGCAATTGGCACGGGCTGCTATGATGGCAAGAGGCTCATTGCCGGTATTGACAAGCTTGAAGTCGCAGTAGACTGTGCCCATATTCTCATCAAACGCACCGAAATTGTGAGTGGTATCAAGCCATACCCCTTTACCCTGTGCTCCGGCAGTCAGAGCGCTAACAGCTATAAAGCCTAATATCAAAAATTTACGCATGAAGAAGCATTTATGGAATTATGACGCCGGAGAAGGTCAGCTTCTCCCTTGACTTACCTGCGTTGGTCTTCACTTTCACTGTGCGGTTGAACTCACCTGAACGCCCGCGGGGGTCGAAAGTGATTTTGATTTCTCCAGACTTACCGGGAGCAATCGGCTCCATCGGAAACGATGGATTGGTACAACCACACCCTCCGTTGGTTACCGTCACTATGGTAAGGGGAGCATCGCCGGTATTGGTGAAGTCATAAATAGCAGTCACTTTCCCATCCTTGGCATGGATGGTGCCGAAATCGTGTGACTTTGTGCTGAACTTTATAGCCGGCTTTCCTGCCGCCCATGCTATCCCTCCCACTGTGAGAATAAGAAGCAATATCAAACAGATTTTTTTCATAAGCTGAAATTTCATGCGCTACAAATTTACGCAATTTTATTTAACAATCAAAAATTCCAAAAGCCCTCCTGATTATGAACGTTAGGAATTAAAAAATTGTTTCATAAACAGGAGATGTGACCTTTTGGAACCGCATCTTTTCATAACGGCCAAGTAAATAGATAAAGCAGAAAACCCGGAAAGGAAAGTCAACGCGACTCCTTTCCGGGTTTCTGCTTTGTTCTGTTATAGTCTTTTTACTTGTTATCCATCACAGCAGCATCAATGACAGCAATGGCGATAAGATTGATGATATCGCGCACCTCTGCATCGACATTGATGAAGTGGATAGGCTTCTTCAGACCCATCTGAATCGGACCGATGGTCTCACCTACACCCATTTCAAGCATCAGGCGGTAAGCTGAATTTGCCGCACTGAGATTAGGGAACACGAGAGTGTTCACATCCTTGCCGTATAGACGGGTGAAGGGATATACCTTATCGCGCACTGGACGGTTGAGAGCATAGTTCATCTGCATTTCACCATCCACAGGCAGGTCGGGATAGAGCTGGTGCATCTTCTCTACAACATTGTGTACCTTAGCGCATTCAGGCTCTTTGTTCGAACCGAAGTTTGAGTATGACACGAGCGCCATCACTGGGTCGTGTGCGAAGAACTTCACGGCATCGGCCGAGAGACGGGCTACATCGAGAAGTGTCTCCTCATCCGCACTACCATTTATCATTGTGTCGGCAAGGAAGTATGTACCCTTGGTGGTCTCCATCACATGCATGGTAGCAAAATGGTTGTAACCATCCTTGATGCCAATCACCTCACGGGCGATTTCGCCGGTAGGATTGTTTGCGGCACGTGTACCGGTGATGAATGCATCAGCATCGCCGGTCTCCACCATCATCATACCGAAATAGTTGCGGTCGAACATCTTGTCGAGAGCGCTCTCGAAGTTCTCACCCTGACGCTGACGCTTGGTGGTGAGCATATAGGCATAGCGCTCGCGGCGTGATGCCTCGCGGTCGTGACGGAGGTTGACTATCTCGATATTGCTGATGTCAATACCCAGACGCTGTGCGCGCTTCTCTATCATCTCCTCATTGCCGAGAAGGATAGGTATGCAAAGACCGTCGGCTGCAGCAATAGCGGCGGCACGGAGCATGTTGTCAGTATTAGCCTCGGCAAATACCACACGCTTGGGGTTTGTGCGCGCTGCCTCGTTGAGACGGCGGGTAAACTTGCGGTCGTTACCCTTAAGCAAACGCAGTTTCTCATCGTAAGCATCCCAATCGCTGATGGGTCGACGGGCCACGCCGCTATCCATTGCACCCTTAGCTACCGCAGGTGACACTGATGTGAGCAAACGGGGGTCAAAAGGAGTAGGAATGATATATTCAGGACCAAACTTGAGGTTGGTGCGGTTGTAAGCGGCATTTACCACCGGAGGCACGGGCTTTTTAGCAAGCTCGGCAATGGCGCGTACCGCATAAATCTTCATTGTCTCGTTAATCTCAGTGGCACCGCAGTCGAGAGCGCCACGGAAAATGTACGGGAAGCCCAGCACATTGTTGATTTGGTTGGGATAGTCAGAACGACCGGTACCCATAATCAGGTCAGGACGAGCTGCCATAGCTGTCTCATAGGCGATTTCCGGGTCAGGGTTGGCAAGAGCGAACACAATGGGGCGCGGTGCCATTGACTTGACCATCTCTGGTGTTACAACATCCTTCACTGAGAGACCGAGGAATACATCGGCATCCTTCATCGCCTCAGCAAGAGTGGTGATGTCACGTGAAGTGGCAAACTGGGCCTTCTGCGGATTAAGGTCTGTGCGCTTGGTGGTAATCACACCCTTGCTATCGCACATCACTACATTTTCCATCTTCACGCCCAATGCGCAGTAGAGCTTGGTACATGACACTGCAGCAGCGCCGGCACCATTGACCACGAGACGTACATCCTCAATCTTTTTGCCCTGGATTTCCACAGCATTCAGAAGAGCGGCAGCCGAGATGATGGCTGTGCCGTGCTGGTCATCGTGCATCACAGGTATGGGGCATTCAGCTTTAAGACGCTGTTCTATCTCGAAACATTCGGGAGCCTTGATATCCTCAAGATTGATACCGCCAAATGTAGGAGCAAGCGCCTTGACAATCTGTATGAATTTTTCAGGGTCTTTCTCATCCACTTCAATGTCGAAGCAGTCAAGACCTGCAAATATCTTGAAAAGAAGAGCCTTACCTTCCATCACGGGTTTACCGGCGAGAGCGCCGATGTTACCGAGACCAAGAACAGCTGTGCCGTTTGAAATCACAGCCACAAGGTTGCCCTTGTCGGTGTACTTGTAGACATCTTCGGGATTATCCTTGATTTCAAGACAAGGATAGGCAACCCCAGGGGAATATGCCAGCGCGAGGTCAGCCTGGGTGGCATAAGGTTTGGTGGGGATAACTTCAATTTTGCCGGGACGCGGATACTCATGGTAATCCAGCGCCATTTTTTTGGTCACTTTTGCCATATTAGATTGTCTGTTAATGTCTATTTCTATTTTTCTCTAAATTGGATGCAAAGTTAACAAAAATTCATCCAACACTGACAATTAGTTGCATTTTTAACTGATTTTTAAACAAAATGGAACAAATTCTAATCTATCAACCCTTGATATTGACATAACGAAAGGAGGGCCGGGAGCTCGCTTGCACGAACTACCGGTCCTCCAGATATCATTTCCGCACCTTGCCGGAGGTCTATTCAGCGCTCAGACAAAGTTATTGGAAGAAGTTTTTTAGAGACTGTTCAAATTCATTTGATAAGGATTGAAAAAACAGTCCATTATAGTTTTGTAAACACCGCAAGAGTGTTGCGGAAGTAATAATAACCGTCATACCACATGTTCCAGCCATCGAATGTAACGGTAAGATTAGCGGGGTCAATCTTTGCAACCATCGGAAGGTTTTCACCTTCGGAAGAAGCAAAAATGTAGTAGCCGGCAGTCTGAGGCTGGAATGTAATGGTTAGTTTCTCAAGGTCAACTTTTCCGGTAAGAGGATAACCAGTCCAGTAGAAATTGTCGAAAACGAGCGAATTGGGGTCTGACTCCGACTTTGACACTGTGTATGAGCCATCATAATCGAAATCATACCAGTTGGTATAGTCAGTCACATATTCCTGACCCTTGGTCACATACTTATACTCGCCCACAAGGTCATCAATCGTAATGGATGATGCTGAATTCCCCCAAGTGAAAGAGTCAACGCACCAGTCAGCACCTGCCACACCAGCAGCGTAGACATAGAGACGTACCTCACCGCTCAGACGACCTCCACTTATGTAGGAGCAGTAATCCTCGTAAGAGGCATCGTAACCTGGCCAGATATACATACCGTAGTAATCACCGCCCAGACCGGTATTAGCCCAATAGCCGTTATCATAATAACCTTCGGCATTCATAATCTCGTCAATACTTCCATGATTGGAGGGGTCGGTCTTGAACTCAAGGTTGAAACCTGTCACACCATACCAGGGTTCAAGCGCATAGGTATTGTCATCGTAGGCTATCAAGGTCTCTGCGTAATCCTGACCGGTCACAGCACTATGATAGGTACCCTGAGCACGCCACATCTCCTGACGAGCCGGAACCCATACGAAAGTATCGGTGCCGTTATCATAGTTACAGGTACGTATGGTGATTTGACCGCTGCGCTCGTTACCTGTGAAGGTGGATGGATTGCTTCCTGTAGAGATATATACCTCGCGCATTTCGTTCACACCGGTGGGGATAATGTAGTCGCCATCGGCAGTGCGGGCATAAGAGCCATTTGGAGTAACAATACCATCGGAACCGACAGAGAAATCGAAATTGTAATAATCCACACCATACCAAGCCATGAGTGTGTAGCTATTGTCATCGTAAGCTATCATTGTGACAGGGAATGACTTGCCGAGATGAGCGCTGGTATATGTACCCTGTACTGTCCATGCTTCGGAATGACTCATGGTGAATGATACCGAAACAACCTCAGAAGGAGTGTAGACCTCGTCACTGCTGGTAGCATATACCGACACTTTGTAGGTCCTGTCAATTGGTAGACCGGAAATCTCAAGATGATTCTCAGAGGTCTCGCCTGTCACTTCCACATCCTCACCGCTCTCCTTGTCGGGAGCCATGTAGGAATAGGTATATGAAGTTGCACCGGGCACAGGCTCCCATGTCACCGATGCCACTCCTGCCGCAACTGTAGCCGAGAGCTGAGGAGCAGCGAGCTGCTGGGTGAACGCAGTGGTGGCGGTGAGAGTGGCGACCTTAGAGCTCTCCATATCACCGTAAAGTTTCGAATAAGCCCATACTCCAAGGGTGTAGGTGGTAGCCGGACGCAGACCTGTGAATGTCACTGCGGTCTTTTTGGTCACATCGGTCATAACCACATTGCCCGCAGGGTCGGTAAGTTCATAGCCATACTGAGTGGCATGCTCCACCTTGTCCCATTGGAAAGTCAGCGAACTCACTGTCGCTGCGGCATTTGAAGCCACCGGCTCTTTCAGTGCCGTTTTTATAACATCATCGTCATCGCTGCATGAAGTGAACCCGAGTCCGAGCACACAGGCGGCAACGAGAGCGAATTTCATATAGTTTTTCATACTGTTCATTTTTTATGAATGCATACTGATTTTTGATTTTTAACCAGCATCCTCATCAGAACATCTCGAAGAGAGGCTCATCGTAGGAGAAATTCACATAGTCATAACCGCTTGTACCGTCGCTATAACTGAATTCAAATGTGAAACTACCGGAATTGTCAAAAGGTAATATGTAAGTATACTTGTAATTTGACGATGCATCGTAGCCATAGCAGAGTGCGAACTTAATCTGAGGAGTGCCTATGCCATCAGGACTCCATACGGGCCAATCGCCGGTAGCCTCATCATAGAAATACCAGCAATCAAATGCATCATCAGGATAGTAATTTACATACGGGTCAGCATTGTTGAGGGGGAACATGCGGGCGTAACTGGTAACATTACGGTCTATATCCTCAACATTGACCTGAAGGTCCAGACCTGAACCGAGGAAGTTCTCAATCTTCAGTCGACGGGTGCCGCGCATAGCATAAATGTCACTGCGGATTGATGCATAGTAGTAACTGAACTCAAACAAAGCGTTGGGAGCCCAAAGTTCCCAGTCAGCCACGAGCGACTTAACGCTTACCATGCTTGTACCCTCGGCATAGGGATTGGTGAAGTCTTCTGGAATTGAGACAGTGACGTCACACTCGCTCTGACGGGGTATCCCGTCACAGCTGAGAGGATAGACAGCCTCGGTCTGACCATCGGCAAATTCGATTGTGGCCGGACCGGTAAAGCCTTCCACATCCGAGGTGATGGTCACTGGTACCGCCACTGCTCCAACGGAGTTTAGACGACACACCTTGAGGTTGATGTTCTTATCAGCCTCATCAGATGTGAAGGTATAGGAATAAGAACCCTGCTGAGGGAAATAAACCGAAGGGCAATCGGCTGCGACCTCCTCGCCAGGAGCGTAATCGTCATCATCCGAGCATGATGCAAGCGGCAACGTGAATGCAATAGCCGCAAATGCCAGTTTATATATTGATTTCATAATTCATTAACATTTTTAGCTGTTACAGATTACTCACTCCAAAGGGTGAGAGCGTTGGATGGGTCGGGATTTAGCACAATCGCCGTGTTGTAGTTACGCTCGCTGTCCGGGATATAGAGGATGGTCCAGGGTGCAACGGCGTTGGGGTAAGAGTTGAAACAGAACTGTGAATAGTGGTTAGTGCCCGGATAGCCACGAACAATTGCTTTCTCCAGGCGGCGGTAATCCCACAGAATCTGACCTTCGCCCCAGAATTCTATACGCTTCTGTTTGAATACATCGTCAACGAAATCATCGATGGATGCCACCGAAGCACTGAACGAGCCATCCTTGTAGCGGTAAAGATTCATGAACGAATTGAGCAGTTGCGCTCCGGCTGCCGGTCCGGACACTCTACCCACGGCCTCTGCCTCTATGAGGTACATCTCCTCCACTCGCATAAGCGGGAAACTCATGGCATTGCCTGTGGTAGCGGTGGTGCGGTCGCCAGAACCGGGATGGAACTTCATACCCACATAAGCCCCCAAATTACTCCACTCATTGTATCCCATAGCTGTACCCTTGGCATACTTGGTGTTGAATGCCTCTACATTTGCCACATCGGTAGGAGCAATCCAGGTAGTCTTGCGCCAGTCACCGTCAGAAATAGAATTGAAAAGTCGTGCGTCAATCATACGTGAGGCATTGTAACCGGGAGCGGCAAGTCCCCATGTAGCTTCAGGCGACATGTACGAAACGAACGACTGCCAGATATATGAGGTGGCGATGGGGTCGTCGGTAGATATGGTGATACACCACATCCATGAAGGAATCGGGGTGTTGAATCCTGTCTTAGGGTCAAACCATTGGTTTTCGGAAGTCGGGGCAAACCCTTCGCCTATAGCTTTGCGGGCATACTGCGCCGCAAGATTGAGATATTCATTAGCTGTGGTGATGCCAAACTTGTCATAGTCAGCAAGAGCCTCAGAGTTCTCATTCTCTGTCTGCTTGGCAAGCTCATCAGGATACTTCGAGTAACGTGTTCCGAGGTCAAGATAGAAACGTGCCTTCAATCCGTAAATCACACCGAGACATGCCGATAGCTTGGAATCAGCCACATGGGTGTTGGCAAGATAAGCCTCCGCATTATTAAGGTCAGTGAGAATAAAACGGTACATCTCATAGAAGGGAGCACGAGGATTGGAGCGACCGGAAGCATCGGTAGTCTTCTCAGTCACAATCGGAGCGGTTAGACCCTTGATTTGCTCTCCGCGTTGGTCGAGATAAGCCACATCGGTATGACGGTATTCATATAAACGCGCCAAATCCATATAAGCCATGGCTCGGTAAGCAAGCGCATTACCCATATATACGCGGTCGGCCTCAACCTCAGGATTAGCCACACCAAGGAGCAGATTGGTTTTCTGCACAAGTCCGTAATAACGCTGCCATATAAGTGCCTGCAACGCATAGTCGCCGAGGTAGGTCTGGTAGCCGAACACGGTATAGTAATCGTAAGCGGGGTCATAGACCGGTAAATCAGCAGTCATGGCATCACGCCAGATAGCGAATCCCATGAAACCGATATCGTATGAATGACCGCCATCTGCCGTCATAACCGCACTGTTCATATATGACGCTACCGCGTTGGAAAGCGACTGCTTGTCTGCTCCCTCAATCTGGGTACCGGTTGCACCGTTTGTAGGGGTATACTCCTCGAGACATCCGGTGAGACATGGAGCCATCGCTGCGGCAAGCAATGTATATATAATCTGTTTTTTCATCATTTTCATAAAAATTTGAAGAGATTAGAATTCCACGGATAAACCACCGGAGATAGTGCGCATTGGATAAGCATATCCTGCCGATGCGCCGTAAGCGGCAAGCATTCGCGGGTCAAAACCTTTGCGTTTGGTCCAGTAAGCCACATTCTCAGCCGCACAGTATACTCTGAGCTTCGACATGTGGAGACGTGAGATGATTGATTTCGGGAAAGTATAACCCACTGTGAGGTTTCGCAGCGACAGGTAGCTCGCATCGGTGAGCCAACGGTCGGAAGACGATGCAGCATAAAGGTCGTTGTACTGCCAGCGGGGGATGGATGATGTGGGATTGTCAACCGACCATCCGTCAAGCACATCCTTGTGAAGCTGTGCGCCTACAAGCGAACCGGAAGGGTTTGTCATTAGACCGGCGTAGGCTGAGTCATACTTCTTACCGCCAATAGAGTAGTTGAACTGGGCATTAATATCCACACCATAAATCTTCACGGAAGTATTGAAACCGCCAAAAAGTTTCGGGAGAGCTGAACCACAAAGATATTGCTTTGCCTGTGCATAATCAGTGGTGGTATACTCCACCTCCTGTTCACCCTCGGTGCGAGTGGCATAGTAAAGCGCCTCACCTTTATCGTTTACACCTGCATATTTCTTGAGATACCAGCTGTAGACCGGAAGACCTTCGCCATAGTAGAAGGAACCACCGATATAACCTTTAATACCATCCACTTCAAAGCGTTTGTTCTCCTCGGGCAGGTATGTGACACGGTTTTTCTCCCACGAGAGATTCAATCCGACAGTCCATGTGATATCTTTGGTGGCGATGATATCGCCTGTAAGGTCTACTTCAACACCGGTGTTGCGCATATCGCCCACATTGTCATAGTAACCTGTGTAACCGAGCGACAAGGGGGCGTTGAACCACATAAGCATGTCGCGGGTGTTGCGCTGATAGAACTCCACGCCACCACGCAAACGGCTGTTGAACAACTCAAATTCCACACCGGCATTAAAACTGCCTACAGTTTCCCAAGTGATATCTGGATTACCTTTGCTTGAGAACACGTAAGCCACGTTACCGTCCGAATTGGCGATACCGTAATAGTCAACATAGCGGTAGGAACCGATAGCATCGTTACCCTGCTCTCCGTATGAAGCCTTTATCTTAAGCATATTTAGCCACCACTTTGCGGGGAACCATTCCTCCTTGCTCATAATCCATGCGCCGCCTACCGACCAGAAGTTACCCCAGCGGTGGTCAGGATGGAAGTTGGAGGAACCGTCGCGGCGGAACGATACAGAACCAAAATAGCGGTTATCGTAGTCATACTGACCGCGGAAGAAATAACCTTCCACATTATATTTATCCACAGAGCTGCTCATACTCTTATCCATGATGGCGCCATCAATTTCAATGTTCTGGTCATACATGGCAACATTGCTTCTGGTAGCACTAAGACCGGTCATCTCGTTGCGTGAATACTCATGTCCAAGAAGAAGGTCCACAGAGTGCTTGCCAAACACATTGTTATAGCTGAGCAATTGCTGATAGTTGGTGTCTATGGTACGGTAATGCTGCACCTGTACTGTGCCCTTGATTGCATCGCCCGATTCATAACCGTAGTAAGGATTGGTACCGTAGTTCATACGATTTTCGGTCAGATATACACTTCCATTTACCGTGAGGCGGAAATGGTCAAGGAAATCAAAGTTAGCATAACCCTGGATGTTGAATGCGTTGCTCACATTCTTGCTTATGTTCAAGCGGTCCTCCTGAATATAATTGCCATTGGTGTCGAAAGGACGGTAGAGTCCGGCATTGTTACCTGAACCGTAGTCATACACCTTGCCATGGGAATCATGCATGATATTACCGGCTCCGTCACGTACATAGAGGGGATAAATCGGTGCTATTTCATCCTGACAGTAATATACGCCTGATTGCACATTGGTGGTTGAATGGGTATAACCGGCATTCGCACCGATACGCAGGTTGGAGTATGCCTGATATTCAGTCTTGAGACGGGTAGTAAAGCGCTCTATGTCGGTGCCATAGCTTATACCGTCGTTGCCGAGATAACCCATGCTGCCATAGAAGGTGAATTTGTCGTTACCACCCGAGAGATTCACGTTGTACTCCTGACGGAAGCCAGTGCGGAGACCCGCATCCATCCAGTCATCGGGATAGATAGTGTAAATCTGACCTTCATGAGCCACACGGTTACCCAACACCGCCTGAGGATTCAGTTTGCCATTGGTACCGATAAGCATCTGTCCGTCGGGAACGGTATAGACCATATAGCCCAGACCGCCTGAACCCATCGGACCGCCGAGCACATTGTTGGCGTTGATATGCGCCTGATTGAAATTCTGTCCGAGAGAATTCATATAGTAGTTGCGCATGGCGAGGTAATGAACCTCATAGTATTGTCCGGGATTGTCAATCATGTCATACTGCACACGTCCGTCGGAGTTTGCACCCCACTTGGCACCGAAGCTCACCTTTGTGGCTGTGCGTTCCGCATTCTTTGAGGTGATTAGAATCACACCGTTGGCACCACGGGCACCGTAGAGGGCGTTTGACGCAGCATCCTTCAGTACAGTGATGCTCGCAATGTCGGCAGGATTTATGTCATTGAAGTATCCGCTGTAAGGAAGACCGTCGAGCACAATCAACGGTTCGGTCCCGGCATTGAGAGAGCCAATACCACGGATGGTGATGGAGGGGTCGGAGGTAAAGGAGTTGGTCTCGGTCATCTGCAGACCTGTAACGTTACCGCTCAGAGCCTCAATAGGATTGGTGACCTGCTGACGCTCAATGTCGGCAGCGCTGACCACACTTGCGGCACCGGTAAACGACTCTCGCTTCTGCTTGCCGAAAGCCACCACCATAACCTCATCCATCATTTCGGTATGAAGCTGGAGATGTATCACAAGCTCGGGCTTGATTTCGACCACCTTTGTCTCGTAGCCGATATAGGAAACTTCAAGTTGCTTGTCGGAAGGACTCACGCCTGTAAGTGTAAACTTACCGTCGATATCAGTAGCTCCGGCTATGTTCGTACCAAGAACACGCACGGTGGCACCAATCAGAGGCTGGTCATCATCCGCAGAAAGCACTTGTCCTGACACACGCACATTTTGTGCGTAGACACTTCCAACTGCAAGCAGCAGAAATGCCATAAAAAGCATTATTTTTCTCATAGGAACAAGAGATGATTGGAAATTATTATCAAGTAGAAATTTTTAATATAATCTAATATCTATTTGGCTCTTACACAAGACTTAGCTTAAACAAGTGATAAATAGTTCAAAGGAAGGTTCTGCCGTAAAAACACTATGCAAATTTAGCAATTATATTCTAATATTAATCTTTTTTGTGTAAAAAAAGATTAATACGCTTTCAATTTGCTATTTTCAGCCATAATTTCACTACAAATCCTTTGTTTTCATAGGCAAATGCTAATAACTCATAAAAAAACCGGTCGTTCACCGCAGGCAAATGCGGTGAACGACCGGAATATCTCTGGAATCAGGATATGTCCTGTTTAACAGACTTCTCAGACCTCTTCGCGAAGCACTTTGAGAGCTGCCTCGTAGTCAGGTTCATTGGTGATTTCCTCAACGAGGTCACGGAAAATCACGCGGCGGTTTTCGTCAAGAATTATGACTGCACGTGTGAGCAGACCAGCCAGAGGACCGTCTACAAGCTGTACACCATACTTCTGACCGAAGAGTGGTGAACGGAATGCAGAACCGAAAATCACATTCTTGATACCTTCCACGGTACAGAAACGTCCCATGGCAAAAGGAAGGTCCATTGACACACAGATTACCACTACATCCTTCAGCTTGGCAGCTTCCTCATTGAATTTACGCACACTGCGGGCGCATACCTCTGTATCGAGGCTGGGGAAGATGTTGAGTACCACACGCTTGCCGGTGAAGTCACTGCAAAGCACCTGTGACAAGTCGGGTCCGGCGAGGTGGAAGCATGAAGCGGTTTCGCCGATAGTTGGGAGCATGCCGCATGTGTGGCATGCCTGTCCTTTAAAAAATACGGTTTCCATTATATTCAGTTAGTGTTGTTTAAAAATTTCTATAAACTTGTTGACATTCATGTCGATTGCATCATTTCATGAGAGCCATTGTCTGTAGAACAATATTCTGCACCTCGTTGTTGGCTCCGAGATTGACATTTTTCACCACACCATCCTTATTGACCATTATGAGCACGGGGAGTGATGATGCACCGCAGTCGCGGGCAAGTCCTTTGCCGTTCATCAGCAGATGCTCACCGGGACGTATGGAGGGCACAATCTCCTCGATGGCGTCAACGTTAGTCGAATTAAAAACCCATATCACATCAGCATTGTAAGGAAGGGCATCCACGGCTCCGCGCACTGCCTTGACTATATCTTTGTTGAAGGATGTGGAAGGGTCAAGAAGAGCCACCACTGTAGGAGCGGCAAAACTATCGCCGCGATGATAGGTGTAACGCTCACCGGTAGTGGTGGGAAGCGAGAACGTGGGGAGCGGAGTGGAGGGGAGATTCTCAATGCGGAAATTGCTCTCTCGGTATTTCTCGAACACCTCAGGATAGAGAGCTATCAGACGCTCCTCATTGATAGGTTCGCAGGTCATAGCTGCGGGATAGCTGTAATCCACCAGTACTGTCTGCTCGGTGATTGCTCCCGGATTGCTCTCGGTGTCAATACGGAGAGGGCGTAAGGTGGATGCTTCAAATGTGAATTCCTTCTCCATTACTGTAACACCGTTGACATCCATCACTGAGCGTACCACCAGCGCGGGAGTACCGTTAAATTTACGGTCGTTGCTGACGGTGAGAGTGTAGCGAGGGTCGCTGCTCATCTTCTCAAGCTCAAGTGCTATATACTGTGGCAGAAGGTCGGCAAACTGTGCGGCACCCTGCACACCCATAGTTGTGGCGGTGGGCATGAAAGGAATGGAATCCCAATTCACATGATACTCCTGGAGTCGGTTGTCACGGTAGCGGTAATGGTTGCCGTCATAATACGCCGAAAAGCCCTCGACCTTGCCGGAGGGGGCGTCGAGCGACCATTTTATCAGATAATCACATGGAGCGTAGGGGTCGGAATCGGTAGCCGCCGATTCGAGATTCAGTTCATAGACCACATCAGTGTCGTTCTGCGGGAGCGTCACACTGAATTTCGCATTTGATACGAAGCAATCAAGGCGTTTCAAAGCAGCTGAAATATCAGCTGTCCCCTGAGCCGAAACGCTCAAGGGACATATAGCTGCTAACACCATTAACAATTTAATTATCCCTTTCATAAACAATAATTGACGAACTGAATATACAACGCATCACTCCCTCAAAGTGTTCACTTAGAAATTCACTATAAAGTCCTGCCGAGGGAGGTCACGGCGCACATTGACCACCATCATTGAGGCATTTCCGTTGGTAAAGGTCATGCCACACGTAAGAGCATCCTTTATGAAATCCCCCTCCTCTCCGGGACGGTATATCACCAACACTCCACCATCCTTAATCACATGTCCGGCGAGATATCTGAACTCATCCCGAGGCATATCGCCCGATAGACATTGGAAACGTGAGGGTTCGTGAATAAGCCGTATACGGCTATCAGCAAGTTTAAGAGTATCCCTCACTGTAATCGGCGCAGAGACAGGGAGAGTGATGACCTCCGGAGCGAAGTAACACACTATGCGGAAAATAGTGAGCAGATGACGCACCGGCATCTCCTCCGTTCCTTGCTCCTCAATCTGAGCAAAGGCATAGTAAGGCAATCGCTCACGGAGTACACGGGTAATGAAATAAAAAGCAAAAGGGGAATGTATGCCAAACCCCTTGCTTCTCCACGCCCGTTTAATTACGCTGAACAGATTCATTCTTTACTGTCGGTTTCACAACTCGTATTACCGCCATAGCTATGGCTCCGAGGGCAAGAATATAAATCAATATTATAGCTACGGTAGCGGCTGTGTCGGTAGTCTGTAGTGATTTAGGATTGAATTTCATCTCAATCGTATGTTCACCTGCCGGAACATCAATGGCTCGCAACACATAGTTGACACGACCTATCGGCACCTCATTGCCATCGACGGTAGCCGTCCAGCCCCATGGGAAGAACACTTCGGAGAACACTGCCACACCTCCGTTGGCACTGCGGCTGCGGTAAGTGAGGCGGTTGGGGGCATAGGTGGTCTCATAAATGGTATCTCCCGGCATGACAGGACGTGATTTGCCAAGAACGTCGGAGAACTTCACATCAGCCACAGCTACTGAATCAGGCGAGATAATGCTGAGAGCTTCCATCTCGCGGTCAGGGTTATCGACATATTGCACCTCATTGACAAACCATGCATTGCCATAAGCCTCAGGGTTAAGAAGAGGCTGACCGTCCATACCCACCACATACTTGGCATTGAGCATATTGAGTACATTCCAATCTGCACCATCCTCGTCACCACGGGTAAAGTGGATGAGATGTCGGTCTATAAGGTCCTGATAGCGGGTGAGTTTTGCCGCATGATATCCACCTATCATCTTATGGTAATACGATGGGTCGGCACTGTTGAAACGAGGTATATCCATAACTCGATAGTTCATGGCTGTATCCTGAAGTATAGCCTCATCCACCGGAGTCTTGGCAATGGGAGGTCCCACGGTGAGACGCTGAGCCACAAAGCTCTCATGATTGAGATAGCGCTTGTTCACACTGTACAAGTCGGCGAGCACCAGTACGCCCAGAGCTGCCACTGACAAGGCGAGCGAGAGCTTGCGACGCATATAGAGCATCACAAACACAGCGCCAAGTCCTACAATTATAAAACTGCGGAGCGCATCGGTCGATACAAGTCCCTCGCGCAGCGACTCCACAGCCGCATATATGCCGGGATTCTGGAGACTGAACTGGCGGGCTGTAGCGGCATCATATCCCTGCTGCATGAGCGAGGATGTGATATATTGGTCAATCATGCGGTCATTGTCGGTAATGACATTGCCGAACATACCGGGTACAACAAAGCCAATGGCACAAATCGCGAGCGACACACCGAAACACCAGGCAACCGGGCGCTTGAACTTCTCCCAGGCATCAGTGGTGGTGATGATGGTCTGCAATGCCATTGCGGCAAGCAGCGGCATGGCGAACTCAGCTATCACAAGGATACTCTCCACCGTGCGGAATTTTGCATACATCGGCACAACAGAGAGCATTATGTCGGTAAACATCATGGCATGGCGTCCCCATGCAAGTAGTATTGAGAATATGGTAAGAATGAGGAGCGCCCACTTCATTGGACCCTTTACTATCACACATCCAAGCAGGAAAAATGCAAAAATCAATGCTCCCACATAGACCGGACCGTTAGTACCCTCCGGGTCACCGAAGTACTGGCTCATATAGCCGAGATACTGCGCCTGCATTTGGTCAAGTTCCCCCTTTTCCACCATGCTTTTGGCATCGTCAAGGTCACTGAGATTCATCATTACAAATCCACCCTTCTCCGGTTTCACTGACGCACCACCCTTCACATTGGGGATGATGAGCGAGAATGTTTCCGAAGGCTGATAGCTATACTGTGTGATATAGTCCTTGTCGAGACCTCCACCTGTGGTCTGCGTGGCAGCGGCGGCAGGCTGTGTAAGCTCACTGTGACGACCACGCATAGTCTCCTTAGAGTATTCATACGTATTATAAAGACTCGGAAGGTTCGCTATCACTGCCAGGCAAGCAGCCACTGCAAGAGTTGCCGTTGCGATTCCCCAGCGTTTCATCTCCTTGGCTCGCAGAGCCATCACAAGCGATGCTATGACCACACCGAGTATCACAAACAGGAAGTAATAGGTCATCTGCACATGGTTGGAAGAAATCTGCATCATGGCAAATATTGCAGCCAAGGCTCCTCCGGCAAGATAACGCCCACGGTAACAGAGTATCACACCCGCTATTGTCGGTGGGATATAGGCGAGGGTGACAAATTTCCATATATGCCCCGCACCTATAATTATAATAAAGTAAGACGAAAATCCGTAGGCTATAGCTCCGATAAGTGCCACATACCAACGCATCTTCATGGCGAGCAGCAAGATAAAGAACCCGACCATCATCATGGCAATAAGCGATGAGGGAGAAGGGAGCCCGAGTCCCATCACACTATTAATCCATTTATATAATCCGCTTGAGGGATATGACGGTGAAATCTGGAAAGTCGGCATCCCGGAGAACAGGGAGTTGGTCCATCTCGACACCTCGCCGGTAGCTTCGGTGAAAGCCTTGGCTTCCTGACCTATGGCAATACCCTGCTGCATGTCATGCTGGCGAAGTTGATTTCCCTCCGAAGCATCCGGATAGAAAAATGCGAATGCGATAATGGCGATGATTATAAGCCCTCCAATAAAAGAGAGGATACCGCTGTATTTCTTTATGGTTTCTGACATTGTGATGTTCAGTTTGAGTGATAAGTACTGGTATGGTTATTCAGCCGGACGAAGCTCGAGAGGCAATTCCTGTTCCGAAGCCGGTTGGACGGTATCGGTAGCCACTGTGTCGGCTGGAGTAGGTTCGGAAGCTACAAGACTACCGTCCTGTATGGCATCATATTGTGTAAGCTTCTCACGGAACGATGTGGCGATGGAGTCAAAATTTATGGTCGGATTAATCTTACGCACCTTTGCAAATGCGGCACGGGTGTCGTTGGGATTAGCGCTTAAGGCTATATCGTAGACATCCACAAACTTGCGCAGAGTCTCAAGGTCGCGGCGGGTGTTTTTGTTAGCCACAGCGTCATTGTGCACTGAAAGAAATGCCATAAGCACCTGCACAGTCTGCTCGGGAGTAAAGTCGTCGACAAACAGTGACATGCTGTCGGCCATCTCCGAAGCATCCTTAAGATTTCCCACAGAAAGTGCCTTAGCTAAAAGAGTGTTTTGCTCTTCTACATCCTCGCTCACCGAGTCAGTAACTTTTTCTTTGCTCCCGCAAGCTACAGTCATCATCATGACGGCTATGGCAGCCAAAATAACCGTAAATATATTTCTCATCGTCGTAAAGAGTGTTTTTAATCCTGCAAATTTATATAAAATCTGTGACATATTGATGCGCAGGGAGCAATTTAACCACTGAGAGCGAGAGTGAAAGAAGCTACTGAAAGATTTTTTTCAAAAAAATTTCATTTTCTTTGTAACAAAATTCAAGTTGGTCTCGTCACAATTATTGAAAGCGCTTCCCAAATGAGATTTCAACCAAATTTATTCCGACCCTCAAATTTCAACCAAAGATGAAAAGACTAATTCTTACTCTTATAATAATTCTTTCTGCCTCAACCGCAATGTTTGCCTCAAAGGCTCCTTCGGCAAATGTCGATGATATATTCTCTGAGTTCTCATCGGCAAAGGATGCTGACTTTGTCAACGTCAATCCGTTCATGATGTGGTTAGGAAAACAGTTCATCGACGATGACCCTGACGCGCAGATTGTAAAGAAAATCAAGTCGGTAAGAGTACTCGACCTCGAAAAATGCAACAGTTCCACTAAATCAAAATTCAAGCAACAGGTCAATCGTATCTCCACCAAAGGCTACGAAGAAATGGTGAGAATGAATGACAACGGCGAGAAGGTACTCATTTTTGCAAAAATCAAAGAAGAGACCATCCACCAGATGATTATAGTGTGCGTAAGCGATGGCGACTGTGCATTGGTGGAAGTGAATGGCAAATTCACCATGGACGATATAGCCGGTGTAGTAAAAAGTCAAACTCCTAAAAAACATGGACGCCGCTGAATTCAAACAACTCTTCCTCCCGTGTCATCCCAAGCTCTACCGCATGGCGTTCAGACTCACCGGCAACGGGCAAGAGGCAGAGGATATGGTGCAGGAAGCTTACCTGCGGCTATGGAGCAAGCGAAATGAGCTTTCACACATTGAGAATCCCGATGGCTTCTGTCTGACTCTATTGAGAAATATATGCCTTGACCATATGCGACGCAAATATGTGGAGGAAGCCGATGCACCGCCCGAGGAACTACCCATAGCATCGGGAGAGGATTTAGAGCACGAAGTGGAGGTGCGCGACGAAGCCGTTCACCTGATGGAACTGATAGAACGTCTCCCTCCACCCCAACGCCGGGTGATAAGAATGCGGGATGTAGCCGACATGTCGTTTGAGGAGATTGAGCAATCTACCGGTCTCTCCCCCGGCAATATCAGACTTCTATTAAGCCGAGCCCGCAAAAAAATCAGGGAACAGTACAAACTCCTTTTGAATTGAACTATGAATCAAATTAATCTCGAAGAAATAAAACAGATGCTTGCCCATTATTATGATGGCACCTCCACTCAGGAGGAAGAAAAATATCTGCGCATCTATTTCAAAAATACCGACAGGGTAGCACCTGAACTCAGGACCGAAGGGGAAATATTCCGCAGTCTCTCCGACATCCCTACCCCTCAGCTTCCCGATGGATTGGAATCGCGCCTGAGCGACGCCATAGATTCATGGGCAGACGCAGAGGCAAAAGCTGAAGTCAATCGCAAACGACTCCGCCCGATAAAGCTGCGTGCTGCAATCGGCATAGCCGCCGCACTGGCTGTTGTGTTAGCTCTCGGAATTTTCCTTCCTTTCCGCGAAAACACCACACCGCTCCATGCCGACACATGCGCCACTCCCGAAGAGGCATACGCACAGACCGAGAAAGCTCTTCAGATTTTCGCCGGCGCCATCAATAAGAGCTTAGCCGGTATGGAAACTGTCACCGAGACTTCCGAACGAATCCAGGAGCAGGTACACGGACAGCTGCAACAGCTCAACAACATCTAAACACCATATTAATATTAATTTACAGAACTTCTACAACAATAAAATATCCCACCATTATGAAACGAATATCCATTTTTACCATCCTCCTCGCTCTCACCGTACTCTCAAGCGTGGCTCAAATCACAAAATTCTTTGACAAATACGCTGAAACCGATGGTGTCACATCTGTATACATCTCCAAAACAATGCTCAACATGATGCCTGATATGAAGAGCAACGGAATGGACATGAAAGCCATGGCAGGAAAACTCGACAATATCCGCATACTCACCACCGAGAATCCTCAGCTCGTCTCAAAACTTCGCAAGGACCTCTCATCGTCATTCAATTCCAAGGAATACGAAGAACTGCTGCGTGTCAACGAAGGCAAGGAGAAAACTGTAATCTACATGAAGACATCTCCATCCGGTGTAAACGAATATCTTATCCTCAGCGAGGAAGCAAATGAGCTAAATGCCATCTTGATTACCGGCAAAATCACACCATCCGACATTCAAAAAGCGATAAATAAATAATTGGTTTTACTATTTCTGCAATTTTAAGGTAAAATAGAACACTTTTTCTTCTATTACAAACCAATTATAAACCTCTTTTCCTAAACATTTATTTGGGAAAAGAGGTTATATTTGCAGACACGTTTCCAATCTATATCTAAAGAGGAGGATACCTCTGTCGGTAACGAATTTATATTTTCACGTTTCAAGATATTTATCAATGATGGTTCTACGCAGATTTTTTCTATCAGCTTCAGTTCTTGTAGGGCTGGTTGCGGCGGCACAGACCAATGCAATCCCCGAAGGCGGCGTCATGACACTTGAGCAATGCCGTCAGACCGCTCTTGCCAATAATAAGAACCTCCGTAAATCCGCCCAGGGGATAGAGGCTGCAAAATATCAGAAGAAGGAGGCATTTGCCGCCTATCTTCCATCTCTTGATTTTGCAGGTGGGTACATGTATAACCAAAAGAACATCTCCATAATCGACAAGGACCAATATCTTCCCGTGGAGACCTTCAATCTCGAAAAGAAAGGTTATGAAATGGGGCTTGTGAAGAATCCACTCACAGGCGAACCGCTGCAGGTCAACGGTCAGTATGTGCCCGAACAAGTGGCGCTCCTCCCGAAGGAAGCGCTCGAATTTGACATGCACAACGTGTTTTTCGGTGCCATCACACTCACTCAACCTATATATATGGGCGGGAAAATAGTGGCAATGAATAAAATCACCGGTTATGCCGAGGACCTCGCACGCCGCATGCACGACAATGAAGCTCAGAATATAATCTATGCGGTTGATGCCGCTTACTGGCAGGTGGTGTCACTCAAGGCAAAGCAAAAACTCGCCGTGAGCTATGTAAATCTTCTCGACACACTCCAGCGCAACGTTCATCTGATGGTGGAGCAAGGTGTCGCCACAAAGCGTGACCAGCTCACTGTGGATGTGAAGCGTAACTCCGCCGAGGTCGACCTCACAAAGGTAAACAACGGATTGGTGCTCTCACGCATGGCGCTCGCCCAGGTGTGCGGACTCCCGCTCAACAGTGTGTTCACCCTTGCCGACGAGGATGCCGAGAATATCCGCACCAACGCCCCCATTGCCAAGGAATATGACATGCAGGAGGTCTACCGTGACCGCGAGGACCTGCGCGCCCTTGAGCTCGGAGTGAAAATCTACGACGAGAAAGCCAAAGTAGCCCGCGCTTCAATGTTACCGAACATAGCACTCGTGGGAACATATTCATTCTCCAACCCCAACATCTTCAACGGTTTCAAAGAAAGATTCAACGGCATGTTCTCCGTTGGAGCCATGCTCACCATACCTATCTGGCATTGGGGCGGCAACTACAACAAATACCGTGCTGCCAAGGCGCAGACAGTAGCCGCACAGCTCGAGCTTGAAAATGCCAAAGAGCTGGTGGACCTTCAGGTAAATCAGGCATCATTCAAGGCTCAGGAAGCATTGAAGACCTACCGCATGACCGAGTCGAACCTTGAGGAAGCCAACGAAAATCTCCGCTGCGCTGACGTGGGATTCCGCGATGGCGTCATGACCATCGACAATGTGATGGAAGCGCAGACTGCATGGCTCAAAGCCCACTCTGAGAATATCGACGCCCGAATCGACATTTATCTCTGCGACGTATACCTCTCCAAGGTACTCGGACGACTTGACGTGGCTAACTGATAAAGCCTCATTGATAACATAAAAGTTGAAACTATAAATCTTACTATTGATATGTCTGATACAACTAACAATCCGTCGGCTACTGCTGAAAAACGGGAGAACAGAATCCTTATGGTAGCCATGGGCATTCTAACGGTGCTGTGCATCGTACTCGCCATCGTCGGCTTCTGCTTCCTCAACAAGCCGTCAGAAATCATCGAAGGTCAGGCTGACGCCACCTCAGTGCGAATCTCGGGCAAACTCCCCGGACGCGTGATGGAAATATATGTTCATGAGGGTGACCTTGTGAAGAAGGGAGACACCCTTATCCACATCCACTCATCGCTTGCCGATGCGAAACTGATGCAGGCCCAGAGCATGGAGAGTGCCGCCCAGTCACAGAACAAGAAAATTGATGCCGGCACACGCTCGCAGATTGTGCAGTCGGCACGCGACCTCGTTGCACAAGCTGCTGCAGCCGTAGGAATCACCCAAAAGACATATACACGCATGGAGAACCTCTACAAGGAAGGTGTAATCTCCGAGCAGAAACGTGATGAGGCTAAGGCTGCCTACGATGGTGCCGTGGCAGCACACAATGCCGCCAAGAGTCAGCTCGACCTCGCTATTGCCGGTGCTCAGAAAGAGGACAAGGCAAGCGCCGCAGCCATGGTAGATGTGGCTAAAGGCGGAGTGGCAGAGGTGGAAAGCCTTCTCGAGGACCAGTACCTGCTGGCTCCCTGCGACGGACAGATTGACCAGGTTTATCCCGAAGAGAGCGAACTCGTATCGCTCGGCGCCCCGCTCATGAGTCTGCTGAAACTTCAGGACAAATGGGTCACATTCAATGTGCGTGAGGAATTTCTTAACAATATGAAACTTGGTGATGAAATCGAGGTGATGATACCTGCTCTCGACAAGAAAAAGACCAAAGCCAAGATATATTATGTACGAGACCTCGGTTCCTATGCCAACTGGCAAGCTACCAAGTCGACCGGACAATGGGACAGCAAGACATTTGAAGTGAAAGCACGTACTACCGACACGATTCCGGACCTTCGTCCCGGTATGACTGTGGTATACTTCCTCAAATAACCCCGTTCTCCTCTATCATCCACCATAAAAGGCTGTTGAAAAACGCCTATAAGTCAACTCATCAAATAACATACCTATGTTAGAATCATTCAAACGCGGCATGCTCCAACTCGCTTCACGCAGGATTTACATCTTCATGATGCTAATCGTGCCTATAGCGTTTGCCCTATTTTTCATCAACCTGATGAACGAAGGGTTACCGCTCAAAGTGCCCGTAGGGATGGTCGACATGGACCACTCCACACTCTCGCGCCGCATAGGTCGCTCGCTCAATGCCATGGAGCTCATCGACATCACTCAGGATGTGGAAAGCTACCACAAAGCCATGGATAAGGTGCGCTCAGGAGAGCTGTATGGATTCTTCTACATCCCGTCCGACTTCCAGGAGAAGGCTCTGAGCGGAAAGACCCCCACACTCTCGTTTTATTCCAACATGTCCATCTTCGTGCCGGGCAGCCTATCGTTCAAGGGCTTCAAAACCATAGCCGTCACCACTGCCGGTGCCATAGTCCAGACCACCCTTGTCAGCGCAGGCGCCGACGATGCTGTGGCGGGGAGCATGCTCCAGCCATTCAATCAGGACATCCACCCCTTGGGCAACCCGTGGACCAATTACTCCATATACCTTTGTCAGTCATTCATCCCTGCCATGATGGCGCTGCTGGTGATGCTGGTGACTACCTTCAGTATATGTCAGGAAATCAAGCGGGGCACATCAGTGGAATGGCTCGCCACAGCCCGCGGAAGCATGGCTTTGGCACTCGCAGGCAAACTCCTCCCGCAGACCATCATATTCTCGGCTGTCGGAGTGTTTCTACAGTCCATTCTTTTCTGCTACCTGCATTTCCCGCTCAATAACCATGCGCTCCACATCGTGTTTGCCATGATTCTGCTGGTCATGTCCTCACAGGCATTCGCAGTGCTCATAACAGAGCTTCTCCCCAATGCCCGTCTCTCCATGAGTATGGTATCACTCATAGGGATTCTAAGTTTCTCTATCGCAGGTTTCTCATTCCCGGTTGACAAAATGTATGGTGGTATTGCAATCTTCTCCTACATTCTCCCCATCCGCAACTACTTCCTCATATATATCGACCAGGCGCTCAACGGCATCCCGCTCTATTACTCACGCATATATTATATCGTGATGTTAGGATTGCTGCTTCTGCCGCTTATCGGGCTTAAAAGACTCAGGAAACATTGCCTCAACCCGGTATATGTGCCCTGACGGACTCTATTAATTCACAAATCATCTAACACACGCCACAATGAACTGGTTAAAAAGCATATTCAGAGTATGGCGCCGGGAATGTCACCTGGTGTTTACCGACATAGGCGTTCTCCTGTTCTTCATCGGACTCCCACTTGGCTACCCCATCATATATACATTAATATATAATCCGGAAGTGGTCAAGGATATCACCACTGTAGTGGTCGACAACTCCCGCACAGCCGAGAGCCGCGAACTGGTACGCACACTCGACGCCACCCAGGGCATCAAGGTGATAGGTTATGCTTCCGACATGAGCGAGGCAAAGCAAGCCATGCACGAGAAGAAATGCTACGGCGTGATTGAAATTCCACATGACTATGCCAAGAAAATAGGACGTGGCGAACAGACCACAATGTCATTCTACAGCGACATGTCACTGCTGATACGTTACCGCCAATATCTGTTCTCACTCACCGACGTGCGCATGGCGGAGACAACGAAAATCACAGCCGAGCGCATAAGCAATCAGGCGGGTATACTCACCACCGTAGTGAGTGGACTTCCGGTCGACTCTGAAGCATTTTTCCTCGGTGACCCTTCCCAGGGCTTCGCTTCGTTCATTATGCCTGGTATAGTTGTGCTGATACTCCAGCAGAGCATGATACTCGGCATCACCATGATAGCAGGCACCGCAGCCGACCGTCGCAGACGCAACCGCGGACGCGACCCATACCCCTACGAAGGAGGACCCGTTGCCACAGTACTCGGAAAGACGCTATGCTACATGATGGTATATCTCCCCATCAGCTACTATATGTTGGAATTCATACCCCACATGTTCTCCCTCCCCCATGTCGGAGCTTTCCATGACTACATGCCCATGATATTCGTGATGCTACTTGCCACCGCCTTCCTGGGACAAACCCTGCAGGTGTTTGTGAGGGAACGTGAATCCTCACTGTTAGTGATAGTTTTCACCTCCGTTGTATTCCTGTTCCTTTCAGGACTCACCTGGCCGCGCTACGCATTCAACAAATTCTGGCTCCTCGTGTCGGATTTGGTGCCAGCTACATTCGGTGTGGAGAGTTTCATCCGCATGAACGGCAACGGCGCGACTCTTTCCGACCTATCGCAATACTATTGGGGACTTTGGGGGTTGACCGCACTATACTTTGTCACAGCAGTGACGTTGCGCTACTTCACCGCCAAGGCAATCGCGCCTAAAGAGGTCCCCTCGGCACCGTCAAATTAAATAACCCGCAAAACTTATCAGCATCTTGATAATCTCTCGTGAGATAATTCCTGCCCGGGCTTCACTGCAAGTCCGGGCTATTTTGTATCTTTGCATCTCAATACCCACAACTCTGCAATGCGTGATATATTCGACATACCACAGATTATCTCCGATTTTGACCTCTACCTGATGATGGAAAAAGGGGTAGCCGATAACACCCGCCAAGGCTATCTGAGAGATGTGCGCAAACTGCTGGTATATCTGTCAGACACCACTGACGACGTTGGTGATACCGCGCCGGTAAGACTACGCGAGGTCACCATCGACACCCTCCGTTTCTTCATCGGTGACCTTCACGACATCGGCATTGCAGAGCGCTCGCAGGCACGCATTGTTGCCGGTATCCGAGCCTTTTTCCATTTCCTCACCATGGAGGGATATCTCGATGCCAATCCAGCCGAACTTCTCGAAACGCCCAAAATAGGACTTCATCTACCCGAGGTCCTCACCTTGGAGGAAATTGATGCAATAATCGGTGCCATTGACCCATCAAAAGCCGAAGCTCAACGTGACCGCGCCATAATAGAGACCCTGTACGGATGCGGACTGCGTGTAAGCGAGCTAATCACATTGGAAATCTCACGTATTTTCCCCGAGGAGGGTTACCTCGTGGTCAGAGGCAAAGGAAACAAGGAGCGCATGGTACCTATGTCCGAGACCTCAATAGCCGAGATTAACGACTATCTATCCGACCGAGCCACGCTCCCGGTAAAACCTGGCGAAGAAAACATACTGTTTCTCAACCGCCGCGGACGTCATCTCACACGCGAGCGAATATTCCAGATAGTGAAAGAACTTGCTGAAAATGCCGGCATACGCAAATCAATCTCCCCACACACCCTGCGCCACTCATTCGCTACCCACCTGCTCGAAGGGGGAGCAAATCTCCGGGCGATACAGCAGATGCTGGGACACGAATCCATAGCCACCACTCAAATCTACATCCACCTTGACCGCACAGCACTTCGCTCCGACATCCTTTCCTATCACCCCCGTAACATCCGCAGGTGACACTTGCCGGATTGGATATAATATCATTCATCACATATATAAATTCATATTTCAACGGGGCATAAAAAACAAATCTGGTCCCCTTCATCTCAGACTCTCCCGGCATTCTCAATTTTTGTTAAAAGCACCCCTGTTAGTTTGGGAAAACGAATTATTGTGACTATCTTTGCATCACAGATTTAAAATATCACACCAGACGCATAGATTCGTTAGGGTCTCGTAGCCACAAGCATCGGGATTCTTTCTTTTTTACGTTTGGCGAATTCTCACAAAACATCAATTAATTAAAATTCAATACTTTACTACCATGGCTATAACTTACATGACCAAGGAAGGTTACAAGAAAAAAATGGAAGAAATCGCTTTTCTGGAATCAGTAGAGCGTCCACGCATATCTGCCGCCATCGCTGAAGCACGCGACAAAGGCGACCTCTCCGAAAACTCCGAATATGATGCAGCAAAAGAGGCTCAGGGAATGCTCGAGATGAAAATTTCTCAGCTCAAGGACCTCGTTGCAAATTCACGCATCATCGACGAAAGCAACCTCAACAATGAAGAGGTGCAAATCCTCAACCGCGTAAAGATTAAAAACGTCGCCAACGGCATGTCTATGGAATATACCATCGTGGCTGACTCTGAAGCTGACCTCAAGGAAAAGAAAATCGGTTCCAGCACTCCTATAGCGCAAGGTCTGCTTGGTCACAAGCTCGGCGAAGTTGTGGAAATCAAGGTTCCTGCCGGTCTCATGAAATTTGAGATTGTAGAGATTAATTTCTAATCCACCTGCGACATGGCTTCAATTTTCAGCAAAATAGCAGCCGGGGAGATACCTTCATATAAGGTAGCTGCCGACGATAAGCACTATGCCTTTCTCGACATCAACCCCGTGGCTCCGGGACATGTACTCGTAATCCCTCGTAAAGAGACCGACTATATCTTTGACATTGACGACAAGGAGTATCAGGATTACACCCTCTTTGCCAAGCGTGTTGCCACAGCCCTTAAGGAAGCTATGCCATGCAAGCGCATCGGCGTGGCTGTGATGGGTCTCGAAGTGCCCCACGCACATATCCATCTCATTCCCATCAACTCGGAAGGTGACATGGATTTCAAATCGAAAGTCACACTCCCCGCTGAGGAGATGCAGGCTATCGCAGCTAAGATTGCCGAAAAGTACACTGAGCTTTTCCACGAATCATAAAAAAGTAAACACCCGATTACGGCAAATACAGTTATCACCTCTTCCTGAACTACCCCGACAGGTACAAACGGAAGAGGTGATAATCTTTTATCATCTATTCAGCTTTTCATTATGCTGCATTGAAATCCAAAAAATTTCGTACCTTTGATAATAAAATAAGCCAACGACATGAAAATAAGCTGCTGGATTGAAGCAATGCGTCTGCGCACCCTCCCCGTTTCACTTGCCGGAGTGCTGTATGCCGCAGGTCTCGGAGCCGCCACATGGCATTTCAAAAATCTCCCCGTGATAATGGCACTCCTGTTTGCCCTGCTCGCTCAAATCGCATCAAATTTTGCCAACGAGTATTATGATTTCAAAGGTGGACTCGACAAAGTCGGTCGTGAGGGTCCTCGCCGAGGAGTCACCGAAGGTGACATAACTCCAGGCGCTATGAAAGCTGCCACTTACATCACGCTTGCCGCAGCATGTGTGGTGGGATGTCTGCTCGTATGGTTTTACGGAGCCTGGTGGATGTATCCGGTAGGAATCCTTACAGCATTTGGGGTAATAGCCTATAGTTCCGGTCCATATCCCCTCTCCCACCACGGACTGGGTGAGGTGGCTGTAATCTTCTTTTTCGGCATCATCCCCGTGTGTCTCACATATTTCCTTCAGGCATCAATGCTCCCCTGGTGGATATTCCTCGCCTCCATAGGTATCGGAGCCATGGGCGCCAATGTACTTATAGTCAACAACTACCGCGATGCTGACGATGACCGTGCCGTGGGCAAGCATACGCTCGCCGTAATCCTCGGCCGACGCGCAATGCGGTGGATTTATCTGATGAACGGATTTGCAGGCGTACTTCTCACCGTGCCCGAGTGGATAGCCCTGATGCGCCTGTGGTGGATTGCTCCGGGTATATATCTTCTGCTCCACATATTTCTTTTCAGTCGTCTCTCCCGACTTAAAGGTCGGGCACTCACACCATTGCTTGGCATGACAGCGACATTGATGCTGCTATACTGCGCCACATACTTCTGCGTGGCATTGGCAGGATAAAGGTCAGAATCTCATACCCACTATCACCGAGAAGTTGTTAAGCGTATTGAAGTGGGTAAAGCTTGAATTATAGTATAGGAAACCATTGAATTTGGCTACAGCGCCCACAAAAAGCGCCCTATGATTGTAGACCACCCCGGCTGATAGTTTATAATTATTTGCCACAAGATTACGCTTTCCGTCGGTCGAGTCCTCGTAAGTACGCTTGTAGCCTATGGCACCCATTGCGGTCACATTTACCAGCCAGCGTTTAGGTTTGAGCACCCAGTTGTAGCCATAGCCGCCAAGTATCGCGTAATCCTTATGGTGGAAAGTATAGAGGGGAGTGTCGAGCGGCAAGTGCTCAAGCATCTCCTCGGGTAGCGAGGAGAAATCCATCTTGATATTCTGCTCTGAGAAATTAAAGCCCACTATAGCTGTGCCGGCACTTTTCAACTGATACTTCGAGTAGCTGTAGGCCGCTGCATGTGAATATTTCTTATTATTGAAAAAGTAATAGGCGTCCACATAGAAGGTGCTCATATCAACATCGTTGAACTTGTAGTTGAAATGCTTTCCCTCATTGTAGTCGCCCAGCTTAGTGAGGCGCATGCCACCGTCCGACGAAGTTGACTGGATATTCACCGAGAATCGGGAGCATGTGAAATCGAAATTGAAAGTGTGACGTGAGGTTGCTTTGCTCAACAGGTCGTTCATATTCCACATATATCCCACGCTCACAGCCATGAAGCTGATATGACCGCCTGCGTCAGCAAACAAATCGGAGTGCATGTTGAGTATGGAATTTCGCGGGAAAAACATCGATGCCGTTTCAAACCAATTATAGCTCTTACCCTGCAGTTTCCAATTCTTTCCGGTACCAATCACATAGTCTGTATCATAGGAATTGAACGTTTGGTCTCCCCAATTGTAAACCTTAAGGAGAAAGCGTGGAAATTTCGGATATTTCACTGCCGGGTCATGAATCCTGAATCCGTTTGCTATGAGCTGCTTTATCCAGAGGGTAGATGAATACTTCAGCGTGTCAGCCGCAACACCTCCGGCGGCAACGCTATCTGCCTGATTTTCCAGCATACGTATCTCACGGCTTTCTGAACCTGAATCTGACAGGTCAGTAGTGTCTGGAACTGAAACAATTGTGGCGTCAGACACCTGAGTCTCCTGACAAACCGGAGCATCATCCGCAAGTATAGCACTGAGGCTTAACAACGGAAACATCACCGCTGTTAATACAATAATCAGAATTGAGGACCCTCGTCTAAGCATTAATTTAGAAAACCTAAAGCACACTCTTTGAAACTGTCTGTAACAGCCTCATGAAATCAATTGCAAAATTACTCAATTTATCCCATATCCCCACACCCATACCAATAAAAACCATCTTATTGACCAAAATTGACATCCTCCCCCTCATCTATCCATCTCCCAACCTATCAAATCCGGCTAAATCACATCTTAGTCTTTTAATTTTATTCTGTTTACCATAGCTGACAGTTAAATATAATAAATGTAGTGAATGTTAAGATATCGGTTATGACAACACAGTTAATACCTCCGGAAGACACGACTGTGTGTCATATCCGCAATACTATTATTGCGAGGTTTGCAGACAGCCGTTAAAAGTTCAATTTGGGTAGTGATTTCTACAACAAAAAGTGTGAAATTTGTGTTAACGTATCAAAACTATTTATTATATGAAACAGATTAACAAGAATTTAGCATTCGCATTTACACTACTATGCAGTTCCCTTCCCTTTGCTGCGTCAGCACAGGAAAGCGCATCAGTGACCACAATCAATGCCACAGAGGAAGTGGAATTCAATCCCCATTGGTTCATGCAGCTTCAGGTTGGTGGCGGCTACACAGTAGGTGAAGCCGACTTCGGCGACCTTCTCTCACCCGCAGCCGCAATCAACGTCGGCTACAAGTTCTCACCTCTCTTTGGTCTCCGCGTTGGTGCAAGCGGTTGGCAAGCAAAAGGAGCTTGGGTAAACCCAAAAACCGATTATAAATTCAACTATCTTCAGGGCAACCTTGACGCCATGCTCTCATTCACAAACCTCGTGTGTGGCTACAACCCCAACCGTGTCCTTGACCTCTACGGATTTGTAGGCGTAGGTGGTGCGCTTGGTTTCCATAATAACGAAGCCAACGAACTTGCCGCCAAGGGATATGACTTTGAAAAACTTTGGAGCGGAAAACGCATGTTTATCGCAGGTCGTGCCGGTCTCGGACTCGATATCAACGTGAGCAAATCTGTTGCCATCAACCTTGAGGCAAATGCCAACATGCTTCCCGACCACTTCAACTCAAAGAACGGAAAGAACAGCGACTGGCAAATCAACGGACTTGTCGGCGTGACCATCAGCTTCGGCAAAACCAAGACCAAACCGGTTGAAATTGTCGAGACAGTACAGGTGGTTGAAGAACCCGCACCCGCTCCCCAGCCCGCTCCAGAACCCAAGCAGGAACCTGCACCCGCTCCTGTAGAAGTGAAGAAACCCGCCACTCTGACTGAGGATATCTTCTTCACCATCAACTCATCAAAGATTTCAGCAGCCGAATCAGCTAAAATCGACGAACTCGTTGCATTCATGAAAGCCAATCCCGAAACTAAGGTGACCATAACCGGTTACGCTGACAAGGATACCGGCACATCAACCTACAACATGAAGCTGTCAAAATTCCGCGCACAGAGCGTTGCCGACGCCCTCCGCAAAGGTGGCATCGACACTCTCCGCATTTCAGTTGATGCCGAAGGCGATACCGAACAGCCTTTTGCTGAAAACAACAAAAACCGTGTAGCCATCGCTATTGCAAAATAAATGAAACAGACGGAAAGCAATCATAACTGATTGCACTTCCACCCCACCGCAGGCGTGCCGAATTCATTCCCGGCACGCCTGTTTTACATTCAGAAAGACCATAAAACTCAATACTTTTCTCACATCATTGCCATAAAAATAGCCATCTTTTCGGTCTACAGTGGAATTTTAATAAATTTTTCACTTCTTAACAGATTGTAAATGCTTGTGAATTGGAAAATTATTCGTACCTTTGCGCCGCTTCGGGACGCTTGTCCCGGACAGTTTTAATTAACCTTATTTATTAACCCCATTTTTTAATGACTGAAGAAGTAAAAAACTCCCCTATCGAGGATTTCGACTGGGAAGCGTATGCAAAGGGTGAGACCAAGGGTGACAAGACCCGCGAAGAACTCACCAAAACCTATGATGAATCGCTCAACACCGTGCGCGACAAGGACGTAATCGAAGGTACCATCATCGCTCTCAACAAGCGTGAAGCAGTGGTTAACATCGGCTACAAGAGCGACGGCATCATCCCCGTTAGCGAATTCCGCTACAACCCCGACATCAAGGTGGGCGACACCGTAGAAGTCTTCATTGAAAATCAGGAAGACAAGAAAGGTCAGCTCATCCTTTCTCACCGCAAAGCCCGTGCAGCCCGTTCTTGGGACCGCATCAACGAGGCTCTCGAGAAAGACGAAGTTATCAAGGGCTACATCAAGTGCCGCACTAAGGGTGGTATGATTGTCGATGTATTCGGCATCGAAGCCTTCCTTCCCGGTTCTCAGATTGACGTTAAGCCCATCCGCGATTACGACATCTTCGTGGGCAAGACCATGGAGTTCAAGGTCGTAAAAATCAATCAAGAATTCAAGAACGTTGTTGTCAGCCACAAGGCACTCATCGAAGCCGAACTCGAGCAGCAGAAGCGCGAAATCATCGCCAAGCTCGAAAAAGGACAGGTGCTCGAAGGTTCTGTCAAGAACATCACTTCTTACGGTGTGTTCATCGACCTCGGCGGCGTAGACGGTCTCATCCACATCACTGACCTTTCTTGGGGTCGCGTAAGCCATCCTGAAGAAGTGGTTCAGCTCGACCAGAAGCTCAACGTGGTTATCCTCGACTTCGACGACGAGAAGAAGCGTATCGCTCTCGGTCTTAAGCAGCTCCAGCCCCATCCCTGGGATGCTCTTGACGCTAACCTCAAGGTTGGTGACAAGGTTAAGGGTAAAGTTGTCGTTATGGCCGACTATGGTGCATTCGTTGAAATCGCTCCCGGCGTAGAAGGTCTTATCCACGTAAGCGAAATGTCTTGGAGCCAGCACCTCCGCTCTGCTCAGGACTTCATGAAGGTAGGCGACGAAATCGAAGCCGTTATCCTTACCCTCGACCGCGAAGACCGCAAGATGTCTCTCGGCATCAAGCAGCTTAAGAATGACCCGTGGGAAAACATCGAAACAAAATATCCCGTTGGCAGCAAGCACACTGCAAAAGTGCGCAACTTCACCAACTTCGGCGTATTCGTTGAAATCGAAGAAGGCGTTGACGGTCTTATCCACATCAGCGACCTCTCTTGGACCAAGAAGGTTAAGCATCCCTCTGAATTTACTCAGATTGGTGCCGACATCGAAGTTCAGGTTCTCGAAATCGACAAGGACAACCGTCGTCTCTCTCTCGGTCACAAGCAGCTCGAAGAGAACCCCTGGGATGTATTTGAAACAGTATTCACCGTTGGTTCAATCCACGAAGGTACCATCATCGAGATGGTTGAGAAGGGTGCGGTTATCGCCCTCCCCTACGGTGTTGAAGGCTTCGCTACTCCCAAGCATCTCGTGAAGGAAGACGGCAGCCGCGCTCAGGTTGACGAAAAGCTCAACTTCAAGGTTATCGAATTCAACAAGGACAGCAAGCGTATCATCCTTTCTCACAGCCGCATCTTCGAAGATGAGCAGAAGGGCGAACGTGCTGAAGCTCCCAAAAAGCAGGCTGCTAACCGTCGTGGTGGCAACCGTCGCGCTGAGGAAGCTCCCGCTCTTAACGCTCCCCTCGAAAAGACCACTCTTGGTGACCTCGAGGCTCTTGCTGAACTCAAGCAGAAGCTCGCCGGCAAATAATCATAAGATTATTGCTGACATAGCATAACATTTCAATCGCCCGTCCGGAATTTTCCTGACGGGCGATTTTTTGTGCCGAACATCGGCATAATCCAATACGTTTTATAAGAAAATAAACTGTGAATATCCGTGATGTCCACAAAGCAGACTGTATTATGACAAACATACTCATATATTCCGGTCTTGGCATATTGCTTTTAGGCTCCATATTCGGCATATTTGTCGCGCTCAAAGGTTATCGGAACGACGCTCGGTCAGATATCAAAGGGATGTCGTCAACAGGCTTTTTCCAGCAACACAAAATATCACCCGAAATGAAAAAACTCACACGCGTATGGGGCTGCATAATGATATCCGGATTCATATTGTTAGGAATAGGTATCTCTATAGGTCTAAAATAAAATCAAGGTAATTATGACTATTTTATTCTGGTGCGGACTCGTGGTCTTTCTTTGCGGTTTCATTATGCGTTATATAGTGAAATTCAAGTACTATCGCAACTACCGACAGAGCTCTCACACCGACTTGCAGAAGCAGGAGATGAGCACACGATATCGCCCATTGATATTCATTGGATTAGTAATCGAAGGGGTGGGATGCATCATCACCTTCATCAGCCTTCTGTAAAAGACCTTCACAGAGTCAGCCTACAGTCTCTTTTTCAACGCCTCGCGCAATGCCTCGCGTATCTTATCCTCCGCATACTCGATTGGGTCAAAACCCGACTCGGTGGCATTAAGCACAGTATTGAAATCATTCGAGAAAATCACATCAGCATAGTGGCGTTTCTTTTCCCCTGTATAACGGTTCTCTACTGTATAAATCACTCCTACGCAGGGTCGGGTGACGCCCATATAGATTGTATCGCGATGATTCGAAAGACCTATGAATCCATATCGCTCACAATCAGCAAGAGCCGGAGTCACGTACTCACGCATAGCATTATTGATTTTGCCCTTGGTCGAGCCTGAACCACAATTCATCATAGCAGCGAGCGCAGCTACCGATACAATAATAATGATTAATTTTTTTGTCATGATTATAGCGTTTTTTAGGTTATTGAAAAATCGGGACTTCATTGTTCCGACATTACAAAGTTACACCTGCAAAGCGCCTTAATCCTACTAAATATACGCTAAAAACACCTTAATCCGCCAGCCATAACTCACTGTTATTCAACCATACGCGACTAAAAATATCTAAATCGGAAACGTCAGGAGTCTAAATCAATCCAAACATATCCCCAGACAAATCAATATTTTCCCTCCTCAGAGTTTATCTTGCCGAGGAGTTGCACTATGATGTCGCCGCTTTCCGGCGTTGCGGTCTTTTTTCTGATTGACGACTTGCGCACATAGATGGTGGCAGACGACTGCTCTGTCAGAAATCCTATCTCTTTCGTGGAGAAATCCGCACGCAGGAGACAAATAATCTGAATCTCTTTCTCGGTAAACAAGTCAGGATACACACACAACAATTTCCGGTGGAAACCGTCAAACAATTCATCCACCATCGTGTACAGATTATTCCAGTCCACAAGTTTACAGGCATCAAGCTCTTTATTACCCATATTTGAAATCCGCTTCAACGCCTCACGGCTCTGCGCCGTAGGAGTGGAAGCAAATGTTTTCAACACTCCCATCTGCTGGAGCACCATTCTTTTGAGCACAGTCTCCTTGTCTGAGGCAGCCTCATTGTTAGCCTGACGCACCATGCGGTCAAGCGTCTCAATCCGTTCCTCAGCCTCTATAAGTCTGGCTCTCCTTCTACGCCACATCCGAAAGAAACTGGCAGCTATCAACGACAATGCGAAAGCTACGGTAAGAGAAATCAACATTATGTTCTGCTTCTCGTATGAAAGCTGCATTTTCCATGCGCTTAGCCGGTTCATCTCTGCCACAGCATCGGCACTCACTCTACGGTGACGGTCAAGCTCCTTGACCAAAATATGATATGAGCTGTCGCCCGGTGTGATTTGCGCCGCAGAGTCCGTAACAATATCTCCCTTCAGGCGCTGACTTATTCCACCGGCAGCTGCCACATCTGCAGCAAGCCCCATGGCAAGCGAATCAGCCTCCCCGATACGCCCCATATCCCGGAGATACATTATATATAGCAGACTTGACTTCAACCAACGAAGCGAATCACCATCGGTCCGGTAATATGCCACAGCTTCCGGCAACATGGAATCGGTCACTAGCGAACGGTTGTTAAGGGCATGTGCCTCTGCCTTACACATTATATATTGCGCGCGCAAGCTATCGCGCACCCAATAGTAATCTATTCCATCCAGGATTACCTGAGCACTGTCAGGACGCTCTTCCATAAGGCGCTCAGCCATCTCAAGACGTTGGCTTAACGGCTCCTTGCACCCCTGAAGAAGAAGCATCACCGCGGCAATCAGTAGGACCGGGTTGTATAGTATGGCAATCAAGTGTTTCATTCAAAGTTTTTTACGGAGCGGCTCCACTATTCTATCAAAGATTTGAGCCGGCTCTATGTTAGGTTTTACGGCTTGTAGTTGGGGAAATTATTTAGGCGAGTCTACTTTCTTCCGAAGTCAGCAGGAATTTCACCCCACTGGGGTGTATCCCATGTGAGAATCGGGTTTGTAACCGCATTTGCCCGCAGCCATTCGGTGGCACGTCCAAGCATCTTGAAAAGCTCGGCATTTTTTGCCGAAGGCACAAGCGAAGTCTTGGGAGCACGGTTCCTCACCCATGCTCTTGCCGTTTTTGAGTCGGTATAGATGGGCACATTCGGACGTCCCTGCTGCTTGAGAAGCGCCAATCCGTGGACCAGCGCAAGATATTCCCCGATATTGTTTGTACCCCCTTCAAAAGGTCCGGCATGAAAAATGCGCTCACCTGTGCGCACCCACACGCCCTGATACTCCACCGGACCGGGATTCTTGCTGCATGCGGCATCCACCGCCAGAGCATCCTGACGTATTTCAGGGAAAGCATCATAGTTGGTCACCTCCGGGCGGTGTGTGGCAATGGATTTCAGCAGGTCGAGCTGCTCCTCTGGATTGCCACGGTAAGCAGCCACCGCTGCCTCCTGCGAGTCAAAACTCTTATATTTGGCATCAGGATAGCCCTCCACCTGTAGCCGGCATTCTTCCCACGAATCAAACACACCGGTGGCGAGACCATTCCACACCACGTAAAATTTCTTTCTTGGAGCCATAAATATATTTCAGGATAGGGTCAAATAAATAGATATATCCACACTTCTAATCCCCAGTTCCTGCGCTATGCGTGGATTCACAATCTTGCCGAAGAATGTCACAGTGGCTTTTTGCATACCAGGGAGAAGTTTCAGGGCATTACCCACACCTTCGCATGTGATTATGCTCTGCATGAGGGTGAGAAATGTATTGCTTAGAGCCATCGCCGCAGTGCGCGCCACAGCACAGCCTGCATGCACGAAGCAGATACGGTCGGCTATCTGTGCAGAGCTTTCTATAGCCGATGCCTGCGCGAGGTCCACTGCAGTCATCGAGGGGAAAGCCGCACCGTCGCCCGAGGCGAGGTCAAATGTAACCACCCCTTTCTTCATCGAGCTTACCACCTCGCGGCTCACGCTGAACGGCTCGCGTGTGGGACACACCACCACAACGTCGGCCGACCGCAGAGCATTGTCGAGAGTACGCGGATGGAGCGAGGACGTTATCACCCACGGACCGAGTTCCTGCCCGGCACGGCGCAAGGAGTAGACATCGTTGTCATACATCCTCACCATCGACCCCAGTCCTACCGCCGAACGCGCGGCAGCACATGCGGCAATACCCGAGCCGATAATCAGAGTCTCGCAGGGCACTATTCCTGCCACACCCCCCAAGAGTATCCCTTTGCCACGCTGCGAATCGGCCAGCAGCGACGAGGCGATAGCCACCGATGCGCGTCCATCAATCTCAGCCAGGATATCGGCAAACGGAGTGCATCCACGTTCATCCTCAATCAAGTCAATAGCTATGGTGATGATGTGGCGGCGCAGAAGCTCCTTGACCGAAGACAGGTCCTGGTCAGTAGGACGGAGAAGTGTGAGCAACATAGCTCCACGGCGCATTTTTCTCACATCGCGCAGCTCCAGTGGAGCAAGATGTATCACTATATCACAAGCAAGCGACTCCTCACGGGAGCCTACCGATACACCCACACGTGTGTACTGGCTGTCGGTGTAATGTATCGTACCGGCAGCCCCCTCCTGCATCTTCACTCTGAATCCCCGCTCTATCAGCTGCCCGGCAGCCTCGGGTGTGAGTGGGAAACGGCGCTCGGCGGGATTGTCGCACTTAGGGAGTCCTATGGAAAAGCCCCGGTGGCAGGTAGCTGTCTCCAACGGCTGTTCCTGCGGGGTAGGTGTCTCGGTTATCATAGTGGGAGAGTCTATTGATTTTGTTTCAAAGGTAGATTAAACTTGCTGATGAAAGCCGCACATTTCTGCTCTATTTGGTTCTCATCCTCGAGGAGAGTGCTGTCAAACACCTCCTGAGCCTTGGAATAATGAGGCATGCGGCGTTCAAGCTGCTCGGCTATGAAACGGTCAAGCTCATCATCGTCAAGACCAGCTATCAGCGGACGCTTCGCCCGACCGCGCTTGAGGCGTTCGAGCAAACGGGCATGCGATGTGCGCAGCAGCACCGTGATACCGCGGGCATTCATCAGCTCCATATTATCGCCGAAGCAAGGAGTGCCTCCGCCACAAGCCACCACAGCATTCTCCATACCGCTGACCTCAAGCAGCATCTTCCGCTCAAGCTCACGGAAAGCCGCCTCACCTTCCGAGGCGAATATCTCCTTGATAGCCATACCACGGCTCTGCTCTATATAATCATCCAGGTCTATGAAGTGTATGTCACACCGGGCGGCAAGACCTTTGCCTAAGGTTGACTTTCCACACCCCATGTATCCAATCAGAAAAATCGGTTTCATCTTAACGAGGTTGTTGAATTATGACTGACTTAACCGTTTTCAATCCGGCAGGTCCTGATTTTGCCTGTTTATATCAGTCCATAGTGTTATCTCCGCAAAATTACGAATTTTTGGCAGATTTATCATATATCTTGCATGATTCCAACCATCGGATGTGTGATTTTATTACTAAATTTGCCTTACCAAAATCTATCACATACCATCTATTTTTATGGACATTAAAAAACTGATACTCTCTGCCATGATTGCCGGAAGCGCTCTCGGAGCGGGTGGCGCTACCCCGGCATGGCTCGACCCGCAGGTCAATGCAATAAACCGCTATCCCATGCACACCGACTACTTCGCATTTGAATCAGCCGATGCGGTTTCAGCCGGTAAGACTCTTTCCAAAAACTTCCTTTCGCTCGACGGAAAATGGAAATTCCGCTGGGTAGCAGATGCCGACAAAGTGGTGAACGACGGATTTGAAAAACCGTCATACAACGCCTCTGCTTGGGATAATATCTCAGTCCCCGGAATCTGGGAGCTAAACGGTTACGGCGACCCTATATACGTCAACACCGGCTACGCGTGGAGAGGTCATTTCGAGAATAACCCTCCGGTGGTACCCGAAAAGGACAACCATGTGGGAGTATACCGCCGCAACATCTCCGTCCCTGCCGACTGGAAAGGGAAAGATATCATAGCTCACTTCGGCTCCGCCACCTCCAACATCGCCCTATGGGTCAACGGCAAAGAGGTAGGCTATGGCGAAGACAGCAAGCTTGCACAGGAATTTGATGTGACAAAATATCTCATTCCCGGCAAAGAAAACACTTTCGTGATACTAATCCGCCGTTGGTGCGACGGCACATACCTCGAGGACCAGGACTTTTTCCGCTTCTGCGGACTTGCCCGCGAGAACTATCTGTATGCCCGCCCCAAGAACCGCATCGAGGATATCCGCGTTAACGCGACACTCGACGACGCCTATACAAACGGTATCATGACCGTGACTGCCGACATAAAAGGCTCAGGCACACTTGAGCTTCAGCTTCTCGACGCTGACAAGGTGGTAGCCAAGACTTCAATTCCCAATGCCAAAGGAAAAGTAACCCACACATTTGACATCAAGGCTCCACGCAAATGGACAGCCGAGACACCCAATCTTTACTCGCTACGTGCAACATTCCTTAAGAACGGCAAGGTCGAGGAGGTGATTCCTGTAAATGTGGGTTTCCGCCGCATCGAAATCAAGAACGCACAGCTTCTCGTGAACGGTCAGCCGGTACTCATCAAGGGAGCCAACCGTCATGAACTCGACCCCGATGGCGGCTACGTGGTGTCAGTGGAACGCATGGAGCAGGACATCCGCCGCATGAAGGAGATGAACATTAACGCCGTGCGCACCTGCCACTATCCTGACGACCCACGCTGGTATGACCTCTGCGACCGCTACGGTCTGTATGTGACAGCCGAAGCCAACATCGAAAGCCACGGAATGGGTTACGGCAAGGAAACTCTTGCCAAGAATCCTGCCTACGCCAAGGCTCACCTTGAACGCAACCAGCGCCATGTACAGGCTATGTACAACCATCCCAGCATCATCGTGTGGTCTCTCGGCAACGAGGCGGGCTACGGTCCCAACTTCGAGGCTGCCTATGATTGGATTAAGGCAGAGGATTCCTCACGCCCCGTGCAGTATGAGCAAGCACATCAGACCGGCAAGACCGACATATTCTGCCCCATGTACTATCCATACGACCGCAGTGAGAAATTTGCCGCCGACCCCAACTCAAAGATGCCACTCATACAGTGTGAGTACGCTCACGCCATGGGCAACTCTCTCGGTGGCTTCAAAGAATACTGGGACCTCGTGCGCAAGTATCCCAAATACCAGGGTGGTTACATCTGGGACTTCGTGGACCAGGCTGTGCGCTGGAAAGGCAAGGATGGCGCGACCATAATGGCTTATGGCGGCGACTTCAATAATTATGACGCCAGCGACAACAATTTCTGTGTCAACGGTCTCATCAGCCCCGACAGAGTATTCAATCCCCATGCCTACGAGGCTCAGAAGATTTATCAGAATATCTGGACCTCTAGGAAAGCCGACAACCTCCTCAGCATATACAACGAGAACTTCTTCAAGGGTCTCGATGACGTGACAATGAAGTGGACACTTCTCCGCGATGGCACTCCGGTGCGTACCGGCATGCTCGAGAACCTCGATGTAGCTCCGCAAAGCACCCGTGATTACACTGTCAACTATGGCGAGCTTACCCCCGGCTCCGAGTGGCTCCTCAACGTGGAGTACGCGCTTAAGGAAGCTGAAGGACTCCTCCCAGCAGGTCAGGTGATAGCCCGTGAGCAAATCGCGCTTACCGAACCGGTTGCTCCCGGCTGCAAGATGTGTGTGAAAGGTGACCTCCCTTCGGTTGACGATTCCTCCAGTCTCACAGTAAGCGGCGATGGCTTCACAGTGGTGATTGACAAAGCCTCCGGGCTCATAAACCGCTACGATATAAATGGTACAGAGCTCCTCAACAGCGGCGAATCCATCCGTCCCAACTTCTGGCGTGCTCCCACTGACAATGATTACGGCGCAAACCTTCAGAAGAAATACCGTGCATGGCATAATCCCGAGATGAACCTCAAATCCCTCACCCATGAGGCGGTTGGTAATAAAATAAAAGTCGTGGCTTCCTACGATATGCCCACCGTGAAAGCTTCTCTCGAGCTTACATATATCATCAACTCAATCGGCAATATCAAGGTGACCCAGAAATTCACTCCGGTCGATGAGAAAGCCGAGATTTCCGACATGTTCCGTTTCGGCATGATTATCCCGATGCCCAAGAAATTTGACGAGGTAGAGTATTACGGTCGCGGTCCCGGCGAGAACTACATCGACCGTCAACACGCCATGCAGCTTGGCATCTACCGCCAGTCAGTGGCATCACAGCCCTACGCCTACATCCGTCCGCAGGAGACTGGCACACGTGCCGACCTCCGTTGGTGGAAAGTCCTCGACAGCAAGGGTACAGGCATTGAAATTATCGCTTCAGAACCATTCTCGGCGTCTGCCCTCAACTATACAATCGACTCGCTCGACGGTGGAGAGGAAAAAACCAACACCCATTTCCCCGAAGTCAAACCGGCCAACATCACCGAGGTATGCGTTGACCTGCGCCAGATGGGACTCGGATGTGTAAACAGCTGGGGTGCGCTTCCTCTGAAGCAATACCGCCTCCCCTACGCTCCCTACACTTTCACCTACACCATCATACCTGTCACCGACGCACTGGCTATGTAACAGCCCACCGGCAAACATAACTGACGAATAGACCATATCAAAAATCAACAGCACTCCAAAAGTTTCTTGTCTAACTTTTGGAGTGCTGTTAATTATATCACACGCCTTAATATAACACACCTTAATTTCGGCAATAAATCAAGATTATTGCCGAAATTAAGTTATTTTTGACTGTTTCGCATTTCAAATATCAGTCAGCCAATGAAACAAAACAATCCGACATTAATCAATCACCGCATGCTCAGGATATCTGTCCAATCCTAAACATGCGGTGACACAAGATGAAAATATATTATCTATTGCTATTATTTATCGTATACCGGCATCCAGTTATGTTTAATCACACGGTCGGCGTTTTGACCACTGCGGTTGTTCCACCAGCGGCTACTCCAAGGCACAAAACCCGGATAGACTCCATCTATCGCCTGGGTCTCAGTGGGCCAGTACCAGGAGTTTGGAACAAGGAACATCTGAGGTGCCACAAACGAAGCATCTTTATTTGGAGCGGTGATTACGGTGTTTTCATTCTCTCCGGGCTTGCGCACAAGCACCTTGAAGCCTCCCATATTATCATCACCCTCACCAGGCTTATAGTGAGTATCATTTGGAGCTATTGAGAAGTCTGCCGGAACCTTGATATATACCGTAGCGCCGGGACCACCCCACGATGAAGCATTGATATGTGAGGAGGAGGGACGCGAACCACCCCACCAGCTGTGGAACTCTCCATTATTTGAGCCGGGGGAACATAGGACACCATCACCGCTTCCTTCTACGGGATTACCTTTAGCATCAACCTGAGGATACTTCGACCAAAGATAGACAGGAAGTGTACCGCCTGAAGCAAGCGCTGTGACAGTGGCTATTTCCTCGCCTCCTACATGGGTCACACCAAACACCACATCATTGAAGTCATAGTCAAACGTACCACCGAGGTCCTCACATGCTATTACCCATGCCTGACGCTTTACCGGGTCTTCGTTCAACTCCTCACGCTCCCGTTCAAATTCACCATTGACGCGAAAGAGCAAGTCATTCATATCATGGTCACCACCTTCATATATCCCATGGTTCTCAGCGAAATAATCCTCAACACCCATCATAAGCTGTCCGTTCCACTCATAAGTGACGAATGCAGTCCATGGTTCCTCCTCTCCGTTTCCATTGATTACTTTCGAATTATTTCCTTCCCCCTTTGCATGGCTATGTCCCCCATGAATAGTATTAGCAATATACTTGTTCAGATATGGACGTGAGAACGATATATGGCGATTCGTAATTCTGGCTGCAGTAGTGCCGTTACGGTCCAATGCATAGCGTCCTCCATTAATGATAAAGAACCCTATATGAGTGCCTTTTGGGAATTTATATGTACCCATAGCTCCGGGTTTAAGCCGACCGTTTTCAATCTGTTCGGGGGAATAATACACCAATCTATAGTTTGCCGAGCGGAAACGGGGCGCAAATTTATCCACATAATCCCCATTCTCTGCATTCTCAACAAATTTAGTAAATCTTGTACAATGCGTCCAGTTATCACCCTGGTCCTTTCCCTCATTAGGACCTGACGGAACTATATCAGCAGTTTCGAATTTTGTATCGTATTTCCATGGTTCTCCTTCATTTTCCTGAAGCAGCATATTGGTACCCTGATTCGCACTATAAATCAGCACGAATTTAGGCTTCTTTAGAAGAAGCTCCACACGTTCGGCTTCAGGAAGCTTTGCCTCCTCATCAGTGCAATAGAAATACCCGAAACAGTTGAACGTACTTGCACATCCGAAGAAATAATCTAACGAGACCTCGGTATTGTCCTCGCGCACTATATAGGTCACACCTTCTTCCTTATTAAAAAGGTCAGAAAATTTCTCAAGATTACATTTATTATTTTCATCAATTTCCTCGCTAAACTTACCATTTTTCTTACCTATAAGCCCAACAAGGTCGGCACATGAATATCCAACCTCATCGTATGTGTTGTTAGGACGGAGATAGGAATTTTTGAACCCGTCGAAAGTTGACTGGGGCGAAGATGTGAAACCATACAGATTGAACACGTCGGCGATGTTGACAATTGTCTCTGGTTCAATCTCCTTGAACTCTATGGAATATATCCTTACACAATTTCCATGGATTACAACTTCATTATTTTTCAATATTTCCACTTGTGATACAGAAAGGGCTTGCTCAATAAAGCCTTCATTCCCTTTCAGATTTTTAAATTCCATATAATCATCCCAACTGGTGTCAGGCTTTATATAATCCATCTTAAGAGTACTATATGTTTCTTTAGCACCAGCAAAATCAGAATCATTTTCAAGAGCTGAATATTTAATCCTGAGCATTACCCTGCTGTTGGAAGTCACATCGCTTGGCAACGTTCCCTGCCTTAATCTAATCTGTTGCTGCCAATCGACAAGGGCACATCCATTTTCTGAATCAACCAATTGGTCATTTAAATAAAGAGACAACGGGATGTATTCCCCATAATTCGGAACCCAAGCCTCCGGGACTTTCACAATATTCTCTCCGCTGTTTGACTTGAAAGCAGCCCAGAAATCTTTATTGTAATCCTTATCCACAGGTATAGTCCCGAGCGACTTGTTGGAAGTCAGGTCAAAATGGTAAGGCACAGGAGTGACTATACCGGCACGTGAGGCGGCACGCTCTCCCACCTTCATGCTCCCGTCATTGATAGCCACATAGGATGCAAACAACGAATGTGATTCACTGTCAAGAATATTCACATACGCCGCCTGCATATCAACCGGACAATCAAAACGAAACTCATCACCCGAAGTAACATCCCACGATGCCAGGATGTGGCAGTCAGGATTACCGGGCCATGCAGTATAGATATTAAGCTTTGAAGCTTTTCCAAGCAACGACGGGTCGACCGACACGGTTACTGTCGTGGCGCTATTCCATGAGATATTGTTATCAGGGACTCCGAATTTTTTGATAAATTCACGGTTATACTCCTCGGATGCGGGAACCTCAATTCTATCCACCTGGCATGACACAAACCATACCGCCGGAAGCAGAAGCAATACTGAGAATATCGCTTTTAAAATTCTATTCATAATGTGATTAGGTTAGGATGAAATGTTGAGACTTATTGAAGATAGCAATCACTAATCGTGTTTAATACAAAAAGGCTAATTCGCAATAAGTTAGATTCACAAATATTATCCCACAAATATACAAGAAAAAAATTACCCCCCCCCCAAATCTTTTAACACGAATTAACACTCTTTAAATACTTGCTGTTTTCTCCTCCCACCGTCCATTCTCGCGGGTATTTTTGCACTTTAATGTATTTTTCGTAACTTCACGCTGGATTATTCAGTCCGTATCTACATTTTTTCAAAAACATACCTAAAAATCATCCATCAATCTAAATCAGTTCATTGTACCATGAGGTCAGTTTCAACTATCATCACATTACTTATCGTCTGGACCGCATCGGCTGCCGGAGGAGTTTATAACGTAAAAGACTATGGCGCCAAAGGTGACGGAAAAACCCTTGACTCTCCTGCCATCAATGCCGCTATCGAGGCGGCTGTGTCAGACGGAGGCGGACAGGTACTGCTTCCGGCCGGAACATACCTGAGCGGAAGCATACGGCTGAAATCAAACATCGATTTACATCTCTCGGCCGGCTGCGTGATTCTCGCGGCTCCGGCTGAAATGAAAGCCTACGATGAGAGCGAATCATTTGGCGGATTCCCTGAATATCAGGATGGCGGACATACATATTTCCACAACTCACTGATATGGGCCGAAGGGCAGACAAACGTCAGTATCACCGGTCATGGCATGATTGACGGAGAAGGGCTCACCCGCCGTGACACCGAACGCGCCGGAAATCTCGAGGGCGGCTCGATTGGCACCGGCGACAAAGCCGTGGCGCTGAAGCTCTGCCGCCGCGTGACTCTCCGCGACTTCACTGTCTACCGCGGAGGGCATTTTGCCATTATCATGACCGGCTGCGACCTGTCAACTCTCGACAATCTTACCATCGACACCAACCGCGATGGCATAGACATAGACTGCTGCAAGTACATGACCATAACCAACTGCCGCATCAACACTCCACACGATGACGCTCTGGTGCTCAAAAGCTCCTATGCACTGAAAAAACCGGTGCTCTGCGAGCATATAGCCGTGACAAACTGCAATATCACCGGCTACAAATGCGGCTCACTCCTCGACGGAACCTATATACCCGAGAAAGTAGGATGGGTGTGCGGTCGCTTCAAACTCGGCACCGAATCAAACGGCGGCTACCGCAACATTTCCCTCTCCAACTCAACTTTCATGTACTCAAGCGGACTCGCTTTCGAGGAAGTAGACCAAGGCATCATGGAAAATATCGTGGTATCAAACATCACCATGAGCCATGTGCACCACTACCCTATCTATATCACCACCGGATGCCGCAACCGCGGACCGAAGGATGTGACACGCCCATCAAGCGCACGTGACATACAGATTTCCAACATCATAGCCGACGACTGCGACTCGCTTTGCTCCATCATTGTGACCGGCATGCCTGACGAGCCGGTGCGCAATGTGTGGCTCAACAACATCCGCCTCCATTTCAAAGGGGGCGGCGCCAAGGAACTTGTCAACAAACAGTACCGCGAACAGGGCACCAACTATCCGGAGCCTAAATTTGCAGGACAGACACCGGCCTATGGTCTTTATGCCCGCCACGTGGACGGTCTGCATGCCACAAACCTCACATTCACCTACGCTCGCCCTGAATTCCGGCCGGCCGTGGTGCTCGACGATGTGAAGGATGCCTCGCTCCGCGACATCGACGCCCCCACTGAACCCGGAGTGGAGAAAGTGGTGCTGTTCGGGTGCGAAGATGTGAAGATTAATTAAAATTTTTCACCGTTGGAAATAATACCGTAACTTTGCATAGAACTTCCGTGGGGATGTTTCATCACATCCCCTCAGAGGTTTGAGTCCGAACTCTCTTATACCAATGACATAATGAACAACTTCTATGCATGGTGCAAACGGTATCTGTCGCTGACTCTCCTCGCCGCAATAGTGGTGGGGGCAGCTGTGCTGTTTTTCAATGAAAACTCCCTCCTCCGAACTGTTGAACAGGAAAGGCGCATTGATGAGCTGCAGGCCCAAATAAAGGATGCCACCGATACCCTGGAACATTACCGAGAATTGAACCGCTCGCTCGATACCGACAAGGAAACAATGGAACGTATAGTGCGCGAGCAATACCACATGCAGCATCCCGACGAGGATGTATACGTATTTGAACAGTAAGATATAGCGTAATTATATGGCTTTCGATAACACCAAACGGACACTTTGGTCCAACATACTCTCCACCATCGGGCTGCTCGCCATCATGGGAGCGGCATGCATGCCTCTGCTCCGCATGGGCACCGGCACGGCAAAATACATCTACGCGGCAGGCGCCGCAATGGTACTCGCCGGAAAATTCATAATGCCTGTCAACAAGGAGTGGGCAGTGCGTCTGCGACGTCTGATGCGCATGGAGATATGGACTGCTCTGATTTTTGTAGTAGGAGCGGTGTTCATGTTCCTTCCGGGCACCGACTGGATTGCTTTCACGCTCGCAGGTGGTGTGCTCACCCTCTACACATCCATCATGATTCCGAAGCAAAAGATTAACCAAGAATAAAATAATTGTTAATTCACGCTGATTATTTGACAGTTAATTAGTAATTTTGTCGCCAAATTCCCACAGCAGACCCTAATAGGCTGTTAAAAACCAAATGTGAACAGACTAAATGTCGCAATATCTCACTATTGACCAAGGCAATACCGAAGCGAAAATAGCGCTTTGGGAAAACACGGAACTCGTTGACACTGTTATCGAGACCCGTCTCACACCCGCCAGCGTGGAGAAATTTGTGGACAAGCGCCGTCTCGACGGAGCAATATACTGCTCCGTGGTGCAGAACAACGGACCTGTCATTAACAAACTCAGCCACATAGCCCGCTGCGTGTACCGCCTCAATACCTCCACCAAGCTCCCCATACGCATCAACTACGACACCCCCCTGACCCTTGGTGCCGACCGCGTGGCTGCCGCCGTGGGTGCCTGGAGCGAGCACAAAGGGAAACCCATACTCGTGGTCGATGCCGGCACAGCCGTGACTTACGACTATGTGGACGCCGACGGTGTATATCAGGGTGGCAACATCGCACCCGGAATCACAATGGAACTGAAGGCACTCAACAGCTTCACCGCCCGCCTTCCCCTCGTCCCTTTCCCTGAAAATATTCCTGAACTCTGCCGCAACGTCATGGGCAAGAATACAGCCGATGCAATAGCGTTGGGCTCTGTCTACAGCGTCGTGGCATCAATCAGATATTACAGAAGCCGTCTTCCACAGGATACCGTCGTGGTACTCGGAGGAGGTTGCGGTCATCATCTTGCATCCCTCTGCGACTTTGATGTTCACGTGGATGAGCATCTCGCAAGCAGAGGATTAAACAGAATTTTGCTTTACAATGAAAATTAAATTTCTTCTAACGTTAGCTATTTTGATGGTGTCGTGTGGCAGCATCATGGCTCAGAACGAGACAAGCCCCTACTCAAAGTTCGGCTACGGTATCCTGCGTGACAACGCCACTTCGGCACAGCGCCAGATGGGTGGTGTCGGTTATGCCATGCAGTCAGGCAGACAGGTCAACGTAATGAACCCCGCATCATACGCGGCTGTCGACTCGCTGACTTTTCTTTTTGACATGGGTGTGGATATGTCGCTTTACTGGCGCAAAGATATCTCCGGCAGCGACCGCGACTTTGGCGGCGGCATCGACTATCTCACCATGCTCTTCCCTGTGTCAAAGCGCGTTGGTGTCAGCCTCGGTCTGCTCCCCTACTCATCGGTAGGCTACGCTTTCGGCTCCGACATAAATCACGGTCTGGCTACACATCAGGGTGTGGGCGGTCTCAACCAGCTCTATATCGGTGCGGGCTATATGCCGTTCAAGAATTTCACTGTCGGTATGAACGTCTCGTACCTCTTCGGTACAACCTACAATGATGTCTACGCCACCACTTCGGCAGCCAATCAGACTCTCTTCGAACAGGTGCTCGAAGTGAAGGACTACCATCTGCAGTTCGGTGTGCAATATGGCGTAAACATCGGTCGTAAAAACAAGGTGACACTCGGTGTGACATACTCGCCCGGCAAGTCGCTCCTCGGCAACACTTACGTAATCAAGCAGGATATATCGCTTGACTCCAAGCCCGACACCATCGCCCCCGGACTCGTCAGCCTGAAAGGAAAATTCTCACTCCCCGACACTTGGGGTGCAGGTATCAGCTACGACTGGAATTCTCAGTTCCAGGCCGAGGTGGATGTCACCTACCAGAATTGGGCTAAAGCCAAATATGAGCAGATTGAGAACTTCTCCGGAACCAAGCTCGACAACCGCTGGAAAGTGGCTGCCGGTATAAGTTATCTCCCCAATCCGCGTGGCGGCTACTTGCGCCGCGTCACCTACCGTCTCGGTGGTTTCTATAACCGCGACTACATGATGGTGGACGACAACCATGTGAGGGACTACGGAGTATCATGCGGTTTCGGTTTCCCCACCGCTACCTCAAAGACTGTGGTAAACCTCGGATTCGAGTATCACAACCGACAGGCTACCCCCAATCCACTGCTTAAGGAGCAGTATTTCAACATCACCCTTGGTGTGAACTTCAACGGTCTCTGGTTCCTCAAAAACAAACTCCGTTAAGAGCATGAAATTATCCCACATGCGCCTGTTACCGGTCGTGGCAGCCTTTGCGATAGCTGCCACTGGCTTTGTGACCTCAAGCTGCAAGGAGGACAACCCCGTGGCGATGGCTAACATCGACGCGGAGCATACCCCCACCATGCTCACTCGCAATGTGGAGACCCTCATATCCGACTCAGGCGTGACGCGATTTCGCATCACAACCCCTATATGGTATGTCTACGATGAAGCGGAGGAACCATACTGGCGTTTCCCCGATGGGCTGAATCTCGACAAATTCGACATGTTTTTCAGAAAGGAGGCAACCGTTACCGCCGACTCTGCCACCTACTTCAAGAACAAACAGCTCTGGCGACTGGACGGCAACGTAAACATCACCAATGTGATGAACGAGAAGTTCCTCACCAACCAACTTTTCTGGGACCAGCGCCATCACAAGCTCTACTCCGACTCATTCATCCATATAGAACGCCCTGACAAGGTGCTTGAGGGATATGGATTTGACTCAAACGAGCAGCTGACCCACTATGCCATCCGCAATGTGGCAGGCATTTTCCCCGCCAATTCATTCCAGCCAGGCAGCGGCGGTCGCAGCAATCGCGCAGCCGCCACTGATACCGTAAGCCAGGCTCCCGACACCCCTGCCGAGGAGTTTGAAGTTGTCACCGAGGAGGATGAAAAGGCAAAGGAGGACTAAGACGTTAAAAAACAAATGTGAACAGAAAAGCAGTTATTTTTTAGGTAATTCCTTTTACGAACTGACATGACTATCACTTCCTGGTTAATATTATCATTAGTATCGCTGATGTTTTCCGCCCTGTTTTCAGGAGTGGAAATCGCTTATATTACAGCTGACCGCGTGCGCATCGGTCTTGACTCAAGCCGTGGCGGTCTCCTCAACAGGATTATCGGACGATATTATTCCCATCAGGAGTTTTTCATCTCCACAATCCTTGTTGGCAACAACATCATGCTCGTCATCTACGGTATGGGCGCCGCCGCTCTTCTCGAACCATGGATTGAGGAGCATATCTCCAACAATCAGGCTGTGATTCTGCTCCTGCAGACCCTAATATCCACACTTGTGATACTTTTCACCGGCGAGTTCCTCCCTAAGACCATCTTCCGCATCAATCCCAACACATCGCTCAAGATATTCGCCCTCCCGGTGTTCCTGTTCTACATCATTCTCTACCCTGTGTCATGGTTCACATCATGGCTCTCCAAAGTGCTGATGAAAATGGCGGGAATCAAGGCTGAGGATACACGTCTGGGCGCTCTGTCAATCAACGAGCTCAACGACTATCTGGAGACCAAGATTGATGACCTCGAGAACCCTCAGGAAGTAGAAGTGGAGAAGGAGGTGAAGATATTCCACAACGCCCTTGACTTCTCCAACACACAGTTGCGCGACTGCATGGCGCCGCGCAACGAACTTGTGGCTGTGGAACTTGAGGATACCACACGCGAGCAGCTTTCCGAACTGTTCACATCATCCGGCAGAAGCAAGATTCTCGTCTACCGCGACGATATCGACAATGTGGTAGGCTATGTCCATGTATCGGAACTGTTCGACCCGAAGAGCGACTGGAAAGAGCATATCAAGGAAGTGCTCTACGCCCCCGAGACACTTCTCGCCAACACCATGATGCGTCGTCTGCTGAGCGAGAAACGCTCCATGGCTGTGGTGGTGGATGAGTTTGGCGGCACAGCCGGACTTGTAACCCTCGAGGACCTCGTGGAGGAAATATTCGGCGACATTCAGGACGAGCATGACAAGAACGGCATCACCGCCACCGAAGTTGCACCCGGTGTATATGAATTTTCAGGTCGCATCGAGGTACGCACACTCCGCGATGACTTCCGTCTTGACATACCGGAGGAGGATGAATACCAGACTCTTGCCGGATATATCATGCATGAGACCGGCACCCTGCCGGCACAAGGCGAGCGCCTCGTCATAGATGACCTTGCCTTCACCATCCAGAGCCGCACTGCCACCCGCCTTGACCTTATCAGGGTGGAATCACTCCCCAAGGAAGAACCTCAGGAATAATCCATCGTATACTATTGGCAAAGATTCGCCTCAACTCCAGCAAAAGCTGTTTATTTAAGTGTGCGGAGTTGCAGCAGCTCCACTCCGGCATTCTTGTCGGTCAGTTTAAAATCAGTGGAAGCGGAAATATCTGCTACCTTAACGCTGCTGTCGTCAAGCTTAAGCTCGCTGAACCGCTTGCCGCCTCCCGATATGGTATCGATGGCACAATGAGTCAGCACAAGTCTGCCACCGCTGTTAAGCAGAATCTTATCGGCAATCATATCCTCCAGATAGATAGTGCACCCATCAGGTCCCTCAACCGCCTTGAGCATACCGCGGGGCACCACTACATTGATGGGGCAATATGAATCGGAAATATACTCCACATAACCTATGGAGTCATTAGGCTCAACGTCGGTGTCAATGAACACACATAATTTCCCATTATCAACTCTGCACTTGGCAAGCTCCGCCCAATCCGACGGCATTTCAACCTGTGGGGAGGTGAGGGCATCATTCAGCGACACTTTTATCCCTTTGAAACCCGACAACCTGACATCGCCATCAGTGAACGACGTCCCCAGCTCGAAACTGACAGTATCGAAACGCTCTATCTGAAATTCCTGCTGTTCCCCGCTCAAAGTTCTCATTACTGCATCCAGTTTTCTGCTCTTATTGTTGAGGACTATATAAGACACACAACCAAGCATAAATACCAACCCTGCCAGGAAGGCGCCAATCATTATATATGTAGTTCTTTTCATTTTTTCGTGTCTAAATAATTAGTATACAGTTTTGTCAATTCCTCCGGTGTGATGCCGAGGAGATTTATCTTATGAAAAAAATCCTGCATCTCGCCGCAGTAAAAAGCCTCGCGCCGCATGGTCAGTATCCGTTCGCAGGCATCCTCAGCGATAAAGAATCCTATGCCACGACGGTTGAAAATAACCCCTGCTTTATCAAGATAATCGTATGAGCGCATCACCGTGTTGGCATTGACCTGCAGCGTCGAGGCATACTCTCTCACCGAGGGGATGCGGTCGCCCTGACGGATACTGCCCACCATCACCTCGTCGCAAATCTTATCAGCTATCTGAAGGTAGATAGCCTTTGTGTTTTCTTTGAATACCATAGAATCACCACCGGTTTATAACCTCTGCCTCCCGGAAGCGCATATAGGTCAGAAGATAGTTAAACAATGTGCCTGCAATACGTCCAATCATCCCCAACAAACCTAATGGCAGGGTCTTATTAAAGAAATATTGACCATTGATGAACAGGGCTGCAACACTCAGCAGGCAGACCATGTAGACAGACCATATCACAAACAATGCCCCGAAAGTCTTGAGCGCATGGTTACGGCTCCACACTATACCGCCCAACAGGAAAAATGACTGTATGAAGAGGAAGTTGCTCATAAATGACAGAATCATCGAATCGAATCTATCGAAACTATCCCACTCATAACCGGTAATTTCGAAAATCGACTTCCAATCAATCCATACCATCTCCTTGTCACATATACTGCAGCACACCCACGAAGCCACATCGGCTATCAGTGCCGACACATAAGCCCAGAGCAGAAACAGAGGCACCGCTATGAGCCATCGCAGCATGAAGCCCTCAAACTGCGAGGCCGGGCATGTAAGAGTGGATAATGCCGTGACCGGGCGTCCCATGGAGCGGAACATACCTGAGGCTATGACCAATCCGTAGATGAAGGTCACTATCGCTGCCATGACAAGCTTCTCCCCTGAGGTCACTTGATAGCTATTGTACGTATCGAAAACAAACACAAGTATCATGGCGAGAGTCATGCCTCCGAATTGCAGCGCGAATCTGCGACCATTCTCTATGATAAACTTTCTCACAAGAAGTCCGAACCTGTGGAAATCTATTGTCTGTGCTATTTTATTCATACCTCATCCTGATTTTTCGCGTTAAACAATTCAGCTACGTAGCCTGGCTTCGCAATCGCCAGTTCAAATAGCGATTCAAGATTCACATCCGTAAGTTCTCCGGTGACATTGGGCACCACAACCATGGTCCCTTCAACGCTCGGCTGCGAGTAAAGCGCCGAGTCAATGAGCGCACGGTCGCTGGTCACCACGAAATTCAGCTTATCCATGATAGAGCCCATACTTGCATCAAGGAGCACACGGCTGTGGTCCATTATTATCACATGGTCAAGCAGACGGTCAATGTCGCGCACCTGATGGGTGGATATAATCATTGTGCGGTCGTCGTTCATTTCGCTCGCGATTGTGCGGCGGAAAGCTCCCTTTCCGGGGATATCCAGTCCATTGGTTGGCTCATCCATCAGAAGCAGAGAGGTGTTGCATGCCAGCGCAAAGCTTATGAATGCCTTTTTCCGCTGTCCCATCGAGAGCTCACCCAGATGAAGGTCGGTCTCCAGTCCGAAATTGTCGAGATACTTGAGCATCTGTTCATGCGAGAAACGTGGATAGAACTGCGAGTTTGCCTTGACATACGAGCTCAACTTGATTTTAGGAAGCTCAATCTCCTCGGGAACAATAAAAATCTCCGCCATGGTGGAGGGTTGGCGCAGACGGGTGTTGACCCCGTCAAATCTCACTTCTCCCGTGCGCGGAGTAAGCGCTCCGGCTATCAGGTAGAGCAGTGTGGATTTACCCACACCGTTGCTTCCCAACAATCCGTACACGCCGCCGGGTCTCACCGTCAGGTCAATACCCTCGAGCACCAGCCGCCCCTTGCGTCTGTAACTGAATGAAACATTATCAATCTTTAGCATATCGAATATATATTTATTTTTTAAGAATACTCGTGTATTAGTATAATAGTACACTGCAAAGGTAAGCATATTTTCTATACCTCCAAAAAAATTTGAATATTTTTTCCATCCATCCCGCATCGTTACTGACATGACGAAGAAAATCCCGACTCTCACGAGCCGGGATTTCCAAAATTATAACTTAAATTTATAAGGTTCTCCTGTAAAGAGATTCTTATTCACATTCGTCACGCAGGCGCTTAGCACAGCCAACCGCAGCCTATAAACGTGACCGGCAATCCGCCCTCTCTTACTAAGAGAGGCATACACATTGATTACCAGCATTCCAGCCCTGACCGCGTTAAACATCGACTTATTTTCACTTGATTTTTCCCACTTGATTTTTCATAATATTCACGCCGCAAATATTTGGTATTTACACTAAAATGCGTAATTTTGCATCGTTAAAAATCTCTCTTAGTAAAAGATTTGTACCCTTTCTCCACACAATCTTTTCTCTACTTAAGCCATCAGACTGAACAAAAAAATCCTGTCAAATCATTGGATTTGACAGGATTTAATATTTTTACTCCCGTTATTTTCGCCCCTGTCTCCCTTTTCGGGCAGTAAGGCGCTTTCACTTCGAGGTGCGGCGGGTGATGATGCGGCGCATACGGCGCAGGAAGTTGACCGTGTAGAGATAGAGCGGCGATGGAGCCGACACCATGTCCGTAGCCATAGTTTCCGCCATGGTCATAGGTGGCTCGGTGCCAAACTGTCCCGGATAGAGCACTATCAGATTGGTAGTGGTAAAATATCTCTGCAGGAACTCCGGCACAGCGTCCATATCGCTCTCAAACGACACAGATGCACGGCGCGCGCTGACCACCACCAGCAGGTCGTCATCCTTGATTTCCTGCGACTTCACCACGAAGTCATCAAAGCTCTCAAGAGTGGCGAACGATGTGCGGATACCCAGACGCGACTGGCGCAGCACTGTGCTAATCATTGCTGCCGTGCCATCCTCACACCAGAACTCTATCGGGCACCCGGCATGGCGGCATAAATTCCCGATTGCCTGCACCCAGCGGCGGAAACCGGTCTCAAACTGTGCCTTCTTAGGCACAGCCACCACTATGCGGGTCACTGTATTGACCGGTATGAAGCAGCGGGTCATCACCACCATACGGTTGGTGGACTTGAGCAGACGTTCTATCTTATCGCCAAGAAACGAATCTATCACGTTGGTGCGACGGTGCAGACCTATTATCACTTCAGTTATATCGCGCTCCTCCATGGTGTTGAGCACACCGGTGATAAAATTAAGGTCATAGCGCTCTATGGTGGTCACCGAAGTCTCCACAGCGGCAGCCGTGCGCTCCGCCACATCAAGCGAGTTGCGACCTATGGCGCGCGATGAAGCGGAATTGTCGTTGCGTACATGCAACGCATAGAAATCGCCGGGTTTCGAACTGTCAGGAAACCGCATCGCAAGCGCCAGCTCGACTATGCCTGGCGAGGTAAGCGGATTGGATATGGCAATCAGTGTGCGCGGATGTGTGCCGCTCTCATCCTTCGAACCTTCCTCCTCTTCCTGCTCCAGCAGTTGCAATTTGAGCTTGGAGGCGGCACGGGCAGTACCTATGGAGGACACGGTGCAGGTGACGAGTATCATCACCACGGTTCCGTTGAGAATCTCCACCCCGAATAGGTCCATCCCATAGCCAATCATCACCACAGCGAGCGCCACAGCTGTATGGGCGTTGGAGAGCTGATACATGATTGAACGGTCAATCGAGGTGAGACGGAAAGTCTTCTGCGTTGCAAAAGCGGCAATCCACTTGGTCACCATAGCCACAGCGCTCATCACTGCCGCCACGTAGAGCGTGCCCCACCCTGCCATGACCACATGCACATCTATGAGCATCCCCACCCCTATCAGGAAGTAGGGTATGAAAATGGCATTACCCACAAACTCCAGCCTCCCCATCAATGTGGAGCGTGAAGGGATAAATCTGTTGAGCACAAGTCCCGCAAAGAAGGCGCCGAACACCCCCTCGATACCAATCCACGACGCAAGGGCGGCGGCGAAAAACACCATCACCATCACGTAGATAAACTGCGAGATGCCATCGTTGTATTTCTTGAAAAAGTAGCGTGTGAGGCGGGGATATACATATATGATACCCACCGAATAGAGCACCAGATATCCCAGAATCTTAAGCAGCGAGGTCAGCGAACCCTCGCGGTATACTCCAAGCACTCCCGCCAGCACTATGAGCGAGCCGAGCACAGTGACAATGGTACCCGCTATGGCTATTATGACCGCCGGCGACTTCGTGACGCCAAAACGGGCCACGATTGGATAAGCTATAAGTGTATGGGCGGCAAACATCGAGGCAAGAAGCACGGCAACGAGTATCTCCATACGGAGTATCACCACTGCAGCCACAGCCCCAAGCACCAAGGGGACAAGAAACGTGAATGCGCCGAATGTCAACCCCTTGCGCAGGTTCTTGCGCAAATGGTACATATCAATCTCTATTCCCGCCAAAAACATCAGATAAAGGATGCCCACCTGACCGAACACCTCAAAACTCATGTCGCGCGCGAGCAGTCCGAAGCCGTGCGGACCCACAGCCACTCCTGCCAATATCAGCCCTATCACGTGAGGGATTTTCAGGCGGTTGAGCAGCAACGGTGTCACCAGGATTATCGCCATAACTGTCAGGAATATGGGCACAGGCGATGTAATCATGGGGGTCTGGGCAGGTATCGCGAGATTCAACAACATGACACTACAAAATTAGTAAAAAACGGCGAATTCCCCCTCCGGATTTAATATTTTTTATGCGGTGTGGTTCAGGATTTTTACGTATCTTTGACCTCACGCACATGCCTGGACGCATAGTGCCTGGTTAGAAATCCAATCAATCCCCGAAATGAAACGACTGCTCATGATGCTCCTTGCGGCGCTCGGATTTTGCTCCGCCTGCTCCGCCTCCGACGGAATCAGCCTGCTCTCTCCCCTGGAATTCCGCCACAAAGTTTCCTCCGACACCCTCGCTGTGGTGCTCGACGTGCGCCGCCCGGCTGAATACGCCGAGGGCCATCTCCCGGGCGCCATCCTCATCGACTGGCTCGACCCAGAATCGTTCAATGAAAAAGTGACGACCCTCGACAAGAGCCGCCACTATTATCTCTACTGCCGCAGCGGTCGCCGCAGCCATGAAGCTGCCCTCCGCATGAAAGAGCTCGGCTTCACCGACATTGCCGACATGAAGGGAGGAATCCTCGCCTGGAAACGCTGCGACCTTCCCATCGCGACCGATTGCTACTTCGGATTGGAGGACATAAAGTAGTCCTTCGGCACAAATTTATCCAAATTCAGAGAATGAATCTCCGGTGTCAGCATAGGATACGCCCTTATGCGGAAAAATGTAATTTTTCCCTTGGAGACATCTACCGGCATCACCACCTCATTGTTGTCGCCACCCACCACTACCGCTTTCAGCCTGAAAGACACTGAAAACTTCTCGCTATCCTCAAACGGATAATTGAATCGGTCAAACCGTATCCATCCTTCAGTAATGGTGTCGGACGTGAGAATTATGCGGTCGTTGGGATGTGCCGCTACTATCTCAGGATTGTCGATAAATTTACACATCGGAGCCCACATCATGGAGCACATCACCACCTCTTTTTCAGAATCTCCCGACTGATTGCCCGTTATTTTATATTCACGCCCCAATTCAGGCGGTTCCGGCAGCCTTATAGAAAATGTAAAACTGCTGAGGGCTTTATTTGTATCAAGATACAGAGGATAGGTAGTAAAATACAACAAAAATCCATCGCCATCATGCTTATACAGAGCATAGGGTGCCTCAAATTTAGGCAAGTAATCCTCCTTATACTTTGTCTTTTCACCATTGATAGTAAACGAAGCATCATAGTCCGGGAAAAGCCGCAGTTCGATTTCTGGATGACAAGCTTGAGCCACCACTCCTATCATGGCAACCAGCAAAATTTTAATCAAATGTCGGGAAAGAGTCATAATTTATTGTTTTATTAATGGAACGTTGAATGTCTGTATCATATTGCCTTTCTTACCTCGAATAGTAAAACTTTCTGTAATAGATTGATTCGGACCTTTCAAAAACCAGTCAATCATACCTGATGGAAAAACATTATTAGCGTCGAGTGTAATTGTAGTGACACTATTTAAGTTTATTAAATTGCTTGTGGTTGTTCCTTTGCAATCAACATTACAGATTTTAAAATCATTTGGTATACTCCCAATATAATAAGGATTCTGCTTGACCACAATACTTGTCAAATTTCCACCTCTGTGAGCAAAATAATTGGGTTCAATAGTATAAGGCAATGCTGTATTTATTGCTATGTAGCTTACCGGACCATAAACTATATCATCATCACTCATATAGTACGGTCTCATATAAATGGTCTTCTGGTTACCAGTAGATGATAGCATTACAGTATACTTTTTGTCTTCAACAGACTTCCAACTTATAGGAGTACCTTCTGAGAATTGAAACTTTATTAAATCTGAATAATCTTTATATTTTGCATATTGAGATAATGGCTGAGCCTCCAATACGATGTTATCTGTATTGTAATAAGTTGATATAATGTACTGAGGCAAACCAACCATGATACGCTTTGGGTATACCTCTCCTGTTGATAATGTAGCTAACACAGTCACAAAGCCATGTTCTTTAGCAGTAATGACTCCGGTATTGTCAATAGTTGCGATAGACTCGTCGGAGGTAGACCAAGTTATGGGACTATTGTTAACGTTATTATTTAGAACATATTTTGAACCGGTAGTAGCTATAGGATGACCGTATACAAATGTAGCTAATTGTGATTTTAGCCAATTACTCATATCTGAATTAAATAAGATATGTTGTTCTGAGTTTGAAGATATGTAATAAGCATGAAATGGAGAGTGTTTTGGCTTTAGGGGTCTATTTTGCATACTATAAAATGCATCGTAATCCGCCTGCACTAAAGATGTGGTACCAGCACCAATATCAAGTGCACTTGCAGTCGGGATAAATAATATGCGTTTTGTTATCGAATACTTTCCTCCGGCATCTATTAACTTTTTCACCAATTTATTTAAATTTATAACCTTGTTTATATCAAATTGAACGTCTGTATCGAAGTATGAACCTTTTGTGATATCAAAATTTATTCCTGATTTAGGTGCTGCCTTTGTAAATTTATATAACGTTGATTTCACATTAGCGAGCCATAGTACTTTCTTTTTAAACATTAATTTCATCTCACATATATTACGAGTACTACCTGTGGGATAAATCTCACAACTAAATGTTAATCTTGAACGACCTGGTACCATTGCCAATAAAGAAGTAAAGAGATCCTTTGTTATCAAGAATGCAGCCGGACCAAGGAGTGGAGAATAGAGATTCAACACAGCATCATAGAATGTCTTTAGTCCACCAGAAACATCAAAGTTAAGCAAACACTCGTTAGGTTGAGTTATCTGCTCATTGCCATTACTGATAGCTATACATCTCATTAGACCATCATCTCCATGAGGATAGCCTAACGCTTGCAATTCTGAATAAAAACCATCATGAACAGAATTATCAATAATACCATCCGGTGTAACATAATTATATAACATTTCTTTTGCTGCCTCAGAATCAAGAACTTTTTGCAAGTCGCCCAATTTATCTTTATGTTTTTCTGAGCTTCCACGATTAAAAAGCCTGATGCCTTCTCGAACCACATATAGGGCACCAAGAGGAACATTTGCTCCTAAATTGGGAGTATCTTGGCAAACCAAGATTGACGTTTGATGTTTTAACCCATCTTCCTCCATTTTGCTAAGACAATAACGAGCTGTTATACCACCCATACTGGAACCAAATACAATATTTTTACTGGATGTAGTTTTATTGGCATTGACACGTTGAATTGCATTTTTTAATAATTCCGCCTTTGCTTTATTTGACGCTGTTCCATCTTCAAAATCAAGATAATAAAAATCATATGACGAAAACACATCCTCCGATAGGAATTTTCCTCCAATAATCGTTCCTGCTCCTTGCAACCCATAACCATCCATGTTATCCTTTTTCCCGGAGTTTCCAAGCATATCTGTATCAAATCCCTCAACATATATAAATGGTTGCTTATTATGTCCGTATTTATAGCGAGATAGTTTTGCTCTAATAGTTTTACCTCCATACTCCGTTTTAATTATTTCAGACATGAAATAATTACCATAGCCACGACTTTGTGTTTCAGATGTATCAATAGTGTGAATTTTACTATGCGCCTCTAATGTGGCTGCGCCAATGACTACTTTTAGCTTCAGTTCATGTTCCCCAGTGGAATAATTTACAGTTATTTTATCGTTGAGGTTTATTTGGCGATAACCTGTTCCGTCTCCGGCATCAAAATAAAACGCACCTCCATAATTCCGTTGACATATAGATGAAGGGAAAGAGAACGTAACTATATTATTAAATACACTATCTTGCGCGGAAAAAGCCAATACCGAACCGGTATCATAAGGGTCCTGATGAACACCATCAATATAATTATCATACACATTCCCATTTTCAAATCGTATGAGATTATCACGTAGCGCATTCTCTTTGATATACAGATATTGGTAATGTATTATTCCAATAACTGCATTCTCTATATCCCCAAGCTCATCTTGAGTCGCTAACATTTCTTCTGAATTCCAACTTGGTCTACTACCTAGCATAGAGCGTACCGAGCGAGCAATATCTGCAAAAATATATCTATCACAGTAATTACTGTCATTTAAAGATTTACCTGTAAATAAATCAAAGTCAACAAACTCAGCCCCTCTATCCCTCAAACAATTGAACTTTAAGTATTGAGGAGAAAGATTGTCATACGATATTTCAGGGACACCTATAACATCAGTATTATCCTCTATAAAGCTGTCAGCAAAGCCAACCTGTATGGAGATAATACATATAATAATAGTAAATAGTTTTTTCATGATTGGTTCAGTATTTTGTTATTCGCCTAATGAGTTATAATCACGTAGGATTGATTGTGCTATTTGATAAGTAGAATCAGGTATACCCAATAGTATTGCATCTTCATGGCTTATAGTAAGTATGTACTCATTCCCATTCTTTTCAATACTATGTATCAACATTCCAATTTGGTCTGTTTGTAAACGATAGACACTTTCATCATCGTTCAGATGTCGAGACATGACACGATTTACTTTTTGAATATCAAGCCCTTTCTCACTTAATGTATCAGCAATTGAATCATCTTGGCAACTTGATACTGTCATCATTCCAATTATCCCAAGGACAATACATAAAAATTTTAGGTTCATAGAAATCGTTATTTTAGTTAGTTGATTATAACGGAATATAAAATCCTTCGTACACATTTGATTCTGTTTCAATTTCGATTTTGACAGGTTCAGTTATGTCTCCTATATTGTAGATAAAGGTCGTAGTGGTAGAGAATGGCTGTTGGAGACATTTTGTGCCGGACATGTCATAGATATTCAAAATGGCATTCCCTTCTGGAAATTCAAAATTGATGTGAAGATTGCCATCAAGATAATAGCATTCCACATCATTCTGACGAGCAGGCGCTCGATGACGGTGACTATCATTATCACGATTTTTACTTTTTGGAGTAAGCTCGATATATTCATCGTTACTTGGACTTTGCGTTGGTTGAACTAATGGGGAATCGGCATGAATTGCCCACACGTACATCAGCGAAAAAAGAAATAAAAACAAATGTTTCATTGCATAAAAGATTGGTTTCGGTAGTAGCAAAATTACATCAAAATATTCAAATCGGAATAAAATCCATCTCATTAAATTTCGCGCATGACCATTTGTAGCACACTGAATATCAGCGTATTATCACAATATAAAAACCAAAATTTTGAGCATGCTATAATTTATTGTTTTACAAACGATTAGATGTGAGGTTGTGAGATAAATTATTAACTTGTTGATTTTCAGTTTTGATTTTTCTGCCAAGGCATCTGACAAGGGAATTATAGGACATCTAAGATATGACAGTTGTCACCAACGGATTTTACAGAGCATCATGAATGACCGATAATTGGATTCTCAATCTGAGAGATGAACCACTCCTTATCCATGGCGGAGGATGCGGCAATTCTGTTGATTAAACGGCGCCGCTTGCTATAGGTGGAATTAGGTCCTATACCAGTGAATAGCGATATTGCGCGAGGTTCGTATCCGGCGATGACAAGAGTTAGAAATATAATATTTTCATTCGAGAGTTCCGGAAGCTGCTCCCGTATTTTCATTACTATATTATTATTGGATTGGTTTATCAAATCTTCAATTTCTGAGATATTACTTTGATTCGTGAGTCGTTTTATTTCCTTTTCCATATTTTTATAGAATACCAACTGGCTTTTTGATGAATCAGTGGAATTGTAATAATTATTTAAGAGATAATTTATTCGCGATAAATTGTCGGCAAGCAATTTCTGTACTAATTGGTGCATACGGTTGTTTTCATCTCCTTGGACTGACAATTTTTCAGATAAGCCACGTCTCTCATCCGTTGCAGACCGTTCGCGCTCGGACAAGCTGAAGATATATGTCAATTGTTCATCGATAATAGCTTTTTTACGTAGGAGCTTATATCTGTAATAAATAAAAGATGTCACCATCAGAAATATCGCCACAACTATGCCAAAGGACAAATAAATCTTCCGTTTCTCAGCAATCTGTGCGGCTTTAAGCCTTTCCAATGAGAAGTAATCCCGCTGCGCGCGAATCACAGATTGTTTGCGAATGCCAAGCGCTACATCGTTTTGTAGTCTCAAAATATCTCGCAAGGTTTGGTATGCGCTGTCTATATTTCCTTCTTTTTTGAATTTTAATAGCATTGCCGAATTGTATACCAGGGAATCTCTTGCGTTATCGAGATACTTACCACCAACCTGCAACAGCTTTTCTGCTTCAGCATCATCATTTAATTCGTATTTAATCTTTGCAATACTACAGTAATCGAAGCTACCAATCTCTGCGCCTTTGCCTATTTTTAATAACGAATCGGCAAATTCATTGGCTTTCATCTGATTGTTCATGCGGCGCATGGCGTCAAAAGCTATTGAATAACTCTGCTGTAATAAAAATGTATCAGATGTAATCTTCCGAATACTGTCAGCTATTGCAAACGCACCGTGGCTGTCGCCCTGATTATAAATTTCTCTCGCCATATCTAACAATGAATAAAGATGCGGATGTTCCCAGCCTGCAATTTTATAAAAATGCGCGGCTTTTCCATAGGTAATCGCTGCTTCATCGTATAGAAAATTATTGGAAAACAGATGCCCTGTCAATTCAGCAATCCGTGCTTGCCAATATATATCCTCGTTTTTTTCGGCTAATTGTTTTGCCTGCATAGCCGAGGTCATGGCGGCGGGGTAATTGGAGGCGTTGGAGTTGATTGTTGCATGATAGAATAGTGATTTCATCAGGCGTTGCCCGTCACCTTTGCGGTCAAAGTAGTCAACGGCGGTGGCTATGAGTGAGTCGTTGGTCTCATCGATATAATTCTTATGTCGCGCCTGGGTCAGCAGCAGTGCATAAAGAGCTTTCTGACGGTCGGTGCCGGGTCGGAGTGCCGGGTCGGAAAGAAGTGCGAGCACCGAGTCGGGACTCGATTCCATAAGCTCCTCAGCCACGGTAAGGATATGGTCAGTGTCACGGCTCCCGACCTGTGTGCACGACTGGCTGACAGTCATTACCATCAGCAACATCATTCCAATCATCGCTATCAGCGCTTTTCTCATTTCTAAAAATGCAGTGAATTAAGTGATAAACTCCGATGTCGTCAACCATAAAGGGCAGGAATCATCCAGAGCATGTGTTAAAAATCAATAGAGTCTTAGCAACAAAAATACAGTTTTTTTCAGAATAAATCCAATTTTTAGGGTGAAGTGATAAAAAATTTAACACCCCACTCAACCTTTTTGGATTGTCGAATGTTTAAGTAAGTGAAAAAGTAATTGACAATAGTTAAAATCATCACTTTTTCATGTTTCAACCACCCGGAAAACAAATAATTAACCATTAACAATAAAAAAATTCATTGAATTATGAAAAAGCTTTTACTTTCAGCCGTTATGGCTATTATGACTTTAGGTGCCTCAGCTCAAAGTTGGTATTCAGGAGGTCAGCTGACATTCGGACGCACCACCGAATCTGCAAGCGGAGTAAAGAGCACACAGGTGACAGTGCTACCGGAAATCGGTTATAACATGACAGATAATTTCGCCGTTGGCGCAGTGCTCGGCGTATCATACAGAAAGGCCGGCGACGCTGAGAAGACAGTGTTCAAGGTAAATCCTTACGCCCGCTACACTTACCTCAAGACAGAGCGCGTTGACCTCTTCATCGACGGTGGCGTGGACTTCGGTATCGGCCGCGCACATGGTCACACTGCCGTAGAGTATGGCATCGGTCTCCGTCCCGGCGTGGCTCTCAATCTCAACGAGAAGTTCAGCCTCGTGGCTCATGTAGGTTTCCTCGGATATCAGGGTGGCAACCGTCCGGCAAAGAACAATGGCGCTGCTGAAAACTGGGGTCTTGACCTCAACAGCAACAACCTGATGTTTGGTTTCTACTATCACTTCTAAGTGACAGCGACCCCGACTATCGGTAAAAAAAGTATAAAATAAATTTCAAAAACATCTCCCCCGCCCGCGGCGCCAAGCGCTGCCGGGACGGGGGAGATGTTTTGGCATGGATATGCATCCACTATTTTGCCTGACGCTCTCTGACGAGGATGTCGACAGGTCCGAGCAGACCTGAAGGGAGAAGCGGCGAGTCCTTGGTGAAGTATTTGAATGACACCACAGTCTTGCGCCCGTCCACAGGTCGGGGTTGATTGTTACGCAGCCATTCCGGCACAACCTTCATGAATGAGCCCACCACCGGCTTGCCGGGAGCGTATTCATAGACAAACGGTTCATCCCATTCGATATCGTCGGGATACTGCTCATCGCCCACCATGCGGTTGACCCACAGGTTTGTCACATCAATCTCTATGCGGTTTGTGCCGGGATGCAGGGCGGCGGTGATGTCAGCCTCAAACGGTTTCTTCCACAGGTGAGCCACCTCGACACCGTTGACAGTCACGCGGGCAAGATTCTTCACATCGCCCAGACGCAAGGTGTAGGTCGCGCCGGGTTTCAGTTTCTTAATCTTCAGGTTCTTCTCATAACGGGCTGTCCCGGAAAAGTAACGCACGCCCTGGTCGGGATGCTCATTCCACGGGGTGAGTGCCGCAAGCTCAACTTCGGCGGGAGAGCCCCACCCTTCGGGGAAATGGACCGTCCAGCCACCCTTTACGGGTATTGAGCTCTCCTTGACCGGTACCGTGGCATTGAATCCGCGGGGCTCTGTCCCGTCGTCATATTTGCGGAGCACTACAAAGAAGGCATCGTTGGGTGCCATGTCAAGGCGGAGCTTCACGAGACCGTCCTCGCTTACCCATTCGTCAGCCCGTGCTATGGATGCGTCCTCCGGGCGCCAGACCTCAGGCAGACGGTCGGCGGCTGTGATGCTCACAGAGGCTGTGACAGCGGAGTCAAGAGGATTAGAGATAAAATATATGTCAGTAGTACCCTGACGTCGGTGAATCCACTGCAAAGGGGCATAATCGGAACTCAGGGAGATGCCTCCGTTAAAATCGTCCACGTAGTCGCCACGCTGCAGCAGTGCCTGACATCGCGCCATGTAGGTGAACAGCTCACGGGCACCTCCGCTGCGCCACCAAGTCTGTCCGGGAGTCCACTGTGTGCCCCATTTTCCGAAAGTCATGCCCGGATAATGTCCGGTCCACGGATTCTGTGCGCCGGCATGGAGCATAAGTGAGTTGATGCCCATGCAGAATGAACGGTCGGCTACCGCCTTGAGCGACGCGGGGTCATCCTTCCACGCGTGAAGAGGCCAACAGGTGAAGCCCTCGGCAAACACAATTGGACGTCCCTGCTTATGCACAGCAGAGGTGACACGCGGTATATCTTTCCATCCCCAGTTGGGTCGCACCCAGAATTCGGTGCACACTATATCGTCCTCATCGAGGGCATTGACAATCTTGTCGGTATGGATGGGATTGAACGGACTGGAACCTCCGGTACCATACGGTTGTGCCAGCAACGTCATGCCTGGCACACGGTGGACAAGCTCGCTCATGTAGCCGTAGTAGTTCTCGGCAAAGAGGTCGCGCACACAATCCTCCCAGTCGCCCTTGAATTTCTTTTCAAGAGCAGGGTCGGTAAGATGCCTTCCGGCAAGCAGAGGGAGATAAGGGAGAAGCCCGTAACCCTTGCGGGTGTCAAACTCCTCGACCATGAGGGGTGTCCAGTCCTGTCCGCCCGCCTCGTAGCTGTCAATCTCTATGCGTGAGAAAGTCTTTCCGGCATGGTGTCCTGCTATATCAAGAAGCATGGCGGGATAACCGGTCCAATATTTTTCAAGCGCCTCGCGGCTCATCTTGTCACATTCCAGACCCACGCCGCCGGTTGGTGCATTTTTATGGTTGGTCATGCCGTTAGTTGTGTGTCCGAAACGATACACACGCCACATACCCTCGGGGAGCGATGTCTCGAGAATACCGTCGGCGCTCATTGCATCGGTAAGAATCAGTGGAGCGATGATGTCATAGCGACCGGTGTCAGGGAGCGCCACCACGGCTATGTCGCGGTAATAGTCCCACGCGGGGTCAACCTCAGGGCGCTCCAGGGCAATCCTGATATTGCCGGATTTCGATTTGCCACCCTGCACTGTGGTCTCCGACCATACCAGTTTCTGCATCGAGTCCTCAGGCTTGACAGTAGGAAAAGCGCTCGATGACCATCCGGGACAGTTGTGGGTACCGAACGACAGCCCCAACCGCTCGCATTCATCCATAGCGAAACGGAGGTGTCGGCGCCATCCGTCAGTGCCTATGGCATTGGCAGTATCGGTGATGAGGGTCTGCATCGGTCCTCCAATCATGAACTGCTGCACACCACCGATGCCGGCATCACGGTATGCCTCAAGGTCGGCCGTGATACCATCCATGGAAATCACACCGTCCATCCATTGCCATATCATGATTGGTTTTGCCTGGGCAGGGGGATTGCGGAACACAGAGTCAAGGGGCATCAGCGCCGCGTGGAGCGCGGAGCCGAAGGTGAGGAGTGAAATGATAGATAATAACAGTCGTTTCATGGCGTCAAGAAGTGTAATAAATGATGCGATAATATTGAATGGATTCACAAATTTAGCAATTATTGCTGACATGTCCTTCCCATGGGCAGGAATATCGCCCGGAAATAGATTGGATGGAGAGAATCGGGAGGGATAAAACGACAGATGCAGCCATCTTCCGTTTAAGAAAGATGACTGCATCTGCTATGCGGGCGCTGATGCGCCGGGAATGCCTTTCATATGGCAAAGCCCGGCATCATCAACGGTTTTTTAGAGTTCGGTGTGAGCTACGTCAATCACCTCGGGAGCAGCTTCGGGAGCTGAATCGAATGAGCTGAAAGCATCCTCGATATCATCCTTGCCACCTACCACGATGCGCTCGTAGCTGCGGAGACCTGTACCGGCGGGGATGAGGTGACCGCAAATCACGTTCTCCTTCATACCCTGGAGGAAGTCAACCTTACCGTTGATAGCAGCTTCGTTGAGCACCTTGGTGGTTTCCTGGAATGATGCAGCTGACATGAACGAAGAAGTCTGGAGGGCAGCACGTGTGATACCCTGAAGAATCTGTTCGGAAGTGGCAGGCTGAGCATCACGCACCTCGATGGGCCGGAGGTCACGGCGCTTGAGCGAAGAGTTCTCGTCGCGGAGCTTGCGGGCAGTGATAATCTGACCGGGCTTAACGTTCTCGCTGTCGCCGGCATCGGTGACAACCTTCTTGCCCCATATACGGTCGTTCTCGTCCATGAAGTCACGCTTGTCAACAATCTGCTGTTCGAGGAAGCCGGTGTCGCCCGGGTCAAGGATATTGACCTTACGCATCATCTGACGTACAATCACTTCAAAGTGCTTGTCGTTGATTTTCACACCCTGCATGCGGTACACGTCCTGAACTTCGTTGACGATGTATTCCTGAACGGCAGTCGGACCCATGATGTTGAGGATGTCGGCAGGAGTGATGGCACCATCCGAGAGGGGTGTGCCGGCACGCACGTAGTCGTTCTCCTGAACAAGAATCTGCTTTGACAAGGGCACAAGGTACTTCTTGGTCTCGCCGAGCTTAGAGGTAACAGAGATTTCACGGTTACCACGCTTAACCTTTCCGAAGTGAACCTCACCGTCGATTTCAGATACGATGGCAGGGTTAGACGGGTTGCGCGCTTCGAAGAGCTCGGTGACACGGGGAAGACCACCGGTGATGTCACCGGCGCTACCGGTGGCACGAGGAATCTTGACGAAGATTTCACCCGGCTTGACAGCTGCGCCTTCGTCGACCATAAGGTGAGCACCCACAGGGAGAGCGTAGGTCTTGAGCACCTGACCGTTGGCGTCCACGATATTTGCTTCGGGCACCTTGCCACGTTCCTTGGACTCGATGATGATTTTCTCGCGGAGACCGGTCTGCTCGTCGGAGTCAACACGGTATGTGCCGTTCTCAACGAGGTTGACATATTCAACCTTACCACCGACTTCGCTGACGATGACGGCGTTGAAGGGGTCCCATTCGCAGATTACATCGCCCTTCTTAACCTTGGCGTTGTTATCGAAGTAGAGCTTGGCACCATAGGGGATGTTAGCGTTGGTAAGCATCATCTTGGTGTTGGGGTCTATGATACGCATTTCTGCAAGACGACCGATTACCACCTCGACGTTGCGTCCGTTAGCGTCAACCTCGTCAGTCTTAACGGTGCGGAGCTCGTCGATTTCGAGCACACCGTCGTAACGTGAGGTAAGAGAGTTGACAGCAGCGATATTTGAAGCCACACCACCGACGTGGAATGTACGGAGTGTAAGCTGTGTACCAGGTTCACCGATTGACTGAGCCGCGATTACGCCGACAGCTTCGCCCATCTGCACCATGCGGTGAGTGGCGAGGTTACGACCGTAGCACTTGGCACATACACCCTTCTTGGACTCGCAGGTGAGCACCGAACGGATTTCCACAGATTCAATGGGTGATTCGTTGATACGGTCAGCAGCGATATCGTTGATTTCCTCACCGGCAGCGACGATGATTTCGCCATTGGTCGGGTCAACGATGTCATGCACGGATACACGACCGAGGATACGTTCACCGAGTGAAGCCACAACTTCGTCGTTGTTCTTGATTTCGGTACATACCAGACCGCGAAGAGTGCCGCAGTCAACCTCGTTGATGATAACGTCGTGAGCCACGTCAACGAGACGACGGGTAAGATAACCCGCGTCGGCAGTCTTAAGCGCGGTATCCGCAAGACCCTTACGGGCACCGTGGGTAGAGATGAAGTACTCGAGCACTGACAGACCTTCCTTGAAGTTCGCGAGAATCGGGTTCTCGATAATCTGACCGCCCTCAGCACCAGACTTCTGCGGTTTCGCCATAAGACCACGCATACCAGAGAGCTGACGAATCTGGTCCTTAGAACCACGGGCACCAGAGTCAAGCATCATGTATACCGGGTTGAAGCCCTGCTTGTCGGCAGAAATCTGCTTCATGAGAGTGTCGGCGAGACGGGAGTTGACGTGTGTCCAGATATCGATAATCTGGTTGTAACGTTCGTTGTTGGTGATGAAGCCCATAGAGTAGTTGTTGAGGACTTCCTGTACCTGCTCGTATCCTTCCTTGACATACTGTTCCTTCTCAGCGGGGATGAGGACGTCGCCAAGGTTGAATGACAGACCACCCTTGAACGCCATGTAGTAACCGAGGTTCTTGATGTCGTCAAGGAACTGAGCTGAACGGGGGATACCGCAGCGCTTGATAACGCGTGAGATGATGGTACGGAGCGATTTCTTTGAAAGAATCTCGTTGACGTAACCAATCTCCTTAGGTACATATTGATTTACGAGCACACGACCTACTGAAGTGTTCTCGACAAGGTGCTTGATAGGATTGCCAAATTCATCGACATCATCCACCACGATAGAAACGGGAGCGTGGAGTGTCACACGACCTTCGTTGTAGGCAATCTCAGCCTCTTCGGGACCGTAGAACTTGAGACCTTCACCCTTGTCACCCTTGCGGAGTTTGGTGATATAGTAGAGACCAAGCACCATGTCCTGAGAGGGGACGGTGATAGGCGCGCCGTTGGCAGGGTTGAGGATGTTGTGAGAACCGAGCATGAGAAGCTGAGCCTCAAGGATAGCTTCGTTGCCAAGGGGAAGGTGTACCGCCATCTGGTCACCGTCGAAGTCGGCGTTGAACGCTGTACATGCGAGCGGGTGGAGCTGGATAGCCTTACCTTCAATCATCTTGGGCTGGAAAGCCTGGATACCGAGACGGTGAAGAGTCGGGGCACGGTTGAGCAACACGGGGTGACCCTTCATCACGTATTCGAGGATGTCCCAAACCACAGGTTCCTTGCGGTCAACAATCTTCTTGGCTGACTTCACAGTCTTGACGATACCGCGCTCGATGAGCTTGCGGATAACGAACGGCTTGTAAAGCTCGGCAGCCATATCCTTGGGGATACCGCACTCGTGCATCTTGAGCTCGGGACCTACGACGATAACCGAACGTGCAGAGTAGTCCACACGTTTACCGAGGAGGTTCTGACGGAAGCGACCCTGCTTACCCTTGAGCGAGTCAGAGAGTGACTTGAGGGGACGATTGGCTTCAGTCTTTACGGCTGATGACTTGCGTGAGTTATCAAGGAGTGAATCGACAGCTTCCTGAAGCATACGCTTCTCGTTTCGGAGAATCACTTCGGGAGCCTTGATTTCGATGAGACGTTTGAGACGGTTGTTACGGATGATTACGCGACGGTAGAGGTCGTTAAGGTCGGATGTGGCGAAACGACCACCATCCAGAGGCACGAGGGGACGCAATTCGGGGGGAATCACGGGCACGGCCTGAAGAATCATCCATTCGGGACGGTTACGCTCGCGTGAAGCGCGGAATGACTCCACAACCTGGAGACGCTTGAGTGCCTCGGTCTTGCGCTGCTGTGAACCTTCGGCGTTAGCCTGGTCACGGAGAGCGTAAGAAAGGTCGTCAAGGTTGATATCCTTGAGGAGGTCATATATAGCCTCGGCACCCATCTTGGCGATGAACTTGTTGGGGTCAGTATCGTCAAGAAGCTGGTTTTCCTTGGGGAGTCTATCGATAATGTCGAAGTATTCTTCTTCGGTGAGGAGGTCGAGACGGGCTACGGGGTTCTCACCTTCGGCAGCGACACCGGGGTTGATAACGACGTAACGTTCATAATAGATTACCGCATCGAGCTTCTTTGAAGGTAGACCGAGGAGATAACCGATTTTGTTAGGCAGCGAACGGAAGTACCAGATGTGAGCCACGGGAACCACGAGTTTGATGTGACCCATGCGTTCACGGCGCACTTTCTTCTCGGTAACCTCCACACCGCAACGGTCGCAGACAATACCTTTGTAACGGATACGCTTGTACTTACCGCAGTGGCACTCATAGTCCTTTACGGGACCGAAGATGCGCTCGCAGAAGAGACCGTCACGCTCGGGCTTGTATGTACGATAGTTGATGGTTTCGGGCTTTAACACCTCGCCGCTTGACTTCTCAAGGATTTCCTCGGGCGAAGCGAGACCGATAGCAATCTTTGAGAATCCGGTTTTTTGTTTATTGTCTTTTCTAAAAGCCATATTTATTGTGTAAAAGCAATTTTAGTTTTATATACCCTCCCCCGTGGCGAGGGAGGGTGATTAGAGAGAGATGTCAATGACTCTTCCGAGCTTATGGCTCAAGGTTGATGCTCAAGCCGAGACCGCGCAACTCGTGGAGAAGCACGTTGAGTGACTCGGGTATACCGGCGGGTGGCATAGCCTCGCCCTTGACAATAGCCTCGTAGGTCTTGCTACGACCGGCAACGTCGTCGGACTTGACAGTGATGATTTCCTGGAGAATGTGGGCTGCGCCGAATGCTTCGAGCGCCCAAACTTCCATCTCACCAAAACGCTGACCACCGAACTGGGCTTTACCACCAAGAGGCTGCTGGGTGATGAGTGAGTACGGACCGATAGAACGGGCGTGCATCTTATCCTCAACCATGTGACCGAGCTTAAGCATGTAGATGACACCTACAGTGGCAGGCTGGTCGAAGCGTTCACCTGTGCCGCCGTCGTAGAGGTAAGTCTTACCGTAGCGTGGGAGGCCGGCCTTGTCGGTCCACTCGTTGAGGTTCTCGAGAGTGGCACCGTCGAAGATAGGAGTTGCGAACTTCTCGCCGAGCTCGCGACCTGCCCAACCGAGCACGGTCTCGAAAATCTGACCGAGGTTCATACGCGAAGGCACACCCAGCGGGTTAAGCACGATGTCAACGGGAGTACCGTCGGCGAGGAATGGCATATCCTCCTGACGCACGATGCGCGATACGATACCCTTGTTACCGTGACGACCCGCCATCTTGTCACCCACGGAAATCTTACGTTTCTTGGCAATGTATACCTTGGCAAGCTTCATGATGCCAGAGGGGAGCTCATCGCCGATAGAGATGTCGAACTTCTTGCGGCGGAGTTCGGCGTCGATTTCCTTTGATTTACGGAGGTAGTTGACGATAGTGGCACGAATCATATCGTTCTTGTGGGCATCAGCAGTCCACTTAGAAAGGTTGATGGTGTCGTAGTCAATCTCCTTGAGAGTAGCGGCAGAGAAGTGTGCGCCCTTGGGGATGATGTCGGAACCGAGGAAGTCCTTCACGCCCTGAGAGGTCTTGCCCTCGGTGAGAGTCATGAGTTTCTTCACGAGAAGGTCCTTGAGGTCGTTGAGACGTTCCTCATATTTCTCATCAAGCATGGGGAGCACAGCGCTTGCGCTCTTCTTGGTCTTTTTCTTTTCGGCTTTCTGGAAAAGATGAGTGCCGATTACCACACCCTTGAGTGAGGGAGAAGCCTTGAGTGAGGCATCCTTGACATCGCCGGCCTTGTCGCCGAAGATGGCGCGGAGGAGTTTTTCCTCAGGTGTGGGGTCAGATTCACCCTTAGGTGTAATCTTACCTATCATGATGTCGCCGGGGACGATGTGGGCGCCGACACGGATGATACCGCGTTCGTCGAGGTCCTTTGTCGCATCCTCGGAAACGTTGGGGATATCGGAAGTGAGTTCCTCCATACCGCGCTTAGTCTCGCGGACTTCGAGGGTGTACTCATCGACATGGACTGAGGTGAGGATATCCTCACGTACCACGCGCTCGTTGAGCACGATGGCGTCCTCATAGTTGTAACCCTTCCAGGGCATGAACGCCACCTTGAGGTTGCGGCCGAGAGCGAGCTCACCCTTCTCGGTAGAATAACCTTCGGTGAGGATGTCGCCGGCTTTGACTCTCTGACCCTTGTTGCAAATAGGACGGAGGTCGATAGTGGTGCTCTGGTTGGTCTTGCGGAATTTGGGGAGGTGATATTCCTTCACGCTGTCCTCAAACGATACGAATTCCTCATCCTCGGTACGGTCGTAACGGATGCGGATTACTGTCGCATCAACAAATTCGATTACACCTTCACCTTCGGCCATCACCTGAGTGCGGCTGTCGTGGATGAGCTGACCTTCGATACCTGTACCTACAATCGGAGACTCGCTACGGAGCAAGGGCACTGCCTGGCGCATCATGTTAGAACCCATGAGCGCACGGTTTGCGTCGTCGTGCTCGAGGAATGGGATGAGTGATGCTGCGATTGATGCAATCTGAGTAGGTGACACATCCATAAGCTCAACCTGGTCGGGAGCCACAATCGGGAAGTCGGCGTCGAGACGAGCCTTGACACGATTGTTGATGAATTCACCGTCGGGTTTCACAGGAGCGTTACCCTGAGCGATGATTTTACCCTCCTCGATTTCGGCAGTCAGGTATACTACCTCGTCGTTCTTGAGGTTGACCACGCCATCCTTGACCTCGCGGTATGGGGTCTCGATGAAGCCGAGGTCGTTAATCTTCGCATATACGCAGAGCGATGATATAAGACCGATGTTAGGACCTTCAGGGGTTTCAATCGGGCAGAGACGACCATAGTGAGTGTAGTGTACGTCTCGTACCTCGAAGCCTGCACGCTCACGGGAAAGACCGCCAGGACCGAGGGCCGACATACGGCGCTTGTGGGTGATTTCAGCAAGCGGGTTGGTCTGGTCCATGAACTGTGAGAGCGCATTGGTACCGAAGAATGTGTTGATAACGCTTGAGATTGTCTTAGCGTTGATAAGGTCAATCGGGGTGAACACCTCATTGTCGCGTACGTTCATGCGTTCGCGGATGGTGCGTGACATACGGGCGAGACCGACACCGAACTGATTGTAAAGCTGCTCGCCCACGGTGCGCACACGACGGTTGCTGAGGTGGTCGATATCGTCTACATCAGTCTTGGAGTTGATGAGCTCGATGAGGTATTTGATAATGGCGATGATGTCCTCCTTGGTGAGAACCTTCACGTCCATTGAAGTGGTGAGACCGAGTTTCTTATTGATACGGTAACGTCCCACTTCGCCGAGGTCATAACGCTTTTCAGAGAAGAAAAGGTTGGTTATGACTTCACGGGCACTTGCGTCGTCCGGTGGCTCGGCGTTGCGCAGCTGCCTGTAGATATACTGGATAGCTTCCTTCTCAGAGTTGGATGTATCCTTCTGGAGAGTGTTGAATATGATTGAGTAGTCGGAAGTGTTGGCGTCCTCCTTGTGAAGAAGCACGGTCTGCACGCCCGAGTCGATGATTTCCTGGATGTTTTCCTCTTCGAGCACTGTCTCACGGTCGAGAATCACGTCGTTGCGCTCGATTGAAACAACTTCACCGGTATCTTCGTCAACGAAGTCTTCTACCCAAGTCTTGAGCACACGGGCAGCGAGCTTGCGGCCCACAGCCTTCTTGAGGTTGGTCTTGTTGACACGGATTTCCTCTGCAAGACCGAAGATTTCGATGATGTCCTTATCGCTCTCGAGACCGATGGCACGGAGAAGAGTGGTGACAGGGAGTTTCTTTTTACGGTCGATGTAGGCATACATCACGTTGTTGATGTCAGTAGCGAACTCAATCCAGCTGCCGCGGAATGGGATGATACGGGCGCTGTAGAGCTTAGTACCGTTGGCATGGGTGCTCTGACCGAAGAACACACCAGGTGAACGGTGAAGCTGAGACACAACCACACGCTCGGCACCGTTGATGACGAATGTACCCTTATCGGTCATATAGGGAATGGCACCAAGGTACACGTCCTGAATCACAGTGGCGAAGTCTTCGTGGTCGGGGTCAGTACAGTAAAGTTTGAGCTTAGCCTTAAGGGGCACGCTGTAGGTGAGACCGCGCTCAAGACACTCGTCGATAGTGTAGCGTGGCGGGTCGATGTAGTAATCGAGGAATTCGAGCACAAAGTTGTTGCGAGTGTCCGCGATGGGGAAGTTCTCTGCAAAAACTTTGAACAGACCCTCGTTTTTTCTTTTTTCCGGAGGAGTGTCGAGCTGAAGGAAGTCCTGGAATGACTTCAGCTGCACCTCGAGGAAATCGGGATAAGGCAGGGGGTTTTTAACCGTCGCGAAATTTACGCGGGGCTTCAATGAAATTGTATCTGACATCTAATGTTGATTAAACGTTAAAGAAACTCGATAGGGAGGGTTAAAGCCGGATGATTAGAAGGGAGTTTCCCTGACAGTCATTTTAACATCATTTAACTCATAAAAACCGTGTAACCACGGGTCATGAGGGCAAAAATAGGCTAAAAGCTGTGTTTCAGAGGGAATTATGTGGTGAATTTTTATTTTTAAATATAAAAATTTATATTTTTTTAAAACAACCGGACTATTTTAACGCAAATAGGTTAAGAAACTCCCTTGCGGGAGAATCTTAACCCATGAGACCTGAATGACAGGGAAATTATTTGAGCTCAACTTCAGCGCCAGCTTCTTCGAGCTGCTTCTTGAGACCCTCAGCGTCAGCCTTAGCAAGACCTTCCTTAACAACTGAAGGAGCGCCGTCAACCATTTCCTTAGCTTCCTTAAGACCAAGACCGGTGAGTTCCTTAACGAGCTTAACAACAGCGAGCTTAGAAGCACCAGCTGACTTAAGAACTACATCGAAAGAAGACTTTTCTTCTTCAGCGGGAGCACCAGCAGCGGGACCAGCAGCAACTGCAACAGCAGCAGCAGCGGGTTCGATGCCATATTCTTCCTTAAGGATTTGAGCAAGTTCGTTTACTTCCTTAACGGTAAGGTTAACAAGTTGTTCTGCAAGAGCTTTGATATCTGCCATGATTGTATGATTTTTTTATTGTTTTTGAATTGGAAAAAATTTTTGAAACCGGAGCGCGATTACGCTTCCTTCTTTGAGAGAGTCTCGAGAATGCCGTGGATTTTGTTACCACCAGAAGAAAGAGCGGAGATAACATTCTTGGCGGGAGACTGGAGAAGAGCCACAACGTCGGCGATAAGTTCGTTCTTGCTCTTGATAGCAACAAGAGTGTCGAGCTGGTCAGCACCAACATAGATGGTTTCTTCAACGTAAGCAGCTTTGAAACGGGGGAGAGTAGCGTCCTTCTCAGCCTTCAGGATATCCTTGATAAGCTTTGCGGGAGCATTGCCCACGTTAGAGAGCATGAGGGATGTCGAGCCATGGAGCACACCGTAAAGTTCGGAGTAGTCACCTTCGAGAGACTCGAGAGCCTTGTGGAGCAGAGTGTTCTTAACGACCATGAGCTTCACGTCAGCTTTGTTGCAAGCGCGACGGAGAGCAGTGGTCTTTTCTGCGTTAAGACCTGCAGTTTCGGTAAGGTAGAAACAGCTGTATTCCTTAATGGTGTTAGCTATGTTCTCTATAGCAATGATTTTATCTTCCTTTTTCATTATGTTCAATCAGCTTTAAAGTTATTCGTCGATTGACTTGGGGTCAATCTTGATACCAGGACTCATTGTGCTTGAAAGATAAATGCTCTTGATATAGGTACCCTTCGCAGTGGCAGGCTTGAGCTTGATAAGAGTGTTGACAAATTCGCGAACGTTGTCACGTGCAGCAGCAGGTTCGAAAGAAACCTTACCAACTGAAGAGTGAACGATACCGTTCTTGTCAACCTTGAAGTCAATCTTACCTTTCTTAACTTCTTCCACAGCTTTAGCGACGTCGTTAGTCACTGTACCGCTCTTGGGGTTAGGCATCAAGCCACGGGGACCGAGCACACGGCCGAGGGCACCGATTTTACCCATGATAGCGGGCTGAGTGATGATAACGTCAACGTCTGTCCAGCCACCTTTGATTTTGTCAATATATTCGTCGAGACCGACATAGTCGGCACCGGCAGCCTTAGCGGCAGCTTCAGCGTCAGCGTTGCAAAGCACGAGTACACGTACCTGCTTACCTGTTCCGTGGGGCAGTGTCACAACACCACGCACCATCTGGTTAGCCTTACGGGGGTCAACGCCAAGGCGAACATCCACGTCAAGAGAAGCGTCAAACTTGGTGAAAGTGATTTCCTTTACAAGTTCCACTGCTTCAGCAAGAGTGTACACTCTCCCGGCTTCAACTTTCTCCTGGGCAATTTTTTGATTTTTGGTCAATTTACTCATTTCGATTGAAGTTTAGATGTTTTCGGGGAATGTTCCTTTAACGGTGATACCCATGCTTCTGGCTGTACCGGCAACCATGCGCATTGCCGATGCTACGGTGAAACAGTTCAAATCGGGCATTTTGTCTTCAGCAATAGCCTTAACCTGTTCCCAGGTTACTTCACCAACTTTCTTACGGTTAGGCTGAGCCGAACCGCTCTTGAGCTTGGTAGCTTCGAGGAGCTGGATTGCAACGGGAGGGGTCTTGACAACGAAGTCAAAGCTCTTGTCAGTGTAATAAGTGATTACAACCGGGAGGACTTTGCCTGCCTTGTCCTGGGTGCGGGCATTGAATTGCTTGCAAAACTCCATGATGTTGATACCCTTGGAACCAAGAGCAGGACCAACTGGAGGCGAAGGATTGGCTGCTCCGCCTTTGATTTGCAATTTGATCTGTCCAGCAATTTCTTTAGCCATGATAAATCTAAATTTTTTGTTAATGATTCGGTTAAAACGATGTCCTCTGCCACTTAGGTTTGTCTCTCGTGCGTAACCATGAGAGTGAGTGCCTCAGCGGTCCGTGACATCTCCCGTGGGCTTGACTGAATTCTCACACAAACAACCAGCCCCATCGCAAAGATTCTTTTGAATCAAGCGTCAGGGTCGGTGTGCTTTATGTAAAGGAGATTTTCATTGTCAAGCACCGCGCGATTGGATTATTCACGCTCTACTTGCGAATTTTCGAGTTCAAGCGGGGTTTTACGCCCGAAAATCTTGACCATCACCTTGAGCTTTTTCTTCTCTCGGTTGACCTCCTCAATGATTCCTGAGAAACCGCTGAATGGACCAGCAGTCACCTTGACGGTCTCACCCACCATGTAGTCATTACCATCAGTGGCAGTGTCAATCAATTCATCGGCAGCTCCCATCATTCTTAGCACCTCGCTCTCGCGCAGTGCCTCGGGGGCGGCGTTTTTGCCACGTCCACGAAGGAAGTCGATGACATTGGTGGTGTTACGGAGCTCATAAAGGACTTCACCTGTAAGAATGCACTCTACAAACACATAACCTCCGTAGAGGTTCTTTTCCTTAACGACTTTCTTGCCGTTGCGGACCGACATCACCTTTTCGGTCGGAATCAATACTTGGAAAACGTAATTGCCGAGGCCGGTGTTGCGGATTGCTCCGTCCAATACTTCTTTGACCTTAGCTTCTTTGCCTGAGATGGCGCGCAGCACATACCAAGCTTTTTTCTTTTCGTCAGCCATTGATAATTACCTTAAAGATTATTGCCCCAAGCTGTAGATAAAGTGCATAATGGTGTCAACCACCTGGTCCATCACAAAGATTATCGCTGCTATGATGATGGAAGCTATCAGCACGATAACCGCGCTCTTGACCAGCTGGCTTCTTGTAGGCCAAGAAGTCTTATATCGCAACTCGGTATAAGACTCCTCTATATCCGTAAGTAGTTTAAGTTTACTCATTTCTTTTCTTTTTTAGCACGGGACGAGAGACTCGAACTCCCGACACCCGGTTTTGGAGACCGGTGCTCTACCAACTGAGCTAGTCCCGTATAGGTAAAACCGGTCCTCGTTCTCGGATTGTCCTCAAGCGAGGACCGGTTTTAGGTTTTTATCAAGAGGCTGCATCAAGCAACCTTGAATGGCTTTTTAAGAGTGGTATTACTCGAGGATTTCGGTAATCTGACCAGAACCAACTGTACGACCACCTTCGCGGATAGCGAAACGAAGACCAGCGTCGCAAGCTACGGGGTTGATGAGCTCAACGTTGATTTCTACGTGGTCACCAGGCATTACCATTTCTACACCTTCGGGAAGAGTGATTTCACCAGTTACGTCAAGAGTACGGATGTAGAACTGGGGACGATAGTGGTTGTGGAACGGAGTGTGACGACCACCTTCCTCTTTCTTGAGGATATAAACAGAAGCTTTGAACTTGCTGTGGGGTTTCACTACACCCGGGTGGCAGATAACCATACCACGCTTGATGTCTTTCTTATCGATACCGCGGAGAAGGAGACCTACGTTGTCACCGGCTTCACCCTGGTCGAGAAGTTTGCGGAACATTTCCACACCAGTAACTACTGACTTCATGTCAGCGCCGAGACCCATAATCTGAACTTCGTCACCTACCTTAACGATACCAGTTTCGATACGACCGGTAGCAACAGTACCACGACCGGTGATTGAGAATACGTCCTCAACAGGCATCAAGAAGGGCTTATCGATATCACGGGGAGGCAGGGGAATCCAATTGTCAACTGCTTCCATAAGCTCCATAACCTTTTCTTCCCACTGGGGCTCACCGTTAAGAGCGCCAAGAGCAGAACCACGAATGATAGGAGTTTCGTCACCGTCATATTCGTAAGTTGAAAGAAGGTCACGCATTTCCATTTCCACGAGGTCGAACATTTCTTCGTCGTCTACCATGTCGCACTTGTTCAAGAATACAACGAGACGGGGAACGTTCACCTGACGAGCGAGAAGGATGTGCTCGCGAGTCTGGGGCATAGGACCATCAGTAGCAGCAACCACAATGATAGCACCGTCCATCTGAGCAGCACCGGTAACCATATTCTTAACGTAGTCAGCGTGTCCGGGGCAGTCAACGTGAGCGTAGTGACGATTTGCAGTCTCGTACTCAACGTGAGCGGTATTAATTGTGATACCACGTTCCTTTTCTTCAGGAGCGTTGTCGATTTGGTCGAATGACTTCACTTCAGAGAGACCCTTCTTTGCCAAAACTGTAGTGATGGCGGCAGTAAGAGTAGTCTTACCGTGGTCAACGTGACCGATTGTACCGATGTTAACATGCGGTTTGGTTCTTTCGAATTTCTCTTTAGCCATAACTTTGCTATTTATTTGATTAAATGATTGACTTTTTAACAAGACGCCACGATAGCGTAAGGGCACTACCGGGGCTGTCGTTTTAATTTTTAGAGCCGATGGCGGGATTTGAACCCGCGACCTCTTCCTTACCAAGGAAGTGCTCTACCCCTGAGCTACATTGGCGTTATGTCTTAGAGCGGAAGACGAGGCTCAAACTCGCGACCCTCAGCTTGGAAGGCTGATGCTCTATCAACTGAGCTACTTCCGCATTGGAAAGGGATTTGTGGGCGAAGATGGATTCGAACCACCGAAGGTAAAAACCAGCAGATTTACAGTCTGCCCCATTTGGCCACTCTGGTATTCGCCCTTTGAACCGAATCAGATGATTCGGTGTTGTTAGTTTAGTTGAGCCTCTTGTCGGATTCGAACCAACGACCCCGAGATTACAAATCACGTGCTCTGGCCAACTGAGCTAAAGAGGCAACAAGTAATTGTTCGCTTGCTGTAAGGGAGAAGCGTTTCGTCCCAAAAGCGATGCAAAATTACAGCAAATATTTTTATCTACCAAATTTTTTCACTCTTTTTTCTATTTATTTTTCAACTTTTTCTGACTCATACCGCCACAATCTATACAAATTTCACTGGCTGACAATGATTTACAACATTATTCAGCCAGTGAAATATTTTACGCTTTTATATAGACAGACTATCGGTCCACCGGTCTAAGGTGAGATTTTATCCATTCATAATGCCCATATTCAGTATCAGACGAGGTCCAATGCTCGTTAATCGGGGTAAGATGCGCATTCTTGTGAGTGGGAATCACATTATATACGATATAGCTGGTAGTAGGAGGACAGGTAACATCGTTGAATCCCCATGTCATTCTAACCGGGCATTTCAAGTGACGGGCAAAATTTACCACATCGTAATACTCGAGGGTACGGATTTTCTGAGGTGTCGCCTCCGAGCGGTCTTTGCGGAAATGATGGGGATAGCCACCGGTCTTATCGCTGAGATAGCCGGTCATGTCGCTAAGTGCAGGATGATTTGCCACGCAGCCGGTCACACGAGGGTCGAGAGCCGCTGTAGTAATGGCAAGCGCCCCACCCTGGCTTCCGCCTTGGGTAAAGAGATTCACTCCATCCCACTGCGGCAGGGAAGTAAGGAGGTCAAGGAAACGGCGGCAACCGAGATATACATCTTTCAGGTAGTATTTATCAGGGTCTTCAATACCGACTTTGAAATAGTCGCCTATCGTCTTGCGGTGTTCGGCAAACTGCTCCTCAGTCTGGTCGGGATGCAGACCGTGAATTTCAATCTCAGCTCTTATCATACCACCTTCGCCATAATAACGGTGCACCAACGGACCCTTGATAGTTTTCACGCCGGCACCGGGAGGGCACATCACAGCCGGGAATTTTCCTTCGCCTTTAGGGATAAAAAGATAGCCATACATACACCGACCCTCAGCATTGAGCTGAAGTTTTACCAGCTGGCAAGTCATCTTATCGGTGGTGTACTTATCAACCGCCTCCACTGAATATGTGAGAGGAAATCTCTTATCCTCGGCTACAGCCTTGTTCCAGAAATCCGTAAAATCCGAAGGTTCCTTCACGAATGGCTGCAATTTCTCGGGCGAGAATCCAAGCTTGATATGATGTTCATACTTCTTTCCGTCCATCATGGCTATGAGCCGCAGGTCACGAAACCCGGGCTTTGACATTGTGCCTATATCCACGCGTCCCTTGCCGTTGACAAGAGTAAATTCCCCCTCCTTATCGGCCGGGAGCATGTCATCTCCGATGGTGTATTTCACTATCACCCCGTCAGCAGGGATACCATAACGGTAAAACGACACATCAACCAAAGCATTCTCCCCCACTTCATACAGCCAATCGCTATGATTTGGCTCCGTCACCCACAATCCGTCGGTACGATACGGGTAATTTTCCACCGCATTTGCATGAAGAAACAGCACTCCTAATATAATTAAGGTGTAAATTCTAAAGATTTTCATGGTGATTTATTAAATTTGGATTCTTCTTAATACTGTTAAACAATTTATAATCCCGCGTAATAAAAATTTGTATTTGCAAATTTACCATAGAAACACCGCTCAAAAGCCCTGTATCGCCTTAAAAAAAGTTAATCAGCAAACCCCATATTGCTCTGCCGAGCAATTTCGGCGCAGGAATGGCTAAAAATCGGCCAAAAGGTTGTAAATTTGCGACAGATTATGAAATTATGAAAAAACAAATAATTCTCACCGCATTATGCTGCGCCCTCGGAGCCACGACTCAGGCACAGGTCAACCGTCCGGATGCTGCCGGATACCTCGAAAGAGGCGTCCTTATGTTCAACGAACGCAACTACGAAGGATGCATCGACCAACTTGCTCGCCTGCACTCGCTTAACGCCACTCCGGAGCAGACTGAGGAAGCCATGTATTACCTCGGACTCGCCACCCAGGGTCTTGGCGATGATGAAGCCTTGATTATATTCAAGAAATTCCTCGCCGATTTCCCAGTGTCGACACGCCGCGCCGATGTCATGACTTCAATCGGTGATTTCTATTTCAACCGTGGCAACTATGCCGAAGCGCTCGCCGAGTACAACAAGGTAAATCAGCTTGCCCTTAACTCAGCCCGCGCCGAGGAGCTTAATTACCGTTCAGGTTACTCTTACCTGTTGTTAGGGGAATATGACGCCGCTGCTTCCTATTTCCGCTCATTAAGCTCAACGGAAGAGTATGGCAACGCCGCCCGTTTCTATCAGGGCTACATTGCCTATGTGAAAAAGGATTATCCTCTTGCTCTTTCATTGTTCAAAACCGTCGACACCACCCGCGAGCCGGGCGATGCCGCTCCATATTACGAAGCACAGATAGCTTTCACCCAGGAGAACTATTCACGCGCACTGGAGCTTGCAACCGGAATGCTGAAATCAGGCAAAGTGCCACAGTTCACCCCCGAATGCAACCGCATTGCCGGTGAATCACTTTACAATCTCGGCGACGAGGACGCTGCCCTGCCCTATCTCTGGAAATACTGCGCCGAAGCCAAGGAACCGCAACCTTCGGCATTCTATATCCTCGGCGTGAGCGAATACCGCCAGGCCAACTATGATGCAGCCATCAAACTTCTTCAGCAAGCCATCGGCACCCACTCAGCCATGGAGCAGAGCGCATATCTGTTCCTCGGACAGGCATACCTGAAACGTGGCGACAACAGCTCGGCACTTATGGCTTTTGAAAACGCCTATAAGGTTGACTATGACAGAGAGGTCCGCGAGACTGCGTTCTACAATTATGCCGTGGCCCGAATGGATGGCGGACGAGTGCCTTTCGGCAACTCCGTGGCGCTCCTCGAGAACTTCCTCAAGGAATATCCCAACTCGACCTACAGCGCCGACGTACAGAAATATATCGTGACAGGGTATATGACCGACAACGATTACAACAGCGCGCTCGAAGCCATCAACCGCATCCCCAATCCTTCGCCTGAACTTCTCAGCGCCAAAGAGAGAATACTCTTTGTGCTCGGCACCCGTGAATACTCGGCAGGAAAACTTGCCCCCGCCATCGAGCATCTCACCCAGGCGAAGAAGCTTGCCGGAAAGAATTCAAACATCGGTCGTCAGTGCGACATTTGGCTCGGCGACTGCTACTATACACGTGGAAATTTCGACGCGGCAGCGTCATCCTACCTCTCATTCCTCGGCTCTGCGCCTAAATCCGAAACCGGCAACCGCGCCCTGGCTTATTATGACCTCGGATACTCGCGCTTCTCGCAGGAACTTTACAGCGAAGCCCTCACCGACTTCAGCAATGCGGCCAAGATGCTCTCGGCTGGAAATACCGGTCTACCATCGTCACTCCTTGCCGATGCTTACAATCGCATGGGCGACTGCCGATATTACAATTCTGACTTCCACGCCGCAGCCACCGACTATCTCAAAGCTTACGACCTCAACCCCTCGGCCGGCGACTATGCTCTCTATCAGCTCGCCATAATGAAGGGTCTTCAGAAGGACCATTCCGGTAAAATAGCAACCATCAACAATCTTGTAGACCGTTTCCCCTCCTCAGGTCTTCTCCCCTCCGCGCTGCTCGAAAAGGCCGAAAGCCAGTCGGCACTCGGCGAGACCGACCAAGCCATCAACACTTATACACAGCTCGTGCAGCAGTATTCCAATACCGCTCCGGGCCGAAACGGCTATCTCCAGCTCGCCATCACCTACATAAACGGCAACCAGCGCCAGAAGGGTATCGACACCTACAAGAAAGTCATATACACCTTCCCCTCAAGCGAAGAGGCACGCATTGCCGCCGATGACCTCAAGCAGCTCTATGCAGCCGATGGCAAGCTGCAGGAATTTGTGTCGTTCATAAATTCTGTGCCAAACGCTCCGCGCTTCGAGGCGTCAGAACTTGACCAACTTGCATTCCAGGCAGCCGAGAACGACTATATCAACTCAGGAGCCACTGCAAAACTCTCATCCTACCTCACCGACTATCCCCAAGGTGCAAGCCAGGCTCAGGCTCTCTACTATCTTGCCGATGCCTCATGGAACGCCGGCAACTCAGCCGAGGCTCAGGGATATGCCACCCAGCTCCTGCTCAACCATCCCGACGCTGAAGTTGCCGAGGATGCAATGCTGATAAAGGGTGCCGCAGAGAATGCTCTCGGAAAAACTGAAATAGCATTTGAAACTTACAAGGAGCTCGAAGGCAGGGCATCCGGCTCAAACATGCTCCGCGAGGCACGCATCGGACTGATGCGCACTGCCGCTGACCTCGGAAAATATGCCGAAGTGGTGACTGTAGCTGATAAGCTTCTCGCATCTACAGCAGCCAACTCATCGACCGACTCCAACGAAATACGCTTCATGCGCGCAATGGCGAACGACAATCTCGGCAACCATGACGAAGCCTACAATGATTGGGAAGAACTCGCCAAAAACCCCTCGGACCTCTTCGGTGCGAAGAGCGCCTACTATCTCGGTCAATCAATGCTCGACAACAACCAGACCAAGAAGGCCGAGAAAGTCGCCGACTCTCTCATCTCATCCAACACACCCCACCAGTACTGGCTGGCACGAGGTTTCATCCTCTACAGCGACATACTGCGCAAACAGGGTAAGGACTTTGAGGCTAACGAGTACCTGAAATCACTCCAGAGCAACTATCCCGGCACCGAAGCCGACATCTTCCAGATGATTGAGCAGAGACTGAAATAAGCGATGGTGTTTAATAAGAATCAATTTTGAATCATGGACAAAAGAACTATCATATTAGCCTTCGGGCTCTCCTTGTGCACCGGGGCATTCGCCCAGGGGCTCCACAAGGAAATCACCGTCGAGCAGGAGATTGTGCCGCAGAAACGTGACGCATCGCGCATCACCGTCTTACCTACTGTGACCCTCCCCACCATCCAGCCGGCTCGCCTTAACTACAGCGACAGGGTGGTCACCTCACGCGTCCCCAACGCCATCACCACTCTTGAACCCATAGCCTTCGGCGACAAACTCTACACATCCCCCTACAAAGGATATGTGGCACTCGGCATATTCCCTCTTTTCAATGCCGATTTTTCAGCCGGATATCGCCTTATCGACACCGACAAGACCCGTCTGAGCGCATGGGGACAATATAACGGCGATGTGTACACCGAAAAGATAAAAGGTATAGTCGGTGGTACGATTGACTCCAAGAAACTATACTGGCGCGACCATACCGCATCGGTAGGTGCCGACCTCCATCAGGCAATCGGGGAGAAATCCTACCTCGATGCCGAGCTCAACTACACCTACGGCTACCACAATATGCCGATAGGTATATCCACGCTCTCACAGGCATCCAACCGCATCAATGCTACCCTTGCATTCAACAGTCGCACCGAAGGTCTGCTCTACTCCGTAGGAGTTGACTACAGACATTTCGGCTTCAACGACGCAAAAGTCCCCTCTACATACGAGTATATTTTCAATAAGTATGACTACTCCCCTGTAAAGCAAAACCGTATCGGAGCTGATTTCAAAGGTCTCCTCCCCGTCGGCGAATCATCATTCATAGGTCTTGATGCCGATGCTCACTTCCTTATGACCTCCGCCCACAACGTGGCAGTGTTCCCATATCTCGGCGAAGCCATCACCGAAGGCAGCAAGACAAACGGTCTTGTATCTCTCACACCACATTATTTATATACAGCCTCACATGCCACCGTCCGCATAGGTGCGCAAGTCGACTTCTCTATCAACGATGGCAAAGCCGTACATGTAGCCCCCGACGTCACTCTGGCATGGACTCCTACACAGACCATCGGCATGGAATTGAGAGCACACGGTGGCTCAACCCTCAACGAACTCTCATCCCTCTACGACGTGACCCCCTACATCAACGGCTCACTCGCTTACTCCCATTCCCATACCCCCTATGCACTGGATGCCAAGGTGGCACTCGGTCCGTTCATGGGCACAAGCATCGAATTTTTCGGCGGTTATGCTAAAGCTGACAAATGGCTCATGCCTATAGGCTCATTGGGCTATATCGCCGGACAGATATTCGACCCGGTTGACCTCAAGGGCTGGCATCTCGGAGTGGCACTCGGATATGAGTATCGCAAGATAGCGTCAGCTCGTGTAAGCTACGAGACCGCACCCAACGATTACGACAACTCCTACTATGAATGGCGCGACCGCGCTAAACATGTGGTAAAGGCAGAGCTGAAACTACGCCCTGTCCGTCCCCTCCTTGTCACAATCGACTGGGAATTCCGTGCAGGCAGACGCATGTATAACTACTCAGCTGTACCCGAGACTGATTCCAACATATATGGAATGTACACTACCTCACTCGGAGCAACCTCAACGCTCAATATCGGCGCCGGCTATGAATTTAATGACCGGCTCACATTCTTCGTCCGAGGCGAAAACCTTCTGAACCGACGATATATGCACCTTGGCGAGCGACGCTCACAGGGTATAACGGGCTTGATAGGCGCTTCATTCAAATTCTGACATAATCCGAAGATACGATTATAAGGAATACAATAAAAAACAAGGCGGCTGTCACCCTGAAGCGACAGCCGCCTTGCTTTTTATATATTAATTTATCTTTTTAACACTTAAATACGTCTTTTATTGACAAAATCCTATCTACTTTAAGCAGTTATGTGGTAAATTGATATTTTTTGCGTAATTTTGCAGACAATTTTTTATTTTTATACTTTTTTCAATTACTTAGATGAACAATGAGCAGATTAAGGTGATATTTGCGGAAGAAGAGCATGCGAAGTATGCTGAGCAGATTGTCACCCTCATCTATGAGTCGGCACTTCAGCGCGGAACCGGTATTGCCCGGAGAACCCCTGAGTATATCGCCCAGAAAATCAAGGGCGGTAAGGCTGTGGTCGCCCTTTGTGACGACCGTTTAATTGGATTCAGCTATATCGAAAGCTGGGAACATGGTGATTATGTAGCCACTTCGGGGCTTATAGTCGACCCTGAATTCCGACGATTGGGACTGGCCGCCCGCATCAAAGCGAAGACATTCGAATTGGCGCGTCTCCGCTTCCCATTCGCGAAACTATTCAGTATCACTACCTCGCTCCCGGTCATGAAACTAAACTCCCAGATGGGCTACAAGCCGGTGACTTTCTCCGAGCTCACCGACGACGAGGAATTTTGGGCTGGATGCAAGGGTTGTGTAAACTACGACATTCTTCAGCGCAACAACCGACGCATGTGCCTCTGCACAGGAATGCTTTACGACCCTAAGGCGAAGCTTGAGCGACCTTCCAAACGCGCACCTTACGTGATGTGGGTGCACAACCGCGTCAAGAAACTTCTCCACCTCAAGTAAATCTCTTTCTCATAATCAACCGGGTGGTAGTCTCTCAATGACATCCACTTCTAATTATCCAAACAACTATTCAAAATTTACCCGTCATGGAAAATAACAAGAAAAAAGTAGTTCTCGCCTTCAGCGGCGGTCTCGATACATCATTCGCAGCAAAATATCTCTCCGAGGACCTCGGATATGAGGTACACACAGCCATCGCCAACACCGGCGGCTTCTCTCCCGAGGAACTGGAGAAAATCGAAGAACGCGCTCTCAAACTCGGAGCTGCTTCCCACGCATCGCTCGATGTGACCGGCGACTATTACGACAAGAGCATCAAATATATGATAGCCGGAAATGTTCTACGCAACGGCACATACCCCATCAGCGTATCTTCCGAACGTATATTCCAGGCTATCGCTATCATTGAATATGCAAAGAAAATCGGTGCTGACGCCGTAGCCCACGGCTCAACAGGCGCCGGAAACGACCAGGTACGTTTCGACCTCACTTTCCAGATTCTCGCTCCCGAAATCGAGATTATCACCCCCACCCGCGACATGACCCTGACCCGCGAATATGAAATCGACTACCTCAAGAAACACGGTATCGAAGCCGATTTCAAGAAGATGGAATACTCTATCAACAAAGGTCTCTGGGGCACAAGCATCGGCGGCAAGGAAACTCTTCACTCCGAGCAGACTCTGCCCGAAAGCGCATATCCCAGCCAGGTTACAGAGCATGGCACCGAGAAGATGACCATCTCATTCAATGAAGGTGAAATCACAGCTGTGAATGGCACCGAATATGCCAACAAGATTGATGCCATCCGCGAGGTGGAACGTCTCGGAGCTCGCTACGGAATCGGTCGCGACATGCACATAGGCGACACCATCATTGGCATCAAGGGTCGTGTAGGCTTCGAGGCTGCGGGTCCTATCCTTATCATCGCCGCTCACAAGATGCTTGAGAAACACACCCTCACCAAGTGGCAGCAGTACTGGAAAGACCAGATTGGCACTTGGTACGGCATGTTCCTCCACGAGTCACAGTACCTCGAACCTGTGATGCGCGACATGGAGAAATTCCTCGAGAGCTCTCAGCGTAACGTCACCGGTACAGTTGAAATCGAGCTCCGTCCCTACAGCTACACTCTCGTAGGCGTGGATTCTCCCTTCGACCTAATGAAGACCGACTTCGGCGAATATGGCGAGGTCAACAAGGCTTGGAGCGCCGACGACGTGAAAGGATTCACCAAAATCCTCGGCAACCAGATGAAGATTTATCATAACGTTCAGAAGCGCAACGGAAAATGAAAGTAGGTATCATAGGTGGCGCCGGCTACACCGCCGGCGAGCTGCTACGACTGCTCCTCAACCACCCGGAAGCTGAAATCAAGTTCGTGCACTCGACCAGCAACGCCGGCAAACCCATCACCGACATACACGAGGGGCTTATTGGCGAAACCAATCTGACATTTTCGGAGGATTACGATTTGAATGCCGTCGATGTTCTGTTCCTTTGTCAGGGTCATGGATTCAGCCGCAAGTTCTGGGAGGAAAACGAGATGCCCGAGGGACTCAAGATTGTGGACCTCGCACAGGATTACCGCGATGAGAGCGACGGATATGTCTACGGTCTCCCCGAGGCGAACCTTGAGCGCATCAAGGGTGCTGGGAAAGTAGCCAATCCGGGATGTTTCGCCACAGCCCTCCAGGTAGCGCTTCTTCCGCTTGCCGCCGCAGGAAAACTGAACGGCGAGATTCATGTCACAGGCATCACCGGCTCTACCGGAGCAGGCGTGAAGCCCGGTGCGACAACCCACTTCAGCTGGCGCACCGATAATCTCTCGGTCTACAAAGCTTTCGAGCATCAGCATCTTGCCGAAATCAAGCAGACATTGCGTCAGCTCCAACCCGGCTTCGACGCTGAAATCAGCTTTATCCCCGTGCGTGGCGACTTTGCCCGTGGTATCTTCGCCATGACTTATATCGACACCGACATGAGCATAGAGGAAGCCACAGCCCTTTTCAAGGATTTCTACAAGAATGCGGAATTCACCCATGTGTCTGACCGTCCGGTCGACCTCAAGCAGGTGGTCAACACCAATAAGGCTGTGATTTCACTTGAGAAACATGGCTCAAAACTCCTCATCATCTCTGCCATCGACAATCTTTTAAAAGGGGCATCAGGACAGGCGGTGCAGAACATGAATATAATCTGCGGACTTCCGCAGCGCACCGGTCTCGCGCTTAAGCCATCCGCTTTTTAAAAACAGAACACACCCACCGGGAGGGGAGTCACACTACCCTTCCGGGAGGTTGTTTAACCACGACCTCCACATAATTCCTCTTCGATATGAAACTTTTCGACGTATATTCACTTTACGATATAGAACCGGTCAAAGGTTGCGGCAGCTATGTATACGATGCTGAGGGCAACGAATATCTTGACCTATACGGCGGTCATGCCGTGATATCCATCGGTCATGCGCACCCTCGCTATGTAAAAGCTGTGTCCGACCAGGTATCAAAACTCGGATTCTACTCAAATTCCGTACAGAATTCACTCCAGCAGCAGCTTGCCGACCGTCTCGGAAAAGCAAGTGGCTATGATGACTATGAACTGTTTCTTTGCAACTCAGGTGCCGAAGCCAACGAAAATGCCATGAAACTGGCATCTTTCCAGACCGGACGCCCGAAAATCCTTGCTTTCGACAAGGCTTTCCATGGCAGAACTTCCGGCGCTGTAGCCGCCACTGACAATCCTAAGATTCAGGCTCCATTCAACCGCACTCCCAACGTAGAGTTCGTGCCTCTCAACAACATTGAGGCTGTGGAGCGCAAACTTGCCACCGGTGAGTTTGCAGCAGTAATAGTGGAGGGCATCCAGGGTGTGGCCGGAATACGCATGGTCAACGATGATTTCATGCGCTCGCTCCGGGAACTCACCAAGCAATACGGCACTCTATTGATTCTTGATGAAATCCAGTCGGGTTACGGACGTACCGGACGTTTCTTTGCCCATCAATACTCAGGCATACGCCCCGACATCATTACCTGCGCCAAAGGTATCGCCAACGGTTTCCCGATGGGTGCCATTCTGATTTCACCCGCCATCGAGGCTAAAAAAGGGATGCTCGGCACCACTTTCGGCGGCAACCACCTCGCCTGTGCGGCAGCCATCGCCGTGCTTGATGTCATTCAGGATGAGAAGCTCGTGGAGAATGCCGCAGAGATAGGCGCATACCTGATTGAACGTCTTGAAGAGATTGCCAAGACTCATCCTGCTGTCAAGGAAGTGCGCGGTCGCGGTCTGATGATTGGTGTGGAGATTGAAGGCTCCGCTCCCGACTTCCGCAAGCGTCTCCTGTTCGATGAGAAAATCTTCACTGGCGGTGCCGGTGAGCACACTGTGCGTCTGCTCCCCGCTCTTTGCATCTCAAAGGAGCATGCCGACCGTTTCCTCGACTCATTCACAAAACTCCTCTAACAAGTAATCAAAAATGCGTAATTTCACCAACGTACACGATATAGGCGACCTCAACCTCGCCGTAAAGGAAGCTCTTGAAGTAAAAAACAACCGTTTCGGCTTTACCGATTTGGGCACGAATAAGACCCTGCTGATGATTTTCTTCAATTCCAGCCTCCGCACCCGTCTCAGCACCCAGAAGGCTGCCATGAATCTTGGCATGAACGTCATGGTGCTCGATGTCAATCAGGGAGCATGGAAACTGGAGACAGAGCGCGGCGTAATAATGGATGGCGACAAGGCTGAGCATCTTCTCGAGGCTATCCCTGTCATGGGCTCATACTGCGACATAATCGGTGTCCGTTCATTTGCCGGACTGAAAGATAAGGCGGAGGACTATGAGGAACGTGTAATCAACCAGTTCATCAAATATTCCGGACGCCCCGTATTCAGCATGGAAGCTGCGACCCGTCATCCGCTCCAGAGCTTCGCTGACCTTATCACCATTGAGGAATTTAAGACCAAGGAACGTCCCAAGGTGGTGATGACATGGGCTCCTCATCCCCGTGCGCTACCTCAGGCAGTCCCCAACTCTTTTGCTGAATGGATGAACGCCACCGACTACGAGTTTGTCATAACTCATCCCCACGGATATGAGCTCGCACCCGAGTTTGTAGGTAACGCAAAGGTGGAGTACGACCAGCGCAAGGCTCTGGAAGGTGCCGACTTCGTGTATGCAAAGAACTGGTCAGCCTATGCCGACCCCAACTACGGTAAAGTCCTTAGCACCGACCGTTCATGGACAGTCGACACTGAGAAGATGGGGCTCACCGACAATGCATTCTTCATGCACTGTCTACCGGTACGCCGAAACATGATTGTGACTGATGATGTGATTGAATCGGAACGCAGCATCGTGATTCCTGAAGCTGCCAACCGTGAGATTTCAGCACAGGTTGTCATAAAACGCTTATTGGAGAGTCTGAAATGATAAAGGTAGTGAAAATCGGGGGCAACGTGGTTGACAATCCCGAAGCCCTCGGCCGCTTCATAGCCGACTTCGCATCCCTGCCGGGCAAGAAAATCCTTGTGCATGGCGGAGGCAAGGAGGCAACACGCATGAGCGCTAAACTTGAGATTCCCACCACTATGATAGAGGGACGCCGCGTCACCACACGCGAGACCCTCGATGTGGTGACTATGGTATACGCCGGACTTGTAAACAAGCGCATAGTATCCATGCTTCAGGCTGCCGGATGCAATGCGCTGGGTCTGACCGGCGCCGATGGCAATGTGATTAAAGCCACCCGTCGCAATCCGGAGCCTATTGACTTCGGATATGTGGGCGACATTGACCCAAAGAATGTCAACGATACCCTGATAGCCTCCCTGCTCGATGCCGGAATCACTCCGGTGTTTTGCGCCATCACCCACGATGGCAACGGCACCCTGCTCAACTGCAATGCCGACACCATAGCTTCGTCGGTAGCCATAGGAGCATCGCGTATCGCCCCCACCGAGCTTATCTTCTGCTTTGAGCAGCCCGGAGTGATGGAAGATATTGAGCGCCCCGACTCCCTTATTCCTCATATCACGCCTGATATCTATAAGGGACTGCGCGAGTCAGGCGTAGTCAACAAGGGTATGATTCCGAAGATTGACAATGCCTTCGCCGCCATCGACAAGGGTGTGGCAAGCGTGACAATCAAGCATTCCGACAACCTTACACGTCCTGTAGGCACAGTTATTACAAAATAAGTTTGAATTTGGAAATGGAACTCCCCTCCCACATACAATTGTTGCGGCATATGATAGCTACCCCGTCATTGTCGCGTAATGAGGATGCCACAGCCGATATCATCTTTGATTTTCTCACTGACAATGGTATCGCGCCCAAGAGGCTCCACAACAATGTCTATGCGCTTAACCTGCACTATGACCCGGCAAAGCCCACTGTGCTACTCAATTCTCATCACGACACCGTGAAACCGGCGGCAAGCTACACCCGCGAGCCCCACGACGCGGTCGTGATTGAAGGCAAACTATTCGGGCTGGGCAGCAATGATGCGGGCGCCTCCGCAGTATCACTCATAAGGGTGTTCCTTGACCTGTACGCCAATCACCTTCCCTTCAATCTGCTCCTTGCAATCACTGCCGAGGAGGAGGTCGGAGGCGAGAAAGGGATGCGTGCGTTCCTCCCTCACATTGCCGCCGAAGGAATCAATATTTCCTGCGCCATAGTCGGAGAGCCCACCGGTATGCAGCCGGCGGTAGCTGAGAGAGGGCTTGTAGTGCTCGACTGCGTGACCAAAGGTGTGACCGGACATGCAGCGCGCGCCGAAGGTGTCAACGCCATCTATAAGGCTATCTCCGACATTGACACCCTGCGCAACTACCGATTTCCGAAAGTATCAGAAGTGCTTGGCGATATCTCAGTCAACATCACCCAAATCAATGCCGGCTGGCAGCACAACGCCATCCCCGATGAATGCAAGTGGGTGGTTGATATCCGCACCACCGATGCCTACAGCAACGAGGAAACGGTGGAACTGATGCGCTCCCTGGTGGAAAGCGAGCTCACACCACGCTCCACAAGAGTAAGGGCTTCGGTAATCCACCACACCCATCCGCTGGTGGAAACAGTGGTTTCATTGGGTTTAAAACCATTCGTATCCCCCACCACCAGCGACATGTCGCTGATGTATGATTTCCCCTCGCTCAAAATCGGTCCAGGCGAATCGTCACGTAGCCATTCGGCCGACGAATTCATAATGCTATCGGAAATCGAGGAGGCAATTCCAATGTATCACAGCATCCTATCAGGGTTAGCAAAGCGCGTTAATCAGCTCTGAACATCAACGGCATAAAAAACCGTCAATACATTCTTTAATTATACTTGTGTGTCAAAAAGCTGAACACACTATTAGTTCAACTACTCAAAATCAGTTCAAAATATGAAACTTTGGAGCAAGGGCTTCGAGCCCGACAAAATAATCGAAGAATTTACCGTTGGAAATGACCGGGAACTTGACCTGCGTCTTGCCCGATATGACGTGCAGGGCTCTATGGCTCATATCAAGATGCTTCAGAGTATCGGACTGCTCACAGCCGAGGAACTCGATGTGCTGCTCAAAGCCCTCTCGGAAATCGCCGATGTAATCGAACGCGGAGAGTTCAGAATTGAGGAAGGGGTAGAGGATGTACACTCGCAGGTGGAATTCATGCTCACTGCCAAACTCGGGGATGTGGGTAAGAAAATCCACTCCGGTCGTTCCCGCAACGACCAGGTACTCGTCGACCTCAAGCTCTTCATGCGCGACGAGCTGAAGCATGTTGCAGCTGCTGTTGAAAAATTGTTCAAACGTCTTCAGACCCTCAGCGAGGAATACAAGGATGTCCTCATGCCCGGCTATACTCACCTGCAGGTGGCTATGCCCTCATCATTCGGTCTATGGTTCGGCGCCTACGCTGAGTCTCTTGTCGATGACATGCAGATGCTTGTGGCTGCCTACAATATCGCCAATCAGAATCCCCTCGGCTCGGCCGCCGGCTATGGCTCTTCATTCCCGCTCAACCGCGAGATGACCACTGAGTTGTTGCACTTCGAGACACTTCACTACAATGTGGTGGCAGCCCAGATGTCGCGTGGCAAAACTGAACGCGCGGCTTCGATGGCAATCAGCGCCATCGCCTCCACTCTGGGTCACCTTGCCATGGATGTGTGCATGTGGATGTGCCAGAATTTCGGATTTGTCTCATTCCCCGATGAACTTACCACCGGCTCCTCCATAATGCCTCACAAGAAGAATCCGGATGTATTCGAGATAATGCGCGGCAAGTGCAACCGCTTGCAGTCAATCCAGAATGAGATTGCGCTTCTCACCGCCAATCTTCCCCTTGGCTACAACCGAGACCTGCAACTGCTCAAGGATATCATCTTCCCTGCCACCACTGAGATAATCCAGTGTCTGGAGATGGCCGACTTCATGCTGCAGCATATCAGAGTGAAGCGTGACATACTTGAGGATTCGCGTTACGATTATCTGTTTACAGTCGAGGAGGTAAACCGTCTGGTTCTTGCCGGGATGCCTTTCCGCGAAGCCTACAAGAAGGTAGGTCTTGAGGTGCAGAACGGCACATACAAACCCGTGCGCAGCGTTCATCACACCCACGCAGGCTCAATCAACAACCTCTGCAACCCACAGATAGCCCTCAAATTCCAATCGCTTATGGATAAGATGGCATAATGCCACGGTTCACCGTCCGCCGATAAAAACATTGCACCCCGAAAGTTTTTTATTCCTTTCGGGGTGCAATGTTTTTATTAATGTGCGGATTGAGTTATTTCTCCTCCTCATTATCAATGAATTCATTTTCATCCACATATTTCGGCAGGGTGAAGATAAATTCCAGACCTCCGGTGGAGCGGTTGTGTACCGAAATTGTACCACCCATCGAGGTGACAGTACTTTTTACAATCGGCAGACCGAGACCGGTACCTCCCATCTTACGGGAACGCCCGGTATCCACGCGGTAGAAACGTTCAAAGAGGTGAGGTATATGCTCCTCACCCACGCCGGTACCGTCGTCGTAGAATGAGAACACATAATAGCGGTCACTTTCCGATATCAACCGCAGGTTTATGCTCGTACCACCCGAGTGCATTGCTGAGTTTCGGATAAGACCACACACCATGCCATAGATAAGGCTATAGTTGCCAGTGACACAACAACCTATCGGCACATCGAACGAGAATGACATGTCGCCTGCGAGGTTATTGGCAGGGATATCGTTGTCTATCTGATATACCAGGTCGTGCATATCCACCATCTCCACGGCAATCTTGTCGCTGCCGTTCTCAAGGCGCGTCATTGTGGAGACATCGTTAAGAAGGGTCGACAATCGCTCTACATTCTCCAGCATGCGCTCAAGAAAACGTTTGCGTGTGCCCTCATCCATATCGGGGTCGGTGAGTATCGACTCAAGATATCCGCGGATAATACCCACAGGTGTCTTGATTTCATGATTGATGTTCTGGGTCATCTGTCGTGTCACCCTCGCCTTCTCCTCAATGGCATGGATTGCCACCTTACGCTCCTTTTTAATCGCCTCTATGGCTGTGCCACGCTGGCGATACAGAGTCACAATCTCACGCGATATATCTCCAAGTTCATTGGAGGGGAATTTGTCAAGCCCTGTAAAGTAACCGCCCGAAGTAGCGCGGTAAGCGAAATCCTTCAGCAGCGTCACGCTCCTTGTGAGGCGGCGCAAAGAGAAGTAGGTGACAAGCAGGGTAACAAGGAAGCTGACAGCCATGACTATCCACACGGTGGAGTCGATATCGAGCTCATCATGTATGCGCTCATTATACGGCATGGCGGTACGCACCACTATCTTACCATCGGCACTACCGGTGCTTGAATAGAAATATGTCTGTTCCTCCGTGTCGGTACCCAGTCCATAGTCTCCGGCATCCTCATCGGTGATTCTTTTTTCAAAATTAATCTCTCCGAGGTCGTAGGGTATCGGCAGACCGAGCGAATAGACCAGACGCTCCGTATAGCCTTGACGTTGATACACACTGATGCGCACACCGTCAAACTTCGAGCCCTCGAAAAACTGCTGGATAAAGCTTATGAACGGACGTAGATTGGCATTGCGCTCATATGCAGCAATAACACGGTTGTCAATCAGCGCAAGCTCCTCGTTAAGCATTTCCGTACGGTAGTCAGCCTCGCGTTTGTACTGATACCATATTATCGCGCCAAACACTACGCAGAGACCTATCGCTATGGGAAGAAATAACTGCCAGAGGAAACTAATCTTTCTCTTTAAAACCATAACCAAACCCTAAACGCGTCACTATATTGTTGCCATAATCCCCAATCTTTTTGCGGAGACGCGTTATATTGGTGTCGATAGTACGGTTTGTCACCACGACGTCATCCGCCCACACATGGCGTATTATCTCCTCTCGCGAATAGATGCGGTTGCGGTGAGTCAGGAAAAATGAAAGGATTTCAAGCTCTGTCTTTGTCAGCGAGATTTTTTCACCGTCAAGATAGCACACCTTATCGTTCGGGTCGATTCTAAGTCCCTCGTACTCTATGTCGGGTTCCATTTCAGGGGCATCGTTCGAGGCGGCAGCTGCCACACGGCGCGCCAGCTGGGTGCGGCGCAGCACTGCATTGACTCTCGCAAGCACCTCGCTTATCTTGAAGGGCTTGGTGATATAATCGTCTGCCCCGATATTAAGACCCATCACTGTGTCATCCTCATCGGTAAGGGCCGAGCAGAAAATAATAGGCACATCTTCGGTTGCTGAACTATTGCGCAGACGCTTGGCAAAATCAAAGCCGCTCAACCGTTCCATCATTATGTCAACAATGAACAAGTCATACGGTGTAAGGTCCATGTCGAGGGCTTCTTCCGCACTGTTGGCTGTATCTACCTCGTATCCTTCTTTCAACAGATTATATCTCAGGATTTCACAGATAGATTCCTCGTCATCTATTACTAATAGGCGGGTACTCATTATATTAAATGTATGTTATGTGTTTCTAAAATCGATTACTTTTTCCTTATCGGGTTGTCTGAACCTCTTATTCCGTCCGTAGCAGTCAGCATTTAGTCAAAAAAATACGTTTCATTGCCCGAATCAATCATGTTTACTGATTGTGACGCTAAATTACAATATTTTCACGGGAAGTTCTGTTAAAACATGTTAAATCGAAAATCTCCGTGAACTTTTCTTTCCCTATAGAGTTTTAAGAGTATAGTTACTATATTTGCACTGTGTTTTCATGGTATTAGATTTAAGGTTAAAGAATATAGGCTGTCGTGAGACAGCCTATTTTTGCGTTATAACCATAGTTTCATGTACAGGCAAATATAATAGCACTAATCAGATTTGCCATGACAATTTTTATAATTTAAATTGATTTCGGTAAGGGCTTCTCAAAAACAATCCATAGGTAAGGAATTTTTGAGAGTAACCTTTTAATTTTTTTGAGAGTCTCTTTTTAATTTTTGAGAATCTCTTTTAAATATTGCAATTTGGTCAGCCGACACCGAAAGATATAATGAGCCAGGTGGAGATGCCCATATAGATAAGCATGCCGATGATGTCGTTGGTGATGGAGATAAAGGGACCGGTGGCAAGCGCCGGGTCGATTTTCAACTTTTCAAGGGTAAGGGGCACGAATGTTCCGAAAACCGATGCGAACATCACCACGCAGAACAGTGATATGGATACCGCAAACGTGGTCACTTCATGACCTTTACCGATGGTGAAGAAATTGTAGGCAAACACCAGCAGCGCTATGATACACCCGTTGAGCAGCCCCACTCCAAGCTCGCGCAGCAACTGCCTTCCCGAGTTCTTTATGTCAAGTGAACCGTTGGCAAGACCCTGCACCACAATAGCCGACGACTGGGTGCCGACATTACCGCCCGTACCACCGATAAGCGGGATAAACAGTGCGAGAGCGGGGTCAATCACAAATCCCCCTTCGAATTTTCCCAATATAAATGAATTGCACAGACCGCCCATCATACCTATGAGCAGCCACGGCAGACGTGCCTTGGTCTGGGCAAAAAGTTTATCGTCCGACTCCACATCACCCGAGAGACCTGATGCCAACTGGTAGTCGCGCTCACTTGAATCACGCACCTTATCCATCACGTCGTCCACAGTGATACGTCCCAGCAACCTTCCTATCGAGTCAATCACAGGCATCGCCACAAGGTCATACTTCTCAAAATCGAGCGCCACATCATCTATCGGAGTGTCAGCCTTGACAGCCACAGGGTCAGTCTCCATGACATGCTTGATTTTCGACACCGAGGGATGGGTGATTAGCTTTTTCAAAGGCAAAGTGCCACGCAGACGTTCCTCATTGTCCACCACATACACATAGTATACCTCATCCATATCCTCAGCCTGCATTCGCATCTGCTTGATACACTCCGGCATACTCCAGTTCTCATTGACCACAATCATTTCGGTACCCATGAGACCACCGGCCGTGTCCTCGTCATATTTCAGAAGGTCTATGATATCACCGGCCTGCTCCACGTCGTCGATATGGCTGAGGATTATATCTCGCTCATCCTCATCAAGTTCCTGGATGATATCTACCGCATCGTCAGTGTCGAGGTGTTCGATTTGTTTGGCGATATCCTCCGCATCCATCCTGGAAAGGAGCTTGGCACGGTCATCCTCATCAAGCTCCATGAGCACGTCAGCCTGCGCGTCCTCATCGAGAAGTTTATAGAGATACTCTGCCTCGTCAAGGTCAAGGTCCTGATAGAGTTCGGCAATGTCGGCGGGGTGGAGGTCGGCAAGTTCATCGCGGGCAGCCTCATCGGCTCTGTCCTCTATTATTTTGCGCAGGTGCGCGAGATATTCGGGTGTATATTCTTTCATTTTCCGTCAGCGTGATAGTTGGTGATGATGTTGGTAAGCTCTATGAACTGCGCCACCGTAAGCTGTTCGGGACGCATGGCTAACAACGGGTCATCAGGCAACGGCACACCGGCTGGAAACATCCCACGCAGTGAATTGCGCAAAGTCTTGCGGCGCTGACCGAAGGCGGTCTTTACCACCGATTTGAACAGACGCTCGTCACATCCAAGCGATGTGACCTCATTGCGGGTCATGATTATCACACCACTCTTCACCTTGGGCGGGGGATTGAATACTTTTTCATCGACCGTAAACAGATACTTCACATCGTACCATGCCTGAAGCAACACACTGAGTATGCCACGGGCTTTGGTGCCGGGCGCGGCGGCAAATCTCTCAGCCACCTCACGCTGAAGCATTCCGGAGCAGCATACCACCTGCTCCTTGTAATCCAGCACATGGAAAAATATCTGTGAGGAGATATTATAAGGATAGTTACCTATCACGCAGAATTTTTGTCCGTCGGCATACACCTTGGCAAGGTCGAGCTTCAGGAAATCAGCATCAAGAATCCTCCCCGACAGCTCCGGATAATTGTAGCGCAGATACTCTATGCTCTCACCGTCAATCTCAGCCACCTTCACGTCATGCCCTTCGGCAAGTAGATACTTGGTGAGCACACCCATGCCGGGTCCCACCTCCATTACCGGAAGCCCCTTCCAGGGGGCAAGCGTGTCCGCTATACGCGCCGCGATTGACTCATCGGTCAGAAAATGCTGTCCGAGAGCCTTCTTTGGGCGCACATCGCCACCGCGTGAAGCTGTAGATTGCCGTTTCTTTATCATCAGACCTATACTTTTAGAGGGTATCCACACAAAAATGTAACATACGGTCAGGATAACCTAACTGCAAAGTTAGGGCTTTTCACTGAAAATTAAAGGCTGTTTCATTGATTATTTTTACTACCCCCACCGACACAAACAATCTCAGACCAACACCTCTCACCAATTACCTATTATTAAATTGGTCAACATGTGCCCGTCCAGCCTCATACGGTTGGATAGTCCGCCCCAAACTTCGGGTTAGGGCATATACACCACAGCTATAGCCGTTGGATGTCCCCATCATCCGCGAGGATAAGACAATCTATGATTAACCGACAGACAAGCGTTTCATTTGCAAATATAACAATTTAATTTCAAACGCATTACTCCAATCAACCCACTGTATCTATCCCTCAATATCATTGTTATCCCGATAACGAAATCTCATTATTTTTTCATTTATCTTTTGCTAATTTAACAATAATAATTATCTTTGCCACACATAACTTTCGCAGAAGCCTATCAAGGATAGATGCGGAGGGGAATGTGACATAAAAAAAGCGTTTATTGACGCTTGCTTCTTGACTTGTAGGAACTTCGCAACTTCAGACAATCATCGTCAAGGAACAAGGCAACAATAGATGTTCATGGGTATGAATTGACTGTCTGCGCCATTATTTGGTGCAGCTCACTTCATATAAGCGTGGGCTTCTGCGTTGCTCTTTTTCTTCGATGATGGGCAATGCGAAGGCCCCTACAAGTGGGAAAAGAGCAAAGATACAGTTCCTACGCTTTTTTTGTTTCTTAACCCATATTACTCGGATTAGGGACTCAGCCGGGAATTTTAACACACAATGCGAAGAAAAGTACTATTAGGAAGTCTCTTAACACTTCTTGCCTTTCAACCTATCTCTGCAAAGGACTTCTTTTTCGGATTTACATCCCATGGTTCTAACTTTTGGCTTGGCAACCTTATGCAGACACCAGTATACCTTCTAAATGAATGTCTACTTGGCGGTGGTGCAACATCTATCGGTATGGATTGGATATCCGTTTCATCGACTGACGATAGCAACATAAGAATGCAAAACGGTAATTATTTTGGATTCAAAGCCCGCGACATGTTCAACAATTTTGGCTATGGTGCACAGGTAACCTATATGCCACAATATTCTTGGTTTGGAATATGGGTGGAAGGCGGTTATAAATATCGCCAATTCCGTATGAGTCTTGATATGCCCGAGCAGGAAACAAATAAATACAAACTAAATGCCTGGTATGCCGGAGGAGGAATAAGGCTAACAATCAAACCAATGCTTGAAGAACACGAATGGGCTCCATTTATCGAATATGGAACCAGGTATAATGCTGTTTTTTCTCCAAAGGCTCCGTTTGACAATTCCACAGACCAATTCGGCAAAGGAATCTCAATGAGATTAGGTATCGGAGCCAGAATCCTTCTTGAAGATGAACAGAGTCTAAACTTATCGGTCAGCTATTCACTTCCCCAATATGATTATTTCAACCGGGATTTCGAGACAAGTACAGGATTTAAACCGTATGAGAATATCAAGGCCCGCAATCACTCCATATTCATTAATATCCAAACTGAATTTTAAACCCATTTATCATGAATATAAAATCTTTCCCTCCCTTTGTCATGATTATAGCAATAATCATGTGTGGTATAGTAGCATGCAGCAATACCCCTCCCGAAAAAATCACAAAGAAAGAGTCATCAACAATAGCCTGGAACTCTCCCGATGATAAAGCCGTGTCTATCCTTGGAAATAGGCTTTCAAAATTACTTCTCAATCCTAAGAAAGTTGAAATGTACTCTGTAATCTATCAAGATTCAGCACATTTGAACAATGAAATTGTAGAGCCTGAGTTTGTAATTGATTCATTAATTGCCCGACTATCAAAAGAACAGATTGCAACTCTTAATTTCATACTTGTCGGTGATACAGCTAATTATTCATTAGATAAATCAATAATACCGATGGTCCCCCATCGTCCTAAATATGCATTTAAATTCAAAACCAAAAAGGAGGAAGCAATCCTATGGTATTGTCCGGATGACTTTACCTGGGGAATAAGATATGACGGTCGGAATATAGTCAAATATAATGTTCATTCTCCATATCTTATAACTCGATTCTGCAATAGAATTTCGAGACAGTAATCAACCTCACTGAATTCACTAATAAACCCAATCCATCGAAATCACATGAGAACTCTTTTTTCTTTCATCTGTGCATTACTAACATTAATCTCGACACAGGCGCAAACGTTTCATGCAATCATATTTTGTAACACCATTGACCAAAGCATTGGAGAGAGTATGGCTGTGGAGCTTTCAAACGTAAGCAAAAACTTCGGTATACTTGAAAATCTGCTTGAAGATAATTACTACTTCTCCATCACTCGAATAGATGGAAACAACTGCACCAAAGAAAATATCAAAACCATAATTGATGAACTGGATGTAGAGCCTCAAGATGTCGTATTCACATTTTACGGGGGTCACGGCTCGCATGCAATGAACAATGAAGAGGACCCTTGGCCCCAATTTTGCATGAATACTTCAGATGAACGCAAATGGTTGCCAATGGCTCTCGTTGACAAATGGGTTTCAGCAAAGAATCCGCGTCTCAGCATTGTTATGGCAAATTGCTGCAATAAGGAACAAAATGGAGTCTCCGTAAAACCGATGTGGGCTAATGATGACAGAGCAACTAAATTGGATGGATTAAATGCAGAAGCATTTGTGAAATTGTTCAACGCTAAAGGTCGAGTCATGTCAACTTCCAGCAAATTAGGACAATACTCTTGGTGCAACCCTTATGGCGGTTTGTTCACAAATCAATTTTGGGCAGCCATGCAGAAACTTGGAGAAGGGAAAATCAATCCCGACTGGGAGTCACTCCTTAATGAGGCTTCAGCAGAACTTACCATACGAACAAACGATGGAACAGTTAAACAGAACCCTTATTATAAGACTTACCTGAATGGCAAAACCACTACCAAGCATATTGATAAGGATAAAACAAATACCTTAACCGCCGCAATCTCAAAATTGGTAGATAAATCCATCAACCAGGAAACGCGACTTGCAATGATTCCTGACATACTGAATAAGCATTTCAAGGCTAATTCCAAAGTCATATCTGTTGCATCCGATATGACAACCAACGTTGACTTGGAAGATGCACCCGATTTCTTACGTAGAATCTGCTTATCTCCATATATAAAAGGCATAGCCATCCTCAATGATAATCCATTATACTTAAAAGTCCACGAACTTCGATAAAAACCATTGACACATGAAGAATAGAATCATAATAAGCTGCCTCGTGCTTATATTCTCAAACATTTTGCTTTATTCACAGACAAAAGTCGAAATCTCTGAGACTGAAAAGAAACATCTTAGTGAACGTGTATTGCAAAAAGTTGAAGAATTTACCAAGTCATTGTCCAATATGGTAAATGAATCTTTGAGCAAAGAAGTACGGACTCACCACCAACAGAATATACTTGGTCTGACTATGGCAAAAGGTGAACCGTACGATATTATCATCGATGACCAAAAACACCACTCAACAGGTGTAAAAATGGTGACTTCAAGTGTAAATCGGTCCGTCACAAAATCACAACTTCTCAAAAAATATCTTACGAGGTTATATAATCCCATCACTGGCAAACCAGGAATGAATTATCATAGTATCACTATCGAAACCGCTGACCACGTACAGGTAGAGAACATCCAAAGAGAGGGAGACCACTATGTTTGCAATGCCATTTTCTATCAGTATTTCCGTGGAAAACGCGGGGATGGCACTTCATACATTGACTACACTGCCAAAAGAATCAAATGCTACATCATCCCTACAGAACTGCCGGATGGCAAAGGATTTGACGTAAAACTTGCAGATATCTCAGTAATTGAAACAAGACGCATATAACAACACAGCAAAATGATTCGTAAATTCATTCTTGTCATATTATCTACTTTTTTCCTTGCTCTCAGCGGTTGGGGGCAAGGAAAAACGCCCGACAAGGTCCTTAATCACTTATTTACCCGAAATGTCAAAACTTTATCGGAATTAATAAGACGATTCAATGGCATAGAGTCCCATCCCGATATCAAAGGTGATTCTATGTCACGAGCAAACAATATATATGCGCTTGTAAGTCAAGATATAGACCATCGAGGACTAAGTGATGAAGAATATATGCGCTTTGTTTACACCTTTGCAGATGATGTAATCAAATGGGGTGGAGAATTAAATGGAACGACAGGAAACATGTGGGCTGAAACCAAGTGTGACTTTAAATTAAACGGCAAACCCTTACGTCTTACCATAATTCTAAAACAAGAGACAAAACCCAATGGGGATATCAGATGGTGTATTGCTGGGGTAAAAGGATTACAAGAGGGCGGAGTATATGATGATAAAACATATTCTATCAGTCCAGTTGACCATGAGATTAACTTCATTACTTTTGATGATTATTTCAATCACAACCGTAAAATCTCCGCTGGTTTACGCTCCTCTACCCATGCCATTGATGAACTTTCAATGTTTTTAGGATTACTGCACTGTGAGCAATTCAAATTCATAAATACTGCAGAGACAAAGTTTCACTTCCTTGATATTCCGGGATACATAATAAGTGTGGCTTCCTCAAAACGAAGTTCTGACATGGGAGGTTGGGCGATATCCACAATTGAGCCTGCCGGAGAATTTGATAAACTTGATTTTCTTAACAAACTTTTTGGATTATGATGAAACATTTTTTACCATTCTTAATTGCCATATTCGGAGTCTCTTTGACTTCCAATGCAAAGAGTCCGTTTTTCTTTCATCGTATAGATATTAATACAGGAAACTTATATACTTTCGCTGCATCAAATCTTATAACTGCAGGAATAAACAAAGTAACTAACGACCGACTTTGTGACAACTCTTTCAGCTATACCATTTATGATTATGACGCCCCTGATTCCAAGATTAAAGACTATAATCGAGTAGGAGAAAGTATCCGAGACCTATTTGCCGATACAAGTGTTGGCACACGTCTGGGCTACCAAAGTTTTAACCTTGGATTCTTTAACTGGGGGATATATGGTTCAGCCCATTATCGAATCAACCAGTTTAAAATCAAAGAGCAGGATATTACGATTCGGAATAATATGCAACGATTACAAGTCGGAGCCGGCTTAATGGTCTCATTCGGCACTATGGAAAATGAGAATAAATTAATTTTAGAAGCAGGCATCCGCTATAACCTTCCTATCTATTACCATATAAGTAATATTGAAGAAAATCAAAAGGCGCTGATGAAAAAGGGTATTTCATCCCACTACTCAATCCGTATGGGAGGATTAGGTCCATTAAAAGGATTGGGAGTCTTTCTGGAAGTCCCCCATTACAACATGTTCAAATCTGATATAATTAGCCTCAAGCCCTATACGTTCGGTCTAACATATACAATCATGCCATGGGATATGTAAAGCATCTTGCTCACATCTCTTTACTAATCATTTCAACAACGATGCCATTGAAAGCTCAAAATCTACAACCCACCCCACAGGTTGTGCTCGGATTTTATAGCGGCATGCAAAAAATGGAAGTATGCAATTCTTCTGAATTGGGTGAGCTTGAAATCGCCATGTCAAAATGTTTTTTTATGGCAGAGAACAGTGGGGTAAATCTCCCTAACGATTTCCGTTTTTTTAAAGAAGATGAACATTCCATTTCACACAAACTCGACATTCTCACATCAAACAATTATATCAACAAACTCAGCGAATACATTGCACAAAAAAGGATTATGCGCCCAAATGTAGCAATAAATACTTACAGTGAGGAGTCAGGACTACTTCCAACGATGGAAAATATGAAAATGGCTCAAGAGAGAGCATATATCCGCACAATTGTGAGAAAACGGTATTCTTTTAGCGAATCTAATTCAAAAGAATTCATTGATACTGTTTATACTCATAAGATATCTAATAAAATTCGACTTATATCGAATGGCAATGGGAAACTACCCACCGATAATCCGGGCTACCTCATGATTGAAGCTGCGAAAGCATATGAATCAAGAAATTACCAAAAAGCATTTAGTCTCCTTAAGCGCATCACCGAACTTGATGCAAAAAACTCAGAAGCTTTCTTTAGAATGGCTGTAATGAAATTTTACGGCGAAGGGATACGGAAGAACGCAAAGGAGGCTAAAAATTACATGTATAAAGCGGCTTATAACAATTCTGACACCTACGCTTATAAGGCAAGAACTATCCTCGAACACTGGAACAACCCTAATGGAGTTATTTTCTGACTTTTCCATGGGGCTTAACAGTAATTCACCTATTTTAATCTGATTTTTATGGTGAGTGGCGAACCATGATGCCGTGGAGGCGTTTTTATAGTACAGTTTGGGAAAGCCAACAACATTGGTGACAACCACTGTGAGAAAGTAGCCTCCGGTTAAAACCCTACGGCTATATTGAGAAGAGTGACGCATCGTCCCACCAAACGGACGACACACTCACCCCGAAAGAAGTTCTTTAGCCCTAAAGAACTTGGTGAAGGACCTAAGTCCTTCCCGATTATTACTCTGCCCGGCAAGTGGTGCAACTCACCCGCCGGGCTTTTTCTTGCATATTTTCATCATTATCCCTATCTTTGTGGAAATTTTTCAGTTCGTGAAGCAATTTCATGACATTTTATCATTTTTTCAAAGTTGACATGAATCATTTCTCACTTAATCTTCCCCCTGACGACAACGGTTTCTACGGTGAATTCGGCGGCGTGTTTGTCCCCGATGTGCTTAAGGAAAACATTATAAATCTCAAAAAAGCATTTCTGAAATATATCGATGACCCTACATTTCAGGAAGAATTTGACCAACTGATGCGCGACTATGTGGGACGCCCCACCCCGCTCTATTATGCCAAACGACTCAGCGAGAAGTACAACACAAACATATATATCAAGCGCGAAGACCTCAACCACACCGGCGCCCACAAAATCAACAATGCCATAGGTCAGGTGCTTCTTGCCAAACGCATGGGCAAACGGCGCGTGATTGCCGAGACCGGCGCCGGACAGCACGGCGTGGCTACAGCAACCGTGTGTGCTCTCATGGGTATGGAGTGCACCGTGTATATGGGTAAAATTGATGTGGACCGTCAGCGTCCCAACGTAGAGCGCATGAAGATGCTCGGAGCCAACGTAGTGCCCGTGACACAAGGAGGCGCCACTCTCGCCGATGCCGTGGATGTGGCTCTGATGGACTGGTGCGAGCACCCCGACGACACATTCTACCTGCTCGGAAGCGCCGTGGGTCCCGACCCGTATCCCCAGATGGTGGCACGATTCCAGTCAATCATCAGCGAGGAAATCAGGAAACAGCTTCTGGAAAAGACAGGCAAAGAGAATCCCGACTACGTGATAGCCTGCATCGGCGGCGGCAGCAATGCCACCGGAGCCTTCTACCATTTCATACCTCAAGAGGGGGTGAAACTCGTCGCGGCTGAAGCTGGCGGCAAAGGTGTGGATAGCGGAAAGACCGCCGCTTCCATCTCAGTGGGACGCGAAGGTATAATACATGGATTCCGCACCATGGTGCTCATGGATGACGCCGGTAATATTGAAGAACCCTACAGCATCTCCGCCGGTCTTGATTATCCCGGAATTGGTCCGTTTATCTCCCATCTCGCCAGAACTGGACGAATCGAAGTGGTGGCGGTCAACGATGATTGCGCCCTCAATGCCGCCCACACTCTCACCTCAATCGAAGGTATAATCCCGGCTCTCGAAAGCTCCCACGCCTTGGGTGTGCTCGACTTGATGAAATTCAAACCAACCGATACAGTTGTGATAAATCTCTCGGGACGTGGCGACAAAGATATGTCGACTTACCTCGGCATCCCGGTGATGGAATAACTCACCTTCTTCCACCCGGTATGCTCTCCGCACGCCTCCCCGCTTGATGTCGTGAAGCCCCCGCTTGCTGCCGATGTTTTTTCATCGCGTTCAATCTCCGCCGCAAGTGGCTCCTCCGCATTGCGGTCGTATTCTCAGCATCACGATTCTCTATCACCAGAGCCGTTGCAACAGCTCCCCCTGATGCAACACCTTCGGTCGGCTCAATAGCTACGGCTGACTCAACATTTTCGACTGATGCAACAGCTTCGGCTGCTGCCATATTCTTTCTCCGGGCGGCTCGTTCACGTGCCGCCTGTGAGCGTTTTATAGCCCTCTTGATTTCCGGTTCTATCATTAAGAAGGCGACTTGGGCTTCGATTTCGCAATCCATTATATCGATTGGGTCATCGTTATCATATCCCACAGCCGCGTCAAGCAGCTCCAAAGCCTCCTCGCAAGCGCAATAATACATGTCTTCCAACGTGTTACGGATGCGTTCTACGAAATAGTTGTAGGCTTTCGTTGAAATAGCATATCTTTTTTTGTCTGCACTTTTGGAGTCTGCTGTTTCCATAGTTATTATGATTTATGTTGATTGAACAGTTTATGATTCGTGGTGATGGATTTGTGTCGATTGATTCCTATTGCAAAGTTACACACGCAATTTCCCGAAAAGGTGCGATAATGTCAATCCACATAAAAAAATTTCAATGATTGATTTTTAGCAGGTATATATTTCGTCAACGTCACATTCATATCCGATAGATTTCAAAAATTTCTGCGTATATTTGCGTACCTAATCACACCTATGAGCAGATTTCTATTTATCATACTATTTAGCGCGGCATTGATGGCGGCAAGTTGCGTCTCCTCTACCGATGAGCGCAACGCTGATGCCACGCTCTCACACGTAGAGGAGATAATGTCGGAATTTCCCGACTCTGCCCTCGGTCTCCTCTCCGACCCGGAACTCCAACCGCAGACACAGCAACAGAAAGCTCTTTATGCCCTGCTGCTGACCCAGGCGCGCCACAAAAATTACATCGACGAGACCAACGACTCGCTCATAGCCACAGCCGTTGACTACTTTGACCGCAAAGGTGACGAGCAACACTTGATGAAATCACTATTCTATCATACAACAATCAACTATAACGCCAGTGAGTATCCCGCCGCCATGACCTCGGCTATGCGGGCCATGAAACTCGCCGAACAGCTCAACGACACCTACTGGCAAGCACGAATTGCGGAAACTATAGCCCACACATTCTCTCAGACATATTTTTTTCGGGAGAGTATCAAATACCAAAGTTTAGCTGCCCGTCTATATAAAGAAAACGGCAGAGAAAACAACTACCTTTACTCCTTATGTGACCTTGCTGTGGATTACAGCAATATACGAGATTACGACAGCTGTCTCATTATTGTGGATAGTGTAAAGAGGCATGAACTTATACCTAATCTCAGGTCTTACTGCGCCCATATCCTCCTGCCTGCGTATATCGCAAAGGAAGAATATGAATTGGCCGACCAATATGCGGACACTCTTGTAAAGTATTCTGAAATCGCACCTATTGAAAGCATCGATTACTCTAGTATTGCCATGGTAAAGCTGGCTCTTGATAAACAGGAGGAGTTTTCACAAAATATCTCGGCAGCGTTAGAGCTTGCCGAATGCATGAGCGACTCTTTGCTGATAGATGATGCTCTCCTGAGAAACAGTATGAAACAGAATGACATCGTTAAGACAAATGAAATTCTCAGTAATATACTGAATAGGCAGAACAGAATAGCACGAATGATAAAGCAGCAGTCAGGAGTAACTGCCCAGCGCAACTATTACTTACAGGAAGCAGCTGCCAATGAACTTGAAGCACAACGACGGTTCTATCTGATTATTGTTTCCTCTGTGGCAGGGCTACTGCTCTGCTGTATCATTTCTTTCATAGCGTATTACATGATACAGAAAAAGAATGCTGATATCAAGGATTATATATCGCAGGTATTATGGCTGACGTCTAAATGGAATGATGATAATAACAGGCTGACTAAACTTAACAGCTCTCTATCAGCGAAAGACCTGACTATAGAGCAAATCAGGAATCAGCTTCAGAATACCAGGCGTAACGAAGCAGTCCTATCAGCTGTATCACGTACACTATTTAAAGAACGGTTGGAGCATCTGAACCTGCTGATAAATGAATATTATGAGTCGGACGATTCCCTTAACTCGCAAAAAGTTATCTACAAAAACATCAAGAAAGAGATTGCAAAATTAATTGACAACAAGAATATATCGGAAATCGAACGCATTGTTGATGCATGCGGTGATGACATAATGCAAAAAATGCGGAGTCAGTTGCCATTCCTATCGTCAGAGGATACTGATTTGATTGCCCTCACCCTTGCCGGATATGGCGGCAAGGCAATATCTTTGTTTTTAAATATGAAATTAAGCAATGTCTACGTCACAAGGAAACGCATCATCGATAAGATTGCTGCCTCCGACGCCATGGATAGGGACTGGTTTGTTGCAATGCTGAGAAATCCGGATTTCCGGTAAAGCCTGTGGTGCATCTTCTACAAATGGTTGTTCCATATTGCATCCCATGGCGCTCTCATTGGGTCTCGCAATTACAATGTATGTAGAGACACAACTTCCTGATAGATGCGGTAATCATGTCAATTTTTAGTCCAAATCATTCATTGCAATAGTCCTAAAATGTCACTGATTGATATTTAAGCGTATCTAAACAATTAAATCACCGGAATATAGTTCGCTTCTAATCAGCAGATTACAACAATGTAAGATAAATAAATAAATCTGCATTTGTAACTACCTAAATATCAATATATTGCCAGTAAATTTGTAAGATATTCCCAACTCTATTTTTTCAAGTTGGATTGATTCATTTATGTACTTTTGTACATGTTTAATCTAAAACCAAGTACATTAATGAAAAAATTAATCACACTTATGCTATTACTTCTCGGAGGAACGTATTGGGGACAAATATCCTATGCTGACACAAATGTAGCAACAAAACCAAAACAAGATGTCGAACTGACTAATACCACAACAACACGTGAAAATAAAAAATATGAACTAACAAGACAGGAGGAAGACGATGCGTTAGGTACAATAAAAGTTTATTTTTATGACCCAATTATTGAAGCTCGAGTCGGTCTGGACCGATTTATTCTCCACGAATATAATACAGGGGTAGTTTCATTCATAATTACAGCGGATTACTTATAATAAACAATTATGAACATTTTCAAAAAATTTTTATTCGCAATTTCAATGATTGTATGCATGACATCATGCTCTGACGATAACAAAATCTACGATTCTGTAAGAGTTGTGGTTGAAAGTAGCTCTAATGAACAGATAATTCTCTATGGAATACCGGATTATGACTCCGATATAAAAATCAGCGGGCAATACGAAACGACCTTCAATACTGATGCTGATTTTGTCTGCATCCGAGCTAAATGTTACGATATGAACACATCGATAACCATAAAAGTATGGGTCAACGGCGAACTGAAAGATGAGGCAACCGGCATCAAGTGGGTCTATACCGAACATATTCCATTAAAATGAATTCCAGTCAATAATTGATTTTGCTGTTTAATAATGGTCGTTATGGCTAAATAATTGGTAAGCAAGGTTTATCCGGTTGTGTTTCTTGCAGCGATGTAATATATTTGTATCGCTTGAAAATACCGGATAGACCTTTAATAACCTTTAATTCACAACCTTGCAGAGCCAACCTTATGGGGTTGAACATCCTATAACCCAATTTTGATAATAGTAACTAAAAAATAATACTTATGAAATGGATTTTCAGACCGTTAGTTTTAGCCTTTGTCTGCGTCCCGATGGTGACGGCTTGCTCAGACAACGACGATGAGCCGGAGATGCCCGAATTTACAATTGAGGCACCTGCCGATGCTTCCACACTCAACATGTATATCGGAACCACCCACCTCAAGAACACAGGCATATACCTGAATGAGGACAGCATGCTTGTGGTGCCCGAAATGAAACATTGGATACTTGAGCTTGCCGACACTTACCCCACTCTGGACCAGCAGCCGCAAAGGGGAAGTATGACGTCGCTGAAGTCAAAATTATCACCCGGCAAGCATTATCAGATATTCGCCAAAAATGATGTGGAGGGACAATATATAAGGCTCGGCGCCGAATACCTGAATGTCCATGCGGATTCATGGATTTATGATAAAAAGAGTGTGGTGGGTGCCAAGCTGACTTACATGACTTCGACCGTACAGAACGAATACCTGGACTCTTACTGCAATGATATGAAAGTCTACACATATCCCGCCGAACAAGGGGAAAAGGATACAGAAATCAACTTTCCGGAGATGACGATGAGAGTTGTGAAAAAGGTGTTTATAGATGGGGCTCCTGATGTGTACCTGACCGACATGAGCAAGACACTACATATCCGTTCCACCGGCATGGCGGAAGGGTTTGTGGATGTGAATCTCTATAACAACTCCAATTTCGCCCAAATCAGAATCTGGGTATTGCCTGTAACCAAAAAAGATAATGCAAATATATGATGCTTATGAAAAGGATATTCAAACCGCTGCTCATAGCGTTGGCATGCTGCATCGCTACAGCATGTTCGGACAATGACAACAATGAACCTGCTTACCCGATAGACCGCCCGGACAATGCGGTGACCCAGGAACTGGGGAAAATGTACAATGGACGTACACTCTTGGGAGAAACCGGAATTTTTATCGACTACGAAGACCGTTTCTGCGGCACAGAAGACAACCGGTATGCAATCTACCGGATAGGTGAACGTTCAACATTCGACCTTGAACCACTGCTCGATGAGATGGAGGAAGGACGGGAGGTGGTGCCGGGTTGTTTCTACCAGGCAGTCCACAAAGATGACCTGTACGGCAACATGATAAGGAACGGCGCCACGTATCTCAATATCCGCGTGGACTCATGGCTGCGCAAAGGGAAAGAAATCACCGGCGCCAAGGTCACATATTCGGAAACCACCAAGCATGACGAGGTGCTTGACACCTGCTGTATGAACCTCAAAATGTACGCATCGCCCGAATTAGGGAAAAAGAATCATATACTGTATCTCCCCGATGTAAAAATCATGTTTGTGAAGTTGGGGTTGTTTAAAGATTCCAGCGTTCCTCAATTTCAGATAATCGATGAGCATACTATGATAGTCACGACGTATAGGGCGACCGACGGACCTTTGAAGCTTACTTTGGGCAGGGGCAAACACTTCGTGGAGCGCGACCTTGTCATAGAAACAAAGCCGGAAGAGTGAGCCGGTGAGTGCGTCACTCCACTACACCAAGCTCGCGGATAGCTCCGGTGAGGGGATTGAAATGGAGATAGGAGGGGGCTTTCTTGTTGGTGAACACCGATGGGTCGAGACCAAACACAACACCATATTGCGCCACGTCAAATTCCTTATCCACCAGCACTTTGTCTCCAATCTGAAGTTTCACCTCCGCAGTGCCGGGAATGCGGTACGCCACGCCCCCTTTGGGGAATGATTTTTCAACACCCTTCTCATTTACAGGAAGTTTGCCCTGGGTGAGAGGGGTGATTGTCATATATATCGGGTCGCCTGACAGGTCTGTCGGGTCAACCAGTCCGTCGAGCACCGACAGACGCGCCACAGTGATGCGCCCCGGAGTGTCGGGGATATTCACGGTGAATGTGCGCACCTCCACCGATGTCTGGGTGGTGCCGAGGAACATGGCGGTCAACGCTTCCTCCTGAGCGGTAATCTGGTCGAGAGCAAGCTGCATGGCAGCCCCGTCCGAAGGCATGGCATCGGCCTGACCGGCTATAATCTCGTTGCGGTTGGTGCGGAGCTCATAAATCTTAGCGGCGGCAAGTTCCGCGCGCTTTGCCGACGACTTGCTCTGAATCATCTCGGGCGACATTGCCTGCTGCGCCACCGGTTTCTGCAGCACCGTAGGCTCAGCCTCCACGGCTTTTGGCAGCGGAGTGAGGGTCACCTCGCCTGAGTAGGATTCATCGTTGATTGCCACGGGAAAGTTCTTATCGTTGACCATGATGAAAGTGCCTTGACCACCTTTGAGGGTGACGAGATACTGCTCATTCTCGTCAGCCACACCGACAGGATTGACCACAGCATCAACTACTTTCCATGATGTGGAAGGGGTTAGAATCGGGGTGGTATCAAGGTATTTCTTGGCATACTGGTAGAACTCGCCGGGAGTTTTCACAGTCTTATCAGCTGCGATTGTCACTTCAAACGCAGTGCGCGGAAGTGTGTATATCAATCCATATTCGCTTGCCTTTGTGGCTGTGAGCTTCGATGTTGACTGGGCGAAGATTGGAGCTGCAGTGACAGCCGCCAATGCCAGCGCGGTAAGTATCTTTTTCATGTATGTTTCTATATGTCTGATTCTTTATATATTCATGATTTTCTTGATTGCCTTGCCGATATTGTCGGCGATATCAAGGGCGGTCACGCCATATTCACCCTGCTCCTCGGCAGCCATATCGCCGGCAAGACCGTGGATATGCACTCCGGCCACCGCAGCGGTCTCCGGCTTGTAGCCTTGGGATAGAAGCGAGGTGATTACACCTGTGAGCACATCTCCGCTTCCGCCGGTAGCCATGGCTGGATTGCCGGTGGAGTTGAAGAACACCTTCCCGTCGGGACGTACCACGGCAGTGTGGAATCCTTTCAGCACTATTATCAGCTTGTAGCGATGTGACACTTCGAGCGCTTTGAGCAGACGCGACTCGGCCGAAGCCTGCGCACCGAATATGCGGTCAAATTCTCCGGCATGAGGTGTGAGTATGCTGCCCGGGGCTATATGGTCAATCAGAGCGGGCACCATGGAGATGATGTTGAGCGCATCGGCATCAATCACCATCGGTCGTTTGATAGTCTTTACCAATGTCTCAAACGCCCCTTTGGTGGCGTCGTTAGTACCGATACCGGGTCCCACTCCGATAGCCGAATAATTATAGCGCGGAGTCATGTTTGAAATCAATATCTCATTGGGGTCAGGGAGGAAAAGCGCCTCCGGGACCTGCGACTGTATCACATTGAACCCGCACTTGGCACTGTGGATGGTAACCTTGCCGGCACCTGCACGCAAAGCACCTTTGCCCGCCATCACTGCCGCTCCCATCATGCCGTAGCAGCCGCTTATCAGCAGCGCGTGACCAAAATCAGCCTTGGAGCAGAAATCGGGACGACGACGGAGCACCTGGCGGATATCCTCGCGCTCTACATAGAAATATTTTGTGGGGGTTTCGTTGATGGCACGCTGACTCAGACCGATGTCAATGGTTTTCCATTTACCCACCATCGGTGCATTGTCGCTCAGAAAGAACGAAAGTTTCGGGAACTGCACCGCCATGGTGATGGTGGCATGCACCACATTGCGGGCAAGCACCCTCGCGTTCCAGTCGCCGAACAGACCTGAAGGTATATCAATCGATACCACTGTCGCACCCGACTCGCTGATGTTGCGGGCGAGAGTAGTGTAGCCACCCATCAGCGGGTCGCGCAGACCGCTCCCGAACAGACCGTCAATAACCAGATGGTTAGGTGTGATAGGTGGAATTTCGGCGCTCTCTATAATCTCGGTCAGATTTACGTTGCCGAGACTCAACAACCGCTGCCGAGCCTCACGGCAGTCACGCGACAGGCTGTTGCCCTTGAAGTTAAAAAGGAGTATATGAGGATTGAATCCGGCTTCTATGAGCAGTTTACCTACTATAAGCGCATCCGCACCGTTGTTACCGGAACCGGCAAATATGATGGTCGGTTTCGACGGATTCCAATTGGCAAGAATTTCATTGACCACCCCCTCAGCCACACGGTGGATGAGTTCCTGAGAGCTTACACCCTCCTCGTCGATGGTCACTCGGTCAATATTCCGGATACTTTCTGTGGTAAAAATCTTCATAATCTCAGCGCTTCAAAATAGTGTATTGCAATAGCCCTCGCAAATTTACGAAACATAGCTGGCATAACCAAAAGCTATAACTTCAAATGTTAAATTAAGACAGTTTCTTGCATAAAATACAACACATAAACATGCCAGTTGGCTTCACGCCGGCTAAAAATATTTTCCAATATGCTAAAAAAACCGAGACTATGACTGGAGCAACGGTGCTCCTTCTATTTATAACCATTGATTCTCATATTCTTATTTAACCATATTTATTTAAATGGAAATACCGGCACAACTACTCCAATAGGATTTTATAATGCATAATTAAACGCAATCTGAACGAATGGACGTGTCGGCATTGGAACATCGAAATATCTTTTGGTTCCCGACACTCCTGTAACGCGGCTTGACATCTTAAGTATCACACCACCCTGTATTTCACCATAGAGGTTTGTGGCAAGTCTACGCTTATACTTGACACCGGGACGAAAATTGGTGTTTGTGTACCGGCATCTTTTGGGTAAATCAGCGTGATTTGGCTGAAAGTAAAATGACCTCACATCGATATCACCCCCAATGGTTATCAAGTCTGACGTAGTAGGTGTGTAATCAAGTCCAAACATCCCGCCGTATAAGTTCAGAGCAATATGATTGTTGAAACGATGGCGATACATAAATACAATAAACGCAGGAACTTTAGTTGTGGAATTAATCAATACAAGTGGTCCTATGCCAAATTGAGTGTTTCTATTTGCCCGCAACATAAACAGACCCATTGCTATACCTGATACGCGTTGAAAACGCCGGTCTCCCCAGTCGGCTGACAATATTCCAAACGCCATAAACGGCCGACCAAAAAGTCTACTGCGAAATGACGCTGAAACACCCAATTGACCATAAAGATGTGTTTTGTTCATACCCATTTGCATGGGGTCATATCCGGCTGGAAGATTGTCAGCTGATAACTCAGCTTGAAGCGAGTTATAATTTGCGTTTGCGGTAAGTGTGAATTTTTGATTTTTGAAAAATTCATAAGACATACGGGCGTTAAAGTGGTCGGAAATAGACGCGTTTGTATAGTCATAGGACACTCGAATGTTTGTTTTTACCATGCCATAGTTGTCTGTGGGGACATCTTGCGATTCTTGTGCCGTGCAATGAATACTTGACATAAGCACCATTATCAGAAAGGAGAAGATGTATTGTTGCATAATTGAATGAATTACTTTATAAATTAAAAATGGTATTTAATACCTAATTTTAAAATTCCATGAGAGGGATTATATCATGAAAAGATGATAAAACCGGATTACTCAAATGGGCAGTTGCGTTAGCCGACCACGGTGAAAGGGAGATTGAGACCGGTCAATGTCTCACACAATTTATCGGCAGGCGCCACAAGCACCCTTTCCACCCCATGCAACCTGAGCAGCGGCAAGTCATCGCTATGGTCAGTGAGCACACAGCGTATATCCCAACCTCTGGAACGTGCCATCTCCACCGCGCGGCTCAATTTACGCTCACCACGGTTCTCCAGATAGCCATCGGGAGTGGCGGACAGCGGTGTGGCGGTATAGGCATCGGCACCCAATGCCTCAGCCAATGCCGGCATATAGACATCGGGGGCAGCGGTGGCAATAATGATTCTATAACCCTCGCGGCGCAGGGCATCGAGCTTGCATCTCACCTCCTGATTGACCTTGAGCGCCACTCGCTCCACAAGGCGCTCCATCCTGTCACCTTTGTGGAGAAACGCCTCGGCAATACGGTGGATGGGATATTTCATGCCCCGGTGGTCGGTAAGCCTCATACGCCTTTTGGCGAGATATCCCAACAGTTTTGCCACCACACACAGATTGCCACAACCCATGCCTTCACTCAGCATGAACCGCACCATCTCATGCATGGAATTGCCCCGGATTATGGTCCCGTCCAAATCAACCACCGCACAGGGCATCATCACTCTTTCCAATCCATCGACCATGGGAATCGTATCAAAATGTTATTGTCATATAAACAGTAATCCGGGCGCACAGCCGGCTTCCGGGTTGTGACCGTGAGCACCGCCGAGCGGAATGACGCGCGGGGGGAGACTCGCCGCAGACTCACCATAACACTTCCGAGCGTGGCACCACTGTCAACAGCATCATCGACCACAAGTACTTTCACATCTTCAAGACTTTTCAGCTCATCAGGAATACATACCGGGGCGTGGACGCTGACACTCCTCCGCTCCATGAGATTTGACTCCCAGATTCTGAATCTGTCAAGCACTCCCTGCGGAAGATGCTTCATAAAATTTTTTGCATGACATTTAAGACGGCTTCCGGGGCGTTTCATATCCACCGCTGTCAGCTTTGCCTCCGGGAAAAGCCCTGCCAGAGCCTCAGTCACGCACAACCCACCATGACGGATTCCTACAATGACATCAGGTATATAGCCATCGGAGAGCACCATTTGTCCCAATGCAAGGGAAGTGTCGGCAAATTCACGCCGGCTGAGTGTTATCACCCGCTTGCGTGGAGCGTAAATAATGCGCAGGAAGCGTTTGAGCACTCCCGCACCCCCGTAGCTGACCAATATTCCCAACTTGTTCTTAATCCGTACCTTAGGGTTCCCCAGACTATCTGCCCTCCGCTCCTTTATCACGTCAAGACACCTATCCATCATCATGTCGTACCGGTGGCTTACCGGCTGCAGGGAGAGCAAGCCGAGCATATTGAAATTTGCACTCATACGCCTGTCGCGGGCCGCACGGAGCAGCGTGGGATGATGGGCGGCAATATATTTCTCCATCCTCCCGGTCACTTCGAGCACATCAAGCCTTCCGGATGTGAAGGTGCTGAGAAACCCGGCCGGATTACACCTGTAGAAGTACACATCGGCATTCACTACCACTACCCTACCCGCAAGCAGATAGGCACGGTAGAAATGGTCTATATCCTCATACCATGTGGCGGCTCTGAACCGTTCCTGCCGAAGGAGATTGCGGCGGTAGAGCTTGCCGCATGCCGAGGGCTCCATGCCGCGCCGCTGGTACAATGTGCGCTCCACAGCCTCATGGGCAGTCAATAGTTCTGTAGCCACTTCGCGGGACGGGGTTGGATACACACCGGTCGACCGGCGTGTGATTCGCCCGACAGCTATGTCACACTCCTGACTCACAGCGGCAGAAATCAGACAATCAAGGGCTCCGGGAAGCAAACAATCATCGCTGTCAAGAAATGTGACCCATTCGCCGGTACATTCATCCACACCACGGTTGCGCGAGTCAGCAAGTCCGCTGTTGGGTTTGCTTATAAGCTTGATTCGGCTGTCGGCCGCCATCATTTCAGCCACGATGCGCGGAGTAGCGTCGGTAGAGCCATCATCAACCACTATTATCTCAATGTGCGGATATGACTGCGCAGACACGCTCTCCAGTGCTTGCCGGAGATATGTCTGCGCATTGTAAGCCGGTATTATTACCGATATTCTATCCTCCCTCCGGCGTTCCCCCCGGCGGTTCATCGTTTCAGGGTGAATCCCGCAGTCATACCATCGTACTGATTGAGCATGGCAGAGACGGTCTTTACAGAGCTATTGTTGGTAAGTGTACCCACACGCTCAAGGAGTGTCATGAGCTTTGACACATCGAAGGTAAGGTCCATCTTGTCGCCGTTCATCACTATAAACGCCTCCATGGAGCCGAGGTTAATTTTTTTCAACGCCTGAAATTTGAACACGAAATTTCCTGTCTCGGCATTCTTTTCAATGGTACCTTTCACGGTAGCCTTGCGAGCCTGGAATGTGAATGTGGAATCATTGGCAATGGTCACTACAAGATTGGTAAGACCAGCGGTGCGATAATAGGGCGCGAGTTTGTTTTCCACCTGACTTGCGGCAGCCGCACCACCCGCTTTGAGCAGAAGGTTGTCGCTCTTGAAGGTCACTGCGGGCGATTCGTAAGTCCATGTACCGGCAAGTTTCTCTATAGTGAGGCTTTTGGAACCGGCACCGAGAGCATTTGCCACTCCTGAGAGGAGGTCGCCGAGACCTCCCGATTTCTTACCGGTGGTATCCTTGGTCTGTTCGGTTTTACTGCTGCTGTTTCCGCTCACTCCATTGAGCAAATCGGAAAGGTCCCACGCATGAGCGCGCGGTGAAAATAAGCCCATGATTAGGACTAATGACAATGTTGCAAATAACTTTTTCATGTCACAAAATTACAATCAAATTCCCGAAATATCAAACTGCGCTCTGTTTAAAAGATTGTTTAACAGTTCGCATCGACCAATCGGGATAAACAGTCTAAGAGTGTGTTTACTTTTAACACACTCTTAGAAACAAACTCTTAATATGCCAAGGTCACATTGTCGACCCAAAGCTGGCTGCCGAGTGAGGTAGCTGTGCGGGGGTCAGCAAGTGTGCTTATAGCAGCAGTCTCCTCCTCGATGGTGCCAATCTTATCGGACGAGGCAAACATCACCTTAATGCGAGTGGCTTTCACGCCATAATAGGCATAGTCCAGAGGTACGCTGAACGCGGTGTATCCGGTGGCAAGCGGGAGAATCCTGTGAGCAGAGGCTATCACGATTTCCTTACCTTCCCGCTCACCAAGCACCTCCACAGTCACGAGTCCACGGTCATTCCAGTTATTCTCGGAAGGTTTGTACTTGTAGAAACCATTGAGCGAGACGGGGCGTGAGTTCCAAGCCACACCCTCGTTGTAGGTCTCCTTACCTGTAGCCGCATCGTAATGGTAATCGCCGAGGAACAGTTTTCCGGCCGCACGATAAGCAATCCGTGGCACATTGAGCGAGTAAGGCAGATATGGGTCACCGGTCTGGGCATAATCGGGGATTGGCTCTCCGTCGGGGTCAAATGCCACGCTACGTAGCGACACTGCAAAGTCGCCGCTCTGCACATCGTTGACAGTAAACACAGATGGCTGCATGTACCAGGTGTTGTAGTTGGAAGCAGCCTTGCAGAATGTCTTGGCATTGGTGTTGGCCCATCCTTTCGGCACGAGCTGGGAGTAGGAGGTATGATTCTGCCAGTTGAATATCTCCACGGTGGTCTGGGAATACCGTCCACCACTCGGAAGGTCCTTGTAGCTCACACCATCATTACGCTCCTCGAAGTCTCCGTTGGAGAACTGGGGCGTCCCCTCGGTACGCACAGTCATGGTATTGGTGAAGTCGCCTTCGGCAGGATTTGTCATCATCGTAGCCTTGAAATGGTAGGTAGTTGACGGGGTCAGACCAAGTATGGTGAGGAGTCCTGACTCAGGATAACGGGAAAGCACAGAGGCTTTCTCATCATTGGCATATACCACCACATGGTCTGTGATAATGCCGCGCATCACCTCGTCGTCAGTCACAATCTTCACCACTCCGAAATTGGCGAATGCGTCAACATCAATAGTGAATTCGGGCATGACTCTCGCGATAGTGACGTTGGCGCGCACCTCTTCACAATAGAGCACTCTTACATTCACCGGCTCGCTCCCTTCGGGAATAGGGAATGTGACAAGATATATGGAGCCGGGAGCAGCTGTAATATCGGAAACCTCTGTTTTGGTCCACTCATCGCTGCCACTCACGGTCTCAATTTCTATCTCCACATGATTCACAAAACCGGGAGCGGTGGAACGGACCTCAATCACCCCTTTGTTGATTCCCACCACTGACGTATGCACATCGGCAATCTCGATTTCCACCGGAGTAGTACGCACATTAAGTGTGGCCGGTTCCGAGACCTTACCGTTGACATCCTCAGCCATCAATAAGAAAACCGACATATCATCGTCGGCTGTAAAATAGACCAGATTTGAGAGAAGGGATGTGAGGTTTACATCCACACCATCGTCCAGAAGCGAGAATTGCAATCCGAGTCGTGCAAGGAGTGCCGCCTCATCCTCTGAAAGATTGAGCAGGTCAACCTGCACGGGCATTCCGGCCGTGCGGAGCGATGCGGAGTTGACCGAGAAGAAAAGATGCTTCATGGCTGCCGCACTTGTCACCCTTGCAGAGATTTCGGCTGAGGGCATGTCGCCTTCCGGCAGAGTCATGACCTCACCGTCGCTCCAACCTTTGGTCTCAATAACCGGCGGAGCCATGGCGAGAAACTCGTCGCTAATCGCTATCATCTCCTTCTTGCCGAGTATGGCAGTGGTGATGACAGGTGTCCCATCGGTTGTCTCGTCTACAGCAACGCTGAAATCGTACATAGTAGAGCTTACAGTCTCCTCCACCTCTCCGGCAAGGAAACTGACGCTCCTGCCATCGGTCATAGTGACCTCAAGATAGAGTCGGAGGCTGCCGGGCTGGACATAGAGCAGGCGGCTCTCCGACATAGGATATTGGAAATAACCGCCGGCTCCGGTATTGAGCACACCTGATACGGATGCTACGTCGGGATGTTCAATAGGCTTGTAGGTCACAGTAGTGAGGCAACTCACCAGACCGAGGTCAATCACCGCCTCGGTGTAGGCATGGTTGCTCACTCTGGCTTGAGTAGAGCCAAAATAGTATGGCGAATCAAAACCCTCGTCGAGCGGAGTGCCGTAGGCTGCGGTGAGCATATATGTACCGATGAAATATTGCTCCCGCTCAGGGAATTCCATCAGCGACTCCCATGTATGGGCATATTTTCCCTCCTCATCCTCCATTGTGACCGTTACATCGGATGGCGGAAGCGGCTTGACGCCCTCGATTACTCCACCTTCAGGTGATTTGACCTGCACATCCTCTCTGACTTTCAGAGACAAGAATCCGAAACTCGCTGACGAAGACGAGTCATAATCGCTGCATCCGCTCAAGAGCAGCAGCAATGTGATGAATGAGAATTGTAGATACTTTTTATAAAGTGACATGTGTTGCCTCAATCGGAGCATTAAGGAATATTTCAGCTAATTCGGTAAATTTCACCGGATTTTCAGTGGTGAGATAGGTGCATGTACCGTTCTTGGTGCATTTGCTGTCCATCTCGGGATGACGGTGCAGATAATCCTTCAGACTGTTGGCAACGAGCTCACCCTGTGTCACTATCTCAGCTCGGCCTGCCACCTGACGGCGTATCTTGTCGAGCAGGAGTGGATAGTGGGTACATCCGAGCACAATTGTGTCGATTTCAGGCTCCTCGCTGAAGAGCTGCTCCACATACTTCTTCACGAAATAGTCGGCACCGGGAGCGTCAAACTCCTTGTTCTCGACCAGCGGCACCCACATGGGGCATGCTGCGGTGACTGTGCGGTATTGCGGGAAGAATTTTGCTATCTCAATGTCGTAGGTTCCTGAGCTGATGGTACCGGGGGTACCGAGCACACCGATATTGCCGTTCTTCGTAATACCTCCGAGAGCCTCCACTGTGGGGATTACCACACCGAGCACACGGCGGTCAGGGTCAAGACCGGGGAGGTCCTTCTGCTGGATGGAACGGAGAGCCTTTGCCGAGGCAGTGTTGCAGGCGAGAATCACCAGATGACACCCCCGCTCAAAGAGCGACTTCACCGCCTCAAGCGTGAACTGATAGACCACGTCAAATGAACGTGTGCCATAAGGCGCCCTGGCATTATCGCCAAGATACATGTAATCATACTCCGGCATAACCTTGCGCATCTCCCTTAGGATGGTCAAACCGCCGTAACCTGAATCAAAAACGCCTATCGGACCTGGCAATGATGGTAACATATCTTTTCTGATTTATATCTTAACATTATATTGAATTGTAAAGGTAGTAATATAATTCATAACAAACAAACCGTATTACTTTCCCGACAAATTTTTAAGCCATACATAATTTTATTTTTCCCTCACCTCAACACATTCAATAAAAAACGGTGCAGCAAACGGATTTTTCTCCCATTCGCCATCTATTATCGATTTTGACCATGTGCGCTTGCCGAACCAGTTGCTTTTGAACCAGAAAACCTCATCATTCAGGTTTTCGAGAAATTCAATCTCAACCATTGCCCGGTCGGGCAGCATGATACTCTCAGGCAATATATATTCATACTTTCCACTTGGCAGACCATTATAAACATAATCAAAATAAATAGGTTTGGACAATATATTCTTAAATTCTGATGAAGGTGATTTTTTCACATCACTCATATCATATATATTAATCCGAAATTTCATCTTCGTCATCTGACGGACACCTTCACAATAATAAAACCCGACTTTATATAATAGCAGTTTCTTATTTTTCTTCGCATGAAATTCATATCCGAAGCATTCCCCCGCCATCTCGCCATCCAAATAGGATTTTATCAAAGCCCATTCATGTTTCTTACCTTTTGTTTTCTTTTTTATTTTTCCTGACGGATAGACTATCACTTCATTTAGCTTTGTAGCCAAAGAGGAGAGCATAACCCTTCCCTTATTCTCTCCGTCAATTTCCTTTATTACAACCTCAAATGGTTCGTAACCGATATAAGATACAGTCAGCGTATCATCCGGTAGAATTCTGCGTCCTTTTAAATCAAAACGCCCGAGACTATCACTCAAACATCCCACCCCTCTATGTTTCACACACACCGAAGCATATGGCAATGGAGCACCTTTATCATCAAGTATAATACCTCTTATATTTTCAGCCCATCCAGCCGTAACCCCAATTACAAACAATGTAAAGAATAGTATTCTAATCATTTCTATCTAAATTAAGCCACACAATTTACATAGTCTCTATCTTCAGCGGCATTGGATACTGAAGCTAAAAATGACACTAAAATCAAGATGAATAATTTAATCGGTCTCATATCAATCATTTTGGTTAATGTTTCATTTGCAAAATTACATCCATTCACTCAGAGAAATACAAAAGGCGAGGCATTTATTTTGCCTCACCTTCGCAATTAAACATTTGTAAATCAATAGATTACAACTGATACAAATTTACTTTTTGCCTCACTTTAAGCATGGGTATCAACGTCCTGTAATTCAAGTGATTATATTTTCCTTATTCTGCGACTGATATATCACGTCAAATCAGTATTTTATCTGATTTTTGACAAAAACAAGTCTTTATGAGGAGCATCGGAACTTTCGATACGTTTATATAACCGAGACTTTTTCAAATAGAATAGTTTGTATTTCATATCTGTGAACAAACATACTGCTCTTACGGATAGTCCGGCAAAGACCAGAGATAGTAAAACAAAATCGTTTTCCTTAAGAAAAGGACATTCACTTCTCAAAAGAGACATTATACTTCCCATATAAGAGTCAACTGCTATCTCGATTTCTTTAATATTTTTCTTATCCCTTAGCTTTTTTAATTCTTTCTCAATGTTACATAATACTATCCCCCTTGTATTTTCAGATTGTCCCATTTCAAAATATTCGTTGCAAAGCATGTTCAAAGTACTCCACTTTTCCTTAAATAAGTGTTCTATCACCAGAGCATTCTGAGCTTCCAAATTTTGTTTTTCCTCCAATTGCTGATGTACGGTCATAAGCTCTCTGGACTGCTTCGACAATTCACGGGAAAGCATTGTATTTTCTATCCCTATATGTTCGGCTTGCTCCTTGAAATAGAGCAATGACGAAAGATTGGATTCGAGTTCAGCTTTTTTAGCACGAAGCTTCAGCCTATAGATGAATAATAGCAACAGGATGATTAGTAGGGCAACAGTTATTCCTGTTACAAACAGCCCGAGCAGAAATTTTGATTTTTTCTTCTGATACTCTGCATTCGAAATATAAAAATCCCTCTGTTCACCGGTTACTGATTCTTTCAATACCTCTTTTGCTATATTGCTTTGAATCGCAAGAAGTGTATCGGACATTAGAGCTGCCCGACGATAATCGCCTCCGGTCAATGCTTGATTGTAAGCTGCATATAACACTCTTACGCTTTCTCTATCATTAGAAGTCAACTTATAGGTTGCCAATAACAACTGCGACGCATCCGTGGCATTTCCCCTCTCATTCAACCAATAACTTTTTATGATTGAATTATCCAAATCATCGTCCGCAGAAGTCAATACATTCTCCCTGTCAATATTCATCACACTATCCAGAGCCTCAAATCGACCAACTTTCAAAAATGCAGAGTTCATTGCCGACATGATATATTCATTCAATGCGGAATCGAATGGCTTCTCACCGGCAACGACATCCCGAATACTGTCAAGCAAGATTATCGCATCCCTATCCTTATCCTGATTAAGATAGGTAGATGCCAAATCGCATAATGCATACCGATGATTAGCTGTTTTATCAGCTTTTTTATAATTCTCCACAGCCTCCAAAGTATACAACTCCGACTGTCCATAATTATACGCATCATATAATATATCCCCAATCAATTCCGCCGACTTCGCTATCCAATAGCTATCATCACTATCTTTCGAGATATTGTACGAAACCATGATATCTCTCATTGCACCACGTAAGTCACCTCCGTTATATGAAATTTTAGCCCGATAAAAATATGTCCTTTTCTTTAAATCGCCTGAATCACCATGACCATAAAATGTATAGGCTGATTCTATTAAAGAATCAGATGCAACTTCTATTCCACACTTAATCTGCGCCTGAGTGTATAATAATGCATAATATGCACTATCCTGTCGAGACATTACATCATGCCGAATCATTTCCAGTTGACCCATAGCTTTCTCTGGTTCTGACTCTATAAAACTGTCAATCCGCTTTAACTCCTTTCGTATGTCGGAATCGCATGAAACAATGGCAAGAAATATGAACAGCAATAAAATTTGGCTACTAATTTTCATAAAGTCAAGAGGCTTATTTAGGTTATTTACCACAAGGAATACCTATGATGATATATGATTATCTCCGGATGTGAGGGTGGGACCTCGCAACCGGAGATAATTTTACGTTAAAACGTGAAGGGAGGAGCCGTGTGTCAGGCTACTACCGTAAGAAGATAATCGTATACGTAGCTTACGATACCGAGCCCGATGATACCGGCAACGCAAATCCACATGCCGAGACGTTCGGTACAAGCCGAGCGGAAAGTGGCAATGGGGTTTTCGCTGTCGTTGATGAACATCGCCTTCACCACGAGGAGGTAGTAGTAGAGGGAGATGATGGTGTTAATCAACGCTATCAGCACAAGCACATAGAGGGCTGCAGAGTTGGTACCGTTGAGGGCGCCGGTAAATACAAAGAATTTGCTGAAGAAACCGGCGAATGGAGGAATACCCGCGAGAGAGAACATGGCGAGCATCATTGTGAATGAAAGACGGGGGTTGGTCTTGTAGAGACCGTTGTAGTCAGTCATATCCACTTTACCGGTAGCATTCTCAATCGCACCGATGACACCGAAGGCAGCAAGGTTGGAGAACACGTACACAAGGATGTAGAACATCAATGCGGACACGCCCATGGCGTTGTTGCCAATCACCGCAAGCATGATGTAACCTGCCTGGGAAATTGAAGAGAAGGCAAGGAAGCGTTTCATGTTCACCTGACGCATAGCGAAGAGGTTACCGATGGTGATGGTGAGGATAATCAGTGCGTAGAGCATCCATTCCCAAGCCTGAGAGTAGATGGAACCGAACACCTGGGTAAGCACCACGAGGAAGGCAAAAGCAGCCGAACCCTTTGAAATAACCGAAAGGTAGGAGGTGACAGAGGTGGGCGCACCCTGATAAACGTCGGCAGTCCAAAGGTGGAAGGGCACAAGCGAGAGCTTGAAACCGAAGCCGGCGATGAGGAACGCGAGACCTATCACCATCATGACTCCGAAATTGGAGCTTACGGCGAGGTAGATGCCCTCGTAGTAAAGAGTGCCGCAGAGACCGTAGACAAACGACAGACCCATCAGAAGGATGGCTGACGAGAAAACGGCGGTGAGCACATACTTGATAGCAGCCTCATGGCTCTCATAGCGGTTCTTGTCGAAAGCAACAAGGGCGCAGAGAGGGAGCGATGCGGTCTCAAGACCGATGATGAACATAAGGAAGTGACGGCTTGATATCATGAAGTACATGCCAAGGAGCGTCAGAAGTATCAGTTCGTAAAATTCACCACGACGCACGGCTGTGAACTCCGAGTTAGCCCATTTGACTGACTGGATGAGTACAATCAGCACACCGACATTGAGGATATTCTTGATAGCGACAATGGTTGGTGATGTGAAGTACATGCCGGCAAATGCCTCAGTGGCCGGAGCCGATGCCTGACAGAAGCCGAAGCATGTGAGTGCAAGCATCCAGATACATGCTATGGCGGGGACTGCCTTAGCCGACTTGGGAGAAGCAAAAGTGTCGTTAAGGAAGACTAATAGGAATACGATTAACAATCCTATTTCCTGCTTGAGTGCTAAAAACTGTGAGTAATCCATTGCTATTAATCTTTTATTAGTTCAAACCTAAGACTTTGAAAATATCAGGGCTGAAAGTGAACTTGATAAGGTCAGCGAAGAAGTTGGGGAAGCAACCGATAGCTGCCACGCATACGATGAGAGTGGCAGTGGAGAGGCGTTCCCACCATTTCGCGTCGGTAAGGGTCATATGGTGTTCGTCGTATACGGGACCGTAGAGGAGCTTGCCAACCACACGAAGGATGTACACGGCGGTGGTGACGATAGAGCTACATGCCACAATCACAAATACACGGTGGAAGAGGTCGGTGTGCTGGAATGAACCTACGAAGATAGTCATCTCAGCCACGAAGCCTGAAAGACCGGGAAGACCGAGCGATGCCATACCTGCTATCACATAGCATACAGAGAGGTAGGGAAGTATCTGCATCATACCGCCCATCTCGCGAATGTCGCGGGTATGAGTACGACCGTAAATCATACCGATGAGTGCGAAGAAGAGGGCTGTCATCAGACCGTGAGAAAGCATCTGCATGATTGCACCAGTCATTGCGGTGGTGTTGAGCATAAGGATTGCGAAGAGCACCAGACCGCAGTGGGATACAGATGAATATGCGTTGATGTACTTGAGGTCGTTCTGCACACAGGCGCTGAATGCACCGTAGACAACAGAAATACCGGTGAGGATGATGAAAATCCAAGCGAGTTCATTGGCAGCCTGAGGCATGAGGTAGATAGCCACACGGAAGCAGCCATAACCACCGAGCTTCATGAGCACACCAGCGTGGAGCATTGACACGGCAGTAGGGGCAGAGGCGTGACCGTCGGGAGACCATGTGTGGAACGGGAACATGGCACCGAGCACACCGAAGCCGACGAAGGTCATCGGGAAGAGGAACTTCTGCCAGCCGAGGCTGATGGATGCATTGTTGACAATTTCAAGGATATTCCATGTAAGGGGCTGACCTTCGGGAGCTGAATGGTAGTAGATACCGATGAGACCGAGCATCAGGAATGCCGAGCCACCCATAAGCATTAGGGTAAGCTTCATGGCAGAGTAGTTCTTGTTGCCGCTGCCCCACACACCGATGAGAAGGTACATCGGGATGAGCGCCACTTCATAGAACATGAACATGGTGAAAAGGTCAATCGAGATGAAGAAGCCGTACACACCGGTGGAAAGGAGCACGAGCCAGAGGAAGAATTCCTTGGGCTGTGGGATTTCCCATGATGCGAAGCTACCGGTGATAAGGATGAAACCGGTAAGGATAAGCATGGCAATCGAGATACCGTCGACACCAACGGCGAGGTTGATGTTGAGCGGTGCGAACCATGACCATGAATCCACATAGAGCATCGGGTCCTCCACACCTGCGGCGCGAAGTCCGAGGTAGTCAATGAGGAGCCATACCGAGAGGGCGGTGAGAGCCACAGAGCCTACCACAGCCACGGCACGTATCTGCTTGATATTCTGACAGAGGGCGAGTCCTAGCAACATGACCAGGGGTATCACCACAAAGTAGATTAATATATTTGAAAACATATCGTTACTATATTTACGCTTTTACACTAATGTTCAGAGAATACATACCGCTGTGATAAGACCGAGTACAACCGCACCGATAAGATACCACCAGATGTACATCTGAACCTTGCCGCTCTGGAAGCCCTTAATGGCAACAGAAGCCTGGTTGGTGATATATGCAAGACCATTCATTGTACCGTCGATGACATGACGGTCGAACCATGCGATAGGTTTGCAAATACCGTCGAAGATAATGCGGCGTGTGATGAAGAGATATATCTCGTCCCAATAGAAGCGGTGATGAGCAGCTTCCCACAACCAGCGGACCTTGTCGGCCATAGCCTTGGGATTATCATTCTTGTTGATGTAGAGGTGACGGGCAAAGAAGATGGCGATAACAGCGATAGCGACGCTCGCACCGGCCACAGGAAGGTTGAGGTGAGCTATATACTCGCTGCCGTCAAATGTCACTAACTGTCCGAAAGGTATGAGACCGCACACGGTTGAAACCGCAGCAAGGAATACCAAGGGGAAGAGCATCGGGAATGAGGGGTCGTGGGGCATAGCGGCGTGGTGACCGTGAGCCTCAGCTTCCTTGACACGTGCCTCATAGTCGGGATTGTCCCACCAGAACACGAGGAAGTACATACGGAACATGTAGAACGCTGTCATGGCAGCAACCATCATCATCCATGCACCCCAGAACCAATGGTTCTCGAAGCAAGCCACGAGGATTTCATCCTTTGACCAGAATCCGGCAAAAGGAGGTATACCGGCGATGGCAAGACAGCCGATGAGGAAGGTGATGTGGGTGACAGGCATGTACTTGCGGAGACCACCCATGGCAGTGTAATTGTTGGAGTGTACAGCATGAATCAACGCACCTGCACCGAGGAACAAGAGAGCCTTGAACATAGCGTGTGTGAACAAGTGGAACATTGATGCCATGTAACCGAGACCATGATGGATGGCTTCGTTATTGTGAGCTGCCACGCCGAGTGACACCATCATGAATGCAATCTGCGAGATGGTGGAGAAGGCGAGGATACGCTTGATGTCAATCTGTGTACATGCCACAATGGCTGCATAGAACGCAGTGACAGCACCAACGACGGTGATAAACATCAATGCGGCGTTCTCAAGCATGTAGAGCGGGAACAGACGAGCTACCAAGTATACACCGGCAACCACCATTGTAGCTGCGTGGATGAGGGCTGACACAGGGGTCGGACCTTCCATCGCGTCGGGGAGCCAGATGTGAAGAGGAAGCATAGCCGATTTACCCATACCACCGGTGAAGATGAGAACCAACGCCCAAGTGAGCACTGAAGCACCCATGAAAGTGGCGCCGCCGAAGCTTGCGAACACGCCCTGGGGATTCTGAGTCATGGGTAGGAAGTCGAGCTGCTTGGTGTAGAATGACAGAATCAGGATACCCAACAGGAAGCCGAGGTCGGCGAAGCGGGTAACGATGAATGCCTTCTTACAAGCTGCCACCGCAGAGGGAAGGGTATAGAAGAAACCGATGAGCAGGAATGAAGATGCACCCACGAGCTCCCAGAAGATGTACATCTGGAAAATGTTGGTAGCAACCACGAGTCCGAGCATCGAGAAGCTGAAGAGTGAAAGGAAAGCGTAGTAACGCTGGAAGCCTTTCTCTCCGTGCATATAGCCGAGTGAATACACATGGACCATGAATGAGATTGTGGGGATTACCACAAGCATCATGGCAGAAATGGGGTCGAGCAGGAATCCGAGCTTAATGGAGAGGAAGTCAGTGAACTGTAGCCAGGTCACATTGAACACCTCATACTGCAGACGGTCAGTGCCATCGATAAAGAGGGGATTTCCAGAGAAGTAGTAGGTGAACGCCGTGTAATAGGACAAAACCAACACGGTTCCCATGCCGAGCGTACCGAGCGTACCGGCGAGTTTGTGACTCATCTTGACACCCGCCAGTCCCAGGAACAGGAACATGAACAGCGGAATTGCCAATATAAGAATAGGTATTGTAATATCCATAGCGTGTTATTAATATTTCATTTTAGTTGTGTCGCGCACGTCAATGTTCTTGCTTACCCTGAATAGGTTGATGATGATTGCGATGGCGAGAGCAGTCTCGGCGGCAGCGATAGCGATACCGAAGAGAGTGAACATCCATCCTTCCATTGAACCGGGGTAGAGGTAACGGTTGAAAACGACAAAATTAATATCTACCGCATTAAGCATAAGCTCAAGCGAGATTAGCATGGCTATCATGTTGCGGCGCGTAAGGAAACCATAGACTCCGCAGCAGAACATCACGAGTGCCGGGACGAGATACCAAATCAATGTTATGTCCATGACGAATTAACGTTTACGGGCGATTACAACGCCACCGATTATACATGCGAGTAATAACACACTGACAGCCTCGAACGGGAGGAGATACTGCTGATATCCAGAGCCAAGCAATGCAGTACCGATTTCTTTCATGTCGGGATTCTGCATGGCAGGGAGCGAGGTGAATATGTCGGAGCAGCGAGAGCAAAGAGCCCATCCGGCAGCACCGGCAACGGCGAGAGCGCCGATTACACCGAGCAGTTTCTTCCTTGAAGCCAGCTGTTCACTGTTGTCACCGGGACGTGTGGTCAGCAAAATCGAGAACACGAACAGCACCACAATACCGCCGGCATACACCGCAATCTGCACGGTGCCCAGGAACTCGTAGTCGAGCTTGAAGTAGAGGGCAGCGGTGGCAAAGAGGGTGAATAGCAGATATGTTGCCGCACGCAGAATCTTGCGCGTGGTGACAGTCAGGATTGAGAAGATGACAATCGCGAGAACGATTATCCAGTAACAAATGATACTTCCTACTGATTCCATATACTGTGATAGTAATTAATTATCTGATTTGGGTACTGCGGCAGCCTTTTCAGCCTTCAGACGGGCAGCTTTTTCAAGAGCAGCGCGAATCTTAGCTTCCTTTTCGGGGTCGCCGGCAGCAGCTGCGAGAGCTTTCTTGGCTTTGTCGTCAAGTTCGGGAGCAGCAGTTTCCTTTGGAGCGGCAGCGGCGGGTGCGCCATCAGCGGCGGCCTTCTTGGCTGCAGCAGCAGCCTTTGCAGCGGCTATTTTGGCTTCCTTCTCAGCCTGCATCTTGGCGATTTGTTCGGGAGTGGGCTTTGGTTCCTCTTTCTCCGGAAGATAATTGAGTTGCTTCACAAGCTTCCCGCGTGTAAACACAGCCTGTTCAAAATCATTGATAAACTCGAGAGCATCGGTGGGACAGTTTGTCACGCAGAGCTGGCAGAAAGTACAGCTGCCCAAGTCGTAGATATACTTGTCGAGTTTCTTTTTCTTTTTACCGTCCCAAGTTTCCACCATTTTGGTGTCGAGTGAAATAGTACCGTTAGGGCACACTCGCTCACAAGTACCACATGCTATACACTTATGGTTGCCTTCATCATCATATTTCAGAGTCAGAACGGCACGGAAACGGTCAGCAACCGGGAGATTGTCACGGTTGTCGGGGTACTGTTCGGTGATTTTGGGGGTGATAAATTCCTTACCGGTCACCTGCATGCCTTTAACAAGACTTGCGATGCCGGAGCCGAGATTGGAGAAATATTCTTTTACACTTCCCATTTTGGTTGTTTATATAATTACGAATTAGTCACGCACCTGACCTCCGATGATATCGAGAAGCTCAGTGGTGATACTTTGTTGACGAAGTTTGTTATATTCGAGCTGCAGCTGTTCAAGAAGCTTCTTAGCGTTGTCGTTGGCGCTCTGCATTGCCATGATACGGGCAGCCTGCTCAGAAGCGCGGTTCTCGGTGAAGACTTCCTGCATCACAGCGAGCAGGAACATAGGGAGCACAGACACGAAAATGGTCTGGGCATCCGGTTCGAAGATACAGGGGCGGCAGAGAGCCTTGACACCTTCGGTGTTGAAAGTCTCAGGCACCACGGGTAGAAACTGTTCGGTACGCAGACGCTGGCGGCTCACACTCTGGAAATTCATATAATGGAGTTCCACAAGGTCAAGGGAACCGGCGAGATAACGAGATTCAATCTCACGTGTGAAACGTTTCACATCCTCGGCAGTCGACTTTGAGTCAACGCCATCGATTGTGACGAGAGATGTGTTTGCGTCAGTGATTTTAGCCACAGCCTTAGCCATCTTCTTACCAACGGCAAAGACGGTCACCTTCACACTGTCGCCATACTTCTCGCGGTAACCGCGCAGCCGTACCAACAGCTCCTTGAAGATATTGATATTGTACGCACCGCACAGACCATCATCGGAACCTAAGACAACGAGCCCTATGGCTGAGACTTCACGTGCTTCCGTCAGCGGTGACGAAAATTCGGCATCAGCAGTAAGAAGATTGCCTATAATGGTCTCTATCTGGCGGCGGAACGGAAGCAGACGACGGAGGTCACCCTCGGCACGGTGCATCTTGGCTGAGGATATCATCTTCATCGCGCCGGTGATTTTCTCGCTGGATGCCACCGACCCGATTCGTCCTTTTAGTTCGCGTAATGTTGCCATTTAGTTCGATTTATTTATATGAAGCCGAAGTTTCGGCAGCTGCGGTGGTGAGTTTTGATGTCACGTCATCATCAAGTTTACCTGCACGGATAGCTTCCATGACTTCGGGATACTTGGTGCGGACGAGCTGGAGGAAGTTCTTTTCAAATTCAGCCACTTTGTCAAGAGGCACATTTTCAAGGAGTCCCTTTGTACCGCAGAAAATCACAGCCACTTCATCCTCCACAGCCATAGGTGAGTACTGGGGCTGGATGAGGAGACGTTCGTTCTTGCGGCCTTTGTCAATGACACGGGCGGTCACGGGGTCGATGTCGCCACCGAATTTGGTGAATGATTCAAGCTCGCGGAACTGGGCCTGGTCAATCTTCAGGGTACCCGCCACCTTCTTCATTGATTTAATCTGAGCGTTACCACCCACACGTGATACAGAGATACCTACGTTGATGGCAGGACGGATACCACGGTTGAAGAGGGCGGTCTCAAGGAATATCTGACCGTCGGTGATTGAAATCACGTTGGTGGGGATATAAGCCGACACGTCACCAGCCTGAGTTTCGATAATCGGAAGCGCTGTGAGCGAACCTCCGCCTTTCACTTTACCCTTGAGCGACTGTGGAAGGTCGTTCATATTCTCCGCCACCTGCTGGTTGTCAATGATTTTAGCGGCACGTTCGAGCAGACGGCTGTGGAGATAGAAGATATCGCCCGGGTAGGCTTCACGACCTGAGGGGCGCTTTAGGATAAGTGAGATTTCGCGGTAGGCGACAGCCTGCTTTGAAAGGTCATCGTAGATGATGAGGGCGTCGCGACCGGTATCACGGATATATTCTCCGATAGCCACGCCGGCAAACGGAGCATAGTAACGCATCGAAGCGGAGTCGGAAGCCGTAGCTGCTACCACTACAGTATAGTCGAGCGCGCCGTGCTGGCGGAGAGTCTCGACAATGGCTGCTACCGACGAAGCTTTCTGACCGATGGCAACGTAGATACAGTAAACGGGCTTGCCTTCCTCGAAATTCTTACGCTGGTTGATGATAGTGTCGATTGCGATGGCAGTCTTGCCAATCTGACGGTCACCGATGATAAGCTCACGCTGACCGCGACCTATGGGGACCATTGAGTCGATAGCCTTCAGACCGGTCTGCAGAGGCTGCTTCACGGGCTGACGGAAAATCACACCGGGGGCTTTACGCTCCAGAGGCATGGGGAGAAGTTCCCCGTCGATGGGACCGCGACCGTCGACCGGTTGACCCAAGACATTGATGACACGTCCGAACACTCCGTCGCCCACATGGATTGAAGCGATTTCACCGGTGCGCTTCACGGTCATGTTTTCAGTTACTTTGTCAACATTGTTTAGAAGAATGACACCGACATTGCTCTCTTCGAGGTTTAGTGCCACACCTTTCACGCCGTTTTCAAATTCTACAAGCTCGTTGGCACATACGTTGTCGAGTCCGTAGACGTGAGCAACGCCATCGCCTACCTCCAGCACGATGCCAGTTTCTTCAAACGACACCTTGGAGTTGACATTTTCGAGCTGCTGTTTTAATACCTGAGAAATCTCGCTTGGGTTTATCATTGGTCAAGTGTGATTATTATTTGCTTAAAAGTTTCAAACGCAATTGCTTCAATTCGTTAGCAATCGAAGCGTCAAGTTTTTCATTATTGATATTAACTACAAAACCTCCGATGAGGTCGGGGTCGACACTATGGTTATACTCCATTGTGCCACCGTTGAGATGACGCTCGATGAGCTTTTTGAGTCTCTCCTCCTCTGCGGGTGCGAAGGGTGCGGCCGAAGTGACATTCACAAGGTAAATCTTGTGCTCGCGGCGGTAGATTTTCATATACGCCAGGGCAATGTCGCGCATGGCAGCGAGCCGGTTGTTATCGACCAGCAGTTGCAGGAAGCGCGCATATACCTTGTCATCAGCGCCTGCGCCGGCGGCAGTGGTGAGAAGCTTTACTTTGTCGGCATTATCGACAAAGGGATTAGCCATGACCTGCTGCAGCGACGGTTGAGCGGCAAATGAGCCGGCAAGCGTGTGCATCATGTCGTAGACACGCTTATCAGCGTTGTTTTCGCCGGCAAACTCGAAGAGCGCCTTGGCATAACGGCTTGGGATGAGACCTTCGTTCATTGCGTACTTTAGAGCCTTTTGAGGGTGTTAGTTTTGTTTCTCAATTTCATCGAGCAGGGAGCTTACGAGCTTTTCCTGAGCTTTCTCGTCCTTCATCTCATTGCGCACAACTTTCTGTGCTATGTCGAGAGCGAAAGAAGAGACCTCGTTGCGGAATTGCTGCTGAGCTTCCTTGCGTTCCTGTTCGATTGACACCTTTGCGGCGTCCATCACCTTCTTGGCTTCAGCCTGGGCGGCAGTGCGCGCTTCCTCAATAATCTGAGTTTTCATTCTGTCGGCTTCGCGCAGCATATCCGCCTGTTGGCGACGGGCTTCCGCTATCTGTTTATCCGCCTCTTCACGGGCATGGTCAAGCTGTTCTTTGGCATTTTGAGCATACTCCACACCTTTGTCGATGAGGTCGGCTCGGTCAGAAACTCCTTTCATAATCGCAGGCCAGCCCCACTTCCACAAGATGAAGAAGAGGATGGCGAACGAAACGAACATCCAGAATATCAGACCGAAATCAGGCGTGAATAGTTCCATAATTTACTATTTCTTGGAGTTGCCTGACAATTAGCCCACGAACATTGCGAGGATACAAACGATAACAGCGAAGAGTGCCACACCTTCGATAAGGGCGGCGATTACAATCATATTACTACGGATGTCGCCGGTTGACTCAGGCTGGCGTGCGATTGCTTCCATTGCTGAACCACCAATTTTACCGATACCGATACCGGCACCAATTGCTGCGATTGCTGCACCGATACATACGCCGATGCCAAGAGTTCCTTCGATAGCTGCTAAAATCATTGCTAACATAACTTTTGAGATTTAAAGGGTTATTTTTTTAAGATTTGATTTCTGTTTTGATATTAATTGTGAGCCGCAGGCGCAGCGGACTGCACCTCGCCATGTTTTGCGGAGTCCTCATGCTTCTCATGATGTCCTTCTTCCTGACCCAATGCTATGAACAGTGTGGAAAGCATGGTGAACACGTATGCCTGGATAAAGCTTACAAGCACGTCGATGCAGAGCATGAACACCGAGAAGATTACCGACACTACCGCTGTGGCACCTGTCACAACCGGCCCCATGGCAGCGAAAATGAAGATAAGGAGCGTGAGCACTATCACTATCATGTGACCGCCCATCATGTTGGCAAACAAACGGACTGTAAGTGCCGCGGGCTTGGTGAACACGCCAAATATCTCGATGATAGGCATGATGGGGAGGGGATATTTCAGCCACCAGGGCACATCGGGATTGAAGATTTCTTTCCAATAGTGTTTTGTGGCGAAGATATTTGTGATAAAGAAGGTAAGGATTGCCAGCACCAGTGTCACGGCAATGTTACCTGTAAGGTTAGCTCCACCGGGGAAGATTACTATCAACCCGAGCAGGTTCATCACAAGGATGAAGAAAAATACGGTGAGCAGATAGGGGGCAAACTTCGGAGCTTTATCCTTAAGAGTGGGTTTGATGACACCATCGTAGATAAACAGTATCACAAATTCCACAGCTCCAGTCATTTTGCGGGGTCCTTTCATACCCTGAGTCTTATGCCAGCGAGCCACTGACATGATAGCCCAGATAACCAGGAGCACAGCGATGAAGATGCCACAAACATTTTTGGTTATTGATATGTCGATGGCAGGTTTCACTTCCTTACCGTCGATAATCTCAACAACTTTACCTTTGTAGGGGCTGTCCTTGCCGGCAATCTTAAACTCAGCATTGCCGTCGCGCCACACACCACCATTCGCATGACCGGTGACACGCGATGAAGAGAACACATGGAGACCATCGCTACCCCACACTATTACAGGGAGGGGGATGCGCTTGTGATGATTGAAGGGCACTTCCCATCCGTAACCGTCGCCGAGGTGCTCGAATATGATGCCTTGCGCGTCGATGCCTTCCTTCTTCCCGTCCTCTTCATGACCTGACGCCATGGCTCCGGCGGGGAGAAGTATCGCGATAAGCGCAATAGCTATTTTAGCGAGGATATTTCTTTTCATCGTCACCGTGATTAGTATATACAGATTGACACCACATTGTTATCCACATCAGCAATGCCTCCGGTGATTTCTGCCTTGTGCTCACCATCGGCGGCTGTGTAGCGCACAGTACCGGGAGTGAGGGTTGAAATCAACGAAGCATGTCCGGGAAGCACCGTGAAGGCGCCCAAAGAACCGGGGAGGTGAACCACGCTCACTTCTCCTTCAAAAACTATGTCCTCGGCTGATATGATTTTGAGTGTCATCTTGTTTCAATTGAATTATTTTACTTCTGCAAGGAGTTTCTTACCCTTCTCGATAGCTTCGTCGATGGTTCCGACATTGAGGAATGCCTGTTCGGGATATTCGTCCATTTCGCCGGAGAGAATCATCTTGAAGCCACGGATTGTCTCGCTCAGAGGCACCATCACACCGGGCAGACCGGTGAACTGCTCTGCCACGTGGAATGGCTGTGAGAGGAATCGCTGTGCGCGGCGGGCACGTGCCACCACGAGCTTGTCCTCGTCAGAGAGCTCATCAACACCGAGGATGGCGATGATATCCTGGAGTTCGTTGTACTTCTGTAGAAGCTGCTTAACAGCCTGAGCTGTGTTATAGTGGTCCTCACCGATGATGTTCGGGTCGAGGATTCGTGAAGTTGATTCAAGGGGGTCAACCGCAGGATAGATACCAAGCTCGGAAATCTTACGGCTCAACACTGTGGTAGCGTCAAGGAAGCTGAAGGTAGTAGCAGGCGCGGGGTCGGTCAAGTCGTCGGCAGGCACGTAGATAGCCTGTACGGAGGTAATTGAACCGTTCTTGGTAGATGTGATTCGTTCCTGCAGAGCACCCATTTCGGAAGCAAGTGTAGGCTGGTAACCTACCGCCGATGGCATACGACCGAGAAGCGCAGACACCTCAGAACCGGCCTGGGTGAAACGGAAGATGTTGTCGATAAAGAGAAGAATATCTTTACCGCCGCCATCCTGGTCGCGGAACTGCTCAGCCACAGTAAGACCGGAAAGCGCCACACGCAGACGTGCGCCCGGGGGCTCGTTCATCTGACCGAACACGAGGGTAGCCTGTGAATCCTCCACCTGGCTCATGTCAACGTCGGCAAGATTCCACTCGCCTTTTTCCATTCCTTCCTCAAACTTTTTGCCATACTTGATGACGCCGCTCTCAATCATTTCACGGAGGAGGTCATTACCCTCACGGGTACGCTCGCCCACACCGGTGAACACAGAGAAACCGTTGTGACCCTTCGCGATATTGTTGATGAGCTCCATGATAAGCACAGTCTTGCCTACACCGGCACCACCGAACAAACCGATTTTACCACCCTTGCTGTAAGGTTCGAGCAAGTCGATAACCTTGATACCGGTGAAAAGGATTTCGGTTCCGATGGTGAGGTCCTCGAACTTCGGGGCCGGCTGATGGATGGGGCGGAGATTCTCGCGGTTAAGCTCGGGCAGACGGTCAATGGCATCGCCAATCACGTTGAGCAGACGACCCTTTACCTGCTCCCCGGTGGGGACAGCTATAGGGCGTTCGAGATTGTCGACACGCATACCACGCTGGAGACCATCGGTGCTCTCCATAGCCACACAGCGCACGGTGTCCTCACCGATATGCTGCTCCACTTCCAGAATCAGCTCCGAGCCGTCGGGGCGGGTGACCTTTAGGGCTGTGTAGATAGGAGGGATGATATTGTCATCACCTTCGAATATCACGTCGACCACCGGGCCGATTACCTGGGCGATTTTGCCAAATTTTTCACTCATCGCGTATTGATTTTTAGGCGTCAGGGCTTTTAGCCTGAGTTATTTTGTTTTGTTGTTATTTATCAGAATGACGATATCTTAGAGATACCATTTGAAAGTGACTATCAGCACCATCAACACGAGGTTGAAGAGGTTGATGGGAAGAAGGTACTTCCACTCGAGAGTGAGCAACTGGTCAATTCGCAGACGGGGGAATGTCCACTTGAACCAGATGATGATGAATGAGAGGGCGATTGCCTTCCCGATGAACCAGATTACCGAGGGGATATAGTCCATGATATGGTTGAAAGCATCCCATCCGGGGATATGCAGCGGCATCCAGCCTCCGAAGAAGAGGAGGGCAGCCACACCCGACACGATAAAGAGGTTAAGATACTCTGCCAGATAGAAGAAGCCGAAGTGGATACCGGAATACTCGGTGTGGTAACCGGCGGTAAGCTCACTTTCCGCTTCAGGAAGGTCAAACGGACCGCGGTTGGTCTCGGCTGTACCTGCTATCATGAAGATTACAAACGCTATGATTGCGGGGATATGACCTGAGAAGATAAACCAGAGGTGTTCCTGAGCATTTACAATACCACCTACCGACATGGTACCTGCCATGCAGACCATTGTCACCACGCAGAGTCCCATAGACAGCTCGTAGCTTATCATCTGAGCACCTGAACGGAGCGCACCGATAAGGGTGAATTTATTGTTTGACGACCATCCGGCGAGAAGGATACCAAGCACACCGATGGATGATACAGCCAAAAGGAAGAATATACCCACATTGAAGTCGATAATCTGCAGCCCGTTACCCCACGGCAGCACAGCAAAAGCGAGCATGGAGGCGATAATCACGAGATAAGGCGCAAGTCCGAACAGGAATTTATCGATGTGATTGAGTGAGATAAGCTCCTTGATAAGTATCTTGAACATGTCGGCGATACTCTGCATCAATCCCCATGGACCTACACGGTTAGGACCGAGGCGGCACTGGAAATAGGCACAAACCTTACGTTCGAAGAGGATGTAGAAGAGAGCCAGCACGGCATAAAGCAGCATCAGCCCCACACCTATGAGGAGACACTCGAGGGTGACAGCGAGCCACTCGGGCATGAAGCCCAGAAAGAGGGAGTGAAGCCAGGCGGTTCCTACTGATAAGTCTTGCATAACGTCTTTATAATTACTATATTTCTCTTAATTATTCACTGAGGAGGATATGAATCTATTATTTTTCTCTCTGTTTAAGCTTATTAGCGGTCGATATCGGGCACGATATAGTCGAGCGAGCCACCGATGGTGATAAGGTCGGCTATCTTCTGACCCTCTGTGATATGGTCAACCACCGCTGAGGCGGGCAGACATGGAGGAGCTATCTTCAGACGATAGGGATTTGCAGTGCCATCGCTCTCGAGATATACTCCGAATGTTCCGCGGCAACCTTCCACTGTCTTGAACCAATGTCCTACAGGGAGCTTGATTACCTTGGGAACCTTCACGCAATATTCACCTTCGGGAATGTTGTCAATAAGCTGTGCGATGATGCGCGCACTCTGTACCATCTCCTCAACACGCACCTTAAAGCGTGCCATTGAGTCGCCCTCGGTACGAACCACTTCGTCAAACTCGAGTTCGGAGTAGATGCTGTAGGGGTTGCATTTGCGCACGTCGCATGCCCAACCGGAACCACGACCATTAGGACCGGTCACAGCCCATGAGATGGCATCCTCGCGGGTGAGCACACCTACATTTTCCATACGGTTCTTGGCAATGACATTGCCGGTGAACACTTTATTATATTCCGCGATATTCTTTGGAATCACATCCAGAAGAGCATGCACATCCTTCACGAAGTCGGGGTGCAAATCCTGCATCACGCCGCCGATACAGTCATAATTGAATGTCATACGGGCACCGCAGGTACGCTCCATGATGTCAAGAATCTGCTCACGCACACGAAGTGTGTAGAAGAGCATTGTTGTAGCACCAAGGTCCATGCAATAGGTACCGATGAAGAGGCAGTGAGAAGCGATGCGTGAAAGCTCGTCCATGAGCACACGAATCACCTGCGCACGGCGGGATATCTGGATACCGGCAGCTTCCTCGATTGCCATACAGAGGCAGTGATGATAAGGATGAGCCGAGAAATAGTCCAGACGGTCCATGAAGTGAAGGGTCTGCGGATAGGTAAGTCCCTCGCAAATCTTCTCCACACCACGGTGGATATATCCTAAATATATGTCAATCTTCTTGATGATTTCACCGTCGACAGCGGTGCGAAAACGTAACACACCGTGTGTAGCGGGGTGCTGCGGACCGATATTAACCACAAAGTCATCCTCGGCAAAGATGCGGCGTTCTTTTTTCACCACTTTTCCGTCAGCTTCTTCCACCCACATGTCGGTGAAGTCGGTCTGACGTTCATTTTCGATTGAGACAGGGTTGATATTGGGGTCATCATTGTAATCCTTGCGCAAGGGGAAACCCTTCCAATCAATGTTGAGGAAGAGGCGGCGCATATCAGGATTGTTGATGAAGATGATACCGAAGAAGTCGTATACCTCACGTTCAAATATCACTGCTATTGCCCATAGGTCGGCTATAGAGTGGATGAAAGGCTGCTGGCGGTCGCCTGTTGCCATCACCTTGACTGAGATATGGGTATTATGCTTGGTAGAGGTGAGGTAATATATACACCCCAGCCCGTTCTCCTTCCAGTCCATACCTACGATGGTGACGAGGAAATCAAACGAAAGTTCCTCATCGTCGCGGAGGGTCTTGGCGAAGTCATGCCACTGCGCGTCAGGCACTGTCACTCGCATGACGTCGCCTGCCTCGAAAGTAGCTTCGGGAAACAGCTTGGAAATCTTTTCCTGGATGTTGACCATTACTTATATAATAATGTGGTTATATTATCAATACTAATCTATCGGATGGGCTTTGAGAAATTCCTCCTGCTTTTCCTGACGGTTTACGCCGCCGAAGAATTTCTCCACCTTTATCTTACGTGAGAGCTGCATGATACCGTAAATCATAGCTTCGGGACGTGGAGGACAGCCGGGGATAAATACATCCACAGGCACAATATCCTCGATACCCATAGCCACATGGTAGCTCTTCTTGAAAGGTCCGCCAGAGATGGCGCAGCTTCCGCAAGCTATCACATATTTAGGTTCAGCGAGCTGGTCGTAGAGGCGACGGAACACAGGCACCATACGGTGAACAATAGTTCCGGCCACCATCATGAAGTCGGCCTGACGAGGCGAGGCACGGGCAACTTCCCAGCCGAAACGCGCCATATCATAACGGGCAGCGCCAAGCGACACAAACTCGATGCCGCAACAACTGGTGGCGAAAGTGAGTGGCCAGATTGAGTTAGACCGCCCCCAGTTGATTAGTTTGTCAAGCGAGCCTACGATAACGTTTGTACCGTTATCCTGCAGTTCCTTGACGAGCTTTTCGATATACTCATTGTCTTTCCATGCCTCATACGGCATGCCTTGAGCAGTTACTTCCATTCAAGAGCTCCTTTCCGCCAGGCATATACCAAGCCCAGCACTATGATTCCAAAAAAGATTGCGATGGCAGTGAGACCTGAGGTTCCTAATTCCTGTACACGTACAGCCCAGGGGTAAAGAAACACGGTTTCAACGTCAAACATGAGAAAGAGGATGGCAAAAAGATAATATCCCACCTTAAACTGAGCCATAGACTCGCCTCTGGTTGGGATACCACATTCATAAGCCTCACCTTTCTGAGGGTTGAAGGAGCGCGGGGAGATAAGCCCGGCTAACCAAAGTGCAACTGCAACCAGCGCGACACCCGTCAAGAGTGCCACTACTGCCAAGGTCGCATTTTGAATTGCTAATGCTATCATATAGTGTTAATTCAATTTTTCCAAAGGTTAACTATCTGCAAGTCAGCAAATTCACTCGCCAACAAACAATAGACAAGAAATATGGGCATAATTCGCAGTGCAAATATAGCGAATTTTTCTCAAACTAAGTCCAAAAAAATGAACTGATTTAAACTTTTTATTTTTTAAGATTTGAATCTATTTTTCACATATTTTTTTGTCATGATGAGGGAGTTGAGGAGACAAATATGACGAAGAATGATGGAAAATCAGCCAAAACCTGATTCAAAAATTAAAAAACAACTGGGTCCGGCACCGTTTTTTCCATCATTTTATAAAAAGCCGGAATCCGTTCATTTTATGCTTTTTGACATTATAGCAATCTTTGTGGAATTTATCGACAAAATTCCACTCAGCAGCGTGTGCGCTGTAATCATAACGGCGGCGCCGATTCAATACGTGAGTATCTGGGAAAGGGGTTATCCGAATAATGGAAATTATTTGTAAATTTGTAGCCGGTTTCCGAATGCGGACAATCGGAATTTTACTGTCACTAAAAAACATGGAAAAAGATATATTGCACGATAGCTTTGACAGGGAACACCTGTGGCACCCTTACACCTCTACTCTCGACCCTCTTCCGACCTACAAAGTAGTGTCGGCCGAAGGTGTGCAGCTTAAACTTGCCGACGGCACCATGCTCATCGATGGCATGTCATCGTGGTGGGCGGCAATCCACGGCTACAACAATCCAGTGATAAATGAGGCTGCCACACGACAACTCGCCGATATGAGCCACGTTATGTTCGGAGGTCTCACCCATGAGCCGGCCATAGAACTTGGCAAACTGCTCCTCTCAATGGCACCTCCGGCAATGAACAATATTTTCTATGCCGATTCCGGCTCGGTGGCGGTGGAAGTAGCCATGAAGATGGCTGTACAGGCATCGGTTTCGCGTTCCGGCTCACATAAGAAAACTAATTTCGTCACCATCCTCAATGGCTACCACGGCGACACATGGAATGCCATGAGCGTGTGCGACCCCGTCACCGGAATGCATGGTGCATTCGGCTCGGCACTCCCGATAAGATATTTCGCACCGGCACCCCAGGTATCTTTTCATGAAGAATGGGACCCGAAGGATATCGAACCACTTGCCGAGATAATACGCAGCCGCAAGGATGAGCTCGCCGCACTGATACTCGAACCGATAGTGCAGGGTGCGGGCGGCATGCGCTTCTATCATCCGCAATATCTGCGTGAGGCACGCCGCCTCTGCGATGAGAATGGACTCTACCTGATTTTCGACGAGATTGCCACCGGTTTCTGGCGCACAGGCAAGAAATTTGCCTGGGAGCATGCCGGAGTACAACCTGACATAATGTGCATAGGCAAAGGTCTCACCGCCGGCTATCTCACTATGAGCGCCGTGCTCACCACCCGCGAGGTCGCCGACACTATCTCACGCGGTGAGGCGGGAGTGATGATGCACGGACCCACTTTCATGGGCAATCCGCTCGCCTGCGCCATAGCTATAGCGTCGTTGAAACTTCTCGAATCGCAGGATATGGAGACCCGCGTGGCTCATATAGAGAAAGAACTACGACGCCTCATGGCGCCTGCCGCTTCCCTGCCTCAAGTCAAGGAGGTGAGAGTACTCGGCTCTATCGGTGTAATCGAGATGAAAGAACCTGTCAATGTGGGTGAATTCCAAAAAAAATGTGTGGCGAGAGGCATTTGGGTGCGACCCTTCGGTAGAAATGTCTATGTGATGCCTCCATATATCATTAATGACGACGACCTCCGCACTCTCATCGAACAAACCATTGAATGCATAAAATGAGCAGCTTCGTAGAAATCACAGAGGCACTCCGCACTGCAGGAAATTTCCGCAGCATCCCGACCCCGGGCGGCAAGGAGACGGGGATTATCGACCTCTCATCCAATGATTACCTCGGATTAGGGTGCGACCCTACACTACAGGAGCTGTTTTTCGCCGACGCTGCCCACCGTCGCATCCCCATGACCTCCTCGGCCGCGCGTCTGCTTGCCGGGAATCAGGAGGAGTATCTCGGGCTCGAGAGCTTCCTCGAGGAGTTATACCTGCGCCCCACCCTTCTGTTCAACAGCGGTTACCATGCCAACACAGGGCTAATATCCTCGCTTGCGCAGGTTGGTAAAACCCTAATTGTGGCAGACAAACTCGTCCATGCAAGTATCATCGACGGGATTGTGCTCTCAAAAGCCGATTTCACCCGTTTTCGCCACAATGACCTCGAACATCTTGAGCGTATACTCACTAAGAACGCGCCGGAGTATGAGCAGGTGATTATAGCTGTTGAGAGCGTATACAGTATGGATGGCGACAGTGCCGACATCACTGCGATAGCTAAAATAAAGAAACGCTTCGCCAATGCGTTGCTTTATGTCGATGAGGCACATGCCTTCGGAGTTGAAGGTAGCCGCGGACTCGGCATAGCACGCGATTCCGAAGAGTATCCGGCAATCGATGTAGTGGTTGGCACATTCGGCAAGGCATGCGCCTCGATGGGTGCATTCGCCGCAGTCTCCCCTGAAATCAAGGACTACCTCATCAACCGCGCTCGCAGCTTCATCTTCTCCACAGCCCTCCCCCCAATGTCGGTGGCGTGGACACGATATATGATAGAGACTTTCCTCCCGATGGATGACCGACGCAATCACCTGCGCGAGTTGGGCGCAAAGCTACAGACAATCCTTCAGCCACTTTCTCCCGATTTCCCCGTCACCGCAGGGCATATCCAACCCTTCGTAATCGGCGATGCCGCCAAAGCTGTGGAATTATCACGCCGGCTCATGGAGGACGGTTTCAAAGTTCTCCCCATACGCACCCCAACAGTACCGCCCGGCACCGAACGCCTGCGCATAAGCCTAAGCGCCGCTTTGAGCACCACTGATATAGAACGCTTCGGGGAGGCTATTAACCGTATTATCACTTCACGATGAAATCTCGACTGTTCCATACCGACCCTGTTCCCGCCTCACGTCTGCTCTTGCTCTTTGCTGGCTGGGGAATGGACCATAATCCTTTTACCCGACTGAAGGTAAGCGGATATGACCTCTGTGTGGTGTGGGACTACCGCGACGACCGGCTCTCATTTGAAATCGCGCCGGAGAGATACGATGAAATAGCCGTGGTGGCATGGTCGTTCGGCGTCCCGGCGGCCGCCAGATTTATCGCTTCACATCCCGAACTCCCTTTCACTACCAAAATAGCCATTAACGGTACACAACACCCCGTGGATGACCGGATGGGTATACCGGTTGGGATTTTCCGTGGCACTTTGGATGGTCTGAACGAAAAAAGCCTGCAGAAATTCTATCTACGCATGGCTGGCTCAGGGGAAGCGTACAAAGCTTTCGCCACCACACTACCTGAACGCCAGATAACCGAACTAAAGGAGGAGCTCATGGCAGTCGAGACCAATGACTCCCCAATCATAACCTGGGACAAAGCGATTATCTCCGCTTCCGACCGCATAATCCCCCCCGCCAATCAATTCAATGCCTGGGAAAACGAGGCTTTTGAAATCTGCAGCTACGAGGGTGCGCATCTCCCCGCCTTCCCGACATTGCTCCCATCATTGCTCACCGACAAGTCGCTGGTGAAACGTCGCTTCCACCGGGCCGCCTCCACCTACGACTCCAACGCCATAATTCAGCAACGCATAGCACGCAACCTCATGGACCTATGGACCGCTGACAGCGCCAAACCTCTCGACATATTGGAAATCGGCTGCGGCACCGGCTACTCCACACGCCTGATTTGCAACAACTGCAACATCACCACACTCCGATTATGGGACCTCACCATCTCCGATAGCTTCGTAGAGGAATTCTCACGACTTGGCGCCGACATAGAGTCATGTGACGCGGAAACTGAAATCCGAAACCTTCCATCCGAGAGTATCGATGCCATAATCACCACCTCAACCGTGCAATGGTTCAACTCTCTACCATCCTTTCTCCTACAAGTGGAACGGGTGCTCCGTCCCGGCGGTCAGGCTGTAATCTCCACTTTCGGTCCCGACACCATGCGTGAAATCAATGCCACAATGGGCAGGGAGTCCCTTTACCCCGACATCGATACCTTGCACCGCATGATACCCGGCGGAATGATAATCGGACACCTCTCCAGCACAACAATGCACCTCACATTCCCAACACCTATGGATGTGCTACGACATGTGAGGCTTACAGGCGTGAATGCCACTACACCGGCCGCTTCCGCCGCAGAGACAAGAGCGTTCCTCCGCTCCTACCCTACTCTCCCCGATTCCACAGCCCCGCTGACCTATCAGCCTATATACATGATACTCACAAAACAGAATCAATCATAATGGAGAAGACATATTTCATATCAGGCATCGACACCGATGCCGGCAAAAGCTACGTGACAGGCTATCTCGCCGCCAAGCTACGGGAGAAGGGGATAAACGCAGTCACCCAGAAATTCATCCAAACAGGCAATGAGGAATACTCTGAGGATATCGAGCTACACCGCCGCATTATGGGCATCCCGCCGCTCCCTGAGGACCTTGACCACACCACCGCCCCCGTAATCTTCTCCTATCCGGCCTCAGCGCAGCTTGCCGCAAGGATTGACGGTCGGGAAATTGACCTCAAGGCGATTGACAACTCAACCAAAACTCTGGAATCACGCTACGACGTGGTCTTCGTGGAAGGCGCCGGCGGTCTGATGGTACCTATCACCGATGATTTTCTTACCATCGACTATGTGACCTCCCGCCAGCTCCCCCTCCTGCTTGTCACCAACGGTGTCCTTGGCTCCATCAACCATACCATTCTCTCGCTCGAAGCCATCAAGAGCCGTGGCATAAAGCTCGAAGCCGTGCTCTACAATGAGCATTTCGACAAAGACAAGACCATAGCAGAGGATACCCGAGGATTCATCCAACGTTATCTACAACGCAACTTCCCCGACACACCTCTCCATTTCATTCCCTCAATCCAACTTGATTGAACGGCACTCCGGGCACTGACATAACTCATAAATCCGTTTGCCCGGACAATCGACCGCACTCTCGCACCACGCTTCTGAGCCCCTGTATAGCGGTTTGAACATGTTACCCTCCTGGGGACATTCCAACCATAAAACTACCTGAAAGATGCCTTCTGGACGTCTGAAAGGTAGTTTTTCATATTTTTTTACTTTAAGTTTCAACAATAATGATTATATTTGTGGGAAAATTGACAGGTCCGGATTGACACTAACATAAATTGCAATTCTTTTTATGATTATTTTTTCGAGACCTACCAGGGCAAAATCTATTATTAAATGGACATCAACTCATTTAGCATATCAATTTCAAAGGCTCAGTTGTCGGAACTGCCGACAGTTGAGTTTCCCGGTGCTATAACAGTGATTGAGACATTGCCCGATGCATCCAAAGCCCTCGAGTTCCTGAGCAAGCAGCGAGCCGTGGGATTTGACACCGAGACAAAGCCAAACTTCCGGAAAGGTCAGACCAATACAGTCTCCCTCATACAGATTTCCACACTTGACCATTCATATCTATTCCGCCTCAACAAATTAGGCTTCTGCGATGATTTGAAAAAATTCATCGAATCTGATTCAGTGGTAAAAGTCGGGCTCTCGCTCAAGGATGACTTCCACATGCTTCATAAGCTTGCCGAATTTGAGCCACGCAACTTTGTTGACCTGCAGAGTGTGGTCAAGTCTTTCCATATCGCCGACTCAAGTCTGCAAAAAATTTACGGCATCCTTTTCAACGGCCGCATATCCAAAAGCCAGCGTCTAAGTAACTGGGAGGCAGCCCAACTTTCAGCCGGGCAGATGATTTACGCCTCAATCGACGCATGGGCCTGCCTTAAGATATACAACCATCTCACCTCCGGTTCATTCGAACCGATGGAGTCATCCTACATCATACAGGACTCCGGAGAGGATGAGATGATGCACTCCGACTCCGATATCAATACCCAAACTTAACTTTTTCCACATTTACCTTATCCAATCCTCTCATCCCATGAAACTTCAACGCTCTACTGTAATTCCTCTTCTCCTTCTTGCATACTTAGGCGTAATGAGCTACATCGGTTTTCCCGAGTATCGCCAGGGACATTATCTCTATTACTTCGGTGTAATAGGCGTAACACTCATTATAATAGGTATCTTGCATCTTTTCCTCAAAAAACGTGAACGACTACGGCACGAGAACAACAAGCGTCCGACCTCTTAGAGTCCCAACTCACGCCCGACGACGCGCCCATAACCACTAAAAACCAATCATAGCCCATGCAGATACGCACCCCGCGCGAAATCACTGAGGCTGCCGCAAATGCGGGAGCCGGAAAAGCCAACCTCACCCGGTCAGACTCTCCCCGTCTCATTGTCTCAGCCATTTTAGCGGGCGCCTATATCGCGCTCGGCGGCATTCTGTCGATGATTGTCGGTTTCGGATTCCCGGAACTGACCGCCGCCAATCCGGCTGTACAGAAGCTGCTAAGCGGATGCATGTTTCCAATCGGTCTGATTCTCGTAGTAGTCCTCGGCGCCGAGCTTTTCACCGGCAACAACGCTCTGCTCATACCATCCTTCGTACAGAAGAAGCACACAGCCGCCACAATCCTCAAAAACTGGACTATGGTCTATTTCGGCAACTTCATCGGAGCGATACTCTTCACATTCTTTATGGTATACCTATGCGGACTCACAGCTCCCGAACCTTATCACTCGGCAGCAATAAAAATAGCCACGGCAAAGGTATCAATGCCATGGCTGACTGTATTATTGAAGGGTATAGGTGCCAACTGGTGCGTTTGTCTCGCGGTATGGCTGGCTCTATCCGGAAAAACATTCTTTGAGAAAGCACTCGGATGTTGGCTTCCGGTAATGGCATTCGTGGCTCTCGGCTACGAGCACTCCATCGCCAATATGTTCTTCATCCCCTTGGGAATGATGGAGGGTGCCGACATATCAATCGCAAGCGCTGTTGTCGATAACATTATTCCCGCCACCATCGGCAACATCATTGGCGGAGCCTTCTTCGTGGGCGCTCTCAATGCCTATATCCATTTCACTCCTTCGACCAAGAAGTAGTATCAAGGATAAATGCGCTTGCATCCGGGCAATCCTGCCGAGATAAGCTCATTACACTTATTCACCTCATCACCGGTTCCTACGCTGAAAGGCATCTCAACCACCTCTGTGACCCGCGCATCAGGTATGACCGCGCGTAGAAGTTCATCAGTGGTGGGAGGCTGCGCCATGGCTTCATACTCCGGATAGGTGTAGCGCGTGAAGGCTGTATTCGCACCGACACCCCGGCGGTCAAGAAGATAACCATCGGCAAGTTTAACAGGCGTTGAGGCCGCCGAGAGGTCGGAGGGGGCAGGAAATGCCACCACTCCCGTGCGTGAGGCATCCAGTGTCACCGGTACATTGTTGTCATAATCGCCATTTGTCTTATAAATATGCACCTTAGCTACCATTTTGGCAGGGCGCACACCACCTTTCACCGGCATAGCCACCGGAGTGGGCTGCGGTTCAGGCAGACCGGCTGACGATGCTCCACCCGCAGCGTCGGATACGCGACGGGAGCAACCGCATCCCGCCAACATTGAAACCGACACCGCGAGCAACATCATTGTTATCTTACAATTCATACGGAAACATTATCGCTTAACCACCTTGGCGGAATACGCACCGTTGACAGTAAACACTCGTACAAGATATATACCGGCAGGGAGCGGCGAAACCTCTATCACGGCTACATTGCCATCGATATCCACCGACGGTGTCACCTGAACACCTGCCATAGACACCATCTGCAATCCTGTAATCATCTCAGGTGCAGTCAATGTGGCATAATCCATGGCGGGATTCGGGGTCACCAACACGCATGTCAAGCCCATATCATCTATATCATCGATGCCTGACTGACCGATGGTGAAATTAACCTGTTTTGCACCAAACCACTCATTCTTGACCATATCGCGGAGCACAGCGTAGTATTTTCCACCTACAGGCACATCTCCAAGAAATGTGGTAAGATTTCCGGTGATGGTGATTTCTTTTTTCTCGCCACCCGACACGAACAATGGCTCAGACTCAAAATAAGCCACTGAAGTGGTCTGTCCCTGCGGGAATACATATACCCCCACAGTACCTGTATAATAGCCAAAACCGCCGGTGACATTAACCTTTGCCACCACATTGTATGGGTCAACGGCTGTCGGGTTTTCGATAAGCCATGAGTTTATGGTGATTGAGGGCGCCATCAGGTTTGACTTGAGATTTACCGGGACTACAGGAGAAATAATCTTGTAGACCTCGGTTGTCTCACCGTTGGTCGATACTTTCTCGCCATCCACCATAGCGATACAGAGGAAATAGTCACCTATGGTAAGTTTATTGCCTGTACGCACGGTCCATTCACTCAGTTCGGTTATCTTATTTTCAGTTGATGAAAGCTCAATATTGAAATCCTCACCTCTGGCACACCATGTGCTGATATTCTCCGAACGCAGAAGCATCGGGAAGGCGGTCACCGCAACCTCTCCTGACGCCATAGCCGGGGTGGTGACAGAGTATTTGAACATTGAATTGATATACACTTCCGACTCCAGAGCGAGCTCTTTAAGCTTCACATCCACACGGTCAGGCACATTTACTGTGACATTATTGCCCGATTTGGTAACATTGGCATATCCAAGCTGAGAATATGGAATCTTTACAGCATATTTCTTCCCGTCTGCCTCATACATCAGATAAGCCTTTGTGGTGCCATCGGGCACATCAGAAGTCTTAATCCAAAATTTATCGTAACCATACGATATATTGAGCGACTTAGACTCTGTTATATCAACCGACTTAACAGTAGCACCGGAAGCGTTTACAAAGTCAACCACAAATTTACCGTTCAAGGGACGTGAAGACATGTTCCAGAAACCGCCCATAAAGTACAAAGCTCCGTTCAATGCCTGCACTGACAATCTATCATAGCAGACCACATAGGGGGCAGCATATTCCGAGTTGGACTGAGGTTTTTTAACCCCAAACAGCGCCTGTTGGTCAAAATTGAAGCCCGACGAGCTACCACCTATACCCTGCGACATCGGGTCAAGGGCGTTAAGGAGGAAATATCCATCAGACATTCCGCTCCAGCCCCAATTGAAGTGATAGTAACCGTTGCTATATCCGTCGCACACAAACGCATGTCCGCCACTCTTGCTCTGACCGGCATAGTAAACTGGGCCGTTGGTGCTCAGCTCATTGTAAATCATATTATCCCACTCGGATGACGAGCAGTAGTTGCGCATGGCGAGATTCGCACCCTTGTCGTAGTTGAAATATTCAATCAGGGCAGGAACCACAAATACACTGCTCGCGCCACTCTCTTTAGAACCATATCCCATATCGACGCCAACACCACAGGCATACATTAGAGTCGCAACAGCATTGGTCTGATTGGAGGTAGCCTGAGGGGTATAGGTATCGAGCATCAAATCCCACTGGAAAGTAGTGGCACCATAGTCAAAGCTCAACATCTGATTGTTCCACTCGTATGAGTGCTTACCTGTGCCTTGTGCAGGCCAGTTATGATACTTCAGTACCTGTGCGAAAGCAGTGGCTACACAACCGGTCATGCACTTGCCGCCTGCATCCGAAGGACACTTGAGGTTATATGGAGCATCCTGGTCCCACTTAGTGGTGACCATCGGGGCGATTGGAGCTTTAGCCGCCCGCGACGATGTAGGATAAGAGGTGTCAACACCTGCACTGACAGCCTGTGCTATCTCACCTTGATATTGCCCCAGCCACCAGCGTAGGTTATCAGGCATATTTGAGGCATCAAACTTGCCGTTGTCGCTGTAACCGAGCACGGGAGCAGCGATATCGTCAGCTGATATTATCACATATCCTGTATCGCCTGCGCTCTCAAACACATAGACCATCGGACTACCGTTATCGGAAAGCGTAAGTGAAGGTGTGGTGTTGAGCCTTCCGCCCATAGCTCTTGACGGCACATCGGAACCTATGGCTCTCTTAAGCGCCTCGGATGGGGATAGTGAGCGTGCATCAGCTCCGGCTACGGTAGCTCCGGCTACCAGAAGTGAGAGTAAAAATTTATTCATATAGTACTGTTAATGGTTATTCAGCTATCATACATGGCATCGCGCCCGGCATAGACCGCAACCACACTTTCATCCGGCGAAAGGGTCAGAAACCAAATTGTGAGCCAAGGACCGGGGCAATGACTCACAATCTGATTCTATCCTTTTTACTTCAGCGGTTTGAGTGAAATCGCATAACCGCCGCCGGCAAGCGCGCCGAGCGTAAGCTTGCTCTTGGAAGTCACGGTTTTCTTAGTGATGGTATATCTGGTCTGACCATCCACGGTATTGGCATCAGGAGCCTCGGCATAGATGGTTGCCTCATATTTTCTTCCTGGGTCGAGGAATGAGAGTGAGATGGTGCTCTTCCGGTCAGCTGTTCCGGCAGTGCTTCCCACATACCATTCATCGGAATTCTTATCCTTGCGTGCCACTGTGATATACTCCATAGGCTCTGCCTCGAGATACACTGAGCGCTCCCATTCCACCGGGACATCCTTTATGAACTGGAAGGCATCGAGATGCTTCTCATAATGTTCGGGAAGGTCGGCTGCCATCTGCAACGGGCTGTACATAGTGACATAGAGCGCAAGCTGACCGGGAATGGTGGAAGCGATTTTCGAATTGTTGCCGGGAGTAAAGGTGCTAAGGTCAAATTCAAATATACCGGGAGTATAGTCCATCGGACCGCCCTGCAGACGGGTGAACGGAAGTATACTTGTGTGCCACTTGTCATTGCCACCCATAGCCTGGTACTCGGTGCCGCGGGCACTCTCATTGCCAATAAGGTTGGGATATGTGCGGGCAAGACCTGTGGGGCGCGAAGCCTCGTGAGCATTCACCATGATTTTATGCTTTGCAGCTTCCTTCACGGCATAAAGATAGTGATTATTGAGCCACTGTGAGTAGTGATATTCGCCACGGGGAATAATGTTGCCTACATAACCGCTCTTCACGGCATTGTATCCATTTTCGTTCATGAACTTATAGGCATTCTCCATGTGGCGCTCATAATTACGCACTGAACCGGAGGTCTCATGATGCATCATGAGTTTCACACCCTTCGAATGGGCGTAGTCGTTAAGATATTTCAAATCGAAATCGGGATATGGGGTCACGAAGTCAAACACATAATCCTTTGACTGTCCGAACCAGTCCTCCCAGCCTTCATTCCATCCTTCCACAAGCACCTGGTCAAATCCGTGTTCGGCGGCGAAGTCGATGTATCGCTTAACCTTCTGGGTATTGGCGCTGTGACGACCGTTAGGCTTTGTCTTGGTATAGTCTGTCTCACCAAGTTTCACGGAGTAGACATCGTCAGTATAATTCCATGAACCGGCACCTGTAATCATCTCCCACCACACGCCGATATATTTCACCGGCTTTATCCATGAGGTGTCCTCATAACTTGTAGGGTCGTTGAGATTATATATAATGCGCGATGCGAGCACGTCGCGGGCATCATCGGTTATGATTACCGAGCGCCAGGGTGAGCGTGTAGGGGTCTGCATGTAACCCTTGCGTCCCTGATTGTCGGGAGTGAGCCATGAGGTGAAGGTCATGGTGGTGTCATTGAGGTTGAGGTGCATGGTGGGATAATCCACTGTTCCAGCCTCATGGATATTGAGATAAACACCGTCGTCAGTCTTCAGCTGAAGGGCTGTCTGCACCCCTGTGGGCGAGAACACTGTTGTCGAGGCATTATCAGGATTTACTTTCGAGGGAAAAAGTCCGCGTATCTCGCTGAGATGCGATTTTGTGTAATTATACTCCTGAGTATCGTAATCACCGGGTATCCAATAAGCGGTATGGTCACCTGTCATGGCAAACTCTGTCGCCTCATCGGCAATGACGAAATAGTTCAGATTGGGCTGCTGCGGGAATTCATAGCGGAATCCCACGCCATCGTCAAACGCACGGAAACGCACCACCATCTCGCGGTCAAATGCAGGCTGCTTCAATGTCACAGCCATCTCGTTGTAATGATTACGTATATCGGTTTCTTCTCCCCACACCGGTTGCCATGTCTCGTCAACCGAATCGCGGGTAGTATTGACAATCTCAAAGCCATCCTTGAGTGACAGCGCATCAGCTCCGGCTTTCTTTCCCTGATGTTCAAAACTGTTTCTGCCAGTCTCGCTGAACAGATTGAAACCAAGGTGTGAGGGGGCAATAATCTGCTTCCCCTTGAAATCTACAAAATAAGTAGGTTTACCGTCCTGAATCTCAAAAGTCAGCACGATATCACCGTCAGGTGATGTCAAAGTCTCGGCTGCTCCGGCATAAAATAGCGGCAGGGCGGCTGTGGCAAGTGTAATTAAGATTTTTGATTTCATGATGGATTTGGTGTAGTATGAATCTCTAATAATGTTAGTAAAAATATATCTTTTGAGCTGTAATCCGATGTCATTTAACTTACTCGCAAAGATACACAGATTTTTCCGGATTATAATGATTTACAGAGATGATTTTTATTGAAAACTTTGGCTTTTCCAATCAAATCCATAGAGTCGTCGGCCCCCGGTATGAATCCACACCATTGGCAAGATGCCACACCTCTCCGCACAAAGGTCAGTATATAAAGTATAAAAAGGAACTGCTTCTCGCAGCTCCTTTTTATGAGTTTCCAATAGGTACAATTTCTAAGGTAAAAAAGATTGTTTTAGGTTCGTGATGCAAAGGTAGGGCAAGAATCACGGGTGAACAAATTTTTTTATATGTTATCCAACATGATTTTATAACCAAAACTTTGCAATTTTTGCTATTTACGCATATATAATCTTAAATATCAACGCATTAACATTGAGACAAATTTTAATCCCAATAAGTTAAAATACGTTAATATTATAAGAATCTTTCATTTTTGTATCAAAAATGTGTCAATTTTCATTGAAATCCCGTCCCAAACAGCGTAGGAAAACTTGGTAATCCAGTCGCCCAATATCAGCACTTCAGAGCCATCGGAAAGGACCTTTTCAAGGATGATATGCTGGTGTCCGAATATAAAATAATCTACCTTTTCCCGAGCCTGCGCATTGTATCCGGCAGCAAATTTCACCAGCGATTCCCCTACTCCTTCTTTAGGGATATAACCTCCGGACTTACGGCTGTGGGACGACCAGCTATGCGCGAACCCGACGGTCCACCTCGGGTGAATAGCAGCAAAAAGTTTCTGAGCGAAACGACATCTGAAAAGCCCACGGAGCTTCCGGAAGGTCCATGGCAAATCACCTACTCCGTCGCCATGCTCCATCAGAAATCTTTTGCCATCGAGTTCCGTCACCATCACTCCGTCGTGAACCTTCAGACCGATTTCATTAGGAAGGTAATCGAATATCCATATATCATGGTTACCTTTGAACCACACTATTTCCACTCCGGCATCCGAAAGCTCGGCAAGCGCACCGAAAAATCGCGTGAAGCCGCGCGGCACCACCGAGCGATACTCCCACCAATAGTCAAGAATATCTCCCAGCAGAAACAAGCGTTTCGCGTCCAAGGCAATCGAACGCAGAAATGCCACCACATGCCGCTCATGCTCCTTCGGGTCGCTTATATACCCGGCGCCGAGATGCAGGTCACTTATGAAATAGGTCTTGTCACGCATATTGCTGTAAGATGCTCAAAAGCAAAATGGAATAAGATATCGAAAAAAAATAATCTTTAAAGAAATCCGAGGTCAAGTTTAGCTTCCTCAGTCATCATATCCTTGTTCCATTCCGGCTCGAACACTATGCGGATATCCACACTTTTGATACCATCGATGCTCTCCAGCTTTATCCTTGCATCATCCACGAGAAAATCGGCCGCGGGACAGTTGGGAGCCGTAAGCGTCATATCAATCTTCAGATTGCCTTCATCATCAAGGTCAATGGCGTAAATCAACCCCAAGTTATATATATCTACCGGAATTTCCGGGTCGTATACAGTCTTGAGCATTGTCACAATCTTCTCTTCTATCTTAAGTTTCTCTTCGGGAGTCATAAATCAAATCGTTTTGAATTTTCTAATTAAAGCCTGAGTCGGCTCATACTACAAAGTTACGAATAAAACCGCAAAACCACCTCAGATTTATCAGATTAATGGGCTTCGAGCCAGTTAGTGGCAATGCCGGCTGACACAATGAGTGGCACCGCGCCATGGAATGAATCCTCCATCTCGTAAGTGACCAACTGCAACAGTTCGTCGCGTTCCTCAGGCTTGACATTGAAAATAAGTTCGTCGTGCACCTGCATTATCATGCGTGAACGCATGCCGCGACGCTCCATCTCATTGAAAATTCTCACCATCGCCACCTTGATGATATCGGCTGCAGAGCCTTGTATCGGGGCATTGACCGCATTGCGTTCAGCATAGCTGCGCACCACGGCATTGCGCGACACTATGTCAGGCAGATAGCGCCGGCGTCCCATCTTTGTGGTGACATACCCCTGCTTGCGCGCTGTCTCAACCGCACTGGTAAGGTAGTCACGGAGATGTGGATATGTAGCAAAATAACCGTCTATCAGCTTCTTGGCATCAGCACGGGCTATACCCAGGCGCTCTGCCAATCCAAATGCTGATATACCGTAGATTATACCGAAATTGGCTGTCTTGGCATGCCGGCGCTGGTCTTCAGTGACATCGGCAAGAGGGAGTTTATATATTTTCGAGGCTGTGATGCGGTGAATGTCATCACCGGAGAGAAATCCTTCTATCATATCCTTATCCTCACTCAAATCAGCTATAAGGCGCAACTCTATCTGCGAGTAGTCCGCGCTCATTATCAGGTCGCCCTTGTCAGCAATGAACGCACGGCGTATTTCGCGCCCGTCATCGGTACGGATAGGGATGTTCTGCAGATTGGGGTTGGTTGATGAAATACGCCCGGTAGCTGTCACAGTCTGGTTATAGGAAGTATGAATCTTTCCGGTGACCGGATTGATTAGAGCCGGAAGAGCATCAAGATAAGTGGTAATCAGCTTGCGCAGACGTCGGATTTTAAGAATCAGACTCACCAAAGGCACTTTGGGAGCATACTTTTCCAGTACCTGCTCAGTGGTGGAATATGAGCCCTTGGCTGTTTTCTTTGCCTTGGGGTCAATCTGCAGACGGTCGAAAAGAACCATACCCACCTGCGATGGAGAGGCTATATTGAATGGTCCTCCCGCCATATCGTATGCCTCTTCCTCCATGCCACGGAGTTGCGATTTAAGCTTCGACGAAAGCTCGGTGAGCACAGTGGGGTCAATACGCACCCCGGTATATTCCATTTCTGCAAGCACACGAATAAGAGGGAACTCAACATCGGCGAGTAGCGGAGTCATCTCACGCTCAGCCACTTCAGCCGCCAACGGTTCGCGCAAGCGCAATGCCACATCAGCCTCTTCACAATATCTCGCCATGGCTTCCTCATCGCTTAACGCAGCCTTAGGATGACCGGGCTTTGCTTCGGGGTCAACCCCCATAAGCTCAAGATTGAGATATTTCGCCGCCACCTGGCGAAGGTCATGCTTCATCTCAGGGTCAATGAGATAGTGTGCCACTGAGGTATCATAGTAGGGAGATGTAAATTCTATCCCGGCATTGCGGAGCAAAAGATAGGCACGCTTCACATCATGACTGACCATCACCGTCTTACCTCCAGAAAAGAGCGGAGTAATTATAGCCAGGACCTCGGCACGCTCTTTGGTATCGGATGGCAACGGTATGTAATATCCCTTGCATGGCTCCCATCCCAGTGCCATCCCATGCCAACGGGCAGTCATAGCCTCCTCGCCTACCGCGTAGAGCGACACACCCACCGCCGGCTGCGATGCCGCTTCGCTTACCACCTTTGCAATGGCGGTCGGAGTGGTGAGCATCTCATATTCACGCACTTCGCATACAGGCTCAGGCTTAGACTCACCTTCACCACTATCCATCACATCGAAGAGCGAAGCCATCCCGTCGGAAGGTTGCTGTGCGACTTCCTTAGCCACCTCGGCAGGAGCAACAACCGATGATTTCAAACGGGCTATGAAAGTACGGAATTCCAATTCCTTATACACTTCGATAAGTTTATCGACATCCACAGGCTTACGCTGCAGCTCATCGATATCCACATCGAGAGGCACATCGGTCTTGATTGTAGCGAGATATTTCGACATGCGAATCTTATCGGCATTCTCCGCAATACGTTCCTGCAATTTTCCCTTTTTCAGCTTATCGGTATTTTCAAGCAACTTCTCCACCGAGCCCCATTCTTCTATGAGTTTCCTGGCGGTCTTCTCACCAACACCGGGACAGCCGGGAATATTATCTGAAGCATCCCCCTCCAGAGCCAGCAGGTCAATCACCTGCCGGGGATTTGATATGCCATATTTATCACATACCATCTGAGGATTTCTCACCTCAAATCCCTCGCCCTTCAGTGAAGGGCGGTACATGAACACATGGTCGGTCACAAGCTGACCGTAATCCTTGTCAGGAGTCATCATGTATGTATCATACCCCTTAGCCTCAGCCATCACCGAAAGGGTACCTATCACATCGTCAGCCTCATATCCCTCCACCTCAAGTATAGGGATACGGTAAGCTTCGAGAATCCTCTTTATATATGGTATGGAAGCGGTGATATCCTCCGGTTGCTTATCGCGTTGTGCCTTATATTCCTTGTACTCCTCGTGGCGGAATGTATGACCGCCCGGTGGGTCAAAACACACGGCTATGTGCGAGGGGTCCTCCTTTCGGAGAAGCTCATCAAGAGTATTGCAAAAGCCAAACACAGCCGATGTATTGAAACCTTTGCTGGTCACACGGCGACTGTGGAGAAGAGCATAGTAAGCGCGATATATCAATGCATACGCATCAAGAAGGAACAATCGTTTCTCCATAATAATCCAAATTACGAACTGATTAAAAAAACAGGCTATAAAGTTAAGGATTAAAGATGAAAAACGGACAAATCAGTCTCAAAAATTACCGCAGTTAGGAAGATTTTTGTAATTTTGCACTTTGTATGACAGCCATTGCAGATATACGGCAATCAATCCGTCCTGAAATCGAGCGGCTTAATGCCCTCATCAAGGAGTCACTTGATTCTTCAAACGATTTGATGAACCAAGTGATATCATCATATCTCCAGCATAAAGGGAAGCAGTTGCGTCCTATGCTGGTGATGCTTACAGCTAAGCTTTTCGGTCAGGTAAACGACTCAGTAGTGACTGCAGCAGCATCTGTGGAGATGCTTCACAACGCTTCGCTGATACACGACGACGTGGTAGACAATTCCGCTACCCGCCACGGGCATGACACCATCAATGCTGTGTGGGATAACCATATAGCCGTTCTTGTCGGTGACTTTTTCGTGTCAAACGCTCTCCAGCTCGCCATCCGTACCAATGACCTCCGCGTTATTGACACAATAGCATCTCTGGGAAAACTCCTCTCGCTCGGAGAGATGGACCAGATTTACAATGCGCGTTTCCATGAGCTTGACGAGAAGGCTTATTTCAAAGTCATATCCCACAAGACTGCATCGCTGTTTGTATCCTGCGTATCGGTGGGTGCCTACTGCGTAGGTGTGGATGACGACCGTCTCAAAAGGATGCAGCGATTTGCCGAACTGTTCGGACTCTGTTTCCAAATCCGCGATGACATATTCGACTATTTCAGCGACGAAAAAATCGGCAAACCTACCGGCAACGACCTCCGCGAAGGTAAAATTACCCTTCCCCTCCTCTACGCCCTCTCCGAAGGTGACAAGTCACAGCGGCAGGAGATGATAGAACTTTCACGCAAAGAATCGCTGAGTCAGGAAGAAATCACATCTCTCATAGAATATGCCAAAGCCAACGGCGGCATCGAGTATGCCGAACGCACAATGAAGCGTCTGCGCGATGAAGCGGCCGAAATCCTTGCCTCATTCCCGGCGTCGGAAACAACCACCGCCCTCCTCTCGCTCCTCGACTTCATAATCAACCGCGAAAATTAAGCATCAGTCTGGCTCCCAGACGCTATATGATAAAATAATCAAGGCTGCAAATCCACCATCAGGATTGCAGCCTTGATTATTTTATGAGTCTTTTCCGACTTTATATCGGTTGTAGGTATTCCTCAGTCTGACGATTACATTGCGAAAGCATTGAAACCTCCGTCAACCACAGCGACAGTGCCGGTCACAAATGATGCAGCATCCGAAATGAGATACTGGATTGTGCCGCAAAGTTCCTCAGGGCTACCGAAACGCTTGAATGGGGTCTGACGGATTACGTCTGCACCACGTTCGGTAAGCGAACCGTCGGGGTTTGTGAGCAGCGCACGGTTCTGATTTGTGAGGAAGAAGCCTGGAGCTATAGCATTCACACGGATTGACGAAGTGAACTTGGTAGCCACCTCGTTGGCAAGAAACGCAGTGAAATTAGAGATACCGGCCTTGGCAGCAGCATAGCCGAGCACTCGTGTCATGGGACGGAATGCCGCCATTGACGAGAAGTTCACGATTGAACCTTTGCCGGCTTTAACCATAGGAGCAAGGAATATCTGGGTAGGTATCACAGTACCGGTAAGGTTCAAATCGAGTACCTTCTGGAACTGGTCGACTTTTATATCGAAGATAGTACCTGTGGGAGCAATGGTGGCACCCGGCATATTACCGCCGGCTGCATTCAGAAGAGCGTCCACCTTCCCGTACTTAGCCAGGATATCGTCACAGTTTTTCTGCACCACCTCGGGGTTCATCACGTCAGTGACAAGAAACATAGCCTCACCACCGTTGGCAGTGATTTTTTCAACTATTGCGTCCCCTTCCTCTTTGCGTCGACCCATCAGAACCACCTTAGCACCCTGCGATGCAAGATATTCACCGATGCAAGCGCCAAGCACACCGGTACCGCCGGTTATGACCACCACCTGGTCCTTAACTGAAAATAATTCGTTCATCTTTTCAAGAGTATTGATAGGGTGCCCCGTAAGAGGCACCCATTTTTATTATTTATTCTTCTCTTCGCTGATTTCACGGTCAACGGTAGCCATAACGCCTTCCACCTGTCCGAGCGCCTTCATACGTCCATGGAACGAGTAGCCGGCATTGTAGCCCATCTTCTCGTCGCCGAGCATAAGTTCGGCATGGTCCACACGCATGGGGAGCGACGGATTGACACGCTGGAATATTCTCACAAGCTCCACTATATCAGCACGACCGCCAAGGTGCGAAGCCTCACGGAAGTCTCCGTTGGGGAGCACCTCGGTGCTGCGGAGATGCACGAACCATGTGCGGTCGGCATACTTGCGGGCAAGTGCCGGCACATCGTTCTGAGCTCCCGCACTGAGCGAACCTGCACAGAAGGTAAGACCGTTGTGAGGGTCGGGCACTGCATTGAGGAATGCCTCTATGTCAGCGTCGCAAGTCACAATTCGGGGCAGTCCGAGGATAGGACGTGGGGGGTCATCAGGATGAACACACATCTTGATATCATATTCACGACACACAGGCATGATGGCATTAAGGAAATATGCCATATTCTCCCTGAGCTGCTTTGCATCGATACCGTCGTAGAGCTTGAGAAGGTCACGGAACTTCTGCACGGGGTCAAGGTCGTTTTCAGAAATATTTCCATTGACGAATCCCTGAGTCTTCACGATGATATTCTCCACCAGACGCTTCTCTCCTTCGGGAGTCATGGTCTTGCGGAGTTCCTCCATTCTCGCCAATGTCTCGGCATCGTAATCCTTCTCAGCTCCTTCGCGCTTAAGGATATGGATGTCGAAGTAGGCAAACTCGCCATGGTTGAAATAGAGGTTTGTGGTACCGTTAGGATTTGGATAGTCAAGGTCGGTGCGCGCCCAGTCAAGCACTGGCATGAAGTTGTAACAGATAGTTTTCACGCCCGCTTTTCCGAGATTACGCAGAGATTCCTTATAATTTTCGATAAGCTCGTCACGGTCAGGTCCTCCATACTTGATGGATTCTGACACGGGAAGACTCTCTACAACACTCCAGCGCAAGCCGGCAGCCTCGATGAACTTCTTCATCTTCTCTACCTCCTCGAGCGACCATATTTCCCCATTTGGAATATGGTGAAGTGCGGTAACGATACCTTCCACTCCGATTTGACGGAGCATATCAAGGGTTATTTTATCGTTGGGTCCAAACCAACGCCAAGTTTTTTCCATAAATCGTGATGATTGATGATGTGGTCACACTGACTGATGATATACTAATGATAGATTATTTACGTGCTTCAGCAACGTATGCGAGGGCTTCGCGGCACTTGTCGGTGACATACTGCCAGTCCTGAGCTGCTACGCGGTCCTTCGGGAAGAGCTTTGAGCCCATACCTACACAGAATACACCTGCCTTAATCCAGCCTTCGATGTTTTCCTTGGTAGGTTCAACGCCACCGGTAACCATAAGCTTTGACCAGGGCATCGGAGCCATAAGACCTTTCACGAACTTGGTGCCGAGCACGTCGCCGGGGAAGCACTTGCAGAGGTCGCAACCAGTCTCCTGGGCTGCACCGATTTCGCTAACTGTACCGCAGCCGGGGGTGTAGGGCACGAGGCGACGGTTACATACGCGTGACACTTCGGGGTTGAACAACGGACCTACCACGAAGCAAGCGCCGAGCTGAATATAGAGAGCGGCAGTGGCGGGGTCAACGATTGAACCAACACCCATAGCCATTTCAGGACATTCCTTTGCAGCGAATTTCACAACTTCTTCAAATACTTCATGTGCGAAATCGCCACGGTTGGTAAACTCAAAAGCACGCACACCACCTTCGTAGCAAGCCTTTACAACCTGCTTAGCAACTTCTGCATCCTTGTGATAGAACACAGGCACCATACCGGTAGCCCCCATCTTGGCGAGGACTGCCACTTTGTCGAATTTTGCCATTGAAAATTTTTATTTTAAAGTTATTAGGTAATTACTTTATTAATTGAGCGAGAGGGTCACCACTGACTTGGCGGGAAGCGAGAGGGTGAGCTTGCCATTCTTGATTTTTGCACCGTCAAACGGCTTGAGGGTCACCTTTTCCTCCTGACCGAAGTCATTGTAATCATGGATATCTTTCGCGGTGATTATCTCACCCTTCACATTTTTAGCTTTGATACCTCCAAGATTTATATCAATCTCGGCAGCCTTGTCAAGAGAGATATTTACAAGCGATACAGTGGTCACACCATCCTTTTCGGATGCGGTAGCCGTAACCACAGGCACCTTGCGGCCCTTGCGAACTGTAAGCATCTCTGAGTCAACCTTCACCGGGATAAGTTTTGCATCCTGGTGGGGTATGTATGACTTGAACACGTAGTAAGTGGGAGTAAGCACCATCTGGTCACCCTTGGTGAGGAGCATAGCCTGAAGCACGTTGGCAAACTGAGCTATGTTTGCCATGCGCACACGGTCGGCATGCTTGTGGAACACGTTAAGCGAGAGCGCCGCAACAAGAGCGTCGCGCATGGTGTTCTGCTGATAGAGGTGACCGGGATTTGTGCCAGGTTCCACTTCCCACCATGTACCCCACTCATCCACGAGCAGTCCCACTCGTTTCTGAGGGTCATACTTATCCATTATCTGGGAATGGGTGGAAATCAGGGTGTCGATATCGTAAGCCTTACCCATCAACCAGTAATGGTCGTCGGTGTCAAACTCCTTGGCTGAGCCCTTGTCCTTCCAGTTATCCACACAGTAATAGTGGAGTGAGAGACCGTCCATCATTCTGCCGGCGTTCTTCATGCAGACCTCAGTCCAGTTGTAGTTATACGCATCAGCGCCCGAACCGATTTTATAGAGTTTGTTGTCATTGAAGTTACGGCAGTAGGTGGAATACTGGCGATAGATATTTGAGTAATATTCCGGAGTCATGTTACCGCCGCAACCCCAGGTTTCGTTACCGATACCGAGATATTTGAGTTTCCAGGGTTTCTCACGACCATTTTCCTTACGGAGCTTAGCCTGCGGACCATCCTCGGCTGTCATATACTCAACCCATTTGGCAAGTTCCTCTACGGTGCCGCTGCCAACGTTGCCACTGATATATGGCTCCACGCCGAGCATCTCGCAGAGATTCATGAACTCATGGGTACCGAAGGAGTTATCCTCCACGGTGCCGCCCCAGTTGTTATTGACCATGCGCGGGCGATTCTCTTTAGGACCCACACCGTCCATCCAGTGATACTCGTCGGCAAAGCATCCGCCGGGCCAGCGCATCACAGGCACTTTAAGGTCACGGATAGCCTGCAGCACATCGTTGCGGTAACCGTTGGTATTGGGTATCTCTGAGTCCTCGCCCACCCAGATGCCGCCATAGATACAGCTTCCGAGGTGTTCTGTGAACTGACCGTAGATTTCCTTCGCGATTACCGGTGCGGAGTCATTTGGTTCGAGAGTGACTGTCACCTTTTCGGCAGCAGGCGCCGAAAATGCTGCCAATGCCACAAGTGAGGATAAGAATAAAGTTTTCACTGGTAAGTATAGTTTTAGAGGTTGGTTAATCCTGATTATTTTTTCTCGCGGTTGCGCCAGAGGTTTGTCATATCCTCCAGAGTCTTGCCCTTGGTTTCGGGAACCAATGATGCCACAAACCATGCTGCCACGATACAAATCACTCCGTAAAGAGCATAGACGAACATGTGTCCGAATTTATCGCCCATATCACCCAGGCTCATGTTGTACATCGGCACGAAAGTCGACGATACAATGAAGTTGAAAATCCACTGGAATGCCACAGCGATTGCCACAGCGGCACTACGGATGGTGTTGGGGAAGATTTCTGCGATGAGAACCCAGCAGATAGGACCCCATGAGAACATGAAGGACGCTGAGTAAACCATAATGGAAATAACCGGCACAATGGGAGCGACTTCCACAAGGTTTGATACACACACGCCGAATGCACCGATAGCCATGCCGATTGAGCCCCAGATGAGCAACGGTTTGCGACCGAGCTTCTCGACTGAGAACACAGCCACGAGTGTGAACGATATATTGACGATACCCATTATCACGGTCTGAACCATCGGGTTACCCATGTTCATTGACTCGAAGATACGGGGAGCATAGTAAAGCACTGCATTGATACCTACAGCCTGCTGGAACACAGAAAGCATCACACCAACGAAGATTACCATTACTCCGAACGAGAAGAGCTTCTCGCTCTTGACCTCGGTGGTATTCTTGATTTGGGTGAGGATTTCCTTCGCCTTGGCATAACCGTTGATATGCGAGAGGATTCCGAGTGCCTTATCATCCTTGCCAATCAGCACGAGATAACGGGGCGATTCAGGCACCAGACATACCAGAATGGTGAACAGACCTGCCACAAAGGCTTCCGAGCCGAACATATAGCGCCATCCGGTGGTGATGGTCCATACATCTGACGATGAGCTTACGGCATAGACAGTCTCGCCTATTTTCTCAATCACAGGCTGGGTATGCTCGCCGAGAATAAGGAAGTTGACGAAGTATACCACCAGCTGACCGAAAATGATGGCGAACTGGTTCCATGACACGAGGGTACCGCGCATATTTGATGGTGCAACCTCGGCGATATACATCGGGCAGATAGCTGATGCCAACCCCACACCGATACCGCCAAGTATACGGTAAATGTTGAAAGCCACAAGAAGACTTGCTGAAGGCACACCGTGGTCAAAGAACATAAATTCAGGACAATAGCTGCCTAATGCGGAGAGGAAAAAGAAGATACCTGCTATAGCGAGTGATTTCTTACGTCCGAAATATGAAGCGAAAAAGCCTGAGAGCGCACTGCCGACTATACAGCCCAGGAGAGCGCTTGAAGAGGTGATGCCATGGATAGTGTCAGTGTAGACAAAGTCCTTGGCTCCAAGGAAAAAAGCTTGCAGACCTTTCTCGGCGCCTGAGATTACGGCTGTGTCATAGCCGAACAATAGTCCACCAAGTACGGCGACAAGCACAATGGAGAACAGATAGAGTTTACTACCTTGCTGAGGATAATTCATGATACTGTAAATGGTATTAGTGTGAAGATGAATGTGTCGTGATTTGAAATAGTGAAAAAATAGTGAAATGTCCGTGCGGAAAATAAATCCCCGCACGAACATTCCTATGATATATTCAATCTATTTGTAACTCGCATTCGGATGCAAATTTACAAAATAGTTGCGATTAACGCAAACATGTTTTAGCAATACATTGCCACGATAGCTTCGTAGAGCTCCTGCTTGCCGGAAGTCTGCTTAGGTTCGTTTACTTCCTTACCGTAGGCTGCCACTTCTTCGAGAGTGAGCTTACCTTCCTCAAATTCCTTACCCTTGCCGCTATCAAATGAAGCGTAACGTGCACGGAGCATATCCTTGTAGGGTGATTCCTCAAGAAGGGCTGCTGCGCTTTCGAGTGCGCGTGCCATTGCATCCATACCTGCGATGTGGGCGATGAAGATATCCTCAAGGTCAGTTGAGTTACGACGGGTCTTGGCGTCGAAGTTGGTACCACCGTTGCCGAGACCACCGTTGCGGATAATCTGCATCATAGCCTGAGTAAGTTCATAGTTGTCGATGGGGAACTGGTCAGTATCCCAGCCGTTCTGATAGTCACCGCGGTTAGCGTCGATTGAACCGAGCATACCATTGTCAACAGCAACTGCGAGTTCATGTTCGAATGTGTGACCTGCGAGAGTTGCGTGGTTAACCTCGATGTTGAGCTTGAAGTCCTTGTCAAGACCATGAGCCTTCAGGAAGCCGATTACAGTTTCGCTGTCCACATCATACTGATGCTTTGAGGGTTCCATGGGTTTGGGCTCGATGAGGAATGTACCGGTGAAGCCCTTTGAACGTGCATAGTCACGAGCAAGGGTAAGCATGGTTGCAAGATGCTCTTTCTCACGCTTCTGGTCTGTGTTGAGAAGGCTCATATAACCTTCACGACCACCCCAGAACACGTAGTTTGTACCGCCAAGTGCAATGGTTGCGTCAATGGCATTCTTAATCTGAACAGCAGCGCGTGCTACCACGTCGAAATCAGGATTGGTTGCGGCACCGTTCATGTAGCGGCCGTTGCTGAACACATTAGCTGTACCCCAAAGGTTCTTGATGCCTGTCTCAGCCATCTTTTCCTTAAGATAAGCCACGATTTCCTTCATGTTGTGTTCATACTCCTCCACTGAGTTGCCCTCGCTCACGAGGTCCACATCATGGAAGCAGAAGTATTCGATACCCATCTTCTGCATGAACTCGAAACCTGCGTCAGCCTTCTGCTTTGCGATAGTCAGAGCGTCAGCACCTTCAGCCCAGGGGAATTTCTTTGTGCCTGTGCCAAACTGGTCACCACCGTCAGCGCAGAGAGTGTGCCACCATGCCATGGCAAACTTAAGCCATTCTTTCATGGGCTTGCCGAGGATTACCTTCTCAGCGTCATAGTAACGGTATGCAAGGGGATTCTTTGATTCCTTACCTTCGAATTTGATTTTTCCTATACTGGGAAAATATTCTTTAACTGCCATAATTTAGAAGAGTTTTTAGGGTTATTATTTATTGTTATTTAGTTCGTAATTGTTTATGTGAGTGGTTGCAGATTCAAACACTCTATTAGATTTCACGCAACAGACGTGACTTCCAGAGGTCGTAGGCATCGCGGTAAGCGGCGCTCTCAGCCACCACCGGTTCTATCACCTCAATCTTTTCGAGCGATGCGAACGCTTCATCATGGTCACGGTAGATACCTGCGCCCATACCTGCGCCTTTCGCAGCTCCAACCGAACCGTCGGTATCGTAAAGTTCAATTGTGGCGCCGCTCACACCTGCCAATGTGTTGCGGAACAACGGACTGAGGAACATGTTGGCATGTCCGGCGTGAATTTTCTTAACATCCATACCCATGCTTTCCATCACTTCCATACCGTACATGAAGGAGAATACGATACCTTCCTGTGCAGCGCGGAGCAGATGTGACTTGTCGTGAGTAAGGAAATTGACTCCATGTATCGAGCAGCCCACCTCTTTGTTTTGAAGCACACGTTCAGCTCCATTGCCGAAAGGTATGATTGACACACCGGCAGCGCCGATGGGTGCCTTAGCCGCCACATTGTTCATCTCGGCATACGAGATTCCTTCGGGAGCCACATTACGCTTTGACCATGAGTTGAGAATACCTGTGCCATTGATGCATAGCAACACACCCAGACGGGTCTCATCGTTGCTGTGGTTGACATGAGCGAAGGTATTGACACGCGACTTCACGTCGTAGTTAACCTCACCGAGCACACCGTATACCACACCCGATGTACCTGCAGTCGAGGCAATTTCACCGGGATTGAACACGTTGAGCGAGAGAGCGTTGTTTGGTTGGTCGCCGGCACGGTACGACACCGGGGTACCCTCGGCAAGTCCGAGCTCGGCGGCTGTTTCGGCAGTGACACGTCCCTGGATACTGAATGTAGGCATGATTTCGGGTATGATACCTTCGTCAAAACCAAAGTATTCCAGCAGGAAGTCAGCCACTTTGCCATTCTTGAAGTCCCAGAGCATCATCTCCGACAGTCCGGACACCGTGGTGCAAATCTTATCGGTGAGACGCATGGCGATATAGTCGCCCGGGAGCATGATTTTATATATCTTGTCAAAAAGTTCAGGTTCATTTTCCTTCACCCATGCGAGTTTTGTAGCTGTGAAGTTACCGGGTGAGTTTAGGATATGACTGAGGCACTTCTCTTCGCCAATCCCGGCGAAAGCTTTCTCCCCGTAAGGCACACCGCGGGAGTCACACCAGATTATAGCTGGACGCAACGGCTTGTGGTCCTTATCCACAAGCACCAGTCCGTGCATCTGATAAGAGATACCGATAGCTTTGATTTCCTTGGGGTCAACCTTTGATGCTCCAAGTACAGCCTCTGTAGCATGTTTCAAGCAATCCCACCACTGTTCGGGCTTCTGCTCTGCCCACCCGGGCTTTACGGCTATTATCTCCGCTTCGGTCTTGGGATAAAAGTCTGACGCAACAGTCTTACCGGTCTCGGCATTGACCAAGCTCGCTTTTACCGACGAGCTACCTATGTCATATCCTAATAGATACATGATGATTGTTAGGGTTAGATGATAGAAATGAGATTGTATATTCTGTGTTTAGCGTTTTCGTCTGAGTTACATCAATTACCTCGATGTAGAGTAGACCTTGCGGTCAAACTTGTAGTATCGCGCCGCTCTGTGCGCCACTCCCTGCTCCCTCTCCTCAAGAGGCACCACGTAAGGCATTTGTGAGATTTTCTTATGGAAGTTTCTCACATCCAGAGCCTTCTCGTAGATTATCTCGGTAAGCAGTCTGAGTTGCGATGCGGTAAACTTCTTGGGAAGAAGGTCAAAGAGCAACGAACGGTTGTTGTCAACCTCGCGTCTGATTGCCTCACGCGCTATCGCGATTATAAGATTATGGTCAAAAGCCAATTGTCCAATCCGGTCTACCGGCACCCACTCGGCATTGTGCTTCTCGGCTATACGTTCCAACGCGCGGTCAAGCTTTACGAGCGAGAAATAGGCTATGGTGACAATACGCTCCACCTTTGCCTGCTGGGCGCGCTCAAGCCAATGCACATCGCGCGGATTGCGGGTACGGTCCTTGGAGCCGAACGCCTTGAACTGGGTCAACGGAAGGTCCTTGATACCCGTAAGCTCAAAGAGAACACGGTTGGCGGCTTCGTCAAGGTCCTCATCCTGATAAATCAGGCTGCCCGGAAGTTTCATGTCATTATACTCGCCGGCAGCATCTGTTCCGCTGCGCTTCACTAACAACACTCGCAAATGCGCGCCGTCGAAACCGAACACTACACAGTCGATAGATATGTGATTATTGGCTAATGGTGCCATGGTTCTTTAAGGTAATCTACGTTAGTCTTGTAATTGATGTTGCAAATGTACAAATCTTTATTTTAAAATTACAAATTAATTTTATGTTTTAAAACATTAAATTCTACCTCGTTAGTTTTCTTACATTGCACAATAACACCAATTTCAATATGTATAATATACAATAAGTATCGCAAGCCTTCTCCATTTTACCACAAAAATGCTTGTGGCACTACATATTACCTTATTTCACTTCATCTGCATGTTCACTATAATTCACAAGAAGTAAGCCTCCGCTCCAGTGCTGTGTTAAATTTTCTTAACCGCCGTATTCAGTTCCGTTTTTCTGCATAATCCCCCTACCTTTGCAGGAATTTCTGCAAACTATGAATATACTTATAGCCCCCGACAAGTTCAAAGGCACCCTAAGTGCCCGCGAAGTCTCCAAAATCATAGCCGAACAGCTTAAACCGCTGAACGCCAACATCACCTGCCTCCCTATGGCCGACGGAGGCGAGGGTACAGCCGAAGCCCTCAGCAGCATGCTCGGCATGAGTGTACGCACTATCCCCGCCACCGACTCCCTGATGCACCCTATTGAAGGGGGCGCATCCTACTATGTCAACCACACCACACGCACAGTAGCCATCGACTCGAGCGCTGTACTCGGACTGAGTCTTATTGACCCCTCGGCATCCTCCCCGCTCTCGCGCACCTCATTCCCCTTGGGAAAATTTTTACTTGACATTATTGAGGCCGAGAATCCTCAACTTATCTATATAGGGATAGGTGGCACCTCCACCGTCGACGGAGGTGAGGGATTTCTCAAAGCGTTGGGCTACGACGAGGAGGGGAGCCAAACTCATCTGACCACCCTTCCACCCATCATCGGGCTCAGCGACGTAGCAGTCCCACTTGTGGCACCACAAGGCTCACCTTCATCACTCACATTTGCCCCGCAGAAAGGCACCACTCTCGCTGAGCTCCCTATTCTCAGTACACAATTACATGATTTCCAAGCCCGTTTCCCCCACATCGACACTCCATTTGCCGGCGCCGGCGGCGGTCTCGGATTTGCATTGGCGGTAGCCGGAGCCAAAATAACCTTAGGCGCCGACTACCTGATTCATCTCGCCGACCTCCCCTCTCTTGCTCCTGATATAATAATCACCGGCGAGGGCTCGCTCGACGCTCAGACCTCACTTGGGAAAGTGGTGGGACAACTCACGCGATATGGCAACAATAACCATATACCGGTCATAGCAATCGGAGGAAGAATTATGCCCGATTTTGACGCCGCAGGGATTGCGGCCGCCTTCTCCACTCAACTTTATGCACCGCAAGGTTGTTTAAATTATCACACGGCGAGAGCCCGACTGATTGCCGCCGCCGGCAGCGTAGCCCAATGGATTGCGGCGCGGCTTTAGCAGGATTCGGACCGTCTTATTCCAAATAACCATCAAATTTTTAACTATTTATGAGGACAAAATTTTAATTTCAAACTATTTATTAAAAATGAACTGATTGATATACATGCTATGAATTAATATTTTGTTCCGAATTATTAAACGTAAAAAGAGATTAGACATGAAAAAGATTCTACTCGCAGCCGCTTGTGTTGGCTGTATGATGTCTGCTAACGCTCAGGACGTCATTGAAAGACCCACATTCGCCGACAACTGGTCAATCGGTTTGGACGCCGGCGTAACAACCCCCTTGAAGGGACATTCATTCTTCGGCAATATGCGTGGAAATTTTGGGCTTCACGTTGAGAAACAGATTTCTCCTTTATTCGGACTTGGCGCTGAAGCTGCATGGGGTGTAAATACTTCAACCGTAAATGGTGGTATCAGAAGCAAGACCGCATTTGACAACTCTTACGTTGGCGGTTACGGTACCTTGAACCTCAACAACGTTTTCGCCGGATTCAGCTGCGAACCTCGCCCGGTCACCGTTGACCTCGTAGCCGGTCTCGGTTGGATTCACTTCTATCGCACTGGCGGTTACGATGACTCCAACGACCTCGGCGCAAAGTTAGGTCTTAGCGTCAACTTCGCTACCTCCGAGCGCGTATCAATCTCTCTTAAGCCAAGTGTCACTTGGAACCTCACAGCCGACACTGACAAGGACCGCTTTGATATCAACCGCGCGAACTTCAACCTCATGGTAGGTTTCAATTACAACTTCGGCCCCGGCTTCGAGTGTGTCACCATCCCCGACAACTCTGCTGAAATCGCAGAACTCAACGGTCGTGTAAACGCCCTCCGTGCCGACCTCAACGGTCGTGACGCAGCCCTCGCCGCTGCCAACGCCAAGAACGGCGAACTCTCCGCAGCCCTCGCTGCCTGCGAAGCTAAACCCGCCCAGGTTGTGACCAAGAACACAAACACTCTCAACAGTGTACGTTACGTGTTCTTCAAGATTGGCTCAAGCGTCATCACTCCCGACCAGATGCCTAACGTGGAAATGATTGCCGCATACCTCAAAAACCACCCCAAGGCTAAGGTGGAAATCAAGGGTTACGCATCTCCCGACGGTTCTCTCGAATTTAACGAGCGCCTTGCAGCTGCCCGTGCAGAATCTGTCAAGAATTCTCTCATGAAACGTTACAAGATTCCTGCTGACCGCATCAGCGCCAAGGGTGAAGGTATCGGCTCTATGTTTGCTGAAGAATCCTGGAACCGTGTATCAATCTGTACTCTTGAAGAATAATAACCTCACATGCCACACGTTCCCGGTGTGACCCCATCGGGAACATGGCATTAACGACAATATAACAGGCGTCCCGACTCGGATTCGAGTCGGGACGCCTTGTTTATTTTAAGTCCTGTTCAGGACCCTGTTTTCCGGAATATTTTCGTATTTATTCCACAGTCACTGACTTGGCAAGATTACGGGGCTGGTCCACATCCTTACCCTTGTTCACCGCTATATAGTAAGCCAAGAGCTGCAAGGGGATTGATGCGACAATCGGGGTGAGGCATTCAGGCACCTCGGGAATCTCGATGCAGAAGTCTGCTATATCGGCCATAGCCTTGTTACCCTTGGATATAATAGCCACCACAGCGCCGCCGCGCGATTTCACCTGCTGGACATTGGAAATGATTTTGTCATAGAGCGAGTCGCTCGGAGCGATAATCACACTTGGCATCTCATGGTCAATCAATGCAATCGGACCATGCTTCATCTCAGCCGCAGGATAACCCTCGGCATGGATATATGATATTTCCTTAAGCTTCAATGCTCCCTCCAGAGCGGTAGGATAATTATAACCGCGACCGAGATAGAGGAAATTGTGAGCGTAGGTGAATATTCTTGAAAGCTTCTGCACCTCCTTGTCAACCTTGAGGGTCTTCTCGATAGTGGCAGGCATCTTGTCAAGGGCCGATGCCACCTGATGGAGTGTCGCGTCATCAATCGCACCGCGCAGGTGTCCTACCGCGAGCGCGAGGAGCGTAAGCACTGTCACCTGACCGGTAAAAGCCTTGGTGGATGCGACTCCAATCTCCGGACCCACATGGATATAAGTACCGGCATCTGTGTTGCGGGGTATCGAAGCTCCGACCACATTGCAGATACCATATACGAAAGCGCCCTTCTCCTTAGCAAGCTGGATAGCCGCAAGTGTATCGGCGGTCTCGCCCGACTGTGATATGGAAATCACGACATCCTTCTCGTTGAGAACCGGGTTGCCGTAACGGAATTCCGAGGCATATTCCACCTCTACCGGTATCTGGCAGAAGTCCTGAATCAGACGCTTGCCAATAAGAGCTGCATGCCATGAGGTACCGCACGCAACCAGTGTGATGCGCTCGGCATTCATGAAACGCTCCTTGTTAAGTTCCACACCCGAAAGGGTAACACGGCGGCAGTTATCCACTATACGTCCGCGCAGACAGTCACGCAGTGTGGTAGGCTGCTCGAAAATCTCCTTGAGCATGAAGGTGTCATAACCTCCCTTTTCAAGCTGAGCAAGCGAGAGTTTAAGTTTCTGTATGTTGATAGTGGAGGGCTGGTTGTTTGAGAGCGAGAGTATCTGCAGGGGCTCGTTTCTCTTGATTACACCAATCTCATTATCCTTCAGATAAATCACCTTGTCAGTATAACCGATGATAGGGGTAGCATCCGAAGCGATAAATGTCTCGCCGTCACCCACTCCTATCACTAATGGCGACGCCTTGCGCGCCACTATCATAGTATCCGCATCGTTCTGCTCCACCACGGCGATTGCGTAGGCGCCTTCAACCTGCATGAGTGCCTCGCGCACTGCCTCAAGCAGCGAGCATGACGATGTAAGTTTAATATATTCAATCAATTGAACGAGCACTTCGGTATCTGTCTCGCTCTTGAATTCATAACCATGTTCCATGAGCACCTTTTTGAGAACCGCATAGTTCTCGATGGTACCATTGTGAACCAGCGCGATGAGACCGCTTTGCGACACATGGGGATGAGCGTTGATATCGTTCGGTTCGCCATGGGTGGCCCAGCGGGTATGTGCGATGCCAAGCAAACCTTCGGTTTTACCTGCGCCTGCTTTCTGTTCAAGATTTGCGACTTTGCCTTGCGATTTGTGAACATTGAGATTTCCTTCACAGTCCACAAGAGCTACTCCGGCACTGTCATATCCTCGATATTCGAGACGTTTAAGACCTTGAATCAGTATATCATAGGCGTTCTGAGTGCCTAAATAGCCAACAATTCCACACATAGAAAAATAGATGGTGTTTTAGTAGTTTCGAGTTAGCAGTGAGGCGTCCCTCACTGAGGGGTAAAATGAATAAATGTATGTGAAAAATATGGATTTCTCCAATTATGCTACAAAATTACGAATTATTCTCCTAAATCCCCTGCTAAAATTGGTTAATTTTAATTTTTTGCTCCACCTTACATTAAATATATCTATCTTCTTTAAATATCGTTAATTACATTCTGCAAAACAGGCTCAACCTCCCATCCGCAAAAAACAATAAGCCGGTCTGACTCCTATATCGAAGTCCGACCGGCTTGAATAACCTTATTTCCGCAGGCTCATTGCTTCATAAGTGGGGATATCCCCATTCATCCTTGCGAGCACTGCCAATGATGGATTTATTCCATCAGCTTGCGGTAACGGCGGCGGGTGGGTTCCTTACCGTCGTTGTGGGCTTTCTTATATTCTTCGTAATCTGAATAGGAACCTTCGTAGAACACCACATTCCCATCCCCCTCAAACGAGAGGATGTGGGTGCATATACGGTCAAGGAACCAGCGGTCGTGGCTCACCACCACTGCACATCCGGCAAAGTCATCCAGACCTTCCTCCAATGCACGGAGGGTATTGACATCGATATCATTGGTAGGTTCGTCGAGCAGCAGCACATTCCCTTCTTCCTTAAGCGCCATGGCGAGATGCAGACGGTTGCGTTCACCTCCCGAGAGAACTCCGATTTTCTTCTCCTGGTCAGCACCGGTGAAATTGAAGCGCGACAGGTAAGCGCGGGCATTAACGTCGCGTCCTCCCATGCGGAACGATTCCACTCCCTGCGATATCACCTCATAGACACTCTTTTCAGGCAAGAGGTCATGGTGGGTTTGGTCTACGTAAGCTATCTTCACGGTCTCACCTACATCAAATGTTCCGGCATCCGGTGTCTCCTGACCCATGATGAGACGGAACAGTGTGGTCTTACCCGCTCCGTTAGGACCAATCACACCTACTATACCACCCTGCGGCAGCGAGAACGACAGGTCCTTGAATAGTTGTTTTTTGCCAAATGCCTTCGAGAAGCCCTGCACATCAATCACCTTCGAACCCAGACGAGGTCCGTTCGGGATGAAGATTTCCAGACGTTCCTCCTTCTCCTTCTGGTCCTCGTTGAGAAGACGGTCATACGACGACAGACGGGCCTTTCCTTTTGCCTGACGGGCCTTGGGCGCCATGCGCACCCATTCAAGCTCGCGCTCGAGAGTCTTGCGGCGTTTGCTTGCCTGCTTCTCCTCCTGCGCCATGCGCTTGGTCTTCTGGTCAAGCCATGAAGAGTAGTTACCCTTCCAGGGTATACCTTCCCCACGGTCAAGTTCAAGAATCCAACCTGCCACATGGTCAAGGAAGTAGCGGTCGTGAGTGATGGCAATCACAGTACCGGGATACTGCTGCAGATGCTGTTCGAGCCAGTCAATCGACTCGGCGTCGAGGTGGTTGGTAGGCTCGTCGAGCAGCAACACGTCAGGCTGTTGCAACAGCAGGCGGCACAATGCTACGCGGCGGCGCTCACCTCCCGAGAGGGTCGATATCTTCTGGTCGTCCGGCGGACACTGCAGCGCATCCATGGCACGCTCAAGCTTGGAATCGATATTCCAGGCATCTGCCGCATCCAATTTATCCTGAAGCTCTGCCTGGCTGGCAAGCAGCGCGTCCATCTTGTCCGGGTCGTCCAGCACATCGGGGTCACCGAAACTTTCATTAACCTTGTCAAACTCTGCAAGGAGGTCCATAATGGGCTGCACGCCCTCACGGACTACCTCTATCACAGTCTTATCAGGGTCGAGTTGCGGGTCCTGTTCCAGATAACCCACTGAGTAGCCCGGCGAGAACACCACTTCTCCCTGATAGCTCTTGTCAATACCCGCTATGATTTTAAGCAGCGATGACTTACCCGAGCCGTTCAGACCGATGATACCAATCTTGGCACCATAGAAGAATGACAGGTAGATATTTTTAAGCACTTGCTTCTGAGGGGGATATGTCTTTGACACTCCCACCATTGAGAATATTATCTTTTTATCGTCAGCCATATAACTGTTTAGAATTTTTATAGATTATTCTGCTCACCCTGAAGTATCATCTCTTCTTAGGAGCGTATTTCACGGGATAGTCACATCGGATTTTCCCCGCTATCATATTGTTGAGCTTACCCTTGATGAGCTGCTTGCGTATCATCGAGATATGGTCGATATAAAGCTTTCCCTCAAGATGGTCACACTCATGCTGGAAGATTCGCGAGAGGAAGCCCTCAAACACCTCTTCATGCGGCTCCAGATTCTCATCGAGCCACTTCACGCGGATATGCTCCACGCGGGGCACATTCTCCGAAAGTCCGGGCAGACTGAGGCATCCCTCTGAACGTGTCACCGTCTCTCCATCAAGCACCTCGATTTCCGGATTGATGAGCACGAATTTCTTTCCCTCGCATTCCGGGAACGAATCCTTGACCGGGTCCGCGTCAATCACCACTATCCGGTCATTACGACCTATCTGCGGAGCGGCGAGCCCCACTCCTTCGCTCTCATACATAGTGGCAAACATCTGCTCAAGCAATTCCTTGAGCCCTTCATATTCCGGAGTGATGGGAGCTGAAACCTTCCTCAACACCGGATGTCCATAAAGGTAGATTGGTAACATATATCTTATCGTATCTTGTTTTTGCGTTCTTAATCGGCAGGGAATGTTCCTGACACTCCTCTACCCGTTGTAACTGCGGCTCTCCAGATATCCATTGAGGATTATCACAGCCGCCATGCGGTCAATGGCATCCTTGTTGCGGCGCTCCATCTTACGCACTCCCGAGTCTATCATGGCACGGTGGGCAAGTGTCGAGGTGAACCTCTCATCGTAAAACACCACCGGCATCCCCGGCAACTCCTTTTTCAGCCGGTTGATTGCAGGCGTGATGTAGCGCATCGAATCCGATGCCTCTCCTGCGAGAGTCTTGGGCAATCCCACTATTATCTCATCCACCTGCTCTCGTCCAATGTAATCCTTCAGAAACTTTATAAGTTCACCCGAAGGCACTGTCGCAAGAGCCGTGGCTACAATTCGCAGACTATCCGTCACGGCTATGCCGCAACGCTTACGCCCGTAATCAATAGCAAGGAGCCTACCCATATCTTTAATCAGATTTTTTTAACCGCTCGTTAAAAGTGAACAACCTCTTAGAGTGTGTTTACTTTTAACTCGCTTTAAGGCTGAGAGTCTTTTTTGAATGATTTTTGCAAGTTGAAGAAGGAGCATAGCGGGCTATGTGACTGATGAGACTTGGCGGAAATCATTAAAAAAGACCTCAGAATTAATGCGAAACTCGTAAATAACGACATTCTTTAGTTAAAATTCAAATCGTGTGTTAAAAGTAAACACACTCTTAACTCTGCAAAGTTAATAAAATTATCGCAAATCACGAAAATAACTCCCGCCTACGGTGATATTACCGATTTTTCACATCTAAAGTCCTCAAATTTGTTGTGATATCAATAATTTTTAGTAACTTTGCACCCGATTTCGCAATCTCTGGCAGGACATGCAGCCTGGTCCATATTGCGAGTAGTGTTAACATTTTAATATTCGAATAGAAAAATGGATTTAATCAAAGTTGCCGAAGAGGCTTTCGCTACCGGCAAGCAGCACCCTGAGTTCAACCCGGGCGACACTATCACTGTAGCTTACCGCATCAAGGAAGGTAACAAGGAGCGTATCCAGCAGTACCGTGGCGTTGTAATCCGCATCTCAGGTGAGGGTAACAAGAAGCGCTTCACTGTACGCAAGATGTCTGACAACATCGGTGTTGAGCGTATCTTCCCCATCGAGTCTCCCTTCATTGACTCTATCACCATCAACAAGTATGGTAAGGTGCGTCGCGCTAAACTTTACTACCTTCGCAAACTCACCGGCAAAAAGGCTCGTATCAAAGAGCGCCGTGTCGTTAAGAAGGGCTAAAATCCTCACACCTCTATTTTCCGCGGGACATGCTGCGTGAACAGACTGTCTCCGCTGGCTTTTAGCCACGGAAACTGAGGCGAAAAAAGAACCGGAAACCCGGAGCTGGCATCTGAATGCCGGTTCCGGGTTTCTGATTTTTCTTTTCCGTGGAGAAGTGCTCGTCTGACATACAATTCGTCACACATCCCTAATCAATTATCTCAATAGCGGTGCCACAAACGCAGCCACGTCAGTGTCGCCGAAAAAGTCTGCGAATGTCAGCCATACCAAAAGCAGTATTATCAGTATCACAGCACCGATGGCGACCCACAGGGTGGTTGATTTCTTTTCTCTCATAACAATAGTATTTCTAAATGTCCGTTAACTTATTTTACACTATAACACACCGGAGCATTAAAATGTTCCATCCGTCGAATTAAACCATATTTTTAGAACCTGACACCATTCCACGGCGTTATATTTACAAAACTCCACCTCCCGCCACACGGGAAAAAGAGTCTTAAAAAACACACTCACAACTATTTTGTACAACTATTTATTTATACTACTATTATGCGACCGGCACACATCATTACACTCAGACTCATCGTCTGCTCGCTGCTCGCAATCTGCAGCATAGGAGCAGCATCGGCATCGCGGCTGCGCACTCAGCCTGTCACCCCCGACAGCCTCGCCAACCCCTCTGTAACCATCATCTCCACACCCATATCCTCACGCGAATCAATCCACTCGGCGGTTGCCGACACCCTATCGGCAATCCTCGCCCCCGTCAATCCCTCGCGCCACAGCATCTACCTCGACCCCTACTCACTCAAAGGCACTTCTCACCCCAACTGGAGCCGGATGTGGACCAACACTGCCGTGCTCACCGGAGCATTCGTGACATCTCTCTTCGTGCTCGAATGTCTCCCGGAGGACGCCACCGCATGGAACCGCGAAGCAATCCAGCAAAAGCCATTTTACAAACGCTGGTATGAGAACATATTCGTGAAATCGCCAGAGATAGACCACGACAAACCGATGTTCAACTACATCCTTCACCCCTACGCTGGTGCAGCCTACTTCATGAGCGCCCGCTCATGCGGATTCAGCTTCTGGCAGTCAATGATATATTCGGCATGCATCTCCACCATCGGATGGGAATTTGGCATCGAGGCATGTATGGAACGCCCGAGCTACCAGGACATCCTCATCACCCCATTGGTAGGAAGCGCCCTCGGCGAACTATTCTACATAGCAAAACGCCATATAGTCTCCCACGACTACACCCTGTGGGGCTCACGCCTCTTAGGCAACATCGTAGTGTTCATTGTCGACCCCGTTAACGAGGTAATCAACCTCTTCCGAGGCAGCGACGAACGCCGCCTCCACCTCGGTCGTTCCACCGGTCATCAAGGCACCACCGACGGGAGCCGGAGTGTTTTCTCCTCCACCCTCACCCCCACCATGCTCCAAGGCGCCCCCGGCTTCACCCTCACCTGCACCTTCTAACCCCAATTCCCCCGATTCCTCCGATTCCCCCGATTCGTCCGATTTGTCCGATTAGTCCTCCCCCTACTATAAATTAAATTTCCCGAAACCCCTCATTAATCGACAGAAAATAACTAATTTTGCACTTTGTTTTGCGGCATCTGCAATGCCACCATCCCGGATTGATTTTAACAACCCCTTCGATTACATGGACCACAAAAACAACCCAACCGAACCCACTAAAGACGGCGTGGTAGTCTACTGCGCATCATCCCAACGGGTTGACCCGAAATATCTAAACGCCGCACACCAGACCGGCGCACTTATAGCACAAGCCGGACTCCGACTCGTATGCGGAGGCGGAGCGATGGGACTCATGGCAGCCGCAATCGAAGGATGTGTGGAAGCCAACGGATGCGCCATAGGCGTCCTACCGCATTTCATGATTGAGAAAGGATGGGGGCACCCACAGCTCACCCAATGCATCGACACGCCCAGCATGCATGTGAGAAAACAGACCATGGCAAATCTCTCTTGCGCCGCCATTGCCCTCCCCGGAGGCATAGGCACTCTCGACGAACTCGCCGAAATCATGACATGGCACCAGCTCGAACTATTCACCGGTCCTGTGATAATTGTCAACATTGACGGTTTCTACAACCCCCTGATAGAGATGTTCAAGAAAATGACCGCCGAAAAATTCATGCGAGGCGACATCATACCTGCCCACATCGTATCAACACCGGCCGAAGCCATCCAACTGATTAAAGAATCACGGTAACCAATCCCGACAGTCCAAGAGAGATAAAATCACAAATGCCCATAGCAACCGACAGCATACAAGTAGAGGCATGGCAACCCAAAGTGTGCCGTGAGACCGACGCCCCGTCATCGGCAGCCGAGCAGCTCACCATGACCATAGGGAAAGTCCCCTACACCTACGGAATGTCACCTCAGGAACGCACCCACCTGCCGGGCTACGACTCCGGCGTTCTATGCCTTGTGATAGGCATCTTCCTGCTGCTCGCCTACAACTCACGCCACTACTCCACATTCCTGAAACACTTCACCAACGACCTCTTCTCCGTGCGACGCCGCGACGACACCTTCTCCGTCCGCACATTCAGCGAGACAGGAATGCAAATCTCAATCGTGCTCCTCGCATCCATTGGCGAGGGCATCATCATCAACGCCGCCATCGGAATCAATGGCACCGGACTCCTCTCTTCATTCCCCACAATCGCGCTCATAAGCAGCCTCGCGCTACTCTACTACCTCTGGGAACTCGCAGCCTACCGCACTGTCGGCTACGTGTTCACCGACCGTTTCACATCGCGACAGTGGCTCAAAGGATTCAACGCTTCACAGGCCCTCTTAGGGGTAGCGCTCACCCTCCCCGCCCTATTCGTGCTTTTCAATCCCGACGCCTCACAAATAGTGGTCCCGATAGGGGTTTTATTGTACATTATTTCCCGTTTGATATTTATTTACAAAGGATTTAGGCTTTTTTACGACAATTTTGGCTCGTTGCTTTATTTTATTTTGTACCTTTGCACTCTCGAAATAGTACCCCTTGTTTTATTGTACCGAGTGGTCCTGTTTCTCATCAGTTGACAACCCCTAAGCTATAACGTCTCGTGAAAGTTAAGAAAGTATTAGTATCGCAACCGAAACCCTCTTCTGAGAAGTCGCCCTACTATGACATCGCTGAGAAGTATGGCGTAGAAATCGAATTCAGACCATTCATCAAAGTTGAGGGTCTTACAGCGAAGGAATTCCGTCAATCCAAAATCGCGATTTCGGATTTTACTGCCATTATCTTCACTGCCCGCACTGCGGTAGACCATTTCTTCCGTTTGTGCGAAGAGATGAGAATCAACATCCCCGACACCATGAAGTATTTCTGCACAACTGAGTCTATCGCTCTATACCTGCAGAAGTATATCGTATATCGCAAACGCAAGATTTTCCATGGCGAGACAGGGAAGCTCGACAGCCTCTTACCATTCCTCATCAAGCACAAGAAAGAGAAATTCCTTTACATCGTTTCTGACGTACACAAGGAAGATTCGACAATACTTGACAAGAACGGCATCAACTACACAAAAGCTGTAATGTACCGCACAGTGTCAAACGATTTCGGTCCTGATGAAAAGTTTGACTACGACATGCTTCTCTTCTTCAGCCCCGCCGGAATCGACTCTTTGCTGAAAAACTTCCCTGGATTCGAGCAGAAAGACATCCAAATCGGATGCTTCGGTGCAACCACTGCACAGGCCGTACGCAACGCCGGTCTCCGCCTCGACCTTGAAGCTCCCTCCGTGCAGTCACCATCAATGACAGCCGCTCTTGACAACTTCCTGAAAGAGGACGCCAAGAAATAATCAAGAGATAGAGTAAAAACATCTCATAAACCTTCAAGCATTGTGACATCCCCATGAGGGGTCAGTTACTCCGCATACACGACACAAATGCAAGGTCTAAGATTATACAAGATAGAAAAGCTCTGCAGCGAGATTGCTATAGGTCAACTATTTGACCGAAGTAATCCCGCTGTTGACTCTATTATCTCCTACCCACTGCGCGCATCGTGGAAGCTAAACCCCAAACGCACCGCACAATGCCCGCAGTTCCTGATATCAATTCCCAAGAAGAGAATCCGCCACGCTGTTGACCGTGTACAGATGCGCCGACGGGTACGCGAAGCCTATCGCCTCAACCGTCATCTGTTTCCCCACAATCTCCCTATCGACATAGCTTTCATATACGTTGCAAACGAGCTGCTCCCCTATTCTAAAGTAGAGCACTCCGTGAAACGCATACTAAGCAAGATAAATGAGAAATACAACGGTCTGTCGCAATCAGAATCCTCTCCATGCACCGCGCCAAATCCCCCTGAAGAAAATCAACCGGCTCAATAACCAGACACACCTTTATATATTATACTTAATATATTATACTTATATATTATACTATTTATATATTATACTACTATCTCATATTATACTATTTATACATTATACTATTTTATATATTTATTAGCTTTATATTATACTATTAGCATTATATTATACTATGATATTGCGCCGTCTCCTCATATTACCCATACGATTCTACCAACTCTGCATCTCACCAATGTTTCCGGCGGTATGTCGCTTCACCCCCACATGCAGCCAATACGCCATTGAGGCAATCACCCGCCACGGCATCATCAAAGGCTCATACCTCGCTATCCGCCGCATACTCCGCTGCCATCCCTGGGGCGGCTCAGGCTACGACCCGGTACCTTGACACAGAATTACACACATACAAAGTATAACTACTCCATCAGAACCTTCATATTTTATATTCATTTGGTATCCTCAATAGCCACAAATTTAGACAAACGCTCTAAACAACGTTTCTTCTGTTCATTATTAGGATGAACATACAAATTCATTGTTGTCGCAACATTTGAATGACCAAGTATTACGCTGACTGTCTTGTAATCACACATACATTCTATACATCTTGTAGCAAATGTATGACGAAGTCCGTGAAATACAATCTTTGGAATTCCGAGCCTTGCTAACAATCGAGTGAAATACTCTCTATATGTACGGGGTTCTTTTGGAGAATTCGTTCCACCGACGACATACGTATTTCCATTGGCTTTACATTTTATTGCACGAAGTGCATTAAAAAGTTCTTTGCCTATAGGAATTTCACGATTTGATGCCTTTGTTTTAGGTGTTGATGTGATACGCTCCGTCTTTTTATGCTCCGAATCATATATCCGCCCAACAGTCTGCCTTACGGTTATTGTACGATGAACCAAGTCTGTATTTTCCCAACGTAGCGCACAAACTTCTCCAATGCGCATACCGGTTGTCAATGCAATTGTCACACCAATATTCTGGACAGTTGGATACTCCAATAAATGTTGTAGTAACTTGCGATGATGCAATATGGAAAGCGCTGGAAGTGTCTTTGATTCGGTATCAGTTGGAAGCATGATTTCCCAATGCTCATCGGGAAAACCAAAATGCTTCTCTCCAAATCTGACAATAGTTCTGAGTGTAGCGAGAATATCTTTGACGGTTTTACGTTTAAGTCCTGATTTCAACTTATCAATAACAAATTGCTGAGCTTCTGACTCCGATATTTCAGCATAATCTTTGAAAGCCGGAATCAAATGAGTTTTGATTATTAGACTATAAGCGCAATAGGTCGATCGTTTTACCAGTTGCAATTTCGTCTCAAGCCATCTTTCCGCCACCATTGAAAATTGTATCTGTCTATCCATAAAAAGAGGGGGTAAGTTAATAACTCCCCAAATATACAATTTTTCAATATGTAGTAAATGTCAGCGGTTGCCTTTTGCCCGGTTGTGATGTTTACAGAGCATTTGGCAGTTTTCAGGGGTAGTGGCACCGCCCTTACTCCATGCTGTCACATGGTCGGCATCCATATCTTTCAAGAGCCATATCTTCTTTGCATTGGCATCGTGTCCAATCGCACAGTATGGGCAATTTGACTTGTTGTGCTTCTTTGCGTCTTCTGATTGCCGTACATAAGTAGATTTTTTTGTAGCATCATCGAATATGCGGATATCAAGAAGCTTTGTGTCAGTCTCCCCTCCGAGAAGAAACTCAAATATTCCCTTGCGATTCTTTACATACGGGTCGGCATACAGTTCCTTTACACGATTTGCCATGTTGCCGGGATTATATGGTTTGTTATGATATTTTTCATATAATTCACCCCAAGGCAAGCCACGCATTTCACTTTCTACCAGTGGAAATACGGTTTTAACCCAATCAATTACGCTGTTAAAATAGTTTGTCAGTTCAGCTATGTCACCGTTATAGCGGTGGTCTTTCATATATTCTTCGACTTCATCTTTGCTCACCCAAGCAAGGGCAGTGGCGAGGAAATCCTGACGATTGACAGCACCGGACACATACGCACTCCACTTTTGCACTTCACTCCGTTGTGAATTGCTGAACACTTCTTTTGCTGCAGTGACAAACGGACCTGAATACACCGCATTCAGTAGCTCCTGATGATTGAGTGGCACACCAGCAATATTGATAGTTTTGAACCACTCTTTAATTTCCGTTTCCGTTCCCTCACATTCATATATTAGTAAAGGCGCTTTTAGAAATTTCTCACGCAGCTCCTTTGGCAGACTCCCAATGCTTTGGGGCAGACCTGATGCGTCCTTGATGCCAAGCTTGCCATTGTAAAAGCGACCTAATGAGGTGATTCTCTGTTGTCCGTCGAGGACCTCAAACCGACCGTCAGCAATTCGGTTGAAATAAATGACTCCAAGTGGATAACCCTTCAGAACTGAATCTATGACCGCTACATCTTTCTTGCCATCAGCATAAATATAATTGCGTTGGTATTCAGGCTGAATGGTGAGACGACCTCCCATTCCAAACAGCCCTTTTCCCTCCAATTCATTATACACAAAGCCATCGCAGATATCGGCTATAGTCCATTCGGTATGAAGTGTAGTTTCCATAAGAATCAAAGAAATGCAGCCACATTGCGGATGCGGTTAATGCGAGCCATAAACGATGGGTTGGATTTGGCAATCTGCATATTATAGGCAGTCTGCATTCTAAGCCAGATATTAGCATCGACACCTAATGCAGCTTCAAAGAGAAGAGCATATTCAGTTGTTACCGCACGTTTACCATTGAGCACCGCATTCAAGACTGATGCAGGCATCCCAATCTCAGCGGCAAATTCTTTTTGCGGAATACCCCGATATTCAATTTCATCCTTAATCAATTCTCCAGGATGAACTGGCTTACTGGGGGTAAGATTGTTTGCTATCATTTTGGAATCGACTCCAGGAAGTGTTATCATATCTGTGCTTATTTATAATTCTACGACATTGCAGATAGTCAGAATTGGCTCGTTGTCGTTAATCTGTACAGTAAACTCAATCCGATACTTGTCATTAACGCGGATTGAAGAACGTCCAGCCTTTTCGCCTGAGAGGACTTCATAATTTAAAGATTTTTGTTTCCATAAATCTTCAATTCGTTCAGCAAAAATCAAAAAGCTTATTGCCTTTTGGTAGCGGCGCACAATGTCCGGCTGATAGCGGTGTTTCTTGTCCTTACACTTGCCATCTTCGTACAGTTGGCGCAGGTATTCCTCTTCGTAGGTGACTATCATATAATGTCCTTATTAGCAACGTCGCAAAGTTAGCGAAAGTTTTTCAAATTATCAAATTTGATAATCACGCGAATGATTTGATAGTTGAAATCTTAGGCGCTACAGAAAGCGAGGGAAAAGGATTTTCCAATGGAATTTGGAATGAGAAGTCCAGCATATCACAGGCGACCGTTTTCAATCAAAAAGTATATAAGAGGGTGTTTATACGAAAAACTTTAACTGATGTCAGTTGAAATCTTAGGTCAGACACAAGGCGATTCCGGCAAGGAGTTGGGATTACAACCATACCCTCGCAAATTGAAAGAATTAAACCCAAGTCTCCGTGACGGACAGCTCTATTATATGGAAAATGGCATTCCTCAGAAACCTTACGCAAGAGTTCTAATCAAAAAGATACAATGAGATTTGAAATCTTAGGGATAACAAAGACATGGTTTGGAGGGGCTTATAAAACTTATCCAGAGCAAATTCAAGTTAACAAAGACGGTAAAGAAAGCCGAGTCTCAAAACTAAATGATGGAGCCACAATCTGCCATAGTCAGCCGCCTACATCAGAGACTTATTATATCGTGGAGGAGAAATTCTATACTCAAGTATACGCCAGAGTTTTAGTGCGATTTATACAATCATCCGAATAAGTAATCTGGCATAAGTTGATTTCAAATAGTCTCCCACTATAATCGCACCACAACGGTTTAAATCAGCATATAATGGAGTCTACGATATGTCGTATTCTTTTGTTTAAGCCCATATTCATTTCCTCTATTTGTTATCCCTAAGATTTCAAATTGGTCGGGGCAATATTTATCAAGAAAAGATATAGGAACTCCCATAACACCGTCATAGTCTGATGGAATCGCATCAGTATATGGAACCTCTATTGCATCGTAATTATCATAATGGAGATAACCTTTTCCTCTAATCTCCTTATGCTTGGAGTACATGATATTTTCCTCCATAGTCATGAGAGAAAGAGGTTGGTGGCGGCGACCATGGTCAATATTTGTAAACCAACAACAGTTTCTAAATTTAACAAGACCAGTCGTGTCATCTTTTACGCCGTTTGCATATTCTCTTTCACCAACAGGTCGAAAATAAGCATTACCATGATGAAAGCCATTGCCAAGCCAAATTTCATTTTTCATTATCAGAGGAAACACTTCCTTATATGTGATAGCATTCATGTTACCAATGATAATGAATTTTTTGTCAGCTTCTACAATCCACGCTAGAAACTCTCTGAAAAGGGAGAATGGAGGATTAGTAACTATAATGTCGGCTTCATCACGAAGCTTGCAGATTTCAGCACTGCGGAAATCACCGTCCCCTTCAAGATATTCCCACTGCAAATCATGGAAATCAATCCTACCATCACCGTCTATGTCGTGGTCAAGCACGAATATCTTCCCACGAATAGATGTTTTTGAGGGGTCAAATTGTGGAGCCTCCTGTTCAAATAATGATGGTTGGTAAGGCGTTTTGAACCGCTTGCTTTCCGGGGCGTAACTTGTGGAAATGAGTTTCTTCAATCCAAGTGTTTGAAAATGCTGGGCAAAGTATAGGGTGAAGTTACTCCATTCCGGGTCATCGCATGGCAAAAGGACTGTCTTGTCTCTGAACACATCGGGATTAAACTCAAGATAAGCGTTTATCTCGCGTTCAATATCGTAGTATTGAGTATAGAACTCATCATTTTTAGCGTTCTTTGCGCCCTGTAAATTCGTGTTTGCCATAGCGCAAAATTACAAAAAATCCGAATGCAAATCTATTTAAAAAACAAGGCAAAGCACGAAATCCATCCAAATTCATGAGAAAAACAGCCATTAAGAGGCTCCGCAACCAGACTCACTTTCGACATTTTTTGTCTGGAGGTGTGTCGGTTTCGAAGAGGCGGCGGTCGGGGGGAGTGAGCTCGAGAGAAGCGGCATTATATTTTCTACCGAACGAGAGATAGAAGCCGTGGCGCAGGAGTTCTTTTACCAGTTCAGGTTTGCCACGGAAACCGTGGATTATCCATCGTTGTTTCGGTTTCAATTCTTTTTTTAGGCGTATGATTTCAGGAAAGCGACGCACGATATGGAGTATCAGAGGCTTACCTAACGTCTCGCTCACCTCCACATGATATTTCAGCACTTCAATCTGTCGTGAGAGGTCATCAGGGCTCCCCTTGGATGTATCCAACCCGACCTCACCTATAGCCACAACATCATGAGCCGCCGCAATCGCCCTTACAGTCAACAGGTCGCGCACTGAGCACACGCCGACATTCCACGGATGAATCCCCACGGAGAAAAGATACCCTTTTCCCGCAGGCATCAATCCGCGCAGCCTCGCCGCATCAAGCCCCGTAGGGTCAATGTCGACCACAGCATTCCTGCTAAGCCGATGAGTGTGCCAGTCAAACGTCATTGCATTACTCAAGGCGTGTGAGCGCACCTGTCACAGAGTCAATGATAAATCCGCACACCGAAATATCGTGAGGAACGAGCGGATGATTCTTAACCAAATCCACTGTCTCATGCACAGCCGCTTCGGTATCGTCGAAACCATGCAGCCAGCTGTCAAGGTCAATGCCACAATGACGCATAAGTGATATATGCTCCTCATCAATACCTCGGCTGCGCATCAGTTCGAGCATCTCATGGGCATTCATACCCTGAACACCGCAGTTTGTGTGACCGATTATCATGATTTCATTCACACCAAGCTCATAAATCGCCACCAGAAGCGACCTCACGGTGGAGTCAAACGGATTGGTAATGGTACCTCCCGCATTCTTTATCATTTTCACGTCGCCGTTCTTGATTCCTAATGCCGCAGGGAGCAGATGGGTCAACCGTGTATCCATACAGGTCACTATGGCGATACGTTTGTCGGGGTACTTGGAAGTCTGATACTGCTTATAGGCACCGCTCTCCACAAACTCACGGTTATGTTTCAGAATTTCGTCAATCATAATTTCAGCTAACTAAGAGATGGTTTACAACAAATTTACAAAATAATTTTTCCAATATAATGTACTGAGCTTATCTAAATTTTTCCGACAGGGGATGTTACGGAGGGGTCGATATCAAACCTCGGCTCCTGCGGAGTGGAATCATCAACCTGCGGAGCGGAAACATCAGCCTGCGGGTTGACTGCTCGGTTGTTGCGTTGGAGTCCGGCGAGTTTGGTCCTTTTGACAGCCGAATGAGTGAATATGCGCGAGAATTCCTGCTGCGACATACCTGAAATAGCCTCCCGGTCCAAAGCCACAATCTCGGCCCGCGGTATGAACTCCGGAATATCAGTGACAGGTGGGTTGGAATTATGCGGGCATACTTCCTGACACACATCGCATCCGTAGATATGGCTACCGAGTCGGGGGCTACCTTCGGGAAAATCCCCTCGGTGCTCTATGGTGAGATATGAAAGACAACGCGAGGAGTCAATAAAGGATTGCGACCGGGCACAATCGGAGTCCGTCACACCGGAATAGGGAATTATAGCTTTCCCGGGGCATGCTTTCAGGCATTTGCCACAACTGCCACAATCAAGCCGGCAAGGTGAGTCAGGGACGAGAGGAAGCGTGGTCAGGATTTCTCCAAGGAAGAAATGCGACCCGGCGCCCGGAATAATCAGCTGATTGTTAAGCCCCACGAAACCCACACCCGCCTGCACCGCCCAGTAGCGTTCGCGCAGAGGCGCAGTGTCGACACAAACCCGGCATTCAGCACCGGTCTCGGATGTGAGCCAGGAGGCAACACCCTGAAGACGCTCGCGCACCACCTCATGGTAGTCGCGCCCCAATGCATACCTCGCCCAACGCAGACTGTGCCTCCACGTGAGGGGATGATAATAATTGAAAGCACATGAAATCAGGCTCACAGCCCCAGGCAGGAGCAGCGAAGGGTCGCGCCGCAAGTCGGCATGGTTAGCCATATACTCCATGCCTGAATTCATCCCATCAGAAATCCATCGGGCGTAACGATGCACCTCCACCTCATCCACAGGAGCCACGGCAGCTATCCCCGAGGCATAAACCCCGGCAAGAGCCAACCGCTCCTTAATCATTTCAGAAGTCAGATTCATGCCGCGCAGATGAATTAAAGGAGATGCTACAATCAAGAGAGGAATACAACAAGAGTAATACTACATAGGCAGAGGCTCGAACTCGTATCCCTGTTCCTTGAGCCACTCTATGGCTCGCGGGAGGGCATAGCGCATGTTGGTGTGAGCCTTGATAGAGTCATGAAACACTATTATAGAGCCGTTTCGGGCATAGCGCTTCACGTTATCCAGCACTCTCTCACCATTGATTCGCTTGGAGTAGTCGCGGGTAATGAGGTCGTACATCACAATGTTGTAATGACGCTTAATCAACTTAGCCTGGATGGGAGAAATAATCCCGTGGGGAGGACGGAAAAGGGACGAATCAATCAATCCCGCCGCCTCGGTGATATCACGGAAATAAGTCGCAGCATTCTCCTTGATACCCTGCAGATGGTGCATGGTGTGGTTGCCATAGGAATGTCCGCGTCTCTTCACCTCTTCAAACAGTTCGGGATATTTGCGTACATTATCACCCACCATGAAGAAAGTCGCCTTGATGCCATGCTTGTCAAGCAGGTCAAGAACCCATGGGGTCTCCTCAGGAATAGGACCATCATCGAAAGTCAGATAGACCACTTTCCGCCCCCGGCGCTTTATGCGCCAGAGGGCTTCAGGGAAAAGTAATCTGTAAAATAGCGGTGGCTGTTCAATCCACATATCGCTCTGAATTATTTCTGCATTATGGATACAATCCTGTCAAAATTGACGCCCATATCCTCAAGCTCGGTAATCATCTTCTCAGCATCACCGCCTGCATCGACGTAATCCTGGAGAAGATAAACCATGTAGTATGTCTCGATGAAGCGGTCGGTGCGCTGCAGTGTGGCATACTGCCAGGGGGTGAGGCTCTGATAATACTTCACATTCTTGGCATTGCGACGGAGCTCTTTCTCGAGAATCTCGCGAGCCTTAAGTGTAAGTTTATCATTGTGGGTCACCACACCGAGTCGGGCATAAAGCTGCGCCATCTTCTGTGGAATCTGGAAAGTGTATGGAGAGGCAGCCTCAGGCAATTTCTCCTCCATGAGCTGAAGCAGATTGAGAGTCTTGGCATAGCGGTCGACCTTGAAATCGGCGAGCTTCCTCACGTCGGCAGCGTCCATAGCTGTAGTATCGGCACGTTCGGCACCCACAGCCTCATTCACAAGCGCAGTGGCGCAGTCGAGGATATAAGAGCGAGTAGTGGTGACCATGCGACGCACTGTCTCATCAAGATAGATTTGGTCAGGCGAAGTCACTTTGTCGAGTCCACCCCAGCGGAACTTCTCGGTGATGTTGCGGTAAGCCTTATCTGTATTCACAGCCGAGATATCCCATTCGCCATACTGATTCTGCTCATTCTCAGCAAAGCGTAAAGGAGTGACCTCATACGCCATACCGGTGGAGCGCATGTAGGGAGCAAGACCGAGATAATAGGATGTCGGGACGGTGGAAGCAAAGTAAACCGGTCGGTTCCAACCGTTCTTCACACTTGTGGCAAGCATGTCGAGCGAGAGGACCTGACTCAGAGTCATACCGCCATGACCGGCAGCATCGGGGTCGTTGTGCATATTGGCGATGATTGCAGAATCGGCAAACGCAGCTTCCTCCTCAGTGATACGACCTGACTTTACAGCGGCAGGGATATCCACAGGGATAAACATGTTGGGATACTTCATCATCGGAGCGTTCCATGCGTTCTTGCTTGAATTCGGGTCATAGAGCTGACGCAGTGAAGTGAAGACATTCACAGCGGTTGAATCCTCGTCAACAGCAAAATAGCTGAAATTCATGCGGTCATAGCCGTAGGCGGTAGGCTCAGCAAGAGTCTCAATTCCTTCAGCCTGATATGACGGATGTTTCACCTGATTTGCATACCAGTCGGTGGTAAGATAGCTAAGATTCACCACTTTCACGTCGGTGCGGTGTCCCTCGACCTCCTGGGCGTACCACAAGGGGAAGGTGTCGTTGTCACCATTGGTGAAAATGATACCGTTCTCGTCGACCGAATCAAGGTAGTTCATACCGAAGTCACGTGTGGTATAACGTCCTGAGCGGTCATGGTCGTCCCATGTCTGGGATACCATCTGCAACGGCACAAGCACACCAATAACACATGCCACCACGGCGCCGACAAGCGACAACTTACTATTCTCATCCGCAGGAACTTCATTTACCGGAACAGACTGAGGCGCACCCTTGGGTTTCTTAGCAAACAGAGCGTTAATAAGCGCCCAGATTGCAGCAACACCCATGCCGACCCAAATAGAGAAGGCATAGAACGAGCCGGCAAAAGCGTAGTCACGCTCACGGGGCTGGGTGGGAGTCTGGTTAAGGTAGAGCACAATGGCTATACCAGTCATGAAGAAGAGGAAGAAAATGACCCAGAACTGCTCGATGCCACGCTTGGATGTAAACGCCTGCCAACCGAGACCGAGGATACCCATGATGAGAGGGAGCATGAAGAATACATTGTGTCCCTTGTTTCCCTTCCCTTCGCTGTCGGGGAGGAGTGACTGGTCACCGAGACGGGGATTGTCAATGAACGGTATACCAGAAATCCAATTGCCATGGTTTACCTCTCCGTTACCCTGAATATCATTCTGACGACCGGCGAAGTTCCACATAAAGTAGCGCCAATACATATGATTAAGCTGATATACAAGGAAGAAACGCAAGCTCTCACCCATGGTAGGCTTAATCTTGTCGACAGTCTGTATTACCTCGCCATCGGAGTTGACATACTGGGTAGCCTGAACGGGTTTGCCATGAATGCCACCAATCCAGTCGGCGTAAGCAGCGGTGTGGGCACCGCTGTAGATACGGGGGAAGAGCATGTTGAGCTCGGGAGCCATGACATATTCCTTCTTATAGCCGGTGATTTCATACTTGTCGGGCTGGTCGGGAGCAGTCTTGACCACCTTGGAATACTCAGCTTTGCCAGGATTGAACTTGGGAGAAACGCTGCCGCCCGATGAAACCTCATAGACCACGTTGGAATTATGAGTCTGCCCATAGAAGAGCGGACGCTCGCCATACTGCTCGCGGTTAAGATATGAGGAAAGAGCGAAAACGTTATCAGGGGCATTCTGATTCATCGGCGGGTTTGCGCTTGAACGGATAAGGAGAAGCGCGTAGGAAGAGTAACCGATGAAGATTACAAATATGCTCATGACCACGAGGTTGAGTATGCGTACAGGAAGTTTCTTAGCCATGTAGAGGTAACAGAGCACCGCTGCCATGATTACAACCGGAATCCAGAGACTGTCGCCGATAAACGGTATACCGGAAACAAGGATGCTCAATGCCACGCTCAGACGGATAGCCTTGGGATTATCCTGACGATACAGAGACCTAATAGCCCAGATGAAAGAAGCAACAGCCACGATGGCATAAATCAGTACGCCCATATTGTAGCTCAGCCCTACCACGTTCACAAAGAAGAGCTCGAAATACTGCGACACCTCGATGAAGCCCGGCACCAGACCGTAGAGGATAAGACCTACCACCACAGCGGCGAGACCGAGGGTGATGAGCGAACCTGTAGCAGTGGTGTTTTTCCAAAGGCGGTAATATATTACCAGACCAATGGCAGGGATACAGAGGAGGTTGAGCAGGTGCACAGCGATAGATATACCAATCACATAGGCAATCAGTATGAGATACTTATCGCTATGAGGAAGGTCGGCACGATTCTCCCACTTAAGAATGAGCCAGAACACCAGCGCCGTACAGAATGAGGAGAATGCATATACCTCACCCTCAACAGCCGAGAACCAGAAAGTATCACTCCAGGTATAAGCGAGAGCGCCGCATATACCAGAGCCAAAAATTACAATCATCTTCACCAACGAAACCTCATCGGCATCGTCGGACACCACCAGTTTCCGGACCAGATGTGTGATGGTCCAGAACAGGAGGAGTATTGTTCCAGCCGACAGAAGTGCCGACATGGCATTTACCATGAGCGCCACCTTGGAGATGTCGCCAAACGCGAAGTTCACAAAGAAGCGCGCCGCCAACATGAAGATAGGGTTGCCCGGGGGGTGTCCCACTTCAAGTTTGTAACCTTGTGAAATAAATTCCGGGCAGTCCCAGAAACTCGCAGTAGGCTCGAGAGTGAGCAAATACGTGATAGCTGCCACAAAGAAGCAGAACCAACCGAGCGAGTTGTTTATGAGATTATATTTTTTCATTCGAGACGAATAGAGAGAGTATGCACTTATTTAACTGATTTAAATGCGAGCAAAAAGAGACTCACTTTAATAGAATTTACGAATACCCATAATCTCACGCACTTCGGCAAGAGTCTTTGAGGCGCGTTCACGAGCACGCTCGGCACCCTGACGCACAACACGGGCGATGTAAGCATCGTCGTTTCGAATGTCATGGTAGCGTTCGCGTATAGGAGTAGTGACTTTGAGAATATCCTCGGCAAGCTGTTTCTTCATATCACCGTAGCGGATAGAGCAATCGGCGTATGCATCGCGGTATTGCTGAACAATTTCGGGAGCGGAAGTAAGCTCCATAAGGGTGAGAAGATTCTGGACAGGTGCCGATATAGGCTGGTTTGGCTCCGTAGGACCTTCGTCGGTAACAGCACGCATAACTTTCTTGCGCAGCACCTTCTCATCGTCAATGAGATAGATGCAATTACCCTCGCTCTTACCCATTTTACCGGAGCCATCAAGTCCGGGCACTTTCACAGATTGAGTGCCGAAGTTGAAGTTTTGGGGCTCGGGGAACAGGTCAACACCATAGAAAGAGTTGAAACGGCGAGCGAAACGGCGAGTAAGTTCCAGATGCTGCTCCTGATCCTTCCCAACGGGAACCTTATGAGCCTTCTGAATCAGGATATCTACAGCCATGAGCGTAGGATAGGTAAGCAGACCAGCATTGACACGCTTGTTGGAATCAGTTCCGATGATTTGTTTCTCAATATCCTCATCTTCACTTCCACTCTTGATGCCAAGCTGCTTGCGAGCCTTATCCTTGAAAGAAGTTGTGCGCATGAGCTCACCTATACCCACGTGCATGTTAAGCAGGAGGTACATTTCGGAAATTTCAGGGACATCGCTCTGGACGAAAATTGTAGCATTGTCGGGGTTTATCCCTGCTGCGAGATATTCAGCCAAAATGTTCTTCACATTCTCGTGGAGGATGTTTGGGTCCGGAGTGGTGGTCAGCGCATGGAGGTCAGCTATGAAATATAAGCAGTCATAGTCATTCTGCATTTTGACAAATTTGCTCAAAGCACCGTAATAGTTGCCAAGATGTAAATTGCCAGTGGCACGTATGCCAGAGAGCACAACTTCTTTGTCGTTCATTTCAGTATCGTTATTTCTTTAAAATTGGACAATTACAATCCCGGCGAAGTCAAATGAATACGGAACGCGCACCAGTCCCGCCGGGGAAGTGATAAATTGAGGACAAAGTTACGAAAAAACAATCACTGAAACAATATGTAAATCATGAAACTTCACGTATAAACGGGCGGTTAACCCTATTGGAATGCAGCATTGTAAGTGCGGACTCCAAATGAAAAGCCGATTTCCGTGAAATCTCCTCAGTGAGAATCCCTCCACCGTCGGGAAGCGCCATCAGACAAAGACTAATGACACGGTAGGCAATGGACTGCTCTATAGACCTACGGATGATTGGGTGGGAACCCTCGGGAATGGCGAGTGTGTCAGCCAGTGAGAACCGGAGGGTTTCCTCAACATCAACACTGTCGAGATTTGAATCGGAAACGTAAGGGAGAAGCGCCACAAGAGTTTCTGCAAAAGCATCGGTGATTATGGCAGTCATGAGGTCGCGACGCGATGGGAGCAGGTCGGGACCGCATGTCAGCGAATCGGCATCACGGTAAGAAATGATGTGCAAAGCCCACACGGCATGCACGATGCGAATGATAGAATCAGTTGATAGTGAGTAAATCATGATACAGAGGATTAGGATTTTTCAATAAGGCTGTTAGCGAGACGGTAGGCTGTGGCGGGCGATATGAAGAAACGGGAGGCAGATGCGGAAGCCAGGACATGAGCAAGCGCCACCTGCAGCGTGTAGCCTGTACTCTCCATGAGCCGCGACACCTTTTCATTAATTTCAGTCCACATCTCCAGGCGACGGTCGCGGCGGAGTCGCATCTTGCCATGGCGCAACACGCGGAGCATACGTAAGGCATACTCGAATGTGCAGTAGTAGCAGGGAGCGGGACTTTCGGCCGCCAGGCGCGCCACCTCACTCATGTTGAGGGGCTTTTCAGGGTCAAGTCGGCTGATAATGTTTTGGCATGCATTCATGAAATGTCGGTTACGGGTGTCAATGAGGGAATACATTTTTGAAACTGAATTTTGAGGTTAAAAAGTGAATTTGCCAAGAGTACGTTATGAAGTAATTACACTTCATGTGTTTCATGTCGGTTTATTGGTAAAATTACCATAGCAGATGAGAAAAAACCACGCACATCTATGCAAATAAACGTTAACTTAAAGTATATTTCCTCCAAAGGCCCCGCAAGAGCCTGGAAGGCAAAGGATAGCGTCAATTCATAGCATCAGCAATCAGACTGTCGCGCATGGAGCGGAAAGAGTTGAATGTCTCAAATATATCGAGCAGAGATATTGAGGCATTGTACACTTGACTCTCATAGAGCGAAGCAGATGTAGAGGAATTAGGCACCATCCCCTGCATGGCAGACGAAACACCCGATATCTGCTGAAAAAGTTTCATCTCTATATCGAGCAGATTCGAAGCACCCTCGGCAGCTCCGACAGTGTGGATTTCCTGCGGCAAGCGTTTGGAATTGGCGCTGACGGGGACAACACCACCGGGATTGTTCCACATGCGGGCTGCATGCTCCATGCTCATACCCTTGACCAAAGCATCCTCGGGAAAGAGGAGCACCCCCTTGGCACTGTTAATAAGAATGGAGTCAATCGTGGTGATAATCTGATTGATGTGTCTCTGCTGGTCGACCACATCCTCAATGAATGAGTGGACCTCCCCGTCGGTGAGGGGATAGAATTTCACTGCAAACGGGTGGGAACCATGATGATAAGGGGAGCGAGTGTGGTCGAGCAGAGTGCCATCGGGGGCAAAGAACCGACAGTGCCAATGCGGGTCGGGAGCCCCATCGGAAGTCACTCCAAACTCATAGCTCCACACCTCAATAACGCGGCAAAGATGCTTGTCGTCACAGCTACAGAAGGACTCGTCAAACCCAGGCTTTCCAATCACCGTGAGCGAGGGCTGCAAATTATCGGCCTCACAAGCGTATACCTCATCAATTTCCTTGGGGCTGAGAGCCTCCTCGCCGGAGAAACAGAGCTTAACGCGCTCCAACGGCATGTCATGAAGCATACCAATGAGACGAATATCGCGACCACGCGGGTCAAGAAACCGGTTGACGAAAAACCGGTTGGGATTCACATTGTCAACATACACACCTTCGCCCCCGCTCAGCGACTCCCAGCCCACACGCTGAATCACGCATCCTGAAATCAGAAATTCCTCCAAGGCACGACTGTCAAGCTCATCAAGAAGATTGGCGGCGTAGACATCCCTGACAAAGGAATCGGGATGAGGAGTCTCACGTGAGAGATTGTAGCGGAAACGTCCTACCACACTCTTGATGAGGGGACGAATGAGATTGTTGGTCTGCGGAGGACGACCACAGCGGCGCACACGTTCACCTTCAGTGGTAACATTGCCATCGGGAGTCATGGTAATATCACCCCATTGGCGGCTGTAGGCGTAATCTTTCAATCGTTTGCGAGTGGAACGGAAATTGGCAGCAGCCGTCCACGCAGTCAATGCGGCTTTAAAATAGTCCATATGAAAGAGATTTAAGAATGAACTGATTTATACTTTTAATTAAAGAGTGAAGTGATTACCCCGGAGTCGAGTGGCGCCACCGAGGCAAGAGCCTCCTGCATGAACTCATATTCGCCCTCAGTGTGGAGCACACATTTAAGTTCAGTGACAGTGGCGCCCTCAACAGCCGGATAGAGGCGCAACTCATCACCAATACGCACTGCCACAGGAGATTGAGGGAGTGGATGGAGATATGGATTGCCACCGCATAGATAAGGGACAGAGGCGGGAGGCAGAATACGGGCCGTGGTCTGCCAAGAGGATATGCGCACCGAGAGCACGCGAACAGTTTCGGGAGGGAGGGTCACAGCCATACCGTTGCCCGCGCATGGATGAACCGAGACAGAACCGGCAATATCATGACTAACAAGAAGATGAGGAGGACCATTGAGCAACAGGTCCGTATACCAGGCATCCATTTCGGGAGCAAGCAAGGCATCAAGGTCAAGCCCATCAGAGCGGGTGACAGAGGCATCGTCGCGGATTGGTTCGAGGAGACGATGGAGGCGCCATGCGGCAAGCATCTGAGGTCGGGAAAGGTGCATTTTCATAATATGACACGATTGGGGATAAATACTGTTGTTTTGTAATTATATTGCAAAATTACCACCGCCAAGAGCCCAAAGAGTGCGATAATGTCAACCGAGAGAAAAAAATTTTTTCTGACGCACCGTAAAAACGTACACATAATTGTGCATATGATAAAAAAATAAGAACTATCTTTGTATCATCAGTAGCTCCGCAAGCACATTTCAGAGAGTTACTAAAGGGCTACAAATTAAAACATTACAGGTCAGAGTTTACCGCAATGCCCTCGCCACGCCCCGTCTGCCGGGACGGAGGAGAGAAAGCCAGGCGGAAAAACTTTGACAACAAACCAGCACATTGAATATGAGCTATATACAGACGCTTAAAGACAAAATACTTGCAGGAGACGCCATCACCGATGAGGAGGTGCTCTCTCTGGCGGAAATCACCCAGGAAGAGGAGGCAGAGCTGTGGGATGCAGCCGCCGAGATAACAAAGGCATTCGGCAGCGACAGGTTCGATTCATGCTCAATAGTCAACGCCCGGTCGGGACGATGCCCGGAGGATTGCAAATGGTGCGCCCAGTCAGCCCGACATGCCACCGAGATAGCACAATACCCGCTTGTGGACCACGATACATGCGTAGGACTTGCGGATTATAACCGGCGTCAGGGTATAGGAAGATTCTCTATGGTGACAAGCGGGCGCAAAATCTCCGGAAAGTCACTGGCGAGACTGTGTGACTATTACCGCGAACTCGCCGACAAGTATCCCGGGATGGGTCTGTGCGCCTCAATGGGTCTGCTGGACAGCAACGAGATGCAGCAACTGTATGATGCAGGGGTGCGCCGCTATCACTGCAACCTGGAGACAGCGCCCAGCCACTTCCCCACCCTGTGCTCAACACATACCATCGAGGATAAGATAGCCTCCATCGAAGCAGCCCGCGAGGCAGGAATGGAAATATGCAGCGGAGGCATCATAGGGATGGGTGAGAGCATGCGCCAACGTGCCGAATTTGCAGTCGCCCTACGGAGGGTAAATCCGGTGTCAATACCTATAAACATATTGCAACCGATTCCCGGCACCCCACTCGAAGGAGCGCCGATGCTTACAGAGAGTGAGATTCTGAACACAGTGGCAATCTTCCGGTTTGCCCATCCCCGTGCAGTGCTCCGCTTTGCCGGAGGAAGGGGAAGAATGAGCAAGGAAACCCAGCGGAAGGGATTGCGCATAGGAATCAACGGCGCCATAATGGGCGACCTTCTCACCACAATAGGCGCGCAGATAGCCGAGGATAAGGAGATGATAGCCAACGCAGGGTATAAATTTGAATAACAGGGACAGAAAATGGGAACCACACATGAAATGGACCGCGAGCTGAGAACCCGATACAAGGGGCATATCTCACTATGCGAGATTGACCTCCCCGGACAGCAGGCACTGATGAACGGACGGGTGCTGATAATAGGCGCCGGTGGACTGGGCTCACCGGTGGGGCTGTATCTGGCAGCGGCCGGAGTAGGCACCATCGGATTGATGGATGCAGACAATGTCAGCCTCAGCAACCTACAGCGCCAGATTATGCATGGGACAGGGGATATCGGACGACCGAAAGTAGAGTCGGCACGCGATGCAATGATGAGGATAAATCCGGAAGTAAACCTTGAGCTTCACCCCTATTTCCTCACATCGGAAAATGCGGAAGAGATTATAGGTAGTTATGACATCACAGTGGACTGCACCGATAATCTCGCCACTCGCCTGCTTATCAATGACACATGCGTGAAGATTGGCAAACCATATGTATACGGCGCCGTGTCACGCTTCTCGGGTCAGCTGTTCACATATCAGCCAGGTAGTGCCAACTACAGGGATATATTCGACACAACTGTGCGCCCCGACGAGCTGCCGTGTGCAGTAGAGGGAGTGATGAACACAGTGGTGGGGGTGATTGGTACACTCCAAGCCACTGAAACAGTGAAATGGCTTGTAAAAACCGGCGACCTGCTCACCAACCGGCTGCTGGTGTTTGACGCCATTACCATGACCTTCAACGAGTTTGAAATCAACCCGATAGGTGCCTGAAAAATAGTGGAGCGCCGAGCCCCAATTTGCATTTTTTAACAATAAGTATACCCTATAGGATAATAGTTTTATATACTTTTGCGTGATTTTCATGAGTTTAGAGGTTGCAAACGCCCAATCAAAGGGTACCTCTCAACCATACCTTTGGCAGAAATAAGGGGATAACAGTGCAAAAATTACCCCTTGACTGGATGTTGAAAAAAGTATAGCCATTATGACATCAACACAGACTAAACCCCGCGTTGAAATCGTGGGTAGCTTTCTTCCTCCCGAAGAGCTTGAGGAAGCACGAAATGCAATGAAACTTGGTGAGAAATCACCGGAAGAAGTACGCGAAATCGAAGATGCGGTGATTGACCGTCTTATCGACCGCGAAATCAAATCAGGACTTCAAATAGTTACCGATGGCGAAATCCGCCGTAAGAAATGGGACTGCGATTTCTGGGAAGGTCTCAACGGAATGAACCGCGAGCGCATAGACACCGGTCGCATCTATCAGGATGAAGTGGTGCGCCATGACTTGCTCCGCTTCTCGGGAAGAATCGCTTATAATCCCGAGCATCCCTTCTTTGAGAAATTCAAGCACATGCAGGAACTGACCAGGGGACGTGCTGAAGTGCGCCAGACAATGCCATCGCCCGGAGAGCTTTACATGCGTATACTTGTGGGTGGAAACGGCGACCTGTCAAAATTCTATGAATCGCCCGAGACCCTTGAGGATGACATAGCCAATGCGTATCTCCAGACTATAGAGGAGTTCTACCGCCTCGGATGCCGCCATATACAGTTCGACACAGCGGTGTGGGGACGCCTTGGAGACCCTTATTTTGAAAAGACGCTGCTTTTAGGCGGCATTGACGCCGACCGCGTGACCGACACCTTGATTTCACTGCTCAACCGCACGGTGAGCGGACGTCCGGCTGACCTTGAAATCACATTGAATATCGCAGCCGACGAGACCACCATACCCCGCTGGGGCGACGAAAAAGAGCTTGAGCATATACGCCGCATGCTCGAGGAGGTTGATGCAGATGCGTTCCTTCTCCCCTTTGATATTGACAATGTAGGTCATCTTGAGGCACTGAAATGGTTGCCGAGCGGAAAGCGTGCGATTCTTGGACTTGTGGACGGTAGCCTCCCCAACATGGAGAGCATCAACGATATTGTCAACGCCATTCATTTCGCCAACCGCTATGTGCCTATGGAATTCATATCCATCAGCCCGACCTGCGGCTTCAAGGTGAATGACCGTGAACGTCAGGGACTCAACTATGAGTCACAATGGAACAAGATAGACCTGCTGAATGAAGCAGCCGAACTTGTTTAAAAACTGACAAACCGAGATATTAAAAACGGCGGAACCGACAACGGGTTTCCGCCGTTTTTTTCAATAATGCAGCAATCGGTCGGAGCGACAGCCGCGGTAACCATCAGACCAGACAGAAATCAAACAGCGATAGAAAAAACGAGTGAACGGACTCTAAAAATCCCTGCAAAAACAGATTCAAATCTTAAAAAATAAAAAGTTTAAAACAGTTCACCCCATAATTATTGCAAAAAGTCGCCTGTTTATCACATTTTTTCGTAACTTTGCAAATACGAAACCATGGCATAAGTGACTCATTTCAACCTTACATAAGGCATATCGAGATAGTAGCAAGACTCTATTACCATGCAATCTTGCTGAACCAATGCTGAGATTTCGAGGTCACCACCAATTGTCGCCGGTTCGGGGACAAGGTTGAGATTCGAAGTTTCAAAAGATAGCAACTAAGTTTTTGAAATAGACGGACTGACCTGAATTTACCTGCCTCGCGCATGAGACGGGGAATGGAAGGTTTATACCGATGCCAACGGAATCATCAATATCAAGAATCATCAATCGACAGTCAAATCAATGGAGGAAAGCGAGCTTAAATGGTTTGCACTCAAGGTGTTCTACAACAAAGTATACGAGTTGGAGAATATGTTTAAGGAAGATGGCGTAGAAAGCTATATTCCGGAGACCTCTGTGACAGTGGAACGCAACGGGAACAGAAAGACGGTCAAGCGACCGCTCATCTCCTCGCTGATATTCATCCACACCACCACAGGCAAAGCACTTGCTCTCCGTGAGAAACTGGAAGGAAAAGCGATGATATACTCCACACGAGTGAGGACGCAACTCACTCCGGTAGCTATCCCCGACAAGGAGATGAATATCTTCATGCTTGTCACATCAAGCGGGGAAAGCGGGGTGGAATATATCGGCGAGGATAATCCCCGATATCATAAAGGGGACCTTGTAAGGGTAATCGACGGACCGTTCAAGGGCTCGGAGGGGCATATAGTGCGCATCAAGGATAATCACCGCCTCGTGGTGACTGTCAAGGGACTGTGTGCGGTAGCCACGAGCTATATACCGCGCTGTTTTCTGCAGAAAGTAGACACAGCCTATTGAAAAAGCTGATTCTGATAACGAGCATATACCTAATACCCAGCAAAAAACAGTCAGGCTTTTAACACAGAAATACAATCACTCATTATCATGAAATTTTCCATAGCTAACGTAAAAGCACTCCGAACAATCGGATATGTTGTAATCGCCCTCATAGCTACCAGCTGCGGACCGGCGAAGGATGTGGTCTACATGCAGGACCTCCCCACCAATGCCATACTCACCTTGCAGGAAGGTGGGGAACTCAAGCTACAGCCGGGAGACAAGGTTGATATCATAGTACACAGCCGCGACGAAGAGCTCGCAAAGATGTTTAACCTGAGCCGCCCCGTCTCTACAGGTAACACCACCTCACGGCCGACTTACTATACTGTGGACAAGAATGGCAAAATCGACATGCCTATTCTCGGACCTATCACCGTGGAGGGACTGACGCGCATGGAGGTGGCACAACAGGTAAAATACCGCCTGCTCTCGGGCAATCTGTTGCGCGACCCAAGCGTGATAGTAGATTTCCCCGATATGGCTTACTATATCATAGGTGAGTCGGGGGTAGGTCGCCATGTTTTCCCAACCGACAAGGTGAATCTTCTTGAAGCACTGTCAATGTCGGGCGACCTCTCAATCAGCGGAAAGCGCACTAATATACTTGTGCTCCGCACCGAGAATGGCAAGCAGGTGCCCTATCGCGTTGACCTGACGAGCACCGATGATGTTTACTCGTCGCCTGCATATTACATACAGCAGAACGATATGATATATGTGGAGCCGACGCAGGTGAAAGCCAATCAGTCGACTGCAAACGGCAACAGCTATCTGACCCCGAGTTTCTGGATGTCGATGTTCTCATTCGCAACCACTCTGGTGATACTCTTCACAAAGTAACAAACCGGTCTCCATTCCCACATTCCTAATCAGACCAACCATACCAATCACATGCAACGCAATCTTAACAAGCTCGAACAAAGCAGCATCATAATAAACACAGAGGTGCCGAAAAAGCGACAGAACGAAGGTTTTGTAAAGTTCAAGGACGCCATGTTTCTCTTCATGGGAAACTGGAAATGGTTTGTGCTCTCTATCGTGGTGGCTCTTTGCGCAGCATATTACTATCTTCAGATAACCCCCAGCATCTACTCCACTTTCTCCTCGGTGATGATAAAGCCAGACGAGAATAAAATGGTGTCGGAGGACCTGATGAACGACCTTGGAGTCAAAACCACCAACGTCAATATCACCAACGAAATCATGTCGATGAAGACACTGGCAGTGACCTCGGAAGTGGTGAAACGACTCAAACTCAACACGGAGTACTATCACAGCGGAGCCTTTCACGAGAATCTGGCATACGGGATGACACTTCCGGTCAACGTGGAACTGAACGACCTGCAGGATAGCGACGCCGCGACATTCAATCTGGAGCTGAAACCCGACAGTACGGTGCAGATATCGGAAATCACCCTCAACAATCAGCCATTGGAGGGGAAGATTTCATTCAAACTGGGACAAACCGTCAAGACCCCGCTGGGCACCATGCATGCAATCACCACTCCCTACTATGTGAAAGGGATGAAGGATAACTTAAAAGTGAAACGTGTGCCAATGCGCGAAGCGGTCAACGATATACATCAGCGCATCCTGCCGGTGCAACGCGACCAGAAGGCGTCAATCATCGACATAACATTCAACGACGTGTCGCGCTCGCGAGGTGAGGATGTGCTCTCGACCCTCGTGGCTGTGTATAACGAGAACTGGGTCAAGGACAGGAACCAAATCACAGCGAGCACCACCGACTTTATCAAGGACCGTCTGACAATCATAGAAAGCGAACTTGGCAATGTGGATAATGACATATCGGACTATAAGTCAAAGAATCTTATGACCGACGTCGACGCCATGGGCGGAATAGCAGTCAATCAGATGACCTCATCGGAATCGCAAGGTCGTGAGATTGACAACCGCATGTACATGACCAAATATCTCCGCAGTTACCTTACCGACGGACTTCATGACAAAGAGCAACTCCCGGCTAACTCGGGTATAAATAATCCGAGTATCGAATCGCAGATACAGGCTTACAATACCCTGCTTCTTCAGCGCAACAATCACCTTTCGGTATCCTCAGAGCAGAATCCCTTGGTGATGGACCTTGACCAGAAGTTGCAGACCATGAAGGGAACTATCCTCAGCTCGCTTGACAATGAGCTTGCAATGCTCAACACACAGAAACGCGCCGTATCGTCGGTGCAATCACAGGCAGTGTCGAAAATCGCCGCCAATCCCCAGCAAGCCAAATATCTGCTCTCGGTGGAACGTCAGCAGAAAGTGAAGGAGTCGCTTTATCTGTTCCTGTTGCAGAAGCGCGAGGAAAATGAATTGTCGCAGGCGTTCACGGCATACAATACACGCATAATCGAGCATCCGACTTCTAATCCGGAGCCGGTATTCCCCAACACCGGTATGGTGTTTGCTGTGGCACTCGGAGCCGCCCTCCTGTTTCCGGCCGCAATTCTCATGCTGATTGAGAATTTCAATACATCGGTGAGAGGCAAGAAAGACCTCGAGTCGCTACATGCGCCGTTTGTAGGTGAGATACCATTGGCACTCCCCGCAAAGAAGAGAGGCGGCAAGAAGTCACTGCCGGAATTGACCGAAAACAAACCGCTGGTGAAGGAACAGGGAAGAAATGTGATGAATGAGGCATTCCGTGTGGTACGCACCAATCTGGAGTTTATACTCGGTTTTGAGGAAGGACACCATGTGATAATGATGACCTCCATGAATCCGGGCAGCGGAAAGACGTTCATCTCCGCCAATCTCTCCACTTCACTTGCCATCAAGGGGAAAAAAGTTATTGCCGTCGACCTTGACCTCCGCAAAGCCTCCCTGTCGAAATTTGTTGATTCTCCTGCCATAGGAATCTCAAACTATCTCAGCGGTCAGGTGCAGGACTATCATGACGTGATAGTAAAACTTGGCGAGCTGGAGGTGATTCCTGTCGGGACTATCCCTCCGAACCCGACGGAACTATTATTTAATCAGAAGCTCGACTCGCTGATAAAGGAGCTTAAGGAGCAGTATGACTATGTGTTTATCGACTGTCCGCCGGTAGAAATTGTTGCCGACGCAGCCATTATAAGCCGACATGCCGACATGACATTGTTCATCATCCGCGCACACCTTCTTGACCGTGCATTCCTTCCCGATATAGAGAAATGGTATCAGGAACGTCGTTTCCCGAACCTTTCCATAATCCTTAACGGCACTCATGAGGAGTTCTCGCATTACGGGGCAAAGCGCTATGGCTATCACCGCTATGGCTACCACTACGGTCATTACGGGAACTATACCTATACCCACGACGACGAGGCATCTGCATAAACATTATATAACCCATCAGGTCCGCTACCCTCAACAGATATGAAAATCGCCTATTGCACCAACAGCATAAAATACTGTGGCGGAATTGAATCCGTGACGGTCGCTAAAGCCAATGCTTTGGCTGAGGTCGAAGGGTATACAGTGTATCTGATTGTGACAGATAATAAGGAGGACAAAGGATATTTTTCACTCTCACCCAAAGTAAAGGTCATTTATCTCGAAATTCATCATCCGGATGATGGATGGAAATCTAAATTCCATTTGGTTAAATCACTCGCATTGAGAGCGTGGGAATATCGAAAAAAATTAAAAACGGTAATCAAAGAGATTCAACCCGATATCATCATATCAACCGGGACATCTGAAAAATATCTGATTAATTCAATCAAAGGGAATGCGAAAACTATCCGAGAGACACACTTTGAAAGCAATTATCGTTATCGTCTCTCAAATATTCACACATTCCTTGACAGATACTTGGCGACTTTAGGCAAATACCTTGACTACTATTATAGTATCAGTCATTACGACCTAATCGTATTACTGACAGAAGAAGACAGAAATACCAATTGGAAAAATATTACCAATGCAATATCAATGCCTAATCCCGTCACATTTTCTTCTGCTGCTCAATCCGACAAGAACTCTAAGGAAATAATATCAGCAGGGAGATTAACTTACTCAAAAAATTTTGATGCCTTAATCCGGAGCTGCAAAGAAGTATTTGCCAAATATCCTGATTGGCATCTGACAATTTGGGGCGAAGGGAGCGAGCGCAAGATGTTGACACAATTAATTTCCAAACTAAATTTAGAGTCTAACATTTCACTTCCTGGCGCAACAAAAGATATAGGCAGTAAAATGTTGAATTCTTCCATATTTGCCCTCTCATCACAGAGTGAAGGCTTTGGATTGGTCATTGTTGAAGCCATGGAGTGTGGTTTACCTGTTGTATCGTATTCTTGTCCCGCAGGTCCAAAAGATATTATCACTGATGAAGTCAACGGTTTTTTAATTACTCCCGGCGATGAAAAAACGTTTGCAGAAAGAATCTGCCAACTCATTGAGGACAAGGACCTGCGCGTTCAAATGGGAAATGCAGCTAAACTACGAGCCAAGGATTTCCATATTGATAGAATCACAGCACGGTGGTGTGAGATATTTGAGAATCTTGTAACAGGCAACAAGACGAAATGAGCAAACCCAAAATTTTCATAGCAATGCATTATCTTGAAATCGGCGGGGCTGAAGCAGCCCTCATCGGTATGCTACACGCATTTGACTATGAAAAAGTTGATGTGGACTTATTCATATATAGTCATCGTGGGGAATTCATGCGATTTATTCCTGATAGAGTAAATCTTCTGCCGGAAATCAAGGAATATTCCATGATAGAGTCACCGATGCACACAGCTCTGTTAAATGGATGCATTGGAGTGGTGGCAGGACGCCTGATGGCTAAATATAAATTCCGAAATTATTTTCGCAAGAATCATCCTGTAGACGGCAATGCTATCTACGGATATATAGGAAAGTATGTGGTTCCTCATCTCCCGAACATCAACCACACTATTTATGATTTGGCAATCTCATTTCTAACGCCTCATAACATTGTGCTTGATAAAGTAAACGCAAAGCGCAAAGTATGCTGGATTCATACCGACTATTCAAAAATCGACACTGACGCAGAGCTTGAGTTACCGGTCTGGAAGGCATACGATAATATAGTCTCCATATCTCCGGCCACTGCCAATGCTTTCTGCAGCATATTTCCGGAATTGAGGGAACGGCTTGTTGAAATCGAGAATATAGCACCTGTCAACCTAATCCGTGAACAAGCGGAACAAAGAAATGCACAGGAACTCTCTAACTCGGATTTTAACATCCTATCAATAGGAAGATTTTCATATCCTAAAAACTTCGATAATATTCCTGAAATTTGTTCACACCTTATAAGTATAACCGGGATGAAAAACATACGGTGGTATATAATCGGTTTTGGCGGGGAAGAAACTCTAATCAGAAAACACATTGCCGAGGCTGGAATGGAGGAGCATGTGATAATACTGGGCAAACGGAGCAATCCCTATCCATATATTTCAAAATGTGACCTCTACATACAGCCATCCCGTTATGAAGGCAAATCTGTAACCGTACGCGAGGCTCAGATGCTTGGTAAGCCGGTCGTAATCACCGACTATCCTACAGCTAAGTCGCAAATCGAGCATATGATAGATGGAGTCATTGTACCGATGGACAATACGGGATGTGCCAAAGGTATTGCCAAAGTCATAGCTGATGAGAAATTGCGCCACTCTCTATCCATCAACACGTACCAACGTGATTACAGTAATCGGTCTGAAATCTCAAAAATATATTCCCTGATATGATTCCCCATGTGATACATTACTGCTGGTTCGGAGGGAAACCGCTGCCCAAAAGCGCATTGAAATGCATCAGCTCCTGGAAGAAATATTTTCCGGACTGGGAAATCAAACAATGGAATGAAGAGAATTTCGACATAAATTCCATACCATATACCAGAGAGGCTGCCGAACGTGGAAAATGGGCATTTGTCAGCGATTATGCACGCTTCTGGATTCTTTATCATCACGGAGGTGTATATTTTGATACAGATGTGGAAGTAATACGTCCTATGGATGATATTATTGAAGGTGGTGCGTTTATGGGATTTGAAAAGGATTGCAACTCAATAGGAATTGCAGCCGGTTTAGGTATGGGAGCTAATAAGAAATTAGGAATTTACAAAGAGATTATTGAACATTATTCTTCTCTTCATTTCATTGATGAAGTCGGGAACCAGCTTCCCGGCACTGTGGTAAAACATGTCACTGATGTATTTATCAAACATGGGCTTATTCTACATGATAAAACTCAGATAATCCGTGATGTCACCATTTTCCAAAATGAATATTTCAATCCATTAGATGATGCTACCGGGGTATTGAAAATAACACCAAATACACGAAGCATACATCACTACGCAAAGACGTGGTGTGATAATTACGGACCGGTAAGAACCCGAGTAATGCGTCTTTTGCACAGGACATTTGGAGTAAACGCATTCTCATGGATTAGAAAACTCATCAGCTAACCATATCATGAGTCCCTATTTATACGTACCAATCTATCTTTCTATCATCGGTTTCTTATCAATGATTATGGGTCTGAAGCTTATGATGCAGGATGGAGATTCACTTGCAATCGGAGAGGAGAATAAAGGGAACTTTATTTTCCCATTGATTCTATCCACTATTTTTGCAATCTGGATTGGACTACGACCTGTAAGCGGCGTATTTGGTGACACTGTAAATTATGCCCGAGTATATAATATGATTGGACCTGATGCTGTCTCGGACATAAACTTAAGTGCGGAATGGTTATGGGGTTTATTGGAGACCTCATGCAAGCATGCGGGATTATCGGTGCATATATTTTTCCTTATAATTGAGATTGGATATGTTTTCACCGCATTATGCGCCATTAAAAAGTTTGTACCGACAAGCCCATATCTCGGCTTTCTATTCCTCTTTTCTTCTTTAATGTTCTTTACATTTGGGGTAAATGGCTTGCGCAACGGCTTAGCGTGCCACATTATCCTTCTTGCCATGGCATTTCTGATGGAAGATAAACGGGTCATAGCTATTATATTGGCTTTCTTAGCGTTAGGAATACATAAAAGCGTAATGCTCCCTATTGTGGGCGTAATATCCGCGATTACAGTCATTAAAAATCCGAAATGGGCCTTCTATATCTGGCTCGCATCCATTGTAATATCTCTTCTATGGGGAGAGTATCTGACTCAACTTATCGTTTCTATCGGATTTGATGACCGCATGTCAAGTTATGCTAACGCAACGGAGTACAATAGCCTCTTCTCTTCCACAGGTTTCCGATGGGATTTTCTACTTTACAGTTCAATACCTATAATAATGTATTGGTATGTAAATATATGGAAAGATTTACGGGATGGATGGTATAATATCATATCCACAACTTACATGCTTGCCAATTCTTTTTGGATTATAGTGATACGCATGCCATTCAGCAACCGTTTCGCCTACCTATCCTGGTTTCTTTATCCAATAATGATAGTATATCCGCTTTGCAATATGAGAGCATGGGAAAATCAAGATAGAGTAGCCGGACAAATATTGATTGCATACGCCTCCTTCACTATATTCATGATAATGTTTTTCTGGAATTAACATACAACGATGAAAACTCTCACCGTATTTACACCGACATACAATCGCGCCCACACCCTCAAGCGTCTTTATGAGAGTCTTTGCACCCAGACATGCGATGACTTCGAATGGCTGGTCATTGATGATGGCTCCACTGATTTCACCAAAGAGCTTATTGACGGTTTCATTCGTCAAAACAGGTTACCAATCCGCTACATTTATAAAGAAAACGGAGGTCTTCATACCGGTTACAACACCGCATACGATAATATAACGACAGAACTCAACGTATGCATCGACAGCGACGATTTCATGCCTGAAGATGCTGTGGAGATTATCATAAACACATGGCGGGAAAAAGGGAGCGACAAATATCTCGGATTAATCGGATTGGATTTTTCATATCAGACAATGGAACCTATAGGCGGATATTTTCCTGAAAACCTCCATGAATGTTATTTTCCGGACTTGCATCTTAAGAATATACATCGTGGCGACATGAAACCGGTACTAAGGACCGACTTGATGAAACAAGTGTCACCACAAACAGGATTTCCGGGCGAAAAGTTTTTCAATCCAGTGTATTCCTTGCTCAAAATCGGAGATATTTATCCATTGATTGTCGTTAACCAAAACTTATGTATTGTTGACTATCAGACAGACATTGATAGTATGTCCGGTATGATTCTGAACCAGTATATGAATTCTCCAAGAAGCTTTGCAAAACTACGCATTCTGGAGATGCAACTAAAACACAACTCATTTTTAAATAAATGCCGTTGTTCCATCCATTATGTATCCAGTTGCCATATCGGCAATATCCCCCGATGCATCGCAAACTCCCCGCTTAAGATGCTGACCATACTTATGTATCCGTGTGGAATCATTCTGGCAAAGTACATCATGCGCAAAGCACGCTGACAATGAAATATTCAATAGCAATCAGGACTTTAGGAACTAATGCGGAAACTCTGAGAAAAGAGCTAATCTCCATTCATGCACAGAGTCTACCGCCTGAAAGAATAATCATATATATAGCCGAAGGTTATTCAAAGCCTGACTTCCGGATAGGAAAAGAAGAATATGTATGGGTTAAAAAAGGTATGCTTGCCCAACGAGCGTTGGAGTACAATGAGATTCCGGAAGAATACATATTAACATTGGATGACGATGTTGAACTAAGCTCTACATTCGCAGAGACATTGCTAACGGAAATGATTCAGCATAATGCCGATGTGGTTGGTGCTGATGTATTCAAGAATCATAAATTATCAATTTTACAAAAAGCTAGTGCCTTTATTTCAAACTTGGTAAGACCACATTTCTCATCTGAATACGCATTCAAAGTCCACAAGCATGGAAGTTTCAGTTATGTGTATGAGCCCCAAAAAAGTTATTATCTTACTCAAAGTTGCCCCGGACCTGCAATATTATGGAAAAAGCAGATTCTTACCAGTATTAAACTAAAAGATGAAATCTGGTTGGACAAACTGCCGTTTGCATACGGAGAAGACCAAGTCGCAACATTTAAAGCGCATCAGAATGGGTATAGGTTAGGGATTTCCTTTGATGCCGGTATTATAAATCTTGATGGGCAATCTTCAAGTAATAAATACCGAAAATCGCCTGAAAGATTTATAACCAGGACAAAAGCTATGTTTATTGCCTGGTGGCGCACCCAATATAAGCCATACGGAAATAATTATAATGGGGATATAACTACCCTTTTTTGGGGGATTGTAAAAGCAACATGGCTTTTCTGCATTTTCTCTTTAATTTCTGCTACAAACTTTAATTCACATTTCATTAAATCATATTTAATAGGATTAAAAGAAGTGTATCGATTTGTAACATCTGACGAATATTCATACATACCTTCATTTATATTACCAAAATCAGCAAACTAACATAATTTATGGTTTCGATAATAATTCCGATATTTAATGCAGAACGATTTCTAAAGCAATGTTTTGATTCATGTATCCGGCAAACTTTTACTGATTTAGAAATACTACTTGTTAATGATGCCTCTACTGATGGAAGCAAAAAAATTTGCGAGTCCTATTGTAAACAGGACAAGAGGTTTAAACTAATAGACAACGATAAAAATCAAGGTGTTGAAAAAAGCCGATTTGATGCCCTATCAGTTGCCAAAGGAGACTATGTTACATTTTTAGATGCAGATGATTGGCTATGCGATAAAAATATAATCAAAAAAGCTGTTTCTAATGCAAAGGAACATAATGTTGATTATGTAGAATTCGGCATGCAAAAAGTTATTGATAAATGGGGAATCATCAAGCAATCACATTGGATTAAAAATGATGTATTAATTACACAACCTGAATTATTTGAAAAATATTATATTACCTTTTTCGGTAAATTTCTGATAACTTCATTCATGTGTGGTAAAGTTTATCGGAAATCTATATTTAATACAACGGATTTATCTCCACTGGGCTTGGGAATGTGTGAAGACCATGCATTTAACTTAAGATTATTCCCACATCTGTCAAGAGTTTATATCATGAAAGATATCGGATACTGTTACCGATGGGGAGGGATGACTTCCAGATATAATCCTCATTTCTATCCTAATTGTAAGGCGCTGTATCTTTTGCGGGAAAAATTAATCCAAAAATATTCTTATTATAAAGCGATTGACTACTTAAAAATCGAAAGCAGAATACCGTATGTTTCTTTCATGAGGAAAGAAGCTGATTTAGAAAAAAATATAGTAGCATCAACCCTAACTAACGGTCTCTTCCCCTAAGTTACGAAATGTTGAAAGAAGTTTTTGATTATTCCATGGCATTATTAGGGTTAATAATATTTATGCCCATTATGCTTATACTCGCCCTCCTGATACGTGTCAGGATGCCGGGAGCACCTGTATTGTTCCGGCAGAAACGAGTAGGACGTCATGGCTCTCTTTTCACATTGGTGAAATTCCGCACCATGACACCGGTTCATTCCGGTTCGTCAGTCAGTGTTGCCGGAGAATCACGTATCACACCGTTAGGCGCTACCTTAAGAAAATACAAACTCGACGAACTTCCTGAACTTTGGAATGTGTTGCGCGGTGATATGAGTTTCGTGGGTCCACGCCCCGACGTGCCAGGATATGCCGACAAGCTTTCGGGAGCCGACAGGGCAATTCTCGAACTAAAGCCCGGCATTACCGGACCCGCCACTCTGAAATACCGCAATGAGGAGGAGCTGCTTGCCTCACAGCCCGACCCATGCCGATACAATGATGAGGTGATTTTTCCTGACAAAGTAAAAATCAACCTCTCGTATCTCTCCAATCGCTCATTCATGGGTGATATACGAATTATAATGAGGACTTTAATTCCATCATCAATCTAATTATCACAAAGTAGCCAACCATGTCACATAAGAAAATCCACCTTTGCCTCGCCCACATGAGCGGCAACGAGCAGCGCTTTATCGACGAAGCTTTCGCCGATAACTGGGTCGTGCCTTTGGGTCCAAACGTAGATGCATTTGAGGATGAACTTAAAAAATATCTTACCGAAGGTAATCCTGATGCCGCCAATAAAGAAATCGCAGCTGTCTCAGCAGGCACTGCCGCCATCCACCTTGCTCTCGTGCTCCTCGGAGTGGGGAAAGGAGATGAGGTAATATGCCAGTCGTTCACATTCGCCGCTTCAGCCAACCCTGTCACCTATCAGGGTGCTGTGCCGGTCTTTGTCGACAGTGAAAGCGCCTCATGGAACATGTCGCCCGAGCTTCTTGACCATGCAATTGCCGACCGCGTGGCAAAAACCGGACGTAAGCCCAAAGCCATCATCGTCGTGCATCTCTACGGAATGCCCGCCATGATGGATGAGATTTGCGCCGTGGCAGCCAAGTGGGAAATTCCCGTGATTGAGGACGCGGCCGAAGCGCTCGGCTCGGTCTACAAGGGGAAAAAATGCTCAACACTCGGCACCTACGGCATCCTAAGTTTCAACGGCAACAAGATGATTACCACTTCAGGTGGCGGCGCACTCGTATGCCCTGATATGGAGAGCAAAAAACGCTGCGTGTTCTTTTCCACTCAAGCACGCGAGCCATTCCCCTATTACCAGCATGAGCATATAGGCTTCAACTACCGCATGAGCAACATCTGCGCCGGCATCGGCAGAGGTCAGATGACTATACTGGAGGAACATATCGCCCACCACCGGAAACTTGCGGCACTTTACCAGGAGCTTTTCGCCGGTTCGGACAACATAATGTTCCATTCCGACCCCACCACTGACAGCCAAAGCAACTACTGGCTAAACACTATACTCATCAACACCAACAAGACAGGCGTCACACCCGAGGATATCCGACTGCATCTTCAGTCACTCAACGTTGAAACCCGTCCTCTTTGGAAACCGATGCACCTGCAGCCCGTGTATGCCAATGCTCCAGCCTACGTCAACGGCGTAAGCGAGCTACTTTTCACCCAAGGGCTATGTCTACCTTCCGGACCGTGGGTGACACCGGATGATGTAAAAATGATTGTTTCTGAAATAAAAAAATGCGTCAACGACTGATAAACTGGTACATATCAAAGGCGGCCTTACCCTATTGGTTCATCTTTGCAGCTGACTGCGCGATAATATATCTATCGGGCTTGTTGGCGTATGTACTAAATCACGGTCTTGCCTACACTGTAGGCTATGCCGGTCTGTTGATACCCACAATGTTTGCCTATATGATGTGCTTCGTGGTGGGCATCCGCATTTTCCATACCTATTCCGGTATAGTCCGTCACACCACAGTGACCGACCTTGCCCGTACAGGAGCGTCGTTACTCGTAGGTGTGGCACTGATAATGGCGGGACGTATCTTCTGCAATGCAGACTCGTTCTTCTTAGCCATCCGTTTCCGCGACCTCATCCTCCTCACCCTTATTGCCGCCATGCTGATGTGCGGATTGCGAATTGCAGCGAAGGTAATCTACGACGTATATCTCCGTCACTCCACTTCGGGAGGCGCCTACGGCTACAATCACGACACCCTCATCAACCTTGAGATGAAGGATTTGCTTCCCCGCAAGCCCATAGAGGTAAATACCGATGAAATACGCTCGCACATACGCGGGAAACGTATCCTTGTCACCGGTGGCGCCGGCAGCATAGGGAGCGAACTCGCCAATCTGCTTGCCGACCTCGAACCCTCACAGCTCATCCTCATCGACACCGCAGAGTCACCCCTCCATACCGTGCGCGTCAACATGGAGTATAACCATCCCGACCTTGACTGCGTGACTCTCGTGGCTAACATCTGCCACTCTCACCGTATGGAAAACATATTCGCCGCTTACCGTCCAGAAATCATATTTCATGCCGCAGCCTACAAGCATGTCCCCATGATGGAGGATAACCCGGTGGAAAGTGTACTCAACAACATAGACGGTACCCGTAAGATAGCTGACCTTGCCGTAGCCTATAATGTGAAAAAATTCGTGATGGTCAGCACTGACAAGGCTGTCAACCCCACCAATGTGATGGGATGCTCAAAGCGCATCTGCGAGATGTATTGCCAAAGCCTCTCCAACTCCCAGGACAGCTGCCAGTTCATCACCACCCGTTTCGGCAATGTGCTCGGCAGCAACGGTTCAGTTATCCCCACATTCCGCGACCAGATACGCCGCGGCGGTCCCGTGCTAGTGACCCATCCCGACATAGTGCGTTACTTCATGCTCATCCCCGAGGCATGCAATCTGGTGCTTCAGGCTGCCAGTATAGGCAAGGGGGGCGAAATATTCGCCTTCGACATGGGTAAGCAGGTCAGGATAGCCGACCTGGCGCGACGCATGATAACCTTGAGCGGCAAGCTGCATGTACGCATAGAATATACCGGACTCCGTCCCGGAGAGAAGCTCTATGAGGAAGTGCTTACCGACTCCGAAATTGTATGTCCCACCACCCATCCGAAAATCAAGCGAGCCAAGGTAAAGCCCACCGATTTCGTGATAACGCGCAACCTTGTGACATCACTTATCGAAGTAGCACGGACCTACGACATATTCAAGACTGTTAAACTTATGAAACAGATAGTGCCCGAATACCTGAGCAGTCCCAACTCGCCATACGCGGCACTTGACCCCCCGCTTGTGGAACGGCAACCGGACCCACCTCCGCTGCACCACTTCACAAACGCCCCACCTCTACAACCACAACTGACTCACGACACGGCTCCCTCACTTCAGTGACCTACACCTAATCATTTTCGCATTTACGTCTTTAATACCATTTCAGCATTTAAGACGCCTTACCTAAGACAAAACCATCATACCGACCATATACTCATGAAGCAGTGCAAAAAACTCCGACTGCCGTGCAAATTGCTGGCAATCGTATTTACACTCCTGACAATTACACCACTATTAGCTCAAAATCCCTACGAGGAATTTGATAAGAAATTCAAGGATTACAACATAATCTTTCAGGATACATCCGAAACAGTCGCTCCCACCGTCACAGAGCTGGTGAGAGAGACACATGAGCCATATTCGGTAGTCACAAACAAGTTTGGAAAAAACTGGTTTCTGTTTGCTACCGCAGGCATTCACTCATTCCGAGGCGACTACTCGACCATGGGTAAATTCAACGGCACCCTTTCACCCGAATGGGGAATCGGTGTTGGTAAATGGTTTACACCGGGTATCGGTATAAAGCTTGAGTTCATACGTTCCGATTCAGAAGGCTACACCGGCTACACCACCGGTCACTATGGCTACGGTCCTATAATGCAGAAGCCCGACGGCACCCCTTACCGCAAGATGCGCACCCGTTGGTGGGACATCAGCGGAAGCGTGGTTTTCAACCTCTCGCGACTTTTCTTAGGTTACGAGGGTTACATGAGCCCGCGCCTCATGAACCAGTTCATGTTCACTGCCGGTATCGGCGGTGTACACCACATGGGCTTCGGACACAGCCACGGCTCCGACAATGAATGGTCAGGACACCTCGAGTTGCAGTACAGCCGCTTTTTCACACATGCAAAACGCTTCTCGCTCGACTTCAAACTCCGTGGTATTTTCTATCAGACCAACTTTGACCTTGAATATGGTCAAGCCGACAAGGCTGCCAACAAGTGGGACTCCAACCTCGGTGTGGCACTCGGCTTCACCTTCTACCTCGGCAAAAACCGCAGCCGCGCGTGGAGAATGGGAGCCACCCATACCTACACCCGTGACTATCGCGAGCGTCAGATTCGAGAAGTCCGCGCCAAAGAGACTGTGGTAGAGGTGGTAAAGGAAAATCCGGCCGCGAAGTATACCGAGATGACCTTCTATGTATTCTACCCCAACAACTACTCAGGTCGTAACGATGCCCCCAATGTACCGGGTCAGCCTGTACACGCCATAGATTATCTCACCAACGGTATCTACACACAGAAGCGTTTCATTGACCGTGGCGATGTAGCATCACGTCTACTGAATGGCAACACTCTCAAGGGACTCCATACTGAGGATATCCCCACCGAACCAGCCAATCAGGATGTAGCCATCAACTTCGTACCCCGTGGCTACGAAATGGGCGAAGGTCCGATTTCACTCAGCATGGATATGGATGAAATGGCTAAATTCCGTGAGAAAGCCGGATTCTACTACTCACCCATCTACGGCGACCACCACCTGTGGCACTACCGTATCGATGATGCCACACTCGACCAGAAACTGCTCCACGAGGAGAACTACTTCGAAACCCAGACCTTCGGACTCAACGCTCACCACGGACTGGAGACCATACGCAGATATTTCGACATTGACCGTAGCGAGTATCTCGTAAGTCTTGCCGACGTCTATGCGGCACTGACATCCAACGAAGGACAGATTTCGAAACATGCCCATCCGGAGACAGTGGATATGATACGCCACATCATGGATACAGGTGTCATTACTGCAATCCATGTGGAAGGTCTTGCCACAAGCCAGGACAACTACACCGGTCCCGACGCAAAGCGTATCGGATACGAACGTAACACCGCGCTGTCACAGAACCGTGCCAACACTGTGCTCAACTGGCTCCGCAGCACCGGATACTTTGACAACGTAGATTCCAAAATCTACCGTGTCAACACATTCAAGAATGCCCAGAACGGTATCGGACAAGTGGACGACCCCTCTACCCGAGGTCTAAACGCCAAAATGAACCGTTGCGTGAAAGTACACGTGCAGTATCTCATCCCACCCAAATGACACACGTCCGACAGGATAACCTGCCGGCACAGACATAAAACATACCCGCGGAGAGCATCGGTCAGAAGCACACGCCACCTGACCGATACCCTCCGCGGGGTGTGTTTATGGAAAGATAGTTTGTTAATCAGCCGCGAATGGTGTACTTTTGCAGTCAATTAATAATCTCCCCACTAACTTCTCACTGGAATATACACTATGAATAAAAAATATAACGACTCGCGCAAGCCACTGTTAGGAATGACCCTTGAGGAACTTAAAAGCGTGGCTGAGGAAGCCGGGCTCCGTCCCTTCGCCGCCAAGCAGATGGCTCGCTGGCTGTACGAGAAACGTGTCACCTCCATAGACGATATGACCGACCTGTCAAAAGGGGCACGCGAATATCTAAACGAAAACTACACAGTGGGACGTGTGGCGCCTAAGGATGCCGCCCGCTCCACCGATGGCACCGTGAAATACCTTTTCGCAACCCGAGGTGATGATTTCGACTTCCTGTCGGGAGGGAAAGGCGGACGTGATATCGAAGCGGTATATATCCCAGACAAGGAACGCGCCACACTCTGCGTATCATCACAGGCGGGGTGCAAGATGGGATGCCGCTTCTGCATGACGGGTATGCAGGGATTCCACGGCAGCCTGACCGCAGCCGGAATCCTCAACCAGATTTTCTCAATACCCGAGAGCGAAAAGCTCACAAACCTTGTGTTCATGGGTATGGGAGAACCGATGGACAATGTGGATGAGGTACTCAAAGCTATCGATATACTCACCGCCAAATGGGGACTGGCATGGAGCCCCAAACGCATCACCGTATCCTCAATCGGAAAACTCGACGGACTGCGCCGACTGCTCAACGAAACAAAAGTACATGTTGCCATCAGTGTGCACTCACCTTTTGAGAATGAGCGCGAGGGTCTGATGCCGGTTGAGCGCGCATTCCCAATCCGCAAGGTCATAGCCGAGCTCAAGGATTACGACTTCGCACATCAGCGTCGTCTATCGGCCGAATATATAATGTGGCGAGGAGTCAACGACGATTTCCGCCATGCCGATGCGCTTGCCAACCTTCTCAAAGGAGTGGAGTGTCGTGTAAACCTGATACGTTTTCACGCTATACCCGGTTTTGAACATATCACCTCCGACCTCCACACCATGGAGGCATTCCGTGACCGTCTCAACTCACGCGGCGTCATAGCCACCATCCGGGCATCGCGTGGGGAGGATATCGAAGCTGCCTGCGGCATGCTCAGCGGCAAAGAAAGCGCAAACTAAGAGAGTCTACTCATTCCTATATTCTTATTCAGACAAACAAATGCGGTGGCTATCCGGGATTTCCGGATAGCCACCGCCCACTATTGAATGAAATAATTGATTGGCTTGAAGTAGTATGCGCGTAATCCCGTAATGATTACGCGGAAAATGCTTTTGGGTGAGGAGAGAGAATCAATCAGCCCAAAAGCTGTTCATGGTGTTTGAGACAAATGCTTCAACGTAATGACGTGATGGCACCTGTCACATAGACTGCCCTTTGCTGAGGGGAGTGGAGAATGATTACTGTCAGGATGGCAGTCTAGATATGTAAGGTTCGAAGAAATTGCGGTTAAGAGCTATAGAGATGCGTAGGAGCAACTCAGCGTCGATGCTCCTGCGATTGAATATCTTATATATATTAGTGCGGTTGCACCCAAGCTCATTTGAGAGCCAAACTACAGATTTCTGCTGCGTCTTGAGCTCTTCCTGAATTAGCCTGCCGATGAATATCGTCGTCATGTAGTATAGTTGTTAATATATAAATATGCGACTACTATAGTGTAATCTCTGTTAAGTGATTGTTAAAGCGGGAGTGTCCATAGGTTTTGTATTGCCGAAGTGAATCATTTAGGCTTTTGACATAGGACGGCGGTACAAAAATAGGGCTGAACCCTTTATCTTCGTTCTCAGTCTGTGGCACCGCCAAGCGCCTTTTCCACGGAACAAGTATAAAAAAAGTCCAGCCCGTATTTCGAGCATATAACTAATTTCTTTTTCTTATTTTTCCCCGTGGACTGAAGGAAGTTGGCGGTTTCCAGACAGAGGGAACATCTGCGGCTGACAAACAAAACTTTACGCTATTGCCCTTACAAATCAAATCATTCAGGCAATGCCACTGCGACAGCCAAACGGTGACTGGTGCAAAGATAGTAATCTTTTATTGATTCTCAAAAGAATATGCGAGAAAAATCAGTTAATTAATACAGTAAAAGTATTAAAAAAGACAAATTATCTTTCACGTATAAAACAATGTAAAGGGGGAGTTAGTTGTGTAATATGAAGTGATATTTACCTGAGAATATTCCTTTTTTACCAAAATTATTTAAAAATAATTAATACGGAAAAATTTCTTTAATCTTATAAGTTTATACCGAAAAAAGTCATTAACTTTGCAGTCGAATAAGTGGAACATAACGAATGACCGCTACTCGTGGCTGCATATCCGGTCACCAGAATAGGTATTTAAGATTGTAGATTACAATAAATTATAAACTTCATATCAAAAACTCTTAATTTTAACGATGAGTACAATTGATTTATCCCAGTATGGCATCACCGGTGCAAAGGTGATTCATAACCCCAGCTACGACCAGCTCTTTATCGACGAAACCAACCCCGAGCTCACAGGCTACGAAAAGGGTCAGGTAACCGAACTCGGTGCAGTGAACGTGATGACCGGTATCTATACCGGCCGTTCTCCCAAGGACAAATTCTTCGTTAAGGACGATACCAGCGCAAATTCAATCTGGTGGACAACTGACGAATACAAGAACGACAACAAGGCTATCACTCCCGAAACCTGGAAAGCCCTCAAGGCTATCGCCGACAAGGAACTCTCAGACAAGACTCTCTACGTTGTTGACGCATTCTGCGGCACCAACCCCGACACCCGTCTTGCTGTTCGTTTCGTGATGGAAGTTGCATGGCAGGCTCACTTCGTGACCAACATGTTCATCCGTCCTACTGAAGAGGAGCTTAAGAACTTCACTCCCGACTTCGTTGTGCTCAACGCATCTAAGGCTAAAGTTGAAAACTGGAAAGAACTCGGCATCAACTCCGAAACTTGCGTGGCTTTCAACCTCACCGAACGCATGCAGCTCATCATCAACACTTGGTACGGTGGTGAAATGAAGAAGGGTATGTTCTCAATCATGAACTACTACAACCCTCTCCGCGGCATCGCTTCAATGCACTGCTCAGCTAACACTGACAAGCAGGGTGAAAACACCGCTATCTTCTTCGGTCTTTCAGGTACAGGTAAGACTACCCTCTCAACTGACCCCAAACGTCTCCTTATCGGTGACGACGAACACGGTTGGGATGACAACGGCGTGTTCAACTACGAAGGTGGTTGCTACGCTAAGGTTATCAACCTTGACAAGGAAAGCGAACCCGATATCTACAACGCTATCACCCGTGACGCTCTTCTTGAGAACGTTACTGTTGACGCTGAAGGCAAAATCGACTTCACCGACAAGAGCGTTACTGAAAATACCCGCGTAAGCTACCCCATCAACCACATCAAGAACATCATCGTTCCCAGCCGCGGTCCCGCCGCTAAGAATGTGATTTTCCTTTCAGCTGACGCATTCGGTGTGCTTCCTCCCGTTTCTATCCTTACTCCCGAGCAGACCAAGTACTACTTCCTTTCAGGCTTCACCAGCAAGCTCGCAGGTACTGAACGTGGTATTACTGAGCCTACTCCTACATTCTCAGCTTGCTTCGGCGCAGCGTTCCTTTCGCTCCACCCCACCAAGTATGCTGAAGAACTCGTTAAGCGTATGGAAAAGAGCGGTGCTAAGGCATATCTCGTAAATACTGGCTGGAACGGTTCAGGCAAGCGTATCTCTATCCGTGACACCCGCGGTATCATCGACGCTATCCTCGACGGCGCTATCCTCAACGCTCCTACCAAGCAGCTCCCCATCTTCGACTTCACTATTCCTACCGAACTTCCCGGCGTAGACCCCAAAATTCTCGACCCGCGTGACACTTACGCTAATCCTGAAGAATGGACTGTCAAGGCTGACAAGCTCGCTGAAATGTTCATCAACAACTTCAAGAAGTTTGAAGGTCACGAAGCCGGTAAAGCTCTCGTAGCTGCTGGTCCTCACGTTGAAAAATAATCTCTGCGATTAATATTTTCACTCTATATGTCATAGTGTCCGGATAAAACCGGACACTATGATTTTTTTATATCCAAACTGAGGGTATGTCATTCGCACCGCCAAGGGAGATTCACTGACAACCTAACTATCCATCTTAAAAAGAAGCAAAATATAATTTGAAACGTGTAACTTTTACGCATTTTTTCCGTCTATTAGATAGGGACAAGATATATGTCACTATCCCCATTCATCACATACCATCAATAATTATCATACAATATATTATGAGGAAATTGCTATTTCTATTACTTCTGCTTCCGGTTGCTCTCTGTGGCGCAAATAGGGAGAAGCCGGTCACAGTGTCGCGCGAGGCTGCCATTGCCGATTTGGATTCGCTCGTGGCGTTAATCGAGGAAGTCGAGGTTGAACCTTATTCCCAACTTGATAAAGAGGTCTTTTACAAGGCGGTTGCGGATGCAAAATCATCGTTTACCACCGACAGTATCACTCCCCGACAAATGTACCTCACCATATCACGTCTTGTCGGAATGTTCCGGCAAGGGCACTTGGGAGTATCCACTGCTTATAATATCATCGGCGCCGACAAAGTCTTTCCTTTAGCCAATATAATAAAAATAGAACCCGGAAGCCATAAGATAATAATAACTTTTGACACCACGGTAGGAGATATACCGGTGAAACAGGGAGAGGAAATCCTGTCAGTGAACGGGCAGAAAGCCCAGGCACTCGTGGATAAATTTCTTAAACACACTTCATGGGAGACAGATGCCTTCGGCTGCAAGGAGCTCTCAGAAATAATGGATTATATGTTATGGTGCGAGAATCCGGACACTCAGACCTTTAAGGTAGAACTTTCCGATAAGGGTAAAAAGAGGACTGTAACCTTCAATAGTTTACCACTTAAGGAATGTCCTTCTGCGCCAAAAAAGAAGTATAAACCATATGAATATCAGATGCTTAATGACTCGGTAATGCTTTTCTCATTCAAATCATGCACGTGGGACAGAGAATTTTCCTATTTCCTTCGTAAAATGTTCAAGGAAGCCAAAGATAAGAATGTGGCTCATCTCATCATCGATGTACGCAACAACGGAGGAGGCAATTCAAATGCAGGCGATGAAGTGTGCCGCTATCTGACCGACAGAGAGTTCTCAGGCTTCGGAGGTTCTAAGATAAAGATGTCACAAAAAATCATGGACAAATATAAAGGTATAATGGATTTGCCATATAAGGTAGACTCAATATACAATTATATGGAACAGGATGAGCTGGAAATGAACTTACCATACGAGGCTAAGTACCGTTTTCCAGGCAAGACATATCTGCTCACTGGTCCGGGAACATTCTCCTCAGCCTCAAACTTCGCATGGGCTTATTGGAAATTCGTGCCCGGGACTGTAATCGGCGAGGAGACAGGCGGTGTAAACATCTGCGTTGGCGATGTCATAACGGAGACATTACCCAATTCAAAGTATTCCATCTACCTACCTTGGAAAGTGTTCTATCACTACGGTGCCAAAGATGGCGACCCGATTCATGGCACCATCCCCGACATAAAGGTAGCAGAGGAGCAGGCTTTAGACCGCACCCTGCAACTGATTGAGACCGGGAAATAACGGCACATTTCCATAGCTTCCATACGGGCAATCCCTGATACAGGCAAGTCACTCGCTCTCTACCGGCAGTGGCTTGCCCGTTTTTGTGTAATAAACGGGAAATAGCTATCTTTGCAAAAATAACCATTGCTCTCACTACTTACCCTAAATCTATACCACCGTATGTCCCGATTACAAAACATTGTTTTGTCGTTAATACTATTGTGCACGGTTGTGTCAGTTCCCGCAGGAGCCTTTGCAGAAGTATTACCGCTAAACCAAGGTTGGAAATTTCACAAAGGATTCCAAGCGCCCGACCATGAAATAACCGATATCTGCCTACCTCATACCTGGAACCGCGAGGATGCGCTATATGGGAACAAAGAGTATTTCCGCGGATTAGGCACTTACATACACCAACTTCCCGGAGATTTAAAGAAAGGTGACAACAGAATTTTCCTAAAGGTCAATGCAGCCCAAAGCGTGGCAGATGTTTTTGTTGATAATCATTTTATTGACAAACATAGCGGAGGCTACACGGCATTTGTAACTGAACTCACTGATTATCTCACTCCCGGAAAAGAAAGTAGACTTGAAATACGGGTCAACAATGCCCCGACTTTCGATATAGCTCCGATATGCGGTGATTTCAATATCTATGGAGGGCTAACGCGGGGTGCGGAGCTGATAGTGACTGGACCTGTGAGCATCGCCCACGATTATTATGCCTCGGATGGAGTATTCTTCAGTCAAAAAAATGTGACTAAGGATAGAGCTGAGCTTGAAGTCCGTACAATTATTTCCGCCTCCAACCCATCACTGACAGCCGGATGCAAAATAGAGGTAAGTATCTCAGATGGAGAGAAACTAATCTGCAATAACAGCACCACTATCTATTCAGGTGTGAAAGAAATCAAGCTACCTTTAACGGTCGAAAAGCCAATATTATGGAATGGCAAAGAGAATCCTTTCATGTATACCGGCAAAGTCATCCTAAGCAAAGATGGCAAAGAAATTGACCGCAGAGAGATACCCGTCGGATTGAGATACTTCGATGCTGACAGCCGGAACGGCTTTCGGTTAAATGGTAATCCACTGAGGCTCAATGGTGTAAACCGTCATGAGGATACGGCAGAACGTGCCTCGGCCCTTAGTATTGAGAATCATTCCGAAGATATATCCATCATAAATGAAATGGGATGCAATGCTGTGAGAATGAGCCACTATCCACAATCAAAAGATTTTGTAGAGATGATGGATAGAAACGGATTATTAGCTTGGATAGAGATACCATTTGTCAATGTGCATGTCAATAACCCAATATATCAGGATAATCTCAAACAGCAACTGACAGAGATGATTATGCAATATTACAATCATCCCTCCATAGTGTCATGGGGACTGTTCAACGAGATAAATTCCGGATGGCTTGATAGACCGTCACAGATGGTGCTGACTCTCGACAGCCTTGCGCATAATCTTGACCCAACAAGACTAACAATGGGAGCAAGCAATCAAAATGACGATTTCAACGGCTTCACCGACCTCATAGCATTCAACAAGTATTTCGGATGGTATGACGGAGACCCATCACAAATGGGAGAATGGCTTGATAATGAACATAAAACACATCCTGAACGAATAATAGGTATAAGCGAATACGGAGCCGGAGCAAGTGTCATGCATCAATGTGACACCTTAGAAAGACCAATGCCGTGGGGTAGATGGCATCCTGAAAACTGGCAGACATATTATCACATAGAGACATACCGCGAATTATCTCAACGAGATTATCTATGGTGCAACTTTATCTGGTGTATGTTTGACTTCTGCGCAGCCTCACGCAATGAGGGTGATACTCCCGGACGAAACGACAAGGGATTGGTAACATACGATAGAAAAACCAAGAAGGATGCATTTTACTTTTATAAAGCAAACTGGAATAAATCCAAGCCGTTTATCCACATTGCCAATAAACGAGCACCTCACACTTCAAACCATGTGGATATAACCGCATTCTCCAATGATGGAGACGCAGAGCTAAGGCTTAACGGCAAAGTAGTGTGCAAAGCTTCACCCGATGATATAAAGATTCTTCTATGGAAGGATGTACCGCTTATCCATGGAGACAACATCATTGAAGTCCGCACGCGGAATGCATCCGATTCGTTTATAATAACAAAATAATCATACCATATCTGATAGATAGTTGAAACAACCTATTAATCCGTTTCGTATGAAATATTGCAATCTTGAAACTAACATGAGAAAGTATAAGCTATGGTGTGCCGCACTTATTACTATAGTGGCTCCAGTCCTTACTTCAGCCAAAACTACTGTTGTAAACCCACTTACCGAGGGTTTGGAGAATCCGGTTGGGATTGACACCTCAACACCAAGATTTTCATGGCAGACTGTATCCGATAAGAATGACGTGGTACAGACGCGCTACCGTATACTTGTGGCTTCAACCCCCGAGAAATTAGCCGCTGAACAGGGTGACCTCTGGGACTCAGGCAACGTGACAAGCGATGCACAACTATGGATTCCTTACGGCGGCAAACAGCTGAAGAGCAACACCAAAGCCTACTGGAAAGTTAAAGTCGAAACTAACCGTGAACGCTCGGGATGGAGCGAACCGCAGCACTTCACAGTAGGTCTGAACAGCGAGAATCGCTGGGGTGGTAGATGGATAGGATTGGAGCGGCTTATGCCTGGTGAAAACCGAGGGCTACGCACCCGGCTTGCCTCACGCAACCTCCGCAAAGAGTTTCAGCTGAAAGACCAGCCTGTAAAGCGCGCCACCGCCTACATCTCCGGACTCGGACTATACCGTCTCTTTATCAATGGCACAGAGGTCGCTGCAGAGGAATATCTTAAACCCGCGCCATCCGACTATCGTCACACCGTGTACTACAACGCTTATGACGTCACCCCACTCATGGCGCCAAAAACAGCCGTGGGTGTGGAACTTGGCAACGGGCGCTATTTCCCGATGCGACAGAACAAGCCTTACAAAATTCCGGTGTTCGGTATGCCTAAATGCCGCCTTAACATAATTGTAGAGTATGAGGACGGCACCACACAGCGCCTCACCACTGATGAGACTTGGAAAGTCACTGCCTCCGGACCCGTGCGGAGCAATAATGAATATGACGGTGAGGAATATGACGCACGCATGACACTCGGCGACTGGACTCTGCCGGGCTACGATGATAGCGCATGGCTCAAAGCAGAACGCACAGATATACCCACCGGCACACTCCGCGCACAGATGACTCCACCGATGAAAGTGGTTGAAAAGGTGAAACCGGCAGCGTTAATGACTTGCAACGGCAAAACCGTGGTTGACTTCGGACAGAACATGGCTGGATGGGTAAGTTTCATCCCCAAAGGGGAGGCGGGCGACACTATACGGATACGCTATGCCGAAAAACTCACTCCTGAGGGAACACTCTACACCGCCAATCTGCGTGACGCGCTCTCGACCGACACATATATCTGTTCCGGGACAGAAAGCAGCGCATGGCATCCGTCATACGTATATCATGGATTCCGCTTCGTGGAAATAGAGGGAATGAATATCCCGACTGAAGGATTTGAAATAGAGGCACAGGCTGTATCCGACCCCATGGAGGTGACCGGAAGGTTTGAATGCTCAGACACCACCCTCAACCGTGTGATGCGCAATGCCTACTGGGGAGTAAGCTCCAACTACAAAGGGATGCCCGTAGACTGTCCTCAACGAAACGAGCGTCAGCCATGGCTCGGCGACCGGACAGCCGGAGCATTGGGCGAGAGCTACATGTTTGGCAACGAACGCCTCTACACCAAGTGGATGCGCGACATCCGCGAATCGCAACGCGAGGATGGAGCCATCCCCGACGTGGCACCTTCATTCTGGAACTATTATACCGATGATGTAAGCTGGCCCGCGGCACTCCCGTTCATCTGCGAGATGCTTTACCGCCAGTATGGCAACGATGCCCCTATCCGTGAGAATTATCCTGCCATAGCCCGTTGGATGCGCCATATCATAGCGGAATATAGCCGAGATGGTGTAATCACAAAGGATAAATATGGAGATTGGTGCATGCCACCCGAAAAACTTGAGCTGATACATAGCGAGGACCCCGCGCGACAGACAGACGGAAGCCTCATAGCCACCGCCTACACCATCAAGTCGTTGGGTCTGCTTGCTGAATTTGCCGGCATGCAGGGACTTACAGCCGATGAAGCCGAATGGACACGCCTCGCAGAGCAGATGAAGGATGATTTCAACAGAAAATTCCTTACCTGCAAGCGCGGCACCTCGCAGGTGCCAGGACATCCGCTCTATCCCGACAGCATATATTACGGCAATAACACCGCCACTGCCAACATTCTCCCGCTTGCGTTCGGGATTGTGCCTGACTCGCTGCATGCCGATGTATTCGGAAATGTTGTGGAAAATATATTGGTGAAAAATGGCGGACATGTACCCTGCGGTGTAATCGGCATCTCCTGGCTCATGCGCACACTCTCGGAGAATGGCAGAGCCGATGTGGCCTATCTGCTCGCCACCAACAAAAGCTACCCATCATGGGGATATATGACAGAAAACGGTGCTACCACCATCTGGGAACTATGGAACGGTGACAAAGCTGCTTCATGGATGAACAGCGAGAACCATGTGATGCTCTTAGGCGACCTCCACACATGGGTCTACGAGCATTTAGGAGGTATCCGTCCCGCATCCCCCGCATTCAAGAAGATAATTCTTGCCCCTGAATTCGGGATTCAGGACTGTTTCGGGGCTGACGTGACATATAAGTCGCCCTACGGCACTATATCGAGTCGATGGAATAAAAACCTGGAGGAAGTGGAATGGGATGTAGAGATTCCTGCCAATACCACCGGTGAAGTACATCTCCCTGACGGCACAGTAAAGGAAATTGGCTCTGGGAAGCACCATTTCAAATCACGCATTAAGCCGCGTCACGAGGCAATAATCCATGACCAGTTTCTATACGAGCACGCCTCCTTCCCGCAATGCCATGCCGCCACAATCGTGGAAACTGAAAATGGAGACCTGGTAGCAGCCTATTTCGGGGGCACCTATGAACGCCATCCAGACGTGTGTATCTGGGTGAGCCGCAAACCCAAGGGGAGCAACAGATGGAGCGAACCGATATTGGCAGGCGATGGGGTATTCATTCCCGGAAGCGAGGATGCACTCATAGCCAAGATTGACAGTACTTCTCACGACGCATCGGTTGGTCCCATAAAATCATTCCCTACATCCATGAAGGGTCTGAAACGTAAGGCTTGCTGGAATCCGGTGCTTTTCGAGATGCCCGGAGGAGAACTTTGGCTATTTTACAAGATAGGCTCCAATGTGGGTGACTGGACCGGATGGGTGGTGAAGTCAAGGGATGGAGGCAAGAGCTGGGGTAAGCGAGAGCCGCTTCCCAAAGGATTTCTCGGTCCGGTCAAAAATAAGCCTGAACTTATCGGCGAGCGTCTAATCTGCCCATCGAGCACTGAAAAGGGTGGATGGAAATTGCATTTCGAGATTCTTGACATTCCCACCGGTGAATGGAAATATGTAGGTCCGGTGGCTGCGGAGAAGGCTCCGCGCACGGAAAATGCGCAGGATATCAAACCTGTGGATTGCATACAGCCATCCATACTCCGTCTGGCAGACGGTCGACTCAAAGTGCTTATGCGTACCCGCAACGGATACCTGGCAGAGTCAACAAGCAGCGACGGAGGCGATACCTGGAGCAACGTGCGCCTGACAGATATTCCCAACAATCAGTCAGGAACTGACGCCGTAACTCTCAGCGACGGACGACATCTGCTTATCTACAACGATTTCCGCACTCTTCCCGGTACCAAGAAAGGACCCCGTACCCCTCTCAGCATCGCTGTGAGCCCCGATGGAGAGAACTGGACCAACTGCATAGTGCTTGAGGACTCGCCAATAAGCCAATACTCCTACCCCGCCATAATCCAGGGGCGCGACGGTACCATACACTGCATCTACACCTGGCGCCGCCAACGCATAGCCTATAAGCAATTGAAGACAGAAAAGCTCCCTATGCCAAAAGTCACATTAAAAAAGTAGTGACTGATTTTTGACATTGCACCAGATTGCAGACTGAAGAATCAAACTAAAACTATCCCGGAGAATAGGCGAGACTGCCAGTTCTCCGGGATAGTAGTTATTTATGACCTGAGCCGTAAAGCGTCAGGAAAAATGGAACGGGATAATTTATTTAATCACTGAATTGATAAATGAGATAAACTGAGCTTTCTCCATGAAACCGACAGTTGATTTATAAGTTCCGTCGGGCATGAGAATGGTAATCTGCGGGATTGAGTTTACCTCAAACTGCTGGGCAGCAATCGGTGAATTGTCCACGTCGATAGAGAGGAAAACTGCCTTGCCTTTGTATTCCTTGGCAACCTCTTCAAAAATTGGAGCGAAGCGCTGGCAAGGACCACACCATGTGGCATTGAAATCGATTATGGTGGGGAGAGTGGCATCGGGGGTTACAGTAGCATTATTGGCAAACACCACTGCGCCGCCGGCATCAAATTCGGTGGTCTCGGCTGCTGGCTGTTCGGTAACTTCCTCGGCTACCACCTCAGTGGTTTCCTGAGCTGCCTTATTGCCGCATGAAGCGAATACGGAGAGTGAGAGAGCTGCGATTGCGAAAAGTTTCAGTTTCATAAATATGGGCTTTAATGTTAAGTGATTTCTTAAATCCTAATCAAAGATTAACCATAAGGAATAATCCTTAATAATTACAACACATATATAATATGTATTGCTCACCCGTAAGATGGATTTTCGGGTTAATAAATCATCCCGCAGTCCTCGCCATAGTGGAGGTGGGGAATGCGGGATGATAGAAGGTTCAATAGCAGTCATCGTCCCCCCGTCAACAGAGGGTAAGAGCGACTGCGTCAGGATACATGATTAGAGAGCACCTGCGAGAGCTGCGTTGGTCTTGTGAACAGCTTCTGCGCTCTTCTTGAAGAGGTCTTTTTCTTCGTCGTTGAGGTCAAATTCAACGATTTTCTCAATACCGTTCTTACCGATGATACAGGGCACACCGATGCAGAGGTCCTTTTCACCGTATTCACCCTCGAGGAGTGCAGAGCAGCTGATAAGTTTCTTCTCGTTGTGGAGCACAGCCTTTACCATCTGAGCTCCTGCCGCACCGGGAGCATACCATGCAGAAGTGCCGAGGAGTTTGGTGAGGGTAGCACCACCTACCATAGTGTCGGCAGCAACAGTGGCGAGCTGCTCGGCAGAAAGATAGTTGGAAGCAGGAACACCGCGGTAAGCAGCGTAACGAACCAGAGGAATCATGGTAGTGTCACCGTGTCCACCGATTACGATACCTTCAACCTCAGTGGGGTTAGCACCGAGAGCGATGCTGAGGAAATATTTGAAACGAGCGCTGTCAAGAGCACCACCCATACCGATAATACGGTTCTTGGGAAGACCGCTCACCTTGTGAATAAGGTAAGTCATGGTATCCATGGGGTTAGAGATGCAGACGATGATAGCGTTGGGTGAGTGCTTGAGAAGCTGGTCAGTAACTGACTTAACGATACCTGCGTTAACACCGATAAGTTCTTCGCGTGTCATGCCGGGCTTGCGGGGAATACCGGAAGTGATGACAACAACGTCGCTATCCTTAGTCATTTCGTAGTCATTAGTCACGCCTACGAGACGAGTATTGATATTGAGGATATTGGCGGTCTGCATGATATCCATTGCCTTACCTTCAGAAACGCCTTCCTTGATGTCGAGGAGAACTACCTCGTCAGCGATACCGTATTTAACGAGCACATCAGCACAAGTTGCGCCTACATTACCGGCGCCTACAACTGTTACCTTTGACATAGTGTATTGATTTTTAATATATTAGAATTGGATTATATCTATCTCCGCCATAATTTACCCGGCGCTTGGGAAAAGTCCGGTCAACTACAATGCAAAAGTAGTGAAAAGTTTTGATAATCCTTGCCCCGTTTAAAGAAAAATTTCTGTAATCAACCTTCCGGAAAACTATATAGGCAATAACTGCTAAAAATTCTTAGGATGTTGTATAAAAGTGTTAACACGAGTGTGCAATTTACAAGGAAATGTTAACAAATGGAAAGTTTTTGACTTGCTGATAGATGCAGGGAGGAAAATTGTGGTTAACTTTGCCGAAAATTTGTTCTATTAGTGGGTTGCCATACCCACAATCGGGTTGTGACCCGCAATAAAGTTATGCTGAATATTTTAACAAATCTTGTGGCGCGCCAGGCCGAAAAATTCGGCTCTAAAGCTGCCCTCGCCGGTCAGGATGAGGAAGGAAGATGGTTTGACATTTCCTGGATAGATTATTCCCGCCAGGTATCGGTGGCAGCATGTGCCCTCAATATACTCGGAGTGAAGCCCGGTGACAACATCGCCACCTTCTCCGCTAACCGTCCGGAGAATCTTGTAAGCGATTTTGCATGTTACCTCAACCGCGCTGTGTCGGTATCAATCTACGCCACCAGCTCACTCGAACAGCTGATATATATAGCCAACGATACAAAATGTGAGGTGATGTTTGTGGGTAACACCACACAATACCACATAGCCCGCGAGACCCAAGCCGTGTGCCACTCACTCAAAACCATCGTGGTAATCAAGCCGATTAAGCTTGACGACGACGATACCACATCAATGCTCTGGAGCGACTTTATGAAACTCGGAGAAGATGCCGGCAAAGAGTGTGCCGAAGAGGTGGAACGCCGTACCGCCGAAGCTGTCCCCGAGGATATAGCCACTCTGGTCTACACATCAGGCACCACCGGAGAACCCAAGGGCGCCATACTCACCCACGCCAATTATACCGCCGCACTCGAGAGCCATCATCAGCGCCTTACTATGGTGACTCCCGAGGACACCTCAATGGCATTCCTCCCGCTCAGCCATATATTCGAGAAAGGATGGACATACTTCTGCCTGAGTGAAGGAGTGAAAGTATCGGTCAACCGTGACCCGCGCGACATCCAGCAGACCATCCAGCAGGTGCGCCCCACATGCATGTGCTCAGTGCCCCGCTTCTGGGAAAAGGTCTACACTGCTGTGCAGGAAAAGATAGCCGGTATGAGCGGACTGCAGCGTTTCATGGTCGGGCAGGCTCTCAAAGTGGGGCATCGACGCAACCTCGATTACGCGCGCCTCGGCAAGAAGGCTCCCTGGTGGCTGGAGACACGCTATAAATTCTTCGACAAGAAAATATTCTCTCTGCTCCGCCATGTGATAGGCATCGACAACGGCAAGATGTTTCCAACCGCCGGTGCACCCGTATCATCAAAGATTGTGGAGTTTCTGCACTCATGTGGAATAAACATCGTGGTGGGCTACGGTCTGTCAGAGACCACAGCCACAGTGACATGCTTCCCCGCTGTGGGCTTCGAAATAGGCTCAGTAGGTACCCCAATCCCTTATGTGAATATCAAAATCGGCGATGACAACGAAGTGCTTGTCAAGAGCCCGATGGTGATGCGTGGCTACTACAACAAGCCGGAGGCAACAGCACAGGCTTTCACCGCCGACGGATGGTTCCGCACCGGTGATGCCGGATACATCGATGAGAACGGTGCTCTCTATCTCACCGACCGTCTCAAAGACCTGTTCAAGACCTCTAATGGCAAATACATTGCCCCACAGGCTATCGAGACTCGTCTTGGAGAGGATAAATACATCGAGCAGGTAGCCGTGATAGGAGACCGCCGTAAATTTGTGACCGCTCTCATCGTGCCTGACTACAATGCCCTGAAGGATTTTGCCGCCCAGCAGAAAATCTCCTACAAATCCATGGAGGAACTGCTCGCCAACGAACGCGTCAAAACCATGCTTGCCGAGAGAATGGAGAAACTTCAGGACGGACTGGCATCGTTCGAGAAAATCAAGCGCTTCACCCTCCTGCCTCATCCGTTCAGCATGGAAACCGGTGAACTGACCAATACGCTCAAGATTCGCCGCGCGGTAATCAACCGCAACTTCGCCCGCGAGATTGAGGCTATGTACCAATGACCATACGTACAAGAGTATAAATAAACAATTGACTGACTTAATAATTTTTTTTTAGAGACTAAAGATGAAAGTTGCTATCGTAGGCGTAAGTGGCGCCGTAGGACAAGAATTTCTGAGAGTACTTGACGAACAGAATTTCCCCATTGACGAGCTTCTGCTCTTCGGCTCAAGCCGCAGCGCGGGAAAGGTTTACAATTTCCGTGGTAAAGATTACACAGTTAAAGAACTTAAGGACAATGATGACTTCAAGGGTGTTGATTTCGCATTCGTATCGGCAGGTGCCGGTGTGTCACGCAATTTCGCTGACACCATCACCCGTCACGGTGCGATAATGATTGACAACTCAAGCGCCTTCCGCATGGATAAGGATGTGCCCCTGGTTGTTCCCGAAGTCAACGGTGACGACGCTTTTGACGCTCCCCGAGGCATTATCGCCAACCCCAACTGCACCACAGCCATAATGGTGGTGGCACTCAAACCCCTCAACGACATCTCACCCATCAAGCGCGTACACGTGGCAACATATCAGGCTGCCAGCGGTGCAGGAGCTGTGGCAATGGATGAACTGGTGAAGCAGTATGCCGAAATAGCCGAGGGCAAGGAACCCACAGTTGAAAAATTTGCCTATCAGCTCGCCTACAACCTCATCCCCCATATCGATGTATTCACCGAAAACGACTACACCAAGGAGGAGATGAAGATGTACAACGAGACAAAGAAAATCATGCATGCTCCTGAACTTGAGGTAAGCGCCACATGTATCCGTGTACCGGTTATGCGTGCCCACAGCGAGGCTGTATGGGTGGAAACCGAAGAGCCAATCTCTGTAGCCGATGCCCGCAAGGCATTTGAAAACGCCGAGGGACTCGTAGTGGTAGATGACCCCGCAGCAAAGAAGTATCCTATGCCTCTCGACGCAGCAGGCAGCGACCCCGTATATGCCGGTCGTCTCCGCAAGGATATAGCCAACCCCAACGGTCTTACTTTCTGGCTTGTGGGTGACCAAATCAAGAAGGGTGCAGCTCTTAATGCAGTGCAGATAGCACAGTACATGATAGCTCACAAGAAATAAGCATACCCCTTGCGTTGACTCACAGTGAATACGCACCACGCGTATCCCTGATGGGATATACGAAAAATTTAAGCCTCGGAATAGTGTTGATTCCGAGGCTTTTTCGTACATTTGTGAATATGAAACCCAAAGTTAGACATCAGAGGCTTCAAATGTTCTATGAAAGTGTGGCAATGAACTTCGCCTCCATCGGGGCCGTGGCGTCTCTGCTGGTCATGGACTATAGCAATTTCAACCTCACGGCATGCGTTTGCGGAGCATTATTTCTCGGCATCATGGCTGGATACACCATCTGGTACTGGACCGGGAGCCGCAAGAGTGTGGAAGTGTGTCCCTGGCTGTCGGATGTGTCCCCATTTTTTGTCATCTACTTCATGGCAGTCGCCGCTATGCGCGCCCCCTCTGAATGGTGGACAGTGTTCGGAGTCTCAGCCGCAGTGCTGACGTTGATGATTTATTTACTTAACCGCACGGGCTTAACACAACCGGAAACTGACCGTGACGCAGACTGATATGTCAGAGAGATTAATGAGCCAATCTATTGAATGAAAAAGGCAAAATCAGTCCAAAAAATCGCCCGAAATTAAAACTCGGTATCCATCAGTTCTGTATCTAAATTTTATAAAAGTTTAAATCAGTTCTTTGGGTGAGAGAGATTTTTTTTGTATTTTTGTGGCGAATAATCATCCAAAAAGGGCAATTGCTCAGCCCAACTCTCCATGCGGTCACGTGAATGTGACCTGAGACCACCTTAAATAACCGAAAAGCATAATAGAAAACGATTACTAATTATCTCTATTTAAATAGATTACATTAACCACTATGAGTAAAGAAAAAAAATTCTTGACCTGTGATGGTAACCAAGCAGCCGCCCACGTGAGCTATATGTTCTCAGAGGTAGCCGCTATCTACCCCATCACTCCCTCGTCAACTATGGCTGAATACGTGGACGAATGGGCTGCCGCCGGTCGCAAAAACATCTTTGGCGAAACCGTGCTGGTACAGGAAATGCAATCAGAAGGCGGTGCTGCCGGAGCCGTACACGGTTCACTTCAGGCAGGCGCTCTGACCACCACTTACACTGCTTCGCAGGGTCTGCTTCTGATGATTCCCAACATGTACAAAATCGCCGGTGAATTGCTCCCCTGCGTATTCCATGTTTCCGCCCGTACCCTCGCTTCACATGCCCTCTCCATCTTCGGTGACCACCAGGATGTGATGTCATGCCGTCAGACAGGCTTCGCTATGCTTGCCGAAGGTTCAGTTCAGGAGGTTATGGACCTCGCCGGTGTGGCTCACCTCGCCACCATCAAGAGCCGTGTGCCCTTCATGAACTTCTTCGATGGTTTCCGTACATCACACGAAATCCAGAAGATTGAGGCTATGGACCAGGATGACTTGGCTCCGCTCGTAGACCAGGAAGCTCTTGCCGAATTCCGCGCTCGCGCTTTGAATCCCGGAAATCCCGTTGCCCGCGGTATGGCTGAAAACGGCGACGTATTCTTCCAGCACCGTGAATCATGCAACGAATACTATAACCGTGTTCCCGAAATCGTAGAGGAATACATGAAGGAAATCACCCGTATCACCGGTCGTGAATACGGTCTGTTCAACTACTACGGTGACCCCGAAGCTGAACGCGTGATTATCGCTATGGGTTCTGTTACCCAGGCTGCCCAGGAAGCTATCGACCACCTCCGCGCACAGGGCGAAAAGGTAGGTCTCGTTTCCGTACACCTCTACCGTCCTTTCTCTGCCAAGCACTTCCTCGCAGCTGTCCCCAAGACTGCAAAGCGTATCGCCGTGCTTGACCGCACCAAGGAACCCGGCGCTAACGGGGAGCCCCTTTACCTCGACGTTAAGGACTGCTTCTACGGTCAGGCTGATGCCCCCGTGATTGTAGGCGGTCGCTACGGTCTCGCATCAAAGGATGTGACTCCCGCCCAGATTCTCGCAGTATACGAAAACCTCGCTCTCCCGATGCCCAAGAACCACTTCACTCTCGGTATCGTGGACGACGTGACTTTCACTTCACTCCCCATGAAGGAAGAAATCGCTCTCGGTGGCGCAAACACATTCGAAGCTAAGTTCTTCGGTCTCGGTGCTGACGGTACTGTAGGTGCCAACAAGAACTCAGTGAAGATTATCGGTGACAACACCAATAAATATTGCCAGGCTTACTTCGCTTACGACTCAAAGAAGTCAGGCGGTTTCACCTGCTCACACCTCCGTTTCGGCGATGACCCCATCCGCTCTACTTATCTTGTAACCACTCCTAACTTCGTGGCATGCCATGTGCAGGCTTACCTCCACATGTATGACGTGACCCGCGGTCTCCGCAAGGGAGGTTCATTCCTTCTCAACACTATCTGGGAAGGTGAGGAACTCGCTAAGAATCTTCCTAACAAAATCAAGAAGTACTTCGCTGACAACGACATCACTGTTTACTACATCAACGCTACCAAGATAGCTCAGGAAATCGGTCTCGGTAACCGTACCAACACCATCCTCCAGAGCGCATTCTTCCGCATCACTGAAGTAATCCCCGTTGACCTCGCTGTAGAACAGATGAAGAAGTTCATCGTTAAGTCATACGGCAAGAAGGGTCAGGATGTGGTTGACAAGAACTACGCAGCCGTTGACCGTGGTGGCGAATACAAGCAGCTTCCCGTTGACAAGGCATGGAGCAACCTCGAAGTTGAGGCTCCCGCCGCTAACAACGACCCCGCATTCATCAATGACATCGTTCGTCCTATCAACGCACAGGATGGCGACCTGCTCAAGGTGAGCGCATTCACCGGTCGTGAAGACGGTACCTGGGAACAGGGCACTGCAGCTTTCGAAAAGCGCGGTGTGGCAGCTTTCGTGCCCGAATGGCTCGAAGAAAACTGTATCCAGTGTAACAAGTGTGCTTTCGTTTGTCCTCACGCTGCTATCCGCCCATTCGTGCTCGATGCCAAGGAAATGGAAGGAGCTCCCGCCGGCACCAAGGCTATCCCCGCCATCGGCAAGATGTTTACCGGTATGCAGTTCATCCAGAGCGTTGACGTTCTCGACTGTCTCGGTTGCGGCAACTGTGTGGCTGTATGTCCCGGCAAGAAGGGCGTGAAGGCTCTCGAAATGAAGCCTCTCGAAACTCAGCTCGAAGCACAGAAGGAATGGGATTACTGCGTGAAGGAAGTAGCTTCCAAGCAGGACCTCGTAGATATCAAGAGCAATGTGAAGAACTCACAGTTCGCTACTCCGCTCTTCGAATTCTCAGGCGCTTGCTCAGGTTGCGGCGAAACTCCTTACGTGAAACTCATCTCTCAGCTCTACGGTGACCACGAAATCGTGGCTAACGCTACCGGCTGTTCTTCAATCTACTCCGGTTCAGTTCCCTCAACTCCCTACACCAAGAATGCCAAGGGTCAGGGTGTGGCATGGGCTAACTCACTCTTCGAGGACTTCGCAGAATTCGGTCTCGGTATGACTCTCGCTCATGAGAAGATTCAGGCTCGTATCGCCAACCTCATGGAAGCTGCTGTCAACTGCGACAAGTGCTGCGGCGAAATCAAGGAACTCGCTACCAAGTGGCTCGAAAACCGCAACAACTTCGCTGTAACCAGCGAGGTTGCTGAAAAGATACTTCCTCTCTGCGAAGCATGCGGCTGTGACACCTGCAAGGCTATCATCGCCAACAAGGAGCACATCGCTACCCGCAGCCAGTGGATTATCGCCGGTGACGGTGCCGCATACGACATAGGCTTCGGTGGTCTTGACCACGTGCTCGCTTCTGGCAAGAATGTAAATGTACTCGTACTCGACACTGAGGTTTACTCTAACACCGGTGGTCAGGCTTCAAAGGCTACTCCTATCGGCGCGATTGCCAAGTTTGCCGCTTCAGGTAAGCGTGTACGCAAAAAAGACCTCGGTCTCATCGCTTCAACCTACGGTTACGTTTACGTGGCTCAGGTGGCTATGGGTGCTGACAATGCTCAGACTCTCAAGGCTATCCGTGAAGCTGAGGCTTACGACGGTCCTTCACTCATCATCGCTTACTCACCCTGTATCAACCACGGTATCCGCACCGGTATGGGTCACGCACAGGAAGAGCAGCAGAAGGCCGTTGAATGTGGCTACTGGCACCTCTGGCGCTACAACCCCGCACTCGAGGAAGAAGGCAAGAATCCGTTCTCACTTGACTCTAAGGAGCCGCAGTGGGATAAGTTCGAAGACTTCCTTAAGGGTGAGGTTCGCTACGCATCAGTAATGAAGCAGTATCCCGCAGAAGCAGCTGAGCTCTTCGCAGCCGCCAAGGCTAACGCTCAGTGGCGTTACAACAACTACCGCCGCCTTTCACAGCAGCAGTGGGGTGTTGAACCCAAACCCATCGTGGAATAATAATTGACACGACATAACCCAAATCCGGGGCAAGTGGCTGAAAGCCGCTTGTCCCGGATTGCTTTTTTACATAAGATTTTGTAATTTTGCTCCTATGACAGTGAGAGATTTCGCAGAGTTGGTGAGAAGCAAGCTTCCATACGAGCCCAATGAGCAGCAGACACAGCTCATCGGAGCTTTGGCGCGTTTCTGCTCCTCGACCACTCCAAGCGCCTCTGTTTTCATAGTCAACGGCTACGCTGGCACCGGTAAAACATCGCTCACCGGCGCATTGGTCAAAGCACTCGAGGAGGTAGGACGCCCCGTGGTACTCCTTGCCCCTACCGGTAGGGCCGCCAAGGTGTTCAGTGCCCATTCGGCGCACCCTGCAAGCACTATACACCGTAAGATCTACCGTGGACCATCGGGCGACCTCACGGGAGGTTGCACCATGATGCAGCGAAACAATCTGGAAAACGCAGTATTTATCGTTGACGAAGCATCAATGATAGGCGACAATGAGGCTTCCGAAGGACTCACAGCCGGAAGCGGACTGCTCGAGGACTTGTTGGAATATGTGTTTACCGGCGATAACTGCCGCCTGATATTCCTTGGAGATGTGGCGCAGCTCCCCCCGGTAGGAAGCACAGAAAGTCCCGCCATGCACCCAAAGAGATTCAAGGAGCTGGGATTGCATGTATCGCGGGCGGTCCTGACCGACACCGTGCGACAGGCGCGCAAATCGGGTATACTGCGCAACGCCACCTGGCTGCGCCGTGCCATGCTCATGGACCCTCTGCCCTCACCAAAGCTAATCACGTCAGGTTTTGACGATGTACACCGTCTCACCGGCGATGACGTAATCGACACCATAGCCCGCTGCTACAGGGAAGATGGACCAGGTGAGACAACCATAATCACACGCTCCAACCGACGCGCCACCGCATTTAATCTCGGCATCCGCTCCCAGATACTCGAAAGCGAGGAGGAGCTATGCAAAGGGGAGCGTCTGCTTATAGCTAAAAACAACTACATGTGGTCGGCAAAAATCAAGGAACTTGACTTCATAGCCAACGGCGATGTTGCTGTGGTGAAAGAGATTCACAGTTCGGAAATCAAATATGACTTCCGGTTCGCCAACGTGACTCTCCATCTCCCTGACAGGGATGTGGATGTGGAATGCAAGATATTTCTCGACACACTCACCGACGAGAGCGCCTCACTTCCGCGCGAAAGTCTCCAGCGTCTTGTCGACGCCTGCATGGAGGACCCCGATGTATTTGCGCCGGAGGTCCCCTACGACACACGTTTCCGGAAACTCCGCACCAACCCATATTTCAATGCCCTGCAGGTAAAATATGCCTACGCTGTGACCTGCCACAAGGCACAAGGGGCACAGTGGCGCAACGTGATAATCGACCTCGGAGGTATTCCTCCCGAATCGCAAGGGCTCGACTTCTACCGATGGCTCTACACCGCCACCTCACGCGCCACCCGCCATCTCTACTATCTCAACCCTCCAGAGGAGGAGTGACAAACAACCAATCATACGGTTATTTTATCCATATACGGTCCGATTGGTTTCCTTAGTTAATTATTCGAATATACTGACTGATTGGCTAAAAACCACCTGCTAATTAGAAAATTTTGTGTAACTTTGCATCTTGAATCAAAACATCGATAAATGGACAACTCATCATCACTGCCTCCGTCAAGCGGAACTCCAAAGTGGACGGAGATTGAACACCTGCCCGAATGGGACGAGGAATTTTACCATGTCTACACCGCTAAGAAGTATGGCAAATGGCTGATGCTTAAAACTCTGCGCCCGGAGCTGAAAGGCAAACCGGAGTATGAGGAGATGATAGAGAAAGAATTTGAGGTGCGCTACAACCTCGCACATCCCCACATAATCATGATAAATGATTTCGAGGAAGTGCCCGGGCTGGGAATGTGTATCATCACAGATGACGTATATGGCGACTCTCTCGCCAAACTCATCAAGGAGAAAAAGGTGACCGATGCGCATATCACCAAGTTGCACCATCAGCTGGTGGATGCACTTGACTATATCCAGACAAATCACCTGGAACACCATCCGGTGGTACCTTCGCGCATCCTCTTCACCGAAAATATCGGTAACTTGAAGTTAATCGATGTGGGATTCGACCAAAAGAGCCATATCACACCGGCCGATGCCTCGGAGGATATCTACAATTACGGGAAAGTGCTCATGGAGGCTCTCGATGCCGTGGATACACCCTACCCCGTGCTGAGAAAAGTGGCTGAAAAGTGCATCAATCCTGACCCGGAGAAACGCTACAAGGATATAGCCGAGTTGCGTCTCGCTCTCGCCGACCGCCACTCCAACCGCATCTATCTCATTGTCATTGCATTCCTCCTCCTGATGATGGCAATACTCCTTTGGCTCAACTCTCCCTACAGGCCTATGCCGCTAAACTGATAATCAACCATTGACAACAGAAGTTTATACAATTTTTTTAGAAGATGTCTGTAACCGTTAAAGCTATCCCTGCGACCAAAAAGGCTATATCCGAATACGTGAAATTTGGAATCGACCTCTACGATGGCAACGAACAGTTTGTTCCACCCATGATTTTCGATGAGGTACACACGCTGCTTCCAGAGAAGAACCCCGCCTTCGACTATTGCCGCTCGCAATGCTTCATGGCTTACCGCGATGGAAAGCCGGCGGGAAGAATCACAGCCATTGTCAATGACCAGATTAACGCCAAATGCAACAAACGCGAAGCCCGTTTCGGGTTCGTGGATTTCATTGATGACGATGAAGTAGTGGATGCTCTGTTCAAAGCCGCCGAAGACTGGGCGCGCAGCCAGGGTATGACTGAGATTATAGGTCCGATGGGCTTCTCCGACATGGACCGCGAGGGGATGCTCGTGGAGGGATTCGACGAGATGGGCACAATGGCTACAATATATAATTACGCCTATTATCCCAAACAGGTGGAGCGCCTTGGATACACCAAGGATACCGACTGGGTGGAATATCGCATAAAAGTGCCTGAGAAAGTACCCGAAAAGATGTCACGCATAGCTGAGATTGTACAGAAGAAATTTGAACTAAGGGTACTGAAATACACATCCGGCAAAAAAATTAAGAATGACTACGGCAAAGCCCTGTTTGAACTCATAAACGAGGCTTATGCTGACCTCTACGGATACTCCACTCTCACCGAGCGACAGATTGACTACTATATCGACATGTATCTCAGCATAATCCGTCTGGAATATGTCAGCGTGGTGGTGGATAAGAATGACCAGCTCGTAGGCGTAGGCATCACAATCCCGTCGCTTGCCAAGGCTCTCCAGCAGTCAAAAGGCAAACTTTTCCCCTTTGGGTGGTGGCGCATACTGCGTGCCATGAAGGGCAAAAACGATGTGGTTGACCTCCTGCTCATTGCCGTGAAACCGGAATACCAGTCAAAGGGTGTCAACTCGCTCTTCTTCAACGACCTGATAGATATCTATAACAAAAATGGCGTGAAGTATGCCGAGAGCAACCTCGAACTCGAGAGCAACAGCAGCGTACAGTCGCAATGGGAATACTTTGAGAAACGCCAGCACCGCCGCCGCCGTGCATTCCGCAAACAGCTCTGACACAACCGTGACACCCGCTGCCGGCGCACCGCTACGGGTACTGTTGGTGGGGGATGCAAGCAATTGCCACAACGCACTTGCCGTGGGTCTGCGCAAACTCGGACATGAGGTTGTCGTAGCGTCCGATGGCACAAGGTGGATGAACACCCCTCGCGATATTGACCTGTCGCGCCGTTTCAGAGGCAAGACAGGTGGACTTGAACTGTGGTTGCGCCTCATGTGGCAACGCAAAGCCATGACCGGATTCGATGTAGTATCAGTGGCATCACAGGATTTCATACAGTTACGTCCGGTAAGACAACTTGCCCTTTTTGATTTCCTCCGTCGAAACAACCGCCACATCTTTTACACAGCTCTCGCCACCGACTCCAATTATGTGGATTATGCCCTCTCTCATTCATGCCAACTCCGTTACACCGAATTTCTTTTCGGCGGGAAACCCACTCCATATATGCTCCATCAGGGCGATTTGGCTCGGGAATGGTTATCAGAGCCACTGAAAAGCGCCTCCAACCATATCCTTGACAGTGTTGACGGTGCAGTGTCCGTGCTGTATGAATATCACCGCGCATTGCTCCATAAACTTCCCGAATCAAAAGTGGCTTACGGAGGCATACCTATCGACGTTGATGCCCTGCAACCTGTGGACCGACCGGCAAAACTTGGAAAAATACGCTTTCTTCTCGGCCGACACCGTAACCGTGTGCTCGAAAAAGGGGGAGAGATTCTTGAAGCTGCCGCACGTAGCGTTGCCGGGCGTTTCCATGACCGCTGCGAGCTTATGGTTGTGGAGAATCTTCCCTACAACGAGTATCTCGACCGCCTTCGGTCAGCCCACGTACTTCTGGACCAACTCTACAGCCACACACCTGCCACAAACGCTCTGACAGCCATGGCTTTCGGACTCGCCGTGGTGTCGGGTGCCGAGCCGGAATACTATGACTTCATAGGTGAGAGTTCGAACCGTCCAATCATCAATGGAATGCCTGATTACGAAACACTTACAGATACCTTGACACATCTCGTGACCCACCCCGAAGAAATTATCCTCCGCGGACGCATGGGTAGAGACTTCGTGCGCCGCCACAATGCAGACACCACCGTAGCACATCGCTTCGCCTCCTTCTGGCAAAGCAAATTGCAGGTGTGAGTGTTCCAGAACTGTTGTCGGCTCAAGATTATTAAGATATATTTTGTCAATTGGCACTTTGTTTGTAAGTTTGTGGAGCAGAATTGCCGACCGCAACCGAATTTACCCAGAGGTTGCTTAAAAAACAATCCATCAGCGCATAATGACTTTGCTAACTCTTATCAACGAAAATATCTATATGAAACGAATTTCCTTTTCCCCGCTCGCTATGCTCGTGGCGCTTATCATCGGGCTTATGACAGTGTCATGCTCAAAAAAGAGCGAACTCCTTGACACTATTCCCGCAGATGTAAAATGTGTGGCAATGATGGATGTCAAAGGTATGCTCGAAAATGCCGGCGCCAAGTTTACATCCGAAGGTATCGAAGTTCCTGAAGCACTCAACGGCACTGACGTCAGTGGACTCATCACCTTAGGCAAACTTCACGCTGCAGGCGCATGCGACATCTCGGAAATAGCGCTGATAGTATACGGAAAGCAGGAGCTGGTGTTCACATTCTTCGTAACCGACTGGGAAAAATTCAAAACAATCACTTCATCTCTTAACTGGGAGGAGGGCAATGACGGCTATACTGAAGGCCGCGTCAACGGTGTCCCCGTCCTGTCAGATGGCACACAGTGTTGGATGGTGATTGGCAGCAATCCATACGAAACTGTAAATTCGCTCCGCGAGTCAGCCAAGAAGGAACCGATATCGAAACTCGCAGGAATTTCAGGTGTGCTCGAAAGCGACCATCTCCTCAATCTCGCGCTCTCTCAAATGACCTATGGTGACACTGACAACAATACCGCCCAGCAACTCACTGTATGGCAGACTCTCTCAGCCTCGGTGAGCGACAACAAGATTGTTGCTACGGCGCAGTCCATGAAAGGCGACGGTGAAAAATCAACCGTAAAAGGGATGCAACATATCAACCCTGCGGTACTATCCTATGTGCCCGCCAACTTTAATTTCGCCCTCGCAGCCGGATTCACTCCCGAATTTGACTGGGCAACCGCTACCTCAGCGCTCTCATCGATGTTTGCACGCAACTTCCAGATGCAAGGTGCAATAGCAATGCTAACCCCCTTCCTGAAAGCCATCGATGGCACAGTATTGCTCGCAGCCGGTCCATCAAGCGAGGAATCGTATAAGGACCTCGACCCGTCAGGATGGCAGTTCTTGCTCATGGCTCATCTGCCACAGGAGCGCATCAATCAGGTAATGACCATGATACGCGGCTCACTCGCACAAAACGGCATCTCTCCGATAGATGAACGCGATGGTGTGATGACAATACCGCAGTATGGCATGGAATTCCACGTAGGTAACGTGGACGGATATCTCGCACTTTCCAATATCCCCTTTGAAAATACCCGTCAGAACTCGCTCGCACCAATGTTTGTCAATAAGGATGCAGCCATGACCCTTGAAATTCCCTCGCTTCAGCTCTTCTCGGAATCTGCTCCCGCTTACGGCTTAAAAATCAAAGTAGAAATGGGCGAATCAGAGGGCAAAGCTGAAATTTCGCTCCCAGGAGCCAAGCTCCCCATCCTTGAGACTCTCCTCAACACTATATATGATAAATAATATCACTCTTCGCCGTGTGCTCCCCCGCGTGTTCAGGGGGAGCGAGACGGAAACTCCAGTCAGAGATTCGGAAATATGGATGCGGGAGGAGGTTACATTTTCCCGCCCGGGCAATTACATAATAGAGGCCGAAAGCGGCACAGGCAAATCATCGCTCTGCGCTTTCATCTACGGCTCTCGTACCGACTATGACGGTGAGATTCTATTTGACGGCACTCCAGCCTCGTCGCTCGGCATAAACCGATGGTGTGAGCTCCGATGCCGCTCACTGGCATATCTCCCACAGGAGATGCGCCTGTTCCCCGAGCTGACCGCCATGGAGAATATCCGCATCAAGAACCGTCTCACCGACTTCAGGACCGAAGCCGAGATACTCGACATGATGCGTCGTCTCGAACTGGAGGAGAAAGTCAACTCACCTGCAGGACTTCTATCCGTGGGACAGCAGCAGAGGGTGGCAATCATACGCGCGCTCTGTCAGCCATTTGACTTCCTGTTGATTGACGAACCGGTAAGCCATCTTGACGCCCGCAACAACCGCACAGTGGCACAACTGATTGAGGAGGCAGCCATAGCAGCCAACGCCGCCGTGATAGCCACATCTGTAGGCAACAAAATCACCCTCCGTGAGTATGAGCTGATGCGCTTGTAACAGGGTCAGCAGATTAACACATATTGAATTGATTTACACCATCCAATGAGCAAAAATATCGTGTGGCGGCTGCTTCGCCGCAACATCAGTGCGGGTCAGCTTGCCGGCTACGCCCTTGCAAACCTCGCAGGGCTTGCAATTGTGCTGACAGCTATCCAGTTTTACCGTGACATCACCACAGTGTGGGACGATGAGGACTCCTTCATATCCAACGATTACCTCATAATATCCAAGAAAGTCACCGGACTCGGCTCATTCTTCCCTTCGGGCGATGCCGACACCTCGACACGCTTCACTCAGGCAGAAATAAGCGATATAGCATCCCAACCTTGGGCGCGTAAGGTGGGAGGCTTCACCCCGGCAGCCTTCAATGTATACGCCAAGGTTGATTTCGGTGGTAATGCTCTCCAGTCGGCTCTCTTTCTTGAGTCAATCCCCGATGACTATTTCGATGTATCCCCTGAGGGATGGGACTATACACCAGGCTCAACCGAACCGGTTCCGGTAATAATATCAAAAGATTACCTGACACTTTATAATTTCGGCTTTGCAACCTCACGCGGCATGCCGCAAATCTCCGAGGAAATGATTGGATTGATACCGCTGCGTCTGTCACTCAGCGGCAACGGAAAGCAGACTTGGGTCAATGCCCGCATTGCAGGATTCTCATCAAGACTCAACACCATAGCGGTGCCGGAGGAGTTCATGCAGTGGGCAAACCGTGAGTTTGCCGACAAACCGGTGGAATCACCCTCACGTCTCATCATCATGCTCAACCGCGCCGGCGACCCTTCGGCCGACTCATATCTCAAAGCACATGAATATGAAAGCGCAGGAGACAAGACCGACAATGGCAAAGCCGCCTATTTCCTTTCGGTGGTGACCACGGTAGTGATTGCCGTAGGCGCTATAATAAGTTTGCTCGCATTCTTTATCCTCATACTGAGCATATACCTGCTCCTGCAGAAGAACCGCCGCAAGCTCCACGACCTCATGCAGCTCGGATATTCACCGGCTCAGGTATCAAGGCATTACATGAGCATAGTCGTTGCCATCAATGCTACAGTCTATATACTCGCCGCACTCATTGTGATATGCGCCACCAACTGGTGGAGTTCAACCCTCTCCACTCTCGGTGTACAGGGAACTTCCACCATCCCCACTCTGCTGATTGGACTTGCCATAATCCTGCTCATTACTGCAGTCAATCTTCTGGTGATAGCCCGCAAGACACGCGCTGCATTCCGATAATCAGGAATCATAACGGCTTGCAATAGTCACAGGCACTATCCAGCTTCGCATCATCGGTTGAGTCACCCATATCGGATGAGCCGAACCAATCCTCCGCCTTTCGTCGTGCGCGGGCTTCGGCTTCAGGGGAGATGCCTTTGCGAACAGCTCTGTATACGGCTGTCAAGGCTGCCACATCATCCACAAACCCTCCCGGAAGGAAATCAGGCACCAAGTCGGCAGGAAGGATAAAATAGCCCAACACACCTGCCACTAACATTTTATCCTTCATCGGCACTTCTCCTATGGCATAGTAAAGCACCAGAAGCATGTATGTGACCTTGTATCCGAGTTTACGCGACACTTTACGGAGTTTTCCTCGGAAATCAGTGTCGGAAAAATATGTGGCATATTTCCGGAGCGCCCCCATTCGGGGCATGCGTGCTGCAAGGCGGTTGAGTTTCATAGTCGCATCATCTGATTAGATTGTTACTGTATCGGGCATCCCATACAAAGATATGCAAAAACGCCCGTAGAAGCATCTTGCTTTAAAAATAATTGTTAAAATTTAACAAGCATATTTCAGTCTGTCCTTCAAAAGTTGTCTATATCTGAAATATTACCTAACTTTGCATATTAAGTAAGTAACTACTGACAAGTAACTCACAAAAGAGTTACTTATACGAATATAACAATTATAACAATCTGCTAACTGAAAAAGCGGCTGACCGCGCATCCCTTTTAACTTACAGACAAACCATGAAGGTCAAGATACACCGTGAGGGAACCAACATCCTAATCATATTGATGCTGATACTGATTGTCATCAATCTGTCGGCATGGATGTTCATACGCCCTGCTGCCATCCCCACAGTGTTCTCCTCCATATCCGGTGTACTGTATCTGTTGGTGGTCAACTTCTTCCGTTCTCCACGCCGCACATTCCACGGCGACCGCAAAGACGTGGTGGTTTCGTCGGTTGACGGCACTGTGGTAGCCCTCGAGGAAGTGTTTGAACCGGAGGTATTGCGACGCAAAGTGAAGATGCTCTCAGTGTTCATGACCGTGTTCAATGTTCATGCCAACTGGTTTCCCATTGATGGCGAAGTATTAATGGTACGCCACCATCGCGGACGCTTTCTCAGCGCTTATCTCCCCAAGGCAAGCATCGAGAACGAACGTTCAACGGTGCTTATCCGAGCCACCAACGGGCAGGAAATCTTAGTAAGACAGATAGCTGGAGCAGTAGCCCGACGAATAGTCACATATGCCGAACCGGGCGACCAGGCTAACATCGAAGAACACATGGGATTCATAAAATTCGGTTCCCGTGTGGACATATATCTCCCTCTCGACGCCGAAATATATGTGAAAATCGGCGATAAAATCACAGGAGGTGTCACCGAAGTGGCACGTCTCAGAAAAGAAGATTAAGTAACCCTCTCAACACACACCGTTCAAAAGTGAAACCCATCACATCATTCATACCAAACACCATCACCTGCCTCAACCTCCTCTCAGGCTGTCTGGCTGTGGTGTGTGCATTCCATCTCGATTCATATCTGTGGGGACTCCCCATGATTCATTGGGCGTTCATATTCATCGGCGCGGCAGCCATCTTCGACTTCTGCGACGGTCTTTCAGCCCGTACACTCCACGCCTACTCTCCTATGGGCAAAGAGCTCGACTCGCTCAGTGACCTGGTGAGCTTCGGACTTGCTCCCGCGTTCCTCGTCATGAACACAATGGCGGCGCAGGGTGGACCGGTATGGACCCCGTGGACCGCACTACTCATAGCGCTTGCCGGTGCTCTCCGACTTGCCAAATTCAACGTTGACACCCGCCAGACCACCTCATTCATTGGTCTGCCGATTCCAGCCAACGCAATCTTCTGGATTGGCGCTCTCGCGTGGCTTCGCGACCATGCCTACCCTGGAGATATCGTGATGATAATCCTGATATTGCTCTTTTCCTACCTGATGGTCAGCGAAATCAAGATGTTTTCGCTCAAATTTTCATCACTCGCCTTCCGTCAGAACGCTCGCCGTTACCTCGTGCTCGGAGCATCAATTCTTATGGTCATAACCGATGGCATCTCAGCCCTCGCTTGGTCAATTATCCTTTATATCCTGATATCCCTCCTTGGCAAAAAGACCGACCCCGACTCGCAGGAAAGTCACTCTTGATGCGCAAGGGAACTGCTAAGACAGCATAGAATTTCCTGCACATCCCACACCCTACTAAAACTTTTTTACTGATATCCGTAACATTATCCCCAGGAATAACGTTAAGTAATTGTTATGTTTACGTTATTAGCAACCATATTCATAATCTATCTTGTGTGGCTTTTAATCAAGCCGCTCATCATAGCCTATGCCCGCAAGAAATACACACAGCGTATCAATGACATGTTCGGGCAGGCATTCGGAACACCACCTCCAGGGAGCAACCGCCGTTCACAATCGCGCGAAAACTCCGAGGGGTCTTCCTATAATCCATTTGGCGGTTTCTATTCACGCAGGAGAAAGAAAATATTCTCCCGCGAAGATGGCGAATACATCGACTTCGTAGAAATAAACGAAACCTCGGCTCGTACATCAGACACTTCCGACAAGTCATCAACCCGCACCTCGTCTCCTCGCGAACCGCAAGTATCAGACGTCGAGTGGGAGGACATTTAACAGAGAAGACATTCTGCCAAGAATCCATATCCCCACTATAGATTTATAAATAGCAATCCTATCGATAATCATTTTTAATGATAATTCGCTATTTATTGAGTCTACGGCAATCCTTGGCGGCAATCCCTTTCGACTTTCCAAGAAAAAAGGGTCGAGAAATCGCATTATACGATACTCAACCCTTTAATATTTTTCGTGTCAAGCGTTGCCTAACGGCTTATATCACGCTTAAGCGAGGTTATCTGTCATGAAATTACATAAAAGCAAACAATGCTTAGTGCCGAAAACCGCATGACTTGTTAACATCAATTGCGCTCGGTAGAATCAGTTGCTCCCAACAAGCATTCCCGATGCAACTGTATCAGCCACATTCTGCCCCTTCGTAACGCGGATTATCTCTATGGCAAAGGGGAGTGTTGTACCAGGTCCTTCCGAGGTGATAAGGTTCGGTTCAACCACAACGGTTTGCTTTACGTACTCTCCACCGTTGGCATTGATGGCATCACCGAGACCTGGATAGCAGGTAGCTTTCTTACCTTTGAGTACACCAAGCGGTGCGAGCACCACTGCCGGACCGGCGCATATCGAGGCTATTCGACCGTTCTTTCCGGCATGCTCAATTATCATATTCCTGACATCGCTGTTGGCTGCCAGATTCTGTGCACCGGGGTCTCCACCGGGGATGATAAGCCAGTCGGCATCCGATGTGTTGACCTGCGATATAATTGAGTCTGCCACAAGAATCTGTCCGGTGGCGCCCTTTACCTGAAGATTTTCTCCGACAGCCACAGTCACCACATCTATAGAAGCTCTGCGCAAAGCATCTACCGTAGCCGTGGCTTCAACCTCCTCTACACCCGGAGCGAGAAGAATATACGAAGTTTTAGCTGTCATGCTCATAGTTCCAAAAATTATTGAAAGTGCTGCGACAGCACTTTTTATAATTGAATTATACATATGTTATTAAAATAAATTATCTACTTATTCCAACATACCGCATACGATAATGTTCGGCTCCCGTCATCACATCCATCCTCAAGAAAGCGAACAGTTCCTTGCCAAAATCCATCAATAACGCACCGACATAAGTACTGGAATACATCCGAAAGCAAAGCAATCCTCAAGCCTGTGTTTGCTTGACAAAAAACAATATGAGAGCGATGATTGTCTTAGCCAATTTATGATTGACTGCCACATCTTTCACCCGCTTTCATTCATTTTTGCTAATGAGCGGAATTAGTCTATCTCTTAATTATTTATTAACTTTGCACTATATATCTTATTAAAATGCCCCTGACAAAAAATGAAATAAGGTCATTGCTTAATGACATAGAGAACGAGCGAGTTGAACGCACTATATCCACTGACAATACGACGAAAATATCAGAGGCGATATGCTCGTTTGCAAATGACATAAGAGATACAAAGAAACCGGGATATTTCATAGTAGGAGCTAATGATGATGGGACTCTTGATGGGATGAAGTTTTCAGATAGAGATTTACGAGAGTACGCCGGATTAAGAAACACTGGAAATATTCTCCCTCCACCGGCAATGATGGTGTATAAGGAAGTCTTTGAAGACGGAGAGGTTGCAATTATTGAGGTGCAGCCAAGTGAAGATACTCCGGTTCGATATAAGGGTACAATCTGGATTAGGATTGGAGCGCGTAAGGCAGAGGCAAATACTGAAGAAGAGCGAATACTTACGGAAAAAGGGCAAGCGCATAGTTCATCCTTTGACGGTCGTCCGTGTCGTGAGGCTACGATAGATGATTTGGATATCGAACTGTTTAAGACTGAATATCTACCCAAAGCTGTTTCGGCTAAAGCTCTATCAAAAGACCATCGGACTATCATTCAACAAATGGCATCATTGCGCCTTTTTGACACAAGATATAACTGTCCAACTTACGCTGGAATATTATTGCTGGCTCACAACCCACAGTATTTTATCCCGGGAGCATATATTCAGTATGTAAAGTTTGCCGGAACGACAAGGGCTACTAAGGTTATCAAAGAGAATAAATTTACCGGAAATCTCGTCTCAATGCTTAAAGAATTAGAATACTTCATCAAGTATTCTATTGAAAACAAACGCCCTGAGTTTGTAAGTGTCCTTCGAGAAGAACCACGCATTAACTATCCGTGGGAAGCAATCCGAGAACTGGCAATGAATGCTGTGATGCACCGCGCATATAATGGAAATAACTCTCCTATCAAATTTTACGAATATAGCAATCGGATTGAGATAGATAATCCGGGGAATCTATATGGAAAAGTGAATATCGAAAACTTTCCCAACGAAACAGACTATCGTAATCCGAATATAGCAGAAATTATGGCTAATCTTGGTTACGTAAATAGATTCGGTAGTGGTGTCAATACCGTTTCAAGTCTATTGGAAGAAAATCAGAGTAGTCCCGCCAAATTTCTTTTAGGCGACTATACCACCTTCAAAGTAGTTGTGGCTAACGCAGATGCCATAGAAAGCAGTGGTAATCTCCTCAATAATAAATCAACCATCGTAGTCAATGAGACTGGAACAGGCTACAACAGCGGAACGATTGGAACGATGCGGAACGATGATTGGAACGATTGGAACGATGAACGGAACAATGTGGAACATTCCGGTGACATATCAGAATTAGTTTTGGAGCAGATGAGATTAAACAAACGAATCAGTGTAAAGCAACTTTCTAAAATGTTTGGCAAATCTAAAACAACGATGTTTCGCGTAATTGAGCAGTTGAAATCAGAAGGTAAAGTCAAACGGATTGGCTCTGAAAAATCAGGTAATTGGGAAGTTATATGATATAAAAATAACCTGACCTATGGAGAATGCCGGCATACACTTTCTTGGTAATATCAGCCCATGTCCAAGCCCACGACTAACAATACCCCTCGATGAGGTTTCGTTCTTTAAGATGTTTCGAGGCATCTTTAGTGATAGGCTTGTGTCTTCTTACCGCATCCAGCCAAATATATTCTTGGTTTGCCATAAGGTATTGCTTCATCTATTTAACTGCGAATATAACCATTTTGGTTCAGAATCATCCTATATGCGATGTATTTCTTTGGCTAAAATGCAAAAAACAATCGGACAAACAAACGCGTGTTTGTTTGTCCGATTGTTTATCCTTTATTTGTGAGCTTCTTTAGCTTTTAGTATTCCTCTTCATTGAAGAAGAAGTCTTCTTTGGAGGGATAGTCGGGCCAGATATCCTCGATACATTCGTAGGTTTCACCTTCGTCCTCCATTTCCTGGAGATTCTCTATCACTTCCATAGGGGCTCCGGAGCGCATTGCGTAATCTACCAGCTCATCCTTGGTGGCGGGCCAGGGAGCATCCTCAAGTTTTGACGCCAATTCCAATGTCCAATACATGATATATTAAGTTTTTAGTGTTGCTTTTTAAAATTTCGCGCAAAGGTAATTATTTTATACATATATACAATCGAAATGCCACATTGATTTGTTAAATCTTCTTAACTGTTAATAATGGTTAACCCATTGACTTTTCTGTAACAATTCTGCATATAAGTTGTAACAAATTTGTAACTTTGTGGCGTATAACACAGTTAAGTGGCTATTCTTATGAAATACAGATGCGTTGCAGGCATTTTTCTGCTTGCCGCCGGGTTGCTATCTTGGAGCTGCAAGCAGTCTTCCTCAAGCAATACCGACACAGATAAGGATGAAGCTAATACCATCACCCCGGTTGTTAACTTCAATGGTGACACGGCCTACGCCTATGTCAAGAAGCAGCTTGCCCTCGGCCCGAGGGTGACAGGCAGCGAAGGCAACCGTCTTTGCCGCGACTTCATCATATCCACTCTTGAGCGCCATGGTGCCACTGACATCAAGGTCCAGGAGGGTGAAGTGACCACTTTCACTGACAAAAAGCTCCCGATTGCCAACATTATGGCATCGTACAATCCCGATACAAAAGACCGCATTCTACTCGTTGCCCACTACGACACCCGCCCGTGGGCCGACAGCGATGAGATGGAGGAAAACCGTGTCAAGCCCATCCCCGGCGCCAACGACGGTGCCAGCGGAGTGGCCGTGCTCCTCGAGATAGCCCGCCAGCTCAACGCCAAGAAGCCAAATGTCGGTGTTGACCTCCTCTTTGTCGATGCCGAGGACTACGGACAAGCATCCGGATTCTCCACCCACGACGACTCATGGTGTCTCGGCACACAGCATTGGGTCAAGAACATGCCCTATGCCTCCGACTCCCTGCCGCGCTACGGTATACTCCTCGACATGGTGGGTGGTCTCAACGCCAAATTCCACCGCGAATACTTCTCTGACCGCTACGCCTCGCGCATAGTCGACAAAGTATGGTCGATAGCCAACCGCTCAGGGTTCGGCGACCGATTTGTCAACAAGACCGGCGGCTCGGTGGTAGACGACCACATTTTCCTATGCGAAGCCGGCATACCCACCATCGACATCATCGAGTCAAAGAGCGATGCCACCGGCACCTTCCCCGCCACATGGCACACCATGGACGATAACATCAACAATATCGACAAATCATCGCTCACTGCCGCAGGACAGACCGTGCTCAACACCCTCCACAACGAAATACGTTGCCTGAAGTGACCCGCTCGTCCTGCCCATCACACTGACACACTGACAACCTGTCAACCCCCATACAGTCACCGCCTCCCACCCCGGGAGGCGGTGACTGCTTATAGCAATAAATTGCTATTAACCGGATTTTTTTATACTTTTGCACATTGGAAACCGTCAGACGTTTTCCAAATTCATACACAAACCGCTGACAGGTTGTCACAAACCCACCTCTTAACCCACTTTATTTTCCAATGGCCGATTTCCAATATATCCACATAGCTCTCCGTGGCGAACTTCAAGGAGCCACCCGCACCCTCTACTCCTATCCCTCCGACTCCACCGCCGACCCTCAGTGGGACACCACCATGGTCGAGCCCGGCGCTGCCATAAAGCGCTTCCTCAACGCCACCGACTGCTACGTCATGCAAGCCGACTCCAAGGGTCACTACTTCTCACTCATCACCCGCGACTCACTCCATCCCGAGCGCGGCTACCTCATGATATCAATCCTCGTCGACAACGGCTGCTCACTCACCGGCCGACAATTGATGACGACGTTCAACAATCTCAAACGCGCCTTCATCGACGACAATCTCCTCACCGACGACGCCGTCGACTCAGCCCTCCACCAGGCATCCGTCCCCGTGGAGCCCGTGCGCCTCGAGTCATGGACCTACCATATCCCCGACCCCGACACTGAGCTTGCCGAGGCGGCCTACCGCACCTACATCTCCGTGCAGGAGCTCGAATCCATCTTCTCCTTCCCCGCCCAGCCCGAATATGCCCCCTACCGCTGCGTCATAGTCGTATCGGCCGCCAGCTCCCTCCGTCCGGGCATCAAGATGCCACGCATCACCACCCAGGTGCGCAAGCTCTACACCGTAGTCTGTCCCGAAGGTGCCACTGCCTCCGCATCGCAAATCTACGATGGCGACCGTCTCACCATCACCTACTCCAAGGAAGGCTTCAACAGCCACACCGAGACAGTAGTGGCGGGCACTCCCTCCGCCTACGTCAAGAACGATGGCTCCACACTACAGGTGCGCACTGCCGCCCAGACCGGCATACGCTTCATCCGCAAGGTAGGTCTCAAGGTCCTCTCGGCGAAAGGCACCGATATCAACGGCTTCACCGTCTCGGTCAACGGCCGCGCCATCAACACCATGGTGCCATACATCGAATTCACCGAGCGCGACCTCACCCCCGGCGAGCAGATTGAGATTCAGGTCGCCTCCAACAACTATCACCCCCTGAAACTCAAGAAACCCACCGAGGAAATCCTCACCACCGACCATCTCGACCTCACCCTCAGCCCCGTGGAGCAAGGCATCACCCTGCGCCTCGACTTCGGCGACGACCGCGTGTTTGAGGAACACATATCCATCGAGAAGAACACCCCCGAGTACAACCGTCTCCACTCCGGCAACTTCCACGGCTTCCGCGCCCACCGTCTTGTCACTCAGGATGGCAGCGAGGTCTACAATGTGGATGTGCGCATCACCTCACGCCCCGTGGCGCCCAACTTCGAGACCTCACCCGTCCACGACCCCGACACTGCCGCCACTCCCGCCACTCCACATCGCGCCCCGGTGTTTGAGAAAGCTACTCCCGACCCCTCAGTCTCAACCCCGCGCCCCGACATGACCGCCCCCTCGGCAGCCACTCCCACCGGCGTTGACACCGACACCGATTCCGACGACCCCGCCGACACCATCCTCGCCCCCGCGCCATGGTATCGCCGCACATGGCTATGGATAGCCACCGCCATCCTCCTTGCAGCCATCGGCGGAGCGCTCGTATACATCAACAACACCCCCGCCGGCCCGGCCGACACTGCTGCTACCGGCACCCCCGCCGACTCCATAGCCCAGACCGATGCCGCCACTCCGGCTCCCACTCCCGCCACCCCCGAGGAGCAGACCGACATTGACTATCTCAACTCCAACCCCGTCTGGGACACCGCCTCACTCCACTCTCCCATGGGCACCGAACTAATCGACGCTATCAACGCCGGCGACATCGACCGGCTTGTCAACAATTCCTACTTCGCTGTAGCCGGACGATGCACAAATGAGAAAGCCATACAAATAGCCGACCTCGTGTGGCGCGCCAAAGGCTCCTACAGTGAGAGCTCCAACAAACGCCTGCTCCGCTCAGCCGTAAAGGGAGGCTCCATAAACCTCCGCACTCTTGCCGACGACCTCGCCAAGCGCCGCCCTGCCGAAAAGGAAAATCTCACCCCCCGACCCTCTCGTCCATGATGCGCCGTGGGCTAAAAGAGACAATCTCTCTGTCCGTCGCCCTGCTTATCATCATGGCGATGACATGCTGCACCTCCACTCCCCCCGATGTGAAGGCTGCGCTCTCGCGTGCCCGAGATATAATGAACGCCGCACCCGACTCCGCCCTACGCATACTTGACTCAATACCGCCACAGTCCATTACGCGCAGCCGCAAAGCCGACCGGGCAACAATGGCACTCCTCACCACCATGGCGCGACATAAATGCTACATCGACGAGACATCCGACTCATTGATTGTCACTGCCGTGGACTACTACGCCGACCATTCTCCCAAATCGCACGATATGATGCTCGCCCACTACTACCACGGCGTCATCCTGAGCAATGCACGCAATTATGCCCCGGCAATCATCTCGCTAATGAAAGCCGAAAAACTCGCCGAAGCGCTCGAAGATTACCTATTCCTCGGTCGCTCACGCTTTGCAATCTGCGATATATACCGCGATGTATATTCTTTCAACGAAGAGGAGCGCTACGCTCGTCTTGCATTGGAGGCATTTGAAAAATCGGAGGACACGCTATCCGTTACATTCGCAAAAGAACGATTGATAGTAGGTCTCTCTAATACCAAACACTACACCGAATCAAATCTCCTGGCACATAAACTGCTTGAAAAGTCAATCGAGAATAAAGACACACAACTCATCTGCAAGTCTCTTGAACATATTGGATTTAATTATCATAATTTAAACAAGCACAAGGAAGCAGCAGAAGCCTTTATGAGACTAAAAAATATTGGTCCCAATCAAATGAATAATAAATTATATTATTTCCTAACTACTGAGCTTTGGAATTCAGGCAATCATTCTGACGCTAAATCTTTAATTGATTCATTAAACCATCTAACTGAATACGAAGTCATCTTTCATCCTGATATTTTATATAAATTAGGTATGTTCGAGGATGCATACAAGCATCAAAAACGAGCATTTAATGATGCAGACGGCACTCTTGCCCAAATAGTCAGACAGAATGTTTCAACCGCGGTATCTAAGCATTATGATGAGGAAATAGCATCAGAAAAAGCCCAATCCCAACGATTATTCACAAACTTTATCTATGTTATTTTATTGCTCTTTATAATTATTTTATTTATAACATATCGCTACAAGGTTGTAAAACGGGAGCGTCATCAGAAAGAAGAAAAAATCATAGACCTTGCGCAAGAGCTCAACGCATTAAATCTGGAATTAACGAGGACTTCCGAGGATTTGCTTTCAACAAGCCATCAGTTAAACCGGCTCAATGAGCATGAAAGCAACCTTTCAGCCGGATTAAGCCGACTTGAAAACGACCGATTGAATGCTGTCACTTTATTATGCGAGATATATAATACATCTGAAGCCGACAAAACCACACAGACCCAATCGGTAAAGGAAGCCCAGATATTTATAACCAGGATTTCTTCTGACCCCAACCTGACGTCCGACCTCGAAAAGAAAATCGACCGCGAGCATGACAACCTCATGCAACGGTTCAGAGCGCAGATGCCCGAACTGAACGAAAATGAATATCTCATATTTATAAGTGGGGTTCTCCATATCTCATCTCATGCCATGAAACATATATGGGGTATCAAACGAAATTCTTTTTATTCAATCCGTCGCCGTTTACGGGATAAAATTATTGCCGCTGACACTTGTGACAAGGAGATATTCCTAAAATGTTTGAGATAGACCTTCCAATTTAACTTATATTAACATTATCAAGCCATCTTGTAGGGTCTCTATCTCGCTCATTCTATGCTATTAAGCGATGCACAATCTGCCAAGCGATTGTGCATCGCTATTTATTTGATATTAAATTAATTACATCCGGATGCACAATTGTCAAAATTTGTAAACAGTCAAATTTTTCCCAAAACATCGCCTATTTTTGCATTACAAAATGCATCACAAAACAAACATTTATGAATAAAATTATCTTCTTTTTATCATGCCTATTTACTTACTCCATAAGGATGACGGAGGATGCAAAATTAATCAAGGAATACGAAAAAGAGTGATTCACAATCAATCGTTAAAAAACAATAATATCAGGCATGATTAAGTAACATGTCGATAATTTTACCGTACTTTACATATAAACTAACCCATTCTATATATGCAAATAGTATTGTAACAGTTACTAACCTAATTCCAGTAAAATTATGAACCAATCCAAAATCCTCATCACATCATTGTTCATACTGCTACTCGTATCGACAACCACTTCTCAAGCCAGTGCATCGAGATTGGCACAGGTAACCGACACCATCACCAAAATTGCCACCGACACTGTGACAGGTCGCAGCCATGGCGTGGACCTCGATTCCCTCGAACGCGCCGCCGACCGCGCCGAGCAGCTCGGCACTGTCACCGTGACCGCAAATCTGCATCAGATGAACAACGGAACAGAGACATTTATCGTCACCAACGAGATGCGAAAAGGCACCATCAGCGCATCGCAGATGCTCAACAATGTGCCGGGAATCTCAGTTGACCTCACTTCCGAAAAAGTGAACATTGATGGACATAAGGATGTGATGATACTGGTAAACGGACAGCCATCACCGGTTTCATTCGCCCGCTCAATCAATCCCAAACGCATCGAAAAGGTTGAAATCCAGCGCTATCCTGCAGGTAGATTCTCCAACGTCCCTGTGCTCGTCAACCTCGTGCTCAAAGAAAACTATGAAGGTTGGGACATAGCAGTGCGCGGGTTTGGTGAAACCGGAATCCGTACACCCCACCCCACAAACGGAAACGGCTCAGTGAATTTCATATACTCGCTCAACAAATGGGACTTCAACTTCTCGGCCGAAACCTACGGCCGACGCAACTACTCAGCCTCATCCTACCACCGCACAATACACGACACTATAAAAGTCGAGACACCCACAGCCAACTGGCGCAACCCCAACTCACGGATGCATGCGAAAGGCACCGATATATTCGGCGCCGCCAAATATTCATTCAATAAAAACCATTCGCTGCGCATTGAAGCAAATGCCAAAATAGGGGGTTACCGGGGACACACCGACAATGATATCACCGAAACTCTCCCCACAGCCAAAATCAACCACGAAGATGTGCTCAACGCCAAATACAACAACGACGAATACTCTGCAAAAATAGCCTATTCAGGCAGTCTCAAAAAAACCTCGCTTTCAGCCGACCTGACATACGACTTTTACAAGGTTAATGAAAACAGCTCCTTTACAACCGACCGGCAACTCTCGTCTGAATCCCATACGCGCGGTAAAAAGAATTTCGTAAACCTGTATATAGACGGATTACGCCCAATCAACGATAAAGTATTCTTGCAGGTCACCAACAATCTCACATGGCGCGACTACAAAAACCGCAATGCCGGCTCAGACGACTATTTCTTTACCTCCGACAACCTGCGCAACCGTACCGATTTAAGGCTGGCATGGCGTCCGAAGCCTAACATGCAATTTGTGGCGGGAGGCTCTCTGTTTGTCGACCGTCAGAGCCAGGAGCAGGGGGAGGAAAAGAAAACCAAGACCCATGTATCGCCCATACCCTATCTGCACGCCTATTGGAAATTCCACAAGGATTGGTATATCATCGGAAGATACTACAGCGAGGTTATTTACCCCGTGCTTGACCAATTATCACCTAATCTCACTCAGGTCGACGACTATGTGTGGAATCAAGGCAATCCCAATCTACGCTCAACCATATTCAAATACCTCACTGGAATAATCGACTACAAGGGAAAACTAAAACTCAACTACACATGGGCGACACATGACAACGATGTGGCTGATGTATTCAATGCCGCCAATCCGCAAATAATACAAAGCCGGGTCAACTGTAAATTCAGCCATTGGTACATCAATCTGGAAGGCAACTTTAAGCTACCGCTCAACCTTTACGCCACATTCCGTGCCATGCACCAACAGAAATCCTACAACAATGCCGCTTATGGCAAGCACACAGGCAAGGTGTGGTATCTTGAAAGTCAACTGAGCTATTTCCATCGCCAGTCAGGACTGGCGATTGTCGGCGACTATTATGTAGGACATGAGCAAACCCCGCTCCTGCAAGGTTATACACACCGTCCCATCGACATGCTGAAATTAACCGCACAGAAGCTGTTCTTCAAAAACCATCTCTCTGCCGCGCTCTCAGTGCAATTTCCCGTGCGCACCAGTCACCGTCTGACCACAACCACCATCAACACCCCCGGATACCAATCTGTGACACACGTTGACAACCGCATCAACAACTCAATGGTCTCACTAAATCTCCGCGTAGCGTTCGGCAATCAGAAAGCCCGTCGCCTCTCCAACTCAATGAACCTCGAAAAGGAAAAATAGCCCTTATCAAGGTTAAGAGATTTGTGACAGACTTTTTCTTAACTTATATTAACATTATCAAGCCATCTTGTAGAGCATCTATCTCTCTCATTCTACGCTCTTAAGCGATGCACAATCAATCAAGCGATTGTGCATCGCTATTTATTTGATGTTAAACTAATTACAACCAAACGCACAATCGTCAAATTTTGTAAACTGTCAAATTTTCTCCAAAATATCGCCTACTTTTGCATCACAAAATCATCACATAACCCAGTTGAATCTTAAAAACTAAAACAATGAACCGTTTTTATACCATCATCCTACTTTTCCTGCTTCTTAGCTTCAACATGTCGGGACAAGAGATATCCGACAGCATCGAGTCACAACAACTCAACGAAGTTGTGGTAAAGGCATCCAGAAGAATAATAAGAGGTGATACACTGTGCGTCATTCCATCATCAAGCCAACGTAAATTTAACGTGACAGGCTACGAACTCCTCCGTAGCATGATGCTCCCCGGATTAAGAGTCAACACAATCACAGGCGAGCTGACTACCAATGACGGTCAGAAAGCTGTGGTGTTGATTGACGGGCGCCCTGTGGACCGTCAGGATATTTTAGCAATACAGCCTAAAAATGTGGCACGCATAGAATACCTGCAGACCCCCGGCACTGAGTATGGTTATGACACATCGATAGGAGCGGTAATAAACGTGGTTCTGAAACAACGCACAGATGGGTACACTATAGGCGCCATAGCCAACAATGCCGTCACTACAGCCAATGGAGAGAACTTTGTGGTAGGAAAATATACACGCAAAAATTCGGAATACACCATGAGCGTAAATTCCGATTACACCTCCCTATCAAAACGCCGCATCAACGATACCGACATATACATGATAGGTGACCAACCCCATCAAATCAATCGTCAGGGGATAAACACACCTCTGAAATATACACAAAATACCATGCAGGCAACCTACAATCACTTCCTGCCCGGAAAACAGATTTTCGATGTGAATCTCAGAGGTGTGATTTACCATAGTCCGGACAGAGCACATAGGCAATTCGTCACTGAAGACGGTGCAAAACCATATTTTCAACTCACTGAACCTTACGAAAAATATATATCACCGAGACTAAGTCTCTATTACAAAAGATTCATCAACGCCACCTCTGCCGTGACCGCCAATGTAGTGGGAGTGTATCGCCACACAGATTACCGGTATGAGATGAGTGAATCTGAATCGGAAGATTTTCAACAACCATCCTATCATTATGCCTATGGAACAAAGAGCAACCGCCAGGCATATATAGGTGAAATCAAGTATTACACGAGATTCAACAGGAAACTCAGCATCAGCACCGGTACAAGGGTCTCACATTCCTACACCTCAAATGAATATAGCGGAGAAAACAAGAACTCCGATAAACTACACGACACAAATATCTATGCCTATGTGTCGGCCTATGGCTATTTAGGTAAATTCTATTATCTGGCAGGTGCGGGAGTGAGCGGAAGGCTCACAAGCCAAAATGACCACCGGATGAACAAATGGATGTTTCGTCCTGAACTTCATTTGATATACCGTACCGCAGGTTGGAGATTCAATCTATACAACGTAATACTTCAGAACTCACCATCACTGTCGCAGATGGCTGCTACTGAATTTCAGAATAACCGCTTTGAAATCACCCGTGGCAATCCCGACCTGAAAAACTGGTGGAAATACCGTTTGGCATTCAAAATTAACGGCAATTTAGGTCCTATAGGGGTGCAGAACACCCTTACCTATGTCAACGAACATAATCCTGTGATGTCTTCGGTAGAACGCACAGAAACAGATGGCGACACACGCTTCATATCCACATTTGAAAACCAAAAAAGGATGTCGCTTCTATCCAACAGCTTCTCATTGAATCTAAGTTTCGGAGAAAACCTGAACCTGTCAGCCGGAATAGATTTCAAATCCTATCAGTCAAGAGGTCACGGCTACTCACACAACCTTGACCACTGGCAATTCAACGTGGCTGCCGACTGGAGCGCAGGTAACTGGAACGCAGGAATAAACTGGCGCAACAAAGAGCGTTCTCTTTCAGGAGAGTCATATCTGACCACCGGGGCATATAATAATGTATATATCAATTATTCACTTGATAAGCATTGGCGTTTCGGACTCATCGGTCAGCATCTTTTCTGCAAGAATGGTCCTGAGTTCAACGAAAACCTGCACAACAAATACCTGATTAAAAAACAATCAGTGCTTGTACCCGCTCAACGAAACATGATAATGCTCTCTGTTTCTTGGTTTTTCTCCGCAGGAAAACAGCGCAAGGAAGCTACTATCGACATGACCAACGATGATAACGAATCAGGCATCCTCAAGTAACATTAAATAATAAGTCATTGAAAACCATTCGAATCACCCGTCAAAAGGATGCTATGCAATGCGGTATAGCATCCTTGGCAATGATTTGCCAATATTTTGGCAAACGCTATTCTATTGATGAGTTACAGGACATCTGTTTCGCCACGACCGAGGGGGTTTCGATGCTCGGTATCTGTCAGGCAGCCCGCACTTTAGGACTCGACTGTATGGCAGGACGTGTGAGCGTGGAGCAATTGATTGAAAACGGCATGCCCTGTATACTCCATTGGAATCAGAATCATTTCGTAGTTCTTTACAAGGTAAGCAAAGGGAGGAAATTTTATATCGCCGACCCGGGAAAAGGCAAAATCACCTATACGCGCGAGGAATTCGAGCGCCATTGGCTCAGCACACACTCCGACAACGAAAGCAAGGGGATAGCCATGTTTTTCGAGCCTACCGAAAAGTTTGGCAGCTACCATGCCGAAAGCGAGGAGAAGCGCAGGTCATTCCGGTTTCTTTTCGGCTATCTCAAGGGCTACCGCAAACATTTCGTCCAAATCATAATCGGGCTGGCAGTGGGGTGTCTCATACAGCTTGTGATGCCATTTCTCACCCAAGCCATTGTGGATGTGGGTATCAAGAACCATGACATCGGATTTATATGGCTTGTGCTGCTTGGAGAACTGATGCTTGTAACCGGACGTACAATCACCGACTTCGTGCGCCGGTGGCTGCTGCTGCACATCTCCATGCGTATAAACATATCGTTGGTGAGCGACTTTTTCGTCAAACTGCTGAAACTCCCGATGTCGTTTTTCGACACCAAGCTTATGGGCGATTTGCTGCAACGCATGGGGGACCACACGAGAGTGCAGCAATTTCTCACTCAGAAAACTCTGAGCATTGCCTTCACGATGTTGAGTTTCCTGGTGTTTGGCGTTGTGCTTCTCATCTATGACAGGTTGATATTCCTGGTCTTCGCCATAGGGAGTGGCGTGTATGGACTGTGGATAAGCTCGTTTCTCAAACGCAGAAAGGTATTGGATTATGAACTGTTTGAATATCAAGCCAAGAACAATAACAAGACCTACGAATTCATCACCTCGATGCAGGAAATCAAGCTTCAGGACTGCGAGCGCCGGCGCAGATGGGAGTGGGAGGACACTCAGGTGGACCTATTTGAAGTCGAGATGAAAACACTCCGTCTCCAGCAGACTCAGGAGGCGGGGAGCATCTTCATCAACGAACTAAAAAATATCCTCATAACCGTGTTAGCCGCCACAGCTGTAATCAACGGACAAATCACTCTCGGAGCCATGCTCGCCATCCAATATATAGTGGGGCAGCTCAACTCACCGGTGGAACAGCTGATGAGCTTCCTATATGCTCTCCAGGATGTAAAAATCTCACTTGAACGCATCAACGAGGTGCATTGCGGACGCAATGAGGAATCGCCTGACAATACCCGCACCTCGATTGAGGGAGGAAAAGGAATAGCCCTGAAAGGTGTGGGATTCAAATATGACCCGCACAGCCCGGCATGGACCCTTGATGACGTGGATATCACCATCCCCGAAGGTAAGATTACAGCTATTGTGGGCGCATCGGGCAGCGGCAAGACCACGCTGATAAAATTGATGCTCGGATACTACAAAGTGCAGCGCGGACGCATAGAAATCGGCGCCGATGACATTAACAGCTATAAACTCAAGTGGTGGCGCCGCCAGTGTGGAGTGGTGATGCAGGACGGTGTGATTTTCTCGGAATCCATAGCGCGCAACATAGCCGTGAGCGATGGCGAGATTGACCCCGAAAGGCTTCAGGAGGCTGCACGTACAGCAAATATCCACGACTACATCATGAGTCTGCCTCTGCGCTATGACACAAAAATCGGACGCGATGGCGTAGGACTCAGCCAAGGGCAGAAACAGAGAATCCTGATAGCACGCGCGGTGTACCGTAATCCCGACTTTATTTTCCTTGATGAAGCCACCAACGCCCTCGATGCCGAAAACGAGAGGAAAATTGTGGAGAATCTGACGGGATTTTATCGAGGACGCACTGTGGTGGTGGTAGCCCACAGGCTATCCACCGTCCGCGATGCCGACCATATAGTGGTGCTCGGCAAAGGAAAAGTGATGGAGACGGGCACCCACGAGTCGCTCACCGTTGCCAAGGGAGCATATTACAATCTCGTAAAAAATCAGCTCGAACTCGGCAACTGACGCATCCCCCGCATCACAACATTTTGGAAAGTGACTGTTTCCTGCAATCGTTATGCAGGTTACCAATCACTGTTGCCCTACTCCACGCAGATATATTGACCTACAAACAATTATTTTTTTAAAAATTTACCAAACAATTAAGATTATGAGCCTTAAGGATTACGAGCGAGATAGGAATCGCTCAGCCAAAGTGAGGGAGATGATTGACATTATCATAACCACCCCTTCGATATGGGGGATGATTGTGGTGATGATTCTGCTAATCGGTTTCATTATCCTCTATCTCACGGTGATTTCACCCCCGTATCAATCTCAACTCCCGACTCACATGTACGAGACAGGAGGTTCCTTGCGCTGACCACACACCGGTCAGGGCGAAATTGCCCGCCCCGGAGGCGTGGGGCAGCGGCATGGGGAGCGGGAAGCTCCCATAATGTCGGTCACCGCTACTTTTTTCCTTTCCCCGAGCTTGGTAGTTCGGGGAAATGTGTGTAAATTTGTAGATATGGAAAATTACATTGTCTCAGCTCGAAAGTACCGCCCGGCGACGTTTGACAGCGTGGTGGGGCAGAAGGCTCTGACCGCTACCCTGAAAAACGCCATCGCCACCCACAGGCTTGCCCACAGCTACCTGTTCTGCGGTTCGCGCGGTGTGGGGAAAACCTCGTGTGCCAGAATTTTTGCCAAGACCATCAACTGCAGCAATCCCACGCCTCAGGGCGAGGCTTGCAACGAGTGTGACAGCTGCCGTGCTTTCAACGACGGCAATTCCATGAATATCATAGAGCTCGACGCCGCCTCCAACAATGGTGTGGACGATATACGCCAGCTCGTGGAGCAGGTGCAGGTGCCACCATCGCAGGGGCGCTACCGCGTGTTTATAGTCGACGAGGTACACATGCTTTCGGCCGCCGCATTCAACGCATTCCTCAAAACCCTCGAGGAGCCCCCGAGCTATGTGATTTTCATCCTCGCCACCACCGAGAAACACAAAATCATCCCCACCATACTGTCGCGATGCCAGATATACGACTTCAACCGCATATCAATCCGCGACATGATAGAGCATCTGAGCTATGTGGCGCAGCAGGAGGGTATCACCACCGAACCGGCCGCCCTCAACATCATAGCCCGCAAGGCTGACGGTGCGATGCGCGACGCCCTCTCCATTTTCGACCAGGTTGCGGCATCCTCAAGAGGCAACATCACCTACCGCAGCACCATTGACAACCTCAATGTGCTCGACTACAATTACTACAATCGCCTGCTCGACTGCTTTCTCGAGGGACGTGTGCTCGACTCATGGCTAATCTACAAGGAAATCCGCGACCGCGGGTTTGACTCGCATTTCTTCATCAACGGTCTGGCCGACTATATGCGTGACCTCATGGTGGCACGCGACCCCTCGACAATCGTGCTCCTCGAAGCCGACGACGAGGCGCGCGCGGCTATGGCGCAAACGGCTGTGAAGTGTCCCCCCGACTTCATCTACAGAGCCATGAATCTCTGTAACGATGCCGACCTCAACTACCGCATAGCCTCCAACAAGCAATTTCTTATAGAGCTGACGCTCGCCAAGATATGCCAATTGCTAAGCCCCTCCCCCGGTAACAGCGGCGATGGAGAGGGGCGGTTACAGAAGATTCAAGCCGCTCAGGCACCGACCGCTGCCGCTCAGGCGTCATCGCGTCCGACCGCCGCACCCGCTCCGGTCGCGCAGGCTCCTGCCCCTCAGGCACCGTCACACTCCGCACCATCGGCCTATCAACCCTCACCGGCTCCCGCACCGACCGCTCCCACACATGGAGCCTCAGCAGCGGCTCCACAGGTGACCCATACGGTAGCCCAGCCGGCACCTGTTCCGCCAGTCGCACCCGCCGCACCGGCATCACCGCGTCCGGCGCCGCGCCCTGTCTCCATTGGCGGACGTCCGTTGAAAAAAATCTCTACCTCCACTTTCTCCATCAACCCCACCGCCAACACCTCGCGACACAACGAACCGCAGCAGACCGCAGCCACCCCTACCGCCGAGCCGCGCAGCAACGTCTACACCCAGGAACAGCTCCACGCCTCCTGGCAGACATTCATCAACGCCCGCCCAACTGAGCATATCCTCATCAACACCATGCGCGCCTCATTTCCGGCGTCAACTGAGGGTCACACCTACCGAGTGATGGTGGAAAACGAGATGCAGCGCAGCGTACTCTCCCAAGCCATGCCCTCGCTGCTCGCCCATCTGCGCGACAGCCTGCTCAACGACGCGATAGACCTTACCATAGAAATCAACCAGGGCGAAGCATCGCCCCACACCTGGAATGAACGTCAGGTATTAGCCCACATGGTAGAAAACACCCCCCACCTCCGCGCCTTCATCGACGACCTCCACCTCACCATCGGGTGATTAGTCAGGAGGGGAGTCAATAGTCAGGTAGTCAGTAGTCAATAGTCAAAAGTCAGGTAGTCAAAAGTCAAGAGCCGATTCGTCCGATTAGTCTGATTTGTCCGATTCGTCCGATTTGTCCGATAATCAACTCCCCCTCTTCAGAATTTCACCTTTACCGTGAGCATTATCTCCCGCCCGCGCAGCGGCAACCTGCGCGTCGATTCATTGACCGACGTATACTGCGAGAGCGAATAATCCTTCACATCGAAAATATTGCGCGCCGTAAGCGCCAGCGACCACCGTTTCAGGCTATAAGTCAACCCGAAATCACAGAAAAAATAGTTATCGTGCCCCGATGTGTAATTATCGAGCGTGCTGAGCTCACCCTTCAGGTCTACCGTAAATTTCGGGAGAGGGAAAAAGCTCAAATCCACCGTATGGAACCAGTTGGTAAGCTCGCTGTTGCCAAACACACGGCTGCGGCTGTGGGTCAGTGAGCCGGTGAGCGAATACCTCGCGTAAAGCCACGCCACACTGCGGTTGGTCACCGTGAGATACCACGCATAGAGAGTGTGATAATTGCGCGACAACAATCCTTGCTGCGCCACATCCCTCCCGATGTAGCTCACCGACGGAGCCAGCTTCACAGTAGTCTTGGCGTCGGCAAACGTCTTGCTCACCTCACCCTGCAGCTCCCACGAATAGCCCCGGTTGGGGAGCCGGCTGGTGGTGATGCAGCTCCAGTCGGAGGTATAATAGGCTGAGGATATGAAATTGCTCTTCCGGTTGGAGTAGCGGAGGCTCATGTTGGCGAAAAGCAACTTCACAGAGTGGCGATACGAAGCGCTGTAGTAAGCCGAGTAAGTGTCAGTGTGATTGAGGTCGCCCGATGGCACATAGACCGAGCGGTAGTCGGTCATGTACGGCGCAGGGAAAAACGGACTCTCATCCTGATAGCTGAACCTCCGGTTCCCACCCATGCGCATTTCCAGGCGCGAGTTCAGCTTCCAGCTCATTGACACCGACGGGAGAAACTTCACCGTGTGGTGCTTCACTCCGCCCACCGATGCCCTGACATTGTAACCTCTCACCTCGGGAGTGATTTTCAGATACAGTGTCTCGTCAAGCCATTGGAACGCCACATTGGTCTCCGCGCCATACTCCACATTGGTGATGGTGCTCGCCGCCCCGTCCGATGCCGGCAGCACCTCTGCGGGAATTTCCACCCCCTCGGCGCTGACTGTGAAACGCGGCTGCATGCGTGTGTAGTTCATAAATGCTCCCACACCTATCCGGTGTCTCAGCAGAGGCAGCGATGTGGTGAGATAGTTCTTCGCCTTGAAATGCTTCATCCTGAAGCGCTCACCCACGCGGCTCCCCGCCACCGAAGGGAAAAGTGCCTCAAGCCTCTCCGGCGCGAGCCCGGCGCGTATATGTGACGAGAGCGACACCAGTTGCGAACTCGAAAACCGATAATGGGTGCGCAACTTATTGTACACTTCGCGGGGATAACCCGTGGAGGAATAGTCCACCGAGTCCGACTGCGTGAGCATCTCCGAGCGTCCCCCCTCCCGGTCGGAAAGGAAACCGAACTCATCCTTCAGATAGAGTTTCGCGGCATTCCGCTCATATATCCCCGCCAGTTTGAGCTCATCGAGCCTGGTATGCGCCATGGCATTTTCAAATAGATTGAGAGTATTCCCCTCGCCGAGCATCATGGAGCTGCTCATATCATAGCGCTGCCTCATACGGTCAGCCACATACACGGCATTGAGCTTCAGCTCCGAGTTCTTTCCGGCAGGGAGGAGCAGATTGACGCTCGCGAGCCGCGACCGGTTAAACAGATAGCGCTGCAGCGGTATGTTGATAGAGCGGATGGTAGGGGTGGAGAGCAACGTCGAATAAGGTGATATATATGTGTTTAAATCCGAATACTCAAACTTGTCGGCAGCCTCCCCCTCAAGATTCTTCCCGTAATTATTTGCCTGCAGCGACACCAGTGCCTGTGGTCCGCGCGTGAGAAGCGTCACGAGCAATCCGGCATCGTAGACCGGTCCATTACCTATGCCGCCGCGCACCTCTCCGAAGGGGCGCACCATGAACTGCTTGTCAAGTTTCAGATTTATTGCCGCGCGCTCCGAAGGTTCAAGCCCCTGGAGACTCTTGATGTGCTGATTGTGCTCTATCACCTCAACCTTTTTCACGGCATTGACATCCAGATTGTTTGACGCAAGCGTGTAGCGGCCCTCCAATAGGTCGCGTCCCTCTATGTAAAACTTATTGATAGCCTTCCCCTGATACTTTATCGAGCCGTTCTCCCCCACGGTCACTCCGGGGAGTTTCTTTAACACATCTGATATATAACGGTCATCCTTGCTCTTGAAGCTGTTGACATCATAGACCAGCGTATCGCCATTCTCCCGGATGGGTGGTGCCTTGACCACAATCTCCTTCAGTGCAAACTCGGCCGCGCTGAGACGTATAGTGGCATCTCTCCCCACATCTCCCACCTGCATGGTCAGCTTGGCATACCCTATGAGCGAGAATGCCACCGAGTCGGTCCTCTCAGCCTCAAGCGAGAAGCGGCCATCCCTGTCGGTAAAAATATAGGTCAACGGCGCACCCTTGCCTCGCGTCACGCAGCACAGCACATTGTCAATCGGCTTCCCGTCGGCAGCATCCACCACCTTCCCGCCAATCTTCACGGCCGCCGGTGCGGCAAACGCCGTCAGCAACAATAATATCACACCTATCAGCTTCCGCATATCTATTCCTTCTCTATGGGGTTGTATGGGCGGGGACGGTTGAGGCGTTTCTCAAGCTCCTTTTCCTGCTCGGAGGTGAGTTCGAGTTTGACGCCACTTGCATTGTTGAGCACCCCCGCAGCGGCATTTTCATTATAGTACTGCTTCAAATATCGAAAATCATCCCGCGACAGCACCTCAACTCCTCTTCCATCATAGATTTCAACTAAAAATGGTGTCCTGACTTTATCAATACCTATTAAATTAAATCGGTATTCCTTATCGTCGCTCTCTAATCTGACAATCAATCCCGGAAGTCCGCCAAACAAAAATGGTCCGTAATGGACAGGAATCTCATCTGTATACCATGCCACATAGCTTCTCCCTCGAAAATCACATTTTGCCTTCCGGCATTCATAGCCAAGGATTTCCATTGTCTCATCTGTAAGCGACCATGTTTGACCACATGTCTTGTCAATATACCGTCGGAACGCACCGCCAAAATAGTCCTGTACTAAAGCCTCTCCTTGATTTGGATAATTCATTACCACTGTCTCACGAAATTTCTTCCCTTTCACATTCGATGATTTGTTCATGGCATCCATTATCGACATGCCATCGCGCACCGATTCAGCATAAATCGAATCGGAAAGCGCAGCATAATAATCCACATATACCGACGAGTGCTTACCAACCAACAGCAGTGTACGCCCCGACACCAATATGTCACGATTCAGGGTATCCTTAACAAATTGCACATCATAAGTAAATTTATATTCAGCCGTATCTATTCCAAGCATCTTCGCGGGCTTTAATTTGATTTTTTCATTTCCCGAAATAGTCACCTGCCCCAAAATTGTATTATATGAGGAACTTAGAAACAGAACTAATATTATAAAAAATTTCATTCCGGTTTTATAATTTAATTACAGCCCAGATTATGAACTGATTTAATATCCTAACTCCAAGCTTTAGCCATTAATTCTCATCGCACAGTCGCTTTCAGATTGTCACTCCTTCTCTATGGGATTGTATGGGCGGGGACGGTTGAGACGTTTCTCAAGCTCCTTTTCCTGCTCGGGAGTGAGTTTGAGCTTGATACTACCGGAATTGTTTAACAACCCTGCCGCTGCATTATCATTGTAATATCTATGCAGAAACCAGAAATCTTCACGGGATATCTTTTCTACCGCTTTCCCATCAAAAATTCTTAACGGTATGACCTTCTCCGGACGTTCCAAGCCTACAATATTAAATACATATTCCTTATTTGTATCGCTCAATTCCAGAATCAATCCAGGCAATCCCCTGAACTGATAAGGACCATAGGGTATCGGTAATTCCTCGGCATACCAAGCCTCGTAATCACGCCCGCGGAATCGACAGGTAGCTTTGCGGCATTTATATCCCAGAATTTCCTTTGTATCCCTCTCTATTTTCCAATTCTGAATCGCTTTTGCATCCTCAAAACGGCGGAAACTTCCTGATAGATATGACTGGAAGGTGTTGACATCTTTTTCCGGATAATTCATGATTATTGATTCACTAAACGTACTTAGCATCTTAACCTTCATTCTTTTTCTCTTTGCCTCATCCCTCGGAACATTAGCAATTGTAAGACTATCACTCAGCAAATGATAGTCCAGTTCATATTTATCAATGAATTGGGCGCATTTATTGCCTACAAGCGTCACGACAAAAGCATCTTTCTTATCACTGAAGTTGGTGGTATCTCTGACGAAAGCTACACTATATGTGATTTTATATTTAGCGGTATCGGGTATTAGATAAATGCTTTTTTTAGCCTTTTGTGGTGAAGATTTTACTTCAGCACTCTCACTGCCGTTGGAACCAACTGTCGCTGATTCCGCTACAAACGGTATCGTAGCCAACACCATTAATGCACACTGTCTTATCAAGATTCTTAGCATATAATTAGGTATTAGGAGTTAAATTAAGGGGTGCCGTTGGATATAAAGAAACAACATACCCCCTTACAGTTTCTATTTTTTGACCTCACTCCTTCTCGAGGGGGTTGTAAGGACGGGGACGGTTGAGACGTTTCTCAAGCTCCTTTTCCTGCTCGGGGGTGAGGTTTGACTTGATGCCACTTGCATTATTGAACACGGCTGCAGCGGCATTTTCATTATAATATTGCTTCAAATAACGAAAATCATCTCGCGACAGCATCTCTACCCCTTTCCCATCATAAAACTTCATAGGTATGAAATTTGTCAGTCGTTCAAATCCGACCATATTAAATACATACTCCTTATTTATATCACACAGCTCCACAATCAGTCCGGGCAATCCTCTGAAATAATAAGGTCCGTAAGGAATCGGCAACTCCTCGGCATACCATGCCACATAATCACGTCCGCGGAACCGGCAGGTGGCTTTGCGACAGCGGTATCCAAGAACTTCCTTGGTTTCCTCTCCAATAACCCAATTCTGTGTCGCTGTTTCATCTAAATACCGCCTGAAAGCACCGGCAAGATACTCCTGATAAGTAATTTTTCCTTTCACCGGATAATCTATCAGGATTCTTTCCTTGAAAATCCTCTTACTAAATAAAGGGCTCTTCCTTTCATATATCTCATTCGATGATAAAGTTGTTGTAGCATACAGCTTATCTCCCAAAAGACTTGCTTCCAAATCATAACTGTCTATGAACTGGACTACATTCTCACCTATCAAAGTAAGTGTAAAACCTGATTTCTTATCATCCAAAAATACTGAATCCCGACTAAAATAACTTTGATAGGTAATCTTATATCGCGCACTGTCAGCTACAAGTTCTTTTGATGGTTTGTATCTTCCATTCCATCCCTTTGGACGACTATTCCTGATATCGGATTGAGCATACAGGACTGCTGGCAGAGATATAAACGCCAATATCAATATTAATATGTATATACTCTTTTTCATTGGTATCTGTAATACTAATTTCTATTGTAGACCGCCTTCACACTGAAACCAAACATAATGATATTCCGGCTAATACTGCAAGATATGCAAAGATAACGAATTTTTTCATTCCAAAGCAGTTTTAGGGTCGCTTTTTTGCATAAGTTTTACATGCAAGGCTTTTAGGTAGGATATACTTGCAAGGCACTTTAAGACATGTCACTCCTTCTCTATGGGGTTGTAAGGGCGACGACCATTGAGGCGTTTCTCCAGTTCAGTCCTTTCCTCGTCCGATGAAACCACTATTCTCATTTGTCCGTCCAGCAAACTTCCGGCAGCGTTATCATTATAATATTCCTTCAGTTTTCTAAAATCATTTCTTGAAATCTTTTCTATTGTTTTTGAAATGTTTAATATCATTGGCATATCTTCGCTTGGACGCTCGATACCTACCATTAAGAATTCATATTCCCTCCCGGTGTCATACAGCTCCACTATCAAACCGGGAAGTCCGCGGAAGTTATAAGGACCGTAGGGGATAGGAAGCTCCTCGGCATACCATGCCTCATAGTCACGTCCACGGAACCGACAGGTAGCTTTACGGCATTTATACCCCAGGATTTCTTTTGTCTCATCACCTATGCTCCAGTTTTGAATTGCGCCATCGTCATTATATTGGCGCATGGTGCCCGCAAGATATGATAGCACTGTATTGACATCTTTCTGTGGATAATTCATTATAAATTCTTCTACATAGACCGGTTGCCGCCGTGAGTTAACCGATGCCATCATAATTTCGCTACGCGACTTGCCTGCCGCCCTCATCTGTCTACGCAACAACCAGGAATCGAGGTCTGCTTTATCCATAAACTTGGCATAATTACCTCCAACAAGTGTTACTGTAAATCCTTCTTCTTTTGTTTCATGGTTGGCTGTATCAGGAATCAAACTGCTACGGTAGGTAATTTGATATTTTACTGTGTCAATACTAAGCTCGTTCTTTCTTAACGAGTTGTTCCCATTCTCTATCGTCACTGCCGCAGGGTCTTCAGTAATCGATAAAATAACCTGTGCATTGATGTGTAATGACACAACCGACATGGCTAATATTACGCCAAAGCGAATAAGTAAAGATATCATGATTTCGTAAATTTATTAAATATATGTGCATAGGGTAATTCTAAATTTCAATTACTCTATGCACAAAAAGAGTATTAAAGCTTTATCCTATGATATTCATCAATTTTTCTTCTTAGGAGCACAATACAACTTTAACATATCATCGCAAAATTTGTCAAAGGCAGCCTCATCAAAGTCATCAGTCACTTTATCCTTGGTCTCCTCATAATAAACCGAATGAACACTACCATCCGGACATTGTATACTTACCCATTTGCCGGCAGATGCTGTTGCGATTCCTGCTACTACAAGAAATGTAGCAATAATGAATTTTTTCATTTTAAATTAAATTTTAGGTTTGTATTTTTGCATTGGTTTTACCTGCAATGCTTTCAGGGAGGTATAATCGCAAGGCGCCTTTTGGATTATCAGAAAAAGGTGAGGAGAAGAGGATAGAATATCAAGGTTCAGTCAACTCATTAGGGGCAGCAACTTATTCTGTGAGATATCCCACGTAAGTGTGTCCTTCGGAAGTAGAGATTTCCAATCGGAATGTGCCCTTAACCTCACCTATATTTATGGTATAGGGTGAGAGTGTGGAGAAGGTATAAATCCCCTTCTCGGCTGTGGCGACATCCTCGATGGTCATAGATGCATTACCCTCCGGCTCGTCAAACGAGATATAGATAAACCCATCGCAGTAATAGCACTCTATATCGGCATAACGCGCCGGCATGCGGGGCTTATCTTTGATTAAGTCTTTACCTATTTGATAAAACGGTATACGTTGCGCAGTTTTATCATCTGTGTTACCGGAACCTTTGTCATCAGCATTCATCACAGTTGACAAGGCAGCGAATAACAACATAAGCATTAAAGTGATAATTCGAGTCATAAATTTAAGCATGAAATATTGATTTCTGATATTGCAAAGATACAATTTAAACTCTGAATCCATCAAAAAATCGACTTAAAACAATTTATTCAGCACACATCATAACACCCTAAAATACAACAAACTACCATTACGCATCAATTTTAATTTTATTCACCATGCCAAAGTGTCTCCAAATAGATACACTTACCGTTTTAATGACATTGATTTTGCAATCCAATGGCGAAGCGGAGAGTCTGTATGAAGTACTTTTTCTCTTAACCTTCTGTGATTCGTATAAAAAGTCGCCAGTTTCAAATTCATAAACATACTAATCGCTTTTGATGAAAAGCCAGCAATCGAGAATGTAATCAGTTTCTTTTCATCCAATGACAATTCTGGCGTTTCATCAAAATATTGAGACAATTTTCTTTCTTTATTTCTGTCAACCCAGTCAATTAGGCTATTTAAGTTTTTCTCATTTCCGACTTTCAAAATCTCCAGCCTTACATTATTATATATTCGCACTTTATCTTTTTCATTTTGAGGCGACGCAAGATATTCATTACATAACATATTCAGCGTTTTATACTGATTATCATACAGTTTATCAGCTATTTCAAGAAGCACGGTCTCTCTATCTTTACCTTGTTTATATGTCTTATAAACATTTGCGATAAGTGAAATGGAAAAAATCAATCCTATTATCACAATAATGATAAGTCCATATTTCAATGTATTATACGCATCGCTTTTTTCATTAAATTTCAGCCGCAAGTTATTATCACGTACACTCAAAGCAGTTTTTGAAGAAACGGTATTCTCAACCGCCGCAAAATGTCGTGTTTCATACTTTTGCACACTATCATCAATTGCCTTTAAAGCATTTAAATCCAAATGTTCAGCATAAATAAATTTACAAGTTTTCCATGCTTCATATCTTTCAGAGGAAGTGACCGCAGTCTTAATAGCTAAATCCACACATCGCCCGGCTATATCCAATTGATTCTTGAAATTATAGATATAAGCACACATTATATACCCATGAGTCGAAAAAGGAGTATTATATTCCAACCGTTTATTCAATAAAGAATCAGCGTCACTATACCTATCTAAATATATGTAATCACTTAGTTTGGCATCTATGTAATGCGATACAAAAGTAGAATCAGCATATTTCATATAATCTGACCTACTTAAACTATCCATTAACGATAAACTCTCGTCATATTTCCCAATTTCGGTCAATACACTTGCTTTAAAAAGTGTGGAATAAAGATAATTAAGATATTTTTTTGCTATCTCGTAGTTATAAATAGCTATATCATTATAATGCATCGCTTCATCTTTATTATAGCTTTCATAAAAAATTTCTGCCAGCAGGTCGTTGGTGCGGGCTATCCATAGGGGGGAATCCAAAGAACGGGCTATCTCCTCAGCTCTGAAAACATCGTCGACTATATCGGAATCGGAACGACCGAGCTGACGCGCCACGACAACATGATAGTACAAAGCCCGCATAAGCAGTTCGCTATCCTGCGAATCCCTATAGAAATCCACCGCCGATGCGATGATGGAATCGGCGGTGAATTCTTGGTAGTTTTTATACCTCGCCTGCGTCAGGAGCAGATTATAAAACGCACGGTCAGCGGCGCTGTCAAACGCCCCGACACTGATGGTGTCGAGAATCATCATGGCAGAGTCAGGATGCTCCTCCATGAGCCGCTCGGCAGCGACGAGCCGCGAGTCGTACGCCACATTTTTTCTCTTGCATCCCGACTGAAATAAAAGGAGCGTCAGAATGAAAAAAACAGCAATTTTCTCTTTAGTAAAGTTTAACATTCTTAACATTATTTAAATCCACGTAAGGCGCTTCCAAGCGTATTCAAAGGGTCCATGAGAGCGATTTTTAAGCCACCAGCAGCAGAAAAGATACTGAAGCACGAAGAGGCATACCCCCATCAGGAAGCTGTAAGTGATGCCGAGATGAGCATGCAGACCGAGCCCCCAGTTGTAATAGAGGAACGAACCCACTATACTTTGGGTGACATAGTTGGTCATGCTCATGCGCCCGTATGGTATAATCCTGTCGAGCAGCGACTTACAACGTGTGCGGTAATAAAGATAAAGCACTCCCGACACCAATATGAGCATAAATGAGAACTTGGCGAGCGAATTGACTATCACCAGGAGCGGACGAAGCACATTTTGATTGGTGATGAAATCCGGAAGCATCCCTCCAAGCCCGTGGAGAGGGAAAAAAGCCACGAGAGCCCATCCCATCACCGGCGCCCAGCGATGAAGATTCTCACGAAGCAGCCACCCCTGACGCCCTATAAGCATACCGAGGATAAAGAGCGAAGCTGTCTGGAATATGCGGGCATTATCCCAAGCCCACGCGAGGCTCACGAGCTGCCCCTCGCGCAGATTGACCGCCACGGTTTCCAGAAATGTCCCGCCGCTCTGAACCTCAAAAGCAGCCCCCCAGAGCGGTCCCGTGGGTAGCTGCGGAGTGATGAAAGAACCATCGGTAGCCGCGCGGACAACATAGTAGAGCGACACCGGCTGAAGCATCAGTAACCCCGAGAGCCACAGCAGACTACGCGTCGAAAGCCTACACGTGAGCACAAGCACAAAACCTATGAGAGAGTACATCACAAGTATCTCTCCCGTGAAAAACATAGCATTGATATTTCCGATAATAAAGAGGAGGAAAAGACGCCAGCAGAAGCGACGCCGGAAATCATTGCCCCGCATACGCTGATTGTCATCCTGGATGAAGAAACTGAAGCCGAAAAGCAGCGAGAATATGGCGTAAGCCTTACCCCCAAGCAGGAAAAAAAGACCGTCCCAGATTGCCTTGTCTGTAAAGTTGAGCACTGCCGGCTGCGTGGAGGTATCGGGGAAAGAATAGAAATTGAAATGCTCTATGGAATGGAGCAGAATGATGCCAAGTACTGAAAGTCCGCGGAGCACATCGGCCACATCTACGCGGGCATGACGGAAAGGTGCTGTTGATGAAGTCTGCATGGTAGGGATGAAATTTATAACAAGTGGATAATGATTTACCTACAAAGATAAGAATTTTGCCACACCGACAGCAACCACACTCCACCTTTTCCTCCTCCTATCAACGAAAAAAGTCGGCATGCCTCCCCCACGCTACAGCGCAGGATTCATCATGCCGGCTCATAATTATGAGAGCTTATATATCACTTTTTAATAAGGACCGTAAGGGGGTGGAGGAGGTCCACCGGGTCCACCGGGTCCGTGCGGTCCGCCCATCGGGGGACCGGGAGGAGGTCCGGGGTCGGGCGCTATATTGTTCCAACCTCCGCTGATACCGATATTGATACCACCGGGACCGGGCTGAGTGATGCCCCAGCCATTGCTGCCTACCCACCAGCCGCCACACGAGCACATCATAGCCGAAGCGGCAATCACCACCGCCCCACACGCCATCTTTCTTATAATTCCGGTTCGCATATCGTTTTGTTTTTAGTCAGGATAAGACCGCTGATTGCATCAGACCTACGGGAGAGTACCCTATCCCGCTTCCTGTGTCCATCCTGAAGACGGGCACGTCCGATTACTCCACTTATCCCTTTTAAAAAAAACGATTCAACCGTCCAAGGGGTTCATTTTCAATCCTCAATTGTCATCCGCTCACGGCGTTGCCTCTTGGGATTGGCGGGAAACCACCCGCGCTCCACCCGCCGGCGCTGCTCGAATATCTCTCCGATTGACCAGAAGGATGAGAAGGAAAACACCCCTAACAGCGACGACCAGAAGACGTCGGCGACATACACCGACCCCGCTATGCCGCATACACCCGCTATGAGAAAACACCACCAGCACCCGGTGCCGAAATGATACTCGCTCTTTATCACCACAGGGTGAAAAATGCCGATTATGAGAAAAGTGCAGACACCTATGGTCAGCCCCAAGAGATTATGTTCCGATAAAAATTCTGTCATTGTTGTTTGTCTATTGAATCTGGATTGCACCTGGTTTTTATAACGCATGAATTCACCATGCAGTTGACGCTATAAGGCGTCACAGCGTCCACCCTCGGCCGCTGTCCTCTGTGGTAGTAAAATGATTTCTGAGTGTCCCACGACTTGAATCTCACCTGCCTCGTAGCTCCCGCCGGCACATGCACCCTTAGCTCTACCACCCGCTCATGGAGCTGCCGCCCCGACATGTCGCTGTACACTATTCTCACCGCCAGCTGCTCTATCGCCACCTCAAGTCCGTTGCTCACAAAAAGCGTCTCGGCCGATGAGCGCAGCGGTTTGTCATACCCCGACAGGCGCACAGCCTCAGCCCCGGGCGCCACGATTGTGTCAAACGGCGCCGGTACCACCGTGTCATGCTCCACACGAGCCCCTGCAGCCTTCAGTTTCCCCCGCAGGGTATTGTCGCCCCACCCCGTCGCCGAAAACGCAGCCAAGGCGATAAAAAAAGCCAATACGCGCATCTTTCCTCCCATCATAGATATCTCGGTTCTAACGGCCGTGACGGCTCGGGAAACACTCGCATACAACCTTCGATATCCCCTGCCTCCCGCTCGCGGCGGCTCACAACGTAGCGGTACATATAAGGCAGCAGACGCCACCAGTTGAACACATATTTCTTCCCATACTCCTTTATGGTCAGCCGCGAGTCCTCATCGGTGAGCGTGAGGGTAAATGTCCGCGGAGCCGACAGCTGCCTCCCGTCATCATGCCGCGAGGTATAAATCCGCGCGTCGTAGACCCCGCGCCGCGAGGTGGTGGCGAGATAGCCCATCACCGTGCCCGGACGCAGCGCCATGTCAGCACCCCTCACAGCCACCATCCGGTAAAGTGTGGCGTTACCTCCGCGCCTACCCTCCGGTGTCGCCACGCGCTCTATAGCCATGAGCGTACCCTCCGATGCAAATTCCCACAGACCCTCCACCGAGTGGAGCGGCGACTCCGCGAGCCGGCCCCTCACCTCGTCGGGCTCATACCCTTCAAGCACCTCCGACCCTTCCGGCACATCATCGAGCAGCCCTCCCCCTCTCACAGCCGCAGCAGCCCCCTCAACAGAGATGGCTGCCGCGATTATGACCATGAGCACACCGGTCGGTATGCGCATGCCACTGAGTATGGATAGGAGAGACTTTTTCAACATTCAGAGTGCCGGACGGGAGAGAGATTCATTAATGTTAGAGTGTGCTGAACTTGTAGGCGAAGCCAAACGAAAGGATTTCCTTGAGCTGGAACTTATGATGGGTGATTTTGCCCGTATCCTTGTCCTCCACGGCAGGTGTGCTTGTGTCATAACGCATGTGCACGTAAATCTGAGTGGAGAGGAAGCGGTTGATGGCAAAGGAGATGGTATTTTCCCAGTCCGACTGCAGATAGCTGTAGTCCGAGAACACAAACAGGCGTGAGCGCAGGTTGATATTCTCGCAGATATCCCATGTCAGCTTACCCTCGGCACTCGAACCGATTTCGCTCACTGTATTTCTTCCCTCCTTGATGCCGAAGCTCGTCTCATTCATGCGGTGATTGATACAAGTCTTCATATTGTAGGAAATCGGCGAGATTGAGGCGTCAAACTTCACGGTTTTCTTCGGGTTGACATAGTTGTAAGTCATACCGACACCCACGTTAAGCTCTCCCGGCGAAAGGAAGGCGGCCTTAAGGTCATCAGTATTTGGCTTATAATTGTTCAGCAGCTGTGTCTTGAACGAGATATTGGTCGAGTAATACCACCGCTTGCTCGCCTTGTAACCGAGCAGCATGTTGAACTGGAATATATCTTCCGATATGTTGTAGTCGTGCACCTCATCGTCAGGCGCATTGTTCATACCAAGCTTGTACTGGAATGTGGTCTCAAACAGAAACGTGGGGTGAAACGCCGGGTTGAGCTTCACATTGTAGTAGATGTTGGCAAGCATATTGAGATTATTGTTACCACCCTGGTACCAGTTCGGCGACACATACGCCTGCGAGAACTGCACGGAGCCGGTAAATGTCTTGAGCCAATGTTTCTTGTCAAACTCCACCCCAATCTTCTCCTTCGGAGCGGCTGTCACAGGCGCCTCAGCTATCACTATCTTGGCGGTCTCGGGGTCGACCGATGCCACAAACTTGCGGGGCGGCTCCGGGAGCTTCGACTCATTGTAGAGCACATACTGCGGACTGTTGACCACAAAATACTGGCGGGCATGACGCACGAGGGCTGTCTGAAATGCATCATCGTCGAGCCATTTGAACGCGCCTGAGTGAGAGGGGTCATATTGCGGGGCTATGCTTTCGAGCTTAAGCGAATCAAGCAGATGAAGCTTGTCAAAAACCACACGGCGGAAATAGTTGGCGGGCATTGGCTTCTCATCTATTACCTCCTCCACTTCCTCATACTCGGGCCATATCCTGAACTGGAATCCGTCAGCTCCCATCACCACCGAGTCGGCGGCGATTGTGTCGGCAGCGGCGACAATGTCGGTCTGTACATAATTATAAATATCCGAACGCATGTATGGCTCAAACAGACGTATCTGCGCAGCAATAGGCAACGAGCCGTACAGAGCCGCTGCAGCAAACAGTAAAGACAGCTTTAACTTCATAATTACCTTGGAAATGTGGTGACCGTTGCGAAAACGTGATGTGAAAATGTGATAATATGCGCAAAATTACGCAAAATTTGCCTAAATTCAAACCACCATATCCCCTATCCGCATTTTTTCACTACAAATAATTCAAAAAAAAGACGGTCACCCACAAACCCTGCGTAAGCAATGCTTGTGAGTGACTCAAATCTTTTCTATGTCCACGACCCACGTCGGGGAACGACTATTTCTTCATGCAGTGACCGGCTATGAAAGCGCCCACTGAAAAGAGTGCAAGAGCACAGATGAGAATATGGCTAATCCGCTCGCGTTTCTCCTTGCGGACCAATTGTTTTTCCAAATCCTTCAATACTTGTATCTCTCGAGCCTCTTCTGTCTTTAATAGTGCCATAGTGTGAGTGGTTAAAATAGTTATACTTAAATTTTTTTCTACTATTCTAACACACTCGACCGCCGATTGGTTTTTACCTAATCATCTTATTAAAAATAAATAACACCCTCTAAGATTCTTTCAGAGGGTGTTACTTATTATGTTATGAAAACTTTAACGGCGCTGATTACCAGATAATCACGCGTTCGCTTTCCGGACGGTACATCGGCTGACCTTCGGTGATGCCGAATGCCTCGAAGAATGGAGCGATATTGCGCAGTGTCACGTTCACACGGTTACGTCCCAGTGAGTGTACGTCGCCGGTTGTGAGCGAGCGGATTTCCTCATCACGGATATTGTTTGCCCAGAGGTTTGCATAGTTCATGTAGAACACCTGGATGGGGTCGAAACCATCTATCTTGGCTGCTTCCGACTTAACATCAACACCCTTCTTCTCCTGTGAGTCGAGGAAGGCGGTCATTGCCACACGCAGACCTCCCTGGTCAGCGATATTCTCGCCGAGGGTATACTGACCGTTGGCATGTACGCCGGGCAGCACTTCCACTTCGTCAAACTGAGCTATCAGACCCTTGGTCTTCTCCTCAAACTTAGCGGCATCCTCGGGTGTCCACCAGTCGGTCATGTTACCCTTGGCGTCGAAGTTGCGGCCCTGGTCATCGAATCCGTGAGTCATCTCATGTCCGATTACCACGCCGATACCGCCATAGTTCTCTGCATCCGATGCGTTCGGGTCAAAGAACGGAGCCTGAAGAATTGCTGCGGGAAATACGATTTCGTTGGCAAGAGGATTGTAGTAAGCGTTCACTGTCTGAGGTGTCATGCCCCATTCGGTGCGGTCCACTGGCTTACCCCACTTGGAGTAAGTATCCTTCTGATGCCACATGCTCACGTTGTGCATGTTTTCGTAGTAGCTCAGAGCCGGGTCAATTTCCATTGAGCTGTAATCCTTCCACTTGTCGGGATAACCGATTTTAACTGTGAAAGCGGCGAGCTTCTCACGGGCGCGGGCCTTGGTGGTGTCGCTCATCCAGTCAAGGTTATCGATATGTTTTCCGAGGGCTGTGCGCAGATTCTCTACAAGTCCGAGCATATAGTCCTTTGATGACTGGGGGAAATATTTCTCTACATAAAGCTGACCTACTGCTTCGCCGAGCGCACCTTCGGTTGCTCCGAGCGCACGCTTCCAGAGAGGACGCATCTCCTGCACACCGCTCATCACCTTGTTGAATTCAAACGATGCGTTGGTGAAGTCATCGCTCAGGCGTGATGATGCCTGGCTCACATATTTCCAGAGATAGTAGTCCTTGATTTCACGGTCGCTAAGTGAACCCATGAGCTTGTTGGCGCGGTCCACCGACTTGAGCTCGGTCACAATCAGGGTGTCGGGAGTCTGGATATCCATTGTCTCAACGAAGAATCTGTCCCAGTTGATGTTGGGATATGATTCCTTCACCTGTGCTATTGTGCGGGGATTGTACATGCGGGGGATATCGCGGCTCTCCTCGCGGGTCAGGGCTGCCTCTGCGAGCGAGGTCTCAATCTTCATCACATTGTCGACTATACGCTTTGCATCCTCGGCTGAGTAGCCGGCATTCTGCATCTGTGCGTCAATCAGCTTCTTGTATGCCTCACGCACGGTAGTGTTGCGCTCGTCGTTGAGCAGATAGTAGTCACGGTCGCCGAGACCCATGCCGCCACCCGACACATACATGGCATATACGTTTGAGTTGGCAAGGTCCTCCATTGGTCCTGCGCCGAAGAAGGGGCTTGCATAGTTGCCGTGCATCCAGAGGAAGAGGTCTTCCATACCTTCATGGGGGGTATCCTCTATCTTCTTAAGGTCGGCGAGAATAGGCTTGGCACCCTCAGCGTTACGGCGCGCGGTGTCCATTGCCTGTGAGTAGATAGTCCACACCTTGTGTGCCACTGTTCCGCTCTGGGGATTGGTAGCGCCAAGATTCTCCACCAGGTCCTTCACACGGTGCTCGGAGGAGTCATTGAGGATGTTGAACTGTCCGTAACGGGCATATTCGGCGGTCAACGGGTGGGCTTCCATCCATCCCTTGTTCACATGGGAATAGAAGTCGGTACCCGGAGCGATAGTAGTGTCTATGTAATTGGGATTGATGCTTGCCAGATGGTCGGCGGCATCCTTCTTACATGACACCGCTGTTAATGTTAGTGTCATTGCTACTGCTGCAATTGGAAGAAGTGTCTTCATATAATGGTTATTAAATAATTTTTGTTCAGTAATTGCGGGGGGACTACTTATCGCACTGATTCAATCAGTTCTTTTCCTCAAGCGTCGCAAGGATTGATTTCAGCTCCTCCTCTGTAGTTGTCAGGCGCGAGCGGCATGCGCGCAGAAGCTCCGAGGCGCGGCGGGTGTACGCGGCAAGATGGTCTATGTCGCAATTGTCACTCTGCATCATCCTTAGTATGTTCTCAAGCTCCGTGACGCTCTGCGCGTAGCTCAGACTCTCCACTGGGGAAAATTTCGGCGCGTTCTCTGCCATGATGGTCTATTTTTTAGGAGCGGCAGGATGCTTGTCGATGGCTCCCGATATCTTCGAGAAAATCTCATCAACATGTCCGGTCCCTTCGATGGCTTGGTATTTACCCTCTTTCTGATAATAGTCACGCAAGGGCGAGGTGGTGGAATGGTACACCTTTAGACGATTGTTGATTGTCTCGACATTATCGTCGGCGCGTCCCGACATTGCTCCGCGCTTGATTAGACGCTCTATCAGTTCCTCGTCGGCTACTTCAAGACCTATCACCGAGTGAACCTCCTCGCCGCGCTCCTCAAGCATCTTCTTCAAAGCCTCTGCCTGGGGTATTGTGCGGGGGAAACCGTCAAAGATAAATCCTGTTGACTGCGGACGCAGACGGTCCACCTCCGATGCAAGTATGTCGACCATCAGGTCATCGGGGATAAGCTGACCCTTGGAGATATAGCTGTCGGCTATCTTTCCAAGCTCTGTACCGGCAGCGATTTCTGCGCGCAGAACCTCGCCGGTTGAAATGTGGGTGAGCCCGTACTGGGCTATAAGCTTTTCGCTCTGGGTGCCCTTTCCACTTCCCGGGGCACCGAAAATTACAAGATTAAACATTCTTTTACCTATCTGAAATGTGTATTGTTATTATTCTTCATCCAGAATATAGATGTCGTTCAGATTTCTTGCCAGACCATCTATATCCAGTCCGTAACCGATTATAAATTTCTTGGGTATTTCAAATCCGACATAATCGGCTTTGACATCAACCTTTAAAGCCTCAGGCTTGAACAGCAGTGTAGCAATGCGGATGCTTGCCGGTTCAAGCTCCTTAAGGTCGGCAAGAAGCTTCACCATAGTGTTGCCGGTATCTATGATATCCTCAACAAGCACTATGTCGCGGTCCTTGATACTCTCGCAAAGACCCATTACCTGTTTTACCTTTCCGGTCGAACCTGTTCCTTCATAACTCTTCAGGCGTATGAATGTGATTTCTGCATCTATGTCCGAGGCACGAAACAAATCCATTGCAAACGGAGTCGCTCCATTGAGCACACATATAAACAGAGGGACCTTTCCCTCATAGTCATGAGCTATCTGTTCACCAAGCTCCTTGACACGAGCTTGAATCTTAGCACTTTCTATATAGGGACGGAACTTCATCCCCTGATATGATTTACATTTCATGGCTATTGGCAAGTAAATTTGTGCAAAGTTACAAAATTTTCTAATAAAAAATTTTTTACCCATTGACATTATCGCACTCTTTTAGCATTTTCATCATATTAACTTTGCAATGTCAACAAAAAAACCACATCATCAACAAAAAATCTACATTGTCACAAAAAATCTGCTTTATCAACAAAAAAATCCCTTCACCCCACTAAAAAACACACCACCATGAACCCCACCACCAACAACACCGCCCCTGCCACCCTCACCACCTCAACCTCCAACAATACCCCCACTGATACCACCAACCCCACTCTCCCCCCATCCCCCTCATCAGATTCGTCCGATAAGTCTGATTTGTCCGATTCGTCCGATTCCTCCGATTTGTCCGATTCCCCCGATTCGTCCGATTCGTCCGATTCGTCCGATTCGTCCGATTCGTCCTCCTCTCCCCCTCCCTCCCGCCTCTCAAAAATCCCCCTTCGCCCCTACGAGCTCCTGCGATATGAAAACACCCGCCATGCCAACCCCGCCCATATCGCGCCACCCCGCCAGCCCACACCCGAATCCCGCGTCCTCACCCGTCCCCGTCGAAGCGTCTGGGACATAAAAAATTAAAAACAACCAACCCAAAATCAAATCAACTATGCAAAGAACCATCTACAACACCAATTACGGTAGCCACTTCTCAAACGCACCCCTCACCACACGCGACACCGAATCAATGTCGCCCACCATACTTCGTAGCGAAATCGACGAGCGCATCACTAAAATCCGACCCACCTCAACGCCTATCGACCAAATCTCCCGACTCGCCGGCTCTCGTCGCGCCGCATCTATGAAAGTCGACTACTACTCCGTCGACACCAAACCGGGACACGCCACCATAACCACCTCGCTGCCATCCAAGGACATCCCCTCCGACGGAACCTTCAGCGTCGAGGTCGACAACCCCGTCATCTTCTCCGTTTCCGAGACCGTCCTGTTCCCTGCCAACAAAAACACCGCCGCACCCTTCGTCGGAGTACCGCTCGTCGGCTACATCAAGGATGTCAATGGCAACAACCTGATTGTTCGTCCCACACAAATCAAAGCCGATGTAGAGGAAATAACAATCCCCGCCTTCAATTCCGGCGACCGCATAGTCCGCATGGGCCGTGCCGCCTGCGAACTCGACGTACAGACCCCTCAGTACACAGCCGTACCGAAGAAAAGTTTTAACTATTGCCAGATTTTTAAAACTCAGATTGAAGAATCACTCTATCAGCGCCTCTCCGACAAGGAAGTCGGTTGGACATTCTCCGACCAGGAGGAAGTAGCCATAATCGACATGCGCCTCGGCATGGAGAAATCATTCATGTTTGGAAACTGCACACGTCTGCAACTCGCCAACGACTCCAACGACGAAGTATTCCTCACCGGAGGTATATGGCACCAGGCAGCCAAGGAGTTCCAATACACCAAGGGGCGATTCAGCAACCGAACCTTAATCTCCATGATGAAAACGGCGTTCACCCAGGGTGGTGGGTCTACGCGAAAAATTCTGATTGCCGGCTCTGACCTAATCGAACAGATGAGCAATCTCAAAGCCAATCGAACCGTGGGAGCCGAAGACAACGAAACAATCTGGGGTATCAACTTCAACAAACTCGTGTCGAAATTCGGCACTCTCTATGTGGCTCACTCCGAGATTTTCGACCTCTGCGGCATGTCCGCATACGGCATGATTATCGACCCTGAGTATATCACCAAATATACCCACCTGCCATTCAGCGCCGAGCGAATCAGCTTCCGCAAGCAAGGCGTCCGCAACACCGAGGCTACAGTCCTCACCGAAGCCTCATGCCTTGTCCTCCGCTATCCCGACACCCACATCCGCATCACCCCAAACAACTAACCTCCGGTTCACACACTCAGAATCTGCCTGATGGAGACAATAAAAAAATCCGCCCTGCCTTTCTGAGGCAGGGCGGACTAAAAAAAGTTTCCTTAATTCCCTTGATTATTTAGCGGTAGGAGCAGGAGTAACATCTGAAGTTTCCAGCTCGAACACCAACGTTGCGTTAGGACCAATCTTTCCGTCAGGTGTACCATCTACACCGTAAGCAAGATTGCCTGGAATGTAAAGCACATATTTAGCACCATTTTTCATCATAGCGAGACCCTCACCGAAACCGGGAACAACCTGACGGGGTGAGAATGAAACGCCTTCGTTGCTGTCAAATACTGTACCATCGATAAGCTTGCCGGTATACTTCACCTTTGCGCGACCGTCCATACCGACAGCTGCTCCGGTTCCTTCGTTAATAACCTTATAGGCAAGACCTGATTCTGTCATCTTGATTGAGGGGTCCTTAGCCATTGCATCCTTGATGTAAGCTTCACCCTTCTCCTTGTTTTCCTTTGCTTCGGGAGCGTTTTCCTTAGCAGCTTTGGCTGCCTCTTCCTGCTGACGGTAGAATTCCATCATCTTCTCCTGTGCCTGCTGTGCAAGAGTCTGAAGTTCCAACTGTGACTTCTGAAGCTCTTCGGGGCTGATTGAATCTGAGTTGAAAGCCTTTGCGTAAGCATCGTAGAGCTTGCTGCGGTCAATGTGGATACCGGCCTGCTCGTAACGGTAGAGCTGACCTGCTATCTGCAGACCAAACTGCAGACCGCTAAGATAGCCCTGCTGGGTAGTGTCGGTCATGACTGCCTGCTTGAAACCGCGAAGTATATCATCCTTCTTCAAGGATGCTTTCTGCTCCTCGGGAAGAGTGTTATAGTCTGATGCAAGACGTGCGCCCTGGCTTGTACCTATAGCCACTGAAAGTGAGTCACTGAAACCGCCGTTAGCAGAAACGCTGCTTGAATTACCACATGAAGTAACTGCGGTAATCATCATTGCGGCTGCGCCGCAAAGCATTACAATTTTTTTCATATATTTTTAGTTAATGGGTTATCCCTTATCCCGGACCGGGAAATAGTAATATCTCTCCCGTTCCTTTAATTATAAATCGAATAAGTTTTTTATGAATAGATTAGCTTGTAAACCGATAGAATGGTCCTTTTTAGACAGTTCGTAGAAACTGAAAATAAGTTCGGACTCAGTTAGGTGCGTCAATCCTCTATTGACAATAGCTCTACCGTGAAATCCAAGGCTGCCCCGGGCGGTATCACTCCGCCGGCTCCATGTTCCCCGTAGCCAAGCTGCGAGGGGATTACTAAACGGTATTTCCCTCCTGGTTTCATCATCTGTAGACCTTCGGAGAATCCCGGTATGAGATTGATGAGGTCAAACACCACTGGTTCGTCTGTACTGTCAAAAATCTCGCCGTTGCTCAATCGGGCCACGTAACTGATTTTCACCTTCTGCGCCTTTGTCGGAGGGGTTCCCGCTCCGTCGCTGATGGTCTGGAACACAAGTCCCGTGGGGGTTGTGACCGCACCCGGTTTCGCTCCCTCCTCTGCCACGAATTTGGCTTCCGACTCTGCCGAAACCTGTTGCGCGCCCGATATCAATCCATCCAGATAATGCTGTGCGCTACTCTGGGTGAAACCTAAATCAGCGCCTTTTATCACCTGTGCCACATACGGGCCGACTGCTGCCGCATCTGCCTTCAATCCGAGGGTCTCCATATCTTTAAGACTGCTCTGCAGACGCATGCCGTAAAGCACTCCCTGGATATAAGCCTGACGTACTGAATCATTCTCAGCTGCAAGAGATTCCTCCATACCTTTGGTGAACTGCTCCACCTGGGCCGGAGTCATATCTTTGACTTTTACTGCGCTACCCCAATAGGTCGCCAGTGCACGTGACAACGAGTCACTGACTTCAGCTGCATTAGCAGCCAAAGTCAGCAGACACGTAAAAAGTGAAATCAGGATATGTTTCATTAATAATAGGGTTGAAAAACCTGTTATTGATTTGTTTTGAACTTCTTATTGTTTCGGAAACTCGTCTCTTTATTTCAAAGACCCGACACTTTCTGTTTATTTCTTAATAACCTTTAGAAGCTCTACATCAAATATCAAAGTTGCGTTCGGACCTATCACGCCGCCGGCTCCCTGTGGACCGTATGCGAGCTGTGACGGTATGAACAGACGCCACTTTGAGCCTGCTTTCATGAGCTGAAGTGCCTCTACCCATCCGGGTATAACCTGTGTGACACCGAAAGTGGCTGGCATACCGCGTTCTACCGAGCTGTCAAATACAGTTCCGTCAATCAGTTTGCCGGTATAGTGTACCTCTACCTGGTCCTGAGCGGTTGGCTGCTCTCCGTCACCTTCCTGAAGCACTTCATACTGAAGTCCTGACGCTGTGGTCTTGACCTCTGCGCGCTTGCCGTTTTCCTCAAGGAATTTCTTACCGGCTGCTTCGTTTACATCTGCCATCTTGGCGGCTTCCGCACGCTGCTTCTCTTCGAGTGCTGTGAAATATTTCTGTATTTCAGCCTTTGCTTCGTCGTAGGTCATTTTGGGCTCTGAACCGTAGAAAACGGCCGCAACACCATCTGCAAAATCCTGCACGTCAATCTGCTGAATTCCGCTCGCACGGAAGTTGTTTCCCATGCTCAGACCAAGAGCGTAACTGATTCTGTCCAATTCTTTCTTTTCCATAATTATATTTTGAATTGATTAATTTTGATTTATATGAACTTATCGCAAGTCACATATTAGGAATGTTGACGAGCAATATATACAACTTATATAATCCTGTCGCAATCAGGACAGCTAATCGAAATATATATAAGAGTATATAATCGCTTATAACCTTTCTATATCAACTTGCGGAGTATATGAGCTTGCAAAGTTAGGCTATTTTATCGTCTCGTTTTAATTTTTTTAATTAAAAAAGTTAAAATCACAACTTTACTTCTCTCCCGCACACAAATCTCTAACAATCAATTCCATTATAATGTTCCGATTTAAACTCCCTTTGCGTGTGTTTAGAATTCCGACAATCTCGCGAGATACTTCCCGATGATGTCAAATTCGATATTCACACGTGTTCCAACCTCGATATTCTTGAAGTTGGTATGCTCGAATGTATAAGGGATTATAGCGACACGGAAAGAATAACGCTCTGAATCGCATACGGTAAGGCTCACACCATTCACTGTCACCGAACCCTTCTCCACGGTCACATACCCCTTGGCTGCCATCTCTGGCGCCACGTCGTAGGTGAACTTGTAGTAGCGGCTACCCTCAACCTCCTCGATTGCCTCGCACACGGCTGTGGTATCCACATGTCCCTGTACTATATGTCCGTCAAGTCGACCGTTCATCATCATTGAGCGTTCAAGATTCACAAGGTCGCCCGGCTTGAGGTCTCCGAGATTGCTGCGGTCAAGGGTTTCCTGAATGGCGGTGACACTGTAAGTGCCATCTCCCGGAAGAGATACAACTGTAAGGCAGACTCCGTTGTGTGCCACACTCTGGTCTATCTTGAGCTCGTCGGTAAAACTGCTCTTAACCACCAGTTCCACGTTACCGTCCTTGCGGATTACATCTGCGACAAGCGCCGCCTCCTCAACTATTCCTGAAAACATATTGTTTCTTTTTATGAATTGTTTCTATAATATGAACTGATTTACACTTTGATTTCACAAAAGTACATAAAAAACCTGATTTTTTATGTCCCTCTTACAATTTACAAATAAAATCCCTACATTTGCAAATTATGAAAAAGAGTCTGCTTTACACCCGCACCGGCGACGCCGGCACCACCTCTCTGGTTAATGGCACCCGTGTGCCTAAGAATTCCCCACGTGTGAACGCCTATGGCACCATCGATGAGCTGAATGCCCACATCGGTCTGCTGCAGGCACAGACTGCATTTCTCGACAATTTCGTCAACGAGACGCTCCTTAGGGTCAACAATCTCCTGTTCAACATCGGGGCATATCTTGCCGACGGTTCCGAAGGCGCTGTGCCAATGCTCACCGACGACGATGTGACTGCTCTTGAGAATGCCATCGACACACTCGATTCCATGGTACCGCAGCTCCGCCAGTTCGTTCTCCCCGGAGGTAGCGTTGGGGCATCACAGGCTCATGTGGCGCGCACTATATGCCGCCGTGCCGAGCGCGACATCCTTACCCTCTCCGACTCCGGAGCGGTAGTGTCATCACTCGTCACCACCTACATAAACCGTCTGAGCGACTACCTGTTTATCCTGGCGCGATACATCAACCACGCCACCGGTACCCCCGAACTGACATGGCAGAAGTAGAACCGGCTTTTAGAGTATGTAAAAAGTAAACACACTCTTAGACTTTTTGTAAATTGTTGAACTCTGTTCTTTAACCGGTCCCCGGAAACTGTTTTAAGTAATTTGATTCAGTTTCTCAGCCTCCTCTGCGTTTTTTCCTGTCATTGTTTATCTTTATACCGAACACTATCGCCGACGATACCGTCGTGATGCTGTTGGTTATGACCAGCGGCCAGTTGCTCAACAGTAAACCCTGGATTACGAAGAACACACTTCCGAGTCCGAGCAGAAGGAATGTTGGCACGGCGATTCCGTCGGTATCACGTGTACGGATGGTGTGAAAGGCCTGTGGCAGATACCCGCACACCATACACAATGCCGCGGCGTAGCCTACAATATTGATGATTATCTCGTTCATGATGTTGTAACTCAATGTTAACAATTACAAAGATATAACAATTTAAACGGAAAAAATTCATACTTTTGCGTAATATTATCGTTCATGCCGCTATTTTCGGCATGACAACAGGTCTGAATCAGTAAGGGGGATGTGAAAATAGCCTCCTAATCATCATGTCATCAAGATTACTACAATTATGCGTTCTGCGTCGACTATGAGATTTCTGTTTATAATGGTTGCGGCTGCTTTCATGGCGGCTTGTGCCAGCATGGGGCGCCCGGAGGGTGGACCTCGCGATGAAGACCCGCCGGTGTTCGTCCGCTCAAACCCTATGCCCGGACAGGTCAACGTCAAGGGAACACGCATCACTGTGGACTTCGACGAGAACATCGCTCTCGAGGATGCTATGAACAAGATTGTGGTCTCGCCCGCACAGCGGACCACCCCGATGTTCACATCCAACGGCCGACGTGTCACTGTGGAGCTCCGTGATACCCTGCTACCCAACACCACCTACACCATTGATTTCGCCGACGCCGTAAAGGACCTCAACGAATCCAACATCCTCGACGGACTTGCCATCGACTTCGCCACTGGCGACAGCATCGACACTCTCCGCATCTCAGGCATGGTATTCGACGCCCGCACACTCGAACCCGCGCAGGGTATGCTCGTAGGAGTCTACTCCAACCTCTCCGACACCGCCATCACCACCCTCCCGTTCGAGAGAATCACCAAGACCAACCAGCTCGGTCAGTTCACCGTGCGCAACCTCAAGCCAGGTCCTTACCGAATCTATGCTCTCAACGACAACAACCGCGACTACCACTGGGACCGCTCGGAGGATGTGGCTTTCTACGATGTCACTCTCACACCTTCGTCCCAACCCATCACCGTGACTGACACCATCGAGACTGAGAATGGACGCGACTCCACCTTCACCCACCCGGGCACACGTTATCTCCCCGACGATATACTCCTGACCTGGTTCAACGAAGGTTATTCGTCCCAATATCTTGCTGAATACCAGCGCCCCGAGCGCAGTCAAATCCGTCTGGAATTCGGCACCAAGGCTGACTCACTTCCCATACTGAAGCTAATCAATACCCACCGCAACGGTGAGGATATATCACGCTGGAGTGTCCTCGACGCCAACCAGACCCTCGACACCCTTACCTATTGGATTACCGACAGCTCGCTCATAGAACTTGACACTCTGATGCTCGAGGCTAAGTATCTCCGCACCGATACCCTTGAGAACCTCTCGCTCACCACCGACACTCTCCGCCTCATCATGCGCGGTGAGAAGAGCCGTAAGCGCGAGGAGGAACGCCGCCTCAAAGCTGAGGAGGAGAACCGCAAGAAGGAGGAAAAACTTCGCAAAGAGCTTGGCGACTCAGCCTACCGCGTGGATTCACTCAGCCGTGTGCCACAGCCTCCCACATTGGATTTCAAGGCTGTCACCGGTACTACCCATGAGCTCAACCGTCCGCTACTCTTCTCGTCAGCCACACCTGTGGCGAGCTTCGACACCACAGCCGTTCACTTTGAGATGCAGCCCGACTCCACCTGGCTCCCCGCTCCCGCTATCAGTGTGATTCAGCCCGACTCCCTGCGCCCCATGGAGTTCCGTGCGGACTATAAATGGAAAGAGGGAACCAAATACAAACTCACCATCGACTCCGGAGCTATCATTGATATATATGGTGTACCCAACAAGGAGTTCACCCATGAGTTCACCACCAAAAATCTCAATGAATACTCCACCCTCACCTTCAATATCCAGGGTCTCGACAACCGCCCCGCTATAGTGGAGCTTCTCAACAGCAGCGACAACGTAGTGGCTACAGCCCCGGTGAAAGGCTCGACAGCCGCCCTCGAATACCTCAACCCCGGCACTTACTATGCCCGTCTCTTCATCGACGCCGACACCAACGGCATCTACACCACAGGCAATCTCCTTGACTCACTTCAGCCCGAGGAGGTGTACTACTACCCCAAGAAAATCAATCTGAAAAAGAACTGGGGCATAGAGCAGAGCTGGAACATCAACGAGCTTCCTCTCGACCAGCAGAAGCCTATGGAAATCAAGAAGAACAAGCCCAAGAAGAAGAAAGGCGAGCTTGACCCCGACCGCAACGGCGAGGAGGATGAGGAAGAGGACGAATTTTTCGATGACCCCTTCATGAACTCCGCCACCCGCAACGGCGGCTTCTCGACAGGCACAGACAACGGCATTGACCGCCGCAGGCGCTAACCCTCTCTTTGTAATCTATTTATCGCACCCGAACAATGACCACACAAGCCACATCTGCACAGCGTCAGAAAAAGAGCCTCGCCTCCCGGTTGATTGGGTTCATCATACCCCTCGTAATCACCGTGGGGCTGTGCTGGCTGCTTTTTCATGACATAGACATGAAGGAGATGTGGAGCATCATACGCCATGAGTGCGACTTTTTCTGGATAGGTCTCAACCTGCTGCTTGCGGTCTGCGCCCAGATATGGAGAGCGCTGCGATGGCAGATTCAGCTCAGGGCAATAGGTGTGCGCCCCACCCTATGGCAACTCATCCTGAGCATCTTCGGCACCTATTCAGTGAACCTCGTGTTTCCACGTCTTGGCGAAGTATGGCGCACGGGCTACATATCTGAACGCACCAATTCCTCATTTACCGAAGTGTTCGGCTCAATGGTTGCCGAGCGCCTCTCTGACACCGTGGCTGTGGCGCTCTTCATGCTCGCCACGCTCATAGCTTCCGGCACCCAGCTCCGCGAATATCTGGCACAGGACCCTGAGAAATTCGCCTCGCTGACCTCTATCCTCACCTCACCTGTACTCTGGGGCGCAGTGATAGCCACACTCATAGCACTCTGGTGGTTCTTCACACGCTATCCCGCCAACAAAGTGGTGGCTTTCGCACGCCGTGTGTGGCGCGGGCTGTGGATAGGCTTCTCCGCCATCTGGAAAATGCCGGGAAAAGCTCTCTGGCTCCTATACACGGTGTTGCTTTGGGGCAGTTACTTCATGGGGCTTTACTGTGCCTTCCGTTCCTTCCCCCTCACATCGCAGGTGCTTGACATCTACGGACTGCAGGCACTGCTGGTTTGTTACGTATTCTCAAGCATCGCCATGGCTGTCCCCTCCAACGGCGGCATCGGTCCCTGGCAATGGGCCATGATATTCGGTCTCAGCTTCTACACCGCCAAGGTACCGGAGCTGACCACTGCCTACGCCAACTCATTTGCCAACCTCGTGATGGGTACCCAGACATTGCTACAGATACTTCTCGGCATCTTCACTTTCATCTGGATTGCCGTGGTGAAACGAACTGAAAAATCCGCTAAGATATGAATTTCGACGATAAAGGCAACGACTATTTCCTTCACAATTTCAAGGATGAGAGCGGCAACGGCACCTCAGCCCCATCAGAGACATCCTCGACCGGCAACACACCGACAGGCTCCACCGGCACCACAGACGCCCCGGCCGGTCATGAGCGTCCCGCATCCACCGGCTTCACGTTCCCGGAAGCCGACACCCGGACATCAGCCCCCCACATGGTTGAGAAGAAACGCAAACGCCGCCACGGCTGGAGATGGTTTTTCCTCATTGTGTTCCTTGCCTTGGGTGTGACCGTCTATATACGCTATTTCGTCCCCTATGCCACCGAGTCACGCACCACCGGCTATGTGACACGTGTGGAGAAACGCGGCATTATATTCAAGACATTCGAGGGCGAGATGATTTCGCAATCGCAGCTCACCGACACCACCCGCGTCTACTCGCGCGACTTCTATTTCTCTATCCCCGACGACTCCCTTGCCCGCGTCATACAGTCGTATGAAGGGACCGGGCGCCCCGTCACCCTCACCTGCAAGCGCTATTTCGGAACATTGCCATGGCGCGGTGCATCAAAAATCGTAGTAACTTCAATTGACAACTGATATATGAATTTCCGCCTCATACCCCCCGACGGCTTTCTTGAGACACGCCTCTCACTTCCTCTGTCAAAGAGCATGAGCAACCGCGCACTCCTCATCAACGCCCTCACACCCGGCGCTCCGGAGCTTACGGATGTGGCTCTCTGCGACGACACCCTGTCAATGCGCCACGGACTCAAACCTACCGACGCTAATATCATCAACATCGGCGCCGCCGGCACCACCATGCGTTTTCTCACCGCCTATTTCGCCACCCGTCAGGGACGCACAGTGATTCTGGACGGTAGCGAGCGTATGCGCAAACGCCCCATAAAAGTACTTGTGGATGCTCTGCGCGAACTCGGTGCACAGATTGACTATGTGATGGAGGAGGGTTTCCCTCCGGTACGTATCACCGGTACCAATCTGCCGGGAGGAGAGCTCACACTCGACGCCTCGGTCAGCTCGCAGTATATATCCGCGCTGCTCATGATTGCTCCGCTTATGGAAAAAGGGCTGCATCTCACCCTCGAAGGGGAGATTGTGTCACGTCCCTACATCAAAATGACATTGAAAATGATGGAGGATGCCGGAGTAACAAGCGAATTTTACAACAACAGCATAACCGTACCGTCAGGCACCTATACCCCCACACTACCCCCGATTGAGGGTGATTGGAGCGCAGCTGCCGCATGGTATGAGATTGAAGCCCTTTCATCGGGAGTGGTCACCATCAACAACCTCTGCCGCGAATCATGCCAGGGAGACCGCAAACTCGCCGACATGTTCACTCATATAGGTGTCGACACCGAATGGGAAGGCGAGAACGGAGGTTCTGACCTATGCGCCAATCCGGATGCCGATGCATGTATCAATCTTGACTTCACCGAGAATCCCGACCTCGCCCAATATATAATGGTGACTTGCGCCATGCTCGGATTGCCATTCCGCTTCACCGGACTCTCCACACTTGCCATCAAGGAGACCGACAGAGTCACAGCCGTGGCTAAGGAGCTGATTAAAGTAGGTATTCTGCTCAATGTGGAGTCGCGAGACGTGGTGTCGTGGGAAGGCAGGCGCGTACCCTACGTGGAACTGCCCCGCTTCGACACCTACGATGACCACCGTATGGCTATGTGCCTGGCACCGATAGCGCTCTATATCCCCGGAATCATCATCAACGATGTGGAAGTGGTGAGCAAATCCTATCCTCAGTTCTGGACCCAGCTCGCCCATGCCGGTTTCACCCTCGAACCCGTAGAATAAACCCACCCTCACGACGTCAGAGTGTCATACCATAGATATTTTCATTTTCAGATATACTTTTCAGAGTGTCTTACTTTATAAACAGATGACAGGAGCATTGATAATTCTCGCCGTCACCGCCCTCACCGGACTGGTGCTATGGCTCACCCATAAGCCCGGGGAACCGGCAGAGACGACCGACGCGTCCACACACGACGACAGCACTGGCGATGAAGAATGCTGCGGACTCCATGCCGTGTGCGAAAAGCAGGTGGCGGGAGTCACGGCACAGCTCTACTACGATGACGAGGAGCTTGACCGGTTCGCCGGTCATGACCCCTCGACCTACACACCCGAGGAAATAGAGGAATTCCGTGAGGTCCTCTATACCCTCATACCCTCTGACGTCTACCCGTGGGGAGCGAGCCTGACACGGCGAAACATCTCACTCCCCCTCCAGCTCCGCGACGAGTGGATAATGCTCTCCCAAGAATCCTGACCCTTCCCCCACTCTCCCTCCAAGCTTTACGCCCTCTCAACCGATTGTGATATGGAATTTCTGAACTACGATTTCTTTCGATATGCGCTCATCGGAGTGGTGCTCATAAGCATCGCCTCGGCTATGATAGGTACCTACATAGTCACCCGCCGCCTCGTGTCAATCTCAGGAGGTGTCACCCATGCCTGTTTCGGCGGACTTGGATTAGGTTACTTCCTCGGCTGGAACCCGCTTGTGGGGGCCGGTCTCTTTGCCATAGCATCCTCGCTGGGAGTCCAGTGGATGTCGCGCCGCCACCGTGTGAGAGAAGATTCAGCCATTGCTGTCATTTGGGCGCTCGGAATGGCGATAGGTACACTGTTCATATTCCTCACTCCCGGGTACGTGCCGGAGCTGAACAGCTTTCTGTTTGGCAACATACTCACCATCAGCGCCTCCGACCTATGGTCATTCGGGATATTCACAGCCGTGCTCCTTCTGTTCATGACATGCTTCTTCCGCAAGATTGTAATCTGTGCGTTCGACCCGGACTTCGCCACAGTCAAGCAACTCCCCGTGATGTTCATCTCCACCGCCATGACAGTGCTTGTGGCAATCTGCATAGTGCTTACCATACGTCTGGTCGGCGTGATGCTCCTCATGTCAATGCTTGCCCTCCCGCAGATGACAGCGGAAACATTCTGCCACCGGTTCAAGAGCATAATGCTCGTTTCGGTCCTGGTATCACTGACATGCTCGCTCGCGGGACTTTTCCTCGCCACCGTAATTGAAGTACCCTGCTCAGCCCTCATAGTCCTTACGATGGCAGCTGCCTACATAATAGCGCGCCTTATCTCCACGCTCAAATCCTGACCGACCATTTTACTGCCGAACCCTAACTCACCAGTCAAAATTTTCACAACCAATCCTTCTTGTATTCACATATCTAAAACCAAGAATTATGAATATCAACAAATTAATCATTCCTATCCTTTCAATAATCTGCCTAATCATGACAGCATGCACTACATCCCGGAGCACCGTATCGCAAAATGTCAACCTGGCAAAGTATGAATATGCATCGATTATCAATAATGACACATACCACATCCCGGCAGAATTGATGGAGTATGAAATCCAATTGTTTGATGCTGTTGAAAATTCCCATCTGAAACTTATCAGTGACGCAAGGATTTACGAATTGTCGCCCGCCCAACAGGAAAGACTATTGCTGGTAAAATATGGCGTAAATGCCCGACAGGAAGAAACTGTTGTAACAGTCAATTTCATAGACTATGAAACGGGACGCCCCGTAGCCTCATGCAGAGGAGCATATTCCTCGTTAGGAATTGCCGGAGCTTCCTCCGATATGAGAGGCGCCATCAAACGTGTGGCAAAGCAAATTGCAGAGACATTCCCAAAGTAATGATTAATTATTCCGAGGCAACGGAAAACCCATATAGCTGATTATATGGAATTTTTAGGAGTTACTATTTTGAAGTAATGGAAATTTATACTACCTTTGTGCGTTAATTGCGTGTAATAGGCGATATTTCGCTGTAACCTTAAACGAATAAATCAAAAAAATCATCTAAACATAGAATGGCAACATTAGAAAAAATCCGTAGCAAGTCTGTGCTCTTGCTTGTCATCGTTGGAGCCGCCTTGCTGGCTTTTATCATCGGTGACTTCTTCACATCGGGCCGTACCCTGTTCGGCACCGGCACCACAATCGCAAAAGTAGGCAACCAGAAAGTGGACGTTCAGGAATTCCAGCGTCGCGTACAGGAAGCCGCCCAGGAAGCCCAGAGCCGTGGCGCCCGTGTGGACAACGCCGTGCTCCAGCAGCAAGTGCTCAACTCAATGATAGCAGAAAAGCTATTCAATGAGGAAATCAACGAACTCGGACTTGTTGTTACCGACGAGGAGCTTACCGAGATGATGGTCGGCAAAAACTCGCAGTATGTTGACCGTATGGTACAGCAGCAGCTCGGAGTACCCGATGCAGCAACCGCCCACGACATGGCATACAATCCCACCAAATATGGTCTGCAGCAGGCACAGGCCCAGCAGCTCCAGCAGTACTGGGTAGGACTTGAGAAGTCAGTGGAACAGATGCTTCTCCAGCAGAAATTCCAGAACCTCTTCGCAGGTACCCTCGTGGCTAACGACCTCGACACCAAAGCCCTCTACGATGACAATGCCGCCACTTCACATATCCTCTATGCCAAGAAGGATTTCACTACCCTTCAGGACTCAGAATTTGAGGTGACCGAAGGTGACATCAAGGACCTTTACAACAATGAGAAGAACCGCTACGCTCTTGACGAGCCCCAGCGTCTCATCAACTATATAGCAGTCAACATCGTACCCTCGGAAGCCGATATCCTTGCAGGTCAGAAGAAAGTTGAGGACGCGATTGTAGCGCTCAACGGCTCACCTGAAATACAGGGACTCGCCGAGATGCCTGAATTTGTTGTTGACCGCGCCCGCGTATCGCAGGAAAGCGTGGCAAGCCAGCCCCGTCTGAAGGCTGCGCTCGACACCCTCTCAGTAGGTCGTGCAGTACTCGTATCGAAGAATGGCAATGACTACACCATCGCCAAGCTGCTCAACAAGTCACAGGAAGTTGACCAGGTGAAGATTGATTACCTCACCATCCAGGGCAGCAAGGCTCAGATAGATTCACTCGTTGCTACTCTCAACAATGGAGTTGCTTTCGATTCAGTGGCAGCTTCACCCCTTGTAGCTCAGTCACAGCAGGATATGAGCATCTCGCTCATCGACCCCAACTTCGCTCCCGTTAAGGAAATCATCGAAGGTAAGGCAACCGGCGTTTACTTCACCCCCGACACACTCGCTGAAAACGGCAGAATCTTCCGTGTGAGCGAACGCACAGCACCTGTAACTGTATATGAAGTGGCTAACGTATCGTTCACCACTGAACCTTCAAACGCTACTATCAACGACCTCGAATCAAAGCTTCAGCAGTATCTCGCAAACAACAAGACAGCTAAACAGTTTGCCGACAGCGCACAGGCAGCAGGCTATACCACTTTCCCTGCTCTTGTATCAGCTTCAACCCCGATTGTGGGCAATCTCACCGAGTCACACTCAGCAGTGGCATGGGCTATGGATGCCAACAAGGGTGAAGTTTCTCCCATCTTCGGCGACATCCAGAGCGGTCGTTTCCTTGCTGTGGCTCTCGATGATATCTATGATGACGGTTACACTCCCGTGCGTGACAATCAGGTACACTCAATGCTTGCTACCCGCGCCCGCAATAATAAGAAGGCAGAGAAGCTTATCGCCGACTATCAGGGCAAAGCAAAGGATATAGCCGGTTACGCACAGGTAATGGGTACTTCAGTCGACACCACTACCGTGAATTTCGGTCAGTATATGATTCCCGGTCTCGGCATGAACGAGAGCGCTGTAATGGGTGCTGTAGCCAATGCTCAAGTAAACCAGTTGGTTGGTCCCATGCAGTCAAACAATGGAGTGATTGTATTCCAGGTTACAGAGGTTGATAAAGAAGGCCGCCCCTTCAACGCTGAGGAAAACGCGATACGTTTTGACCAGCAGCGCGGTGCAGCTCGCATGCTCAATTCACTCAACCTTATTCTCCTTGGCAATCAGAAGGTTAAGAACAACATTAATAAGTTCTATAAATAACCCTCTCTTTCCATCATTATCACATTAACACACAGGTCTCCGTTGCTTCGGGCAACGGAGACCTGTGATTTTTTATACAATTATCTCTGTCTCTTATCTCTATAAATCCCTCTCTACAGTGCGTTTTTCTAATCTAAAAGGGACGTGCGATTACGTGCCATCCGGCTTTACGGATAGCATTTTTTCAGTGTGTACCAATGGTACCGGCAGCGGAGTTGGGAATCAGGGAATTTTAGCGGGTTTCAGTGGACAGTTCGCGCGCCTTTGCAGCGTCGGCGGCAAGCTGTTCTTTAAGCTTGGTGGTGGTGGCAAATTTTTTCTCCGGTCGGAGGTATTTGACAAATTCCACTACAATCTCCTCATCGTAGAGGTAACCCACGTAGTCAAGTATATGAGCCTCGATAGATAACTTTCCGAGTCCGTCGGCATCGCTGACGGTGGGACGGAAACCAACATTCACCATAGCTTTGCGGCGGACACCGTCGGGTGTCACCACGAAAGCAGCATATACCCCACCCTTCGGGATGATTGAGGCAGCATCGACAGGAACGAGGTTGGCTGTAGGAAATCCGATGGTGCGTCCGAGGCGATTGCCGTTGACCACTACCCCACGCAAGCTGTAGGGGTGTCCGAGCGCATCGTTAGCCTTCTCAGGCTCTCCTTTGAGCAGGTATCGGCGGATGATTGAAGAGCTGACAGGTGCAGCTGTACCATGATACTCCGGGGCGCTTATCACATCTATGCCAAGTTCCTTGCCTATCGCCTGATACTGGCTGAAATCCTCCAGACGGTCATGCCCAAAGCGGTTGTTGAAACCTAATATGAGGGCATCGATACCGAACTTTTTGTGAAGCATCGACAGAAATTCGCGTGCTGACATGTAGCGTATGCGGTCGTTGAACGAGAGGAGTATGGTATCCTCAATCCCGGCTTCACCGAGATATTTCACACGTTCCTCGAGTGTGGTGAGCAGCCCGGGAGCTTCCAGGGGGCGCACCAACGCCAACGGATGACGCGAGAATGTCACCACCGAAGGCACCAGCCCACGAGCTTTCGCCTCGGCACGTAGATAGTCAATCAGAAATCTGTGTCCCAAGTGCACACCGTCATACATCCCCACCGCTGCTATGCGGCGGCTGTCGCTGTTACTTTTAGTGATGATATCCATAACTGTATCTAATTTAAACAGGCAACTCTCAAGAGCAGAATCGTGACATCAATTCATGCGAGTTACTTAGTGGTAAACGTCCGTTCAGAGGTCAGAGTTCTTGTAACGACCCAAAAGGTCAACAAATTCATCGCCGGGATTGACCACCACGGCCTGGAAACCATAGCGGCGTGCAGCGTCAACATTTGATGGAGAATCGTCGAAGAACAGAGTTTCCTCAGGCTCGATGCCACACATCTTTTCGGCATAATCGAATATGCCTTTGGCCGGTTTGCAGCATTTAGCCTCGTAAGAGGTGACAACACCGTCGAAATAGTCCTTCATCTCGAATCCCTCGCGACGAAACTCGTCAGCAATCTTAGACTCCATCATGATAGGATTGGTGTTGGACAAAAGATATACCGGATAGCGCTTGCGAAGCTCACGCAGGGCCCGCAGACGCTCCACGGGAATGCCTACAAGGAACTGATTGAAAGCTTCGTCAATCTCCGCGTCAGTGACAGGATGGGAGAACAGGGGACGTACACGTTTGTGAAACTCGTCGCCGTCAATCTCACCCGACTCAAGAGCCAGAAAGTCACCTTTCTGACCATACAGACCAAGGAACTCATCGGCATCCTTCATGCCGAGTTCCTGAAAGGCTCTCACACAGCGGCTGCGGTCCAAATCCATTATCACACCGCCCAAATCAAAAAGCAAGTTCTTAATCATACCACAAAGATAATAAAAATCGGGAGATTTTACACCCGAAGAATCAAAGAATACAAGAATTGAACTGATTTGGAGCAACGGCCCTTTGCTGAAACCCACAATTTTTACTAATTTTGCAACTTGATAAAAACAACAGTTAAATTATCACTCTTACAGCGTGGACACTAAATACATATTCGTGACCGGAGGCGTGGTCTCATCCCTTGGCAAAGGGATTATATCATCCTCCCTTGCCTGCCTTCTGAAGGCACGGGGTTACAGAGTAACAATCCAGAAGTTTGACCCGTATATCAACATCGACCCGGGGACTCTCAATCCCTATGAACACGGGGAATGTTACGTGACAGTGGACGGACATGAGGCAGACCTTGACCTCGGACACTACGAACGCTTCACCAACATCCAGACTACCCGCGCAAACAATGTGACCAGCGGCCGGATTTTCCAAAGTGTCATTGACAAAGAACGCCGCGGTGATTATCTCGGCAAGACCGTGCAAATCATCCCTCATGTCACTGATGAAATAAAGCGTAATGTAAAAGCCCTCGGCAACACCGGTAACTTTGACTTCGTAATCACCGAAATCGGCGGTACGGTGGGCGACATCGAATCTCTCCCGTTTCTGGAAGCTGTGCGTCAGCTCCGTTGGGAACTTGAGGACAACTGTGTGTGCGTACACCTCACCTATGTGCCTTACATACACGCAGCCAAGGAGCTGAAGACAAAGCCTACGCAGCACTCTGTAAAGCAGCTGCAGCAACTTGGCATACAGCCCGACATCCTGGTGCTCCGCACCGAGCATGACATACCGGCGGGGATGCGCAAGAAGATAGCACAGTTCTGCAACGTATCGCCCGACGCGGTGGTGCAGAGTGTGGACGCCCCTTCAATCTACGATGTGCCTGTGATGATGCACGAGCAACATCTCGATGAAATCCTGCTCAAAAAGGTAGGGATAGAACCCAAAGGGCAGCCTGATATGATGCCCTGGAAAGAATTCCTCACCAAGATGCACTCAGCCAACACTCCGGTGAAAATCGGTCTGGTAGGCAAATACGTAGAGCTGCAGGACGCCTATAAGTCGATAAACGAGGCTTTATTCCAGGCCGCCACTTACAACGACCATCTTCTGAATCTCAAATATATCCACTCGGAGCGTGTGACACCGGAGAATGTGGAGGAACAGCTCAAAGAGCTCGACGGAGTAATCATAGCCCCGGGATTCGGACAGCGAGGCATAGAAGGCAAGTTTGTGGCGCTCGAATGGTGCCGCACACATGACGTGCCAACCTTCGGGATTTGCCTCGGAATGCAGTGCATGGTAATAGAATTTGCCCGCAATGTGCTGGGACTCAAAGATGCCAACTCGACCGAGATGGCACCACATACACCCCACAATGTCATTGACCTCATGGAGGAGCAGAAATCCATCTCCAATATGGGAGGCACAATGCGTCTGGGAGCCTACGACTGTCACCTCAAGGAGGGTTCGCGCGTGGCAGCCGCCTACGGTAGCACAGACGTGAAGGAGCGCCACCGCCACCGCTTCGAGTTCAACAATGATTACCGTGCCCAATTTGAGGAAGCAGGGATGAAATGCGTAGGGGAGAACCCCGCCACACATCTCGTGGAGGTAGTGGAACTTCCTGACCACCGCTGGTTCATAGGCACCCAGTATCATCCTGAATACTCCTCTACAGTGCTCTCACCCTCACCGCTGTTTCTCGACTTCGTGAAAGCGGCAATCCAGTATAAGAACACAAAAAACAAAGCATAAACAATAACGAATGGATAAAAATTCACTTTCCGGCCTACTGCTCATGGGGCTCGTGATATTCGGGTTCATGTATCTCAACCGCCCGTCGGCTGAGGAACTCGAGCGTCAACGCTTGGAGCGCGAACAGATGGAAGCGCAGGAGCAACAAAAAGCAGCCGAACCGGGGCTTCTTACCCTCGATTCAATCACTCCGGCAGAAATCAACAGTATCACTGCCACAGTGCGTCAACTCGGTCAGACCGACACACTTACAGGCACCACAACCCTCAGTGTCGACAAAGTAAATCTGTCGCTCAACGCCGACAATAGCATCGGCGGCACAGTGGAAGCGTTGGGACAGAGCGTCCCGGTGACCTCTGTAATCAGCAATGACCTTGCAGGATTCAGCGGAAATGTGGCAGCTGCCGCAGTCAAGAATCTCCGCGAGGGTCTCGCTACCGCCGCCCGCTACAAGGGACTGGCACGCCACCTTTCAGGCGACAGCACCACTGTGAAACTCGAGAACAAATATCTGTCGCTCGACCTATCCAACAAGGGTGGTGTAATCTCACGCGCCACATTGCGTGAATATGACAGCTACGATTCAACCAAGGTGACACTTCTCGACCCCGCCACCGATACATACGGCTTCACACTCACATCAGCCACACAGCGCTTCGACACCCGCGAATTCTACTTCACCCCGGTGGTGGAAAACGATTCGACCGTGCTCATGCAGCTCGATATGGGCGACGGTGCGAAGTGGGGTATACGTTACTCACTCCCGAAGGATAGCTATCTGGTAAACATCGACGTGGTGCAGAGCGGTATGGAAGCCGTAATCCCCTCATCGGTAGCCAGCATGGACATGACATGGCATCAGAAGATGCGCCGCTACGAAGCCGGACGTGTGTTTGAGGAACGCAACTCAGCGCTCTACTATATGTTTATAGACGGAGATGTGGAAAACCTCAGCGAAAGCTCTGACAAGAGCAAGGAAATAAACCAGCGCCTCAAGTGGGTGGCTTGCAAAAACCAGTTCTTCTCGGCGGTGCTGATGGCCCGCACCAACTTCTCGGCAGCCAATCTTGAGAGCAAGGTGCTGGAAAATCCCGACTTTATAAAAGAGATGAACCTCGACATGTCGGTGGAGTATTCGGCATCGCTCGCCAACCCGGCATCGTTCGTGATGTACCTCGGACCAAACTCTTACCCTCTGATGAGCGGTATTGAGAAGAATATTTTCCCGGAGGAAAACATGCATCTAAACAAGCTCATACCTCTCGGATGGCCGATTTTCCGCTGGATTAACACACTGATTATCATCCCTGTGTTCTCATTCCTCGGAACTTTCATCTCCAACTACGGTATCATCATCCTGATTCTCACCATCTTCATCAAGATGATACTCTTCCCCTTCACCTACAAGAGCTACATGTCGCAGGCACGTATGCGTCTGTTAGCGCCTGAAATCAAGGCGATTAACGACAAGTATCCCGGTAATGAGAACGCAATGAAACGCCAGCAGGAGACCATGGCACTCTACTCGCGCGCCGGCGCCAACCCGATGTCGGGCTGTCTGCCGCTGCTGCTGCAAATGCCTGTGCTCGTGGCTATGTTCTGGTTCTTCCCCTCGGCAATCGAGCTTCGCGGGGAGTCATTCCTCTGGGCGAAGGACCTTGCCGCCCCCGATGCCATAATCTCGTGGAGCGCCAATATTCCGTTCATTTCAAGCACTTTCGGCAACCATGTGAGCCTCTTCTGCTTGCTTATGACCGTTACCAATATCCTCTACACCCGCATCAACATGCAGAATCAGCCCTCATCCTCAGCTATGCCAGGCATGAAATGGATGATGTATCTGATGCCGGTGATGTTCCTGTTCATCTTCAACAATTACGCTTCAGGTCTAAGCTACTATTACTTCCTGTCGCTCCTCATCACTATCGTGCAGACATACGTGGTACGCAAGTGTGTATCGGAGGATAAGATGCGCGCCAAGATGGCTGAAAACGCCCGTAAACCTAAGAAAAAATCAGGTTTCATGGCTCGTCTTGAGGAAGCTCAGCGCCGTCAGCAAGCTATGCTCAAAGAGCAGCAGAAACAGAAAAATAAGAAGAGATAAGATATAACGCTCTTTAGCCCATAGGCAACCGTCGGGAACCGCAGTGTAATCTGCCAATCCTGACGGTTGCTTTTTTATGCAGCGAACAGATTAAATATGTCTAATATACGACTGTTAAATGCCTCTCTAAATATATCCGCTAAGCATCCTTCGGGAAACTGATAGGGGAGATGTGAGGCTAAAAACAGGTGTGTATTTTTCTGAGTCGTTAAGAATGTACAAATATTCTTAACGACTCTTTTTATATAGCTTTTGAGAGAGTCGGATAGGGCAGTGGTCGTAAAGAAAACAACCGATTAATAATAAGAGTATTAGCAATTCAGAAGGATGCTCCCACAAGAAAAATAGACTAATAAATATGACTTTTAGATGAAAATTTCAGTTAAAAGATGTTTAAATTTTTGGGCTTATCGGTGGTTACCCCTACCTTTGCACCGTTAAAAAAACGGGCAGGAGCGCCGTGGAGGCAATGCCGGAGCCCGCTAAGTTAGTAATTGATAAGTGATTCGCAGACATAAAAGCCCATCGAGGGCAGAATATTAAGAATCACAATCAGAGTTATTTTAATATGAATAAACTAATCATCCCCGCGCTGGCTATTGCCCTCACCGCAGGAGCAGCCCACGCAGAAGGCTATCAAGTCAATTCTCTTTCAGCTAAACAGTTAGGTATGGGTCACACAGGTGTGGCTCTCAAACTCGGCTCCGAAAGCATGTTCTTCAATCCGGCCGGTATGGCATTCATGGATAAGACTCTTGATATCTCAGGTTCATTCACCGGCATAATGCCTACAGCCACCGCCACCACTCCTGACGGCAAAAAGTATGAGACCGACTGCGGAACCTCAACCCCTATTGGTGCACATGCAGCCTTCTCAATCTACGATAACCTCAAGGCCGGTGTGTCGTTCTACACTCCCTATGGCTCGTCAATCAACTGGACTGACAACTGGCCCGGCGCCGTGCTCAACCAGAATGTCAACCTGAAGGTATTCACCATTCAACCCACCATGTCGTGGGCTATCACTCCGAAACTTTCTGTTGGTCTCGGAGCAATGATTTCGTGGGGTACTGTTGACCTGAACAAGGGTCTTGTGACAGCTGAAACCACCGACAAGGCACTCCCTCTGTTCCAGCTCCTCAACCCATCGCTGGCTAACGCACAGCCTTTCGGCACAACCACACCTGCATCTATCAACCTCAATGGTAAGGCAGAGGTGAAAGTGGGCTTCAACGTAGGCGCGATGTATGATATCACCGACCGAATTACCGTCGGTGCTTCATTCCGCTCTAAAATGGCTATGAAGGTAAAGGCAGGCGATGCGAGCGTGAAATATGCCAACGCAGTCGCCCAGGGTATTCTCGGCGAAACCCTTGACCTCATCAATGCCGCCAACTTCACCGCAGAGATGCCCGCTCCCTGGGTGCTTGGGTTGGGAGTGTCGTACAAACCTGTTGACCGCCTCACCCTCGCATTTGACGCACGTCTCACCGGCTGGCATGCCTACAAGCAGCTCGACATCGAATTCCTTGCCGAACAGCTGCAGGGTTATAACCAGAACATTGAGAAGAAATATAAAAACTCATGGTGCTACTCATTGGGTGCACAATATGCCATCACCGACCGTTTGGACGCACGTCTGGGTCTGATGGTAGACACATCGCCTGTAAACAAGAAATACTATAACCCCGAGACACCTGGTATGACCAAGGTTGAGCCTACTATCGGATTCTCATTCCGTCCCACTCCTAAACTCTCAATCGACGTGGCATTCATGTATGTGGCTGGTCTCGGTGTCGACAATGCCTCATGTGAATATACCGACCTCCTCGGAAAAACCATGCTCGGAAAGGCAGCGCAGATTGAAGCGCTCGGTCCAAGCGCCGGTCCGCAGATGCAGGCAGTAGCCCAGGCAATAAAGGCTGCCGGATTCCAGTCAACCGGCACATTCACAGCTGACTACAAGCTCCACGCGCTTGTGCCCTCAATAGGAATCAGCTACAGTTTTTAGAAAAAAGTTTAAGTCAGGTTAATTGTAAAAAGTCTCTAACACACAGGACTTTTCCATCTCCATCAGGCGACAGGATTGCACACCAATCCCGCCGCCTGATTCTTTTTGCAGAGAAGATTGAAAGCCAATCAGGCACAATGAATCTGTGACCTGTAGATAGATAAAATAAGAGGCATAATAGGCAGCTCCCGCCATCGCGCAGGGAGCTGCCTATCTTGATATAAAAAGCTGTTTTTTCAGTTCGATTTATCGTCCGCCTGCCGTTGATGTGTCAACATTGGCATCCGCTTTGATTCGTTCCTAACTCTTCCTATGCTAATGCTATTATTGCAATCAGAAACATCAGAACCGTTATGAGAATGGCTTTCATAATTATAAAAATTTTATGGCAAAGTTACAGTGTTATTTTTTCGCAGGCGGCTCATGTGTGTTTATAATAAATTCGATTGCTTTTTCAAGTTGAGAATCGTTGTCGTTTATTAGGTCCGTTATGGTGTAGTCAACTTCAATGTCAGGTACAATACCAGTTTCTATTATGCCGCTGCCATCAGGATTATAAAATGCCCATGTCGATAATCCGTAACTATACCCATTTGGCAAGTCAAAATATCGCGGATGTGATATTACCCCAACAGTATGAGAACCGACTAATTTGGCTAATTCCAGATTCTTCATTGTCGCAGCAAAATCTTCGGCAGCTGAGCCAGTGTAGCCATCAGTAATAATAACTATTGGACATTTTATTTTTAAAGAATCCGAAATCTGACTGAAATAGCTACCTCCAGTCCGTATTACATCCATAGCTGTTTCTGTGGCATAATCTTTTAATTGCGAAATCTGGCTTCCATACTCTTGAAAAGCGCTGTTAGACACACGGCACTTCATTATGAAAGCAGTGTTCAAATCTTTATCAGCAGGAGCAATGTAGTCGAATATCACGGGATTCCAACTTTCATCTGAACCTCCACGATTTCCTCGAATATCAAAAATTATGCCCTTCGAATTACGGAATAATGGGAGGTTTTCTTTGAAAACCTGATTGACTACTGTAGGCTCTGTAAAAGTTGACATCCGCATATATGCGATATTACTTGGCAACTTTTCAACGTATGCTACTCTATTGTCCTCGGGATGACCCCACTCGTAAGTGTTCAATGCTTGAGATTCAACGCGGTTAAGAGTGAGAGTTTCAGCTTTATGCTCAGGTGTCAGGAATTCCAAAACAACTTCGGTATTTACATCCCCGTTGAGAAACGTATCTAACGACTTGCGGAATCTCCAATCATCGTTTGCAGCGGCAACATAAGGATAGATTTCTGTTTTGAGATAATCCGCAACAGGTTTCCCATCAATATTAATGAGCTGGCTGCCAATGGGGATTTTCTTCGTGTACTGCCTACCGATATTCTTGACATAAACTTTGTTATCGATTCCTATGAATTTAATAGGGATGGTAGCCGTTGGACTGTCAACAAAGAAACGAGTGTGAGCATCGCCAAACTTAGCAAGGAACCGGGTCATTAACTGCGAAAATTCATTCTCAGTTCTGGCATTCATTACCTTTGGCAAGAATTCTTTATACAAGCTGTCGGGATTGGACTGTTCAAAATGTTGCGGGAAAGCGAAGTTATCACGCACATTGCGCCATACAGAGGAGAGGATGTAAATCCTCTCGTCGATGCTTGTATCAGCCTTTATGTGTGGTAAGACAAAAGTCAATGATAGAAAAAGTAGATATAATTTTTTCATAACTAAAAAATTCAAGAGTTATTAGGCAAAGTTACAGCCAATAAAAATAAAAACTCTCAACAAATGTTGAGAGTCAAGGATTTTAACACTGTTTGCTATTATTTTTTGTGGTGGGGCTTGTTTTTTGAACGTGCTCCGGGTTGTTCCCTTAGGTCACCTACTTCGTGGTCAGCCGATGTGCACGACAAGCCCACTCGCGATTTATTGTTAATTCGCAAGCGGCTCAAATGTATAGGTGTGATATTGAACTATATCTGATTATCACGGAACGAAAATCACTGACAAAGTGACGACAATAACAAGAAGCACTACCCAAAGAATAGAAGTGTAAAAGTTCTGTTTTTCTTCGTCAGTGACATGCTTAGACACGTATTTCTTAATCCGTGGAATTCCGAAACACGAAACCGCAGAAAAGATAATCAGTAGCCAAATCGGAGTAGCGTTGGGATTATGACTAAACATAAAATTTACAATAAATTATGTACTAAAAAAAGTATTCCGAGGCAAACCAAATGCCAAAAATCAGTGGCATCCATACAAAATTTTTGTTTACCACAACGTGAGGAAATCCGCACCCCGCAGAGAATCAGCACAATCAGGAAATATGCGTTGAGTTTGACATTTTTGTTTTATAACTTAATCTAATATATTGAAACCCAATAGTGCAGCAATTCCATAGAGAGCCATGAAAATAACCCAGTAAATAACAATTCGCAGGGTTATAGCAAGCCACTTGGAATGAATTTTCTTTTTAATAATTCTATCCACAAATGGTTGGAATACGAATGCAAAAATAGCGCAAACAATGATTATCACGAGCTCCATGTTATAACGAGTAGTAAACACACATAGCACAGTTAACTATCTGTTTAATATATTATTAGAAACGATATGTCGCCACTGTATCACGGGATATTTCAATTTCGTTATGCAGTTGGTCATAACGATTGGGGGGATTGTCATACCTGCCCGTGGTCACTGAAACACGCTTCTCAAGACTACATGAGGATATGAACAAACCTACGATGATGCTTGCCAAGAGTGTTATGGCTGATATTCTGATACTATGCTTACTCATATTTTGATATGTTGTTTAATTGGCAAAGATACAGTCTATAAAAATAAAAACTCTCAACAAATGTTGAGAGTCGAGGATTTTAACACTGTTTGCTGTTATTTTTTTGCGGTGGGGCTTGTTTTTTGACCGTGCTCCGGGTTGTTCCCTTAGGTCACTTACTTCGTAGTTAACCGATGTGCGCGACAAGCCCACTCGCGATTTATTATTAATTCGCAAGCGGCTCAGGATAGAAGTATAAAAGTTCTGTTTCTCTTCGTCAGTGACATGCTTAGACACGTATTTCTTAATCTGTGGAGTTCCGAAACACGAAACCGCAGAAAAAATAATCAGTAGCCAAATAGGAGTGGCGTTGGGATTATGACTAAACATAAAATTTACAATAAATTATGTACTAAAAAAGTTTACCTCAAAAAACAGAAATTAAATGCCTCAAAAAAACGAAACGACCATCCTTGGAGGCGAGCATGATTTTAGGTTTACCATTGTGAACCTCAGTCTTTTTTGCTAATTTTGCTATGTGAATCAGGAAAATCAGAACATAGAGCACAAGCGCATTTGGAAGGACGAGTATCTGAAATGGGTATCGGGCTTTGCCAATGCTCATGGTGGTAAGATTTATATCGGCATAGATGATGATTTGACAGTCGTCGGTATTGATGACCTTCATCAGCAGATGGAGGATTTGCCCAACAAGATTATCAACAATACAGGCGTATTCCCGGAAACCAACCATCTTACCATAGATGGCAAGGATGTGATTGAGATTATCATTGAACCATCCATGATGCCAATATCATATCGCGGAGTTTATTACTACCGTAGCGGGGCTACGAAACAGGAACTTCGTGGAACTGCTCTTCATCAGTTTCTCTTGAAAAAGATGGGGCTTAACTGGGAGGATATGCCTTGCGATGGAACAACTTTGGATGATATTGATGATAATGCCATCAATTATTTCTTGACTCACGCGATAGATGAGGGCAGATTGGATTCTGAACGCAGTAATTCGACTAAAGATGAAGTGCTTGCAAACTTGGGTCTCATCAAGGATGGCATACCGACTAACGGTGCGGTGCTGTTGTTTGGCAAATATCCTCAGCGGGTATTTGTCACTTCCAGTTTCAAGATAGGACGATTTGGTGTCGATGATTCCGATTTGTTGAATCAAGATATGATTTCGGGCAATCTCATACAGATGACCGACAAAATAATGCAGGTGCTTAGCGACAAATATCTTATACGTCCGATTCATTATGAAGGGTTGCAGCGCAAAGAGCCGTTGGAGATACCTCAGGATGCTCTGCGTGAGATAATATTCAATAGCATTGTACATAAGCTCCAGATTGGCACATGGAATCAGATGAGCATCTATGATGACCATATCCAGCTGTGGAATGAGGGTGTCCTCCCGGAAGACTACACCGTTGAAACTCTGATGAGCAAGCATATCTCAAAGGCACGCAACCCTAAGATTGCACATGTATTCTTCCTCGCAGGGTTTATTGAGGCTTGGGGGCGAGGTTACGAAAAGATTATGTGTGAATTTGATAAGGCAAATCTGAAGCATCCCACATTCCGGGAGGAACATGGCGGTGTCTCAGCCATCATTCCGCGTGAAATCTTCATGTCAATACGAGGAGGTCACGGCTCTATGGGTGCTGATGATGCTAAAAATGATGCTAAAAATGGTGCTAAAAATGGTGCTAAAAATGGTGCTAAAAATGGTGCTAATCTAACCGCTCGTCAGGCTGAGATTATTTCTATGATTAAAGAGAATCCCACAATATCTCTTGACGAGATTGCAGAGATATTGAGAATCGGTACAACAACACTTGATAGAGAAATTAAAAAGCTCAACAACATAGTCAAGAGAGTAGGACCACGTAACGGTGGCTATTGGGAAGTGATTGAATGACGGTTCTCCCTGCATTTTCTGCATTATCTGCATTTAAGATGAAACAGTAACCCTACAAGGAAACCAGTTGATTGATGGTACAATGCGCGTTACCATCACAAAACTGTCTTCAACTGAAATGATAACATATCAAAATGAAGATGGCGAAACCTATGTAACATACACAAATTTAGCAATACAATAGCTGAATAAAGTTACTTCGTACCCTAACGGTACGCCAATTTTGTGCTGTATCCTAATGTGTTGTCAATATTAACCATGAAAATTTGACAAGCCCACTCGCGATTTATTATTAATTCGCAAGCGGCTCAGGTGTGTGGGTGTGATATTGAGGAATGAGGCAATGTCTTTGAGAGAAAAGAGGTCGAAGAGGTCAGGGTGGTGGCTGACAAGTTCATCGTAACGCTGCTGCGGTGTCTTGACATATAAATCGACGTATCGGTCATAGACGGTTGTATATACCGCTTCTGTGGAGTGCATGATAACATTGCGGAATTGCGAGTCGCTGTCCATTCGCTTCTTTACTTCCTCTGATGATACACAGTAAATTTCGCAATCTGTCGCAGCTACAATTGAGAGTTTCGCTTCTTTGCCGTACAGACAGAAGGGCCAGTCTGCCACCAAACCTTCGCCAAACACCAATCCCATCACATGCTCTGTGCCATCGGCGGAACGTGCCACATATTTGAGGGTGCCTGATTGGATAAATCCGATATAACGACCAACCTTGCCAATGGAGACAAATTCCTCTCCCTTGGCAAAATGCCGCAAAGTGCCCTTGCTGACGCAAAACTCGCGCCAAACCTCAAAATCAATATGCTCTATATATGTATTGAAATTGTCAGACATTATTGATTAAAAAATGCGGATAATGAACTTATTTAAACTTTTTACAAAATGTTAAATCCAGAACTGATTGGAGCTTTGTTTTTAATCTTTGATTCCCTTTTTGGTAAATTTTTCCATCTTTCTTCAGTCGTATAGCTCGCTATATTTCTTCATCAAGACGAAAAATTTCCTCAAAATATAGAACCAAATCTTAAAAAGTAAAAAGTTTAAATCAGTTCAATACAGAAATGCGTTTATGCTCAATGTTCTGATTCTCCCGATTACTATGACAAAGATAGTGTTAGATTCTGACCTACACAATACCACACTCTCTATTTCATCAGTGTAAATTTAAACAGTTTCCAAGAGGAAACAAAAAGATAGCTCCTAATGACAATAAATGTTAAAGAAAGCCTTAACCGACCCTATGCTTGGTTTTTATGTCAGTTTTAGTTATTTTTGTAGTTTATTAGGCATTGTATGGATTCAATCCATTTCGTGAAAACACAATTAATACACAATGCCGGTACATCACGGGATATATTCATCTATCTAATTATGGAGCAGGATTTTTTACCAAAACTTAAGAGGCGTCTGTCGTTAAACCGGCGCAAGGATGGGACCAACGTTGACAAAGAGTTTCAGTTTCAACTCCGTCAGACCAACGATGGCACCGAGCTTGTGTGTATAAACCGGAGCATGGTGTCAGTCACCCCCGACCACCGGTATTTCACCGGCGATGTCGCCAACCTGCTGCGCAGCATCGAGAATATAGAGAAGGAACAACGGTTCAACATCACCTGGGGCAGCGAAACCCGAGGTATAAAACTGCATGCCTACCCGTATCTCATATATCAGTTGATATGCTGCAAAAACATAGTGAATGATAGCGGTCAACCTGTCAACGTCAGCGACACACAGGCAAAACTCATACTGCAAATCGAGAATGACACTGAGAAAAGTCTCCTCACCCCCGTCTGGGAAGTGAAACTCCCATCGGGCGAGATTTCACGCGATTTCATATTTCTGACCGACAGTTTCCTGCTGGTCGGCACCACCATCTATCCCGTGCTCTCAGTAGGAGAGAACTACCGAGACCTCGGCTATTTCGTATCACCATTAACCGAGGGGATGATGGAACGGTATCTCTCGGTGCTCTTCTCTTATTTTGACAATGTGACCGTCAGCTACGGTTCCTACGTGACCCGCATAGCCACCGAGGAGACCGACGCCCTGCCGGCTCTTATATTCGAGAAAATCGACAGCGACCTCGCCCTTCACCTGCGCATATCACAGTCACTACCCGGTATAGATGAGGATTTCCTGAAGCGGTTTGACCTCTCATGTATAGCCACACTCACACCTGAGGGTGTAATCAATGTCAAACCAGTGCGCCGCCGCAATCTCACAGAAGATATAGAGAAACTCACAACCCTTATCAAGAAATATTCACCCGGAAAGAAGGAGAGCAAACTGGTGTATAACGACGAGGATTATTTCATACTTCCTCACGAGGTCGCCTCACCATTCCTTATCAACGGGCTGCCGCAGCTACTGCGCGAATACATGATACTCGGAGCTGAAAAGCTCAAGGAATATAAGGTGAAACCAGTGAAACCGAAACTCAACCTGAAGCTCCATTCAGGCATCGACTTCCTGGAAGGGGAGGCTATGGTGGAAATCGGCGACGAGCAAATCACTCTCTCGCGACTCTTCGAACAGTACAGGGAGAACAAGTACGTGATGCTCAGCGACGGTAACCGCGCTGTGATTGATGAACATTACATGAGGCGGCTCAACCGAATATTCGGCGACAAGAAAGACTCGGGTAAAAATGTGCGTCTGACTTACTTTGACCTCCCTGACATTGATGACCTGCTCACACAGCGTCTCGACCCGGGACTGTTTGCCCGTCAGCGCGAACTCTATGAAGGGTTCAACCAGCTCCATAAGGAGAAACTTGAAGTACCCACACTCAAGGCTGAGCTGCGTCCATACCAGCAGGAGGGTGTGAAATGGATAAAATATCTCTACGACAACAATCTGGGAGGGTGTCTCGCCGACGATATGGGTCTTGGAAAGACGGTGCAGACCATAGCCGTGCTATCGCAAATCTACCCCTCGCAGCCACTCCCCACACTCATTGTGATGCCCCGCAGCCTACTGTTCAACTGGCAACAGGAGTGTGCCCGTTTCAATCCTGAACTCAGCGTATACTGCTACTACGGCAACAACCGAGACTTCACCGAGGCGATGAAGCATCAGGTCATCATAACCACCTACGCCATAGTACGCAATGACATAGAACAATTCTCGGTGCAAAAGTTCCACTATGTGATATTAGACGAAAGTCAGAACATCAAGAACCTCACCGCACAGGTGACACGCGCCGCATTCCTCCTCAAAGCCGACCACCGGTTGGCACTCAGCGGTACGCCGATTGAAAATAACCTCACCGAACTCTACTCACTGTTCCGCTTCCTCAACCCCGGAATGCTCGGTGACATCGATGAGTTCAACCGTCGCTACACCATCCCTATACAGAAGGAGAACGACAAGGAAGCCACCAACTCCCTGCGCCGGCGAGTGTTTCCCTTCATGCTGCGCCGCCTGAAGAAGGATGTGCTCACGGAGCTTCCCGACCGAGTGGAACAGACCCTCTACGTGGAGATGGAACAGGCACAGGCAGAGCTTTACGAGCAGCGCCGACGCTTCTATCTTAACCGAGTGAACGAATATATAGCCAAAGAAGGGGTGCAGAAATCGCAGTTTGTAATGTTCCAGGCATTGACAGAGCTACGCCGCATAGCTTCCGTGCCTGAAAGCATGAGCGAGGGAACCATCACGTCGCCCAAACTGGAAATGCTGATTGAAAATATCACCGAAGCGGTGGCAAACGGTCACAAATGCGTGGTATTCTTCAACTATATAGCCGGGCTCGAACTCACCGGTGAGCGTCTTGCCGAACATGGCATTGACTACGAAAGCATGACAGGTGCCACCCGCGACCGCCGCGAGGTTGTGGAGCGATTCAACAGCGACCCCTCCTGCAAGGTATTCCTCATGACACTCAAAACGGGTGGGGTAGGACTCAATCTCACTGTGGCCGACACGGTGTTTATCTTTGAGCCATGGTGGAACAAAGCCGCCGAGGAACAAGCTATCAACCGTCTGCACCGCTTCGGACAGAAAGCCAAGGTACACTCCTATTCACTCATCACCCGGGGCACAATCGAAGAGAAAATACTCCAGCTCCAGCAACAGAAATCACAACTCTTCGAAGGTCTGATAGGTACTGATACCTCATCGTCCAAACAATTGTCGCAGGATGATATAAACTTCATTCTCGGATAATATCCTCTCTCCAATCCAATCAAGCAAGTTATGGCAAATACCAAGACACCATATCCAATAGCCACTCCCGATGTCGACAGCATGACAATGTGGAACAACATGCTCAACAACAGCTTCAACAAGACGCAGCTGTTGAGAGTAATCGACACACTCGCCCCTCTTTTCGAGGAATTTGAAATATTCCAGACATGGATGGGGCACACGGAGTGCATAAACAATATATACTACAGCATAAAAGGGAAGACTGCAGCCAAAAAGAGCGACCTGGTGGGAATGCTCACACGCATCCTTGCCGACAGTTCAAACCGTCAGCTCTATTTCAGCACTTTTCCTCCTGAGCTCAAAGAGGTTTGGAGGTGTATCGACAAAAACTACTATGTGAGCGAGAACCAGTTCAACAACATAATAGGCAAAAGCTGTACCACCAGCAAAAGCCTCTCATATTACTACGGTTACGACACAGACCAGAGCTACATCCCGGAGACAGGATGGTTTACCGTATCGGCGAGCGGAAGCTGGAAGCGTAAGGAGAGCGTGTTTTCACTCTCACCGTCGCTGCGCCGCCTCCTGCTCCCGTATTTCCACAAAAAAGTATCACCGACAACCGCTCTCACCGACAATCTCCCTGCCGACAAGCAATATGTGATATTCAATGGTGAGAACGACATCATAGGCTCGCTCCCCATACTCCGCAACCTCTTCATCAATGACACCCTCCAGATGGGAAAGACTAAACTACCCGCCACGGTGCTGAAAAATGTGAGCCGTATGGTAAGTCTCAACGAGTTTTTCCCTCACTCGCTCAATAAGGAGGACAATGACCTGCGCACACGCATGGCTCTCACACTCTTCACCCTCTACGGCACCAATACCCTGATGCGTAGCCGCGAGAGCGCCCTCTCGCTCTCGCCGCAGGATATGGTGAGAGAGCTGATGCCGCATGTGATGTACTATTCACACCATCTCACTCACCTCATACTGCCGATGCTCAGCAAAGTGCTCACGGCGTTCACACAGTTCTCGTACGTGTCACAGATAATCAAGGAAATCCTCGGTATCCTCACGACACTTGGCGAGGATAGCAGATGGATGAGCTACGAGCTTCTTGAGGACCGCCTGAGAGAGAAAGAGGTCAATGAGATGTTGTGTACCTTCGTGAAGCCGAAGCTGATGGAGGAGAACGATATAACCAACACCCGCAGCGATAAACATGTGACCCACGCCACAATCTATACGCAAGTGGGACGTCCATATATCCAGGGGGTGATTTTCGCTCTCGCATCCATCGGGATAGTGGAGATAGCATATCAGCCTGTAGAGGAGGATTCACCCAGCCCTTACGACGGACTGGAGTATCTGCGTCTCACACCCTTAGGGAGATATGCCCTGAAAATCACCGATACCTACACTACCACCAACAGCACCGAGAGTCTGAAATACTTTGAGCTCAGTGACGACAAACTGCTCATACGCGCCCTCGGTGACGCCAATCCTTACGAATCAATGCTCAATGACATATCCAATCCCATAGGCAACCACCGCTATGTGGTGACCCCTGCGTCGTTCCTGAGGAATTGTCATACACCGTTCAACATAGCTCATAAAATAGAGACTTTCCGACAGTTTATTGAGAAAAAACCACCACAGATTTGGGAGAAACTATTCGACGAGATGCTTGACAATGTCGGTAAGGTCACCAAGAGTCCGGAAGTCTACTCCGTCTATGAAATTGACCGGACAGACCTGCGGCTGCATGAGATAATATCCACTGACCCTACTATACGCAGCATAAGCCGCAGAGCTGAGAATTATATCCTTCTGGTAGAAAGCGGAAAGTACTCTGTGTTCCGTGAGCGGCTAAAATCCTACGGGTATCTTGTGTGAGTTTCCGCAGCAAAAACAATATGCAATCCACCTGCGTTGTTGCATTAAGAGAGCGTTCAGACAACGCCCGAACATCACCGATTAAAGCAATTTATTTATGATAGGTCCTATAGCATATATCGCAGTGTGCGTGCTACTTATTATAGTGGCACTGGTAATGACATTCAAGTCCAAGCGCTACGCCGTGGCAGTGGCTTACGCAGTGCTCTGTATCGCCGGGCTGATAGCTCCGGCTGAGTTATCCATGACACCCTTGATATTCTGGGGAGTGGCATTGGTGGCTGTGCTTGTCATCGACATGCTGCTTCCCGCCGATATAGCTAAGTCTAACCAAGGGCTCGGTTACATAGCAGGTGGTGGCGCCGTGGGGATGTTCATCGGGCTACTGATTCCGGCCGTGGTTCTCTGCACAGCCACAGGAGCCATACTCGGAGGGATTGCATACGCAAAAACTCCCGAAGGAAAGCCTCTTGAATTTCCATCTTCCAAATTTTTAAGCTATCTTTGTGCCAAAGGTTTTCCGGCAGTGATAGCAATCTGCATCATCGGAGTGTCGATAAGCTGGCTGCTACCTGATTTTATGGCGGAATAACGAGAGGTAACCGAAACTGACCTCCCGACCTTGCAGAACATCTTGAAATTTTTTAATCCAATCCAGTCTCTCACCCAAATGCGTACAATATTCACTTTCATCATATCGCTTATCATCACCGCTGGCGCATTCGCTCAGAGCGCAGGTGAGATAAAGCGCGAAAAACCGGATTTAGAACAAATCAAGCGTGCCACGCTCGATAAAAGTTCACCTTACTATTATCCGAAACTCATGCAGGAGTTCCAGCGCAATGACACCCTCATGAAACTTGACAAATACCGTCATCTGTACCTCGGATATATGTTTCAGGAGGATTATAACCCTTACCGTTCAGCCCAGCGCAGCATACAGTACAATGTGCTCGACAAATCCAAGAAGCTGACCCGCCAGGAGTGTGATTCAGTGATAGCCTATACTCAGAAGGCTCTTGCCGACAATCCATTCAACCTGGGGGAGATGGTGATGCTTATCAATGCCCTCCGCGAGAAAGGAAAGACCAATCTTGCCAATATATGGCAGTACAAACTAAACCATCTGCTGATGGCAATCGTATCGACCGGCACCGGGGAAGATGAGGAGAACGCATGGTATGTCATAGAGCCGCTCCATGAATATGTGCTTCTCAACATGATGGATTTCACGGTTTCCGACCATCTTTTCTACGACCCCTATTACGAATATCTCACCGTCACCGACAAGGACGGAAAGAAACGCGGCGGTTATTACTTCAACATCAAGACACTTCTGGAGGAGTATTACCGTAAACATCCGGAAGAACTATAAGAACAGATTTTTTGAGGTTGCTAAAAACCAGCTTAAAAAGATAACAATCAACCTCCAAGTCACCAGTCATCACTCCAATGATAAATTTCACCCCCATAGTCAGACCATGGTTCCTGAAACGAGTCAAGGAATCGGAAAGTTGGCTCCACCGTACCCGCGAAGTACAGACACGAGAGCTCGACCATCTGCTTGCCGTAGGTCGACGCACACTTTGGGGTGTGGAGCATGGACTGGAAGAGGCGTGGGATTATGACAGTTTCCGCAAAGCTCTACCGAAACCTGTGACCTATCCCGAACTACGCCCCTGGATAATGAGAATGATTGAGGGTGAAAAGGATATACTCTGGGAAGGAGTGACGATGAACTATGCGCAATCATCAGGCACTTCCGACGGAAAGAGTAAATATATACCCATCACTGACGAATCGTTTCACCGCGCCCATTACAAAGGGGGAGCGGATGTGGTGGCGCATTACCTCAATCTGTATCCGGACAGCCACATATTTGCCGGTAAGAGCTTCATACTCGGAGGCAGTTTCGCCAACGAGCTGAGCTTGAACCCTGGAGTAAGGGTAGGGGACTTGTCCGCTAACCTGATAGAAAATATCAATCCTATAGCCAATATGGTACGCGTACCATCAAAGGAGACTGCCCTGATGCAGGATTGGCTCACAAAACTTCCCGCCTTGGTAGAGGAATCACTACATGAGGATATCACCAACATCTCGGGTGTGCCGTCGTGGTTTCTCACAGTGCTCAAGGAGGTAATGAAGCGTGCCGGAGCGGGATGCATACAGGATGTATGGCCGAATCTGGAGGTATTCTTCCACGGAGGAATATCCATGGAACCTTACCGCGACCAATATGCCAAAATCACCTCATCCTCCATGCGCTATCTGGAGACTTACAACGCCTCCGAAGGATTCTTTGCCGTTCAGAATGCCATCGATGACCACTCCATGCTATTGCTGCTCGACTGCGGTACTTTCTACGAGTTCATACCTATTGACCAGGTTGACTCAGAATATCCTGAGATTCTTCCGGCTTGGAAAGTGGAGCAGGGGGAGGTGTACGCTCTGGTAATCACCTCGTGCAACGGTCTATGGCGTTACCCTATAGGCGACACTGTGCGAATTGAGTCAGTTGACCCGCTGAAAATCACCATAGCCGGTCGCACCAAAAATTATATCAACGCTTTTGGCGAGGAGCTTATGGTCCAGAACGCTGAAGCAGCCCTCACCAAAGTGTGCCATGAACTGGGATGCGAGATAGCCAACTATACGGCAGCCCCGGTCTATGCCGCCGATAATCGCCGCGGTCGTCATGAATGGCTAATAGAGTTTGTGAGAGAACCGGAATCGGTAGAGCTGTTTGCCGAACTGCTTGATAAGGCACTGCAACAGGAGAACAGTGACTATGAGGCAAAGCGTAGCCACGGAATCTTTCTTGACCCCCTCACCGTAATCAAGGGTAAAAGAGGAGTGTTCGAAAGTTGGCTCGCCGCTACAGGCAAGCTCGGAGGTCAGAGAAAAGTGCCCCGGCTATCCAACAGTCGTCACCCTATGGATGAAATACTCGAATTCAACAGATAAATATCTAACTAAAAATACCATTTTAAGATGAAAAACCGATTATTATCATTTTTTCTATCCCTGACGATTGCCGGTATGGCATTCGCAGCTACCCCGAAATATATATTTTATTATATCGGCGACGGTATGGGTATGGGACAAGTAATGAGTGCCGAGTGCTACAACCGCATGGTGCGTGGCAGCGAGAAGCCACTGCTTATGATGCAGTTTCCTATCGTCTCCACTCTCACCACCTACTCCGCTTCGTCACCCGTGACCGACTCAGCAGCCGCCGGTACCGCGCTTTCTACCGGATACAAGACTAAGAATGGCATGCTCGGTGTGACTCCTGACAGCGCTGCAGTGACCTCAGTTGCCAAACAGCTCTTTGACGCCGGCTATGGTGTGGGTTTGGTGACCTCCGTGGCTCCCGACGATGCCACACCCGGTTCATTCTACGCACATGTGCCCTACCGCTCCATGTATTATGAAATTGGCAAGCAGGCGGCTTCATGTGGCTATGATTTCATAGGAGGCTCAAACCTGCGTGGTGTAAAGGATAAAAAAGGGAATCCTACCGACCTCATGCAAATATTTGCCGAGAACAATGTATCAGTGGTGCGCGGCATCGATGCCCTTAACGCCACAGATTCGCGCCGCGTGGTACTTCTAAACACCGATTCCATAACAATCAACGACATAGGTTACACCATTGATTCAATCCCCGGTGTGCTTACTCTCCCCGCCATGACCGAAGCGTGCCTAAAGCACCTTGAGAAGAACGGTCACGACAAGTTCTTCATGATGGTTGAAGGTGGCAACATCGACCATGCCGGACATAGCAACGACGGCGGTACCATAATCAAAGAAATCCTCAATTTCCAGGATGCCATAAAAGTGGGTTATGACTTCTATCTCGCCCATCCTGATGAAACACTCATCATCATCACTGCCGACCATGAGACAGGTGGACTCGGTCTTGGAAACAATGCCGTGGGATATGATGCACATCTCCACTACTATGATTATCAGAAGGTATCGAAGGACCTTTTCGATGACTATTGCCGAGCCATCATGAAGTCACGCCGTATCTACGAATGGGAGGATATGAAAGAATATCTCACCGACAACCTCGGGTTCTGGAAATATGTACCTGTAACCGAAAAACAGACCACAGAGCTGAAGGATAGCTTCGAAAAGTGTATCAAGCGCCGCGAAAGTGTTGACCAGAAGACGCTCTACAATAGTTTCAACGAGTTCACAACTTTGGTTTACCGCACACTCGACAGCTTCACAGGTCTCGGATGGACCACCAACGGTCACTCCGGAGGTCTTGTACCTGTCTACGCGATTGGTGCGGGTGCCGAAAAATTCGCATCGTTCAACGACAATACCGACATACCCCGTCGCATCCGAGAGCTGACCGGTATCAACTAATTCAAAGAGGTCGTTGTTTTGAAAAACGACGACCTCTAAACGTATGTATTCAATCCCATGCTTCTAAAGCAACTTTCACTCACTAATTTCAAGAACATATCCGATGCCAGGCTGGAGTTCTCCGAGAAAGTAAATTGCTTTCTCGGAAACAACGGCATGGGTAAAAGCAATCTGCTCGACGCCATATATTTCCTGAGCTTCTGCAAGAGTTTCTCACGTGTGAACGACAAGATGCTCATACGCCGCGGAGAAGAGTTTGCCATAGTACGAGGCGATTATATACGCAAAGGTGTAGATGAGGAATTGATTCTCGGTCTCTCATCGGGCAGAAGGAAGACCCTCAAGCGTGGAGGCAAGGAATATGACCGTCTCAGCTCCCACATAGGGAGTTTCCCGCTTGTCATGGTGGCTCCGCAGGATATCGACCTCATACGCGAGAGCGGTGAGGAGCGGCGACACTGGATGGATGTGGTGATTTCGCAGAGTGACCCGGTGTATCTTGACAATCTCATCCGCTACACCCGAGCCCTTGAACAACGCAACCGTCTGCTGCGCGAAGGGTGTGTTGACCCCAACCTGTACAGCGCTGTGGAAATAATGCTGGATATGAGCGGAAGTTATATCCACGATGTGAGAGCCGAATGGATTGGTAAACTTACCGATATTTTCGACAGATATTATGTAAGCATAGCCGGGGAGAATGGAGAACACGTGAGTCTCGCATATCAGAGCCAGCTAAACCGCCCGGGAGTGACGCTACAGACTCTCCTCGATGAGGCGCGACGACACGACGAGATAGTAAAACATACCTCGGTGGGTATCCACAGAGATGATATAGACATGCAACTCGACGGGATGCCGATGCGCCGCACCGGCTCGCAGGGACAATGCAAAACTTTCACCATAGCGCTACGTATGGCGCAGTATGAATTTCTGCATTCCTCCACGAAAATGCGCCCGCTGTTGCTGCTTGATGATATTTTCGACAAACTCGACGCTTCACGCGTGGAACGCATAATGGAGCTTGTGACCAGCGACTCTTTCGGTCAGATATTCATCACTGATACCAACCGCACTCATCTCGACGAGATTATGCGACGCACCGGAGGTGATTATAGAATGTGGAGTGTGGAAAACGGAGACTTCACACCCACACAACAGTAACGAATATGAAACGTAGCGACCCCAAACAGATAGCCAGCATAATCGATGAAGCTATGGCACGCACAGGGCTCACAGACACACTCAACGAGCAACGCGCCGCCGCATCGTGGATTGATGTGGTCGGTCCAGCCATTAACCGCTATACTTCGCGCCGGTATGTGGACAAGGGGGTGATGCATGTCTACATGACCTCCGCTCCGCTGAAAAATGAACTCTCCTTCAATCGTGAAAAGTTAATCAACGCCATAAACCGCGCCGTGGGCGCTGACGTTGTGAAAGAGATACAATTTCATTAACCTATAGGCATGGCATAGTAGTGCCTCGCTTAAAATATTGATAACAAAACAAATGGGTAATTACTGCGCACCGCATATCAAATCCTTCCGTCACCGCATGCCGCTGCAGATGCGTTTCAACGATATCGACATGCTCGGTCATCTCAACAACAGCATCTACCTCACATTCATGGACCTCGCCAAAACACGCTATTTTGAGGCAGTGCTTGGTGAGAATCTCAAATGGGACAGAATAGGGGTAGTGATTGTCAACATTAACTGCAATTTCTGTGCTCCGACTTTTTTTAATGAGGAAATCGAGGTGGAGACTGCCGTAGTCGCCATAGGCGAAAAAAGTCTCACCATAGAGCAACGGGTGTTTTCACCATCCACCGGACAAGTGAAGTGTGACTGCCGCACCATCATGTCGGGATTCGACATGGAGACAAATACCTCAGCTCCCATCCTGCCGGAATGGGTCAAAGCATTTGAGACTTACGAGAACCGTACACTAAGAAAAAATCAATAATCCGCCGATATCATTCCACCTCATACGGTACTTAATGTGGATAATTGGTTTCCTCGTAGTCATAATAAGGATATACGATTTTCTTTCTGGTGTCTTTCGTTTTAGATTCAATTCCATGGGCAGCCCGGAGCATATCGCCCAACGACTGCTTTCCCGGACGCGGCTGCGCTCTATAACGAGCCTTCAGATATGAATCACGTGTCATCTTAATACAATCACTAAATATAAAAATACCTACTTTCACATCAGGATTCTCTTTCAGCATACCGGTGGCAGTGAAAATATAATGATATTTTATATCGTAAGCCTCAAGTATCAGACCGGGGAGTCCTGAAAGTTTCCATGGACCATCGGAAACAGGTATATCCGGTGCAAACCATGCCATCCATTTACGACCACGGAAATCTGTCACAGCTTTCTGGCACTCATAACCGAGGATTACTTTGACAGAATCCTCTATTTCCCATTGCGGCACCTCTATATCCTCCTCATACACACGGTCATCAAGGTCAAATCTATTCTTAACCGTCCATTTCCCTTCGGGCATATTCTTAAATATATATTCCCATTCACGCCCACCGAGAGGATTCCATACACCGGTTTTGCGTTCACCTTCTTCCCAGTTCTTCCTGTCAATCTCAAAAAACAGAGCTACATTGTAATGCATCAGCGAATCTTTCCATAAACATTTTACAGGATAGAACATTGAGGAAGTTTTGCCCACGCGCAGAGCCATCTGGGCATCCGTGGCAGGAGATTCTCCATAAATGGTATCATGTACCACATGTTTTGTGTAAAGCACTTCAAACAGCGCCGGTTCCTTCACTTCTATGCGTACACCCCATGCACTAGTGAAAACAGACGCAAAGATGGCAATAATCATTATTATCCTACCCATAAACTAATTTTTTATTTATGGAAGCAAAGATACAAATAAAAAATTAGTTTCAAACAATACTCATCAGTAATTTAGTTCAATGCCCATTTTTTTGTAATTTTGCAGTAGAATGAAGCGGTTTAGAAACTGTTAGAATCAAACAAATAGGTTCTTAGGTTTCATAAACCAACAAAATTATATAGGGAGACAATGATAGAGATACCTGAAAAATTTGCTGAAATGCTAAAGGCATCAGGACTCGGTGACCTTGCCGACAACATACGTGAAGGTCAGCCCGAGGTATCGGTGCGTATCAACAAGGCAAAATCCGATATGATAGCGGAAGCGCCGGAGTTTCCGAAAGCCGACGGGTGTGTGCCCTGGTGCAGCAACGGTCTCTATCTTTCCGAACGTCCCGCCTTCACCCTCGACCCAGCATTTCATCAGGGAAGATACTACGTACAGGAGGCGTCATCAATGTTCCATCAGTACCTGGTGAGCCAACTCACAAAAGGAAATTCACCGGTGTCACTCCTTGATGCCTGCGCCGCACCGGGAGGGAAAACCACTGCTGCGATTGATGTGCTCCCTGGAGGCTCTGTTGTAGTGGCAAATGAATATATCCCTGCCAGAGCCGCGACATTGCGGGAGAACGCAATTAAATGGGGTTTTCCGGGTATTATAGTGACTCGAGGAGACACAGCCAAACTCGGTAAGTTGCGTGAATGCTTCGAAATAGTGATTGCCGATGTACCATGCTCAGGTGAGGGGATGATGAGAAAGGACCCAGATGCAGTGGCGCAATGGTCGGAAGCTCTCATACATGAATGTGCCGACAGACAATGGGAGATTGTATGCAACCTATGGGATGCACTGCGTCCCGGCGGATATCTCATCTACAGCACCTGCACATTCAACCGTAACGAGAACGAGGATATGGTTGATAGAATCATAAACGAACTCGGAGGTGAAAGTGTGGAGATTCCAGTAGAGCCTGAATGGGGAATAACTCCCGGAATTGACACCCCCCATTATTGCTATCGCTTTATACCCGGCAGAGTGAGAGGCGAGGGGTTATTTGCCTCGGTAATAAAGAAAGATGGAGTTTCCTCAGCTCCGCGTCTGAAATCAAAGCCTTCCAAAGGTGACAGGAAGAAGTCCAAAATCCCGGTGCCTCCGCAGGTATCACGTTGGCTCACCGACAGCACTTCCATGGAGATTTACACTGATGCCGACCGCATAACTGCTTTCCCTGCGGAACACATTCAGCTGCTTAAGGCTGTGAAGGAGCGGGTGGATGTCATTCACGAGGGGATTTTGCTCGGAAATATCAAGGGGAAAGATGTGATACCCTCACAGTCACTCGCCATGTCACAGAGTCTCGCATCCGAAGCATTCCCCCGCTGCGAACTCTCACTTGATGATGCGTTACATTACCTGCATGGCGATGCAATGACTCTCCCCGATGAGGTTGAGAAAGGATTTGTACTTCTAACTTACCAGAACTATCCACTCGGCTTTGTAAAGAACCTCGGTAACCGCTCCAATAATCTTTACCCTGCAGGCTGGAGAATAAGAAAAACCGTTGGAAATTGATACTGCCCCACAGTATCCCCCCACCTACAGCAGGATTAACAGAAAAAATATTACAAAATGAGAATAGATATACTGACCGTACTTCCCGAAATGATTGAATCGCCTCTAAACTGCTCCATACTGAAACGTGCGCAGGACAAGGGGTTATGTGAAATTGTGGTACACAATCTGCGTGAATATACCACCAATAAGCACCGTAAAGTAGACGATTATCCCTTCGGTGGAGAGGCCGGGATGGTGATGCAGATTGAACCTGTTGACCGCGCCATAGCCGACCTTAAGTCGCAACGTGAATATGATGAGGTGATTTTTACTTCGCCTGACGGTGAACAGTTTGACCAGCCGATGGCAAACTCACTTTCACTCGCCAATAACCTGATAATCCTCTGCGGTCACTACAAAGGAGTGGATTACCGTATACGCGAACACCTCATCACCAAGGAAATATCAATCGGTGACTATGTGCTTACCGGTGGCGAGATACCCGCAGTGGTAATAGCTGATGCCGTAATACGTCTTATACCCGGTGCCATTGGCGATGAGCAGAGTGCCCTGAGTGACTCATATCAAGATAACCTTCTTGCACCTCCGGTATACACCCGCCCGGCCGAATATAAAGGATGGAAAGTACCCGACATATTACTTTCAGGTCACAAAGCCAAAATAGATGACTGGAAGCATGAGCAAGCTCTTGCCCGTACCCGTCTGCTGCGCCCAGACCTCCTGAATGAAAAATAACAATACAACGTAGTTTTATATAACAATCACTTAACATCTATACCATGCTAAAGAAATCCATATCGCTTCTTCTGCTCCTCATCACCCTTGTTTCAGCCCATGCCAATGAACGTCACTTTGACTTTGTGGTAGCTCAGGATGGCACCGGCGATTTTACCACTGTGCAGGATGCCATCAATGCAGTCCCTGATTTCCGTAAGGCTAACCGCACAACTATCCTTATAAAGAAGGGAAATTACAAGGAAAAACTGATTATCCCTGAGTGTAAAATAAATCTTACTCTCGTCGGTGAGGATGGTGTAGTAATCACTTACGATGACTATGCATCAAAGCCCAACCGCTTCGGTGAAGATAAATCAACCTCAGGTTCCGCTTCATGCTACATCTATGCACCCGATTTTATAGCAGAGAATATTACATTCGAAAACAGCTCAGGCCCCGTAGGACAGGCAGTGGCATGTTTCGTGAGCGGTGACCGCGCAATCTTCCGTAAATGCCGTTTTCTCGGCTGTCAGGATACTTTGTATACCTACGGCTATCCTACGCGTCAATACTACGAGGATTGCTATATAGAGGGCACTGTGGACTTTATTTTCGGTAAGGCTACCGCAGTGTTCAACCGCTGCCGCATTCATAGCAAGGGTAAAGGATATGTCACAGCTCCTGCAACTCCCGAAGATAGCAAATATGGATATGTGTTCCACGACTGTACACTCACAGCTGAGCCCGGCATTGATGGCGTTGCTCTATCCCGTCCATGGCGTCCGTTTGCACAGGCTATCTATATTAACTGCAACCTCGGTCGCCACATATCACCCGAAGGCTGGAACAATTGGGGTAAAGCGTCCAATGAACAGACTGTGAACTATGCAGAATATAAAAGTACCGGTGAAGGAGCAAATCCCTCGGCACGTGTTTCATATTCACGTCAGCTTTCCGACCCCACTCCTTACGCCATTTCTACAGTCCTCTCCGGAACCGATAACTGGAATCCTCTGGAAGTGAAGTAACGGTAAAAAAGTTTTTTCTGATTCTTAAGTATTCTTTCTTAGTGTAGCAAAATAGGACTTGTCATTTGGTCCTATAAATAAATAAATTAATAATCACCCCTGTCAGAGCTTATTCCGGCAGGGGTGAAATCGTAAAATCACATCCAAAACAGCCTGATGACTTTTATCTTATATGAAATCTATCCAAAGATAATTCAGTAGCTTTAGAATTGGAATAAACATCAATAAAACGGAGTTATCAACAATGTCAATAACAATGTTGATAACTGTAAATAACAATTCAATCGTTTTTGAAAGATTACTATTGCATATTTAATATTCAATCCCGTATATAACTTTACACTATGCCCACCAAATAACTTATTGATTAACTATAAATCCATTTTCAATATGGTTTTAAACATTTTGAGGTTGTTTATCTGATGAAAAGTTCTTAACTATACATGTTATTAACATGATGTTAATAACTATACTAACAATCATATTATAAAGATTTTACAGTGTTAATAAATATGATAATATTGTTAATTGAAGTTCAATAACCCAATAATGCAAGCAATTAACTAAAAAGTTACTCAAACTCTTAACATCTTATATTATTTTTATTTGAATAGCTTTTTTTTAAAAATTTTCTCTTTATATAAAAACATATAAGTGTTTATAAACGGAACTCAAGCAGCATACGGTACATGAGATTTTATTGTCTGTAAGTACAAAAAATCAGCGCAACCGTTGGAAACAATAATCCAGGTTGCGCTGAACATTTTTATATTATAGCAGGATGATTACCCTACCACAATGTTGACAATCTTATTAGGAACCACTATGATTTTGCGGATAGTCTTACCGTCAATCCACTTGGCCGATGATTCATGGTTAAGGGCAAGCTTCTCAACTTCCTCCTTAGGCATATCAGCAGGCACCTGAATATTAAAACGAGCCTTACCGTTGAATGAAATGGCGTAGTTCACGCTGTTTTCCTTCAGGTATTCCTCATTCCATACAGGCCATTTCGCATCATTGATGGTAGTTGTGTTTCCGAGAGCTGTATGCCAAAGTTCTTCGGCAATGTGTGGTGCAAACGGAGCGAGTACGACAAGCAAATCTGAAAGAACTTCACGTGAATGACACTTGCAGCCGTTTAGCTCGTTGACACATATCATGAATGCTGCCACAGAAGTGTTATAGCTGAAAGTCTCAATGTCGCCGGTTACCTTCTTGATGAGTTTGTGGATTGCTTTAAGAGCCTCAGGCGATGGTTTGGTGTCATCGACAAGTAATTCATCACCCTTGTAAAAAAGTCCCCATAGCTTTTTGAGGAATCGGTTTACACCGTCGATACCATTTGTATCCCAAGGTTTGCTCTGTTCAAGCGGACCGAGGAACATTTCATACAGACGGAGAGTGTCGGCACCATAACGCTCAACAATATCATCGGGATTAACCACATTGAACATAGATTTCGACATCTTTTCAACAGCCCATCCACATACATATTTGCCATCTTCAAGGATAAATTCAGCATCCTTATAGTCAGGACGCCATGCGCGGAAAGCATCGAGGTCAAGAATGTCGTTTGAAACTATATTCACATCAACATGGATAGGGGTAGTGTCATACTGTCCCTTCAGACCTAAAGACACAAAAGTATTGGTGTCCTTGATACGATATACAAAGTTACTTCTACCCTGAATCATACCCTGGTTGATAAGCTTTTTGAATGGCTCTGGCTCACATACATAGCCGAGGTCGTAGAGGAACTTATTCCAGAAACGAGAGTAGATGAGGTGACCTGTTGCATGTTCTGTACCGCCGATGTAGAGGTCAACATTGCGCCAATATTCGTCAGCTTCCTTGGACACGAGGGCATTTTCATTGTGCGGGTCCATATAACGGAGATAATAAGCTGATGAGCCGGCGAAACCTGGCATGGTGTTGAGTTCGATAGGATAGCCATCCTCTGTTACCCAGTTTTTGGCACGACCCAATGGGGGCTCACCGGTCTCGGTGGGAAGATATTTGTCAACTTCCGGCAAAAGTAGCGGAAGTTTTGACTCATCCATAAGGGTAGGTATGCCGTTCTTGTAATACACGGGGAAAGGTTCACCCCAGTAACGCTGACGGCTGAAAATAGCGTCGCGCAGACGGTAGTTGACCTTTACCTTGCCTATACCCTTCTCTTCGATAAATTTCTTGGTGGCTGCGATGGCTTCCTTTACCTCCATACCGTTGAGATTAAGCTCGTCAGAGGCACTGTTTATCATCTTTCCGCTCTTGGCATCGAAGCTCTGCTCCGACACGTCGCAACCCTCGATAAGGGGAATTATGGGGAGATTGAAATGCTTAGCAAAAGCATAGTCACGACTATCGTGAGCTGGCACAGCCATAATGGCACCTGTACCGTAACCAGCAAGAACATAATCACTTATCCATACAGGAATTTCCTTGCCTGTAAGAGGATTGACAGCATAGCTACCAGAGAACACACCGCTGACTTTTTTGTCAATCATGCGTTCGCGCTCTGTCTTGTGCTTGATGCTGTCGAGATATTCCTTCACAGCCTCAGCCTGCTCGGGAGTGGTGACCTGCTTCACGTATTCACTTTCAGGGGCGAGCACCATGAATGTAACGCCAAATACGGTATCGGCGCGAGTGGTGAATATCTCAAGGTCGAGGTCACTGCCGGCTATATGGAATTTCATCTCAGCACCTTCTGAACGACCTATCCAGTTGCGCTGTGTCTCCTTGAGTGAATCAGTCCAGTCGATAGTATCAAGACCGTCGAGCAGACGCTGTGCATAGGCCGATACACGCAGACACCACTGATACATCAGTTTCTGCTCCACTGGATAACCGCCACGGATTGACAAACCCTCGCTCACCTCATCGTTGGCAAGCACTGTGCCGAGTTCCGGACACCAGTTTACCATAGTGTTACCCAGATAAGCTATGCGGTAGTTCATCAGAGTGTCACTCTTCTGCTTTTCATCCATAGCATTCCACTCATCTGCGGTAAATGAAAGCTCCTCAGAGCATGCGGCATGTATACCTTCTGTGCCGTGGTTAGCGAAATGTTTCTCAAGGTTTGCAATGGGCATCGCCTTATTCTCCTTGGTGTCGTAGTAGCTTTCCACCATCTTCATGAACGCCCACTGAGTCCACTTGTAGAACTTGGGGTCACATGTGCGTACCTCGCGGTCCCAGTCATAGCAGAAACCAATCTTGTCGAGCTGGCTGCGGTAACGCGCTATATTGTCGGTGGTAGTCTTTTCCGGATGTTGTCCGGTCTGGATGGCATACTGCTCGGCGGGAAGACCGTATGCGTCATACCCCATAGGATGGAGCACATTGAAACCCTGCAGACGTTTGTAACGTGAATAGATATCAGAGGCAATATAGCCTAACGGGTGACCGACGTGAAGTCCAGCTCCCGAAGGATAGGGGAACATGTCGAGCACATAAAACTTAGGGCGAGAGGCGTCAATCTGTGCCTTGTACACCTTGTTTTCACGCCACGCTTTCTGCCAGCGGGCTTCAATCTCTCTATGATTGTATTCCATATAAACTGTATATACTTATTTTTTTACTGACGGTGTGATATTATTTGCTCATCTCAAGCATGCGGGTGATGGGTCTGCGCGCCGGTTCAATGATAGCCTCATCAACGTGTACTTCCGGAAGTTCATAGCGTAAGGTGTTGTAAAGCTTCTCAAGTGTGTTGAGCTTCATGTAAGCGCAGTCATTGCAAGCACATGTGGAATCATTGGGAGGAGCGGGAATGAAGAGCTTATCGGGGCATTTGCGGCGCATCTCATGCAGGATGCCGCTTTCGGTAGCAACGATAAACTCAATATAGGGTGTCTCTTCTGCCCATTTCAGCAATACAGCTGTCGAACCGACCTTGTCGGCTACAAGTCTGACAGGTGCCGGGCATTCGGGGTGCACCAGGATTTTCGCTTCGGGGTGTTGCTTTTTAAGTTCAAGAATTTTCTCAAGTGAAAACTGCTCGTGCACATGGCATGCGCCATCCCAGAGTACCATGTCGCGACCGGTCTCACTGTTGATATAATTGCCGAGATTGCGGTCGGGACCGAAGATTATTTTCTCATCAGCAGGGAGAGAGTTTATAATTTTCATAGCGTTGCCCGAGGTCACCACGATATCAGTCAGAGCCTTCACGGCTGCCGATGTGTTGACGTAGGAAACCACCGTGTAACCGGGATATTTTTCCTTGAATTTTTTCAACTCGGGAGCAGGGCAGCTATCAGCAAGCGAGCAGCCGGCGTTGAGGTCGGGCACCAGTACTTTTTTGTCGGGACAAAGTATCTTTACGGTCTCGCCCATGAAGTGAACGCCACACATTACTATGACAGGATTGTCAAGCTTCTCGGCTATTTGAGCCAAAGCGAGGGAGTCGCCAACGAAGTCAGCCAAATCCTGTATGTCGCCCACTGTGTAGTAATGGGCAAGAATCACGGCATTCTTTTCTTCCTTCAAACGTTTGATTTCCTCTTTCAGGTTCAAACCCTTGTCGATGGGTGCTTCAACATACCCTTTATCAACATTCATCTATTTTTATGTTTTGAGAAAATTTTTTTAAAAAAAGCTATTTAAATAAGAATAATATCAGATGTTAAAACATGAAGTAACTTTCAGTGTATTTCCTTGCATTATTGGGTTATTGAACTCCGGTTAACAATATTGTCATAGTTATCAACACCATAATGAGCTTTAAATCTGACATTTGATTGGTTTATTAACATCATGTTAATAAAGTGCAAAGTTAAAAACTTTTCATCAGATAAACAACCTTAAAATGTTTAAAACCACCTTGAAAACCAATTCATAGTAAATTAATAAGTTATTTGGTGGGCATGGTGTAAAGTTATATACGGGATTGAGTATTAATCTGCAATAGTAATCTTTTAAAAACGATTGAATTGTTATTTACAGTTATCAACATTGTTATTGACATTGTTAATAACTCCATTTTTTATGTTATTTCGTAGAGGCTAACATCATAAAAATATCCCCGGAAACTACATAGAAATCGGAGTCTCACCGGGATAGTATACTTTGTATTTTATCGGAATAATGGCTGCTGTTTATTCTGCATCCTGATAATAAATCACCTCTCTGGTCTGGACTTTTTCAACCGGAGTGGAAGGCTGTGGAATTGTATAATCCCCGGTTTCGTAGTCCATCGGTTGGATAGTGCGGGTGCCGCGCAGAGTGCGCTGTGTCCAGTTGCCGATTGAGTCGGTGGCATCGTATGTGTAGGTGAAATTCACCACAGTTTTATTCTTGGGACCCTCGGTCTCATATTTACCTTCCGTAGCCCAACCATTATCGTTGAGTTTTGAGAATGTCACGGTCCATGATGTTCCGTCGGCATCCTGGCAGCTTGTGCCTGTGATATACCCGTTGGCATCGGTTGTGATGCGATTGTCGTAATAGGTCAGGAATTTCGTGGTGAGTTTCCCTTGCTCATTGAAATCGAGGGTTTCGTTCAGACAAGTCGTAATGAGGTCGTCGGGGATAGGCTGAGCGCTCTTCACACTGCCGAGCAGTCCGAACTTCTTAAGGTCGGCTGATATGTAACGTTTGGCTATGAGAGTGCCGTCGGTCTGATTATGCGTGAGTGTGTCGTTGACTGTAGAGTCGGCTGATTTTGTCGAGCTCCCGGAACATGATGTCATTATAATCCCCAGTGCTGCGATAGGCAATAAATATTTATTCATGATTTTACTATTTTCAATTGTTGAAACTATCAACGTTCTATATAGAAAATCAACGTAATGCCTCCGAAAAAAGTTTGTGAAAAATGAGATACAAATCCGTATAATCCGGAATAAGGGATAAAAAAATGGGGGAACTTCACAGCCCACCCCATGCTTTAACCTAACTTTTGTTGACTTTAAACTTATTGATAGTAGCTATTCCACTTGACGTTATTCGAATGCAAAATTAACTATAAAAATTTTAATAGGAAACATATTGCAGTTAAGAATAGTTAATAAATAGAAGTTCGCTGACATTTTGTTGACAAAACTGACAAATATTGTCCTATATAAACTTAATAGGTTGCAAAATGTAAAAAAATCCTCATAATTATGGAAAAAGTAGTCGCAAATGTGTAATAAATGAAATATAAATATTACATTTGCGTGACGGTAAATTGTTTGTTGTCAAACCTTACCGTATAAAATAAGAAAAGAAACTGTAAATATTCATATCTGTTGATACCATGGTGAATCTGTCGGCAACTATATTGGCTTTTAATGAGGAGAAGCGTATCGGCGCCTGTCTGGAGTCACTGCGTGGCGTAGCCGACGAGATTATAGTGGTGGATTCGTATTCCACCGACCGTACACGTGAGATTTGTGAGAAATACGGTTGCCGCATCACTCAGCGCCGTTTTGACGGTTTCGGTGCACAGCGCCAGTATGCCACTTCGCTTACCACTCATCAGTATGTACTATCAATTGATGCAGATGAAGTGCTGTCGCCTGCTCTTCAGGAATCGATAAAGAAGCTAAAGGAGGTTGGATTTGCCCATAGGGTCTACAATGTATCGCGTCTGAATTTCTATTGCGGAGTGCCGGTGAAACATTGCGGCTGGTATCCCGACCTGCAGATACGTCTTTTTGACAAACGATATGCCAACTGGAATCTGCGCGATGTTGCCGAGAAAGTGATTTTCCGTGACTCTGTGCGCCCTGAGCTGCTTGACGGAGATATACTCCACTATCGTTGCGATACCCGTGAACAGTATTCTGACGTGAGCCGCCGCCATGCTGCCATGAAAGCCAAGGTCCTTGCCGTGAGCAACGAGAAGATTGGGTCGCTCACACCCTTTGTGCATGGAGTGAAAGCCTTCTGGCATACATATATTGCTGAGGGTGGAATCCTTGAAGGGAATGTAGGGCGTGAGATTGCCGCCGCCCACTACCGTTCAGAGCTGTTAGCCTATTCGGCTGCAAAGGCTCTCGCTAAGAAGAAATAATACCGGTAACTGCTCCGCACTGTCCACTACCTGTAGAGGATGGGATGAGTTGCTGACAAAACAAGTTATATATATGAAATCAATTCGCTTTAATCTCTGTACCATAGCCTCCGCAATGATGATAGGTATGGCAGCAACCGCATGGGCCGATGTGCCATTCAACGGTCTGATTCTCGACAGCACCCTCTCCCCTGTCAATAAAGTGAAGGTTTATACCACCAACGAGCGCCGATATGCCCGTACCGATAAGAAGGGGCGTTTCGGTCTCACTGATGTCGCTCCGGACGATACACTCACGCTGGTGGTCAGCAAAAAGAAAATCATCCGCATCCCTGTGGAAGGACGTACAGGTATCAAAATCATATTGCAGGATGAGAATGGAGGTGTGAAAGCCTCGCAGGACGATGAGCTTGTCAACATGGGCTACGGATATGTAAAGCGCCGCGAATTTACCGGTGTCAGTTCAGGCATAAGCGGAGAGCGTCTGCGCAGCACAGGAGAGCGCAACATACTGATGGCGCTCAAAGGTTGTGTGCCCGGACTTAATATCACAGGTAACAGCAATTCGGGTGATGTGGATGTGAATATCCGTGGTCAGCGCTCGTTCATGCTCTCGAGCACTCCTCTTTACATGGTTGACGGTGTAGAGGTGAAATCACTGGATTTTATAAGTATCTATGATGTGGACCATGTGGAGGTGCTGAAAGATGCCTCGCAGTATGGCTCACGCGGTGCCAACGGTGCTATTCTCGTCACTACCAAGAGCGGTGCTCTCGGGAAGTAGGCGGAATGTCATGCGGTGAAGAGGTGTGGGACCTAATGCTGCTATCGCTGCGCGATGGTCCTTGGTAGGATACCCCTTGTTGACTTCCCAGTTATATCCGGGATATTCTTTTGCAGCCTTGCGCATGAATTCATCACGGTAGGTTTTGGCTAAGATTGAGGCGGCAGCGATGTTGCCTACCTTGGCGTCACCTTTCACAATGGTCTGATGCGGGATGTCGCGGTAAGGTTTGAATCTGTTGCCATCCACTACGATTTGCCCCGGAGTCACTTCAAGCTGATTGAGAGCGAGGTGCATTGCCATGATTGAGGCATTGAGGATGTTGATTCTGTCAATCTCGTTGTTATCCACCATTGCTACACCCCATGCTATAGCGTCGCGTTCGATGATGGGACGCAGTTCCTCGCGCTGCTTTTCTGTAAGTTTTTTGGAGTCGTTCAGAAGGGGATGGGTGTACCCGTCCGGAAGAATGACCGCTGCGGCACACACCGGACCTGCCAGACATCCTCTGCCGGCTTCGTCGGTACCTGCTTCAAGTATGAAAGGGGTGGTTGATGAAGGTAACATGTGTTATTCCTTATCCATGAAACCGTAGCCGAGTCCCGAACGGTTCACTATGTTTGCACCGTAGGTGGTCAGCTTCTTGCGCAGACGTGAAATGTTGACATCCACCATGCGTGGATTGGTCATCTCTTCGCCCGGCCATGCGGCATTGAAGATTTCCTCTCGTGTGAAGAGCTTGTTGCGTGAGCGCAACAGGAATGTGATGATGGAGAATTCGGTGGGGGAGAGTGATACTGATTCACCATCTATGAGCAGTGAATGAGCGTCGATGTTAAGGATGAGCGTACGATACTCAATGGTGCGTGAAGTGGCTTGCGGTGCCATGTTGCGGTGACGGCGCAATACCGAGCGGATTCGGGCCATCATCTCACGCAGTGAGAATGGTTTTACTATATAATCGTCGGCACCGGCGTTGAGACCTCGTATTATATCGTTCTCGCTGTCGCTTGAGGTGCAGAACATCACCGGGATGCCGGCTGTGAGACGACTTTCCTTCATTCTTTCCACCAATTCCCATCCGTCAATCTCTCCCGGAAGAGAGGTTTCGGTAATGACAAGACGAAACGATTCGAGGTTTGCCATGAGGGCATCCTCGGCACAGCCAAGCACCTCCACCTGATATCCTTCGGTCTGAAGGTTCAGCTTTAGGAGCGACTGAATATTCTCGTCATTATCGACTACCAGAATGGAATATGCGGATAAATCGAAGTCCACGTTTTTTTACTCGATTGGTTTAATTAGGTTGCTAAAAAGTTTATGTGCAAATGTAATAAAAAAAGTATAAATTAGGCAACAGTGTAACCGTATTGTAAACTACTTGAAATAAAATTGTCACTATTTTAACTTAAAATATAGAAATAATTTTTTGTTGATTGAGCCTGAAAGGCGGTTTTTTCCACCGCTTTCCAGCTCCATGTGATATTTTAATCAGCAGTCGTTCCGGCAAGTCCCCGCTCTATCCCCTCTCGCAGACGTTTTTCAATTTTTTTCGGGTTCCTTACGTCAAATCCGTTCTGCCAATAGAGTATTTTGTTGTCCTTTCCTATCACCAACATTGCCGGAGCAAGACCTGAGGGGAAAAAGTGGTGATAGAAGTTGCCATTGTCGCGGGCTATTGGGAAATCAATCTGGTGTTTGTCTCTGTATCTGAGCAATGCCTCCGGATGGGCGGTCGATTCCTGTATTACTCCCCATACAGCCACGCTGTCGGCGGGATAGGTGTGGTATAGTTGAGAGATGGTCTTATAGGAATATCGGCAGACACCGCAGTAGGTCGAGGTGAATAATACCAGTTTCACTTTATTATCCTGCATACTGAGCGAGATTTCTCCACCGCCGATGAGTGGGAGGGTGTCGGTAGGGAGCGGTGAGTGTTTCACAAACTCCTGATGTCGTTTTGCTGCATCGCGGGATGCTTCTCTTTCTTCCTCATCGTAATATATGGGAAGGTCGGGAAGATACTTGTCCACCGAAAATTCTTCAGGAGTGAAAGGGTTGTACTTCACGTCGCTCACCTCGGTTTCATATCTCAACTGCGGATTCCCGCTGAGAAATGAAAGCCATACGGGAAGCATGTCGGTCTTTGATACGCGGAATCCGAAATGCGATTCCACGTATGGAAGAGATGGCATGATGTAAGGGTTGCCGTAGAAAACCAGCAACTGATATTCCTTCACCACCGCTTTCACCAACCATGTGTCGCCGCAATCCTCAACTGTGACCTGCTTTATGTCGGAGGGTTTGAGAAGGTATTCGCACAGACGTGTGACGTTATTGAAAAACGGCGGCTCGAATGTCCTTACACCAAACCAGCGTGACAGGTCGGTAGCGTCGAGGTAGTTGCCCCTACCATATATTCTGCGTTTACCGTCATATGAGTTATACAGACTCCCGTCAGTATAGAATACTATATGCTGTGCCAGTCCGGAAGTGTCGGCGGGGTTTTCACATTCTATGTATCTGAACTTATTCTCCTTGATGAAAAACGAATCCAGAGGTGTGGGATATATATGTTTGGTGACATTGTAGGTGGCGGTATGCACGCCTCTGAGTGCCGCAAGTGTCTTTTCGAGAATCTCGGTTGGCGAGAGTGTTGGCTGACCGCTGCTCCAGGCTGTGATTGCGAAAAGTGAGATGAAACATAGGGAGGTGAGATACCGCAGGGGGTTAGATGTCGTACTCATAAAATAAGCAGTGAAGAAATGTGCGACTAATTTACACATTTTTCATTAATAAATCACATTCCTGCAATGATAATTATCCGGAAAAAAGCTTGTTCCCATGGCTGATGGGAGCATAAACCATCATATACAGAAAAATTTTTCTAAATTATTTACAAGGGGCGGGGAATTTGGATTTTTATGATTACCTTTGTTCTTAAGTAATATAATATAAATAGGAAATATAATATATAGGAATATATGAGTACCAAATATAAGCGAGTGTTGCTCAAGCTCAGCGGCGAGTCGCTGATGGGCAAGCAGGGTTACGGAATTGACACCGAGCGTCTGAATGACTATGCACGCCAGATAATGGAGATAGTCAACAAGGGCGTGGAGGTAGCGATTGTGATAGGTGGTGGAAATATTTTCCGCGGGCTCTCAGGAGCTGCCAAAGGCTTTAACCGTGTGAAGGGCGACCAGATGGGTATGCTCGCCACTGTCATCAACTCGCTGGCGCTTTCATCGGCTCTCGAAGCCATCGGACAGCCTGCAAGAGTATTCACAGCCATCAATATGTTCCCTATCGGTGAGCATTATTCCAACACCCGCGCCATCGAGGCTATGGAGCGCAAAGAGGTGTCGATAATTGCCGGTGGTACCGGTAATCCCTTCTTCACCACCGATACCGGCAGCGCCCTCCGCGGCATTGAGGTTGGTGCTGATGTGATGCTCAAAGGCACTCGTGTGGATGGCATCTACACTGCCGACCCTGAGAAGGACCCTACTGCCACCAAGTTTACCGAAATCACTTACGATGAGGTCTACAACCGTGGTCTCAAGGTGATGGACCTCACAGCAACCGCGCTGTGCAAGGAGAATCATCTTCCCATTGTGGTGTTCGACATGGATACCGTGGGTAACCTCGCCAAGGTTATCGACGGTGAGCCTATCGGCACATTGGTGTACTAAGAATCATTAAAATAATACCAAATAGATTAATTATGGAACCCTCTGATTACCTTAATCCCGCAGAAGAAAAAATGGAAATGGCAGTGGCTTATCTTGATGAAGCTCTCGCCCATATCCGTGCAGGTAAAGCCAACCCGAAGATTCTCGACCCTATCCGTGTGAGCTATTACGGCACCACCGTGCCCGTGTCGCAGGTGGCTAACATCTCTGTGCCCGATGCCCGCACCATCACTATAACTCCATGGGAGAAGCCTATGTTCAAGGAAATTGAGAAGGCTATTATCAACTCTGAGCTTGGTATCACTCCTGAAAACAATGGTGAAATTATCCGTATCTCGATTCCCCCGTTGACCGAGGAACGTCGTCGCGCCCTTGTGAAGCAGTCGAAAGCTGAGGCTGAGACAGCCAAGGTGTCGGTGCGCAATGCTCGCCGCGATGCCATCGAGGGGCTTAAGAAAGCTGTGAAGCAGGGTATGAGCGAGGATATATCGAAGGATGCTGAGAATGATGTGCAGAAGCTGCATGACAAGTATCTGAAGAAAATCGACGACCTTTTCGCTGCCAAGGAGAAGGAAATCCTTACAGTGTAAGAGAGTAAGAGAATGAAACATGATTAATCCCGGACATCTCGCAGTTGAGGTGGTCCGGGATTCTTTTATTCTATTGTTTCCGTCATTCTGTCGTGAGGGTCCAATCGGGAGTGGGGTGGCTATTCACTCCACCGGGCGTTAAGCTCGCGCAGGAGGGTGGCTGATGCCCCTGTTGAGCCGGTGTGCTGGATGCAGATACCGCCGTAGGCTGTAGGGGTGATGGTGGCGCTGAGGTACACATCCTTCGACAGTCCTTCGCGGTGGGGTTCAGGAAGGGTGGAACGGTTGTTGACCGATGCCGTGAGTGTATTGCCTGTAGCCGAGAGGTTGATTTCACAACCGCTGCGGTAGCAGATGGCTGAGACGGGGGCTGATATGGGTGTCGCCACTCCGTTGTCGTAGCGGAGCAGCAGGAAGTCCACCGCCTTGTCATTCTTTGTTGTCCGGATGATGCGGAGAGCGTAGCCCGACAGCGTGACGGGGTCAAATTTGATGCAGATATCCATGTATTGTCCTGTGGCGCTGCCGAAACCTTGCCCTGCGCTTTTGCATGGGTCGACGAGCAGTGAGAGCTGCATGTCGCCACATGAGTGTCGCACGGGATTGTAAATCAGCCTTGCGCCACGCGATGCCTGGAGCAGTCCCTCGATACCAGCGGCGCCATCCATGCCGGTGCCGTAATACCATCCGTTCAGAGGGTCGGGACTCCAGTCGTAGGGAGCGGTGTCAGCCGGTTTCACGGCATCTACCGTCCAGAATCCCGGTATGATTTGGAGTTGCGGTGAGGTGGGGAAATCGCTGAAATCGGTCTGTAGCTCCTTGACTTCAGGCGCCTCGGCGACCATCTCCGGGGTGATGGCTGTGACTGGAGTGCCAAGTCCCGAGCGGATGTGTCGGGGAGCGACTGCCGCCATGATATGATAGCCGCAGTCAGCCTCGGTGAGGGTATAGGTCAGTTTCGGAGCGCCGTGGCGACTTACAGCCACAGGGATGGCATCGGTGCCATTGGGCGATTTAGAGCGATACCAGGTCACTTCCGAGAGGTCGGCACGACCGTTGAGCGAGAGGGTGTAATCTACCTTCAGACGGTCGCCCTGACGCGACAGGCGGGGATAGGAGGTGAAATCAGGAGCGGGGAGTATGGGAGGATTGACGGTGAGCACACAGCCTGCCTCAAGCCCTGCGGGTGTACGTGCTGTGAGTGGAACTAACACCGCCTCCTCACCCGTATTCAGCCCTTCCACCACGCATTTTCCGAGGGGCATCGGAGTGAGACGCACATACCTCTTGGCGGTGTCGTCTACGAGCCAGTCTACGTCCGGGCTGTCGGCCGACAGGCACACTGAATCTTTCCCGGTCTCGATGGCTGCCTTGCGGTGAGAGAGCGTGAGACGGGTAGGCTGGGAGGGGAGCGACGCGGTGTCCTGCCGGGTAGGATTCCAGCCATCGTCCCCTTTGAGCAGGTTGTAGATATTGTATGTGTCGCCGCTCTTGTAGGCGTCGAGAAGCGACTTTCCGGTCATATCGACGGTGAGGTGCGGGCGCTCGCGATTGATAAAGAGTGGCTCACCGTTGAGTGTAAGGTTAGACTGATAGCTGCGGAGGTCGTCGGTAGGGTCCTGGGTCCAGGCAATGGAGAGCGACGGGTCGGCAGACGTCCAGCGGCAATCTACCATGGCGACCTGGCTTCCCACCTTTACCAGATACTGACGTCCGGACGTGAGAGCGTGGAGGTCGCAGTCAAGAAACCGCGCACCCTGAGCGTAGGTGTTGTAAAACGGCTTTCCACTGAACAGTGTGAAGCGGCAGCGGTAGTATACCCCTGTGCCGCAGAGGGCATCGTCGGTGCATTCGAAGTAGCAATTGTCAAACAGCGCTCTTTTCGCTCCGGCAAACGGACATAAGTTCAAACGGCTGATAAATCGGCAGTTGCGCGCCACCACACGGTCGCCATCGCAGATTATCAACTGAGCCTGCACTATTGCATCTTCGCGGCGAGGACGGTTGAGCGACGGGTCACGGGGATAGACCAAATCGACGTTGCAATAGTTGCCGAATGTGATATTTTCGACCGAGATATCGCTCCCGATGAGGTGCAGCATTGTAAAATTACCATTGGCGCCCTGCGTCTGCCCGCGGTTACAGGCAAGCACTACATCCTCAGCGTTGTCGGAGAGTCCCAACAGTCTGATATGGCTCAGCTGAAGCTCCATGCCGAAGGGTGTGCCGTTGCTTACCGAGGGGTTGCGTACCGTAGGGTCGTCAGGGTCATCAAGCCAGTAGACCGAGGGGGCTATGCGTATGGTGAGGGGCGATTCCTCCGAATATGCATGCACCTTCTGCAACCTTTCAGCCTCGCGCAAAGCCTCAGCCACAGAGCGGAAACAAGTGGTGTCGCCGGCAACTTGCCGGTCAGTGAACAAAGGGCTGACCTCTAAAACGTCTGTCTTGCCAAAAGCAGTCAACATACTTGTCACAGAGAGCAGCATGGCTATAAAAGTCCGGTATTTCATGGCAATTATCTTGGAATGGATATGTATATGCCCTCAGTCGGTAATAGCTTATATTGGTTAAGTATTGTTCCGCAAGTTGCTCATCATCAATCAGCAACCCACGGCTTTTTAATTTGGCTATCTGCTGTTGCAGGGTGAGAGGGCGTTTCGTATAATCCATATAAAACTCGAAGACCTCCCCGGGTGCGCTGTTCTGACGGGAAGCGTGGGAGGTCATATTAAATGCAAAGATAGTCAAATTCCGCTGCTACAACAAATCCGACCTCAAATATTTTTGGCTGTAATTTATTTTTAACATATCTAAGCATTCTATCTAAGCATTTTCAATATGTGTTTTCAGTAATGTTACGTCATTTTTAGCCATCCGTGCAATTGACATGAAGCCGATGGTAACTGCATTTGTCGCATTGTCGCAGTCGCATAGGGAAGCGGATTTGTGCGACAATGTCGCATGCGACAGGCTCTCCCTGCGACAGTGCGACTGCGACAAATCTGTTGTAACAAGTCTATTGTGACAGACCTACGGTGACAAGTAGACGGAAACAAAATCTGCGGTGACAAAACTTTTTTTGCCACGGCTTGACATTATCGCACCTTTTCGGGTAGATGCGGGCAGTATCTTTGCAGTGTGAGGTATGAAAAACTTTAACCATTAACCCACCTCACCGTTACATACTATGGAAACCAATTCCACCAAACGTAATCCCCTCTCTGAGAGAATGGGAGAGACTGAGCACATCTCCTCGGCAGTCGACCGTCTGTTAAATCTTAAGGCTGCGCCGCGCCATCCGAAAGGGGGTAAGGTGAAGCTTAAGGAGCTGCCACGTTTCAACATCAACGGGCTTCGCTCGCTGAAAAACACACAGGAGGCAGCCTCTAAAAAACCGGAAGCTGATACTCCAAAGACTGATGCCGATACTCCAAAACCGGAGGTAAACACTACTAAAGAGGTAGACACACCAAAACCGGAGGTATGTCCCCCCGTGGAGCCAGTATCAACGCCTGCCAGGGCCGTAAGCACCCTTTTGGCTGAGACTCCCGTCTCCAAACCCCGCCAATGCGGCATCACACGCATGATGTCGGGCGACGAATGGGTGAGATATGCCGATGTATCCATCGACCAGAAGCAGCTGTGCGGTCCGCTATGGTACGAGGGTGAAATATGCATCCTGTTTGCCGATACAAACGTGGGTAAATCGCTCCTTGCGGTGCAAATCGCCGATATGATAGCCTCGGGAGGCTCCACACCCACGCTTATACCCGAACTCCGTCCCGAGACGCTGGCACAACCTGTCATTTACGCTGATTTCGAGCTGAGTATAGCCCAGTTTGCACGTCGCTACTCATGCCCTGCCGAGGAGGGCTCTCCGAAGAAGCTCTACTACGACTTCGGGCAGCGGTTCCACCGCGTGGAGCTTTTCTATGATATCACACAGACCGATGCCGAGGAATTTGCCACCAAGAAGTTTGCCGACCAAATCATATCTGACCTCGAAAACCGTATAGTGGAGACGGGAGCGCAGGTGATTATCATTGACAACATCACCTTCATGGCTTCGGGCACCGAGACCGCAGCCGATGCCATGCCGCTGATGAAGAAGCTTGTGGCGCTGAAGAAACGACACGGCATGAGCATACTTTTGCTTGCACATACGCCCAAACGATGCATGTCGAACCCCATCACACGCAATGACCTGCAGGGGTCGAAGATGCTAATCAACTTCGCCGACTCGGCGTTTGCCCTCGGCGAGAGCTGCCGCGACTCCTCGCTCCGCTACATCAAGCAGATAAAGCAGCGCAACACAGAGGTAGTCTATGGTCGTGAAAGTGTGCTCGAATGCTCCATCGGTCAGGTATGCCCCAACTTCGTGGGCTTCACCTCACATGGCACAGGACTGGAAGACAACAATCTGCCCAAACCATCGGTCGAGGCAGGCGGACGTAGAAGCGGGGAGGGGACGCAATACTCACGTGACGAGCAGAAAGCCCGTGCCAAGGAGATGCTCGCCGCAGGGACCCATCCCGACACCGTGGCTAAAGAACTTGGCATACATCGTGCCACCCTTTACCGCTGGCGAAACGAAGTGTCAGACAATCCGGGCAATTGACAGTGAGCCGCTATTTGTCGCAGTCGCATTGTCGCACGGGGAAACTGTCGCATGCGACATTGTCGCACAAATCCGCTTCCTTGTGCGACTGCGACAATGCGACAACAGTAACAATGCTATTGGTTGGTTCTGAGAATGATTTATGCGAAGGTATGGAGGGGGATGAGGTCAGGCGAGTGTGGAGAGGGTTGAGGGGTCAGGCGAGGGTGTGGAGGGTCATTCCGGTGGCGTTCACGTCGAGGGTGACTGTTGAGGAGCAGACCATAGGGATGTTGTGGTCAACATGCCCGATAGGCACATTGTAGGCTACGGGATAGTCATAGTCCTCCACCATGTGCTGTATCATATCCTCCATGGTGTCGTTGTCGCGGTCGGCGGTGTAGTTGGTGAAACGTCCCACAATCAGTCCGGCGAGCTTGCCGAGGGTCCCGTTGAGCCGTAGGGTGTAGAGTATGCGCTCCACCTTATATATAGGCTCGGATACATCCTCGATGAAGAGTATGCTTCCGGGTTGGAACACGTCAAACGGAGTGCTTATCAGACCGGCAATCACGGCGAGATTTCCTCCTCTCAGTACCCCCTTGGCGGTGCCATAGCGGTTCTTCCCGAAAGGCTCGGCATGCACGTCGGCATTCTCTCCACGCAGCAGTGAGAAGAGGCGTCGCGAGTCCTCATCCTTGCCTTCATGTTCGGATATATGTTTCGTCATGGGGGCATGGATTGATTTTATCCCGTGGGCCGACATAAGGGCATGTAGGGCTGAAATGTCGCTGTAGCCCACTATCCATTTCGGGTCATCGCGCAGAGGCAGGCGGTTGAGGCGCTCAAGCAGATGCACGGCTCCGTAGCCTCCGCGGGCGCAGATAATGGCTCGTGTATCGGGGTCGGTCAGAGCGGTCTCGAGGTCGCTGTAGCGCTGGTCATCGGTGCCGGCGTATGTGCCGTGACGACCGAATGTGTTCTCTCCCACGTATGCCACCCAGCCCTCGTCGGTGAGCACCGGAAGGGTAGAGTAGACCACCTGCGGTTTGATGATGCTTGCGGGCGAGAGGATGGCTATGCGGTCGCCATGTTTCAATGGCGGAGGGGTCAGTATTTCCATAATCGGTAATTTTTTTGTCAGGCTACCTGCACTGGAATTCCGGTCTCCGAGGTGATTCTACCGGCTATTTCGAGCAGCTCCTCGCGGCTCACTTTTTCCAGATTTTCGGCTGGCGTCTTGCGGTCTATCGAGTAAATCATCACCTCTTTTGGCGATATTTTCCTGTAAGCCTCTATGAGTGCGTCGACCTCACGGGGTGTGGTGTTGTCGATGCTCACACCGTCATGCTCACCGCGCAGAAACATGGTCTGCACGATGCACTGTCCCTTGAAGCGGGCTATGTCGTCAATCGCTCTTTCGGATGTGAATGCCGGCTGTGTCGGGCGGTCTATGGCACGCATGGTCGGGGTGATTGCCGAGTCAAGTTTCAGTATGTTGTTGTCGACCATCCGCAGCGCTTCGTCCACCGAGGCGTTTTCAAGCCGTGTGGAGTTGGAGAGCACGCTCACCTTGGCTTCGGGATAGTACATGTCGCGTATGCGCAGGGTGTCCTCAATCACCCCCTTGAATTGGGGATGAAGTGTAGGCTCGCCGTTGCCCGAAAAGGTGATTACATCAAGCGGTTCGCCGGCTGCTTTCATATTTTTAAGACGCGATTCGAGCAGTCGCGCCACCCGCTCGCGCGGAGGAAAGCCTGTGGTGCCGGGGCCCTGGGCGTTGAAACCCGCCTCGCAGTAGAGGCAATCGAACGAGCAAATCTTCCCATCGTCGGGAGTGAGGTTGATGCCCAATGACACTCCCAGGCGGCGGGAATGGATGGGACCGAATATCGTGGAATGAAATAATACTGTCTGCATACCGCAAAGTTACGATTTTTACGATGATGGAGGATATGAACTGATTCAAACTTTTCATAAAAGTTCAATATATTATGGTCAATCGCTTGGATTTTGCGAGAAAAATCACCAAATTTGCAAATGAAGATAATCGAGCATCATCTCACCCTCCGAGGGTCAACACCCTCGCACATGTGTGGTGCTTGTCACATAATAATAAACCACAATAATAGCCGACCATGAATTTCGCAAAAGACTCATTTAAAATTTTCCGCGACACCACCGCGCTCTATCATGTCACCGACGATGTTGACGCGAAGGTTGCGAATCCCTATCCCGAAGGTTCCATCGAGGCTACACTCTTTGCCAAGAATTGGATTGATGCCGTGCAGTGGCATCTCGAAGATATAATCCGTGACCCCAACATTGACCCCGTTGCAGCTCTTGCCCTGAAACGCCGCATCGACAAGTCGAACCAGGACCGCACGGATATGGTTGAGGAAATCGACACCTATTTCCGCGAGAAGTACAGCAGCGTGACTCCCGAGGCTGACGCGACCATCAACACTGAGTCGCCGGCATGGGCTATCGACCGTCTCTCGATTCTGGCATTGAAGATTTACCACATGGCAGCCGAGGTGAGCCGCACCGATGCTTCGCCCGAACATATTGCCAAGTGTCAGGCTAAGCTCGACATCCTTCTGCAGCAGGAGGAGGACCTGACCACTGCCATCGACCAGTTGCTCGACGACATCGCAGCCGGAAAGAAATATATGAAGGTGTACCGACAGATGAAGATGTACAACGACCCTGCTACAAATCCGGTCCTGTATAAGAAATAAGTTGGTGTTGCTCTAAGCAGCATCCGAAAATTCTCGGAGAAATTGCCCGAAAGGGTAGGGGAGAGGAATGGTTTGAGAAGAAGAGGCTCTTTGAGAGTTTTCTCATCTTTTCAAACCATTTTTCTTTTAAAAATTCACGTCCCCCTCTCCGAATCAGCGCAAATATTGAAATCTGAGAGGGTTTAAATTGGTTTATCTGATTGGGTATTAGTGTGTTATGTTTAAAATTGTTGTCTGTGATTTTGGCTGAAATAAATTAATTTGACCGAAAATGAAAAAATAGTTATCTTTGTGTCACATTAGATGTTGCTTGACAACATCTAATTTTGCTTTGACGGACCAAAATCAAAAGAGAAAGCATGAACAAGATAGAATGGTTGACTGATGGCGGCACAAAGATGCCTGAAATAGATACAGTTCTGCTCGAGGAGTGGATAAACCGCGTCATAGCCTCTCACTCCCGAATCACGGGTCCGCTTGTCTACATATTCTGTGACGATGAGAAGATACTCGAAGTCAACCGTCAGTTTCTCGAACACGATTATTATACCGATATTATCACCTTTGACTATTCGCGCGGGCGGATGGTGTCGGGCGACATGTTCATCTCTCTTGACACTGTCAGGAGCAATTCAGAGCTCGTCGGCGCTACCTATCAGCGTGAGTTGCTTCGCGTCATAATCCACGGTGTGCTCCATCTTTGCGGCATCAACGACAAAGGTCCGGGTGAACGCGAGATTATGGAAGGCTTTGAAAATAAAGCTCTTGCACTCTTGGAAGAAGCGCAGTGATTTTATGCCGTGTCCCTGCCATGTGCCTGTGTAGGCGCCATTGCGCGCAGAGGGTGCTTCGTGTCAGATATTTTTAAGAGTTACTTGTAGATATAAGATATACAGATGAATTTTGATTACGACGTGATAGTGATAGGCGCCGGTCATGCCGGCTGTGAGGCTGCGCATGCTGCCGCTACTCTCGGCGCATCCACGCTGCTGGTCACTATCGACATGAACAAGATAGCCCAGATGAGCTGTAATCCGGCTGTCGGAGGCATTGCCAAAGGTCAGATTGTACGCGAGATTGATGCCTTGGGCGGAATGATGGGTATAGTGACCGATGAATCAGCCATACAGTTCCGTATGCTTAACCGCTCCAAGGGACCTGCCATGTGGAGCCCTCGTTCGCAGAGTGACCGCATGATGTTCTCGAAACTCTGGCGCGAAATTCTCGAAAATACAAAGAATCTGCATATCTGGCAGGATTCGGTGAACCGGCTGCTCATCGAGGATGGCAAAATCACCGGTATCAGCACTGCTCTCGGCGTCACTTTCAAGGCAAAGGCTGTGGTTCTCACTGCCGGGACATTCCTGAATGGTCTCATGCATATCGGTCCGGTCAAGCAGCAGGGTGGGCGTGTGTCTGAACCCTCTTCTCACGGTATAACCGAGCAGCTGATTGAGATGGGATTTGCCGCTGACAGAATGAAAACCGGCACTCCGGTGCGAATCGACGGTCGCTCCGTGGACTGGTCGCTTACCACTCTGCAGGAAGGTGATGATGACTTCCACAAATTTTCATACCTTCACAACGTGCGCCGACGTCTGCGTCAGCGTCCCTGCCACACTGTCTACACAAGCGAGGAGACTCACTCCATCCTTCGCGAAGGGCTTCCGGAATCTCCGCTCTACAACGGACAAATCCAGAGTATCGGACCGCGCTACTGCCCCAGCATCGAGACTAAAATCGTGACTTTCGCTGACAAGAACGAGCATCAGTTGTTCCTTGAACCGGAGGGCGAGACCACCACTGAGTACTATGTGAACGGATTCTCATCCTCACTCCCTATCAACATTCAGATACGCGCTCTCGAAACCATCCCAGCGCTCAAGAACGTCCACATATTCCGTCCCGGGTATGCCATAGAATATGACTTTTTCGACCCCACACAGCTGTATCATACTCTTGAGACAAAGCGGGTGGAAGGGCTTTATTTCGCGGGTCAGGTCAACGGTACCACCGGATATGAGGAAGCCGCCGGACAGGGATTGGTGGCAGGTATCAACGCTGCGCTGAAGATAGCGGGCAAAGAGCCTTTCACACTCTCGCGCGACGAGGCTTACATCGGTGTGTTGATTGATGACCTTGTCACAAAAGGGGTGGATGAGCCATACCGCATGTTTACCTCACGTGCCGAGTATCGCATACTCCTGCGTCAGGATGATGCCGATATGCGCCTCACACCGCGTGGTCATGAGATTGGGCTCGCTTCCGATTTCCGTTACGAACAGATGGAGCTGAAACGACGTCAGCGTGACGGTCTGATGGACTTCTGTCGTGAGTTTTCAGTAAAAGCGGCTCTTGTCAATCCCTATCTTGAGGAAGTGGGAGAGCAGCCTCTCAAGCAAGGAGTGAAACTCTACGACCTCGTGTTGCGTCCGCGTCTCACCATCGAAATCCTGGCTAAGGGAATTAAGCCTCTTGCCGACTATATCGAGGAAAACATTGAGGAACCTCGCCGCGAAGAAATCATCGAGGCGGCTGAAATTCTCATGAAGTATCAGGGCTACATACAGCGCGAGCAACTTATCGCCGACAAGATTCGACGCTTGGAAAACGTGAAGCTCCGGGGTAAAATTGACTATTCGAAAGTCAACTCCATCTCCACCGAAGCGCGACAGAAGCTCACCCGCATCGACCCTGAGACAGTAGCGCAGGCATCGCGAATCCCCGGCATTTCACCTGCCGATATCAATATACTTCTGCTCCTTTTGGGGAGATAAAATGCGAGCCTAATCAACCCCGGTGACAGGTGCCCGGCACTGTTTCACGGGGGCATGAAAAGTGTGAAACATTAGCCATGAAAAATTGTTCCACGTGAAACAATTCGGGCTTTCAGATAACTGTAATCAATATTTCTCATCAAAACCGCAATATCATGGAATATTTAAAATCTCACATCCGTGACGTGATTGACTTCCCTCAGAAGGGTGTCATCTTCAAAGACCTCACCACTCTTTTCAAGGACCCTCGCGGTCTGCATATAATAGGGTGGGACCTCTCTCAACTTTACCGCGACAAAGGTGTTACTAAAGTGGTAGGCATCGAGTCACGCGGCTTCATCGGTGGCTCTATTCTTGCCTTTGAATTAGGCGCCGGATTCGTGCCCGTACGCAAGCCCGGCAAGCTCCCTGCCGACACCATCAAGGCTTCCTACGACAAGGAATACGGTAAGGATACTATCGAGATTCATCGCGACGCTATCGGTCCTGATGATGTGGTGGTGCTTCACGACGATGTGCTTGCAACCGGTGGTACAATGGCGGCAGCCTACAATCTGGTGAAGTCAATGAATCCGAAAAAAATCTACATCAACTTTATCATTGAGCTTACCTCGCTCAACGGTCGTGCCAACCTTCCTGCTGACGCCGAGGTATCTGCTCTTATCTCGTATTAATATACCTCACACTCTCTGAACATCTGTGATTCCCCTTTGCCGGTGGGAGGAGAGTCTTAAATCCCTTGGTCTATAATGGCGATGCACAAGAAATCGGCTGCACTCAGGGAGAAGATTGCGATACTTCCCGATACCCCCGGAGTCTACATGTATTACGACTCCGAGGGTACGGTGATTTATGTCGGGAAGGCAAAGAATCTGAAACGACGGGTCTCTTCCTACTTCAACCGTACGCATGACAGTCTGCGCACCAATCTGCTCGTGCGTGCCATCACCGATATGACCTATATAGTGGTGCCTACAGAGCAGGACGCGCTCAATCTGGAGGCATCCATGATAAAGGAGTACCAGCCTCGCTACAATGTGCTCCTTAAGGATGACAAATCCTATCCGTGGATAGTGGTGACCAATGAGCCTTACCCTCGTGTTTTCATGACTCGCCAGCGTATAAAGGATGGCTCGAAATACTATGGTCCGTACACCGATGCAGGTTCGGCGCGGGCTACTCTTGACCTCGTTAAGCGACTCTACAGCGTCAGGTCTTGCCGGCATCTCATAACCCCCGAATATATCTCGAAGGGTAAGGGAAGGCTATGTCTCGATTATCATCTCCATCGGTGCAAAGGGTGCTGTGTGGGGCTGATTTCATCTGAGGATTACGCCAAGGATATCGACCATATCCGCACCATCCTCCGTGGCGATACAGGGGAGCTCCTGCAGTATCTGCGCAGTGAGATGGAGAAACTTGCCATGGAGCTGCGTTTCGAGGAAGCACAGGAGCTTAAGGAGGAGTATGAGCTCATAAAGCGTTACCAGGCTAAGAGTGTCATAGTGTCACAGACCATCGAGGATATCGATGTGTTCGGCATCGACGACGAGGATAGCGATGTGTATATAAATTACATGCACGTGCGCAGAGGGGCAGTGGTCAAATCAGTGACTCTCGAGTACAAGCGTCGTCTCGATGAGACACAGGCGCAACTGCTCGCGTATGCCATGAATGAGATTGCTGAATCATTAGGAGTGGTATACGACGAAGTTGTAGTGGCTGAGGAGCCCGATGTGGAGATGCCGGAAGTGAAATTCACCATTCCGCGTCGTGGTGACAAGGCGAAGCTTTTGGAGGTGTCGCAGAAGAATGCGCGGCAGCATCGGGTGGACAAAATCAAGACTATGGAGAAGCGGAATCCCGAGACCAGGACCGACAGAATACTCCAGCGCATACAGTCCGATTTCCATCTCAGCGAGCTTCCCAGGCATATAGAGTGTTTCGATAACTCCAATATCCAGGGCACAAATCCAGTGGCATCCTGCGTGGTCTTCAAAGATGCCAAACCGAGCAAAAAAGATTACCGGCATTTCAACATCAAGACAGTGGTGGGACCCGACGATTTCGCATCGATGAAGGAGGTGTTGACACGCCGTTACACACGTCTGGTAACCGAGGGGAAAGAGCTGCCGCAACTCATAGTGGTCGATGGCGGCAAGGGGCAATTGTCAGCTGCCGTGGAGGCGCTCGATGACATGGGTCTGCGTGGAGTGATAGCTGTGGTCGGCATCGCCAAGCGACTTGAGGAAATCTATTTCCCGGGTGACAGCATTCCGCTCTACATCGACAAGAACAGTGAAACTCTGCGGGTGGTGCAGCATCTGCGCGACGAGGCACACCGCTTTGGTATAACTCACCACCGCAACCGCCGAAGCAAGGGGCAAGCAGTGTCGGAACTCGACTCCATCAAAGGTGTGGGTGAGAAAACACGCACCGCATTGCTTTCACATTTCAAGAGTGTGAAACGTCTGCGCGATGCAGATGTCGACACAATAGCCGAGGTGATAGGTCCGGCAAAAGCATCCATAGTTTACGGGGCGCTTCATTACGATACGGAGACGCCTGATGTGGCTTCGACTGAGGATGCCGGAGTGCTTTGATGTGTCGCTTCAGGGAGTGTCATAGGCGCTTGACAGAGCTGGAAAAATTTTTCTTATCAGATTTACATTATCGCACTTTTTCGTGGCTTTCGTCGCGTAATTTTGCGATGTATTTCCAAAAGACCTCTGTATTGATAGGGGGAGGCATCGTAAAAGGATTATCCATTTATTGGGGTTCTTTTTTGTGCGTTGATGCAAGATGGTCTCTAAGGAAACGATGTTAAATCTAATTATTTAATTATGAAAATCTGATACGAAAATGACACATCCTACCTTCTCATCATTGCTACCTGTGCTGCTACTCTTGAGCGTGGAATATGCAGGAGTTTTCATCGCTGTGATTGCCGACCTTCTGAGCGGTTTGAGCAAATCAAAAGCGGCAGGACACCGATGTACCTCTTGGGGATTGAGGCGTACGGTCGACAAAATGTCGCGCTACTATGTGATGCTATTCTCGCTTACTCTGATTGACGCGATGTATGTCACGGCAGCTATGGTGATGCGTGCTACCGGTATGGACTTTCTGCCAGCGTTCCCGTTTCTCACAACCTTCGGAGCACTCGGATTGGCGCTCATCGAGGTGAAGAGTATCCTTGAAAAAGCAGACCAAAAAGGAGACCTCGCCCAGGCTGCGTCGTTGCTGAAAGATTTGCTTGCCAGAATGCCTCGGAAGTAGAGAATCTTTGCTAACTTTGCGCTTGGAGTTTGTCGTTCAGCCGACCTCTTGAAATACCGAATCGATTTTAACCGAGCCTCATTATCGCAATGGAACTACTCTACGACTTCGACCGGGAAATATGCCGCAAAGGCACCGGTGCCATAAAATTTGACTATCTCAAAGATTTCTTCAGCCGCGAGGACCTTACGCCGTTATGGGTTGCGGATATGGACTTTGCTGTTGCCCCCGAAATCACAGATGCTCTGATGGAACGTATGCGTCATCCTGTCTATGGTTACGCCGGTGTGCCTGACAGCTATTGGGAGTCTATAATCAGTTGGCTTGACCGTCACCACTCATGGAAAGTGGCGCGAGAGGAATTAGCCTATGTCAATGGTGTGGTCAGGGGTATTGCGTTCATTATCAACTATTTCACCTCTCCGGGAGATAAAATTTTGATACAGACGCCTGTGTATCACCTATTTCGCCATCTCACCGAGGGTAACAAAAGGGTGTGCGTCACCAATCCTCTCATAAACACGGATGAAGGATATGAGATGGATTTTGAGGACCTGGAGCGTAAATTTGCTACTGAATCCCCCAAGCTGATGATACTTTGCAATCCTCATAATCCTGTGGGAATCCAATGGAGCGCTGCCGACCTTGCCCGCGTGGCATCACTTGCCTGGAAATATGGTGTTATCGTGGTGTCCGATGAAATCCATGGCGACCTTATGCTCTATGGGCGCAGACATATCCCCTTCATTACCGTAAGTGATGATGCGCGTGAGGTAGGAATTGCTCTCGGAGCTCCGTCAAAGACATTCAACATCCCGGGGATTGCCAGCTCATGGATTGTAATCGCGAATGAAAAGCTGCGTGCGCCATTCTACGAGTGGATGGAAGTGAATGAGTTTTCCTCTCCCACTTTTGTTGCTACCATTGCCACTGAGGCGGCCTACCGTAATGGAGAGCGATGGCTTGCTGAAGCGGTTAACTATATTGAGGAGAATATAGGATTCGTAGAGCGTTTCTGCGTGGAGCGGTTACCGGGAATACGCGTCGTGCGACCGCAGGCGTCATTTCTCGTATGGCTCGATTGTCGGGCATTACATCTGAGCCACGAAGAGCTTATTGACCTCTTTGAAAACAAAGCCGGGCTTGCGCTCAATGACGGTGCAATGTTTGGTGAGGAAGGCACTGGTTGCATGCGCCTGAATGTAGGTACCACCCGTCGGGTCCTGAGAGAAGCGTTGGAAGCGTTGGAGAGAGCTCTGAAAAGTTGATTAACATTTATTATTAAACGGCTTCGGAGAGCCGCATGGATTTTTTTGTAATTTTGCGGAATATGCGCCCGGTTATCACACCGAAGCGAGAAAAATGAATGATTATGAAAATAGCTCTTATAGGATATGGAAAGATGGGGCATGCGATAGAGCGCATTGCCCGTACACGCGGACATGAGATTGTATCTATAATCGATGTCAATAATATCGACGACATGGATGGAGATGCATTTGCCTCGGCCGATGCCGCCATTGAATTTACCACACCCGCCACAGCGCCGGGTAACATCAAGCGCGCTGCTCTGCGCGGAGTGCCTGTAGTGTGTGGTTCCACCGGTTGGGCTGCTCATAAGGATGATGTGGAGAAAGCTGTCACCGAAGCAGGCGGCGCTCTGCTCGCGTCAAGCAATTTCAGTGTGGGTGTCTATATTTTCAATGTTATCAACCGGAAGCTTGCAAAGCTTATGAGTCATCTCCCTCAGTATACACCATACATGTCGGAGACCCATCATGTGCATAAGCTTGACCATCCCTCCGGTACAGCCATCACACTTGCCGAGGGGATTATATCGGAGAATTCCCGTATCAGTTCATGGGTAGATGAAGGTATGGTCAACGCCACCGCTCCTGAAGCTTCCAAGGAGGAGAAACTGGAGACCATCACTATGAGCGGATTTGCAGATGATGAACTTCCGGTAATGAGTTTCCGCCGAGGAGAGGTGCCGGGAATCCACTCCATACTTTGGGATTCACCGGTTGACGGTATAAAGATAACCCATAGTGCCAAGTCGCGCGACGGATTTGCTCTCGGTGCCGTAATGGCAGCCGAATGGATAGCCGGTAAGAAGGGAATTTTCACCATTGACAGCATGATGGAGGATTTGCTCTGATATTCATTCACTATTTTAACTCCATTAAGAGGGTGGGTTTCATTCCCACTGTTAAACTCCCTGTAAAAAAATTATGGCATCGGATTTTGTTTCTGATTTTCGCCGCAGAGTGGCGGAGAATAAAAAGAGCCGGTGGATACGCTTTGGAATTGTATCCCTGATTTTCTTTCTTTGGGTAGCTTGGCTCGGCAGCTGGTGGGTGGCTATCTTCTGGTTCTTGCTGTTTGATATCTATATCACCGGCTACATACCGTTCACCTGGTGGAAAAAGTCGAAAAACGCTGCAGTAAGAGGTGTGATGAGTTGGGTGGACGCTATTGTGTATGCGTTGATACTGGTTTATTTCGTCTTCACATTCGTGGGACAGAACTATCAGATACCATCATCCTCGCTTGAAAAATCGCTGCTTGTGGGTGATTACCTTTGGGTAAACAAAATGGCTTACGGTCCCAGGGTTCCCATCACTCCGGTGCACTTCCCCCTTGTTCAGAACACTTTTCCGATTATCAATACCAAGTCCTACCTTGAGACTCCCCAATGGAAATATCATCGTCTGGCTGGTCTGGGAAAGGTGGAGCGCAATGACATTGTGGTGTTCAACTTTCCTGCCGGTGATACTGTGGCACTCAAAGTACAGAACCCCGATTATTATACACTCGTGAAGATGTATGGTAAGAATGCTATACATAACAATCCGCAGACCTTCGGCGAGGTGATTTATCGTCCCGTTGACCGCAGGGAGAATTACGTGAAACGTGCGGTAGGTCTTCCCGGTGAACGTCTGAAGATTGTGGATGGTGTGATTTACATCAACGGCGAGGCGTTGGAGCAGCCGGAGAATGTGCAGTTCAATTACTATTTCCAGCTCCGCCAGGGTCGCATGGGTGAAGCTGACTGGGATGAACTTGGAATCTCTGCCGACGACCGTCATGAGGTGCCTGTATCACCTCAAGACATTCCCGGTCTGAAATCGCTCGGCTTCGTAGTGAATGAAGATGGAAGCGTGCCAGCAGTCTATGTTGCTCCTCTCACTCCAGCCATGGTCAAGGCTCTGGAGAGTAACCCCGCAGTGGCAAAGGTAATGAAGATGCCTGCACCACAGGGAGACATGTTATATCCTGATGGAGTAGCTGATTCATGGACACGTGCGGACTACGGCGAAATCTGGATTCCGGCTAAAGGTTCAAAGCTCCGCTTGTCGCCGCAGGCATGGAAGATTTATGGTCGTGTTATACGCGACTACGAGGGTAATCATGACGCAGAGCTTAAGGATGGCGTGGTGTATATCGGCGGGAAGCCCGTGGATGTCTACACATTCAAGATGGATTACTATTTTATGATGGGTGATAACCGCGATAACTCGCTTGACTCGCGTTACTGGGGATTCGTGCCGGAGGACCATATTGTGGGACGTCCTGAGAAGGTGCTTATCTCATTTGACAAGGACCGCTCGCTCTTCAACGGTGGTATACGCTGGAACCGTGTGTTCCGTGACGCTAACCCTGATAAGAAGTGACCATGCGACCTGTGAGATATCCTGGGCAGGTCATAGAACTGCCACCGAGACTATGTGCCTCCGTGGACTATTATGCCTCTGCGTGGAATTACGGAAGCTACCGTCAGGCTTGGGAGATGAAGTTTGACAAAAGGGATAAGGATACCCACCGTTTCGCCATTGCCGATACACGAGGTGAGTTGACATTGACCGTTCCCATAGCCAAGCCAGCTTCCTCCTCGTGCCGGTGGAGTGACATCATGATTTCAACTCACGGAGCCTGGTGGGATGTGCACAGGGTGGCTCTTGAGAGTGCTTACGGACGCACACCATTCTTTGAATTTTACATTGACCGGTTTCTCCCGATGCTCACTGTGGGAGTGGAGGAAAGGTATCCTCTTCTTTCGTCACTTGCTCTTGCTTGGGATGAGCAAATCCGCGATATATTGGGAATAACCCAGGCTGCAGGTGAAGTTACCGAACGCAAGAGTCCTGAAAGTTATGCTCCGCTGCCATATTATCAGGTAAGAGGAGATAAATTAGGATTCATCCCGCATCTTTCCATCCTTGACCTCATCTTCAATATCGGGCCGGAAGCACCGCTCTATCTTCAGGCACTCGCAACAACTAATGACTGATTGCTCCCTGCTGACTGACTGTTGACAGTTTATGGTCAGATGGTGGTCTACAGATTCCATAATATTGGCTAATTTCAATCTTTGGTTACGATTTGTGTGTTTTTGTGGGTGAATTACGATAGTTTTTAGTAATTTTGCGGTGATTTTTTATATTTTACAGGTATTAATCAGGGTATATATGTGACGCCCTGAGAGGTAATAGCATTGAAAATGAGAGTTATTGACCATTTGACCCGCAATGACGGGCGCACCGCATTTTCGTTTGAGATTTTGCCCCCGTTAAAGGGAAACAACATAGAGAAAGTATTCAATATCATTGATAAGCTGAGAGAATTTGACCCGAAGTACATCAACATCACCTCACATCGCAGTGAGATGATTTATAAGGAGATGCCCGACGGGAGTTTTCAGCGTCAGAAGATGCGTAAACGTCCCGGTTCGGTGGCTATCGCGTCAGCTATACAGAATAAGTATGGTATCATAGCTGTACCTCATATCATCTGTAAGGGGTTTACCAGAGATGAGACCGAGTACGCTCTGATTGACCTTAATTTCCTCGGTGTGCATGACTTGCTCTTGCTTCGTGGCGACATAAAAGGTCCCGAGATTTCAACAGACCCCAAGGTGGTGAACATGCATGCCACCGACCTCCAGCTTCAAGTGAATGATTTCAATCGTGGAATCTATGCCGACGGAGAGCGATTTGAAGCCAATGCCACCCCTTTCAGCTATGGCATGGCTTGCTATCCAGAGAAACATGAGGAGGCGCCCAATATGGAGTCAGATATCCGTTATGCCAAGCAGAAGGTTGAAGCCGGTGCGGATTATCTTGTGACACAGATGTTTTTTGACAATGAGAAGTACTATTCGTTTGTGGAGCGTTGCCGGGCTGAGGGAATCACGGTGCCGATTATACCTGGGATAAAACCGGTAGTGTTCCGCAATCAGTTGTCAGTACTGCCGAGGGTGTTCCGTGCTGATATACCCGAGGCTTTTGCATCAGAGTTACGCAAATGTACCACTGATGAGGAGGCTAAGGCCGTAGGTGTGGAATGGAGCATCGAGCAGTGTCGGGATTTGATTGCTCACGGAGTTCCGAGCTTGCATTTCTATACTTTTATGGCGTCGGAATCGGTACGCAAGATAGCTGAGAAAATCTATTAAGGAAAATTATTTAATGGTTTTGCATAGGTGAAAATTTGCAGGAGTGAAAAAAACTCTCTACCTTTGCAGTCGGAAATGAAATAAATGTTCCATCGGGGCGTAGCGCAGTCCGGTTAGCGCACCTGCTTTGGGAGCAGGGGGTCGAAGGTTCGAATCCTTTCACCCCGACAGTAAATCACCCTCGGTCAATTATGTTGACTGAGGGTGATTTTTTTGCATCGCGGATATTTTAGATTTTTATACGGGGTATGAGACGGAATAGTGCATAAATGGCAGCGCATAGAGCTATAGAGCCTCCGATGTAGCCAATATTTTCCATGGCTCCATGCTCACAGACTATGCCTCCTACAAATGCTCCGCTCCCGATTCCGAGATTGAAGATGCCGGAGTATATACTCATGGCTACAGCGGAATTTTCGGGGGCGAATACAATGATTTCATTCTGGAATGCGATGTTATAAATAGTGATGGCGAGACCCCATAGGATGCAGAGGATGGCAAGTAGACCCGGATGAACCCATGAGGCGGGGAGAAGCAGAATCATGATTATAGGTAGTCCAAAACATGCACACATTATGATGCGACGTGGATATTTGCGGAAGTAGCGTGACATAATGTAGCTGCCAAACAGACCGGCGATGCCGAAGAGGCAAAGTGTGAGTGTTATGGCTTGTTCTGGCATACGGGCTATGCGGTACATGAATGGCTCAATATAGCTGTAGCCGGTGTAGTGTCCGGTGACAATTACGGCTGTGATTAGATAAATTATCAGAAGCGGGCGTGAGCGGAGGACATCTTTCAGTATATCTTTGCGTGATTCAGATGCATCACTCTGTGGCAATGAGGGGAGTGTACGGTAAAGCCCTATGAATATGAGGGCAGCAAGTATACCTAAAGCGGCGAATGTCACTCTCCACCCGGCTATAAGTCCGAGCACTCGACCCAGAGGGAGTCCTGCCACAAGTGCTATGCCTCCACCTGCCACCATGGCGCTGAGGGCTGTGGAGCGGTCTTTCCCTGGTGTCACAGCTACAGCCATAGGGGGCGCGATAGACCAGAATATGGAATGGGCGCATGCCACTCCAATACGTGATGCCATGAGGGTCCAGAAGCCTTGGGATAAGATGGAGCCTATATGACTGACGAGGAATATTCCCACAATCCAGAGCATGAGAGTTCGGAAATTCACTCGTGAGAAATATAGGGTGAGAGGGAGCGAGAGGAGTGCGACAACCCAGGCATAGATGGTGATAAGGAGACCTGCGTGAGCCTCGGTGACACCAAAGTCGGCGGCGATATCGCTCAGGAGCCCGATGGGTATGAGTTCGGATGTGTTGAATGTGAAACCTGCCACGGTAAGGATTACAAGCGGCAGCCATTTGTGAAACTTATCAGTGCGAACCATAAAACAAAAATAAAAACAGGGTGCAAAGTTACTATTTTTAAAGTATATGATGGGTGGGGTATGGGTAAAAAACATTAACTTTGTGGCGATTGGATATTATAAACCAATCCGCACGTTAAATTCACAACCATGAAGAGAAGTCAGATATTTCTTTCCCCATTCTTAGCCATTTCCACCCTGTTCTTTTCGGGATGGGACTCAATGTACGCAGCCGAAGTTGCTGACGGTAATGTGGCGCTCTTTTCCGAATTCAATTATTCAGTGACTTCTCCGACCGAGAGAGGAAGAGATGAATATGGTACTCCATTGTTGCCGGGATGCTACCCGGACCCGTCGATAGTGAGAGTGGGTGATGATTATTTCATGGTCAACTCCTCATTCGCATTCTATCCCGGTGTGCCGATATGGCATAGCACTGATATGCAGAGTTGGGAACGTCTGGGTTATGTGCTTAACCGCCCCGGACAGCTCGACCTTCCCGATGGGTTGAGGATTTCAGGTGGAATCTATGCCCCTGATATTTCCTATAATCCTCACAATGGTCTTTACTATATGGTTACTACCTTGGTGGATAACGGAGGCAATTTCTATGTCACTACCGCTGACCCGATGAAGGGTGATTGGAGCGACCCGGTGTGGCTTCCGGAAGTAGGGGGGATTGACCCGAGTTTCCTGTTCGACAGTGACGGAAAGGCATATATAGTTAACAATGACTCTCCCGATGGTCCTCCGCTTTATGATGGACATCGAGCCATACATATCCATGATTTTGACTGGAAAAGCGGAAAAGTGACTGGTGAACCGGTCATAATAGTGAATGGCGGTGTTGACATCTCGGAGAAGCCGGTATGGATTGAAGGTCCGCATCTCTACCACATAGGTGAGAAATATTTCCTCATGTGTGCCGAAGGAGGCACAGGTCCTGACCACCGTGAGGTTATATTTGAAAGCAACAGTCCGAAGGGACCTTTCAAACCATGCAGAATCAATCCGATACTTACGCAGAAGGACCTGAATCCGTTGCGTCAAAATGCTGTGACATGCGCCGGACATGCGGATTTGGTTGAGGATGTGAATGGTAATTGGTGGGCGGTATTTCTGGCCGTGCGGCCTTACGGAACGGAAGGGCATGATATAATGGGACGTGAGACGTTTATCCATCCGGTTGAATGGGTGGACGGTCAGCCGGTCATAACTGCTCCCCATGAGGTACTTGTGCCTCACGCCCAGCCTGAAAGCCACAGCGAACTCTGGAATGCCCAGGGGCTTGCCAAGGATGCATTCTTTATTCGTAACCCGCAGAGCGACAGTTTTAAAGTGGATTCATCAGGTCGGTTGAGACTGAAAGCATCCGATGTTAAAGTAACAGACCATAAGTCGGCATCTGCAATAGGTCGGTGGGCTACAGAAAATGCATTTACCGTCACCGCTACATTGGATGAGTTTACTCCGGTTTACGGGGAGGATATAGCCGGCATACTCCTATATCAGGATGACGGATGCAACATGGTGTTAGGTAAATCACTTGACCCGGAAGGTCACGACTGTGTAAAACTAACCGCAATAAGCAAGGGTGTGCTCACTCACATGGCATCTCTACGTCTTAAATCGACACTGACCCCGGTGAAACTAAAAGTTGAGGCAGATGGTAAAGGTCACTATATATTCAGTGCAGCCGAGGGGGACGGACCATACAGGTTAATCGGTATTCCCATTCCCGCCTCCAATATCAGTACTTCCACTGCCGGTAATTTCACCGGAACCATGGTCGGAGTCTACGCGACAGCGAAAAAATAGATGTAAAAATTTCATAGATTGTGGAATATGTATTAATTTTGCAGAAGATAATGAAACCTGGCTTACGCTTTGCGGAGCCTCCTAAATAAAAAACAGACTCACATAACAATGGCAAATAACAAGCCCCAAGACGAAACCCGCACCTCAATAGATGAGGTAAACGACACCCTTACAGGGATTGGTGAAAAAGTTCAGAACAATCCTAAACCCCTCATCTGGTTAGGCATCGGTGTAGCCGTTGTGGTAGCCGCGATACTTATCTATGTCTATGCCATCCGCCAGCCTGGACAGAACGCAGCCAACAAGGCATTAGGTCAGGCTGATATCGAGCTCCTCATGGGCAACGACTCCATAGCATTGGCAAAATATCAGCAGGTAGCCGACGAGCATGGTTATGATGCAGGCAATCTCGCTAATCTCAACGCCGCTATCCTTCTTTATAAGGATAAGAAATATGAAGAGGCTTTGGGTCATCTCAAGAACTTCTCATCATCAGAAAGCATTATCGGTGCGTCAGCCAAATCTCTTGAAGGAGACTGCTACGTGAACCTCCAGAAGTACTCTGAAGCAATCAGTTGCTTTAAGGATGCAGTGAAGATTTCAGACAATAATCCTCATTATACACCCGCATTCCTCATGAAGGAAGCCACCGTATATCGTGAAATGAAGGATTATTCAGCTGAGGCTTCAATCTATGAGCAGATTGTAAAGGAATATCCCACCTACGGTGCTGAAATCAACGTTGATATTCAGAAGTATCTCGACCGCGCAAAAGCTGCCGCAGCAAAATAAATTTACAGAACGTAAATAAAAAAACAATTTCTTTCGGCGGATGGAAGAGGAACTCCTCTTCCATCCGCTTTTTTCATAACATCCAGTCTTATTCAGATAGCCATGCGGAAGAATCTGTCGATATCAATAATAATTCCCGTTTATGAAGTGGAGGATTATGTGGAGAGATGTATCCATTCTGTAATGGAGCAGGAATATTCGGCAGAGTGTGTGATTGTGGACGACTGCTCCACAGACAGAAGCATGGAGAATGTGAGGCAACTCATAGATGGATATGAGGGAAAGATGAGGTTTAAAATCATAACTCATATCTCAAACAAAGGGCTCTCAATAGCGCGAAACAGTGGGATAGATGCTGCCACGGGAGAATATATGCTATTTCTTGATAGTGATGATGAGCTTGAGCCGAAAGCACTTGAGCTGTTCGCCAGGGAGGTGGAGCGTCATCCCGGGGTGGATATGGTGGTAGGAACCTATCGACCGATTCCCGGACGAAATGATTTATGCATAAAAGTTAGGAAGAACTATGTAACGGGTGGAAAGAGATGCAAACGGTTGTTCATGAAAGAGAATCTGTTTCCGGATACTGCCCACAATAAGTTGGTGCGCAGTGAATTAGTTAGGAAATACAATCTCTATTTCTATCCGGATATCTATCATGAGGATAACCTATGGAAGTGGAGTTGCGCCAAGTGTGTAACCTCATTGGCATTTTTACGACGTCCTACCATGATATATAATCAGCGCTCCAACTCTATCACAAGTAAACCTATAGAGGAGCGTATGGGCTCACTGGTGAAGGTGCTGTCTGAGAAGATGTGTAATGTGAGTCGGCATGATGCCGGTCCGGAGTTGTGTAATGTTGTAGGGTTCATGCACAGGCTTGACCGTATTTCCAGAACCGGCGACATTGCTGCCATCGAGAAAGCGAGAGGGGGCATACAGCAATATTTTGACTCGGCGCTGCATATGGCATTGGATTACAAAGTAGTGAGGGGGGTGCTGTCGCTGATGATACTGAAATTTAATCTGAAACTTATGCCCCGTGGCAACAGCTTGTTGTTTAGGATTCTCAATGCGGTGGGAGAGCGGATTGTGAATTGATTTTTTGCTTAAATGGTATGATTACAGAAGTAAATTTTGTATTTTTGCATTCAGAAAAATCAAAACCATCCAAATCAGTTCTTTATGGCAACAACATTGGTTAACACCGATTTTAATTTTCCCGGTCAGACCGCCGTTTATCATGGCAAAGTCCGTGACGTGTACACCATCAATGATGACCTTCTGGTAATGGTCGCAACTGACCGTATCTCGGCATTCGACGTGATTCTTCCCAAAGGTATACCTTACAAGGGACAGGCACTCAATCAGATTGCAGCTTCATTTCTTGACGCTACCTCCGATATAGTACCTAACTGGAAGCTTGCAGTGCCCGACCCGATGGTTACAGTGGGCTACCGCTGCGAGGGTCTGCGCCTGGAAATGATAATCCGCGGCTATCTTGCCGGCAGCGCATGGCGTGAATACAAGAATGGTATGCGTGAACTTTGCGGAGTGAAGCTTCCGGAGGGAATGGTGGAAAACCAGCGTTTCCCAGAGCCTATTATCACCCCTACTACCAAGGCTGACGCCGGTCACGATGAGAATATCTCACGCGAGGAAGCAATAGCGCAAGGTATTGTGACCGAGGAACAGTTTGACACCATGGCGGCATATACCCGTGCACTCTTCAAACGCGGTTCAGAAATGGCAGCCGAGAAGGGTTTGATACTCGTCGATACCAAATATGAATTTGGTCTGCGCGACGGAAAGGTGATACTGATTGACGAAATACATACTCCGGACTCATCACGCTACTTCTATGCTGATGGCTATGAGGAACGTCTTGCCAATGGTGAGCCTCAGCGTCAGCTTTCAAAGGAATTTGTGCGCGAATGGCTCATGGCTCATGATTTCATGGGAAAGGCCGGTCAGACCGTACCTGAAATGACCGATGAGTTCTGCGAGGAGGTGTCAGAACGCTACATAGAGCTCTACGAGCATATCACAGGCAATAAATTTGTCAAGGCTCCAGAAGAGCATCTTGAGGACCGCATTGCCAACAATGTGCTCAACTGTCTCAACACTCTAAATCCCTAACTGCCCGCAATGCAGGTAGAAAACGTCAATCCCTACGACGATTCCCGTCATAAGAGTGAGCAGGTGCGCGAGATGTTTGATTCTATCGCACCTGCCTACGACTTCATGAACCGCGCGATGACCTTCGGCATAGACAAGTTGTGGCGACGTGCGGCAGTGAAGCTTCTGGCTGGCGAACGTCACGACGATATCCTTGATATAGCTACAGGTACCGGAGACCTCGCTATCCTCCTTGCCCGCAAACTCGACCCGCTGTCGGTGACTGGAGTGGACCTCTCTGAGGGGATGGTTGAGATAGGTCGCCGGAAAGTGAGCGCCGCCGGGCTTGACGAAGTGGTCACACTCGGTATCGGAGACTGTCTTCAGCTCCCTTTTCCGGATGAATCGTTTGACTGCATTACGTGTGCCTACGGTGTGCGTAACTTCCAGGACCTCGCTGCCGGCTACCGTGAGATGCACCGGGTGCTACGTCCCGGAGGGATGGCGGTGATACTTGAGTTGTCGACTCCCAGGTCAGCACTCGTGAAACCGTTGTATAACCTCTACACACGTTACCTGATTCCTACAGTGGGACGCCTCGTATCGAAAGATGTGAGAGCTTACAGCTATCTGCCGGAATCAATTGCAGCGGTGCCACAAGGGAGTGGAATGACAGCTATAATGACTAACGCCGGATTCCGGGAAGCGCGGCATATTCCCATGACATTCGGTACTTGTACAATATATGCCGCACGTAAATAAACATACTTTATGGAAAAGAAACCCAACGAAATACAGATAGAACTCTCACCCGAAGTGGCAAAAGGCATATACTCAAACTTTGCTATGATTGCTCACGGTCCTAATGAGTTCTTCATTGATTTTATCACCATGGCTCCCAATATGCCCGGTGCAAAGGTGCAGTCGCGCATCGTGATGACTCCTGAGAACGCCAAGAACCTGCTTGGTGCCCTCATGCAGAACGTGAAGGACTATGAGAACACCTTTGGCGAGATACGCCACAAACGCCCCATCAACCAGAATCCCAACGGAAACCAGGGACCTAATGGCGGTGAGATTCCCAATCCGTTCATCATGGGAGGAAAAGCCTGAGCCTCTAAAACTCAAATAAAATGATACCCAATAATTTTACAATCTATAATACACTCACCCGCACGAAGCAGCTGTTCAAGCCTCTTCATGAAGGGAGAGTGGGTATGTATGTTTGCGGTCCGACCGTGTATGGTGACGGACACCTTGGTCATGCCCGTCCTGCCATCACCTTCGACATTCTTTTCCGCTATCTGCGCCATCTTGGTTATAAGGTACGCTATGTGCGCAACATCACTGATGTTGGTCATCTTGAGCACGATGCGGACGACGGAGAGGACAAGATAGCAAAGAAGGCTCGTCTGGAGCAGCTTGAGCCGATGGAAGTGGTGCAGCATTACCTGACACGTTACCATAAGGCTATGGAGGCGCTTAATGTTCTTCCTCCTTCAATCGAGCCTCATGCTTCGGGTCATATCATAGAGCAGATTGAATATATCAAAAAGATTCTCGAGAGCGGCTATGCATACGTATCGGACGGTTCGGTATATTTCGATGTGCCCAAGTATAACAGTGAGCATCCTTACGGGAAGCTTTCGGGTAGAAATGTGGATGAACTTCTCTCTACCACCCGTGCTCTTGATGGACAGGACCAGAAGCGCAATCCGGCGGATTTCGCGCTATGGAAGAAAGCTGCGCCGGAGCATATCATGCACTGGCCTTCACCTTGGAGCGAAGGATTTCCCGGATGGCATCTTGAATGCTCGACAATGGGAGAGAAATATCTCGGAGAATCCTTTGATATACATGGCGGTGGAATGGACCTTATGTTTCCCCATCATGAATGCGAAATAGCGCAGTCAGTTGCACACAACGGTCATGATACCGTGCGCTACTGGATGCACAACAACATGATAACCATCAACGGAAAGAAGATGGGTAAGTCGCTCGGCAATTTCATCACTCTCGATGAATTCTTCACCGGTTCGCATCCGCTGCTTGAGCAGGCTTACAGCCCCATGACTATCAGATTTTTCATTCTTCAGGCTCATTACCGCGGCACTGTGGATTTCTCAAACGAGGCTCTGCAGGCATCCGAAAAAGCTCTGGGTCGTATGCTGGAGGGATATCGCCGTCTGCAGGAGCTCAAGGCTTCCGACAAGTCGACAATCGATGTCTCGGGCATAAGACAGAAGTGTTATGACGCCATTGACGATGATATGAATACCCCGATGGTGATAGCTTATCTCTTCGATGCGCTCCGTCTGGTGAATCAGGTCAAGGATGGGAATGCTACCGCTACTCAGGCTGATATCGATGAGCTTAAGTCTGTGTTTGACACTTTCCTTGTGGAAATCCTCGGGATTCGTACGGAAATGGCCGGAAGCGCCGATAATTCAGAGGTGATGCGTCCGTTTGAGGAAGCTGTTGACCTGTTGCTGGAGATGCGAGCCAAAGCTAAGGCAAACAAGGATTGGGCTACGTCCGATTTAATCCGCGACCGCCTCGCCGAAATGGGCTTTACCGTTAAAGATACCAAGGATGGTGTGGAATGGTCGCTTTCATAATAGTGTATGAACGCTGAATCATTTATTCATCCAAATTATTTTCTAAAGCTTGCTTACTCCCTGTTTGAAGGGTGGGGCGCAAGCTCAGAGTATTTGTGCCTCTTTTCCACCATCATGGTGGGAGGAGGCACTATTTTTCTAACATGGCTGCTCTATAAACTGCTGTCAGCTTTCGTGGTGCCTGGTGTGCTGAAATTTGTAGGTACGACCGGTCCGGAATGGGATGATATACTATTCAATCCATCGTTGTTGAGGGTTATGGCGGAGCTGCTGTGTGTGTTGCTTCTCAAAGCCACTTTTCCCGAGTCTCTTGCCTATTATCCCACGGCGCAGACTGTTGCGGTGCTGTGCTGCAAGTTGCTATTGGTATGGACTGTGGTGCATCTTGTGTTCCGCCTGCTGTCGGCTGTAGACGAACTCCTTGAGCATCATTCATCGTCGCGGATTACCTCAATGAAGGGTATCAGGCAGATGCTTCAGGTGGTGACGGTGTGCGTCGGTATAGTGGTGACTATCTCGATTCTTGCCGATAAGAATCCTCTTATCATAGTGTCGGGGTTTGGTGCCGCCGCTACAGTACTGATGTTGGTATTCAAGGATTCCATAATGGGTATGGTGGCGGGAGTGCAGCTGACACTGAACGATATGCTGCGTCCAGGCGACTGGATTTCAGTGCCATCGCGCAATATCAACGGTGTGGTGCAGGAGGTTGGTCTCAACACAGTGAAGGTGCAGAACTTTGATATGACTATTGTTACGGTGCCGCCTTATGCGCTGGTGAGTGAATCGTTTCAGAATTGGCGTGGAATGTATGCCGCGCAGGGACGTCGTATCACTCGGTCGGTTACAATCGATGTGAATACGGTGGGATTCTGTACGCCTGAAATGATAAAGAAGTTTAGTAAGGAGGAATGGGGTCATGATTTGAACTCTGCAGACCGGCATGTTAATCTGACGGTGTTCAGAAAGTATCTGGAGCATTATATCTCTCATCTTCCTACGCTTTTACCGACCCGACGTAATGAAGGTAAAAGTAAGGAGAAAGGGGCTTCTATAGTGTATATGGTGCGTGAGTTGGAACCCACTCCGCAGGGTATACCTGTCGAGATATATCTTTTTACAACGGTGACTGCGTGGAAACCGTATGAGTTGCTACAGGCCGACATAATGGACCATATATTTGCTTCAGTGAGCCGTTTTGGTCTGAGGATATATCAGGCTCCATCTGGATATGATGTTATGTCGCTGAAGGGTAAAGGTTATGAATAGCGGGATTATGCTGACGAAGGTGGTCGGCGTGATAGCCGAACTTCGGGAAAAGATTGAGAAAGATGTACCACCCGAAGGGCCGTATCCCCTGGTATATGCAGAATTTAAGAATCCGGACAAAAATCTTTGCCTTACTGATGTGATGCTGGAATTGCGGGCGCTTCCTGAGTATATAGATAATTATCGTACCCATCGTCTGCTGTCGTGCGTAGGCTACAAACTTCCGGTGCCTTACAAAAGCACAATTACAGTGATGAAAGGCACTAAGGAGGAGGTGCTAAATTTCCTTTCAACTCCTGAAGCTCCCGACAGAATAGTAGCGCTTATTCCGCGTCTGAGCGATAATCTGGAGGATGTGTGAGCATGGAATGAATGACTAAGATTATATTGACGTTTCACAATTTGTTTATTGTGATTCAGTTGGTATAGGTATAAAATCAAACGAGAAGATGATTCACATCGTCTTCTCGCTTAGATAATAAACCAATCATTATCACATTTCTTGCAATGGAAAAAGTAATTTTGCTATGTACTTATAAAACGTCAATGGATTCGGATAGTTCACAGAAAAGATGAAAATTTCATATTAATTTTTAATTTTTTTGCCAACTTCCTGAATTTTAGCTAACTTAGCAGAGCAAAAAATTATATGCGAAATGCATGTTTAACATAAGTTGGATTATATGTGCGTGTAAATGGCACATGCTGCGTGTTAAATTTGCATAGTAAATAAAATATAAAGTACGACGAATCAAACAAAAACATATTATCATGGAAAAGAAAAAACCGGCTACCAAGGCTGCTGCCAAGGACCTTGACCCCGCAAAGGCAAAACTCAATGCCCTCGCGCAGGCTATGGGTAACATTGAGAAGAACTTCGGCAGAGGTGCCATAATGAAACTTGGTGATGAGAATGTGGAGGATGTCGAGGTGATTCCTACCGGCTCCATCGGTCTGAACTATGCACTCGGTGTGGGCGGTTATCCACGCGGCAGAATCATCGAGATTTACGGTCCGGAATCCTCTGGTAAGACAACTCTCGCAATTCATGCCATAGCAGAGGCTCAGAAAGCAGGAGGCATCGCGGCTATTATCGACGCCGAGCATGCTTTTGACCGTTTCTATGCCGAGAAGCTTGGCGTGGATGTCAATAATCTGCTTATGGCGCAGCCTGACAACGGTGAGCAGGCTCTTGAGATAGCCGAACAGCTTATCCGCTCGTCGGCCATAGATATACTTGTGATTGACTCTGTGGCTGCGCTAACACCTAAGAGTGAGATTGACGGCGATATGGGTGATAAGAATGTAGGTGTGCATGCCCGCCTCATGTCGCAGGCGATGCGTAAGCTCACAGGTACTATAGCACGTACAAACACTACATGTATCTTCATCAATCAGCTCCGTGAGAAGATTGGTGTGATGTTCGGACCATCCGAAACCACCACAGGTGGCAACGCACTTAAGTTCTACGCTTCGGTGCGAATAGATATCCGTCCGAGTACAGCTATCAAGGATGGAGACGATGTGCTCGGTAAGCTCACCAAGGTTAAGGTGGTGAAGAATAAGGTGGCACCTCCATTCAAGCGCGCTGAATTCGACATCATGTTTGGCGAAGGTATCTCACGCAGCGGTGAAATCATTGACCTGGGTGTAGAATTGGGTATTATAAATAAGAGTGGCTCATGGTTCTCCTACAATGGTACCAAGCTTGCCCAGGGTCGCGATGCAGCCAAACGTATGGTTGTAGACAATCCCGAGCTTGCCGATGAGCTTGAAGCAAAAATTATGGCTGCTCTCAATGAGACAGTGCCCGGTAAGAAGGATAAGAAGGCTGCTGCCCCCAAGAAGAATGTCAATGAGTCAAACTCAGTTCTTGAGGCTACCGAGGAGGAGATAAAGGCTTTTGAAAACGCCGGTCCTACTGACCTTTTTGACGATGCTGACCTTCCGGATGATTTCTCAATCGAGGAGGATATCTAAACAGTTTCCTATTCCGGGAGTGACGACTGACGGCTCCTGAACCAATATAGACCACCTCATGCCACGCTGCTGCGGCATGGGGTGGTTTATTTATTACAATAAATATATATAGGCATGAAATAGGGGTTATGAGAAAGTTAAAACACGAAGATTTTTAATAAATATCCGCTAATAAGGTTAAAATACATGTGGGGGTTAAACAAAATCAATTTTTAAGCATTAAATAGAAGGTGGAATAACACCGTATGCTATTTATCGTCAGACAGACTACGTAAAAACACACAATACCCACAACCGTTTTTTATCATCACAAGTGTAAGGAGATTTGCAGAATTATTACAATAAGTATGAATTGTAATAATTTTGTAACAAAATTGTATTGGGTTTAAATTGTTGATAATATGTGTGTTATCTGAAAAATTAAAAATTTTTGAAGAAAATGCGTAATATTTTTCTCACAATATTTCACCGGGTCGGACAAAGGCAGTAATTTTGAAGTGTTCAACAAAGCTAACCCACTTAAAAACTACAAACCATAAGGGAAAGCGATAAAAAAAGAACACCACTAACAAAACAGAAACGTTCACCACTAAAACGATACGAATATGAGAGCCCAGGAATTTCAGGAAAAGCTTATGAGTCTTCAAGGCAATCTTTTGAACTTTGCTTATATGTTGACTTCCAATCGTGACAATGCTTACGACCTCCTCCAGGACACCACACTGAAGGCTCTTGACAACGAAAGCAAGTATGTGGACAATACCAACTTCAAGGGTTGGGTCTTCACAATCATGCGCAACATCTTCATCAATAATTATCGCCGTGTGGCACGCAGCGCCACAGTGATTGACCAGACTGAAGATTTGTATCACCTCAATCTTTCACAGGATTCAGGTCTTGAAACACCCGAAGGTTCCTTCGGCGCTAACGAAATCACCGACGCGATTAATGCATTTTCTGACGAATATCGTATTCCGTTCTCAATGCACGTGGCAGGATATAAATACAACGAAATTGCAGAGAAGATGAATCTCCCTCTCGGCACTGTAAAGAGCCGTATCTTCTTCGCCCGCAAGAAACTTCAGACTCAGTTCGCAGATTATCGCTAATCTGCTACCAAGCATAAAAACAACTGTTTTGCAACCGTTATTTTACGGACTAAACTACTAAGGCTATTTTTATAAAAGATAGTTACAACCGTAGAGAAGATATTGACATTGACTGACACACTAACCCTTACGTTTCCACTAAGGTAATATTTTAAAGGTAAAAAAGATTAAAGATTAGGTATCATACTATTTTGGTTATTGTAATTTCAAAGGTAATTGGTTTTTTAGGTTATTTATTTAAGGTATAAGTGATTAGGTAATTGATTTAAGGTAATAATATGAACGCACACAGCAGCCCGGGTCGCATGATAATGCCGCCCGGGCCGCGATTTTTTTACCCTCGGTAGTTTTTTATTTGAGAATTCCTGATGAAGCCGTTCCTGATACGGAGGGTTCATTGTCACGTTTCACCTTTTTACCAAATCCAAATGTATAGGTAGCTACAAGCTGAATGCAGGCTCTGCTGTTTCCATTAAGTTTTATTTCTTCGGTATCATAGTATTTGCTGTGCATCACAAAGCGATTATCGCGATAGTTCCATCGGGTGAGGTCTATTATGTCGCCTCTAATGTTCCAATGTGAATTGCTCCATCCTACTGTGATATACCAGGAGCTTTTACCATAAGCCCACAGACCGTTCATGCATCCATCGGCGCTACCATGGTCGGAGGAATATGTAAACGTCAGGTTCCAATTTCCAATATAATATCTTGCACGTGCATACCAATTTATATACGAATGATTGACTCTATATGGGATTCCATTGTGGTTAAGCAGTTGACCGATTCGTCCTGAGAATACCAACGAGCGGTCAAAGAATTTGGCTGAACCGCTTATTCCGTATGTGCCTTGGGCAAAACTACCCATGGGTTGTTTGATGGTACGGAGTATGCCGGTCGGGGTTGCTTCGTAGTCGTAGACATATCTGTCACCAACTATCCAAGCCCATGCAAATGCGCTGAGGTTAAAATTATTGTTGGGAATCCATGTGTATGTGAAGTCAAAATCATAGCTTTTAGATGGCACGAGCGACGGATTTCCGGTGTAACGCATCAGAGGTGTTGCCTCGATGATTTTATCACTCTTATAGCTTGGTGATGGGAGCCACGATTCATAGCTTGCCGCTAAACTTAGTGAATTTTGGGTATCGGACGCGTATTGTATCGACAGATTGGCTTTAGGAGTGGAGGGGCAATCAACCATGTCGCCAAATTGGAGTCTGTCCCAGTCCCAGGCGAAGGAGGCGGAGCCGTATACTTTTCCGACCGTCACGTCATAGGTTGCTCCAAGTTCAATACGCGATGATTTCGCACGGTCAAGAGCTGCCACAGAGCCAGAATAGCGTGTGCGATTGGACTCAAATGAACCGTTGGTTCCAATCAGCAGAGTACCGTATTTGCCAAACTGATGGGAAAATTTAAGATTGCCAGCGATTTTATTTGTATTGTCGGAGGCACCGTTAAGTATCGTCGGATAATCTGTCTCGGTGTATGATGTGGCTTGCTCTGTATGTGAATAACTGTAGGATGGCGTGAATGTAAGCGAACTATTTGCTGCAAGTTTAAAGAAGTAGTATCCTTCGTATGCCAGAAATTGAGAATGTTCATCCAAGATTGAACGATATTCCGAGTTCTTGTAATCATTAGAGTTATATGTCACGCTACCAATTCTCATAACATCTGGCTGACGGTCTGTGCGTCCCTTGATTTGGGAAGAAGCCTGGATATTGTCAGAATTGTAAGTAGCTTTTATTGTGGCGAAATACCAATCGCGTTTTTGATTAGAGGATGTGGTGTTGGAGTAGCGTTTAAACTCCTTTATTTCACCATTTGTCTGAGGTAGACGGTATGTTTCAGTCAATTCCGAACCAACATTATGGAAATCGTAATGATAGGTTGAGCCCATCACATCATAGGTCATTTTCTTACGTTGCAGACGCATAGTACTCAGTAGTTCTACCATAGGATTGCTTATGATATTGGTGTGTCCCATGGCTTTGAAATAACCTCCATATTCATATTTCTGCATAATGAAGTTGATTACAAATTGATTGCCCTGCAGGCGGGGGTCGGATGGATACTCATAGTATTCCACTTTTCTCACATCAGATGTCCGCATACTTTTCAGGTCATTATCAGTCGCCGGCAGATAGTCAATGAAAATTGAGACTGGCTGCCCGGCACTTGTGACAATATTCCCGTTTCCTACAAGTCCCAATTGCGGAATAGCCATGTGACTCAGCAGGTCAGAGCCGGTTTGCGATGCATTTACCTGTCGAAGAGTGGGGATATATACCGATTTGTCAGGATAGAGGTTCCCATATTGTCCTTCTACAGTAACTGACTTTAACATGAGTGGGAGTTCAGACATTTCAATGAGTCCTACGTCAAACGTTTTGAAATTCCTATATGTAGTTTGATATCCGAGGCAAGTAAACTTGCCGATTACTTTCTTCAGGTCACAAGGAATGGAAAATCTGCCATTCTCATCGGTTATTCCATAAGTAATCACGGTGGAATCATTTGGAGTGAGCACCATTATTGTGGCACCTACAACCGGTTCTTTATCAGTGCCAATCACACTTCCTCTGTAGATAAATGTACCATGTTGGAGCGCTTCAATATAGAATGAATTTTTTGCCTTAACCACCGTTACAGGGTTAAGTCCGACTGTTTGACGTAAAGCATCATATGCATTGTCGGAGTTAACCACAGCATTTGTTTTGTAATTTTCAAGTTCATTGTAAATGAAATTTATATCTAATTCCGGGTGATTGTCCATAATCAGCCGGATAGCTTCAGGGAGTGGGGTGGAGTTAAACCGATAGGAGAAGTCATGAGCTTTAGTTATGACACATGTCATAACAGCAACTATAAGCATAATGATACGTGCCATATTTTCAATCTTTTTTAAGGGTCCGGTTATCAATTGAAATCTGTATCTGTTCAAAATTATTGAGGCTTTCCAGAATATCCTCAATCGGATGGGATTGGTCCCAACGGAAGTAGAGACGCATAGACTGGATGTTGTCATTTTTAAGCACAACATTGCATCCATAATAGGGGGATATTTCATTTGTTTTCGTCATACATCAATAAGACACGTCAACATTAAAAAACCTAACCTGTTTTGCGAAAAAATTTTTATCACATCGCAAAAGTACGTAAAACAATAGAAAAACCAAGGGCTACTAATCACCTGATAAATTTCTATTTATAATTGATTATTATACAAGAAAGCTTAATTGTAAAATGGTAGGATGAAAATGACCTATAAGAATGGCAAGCGTGGGATTATATAGGTGAAAATGAAAACCGCCGTAACTTTGCGAGTTACAGCGGCTATTGTGTTGAGTTTGGTGGAGTATAGCGGACTCGAACCGCTCACCTCGACACTGCCAGTGTCGCGCTCTAGCCAGATGAGCTAATACCCCATGGTGCAAGTATAAGAGCATGAGATTAAATAATCAAAATCTGCTGCTATTTTTGCATTGCAAAGATAGGTAGGATTTTTGACATTCGCAATAGCTTAACAAACTTTTTACGCTTAGATTGCCATTTTAGCTATTATCACAGCTGTTATAATGACCGAAATTGCTTAAAAACAATTTTTTAATTAATCGGATGCGGATTCTTTTGCTCTCATTTGCCGGCGGGAGATGGGGTAGAGGAGTGGCGGTGCTTGGCGCGGTTGGTCATGAGCATTCCTATGATTATGATGACCATGGCTACAACCTGAATCCAACGTAGCGTAGCCACCCCCATTATCACTGACGCGATTGCAGCTACCACCGGTACGAGATACTGATACATAGATACCAGCTCACTCCCTATGAGCTTGATGGCAGGATTCACGAGAAAATATGAAAGGAATGTGGGACAGATGAGCACAAATCCGATGCAGAGCCACGGCTCAAACTCTGTGGTATGGAAGATTGGTGCCTTAGGAAATGCGGGGAGTAGCAACAACATTGGAATACATGCCATAAGGAATACCCATCGCAACAATGGTATGGGTCTGTATCGATGAGTCGGTCCCTCAAGTATCACAAGGTAGAATGCATAGCAGATGGTGGCTCCAAATGCTAGAAGGTCGCCGAGTATATTGTCGGAACCTTTCTCACCTGAGTGTTGGGTTACTATTACCAGAAAAGCACCGATGAATCCCACTATCACACCTGCTATCTCGAGCCAAGAGGTGCGTTTATGCTGGAATATAATCCCTATGAGAATCACAAATACCGGAGGAAATGTCATGATAATCGACACATCTATCGGGTCGGCATAGCGCAAAGAGAGATTGAACAGGAACATGAAAAGAAATAGCCCTACAGCGCCTCCGAGAAATACACGCAGATAGTCGTGGCGCGCTATCCTGTCAGGTTTAAGGAATAGTGACGCTATCCATATCAGCACACACCCGCCCCCGAGGCGAAACACGGTGACATCCATTGAGGTCATCCATTCCGGTATCAGAATTTTGACTACGGGGATATTCACACCGAAGAATACAGTGGCGAGGAAGATAAAGAAATTGCCCCACAGGATTGACGAAGCTGACCTTTCAGGAGCCTCTTTGACGGTCGGCTTGGTTATGTTTGATTGTGACATTTTTGTATTTGAGAGTTATTTAAGAATAAACTGTTTGAATTTATTAGATACAGATGTTGAGACGATATTCTTGATGTTACTATTTCGGTATATCGTCCACTGTCTCAGAGTCAGAGCGGATGATGCGGCGCGAAGGTGTGGTATTGAGTATAAGCGGGACAGTCTCGAGCGTCACCACACTGGTGTCGAGCCCCATAGAAGTCTGGTCGCTTATGCCGAGTTTACGCAGCCATTCGTGGAGTCGAAGCAACCAGGAGGAACGTCTGTGACAACTGCTTGACGGGGAGAAAATCCTGTGAAGTATTATAAATCTGAAATTGCCCGGAATGCCACGCTTACGTAGCGAGGGATAGGTGCTTACCAAATCAAGGGAGCCTTCAGCCACTAAATCTTCTACGATTTGACGCAGATAGACACTTACTTTTGGTTCTACCCGGAACCCGAGTCGAAGGGTGACAAAGTAAATGGTTTGAGGCACTATTACCTTTACGGAATATTCCAATGTGTCGGGAGCATCCAAGTTTTCAATATGGATTATCCAGTAATGGTCGGCACGTTTGGGCTGCTTGTTGATTATTGAGTAAATCAATTTGCTTTCTATTAGATTCTCATTGCCCGAGCGGCTGAAGTAAATCACATTCGAGGCATATTGTGGGATTTCACGGTCCTTCTTGATGTCGCAGATAACACCGGTGTAGTCACCCAGATTTTTATATTCGATGCAGGTGTTACGTATGCGGGTTGAGTTTCTCCATCCTATCATCACTGCGGCAACAAGTCCGGCTATGAGCATGGTGAACCAACCGCCATGAGTGAATTTCATGAGGTTTGCCGCGAAAAATACTCCCTCAATCAAAGCGAAAACAGTTAGAAACGCTCCGCATATCCATCGGCTTACCCCGCGGTGACGCAGATAAAATGTGAGCAGGATAGTGGTCATAAGCATGGTCACGGTGATGGCAAGCCCGTATGCCGCTTCCATGTGGGATGAGTTGCGGAATATAGCTACCGTGAGCAGGCATCCTGCCAGCAACGTCCAGTTGACCGCCGGGATATATAACTGTCCTTTCTCGGAGGATGGATATTTAATCTTGAGCTTAGGGTAGAAGTTGAGATTTATAGCTTCTGAAAATATAGTGAATGAGCCGCTGAGCAAAGCCTGAGAAGCTATGATTGCCGCACCGGTCGACATTATTACCCCCACAATGGTGAACCATCCGGGCATAATGCCATAGAATGGATTCACCATCTCTGCATCGGAATGATGGGTTATAATCCATGCTCCCTGTCCGAGATAGTTGAGAATCAGCATTATTTTTACAAAAATCCAGCTCACTGAGATGTTGAGGCGTCCGCAATGCCCGAGGTCAGAGTAAAGTGCCTCAGCACCGGTAGTGCAAAGAAAAACAGCTCCGAGTATGAAAAACCATCCGGGATAATCAATCAGTAGCTTTACGGCATACCATGGATTGAACGCTCGGAAAATTCCTGAATACTCACCGATGCTGCATACTCCGAGCACACCTAACATTGTGAACCATATCAGCATGAACGGACCGAAGAATTTTCCTATCTGCCCGGTGCCTGCTTGCTGCATCAGGAATATCCCGCATATAATCACCACCACTATCGGGACCACAGGAACCGATGGTTCAACCAGGCGCAGTCCCTCAATAGCCGATGTGACAGTGATGGCAGGGGTGATGACTCCATCGGCTATCAAAGTTGAGGCGCCGATGGCACCCACGAGGTAGAGCCACTTCACCGGCAGGCGTTTCACCAATGAGTATAGGGCCAGAATGCCACCTTCTCCCTTGTTGTCGGCTCGGAGTGCTATAAGCACATATTTCACAGTGGTCTGTAAGGTCAGCGTCCATATCACACATGATACTGCTCCTACTACATAGTCGGTATCAAAGCCGGGGTTTACTCCTGTTATGGCTTTCATGACATAAAGAGGAGATGTCCCGATATCGCCAAATACGATGCCGAGAGTGATAAGGAGACCCATCGCCGTGATGCGGTTGAGCGCCGAGCCACCTTTTCCCTTCATAGTCGAAACCTGCCCTGTCATAAAAGAATAAATATCAGTGGTAAAATATCTCTGTAATATATCCAAAACACCCCTTGTTCAACAAAAGTTGCGCCTCTGGTCCATTACTTTCCATTTGGGCTGAACAATTGGCACCAATCTGGCGTATAAATTTTAACGTCTCACCTATTAAACAGATTTCAACTTTTTGTAATAATGATATAATCCGGACAGACCGAAATCAAATTTTCAAATCCTAAAAATAAAAAGTTTAAATCAGTTCATTAAATGGAGTTCGGACCACTTGTCATGACCTCCGGTAAGAATGAGAAAACAGAAACAACCTCTTAAAAAATTCGAGTGATGAAGGTAGGATTCTTTGTGCCATGCTACGTAGACATGTTGGCACCTCAGGCAGCCATCTCAAGCTTTGAGTTGCTGAAACGATTTGACCTGGATGTGGAGTATATCGAGCAGGCTGCTTGTTGCGGTTTGCCGCTCACTGACATGGGTTACGACCATAAGGCATGTGTCCTTGAAAACAATCTGACCAAATGGCTGTCGGGATATGACTATATAGTGATTCCATCGGGCATCTGCACCGACCAGATACGTAATCACCTTGTAGCGGTGGAACAGACTCCAGAGGTGCGACACATACGCGAAACAACTCACGATATAGTAGATTTCCTCCATGATGTGTTGCAGGTAAAGAGTCTTCCATGGGCGAAATTTCCCCATAAAGTAGCACTCCATAACGGCTGTCACTCTCTGCGTTCGCTCCGACAGGCACGACCCACTGAACTTATGATTCCAGACTATTCCAAACCGGCCGCGCTGCTTGAACTCGTGGATGGTCTTGAGGTGGCATATGCAACCCGCCGTGACGAGTGTTGCGGTTTCGGGGGCGTGTTCTCCATCTGGGACGAAAGCTGTTCCTCTCAGCAGGGACTCGACAAAGTGAGCGACTATGAACGCAATGGTCTCAAGTACGTTACCTCGGCCGATTTCTCATGTCTCATGCACCAGCAGTGCATAGCCCGCAAAAATGGAGTAGACATCAAAACATATTATATAGCTGAAATTCTTAACGGAGATGCCGTATGAAGCAGGTTAATCAAGTAAAATTAGGGGCTAAGTTCATTGCCGACACCCCTCACCGTGTGAGTCATGACCGTTGTCTTTGGGCGGCGCGTATGAGACGGGACAGTGTGGCGCAGCGCATACCGGAATGGGAAGAGATGCGCTCGCTCGCATCGCAGATAAAGATGCATACCCTCTCGCATCTCGACAGCTACCTTGAAATGTTTGAGGAGAAACTGAAAGCCAACGGCATCCATGTGCATTGGGCACTGGATGCTGAGGGACACAACCGCATAGTCCTCGATATATTCCAGAGCCACGGGGTAAAAGTGGTGACCAAAGGTAAATCGATGCTGATGGATGAGTGCGATATGCGTCCATTCCTCGCTAAACATGGCATAGAGGTCTATGAAGCAGACCTGGGTGAGCGCATCCAGCAGCTTGATGACCAACGGCCCTCGCATATCGTCATGCCAGCCATCCACAAGTTGCGCGGAGATGTGGCTAAACTTTTTGCAGAGAAGCTTGGCAGTGACCCAGATATCGATGACCCGTCATATCTCAACAGTGTGATGCGCAAGGATATGCGTCAGCATTATATACATGCTGATGCGGGTATGTGTGGTGTGAATTTCGGCATTGCTGAGACTGGAGGCATAGTGGTGTGTACCAATGAGGGTAATGCCGATATCAGCGCGAATGTGCCGCCGCTCTTTGTGGCAAGTATGGGCATTGAGAAGCTGATTCCCACCCAGAGCGACCTGGCTCTGTTCATAAGGCTTCTGTCGCGCAGTGCATTGGGACTTGACATTACTCAATACACCAGTCACTACCATGGTCCACGTAAGGGACAGGAGATGCACCTCATTATCGTAGACAACGGTCGCACTGCACGCCTCGGCAGCGAGTACTGGCAGGTGTTGAAATGTATCCGCTGCGGCGCATGCATGAACACATGTCCCGTGTTCCGACGTACTTCCGGTCTGAGCTATGACGCACCCTATATGGGTCCTATCGGCATAGTGTTGGAACCGAGCTACAATCTTGACCGTTATGCCCGGCTTCCATACTCCTGTACACATTGCGGTTCATGCGGCGATGTATGTCCTGCCAAGGTTCCTATCCCCGACCTGGTGTTTTACTGGCGTGACGTGGTGGTGAAGCAGGGTAAAGACCAGCTCTCCCATCGTATCGAGGAGGATGGCATGGAGCTTGTGCTACGCAGTGCCACCAACCTGTCGCATGCTGAGAAACTCGGACTATGGGCTCTTCGTAATCTCCCGCAAGGACTTCTCAACTCCTCGCTCAATCCCTGGGCTAAAGCCCATACAAATCCGGAACCACCTAAGGAGACATTTCGCCAGTACTATGCCCGGAAATATAACGGAAATACAAAAAAGTAAGAATTATGGACTATAAGCAATCCTCACGCGATATAATACTTGGACGTATACGAGCTTCACATCCCGAGCCGGTAGGGCATCCTGAAGTCCCGATGTATGCCATCGGTGGTGACCCGGTGAAAAATTTTACCGAGCATCTTGAAAGTTTCGATGGGAAGGCTCTTGAATTTGCCTCACGAGCCGATGCTCTGTCATGGCTCGAGGGAAATATAGACCTCAGCGGGAAGCGTGTCTACTCATCGCTCCCAGACTACAAGGGAAATGTAAGTGATGGAGATGTGACCGACCCTCATGTCGCTCACATTGTGGACATCTGCGTGGCACAGGGGTTGATGGGTGTAGGTGAGATGGGGGCGATATATGTCACAGACGAATCGCTTGGACTCGCGGCATGTGCTCTATTCTCCACAGACCTCTACCTGCTGCTGGACCGTTCAAAAATAGTGGATGGGATGCACCATGCATATAGTCAGCTCGACTTGCGCGCCAACCGATATGGTTCGTTCTTTACCGGACCGTCAGCTACGGCCGACATAGAGGCTGTACACATTACCGGTGCTCAAGGCGAAATCTCACTTACAGCTCTAATCTACGGTTAGGGGAACGGTATCGCAAACCCACTCATTTCTGACCGTCTCATCTCAAAACCGGATAAACAAATGGCGATTCTCCATTGTCAATTGTCAATTGTTTAGTAAATTTGCGGTGTATAACAATAAGTAGAGACAGATATGACTATTAAAGAGTCAATGCAAAATATAGTGGAGACAGAGGCTAAGGCACTGCTATCCATACCGTATTCCGATGGTTTTGACCGAGCTGTGGAGCTGATTATCGAGCATGTACACCGCCGCGGCGGCAAGCTCGTGACAGCCGGTATGGGGAAGGCAGGACAGATAGCCATGAATATAGCCACTACATTTTCATCGACCGGCACCCCGGCCGTCAATCTTCATCCAAGCGAAGCCCAGCATGGCGACCTCGGTGTGCTGCAGCCAAACGACGTGATGCTCCTTATCTCCAACTCAGGTCGCACACGTGAAGTGGTGGAGCTGGTGGCACTGACCAAAAACCTCTATCCCCAAATCCCCATGATAGTTATAACGGGGAATCCTGACAGTGAACTTACTCGGATAACAGACGTTACAATCTTGACGGGAGGCGCCGCCGAAGTGTGTCCCCTCGGGCTCACCCCCACAACCTCAACCACAGTCATGACTGTGATTGGCGATGTGCTCGTGGTTAATGTCACCCGTTTGATAGGATTTACAGCCCAGGATTATGCCAAACGCCATCACGGTGGTTATCTCGGGCACAAATCACGTAACGAAACAGACTATGAATAAGGCTATCTACATCGGAGAGTTAACTCTCAACATCACTCTGCAGCCCGACTGCACAGCATCAACCAAAGTAGGCGACTGGGCTGTTAACGCAGCTATGCTCGACGGACGTATGGACCTCCCCACCATTTTTGTCGGTGAGGCTGGAGCCGATACCGTCGGTGACCACATCGTGGCTCACCTAGAGGAAGCTAAAGTCGATGTTAAATCTATCGACAGATATACCGAGGGTCTCAGTCCGGTGAGAATTTCCGACGGACAGGATGCAGCCAAAGTGATGGGTCATGAGAAATTTCCCGTTGAGCCTGTCAACGCTGTTTGGCCACGTATTGACGAGGGCGACGTGGTGATATTCGGTTCCTATATGGCGCTCGAGGAGCGCAATCATGCTCGTCTGTTCGAACTTTTGAAATATGCCAAGGCACGCAAGGCATACATCATATATCTTCCGTATTTCGCCCCCTATCAGGTGCCGAGAATCACAAGGGTGATGCCATCGGTGTTTGATTCCCTTGAGATTGCAGACCTTGTTATCAGCACAGTCAACGATATCAAGGCTATATTCCCAGGAGACGATATCGAAGCCACATTCAAAGAGCATATACATTTCTACTGTAAGAAATTCCTGTGCATGGACGCCTCTGTGAAGGAAATGAGATTCTTTGACGGTGATGAATCATGGACTAAGAAATGCCATCCAACCGATAATACCGATTTTCAGTGGTATTCAGGAGCTCTGGCAGGAGCAGTGAGGGTGCTTACAGAAACCAATCATCCCGACCCCGACGACATAATGGAGGCTGCCAACGAGACCGCTCATTCAGAGCTTGCAGCATCAATATAACGACAGATTCATGAAGCCAATATCGCTCGAAGCCATATTCTCCCAAGCTACTACTGACACCACGGCTCTGCGCGCCCTGTTCAAACGCACACGAGCCATGGCAGAGGTCCGTCACGCCATAGGTGATACTGAATTTAACACCGCCTATGACTTTTTCCGTGCCACAGCAGCTGAGATGATGGAGCGCGGTGAGATAGACCGTGCCATAGACACCCTTAATGAAATCGATACGCTGATAGCCCGCAGCGGCGAGGAGGAAGGGCATCTTCTAAACATTCATGCTGCGTTGATGCAGATACTCACAGCTCTCTATATCGAGAAGGGGAATATGGAACAGGCTATGTCTACTGCCGCTGCTACGCTCAATCTGCTCGCGCAGGAACCGAAACGTAAGGATGAGCCGTTTCTGTCGGTTCTCGGAGCGCTTCTCTATGACATAGCATATCTCCACGGTGAACGTAAGGAGTATAAGCAGGCGGAGCGTGAGCTGGAAAAATCGCTGAAAATATTTGAGCGTCTTGCTAAAAGCAATCCCGAGAGATATGCACGGGCGCATGTGATGGCTCTCAACGCAGCCACGGCTGTGTACCGCAACCGAGTGAAGCAAGCCGAATTATTAGCCCACTATCAGGTCGCCACGTCCACTTATCTCCAGCTTATGGACTCAGGGGTGGATGACGCTGCAACCCGACTTGTGGAATCGCTCACTTCCGAGGGTGATACTCTCGCACAGATGGGTCGTCATCGTGAGGCTATCCAGTACTATACCCGTGCGCTTAAATATCTAACCAAACTTGAGAGCGATTTCTCGCTACAGCAGCTCATTCTCTCGATAGCTTTAGGTGAATCAATGTTGCAGATTGCTGCTATGCGCGACAAAGGTGTGCATCTGCTCAACACTATGCTTCATAAAGCTACCAAGCTCAATGCTGCTGACCAGCACCGCCGCATAGTGGACAGTCTGGTAAATGCCAAAAGCCGCTCACTTGATATTCTTGGACTTTGGCACAAGGTATTTCCCAAATAATCCTCTCTTGACCTTACAGTTCTCTCCTCTATAACCGATTACAAACAGAAATTTTTCATTTAATTCCGATAAACCAATGTCAACATTCGCACCCACCGGTTCTCTCCCCAAAGTCAAAGATGCAAGAATAGCCATCGCTGTGGCTGAATGGAATCAGCACATCACTTTCGCCCTTGCCGAAGGAGCTGTCAAGACTCTTTATGCAAACGGTTTTGATGAGGATGATGTGAAGGTCATAACAGTGCCGGGTGCTGTGGAGCTGACATTTGCCGCCTCCAAGTTAATCGAGACCGGAAATTTTGATGCCGTTATAGTAATCGGATGTGTAATCAAAGGGGATACTCCTCATTTTGACTACGTATGCCAGAGCGTCACCCAAGGTATTGCCCATCTCAATGCCGATTGCGATATTCCTGTGATATTCGGGGTTCTTACCGTAAATGATGAGCAGCAGGCTCTTGACCGCACAGGTGGTAAAGCCGGTCACAAAGGTGTGGAAGCAGCTGAGACCGCTATCAAGATGGTGGCTGTTAACCGCGCCATTGATGAGCTGTAAGGCTTCATAGAGGCACCGATTATTTCCCAATACTCCTTGCCTCACTCTCTTCCTCTTATTACAATTATCTCTAAAACACCCCTCCCTCACCATGGAACGCCTGATGCAATATGTGTGGCAGCATCGGTTGCTCTTGCATACCGACATGACCACTGTGGACGGACAGCATGTTGCCGTAATTGACCCCGGTCGGCTCAACACCGATGCCGGACCGGACTTTTTCAACGCCAAGGTACGCATCGGCGACCAAATATGGGTGGGAGATGTGGAGATACATGTTAGGGCGAGTGACTGGCATCGTCATCATCATCACACAGATAAGGCGTATGAGTCTGTGATACTTCATGTGGTTGACCGTGATGATGCTCAGGTATGCCGCTCGAACGGTGAGGTAATCCCGCAGATGTTGATGAACTGTAATGCCGATTTTCACCGTAGCTACCATCATCTGGTGGACCGTGCAGACATTGACCTCCCGTGTGCTGCTGAAATCCCACGCCTACAGTCACTATATATCACTGACTGGCTCACCGGACTGGCTTACGAGCGTCTGAATGCCAAATCAGACCATATAAACGCTCTGCTCAAAGAGTATACCGGTGACTGGGAACAGACATGCTATGTGGTGCTTGCCCGCGCTTTGGGGTTCGGGACCAATTCCGAGCCTATGGAACGGTTGGCAAAGTCTCTACCCCTGCACTTTCTTCGTAAGCACAGCGATTCGCTTCTCGCTTTGGAAGCACTGTTTTTTGGTCAGGGCGGTTTTCTGGAAACAGCCCCGGCTTATGACCCCTATGTGGAACAGCTAATACGCGAGCACAAATTTTTCGCTCACAAATTCTCCCTGCGTCCTCTTCAACGGCTCGGATGGAAAATGTCACGGATGCGTCCACACAATTTCCCTCACCGACGCATAGCGCTGCTTGCATTGCTTGTGAGCGAGGATTTCCGTTTGGTGCATCGCATTCTATCCATGAGCACCCCGGAGGAGGCGTTGAATCTGTTCACCCGTCCGCTTACCGGCTACTGGTCAAACCACTTCACGTTCTCACCCGGTACAGAGCGGACTTATGAGACGCTCAGCAAGGCGTCTGCCGCCATTCTGGTAATCAATGTAGCCGTACCCATTATGATGGCTTATGGAATGTCACACGGCGACGAAAGCCTAATGCTGAAGGCTGTGGAATGGCTGCAGCAACTCCCATCGGAGAGCAATTCCATTATCACTCTATTCGCTAATGCCGGTATACGAAGTCGCGATGCATTCACGTCACAAGCTCTCATCCAGTTACGGAGGAACTATTGTGAGCAGCGCAAATGTCTTTACTGCCGTATCGGACATCGCCTCCTCTCTACCCATGCCAAACGCCGGTGAAATTGAGGAGGCAAATCTACGGGATATGTTTTTTATAACTTGACAGCAGGTATATATCAGCCTTCGGTGTGGAAGCTGGTGAATGAACCACGTTCCTGTTGCGGGATACCGGTGGTTGCTTTGGCTGCCTGGATGGCTTTGAGCATGAATACCATGTTTTTTCCGAGGTTACGCATAGTCTGGAGTCCTTCCAGGTCATCCTCTACATCCTCAGCTGTGAATCCGTGCACTTCATTCCAGTAAGTGCTTGATACTATCGGCATGGCGCTGATGGTGAAATATTTGTTAATCTCATCAAATGCCGAAGTGGAGCCTGCTCTGCGTGATGACACTACAGCAGCCCCAAGTTTCATGGTCTTATCGACGGTTCCGGAGGTACTGTAGAATAGGCGGTCCATGAAAGAGAGTAACTGACCGTTGGCGCCAGCATAATAAACGGGTGTGCCGACCACAATGCCATCAGCCTGGGCAAATTTAGGAGCTGTCTCATTGACCAAATCGTTGAAAACGCATCGCTTGTGCTCGCGGCAGAAGTTGCACCCGATGCAACCTCTGATATCTTTAACTCCGGCTTCGATACGCTCTGTCTCCACACCATTTTCATGGAGAGTTTTCTCAACTTCCTGCAATGCTCTGTCAGTACAGCCGTGGAGATGAGGACTCCCGTTTACTACAAGTACTTTCATACAATATATCTCTTAAATCGGTTCAAAAATTAAACGTTATATCTCAAACAGATAGTCTAAACCTATTGTTTTGTAATTTTCGGATTGTGCCGTGGTTTTCGTTATAGGCTTTATTAAAATAAAACGCAAGGGGTTATTGAGAGAATCAAGCCCCTTGCGTTGTATCATACATTATGCGGTATCACTTGAAGAATCCGTTGTCCTCGCGTGGTGCGGTGACGGGTGGATTGGCTGAGGCTGCCGAGATTTCAGCCGGTAGCCATACAGTCATGTCCCCTTCGCCTCTGTGAGCCCATGCATAGTAGGGGATGAGGGTGAGGGTCTTTTCCTCTGTGAAGATTCGTCCGTCAGCGTTGTACCCTAAAGTCTGCACCGGGAGGGTGAGTTGCTTCATTCCGGTGAGCAGGTCGGGGCGTTCTACCATGCTTAGTTCAGGTTTGCGTGGTACAAGAATATTGTGGACGTTGAAATCATTGTCACACCATTCGGCGCAGTATACCAGCGGACCTCTCTCCACTGCTATTCTTCCACGGTCGTCAGCGACATTCTCATGAGCTTTCACTATACGTGCCGGCATGTCGAAATGCATGGTCACCTTGTCACCTTTTTTCCATTTACGGTCAATCACCAGATAGCCATTGCGAAGGTCACCGGTGACCTCCTCTCCGTTTACTTTCACGCTATAGGTTGGATTGGCATTGTCGGCATAGCTGTAGAGGCCGCTCGGAAGCACCGAATTTTGCACCCAGCCAGGTATGCGCAGATTCATGGCGAATTCTCCCGAACCTTTGGTCACGTTGAGCGCTATGTCGCCGTCCCATGGATAGTTGGTTGACTGTTCTATCACCATCGGACGGTTGTTGATAGTGATTTGCGCCTGATTATCCATGAATAGATTCACAAATAGGTCACGGTCGCGCACAGCATATACATAGCCGGGTAGTGATGGGATGAAGCGGCTGATATTACTTGGGCAGCATGCACAGCCGAACCATGCTTTACGGGAATAATTGCCGGTTGATGCGAGCGGGTTAGGATAGAAGAATGACCCTCCATCAAGTGAGACACCGGAAATCAATCCGTTGTAGAGCGTGCGTTCGAGCACATCGAAATACTTCGAGTCGGCGTGGAGCAGAAACAGGCGATAGTTTACATATACATTCCCGATGGCTGCGCATGTCTCATTGTAGGCGGATGCGTTTGGCAACTCATAATTATCGCCGAAAGCCTCGCCGGCATGGCGTGCGCCGATGCCACCGGTGATGTAGAGCTTTTTCCCTACTATATTGTCCCAGATACGGTCTACGGCGTGTATATATGAGCTGTCGCCGGTGATGGCAGCAACGTCAGCCATACCTGCATACATGTAGGTAGCCCTCACGGCATGACCTACAGCTTCGTCTTGCTCCAGCACAGGTTTGTGAGCCTGGCTATAGGCGTCGCGGCGTTCGGTGGTGCCGCGGGCGTCGAGGAAAAATTTCGCTTGCTCCAGATATTTACGGTCGCCTGTGACAGTGTAGAGTCTCACGAGAGCCATCTCGGCAATCTGGTGACCCGGCACAAGGCGTTTCTGTCCCTCTCCATCGCCTATGTTGCGGCACACACAGTCGGCATATCTGATGGCTATGTCAAGGAAGTTGCGCTTCCCGGTGCTCTGATAGTGAGCCACTGCGCCTTCCACCATGTGTCCGAGGTTATAAAATTCATGCGAGAGTTTCTCCACCCATACCCATCGTTCGGGACCGGCCCAGTTGTGTGGATTGGCAGGATTCATGGTGCGCGAGGTGTAGAGATAACCGTCAGGTTCCTGAGCCGCTGCCACAATCTCGAGCACACTGTCGATGTATGCCACCAATTTCTTGTCGGGATAGTTGCTGAGGCGGTAAGAGGCACCTTCGATGGTTTTGTAGACGTCAGTGTCGTCAAATGAGAACCCCTCGGCATGATATTCCGGACTCGGATGTGCAGCCTTGATGAAATTCTCATATCTGCCACTCTCCTCGCATTTGCTGAAAGCGAGCGGGATGGTCACATCGCGGCTGGCATCGAGACGCTGACCCCAGAAACCGCTGTTGACATGCACGGAGGTGAAAGGTACCGGGGTGACAGGGTAACCGGTCGGGATTATCTCCTGCTGTTTTTTAGCTGATAGCCCCAAGGCGGTGCATGCGCCAATCAGGGTTATGAGTAAGAGACGGGTTTTCATCATTCAGTGGATGTTACGGTGTTACAGGGTAGGTGTTACGGGTTTGATACTTCCATCAGGATTGAATTCGAGCGGGTCGATGCATACTTCGCGATGGTAGCCGGGACCTTTTGCTTTCTCGATATAGTTTTTGTTGATACGGTGGTATACTATGCGCCATTCGTCAGTGCCGGGAATGTTGATGACTGAATTGTGGGCAGTACCATATATTTCCTTTTCGGGACGCTGAACGAGGATGGTGCAGGGGTCAGCAACCTTGATTGGTCCCAGCGGTGAGTCCGAGGTTCCATAAGCCACATGATAGTTGGGTGAGCCGGTATCGTCCACTGACCACATGAAATAGTATTTGCCGTTTCGGAAAAACACGTATGGAGCCTCGCGGAATGCGTGGGTCTGCAGTGTGCCTCCGGGAGGAGTCATAACCGTTATGGTCTCTTCCTTGATAGAGAGCAGGTCATCGTTAAGCTCTGCTCCAGCCATATATCCGTTGCCCCAGTATAGATAATACTTTCCTGAAGTGGGGTCCTGAAATACATCCACGTCAATCTGCTGTCCGCGACCGACAGGTGAATCTTTCACAATGGGATGACCCAAATCCTTGAAAGGACCGGCGGGATTGTCGGCAACCGCTACGCCTATTTGCTTCTTGTTAGCATCTATGGAATGACCGCTGAAGTAGAAGTAGTACTTATAAGCATCACCCTCCTTGCGCTCTATTATTGCCGGTGCCCAGGCATTGCCCGAAGCCCAGTCCACATTGCTGCGCAGGTCGAGGGCAACCCCTTCCTCAGTCCATGCTTCGAGGTCGGGTGAGGAGAACACCGTGAAATAGTTCCCTCCCCAACGTGGCACACCGTCAGTGGTAGAATAGATGTAGTACTTGCCGGTCTGGTTTGAGTAGAGAATCTCGGGGTCGGCGTGAAACCCTGGGAGCACGGGATTACCTGCATTAGCAGTTCCTATCGAGAGTGCCAGCAGTAAGGGGGTGAATAGCGATTTCATATTGGTTTATTAAAGATTTGATATACGTCATAAATTCCTGACGTTTTTGCTCATTTGTTTTGTGATTCCGTGGCAATTATGACGCTTACAAAGTTAATTAAAAGGGAGGAGAATTCAAAATCCTCCTCCCTTCTATCAATTGTAGTGAATTATGCTTAATATCACTGATTAGTTGTTGTCTTCGTCAGCGACTGCATCTTCCCAGTTGGTGAACATTTCTACTGAGTCATCATAACCATCGTATCCGTAGTTCTGACGAAGTTGACCCTCGATGTTGGCAGTAATCACGCTGTTGGGTACCGGCCAGAAGAGGTTGCGCTTGTCAACACGGTAGTTAAGGTTCACAGAAGAGGTGATTTGACCACGGTTGAAGATGTTGTAGTGGAGACAACGCTGATACCAGTAGCTACCGCCATTCGGGTCGGTACCCTGCTGCTTGTCCCAGGTATTGATATCGTAGGTGTTGCCCCATTCATCAGGACGTCCGCTGCGGGCGAGAGCCCATGAGATACGGGTCAACTCAGGCTGACGCCATTCCTCCATGTAAAGTTCGCGGGCTCGTTCGTCTGCAATGTCGCCGATAGTGACGGTTGAGAACATCTTCTTGGCATTGGCGCGGGCGCGGACCACGTTGACATCCTGAGCAGCACCGGCTGCGTTGCCTTGATAGAACTTGGCTTCAGCACGGAGCAGGTAAGTCTCGGCGAGACGGAACACGTACATATTGCCGTTAGAGCAAGTAGAACCCTTTGTGGCACCGTTGAACTGGTTTGCCCACTGATTTTCCTCAGCTGACTGGTCGAGGATATACATCTTGTACAAGGGGATAGGATACCATGAACGGATGGTGTCACCGCAGAGGAGCTGACCGGCGTGAACTATGGTTTCACCCTTTTCATTCACGTAATCCTCGGTGGCATAGAGCTGCATGTTCTTGCCATAGTACTTGGAGTTCTTGCGGTTGTACTTGATATCTTCCATTTCAACCCAGTTGCCGATTTCGCGGTTGTGACGAAGGTCCTGAAGGTCCTCTTCACCGTCGTACCACCACATGTATTTGTTGAAGTAGTAAGATGTGCGGAAGCAACCGATACCACGACCCAGTACGCGGAGCCAGTCGAGGTTGGATGAGTAGTTACCATCGGCGCGTGCCCAGTTGTTGGTGGGAGAACCGATACCGTCAGGTGAGATAATCACACCGTTTGACCAGTGTACACCAAGCGCACGCATGGTGAGGTACTGTGTGAAATTCTCATCGTGATAGTTGAGAATCGGGAGGATTGTCTCAGTGTTGGCGGGGTCAACGATGTTCTGACCGCGGTGGAGGTCCCAGAGGACATTACGCTGTACGGTCCAGGTTTCGGGGCTACCTGAGGGAACATTTGTACCGAAGGGATTCTGCATGAGGGCGAGACCATGATTATTGATGAGGTCAGTTGCCATATCTTCGGCTTTCTTGAATTCACCGAGTGCAAGATAGCACTTGATGAGGAGCTGCATACATGCTTCCTGGTTCACAGTGCCCCAGTAGGGGGTATCCTTTTGCGGTGGAACATGTTCAACAGCAAATTCCAAGTCATGAACGAGCATCTTGAAAATAGCTTCCTTGCTTGTTGACTTATAGTTCTGCTTCGGAGTCTCGATGATTTTTGAAACCAAAGGTATATCGCCGAAGAGGAGCACCATGTGATAGTACTTATAGGCACGGTGGAAGTAGGCGCGACCCTTGTAGATATTACGGGTGTTCTCATCAAGCGTGGTCACACGGTCAACGTAGGTAAGGATGGTGTTGGCATACTTGATACCGTTGTTTGACTCGTTGTAGAAGCGTGTCATCGCATTTGAGTCACCACCGCCCGCCATACCTGAGGTAGGAGTGATTTTCTCTGCGAAATTATCCATGATACCGCCGCCCGCGTCGGTCTTTGCATAAAGACCCATATCAGACATGAAGTAAACGGAAGCAATCGGGAGCACGTTGCCGTTACCGTCCATGAGCATATCTTTGTAACTGCGGTCGCAGCGTGCAAGAGCTGATTGCAGACCTGCCTCAGTGGTATAGGTTGATTCAGGTGAGAAGAATGACAGGGGGTCCGGGTCAAGGAAATTATCCTTACAGCCGGTGAACATTGCCACGGCGGCGAGCCCCATCACACATCTGCTATATATATTGAAAGGTTTCATGATTTATGATGTTAAGATTGGATTGTGGAATTAGAGAGTGACATTGAGACCGAAGTTGAAAGTACGGTTTGAGAGACCACCTGTCTCGGGGTCACCATACTTCCACTGGCTTGAGTGGAATGTGCATACATTGTTGCAGCTTGCTGTTACGCGGATGCGTTCCACCATGAAGCGACGTGTAAATGCCTGCGGGATTGTGTAACCGAGAGTGATGTTGTCGAGACGGACGAAGCTACGGTTGATGATTTTACCTACACCACCTTCAAGACCTGTAGGACCAACTGCTTCCAGACGGCAATAGTCATTGGTGGGATTGGTGGGTGTCCAGTACTCTTTTGCAGGCAGGTTGAAGCCGTTAATCATCTGAGAACCGCCATTATCACTGTTCAACCAGCGACTGTCGAGGCTCTTGTGTCCCATGTAAGAGTAAAGAGAGAATGAGAAAGTGAAGTCCTTGAAGAAGGTAAAGTCATTGCGGAGTGACCAGTAGATGGGAGGATTGACAGTTCCAAGATAAACTTTATCTTTATCATTGTATACCGGTTTGCCATCTACATCATCTTCAGTATAGAGGTTGAGGATTTTCGGGTCACCGGGTTTCTGTCCATACTTGGCAGCTTCGGCTATGTCGGCGGGAGTATTCTGCCATACACCGTCAGTCTTGTAGGTCCAGATTTCACCGATAGGCTTGCCGATGAACCATCCGTTGGATGTGTCGTCGAGTTCCTTGCCGTTCTCATCCTTGTTTCCGTAGATATGCTTGATACAGCTCTTGTTGTAGGAGAAAGCAAATGCTGTTGACCACTGGAAGTCCTTCATATCAATGTTGAGGGAGTTAAGACCGATTTCAAAACCCTTGTTTGTAACTTCACCGAGGTTGGCAGATATTGAGCTAAAACCAGAGAATGAGGGGAGGCGCTGAGCCATAATCATATCCTTGGTAGCCTTGGAGTATACATCAATGTTACCGGTGAGGCGTGAATTGAATACAGAGAAGTCAAGACCGTAGTTCCATGCTTCGGTGCGTTCCCAGCGGAGGTTGGGGGCGCCAAGGCGGCTCATGGAGAGAGCATTGACTACAGTTGAGGTTCCGTTGTTGAAGTAAACCATCGAGCCGTCAACGTTAAGGTTGGCAAGCACTTTGTAAACATTCATGATGTCGCTGCTTAGGTCGCCGAACTCACGGTTACCGTTGGTACCCCATGATACGCGGAGCTTTGCGTTGTCGAGCCATGAGCGGGTTGATTCCATGAATTTTTCATCTGAGAAGTTCCAACCGAGACCTACTGAACCGAAGTTACCCCACTTATTGTTAGCACCGAATCCGGAGAAACCGTCACGACGGAATGAACCGGTGATGAGGTATTTGTTATCGTAGCTATAGAATGCTCGACCGAGATAAGAGGTGGCTGTATAGTGAGCATCTCTTGTAGAGAAGTTGCTCTGCTCCTTGTTGGCACCCTGAGTGTAGTGGAATCCAAGAGCATCGTTGGGGGAGATGTTGCGGGCTTCGATGCGGTCCTGCCAGTATTTGTGGTCCTCGGCTTCCTGAACCAATGTCACTGTGAAGTGGTGAACATCGAGGAAAGTGCGGTCCCAGGTAAGGGTGTTGTTGAGGTTCCAGTCAAAAGTCTTGGTATTCTCGCGGTTCACACCACGGCTTGATGCTGAAGCGTTGGGGAGGTCGGCTTTCATCCAGTAACGGTCATGGAACCACTGGTAGCGGGGTGAGATGTTAAATGCATAAGTGAAACCTGCGGGGAGGTTGACTTTCACATTGAAGATTGAATTGATGGTGGTGTAACCCTTGTCAAGTTCATAGTACTGACGGTCATGGTAATAATTGTAGCCACCGTTTGTGGGGAGACCGGACATAGGATACTGCTCGTATTTTCCATCGGCAGTATAGAGATTTGAATAGGGTGAGTTGCGGAGCATGTTGTTGTCCCAGTAGTTTGTACCGAGAGCCACTGAAATATCACCGTCCGAACGGTCCTGGAAATTAGCCTGAGCACCGAGTTCCAACCAAGGAGTGATTTTGGTGTGGATTTTCATGCTTGCGCGGAATGCTTCATATTCAGTTCCCTGTACCGGACCCTCATTCTTCATGTAGCCGGCTGAGATATAATAGTTAGAGCGGTCGGTAGCGCCTGATACGGATGCGTTATAGTCCTGCTTGATACCGGTGCGGAATACCTGGTCGTTCCAGTCCATTGTCTTGCCATCGATAAAATTCTGCAGTACATAAGGGGCGTTGTACAGAGACAGGCGGCGACCCCAAAGACCCATATATGTTTCACCGTCAGCGAGACCTACACCTGAAGTACCTGTTGCAGATGCCCAGGCTGCGGGGTCGGACATTGTACGGGGGTCATCGAAATAACCATTGGGATAAGAGAGCTGTCCGGCAGCGTTTGCGGCATTGTAATATCCGTATAGACCGTCGGCACCTTGACCGTAAGTGTAGAGCATCTTGTTCCAGTCAACGAGGTGCTGAAGGTAGCCTGCAGCATCATAATAATCGTTATAATAAGCCTTGTTTGTCACACCGATGTTGGCGCTGAGGGTAATGGTGGGTTTTCCTTCCTTACCTTTCTTAGTGGTGATGATAATGACACCGGCAGCGGCACGGGCACCGTAGATGGCGGCTGAAGATGCGTCCTTGAGAATGTCGACCTGTGCGATATCATCGGGGTTGATTTCAGAAAGCTCACCGTAGAAGGGCATGCCATCGAGCACAATCATAGGTGATGCGTTGGTACCGAGTGAGTTCTGACCGCGGAGACGGATAGAGGCACCCTGACCTTTGGCTGATGAGTCGTAACCAATCTGGAGACCGGGAACACCGCGGAGCACATCCTGAACCGAACCGGGGTTCTGGTCGGCGATTTTGTCGGGATTTACCTGGACCACAGCACCTGTCAAGTCCTTCTTGCGGGCTGTACCGTAACCGATAACCACGACATCCTCAAGCATCTGGGTGTCTTCGATAAGCACGACCTTTACGTCGTTCTGACCTGTAACATTAATATCCTGGGCTTTGTAACCGATGTAGGAGACGCTGACCACGTCACCTTTCTTGACCTTGATGGCAAAGTTACCGTCAATGTCGGAAGCGACACCGTTTGTGGTGCCTTTAACAAGCACAGAAGCTCCGGTGAGAGGCTCTCCGGCGCTATCTTCAACTACGCCTCGAAGAGTATATGCCTCCTGGGCGCTCAGGCTAACAGTACCTATAATTAAGGTAAGAAGCCAAATTAGAAACCGATGTTTTTTCATTGGTAGATACTATTATGGTTGTTTTCATGATGATGCATAATGTATAAGAACCGTCAACAATCTTTTTTATCCTTCTTTCATACCGTTTGGTTAAGACCTAAAATAAAACCTCAATTCATCTAACCTTAAAAAATGTTACTATCGTGTCTACTGACGCAAAATTACAATATGTGGTTCAGAGGTGGTGAGCCTGAATCGTTCTAAAAAGCGTTTAAATCATTCAGCTATGTGGTTTTGAATGATTGGGAGTATAGTCTAACAGATTATGACTATTGTAATTCAACTGAATTGTGTATATTTGCAGATACAAAAAGCCCCATTGCTTTCACATTGCATTTCCTTCGGAAAAAGTTAGTATGTACCATGAACGAAAAAGCTGTTAAATATACGGTGGCTCTCTGCCTTTTGCTCTTTTCCTCGCTCATAGCCGGGGCGGAAAGGATGGTGAGCAACTATGGTGTCACCTCCGGTCTCTCCAATGGCTACGTCATGTCAATAGCCCAGGATACTGATGGAATAATCTGGGTAGCCACTGAGGAGGGGCTGAACCGTTTCGATGGTAAGCATTTCACATCCTTTACAAAAGAAAACTCCGGACTGAGTGCCAACGAACTTAACTGCGTGGCACAGATAGAGTCGGACCCCAACCGCCTTTGGATAGCCACTCAGCGAGACGGACTCTGTGCCTATGACCGCCGCTCGGGTGAGATAACGCGGGTGGAATCCGGGCTATTGTCATCTGATATCACATCGATAGTCCCGGCCTCGGACGGGGGTATGTGGCTCACGCATTATCATTTCGGGGTGCAATATTATAATCCCCTCACAGGGGAGAGCCGGGAGTATAATCACAGGACGATACCGGGGATGCCTCGCGAAATTTGGACCGTAGCAGAGGGTAATGACGGACGCCTTTATGTGGCAACGAATCATGACGGACTCTGCGTGGTGGACACTGCGTCGCACACTATGGAGCTTTACCGTCACAGGACTAATGAACCCTCGCTTCCGGGCAATGTCGTGTATAGTCTCTGCTTTGACACGAGTGGCAACCTGTGGGTGGGTACCGACAAGGGAGCGGCCCTTTTCAACCCCCGTACGCAGGCGTTCACCCCGTTTGTGCACAGTGACAATAATCCCCATTCCATAGCACCGGGTCGAATCCGCGATATAAAGCAGCTTGGCAACGGTGAAATCTGGTTTGCCACCACGCAAGGTGGAGTGAGCGTGCTTTCGCCGGGTTCGTATGCCTACAATGACTTACGCAACGCTCAGTTCTCTCATCTTTCGGCTAACGGTGAGCCGGAAGGATTATCGAGCGTGTATATCAAGACCATATTTCAGGACTCGTTTGGAAATGTGTGGCTCGGAAATTACCGTTCGGGAGTGGATGTGGTGAGTCATCTCCCCGCTGTGTTCTCGCGCATAAATTATCTCTCGTCCGGCACACGGAATGTGAGCTATAAACCTGTGTGGAGCTGCTACAGCTCTCCTCACGATGGCACATTGTGGCTCGGCGGAGAGAATGAGATAGTGAGTGTGAAAGATGGGGTGGTGACACCCATAGAGCTTCCACGCTCGGAGTCCGGTTCGCACACATTCGTGCGCACACTCGCAGTGTCGGGTGACAAGATGCTCTGGGTCGGCACGCATGAGAAAGGGGTGTTCACCTTCAATCCCGCCACACGTCAATTCACCCGTATACCGGGTTCGCCAACTGATATCCGAGCCTTCTTTGAGGACACTGACGGGACCATGCGGGTGGGAAGTACCGAAGGTGTATACATCTACCGCAACGGTGTGCTGGAAAATGATACCGCTATAAACTCACGGTTGATTGACTGGGTGATACATGACATGGTGCGCGATAAGTCAGGCAACCTTTGGATAGGCACTTTCGGAAAGGGTGTGTCAGTGCTCGACAAGAGAGGTGAATTGCTCTACAGACTAACGGTTGATGAAGGTTTTCCCTCGAATGCAGTCAATGCCCTTCACCGTGATTCTCGTGGCAGAATATGGGCGGGAACACGGAGCGGACTGGTGCTGTTTACCGACCCTTCCCACCCCGATGAGTTCAAGCGTATCGAGGATGTGGAGCGCGCAGGAATCTCGCATGTCAGTTCTATCGAGGAGGACCTTGACGGTAGCCTATGGATAAGTTCAAGCCGGGGGATAGCACGTATAAACCCCAACACTCTGAAGGCCTCCATCTACGACGGAATGGAGTCAATGCCGCTCTACTCATTCATGGAGAATGGCTCGGCATGCGATGACTCGGGCCGAATCTATTTCGCCTCGGCCAACGGTGTGTTCTCGCTGATGCCACATGACCTTGACGCTGCCGTAGCTTCGCAACCGGTGAGAATTACAAAATTCACCATCTTCAAGGAAGGTGGGGGCAGGGAGGAGAATGCCATGAGCATGCCGGTAAATTCAGATGAGATTACATTGCCATACACGCTCAATACATTCCGAATAACATTCAATGTGATGGACCACGACATGGTACAGCGCACCGACCTTTCATACAGTATGCTCGGATTGGACGATGTGTGGATTGAATGCTTCGGCAATAATGAGGCGATGTACCGCAACCTTCCGCCGGGAGTCTACAAGTTTCAGGTGCGTCAGCGTCTGAAAGGGCATGATTGGGAGCAACCGGTCACGGTGTTGACCGTGAAAATCTCCCCCCCTATTTGGCTAACTTGGTGGGCTAAAGCGATTTATGTGCTAATTTTTATTGGTGTGATTATTGCAGTGGCTCTCTTTTACAAACATAGGGTTAAATTGAAACAGCGTCTGGAGGCAGAGGTTGAGAAAAGCCGTAACCGTCAGAAACTCAATGATGAGCGCCTGCGTTTCTATACCAATATCACCCATGAGCTGCGCACTCCGCTTACTTTAATCATGGGACCGCTGGAGGATATGGTGAGCGACCCGGGATTGCCGAGTCAGTATTCCTACAAGCTGCAGATGATACGTGACAGCTCCAATACGTTGCTGAATCTGATAAACGGCATATTGGAATTCCGCAAAACAGAGACTCAGAACCGCCATCTGACTGTGAAGAAAGGTAATCTTGGCAATCTGCTGCGTGAGATAGGCATACGCTATAAGGAACTTAACCGCAATCCGCACGTGCAGTTTGTGCTTGATATCGACCTTAATGCACCTGATATATATTACGATGAGGAAATGTTGACCATAATCGTAAACAATCTTCTCAGTAATGCAGTGAAGTATACTCCCAAAGGCACGATATCTCTTTCGTTCCATACAGTGGAGGAGAACGGTGTGGTCTATTCGGAAATCAAGGTATCGGATACCGGTTACGGTATAGCACGCAACAAGCTCGCACGGATATTTGACCGATATTATCAAGTGAAAGGTGAGCATCAGGCTTCGGGTACCGGTATCGGACTGGCACTCGTGAAGAATCTTGTTGACTTGCATGAGGCACAGATTTCGGTAGACTCCACCGAGGGTGTGGGCTCCACATTTACCGTGCGACTTGTCACTGATAGCTTGTATCCTAATGCACTTCAGGCCGAGCCTAACGATAAGGGAGCCGCCGATGAGCCGGAACTTACCGAGCATTCGCAGGCTGATGCCAAGGTTAAGGTGCTTGTGGTGGAGGATAATGACGATATCCGCGAGTATATACGCCAGGCTTTGGTGGATGAGTTTACGGTTCTTACGGCTTGCAACGGTCTGGAAGGACTGAAAGTAGTGCAGGAGGAGAATCCGGACTTTGTGATAAGTGATATCATGATGCCTGAGATGGATGGCGTGAGCATGTGCCGCAGCATTAAGGAGGATATTCTTACCAGCCATATACCTGTGATACTTCTCACTGCCAAGGATTCACTCCGCGACAAGGAGGAGGGGTATGAGTCGGGTGCCGATTCATATCTTACAAAGCCTTTCAGCGCCAAGTTGCTTCTGAGCCGTATCCACAATATATTGCGCCTGCGCCGCACTATAGCTTCTCAGCTGATGTCAAGGAGTGGAGCGGTGGCACCGCCTGAAGGGACGGTGACACCTCCTGAGGATGAGGTTAAGGAGATGAAGGAAGCTGCCAAGGCTCTCAATCCGCTTGACCGCCAGTTTATGGATAAGATAAACACAATAATCAACGATAATCTTGACCGTGAGGACCTCGGTGTGGCATTTCTGGCAGAGCAGATGTGCATGAGCCAATCTTCGCTATACAGGAAGCTGATGGCGATTGTAGGGGTGTCGGCCAACGAGTATATTCGCCATATCCGCCTTGGGAAGGCAGAGGAGATGCTGCGCGAAGGTCTGCTCAACATCACAGAGATAGCATTCCGCACCGGTTTTGGCAGTCACTCGTCATTTGGCAAGGCGTTCAAGAAAGAGTATGGTATGGCTCCCTCCGAGTATCTGAAGAAAATTTAAGTTATCATATCAATGAAAAAGTTATTTAATATAATTCTCGTGGCTGTGGCAATGGTAGGTTGTGGCACAGCTCCGACTACAATGCCCACTGTGACAGGGGAACCGTTCCCTGACACGGATGGAAACCATATCAACGCCCATGGCGGCGGGATTATAAGCCATGACGGTACCTACTATTGGTATGGCGAGCATCGTGGTGATGGCACTCCGGGCGCAGGACAGGAGGGTGTGATGTGCTACAGCTCCAAGGATTTGCACAATTGGGACAACCGAGGAATAGTGCTTGCTACATCCGACGAGGAGGGCTCTCCGCTTGAAAAGGGTGGAATTATCGAACGTCCGAAGGTGGTCTATAATCCTGCTACCGGGAAGTTTGTGATGTGGTTTCACCATGAGTTGAAAGGTCGCGGTTATGGGGCTGCCCAGGCAGGTGTGGCTGTTGCCGACAATCCGTTGGGACCGTTCACGCTGCTCCATACCGGCAGAGTCAATCCTGGGGTATATCCAGTTAATTTTGCAGAGGATAACAAAGGGAAGGTATGGTCTGACACACTGCAATGGTGGACTCCTGAATGGTATAAAGCCATTGACGAAGGTATGTTTACTGTGCGCGACCTTGACGGTGGACAGATGGCACGCGATATGACTCTCTATGTCGATGATGACGGGACGGCATATCATATCTATTCATCAGAGGATAATCTTACATTGCAGATAGCAGAGCTTGACTCTACCTACACAAGGCATACAGGAAAGTATATACGCATTTTTCCCGGTGGACACAATGAGGCGCCGGCTTTGTTCAAGCATGACGGTTCTTACTGGATGATAGCATCGGGTTGTACTGGTTGGGAGCCCAACGAGGCACGACTGATGAGAGCCGACTCAATAATGGGAGAATGGACCCGACTTCCCAATCCTTGCCGTGGCGAGGGTGCCGATAAGACTTTCGGCGGACAGAGCACCTATGTAATGGACCTTAACGGAGAGTTAACTTTCATGGCAGACAAGTGGAATCCTAAGAATCTCGCTGATTCACGTCACTTGTGGCTCCCGGTGAGATTTGACAAAGATGGCATACCCTATATTACCATGGAGGAATTGCCGGCTGAGTGAGCAGGTGTGTTTTACTGTCATCAGTGCATATTTGTTAGAGGCGGATTTATGATATCCGTTGAATGATTTTTTGAATATATTAATTACAACCATGAAGATAAAGAGCTTAACTTTACTGTCGCTGTCGCTGTTCCTTGCAGGAGCGAGCGCAGTCGCAGCTCCCACCAAGGAGTCAAAGCAGGTTCGTGAGATTATCACGAAAGTAAATGACCACTGGCAATCCACTCATTCGCCCGAGACTTGGGCATTCTGGGATAATGCCGCCTATCACACAGGTAATATGGAAGCGTATTTCCTTACCGGTAACGATGCCTGGCGTGACTATTCCGAGCGTTGGGCTGAGCATAACCAGTGGAAAGGTGCCAAGAGCAATGACCGCGCCAAGTGGAAATACAATTATGGCGAGACAGATGAGCATGTGCTGTTCGGCGACTGGCAGATATGTTTCCAGACCTACGCCGACCTGTATCGTCTACTACCCGATGACCGTCGCATACGCCGCGCCAAAGAGGTGATGGAGTATGAGATGTCGACTCCACAGAACGATTACTGGTGGTGGGCGGATGGTCTGTACATGGTTATGCCCGTAATGACCAAGCTGCACCATATTACCGGAAACGCTAAGTATCTTGATAAGCTTTACGAGTATGTGCAGTATAGCGACAGCATCATGCTTGACCCGGAGACAGGTCTCTATTATCGTGATGCGAAGTATGTGTATCCGAAACATAAAAGTGCCAACGGTAAGAAGGACTTTTGGGCACGTGGTGACGGCTGGGTGCTTGCCGGACTGGCAAAGGTAATCAAGGACCTTCCTGCCGAGTATAAGCATCGTCAGTTTTTCATCGACAAGTATGTGAAGCTGGCTGATGCTGTGGTGGCTTCCCAACAGCCTGGAGGCTATTGGTCTCGTTCGATGCTTGATGAGGCTCATGCTCCGGGTCCGGAAACTAGCGGAACAGCATTCTTCACCTATGGACTCCTCTGGGGTATCAATAACGGTTATCTAACGGATGCAAAATATCTTGATGCCGCCAAGAAGGGTTGGGAATATCTCAGCAAGACTGCTTTGCAGAAGGATGGTTCTGTAGGCTATGTGCAGCCTATCGGCGAGAAGGCTATCCCCGGTCAGGTGGTTGACCGTAATTCCACTTCTAATTTTGGTACAGGAGCATTCCTTTTAGCTGCATGTGAGTATGTGCGCTTCTTGGAGAAGGAGAGCAATGAAGACCGAGCCTACTGGGTGGACCTCGCCTACAAGATGGCTGCTCCCGTGCTCAGCAACATGGCTGAAGGAAATCTGCAGAAAAACATGCTCGTTGAGGTTAGCCCCAACTGGGACGGACGCAACAAGGGTGTGACTTATATGGAGACTTTCGGTCGCCTTATGGCTGGTATAGCTCCCTGGCTTGCACTTCCTGACGATGATACCGAGGAGGGTGCGAAGCGCAAACAGTTGCGTGAATGGGCATTGAAGAGCTACACCAATGCCGTTGACCCCAATAGCCCAGACTATCTTCTATGGCGTGGTCACGGACAGGCATTGGTTGATGCCGCTTATGTGGCCGAATCGTTCCTGCGTGCTTATGATGCCCTTTGGATGCCACTTGATGACACCACCAAGAAGCGTTATTTCGAAGAATTCAGCCAGCTGCGCCGTGTGGACCCCCCTTACACCAACTGGCTCCTTTTCTCTTCTACTATAGAGGGATTTCTTGCCAAGGCAGGTGCTGAATGTGATGAATATCGTGTTAACTCAGCCATCCGCAAGGTTGAGGAATGGTATGCCGGTGACGGATGGTATGCCGACGGTCCTAATTTCGCATTTGACTATTACAGTAGCTATGTGTTCCATCCTATGTATCTTGAGACTCTGCAGAGCATGAAGGATGCTGGAAAATATACACGTATACATTATGGCAAATACTACGACCGCGCTCTGCGTCGTGCCCAGAAGTTCAGCATCGTGCTTGAACGTATGATTTCTCCCGAAGGTACCTTCCCCGTGTTTGGACGCTCCATCCCTTACCGCATGGCTACAATGCAGCCTCTTGCACTCATGGCATGGTATGAGAAACTGCCCGAAGGTCTCACCAACGGTCAAGTGCGTGCGGCTCTTACCACAGTAATGCACCGTATGTTTGACAACAAGGAGAATTTCAATGAAGGAGGGTTCCTCACCATTGGTTTCTCAGGGCGCCAGCCTAACGTGGCCGACTGGTATACCAACAATGGTTCGCTCTATATGACGTCACTTTCATTCCTTCCCCTGGGACTTCCCGCCACACACCCATTCTGGACTGATGCTCCTTTGGCTTGGACCTCACAGAAAGCATGGAGTGGTCAACCATTCCCGAAGGACCATCATTGGGCTGACCAGATTCAGACACGCGACCTTTTCTAAGAGGTTTCAAAAACTGTAAAACCTCTTTTTCAGAAGTATATCCGGACAATAGTCAGGACTCATTTAAATAGCTCTCTTCAATCAACGTCATCATACTCTTTTATGCGATGTCGGCGACTTCCTTTGGGAAGCCGCCGACATTTCGTTTGATTATGATAGGAAGGCAACTCAAATCACCTTCGTATAAATTAGCAAATTACCGATTTGATTCTTTACGGTCGAGTTGCGAGAGCGCGAAGGCGTAAGCTCCGGCTGATATGGCACGGCTCGCGCCGAGTTTTGAAAATGTCACACCAATGCGTTTCATGCTGTCGTAGTCGATAGTTAAGTCGGTGCCTTTCACTGCAATGCGTCGGGGTGTCCCTTTGGCGAACAACTCGAATTCAGCTGGATTGTCGAGGTCAAGCACCTCCATCTGCACACGACGTACATTATCTCCGCTGATGGTATGTAGTGAGGAGCGTAATTCGGTCAAGAGAGAGGGGAGTATATGGTGACGTGCGGCTGTTATGCCTCCACCCATCACTATTATACCATCAATCAACTGTGCTGCTATGGCCATGGCATGCCCGGCGTTCTCACCAAATTCGGCAAAAGCTTTGCGGGCAGCCTCAATATTGCCGGGACGGGTTCCATCGGCTATTTCGCAAATCTCCTTGGGCTCAAATTTATGGTCATAGTCGCCGGATTCCTCTGCATAGACGCGCTTTATGGCTCTTACAGCTACTCCTTCCTCCGCTATGATGCCATCTTTGGTCTTATGAGGTAGACAGAAAGTCTCCACACATGAATTGTCACCACGGTTGAGCTCTCCGTTGATTACGAATCCAGCGCCGAAGCCGGTTCCGAATGTGTAGCCCAATAAATTCCGGTAACGCTTTATGCTTCCGGCTCCCTCCAGCTTCCTGTTGAGTTCCGGGAGTGCGCCGCATAGGGCCTCACCATAGGCAAACAGGTCGCCGTCATTGTTGATAAACACCGGCAGCCCGAGTTCATGCTCAAGAAACGGTCCGAGAGCCACCCCTTCGCGGAAGGAGGGGAAGTTGGGAAGATATCCACCTATTATACCTTTTGGATAGTCGGCGGGACCGGGGAAGGCAAAGCTGATAGCCACCGGTTTCTCGTTTAGATTTTCCATTACCTCACGGAATCCCTTTACCATGGTATCAAGACACAGGTCAAGGTCATGTGCATTGGAAGGGTAGGTGATTGGGGTGGTGATATAGTCACATCCGCGCATGGCGCCAAACACAAGGTTGGTACCCCCGGCATCAAGGGTTATAACTATACGATTGTCGTTTGCATACATAGCAGTAGGTGGATTATTTTAAAGCTTATAATTAAAACTATCTGTGGGGTCAATGAAAGAACGAATAAGTATGTGGTTATATTGTTCGGAAATCTCTTTTAGCGGAGATTCAAGGATAATTCCAGGTAACTACTTTCTGATACGATGGACTGGCGGTTCATTCAATACTATTGTGGAAGCAGGTGAATTTTTGTAATTTTGCATGTAAAATATAGTGAACATGAATGTATTGGTAGAATCAAGCAGTCTGAAGGACAAAATTATCTCATTTGCATGGCAGCATCTGCTGCTGGTTGTATCTCTCTTCATTATGACTTTCGGTGTGGCTCTTTGTGTGCGTTCAAGTCTTGGAAGTAGTGTTATCTCGACCATCCCATTTGTGATGACTCTCGCCGGAGGTATAGGAGAGGCTCCCCGACTTACCATAGGTGAGTATACTTATCTTATGAATTTTTTCCTTGTGGGATTGCAGATATTGATACTTCGCAAAAAATTCCAGCCGGTGCAGTTGTTTCAGCTTGCCATCGGGTTTGTGTTCGGTGCGCTCCTTGATATAAATATGTGGATTACTTCTGCTATTGCCTGCGACACTATGCTTTGGCAGGTGTTGGTGCAGCTTATGGGATGTGTGGTCCTTGCGGTGGGAATTTCCATGGAGATACGGTGCGGGTCGGTGACCATGCCGGGTGAGGGCATCACTGTGGCGGTCAACAAGGCTACGGGGATACCGTTTGCCAAGGCTAAGATAATGGTCGATATCACTTTGGTGGTAATAGCTGTGGCGTTAGGCTATATGTATTTCGGCTCATGGCAATGGCATGTGGTTGGTGTGGGTACTCTCATTGCTATGGTGTTTGTAGGAGCAATGGTCAAGGCGCTCGACCCTCATTTCGAATGGTTCACACGTGTGTTGTATTACCGTCCTGGTTTTCGCCGTTACATATATGGTCTTGCCCGATATGTATATAAGAGATTTAACTGATAATAGGTAAGACTTTGTGACAGTCGATTGATTTAGTTATTATAATAGATATATGAAAAAAATCGCCATCTTTGCGTCAGGCAATGGCTCGAATGCCGAGAATATAATACGCTATTTCCGCGAAAATGAATATGGGGCGGAGGTGGCGCTTGTGGTGTGCAACAAACCTGGTGCAGGAGTGCTTACACGAGCAGCTTCTTTGGGGGTTCATTCAGTCGTGTTATCGCGCGCTGAGATTAATGATGCTGATAAGATGCTTGGAGAGATGGAGCGACATGGCATTGATATGGTCGTGCTGGCGGGCTTCCTGCTTATGGTGCCTGACTTTCTGCTTGAGCGTTACAAAGGGAGGATAGTGAATGTCCATCCGTCATTGCTGCCGAAGTTTGGTGGAAAGGGCATGTATGGACGTCATGTGCATGAGGCGGTTGTAGCTGCCGGGGAGAAGGAGAGTGGTATCACCATACATCATGTCAGCGAGCATTGCGATGAAGGTCAGGTAATCTTCCAGGCGTCCGTCCCGGTGCTTCCCACCGATACCGCTGAGGATGTCGAAGCCAAGATTCATGCTCTTGAGCGTGAGCACTTCCCTCGTGTGGTCAAGGAGTGCCTGAATGAAAGCAAGAGTTAAGATGTGCTTTATGCTTCTTACTAAAGTGGCGGATGAAGATTTGACTTATTGCCAGATGGGATTTTTGACTATATGAAATATTAGACTGTAATCTCAGAGGAAAAATTTAATAATATCATGAGACTTAGAAATAAAGTAGCACTTTTGTGCGCACTGTGGTTTGCGGGATGCCATGCCATGGTTCCGAAAGTTGAATATAACCCGAGATTTGCGGAAGTTACCGGAGTGGAGCACACCGATAGCTGTACCCGTCTTTCAGTCCGACTTAAAAATTTTCATAAATATTGGGTGATGATACCATCGTCCACCTATCTTGTGGCAATTGATGACACTACGTGCCGATTTAAGGCGATAGGTGAGGAGAATATGCCTTTCGATAAGAAGATTCGTATGCCGGAATCATGTTATCAGGATGGAGTGTTGCTATTTGAGCCGATTCAACCCGATGTGAAAGTTGTTGACTGGGTGATTGATGACGAGAATACTCCTAAGGATAATGTGCTGGGTATACACCTGTATGAAGTTGACGACCAAACCGTGCCACAGCTACTCACAGCGGCTGATATATTTAATAGCAAGGAGAAGTCAGCTGAACGATGGACAGGTGTTGAGCCGTCGCGCTATGCGGATATGTCATTTTATAAAAAAGGTGGAGTGGCACATGTCAAAGGGAAGATTGACAAATACACTCCAAGGACCGGATTCTCTACCATTACCGTCAGAACCCAAAATGACATTACCGATGAGGAGAAGATGAATCTCGGTAACATCAAACACGATGGGACGTTTGCCTTCGATGTTCCATTAGACTATCCGCAGTATGCTTGCATGGTGGTCGGTGACATAGTTAAAGATATCCTGTTGATGCCTGGAGATACGCTTGATATTGTAACCACGACAAGTGGTAATTATACTTCTGCGCGCTCGTTTGAACCGGAATATTTCCGATTCAAAGGTGAACTATCGGATGCGGCTTTGGTAAGTCTGCTCACTGATAGTATTCTCGACCATTACAGTCTGAACTCCCTGTGGAGAAAGTACAACGTCGAGAAGTCGGATTCGATGAGCGGGCGTATCATAGACATGAATCGCCAGCTTTGCGTGTTGTTGGATTCTACGCTCACAGACCTTCCGACCTTGATTGGAGACCTTCCGGTGAGCGGAATGGTGAAAGATTTTCTTACAGTGGCAGCTGTAGGGAAAATATGCGAGAGAATGGAGGACCTTGATATGCTGTTCAGGCATACTAATGGCGCACATCAAGAATTGGATAGCCTTGGTAAAGTAAAGTTTATACCGGGAAAGGAGACTCTTGACTATAAGCAGTTGATGGCTCCAAGGTTGAAATACAAGGATTTGATTTATAATAATCCATTAATGCTTTCGGCTGGCTGGGTGCTCCCAAACCGTTGGAAATACAATTCATTGTTTCACCCTTCCGGTAATATAGCGACAGGTATGGAATCCCCGGTATATGAAGTTACCAGGCGAGACAAGGACAAACCTATCTATGACCGGCTGTGTGCCTTGGATGAGGAAAACGAACGCAACATAGGACTGGGAAATTGCTTTGTGGCGCAATTGGTCAGGACTGTAGCTGTTGGTGGGTTTATACGTGAGTCTTCTGTCTATACTCCGGATATTCTTGCCCGTCATCAAGAGCTTGTCACCAATATCGTGCGTCTTAACGGATATGCAAAACTCAATGAAGAGTTGATGTCGGCTTATACTGATTATGTACGTGCCATGGTGAGTGATGAAATGAATCAGAAACAATCTGAGCAAACTCTGACGCTGGAAGACTCGCCAGAAAAAGCAGTCCTTGATGAAATAATCGCACCTTATCGTGGTAATGTGCTCTTTCTTGACTTTTGGGGTGTGGGATGTGGTCCTTGTCGCGCGGGGATGATTGCCCAGAAGCCAATTCTCGAGCGTTATGCAGACCAACCGTTCAAAGCCCTATATATCGCCGACAGAGAAGCAGGTAAGGATGCATGTGAGAAATGGCTGAATAAAGAGGGAATCAAAGGGGAACATATCTTTATCAGCAATGATAATTGGAAGCGCCTGAACTCATTGTTTAATTTCTCAGGGATTCCTTTCTCTGTCCTGATTGATAAGGAAGGGAACGTCATAGAGACTAATTATCAGATAGTGAATGGCGAACTGAGACTTGAAGAAGCTCTCGGTAAGTGATAGGGCTGCATCTGTTCAAACAGTCTCCCTCCTTATCATCGTATTGTTGAGATGAATTTACTGATGTCGGAGAGGAGTTCAGGGGAGATGGTCTCCTCAATGACGGCATATTCCTGCACGGCGCCAGTGTTGGCATGCTGGAAGATATGGTTCAAGCCATCATACAGCTTTACTGTGGCGTCCGGAGCAAGATGCTGCATTTTCGGCATGTTGAGGTGTGGATTTATCTGTGTGTCTTTGCTCCCCAAAGCCACAAACACAGGGCACTTTGCACCGCTGATAAATTCATCGGGAGCGGTAGAGATAAAATAGCTTATCCACGGATTTATAACATCGGTAATTTTGTAGAGATTGGCTTTTAATTTAGCGCGGATAGGATTGTTCTCCCAATTGGCGCACAGTTCCCCGATTTGTTTTCGTGCAGCATCTTTGCCTGAGCTTGTGTATGTTCGGTAGAGTGATATGACGGTTGAATAGTAATCATCGACAATATCCTGCGGTACTCCGCTCATGCGGAGCAGAGTGGCGCTCTGGTCGGCAAGGATGGTATCGCCCTGTACTGATGGTGCTCCGAGCGCCACTATGAAATCGGGATTGGACGAAAGGTCTTTGTCGCTGTTGCTGCCGAGCATGAATGCTATCATAGCCCCTTCACTATGTCCGAGCACACCTGTTTTTCCAAACTGTTTCAGAGACCGTAGATATTCCAGGCCCGCTTTTGCATCCAAGGCGAAATCGCGTGTGGTGGCAGCGGTGGCATCCCCTGATGATGCACCAAAGCCTCGGTCATCGTAGCGCAGTGAAGCTATGCCATGTCTGGCAAGATGGTCAGCTATGACAGCAAATGGTTTGTGATTGAACACCTCCTCATCGCGGTTCTGCTGACCGCTTCCGGTAACCATCAGTACCACAGGCGTGGTGTCGGTGGCGTTCTCTGGGATGGTAAGCGTGCCGGCAAGCATGGCTCCGGCTGCTGGAGTGGTGAAGATGACCTCGGTGGTGGTATAGGGGTAGGGTGGTTGCGGCGATTGAGGTCGGCGCATTGCTATCGTGCCCGGCATGAGGGTTAGAGGTGCGGTCATTGGACTCTGGCGGAATGTGCCGGACAGGTTTCCGTCATGCATGTGTGCAACATACGACATCCCGATTTGTTTTACCATAAGGCTGACTGAATCGGTGGATAGGAATGAGACCTCGCACGGAATACCGTAGGCTCCCTGGTTGGGTGAATCCATGGTTGCTGCCGGTGTTCCATCGGGCGCGCTGGAAAAGTGGAACACTATTTTAAGTGATATTTGTGGAGAGACTTTAAGCTCGCCGTTCCAATCACCTGAGATAATATCCTTGGCCTGGACCGCCGTCTCTGACAGCAGTGCCAATATAATGAAGACAAACAGATTTTTCATTCTGCAAAAATACAAAAAGTTATCAAGTGTGGAATTTGAAATACGGGTTAAATGTATTACCTTTGCAAGAATTAAGCGGCTAAATATGACCGTGACTATATAAAAATATAATCAGATATATCAGTTATGACTATCGACGAAATACAGCAGGATATTATTGATGAGTTTTCAGAGGTTGATGACTGGATGGACCGTTATGCCATGATAATAGACCTTGGCAATAACCTTCCAGAGATTGCCGAACAATATAAGACACCCGACCATCTCATAGAGGGATGTCAAAGTCGTGTGTGGCTCAATGCAGAGCTTACGCCCGAAGGGAAGGTGCATTACACAGCCGACTCCGATGCAATAATAGTGAAGGGGATTATTTCGCTTTTAATCCAGGTGCTCGACAATCAGACTCCTGAGGATATCCTCAAATCGGACCTCCACTTCATTGATGCCATAGGTCTTTCTGAGCATCTTTCACCTACTCGCTCCAACGGTCTTCTTGCCATGGTGAAGCAGATGCGCCTTTATGCCATGGCGTTCAAGGCTCAGCAGGATGCCGCCAAGGCTTAACGAATCATTGATTTAATCATGGGAAAAAACAAGCTTAAGAAATTTGCGGAGATGGAGACACTGAAGTGTGTCCATCAGTATCCGTTCAATGTGTTGAAGGAGCAAGTAGAATGCCCCCTCAAAGGGCGTTGGGGTGCTGATGTATTCCATAATTCCAATCCTATAGTCCTTGAGCTTGGGTGCGGAAAGGGTGAGTATGCCGTAGGTCTGGGTCGCCTGTATCCCGACAAAAATTTTATAGGCATCGATATCAAGGGTGCGCGTATGTGGACCGGAGCTAAGGAAGCTGAGGAAGCAGGTATGGATAATGTGGCATTTCTGCGTACATCAATCCATCTGCTGGAATCGTTTTTTGCCCCTGGCGAGGTGTCGGAAATATGGATTACTTTCCCTGACCCGCAGATGAAAAAGGTTAACAAGCGCCTCACCGGAACTCACTTCCTTGATATATACCGCAAGGTCCTCGCACCTGATGGTACCATACATCTCAAGACAGACAGTCCGTTTCTATATACCTATACCACCGAGATGCTGCGCCACAACGGTATCACGCCAAAAGGTGCCACGGATGATATATATGGCACAGAGTATGCCGGCATTGTACCTCCTATCAAGACCTTCTATGAGCAGCAGTGGCTTGCCCGTGGAATCCCGAGTAAATATGTGTCGTGGTCAATTCCTGAAGGGGTTGTCCTGACAGAACCGGAGGTGGAGATTGAACCTGATACTTACCGTTCATTCGGACGTGGGGTGCTCCAGTCAGGCGAGCTGAATAACCTGTAACATTCTTATTAACTGAATAAAAAAAGTCCTACTATGCAACTATATCCCGCGCTTATTACAGATGCGCTCCAGACTGTCCGTTACCCTGGTAACGGTAAGAATCTCATTGAGGCAGAAATGGTTGAGGATGATATCCGGATTGATGGCGATTCGGTGAGCTTCAGCCTTATATTTGACAAGCCTACCGACCCTTTCATCAAGTCAATGGTGAAGGCTGCCGAGACTGCTATCCATACCTACATATCTCCTGAAGTAAAGGTAACAGTAAATGTTGTCTCTCGTCGCCCTGCCGCTCCAAAGGATGCCCCGGTGCTTCCAGGAGTAAAGAATATAATTGGTGTGGCGTCAGGCAAAGGTGGTGTAGGTAAGTCGACTGTTGCCGCCAATCTTGCCGTTGCACTTGCCCGCGAGGGCTACAAGGTGGGTCTGCTTGATGCCGATATTTTCGGACCGTCGGTGCCGAAAATGTTTGGTATTGAAGATGAGCAGCTCTACATTCATGATGTGGACGGACGTCAGCTTATCATACCTATAGAGCGTTATGGAGTGAAGCTCCTTTCCATCGGTTTTGTGGTGGATAAGGATAAGGCGGTGCTTTGGCGTGGCAGCATGGCGTCAAATGCGCTCAAACAACTTATATCGGATGCTGACTGGGGTGAGCTGGATTATTTTGTCATTGATATGCCCCCGGGCACCAGTGATATACATCTCACTTTGGTGCAGACTCTCGGTCTGACCGGTGTGGTTATCGTCTCCACTCCACAGGAGGTTGCTCTTGCTGATGCACGTAAGGGTATTGCAATGTTTATGGAGGATAAGGTTAATGTACCCATCCTCGGCATTGTAGAGAATATGGCTTACTTTACCCCTGCGGAGCATCCTGATGAACGCTATTATATATTTGGAAAAGAGGGCGCTGTGAAATTGGCTGAAAAGCTCGGAGTGCGTTTATTGGCGCAAATTCCTTTGGTTGCGTCTATAGCTGACAGCGGCGACCATGGCGAGCCGATAGCTATGACTGATACTATCACCGGACATGCTTTCGCTCACCTCGCTCATGAGGTGGTGGATGCGGTTGCTGACCGTAATTCAACCCTGCCTCCTACCACCAAGGTAGAACTTAAACACTGATAAGACTCCTTTTTGCTGTTAAAGAGGAACGTATATAACCGACCGGCATACATCATAAGGCTGTATGCCGGTCAGTTTTTGTTTTAGTTCTTAATTTATGAATAATCAAGTTGCGTCATTTTTGTAGTTTCGCATGCAAAAACAAAATATATAAGAAGTTCAACGGTTTATTATCTAATTATCCAAGAGCAGGGATGATTTTTATAGTATGTGGAAATTTCAATTGAAAAAATATGTAATATGGCTGATTATTTGTAATTTTGCAAGCTGAAAGAGCTTGAAAAAGAATAAAAATCAATCATTCTCATGAATATTTCATATAACTGGCTAAAAAAATATCTTGATTTTGACCTTACGCCCGACCAGCTTGCGGCAGCCCTTACATCGATAGGGCTTGAGACAGGCTCGGTAGAGGAGGTTGAGTCAATACGCGGCGGTCTGCGTGGCATTGTGATTGGTAAAGTCCTCACATGTGTTGACCACCCCAACAGCGACCATCTCCACATCACCACTGTGGACCTTGGTAATGGTGAGCCTACACAAATCGTATGTGGTGCTCCCAATGTGGCTGCCGGACAGACTGTAGTGGTAGCGACCGTAGGTACCACCCTTTACAGCGGCGACGAGGAGTTTATGATTAAGAAATCAAAAATCCGTGGCACAGAGTCGTTCGGCATGATTTGCGCCGAGGATGAGATTGGTGTGGGCAATTCACACGATGGTATCATTGTGATTGACTCTGAGGTTAAGCCCGGCACACCGGCCGCAGAATACTTCGGTCTGACTTCCGACTATCTGTTGGAGGTGGATTTGACTCCAAACCGAATTGATGCTGCCTCACACTATGGTGTGGCTCGAGACCTTGCCGCATGGATGGGTCAGCATGCCAAAGCTTCCCAGCTTCATCGTCCTGAGGTGGATGGCTTCAAGGTTGAGACTCCTGAAGGAGGAGTGGCTGTCGAGGTAGAGAACACCGAGGCATGTCCTCGCTATACTGGTGTTACTGTCAAGAATGTCACCGTTAAGGAATCTCCCCAATGGCTTAAAGATGCGCTCTCAACCATCGGTCTGCGACCAATTAACAATATTGTCGACATTACCAACTATCTTCTGCATGGCATGGGGCAGCCTCTCCATTGCTTTGATGTGGATAAGATAGCAGGTGGTAAGATTGTTGTTAAAAATGCCAATCAAGGTGAGAAGTTCGTTACTCTTGACGGTGTGGAGCATACTCTTGACTCTCGCGACCTGATGATATGCAATGAGAAGGAGCCGATGTGTATAGCCGGTGTGTTTGGCGGTCTGGATTCAGGTGTGACCGAGCAAACCACTTCGGTATTTCTTGAAAGCGCCTATTTCAATCCCACTTCAGTTCGCAAGACAGCCCGTCGTCATGGTTTAAACACTGATTCATCATTCCGATTCGAACGCGGCGTTGACCCCAACAATACCCTCTATGTGCTCAAACTCGCAGCACTTATGGTTAAGGAACTTGCTGGTGGTGAAATTTGCGGTCCGCTTTGTGACAACTATCCGGTTGAAATTCTTCCTGCAGAGGTGACTCTCGGTTTTGACTACCTGAATCGTCTTGTGGGCAAGGAAATTCCGGCCGATACTGTGGTGGCAATCCTCAAGTCACTTGAGATGGAGATTCTTTCCATTGATGCCGAGAAGGTGGTGATGAAGGTCCCCACTTACCGCGTGGATGTGACACGACCCTGTGATGTGGTTGAGGATGTGCTCCGTATCTACGGTTATAACAATGTGGAAATCAGCGATACTGTTCAGTCGGCGCTATCATATAAATCATTCGAGGATGAGGACAACACTCTCCGCAATCTTGTGAGCGAGCAGCTATGCGGTGAGGGTTTCAATGAAATCCTTAACAATTCTCTCACAGCCGAGGCTTACTATGCTGATTTGGAAGAGTATCCCGCATCACACTGCGTGAAACTCCTCAATCCGCTCAGCAATGACCTTAATGTGATGCGCCAGTCGCTCATATTTGGTGGTCTGGAGTCGCTCAGTCATAACATCAACCGTAAGACAGGCGATGTGTCAATGTTTGAGTTCGGCAACGTCTATTTCTTTAACCCCGATGTGGAGGCTACTGCTGAAAATGTGCTTGCCCCCTACAAAGAGCAGTCTCGTCTGGCATTGTGGATGACCGGCGCTTTCCGTCCGGGAAACTGGGCACGTCAGGAGCAGCCTGTCACTATTTATGACCTCAAGGCTGTGGTCGCTAATATTTTTGCCCGTCTTGGTATTCTCCCCGCCGAGCTTAAGCTCACCAAAGGTGCCGGTGAATTTTATGCAGCATCGCTTGATGTGGCTACACGCTCAGGCAAGAAGCTCGGCTCACTTGGCATTGTGTCAAAGAAACTTCTATCCAAGTTTGATATCAAGCAAGAGGTGCTTTTCGCTGAGTTTGACTGGCATACACTCGTGGGACTTGCCCGCAAGAAGAGTGTGACCTACCGCGCGCTTGCCAAGACAATGCCTGTTAAGCGTGACCTCGCCCTCCTTCTCGACAAGGCGGTGACAATGGCTGAGGTTGAAGCTACCGTGCGCGAGAGTGAACGCCGTCTGCTTAAGGATGTGACTCTCTTTGACGTTTACGAAGGGAAGAATCTGCCGGAAGGGAAGAAGTCGTATGCGATTGCTCTAACCCTTCAGGATGAGGAAAAGACTCTTCAGGACAAGCAGATTGAGGCAGTGATGAACAAGGTGATTGCCAATCTCAAGAAGAAGCTCAATGCCGAACTGCGATGACCTCGAACTGACATAAAACTCATGATTAATATAAACAAATAAATATACTTACTCACAATATTCATACTTCACCATGGGAAGAGCATTTGAATACCGTAAAGCAAGAAAACTTAAACGTTGGGGTAACATGTCACGTACATTTACCCGCATAGGTAAGGAAATCACTATCGCTGCCAAAGCTGGCGGTCCTGACCCTTCCACTAACCCCCGTCTGCGTGCGCTTATGCAGAATGCCAAGGCTGCCAATATGCCTAAGGATACCGTTGAACGCGCTATTAAGAAGGCTACCGATAAGGATGCCGGCGATTACAAGGAAATCACTTATGAGGGATATGGACCCCACGGCATCGCTATCTTTGTTGAGGCTGCTACCGACAACAATACCCGTACCGTTGCCAATGTACGTTCCTACTTTACCAAGCATGGCGGCACACTTGGCACACAGGGCTCACTGACATTCCTTTTTGACCATAAGAGCGTGTTCAAAATCCAGCCCAAGGATGGCATCAGCCTTGAGGACCTTGAACTCGAACTTATCGACTACGGTGTGGATGAACTTGGTCATGATGAGGATGAGGATGGAAACGAGCAGATAGTACTCTATGGTGCTTTCGAGGAGTATTCCAATATCCAGAAGTATCTTGAGGATAATGGCTTCGAGATTATTTCATCAGAATTTGAACGTATCCCCAACGACCTCAAAGAAGTGACCGAGGAGCAGCGTGCTGCTATCGAGAAACTCCTTGAGAAAATCGAAGAGGATGAGGATGTTCAGAACGTATTCCACAATATGAAAGAGGACTAAAATACGTGATATCTTTCAAACTGTAGATATATTATTCCTAAATAAAAAATCGTGAAGACTTAATCGTCCTCACGATTTTTTATTTTGCAAGTGTCGGGATAGATGCAGAAGATTCAGATACAGCCTCATAAAGTAGCAGGTGCAAATCATCTGTTTCCCGTAATTATAATAATTTTGATTACTGTTTAGTTGGCTGCGGGGGTTAGGGTTATGTCGTCGATTTGGCAGGAGGCGTTAGCTTCGCCTTCGGCGTAGATGCCTATGGTCACTTTACCACCTGTCACTTTGATGTTGTGGAGTGTGGCGGTGCCCCATTGTCCGTTGGCGGGGAGATTGTAATTGATGTTGAATATGAAATGAGAATTGCCGCAAGAAGCGTACATGTCAAGTTTCTTGAATCCCGGAGTATACTTCACTGCTGCTGACAAGGTGTAGGTGCCGTCAGGGAGGTCCACAAACTCTGTTGAGGTAATTTCTTGGGATACATTGCGGATGAAGGGAACTTTGTCAGAGATGTTAAGGCTTTTCTCTCCAATCACATGTTTGCGGTCAGCCTCGGTGTTGAAGTAGTTGAGTTGCGGAGAGTCTGCATCCTCGATTTTCACGGCATTTCCTTCGATGACTTCCGTGGTCCATCCGGTCAGAGCATCCTGGCGTGGTTTCACAGCGAGTGGCACAGTGCGTCGGTCTGCTTCAAAGCTTCCATTTTTCACATAGTTGTTGTCGGTTGCCACTTTCCACTCTCCAGTGGTTGCGTTCAGTTCCCATGAGGAAAGCGAGTTGAGATAAGGTGTGGTGCCATCAAATGAGAGTGGCATCCATTGATTATAGCCAAGACCGTTTCCGGCAAACTCTGCCCAGCGGTCACCGCAGAATATTACTGTAGTTTTCTCTGTCCCTTCGAGAGTGTAGAAGAATCCCGTCTGAGACACATGTGAATAGTCCATCTCGCTCCCTGCCATAACCAGCATATTGTTGACAGGTAGGTAAGGTCCGTAGATATTATCGGACATCACATAATAGGTCAGTGAACCGTCCCAGCCATAAATGTTTGACGCCACCATATAATAATGTCCGTTGTACTTGAACATGCAGTTGCCCTCACGGCTTGCACCGCTGCAAACCTCATGACTGTCGAGCAGTCCGGGTTTGCCATCTTTCATGCCTATTTCCGATATATACTGACGGTGACGCCCGCGTCCATAGGAATAGATAAGGTATGATTTCCCGGTGTCAGGGTCGGTAAATACTGTCTGGTCGCCGGTGTTGGAGGTCCCAATGACTGGTGTCATATCTATCTCATGACTCCAGCGATAATTTCCAGCCGGAGTATCGGATGTGGCGACGAGCACTTTGGCACCATGCTGTATGAACATGGCGTATATTTTAGCCTCAGGGATATATGCCACGCCCATGCGTCCTACCCACGTGGGGCGTGCGTGGCTGTTTACCTCCTCCTTGGTGAGGACGGTATTTTCCGCTTTCCAGTTTACCAAGTCAGTGGAGGTGTAGCATGTTACTCCCTCAAAATTGTTATGTTCGATAGTTACGGCAGGATTCTTGCGGTATGTCTCAGCTTCCTTGTAGTGCACTCCATACCAATAATACTTCGGTTTGCCGGTTAGTGGGTCGATAAACTTGAATATTCCTCCCCCTTGACTATAGATGGGAGTGCCATCGGTTGTGTCCCAAAACACATCGTTGGTAATTTTGTTAAAACCTCCTTCGTTGGATGCGGCTGCACATATCATCTGACCGCCCAAGCAACTGAGCATGGCGCAGAGCACCGTTTTTTTCATGGTTTTTGCTCCAAACATAATTGTAAATAACTAAGTAAATTTTTTAATTTATAATCCACTATTGCAAAGTTAAGATAAATCCATTAAAAAAGCAACCTGACGATTTTCTGCAAGGCAAAATCTCGGTCTGCATTAAATGGAGGCATTTAAATAATGGCGTTGATATTTACTGAGTGGATTTTTGTGTGTTAAAATATATTAAAAGAGGTGCGCATGGAAACAAGAGGGTGGAAGCATAGGGAAAAATTCGTAATTTTACAGATTATTTTAAGGATATTGGGCTCTTTTCTATAGGATTGGGTCCAATTGGGGTACGCCCCACCTTGAATTTTAATATTATACCAGATTATACAATGGAACAAGATAAAAAAATCAAAGTGGGTATTACCCATGGCGACATTAATGGAATAGGCTATGAAATCCTGCTTAAAGTCTTGAGCGACCCCCGTATAGCGGAGCTTTGCACTCCGGTGGTATACGGCTCAGCAAAGATAGCAGCTTTTTACCGCAAGAATCTCGGACTTCCAGAGTTTAAACTTTTCCAGATAGACACAGCTTCCGATGCGCACGATGAACAGGTCAATATTATAAATGTGGTACCTGAAGATACCAAGGTTGACCCCGGACAGGCTACACCGATAGCCGGTGAGGCTGCTATTGCCGCACTGACACGCGCTGCTGCCGACCTGCGTTCAGGTGATATTGACGTACTTGTCACCGCACCCATCAACAAGAATACAATCCATGGCGAGAATTTTAATTTCCCTGGACACACAGAGTTTCTTGAAGCCGAAGTAGGCGAGGGTAGAAAGGCTATAATGATAATGTGTAGCGAGTATCTGCGCGTAGCTCTCGTTACCATACATGATGCTATATCGGAAGTGGCGCCAAAGATTACAAAAGAAGCAGTGACCGAACGTCTCATCACATTCAACCGTTCACTGGTGGAGGATTTCGGTATACATGGTCCGCGCATAGCTGTGCTCTCGCTCAATCCCCATGCTGGTGACAACGGCGTGATTGGTGCTGAGGATGTAGAGATAATAGCTCCGGCTATTGAGGATGCTAACCGCAAGCGGGTGCTTGCCTTCGGACCTTATCCTGCCGATGGATTTTTCGGAAGCGGTGCCTATAAGAAATTTGACGGTGTGCTTGCCATGTATCATGACCAAGGGCTTATTCCATTCAAGCTGCTTGCAGCCGAGAATGGTGTAAACTTCACAGCCGGACTTCCAGTGGTGCGCACATCGCCCGACCATGGCACTGCCTACGATATTGCCGGTCAGGGTATAGCCGACGAGCAATCGCTCCGCGAAGCCATCTATTCCGCGCTCGACATATACCGCAATCGCCGTCGTGAGCGTGAGGCAACCCGTCACCCACTCCGTAAGCAGAACTACGACAAGGGTAGCGACAAACTCCCGGTGGAACCAAAGGACGATATAAAGGATTAATATCAAAAAATAACTACCACATGCACTACGCTATCATAGCAGCAGGACAAGGCTCACGTTTAGCTCAGGAGGGAATCACTCTCCCAAAGCCACTTGTGCGTCTGGGTGGTGAGACTATGATAGAGCGTCTGGTAAATATTTTTGCCCGTAATGGAGCTACTGCCATAAGCGTGATTGTCAATGAGGAGATGCCCGAGGTAAAAACTCATCTGGAATCACTTTCTCCTGGAGTGCCTCTGACCGTAATCTCCCGTACCACGCCAGGTTCCATGCATAGTTTCTACGAATTGAGTAGGACTATTGACACCGAGAAGTTCTGCCTCACAACGGTAGATACTGTGTTCCGACCAAACGAGTTCGCTCGATTCATAGAGGAATTTGTTGCCGACGCCGGTGCCGATGGATATATGGGAGTGACTACATATATAGATGATGAAAAACCTCTATATGTCGCAGTCTCCCCGCAGGAAGAAATAACCGGGTTCCTTGACTCACCTGTGGAGGGTGTGAGGTTCGTGTCAGGTGGAATATATGCGTTGAAACGTAACGCTCTGGAAATCCTCTCGGACTGCATGGCAAGCGGACTCACGCGCATGCGCGACTTCCAGCGGGCACTTGTGGCAGCGGGGCTACACCTGAAAGCATTTCAGTTTGAAAAAATTGTCGATGTCGACCATGCCGCTGATATTAAGGTGGCAAAGCAGCTGTCGGGCTGCGAGGCCGACCGGGTAGACAATAGTATATAGTGAACATTAACCTTCGACCATAAAATGTATCAAATATGGCTGACATTAAAATAGCCGGAATCATGAGGGCGGGCGTTTATTCCCCCAATCATATCGGAAATGATGCCGCAATCCTCAATCTCACTGCCGAGCAGCTGCGCAAACGCGGATGCGAGGTGAAAATATATAGTGAGGAACAGCTTATAGCCGGACAGGTAAAGGAGGATATAATCATCAGCATGTGCCGTGACCATAGGTCATTTCCCATACTTCAGAAGAAGGAAGATGAGGGTGCACTGGTGATTAACTCCGGTTACGGAGTGGAGAATTGTATCCGCGAACGTCTCACACGCATCCTTATAGGTAACAATATCCCTTATCCGGAGAGCCTGATGGTCAACACTAATGAGGTTATAATCCCCATGATGAAGCAGGCAAAAATGGAGCGGGTATGGATAAAGCGCGGCGACCTTTATGCTATGCACAAGGAGGATGTGACCTATGTGCGCCATCCAGAGGAGGCGCAGGAGGTGCTCCAGGAGTATTTCCTCCGTGGTATCAAGCGTGCCGTAATCAACCGACATCTCGAAGGCGACCTTATAAAATTCTATGGTGTCTATGGCACTCCTTATTTCTACTGGTTCTTCCATTTTGATAAGACTTATTCAAAGGATGGAAGCGACAGTGTGGAGGAGCTGCCACAGCATCCGAGCTTTGACCTCGACCATTTCAAGGCGATATGCAACAAGGCTGCTGAGGCGCTTGACATAAAGATTTATGGTGGCGACTGCATCCTTTCGCCCGAGGGAGAAATCACTATAATTGATTTCAATGACTGGCCCAGCTTCGCGCCTTGTCGCGTGGAGGCATCGGCTGTGATTGCAAGGGCAATCCTCAGTGAAATCAAGAAACATAAACGCGGAAACAACTGATAACTGGAAGGTGCTATGGATAATAAATTCCCGTTTTTACCCAAATTCATATCTACCAGTTTCGGTGCCGGCTTCTGGCCCTGGGGACCCGGGACTATGGGGGCCATTGTGGGGCTTCTGTTGTGGTTGCCGCTATTGCTCACCCATGATGTGATTGGGACACTGCTGATTAACTGTGTGCTTATAGTGGTTTTTACCATTCTTGGAATATGGTCGGCTGGAGTGGCTGAGAGATACTGGGGACCTGACCCATCGAAGGTGGTGATGGATGAAACTGTGGGACAGTGGATAGCTATGTTGCCGCTATGCGTGTTCGCTTCCGAACCGGAGCCGTATCACACCACTGCGTTCTGGGTATTTGCTCTTATATCGCTCTTATTGTTCCGTTTCTTCGATATCTTCAAACCTCTTGGGGTAAGGAAGATGGAGGATTTCCCTGGTGGTACCGGCATTATGGCCGACGATATCCTTGCCGGAGTATATAGCGCCATATTGCTGGCATTGTCAATGTACATTCCTAACGTTATGCCATGAAAGATAAAGTCAAAGATATGAAGGAGAAGTTTCTCCACAGCGGAGGACTCATATCCACCTTCCTGCGTTCGGCTGTGTCCTCGCAGGTGGCGTCATGGACTGACCTCGGAATGAGTTTCCTGTTCTACATGGTCATACTGACACATGTGGACCCCTTCTACCGTTCCAATCTGTCTGTAGCTATCGGTGCGATAGCCGGCGGGGTGGTGAATTGCTGTATAAATTACCGTTTTACCTTCCATGCAAAGGGGCAGAGCGTGAGAGCCGTTGGAGTGAAATATTTCCTGGTATGGAGCGGCTCGCTGCTACTCAATATGTATGGAACCACAGGGCTTGCCACGCTTTTGGCGCGTTGGGAATGGCTTGTTAATCTTGGCTTTAAGCCTGATGGCATTTTTGCCGCATCGCGACTTGTGGCTTCGCTCATAGTGTCGTGGGGATGGAACTTTGTGTTGCAGCGCAACTTTGTGTATCGCCCCACAGCTTTCGACCCTTACGCTAAGAAGTTGATTGACGCCATAGTGCGTCCTCCCAGGAAAAGTTCGAAAGAAGAAAGTGTAAACAGCGAGGGTGCCGACTATTAACCCTCTGAACCTATATAAAATCAATCATGTCAGATAACGAATTAACAATATCAACATCTATTCAAAAAAACAGTATGTTTAAACGTCTACGTGACCAACTCCAACAGGGTATATATTGTGTGATTAACCCGTTCGTGCGCCTGTTAATACGTATCGGCGTTACTCCCAATATGGTTACTACCATCGGATTGCTCGGTAATATCGCCGCAGCTATCATATTCGTATATGCAGGTTACACTGCCACTCCGGATAATTACAATTTCGAGCTTCTCACACTCGGAGGTGCCGTGATAATTATCTTCTCACTTTTTGATATGCTTGACGGACAGGTGGCACGTCTTGGCAATATGACCTCCGTGTTCGGGGCTATGTATGACTCCGTGCTCGACCGCTATTGTGAGCTTTTCACTCTTGGTGGTATAAGCTATTATCTTATCCAGTGCGGCTATGTGATGGGTGCGCTCATTACTTTTGTGGCATTGGTAGGTTCCATTATGGTCAGCTATGTGCGTGCCCGCGCCGAAGGTCTGGGTTTGGAGTGCAAGGTGGGCTTCATGCAGCGTCCGGAGCGAGTGGTAGTGACAAGCCTTGGTGCTCTTGCCGCAGGTATAACCGGGATGAATGTTGCTCCTGCTGAATTTGATGCAAATATTATCCTGATTGTGGCTATGGGTGTGATTGCCGTGTTTGCCAATATCACAGCCTTTGCCCGTGTAGCACACTGCCGTCGTCTACTCTCAAGCAAGTGACATTGCTGAATAGAAAGTATTATTAAACCCTAATGAAATAGGAATGTCAGTAATATCCTTACCGGGGCGCAGAGAGTCGGCCATCATCGCCATTTCGCTTATGACATGGCTCGTGGTGACTGCGTTGTGTGTGGGATTCCGTCCGGAACACACCTACATAGCGTTGTTTCTCGCTCTGATGCTTTTCATTAATAACTCTACAAGGCGTCTTGTGGTGGCGCTTTTACCCTTTGTAGTGTTCGGAATTTCATACGACTGGATGAACATAGTACCAAACTATGAGGTGAATCCGGTTGATATCCGCGGACTCTATGAATCGGAGAAGGAGCTTTTCGGCATCACTACCGCAGCCGGAGTCGTTACCCCCAATGAGTTTTTCGCCATCCACAGCTCCAAGTTTATGGATTTCATGGCAGGAGTGTTTTATCTCTGTTGGGTACCGGTACCGATTCTGTTCGGTATATGGTTGTATTTCAATCGCCAGTACAAGGTATATCTCCACTTCGCGTTGGTATTCTTGTTCGTAAATCTTCTTGGATTTACCTATTATTATATCCATCCGGCAGCACCGCCGTGGTATGTGGCATCTCATGGATTTGAGTTCCTGCTCGGCACTCCCGGAGAGGTGGCAGGACTTGGAAAATTTGACGAGATGACCGGTCTTGGGATATTTCATGGACTGTACTCACGCAACTCAAATGTGTTCGCGGCGCTGCCTTCGCTTCATGCCGCCTACATGCTCATAGCATTCATCTATTCGCTCAAAGCCAACTGCTCCTGGTGGCTCCGAGGCTTGTTTGCCGTGATTTGCTTGGGCATCTGGTTCACAGCTGTGTATACTTCTCACCACTACATCATAGATGTGTTGATGGGGATTGGTTGTACTCTGTTGGGATTTGTGATATTTGAGTACGTGTTGATGAAGCTACCGGCTTTCGCTCGTTTCATAAATAATTATATTGGTTACATATCATCTAAACGCTCCTGAATGACAAGAAGCTGGAAGGAGGAATACCGACGTTCGCTGAAGTCGATGGATACAGAGGAACACATCGACCTTGCATTTTATCGCCCCATAGGATTCATGTGGGCATGTCTTGCTGAGCGTTTCGGTGTTTCACCCAATGCAATCACAATCGCTTCGATTTTCCTTGGGATTGGTGCCGGGGTGCTTTTCTATTTCCCCGAGCTATGGATTAATGTGGTGGGAATGTTTCTGCTGATATGGGCCAACTCTTTTGATAGTGCCGACGGACAGCTTGCACGCATGACTTGTCAGTACTCGCGTATCGGGCGTATACTTGACGGGCTGAGTGGCGATTTCTGGTTTGCTTCCATCTACATCGCTATCTGTCTGCGAGAGAATGCGTTTGAACCATTCTTTTCCGCTCATCCGTGGCTTATATGGGTTATTGCCATTGCCACCGGCGTTTGTCATGGCAAGCAGGCAGCTATGGCTGACTATTATCGTCAGTTTCATCTATATTTCCTGAAAGGGGAAGAGGGTAGTGAACTTGAGAATGCCGCAGACCTTCGTCGTCAGCTTGACGAGAGCGGGCTTACATGGCGTCGGAATTTTTGGCGCCGACTAACCATGCGCACCTATCTGAACTATACTTTGCAACAGGAAGCAACCGCGCCATCCATGCAGGAACTGCGCCGTGAGCTCCATCGACGTTTCCCGTCAGGTAAGATTACGCAGAGTTTCCGAGACGCTTTCCGAAAAGCTTCATTTCCGTTGATGAAGTATACCAATATACTCTCGTTTAACTGGCGTACCATCTGGCTTTTTGCATCGCTGTTCATCGGTCAGCCATGGCTCTATTTCATATTTGAATTGACGCTGTTCAACGTGATTGCCGTTTATATGATAGTGCGTCATGAGAAAATATGCCGCAGGTTCACACGTGAGCTCCGTGAGGGAGCATATTGAGGATATGGAAAGATTGGACCTTGAAATAGGCAGCCTTGATGCTTTGCTTCATGTGGAGTTTGCGGATTATGGTGTCTCCGGACTTATATTTGACTATGGTGGGACTATAGATACACGTGGGGAGCACTGGAGCGACGTCATTCTAAGAGGTTATAAGGCGGCTGGGATTGAGATGCCTTACGAAACATTCTGGAATGCTTATGTGGCTGCCGAGCGTGAGCTTGGACGGCATCCTCATATTCTCCCTTCGGATAATTTTTATGATGTGTTGCGCAAAAAAGTGGCGATTGAGACAGGAGCCATAGAGTTGTCAACTCTTTCTGCGGAGCAGTGTGGACGATTGGTTGCGGAATCAGACAAATATGTGGAGAAAATAGCTTCGTGGTGTTACGATGAGGCTCGCCGATGTGTGGCAGAGGCGACTCCTGTGCTCGAAGCTCTCGCCGCACGGTTTCCGATGGTGATGGTATCGAATTTCTATGGAAATCTTAACGCGGTGCTGGACGATTTCGGAATACGGGAATATTTCCGGGATGTGATTGAGAGCGCCGTGGTAGGTATTAGGAAGCCTGACCCCGAGATTTTCCGGCTTGGCATAGAGGCGTTAGGACTTCCAGCCGGATGTATAGCCACTATAGGTGACTCATACGAGAAAGATATACTTCCTGCCAGCACACTTGGCACCCATACAGTGAGGGTGACAGGGAAAGGAGACAGATAGAATTACAATAGGATAAAAAATCAAGCAGGAGACAACATCGCCACCGAGTTGTCTCCTGCTTGATTTATATTTGTGACTTATTAAGCAGTGGCTGTTATTCGTAATTGGTGGTCACATCAATGAAAGTATCCACAGAGGGTGTTCCAAACTCGATAGCACCCATCTCATCATTTGAGTTAATCACGAGATTGTAGATGTAATGACATCCTGGTTGCCATTCCGAGAATTTACTTGTGGATAACGGGAATTTAAGCAGACCATCGCCAAATGTACTTCCTTCCACGATATTCTCAGCAGGGGTATTCTCGTTAGGCCAGAGCTTTGCACCGCTCTTGGTGTCGTAGATTGAGCACATTACGGTGATATAATTGTCAGTATCGCTACCTCCGTTATGCCATACAAGTGGCTGTGGCATCATGAAGAGACTTCCGTCGGAGGTCTGTCCTGCCATTGATACTACGGTGGGTGTTTCGGTAAGAGTGATTATATCAGATGGACTCTGCGACATGTGGAGCATATATGTCATAGGGGTATTTTGGTCAGCCCATTTCCCTACATTATCCGTTGTAGGTGTCCCTGCTGTGGAGTTGCGCGGGAAAGAGAAGTTTCCCTTGGTCATCAGATGCGCCATTGCTACATTTGTGACTTTTACCTCAAGGTTGGTGTTGGATGAGCGCATTTTTACCGTCACCTTCGATAAAGCATGACGGAACGAGAAGATAACCTGTGCGTTAGCCTGACCGGTATTGCCACTTAGGTTTGCACTTACTGCATATATAATATCCTCTGTGCCAGGATAAGCATCGTAAGCTATTGGTGAGAGTGCGCCCTTTGTGCCTACCCACGAGGCAGGAGCGAAAGCATAGAAATCTACCGTCTCATTGGCCGGCCAGTATTGCACGGGCGAGTAGCTCCATACGTTTGTACCGGTCTTGCTGACGGCTACATTGTTCATGAATAGAGTATCCGCGGTGCCGGTGTAGGCATATACATTGAATGATGAGAGATTGGCAGTGGTGATTTCGCCTGCACGGGAATATTCTGTGTTGGCTGCAAACCGAATTTCATTGTCAAATCCGCCCACGGGCTGTGGCATATCGTCACTCTCGGAACATGAAGCGAGCGAAAACGTGGCTGCTGATAAAGTAGCTGCCATGAATAAATGTAGTTTTTTCATAACGGTGGGGTGTTTTTTTGTTGATAGTGAGGTGTCACTCTGTTAATGGTGTGTGTTGATTAAACAGTTGATTCGATGTCGACTTCTATAATATTCCATCCATCCACATCTACCTCAATGCCACCTACATCATGGTCGGGTGGAGTGATGTCGCCGGAAGGAATGTCTATTCCGTCGATTGTAATAATAACGTTTCGCGGTGAAAATGAGTTCATAACTTGTTGTGAAACATCAAAGTCTCGTGAGAATGACTTACCGTCGGTCCGTGTCACCACGAGGGTGAGCCGATATGGAGTCTCGGAGTCGGGGGGCGATGCAAAGGCGCACGCTGATGCGCGTAACTGAGAGGTTGCATACTTGCAGTCAAGAGGAAACTGTAAGGTGGCAGGGTAATCGAGAGGAGTGGAATGGTTGAAAACCAGGCTTGATGCCACACCATTTAGGAGGACACTGGCTGATTTCACCCTTTCTATTCCGTTGACATTGGTTATAGTGACAGTGTAGAGTGTGGAAAGAGAGTCGGGGGCACAGTGGATGAGGCTTCGCGGGCACTCCTTTATGCTGCCTTGTGCGGTGGTATATGAAACGCCGCATGGTGTCACCTCTATGCGGTCGATGACAGCTCCATAAAGCATCCCGGTGGAAGTGCAGTTTTTTTCTGCTGCTATGGTGCGTGCGTTTGCCGTCATGTGGTCATAGGAGTCTGTGTCGGTGACTGTCACTCCCGGAAGGTCATTATTGTAAGCTATCATCCGATAGGTACCGGTAGGAAGTTCTATCGGACCGCCTTGTGAACCGGCTATGTCGAACTTCCATATCATTCCTCCCTGGAATGTGGGAAAAAAGTAGAGGGTCATACCTTCGGGGGAAGCATCGGGCGCGCGGTCCCAGTCAAAGCATATGTTCACTTGCCGTACTTCTGTCCCGGGACATAAAATCTCCTTATGGCTGCATGAAGACAGCCACAAAGAGATTAGTGTAATCAGAATATACGACAATTTTATTTTCATAATCCGTAGTCGGGATTGTTTTTCTTTTCTTTTCCCGGAAACCAGACTAATGTGACTTCAAGTCCGGTCAGACCTATATAATGCCGGGAGCATCGTGAGGTGCACACATAGCCGTTGCATTGCGGCTTGTACTTGATTACATCTCCCGCGAAATATCCCAGTCGGGCACTGAGGTCGAGATTGAGGCGTGGATGAATTCTGAATGAGTAACCGTAGGATGCACCTACACCTAAGGTGGCGTGAGGCGACTGCCAGCCGCGTCTGCCAAATTCAAAATCATAGTCGTGTATGGAGCCATAGATTCCTACATGATGACCGGTGAGAGCCCGTTGCTTGCTTTTGTCGCCGAACCAGTATCTCCCTTCTACCCAGCCCCCTCTCACACGCCAGTAGCGGTGTTTGGATTCACGGCTCCACCATGCATAGACACCCTCGGCATTGACTGAGAAACGGTTGCCGAACGATACCTCCAGACCGATGTCAGGTGTAAGTATGGCGTCGTGGAGTAGATTGGTCTTCAATGCTATGCGTGGCTTGAAGTCCTCAGTTGAATCCTCCACCGCCCATGTAGAGCCTATGGTGAAGATACTGAAGAGTGCAATGCAGAGCAGACGCGGAATATCGGTGATGATTCTATTTTTCAAAGCCTGAATAATTGAAACGTTGATAATATCACAACGCACTCCCTTAATCTATTGTTCGTGAGATTTGAGTTTATGTAAATTGGAAAATGGTTCATAAGCTGAATAGCCGTAGGGGAGGGGAATAAGGGGTTGGTGCATGATAACGGTAATCTTCATGAAATCAAAGTCTTTTTTGAACAACATTCAAGTATAAACTGCAAATAAAAGCTTAGTGGTTTTCACTTATTTAGACTAAATTTGTCAAAACAGTTCAATCTCAGAAAATAAATTTTTGTATGAATCGTCTTATTATTTTTTTCATGTCATTATTATTCGCATCTGGTGCCTCAGGCAATGATTTTTTACGAGGAGTGGTTTATGATGTGGGACTCTATTATAATGGCTCAGATTTGTCAGTGAAAAATTTCCGCCCGGAGCAGGTGAAATATGATATGGGTGTAATTTCCCACATACTCAATTGCAATGCCGTGCGTATAGAAGGCGAGGATATAGAGCGGCTCGTTGATGCTGCGCGTTTTGCTCAGGAGGCGGGATTGAAGATATATTTTAATCCCTGGAAAATGGCATCGGATGTTGATGTGACTACGGAATATATGGCTCAGGCAGCTCAAGCGGCTGAAAAGTTGAGGCAGGAGGGGATGGATATCACCTTTGTGGCAGGATGTGAGTATTCGTTGTTCAACAAAGGTGTATTTCCTGGTGAGACTTTCGACGATAGGTTCAAATGGCTCATATCGCTCGGTTCGAAGCCTGTAGATGAGGCATTGGCTGAGATGAAGGAATGTAATGTGAAACTTAATCGTGTGCTGGAGAAATTGGCGACAGCAGTACGGGGAAATTTCAAAGGAGATGTGACATATTCTTCTGGAACCTGGGAGATGGTGGATTGGAGTAGGTTTGATATTATAGGTTTTGACCATTATCGCCATGGAGAGAGCGATGAAGAGTATCTTTCATTGATTAAGTCACAGCCGGATGGCAAACCGGTGATGGTGCTTGAGACAGGATGCTGTGCTTATCGCGGAGCTGCGCAGAGAGGTGGCGAGGGTTTTGCGGTCCTCCAGGGGATTGACGATAATGGTAACGGTATATACGAAGGTGGTGTCAAGCCGGAAAGAAGTGAGATTGAACAGTCTGATTACATAGAGAGGCAGGTTAATCTATTGGCTCAGGCAGCCGATGGTGTTTTTATATATGTATTCTCTTATCCCATCTATCCTTATTCCGATGAGGGCGTTGACCTTGACATGACAAGCTATGCGTTGGTGAAATCGTTTAAGGAAACTGACCCGAAATCCTCGATGATACCTGCTTGGGCTCCAAAAGACGCATTTTTCCGTCTTGGAGAGGTGTACACTCGTCTGGCTAATTCCACAAAATAAATTTTATGGCAGTTATCAGATTCTCTTAGTTAAAATTCATTAAGGCTATTGCATATATAAAATATTTGATATAATTTTGTATTGAAATTAAAATTGTAATAATTACAAAATTGAAAGTAGTTTGACATGAATAAATACAGCTATACCACCCCGGAACTCCTCGACAAGCTCTCGGAGCATGGCGTGAAGCCCTCGGCGCAAAGGCTGTTGATATTGCGATTCCTTATGGAAAACCGGATTCATCCGAATGTTGACGAAATCTACCAGGCACTACTGCCCGAACACCCCACGCTTTCGCGTACCACGGTATACAACACCCTCAAACTTCTTTCAGCAGCCGGTATAATCCGATGCATAGATGTGGGAGGTAGTCATGGAGCCCGCTGGGATTATTCACATAATGACCATGCGCATTTCCTGTGCACAGCATGTGGACGTGTGACGGATGTTGAGTTTGATGGGTATGTACCTGCATTCCCGACTCCTCCGGGCGGCTTTACAGTGCAAAGCGCCGAAATCAATCTCCGGGGCGTATGTCCCGAATGCCTCAAACAGATGGCATCTTGACACAAGAGAACTAACCATAATATTTTCGTATAATTATCAAATCAATCAATTCAGTTATGAAAAAGAAATTTATCTGCACCGTATGCGGTTATGTACACGAAGGTGATGAAGCTCCCGAAATCTGCCCCCTCTGCAAGGCTCCCCGTGATAAGTTCAAGGAACTTGACGAATCAGCAGCTCTCGAATTCGTTACAGAACACGTAATTGGTATCGCAAAGGATACTGACGATGAGATGAAGGCTGACCTCCGCGCTCACTTTGAAGGAGAATGCGCTGAAGTAGGTATGTACCTCGCAATGTCACGTCAGGCTGACCGTGAAGGCTATCCCGAAATCGCTGAGGCTTTCAAGCGTTACGCTATCGAGGAAGCTGAGCACGCTTCAAAGTTTGCTGAACTTCTCGGCGAATGCGTATGGTCAACCAAGGAAAATCTTGAAAAGCGTATGGCTGCTGAGGCTGGTGCAAACGCTGATAAGATGCGTATCGCACGCCGTGCTAAGGAACTCAACCTCGACGCTATCCATGACACCGTTCATGAAATGGCAAAGGATGAGGCTCGCCACGGTCAGGGCTTCCAGGGTCTTTATAACCGTTACTTCAAGAAATAATCTGTACGGTTAGGCTTAATCTGACTAATAAATAGAAACCCGCAAGGTCTTTGTAGACTTTTGCGGGTTTTATTTATTTACTGTGTCCTTAAGCTTGCTCTCCGATGGTAAATTCGGGTAGCAGGCTGTATGTGTAGGGCGGATTCTATTGTTCAGGAACCGATGATTTGCTGAAGTATGTCGACCGCAGTCTCAACGGTAGCAATATTGGCGAAGGCAAATGAACGTTTTCCATTGCGTTCGCGTATTTCCACTCTACGCGGGTTGGCGGTGAGATAGGCAAGCATTTTGCCGAACATCTCTGACTGATAATAAGCTTTGTTGCTTTCGTCCACAAAATAGGTGTACATTTTACCTTGCTTCAGCGATACCTTTTCAATACCAAGCCTACGGGCCAGACGACGCAGACGCGGAATGCGCAGCAATTCCAATGTCACGTCAGGCACAGTGCCGAAGCGGTCCTCCAGGCGGCGGCGGAATTCCAGCAGTTCTGTCTCGCGTTCGATACCGTCAAGTTCCTGATAGAGGGATATGCGTTCGCTTTCGGTCGGTACATAGTCAGCAGGGAGAAGTAGTTCCATGTCACTTTCAATCACACAGTCAGCCACAAATTCGGTCTCTGCCTCGTCGAGCCTGTCTGCTTTGTCAAGGTCGGCGAATTCTTCGGTGCGTAGTTCGGTCACAGCTTCCTTTAGAATTTTTTGGTACGTCTCGTAACCAAGGTCGGCAATGAAGCCACTCTGTTCAGCACCGAGCAGATTGCCGGCGCCACGGATATCGAGGTCCTGCATGGCTATATGGATACCGCTGCCAAGGTCACTGAAGCTTTCGATTGCCTGCAGGCGTCGACGCGCCACAGGCGATAGTGGAATGTGGGGTGGAACGAGCAGATAGCAGAACGCTTTGCGGTTGCTGCGTCCCACGCGACCTCGGAGCTGATGCAACTCGCTGAGTCCGAAGTTTTGAGCGTTGTTGACTATTATGGTATTGACATTTGGCATGTCAATACCGCTTTCGATTATTGTAGTGGCTATGAGAACGTCGTAGTCATGGTTGGCAAAGTCGATTATTGCCTTCTCGAGTTTATCAGGAGCCATCTGTCCGTGAGCCACTATGACCCTTGCGTCAGGAACAAGGCGTTTTACTTGGTTCTCAAGTTCATATAGACCCTCGATGCGGTTATTAATCATGAATACCTGCCCGTTGCGCGACAGTTCGAAGTTGACTGCTTCCTCGATTATGTCATCGCCACCGGCATTTACCGAGGTGATAATGGGATATCGGTTTGGCGGCGGGGTGTTGATAGCCGAGAGGTCGCGGGCACCCATTAGTGAGAATTGCAGGGTGCGCGGTATAGGTGTGGCACTCATGGTGAGAGTGTCGACATTCACCTTCATCTGTTTCAGTTTTTCCTTGACCGCTACACCGAATTTTTGCTCCTCGTCCACTACAAGAAGTCCCAAATCTTTGAATTTGACCTCTTTCCCGATTAGTTTGTGAGTACCGATAAGGATATCAATTTTTCCATCAGCGAGGTCCTTGACCACAGCTTTCACCTGCTTGGCGGTGCGCGCGCGTGACAGATAGTCAACTCTCACGGGCAGTTCCTTGAGACGTTCGCGGAAGGTGTTGTAATGTTGGTAGGCAAGAACGGTAGTCGGTACAAGTACAGCGGTTTGTTTTCCATCGGTGGCAGCTTTGAATGCTGCACGGATAGCTATTTCCGTTTTGCCGAATCCCACATCGCCGCATATCAGGCGGTCCATAGGTTTCTCGCTCTCCATGTCAGCTTTCACCGCTTTTGTGGCTGTGAGCTGGTCGGGGGTGTCCTCATAGATGAATGAGGCTTCAAGCTCCTGCTGCAGATAGCTGTCAGGGGCAAAGGCATATCCTTTTTCCTCCTTGCGGGCAGCGTAGAGTTTGATGAGGTCGCGTGCAATATCCTTCAGTTTCGACTTGGTGCGTTCCTTCATCTTGTTCCATGCGCCCGAACCGAGTTTATTGATTTTCGGTGGTACACCCTCTTTGCCACGGTATTTGGCAAGTTTGTGGAGCGCGTGGATTGACACAAAGATTATATCGTCGTTGGCATAGACAAGTTTTATCATTTCCTGTGTTTTGCCGTTGACGTTGGTGCGTAGAAGTCCTGCAAAGCGACCCACGCCGTGGTCCACATGTACTATGAAGTCGCCCGGCTCGATTGCGCTTAATTCTTTCAGCGATAACGCGAGTTTACCTGAGCGCGCGCGGTCACTGCGCAGAGTGTATTTGTGGAATCTGTCGAAAATCTGGTGGTCGGTGAATACACAGATTTTGAGTGAGTGGTCTGTGAATCCTTCGTGGATGGTGGTTAGGACTGGAATGAAATCGATTTTATCGCCACGGTCCTCAAATATCACCTTCAGACGTTCCACTTGCTTCTCACTGTCGCTGAGGATGTAGAGGCGGTAACCTTCCTCAATGAATTTGTGGAATGACTCGCTTATGAGTTCAAAGTTCTTATGGTAGATGACCTGCGGGGAGCACTTGAAGTCAATAGCGCTTTTGGCGTTGGTATCGGGTTGGGCGGCCGAGGTAAAGCGCAGTTGTCGGAAGGTGGCAAATTTTTTGCCGAACTCGACCGCATCCACAACCTGACGCATGGCATTGCTGTCACCTTCGCCGGCTATCATGGCGCTTTCCGAAAATGTTTCGTTGGCAATGGCTGTGATGCGCTCCACGGTGTAGGCTGCATCGCGCACTACAAACATGGTGGAGGGGTCCACATAATCAAGGAGTGATTCGCCGCTTGACTGCGATGCTACTCCTGAGGTTATGGCAACCTCGTCAAGTTGACGTTCCGAGAGTTGGGTCTCGATATTGAACGTACGGATTGAATCAATATCATCACCGAAGAAGTCTATACGGAAGGGGAGCTCGTTGCTGTAACCAAATATGTCGATTATAGAGCCTCGGGCGGCGAATTGTCCCGGTTCGTATACGTAATCCACCTCGGCAAAACCATTTTCACGCAGCCATTTTACCGTTTCGGTCATATCGGCAGGCTCGTTTTTGTCAAGATGTAGCGTGTGACGGTCAATCACCTCTCGTGTGGCAACCTTCTCGGCAAGCGCTTCGGGATATGTGACCACGTAGCGCGGAGCATGCTCTGAATACCATTGGTTGAGAGCCTCAGTGCGCAATATCTGTGACGGGGCATCTACCTGACCATACTTTATATCGCGCTTATATCCCGAGGGGAACATGAGTACATTCTCCTCTCCGAGGAGGCGCGATAGGTCATGATAGATGTATCCGGCATCATCAAGCGAATCGCCTACGACTACTGTGGGTACGGCACGAGGTGGCAGTGCTCCGAGCATCATGGCTGGAGCCGAACCGGCGAGATTATAAACGGATATTACATTAGCTTCGCCGCCGAGAGCTTTCTGTAAAGCTTCACGGCGGCGCGCTGATAAAAATTCGTCACTTAGTTCCTGAATAGTCATCGTGAATATGGAACTGGATTATATCTTGTAAATGATGATTATTTATCCTTGTCTTTTTTCCCTTTTTCCGGAGCGGTTTTTGCTGCAGGAGCGAGAATCTGGCTGTAGCGGGGTGAGGTAAGCACAGTGATTGCTGAGTCAACTGTCGCGTCGTCGCGCAGACTATAGATAATCTCACCGCGATTGGAGTAATAGCGATTGAGAATCTCACCGGCGAGATAGGGGGTGATATTCTTGCGGTTGAGGTCAAGGTCGCGGTTAAGGTCATGCTTGAGCATCCCTGCGAGCACATCGAACTGAGCCGAGGTTGAGTCATTCATATATCCTTCGCTTTTGGCGAGTTCGCGTAGCTGTTCAATGGCTGACTCGCATACCTTATCGTAATTGAACTTGGCTGGGTCGATGAAGCCTTTGAAGTCGGCATAGATTTCATCGGTAACCTCAAATTCTTCGGGCTGAGGTACAGATTGGTGCTGTGCGGCATACTTTGTGGCGTAGTCAAATGCCCAGTTGTCGCGCACAACGTTGAATGTCAGTCGGTTCACATCCGGATAGTCAACCTTTATGTCGGGGGTGATACCACCGCCATCTCTCACTTCTCGTCCCCCAGCTGTCTTGAACACATTGGTAAGGCTGTCGGGGATGCGCGCTACCGTGCCGTCGGGATTGCGGTGAGAGTAGTCGATAGCCTGAATCAGACGTCCGGAGGGAATGTAGTACTTGGCTATTGTGACCTTAAGCAGACCGTCGTAGGGTAGGCTACGTGTGCTTTGTACCAGACCTTTGCCAAATGAACGGTTGCCGAGCACTACTGCGCGGTCAAGGTCCTGGAGAGCGCCGGTGACAATTTCCGATGCCGATGCCGAACCTCCGTCAACAAGTACAGCTAAAGGAATCTTGGTGTCAATGGGATTTACACTTGTCTTATAGACTTTCTCGTTGAGCACGCCTTTGCCTCGGGTAGTCAGCACGGGAGTGCCTTTCGGAAGGAATATGCCAAGAATCTGGATGGCGCTTTCCACCAGTCCGCCTCCATTGCCGCGGAGGTCGAGCACTATGCCTTTGGCACCTTTTTTCACAAGGTCCTCAACACCGGTACGTACTTCTTGATAACTCTTTTCGGAGAATGTATTGAGTGAGATATAGCCGATGTTATCTTTCAGCATTCCGAAGTAGGGCACTGAAGGGATTTGTATTTTTGCGCGTTTGATGTCAAATGTGAGCATGGAATCCTCCACCCATGGGCGTTTCACCAGAAGTTTAAGGTCGGAGCCGTTCTGCCCCTTCAGATGTTCGCTTACTTTTGATGAAGTCCATCCTGCCACCGAGTCTCCATCAATCATTACAATTAAGTCACCGGGACGTAGACCTGCGTTGAAAGCAGGACTACCTTCATATGGTTCTGCTATGATAACACCTTTGGGAGTCTCTTGAATCAGAGAACCTATACCGCCGTATTCGCCTGAAGTCATGGTGCGGAATTTCTCCTGCTCGGATGCCGGAATATACTCAGTATAAGGGTCGATATCGTTAAGCATAGCGCCGATGGCGGTGTTGATTGACTTTTCAGCGTCGATGGAATCCACGTAGAAAGTCTGCAACTCCTTGTAGAGTGCATTGAATATATCCAGATTGCGTGATATTTCATTCTTTTTACTACGGGTGGCTGCTGACGATAGTAATGTGAGCACAACCAGCGCGGCGGCTAAAATGGTTAGTTTTTTCATATCCGGGGCGAATTGAATGATTGAAACGTTTGTGTAACGGATGCTTCCGTGCAAAATTTCAGTTGCAAAATAACATTGTAGACGACCATAATATTGGTCAATGATGCTTTTGAAAGACCAAAGGTAGTCAAATTATATAACAAATAAACTATCGAATAGTCTAAGAAACTGTTAAAAATTTTTTCACGATTGATTTTTCGCCATATTTTAGAAAAAAATGCCTTAAAAATATAGATTATATTAATTTTTTATGCCAAAAGGTTGCACAATTCAAAAAAACGGCGTAATTTTGCATCGCAAAAATCGAGAAACTCTCGCTATTTGTATTTGATGATGATTATTTCATCGCAATTCTGCTTCAGTAGCTCAGTTGGTTAGAGCACCTGACTGTTAATCAGGGGGTCGTTGGTTCAAGCCCATCCTGAAGCGCCAATCAAAGAGGACTTCGTGAAGTCCAAGCGAGGAAAATTATTATAATCATCATGCTTCAGTAGCTCAGTTGGTTAGAGCACCTGACTGTTAATCAGGGGGTCGTTGGTTCAAGCCCATCCTGAAGCGCTAAAAAAAGAGTCCTGAAATTTTTCAGGACTCTTTTTTTATTTAGAAATTGTTTGGAAACTGGCATCCTGCCATTGCATGGTCGATTGGCATCTGCGGTATCTGATATAAATATCTCCCAATCCTCCCTTGAAGATTACTCTTCGTTGCGGTTTGATTTATTAAGGAGGGTTTCAACAATGAAAGCGATTATTAAGCCCAGTCCGCCACCAAGGAGTGTGAGCGAGCCGCTTAGAGTTGATTTCATACTCCAGGAATTGAGGATGGATGGCTGATTGATGGCAATGAGCACATAGCAGAACAGACCTGCGCCAAGACCTAATGCGAGGCATCCCCACTTCAGAGAAGTGTAACGACTGTCGGATACCGAAGTAGGATAGAGAATCTTGTTGAGGTCAAGATTTGCATGGAGAGAACCATTGTCTTGTCCGATTTTGTCTATGATGGCGAGACGTTCGCGGCGGCGCACAAACAGTTCAAATATACGGTAGACTGTTATGAATACGATGCCTGTGATAAAAATAGGAGTTAAGTCCATAATTTTAAAGATTTGTTTAGTTTGTTTAGTTTGTTTGTCTCGTTAGACGACAGATTGCCATGAAAGGTTACATAATTTTTCAAAAAATTTTTTTTACCGCATAATGTAACCTTTCCTAAAGACGTTACATCTAATAGAATGTGAACAGTCAGGATATACATATAATTCGTCAGGTGCTCAGCGGTGATACCGGAAGATTCCGTATACTTATGGATAGGTATTCTCAGTTGGTGTTCACTTTGGTGGTGCGGATAGTCGATTCCACTGAGGATGCTGAGGAGGTGACGCAGGATGTGTTTCTGAAAGCGTTCAGAAATCTTGACAAGTTTGACGGGCGCAGTTCATTTTCCACATGGCTTTACCGAATAGCCTACAATGAGGCAGTGGCACGCGCACGCCGTGGGAAAGTGATAGAAACTGTGCTCGATGATGCATCTTTACGCGATGTGTCGGATGCGCAGGTCGACAGTCTGCTCGATTCCGATAGCCCGCGCCTGGCGGCACTCCCTGAGGCTATTGACAGGCTCACGGTAGAGGAACGCGCGCTCATAACATTCCATTATTTTGAAGAAATACCGCTGAAAGAGGTGGCTGAGATGATGGGGTTGGGCGATTCGGCAGTTAAGGTACGTCTGATGCGTACGCGTAAGAAGTTATATGTTTTGATAAATGAAATATCCCGGAAATATGTATAAGAAATCTCCTCTTTATAATGCAATCAATGCGCGTGGCAGAAGCCAGAGACTGTCGCCCGATTTTTCATCCCGTGTCATGTGCGGGATTGTAGCTATGGAGCGTAGGCGTAACCGTCGCAATCTGGTGTGGAGTATCTTAGGTTATTTTGCTGCGGTGGCTGTAACTACCGGCACATTGGTGTGCTACTGCGGTGATATTCTGACCGGGATGTTGCATGATTACTTGCTTGGGATTGACGGGTCGATACACATGGTTACAGCTGCACCCACTCAGGTTCAAGCAGCGCAATCGTCATCTTATGGATTCATATTTGTGGTGGTTATCGCCGCCGCTATTCTCCTCTGGCTCGATTATTTGCTGAGGCGCCGTTTTGCGCTTAGGAGGCAGAAATCATGACTTGTAATGATAACCTATATCTCCCTTTCCGGGCACAATGCTCAGAAAGGGAGTTTATTTATGCTTTGACCCCAGTTGCCGCGGTCGAGATTACGGTAGGATAGGGCTTCCTGAAGATGATGGGTAAGGATAGGGGCTGAGGCAGCTCTGCTGAGATGGCTGTTGAGTTGGTCGGAGGAGAGCTGTGCGGCTGACAGATTTTCACTATTCTCAAGGTCGGCAATTGTACGTGCCACTTTCAATATACGGCTGTAGGCTCGTGCGCTCATATCAAGGCGCTCCATGGCATCACGTAGCATGTCGAGCCCTTCTTTGTCAATCTCGGCATAGACGGATAGAAGTCGTGAATTCATCTGTGCGTTGCAGTGAATATGTTTTTCTCCGCTGAAGCGCAAGGCTTGAATCTCACGGGCACGTATCACTCTCTGTTTCATTACTTCGCTTTTCTCGCTCTCGCGGGTTGACGAGAGTTCTTCGAATGGCACGGGATAGATTTCAATTTGCAGGTCTATGCGGTCAAGCAGCGGACCGGAGATGCGGTTGAGATACTTCTGTACGGCGCCGGGTGAGCAACTGCAATCCTTTGTGGGGTGATTGTAATAGCCGCAAGGACATGGATTCATACTTGCTACAAGCATGAATCCGGTAGGATAGTCAATGGAGTATTTGGCACGGGATATGGTGATATGCCTATCCTCCAGAGGTTGACGCATCACCTCCAATACTTGTCTTGAAAATTCCGGAAATTCATCGAGAAACAGTACTCCGTTGTGGGCAAGGGAAATCTCTCCCGGAACAGGGTTTGCACCTCCTCCCACCAGGGCTACTGGTGAGATGGTGTGGTGAGGAGCGCGATATGGACGCGAGGTCATAAGCCGTGAGCCGCTTTTCAGTTTCCCCGCTACCGAGTGTATTTTAGTGGTCTCGAGAGCTTCAGCAAGGGTGAGCGGCGGGAGGATTGTGGGTAGACGCTTTGCCATCATTGATTTTCCCGCGCCGGGAGGACCAATCATAAGTATGTTATGTCCACCTGCACACGCTACTTCAAAGGCGCGTTTAACCGTCTCCTGTCCTTTCACTTCCGAGAAGTCACAGTCAAATATTCCAGAGGCGCGGGCAAATTCCTCCCGTGTGTTGACTACCATGGGTTGCAGCTCAATCTTTCCGGTTATGAAATCAATCACCTGTTTAAGGTGCGACACTCCATATACATCGAGATTATTGACCACAGCGGCTTCCGAGACATTGGCGTGAGGCACTATCATACCCTTGAATCCCAATTCTCTCGCTTTTATAGCCATAGGTAGAGCGCCACGGATTGGGAGCACAGAACCGTCGAGCGACAGCTCGCCCATTATCATGTAAGAATCCAACGGGAGCCTACTCTCAATCTGCTCGGCGGCGGCAAGGATGCCTACGGCGATTGGAAGGTCGTAGGCTGCACCCTCCTTGCGGACATCGGCAGGCGAGAGGTTGATTACCACACGTCGCCGTGGCCAGCGGAAGCCACATTGGAGCATGGCGGAGAGCACACGTTGGTGACTCTCTTTGACTGCGGTATCAGCCATGCCTACGAGGGCAAATGATAGACCTGTGTCGGCTACAACTTCTATGGTGACTACAATAGCGTCGATACCTTGGACTGAGGCTCCGTAAGTTTTGACTAACATAGAGGTAGAGATGTTTTATAGATAATGATTTTATTCTTGAGATGCAGTGTCGCAAAGGAGTGCGTGACTTCCGGAGTCTGCCACGCACTTATTTGTTGAGGATAGTGTGGACCTCGTCGGGAGAGAGTCCGCGTCGCTTGCCATAGTCGGCTATCTGGTCCTCGCCAATATCTCCAATCATGAAATAGCAGCTGGAAGGATGAGAGAAATAGAGTCCGCTTATGGTAGATGATGGATGCATGGCGCCATTCTCGGTGAGAGTGATGCCTATTTCATTCATCTGAAGAAGTCTGTCGAGCAGATGATTGAGTTTCTGGTCAGGCAGCGATGGATAGCCAACCGCCGGACGTATACCGGTATACTTGGCGGCATACATCTCCTCAAGGCTCAGATTCTCATCGGGGGCGTAACCCCATAGCGACTTGCGCACCTTATGATGGAAATACTCTGACGCCGCTTCGGCGAGGCGATGGGTGAGGGTCTGAAGCAATAGTGATTTGTAAGAGTCACCCTCCTTATCGAGCTGACCGATGCGCTCTGTTGCATCTACCGAGATAGCGAAAGCGCCAATATAGTCTCCTGCGGGTGAAATATAGTCCACAAGTGACTTATAGGTATCATCCTCCCGTTTTGATTGCTGGCGCAGAGTGGGTATTATGGTGTCGGCAATATGCAGGTCATCACCTTCAGCTGTGACGGGGGTAAAAGAGAGAATGGCTCGTATGAGTCTGGCGCCTTTTTTCTCTTCCTCGGCAAGTGAGGCGAGGGTTTTCAATGCGTCCGAATAGAGTTCAAGTCCGCTTTCTCCGTGAGGATGTTTGGTCAGCCATTCCTTGCGGCACGATGGACAGTCATGCAGATGTGACAATGAGGCGAACTCTGCCGGCATTTTCCATGCGGTGAAGAATTGACGCCAATTGATATACGGTACCACTTCATGGAGCGGTAGATTAAATATTCTTCTTCCTATAAATGAGGGAACTACGGGATTGTAGCTGCTGAAATCGAGCGCAACCCGTTTGCTTCTCGCTTCCTCCAGCGATACCAACGGAATGTTCTTAGCCATCTCTCTGTCCCGGAGAGTGGCGTATTCGCGGTTTAGGTTGGTGATATATTCATCGCGGGTTAATGGATTGAGCAGCTGAGCCGCAATAAGCGGATTTTGCGATGCGTCGCGCACATGAATCACAGGGTGGGAATAGTGAGGAGCTATCTTGAGCGCTGTGTGGATGCGTGAGGTTGTGGCACCTCCCACCATTATAGGGATGGTTAGCCCGGCTTTCTGCATCTCCTCGGTGACATGTACCATCTCCTCAAGCGATGGGGTGATGAGTCCGGAGAGACATACCAAGTCAGGTTTCTCGCGTAGCGCGGTGTTCACAATCACTTCTGCAGGCACCATTACTCCGAGGTCAATCACTTCGTAATTGTTGCAGGCGAGCACTATGGATACTATATTCTTTCCGATGTCATGCACATCGCCCTTTACAGTCGCGAAGAGAACCTTTCCGGCTTTTCCTGCTGAGGACTCGGCGCGGCGTTCCTCAATGGCGGGTTGGAGGATGGTGACAGCTTTCTTCATGGTGCGGGCGGTCTTGACTACTTGCGGGAGGAACATTTTTCCTTCACCGAACAGTTGACCCACACGGTTCATGCCCTCCATCAGCGGTCCATCAATTATATCTACCGGATTGGGATATATGGTGAGAGCTTGCGCAAGGTCTTCTTCGAGATGGTCGGAAATCCCTTTTATAAGTGCATGTGAGAGGCGTTCGTCCACCGGGAGCTTACGCCATTGGTCGGCAACCGATTCTTTGGAAGAGTTTTCGGGAGCGGCACCAGTGCTTTTTTTCTCAGCTTCTGTCTGGGCGTATGCAATCAGGTCGTCGGCGGCATCAGGGCGGCGGTAGAGAACCACGTCCTCCAGCAATGTGCGCAATCCCGGTTCGATATCTTCGTAGGTTACGGATGTGGAAGGATTCACAATTCCCATATCCATCCCTTTGGCTATGGCATGGTAAAGGAATACTGCATGCATTGCCTCACGGAGGTAATTGTTGCCACGGAATGAGAATGAAAGGTTGCTCACGCCACCGCTCACCTTTGCACCGGGTAGATTGGTTTTAATCCACTCTACGGCGCGGATAAAGTCGAGTCCGTAGCGGTTGTGTTCCTCTATGCCGGTAGCAATAGCGAGGATATTGGGGTCGAAGATTATATTTTCAGGGTCGAAGCCTGCTGCTTCGGTAAGCAGACGGTACGCACGTGAGCACACTTCGATTTTCCGCTCGAAAGTGTCAGCTTGACCGGTTTCGTCAAATGCCATCACTACCACAGCTGCACCCAGTTGACGTATGCGCCGTGCGTGCATCAGGAATTTTTCTTCACCTTCCTTGAGGGAGATGGAATTGACTACCGATTTGCCTTGTACACATTTAAGTCCGGCTTCGATTACCTCCCATTTAGAAGAGTCAATCATCACCGGCACACGAGCTATGTCGGGCTCGGCAGCTATGAGATTTAGGAATGTGGTGACCTCTTTAGCAGCGTCGAGCATTCCGTCATCCATGTTGATATCTATGATTTGGGCGCCATCCTCCACCTGCTTGCGGGCAATCGAAAGGGCTTCCTCATGGTTGCCCTCTTTGATGAGGCGGAGAAATTTGCGGGAGCCTGCCACGTTGCAACGTTCCCCTACGTTCACGAAATTGTTCTGTGGCTTCACCTCGAGCAGTTCAAGTCCCGACAGCCATAGACCGGTGTGGGGGTCATGAGGTTGGTGAGGCTTTTTGCCACGCACTATGTCGGGGTATTTGGCTATATGTGCCGGGGTGGTCCCACAGCACCCTCCGATTATGTTTACAAGACCTTCATCCACGAATTGCGACACAAGCGATGCCATTTTCTCAGGTGTTTCATCGTAGGCTCCCATGGCATTTGGAAGACCTGCATTGGGATGGGCTGAGATAGGATAAGGCGCTATTGAGGCAAGCTCAGCGAGGAATCGCTTCATTTCCGAAGCTCCGAATGAACAGTTGAGACCTATGGTGGCAATAGAGGTATGTTCGACCGAGGCGAGGAACGCTTGTAGTGTCTGTCCGGAGAATGTGCGACCTCCTTGACCTGATAGAGTTAGCGAAAGCATTACCGGGCGGTTAGTGCCGAGACGCTCCATGGCTTCACGTGCGGCGTCAAGAGCAGCCTTGAGATTGAGAGAGTCAAAGATTGTCTCGAACAGCAGCAGGTCAACACCACCTTCAATCAGAGCTGTAACTTGTTCGAGATAGGCGTCGAAAAGGTTATCGTAGGTAACGGCGCGGAGACCGGGATTGCTCACATCGGGACTCATGGACGCTGTCTTGTTGGTAGGTCCCATCGAACCGGCCACCCATATCTTTCTCCCCGGGGTGAGTTGCATTGCGGAGTCTGCTACACGACGCATGAGAGAGGCTCCGGCATGATTGATTTCGCGGACCATCGACTGCATATCGTAGTCGGCCATCGACACGGCATTGGCATTGAACGTGTTGGTGGATACAATGTCGGCTCCTGCATCTATATAGCTCTGGCATATTTCAGCTATCACATCCGGACGTGTGACGTTAAGCAGGTCATTGTTGCCGCGTAGGTCGCAGTGCCATGAGGCAAAACGCTCGCCGCGAAAATCGGCTTCAGTGAGTTTATATCCCTGAATCATAGTGCCCATGGCACCGTCAAGTACAAGTATGCGCTCCCTTAGGAGTTTCTGAAAATCTTCCAAAATGATTTTGATGTTTGGAGGTCTGTTGGGTAGGAGACCTCCGGATAATAAATCTGTTAAGTAACCTATTGCGGAGTATCTGTGCCCTCTGCGATTAGTCCCTTGAGATATTCAATTAGTTGTGCACCCATCAGCTGGGCCTGTCGGCGTGAAGGATGGTAATTGGCGCCATATCCAAGTTCACCAGTTTGCGGAGACATGTCAAAGCGGTAAATATTTTCATCGTCGGCAGCGAGGCGGTCGAGTGCACCTTTGACATCGTCGAGGGGCTTTCCGTTCATCATCGAACCGGTCAGCAGCACTATTTTAGCCGAAGGATAAAGTGTGCGCAGACGTTGGAGAAATGTACGGTACTTCGCCTCAAAGAGCGTGATATCGTAATTGTCGTTAGAGGTGTCGTTGGTACCGAGATTGATACACACTATATCGGGTTGGAATTTGGAGAAATCCCATTTGTGCTCGGGTTGATACAGCAGGGTATTCTCATATTCATCCATCATTGTCTCCTTATCACCCTCTTTAGGACCGTTGTAGTTACGGTAGATACCTATACCTGAGCGTGCCACTACATTAAAGTCGGCATTTAGAGCTCGGGCGGTGCGGTAGGCATAGGTAAGGGTATGGTTTTCGGTGTCGTATGAGAAACCTTTTTCCGGGTCAGTCTCCTCAGTGCCGTAACCGCAGGTTATAGAATTACCAATAAATTCAATTTTCAGCGCAGGACGTTCGGGTGCAGGGAGAATTTTACCATCGGTTATGTTGAATCCGTGGAATTCAGGCGCACGTTCATAGCCTTCGATGGCGTAAGTGACACGTACAGAGTGAGGTCCGTCGGCGAGAGAGTCGGCAAGCAGAATTAGTGAATCTGTGGGGGTGAAGTTGATTTTAAAAGGCTCGCGGGTGTCAACCTCTACCATGAACTGACCGCTTCCGGGACGTGCCTTCATGCTGATTGAAGAGCCCTCGAAATTAAGCATGGCTGTGGTGCCGGGATATGTGAATTGAGGCGCGAGTGAATCGCCCCAATGTATTCTGCCCATATACAAGATGTCGGGATGATTGGCTGGAATCTCAACGGTTCCCGAGCCGGTACAACCGATGGCAATGAAAGCAATTACAGATGTTAGGATATTATGTAGTATTGTTCGGGTCGTCATGATTGGTTATATAAGCATTAATTTACATATTAGCTGTTAAGAAACTATTAAACCTATTAGAAACTGTATAAGATAAAATTAAATTGAATAGTTTCTTAGAGATACGCAAAGATAGCTTATTCCGATAATATCCACAAAAAATTATGGTAAATTATCAGAACCCGATGGTACTTGTGTATATGATTGGGATGAGGTCAGCGGTTGATGTTGAGAAGGGCAGGAGTGGGTGACTCATAGTTAGTGATGCCGAGCGACACCTTGCGCATCTCGTCAAGGGTATGTATCGGTGGAGCTACCTCAGAGGGAAGTGGAAGACGGGAAAATTCCTGGAAGTAGAGTATACAGGCATCTTTCCACCACTGTGCGTCGCGTGTTTGTGTCATGAGGCGCTGTTGCACGTCGGCGAAAATCTCAGGGGATATGTACGGTTTGGCATTTTCCCAGATTTTCTGATATTCAATTGTGCGGTTGCAACCGCGCTGATAGGCAATGCATAGCTCATCCCAAAGAGTGCGACCGGACTTGAGTTTGTGTGTCCAGGGGACATGATGGAACCATAACAGCAATTCTTCAGGACAGCTATTCATGTCGGCAAGCTGAGAGCGCAGAGGTTCGGGATATTGCTCTACAGCATTGCTTCCTGAAGGAGAGCGGTCAAAGCCCAACCCAATGGAATCTGCCCGATGGTAATATTTGGGGAGCCAGTCAGGGCGTGCGCCTGGCACGTCGCACCATGGCTCAGGACCATAATGGTGACCGAATGCAAAGATGTGGTGAAGTCCAAGGGGCATCATATAATCTACCACTGTTTCACGGCTACTGATAAGCATGGCTGAAAGGCTGTCGCGCACCTCTGCCGGAGTGTTGTGTGGGTCAATGAGGGTGCGGGCGAGCCACTCGGACGCAATTTGTTCAGAGGTCAGTTCCGGATTCCATGCAAGCCGTCCGAATGCGTACCAGTTGGCTTGCGCCAAAGGATGTCCGGTCCAGTTGGCATTGTCGCCGATATTGGTAACACCAGCCGCCGCTTTGAGTGATGTTGAAGGGACATATTCAAAAAATTCTTTCCACATCGGGGCAAGATATGCCAGATGATTGGAATGACCGAGATATTCCTGGGTTATTTGAAATTCTACCATCTCAGGAGTAGAGGGCATGGCTCCGAAAAGAGGGCTGTAAGGTTCGCGCGGCTGGAAATCTACCGGCCCGTTCTTGATTTGGATTATTACGTTTGGTTCAAACTTACCGTCGAGAGGTTGGAATTCCATGTATGCTTGCTTGGCTCGGTCGGCATCAATGGGGGAATATACGAATGAGCGCCACATTACTATACCGCCGTGAGGTTTCAGGGCACGGGCAAGCATATTGGCACCATCGGCATGTGTACGTCCGAAGTCCATCGGACCCGGCTGACCCTCAGAGTTTGCCTTAACAAGAAAGCCTCCGAAATCGGGGATGAGTCGGTAAATTTCGTCAGCTTTCTTTTTCCACCATTTCTGGACCTGTGGGTCAAGAGGGTCGGCTGTGGGTAGCGAATCAAGAGCCATGGGAGATGCGAAATTTACCGATAGGTATACTCTCACTCCGAAAGGTCGGAATGTGTCGGCAATTCTCTTTACCTTATCAAGATAGTCGGCCGACAGTATACGCGGTGAGGCATTTACATTGTTGAGCACGGTCCCGTTGATGCCTATTGATGCATTTGCACGTGCATACTCCATGTAACGTGGCGATATTGAATCGGCAATCTGTTCCCATTTCCAGAGGGAATGCCCGGCATAGCCACGTTCCACGGTGCCATCGAGATTATCCCAATGGTTGAGTATTCGCAGAGTATAGGCGGGAACCTCCACGACTTGATTGGGTATCTGCTCACCTGAGTCGGCAATGCGTAGAAGGGCAAAAGCGCCATACAGCACACCGAGGTCTGTTGTGGCTGAAAGTGTAAGCTCTTTGCCGGATGTGCGTATCTCATAACCATCTCTCCCAAGAGATTTGTCTCCTTTGAGTGATACCTTTATAGTGTAGCCGCAAAGTGACGGAGAGTTGAGCACTTTGGATGCTTCCTGAAGTGTGGGTGAGAGTTTCTTCCGGTCAAATGTCACATTGCCTTTCGTTTCATTGATTGATGAGAGAGAACGGAGCCACAGTTCACTCCCATCGTTGGTGGTTGATGCCACACCCGGAACGATAGTAGCCACAGCTATAAGCAGAGCGAGGATATGATTGCGCATATTATAATTTAGGATTTGAAAGGTCATTAATTAACCTCTAAGAGGATGTCAGGATAAGGTATACGATTCATTCAACCACCTCTTAGAGGTTGTTATGACCAAGTTCTAAACGTTATCAATAATTGAGGCGTCCACCGGGTCACCTCCACCGTCAATCGGGAGAATATGTCCTTCGGCATCGTATGTAAGTTCGCATACTTTCAAGCTTCTGAGCCATGATTTGCCGCCGGAGGGAACACTATCGTGGTGGAATAGGTACCATTTGCCTTTGTACTCCACGATGCAGTGATGTGTGGTCCAGCCAACCACCGGAGTCAGGATTACTCCCTGATATACAAATGGTCCGTAAGGATTGTCGCCAATGGCATAGCAGAGGAGATGGCTATCGCCTGTGGAGTATGAAAAATAGTATTTACCATTATATTTGTGTACCCATGATGCTTCAAAGAAACGGTGAGGGTCGTTGGCTTTGAGCGGATTTCCGCAGGAGTCCACAACTTGTACGGGACGAGGTTCCTCGGCGAACTGAAGCATATCCTTGGAGAGGCGCACACAGCGGCTTGGCAGCGATGGCTCGTCGCCTTCGGGCAACTCTGCCGATTCCAAAGCTTTGTTGTCACGATAGCGCTGGAGCTGTCCGCCCCAAAGACCTCCGAAGTAGAGATAATATTCACCATTATCGGGAAGCACACATATGTCCATTGAGTAGCTGCCGCGTATAGGGTCAGGCTGTGGGATGAATGGTCCTTCAGGACGGTCGGCTATAGCCACGCCGATGCGGAATATGTCGTTCTTATCCTTCAGAGGGAAGTAAAGATAATATTTGCCATCCTTTTCAGTACAATCGCAGTCCCATAGCTGACGTCCTGCCCAAGGTATGTCGGCTATGTCGAGAGCTTTGCCATGGTCGATGACCTCGCCGTTCATGGGGTCGTCGGTAGAAAGCACATGCATGTCCTTCATGACATACTGGTCACCATTGTCGTTTTCCACATTCTCGCACTCCCAGTCGTGAGATGGATAGATGTATAATTTGCCGTTGAACAGATGTACACTTGGGTCTGCCATATAGTCGGCGGGGAAAAGGTAGCGTTTGGTGGGATTCTGGAGTTTCATTATTTTGTCAGGTATTTTAATTCATTGGTGTTTAGTTCGTTCATGAGGAACGGTTTGAGATTATAGTTTCGGTCGAAGAGCAATGGATACTCGACTCTTCCTTTCATTGGGAAATCGTTTTTCCATGACATTCCATCCTGTGTACCCCAGGCTGTCACACGTGTGATTACATCGGAATGCTTTTTGAAGAGGTTGAGGAAGGCTGTCATGCGCTCGTTCCACTTATCGGAAATCTCGCTCGGCAGTCCGTTGGGGTAAGGGTTGAACTGGGTGTTGTAGACCACGCTGTCAGATATATTGGCACTGTGGCTGATGGTGGGAAGCGCGCTCATGTCCCATTCGGTTATCATTACGTTAGCACCGGTTGAGGCAAAGGCTTCTATTGACTTCTCGAATTCGGTGATGTCGGGATAATCCATACCCATGTGTCCTTGCATACCGATGGCATCTATACGCAGACCCTTGGCTTTCATATCGTTGACAAGCTTTACATAGGCATCGCGCTTGGCGGGAGCATTCATTCCGTAGTCGTTGATGTAAAGTTCTGCATCAGGGTCAGCCTCGGCAGCATACTGGAAGGCGAGTGGTATGTACTCTTCGCCAAGAATCTCATAGAATGGAGATTGACGATAAGAACCATCTTCGAGTATGGGCTCGTTTACCACATCCCATCCTTTAATTTTACCCTTATATCGGGTCATGATGGTGGTTATATGGTCGCGCATACGTTCTTTCAGTACATCAGGTGTCACATTGCTGCCGGTTGAGTCGACAGCAAACCATGGCGCGAGTTGTGAGTGCCATATCAAGGTGTGACCTATTATAGCCATACCGCGTTCTTCGCCATACTTCACAAAGGCATCGGCATCATCCCAATGGTATACCCCTTCCGAGGGGTGGATTTCTTCGCTTTTCATGCAGTTTTCAGCTACGATAGAGTTGAAATGACGGGTTACAATAGAATCGGCCTTTGGGTCTGCCCCATTGACATGAGGAACGTTTATGGCAGCTCCGATTAGGAAATCATCATTGAAATGCTCCTTCAGCGTAGGGGTATCGGGGGTAGTCTGACACCCTATGGCAAGGAGTGTGAGAGGTATGAGTGAAAACGGTTTCATGATATTGGAATATGATTTGTGGGCGGATGGATAATCTCTTAATTTGAATGGCGTGATTCAATTTCACGGTTGATATTGTCAATTACATCATCGTCAAGTTCATAGCGGGAGATAATGAACATGGCAAGCACCAAGAGCATGGCAGGAATCACAGCAACGAGCCAGAGGATACCTTGCTCAGCAAACGGTGTCTGAGTGGCAGCATCCTTATTGAATCCGACAAATGCGAGTACCAGACCGGGCACTACACCACCTAGAGCCATGCCGGCTTTGTAGAAGATGCCGGTGAGGGCATTAACGATGCCTGATATTCGGCGTCCGTGGGTATATTCACCGAAGGAGATGACTTCGGGCACAAGTGCCCACATATAGCCGGTGGCTACAATCACTCCGGTTGATTTGACAAATTGGGCTATGTAGACCAGGATGATATGCTCGCGGAGAGCGGGAATCATCGATATGGCGTAGAGCATAGCCATACCTATGATAGCGGTGATTAGGAATATGTAGAACATACCTTTCTTTCCGACCATTTTCTTGATGGCAGGTATCATCGGCATGAAGATGAATGCGGGAATAGAGCCAAGACCCATGAAGATTGACAGCTCGCCGGCTGAACCGTGGAGATTGTAGTTGATATAATATGCACCTGCGGCGTTGCCCACAGCCATCATTGCGAATGCGGTTATGAAGAAGAAGGCGAGGATGCGTAGTGGGCGGTTGTGTACAAACTCCATCCATAGGTCGGAAACCTTTACATCCTCTGTGGCGCTCTTATCCATCACCACTCTCTCTCGGCATTGTGAGAAGCAGAAGAAGAGAAGTGCGAGTCCGACGCATCCGTAGATTGCCATTGTTGCAAACCATGCAGTGTCACTCATCGACATGTCGGTGGTCTCAGCGGGGTCAAAGAATTTGAGCACGATAGGTATACCCATGCCTACAGCCAAACCGCCCACATTAGCCATGAACATACGGACCGATGTAAGTTTGGTGATTTCAGCGGTATCGCGGGTCAGCGAAGCGTTGAGCGCTCCGTAAGGCACATTGACCAGGGTATAGCACATTGAAAGTCCTACGTAGGTCACGTAAGCATAAAGCAAAGAGCCTGAAAAACCGTTCCAGAAGCATAAAAGCGCAAATGCCGTGAGGGGAATACCTCCGAGTATCAGATATGCACGGTATTTGCCGAGCTTGGGGTCATGTTTATCCACAAATGTTCCTACCAGAGGGTCCCATATCACATCCACGATGCGGACAATCAGGAACATCACCGCCGCTACCGCAGGGTCAAGTCCGTAGACATTTGTATAGAAAAACAGAAGGTACATGCTGATGGTCTGGTAGATGAGATTCTGTGCGAGGTCACCTGAACCGAAACCGATGCACTGTAGCATTGAGAGTTTATAGAATCCTTTCGCTTCCTGCGAACGAGGAACATTTACTGTTGCTTCCATGGGAGATTATTCAGATAGAGTTATTTTTTTGCGGGTTACTTTTCAGTTATTGCATCGGCAATACGTATGCCGAGTGTCTTTTTGTCGAGCGGGTGTATATCGTTCCATTCGCCGAGGTCCGAGTTATGGATGAGTTTGGCGTTTGGAGTGTTTTTTACTGTCTCCGCTTGTCGCATACGCATCTCCTGCCAAGCGGCGCGTTCTCCTTTGGCTGAAGGGTGGAGGAAGTCAGCGAGCTCGACGATGTATACAGGCATATCAGGATTGCCAGAGGCTTCGCGCCAGTTGCTAGTCATGGTGCCGAGGAGTGCCGGATACTGGTTGCGGTTTGAAACGTTGGATTCACCTTGATACCACACCATACCTCCTGCAGGATAGGAGATTACAGGTGCAATCATACCATTATAGAGTACGGCAGGAAGATAGCAATAGAACATCATGTCAGGTCCTTTGGGCATAGGAGCGCCGGGGGCATATTTCCATTTACCCTCAAGTGAGATTTCATCATCGCATTTCTTCCCGTACAGAGCGTATGGTCGATTGCCGAATATCAGTTTGTAAGGCTTTTCTGGGACGAAATGGGGGGTGCCGTTAGAGGATATCAGACGGATAGCGATTGTGTTTTCCCCTTTCTTCAGAAGACCTTTACGGATTGGATAGATGCGTGGAGGATATTGATAGGATGTGAAACCAACCTTTTCGCCGTTGACCCAAACAGAGTCGGCATCTACTATGCAGCCGAGACGAAGAGTGGCGGGTTGCCCGGCATGTTCATCATCAATGGTGACAGAACGTCGAAACCAATGGGTGCCGTTTATGGGGTTGAGTCCATCAGTAGCCCAATCGGTGGAAAAAAGGTCAACCTCGCGCCAGTTTGAGTCGTCTAATCCGGGGGCATAATATTTGGAATCAGGTGACAGTCCGGGGTCGGCAGCATCAACTGTAGAGTTCCAGGCTGCATAGTTACGACCCTCCTGATTTTTGATTTGCTGTCGGTACTCATCGTTGTCGTAGATATGCTTTTTGTTGAGGTAGAAAGGATAGTCGGCGAGATACTCCTCAGAAATCCATGATTCTACCGGAGTGCCACCCCACGAAGCATTTATGATACCGACTGGTAGTCCGGTTTTTTCATTCAGCGCTTTGGCTGTGAAATAAGCCACGGCTGAGAAGTTCATCACATTTTCATCCACCGATTTCCAGGTGGTGGGACTGACATCAGTACGTGTACCGTGAAATTCAGTTTCCTTGGGCACGAGAAACTGACGTATATCAGGATTGCTATAGCTTGCGATTTCGTCAGCGAACATATCGGTAACACGGTTGATGGGGAGCTCCATGTTGGACTGACCGGAACATAGAAGTACATCTCCTACGGCAACGTTTGAGATAGTGAGGTCGTTGACCGATATGTTATATTTCTTTCCTGTGCGCAAGGGTGGCAATTCTGCACGCCAATTACCTTTTGCATCGGCTGTGACAACAGTGCTTTTGCCTTTCTCAACTTTCACTGTAACCGCTTCGCCCGGGTCGGCAGTTCCCCATAGGGTGAGGGGGCGGTCATGTTGCACCACCATTCCGTCTGACAGAATGTGTGGGAGGTTGACTTTGGCTTCAGAGATATGCGCCGACAGCACTAATGAGAGGGCTGCCGCCAATAAGCGGGTGGTATTATTCATATTTGTAGAGTTTGACATGTAAAATTTTAAAATCGTCCACTCCAATTCTCACATGACGACCCTGGTGTGTCTCATCTCCATTGAAAGTGCGCAAGCGTGTGAAAGAACCGTCCGGAGCCACTTCAATTTCATTGACTGAAGCAAGTCCGAGCCGTGGCATGCTTCCTGTTGGCTTGATGGAGGGAGTGTAACGATTGACGGATGCGGAAGAATTGCCGGCAGTGGCAAAACCGTCCTCTCCAAGAGCAGGACTCGGAGTTGCGGCTACCGGAGTGGAAGCTGGCTCAAATGTGAGCACCATTCCTGACCCTGCGATGATATACTCCATGGGGGCTATTTCAATAATCAGTCCACCTGTAGGAAGCCAGGGAGAGCCGTCTGTGGCACGAGGGTCCCATGGGAGGGTAAAATAATGTGATGCTTTGATGCGGGTGTCGTTGCGCTCTATGGTACGGGTGATTGAGTCGGCATCGAAATAGAAGCCATTCATCGTGCCTTTGCCGAGATGCTTGGCTATGACCGGGATGAGACTCTGAAGCTTCTCATTACCATTTTTCTGATAGGCATAGTCGTTTTGTGGACGTAAGTTGAAAGCGAAAGGTGATAACCCGATGGCATTATGTTCGCCCACTACGTAATAAGCCTGGGCGCTATTGGCTGGTGAGGTTTTGATTTCAGGAATGAAGAGGGGGTTGTCAGGGAGAGCGTAGGCGGCGACCCAGGAGGTAAATCCTGAATCGTAAAGGTCGGGAGAAAGGAAGCATACCGTAGGTGCACCGGCATGCCAGATATCTTTAAGATGAGCTAATGGACCTGCTGAAGGATATTCACCCGGTTTGCGCCCTCTCGAGTTCATGGCTGCGTTTACGTAAAGTGGCATGTCTGGGAAAATGGAACGTGCGATTTGAGCGAGACCTTCCACGTATTTGGCATAGTGGTATGCCATGAAAATCTCGTCGGTGTATATATCGTCACCAAACATTTCTGTCCAGTTTCCAGATGTCTTCATCCCGGCATCCCGCCACTTTGAAAGGAGCACCGGATGAAGTGATTTCTTATTTTTTTTAAGATGTGAGATTAGTTCGGTCGGGACTTCTTTTGTGAAAGCTCCCTGTGCGAGTGATGAATGGTCGCGAGCATCCTCAAGCATTCCGATTTCGTTCTCAATCTGAATCATTATGACGGTACCGGACTTATCGGTCGCCTGAATGTGGCGAAGCAGAGCTGTGAATGCTGTTGCATCGGCGTCAAATACCGTTTTTGAAAATGCTGTGGCGATTTCAAGAGGCTTGCCTGCGGCAGTGCGGGCGCGTGGATAGGATTTGGTGTCCCGCTTGAACCATTTAGGTGTATAGCAGCTCATGGAGTTTTTCCATGCGCCAAACCATAGAAACACTACCTTTAGTCCGTCAGCTGAAGCCTGCGATACTATATCATCAACAGTGGTGAAATCAAACGAGCCTTTTTGCGGCTCAATCAGCTCCCACGACACCGGAAAGAGTACAGTATTGTAGCCTTGTGCCTTTGCTTTGTCAAGACATTCCTTTACATCAACAGCCGATGAACCCATTGAATTTCCTGTTTCGCCACCTATAATAATATAGGGCGCTCCATCGACGATGAGGCGCGTGGCTGTTCCTTGCTTTTCCAATCGGGATGAGGCAAATACCGTAAGCAGGGATATAAGAAAGATGGCAAGGGTTGTGATTCGGAGCATCGGATGCGGATGTTGGGATTAGTAAGGTAAAAATGATGCGATTTTCTCAGAAAACTTCTGAGATGGTCGGGAGATAGAAAATAATAATCGCCCGCAGCCTGCAGCCCGGTGGGGGATGAGGCTGCGGGTGATTGATAGTAATGATGACTGACTACTGATGAGTCAGAAATTATTAGTGGTTAGGGTTGTGATAGTCAGGGCTGGTAAAACTTGCACCGATATCCTCACCAGCTATGGCATCGCATACGCCCTTGTAGGCAATCTTGCGACCGTAGCTTGCATCGAAGATGTTGGGTGATTCATCCTTCAGCCAGTATTCATGCTCCTTGGAGTTGTCGCTGAGACCCCAGATGGTTACGGCGCTCTGCTGAGAAGCTGGAATATTTTCAAAATATGAAGTAAGAATCATCTGATAAACATCGCTCTGAGTCTGAAGCTCGGCTGCCGATGGACTTGCGGTGCCGAGGGCAACATCAAGTTCAGTGATGCGGATGAGCTTGCCGGTAGAAGCGAGGGTCTTGAACATAGCGTCAACCTGCTCCTTGGTGATTGACTTGGATACGTGCATCTGAGTGCCGATACCATCCACATGAGCACCGTTTGCGTCAATGTAGTTCACAAATTCAATGAGTTTGGCAAGTTTGTTAGGATTGGTTTCCAGATTATACTCATTAACAAACAGTTTGGCACCATTAGTAGAGTACTTAGCCGCATATTCAAATGCCTTGACAGCATAGTCCATGCCACAGTAGTAACCCCAGTAGAAGTGACCGTTGCCAGGTTCGTTAGTCCAGTTGAGGTTGAGACCTTCCTCAGTTGTCTCAACAGGTTCGCTATCATCACTCATCCAGCCACCTTCGACACCGCGGATTTGACCGTTGTCGCCGATAGGTTCGTTGATGACATCCCATGAGGTGCAAGCGTCGCCTGTGTGAGTCATGGCTTCCTTAATCCATTCTTCCATCGCGTTGAGGAGGATGGTTTTCTTCTCCTCGGCTGATTTCAGTTCGTAGTGGAAAGATGCGGCACGGCTACGGATAGCGCGTGAGGGTTCCTGAATCTTTTTACCGAACTTGATATTGTCGATGGTGTAGGAAGCACCTACCTTACCGAAGTTGATGATTATACGGTCAACATCCTCATAGGTAGTGGTGAATTCATACTCGCATGTAATCCAGTCGGTGCCGATGGGGAAGTCATTATAGCCGCCCTGGCTACCGTAAGTTGTTCCGTTCTGGTATTGGAACTGAAGCGAACCTACAGCTGAGGTGGATTTAGCCTGGAATTGGATAATGTAAGGAGTATCCTTCACGAGGGGAGCGTCGAAAGTAAATGCACATTGAGCTTCCCAAGCGTTGCCATCACCTTTGTTGACAAGCACGAGTGCTTTTGAGCCATCCACGCCAACACCGTCTACGACGTCGGCTGACTCCTTATTGGAGCCCCATGAGCCCCAGCCACCTGTAGTGCCACCTTCAAAGTCAGAAGCATCGCCGACCATGATATTTTCCATCGGGTCTTTGGCTGGTTCCTTGTATTCGCCGAAACGAATATCGTCGATGTAATAGGAAGCACCTACCTTACCGAAGTTGAGGATTATGCGGTCAACGTCCTCATAGGTAGTGGTGAAGATATATTCACATGTAATCCAGTCAGTGCCGACGGGGAAGGTGTTGTAGCCACCCTGGCTACCGTAAGTTGTTCCGTTCTGGTATTGGAACTGAAGCTCACCCACAGCAGATGTGGATTTAGCCTTGAAGCTAATCTTATATTCAACATCCTTTTTGAGGGGAGTCTCAAAAGTGAAGGCACATTGGGCTTCCCATGCGTTGCCGTCGCCGTTGTTGACAAGGACGAGACCTTTTGAACCGTCCACACCAGCGCCATCGACTACATCGGCCGAAGCCTTGTTGGAGCCCCATGAGCCCCATCCGCCAGTGGTGCCACCTTCAAAGTCAGAGGCATCGCCTACAAGGATGTTGGATATTCCATCGTTTCCGCCAGTCTGCTCCTGCACAAGTTTGGGGGCAATGAGACCTTTCATATATGTCTGCTGTTGCTGGGTGTGCCAGAGAAGGTTGTGCCCGTGAAGCTTCAAGCCGGTGTTCTGAGCTATGAACTGGTCAACTTTGCTCCAATTGTAAGAGCCTGCAGCCGTTACGATAGACTGGTGTTTCATGGCATTTCCGAAGGTAACGCCCTGGAAGTTGTCGAGCACAGCCTGACGGTAGCCCGGGTTTTCTTCATCAAGGAAATCATCAAGTCCCATACCGATGGTTATGTCAACCCCGGGATGATACTGCTCCATGTAGTTCTTGATGAAATCATATTTTGAGATTTTCTCAGCAAGCTCCATCGGAATTTCGGAACCAGAGACAGTCTTGTCGGGCTCTTTCCATTCCATTATCTGGTCGTCGCAGGAGGCGAACAGTAGCGATGCAGCTGCAATCGGGAATATTATCTTGTTTACTTTCATGATTTTCTAAGATTTTAAGGGTTTATTGCTCATCTTCGGGTTCCTCATAGTCAGAGGGTTCGAAGTGCTTGTAAGGAACGATGCGCCAGTTGTCAAGATAGATTTTCGGACCGTTGAACGCTGTTGACTTGATGGGAACCTTTTCGCCGGCAGCATTGGTGTAGTCGAAATCTGTGTTGATGAAGCCGATACCGAAGTTGGGATATGTAGCGGCGAGGCGGTCGTCAATAACCATCTGGAAAGTAGGAGTAGCACTCTCCGGGTCAGCGATGAGAGTGGCATACTTGTTGATGTAGCTCAAGGGTATGGTAAGAGTGGTCCACTTGGGGGCGGTGAAAGGAACAATCTCTCCACCGTTCCAACCGTCAAGCCAGGGAGCGAAGCAGTACACAAGATTGCTCTTGCCATCGTCGTCACTTCCGAAACCTGCGAAGTTATAATTATTGATGAGCTGCATCTGGAAGAAGCCTGTTCCGCTCCAGGGTTCGGGACAGAGTATGTCGACCTGGAAAGCAACTTCGGTCACGGGAGTGGTGGCGGGAATAAGGTCTGCCATGCGTGACCAATCTTCCCATGCAACATTACCGTCACCCACAGTGTGACATTCGGTAGCACGTGGTTTACCGGCTGAAATACCGTTGGCAAGGAGACGGTCGGGTACAATCTGCACGCAGTAACCGCGTCCTGAACCTACAGGGTCGGCTACAAGGTCACCATCCTCTACTTTGTTGCTAATCATTGAGCCGTTTTCTTTCCAGCTCCATGCTCCCTGCTGTCCTTCATGGTCGAAATCGAGGAGCATACCGCGAGTCTCGTTGAAGTAAGCGGGTGACTGGGTGATGCCGTTGGGGCTCTCGGAGATGAGTGCGCCACCTTCTGATACGCCTGAGGGCATTACGAAAGTGAACCATTCGCCATCGGGGTCATTCTCAATGCCGGAAGTGACTTCAATGCCGCCGGGAAGGGTGACTTTAGAAGTTTCGTGGAGATATGAACCGTTCACTGTCACTGTCTCGCCAGGTTGGGGGAGTGTGGGATTGACTGACTGGATGATTGAGTATCCGTTACGGATGAGGAATTCATACACCAGTTCGGTTTTGTCCTTGACGAGGCGGATGGTGTTGCGGACTGCAGGGTCGCAGTCGGTAACGGGAGTATTGCGGTTGACCGATACAATCAGAGAGTTGTCAGTGACGTATGCACGGTTAAAATAAGTATCATAACCGTTGATATAGACTTTTTTCACGCCAAAGAGTCCTTCACCTTCCAGACGTAACATCTGGCTGAGTCGTGCAAACTCTACAGGGCGTTCGGGCACCGATGATTTGTAGTCCTCAAGATATACCTGAGTAATCTTCATGGGCTTGTCCTGATATTTCTCCTCGAAGTATTCGTCATCATCGTTGCATGATGCAAAGCCGAGAGAAAACAGGGCGATAGCCGGAAGTATATATTGTTTAAAATTTTTCATAATTTGGTTTCCTTTAGGCAATTAATCAATTGTAGAGGGTGGCGGGAGAAACCTCGCGTTCGCCAAACTCGTAGGCGACGGGAGTGTCGGAAAGTTTGGGGTTACGGATGAGGTCAACATCGCTGAAGGGGAGGAGCAGATGAGCGTTGGTAGCTGTGGCTACAGATGTACCGTCGCTTGTCTTGGCATATTGGCAAGGTTCGTTTTCGTCCCACTCATATCCGGCGTTGCGTTCCTGAGTGTTGAGATAGTTCACCACTTCCTGTTGCTGGTAGTAGCTGCGACGGAGCAGGTCGTACCAGTAGAGACCTTCGTAAGCGAACTCGATGCGGCGTTCATAGTGGAGGTCCTGATAGGAGATAGAGTTCTTGGCGGGCATTCCGGCACGGGTTCTCACGCGATTGAAGTAGTCGAGTGCTACGGCATCTGATGTAGTTGATTGATTGCCGAGAATAGCATCGGCGAGATTAAGGTATACTTCAGCGAGACGCATCATATAGGTGTTGACGCCTGATGACTGCTGGTAGCTCTGACCATTGTCGTCAATTTTACCAATCACATGCTTGACCACGTTACATTTGTTTTCGTAACCGGTTTCGGTGACATTGTAGGTGTAACCGCCGTTCTTGGCATTGAGCTGCGGGTAATATTCGCCTACAGTGGCGATGGTGGCATGACGGCGGATGCGGTCAGCGGGGTCATAGGTGCGAACTATGTCGTAGGATGCGTAGGTAGCGTTACCCCAGTTGGTTTCACCTACCATGGTGGACCAGCTAAAGAATGCGGAAATGGCATTTGTACCACCCCAACCAACTGCGTCGGTAGAACCGGTGAGCCACTGGAGCTGGAATACAGATTCGGAGTTGTTGTTCCAAGTCTTCACAGCAAAGAGGTCTCCATAGTTGGGAAGGAGCTGGTACGGACCTTCGATACATTTAAGAGCAGCTTTGCGGGCGAGGTCGAGGTAATATTGATTGCGGGTGCCACGGTTGAAATCGGTGGCAATGTTTGTACCGTCATATTCACCATCGGTGGTGAGACCAGCCATTGAGAGGTATACACGAGAGAGAATACCGTAGGCAGTGTAGGTGGTCACACGTCCCGGGTTAGCTTGGGTCTTTGAAAGATTGGCGGCAGCATATTCGAGGTCGCGGATAGCAAATTCAATCACGTCAGTGGCTCGGTGTGCCGGAGTGACGGGATTCTTCTGCTGTGCTTTGGTGTCGGTATAGATGATACCTCTACCCCAGATTGAACCGATGTACCAGTATGCGAGACCGCGCATGAAGCGGGCTTCGGCAGTGCCTTGAATCTTGGCTTCTTCAGTCACGGCGGCGCCGCATTTGTCACGCAGGTTATTGATTACGTTGTTTGACTGAGCAACTACTGAGTAGAATGAGCCCCATGCATCTTCCAGACCTGGAGAGAGCGAATTTTCAGTGAAGTTAGTGTAGGGGTAGATATAGTCACTCCAACGAGCTGTGAGGTTGTTGCTTCGACCGTCACCCACGCTATAGTAGAACTTACCGTTGAATGAGTTCCATACGTAGTTGTATAGCGGTGCTGTGGCTTGTGAAACAGCGTCATTGCTGTCGAAGAAAAGGTCCTCGTTAGCCTGGTATGTATTTTTCTGGTCGAGGAAGTCGGAGCAGGATGCAAGCGACATCATTCCGGCCAGAGCTGTGAATATTAATATCTTGTGTTTCATTGTGATATCAGGATTATTTGGTTAGAAGGAAACATTGAGACCAAAGGTGTAGATACGGGGTGTGGGATAACGTCCGTAGTCAAGACCTGTCATGAGGGCATCGCCGTACATGGCACCAACTTCGGGGTCAAGTCCTTTGTACTCGGTCCAGGTGTGGAGATTCTGGATGTTCATGTACACACGTGCATTCTCCAGGAAGCATTTGCGAACCCAAGCCTTGGGGAATGTATAACCTAAAGAAATGTTCTGCAAGCGGATATATGAGGCATCCTCGATGAAACGGTCGGAGATGCGGCTATAGTTTGAGTTGGCGTCCGAACGCTGCACGGCGGGCATCACTGTTGAAGATGCGTTGATGACGTGTAGGTTGCGGTAGTCATTGTCAGGACCGTTGGGGTCAATCTTGCCTACGATGGCATAGTTGAGAGCTGACTTGAGGATGTTGCTGTTCTGACGGGGGTCTTCGATGAGGTAACGGTTGAGGTTGAGTGCCTTGTTGCCATAGCTTCCTGAGAAGAAGATGGTGAGGTCTATACCCTTCCATGAGAATGTGTTACCGAAACCGAAGGTGAATTTGGGCTCAGGATTGCCGATATATGTACAGTCCTCAGCATTGATTTTACCGTCGCCGTTGACATCTTCGAAGATATAGTCTCCGAGCCAAGTTGAATTTTCACCTATGACATTGCCTTCGGGGATAGCCACCTGCTTGAGTTGACCATTGGCATCGTGATAGTAGAAATCAGTTGGTTCGTCAAAACGACCGATTACCTTATAGCCCCAGAATTGACCGATAGGCTGACCTACGGCTGTGCGGGTTACTATAAAGTTGTTGGAACTCGGCTGGAATGATTTGTCGAGAGTAGCAGTCTCAGTGTCGAGTGACCGTACTTTGTTACGGTTTAGACCGAACACCACGTTGGTGGTCCACTGGAAGTCACGAGTGGCGATGTTGGTTGTATTGAGGGTGAGCTCGATACCCTTGTTCTCAAGTGAACCGATATTTTCCCATGGGTTTGAAGCAGCTCCTTGACCGGCAGAACCGAGGTAGGCCGGATTTTGAACCTGGAGGAGGAGGTTTTTGGTCTTTTTGTAGTAAACGTCAGCTACGAGTTCGATACGGTTGTCAATGAAACCGAGGTCAAGACCTACGTTCCATGAATGAGTTGTCTCCCAGGTAAGTTCGGTGTTTGGAGTGTTGCCGGTAAGCACACCTGTGCCCCACGGAGTGGTTTTGAAACTTAGAAGAGCGATTGTAGCCCACTGGTCCACATTCTGGTTACCGGTGGCACCCCAACCTGCACGAAGCTTGGCATTGTTAATCCATGTGATGTCACGTAGGAAGCTTTCCTGTGACGCACGCCATGCCAATGCTACTGACGGGAACCACCCCCAGCGGTTTTCCTTAGTGAACTTTGAAGAACCGTCGCGACGGATGGTGGCAGTGAGGAGATAGCGGTCGTCGTAGGAGTAGAATGCGCGTCCGAAGTATGAGAGAAGTGAGTTGGCGAATTTGTAACCGGTAGTGGTTGAAGTAGTGATGTCGCCGGCTGAAAGGTCGGGGGTAGTGTTGGAGAGGAATCCGGAAGCGGTACCTACCTGTGTTTCCCAGTTATAGTGACTCATTTCCTGACCAATCATGGCATTGATGGAGTGAACCTTGTTGAATGTCATGTTATAGGTAAGGATGTTGCGCCAAGACCAATATTTGGTGTTGGTTTTTGTCCAGCGAGAAGTGCGGGTGTCCTGAGTCTTGATACCGAACTGGTAGTCGGGCTGATAATAGTAATAATTGTTGTAGTTCCAATCGCCTGATACTTCAGTCTTGAGGGTAAGACCTTTGTAGAGGGTAGCTTCAAGGTATGTATTGAAGCGGAAGTTTGTCTTGCGATTATTGTTGGTGATGATTTCGGCGAGACCTACGGGGTTGTCAGGCATCCATACATCTTCAGGACCGTCAAATGAACCGTCAGGAGAGGTCACAGCTACAGTAGGCTGCTGGCGCAGAGCGCTCATGATGGTGTTCTTGTCGGTTCCAACTTCTTGCTTGGTTTCTGAGAACGAGAAGTTTACACCACCTCTAAGCCATGACTTTATCTGGGTGTCAATGTTGGAGCGGAGTGAGAGACGACGGAATCCAGAGCCGAGGGCAATACCGTTCTGCTTGAGATAACCGCCTGAGAACGCATAGGTTGTCTTTTCGTTACCGCCTGACACTGATATATTGTGGCTTGTCATGAATGCCTTCTTGAAGAGCTCATCTTGCCAGTCTGTACCTTTGCCAAGAGCGTCGGGATTGACGAAAGCGCTCGAGGGGTCGAGAAGGTTAAGGTCGTTGGCACGATAGTTGTGGTGACGGGCATATTCCTGAAGGTTGAGCATGTCATATTTCTTGGGCATTTCTTGCCAACCGGCATACCCATCGTAGGTTACGGTGGCATTTCCAGCCTGACCGCGTTTGGTTGTAATCATGATGACACCGTTTGATGCACGTGAACCGTAGATTGCGGTAGCGGAAGCATCCTTGAGGATGTCCATAGACACGATGTCGGAGGGGTTGATGGCGCTGAGTGGGTTGGATGATTCATCATCGGTGGCTGAGTCAATCACAACACCGTCAATCACGAAGATTGGCTGGTTTGTTGCGTTGAGTGAGTTGATACCGCGGATGCGGATTGAGGTTGAGGCACCGGGAGTACCTGAGTTTGCCTGAATCTGCACGCCGGCGGCACGACCCTGAAGAACCTGGTCGATGCTGGTTGGAATTGATTTCTTGATGGCTGCATCGTTGACGGAAACAACTGAACCGGTCATGTCGGAACGTTTCATCTGTCCGTAACCTACCACCACCACTTCGTCGAGCATCTCGGCATTTTCTTTAAGGGTGATGGTGATGTTGGTACGACCTTCTACTGCTACGTTTTGGGTGTTGTAACCAACATACGATACCACGAGGGTGGCATTTTTAGGAACACTGAGCTTGAAATTACCATCAATATCAGTTGCGATACCGTTGGCAGCTCCTTTCTGTTGCACTGTAGCTCCGATGAGCGGGTCGCCCGCTTCATCGAGTACGGTTCCCGTCACAGTTATGTTCTGGGAAAATGCCCATAGCGGGGTCATGCAGACCAATAATATCACTATGGACCTTAGGTAATCGACTGTGCACTTCATGAAAATAAAGTAGTTTTTTGGTTTTAAGGTAGATTTTTTAGTTACTGTTAGGATTTATCAGCCCTCTGACACCTTGAGGATGGGGTTAGGCTCCATATCAGGCTTATTGTCATGAGGACGTGATGAGTAATTGGTGGGTTTGAGAGTTTTTTTGGTCTTTAATTCATCGGCAAGTGGTTGAATCTTAGAGTTAATATATTATTTTTATTTTAGTGAATAATTGTCAAAAGTGAAATGTGGAATATTGTATTTGTTACAATATTTTCATGGTCTTAGGGATAGCTAAATCGCCGATTATTAGACGATTCACTTGCAAAGATAAACAAATGTATTTAATTTCCAACAATATTTAACATAAAATTGTAAGCCGATAAAGTTAAAAACGTTAATTGCCCGCGGAAGCGTGTGAGCGTCTGCGGGATAACCGGTTATAATTTGCAAACGATTGGATAAAAAGAGCAAATTAGTAGAGTCGGAAAAAGTAAATTTTAGGGGGGTCTGTGATGCCCTATTTGTTTACTGTAAGTTGTGTGCCTTCGAGGATGAGCCGGCGGCTATCAAGCAGCCGGCGAATTTGTGTAATGACAACATCGCGTGGAGCTGAAATCTGTGATATGATATGGTCTACATTGCTTCCTCCCGGATGGGATGCAAGATAGAGTATGCTTTCGGTGATAGTATCGATGGAGTCGGCAGATGATGTATCACGCTTTTTCCTGGCGCGGCAGATGTCGCATTTTCCGCATCCACAGTCAGGATTCTCGCCAAAATAGGTGAGCATGGTATTCACGCGGCATGAATCGGTGGAAAAAGCGAATTTTTTCATGGCATAGATTCGTTTTTCCATCCGTTCGCGCTGGCGTTCATATACCTCAAGGGGAATTATGAGATGCTTGGGAAGCTCACGCGAAGTGGTATATATTATATAAGGTGTAGTTTTGCGCGGGATATAGTGGATGGCATGAACACGGGTTAGATAGAGAAGGGCTTGGTAGACCGTTTCGGAGGATAGGCGTAGACTCTGTGCTATGATAACTTCATTGATGTATACGTAGTCGGCGAACAGCCCGGTATAGTTTCGCAGCACATATTGAAAAACTTCCTCGGCATCGGGGTTGAGTTCAAGAGAGTAGAGCTCCTCCTTTTTCATTATTACCATCAAGCGTGAACGCGAGGTGGTTTCCTCGACATATTCCAGATATCCGGAACGTGTGAGGAGTATGAGCGCATTCTGTGTTGGGGTGGGAGGGAGATTGAATGTATGGCAAAAGAGGTTGAAGTTAAATTCATAAATCTGTCCGTAGCCTTCTCCGACGGGTACATTAAGGAAATTGCCGGTCAGTTCATAGACATGGCGTATGAATTCCTTGTCCGGAAAACTTTCTGTAAGTCGGCGTGAGAGGGTGGCTTTATCATGGCGTGATGCGAGGATTACAGCGTATGCCTCCTTCCCGTCACGTCCAGCACGTCCAGCTTCCTGATAGTATTCTTCAAGAGATGAAGGCAGGTCGTAGTGTACCACAAGACGTACATCAGGCTTGTCAATGCCCATTCCGAAGGCATTCGTAGCCACCATTACACGTGTGAGGTCTGCTTTCCAGGCGTTTTGCTTGTCATTTTTGTCCTCAGGTGGTAATCCGGCGTGGTAATAGTCGGCTGAGATTCCTTCGCGCAGAAGCAGCTCGGCAATCTCGCGCGTGCGCTTGCGCGAGCGTACATATATGATAGAGCACCCTTGTGTGGAGCGTAATACCTTGAGGAGCATAGAGTCCTTGAAGTCGGCGTATCTGACTACATATGATAGATTCTCGCGTGTGAAACTCTTGGCGAACACGTTGCGCTCCTTGAAGTGGAGCGACTGCATGATATCCTCAGCTACTTCGGGTGTGGCGGATGCAGTGAGCGCCAACACTGGAATGTCGGCGCCTTTGAGCTCGCGCAGATGCGCGATTTTGAGATAAGATGGTCGGAAGTCATATCCCCATTGCGAGATGCAATGAGCTTCATCCACTACTATCAGTGAGATGGAGATGGCACGCAGCTCGGCGATGAAGTTCTCATTTTGCAGTCTTTCCGGCGATACATACGCGAGTTTGGCTTTGCCGAGACGGCAACGGGTGAGCCCGAGGTCAATCTCGCGGCGGGTAAGACCTGAGTGGAAATATACTGCACGTATACCACGGTCACGCAGGTTGTCAACCTGGTCCTTCATCAGTGAGATGAGAGGGGTGATGACGAGAGTGAGTCCCGGAAGCATAAGCGCCGGTACCTGAAAAGTGAGCGATTTGCCGCCTCCTGTAGGGAGCAATCCGAGGGTGTCGTGTCCGGAGAGGACCGATTCGATTATGTCAAGCTGCAACGGGCGGAACGAGTCGTAACCCCAATGCGCTTTAAGCACCTCGGAGGGGGTCATTCCAGATGGATTTCTTTTATGAACAGTTGTACTGAGGACGCTCCTTTATGCTTGTTCTCTTCGATGGTGTAGCAGATGCTGAACGGCTTGCGTGAGTGTATGTGGTCAAAAAGGTGAGCGCTGTTGAACACAATTCCGTTCATTACCTTTCCGCAAGTGTCATCGACAAGCTCGAGCTTAATATGCTCGTTGTGCCGACCCACAAGTTTGCTTGTGCCGAAATCCATCACTCCGCGGGTGCAGAACACCGGTTTGTTGTTGCCGGGGCCGAAGGGATTGAACTGACGCAGCAACCCTAAAAACTCAGGGGTGATTTCAGCAAATGTGAGATATGAGTCGATATCGAGCAGAGGAGTCAACTGGTCGGGACGGATATTCTCTGCCACATATTTCTCGAATCGGCGGGTGAATTCCGGGATGTTTTCTTCCTTAAGCGAGAGACCCACAGCGTAGGTGTGTCCTCCGAAGTTCTCAAGCAAGTCGCGGGCTGAGTCTACTGCCTTGTACACATCGAAGCCCTGCACAGAGCGAGAGGAGCCTGTGGCAAGACCGTTGGAGAATGTGAGCACCACTGATGGCTTGTAGTAAAGCTCTGTGAGACGTGATGCTACGATTCCGATTATACCTTTGTGCCAGTTTTTGTTGTAGATTACGATTGATTTCTTGTCAGAAGTCATCTCCCCGCGTTCCTCAAGGATGGCGTTTGCCTCGTCGGTAATCTGCTTGTCAAGCTCCTTGCGGTCCTGATTGTAGCGGTCTATCTCCTTTGCACGGGTAAAAGCATCGGAAGCGTCGCGCGACACGAGCAAATCTACTGCTTCTTTGCCGCTCTGCATTCTGCCGGAAGCATTGATGCGTGGACCAATCTTGAAAATCACATCACTGATAGTGATTTCACGGTTGCTGAGTCCGCAGATACGTATTATGGCGCGCAAACCCATGTTGGGGTTGGAGTTGAGCCGCTTCAATCCGTGATAGGTCATGATGCGGTTCTCCCCGACCATTGGGACGATATCGGCTGCAATCGACACAGCCACAAGGTCAAGCATTCCCTCGAGGTCCGTGGATGTGAGTCCGTTGGATATGGCAAAAGCCTGCATGAACTTGTAGCCCACGCCGCAGCCTGAGAGGTGAGGACATGGATAAGTCGAGCCCTCGAGCTTGGGATTTAGGATAGCCACGGCGGGAGGAAGAGTCTCGTCGGGCACATGATGGTCACAGATGATGAAATCGATTCCCAGTGTGCGGGCATATTCGATTTCTTCGGTTGCCTTGATTCCGCAATCAAGGATGATGATGAGTTTGACCCCTTGACGGGCAGCCATGTCGATAGTGGCTTTTGAGATGCCATAGCCGTCCTCATACCTTGTGGGTATATAGTACTCTATGTTGGAGTAATAGCTGAGGAGGTATTTGTAGACGAGCGCCACGGCAGTAGTGCCGTCGACGTCATAGTCACCATATACCATAATCCTCTCCTTTGACCCCATGGCACGGTTGAGCCTGTTGACAGCCTTGTCCATATCGGGCATAAGGAACGGGTCGTGCATATCACTGAGCGAAGGACGGAAAAATTTTTCAGCCTCTTCAACCGAGGATATGCCCCGCTGCACTAACAGCTCGCTAATCGGAGGCACCCCGGCATAGCGTTTCGCCAGCCCGGATTCCACTTCTTGCTCGTCGGATGTAAGGGGACAGTAATTCCATTTACTTGTCATTTATGTTGTTTCTTTTTTATTTCAAAGAAGAGGTTCCCGGTTCCACCCGATGTCAATATATCAGCAGGGACCGGAAAAGAAGCATAATGTGCGCCGGGCTAAGAGTGGGTGATGAGGAGGAGATGGCTAATGTGCATGCATGGTAAATTAGCAGCGAGAGGAGATGAGCCGTCGCATACGTATACATTCATCCGCAAATTTACAAATAAATTTCAGATAAAGTGTAATAATAAATGTTATTTAGAGTTAAGATTTAAATGCGCCGGAGAGGAGGCTTCTCAGCTGGTCGATAGGGTGGCTGCTTATTCCCTGGTAATGTGCACGTCGAGCTGCGGGAAGGGGAAGGAAATGCCTGCCGCAGCGGGAAGCTCGGCATAGAACTTTTCGTTGAAGTCGAAGTATACTCCCCAATAATCGGCGCTCTTTACCCATACACGGGCTGAGAGTTGTACTGATGAGTCGGCGAGCGATGCCAGCTTGACTGTAGGAGCGGCTGTCGGGCTGCCTTCTATCGGTTCCTGTATGATGCGTGGGTCAGTAGCGAGCATCTGGAGGATTACATCGCGTGCGCGTTCGAAGCTGTCACCGTATGAAATGCCGAGGGTCCAGTCCACACGTCGATATTCCTGGGTGGAATAATTGTTGATGGAGCCGGTGGAGAGACCCCCATTGGGTATGATGATTGACTTGTTGTCAGGGGTGCAGATGATGGTGTTGAATATTTCAATTTTTGTCACAGTTCCGGCAAATCCCTGTGCTTCTATGTAGTCGCCTATTTTATAGGGTTTGAGAAGGAGTATGAGTACTCCACCGGCAAAATTCTGGAGAGTGCCGCTGAGCGCCATACCTATGGCGACGCCGGCGGAAGCGAAGAGGGCAAGGAATGAGCTTGTCTCAATGCCGAGAATGCCTATCACGGTGACTATCAGGATGAAGTAGAGTACTATCCTGACAAGGCTAAGCACGAAGGTGGTGAGTGAGGCTTCGATTTTCCGTTTGTTAAGCACGGAATCTACAAAACTATAGAGGCGGTTGATGATAAATTTGCCCACATAGAACACCAGTATGGCTACCGCGAGAGATATGGCAAAGTGGACCACATCATGGACCAATGTGTCGACGAGCTGGTCAAATGACATGTTTTTTAGCATGCTTGTCTCCTGTGAAGCTGTGGGAACTGAGTCGGTGGGTAAAATGTCAAACTGTAGCATCTAAGTTAATGATAAATCTAAGTTAAAGATAAGATGATGGATTCAGGGACTGCTTTTGTCAACCTGCTTTTGTATAGGGGTTGCCGTATTAACAAAAAATCTTGTTCTATTGTTGGCTATAGATGGGAGAGTGGGATACCACGTTCTTATACCAAGAGCAGTTATTGTAGCCCTTGTAGGTGATATCGTCTGGCGATTGGATTATAAATGAGCCAAGTCCGTTGTAGGTGTCGATTACTAATGGAGAGTTAATGTATCTGCCGATACCAAGCGGGGTGGAGCAGGCGTAAGCTATCGTGGCATCGAAGTCTCTTTCCCATTGGGCATACAGTATCGTGTTGCCGGCTATGAGGTTGATATATTGTTTCATATCGAAACTCCAGCATTTTGAGTCGATGCTGTATTTCTGAATTGAGGTGATGTCATTAGGATACTCTGTGACAGTGTTGAATATGGCGCGGGAACTTGCGGCGAGGTTGTCGAGCCAGTCAGTGTTTATCACTACCATTTGGCAGTATGGCTCCACACTGTTGGCGTATGAGGTATACGTGTTGCGGGCAGCCAGTGACATGTCGGGGACACCGTCGGCGAAAAATACCGGTACGTTCACGTCGTATGGCATTCCGTCTATGGGGAGCTCAGTCGGCGATGCTACTATGATGGGGGTGGCGTGACGTAGTTCGTATGCCACTTCAATGTTGCCCATTAGGCAGCAGTCGAAATATATGAAACTGAAATAGAAACCGTCAAGGGCTTTGCCTAAGTCGGTGATTGAGATGTTTTTCTTGCGGTCTTCGCCGAATGAACGGCTCTTTATGTCGTTGTTCGATTCGAGCCATCCGTTGGCGTGGCTCCAGAGTACGAGCCCGTAATCATCGGCTTTTGCAAGTTTTTTTGTGTCGGAGAGTACTTCCTTTATCCTGGATGGTGAGACGGAATAGATTGTCGGGTCGTCAGGATATTCTTTGAGCGTCTGAAGTCCGGTTTTGGTTACTTCAAGTAGCTGCGGCACGTTGCCACGCTCTGTGCCCGGGCGGTTATGATAAATTAGAAGTCGACCTCCGTTTAGCCCGTCGGCTTCGGCTGCTTTGAGCATCTCTTTTATATCGGCGTCGTCGCAGTCCCAAGTGCCGAGTGTGTTGTCGGCTATCATGTATACCAGGACGGTGCGGTGAGGGGTGGATTTTTCTTTTTTAGGCTCATCATTACCTCCGCATGAGGTGAGTAGGATTGCGCAGAGAAGTGAGATGAGCGATAGGATTGGTTTCATTATTTTTTGAGGTTGTAAGATGTGAGATGGTATATATTGCAAAATTACTAAAAATATTTCATCTTTACTTCATTGTGTAGTCTTTAGCGTGCTGTCATGAAGGATGTTTTTGCTTAGGATTAAATAATGTTAACAGCTTTGAGGGGATTTTCCACACTTTTTTGCAACTCTTGAGCTGTAAAGTTGTTATATTTGCGAGAGCAGCTTTTGCTGATTGTTAGGACAGTCACTGGGTTGCGATGATTTCTAAATGATTCCGCAAGGATTGATAATTCATTACACTATGAGTAGCCAGCTGAAAGTATTTTGTGTTAATATAGGGGAGTATTTCCCTGTGGAGGGTGGTGATACCCTCAGCGACATTTATTTGCGTCTTAAGGATTGCATACCATTCTCGCCGATTTGTGCAAGGGTTAATAACAAGACTGAAAGTCTTTCTTTTCAGGTGTTTACTCCCAAACAGGTGGAGTTTCTTCCGGTTGAGTCTTCATCGGGTCACCGTTGTTACGTGCGCTCTCTATGTATGATGCTGTATCGTGCAGTTGAGACTGTGTATCCCGGCACCCGTTTGCTTATCTGTCACTCCGTCTCAAAAGGGTATTACTGTCGTCTCGAAGGGATGCTTCCTGACTCGGCTGTTGCTGAAGCACTTAAGGCTGAGATGCGTTCGCTTGTGGAGCGCGATATTCCGTTCGTTCGTAAGGAGCGGCTTACCACTGATGTGATTGAGGTGTTTAAAAAGCAGGGACTTATGAATAAAGTGAAGCTTCTTGAGACTCTTCATTCCCTTTATTGGGTTTACTGGAACCTTGATGGGCTTAGTGATAGCTATTATGGGGAGCTTGCTCCATCCACCGGCGCGCTTGGTGTGTTTGACCTTGTGCCTTATGAGGAGGGTCTCCTTCTGCTTGGACCTGATGCGGCTCAGCCTTCGCTTCCGGCGGTTCCTGTGTTTCAGCCGAAACTTTACAGGGCTTTCACCGATTATCTGCGCTTCAACCATATTATAGGCATACAGAGTGCCGGCGATGTCAACCGCGTTGTTGAGGAGGGTGGTACCGGGATGATGATAAATGTTGCGGAGGCTCTTCACGCAAAGTATATTGATGAAATCGCTGCGCAGATTACAGAGCGCTACCATCAGGGTGGGGCCAGGGTAGTATTGATTGCCGGACCATCTTCGTCGGGCAAGACTACATTTACCAAGCGTCTCGCTGTGCAGTTGCTCACCAATTTGCTGCGCCCGGTTATGATTTCGCTTGACAATTATTTTATCGACCGCGAGCATACGCCTTTGGATGAGACTGGTGATTATGATTATGAATCACTTTTTGCGCTTGACCTTGAGTTGTTTAACGAGCATCTGAACCGGCTTATTGCAGGAGAGGAAGTGGAGCTTCCGTATTACAATTTCGAGCGTGGTGCGCGAGAGTTCCGCGGTGAGAAAATCCGTCTTGGTGAAGGAACTGTGCTGTTAATCGAGGGTATACATGGACTGAATCCTGAGTTGACTCGCGATGTGGAGCCGGAAATGAAGTATAGAATATATGTTTCAGCTCTTACTACTCTCGCTATCGATGACCACAACTGGGTTCCTACTACTGACAATCGATTGCTAAGGCGTATCATCCGTGACTATAAATATCGCGGTACATCAGCGCTCGATACTATACGGCGTTGGCCAAGTGTGCGTCGAGGGGAGGAAAAGTGGATATTTCCTTATCAGGAGAATGCTGACTCTATGTTTAATTCCTCGCTTCTCTTTGAACTTGGTGTGATGCGCGATGAGGCGGAACGTGTGCTTCGGGGGGTTCCTAATGACCTCCCTGAATATGCCGAGGCTTATCGGTTGAGAAAATTTCTTGGATATTTTTCTCCGATTTCTGATAGATTGATACCTCCTACATCGCTTTTGCGAGAATTTCTTGGAGGGTCATCATTCCATTATTAATGTCGAATTTTGCATTTTATAGTGGGTCGAACTCAAAAATTTTAATCGGGATTAAATAAAAAATCATCGACAATATTGAAAAAGTTGATGAGAGTTTAAAGAAAAAGGGATGTCTGGCTTTATTTGCTGTGACATCCTTTTATATTATATAATAATGTGGTAACGGGCGATTTTGGGAAGGGGAGTGGTCGAAATGGCCTCAAAGTGTTAAATAAGTGTTAAAATACCATGAAAAATTTGGAGGATATGAGCGGAATGTCTACCTTTGCACTCGCTTTTAAGGAGCGACGCTCACAGCGGTGAGGGCAGATGATTGAAACGATTGCAAAACGTGAAAAGTTCACAAGGTTTTGTTAAAACTTTCAAAAAAAATGCTGAAAAATTTGCGAGATTCGAAAATAGTTCGTACCTTTGCAAGGCTTTTCCGGCAGACCGAAAAGCAGAGAACATTGAAATAATTGCAACGATGAAGTAGTACAAGAGACGAGTATCACAAACCCCACGGGGCGAGTGATTAACAAAGTCCTTAGTCACATTCCATAAAAATCCAGCGTAAACCGAAGTCCG
>CAJTQR010000002.1 GCA_910578515.1 uncultured Duncaniella sp. | reverse complement strand
TCCCTGCCATAAGTAAAAGATTTTAAGAATGATACATTAAAATTTCTCGTGATGTGGTACACGAAAAAGCGTGTACCACAAATTCCGGGAAATGTACCACACGTGTACCACATACCATTCCAACGCATCCGGCAACGAGGCTGTTGCACGCCCCGAATCTTTTGGAAACATTTAGCACAAAATAGCAAATATCAGAGAGTTGGCACTCTAAACAGGCTCCGGACGCTATGGCAAGACCGGGGCAGGAGACAACGGCTGATATTTGATGGAAATGCTGGTACATTTGTGGTACTTTTTTGTGGTACATCCACGAAATTTGTACCAAAGATAATGTGCTAATTCCGAACTAACAAATGCTAACTTTGGCTATCGGCAGGAATTGTGGTTTGTGCTAAATCTTTCTAAATCAAGATTTTATAAAATTGCTAACACTTGCACATCAGTCACTTACAGACACGAAAAAAGGGCCACAAAATTGTGACCCTTTAGTGATCCGGATGCGACTCGAACGCATGACCGTCTGCTTAGAAGGCAGATGCTCTATCCAGCTGAGCTACCGGACCTACCTTTTACCGTATCGGAAGAAAATCCAGTCATGTATCGACAATCTGATTATAAAAAATACAGAATGACATGACCATAGGAAATTCATCCCATAAAGGCAGTGCAAAGTTAATACATTTTTCCGATTTTTGCAAGGGGATTTTTCAATTATTAATTTTGTCCCCTCAGTGGGTTTTTGTAACTTTGCAAGTTGTGATACATTTACCCGTCATAATGTTCCGCGGATTGCTCATAGGCATCCTTGTATCGGCCCCAATGGGACCGATAGGAATGTTGTGTATCCAGCGCACACTCAATCGCGGAAGGCTTCCGGCCTTCTTCACCGGTGTCGGAGCTGCTGTAAGTGACCTGATATACTGTCTGCTAACCGGACTTGGTCTTTCATTTGTGACCGATTTCATTGAGTCGAACCAGAGCGTGCTTCAGGTGATAGGGTCCGTGGTGCTTATAATATATGCAGCTTATCTATTTGGCTCCAATCCATCACGAGCACTCAAACCCACCTCTGTGCAACACATGAGCTATTGGAAAGATTTTGGTACAGGATTTCTGTTCACCTTCTCCAATCCGCTGATACTCTTCTTCATAATCGGTCTTTTTGCACGGTTCAGCTTCCTTGCGCCCGAATTTATGGCTTATCACTATGTGGCAGGCTATATATCCATATTTGCCGGAGCGGTGCTATGGTGGTTTCTCGTGACATATTTTGTCAATAAGGTGCGCAATCATTTCAATCTACGCTCAATGTGGCTCCTCAATCGCATCCTTGCCACCATAATCATGATAATGGGTGCTATAGGTTTCATTACCGGCATCAAAGACCTCTTTTTCAATCACTAATCCCACACAAATTTCATATCTCATGGAAAAGACCCTACACGTCCCCTACATTGCCGATTTGGATTTCTTGAACACTGACGCCATATTCAATCGCCTTGAGAGCTCGGGCGAACGTCATACCATCGAGGAAATAAACTGGAAAGACCGTTTCCCATATCACCCTCTCACTACTTTCACAATAGCCCACTCCGACCGCTACATATATATAAACTTCTTCGTAAGATGCAACTATCTGCGTGCTGTGAATTTTGAAAACAACACCCCGGTAGATGAGGATTCGTGTGTTGGATTATTTGTGGAAACTCCGGGAGATGGCAATTATCTAAGCTTCTTCATCAACTGCATCGGCACCATCAATGCCGCTAAATGTAAAGATGGCAACATTCTGGAACAGGTCAGCGATGATAAGATAGCACGTATTTCAGTACTACCTTCCTGTGGCAAACGTCCATTTGAGGAAATCGAAGGACTTTTCACCTGGGACATTCTCGCAGCAATTCCGATGGAAGTATTAGGAATTGAATACAAGGGTGAGCCACTCGAGCTCAAAGGCAATTTCTATAAATGCGCCACCGGCACATCGCAGCCCCACTTTGTTAGTTGGTCGCCGATACATTCAGCCAATCCGGATTTTTATCATCCTGAATCGTTTGGAAAAATAGTACTCGACTAACGGGAACATAAACGATAAACTACAAGACGGACAGAAGAGAATCCTGAATAGAATCAGGTTCTTCTGTCCGTCTTGTAGTTTATTACACCTGTATGCAGGTCTGTCTAAAATGACATATTACCTGAGCCGGGTTATACCAAGTGCGAAATCAAAGACTCGCGGTCGCCGGGAAGGAGGTCAATCACAGGAATCTCAATCATCGTATATGCCCCAGGGGTGAGACGCATTGAAGCACGTGCCACACCTACGAGCAACTGTGCGGTAAGCGCAGGGTTATTGATTGACATATTGAACTCAAAACGCTGATTCTGAGTCTTACCTGACACACCCTTGCGTACCATGTGAACACCATGTCCCATATCTTTTACGGCATCCACGCTCTCTACAGCCATAACATGGGTCTCATCAGAAGCGAAATACGGGTCTTCCTTTACAGCTTTAGCTACATCAGCGAGATTAGCACCCTCCTCGAGTTCTACATATACCATGCGGCGGTGCATACCATCACCTTTGGGCATAGTCATGGAAAGAGCATTTTTTACGCCTGCTTTTGACTTGACACAAACGGTGTGCCCCATACTCATACCAGGACCGAAGTTTGTATATGTCAAACCCTTAGGAGCGGCAGCTTCCATAAGAGTGCGTACAATAGAGTCACTTCCCGGGTCCCATCCGGCCGAAATGACAGCTACTTTACCTGCCTTCTTTGCTGCGGCGTCGAGAGAGCGGCGAAGGTCAACAATTGAGGTATGGATATCAAAGCTGTCAACAGTGTTTATACCCATGGCAAGATACTCTAGCGCATACTTCTCAACCTCGCGGGTAGGTGTGCAGAGGATAGCCACATCCACCTTGCCAAGTTCCTTGATGTCAGTCACAACTTTGTATGAAGCAAGTTCAGCAGGTATGTCAGTGACATTGCGGCGAACCACTCCAGCGATTTCAAAATCGGGAGCAGCCTGAAGAGCCTCGATAGTGAAATGTCCGATGTTTCCGTAACCTACTACGGCAGCACGAATCTTTGTCATATTTGCATTATTTTATAGAGTTAGAAAAAAACGGTCTCTCATGAACAACCATGAGAGACCGTCTAAAGTTTAATCGCTTATTTCTTCGACACGATTGATTCAGTATCGCGGGCAATCATCAGTTCCTCATCAGTCGGTATAACAACTACCGAGACTTTTGATGAAGGAGTTGAGATTACAGCCTCTTTACCACGAAGTGTGTCGTTGACTGCGGGGTCAATCTCTACACCCATGAAGGCAAGTGGCTTGCAGACTGAAGCGCGGAGCGAAGTCTGATTCTCACCGACACCGCCTGTGAATACGATTATATCCACACCACCCATCTCGGCTGCGTATGCACCGATATATTTGAGGATGCGCTGCTCATACATGTCAAGCGCAAGGGTTGCACGTTCGTCGCCGGCATTTACAGCAGCTTCAATCTCACGCATATCGCTTGAAATCTCGCTCACGCCCTGCATACCACTCTCCTTGTTGATGATTTTCTGCAAATCGGTAGCCGAGAGATTATGCTTAAGCATTATGTATACAAGCGCACCGGGGTCAACATCACCCACACGTGTACCCATCATCAGACCCTCTGTAGGAGTAAGACCCATTGAGGTGTCAACGCTCTTGCCACCGTCAACAGCAGTAATCGAACCGCCGTTACCAATGTGACAAGTGATAATTTTCTTATCCTTGATATCCACGCCAAGGAATTCGCACACACGCTGTGAAACATAACGGTGGCTGGTGCCGTGGAAGCCATAGCGGCGCACACCATCTTCCTTATAATATTTGTAAGGAAGAGCGTACATGAATGACTTGGCAGGCATTGTCTGGTGGAAAGCTGTGTCAAACACGGCCACCTGGGGCACTGAGGGCATCAAAGTAGTAATGGCGTCAATACCAGTCATGTTGGCAGGATTGTGAAGAGGTGCGATATCGTAACACTGCTTAATCATATCCTTAACCTCGTCAGTAATGAGCACACTCTCGCTGAACTTTTCAGCGCCGTGTACCACACGATGACCTACAGCATCAATTTCGTCGTAGCTCTTGATGCAGCCTTCCACCGGGTCGGTGAGAATGTTGAGGATAGCCTGTACCGCGCCATTATGGTCTACGAGACCAAGCTCAAGGATAGCCTTTGAACCATCCTTTTTCTTATATTTCAAAAAGCCGTCGTTAAGACCGATTTTTTCCACGCCACCTTCGGCGAGAACTGCATCGTTTGAAGTATCGATGAGTTTATATTTTACTGAACTGCTACCGCAGTTTAACACTAATATTTTCATTGCAATGGTATGTGATTGTAATCCTTTTAAAACTTCTCTGTGCCACTTAAATTACTTGTTTTCTTTCAAGCCGATAGCCTGGTTACAAGTAATGATGATAGTCTTGTAGATATCTTCGGGGAAGCAACCGCGTGAAAGGTCATTCACCGGAGCGGCAAGACCCTGGAGCACCGGACCTACAGCCTCTACGCCACCAAGACGCTGCACGAGCTTGTATGCGATGTTGCCGACTTCGAGTGAAGGGAACACCAATACATTAGCACGACCTGAAAGCGGGCTATTGGGAGCCTTGCTGTTAGCCACACCGGGCACGAGAGCTGCATCGGCCTGAAGTTCTCCATCGAGGATGAGTTCGGGGTCCATTTCATGAGCGATTTTAGCAGCCTCGATAACCTTATCGACACGTTCATGCTTGGCACTACCTTTGGTAGAGAAGCTGAGGATAGCAACACGAGGTTCAACACCTGCGATATCACGGGCTGTCTTTGAAGCAGAAACTGCAATCTGAGCGAGCTGGCGTGCATCGGGGTCAGGAATAACAGCACAGTCAGCAAATATAAGCAGACCGTTGGTACCATAGTTGGAACCTTCGGGAAGTACCATTACAAAAGCACCAGACACTACGTCGATACCAGGCATAGTCTTGATAACCTGGAAAGCTGCGCGAAGCACATTACCGGTAGTATTGAGAGCACCGGCAACCTGACCGTCGGCATCACCTGCTTTAACCATAAGGCAGCCGAGATAGAGCGGATTGGCAGTTGTCATACGGGCTTCTTCCATAGAGATGCCCTTGCTTTTGCGGAGTTCGAAATATAGAGGTGCGTACTTGTCAATCACAGTCTCATCAGCAGGGTTGACGATAGTGGCACGCGAGATATTCTGTAGCTTGAGGTCGGCAGCCATCGCCATGATTTCCTTGGGGTCACCGATAAGGATGATATCAGCGATGCCATCATTGATGATGCGGTCTGCTGCGGTCAATGTACGAGGTTCAGTTCCTTCGGGGAGCACGATACGCTGGCGGTTAGCAATCGCCTTGGCGGTAAGTTTTTCAAAAAGACCCATAACGGTTTCTGTTTTATATTAATGATTTAATGGTTAATCAATTAATGGTTAATCAGTCATGATGATTTTGCAGGTATCGAAATGCGAAAGGTTCCGGTATCTTAAATGCACCACAAAGATACAAACAATTCGCTTGTCTGCAAAAAAAAATCATCAGTAGGATGGAGGGAAATTGATTGTAAACCGGGTGAGAGAATCCTCTGTGGAAGTGACAAGTGAGAAAGAAGCCTTATGGCGCGTCAGTATCTCTGCCACAAACATAAGTCCCAGTCCCTGCCCTGACGGCTTAGTGGAAAAGAACGGGGTGAAGAGTGATGCCGAAGCCTGTTCGGAGATGCCCGGACCATTGTCGGTCACCGTTATTCCTGCGGGCGCTTTCACTGACACATCAATATGTCCTACCGCGTCCTCACCGCGCTCACGTATGCTTTCTATGGCATTCTTGACTATGTTTATAATCGCTTGTTCGAGTAGTTCTGTATCAATTGCCACACGCGTGTAGTCGGCATCAGCGGTAACCGACACATCAAGTGTCACCCCTTGTTTCTTTGCCATTCCGACAAGGAAACCCGTGATTGGAGCCATAAACTCAGCCACAGTCATCAACGATGTGCGTAGAGGCGGAATCTTCACCACTTTCGAATAGGCGGATATGAATGAACTCAACGCCTCGGCTCTATGAGCACATCCCTCAACAGCGTTTGTCAAATCCTCATCATCACCCCACGGGCGTATATCATCAAGCAAATCAAGCAGCGAACGGATAGAAGCCATGGAATTGTTGACCTCATGCCCCATCACGCGTATTACTTTCTCGTAGGCTGCCCGTTCAGCCTTGCGCACTTCATCCGTAAGACTCTCTATCAGCAAGAACGGGCGGGCATATCCCTGGTCCATGAACGATAGGTGGCTGCAACGATACACCATGGTGTCACTCAGTCGCACTGTTGCCGACTCATCACGCCGCAGAGGCAAGAATACCTTGGCAAGCGGCGAATTAAGCTGCGCCATGGTTTTACCCACAGGGTCCTCTCCAAGTATCTTACGCGCCATGGAGTTGCACATCACTATCTTATCGGAAAAGCCGTAGCTGAGAATCCCCATCGGTGATGCCTCAATCAGAAGGTCAAGGAAATGATTCTGCTCCCTCACCTTCAGGCGCTCCACTTTGAGTCGAGCCATCAGGTCATTGAACAATCCTACTATTTTGTCGGCATCCCTCTGCCCTACCGGCGACATCCTGCTACTGTAGTCCTGCTCTTTCAGCAAGTCCATACCGATAGCAACCGTGTTGACAGGTTTGACCAGACTCTCGTATGCTGTCCAGAGCAACAGCAGAGCTGCTATAAGCCCCGCCTCTATCCACCATCCGTCACCGGTTACCCCCACACATACCGGATAGGCTATGGCAAGCACAATCAGCAGCACCCCCAACACCCTGAAAAGCCATACACCTTTAAGACCGCCTGCTCTCATCCCTTGATTCCAAATTTTTCCATCCTGCGATACAGCGACTGTCGGGTGATTCCAAGCATCGATGCCACCTGCGACATATTGCCCTGACACTGCTCTATGGCTCGTTCTATCGCCTGTTTTTCCAATTCCTCAAGTGTGGTCACAACGTTTGCGGTCGATGATGATTGCGGCTCGGATTTACGCTCCGGTCCCTTCACGAGCGACGCCCGCACGTCGTCGGCAGAGATAGTGCTCTTACCGCTCACTATCAGTATGCGCTTCACCAGATTGCGCAACTCACGTATATTACCCGGATAAGGCTGCGCACTCAATAGAGCCATGGCATCGGGTGTAAAGTTCACATCATTTCCGGCAAAATGCCTGACGAGCAGAGGTATATCCTCCTTGCGTTCCCTAAGCGCAGGCAGATGTATGGTAATCAGATTGATACGATAAAACAAATCCTCTCTAAACCTATTGGCTTTAACAGCTTCGGGGAGGTCAACATTAGTGGCGCATACCACACGGATATCCACTCTGCGCGGCACACTCTCACCAAGCCGTTCAAAGGTATGCTCCTGAAGCACACGCAACATCTTCACCTGACATGACGAATCGAGGTCGCCGATTTCATCCAGGAAAATTGTACCGGAATCAGCCATCTCGAATCGACCGGGACGGTCGGAATCGGCACCTGTGAATGCGCCGCGGACATAACCGAACATCTCGCTCTCAAACAATGTCTGAGCAAGACCACCGAGATTCACCGACACAAACGGCTTGGCTTTTCTCGCGCTCAACCTGTGAATAGCCCGGGCTATCAGTTCCTTGCCCGTACCGTTCTCTCCGGTTATAAGCACCGGGGCATCGGTCTTGGCAACACGTCTCACGGTTTCCAACACCTTTCTCAACCCTTCGCTCTGCCCTATAATACCATCGAATGGTTCATCATCCACCTCAACGTCAGGTTTACGTTCCGACAGCGATATGGCGGTACGGATTCGCGAGAGAAGGTCTCGGTTATCCCACGGTTTGGTCACAAAATCGCTTGCACCGGCCTTGACTCCCTCCACAGCCAACGGGATGCTCCCCCACGCTGTCATGAGTATAACCGGGATTTCCGGTGCGAGTACTTTTACTTTCATAAGAAGCTCCAGACCATCCTGCCCCGTGGTGGACGATGAATAGTTCATATCCATCAGCATGAGGTCAATAGCCTCTGATGCGTCAGAAGCCCTCATTGACTCTCTCACGGCAGCCAACGCCTCCTCCGCGCCCGATGCACTCTTCACCGTATAGCCGGCCCGTTTAAGCAAAAGGCTTAGTGATAGTCTGATTGATGAATCGTCGTCAATTATAAGTATCATTTGTGATACACCTCCTTACTGTTTACATTTGGGTAAGTTATCAACCACTTAACTGCAAAGGTAAATATTTTTTCTGACAATATCCGCGATTTTTTAGCGTTATATCATCATGGGCACCTAAGAGGTTTTTAACGCAGCTACCCTATTGCCACCATACCGTCATGAAAATAAAGCACCTGTTTTCCAATATAGTTCTCCTGACCGCTCTATTTCTCGCGTCCTGTTCAAGCGTCAAAATCAGTGATGCCGACAGCTGCATGGAGCGAGGGGAATACTATAACGCGGCAAAAGCCTATCGTAAAGTATACAATAAGGTAAAAAAGCGTGAGTTGCGTCACCTCCGGGCGGAGAGCGCTTTCAAAATGGGGGAATGTTACCGTCATCTTGGTCAGAACGAAGCGGCGGCCGGTGCCTACCGTAATGCTTTGCGATACGGTTATCCCGACTCCATTGCCGTGCTCCGCCTCGCCCAGTCACTCCATGGTGAAGGGAAATATCAAGCGGCAGTAAAGAGCTATGAGGACTATCTTTCCTTCCGTCCGGGTGATGCCACAGCACTCTCAGGACTTGCCGGAGCCACGGCAAGCGCCGCGATTAAGAAAAACCGCACCCGATATGTTGTGAAAAACGCACGTGTATTCAACTCGCGCCGCTCCGACTTCTCCCCGATGCTGCATGGCGACGCTCTTTACTTCACCACTACCAACGAACATGCCAAAGGCTCTCTTCGCAGTGAAATCACAGGTCAGAAACTCAGCGACATCTGGGTATCAAGAAAAAATGAGCAGGGAAAATGGAGCGCACCCGAACCTGCCGAGGGGGAACTCAACACCGAGTGGGACGAAGGCATCATATCATTCTCGCCCGATGGCTCCACCATGTATCTTACCCGCGCCGTACGCTCAGCCTCAGAGGATACGGGAGTAGAAATATACACTTCACGCCGTGCCGACGCCCAATGGAGCGCTCCCGTGAAACTCTGCATTGGACCCGACTCCCTATCATCCTACGCCCATCCCGCCGTAAGTCCTTCGGGCGAGTATCTTTATTTCTGTTCCGACAAGCCCGGCTTTGGAGGCAAGGACCTGTGGCGCATCCGTCTGCACGAACCGTCGGCCCATCCCGAAAACCTCGGTCCCGACATAAATACATCCGGCAACGAAATGTTTCCCTACATGCTCACCGACTCAGTGCTTCTGTTCTCCTCCGACGGTCATCCAGGTCTGGGTGGGCTCGACATATTCCGTGCCACACTCACCCCCCGTGGCGAATGGGAAGTATACAACATGGGGAGCCCCATCAATTCCGAAGGGGACGATTTTGGCATCACATATTTTTCTCCTGAACGCGAGGCAGGATATTTCAGCACCAACCGTGGCGACCGCCGTGGCTACGACCATATATACTCCTTCGAGATGCCTGATATCAGGGTCACACTCTCTGGACATGTCTATGACAAGGAGGAGGACCCTCTGGCTGCTGCCACACTCCGGATTGTAGGCAATAACGGTTCCATCCTAAAGACCGCCACGCGTGTCGACGGCTCTTTCTCGATATCACTCCAACCGGGGGTCGACTATGTGATGCTCGCCGGTGCGAATGGTTATCTCAATGCAAAACAAGAATTTACCACCGACTCTATTCAGGAGGATGCCGACTACTCTGTAGATTTCTACCTCGCATCAATCACCAAACCCAACATTGTCGACAACATCTTCTACGACTTCGACAAGGCTACACTCCGCCCCGAATCAAAAGAGGCTCTCGACGAAATCGCACGCATGTTACGCGACAATCCAAACATTTCTATAGAGATGGCATCGCACACCGACCGCCGGGGCTCTGATGCCTACAATGCTGACCTGTCACTCAGGCGGGCAAAAAGTGTGGTCGACTATCTCATCGGCGCCGGCATCCCATCCGGTCGTCTCCGAGCCAAAGGTTACGGAAAAAGCCAGCCTAAGCTGGTAACCAAACGGATTGCCAGGCTATACCCCTCTCTACATGTGGGGCAACTGCTCGACGAGGAATACATATTATCACTTCCTGAGAATCTACAGGAAGTAGCCGACCAAATCAACCGCCGCACTGAATTTCAAGTTATCTCTGTAGAAAATCCAATGTTTTAAATAGTGTTTGACAACAAATTTGACCTGTTTCCTATCCTATGCGATACCTCATCACAATATGCACCCCACTCCTCCTACTCCTCTCCATCGCTTGTTCAAGTTGCTCAGGTTCATCTCATGAACCACACCTCGCTACCGCCGAACAAGTCATGCAGTCGCGCCCCGACTCAGCCCTGACTATATTGCTGGCAATTGATTCATCAGCACTCAATTCCGCGTCCGACAGAGCACTTTTCGCTCTCCTCATGTCGCAGGCACTCGACAAGAATTATATTGACGTCACATCCGACTCTCTCATAGCGCCGGCTGCTGAATACTTCGCCGCCACTGACGATTCCCATCACGACATGCTTGCACAGTATTATCTCGGACGCGTTAAATTCAATGCCGGGGCATATTCCCAAAGTCTGGTGGCTATGTTTAAAGCTTACGACTTAGCCAAAGCCGCAAACAATCACTTATATGCCGGATTAGCTGCAAGAGGTATTTCATATATTTACAACGAAACTTTCAATGGCGCTGACGAATTAAAATTCGCTGAAGTGTCTCTGAAGGAGTTCAAACTTCACGGTGTCCAACCCTACATTGATTATGCTATGCTTGATGTAGCAAAATCGAATCACAATCACAAGAATTACACAGAAAGCATTAATTTAACCAAACAGATTGTCGACTCGGCTAAACAGCACAGTGACATAAAATTACATAACAAAGCATTACGGCTGCAAGCTATTTCTAATTTCGGAGCGTCAAACTATGACATAGCTTTGAATTTGTTAACCGAATATTCGGAAATCGCAAAGTTATCAACTAAGGATTCTGTATACTTGGGACTATGCCACATTAACTTATCCCATTTAGACAAAGGTATGTCAATAATCAACTCCATTTCTGAAGAACCTGATGGAAATGATGATTGGTTAAGATATAAATTATTTTTGGCAAAAAACGACATAAATAATGCTTTGATTTCGCATGAAAATATGTTCAATACTGTAAACTACCAACTTAGCAACAGATTAAGCCAAGAGCTATCTTCGAATATAATACATCACTATCAATCCGAAAAAGAAAAAGAAGAAATCAGAGCTCGAAATTCTAAATTCATTTTATGGACTGTTGTAACATTATCTTGTATATTGTTTTTAGTCCTATCAATGATAATAATCCGCTATTATAAAACACAACAATCTATTATAAAACGCAATATAACTATTGCAACGAATTATAAAGAGCTAATATCTCTACGGGAATCTATGTATTCTTCTGCACAGAAGTCAGTTGCATCCCTTATCAAGACTAAATTTGAGACATTGGATTATCTGTGCAAAGTTTATTACGAGAATCCCGTCGACAAAGTAGTAAACAAAAAACTGTCCGATTCAGTCACAAAGCTAATTGATGATTTTTCTTCCAACAAACAGATTGATTCACTTGAAAGACTTGTAAATGAGCATTGCTCAGATTTAATAAAAAATTTTAGGTCCGATTTTCCGAAACTAAAAGATGCGGATTATAAACTATTCCTATTCTCTGTTTTAGGATTCTCCAACAGCACTATTTCCATATTCCTTCATGAAGAGAAAATAACAGCAATATACGACCGCAAGCGTCGTCTTAAAGACAAAATAAAACTCCTTACTAATGACAGGTCTGTTTATTACCTATCGTTCCTAAGCTAAAAAACATCACACATAGTAAATTCTTTGTGTCACTTTAGCAGGTGACCAACTCATTAATATCCAGCCACATGTATGCGACGTCGTAGTTTGCGCCAAAAAACCAAATTTGGCGCGAATATAAACACCTGAATTTCAACCAATTTCCAAACCTAAAAACCAAATAAAAATTGTACCTTTATGGAGACAAATCTAATTCTAAATACTACTTTTGCATAGTAATTTTCTACAATTTATACATTATGAAACACTTGCTACTAATTATTTCATTACTATGCTTTAATGTAACATATTTGCATAGTGAAAACGAATCTATTTCTGAAAGTCAGAGTAAAAACGAGGTTTTCCTTAACGAAAAAAATGACATAAGTCACCCACGCTTGCCATCAAAATATCGAGTCTCGTGCGTGTATACTTCAGAGTACATCAACTTATATCTTCCTGAGAATTGTATGTCTGCAACCGTCTCAATTAAAACTAATGGGGAAGTAATAGAAACTTCAATTATCACTGTCGACAATGGTTATATTCCTATATCATTATCAGATGGAGAATATGAGATTACATGTTTTACCGACAATGGCAAAACATATTCAGGCACAATAACAATCTAACCTCATAGCTCCTCACCAACTATTTATATTTCATCTAACTCAGTAAATCCCACCAATGAAAATCAAACATTTACTTTATGCAATGAGTACACTCGTTGCAATGACAGCCTGTTCATCAACTTTTGAAGAACCCTTATCTAACGATGTACAAAAATCCATCTCGGAACGACCAATCAGCAGAGCTTTGGATAATGATTCCATCAGCGAAGACCCGATTCTGATGGAACCAACCGAAGAAATGCTGAGACTAAAAGATGTCCTCAACAGCCTACGTGGCAATGAGTTGACCAAAGCAGCCAATTATGACTCTTATATTTACGACGAGTATTACGACTCTAATATAATGGCTATCGAAGGTCTCCCGTTGTACATACGAGTGCGTCAAGCGGCGACTTCATCAAGTGCTATCAGAGTATACATGTCAATTGACGGTGCGGGAAAGGAAATTAACATGAGAAGAGCACAAGAAATTGATGACCGATTCAGATTTTATTTAAAGAAACCGCTGTCGGTAACTGGCATTCCATATATGATTTATTCCTATAAGACAAATACTCCACTTGCCGTCGGTGCCTATTCAAATAATCCGAATAAAAGAGTTCTGATGGTATCAAAGACTGAACCTGACGATTATTTCCCTTGTAGTTGGGATTTAATTCCTGCAGATTCAACAGGATGCTTTTATATACAAAGCCAATCATATATAGGACAGAGCGACCCTAACAATTTTGCTTCTATATTTTACTATGTATTGGAAGCTCAAGACGATAATCGCTCAAGATATGCAAAACGGGTTGCAGGAAGCCCTCAGCAAATATACTATTTTGAGTTAAACAACACATTTTCAGTAGATAGCGTCATATATGATTTTGACAACGCCACAGTAACCCCAAGCACTCCTGTTTCCACTCAAACTATAAATCTCTCCAATTCAACAGAGTTTAAGAAACAAATGCCTTTCACAGCAAATGTCACATGCTACGAAAGGTCAAGGTTCATACAACAAAAGAACCGCTTTTTATTCAAAATCAAGGAAGATAAGCTTTTACCTCGACCATATACACAAGCTAGAAGAGCAATGATTAACCCTAATACACCTCGAGATGCAAAATATCTTTCAAGCACCCCCCATCCGAAGAATCTCACCTTTTCAAATCAGGTAGACGTCGAAGCTCGTTCCGTTTGTCAGGTAACAGTAAAATTTAAGGCATTTAATTTATCAGTTCCCTACGTAATTACTGCAAAATATAATAATAAGGTAATAAAATTGAAAGGAAAATGGGAAGGCTACGTAATGGGAATTCCCGATAGCGACAAACCCGATGTCGAAACCAAAAATTATGATTTGGATACAGGTGAGGAAATATTCCGCCTCTATTCATTTGATACCCAATCCAACCGTTACATAATAACAGAGACAAGATGAGACGATTTGTATACATACTAATTTCAATGAGCTACATATTTTATAGTTGCTCCAACGATGTCCATAATGATAATCCATCTGACCAACCGGAAGAAATAATCGTATTTCAAGAGCGTGACCCATCGTTACCTGACATCAAAACAAGTCCTATTGTATTAGACACTGCGGCTCAATCACGTGCTGCCAATTCTTATATCGGAGATAGCAGATTAGGATATTCATATGCCGTAGGTAACTCAATTCTTGGCAATCAAGAAAATGTAATTGCCAAAGTTGTGGATATTGATATCGTCAGAGAACTGGACCCAGAATGCCTTGTCAGCCCAAATCCGCTGAATCATTATGCATCCAATAGCTTCACATATTGTGATTATGACACGTATGAATCGTATGTTAATAACACTAAGAAAATAGACAAAGGGTTCTCTGTTAATTTAGTTCTATTCAAAATAGGCAGAAAGAAGACAACCGATGAAACATTTACATCTAATATAACAGGTGCAGCCAACGCTGTATTCGGGGAATTGTCCATGGAGTACCAAAACTCTCAGTATTCTCTGTTAGCCCTTGACGGAGACAGAAGATTTTACGCACGTGAATGTCTGTCAAAAACTTTCAAACAGAACCTTTATTCCTCAACTATAGGTAGCATAATCACGAATTATGGCGAATTTGTGCTAACCGGATATATAACAGGAGGTAAAGCGTTTGCTCTCTATGCAGGAGTAGGTAAAGACGACACTACGAGCGAATCAAGGCGTGATGGGTTAAATAAAGATATTGGCTTATCATTCTCTTGGAAAAAAGTCTCTGCATCCGGGAATGCCAATTTCGGAAGTCTCAATGGTGATACCACTTCAATAAATTATAATACTAATGAGCTTTATACAAAATTATTTGTATGGGGTGGAAATCCAAACGGAATAGGATTTGAAAACGCTAAAAATTTAAAAACTATCAGTATAAATCTTGACAACTGGGTTAATACTTTATCTGATGAAAATACCCATGGCATAATCGACATAGCTGAAAATGGATTATACTCAATTTCAGATTTTGTAATTGAACATAATTTCAAGGAACGTATGAGGCGCACAATATCAGGCGTGCTTCCACATAATCCTCAGTTTATGACTCCAAGAATCGACATCGGCAGAATCTTTGTCAAGTATAGTAGTACCGGGGAAGCTCTCTATGACGTTGCACCTGTGTTGATTACAAAACAAGGTGACCGTATCATCTTGCGAACTCAAAACAAGAGTACATTAACTGATGCTGAATTAATGGGAAATGCGTCTGCTACAGTATTTACACAAAAAGCTTCAGAAATATATGAACAAAAGAAAGGTTTATATGGTTTAAGAATAAGGAGCGTTTCAACTCTTAAGTTAAATCCTCAGCTTGGCGACCCTCTATGTGTTGACTTAGGAGAGGTACGGGAGAATGAGATGTACACTTACATTAATTCAAAAACTAATATGGAATATATTTACGACCCTGTGCGTAAGATAGCATTCTCACTTTATGTTGGCTCACGTGACGGAGATGTGATATTGGATGACTACGGCATCCGCGACTGGGTGGAATCATTGCCCACAAAATCAATCTCATTAGCGAATTTGGCAAACAATTACACCATAATCGGTCTATAATCTTTAACTTACAAAAACTACAGCAACATGAAACTGACAAGATTATTGCTTCTGCTTTTTGCATCCATGATGGTTATGTCATGCAGCAATGATGATGATGACAAGGAACTTGAGAAAACCACCGATGACCTGATTTATACAAGCTGGAAAGGGGAATACACCATAGTAGGTGACAGCGGTAAAGTTGGACATAGAAACGTTATCCTCCAATTCCTCACACCGAAAACAGGGCAATACATCATTTTAGATGACGATGGAAATCCATTATATCCCGGACTTAATGATTTATGGTATGATTTTTCCGGTCCTGTCATAACATTCAATGGGGCATTGACCGGACGGTGGACCATAACCAAGAAGACTCACAAACGGCTCAGGCTTGAAGCATATACTCCATATCAAGAAACCTTAGAGCTTGAAAAAATATTCTAAGATTAATCTGATGCTTACACGATGATGAATAATGAGTTGCGTGGATGGATTGTATCCATTTCGCGCAGCTCTATTCATCATATTCCTTACCACGTTATCCTACCGAAGCATATAGGCATCAGGTAGAAAATATGATTTCACAGTAAATTTTGCTATATTCATCCATGAAAATTAGTTTTTTATCCAAATTTGTCGTAAATTTGCGACAAATTAAATCACCCTTCACACACTCACCCTCCAGCACACATACAATGAAAACATCACTGATTATAACCACATACAATTCACCGTCTTATCTCACGCTTACGCTCAAATCGGTATTGAATCAGACCGTGATGCCTGACGAGGTAATAATAGCCGACGACGGGTCGGGCGATGAGACAAGAGAACTAATTGACAGCTTCAGGAAGATATTTCCTGTCAAGCTGGTTCATGTGTGGCATCCGGACGAGGGATTCCGACTGGCAGCTATCCGCAACAAAGCCATAGCCAAAGCTTCGGGTGAATATATAATACAGATTGACGGAGATATCATACTCCACCCGGAGTTCATAGCCGACCATCTGAAATATGCTACCAAAGGGTGTTTCGTAGGGGCATCACGCACATTCGTGAAGCAGAATTATTCGGAGAAGATGCTGCGCAGCGGACAGTTTGATTACGCCAAACTCAAGGAGAATAGCAAGAACAAACTCAACTCTATCCGAATACCGATGCTGACCTCGCTGCTCAAGTATCAGCGTTCACACGACAAACTCACCATACGCGGATGCAACATGGCATACTGGAAGGAGGATGCAATTAAAATCAACGGATATAACGAAGCGTTCAAAGGCTGGGGGAGCGAGGACTGCGACTTTTCCGTACGCCTCTCCAATTTAGGCCGTAAGAAACTGTGGCTCAAATTCTCAGCCATCGAGTACCACACCTTCCATCCGGAAAACAGCCGCGAACAGAAATCGACCAACCGCTCTATGGTGGAGGATGCCCTCAGCCGCCATCTCACATACGTGACCGACGGAATAGTGAAAGAAAAGCCCGATGAGCGACAGACCTCCTGATTAGCCTTCAAAGTGAAATAAGACACGATAGCTAAGGAACCGTTGAAAAACACCCACTGACTGTTTTGTCAGATGCAGAAAAAATCGTAACTTTGCAGGCGAAAAAATCAGCGTGTACCCCTAACCGACACGCTTTTAACGATAAAGAAAAAATAGCGTGTCCCCTCCGGTCACGCTTTTAATGATAAATACGATGCAGAAGATTAGGAATATCGCCATCATTGCCCATGTGGACCATGGGAAAACAACACTCGTGGATAAAATGCTTTTGGCTGGGAAGCTCTTTCGTGACAATCAGAACACGGGTGAATTAATCCTTGACAACAACGACCTCGAACGCGAACGCGGGATAACAATCCTCTCGAAAAACGTATCGATAAACTATAACGGATACAAAATCAACATCATTGACACTCCTGGACACGCCGACTTCGGCGGTGAAGTGGAACGTGTGTTGAACATGGCGGACGGCTGTCTGCTTCTGGTCGACGCTTTCGAAGGTCCTATGCCTCAGACCCGCTTTGTGCTGCAAAAGGCTATTCAGATGGGTCTCAAACCGGTAGTGGTCATCAACAAGGTTGACAAACCTAACTGTCGTCCGGACGAGGTGCAGGAGATGGTGTTTGACTTGATGTTCAATCTCGATGCCACAGAGGACCAGCTCGACTTCCCCACCATCTACGGCTCTGCAAAGCAGGGCTGGATGAGCACCGACTATACCAAACCGACCGACAATATCACCGCAGTTCTCGATGCTATAATCGAATATATTCCCGAACCTCAGGTACTAGAAGGTGACGCTCAGATGCTCATCACCTCACTTGACTTCAGCAACTATGTGGGACGTATAGCCATCGGACGTGTGCATCGCGGCGAGCTTCGCGAAGGTCAGGATATAGCCCTCTGCAAGAAGGATGGCACAATCGTGAAACAGCGCATCAAGGAGCTCCACACCTTTGAAGGCATGGGACGCAAGAAGGTTGAGTCAGTGAAGAGTGGCGATATCTGCGCACTGGTAGGTATCGAAGGTTTCGAAATCGGCGACACCGTGGCTGACTTCAACAATCCCGAGCCTCTGCCCCGCATCGCCATCGACGAGCCAACAATGTCAATGACCTTCACCATCAACGACAGTCCTTTCTTCGGTCGCGATGGAAAGTATGTGACCTCACGTCACATCGCCGACCGTCTTACCAAAGAGCTCGACCGTAACCTGGCTCTCAGAGTCACTAAAGCTGAACATGAGGACACATGGACAGTCTTCGGACGCGGTGTGCTCCACCTCTCAGTGCTCATCGAGACCATGCGCCGTGAAGGCTTCGAGCTTCAGGTGGGACAGCCTCAGGTAATTATCAAGGAGATTGACGGTGTGAAATGCGAACCTGTGGAAATGCTCACCATCAACGTCCCTGAGGAATATTCATCAAAAATCATCGATATGGTGACCCGCCGCAAGGGCGAGATGGTATCAATGACCACTCAGAATGACCGTATACACCTTGAGTTCATCATCCCTTCACGCGGTATCATAGGATTGCGCAACAATGTGCTTACCGGTTCTGCCGGCGAGGCTATCATGGCGCACCGTTTCCATGAATACCAGCCTTGGAAGGGTGATATCGAACGCCGTACAAATGGTTCGCTCATAGCCATGGAAGCTGGTACAGCCTATGCCTATGCTATCGACAAACTTCAGGACCGCGGTAAATTCTTCATCTTCCCGCAGGAGGAGGTATACGCCGGACAGGTGGTTGGCGAGAACGCCAAGGACAATGACATAGTGGTCAATGTAACCAAGTCAAAGAAGCTCACCAACATGCGTGCGAGCGGTGCCGACGACAAAGCCCGCATCATCCCTCCGGTGGTATTCTCACTTGAGGAGGCGCTTGAATATATCAAGGAGGATGAATATGTGGAGGTTACCCCTCACCATCTGCGTCTGCGCAAGATAATCCTCGACGAGCTTGAGCGCAAACGTGCCAACAAGTCTTGATATTCGTAAAAAGTTTGATAACTGCAACAGAGAGCATCGTCACGGGCGATGCCCTCTGTTTTTTATACCTGCCTGCAGTCTTGCTTCTCTGAAATCCATGAATCTGTATCAATTTTACATCTAACATGATGGTTTAACCGGTATTTCGAATTGTTTTAACATTTTATAAAAAGTTTAAGTCAGTTCTTTTTATTATTTTTGCGTTGCGTAAAATTTTATCTTATACCATAATGAAATATACCCGTTATACCTTTAAATTCAGATGGCTTATAGCATTATCTGTAGTGGCATTGCTGTCGCCCGCAATATCCTTCAACCTTTCGGGCGCGAATACTGACCGCATTCAGGTCACCACCCCCGACGGTCGTGTAGTGACTGTGGACGCTGTGACCGACAATATCGTCAAGGTCACAAACCTCGCCAAGGGGGAGAAAGCTCCGGTTACACGCACGTCGGTAATTGGCGACAGCCATATCAACGCAACTGTTTCAGAACTCAACGGTGTGACAACACTCACCACACCAGGCGGCATAGTGGTACGCCTCAGCAGCGCCACAGGTGAAGTTGACATCACCGCTGGCAAAAACCGCGGCATCAGCGACAATGGAGTGCGCACCCAAGCGGGCGGAAAGCAGCGTATAGAGCTCTCGACCATGGGGAGCGGCTCATTCTACGGTGCTGGAGAACGTGGCTACAGCTTCAACCTGAGCGGGGATACCTTGGTGATGTATAACAAACAAAACTACGGATACACCGCGGGTGAAAGCCGAATCAAGCAGATGAACATAACCATGCCGCTTTTCATATCTTCAAACGGTTATGCCGTAGTATTCGACGACTTCGGGGCTGCTGAAATGATTATGAACAACCCTATAGTCTATACCACTGAGTCAAAATATCCAATCTCCTACTATTTCATCAACGGGGCTGGCTCACTCGCTGATGTCACCGGAGAACTTTCATCGCTCACAGGGCGGCAGGACCTCCCACCATTCTGGTCGTTGGGTTATATCACATCAAAATATGGCTATCGTACCCAGGATGAGACTGTGGGTGTAATTGATACATTGAAAAGAGGTGGGTATCCTGTTGACGGAATTGTGCTTGACCTCTACTGGTATGGCAAGGAGCAGGATATGGGACGTCTTGCGTGGGAACCTGCACAATGGCCCGACCATAAGAAGATGCTGTCCGACCTGAAAAAGAATGGAGTAAATACAGTAATTATCTCTCAACCCTACATACTGCGCAACGGCAAAGGTCTTGACAATTATAATGAGCTTGCCTCGAAAGGGATGCTGGTCAAAGATTCAATTGGCAATCCGCAGGAAGTGACCATCTGGGTCGGTGAGGGAGGTATGTTTGACATGTCAAACCCTGACACCCGTGCATGGCTCCGTGAACGATACAAAAAGCTCACACTCGAAGGTGTGGGTGGATGGTGGGGTGACCTTGGCGAACCGGAGGTACATCCTGAACAGGGTCACCATGCCAACGGTCTCACTGCCCGTGAATACCATAACCTATATGGCAATGACTGGAGCAGCATCATCCATGGTCTTTTCAAAGAGGAATTTCCCGACCGTCGTCTCATGACCATGATGCGCGGAGGCACCACAGGATTGCAACGCTACAGCGTGTTCCCGTGGTCCACAGACGTATCACGTTCCTGGGGAGGTCTGAAACCTCAAATCACCATCATGCTCAACTCCGGACTCAGCGGACTCGGATATATGAGCCATGACGTTGGCGGGTTTGCCATTGATGAGTCACATCCCTATGACCCGGAGCTATATGTCCGCTGGCTCCAGCTCGGCACATTCTCCCCGGTGCTCCGCACCCATGCCCAAAGCACTGCCGAACCTTATAAATATCCTGACCAACAGTCAATCATCCTCCCTCTTATCAAAGAACGTTACCGCTGGCTCCCATACAACTATACTTTAGCCTACGAGAACGCCTCACAAGGACTTCCTCTGGTGCGTCCCCTCAACTTCTACACACCAGGTTCCACCAAGTATGACAACTTAACCGATGAATATCTATGGGGACGTGACGTATTGGTTGCTCCCGTCTTGACTCAAGGAGCCACTGAAAGGGAAATCGTATTCCCTGATGGACTTTGGGTGGACTATAACAACCCTACCGCCATCTATCACAGTGGAGATACTATCAGCTATCCGACCCCACTTGAAGTGTTGCCGCTATTTATCCGCGCAGGAGCTTTTATCCCTTTGGCAGACTACTCCATGGAAAATACAGGCGATTACCGCACCGACCGCTACACTGTGAATTACTATCCTTATTTAGGAAAATCAGAGTTCACAATGTATGAGGATGACCGCACTTCCACCACCTCGCTTAAGAATAATGAATATTCCTTGGTGACATTTACAGGCGATGCCGACATGAACGGTATAGAGATTAAGGCAGAGTCCAAAGGCTCTTATGCCGGCGCTCCCCCAGTCAAAGATATGACTTTTGTGGTCCACCTAATCAACGGCAACCCATCAGAAGTCACTATTGATGGCAGAAAAGCACCTAAAAAGAGTTGGAAATATCTCCCAGAAAAGGGCACGTTGACTATCCGCACAGCGTGGAAGGTTAGCTCACCACTCACCATCGAAATTAAATAAGGTCAAATTATACCGTTGAATCCTTCCGGGTTTGTTCGAGTATAGAATTTATGACATATATTTTGCAAATTATTACATTAGCGCCTCGTCATTGGCGCTAATGTTTTTTTGTTTCATACTTTTTTCGTAACTTCGCAATTAGCATAAAAACAACGTTCTATACCCCCATGAAAACAATACTCCTCGGACTAATGCTCTCGCTTAACCTATGCATGCAAGCGGAGACAGCTACCGGATATAAAAATCCGGTGATACCAGGTTTCCACCCTGACCCATCTGTAGTTAATGTCGGTGATGACTTCTACCTGGTCAACTCCTCGTTCAATTATTTCCCGGGCGTACCCATCTATCACAGCAAGGACCTTGTGAACTGGAAGCAAATCGGACATGTACTTGACCGGGAGAGCCAACTCGACCTCACAGGTGCTAATGAATGGGGTGGAATCTATGCCCCTACCATCCGCTACAACGATGGGGTATTCTATATGATTACCACCAATGTAACCGGCAAAGGGAACTTCCTGGTCCATACTACTGACCCGGCAAAAGGTTGGAGTGAGCCGGTGTGGCTTAAGCAAGGTGGCATTGACCCCTCACTTTACTTCGAGGATGGCAAATGCTACATGGTCAGCAATCCCGATGTAGGTATCTGGTTATGCGAGATTGACCCTATCACAGGAAAGCAACTCACTGAGAGCCGCCGCATCTGGGATGGCACCGGTGGTCGTCACCCTGAAGCACCACACATCTATAAAAAGGATGGCTGGTATTACCTACTGATTGCTGAAGGTGGTACCGAACTCGGTCATAGCGTCACTATAGCACGAAGCCGCACCATCGATGGTCCATACACACCTAATCCCGCCAATCCAATTCTATGTCATTTCAACAAGGAAGCCCAAAGTAATCCAATCCAGGGAACCGGTCATGCTGATATTGTCCAGGCTCCCGACGGTTCCTGGTGGCTGGTGTGTCTGGCATTCCGTCAGCAGAACGGAGCACATCATCTGCTTGGTCGCGAGACATATCTCGCCCCGGTGAGATGGGATGAAAACGCCTGGCCGGTGGTAAATGGCAATGGGACCATATCACTTGACATGAATGTACCCACCCTTCCGCTTCACCCCATCAAGCCGATTCCCGCAAGAGATGAGTTTACATCCGAGAACCCCAGTCACGAATGGGTGTGGATACGCAATCCGGAAATGAACAACTACGAACATGGGAACGGACGTCTGACCATAAAAGGCACTCCGGTCACTTTAGACTCATATCAGGAATCACCATCCGCTCTATTGCGCCGGCAGGAACACATATCATTCCGAGCCGCAACTGACGTGATGCTTGCCAACGCCTCCAAAGGAGCCGAAGCCGGAATAAGCGTATATGCAAACGGCAACTCCCATTACGACCTATTTGTGACCCGCACAGCCGATGGAAAAGACGCCATAGAATTACGCTATCGCCTCAACGAATTGAACCACATTGAAAAGATTATTCCTCTTGATTCGTCCGGCAAACAGGTTGTGCTAAGTATTGAAGGTTCACCCTCGCGCTACACCTTCTCATATTCAACCGATGGTGGGAAAAAATTCACTACAATCTCCTCCATGAACACCCGATATCTCTCCACTGAATGTGCAGGAGGCTTTACCGGCACATTCATAGCCCTCTACACTACTGCTCCAGATGGGAAAGCGACTGGAGTTTTTGATTATTTTGACTATCAACCACTATAATGTGTTTAATGACAATGAAAAAATCTCTCACCGCAATAGCCTCATTGATTTTAGCGCTATCAGCCACAGCTAAAGTGATTCCAGGGGCACTGATAAGCGACAATATGGTGCTCCAGCAGCTCACCGATGCCCGAATCTACGGAAAAGCAGACCCGGGTAGTGAAATCACCGTGACCCCTTCCTGGAACAACAAGACATATACCACTCATACTGACCGAACCGGCGAATGGTGTCTTGCAGTAGAGACTCCTGCCGGAAGTTTCACCCCCTACTCCATCACAATCTCCGACGGAGACCCTTTTACACTCCAAAATGTACTTGTAGGTGAGGTATGGCTCGCATCAGGACAGTCAAATATGCAAATGCCATTGAAGGGATTTCCTGGCTGCTGCATTGAAGGTGGTTATGACGAAATCGTCAAATCACGCCAATATGCCGATAAGGTTAGATTCCTTACCGTACCTCTTACCCAGAGCTACGAACTGCTCGACACTATAAATGCCAAGTGGACTGTTCCTTCACCTGAGACGTCTCCCGAATACAGCGCATTGGCTTGGAACTATGCCAAACAGATGTCTGATGTGCTTGAGGTGCCGGTTGGAATCGTAAGCGCAGCCTACGGCGGCGCCAAAGTGGAGAGCTGGAGCCCACGGGAGTTATTGGTCAACTATACCGATGTATCGCTCGACCCTAAAGATATCGAGCCTATGGTGCATTACCATCGTCCCATGTTGATGTACAATGCAATGTTCAATCCAATCAAGAACTATACCTATAAGGGGATTATTTGGTATCAAGGATGTTCCAACGTGGCAAGCTACTCCACCTACAGCGACCGACTGGCAGCTATGGTGAAACAATGGCGCGAAGATATCGGACTTGGCGACATAGCGTTCTATGCAGTGGAAATTGCCCCCTATCAATATGGCGACCCTTCTGAAATCGGACGTTCCCCCTTCCTTCGTGAAGCTCAATGGAAAGCGGTGGAAATGATACCCAATAGCGACATGATATCAATAAACGACCTCGTGAAACCTTACGAACGGTTCAACATTCATCCTGCCGACAAAACCACAGCCGGACACCGTCTCTGTGACCTCGCGCTTAACAAGACTTATGGCAAAAAACAATTTCTTGCAGGAAGTCCTAAATACAAATCACACCGCTTCCTTGACGGAGCTGCTTGGGTAGCGATTGACTCACCCAACGACGGTATCTGCCGCAACTATGACATACAAGGATTTGAAGTGGCTGGTCCCGACAAGGTATTTCATCCAGCTGACTCGGTATGGCTACACTGGCAAACAAACGAGATGGTAGTGTCAAGCAAAGCTGTACCCAATCCGGTAGCTGTGCGCTACGGTTTCCGCGACTTCCTGCCAGGCACTCTGCATGGAGGCAATTACCTGCCGCTAATCCCATTCCGTTCCGACGACTGGGACATTCCAACCGATAAATAGTCAATCAAATCACTATCCATATTAGAGCTTATTTAAAATATTAACTGAGCCATTTATGAACAGATTTCAAGAACTCAAAGACCTTTTAAAATCCAACCGTTCCTACCGACGATTTGACAATTCGCGTCCCATACCTGCCGAGGAGTTGCGTGAGCTCGTGGAACTGACCCGCTTCTGTTCTTCTGGACGAAATCTGCAACCACTACGTTACAGGATAGTCACTGACCGGGAGGAATGCGCCGCACTGTATCCCGCATTGAAATGGGCCGGGTATTTCTCCGACTGGGATGGTCCGGACCCGGCACAGCGCCCCGTGGCTTACCTCGTACAGTGCATTGACACAGCTCTTGCCAATGACTGCCTATGTGACGATGGGCTACAACTTGAGGCCATAACTCTTGGTGCTGCAACCAAAGGTATACACGGATGTATAATCAAGGCTTTCAACTCTGCAAAAGTAACAGAGGCATTAGAGATAGCCGAAAGATACAAACCGCGTTACGTACTTGCTCTTGGTTACCCGGCTGAAAAAGTGGAAATCGTTGATACCGACGGCTCCACTGAAGCTGACATCAAGTACTATCGCGACCAAAATGATACCCATATCGTACCTAAACGTCCACTTTCAGAGATTATCATCTGACAGAGGCAGACAAATATATTGAATATTGAACTAATTGGCTCACGGTAGCCAAACCAGCATTCCGGGAATCAGCTTAACCATCATGAAATTCCCGTATGAGAAATAGAATACATCAAATAACAGCAATGAGATTTCCTTACGCAGAAAATCTCATTGCTGTTATTATATATCGGTGTTTGAAAACCTTTTGTAAATGTCTCAGTCTGAAACTTAGCCCCCGAAGTTGTCGTAATGCACCGAAGTGGGGTCTACGCCAAGGTCATCAAGCATCTTATTGACAGCCGAACTCATCGGACCGGGACCACACATATAGTATTCGATATCCTCCGGCTCAGGATGATTCTTAAGATATGTCTCATAGATAACCTGATGTACAAATCCGGCGGTATACTTGACACCTGCGGCATCGGCTGCCGGGTCGGGACGGTCAAGCGCCAAATGGAACTTGAAGTTGGGGAAATCCTTCTCAAGCTGTAGGAAATCATCGAGATAGAACACTTCGTTAAGCGCACGCGCGCCGTAGAAATAATTCATCACTCGGTCACGAGTCTGAAGTGTCTTTGTCATCCACATGATTTGAGCGCGAAGAGGAGCCATACCCGCGCCACCACCAATCCACATCATTTCAGCTTTTGAATCAACGATAGGATGGAAGTCGCCATAAGGACCGCTCATGCGTACCTTGTCGCCTGGTTTCAGAGTGAATATATAGCTTGATGCAATGCCTGGCATCACATCCATAAATCCTACCTGAGGTTTCGGTTTGAAAGGAGGGGTGGCAATACGCACAGTAAGCATGATTCTATCACCTTCCTCCGGATAATTCGCCATTGAATAAGCGCGGACAGTGGTCTCTGTGTTCTTACATTTGAGTCCGAAGAGTCCGAACTTCTCCCACGACGGGAGGTACTCAGCACCAATCGAGTCCTTATCAATATCCTTGTCATAATCCATCTCATAGGTAGGAATCTTGATTTGAGCGTAGGAACCGGGGATGAAATCCATGTGGGCACCTTTGGGAAGAGCCACAATGAATTCCTTGATGAATGTTGCCACATTTTTATTGGATATAACCTCACATTCCCACTCCTTCACATCAAGAGCCGATGCGGGAATACCGACGTTGATATCCTCCTTAATCTTTACCTGACAGCCAAGACGCCAGTGGGCTTGCTGCTCCTTACGGGAGAAATGCACCTTTTCGGTAGGTAATATGTCACCCCCACCCGAAAACACCTGGCATTTGCACTGGGCGCAGCTTCCCTTTCCTCCACAAGCCGACGGAAGAAAAATATTCTGGTCAGCAAGAGTGGAGAGCAACGACTTGCCGGAATCAGCCTCCACCACAGTGTCGTTATTGATGGTTATCTTGACCTTGCCTGAATGAACAAGGTATTTTTTAGCGACGAGCAGAATCAATACCAATGCCAAGGTAATGATAAGAAAAATGCAGACGCCTGAAAGTATAGTTAGCATTGTAATAGTCTTTATTTTCGTGAGTTATTATTAAAGGTCCGTCCAAGGACTCACCACTAAATCTTTATACCGAGGAAGCTCATGAACGCTATACCCATGAGCGCAGTAAGTATAAAGGTGATGCCAACTCCGCGAAGCGGCTTAGGTATGTTGGAATACTCAGCAAGGCGTTCACGTATGGCGGCAATGGCTGTAATGGCAAGAAGCCAACCGAGTCCCCAACCACCACCGGCACACACTGCGGTCCACACGCTTGGGAAGTCTCTCTGCTGCATGAACAGCGAACCGCCGAGGATGGCACAGTTAACAGCGATGAGCGGCAGGAATATACCCAACGATGAGTAAAGAGCGGGACTATATTTCTCAACCGCCATCTCCACAAGCTGTGTCATAGAGGCTATCACAGCTATAAACATGATGAGCGAGAGAAAGCTAAGGTCAACATCGGCAAACTCCGGACCGAGCCACTGCAACGCTCCGGCACTCAGCACATATGTCTGCAGAAGATAGTTGACCGGCAGAGTCACAACAAGCATGAAAGTCACAGCGATGCCAAGACCGAAAGCAGTCTTTACATTCTTTGATACCGCTATGAAAGAACACATACCGAGAAAGTATGCAAAAATCATATTGTCGACAAAAATCGACCGGATGAATATATTGAAATTTTCCATGAATTAATCCTCCTGCAAGTCTTTGTTAATACTTCTCTGCACCCAGATGATGCAAGCCACCACGATGAGAGCCATCGGAGGGAGAATCATCAGACCGTTGTTGACATACCCTGCCTCATAGAAACTTTCAGGTATCACCTGATAGCCAAGAAGAGTGCCGCTGCCGAGCAACTCACGGAAAAAACCCACAATAACAAGAATCACGGCATATCCTGCACCATTGCCTATGCCATCAAGAAACGAAGGCCACGGTTTGTTACCCATGGCAAACGCCTCAAGACGTCCCATGAGTATACAGTTGGTAATTATAAGCCCGATGAACACCGAAAGCTGCTTGGAAGCATCGTAAGCATACGCTTTAAGTACTTGGTCAACAATGACCACAAGTCCTGCCACCACTACCAACTGTACTATAATGCGGATATTAGTGGGAATCGTGTTGCGGAGCAACGATATAATCACATTGGCAAACGCCAGCACTGCAATAACCGACACACCCATCACAATTGCCGGTTCAAGTTTGGCTGTTACGGCAAGCACCGAACAGATACCAAGCACTTGCACCACCACCGGATTGTTTTTGGACAGTGGGTTAAAGAGCACATCTATATTTTTTACTTTATCAGCCATGACGGATGAAAATATTGAGATTGTACTTTGAGGTTGTTTTTATTATTCCTGAGCACCTTCCGCAAGAGCCTGAAGATACTTTTTGTAAGGAGTGAGACAATTGTCGAGCATCGACCCCACCCCCTTCGAGGTAATGGTGCCACCCGAAATACCGTTCACGTAATCCTCACCGTCAAGCGGGAGCTGACCGGTCTTTACCACTGCTATAGGATGGAAACGACCATCTTTAAATACCTGTTTGCCCTCGAACTGAGAACAGAACTGAGGTTTCTCGATTTCAGCGCCCAATCCAGGAGTCTCACCCTGATGTGCGAAATATGCGCCATAAATGGTGGAACCGTCAGCGTCAAATGCCACATAGCCCCAGATGGGTCCCCACAAGCCGGCACCATACACCGGGAGGATATATTTCTTTTCACCATCAGGTGTGGTGCACACAAACACAGGAAGGTCTCTGCGGTCGCCGGCAAGCTTGCTTTGAGATGCCACATCGACATCAAAAGCATTCACACCGTCCACTTTCTCTCCCTTGGAATTGACTACTATCTGCTCGGTGACATACTTGTCAAAATCCGCCACAACATTCCCCTTCTCGGGAGTGATGAGAGCGGCCGCAAGAATCTGGCTCATCTTATCGGCATTGATATTGTCCTGCTGCTTGCCGCGGAGAGCGAGTGAGGTAGCAGCCAGAGCAGTGCCGACAAGCACCACGAGCACTATTATATATATTATTGTATATGTATTGCTTTGCTTATTCATAATCCTTATAGATAAGTCATGTTTCTAATCAGGCCCGTGCTTTGAGGCGGCGCATACGGCGCGACACATTGGTCTGCACCACACAGTAGTCAATCAGCGGTGCGAGCGCGTTTGCCAAAAGCACAGCGAGCATGGCACCCTCGGGATAACCGTTATTATATGTTCTGATAAGCACTGCCACCACACCCACAAGCAGTCCGTAGATGTATTTTCCCACACCGGTACGCGCGGCTGTGACAGGGTCGGTTGCCATGAACACGGCTGCAAATGCAAAACCACCGAACAGCAACTGGTCAACCGGGCTGAGGAATGATGCCGGATAAGTAGGTGTCTGGAATATATTGGCAACCCATCCCATGAGCAGGCCACCGACCACCACGCTCAGCATGATGCGCCATGAAGCCATACCTGTGATGAGCAAAATTGCCGCACCGATAAGGATACAAAGAGTGGAAGTCTCGCCGAATGAGCCCGGAATAAGCCCGAGGAACGCATCCCATGTACTGATAGGATTTCCCTGTATGTTGAGCAGTTCGAGCTTGCCACCAGTGAATGTGGCAATCTGACCGAGAGGTGTGGCACCTGTAAAGGCATCAGGAAGGTCATAACCGAGTCCGCAGATAGAATTGGTAGACACAAAAACCTTGTCGCCGCTCATCTGCGCAGGGTAAGCGAAAAAGAGGAATGCACGCGTCACCAATGCCACGTTAAACACATTGTAACCTGTGCCACCGAACACCTCCTTGACAAATATCACAGAGAAGGCTGTAGCTACAGCAAGCATCCACAGCGGTGTCTCAATCGGACAAATCAAAGGAATGAGGATACCTGTCACAAGGAATCCTTCCTGAATCTCCTCGCGACGCCACTGTGCCACCACGAATTCAATGCCGAGACCTACCACATAGGTAACCACTATACGGGGCAACACAGCAAGGAAACCATAGAGCATCAGACTCCAGAAAGGAAATTCGGTAGCGCCTGCGGCGAGCCAATTCTGGTAACCGGTATTATACATACCGAAAAGCAGACACGGCATCAACGCGAGCACCACCATTATCATCACACGCTTTGAATCAAGACTGTCGTGAATATGCACCCCCGACTTAGATGTAGTGTTGGGAGTGTAGAGAAACGTTTCAAACCCGTCAAACACACTCTGTAAAGCATGCAACTTTCCACCTGGCTCGAAATTGGGCTTTATACGATTCAGATAATTTCTTAAAGCTTTCATTATTTATATTATGCTGATGAGAGATTATACTTCGCTACGGAGGTAATCAAGTCCCTCACGCACTATTTTCTGTAGTTCCAGTTTTGAAGGGTCAACATATTCCGCGAGGGCAAAGTCCTCAGGAGCCACCTCGTAGATTCCGAGAGCCTCCATGCGGTCAATATCCTTGGCAATGATAGCCTTCAGAAGATATTCAGGAAGGATATCCATCGGGAACACCTTATCATACTCTCCCGACATTATCATGGCGCGTCTGCCGCCATTGATACGGGCATCGGGATTAAAGGTCCGATTCAGGAAATGACCCAGGAAGGAGCGGTTGACACTCATTTTCTGAGGGCTCAGCGAAGCCCACCCCATGAATTCATCAGCATCGTCACCCTCGGGAATCACAGTGACATGACGGTAGGGATAATGGAGATAACCGTCAAGCTTCTCTGTTACACCTGTGAGCACATTGCCTGATATTATACGATGTGTTCTGCCATCATCCTTCACTTCACCCTTGAGCAGAGTATCAAGTTCAGCGCCTATCAAAGTCTTCACCATGCGAGGCTGTCGCACCTCACTACCGGTCACAGCCACACAAGCTGAGCAGTCAACAACACCGGTATCCATAAGCTCACCTATGCGAACCAAAGTGACCACATCAAGCGTCCATACCACCTCTCCTTTATTAACGGGGGCGATATTAGCTATCTGTACGCCGACATTTCCTGCAGGATGCAACTTAGGAAATTCTACTATCTCAGCGCCCGGCACATCCGGAAAACCGGAATCCTTCTCTACACCTATATATATAGAGCCGGCAGTCAACAAGGAAAGCGCCTTTACTCCCGACACCAAAGCCTGCTGCTTATCCTTTACCATAGCGTAAAGCGACGGAGCAAGCGGAGCGGAGTCCATGGCAGTCACAAAAATATCACGGGGAACATCGCCCGATTGGGGCACAATGTCGTAGGGTCGGCGGCGCATCATAGCCCATAGACCTGACTCCTTCAGCAGAGCCTTGACCCTATCAGCGCCTGTCATGGCTGATTGAAGCGTCACCTTTTCAGTGCCGCTCACTTTCACAACCACACGCTCAATTTTGCGGCGGGCACCTCGCACCACGGCTTCAACCGTTCCGGCAGCCGGCGATACAAGCTTTACGTCCGCATCATTTTTGTCATGGAGCAACGGTTGACCAGCCTTGATGGCGTCACCCTCCTTGACATCGAGCTTCGGAAGAAAACCGGGGAAATCGTCTGGAACGATAGCTACTCGTTCAGGCACAAGCTCGGCTTTAAGCTCATTGTCGGGCAAAGCGCCCTCAAGATTAAGATTCAAGCCTTTCCTTAGATTAATTGTACGTCTCATCAAATAGTAATATGTGAGTTTTAAAAGCACAAAGATAAGAAATATAATTGAATGTTTATTAATTTCTATTAACTGAAATAGTTGGCATTTTAGATAATTTAAAAATCTATTATGATTAAACATGAAAAATAGCAACCTCAACTAAAAAAAAAGGAGTAAAACGTTTGCAAACACGGAATTTTCCTTTTAATTTTGCATATCGTTTCTTAAACACGCTTTCTGCGTGATTGAAAACCGATGCCATGAATTAACTTTTTTAACTCAAAAAGCAAATATAAAACATAAGAATTGACCCTAAAAATGATGCGTCATAACGTCGCATACACAATTTAGATTACATAAGCCAAATCATCAAAACTAATAACCAATAAACCAAAACTTAAAAAATTAGTAATTCAAATCATGGAAGCTCAAAAGCCTAATCAGCCCGCAAAGGCTCAGTCTCAAAAAAGTGGCAGCAACGTAGCTGGTATCAAGAACGCATTCTTGGTAATCCTCGCCTGCTTTGTAGTGGCATTATGCCTCTTCATCTTCTGGTTCGGTCACGAATCTCACTTCGAAGAAGGTCATCCTATCGACCTTTGGGGAACTATCTACAAGGGTGGTTTCATCGTGCCTATTCTCCAGACACTCTTCCTTACTGTTATCGTTCTTTCTGTTGAACGTTGGATTGCCATCTCTTCTGCTAAGGGTAAAGGCAGCATCGAGAAATTCGTTTCTGGTGTGAAGAAATGCCTCGCAGCTAACGACATCCAGGGTGCTAAGAAACTCTGCCAGACTCAGAAGGGTTCTGTTGCAGCCGTTGTTGCAGCCGCTCTCGTAAGCTACGAAGAAATGGACAAGAACACAGTTCTTTCTAAGGAACAGAAGATTGCTAACCTCCAGAAGTCAGTTGAAGAAGCTACCGCTCTTGAAATGCCCGCTCTTCAGCAGAACCTTCCCATCGTTGCAACCCTCACTACTCTCGGTACTCTCGTCGGTCTTCTCGGTACTGTGATGGGTATGATTAAATCATTCCAGGCTCTTGCAGCATCTGGTGCTCCTGACTCAACCGAACTTTCTACCGGTATCTCTGAGGCGCTTATCAACACTGCCTTCGGTATCGCAACCGGTGCATTCGCTGTTATCTCTTACAACTTCTACACCAACAAGATTGACAACCTTACCTACGCTATCGACGAGATTGGTTACTCAATCGTGCAAACATTTGCAGCTTCTCACTAATCCCCTGTTACAAATATCAACAAGGTTTTAACCAATCACTTAACAAACCTCAAATTCGATAACGTAATATGGGAAAAGTAAAAATTAAGAGAAAAAGCACCCTCATCGACATGACCGCGATGAGTGACGTGACTGTGCTCTTGCTTACTTTCTTCATGTTGACATCTACTTTCCTTCAGAAGGAGCCTGTCACCGTTTTGACACCTTCTTCTGTATCAGAGCAGAAAGTACCTACCGCCAACCTGGCATCGGTACTCGTCAGCCCTGAAGGAAAAATCTTCATCTCAATCGCCGGTGACGCTGACGCTGCCACCAAGGACGAGTGGGGGTCAGAGGCTATCCGCCGTCAGATTCTCCTCAATGCAGTTGACATGTACAACAATCAACACCCAAGCAACAAAGTACAGTTGACCGAACAGCAAGTTCAGACTTTCTCTAAGATAAACATGTTTGGTGTACCTTTCCAGGTGCTCCCGCAGTTCCTCTCACTCTCTCAGACTGAGCAGGATAAGTTTATCAGCGACATGAACAATAAAGGCGTTGGTATACCCATCAACGACAACAAGGACATGGAACGTCTGAATGAATTCCAAATCTGGATGCGCGCCATCTATAACTCTGGTAACGACAACCTTCAGAAAGCCATGAAGAAAGGCGAAGGTATCGCTGTCAAAGCCGACAAGGACACTCCCTACAACACTGTTCATGACGTGCTCGACAACCTCCAGACTCTCAAGATGAACCGCTTCAGCATCATGACCGCTTTAAAAACTGAGCAAGACTAAATCATTATGGCACAGATAGAACAATCAGACAACGGCAAAAAGAAAAAAGGTGCCCAGAAGAAAATGTCTATCCACGTGGACTTTACTCCGATGGTGGACATGAACATGCTTCTGATTACATTCTTTATGCTTTGTACCACTATGATTAAGTCTCAGACACTCACCATTTCACTCCCTTCGAATGAAAAGGTTGAGCAGAATCAGATGAACAAAGCAAAAGAATCTGAAGCAATCACTTTGATATTGGCGACCGACCGCAATGCCAACGGCGACGTAAAGAAAGACGACGCCGGACGCCCAATGAATACCGTATATTACTATGAAGGTATGCCCGAAATTGCCGACGCCGATGGCGACGGTCTTATTGACAACAATAAGCTCAAGGCTGAACAATTCTTAGGTAACGACGGTAAGCTTCAGCAAGGCATTCGTAAAATCCTCCACGATCGTAACAAACAGGTACTTGAAAAGATTGACAAAGAAAAAGCTCGTTGGCGCGCTAAAGAGTTCTCACCCAACTCTGCAATCAACGACTCAATCTATCAGGCTCGCGCACGTGAGATTCGTAATGACTCCACACTTACCCGCCCTGTTGTTATTATCAAGGCTGCACCCGAAGCTTCATGGGAGAGCTTGATTAGCGCTCTCGATGAAATGCAGATTAATCAGATTTCACGCTATCAGATTGACAACATCAACAAGACTGACTCCGTGTTAATCCTCGATTACCTTGCTAAACATCCCAAGAAGTAATCTTTTGATGACAGATATATATTAACCCGAAAAATCTTAAATGAAATATGGCAAAAGATGTAGATCTTTCATCATCAGAATGGATTGACCTAATATTTGAAGGTAAGAACAAAGATTTCGGAGCCTATGAACTCCGTAAGGCTTCAGCTAAGCGCCACAACCGCGCTATGCTCGTAATCCTTATCGTCCTTCTTGTCGTAGCTGTTCTCGGCCTCCTCGCTAACACCGTGCTCCAGTCTGCTGAAGCTCGTCCCGAGGACCAGATTGAACAGACCATCATCGACTACTCAGCCGATGAGCAGGAACAGGAAGAAGAGGAAGAAGTGCAGGAGCGTGTTGAAGAGCAGCAGCCCGAAGCTCTTCCCGAAGAAATCCTCAACACTGTGAAAGCAACCGAACTTCAGATTACCAAAGACGAAGAAGTGGTTGAAGAAATCAAGTCACAGGATGAACTCAAGGAAACTGACACAGCTGTAGGTACAACTGACTTTGACAAGGGTACCGACGACTTGAACGTTGTACGTGAGCACAAAGAGGAAATCATCGTTGAAGAGAAGAAGCCCGAACCTGTAGATGACGACAAAGTGTTCGAAGTTGTGGAACAGAAACCTCAGTTCCCCGGCGGTGAAGTAGCACTTCTCAAATGGGTATCAGACCACATCCGCTACCCGGCTATGGCTCAGGAAAACAACATCCAGGGTCGCGTGGTAGTACAGTTCGTCGTTACCAAGACTGGTGACATCGGTGAAGTGAAAGTGGTTCGTGGTAAAGACCCCGACCTCGACAAGGAAGCTATGCGCGTGGTTAAGTCTCTTCCCAAGTTTGTACCTGGTAAGATGAACGGTCACTCAGTGAACGTTTGGTATACACTGCCTATCCAGTTCAAACTCCAAGGCATCTAATAAGTACGCATCAATTATTGATACTTTATACTGAAGTGTCATCCCGTAATCGGGATGACACTTTTTTCATGCCATTACGTCAGCAACTGTTGCCGGTCCATCGTTCATCCTCCCCTACCCTTATCTTTAGTCTGGTTTCCAAGCCATTCGTTCCGTCATTACATCACCCTCATTACATTATTTCCAATTATTGAAGTTAGCGTCAACCAATTGGCATGATTTTTGTTTATTAAATATACGATAACAAAATTAAATGTAAAAACTCACACTCCAACATATAACATGAACTTCAATAATTTCACAATCAAGTCTCAGGAAGCAATCCAGAAAGCGATAGAGATTACCCGTGGAGCGGGAAATCAAGCTATCGAACCTGTGCATTTGCTCAAAGGGGTGATGACTGAGGGAGAATCTCTCATCAACTTCATTTTCTCCAAAGTTGGTGCCAACGCCGCAACTTTGATGCGACAAGTTGATGCTAAAATCGCTGCCGAGCCTAAAGTATCAGGCGGCGAACCGTATCTCAGCCGTACCTCTAACGAGGTGTTGCAAAAAGCTCTTGACATTGCCAAGAAGCAAGGTGATGAATATGTCACTCTCGAAGCACTTCTAATGGCTATTTTCACGGTCAACTCTCCTGCCTCGACAATCCTTAAGGATGCAGGATTGAGCCAACGTGAGCTGCAATCTGCCATCGACGAGCTCCGAAAGGGCAAAAAAGCTACCGACCAGAGTGCCGAAGATACATATCAGGCTCTGTCAAAGTATGCCATCAACCTCAATGAGCGTGCCCGCGAAGGAAAGCTTGACCCTGTGATTGGTCGCGATGATGAAATCCGCCGAGTACTTCAGATTCTGTCACGACGCACCAAGAACAACCCGATGCTCATCGGCGAGCCGGGTACTGGTAAGACTGCTATTGCCGAAGGTCTTGCCCAACGTATAGTCCGCGGCGATGTTCCTGAAAACCTACGTACTAAACAAATCTATTCACTCGACATGGGCGCACTTGTTGCCGGTGCCAAGTACAAAGGCGAATTTGAGGAACGTTTGAAAGCAATCGTCAATGAAGTGACAGGCGCCGATGGCGAAATCATCCTTTTTATTGATGAGATTCACACTCTTGTGGGTGCCGGTAAAGGCGAAGGTGCCATGGATGCGGCCAACATCCTCAAGCCTGCTCTTGCCCGTGGCGAACTCCGTTCCATCGGTGCGACTACTCTCGATGAGTATCAGAAGTACTTTGAGAAAGACAAGGCGCTCGAACGACGCTTCCAGAAGGTTATGGTAAACGAGCCTGACGAAGCTGCCGCCATCGCTATCCTCCGTGGATTGAAAGAACGCTACGAAAACCACCACAAGGTACGTATCCGTGACGAGGCGATTATAGCTGCGGTAACACTCTCCGAACGTTACATCACTGACCGCTTCCTCCCCGACAAGGCTATCGACCTTGTGGACGAAGCTGCATCAAAGCTCCGTCTCGAGATTGACTCCGTGCCACAGGCTCTTGATGAAATCACCCGTCTGATTGCCCAGAAGGAAATCGAGCGAGAGGCTATCAAGCGCGAAGGCGATAAGGAAAAGGTCAAAGAAATTGAAAAAGACCTCGCCGACCTCCGTGACCAGGAGAAGGAATATACCGCCAAATGGAAAGCTGAGAAGGACCTCATCAACAAAATCCAACAGAACAAAATCGATATCGAACAGCTCAATTTCGATGCCGAACGAGCTGAACGTGAAGGCGACTACGCCAAAGTCGCTGAAATACGTTACTCCAAGGTGCAGCAGAAAGAGCAGGAGAACAAACAGATTCAGGAACAGCTCAAAATGATGCAAGGTGAGAAAGCCTTCATCAAAGAGGAAGTTGATTCCGAAGATATAGCCGATGTTGTGTCTCGCTGGACAGGTATCCCCGTCAACAAGATGGTACAGAGTGAGAAAGAGAAGCTCTTGCATCTTGAAGATGAGCTCCACAACCGAGTGGTGGGACAGAATGATGCCATCCGCGCAATCGCCGATGCCGTGCGTCGCAGCCGTGCCGGACTTAACGACCCGCGTCGTCCTATCGGTTCATTCATATTCCTTGGTACAACAGGCGTCGGTAAGACCGAGCTTGCAAAAGCCCTTGCTGAATACTTGTTTGACGATGAGAATATGATGACACGTATCGACATGAGCGAATATCAGGAGAAGCATTCTGTATCACGACTTGTCGGAGCGCCTCCGGGATATGTAGGTTACGATGAAGGTGGTCAGCTCACTGAAGCCGTGCGCCGTAAACCCTATTCAGTGGTGCTCTTCGATGAAATCGAGAAAGCCCATCCCGATGTGTTCAACATATTGCTCCAGGTTCTCGACGACGGTCACCTGACCGACAACAAGGGACGTCTTGTCAACTTCAAGAACACCATCATCATCATGACCTCAAACATGGGTTCTCATCTCATCCGCGATAATTTTGCCAAGATGACCGATGATAACCGTGGCGAAGTGATTGACAAGACCAAGGAAGAGGTGCTGGAACTGCTCAAACAGACCATACGTCCCGAATTCCTCAACCGTATTGATGAGATAATCATGTTCACACCTCTTAATGAGGCTGAGATTGAGGAAATAGTAGGTCTGCAGATTAAGTCCATTCAAAAGATGCTTGCCAAGAACGGCATCACTCTTGAAGTCACTCCAAAAGCGCTCAAATTCCTTGCTGAAGAGGGTTATGACCCCGAATTTGGAGCCCGACCGGTAAAACGTGTAATACATCGACTTGTACTCAATCAGTTGTCAAAGGACATCCTTGCCCAGAAAGTTGACCGCGAACATCCCATCATTATTGATGTGGAGAATGACGAGGTGATTTTCAAGAACTGATTCCCATCTAATTTCTCTCTCCTCTAAACACACACTTTTTTTATTTATTAAACTATTTATTAACTGTAAAACTATGAAACGATTTCTTTATCTGCTCTTAGCCCTACCCTTGCTCGGCATCTTCGCTGCGTCATGTAGCGATGACGACAAGGACCTCCCTAACGTTACGTTATCTATGGAATATAGCGGAGCTACCTATGCCGACGGCGTTTTCACCGTTGAGCAGGGTGACACCCTCTCAATAGATGCCCTCAAAGTAATTCCTGCCGAAGGCACTAAGGAAGCTACTCTCGGTCCTGTGACCTATTATCTCGACAACCTCTTGTTGGGCACCACTCCGGTTGAACCTTTCGCAATCGCTATTCCTACTGATAATCTGCCCGTAGGAAAATATGTACTTCAGGCAAGCGCCAACATTTTCCAGGTTGGTAAATCAGTCGGTTTCGGCGTGTTCGCTTACAAAATCAATGTGATTGAGAATCAGAACACCGGCGATGATGATAGCGGCAACAACAGCGGTGTTGTTACCCCCGAGACTAAAATTACTGAGCATGAATAACGTGATAGTTAGACTTTAGCTCTCTTTTAATACCCCTGACCGCAAACTCCAACCGAGTTTGCGGTCTATTTTTATTTTGTCATTACAATAATTTATCGTACCTTTGCACCGTTAAAAATCATAGTGGACAAATTTGGCTGCTTGCAACCACTTCAAAAAATGCTAAAACCGCATCGGCAACGACCATTTTAGACTTTTGAGATTCATATCTATGCCATTCAGGCACCGGATGAAATGTTGAAGCAGGCATCTTTCAGACCACAGTAACAGCCTCTTCGACATTTTTTATTTTATACATATATGAAAACTTACCTCTTCACTTCTGAATCAGTTTCCGAGGGACATCCCGACAAAGTTGCCGACCAGATTTCCGACGCAATTCTCGATGAGTTTCTCGCCCGTGACCCTTCATCAAAAGTGGCATGCGAAACTCTTGTCACCACCGGACAAGTAATTATAGCCGGCGAAGTCAAGAGCCAGGCATATATTGACTTGATGGATGTGACACGTGAAGTCATAAAGAATATAGGATATGACCGCAGCGAGCTAAAGTTTGATGGCGAAGCTTGCGGCGTCTTCTCTGCGCTCCATGAACAGAGTGCGGATATAAACCGAGGTGTGGAACGCGAGGACCTTGAGGCTCAAGGTGCCGGTGACCAGGGCATGATGTTTGGATATGCATGCGACGAGACTCCGTCATTCATGCCTCTCACTGTCGACCTTTCCCACATGCTCCTGCGCGAGCTCGCTGCCATACGTCGCGAAGGCAAGGATATGACATATGAATTTGAAGGTCACGTGCGCACTTACCTGCGTCCTGACTCTAAGAGCCAGGTCACAGTAGAATATGATGAGAACGACCGTCCATTGCGCGTCGACACAATAGTCATTTCTACTCAGCATGACGAATTTATCCTCCCTTCCGACTCAACCCCCGAGGCGCAGAAAGCTGCTGACGAAGCCATGCGCAACCGCATTCATGACGATGTAAAGAATATCCTCCTCCCCCGCGTGAAAGCGCAGCTCCCCTCCGACGTAGCTGCACTCATCGGTGAGGATGTCAAGCTGCTTGTGAATCCTACTGGTAAATTTGTCATCGGTGGTCCTCATGGCGACACAGGTCTTACCGGTCGCAAAATCATCGTTGACACCTATGGCGGACGTGGAGCACACGGCGGTGGTGCATTCTCAGGCAAGGACCCATCCAAAGTGGACCGTTCAGCCGCTTACGCTGCCCGTCATATTGCCAAAAATCTCGTGGCTGCCGGAGTAGCCTCTCAGGCACTCGTACAGGTAGCTTATGCCATTGGTGAAGCGCAACCGGTGAGCCTCTGCATCGACACACGCGGCACTGCCAAAGTGGACATGACCGATTCAGAGATAGCCGAAGTGGTCAAAGGCATGAAATGTTTCGACATGACCCCCTACGCTATTGAAAAGCGTTTCGGTCTACGCAATCCCATCTACCGCGAGACCGCAAGCTACGGGCATCTCGGACGCACTCCTCAGACTGTCACCAAGGTATTCAAGTCAAAATATGAACCTGAATTCGAAAAAACAGTGGAACTGTTCACTTGGGAAAAGCTCGACGCTGTACCAGCCGTTAAAGAAGCGTTCAAACTCTAAAAACTGTTCGGAAACAATAATTCCTAACCCTATAAAACGAGTTTCCATCTATAAATAAATACCCTGCGGAAAAGTAAATTGAATTTCCGCAGGGTACTTTTTACTTTATCAATTCTTCTGAACTGTAATCACTCTTTCACACCATAGGCAAGGTCACCGGCATCACCGAGACCGGGCACTATATAAGAGTGTGAATTGATTTGCTCATCTATGGCACCAACCCAGACTGTAGTCTTATGTTCCGGGAAAGTTTTCTTGATATAATCAATAGCAGCCTGCGATGCGATAATTGACGCAACATGTATATGCGCAGGCTCACCCTTGGTAAGCAGTGCACGGTAGCTAAGCTCCATTGACGAACCGGTGGCAAGCATCGGGTCGGCAATGACCAGTGTCTTACCGTCAATCTTCGGAGAAGCTATATACTCGATGAACACATCAAAATTTTCTTTCTCCCTGTATTTTCTATAAGCCGATACAAATGCATTCTGGGCATGGTCAAAATAATCCAGGAATCCCTTATGGAACGGTATTCCGGCGCGGAATATAGTAGCCAGCACCACTTCCTCATCAAGCAGATGGCATTTTGCCACATCAAGCGGAGTCTGCACATCCTCAACACTGTAATGCATTCTCTTCGACATTTCGTATGCCATTATCTCTCCAATCCTCTCAAGGTTACGGCGAAATCGTAGCATATCCTTCTGCACTTCAACATTACGAAGTTCAGCCATATACTGGCTAACGAGCGACGGTGTCTCTGCGAAATTGATTATTTCCATGATATTATTATATGTTGTATTAATACGTTTAGTCTCTACTGTTGTCCAACTTATTATTCAACAATTGGGTAAACTGATAGTTTTTCAGATTCCAACGTGGATATATCAGCAACTCCGGGGGAGACTGTGACACGAACCGCTCTATTGCGATATCTTTTCTGAGCCGTTCTACTATCCGCACACATATCTCCGCATATTCCTCGGCTGTAAATCTGGGTATATCATATCTCCTCTCCTCCACATCTTTAGCCATTTTTGTCCCTCTCACCAATTGTAGCTGGTGAACCTTCACAGTGTCAATCGGCAATTCGTTCACCCTGTCAATTGTCTCCATCATCATCTCCACGGTTTCCCCTGGCAATCCCATTATCAGATGCAATCCACATGGAATACCTGCCTCATGAGTCCTGAGCACGGCATCAACTGTCTCCTCCCATGTATGACACCTGTTCACGCGCTCCAATGTGTCATTGTGCGATGTCTCCGCACCATATTCCACCATCACCCAAGGTAATTCCTTGAGACGTTCCAGCAATTTCCCGGGCATACAATCCGGTCGCGTGCCTATAATGATTCCATCAACCCCCTCTACCTCAGTAGCCTCGTGATAAAGAGTCATCAAGCGCTCTATATCCTTTTCGTGAGTATTGGTGTAAGCCTGAAAATAGGCAATATAACGCATTTCAGGATATTTGCGGCGAAAGAAAGCCTTCCCCTTCTCCAATTGCTCTGCTACGCTCAACCCCGTGGAGCAGTAATCCGGATTGAACGACTGATTGTTGCAATATGTACAGCCACCATACCCCTTGGTCCCGTCCCTGTTTGGACATGTGAACCCGGCATTTACAGTAAGCTTTTGCATTTTCGACCGGAAATGGTCATGCAGGAAATCGGAAAAATCTCTATAAGGCTTCATCGCTCCAATCTGATTAAATATGCGCCGCCCGGTTGATTAGATACGCATCCAAAATCACTATTGCAGCCATAGCCTCTACAATAGGCACAGCTCTGGGCACCACGCATGGGTCGTGACGACCTTTAGCTTTCAGCACCATTTCATTTCCGTCAGCGTCAATCGTCTCTACATCCTGCATCAAAGTTGCCACCGGCTTGAAAGCAACCCTGAAATAGATATCCTCTCCATTCGAAATGCCACCCTGAATCCCCCCTGAGTTATTTGAAAGCGTGTGGACGCCGCTGTCATCTTTTACAAACTTGTCAATCACGCTGCTTCCACGAAGTTCCACGCCACGGAATCCCATGCCGTACTCAAAACCTTTGGAAGCATTGATACTCATCATAGACTCAGCCAGACGGGCATTCAACCGACCGAACACCGGCTCTCCAAGTCCGACAGGCGCTCCCTTTATAACGCAAGTCACCACTCCTCCTATGGTATCACCATCGGCTTTTACTTCACGAATCAGGGTTTCCATGGCAGCCGCTTTCTCAGTGTCAGGACATCTCACGGGATTGCTCTCGATATTCGCGAAATCAAGAGTTGCGTAGTCCTGTGTAACGGCAATATGCCCCACCTGCGATGTATAAGCCACAATCGATATGCCAAGCTGCTCGAGTGCCTGCTTGGCAAAAGCGCCAGCCACAACGCGAGTTGCAGTCTCACGCGCACTGGAACGTCCCCCGCCCCTATGGTCTCGTATACCATACTTGGTAGTGTATGTATAGTCCGCATGCGACGGACGGAACGCCGACCGCAGCTGGTCATAATCGGATGAATGCTGATTTTCATTACGGATGATGAAACCGATGGATGTTCCGGTAGTCACACCCTCCATCAGTCCGGAAAGCACTTCCACCGTATCACTTTCGCGACGGGATGTGGTGATGGCCGATTGTCCGGGGCGCCGACGGTCGAGCTCCTGCTGCACCTTAGCCAAATCTATCCTGACCCCGGCAGGCATACCGTCGATGACACCGCCTATAGCCTTGCCATGCGATTCACCAAAACCGGTAAAAGTGAATAACTTTCCTATTGTATTCATATATCCTTAGAGTAAATTCGTGTAAATAATAGTGATTTATAAATCCTTATCCACAGCAACATCCGCAACCGTGGCGTTACAATATTTTATCAAAGCCGCGGGCGAGACTTTAAGCTGAAGCCCGCGTTGCCCTGCCGAGACATATATCACATCAAAGTCGAGCGCCGTGGTATGAAAAAATGTAGGAAACGGCTTTTTCATCCCTACCGGAGAGCAACCGCCCCGTATATAACCAGTGAGCGGCAGCAGTTCCTTCATAGGAATCATCTCAGCCTTCTTTGCACCCGCCGCTTTTGCAGCTTTTTTCAAATCCACCTCCATGTTGCCAGGTATGACGCATACGAAATAACCGGACTTGTCGCCATGGAGCACCAACGTCTTGAACACACTGTTGATATCCTCACCCAATTCCTCAGCCACATGCTCGGCGGCAAGATTATCAGGGTCTACAGTGTAAGGCACCAGTTCATATTCAACCTTTGCCTTATCAAGCAGACGAGCCGCATTAGTTTTAGACACTTTATCCATTTGATTCCTATCTTGAGGTTAAAAGCAACAGTTCAAACTCAAAAGGTCACTTATGCAACCACGAAACTTAAACCGCTACTTAGCTGCAAAAATACATAAAAATCACCACATTTTTAGCCTATATGACAAAAAAGAGCCCGGCATACGGCTCAAACATCCTATTATTTCCCTTCAAAATAAATTATTTATCGGATTTTCATACATTTATTTCATTATTTTTTCTATCTTTGCAAACCGAAACAATCCGTACGCTAACTAAATTTAAAAGTGCTGAATCTAACGACCCTACTTTTAAGCATTTTGACGAAGCCAAATCGACTGTTTCAACCTGCTGCTAACAAGAAGAAATTTTATATAAGCTGAAACAATAATTTATGAATCCAATTAAAAAAACCATCGAGCTGCCCGACGGTCGCATCATTACCCTTGAGACCGGCAAATTAGCAAAGCAAGCCGATGGAGCGGTAGAACTGCGCATGGGCAACACTATGCTCCTTGCGACAGTAGTAACGGCGAAGGACGCCGGCGAGGGAGTTGACTTTATGCCCCTCCAAGTAGAATACAAAGAGAAATTTTCATCCAACGGGCGCTTTCCCGGCGGTTTTCTCAAACGTGAAGGACGTGCCAGCGATTACGAGATTTTGACATCACGCCTTGTTGACCGTGTGCTCCGTCCTCTTTTCCCTGACAATTATCATGCAGATACATTCGTACAGGTGACCATGTACTCATCTGACGGTGTTGATATGCCTGACGCTCTGGCCGGTCTCGCTGCCTCAGCAGCTCTTGCCGTGAGCGACATACCTTTCAACGGTCCTATCTCTGAAGTGCGTGTGGCTCGTGTGAACGGTGAATTTGTAATCGACCCCACTTTCGAACAGCTCGAAAAGGCTGACATGGAACTTATGGTCGGCGCTACTTACGACAACATCATGATGGTGGAAGGCGAGATGAACGAAGTTTCCGAAGCTGACCTTCTCGCTGCCCTCCGCGCCGCTCACGATGCCATCAAGGTTCAGTGCAAGGCCCAGATGGAACTTGCCGAGGAAGTTGGCTCAACCGTAAAACGTGAATATTGCCACGAAACCAACGATGAAGAGCTCCGCAAAGACGTGCATGACAAGTGCTATGACAAGGCTTATGCCATCGCCAAAGCCGGCTGTGCCGACAAACACTGGCGTCAGGAGAGCTTCGACAAGATTTGCGAAGAATATATCGAATCACTTCCCGAAGAGGAACGTGACGAAAAGACTCCTTTGGTAAAACGCTACTACCACGATGTAGAAAAAGAGGCTATGCGCCGCTGCGTGCTTGACGAAGGTATCCGTCTCGATGGTCGTAAGACTACTGAAATCCGTCCCATCTGGTGTGAAGTTGACTACCTCCCCGGACCTCACGGCTCATCTGTGTTCACCCGTGGCGAGACCCAGTCGCTTGCTACTGTTACCCTTGGCACCAAGCTCGATGAAAAGATTCTCGACGACGTGCTCAACCAGGGTCGCGAGCGCTTCCTTCTTCACTATAACTTCCCCCCCTTCTCTACCGGCGAGGCTAAACCCGTGCGTGGTGTAGGTCGTCGTGAAGTAGGTCACGGTAATCTTGCTCACCGCGCGCTCAAACGCATGTTCCCCGACGATTTCCCCTACGTATGCCGTATTGTCAGCGATATCCTTGAATCAAATGGTTCATCATCAATGGCAACTGTTTGTGCCGGTACTCTTTCACTCCTCGATGCAGGTGTGAAGATGAAACGTCCTGTCAGCGGTATTGCAATGGGTCTTATCTCTGACGGTGAGAAATATGCTATCCTTTCCGACATCCTTGGTGATGAAGACCACCTCGGCGATATGGACTTCAAAGTAACCGGAACACGCGACGGTATCACTGCAACACAGATGGATATCAAGTGCGACGGTCTCAGCTACGAAATCCTTGAGAAGGCTCTTAACCAGGCTCGCGAAGGTCGTCTCCACATCCTCGACAAAATCCAGGAAACTATCCCTGCACCACGCGAGGACTACAAGGCTCATGTGCCTCGTATCGTAACAATGATTATCCCGAAGGAACTCATCGGTGCTGTGATTGGCCCGGGCGGAAAGGTAATCCAGGGTATTCAGGAAGCAAGCGGTGCTACCGTATCAATCGACGAAATCCCCGAAGGAGGCTATATCGAAGTTGCAGCATCCAACAAGGCTGCCATCGATAAGGCTCTTGAGATGATTAACGCGATTGTGGAACTTCCTGAAGAAGGCAAAGTATATCAGGGTACCGTACGTTCCATTCAGGATTTCGGTGCATTCGTAGAATTTATGCCTAACCGCGACGGTCTGCTCCACATTTCTGAAATCTCATGGGGCCGTCTTGAAAACATGGAAGCTTCCGGCTTGAAGGAAGGTGACAGCGTAGAGGTTAAACTCATTGAAATTGACAAGAAGACCGGTAAATACCGTCTGTCAATGCGCGCTCTCCAGCCCAAACCCGAAGGCTACGTGGAACGCGAACGCACTCCCCGTTCTGACCGTGGTCCCCGCCGCGACAATGGCAACCGTGGTCCCCGCCGCGATGACCGCGGACCTCGCCGTGACAACGGTGACCGTCCCCGCCGTGACGACCGTCCCCGCCGCGACAACAACGAACGCGAACCCCGTGACTAAGAAGTCTTAGTTAACACACTATAACCAATGAAAAAGCGCCCCGACGGATGTCCCCATCCGTCGGGTTTGCTTTTTTATATCTTCCCATCCCCTCAAAGATTGAGTTTGGGATAAAGTGCAAGCTGTCGAGTTAAAGAGTCATTAGTGAACCTTGCCAATAATGGAATTATTGACTATTTTTGTAATAAAATTGCGGACCAAGTATCTGAAAGTATGAATTATCAAATTATCGTGGCAGCAGGAAGTGGCAGCAGGTATGGTGGAAACTTGCCAAAACAATTCTGCAATCTTTTCGGTAGACCATTACTTATGACCACTATAGAACGTCTGCATGATTGCGATTCCAAAAGTGAGATAATAGTGGTGCTAAGTTCTGAAATGACCGACGAATGGAAACGAATGTGCCATGAACATGGATTTACCCTGCCTCACACCATTGTGCATGGTGGCGCATCGCGCGCGGCAAGCGTCAAAAACGCCATTGACCACATAGAGCATCTCGACACCCAGGCGGGATGGATTAGCATCCATGATGCAGCACGTCCGGTGATAACATGCCGGCTGTTCAATGACATACTGAAAGGACTCTTGGATGCCGATGGCGCCCTGCCCGCCTACAGGCTCTCGGACTCAATCAGGCATATCGAAGCAGATGGAAAATCCACCGCTGTTGACCGCACACATTACCGTGCGGTCCAAACCCCGCAAATATTCCATGCCGACAAACTGATTGCCGCTTACCGGCAAGAGTTACGCCCCGATTTCACCGATGACGCATCAGTGATGGAGGCAGCAGGATATTCAAACCTTAATCTCGTTGAAGGCGACCCGCATAACATCAAGGTGACAAATCCCGGTGACATGGAAGTGGCTGAGCTTTACCTGTCACATATTTAGAGGCTAAAAACACAAATCTACCCTCTTAATACCACACAGCCCGACTGATGGAACGACTCAGAAGAATGGACATAAAATTCCTGCGCGGAATGGGACCTAAACGTGCCGAGCTTCTTGAAAAGAATCTTGGCATAAAGACCTATTATGACCTTCTGTATCATTTCCCTACCCATTACCTTGACCGCAGGTCCATATATCGAATCATCAATTTCTCGGGCGATGACATGCCTTCGGTGCAGGTGAAAGGGAAATTCATTTCTTTTACCGTGCAAGGAGAAGGTGCTAAAACCCGCCTTGTGGGACTATTCTCCGACGGGTCGGCAGTGATGGAGGTCGTGTGGTTTCAGCGCATCAAAGGAATCCGCCAGACTTATCACACAGCCACCGAGTATATTGTATTCGGCAAACCATCATGGTTCAATGGAAAATGGAGCATGGTCCATCCGGAGATTGATGTACCGGGAGCCGCCCTCGCCCGAAGCGGTTTCAGAGGGGTATATCCGCTAACCGAACAGCTGCGCAACCGAGGCTTCTCATCACGCACTTTTTCCGCAGCTGTAGCCGATATACTTGGAGGCATGACCGGATTGACAGAGACTCTGCCAAAGGAAATCATCGCAAAGCATCGTCTGCTTGGTATCCACGAGGCTCTATGCGCTATTCACAATCCACAATCAAACGAACAGCTTCAGGCGGCACGACTAAGGCTGAAATTCGAGGAATTGTTCTATCTCCAGCTTAACATACAAAGATATGCCCGTCGCAGAAGCAGCACTACGCAGGGATTTATGTTCCCAAGAATCGGACACTTCTTCAACACATTCTACTCCCAATTCCTCCCATTTCCACTCACCGGAGCCCAAAAGCGTGTAATCAAGGAAATCAGGAACGATATGGCTACCGGACGACAGATGAACCGTCTGCTTCAAGGTGATGTCGGCTCGGGGAAAACACTCGTGGCGCTGCTATGTATGCTGATAGCGCTCGACAATTCCACACAGGCATGCCTGATGGCTCCTACCGAGATTCTTGCCACACAGCATTTCGAGACCATCACCCAATTGGTGGCTCCGATGGGAATAAACGTGAAACTGCTCACCGGCTCTACACGTAAAAAGGCACGCGAAGAGATTCACACCCAGCTTACCGACGGGTCACTCCACATACTCATAGGAACACATGCCGTGATTGAAGACAATGTGAAATTCCGCAATCTCGGATTTATAGTGATTGACGAGCAGCACCGTTTCGGTGTGGCACAGCGTGCCCGGCTATGGACCAAAAATATCATCCCTCCACATGTGCTGGTGATGACAGCCACGCCTATCCCCCGTACACTTGCCATGACCGTGTACGGCGACCTTGATGTATCGGTCATTGATGAGCTTCCACCCGGTCGCAAACCCGTCCAGACACTCCTTAGATATGATGAGGACAGATTCAAGACCTACCAAGGCATAGGGCGACAGCTCAAAATGGGGCGGCAGGTCTATATCGTGTATCCCCTTATCAAGGAGAACGAAAAGCTCGACCTGCAGTCGCTTGAAGAAGGATATGAGAATATCCGCGAAATCTTTCGCGACTACAAAGTGGCATTCGTACACGGACAGATGAAACCGGTGGAGAAAGACTATCAAATGGGACTTTTCGCTTCAGGCGAGGCGAATATACTCGTGGCAACAACGGTGATAGAGGTAGGAGTCAACGTGCCCAATGCCACCACAATGCTCATAGAAAATTCCGAACGGTTCGGACTGTCGCAGCTCCACCAGTTGCGTGGACGTGTAGGTCGCGGTGAAGGTCAGAGCTACTGCATACTCATGTCGAAACGTAAGATTGCAAAGGAGACCCGCCAACGCCTGGAACTCATGACATCGACCACTGATGGGTTTGCCATAGCCGAAGCCGACATGCAGATGCGTGGACCGGGCGACATTGAGGGTACTATGCAAAGCGGTATTCCGTTTGACCTGCATATCGCCAACCTATCTACCGACGGACAAATCGTGCAACTTGCACGTGATACCGCATGCGAAATCCTTGACACCGACCCCGACCTCACACATCAGGAACATGCCGTATTGGTGACTCAGCTCCAGCTGCTCACATCTCGCATGCACGACTGGTCGCGCATATCTTAGCAACAGTCCAGCCTTACCTCTTGGCGTCACTCTGAGGCTACACTACCTCCCCTCACGTGGCTATTTTGCAGATTAGTGTCGATATTTTAACACAAAACCCTTTTTTAACCATTTGATTGACGTTTTTTAATCTCTTTTAGCGCAATCGTCACATGAAAACCTCTATATCAATTGTTTTAATGATGTAAGTAAAGATAAAGAAGCTAATAAGCAATTTGAATCTAAATTTACATCCCTCGTCCTCTTTACCGAGTTGTGAAACTGGATATAGAGGCTCTCATAAATAAATAGTTGAAACGTGAGGGGAGGAGTTAGAACGCTGTTCTAACTCCTCCTTTTTGTACCTGTCCGAGACTATTCCCGTCACCCCATATTTATAATGTCAATTAATTACAGCGTGACCATATCAACAAAGCCATCCCAGAACATATTCACATCAATATAAAAATCCATCCGCTTTTTGGGTCAGCAGATTTTGGGACAGTAGATTATTGTACCACCTGCTTCGGTGGTACAATAAATTATTTCTCCATTATGATGTTCCCCAATAATTTTACAGCGGGTAAATATTTCTCCTGAGTTATAAAATGAGCAAATCTAGGTATATTGTTATCCTCAATCTTGATGCCATAGTTTATTATGTTTGAGATTCCGTTGGCTTTGACGTACATATCAAACATACATGAGAATAAACGGCTTCTATATTCCTGAGGCATGAGATTCTTATGATTACGGGGGACTTCGGTCAGGTCATCACAATAGAAACACAGCACAGCTGTATCATTATCATTCATAAATTTGAACAATACATCGCAAATTGCCATCAGTGTCTTTACCCCAACAGGTTCTTCTCCCACAACACGGACCAATGCCACATCATAGAACACAAGAGTAAGTGTCAGCGGGTCGCTGGTGAACGCTTGCAGACTTTCTGTATCGTAATACGAAAGGGCGACCCTTATCTGGTCGCCCTTATCGTTATATATGTCAAAAGATATGTCCATGTTACACTTTTACTGTAAAGACACATTCCTTCTTCTTCATCAGCTTTTCAACCTGCTGACGCTTCTTTTCTCTCAAGGAATCAAAGACTTGAATCATCCTTTGAGAGGGTTTTTTAATGGTGATGGTTCGAGTCATATCTGTTTGTTTGATTGTTTAATGCAAAATTAATGTTTTTCTCCTACTGAACCAAATTTTCAAGCTATTAAAAATCGCTTTTATCATTAAAACGTATTGATTTACAGTTAAGTTGTGTCTGCCGATATAAAAAACGCCCACACCACTGACGCGCAGCAAGACAGTCTGGGGTATAAAGAGCGAAAAAACAAAAAAAGTAGTCAGCAAGGATGCTGACTACTTTTTATCTGTGGTCCTTGTAGGGCTTGAACCTACGACTCCCTGATTATGAGTCAGGTGCTCTAACCAACTGAGCTAAAGGACCGTCGAAATTTACCGATTTGGTGTCCTGATAGGGGGACGTTCGAGTTTTAAGTGGTGCAAAGGTAGGGATTATTTTCATATTTTCAAAGATGTTTCCACAATTTTTACCATGTTTTGATGAAAAAATTCTCTTTTCACCCGTTTTTTAATAGATTTACCTATCTTTGCCACTCATTTACCAACATACCACAATTTCCCCCAAAATATATGACAGCCCAAGAGTATTCCAACGACGAATTGCTGACACTATGGCAATCGGAGCTTAAATCACATGTTATACCGGAGAAGAAAGAAGTGCTCCAACGATTCTTTAAAACCGGAAAGGGTGAATATGGCGAAGGCGATATATTCATAGGGGTGATAGTGCCCGACAACCGCAAGGTGGCGCGTCTATTTTGGGATGCTCCTTTCGAGGTCATCTCGGAAATGCTAAACTCCCCCATACATGAGTTCCGGCTCTCAGGTTTTCTCGCACTTGTGAGACGCTACGAAAAGAACAAGAAAGATATGGCAGGGAAGCAGAAATTGGTAGACTTCTACCTCACCCATGCCACACGAGCCAACAACTGGGACCTCGTAGACCTTTCGGCTCCTAAAATCATAGGGGAATATGTTGCCGAGACCGGCAACCACGAGATATTGTACCGCCTAATGAAATCTGAAAACTTGTGGGAACAACGTATAGCAATGGTGAGCACTTATGCGCTGCTATGTCACGGCACACATGAACCCACCATAAAAATCGCCACTTATTTCCTTAACCATACTCACGACCTGATGCGCAAAGCCACAGGATGGATGTTGCGCGAGATGGGCAAACGAGTCAGCGAGCATCTGCTGTGCGAGTTTCTTGAGGCTAACGCCTCGAAGATGCCACGCACCATGCTTAGATACTCCATAGAGCGTCTCTCTCCCGCACAACGACAGTATTACATGAAAATGCGGTGATTACCGGTCAGCAAATCAACTCAGCTGACTTTCACAAATTCCGGGACCCAAGCTGAGACCTTCACCGGTGCATCGACACCCGCAACAGGCACTTCAACATCAACGTCACTGAAGATTACCACCACTTTATTGCCACTCTCCACGTCGGTTTTGGTAACAACAAGCACCTCTCCCCCACCATTCGGCTTGAAAGTGTAGAACGTAGCGTCCCCACGCCACATGGCCGGATTATCAGCGCGAAATCTCATGGCATCTGATATATAATTCTTAAGCGCTTCTTCCTTCGGATTGCGCGGTTCGAGATGACCTGTGGTACGGGCAATATTATCCTTCTGCGCTCCGATACTATTCCGACTCAAATCAGCGTATTCGTCACCATAATATAATGTGATTGGACCTGAGTATGCAGCCAAAATCGCGTTGCGCGTCATAAGTTTCTGATAGAAATAAGAATCGTCGCTATCAAAATGGTCGGCGAGACGATAACCATCATGGTTGGAGAGAAACAGATTGGGCTGCACTGAATCATTGAGATATCCGCGGGCGGTAGGAGGCGACAGCACTGTAATCACATCAGCCCAACCATTTTCGAGACCTTCGGAGGTAAGTTCCTGCATTGGACCACTTATAAGCTCTTTGCCATCAAAATCAAACGCACTGTCCAGACCGCCATCCTTATAAACACCCCTGTTTATCACATCTGCGGTACCCCAATCCTCGCCTACCATATATCCGAGTATCCCCCACTCTTCGCCGCGTGCACGACGTGAAGCTGTCACAGAGTCCACCGCCTGCTTAATTTCAAGCCAGTAATTATGACCATTCTGCGTAGCCTGATACGCCTGGTCAAGACGCCATCCGTCCACACCGTATTTATCTATCCAATATGTAGCGAGTTCCTTGAAGTACTCCAACGAGCCGGGATAAGCCACATTGCCCGTACCACCCTGCTCGCCCCGGTCGCTGAACACACGCGTGGTGTCTATTCTATTACCTTTAGGCGACGGAGCGGTCACTCCACCATGATGTCCGAACACTCCATCGAGTATCACATATAGTCCACGCTTGTGCGCCTCATCGACGAGTTCACGAAAATCAGCTTCAGTACCGAAATGAGGGTCTATCTTAAAATAATCATTGGTAAAATATCCTGTTGCCTGCAATTTTTCTCCTCCCTCGGCTATAGAGCTATCAAATATCGGAGTCATCCATATCGCGTTAACCCCAAGGCTCTTTATATGGTCAAGTGCATTTATCACACCACGCAGATTTCCATTTTTGATAGCATCATCCGGTCCCCACATGGCTTGATAACCCGGCGCGCCATCTGAATCATGCTGAAATGACGCCACCATAATCTGATAAATCGACAATGAACGTGCATCAGGTTTATCCGAAGCAGCCGCCACCGCACTTCCACCAAAAATCGATGCAAGAAAAGCGAAAAACATAATTTTGAGTTTCATAAAACTTATTTTGAATTTCTGAATCTGATATAATCTCTTTGGCAAATTTAACACTATTATCGCTTATAATCACGCGAGAGGACCCTATTTCGGATTATTTCACGTTAATTTGTGTTAATATAAATTCACGTAACTTCATTGTGTTATATTTGTAACAAGTTTGTAACTTATTCATTCTAACTTTGTGGTGTGAATCAAACAAACCTCGATTCAGAGGTTTTCAAGATATAAAAATCAATACCTAAACACGAAAATTTTACGGTTGCAAAATAGTTTTTAGTAGACAAAACCAAAATTTATCACATTTCGAAAAGGCTGTCGTTCGACAGCCTTTTCTGCTTTATATATCCTATATTATTTGTCAGCCTCACCCTCGGACCTACCCATGCGCCCATGCTTTTTCAAAGCCTCGGCGATAATCCATTGAATCTGTCCGTTGACCGAACGAAATTCCTGGGCAGCCCATGCTTCCACCTTTTCCATGGTGGAAGCATCGAGCCGCAAAAGAAAACTTTTTCCTGCTTCCTTTTTAGCCATACTCCGAGATGAGATGATTAGTTATAAAGTGTGCCGGTATTCACCACCGGCTGTGCCGGCTCGTCAGCGCAGAGCACCACCAGAAGATTGCTGACCATCGAAGCCTTACGCTCCTCGTCAAGCTCAACCACACCTTCATCTTTAAGTTGTTCAAGAGCCATCTTAACCATCGACACAGCACCCTCGACGATTTTCTCGCGGGCCGCTATAATAGCAGACGCCTGCTGGCGACGAAGCATCACTGCTGCAATCTCGGGTGCGTATGCAAGATAATTAAGGCGCGCCTCCACCACTTCTATACCCGCCATTGACAACCGCTCGTTGAGCTTATCCTCAAGCAGCTCCACGATTTCATGGCTGCCCCCACGAAGGGTAATCTCATCAGTAGTGGAACCTTCATCGTCATACGAGAATCGACCAGTGACCTCACGGAGAGCCGCATCGCTCTGGATACTTACGAAATTATCCAATGCCTTCGAGGTGGCACGCGAGGTGTCAGCAACAGTATTAGCCTGAGCACCAGTTGCCACTGACACGTCAGCATCTATATCAAACACGGCACGATAAGTGTCGCGCACTTTCCACACGAGTACCATACCTATCATCACAGGATTTCCCACCTTATCATTAACCTTAATAGGCGCGATATCCATGTTTCTGATGCGAAGGGATACTTTCTTGGCAGTCATGAACGGATTTACCCAGAAAAAACCTGTGCCGCGATATGTGCCGCGATAATTTCCGAAGAATATCATCACCCGCGCCTGATTTGGCTGCTGGATGCAGTAGCCGCCAAGCATGATAAAAAACAACAACCCAATCACTACGGTAGAGACAATGAGCCACACTGCGGCAGGGTCAGGTGTGAGACAAAACATCGCAGCAACAATCCCAGGCAATACGATTAGATTCACGAACAACATGAGGAAGCCATTGTAAAGACTGCCTTCATAAGCAAATTCCTTGTTTAAATCAGAAGCTTTCATAATTGTAATATCAAAATAATATCATTTTTATACCACAAATATATAAACAAATTTTTTAACTTCCAAAACAAGCTCCTACTTTTTCACGTTCTCCGCTCCACGCACGCCATATCCTCCGGGATAATAGTCCACTATGACCACATTACCGTTGAGATGGGTAAAAAGATTCGACAGTGTTGACACAGCCGTAGCCCTCGCCCGCCTCACATATCCTTTGGAATATACCGCATCGACAAACCGTCTTTTCATCCTTTCCTTTAGTATATTCTCCTCACGGGTAGTCAATTCCCCTTTGCCAAAAAGTGTATTATCCCAGGCATCATACACCCTGTAAGCCCCTTTGTCAGTCGACTCATACACCTCGACCTTCTCCGGTGGAAGCACCACTGTGATGGTGTCGCCCTTCACATCATACTCCATCTTTTCGAGGTCAAAAGTAATGTAGCCGTTGATTCTCCCCTTTGCAAAAATCCATTTGCCATTTATAGAATCCTTCATCGGCACATCATCATGTATCTCAAGGGCGCATAGCTTCACCATACCTTTCACATCCTCAATAGTAGCGGGAATAGTATCGGCCGACACCTTGTGTGATTCCATCCACCAAAGTGCACCGCCTATTACTGAAAGCACCACACACGCTATCACTATAAACTTCTTCATCTCACTACGCAATTCATGTTATTTAAAAGTGATTTCACTCTCATAACCCCGGTTTTTCAGCAGAAGTGTGAAAAACTCCCGGGCTTTATTCTTTGCCTCCATCTCCAGACGACGGCTGAATTCGGTATTTCCCTGCACCTCGGCTTTTAGCGTGCGGTTCATCACCTCCTTGACCTCCGCGCGCTCCTGCGGAGTGATTGATGAACGCAGACCTGTCACACGCAAATGCTCCTCCTTGATGCCCAAATCGCGTCCGATGTAGCGAGTGTGGATAGTCGGAAGTGTGATTTTTACAAATTTGTTTTCCTCATCAACCTCAACATCGCCAGTCCTGAGCTCGCCGAGGTCCACGTAAGCCTGAAGGTAAGTATTATAGGAATAAACACCGATTCTTTTACCCGTCTTGAATTTATTGACAAACGCACCCATGTGCTGAGAAAAACCTTTAGCCTTATCCCAAGTCATATCATCGATGGTGCCGACCTTGTTAAGCGTCATCTCCGCCAACACAAGCTGGTGCACATCCTTGAGCTCGGAATATACCTGCATCTGCTCTTCTTTCTCATGACAAGCGCAAAATGCAATGAACCATAACACAATCAATAAGTATCTACATATCTTCATATTCACAATGTATAATCATAATACGTCAAATATCACATCTATTTCTATTAGATGCACGGCAACTGACAAGGTTTAATGCAAAAATAGTAATATTTATATATTCCAGGAAGTCAAGGTAGGTTAATAATTTATAAACACCGCTCCACAGATTAATCCGGGGAACCTGAATCTGTTTTTATCATATCATATAAATACATGAACTTATGACGCAAGTGCTCGATATCCAAACCACTCTGAAACGATTCCCATATCGAAAGCCCAAAGTAGGTGCATACAAAAAGGCTGGCAAGTGTTTGAATATCCTTTTGTGGTTTAATTTCGCCTGTTTTCTCTGCATTTTGCAATGCAGATACCCAGTTAGCCATAATCTGGTTCCTGATTGCTGTGTACTCGCTATTTAGTTCCTCAGAATATTCACGGAGCTTAAGCCCCAATATGATGTAAGCTTTACTTGCTGTGGTCGCACCAGTTTCTCCGACAACTCTTCTAAGCGTTTCCATTTGTTGTCCTATCGCCTCAACATATCGGTCAATGAAGTCTTTAAGGGAAATTCCTTCAAAAGGGATTTCTGTCTGAACCTTCTGTCTGTTGATGAAATAATATTTCATTACGGCTTTGAAAAGGTCCAACTTGCTAGTATGGTAATAAAAAATAGCGCCCCTGGTCATATTAGTTGCCTTTTCTATATCGCTTAAACTCACTCCATCATATTGATGTTGGAGAAAAAGGGTAAATGCCTTTTCATATCGAATATCTTTTCTACTGTTTCTTCCCATAGTTCTGATTTTTTGCAAAATTAATAAAATCTGTTTAATACCGATTAATCTGTGTGAAATTCTGCACATTTCAGAATCATTTATTTAAAAATTTGGTCAATTAAAAACCATTCGGTATCTTTGCGGCGTCAAACTCGATTTATCAGCACTCTTTTTAGTGGACAATGAAGGGACTTTGACAAAATTCAAAACTTAGAGGATTAAAAAACACCTTCCTATATTCAAGATTGATAAGTTTACAACATTTCTAATATCAGAACGATAATGAGAAGAAGTCTAATAGTAGTATTACTACTTGTTACAGCTACAATCAGTGCCACTGCCATTGATTATGTAGTGCAAGGACAAATCGAAGGAATGGATGGCAAGTTATTGTATTTACATGACTATGACAAAGAAATCACAATCGACTCCACATTAGTCACCAACGGACGATTTAAATTTCATGGCAGTTATGAACGTCCTGCACTTGTTAGGGTTGAGAATGGAAGATTCTTTTCAAACTGCATACTCGACACTCTCGCAGTGGTCAACTTCGACACTCACTATCCATCTGCAGGCTCTTTGCTGAATCAAAAGATGATAAATTTTAGCTCTGAAAATCAAACGATAGAAGACGAATTGGATAAATTCAGAGATGAGCTCATAAATCATGGATTTGAGCAACCCGAACTCGGCGAAATATACAAGCATTTATTCGACAAACTATTCCCACGTAGATTACAACTTTTATATCAGACAATTGAAGATAATCCTAATGGGGTTGGAGAGTATGCGATTATGAGCCTTGGAAGCCTATGGGGTGTGACTCCAGAGCAATGGGATGAAGCATATTCAAAGATGTCACCATATCTGAAGAGACGAAGAATAGCCGATTATTACAATAATAAGTACAACGGCTTACGTAATTCTCAACCGGGCAAACCTTTTATTGATATCAATGCAAAAACTGTAAGTGGAGAAGATGTGAAGTTGTCAGATTATGTTGGAAAAGGGAAATACGTACTGCTTGATTTTTGGGCATCCTGGTGTGGTCCATGCAGGGAGGAAGCGGAAAAAACACTTCGTCCCCTATATGAGAAATATAAAGATGACGACCGTTTCATGATTTTGGGAGTTGCAACATGGGATGAGCACGATAAAACGGTCGCCGCGCTTGAAAAGCGAAACTATCCATGGACACAAATAATTGATGCAGGAGAAGTCCCAATGAAACTATACGGTTTTAATGGGATTCCAATGATATTTCTAATAAATCCAGACGGAATAATTATAGAACGTGAACTACGAGGAGAAGGGATTATAAGTTTAGTTGACAATATTCTTTCAACCAATAAACCAAATCAATAACGCATCATGAACAGATTTACCACCGTCCTATTAATCTGTCTGGCTTCTTTGCTCTCATTCGCTTCCAATTCTCACAAGGAGGTAGTTATCAAGGGGAAAGTACTTGGATTCTCAGACAAATCCGCCCAAATCATCACTGCTATAGATTGCAACCCATGGTCACATGGGTCATTAAAGCATGCTGTTAAGATTGACTCATCAGGCACTACTATAAAAATTTGGTCAATTAAAAACCATTCGGTGTCTTTGCGGCGTCAAACTCGATTTACCAGCACTCTTTTTCGTGGACAATGAAAGGGACTTTGACAAAATACACAAGTTTAGATTTGAATTTAGAACATTATACCAATTAATATCAGAACGATAATGAAAAACGAATTGCTGGCAATCTTGCTGCTGCTTACGGCTGCAATCAATGCAACTGCCATTGATTATGTAGTGAAGGGGAATATCGATGGATTTGATGGCAAAAAAATTTATATCCGAGATTATGACAATAGAACAATCATTGATTCAACTTTTGTCATGGACAGAAGCTTCATTTTTAAAGGTAGTTATGAGCGTCCTGCACTTGTTAGAATCGGGGCTGAGAATAAATGGGCAAACTGTATTCTTGATTCAATCATAGTTTTGGATTTTAATATCCATAGACCTATCTCTGGTTCTACCCTTAACAACAAGTTGGTCGAATTTATGGTAGCAAACCAAAAAATCGATGATGAACTACATAAATTTGAGATTGAATTGAAAGACCATGGTTTTAAATACCCTGAATTAGGAGAAATATACAACCATCTATATGTCAAGTTGCGCCCAGCAAAACTACAACTCTATTATAACACAATTGCAGAGAATGCGAATGGAGTCGGAGAAGCAGCGGTTATGTCTTTAGGAAACGAATGGGAATTGACATTTGATGAATGGGATACTGCATACTCTAAAATGTCTCCGTATCTTAAGGACCGTCAGATTACTAAACGGTTTAACCATAAATTTACCAGTTTAAGAAAAGCAGAGTCTGGAAATCCTTTCATAAATTTCAGTGCGAAGGATGTTGACGGAAAAGATGTCAAACTTTCTGATTATGTAGGTAATGGGAAATACGTACTGCTTGATTTTTGGGCTTCATGGTGTGGTCCATGCCAAAAAGAAGCGGAGACCACACTTCTTCCCTTGTATGATAAATATCAAAATGACGATAGGTTTATGATTTTAGGGGTAGCCACAAGTGACGAGCATACTCAAACCCTCAATGCTCTTAAAAGGCTACATTATCCATGGCAACAGCTTATTGATGCAGGTAAGAAACCGATGGAGATATACGGATTTGACTCTCTCCCACAGTTGATTTTAATTGGACCAGACGGAACAATTATAGAACGTGAACTGCGAGGAGAAGGGATTATAAGTTTGGTTAACAATATTCTTTCAAACAATAAACCAAATCAATAACGCATTATGAACAGATTTACCACCATCATATTAATCTGTTTGGCTTCTTTGCTTTCATTCGCTTCCAATTCTCACAAGGAGGTGGTTATCGAGGGGAAAGTACTTGGATTCTCAGATAAATCCGCCCAAATCATCACTGCCATAGATTGCAACCCATGGTCACATGGGTCATTGAGGCATGCTGTTAAGATTGACTCATCAGGCAATTTCAGAACTTTTGTCAATATTCCATTCGGGCATAATTTCACAATTTATTATGACCGGACGTACTTTTGCCAGTATGCAGAACCGGGTGATTCGATATATATGGTAATTGACACCAACAACTTGAAATCGGGTGCAAATTATTCGGGTACACGCGGGAAGTTCAATAATGAGTATGGTAAAGCTTATGCTAAACTATTTAATACATTCTTTGCAGATGTTCCCCCCTCAGGACAAATGAATAAAGATGAATACCTGGAATTTTTCAAGAAAATTCATTTCAAGAATCTGGAAAACATCAGTCACTATGCCGATTCTGTCGGCATGGGTGACGATTCCAGAGATTTACTTGTGCAGTCGGCTCTGTTTTCCTTAGCAAACTCAGCTCTCGACCATGAAGATGAGACTCCTGAAAAGGTACTTTCCTTTTTCAATGAATCAATATTCGGACTTGATGACGAGGATAATCTCAAGGAAATGATGTTCCCAACTCATTTGAAAGCATATCTTTGGCGGCTTAAAGATGTCGTAAAGCCAGATTCTATAATTCAAATGGTCGAGGCAATCCAATCAAGACACCCAAAATCCCTAAATCGCGACATTATGCTGGCAATTTGTCTTAAAGACATGATATGGGATTGTGAATTGCCTGATTTGAATCGAGATTTGTTTTACAATGAGGAAATCTATGATTTGATATACCGACAATCAGACAAAGAAGAAGCGTTGCCGGAAATCACAGATGCACAGGGTTCAATATATGAATGGAATAATGGTAAAGCCATCGCGAGCGAATACTCGAATATCAGCGAATTGCTTGCCAAAGAATATGCCGGCAAGATTGTATACCTTGACTTGTGGGCGACATGGTGTGGCCCATGTTTAATAGCCAACCAGTCACTTTCTGAAGTTGCAAACTTCTTCAAGGAGGACGATATCGTTTTTGTTAGTGTAGCCATGCGTTCAGATTTTGAGAAATGGAAGAAGCATGCAAGTGAACGCCCTGCCAATTGCAAGGACTATTTTATTAAAAACGAAGATGACACAGCATTGATTATGTCGGGATATAAAATGAATGGCTTTCCTGCTTTTCGAATCATCGGCAGAGACTCCAAAATCATAAACTCAAATCCACCCCGACCCAATTCACCTATAATCTATGACACCCTCTCAGAAATCTTAAAATAAACGCACTTTACGCCTTGAAGATGATGAAAAAAGTAATTTCAACAATTCTATTCGCCGGCTCCATTTTTTCATCATTTATCAAAATCTGCCTTTCTCTGTCTGTCCGGCTCCTGTCCCTTTGTAGCGACTCTTTGAGGTGTTGAAATTATAGCGGATTGTCAACTCCACATTTCGTCCGTGATTGTTGACATTCGATTGCATCATCCAATGTGTTAATTGAGTTCCATGAATAAAATAAATATGTATCTCAACGGATACGTATTTCTCCTTGAGAACGATTTTGCTCATGTAATTCCATATTCTTTTTGTAATCTGCTATAACACGTTTAAGATTTTTCTTTGATTTAGTCGTAATCAATACAATTCCACCAAGGCGTGGTCGAAAGATATGCTTGATTTTAGAGTCCTTTATAACCTCCATCTTAACAATATCATGAGGTGGAATACTATCGATATTCTGCATCTCTACTCCATCTACGATGTAAATCGGAATATTTATAGAGTCACATTCTGACAGATTGGAACACACGTCTTCATTACTTATACAATCATCGATATTGTCAGATTGGCAGGTCAGATACCGTTTGCTACGCCTTTCATCATAATCGGCTTTATTGAATTTTATGGAAAGTGCCAACCATCTATCCACAGGCACAAGGTCGAATGTTGCAGGCATAAATCGCGGGAACCCCGAAACCAACCTCATAGCCTCCGCATCAAGTGATGGGTCCTTGCCTTTTACTATTTTTACGGAATCTACTTCTCCTGTTTTGCGGACAAGGAATTTTAACACTACGCGACCCTGTAGGTTTTTGTCATAAGCACTTTGTGGATAAGTCAGATTATCATAGATATACGACTGCATAGTAGAGTCACCTCCTGGAAACTGTGGGAAAGTTTCATGCTCAACAAACATACGTTCCTCAACCTCTATAGGGACATTTTCTACGTTAACGACACCTACATCCATCCCGACTTTAAATCGTAATATCGGATGATTAAAAACCTCATTCTTAAATTTCTGTATTATCGAGTCATTATCTCCTTGCAAATAGACATCAATGGAACCATTTACATTTCCACTTGTCGAAAAAGGTCCGGAATATTTACTTTGGATAGCTTCAAAAAGAAGACTATCAACGCGTAGCTGTTCTTTCTTTGAACAAATACCAATTCCTAAATCAAAATCAGCACCTTGCAGCATATCTTCAAGCATAGGTCTCAATTTCAAAGTGTCACCTACTATGTTTATTGATAATCGTCCTTTATTATTAAAATAGCTATCACAATACCAATCGGGCAAATTCATATTACGTTCATCAATACCTACACAGGTGGAATCTGCGCCAAATGCGTATGATAGTCTTTTGGCGTAAGTCAATGCTACTTCTGGTAATGTGTCGTTTTCATTTGGTGGGTAGTTTCCTATCCCATAATTTTGCTCAACATAGTTATTATTGCTGTAATATGACCCAGCATTTCTGTATGATTTTGAGCAACCACTCAGTAATAATATGGCAAATGCCACTGTCATAGTAACTCTTGATATTCCCATAGGCTCATTTTATTACTGAAACGTAAGCATACTATTGTTTATTGTTCACATAATCAAATTATTGAGAAGTAATGACGATTCATATTATCACTATGTTCGCCCGACCGTTTCTGACTGACAAGGAATTTGACAAAGGCTGCAAGGAACTCGACCGCATAACTTCTTCTTTCCTTGCCGTCATGGAGAATCTTGAACAGCCACAACGCAGAAACGTGAGGCGATGACAATTAGCCAAGATATATGTGTTTAGAATAAGATAATCGATTCCTTAGTCGCTAATCAAAATCTGCCTTTCTCTGTCTGTCCGGCTCCAGTCCCTTTGTAGCGGCTCTTTGAGGTGTTGAAATTATAGCGGATTGTCATCTCAACATTTCGACCGTGATTGTTGACGTCGGACTGCATCATCACATTGCCGCTGTATATATTTGCACGGTATATCTGACCGTTGAATATATCATTAACGCCAAGATAAACGGTAAGGCTTTTGTCAAGGAACATTTTATATACCCGCAGATTGACGGTTGAAAGAGTATGAGTATAAGCCCAATTCTTCCAGTCACCGTGACTGCGCCACCATAGCGAAGCCTCGATAAACCAATCATGAGGAAGAGTCAGGGTGTTGTTCATCTGAATGGTGAATATTGGGCTGGTCATTTTCTTTTGCTGCCCGAGATATTCGACATCAAACCACTGTTTCTGCATACCCAAGGAGAGCGACGGGTGATATATGCCGAATTGAGGCGAGGCGTTCACAAATAATGAAAACAACTTATGGCTCGGCATATTGGTGACAGTGAACACGTTGATACGGTCGTTGTCCTCATACGGTTCATAGACCTGCACAATCGCATCTTTTGTGTAGGAATACTGGGCTGAAAGGGTTATGTATTTCCAAGATGCCTGTGCGGTAAAGTCTTGCCGTTTCGAGGGTACAAGATATGGATTACCACGGGTGTATAAAATGGAATTTACATAGAAGTAGTTGCCGTTAAGATTCTGATATGTCGGTCGCACGGTCCGGTTGCTGTATGATAAAGAAAACCTGAAATCACCGGGCGAATAACTTATGTTGGCTGACGGGAAGAAATTGTTATACGTCTTGCTCTGCCCGTCTGCAAGACGATTGTTGATATAGTAGTCGGATTTAACGTGTTCGTATCTCACTCCGGCCGATGCGCTGAAATCGCCGAAAGTCTGGCTGACTTCCGCAAACACACCTATATTGCTTTCGCGCACATCGGTTTCCTCGCTGTTCAAGATTGCTTCCGGATTTTGAAAATCGTTACGGCTGCGTGAATTGGTATATTCTTCACCGATGAGTATGCTCCCTTTCGGCAATTGATATGACACGGTAGCCTTTTCTGCGAAAAGTCGGTTTCGGGAGGTATTGAATGTCGTGACATTACGGTTGTCGGTAAACTGGTTTTGCTCGTACTGGTATGTACGGTCATTATCCTTTGTCTGCATGTAGTCACCGTTCACATCAAAACTGAATTTTCCGACGGTGCCGTTATAATATATATTAGCGCTGTTGCACGGCAGAGCCTTGAACCAACCTTTGAGGTCAGATGTACTCGACTCCGACAGAGTGTCGTTCTCGGAGATATCGTTTAGATAATGTCCGTAGTGGTGTCCCCGGTTATAATCATTTTGGTAATAGGCACCGATACTGTGATTTTCGTTAAATTGATAGTTAAATCCGATTTTGCCGGATATAGCGGTCTTTGTTGTGCTGACGGACTCTTCCGATACCATAGACAATACCGATTTACCATTAGTGGTACTCAAAACGTATTCGTCGTCATAGTTCTTGCCATGACTGAAATTGCCTATGGCAAATATTTCAAGACCGCCTGTACGGTATTTCAAATCAAGCTGTTCGGTTGTGGTGAACCATTTATTGTAAATATTGTCAGTATATGCTGAAAGACTGAATCCCTCGCCAACCGGCTTTTTGGTGACAATCTTTATCACTGCGTTCACATCAGCTCCATATTGCGCACCGGGATTGTGGATAACCTGCACCTCCTTGATGTCGGAAGACGCAAGCTGCCCCACCTCGCTTGAATTTCTCACGAGTCGACCGTTGATATAAATTATCGCATCGCCGCGACCGAACACGCTGAAATTACCATTGCTACCAGTCAGCATCGGTACATTTTTAAGCACATCATTAGCCGAGCCTGTGGTAGCCAGCACGCTGTTCTCCACGTTGGTGACTATAGCATTCCCTTTTATTCGGGTAGAGGGTAAATCCGCCTTGACAACCACCTCTCCCAACATCACAGTCGATGGCGTGAGTGAAATTGTATTGAAATTACCGTCGGGAGGAATCGCCAACAGCAAATCATCGTAACCAATCATGGATATTTTGACTTTGTTGGCAGTGCTGTCAGCATTTTCAAATAGAAAACGCCCTGTCTCATCGGTAACCTTTCCGTCTATGAAAGTAGAATCAGACATCAGCACGACATTGACAAATGAAACAGGTTGCTGTGTCTCATCTACTACCGTTCCGGTAACATTTTTTGCTGACATAGAGAGGGCTGCTGACATGACTATGTATAAGGCGCAGATTATATTTTTCATAAGGGAGGACCTTTATAATATATAATCTAAACATGTGTTAAGATTTAATAGTTCTACTGTCACTCCATTGCGCACAACTACTGTTTTGTTCCCTACCTAAACCTCACGGCTGTAATAACATCTTTTTTTGCTTGAAAAATACTTGGAATCCAACTATTATGATATGGGGCTGGCGCTTTGGTAAGCTTCCACAACATACAATTCGATGGTTGGGTAATCGGCAGACACTCTATTCAGGACATCTTTCACTTCATCCCACTTCAAGCCACCCAATCCGGCACCGATTGCAGGGAGAGCGATTCTCTCAATCCATTCCGAAGCACTCAATACAAAAGATGGTAAACCTGCACTCGTTCTAAAGTGGTCAAATTCGACCACTTTGAAATTAGGTTTCATTTTTATACCTCACGGCTGTAATAACATAATTTTTTGCTTGAAAATACTTGGAATCCAACTATTTTTAGTACTTTTGTTTTTGGATGGACTACATAAACAGCCTGAGACATTTTGAAAAAAATATAAAGATTACTCATTCTAAAATCCTCAACTAAAATAACATGAAACTACTTCGATACCTATTATTTATATTCCCGTTTTTGCTCATATCTTGCGATGATGATAAAGACGAACCCTATGCTGATTTGTTTTCAATTGACGTAGAATTGGGCAAATATGGAGGTGAAGTCCAAATCATCAAACATGAATGTGAAGTAACCATAAATGGAAAACAGCAATATATTCAAGTCTCACTCTCGGGGAATTTCGATAACTTAAACCTTCGTCCCCCATACAGTGCTCACGATTGGTCTATGGTTACTTTTGGAGAAGCGTCCTTGAGTATCCATGTCCTTGATAACAATACTGGTGCTGTGCGACACGATAATGTTGATTTTGTTGTATCAAAAGGCTCCATCAAAAATGAAGGGACTATTTCTATTGTACAACTCCCTAATTAATGCGATAAGATTTGTGCCTATCACATTAGATTGCTTATTTGCAAAATAGAAAAGACCTCGACAAAGTCGAGGTCTTTTCAGTTCATACTGCGATATGCGTTTTTGCACCCCGCTTGTACCACGCAGATGTAACGGTTTCATTAAATTGGAGTAGAATGGCATCGGTATGTATGCGGTAGTTGATTTTCAACAACTCACGCTTCGCCGACCAACCTAACGCTTTTTGTTCCTCCGCTTTAAGTCGTTGGAACTCCTTGACTATATACAATTCAAACTCAACGGAAATCCAACTTGCAAATTTGAACGCAATATACTTATGGGCATAAGTACCGCCATAGCGTCCGGATTTGGAAATCCAACCAATGGCATTTGTTGTTTAAATCCATTTCTTCAGGGATAGCGTAAAGGCATTTAAGCCCGCTTCTTTTCTAAACCCCTCAAATTCGAGAGGTTTGAAATCGGGGTTATATAGACTTTCCCAAATGCCAAGAAACCCAGTACGACGTAGAGAAATGAGATGATAAAGGTAAATATTATTCGACAAAATGTAAAGTATACTTGTCTATCTGAAAATATTATTTTACCTTTGCGCTTAACCAGAATACTCATCAACACCCATGCTTATGAAGAATTACCTTTTCCCACACATCTTCCAACCGATTGGCTGGATTATGTTTGTCCTGTCGCTGATTACAGGCATCGCTATTTATTCCAGCATACCGGTATTTGGAGCTGGCATTGCGGAAACCTTAGCAATTGACTCTGCGATTATAGGGATAGCCCTCGGAGCTTTGTTTATCGTATGCTCCAAGGAACGGGTAGAGGACGAAATGACAAAGTCAATCCGCCTTGCGTCGCTCCTCAACTCTATTTATGCTTATGTGGCACTGCTTGTAGGCTGCACAATTTTGATTAATGGTGTTAAATTCCTGGTGTTCGCTGTTTTCAATCTTGTGCTTTTCCCAATCATTTTCGTGTGCAACTTCCGTCTGGAAATGCACCGTTATAATAAGATGTGCGAAGATGAAGAACAGGATTAAAGTGGAGCGCGCCGAGCTGAATATTACTCAACAGCAGCTTGCCGAAGCTGTCGGAGTAAGTCGCCAGACAATTGTGGCGATTGAGAAAAACCGCTTCCTCCCGTCCACTCCATTAGCTCTTAAAATAAGCCGATTTTTTGGCAAGTCGGTCGAGAGCATTTTCATTCTTGAAGAAACCGATTAAACAATACCGATATGAAACAAAAAGTCAAATTCAGCACATATTCTCTGATTATCACCGCCGTAGTACTGATACTCTGCGTGGTGGGAATCTTCTCACTCCTTGGCAATGTGGATAAGCTCACTCTTTTCTGCATTATAATGGGAGTTACAATAATTGCCGGGCTTTACTTTTGTCCGAAATCTATTCAAGCAAACGAATCAAGCGTCACGCTTCATCGCCTGCTTTCTTCGCCCAAGGTATTTAACTATGATTCAATACAGTCCGTTGATACCTGCTATCCCTCTGCCGGAGGTTTAAGGCTGTGCGCCAGCGGTGGATTTTTCGGTTATTGGGGATATTTCAGCGACATCATGATAGGAGCCTATTTTGGTTACTATGGCAGCCGGAGCAACTGCTTTCTCATCAAAATGAAAGATGGCAAACAATATGTTCTCGGCTGCGACAATGCCGTTTCGATGGTTGACTACATAAAATCTCAACTGTGCAAATAAATGTTTTTCAAAGGCTCCGCTTATTTCCTGAAAATCATACATCTGCACTGAACCAATCGCGAAAGAATATCGGGAAAATAGTGTTAAAATCCTTGGCTCTCAACAAATGTTGAGAGCTTTTATTTTTATTTACGGTAACTTTGCGTGTTGATTCAGCAACGAATTTTCCTGTTTTTAGCCCGTTGAGATATGAACAGACAATCAATCACAGCATTTCTGACAGTATTAATTCTGACTCTCTGCGCTTGCTCTTCGCATCGCAGGGTCAACGGGTGGTATCCGATTGCCGACCACCCGGACAATTCGATTGTAGGCAAACCGTTGGCTAATGTCATGGACTTTGAGCGGATAACGATTATCCGGGATACTTTTATACTCAATGGCGACACCGTAATTCAGTCATTGATTCAAGGACGTGTAAAACCAGAAAAACGCCAGCAATGGGCAGATGGCACCGAGCGGTTAATTGGCAAAAGATTGGGCTTCGTCTATAATGATTCTGTGATAACGGCACCGCAAATCAATGCCCGCATCGAAAGCGGAGCATTCCAAATTACAAGCCCTGATACTATCCTCATTAAAAATATATATAATTCAATCAAGCAACAATGAATAGAAATACAATCATTTTATTTTTACTCTCTTGCCTATTCAACACATAGAATCCAAGTATCCGGTGCAAATTAAGCCGGTTTTAGTGCCAATATATCAGAGAAATACATTATCTTTGCTACTATAAAAAACTAAACCCGATAGCTTGACGTATCAGGGGCTACCGGGAATCAACACTACAAAAGTAGTGAGATTTTTATTTATAAACAAATTCGGCATGTAAAAAATCGCAAAATCGGATGAAATATTCTGAATTTCAACACATATTGTCGGAAGAACGGCTTCAACGCTACCTTTTAGCATGCGGCAACAATACCCGGAAGACGATGACCCTTTACAGGTTGAACCTCAACCTGTCTCAAGAGGTATTCACCCTTCTGAGTTGTTTTGAAGTAGCAGTTAGAAATGCTATTAACCGTATTCTAACTGAACGATTCGGAGAAGATTGGCTGCGCGATGCCGTGCTTGATGGAGGAATATTTGATGTACCCGGTTGTCGTGACAGCGCAAAAATCATAAAGAAAGCATATAACCGACTGATGCGTGACGAATCCTATTCACATCCTAAACTTCTTGCCGAGATGGAGTTCGGAGTGTGGAAGTATATGTTTGCCAATCCTCAATACAGGGCTGTCGGGCGTACCTTACTTGCAATATTTCCCAACAAGCCCCGTTCATCGGCAGAAGTTCAATATAACAACACATTTATATTCAACGAGCTGGATGGCATAAACATTCTCCGCAACCGAATTGCCCACCATGAGCCAATATGTTTTGCACGACGCCAACCCGAAATCGAAACCTCCTACATACTGAACGCTTATCAGACACTCCACAAACTGTTTATGTGGATGGGGATTGACAGCCATTCTCTTTTGTATGGTCTTGACCACGTTCAGCAAGTATGTTCAAAAATCAATCAACTAAAATAATATCATAAGTCTATGAACAAGATATTAAATGCAATAATGCTTCTCACTTGCCTATTCATAAATGCCATTTAGTTAAATAGAATGCAGACAACGACAACATAATCTCCTCTGCATATATGAGAACTGCACCCCAAAAGATTTGTGTATAACTTTTGGGGTGCAGTTTATGTATAACGGAGAGTGGATACTATGAGAATTAATATATGCATAAAAAAAGAATGACTAACGCAATCCGAAGATTAGCAATCAGTCATTCTCCTCTCTCCTCAGCGGTATGGACGGGACTCGAACCCGCGACCCCCTGCGTGACAGGCAGGTATTCTAACCAGCTGAACTACCACACCAAGTTTTTTAGAGGTGCATCCGGAAAATCCGACTTTCGGTGGCTACGCTTAGCCTCGTCACTGTTTCCGTTTTGCGAGTGCAAAGTTAATGCTGAAATCTATACTATGCAAATATTTTTGAAAAATTTTTCAATTTTTTATTCGAATTCCATAGAAATCACGTTTCAGAAGTATCCTATCAGCACTTTTGGCATAAAAAAAGAATGAGTAACGAAAGCCGAAGCTTATCAATTACTCATTCTCCTCTCTCCTCAGCGGTATGGACGGGACTCGAACCCGCGACCCCCTGCGTGACAGGCAGGTATTCTAACCAGCTGAACTACCACACCAAGTTTTTAGAGGTGCATCCGGAAAATCTGACTTTCAGTGGCTACCCTTAGCCTCGTCGCTGTTTCCGTTTTGCGAGTGCAAAGTTAACACCAAATTCCAAACCGTGCAAATATTTCCAAAAGAATTTTACATTGCCTCTCTATTTTCTTACAAACTGACCAAAATTTCATCTAAACAACCGCAACATTCCAAACCTATTTAAATAAAATTGGCATTAAATCCCTTATAAGTCCGATACCCTTCAGGAACCGCACAAACAAAACTCCTGACGAAAATGTTTGGGTAGATGAGATAAAATAAGTAATTTCGCAGAAAAATTGCAATATAAGTAAATTTCAAACTGATACTTATTTAATAAATGAGCAATATATTACTTGAAGTGCGCAATCTCCACGCCTCCGTCGATGGGAAGGAGATATTAAAAGGTGTCAACCTTACCATAAACGAGGGCGAGGTTCATGCCATCATGGGTCCTAACGGTTCCGGTAAAAGTACTTTCTCAGGAGTACTCGCCGGTAATCCTGCCTACACTGTCACCGAAGGTGAAGCCAAGCTTCACGGAGTTGACCTTCTCAACCTCCCCCCTGAGGACCGCAGTCACGAAGGACTCTTCCTTTCGTTCCAATACCCGGTGGAAATCCCCGGCGTATCAATGGTAAATTTCATGCGCGCAGCCGTCAACGCAAAACGCAAATATTTCCATGAAGCACCCCTCAGCGCAAGCGACTTCCTTAAGCTTATGCGCCAGAAGAGAGCGATTGTAGAGCTTGACAACAAACTCGCGTCACGCTCGGTCAACGAAGGATTTTCAGGCGGAGAGAAAAAGAGGAACGAGATATTCCAGATGGCAGTGCTCGAACCTCGTCTCGCGATACTTGATGAAACTGACTCCGGACTCGACATCGATGCCCTCCGCGTGGTGGCAGGTGGTGTGAACAAGCTCAAGACAAGCAAAAACGCCACTATAGTCATCACTCACTATCAGCGTCTGCTCGACTATATCCGTCCCGACTTCGTACATATCCTCTACAAAGGACGCATAGTGAAGACCGGTGGACCCGAACTCGCGCTCGAACTCGAAGAGCGTGGCTACGATTGGATTAAAGAAGCTAACGAATAGCGCGGACAACATGAACAACGCACTCAGCCAATATATTGAATTATACAAAGAGAATGCCGCTCTCATAGACGCAAACTCTGCCCCGGTGCTCAACTCTCTGCGCGCCACAGCACTTCACGCGCTTGACGGGGCTCATCTCCCCACCCGACGCACCGAAGGATACGAGAAAACATCTATCGACGATATGTTTGCTCCTGATTTCGGAGTGAACATCACCCGCGTCAACATACCTGTGGATGTGGCAAACAGCTTCCGCTGCGATGTGCCTAATCTCTCCACCCTACTCGGATTTGTTCTGAACGACTCCTTCCACCCTACATCCAAACTCAATTCCAAGCTACCTGAAGGAGTGATTTTCACATCACTGCGCCAGGCTGCCATTGAGCAACCGGAACTCGTGGGTAGATACTACGGTTCACTGGCACCTTTAGGTGACACCTCCGTAGCACTCAACACCCTCCTCGCGCAGGACGGTGTGTTCATCTATGTGCCGAAAAATGTACGTGTGGAGCGTCCGTTACAGCTTGTAAACATATTCTCCGCACCTGTGCCGATGCTCGCATTCCGCCGAGTACTGATTGTACTCGAAGAAGGCGCCGAGATGCAACTGATAGTATGCGACCATACACAGGAACAGAACACTGATTTCCTTGCCTCACAGATAGTCGAGGTAATCGTAAAGGAAAACGCATCGTTTGACGCTTGTTCCATCGAGGAATCCTCAGCACGTACCGGTCGTTACTCCAAGCTTTATGTATCACAACATGCAAGCTCTCGCGTGACATACAATTCGACCACACTCACCTGCGGAACTACCAGAAATGAGTTTACAATTGATTTGCTTGGAGAAAACTGCGAGACCCATCTCGCCGGTATGGCTATCGGCTCCGAAAAAATGCATATTGACAACGATTCAGCCATCAATCACCGTGCTCCGCACTGCAAGAGCAACCAGCTCTTCAAATATGTGCTCGACGAGGAAGCTACCGGTGCTTTTGAAGGCAGCATACTCGTGACACCCGAGGCGCAATACACGGAGGCATACCAGAGCAACCGCAACATACTCGCCTCAACCTCTGCAAGAATGCACTGCAAGCCGCAGCTTGAGATTTACAATGACGAAGTAAAATGCTCGCACGGCGCAACCACAGGACAGCTCGACACAGACGCATTGTTCTACATGCGCACACGCGGAATCCCCGAAGCCGAAGCTCGTACCATGCTCATGCAAGCATTCATGATTGACGTAATCGAAACTATGCATATAGCAGGTCTTCAGGAACGTCTGCGCCACTTGGTGGAGAGACGTTTTGCCGGGACACTCGGCAACTGCTCCGCCTGTAAAGAAAAATGTTAGAACGACAGTTCGGACTAACAGCACTTAACATCTAACCCGCACCGCCAATATGGACATCGATAAAATCCGCGCGGAATTTCCCATACTCCGACGCACCATATACAATCATCCGCTTGTTTACCTCGACAACACCGCCACATCGCAGGCTCCTGATAGTGTGGTCAACTCAATTGTGAGCGGGTATACACAGACTAAAGCGAATGTCCACCGTGGAGTCCACACTCTTTCCATGGAAGCGACCGAGCTTCAGGAAGGAGCAAGGCGGAGAGTGCGGGAGTTTGTCAACGCTTCATCCATCGAGGAAATAATCTTCACACGCGGCACCACCGAAGCCATTAACCTTGTAGCCGCTTCATACGGCGGCGAATTTCTGAAGGATGGTGATGAAATCATTCTTTCAGTAATGGAACACCACTCCAACATAGTGCCCTGGCAGCTGCTCCAGCGCAGAAAAAATCTGAAAATCCGCGTTATACCGGTGAACGCGATTGGCGAACTTGACATGGAGGTTTACAAAAGCCTATTCAACGAGCGCACCCGCTTCGTGTCTGTATGCCACGCGTCAAACGTTCTCGGCACAATAAATCCTGTAAAGGAAATAATAGCCATCGCCCACTCGCATGGCGTCCCGGTGCTTATCGACGGTGCCCAGGCTGCTCCCCATCTGAAGATTGATGTGCAGGATATCGACGCCGATTTCTATGCATTCTCCGCACATAAGATGTATGGACCTTCAGGAGTCGGAGTGCTCTACGGTAAAAAGAAATGGCTTGAAATGATGCCCCCCTACCAAGGTGGAGGCGAGATGATTGAGTCGGTATCGTTCGAGAAGACCACATTCGCCGAATTGCCATTCAAATTCGAGGCTGGAACCCCCGATTTCATCAGCATAGCCGCAATGCATAAAGCCATTGACTTCATTGACAACCTCGGCATAGACAATATTGCCGCTCATGAACGCAAGCTGCTGGACTACACTACCGCCAGGATGCTCGAGGAAATTCCCGGTATGCGTATATTCGGCACCGCCCCCGACAAATGCGCCATCATCTCTTTCCTCGTCGGCAACGAGCACCATTATGACATGGGTATGCTTCTCGACAAACTTGGCATAGCCGTGCGTACCGGTCATCACTGCGCACAGCCGCTCATGACAGCACTCGGAATCGACGGTACTGTAAGAGCATCATTTGCCATCTACAATACGATTGAAGAATGCGACATGTTTCTTGCCGCACTTCGCCGTGTGGCTGCGATGCTTGGCTAATCCGGCATTAATAAGTCAGAAAGGGAACAGCAACCTTGCAAAAAGCCATGTAAAGCGGCGCAGATACAGGTTGTGGCGATATATCAGCTTCATGCGCCACGGAGCATCCGTGCGCGACAGCACATTATCCATCATTCTCCGCGCAAGGTCAATTGACAGAGCCTTCCCCTCACTTCCCCTTGACGCGTCGGCTTCAATCCGATATTGTGCCGCCAGAATCATGCAGCGGGCATCAACCCATTTCAGCAAATCAAATCGTTGGGCTGACTGACAGAGACCATACACCTCATCCAATGCCATCTCCCATCTCCCGGCATTGGAGCTGAAATCTACACCTGTCAACGATTCCTCCTGCTGATATGCTATAACCGAAGGCGGTCCCGGCACTTTCACCGGCTTGACTCCGCCACTCAGAAGCATTCTTACCCCCAGCTCATAGTCATCCCATCCTGAAAGCGATTCATTCCATCCTCCCACGCTCCTTACCAACTCAGTCCTGACCACAATCCGGCCGGTTGACAGCGAGGACAGAAAGAGATGATGAAACATCGGACTACGCGCCACGAAATGTTCCGTGCGCGAACTACCGTCAAGACGCATGGTCACTATGTTACGACCCAATATATCTGCATCAGGATTCATTGTGATTGCCGTTGTAAAATCAGCTATATGATGAGGCAACATCTCATCATCTGAATCAAAAAACTCCACAAATTCCGTCCTGACTTCCCTCAGTCCCCTGTTGCGCGCCGCGCATGCTCCCTGCATCCGTTCAGAGAGAATACGCACGTCTCTCTTACCCTCCGCCCATCGGCGCATCACATCCAAGGAGCCATCCGATGAATTATTATCTACCAATATCACCTCGGCAGGAGCCACACGCTGCATCTCCACCGAGCGTAGCGTACGGAGCAATGTATCCTGACGGTTGTATACCGGAATTACTATAGTTATCGGGGACATATCGCAAAGTTATTAAATTTGTTTTGCGTGTGAAACAAGAATACATTAATTTTGTTACCCAAAGTGTAAGTATAATCATCAAACCATTTAAATACGCCTTAATTATGAATATTGGAGACAAAATACCCGAAGTACTGGGACTTAACACCGATGGCAAGGAGGTAAAAGCATCTGACTTCGCCGGCAAACCCCTGATAATATATTTTTATCCCAAGGATAACACCCCCGGCTGCACTGCCGAGGCGTGCTCAATCAGAGATTACAATAAAGAGCTGAAGGATATGGGCTATGAAGTAATTGGCATCAGCAAGGATTCCACTGCAAGCCATGTGAAATTTGCCGATAAATACGAGCTCCCCTTCCTTCTTCTTTCCGACCCTACCACCGAGGTAAACCAGGCTTTCGGCGTATGGCAGAAGAAGAAAATGGCGGGTCGTGAATATATGGGTACAGTCCGCACAACATTTGTGACCGACGCCAACCACATAATTACTCATATCATCACCAAGGTCAATACTAAAAACGCCGGAGAGCAACTCATTGACCTGCTCAAAGCGTAATCATTCATTACCTCAAATCGGTCATTCTAAGAAACGACAGCAGCCCATCCGTCATCAAAGCGGATGAGCTGCTGCTTTTTCATTGAAAGGAGTTTTCTAACTCCCTAATCATTACAATCAGTTAAGATTATTTTGCGGGATTGGTCACCACTTTACCATTCATTGTGACATCCTCAAACTTCACCTGCGGATACTTGCAGATGAAATCAGTTTTCTTTGCCTTGACGTGTACATTTTTCAGCACAACATCCGACACTTGGTCATCACTGTTTCCTGCAATGCCACCCAAAAGGGTACAGGTCACATCGACATTCTCAATAAGGATGTTCTTTACAACACCATAAGGCTTTTCGCCTGAATTTTCAAGGTCAAAGAACTGTGTCCAGGGCTTCATGTCAATCACCGAGCCACATCTGCCTGTCACATTGCTTACATGAATGTTTTCATACACCTGATAGGTGTCAGGACGCATCTTCAATCGCAGAAGCGCGCAAGTATTGTCTACCTTGCAGTTGCGGAGCACAATATTCTTTGCGTGGATACATTCGCTACCCATGGTGAGTGTTCCGTGCAGATTAGGACCGAAAGTGCAATCCTCCACAAGCACATTCTCAACAATACCATTTTCCGACGACTTATGGGCATAGACACCCTTGCCACCCTTGATACATACACCGTCATCGTTGCAGTCAAGATAGCAACCTTTTATTATCACATTACGGCACACATCAAGGTCAATGGCGTCGCTGCTCGGAGCCTTGACTGGCTTAGTGGGTGCATAGATATGGCAATTCTCAATCAGGATATTCTCACATTGGTAAAGATGAGTGGTCCAGAATGCTGAATTGCGCAGATGAATGCCGCTCAAGGTCACATTGTCACAACCCCAGATAAACACAAGGCGCGGACGACGCACCTCAAGATTGGTGCACGATTTACCAATCTTGGCTCGCTCGGCACGGAGTGCCCAGAACTCATCCCAATACTTGGCTCCATTGCCATTTATAACACCAGGACCTTTGATTTCAAAACCATCTACATGGTAGGCATTAATCAGCGCCGCATAGTAATATATGCTTCTCCCTTCCATGCGCGACGGAATGAGAGGATAATTCTCTATTTCGTCCGAACCCTTTATGCAACCGCCCTCCTGCACTTGGAGCTTGGTACCAGGCTTGAAGAATAATCCACCGGTAAGGTATGTACCCTTAGGTACCACAATGGTACCGCCACCTTCACTTTCAGCCAAATCAATCACAGCCTGAATCTTATCAGTCTGCAAGAGAGTGCTGTCATTCACCACACCATGGTCAGTTATTATATAATCCTTGGCATTGGCAACCGAGCAGCCAAACAATGCGGCAGCCACCAGAGCCATCGGTTTAAGAATATTTCTCATTGTCATTTATCTTTGTCGATTAATAGTTGATATTGTTTACCGAACGGCGTATATAGGGACGCAGCTCCGGAATCTGCTTTGCCAGCTCATCAACGGCGAGACGCGACACGAGGATGCCACCGAGAACGTTAAGGTGAGTATTGTCTATGCGACCATTGGGGCAGAATTCATATTCGCCGGCAGGAATCCACATGTACATATTTTTCGAGAGAGTGGCACCGAGTGTCTGCACAAGCTCATGAGTAAGCTTGTTCATATCCACAAACACCACATCCATCTCCTTAGCCACATTGCGTGGTGAGTCAAGATACTTTCCATGCGTATCCACCAGAATCACACCTTCCGAGGGGTAGTTTTCAAAATTTTTGGTCCATGTCTTACGCTGGTCATCTGTATCCTCAGCCACATCACCATTGTTTTTAGGGAAATTACGGCGGACAATCGCGTTCATAAGTATTGGAGTTCCCCCCTTCTCACGTGTCTCTGTCACAAACTTCTTGAGATTCTCGTCAAATGTACCGCCTGGCACTGTGTAGCGACGTGCATCTTTATTTTTCTCATCGTTATGACCGAATTGTATTATCACATAGTCACCAGGGCGAATCTGCTCACGCACCTTTTCCCAACGGCCCTCGTCAATAAAGCTCTTGCTACTTCTACCGTTCACGGCATGATTGTCAATCTTTATGGCTCCGTCAAAATAAATTGGTAGCATCTGACCCCAGCCTCGTTCCTGATTCTCCTTGTCCAGCGATTTGTTAGCCATTGTCGAGTCGCCAATCATAAACACAGTCACTGTGTCGGCAGGCTCATGCGCCATAGCGAGCACCGGCATTGCCAATGCGACAAAAACTGATGATAAAAATTTCATGATGAATTTGATATTAAGGGTTTTAGAGATTATTTAATGAATTTTAAACAGTTTATTAGACAAAGGTAGTCATTTTTAAGAAAGGCACAAAGCGAACAACCATTTTTTAAGCCCCGGCTCGTGGGCTGTCATATCAATAAGTTTTTTTGCAAAATATTCAGAAGGTGATTAACAGCACTACAATGTTTTAAAAAAACGCCTAAAATTTGTCTTTGACAAGATTTAAGCCTACCTTTGCATTTAATTGCAATAATCTATGCCATCGAATATATGCCTGTAAGCAGATATTCGCGTCACATTTTTACCTTAAATTGAAATCAACCAATTACAGAACAATGACTATCTCCGGATTTAAGTATCTCCTCGCGTTATCATTGCCATTGGCAATAACCGGTTGCAATGACAGTTCCACACCTATCGACAGATATGCACTCGTGGAACGCAACAATCCTCACATCACGGAAATCGACACATTAGCGTCGCTTACTGTCGGAAACGGTGGATTCGCATACACAGTGGATGTAACAGGTCTTCAGACATTCCCCCAGACCTACACCAAGGGAGTGCCCCTCGGCACTCAGAGTGAGTGGGGATGGCACAGTTTCCCGAACCCCGACAAACTCCGGCATGAGGAAACTCTAAAAGACTACGACTTCGGACGCGGACGTCAGGAGCCATATTCCGTACAGTTCAATGAAGATGGCAGAAACAAGGATGCAGCCAACTGGTACCGCATCAACCCTCATCGTCTCCATTTGGGAACAATCGGATTTGCCGACATGACTCCTTCGCAAATCTCTGATATCGACCAGACACTCGATATGTGGAACGGTCAAATCTCCTCTTCATTCAAATATGACGGGACTCCCGTGAAAGTGCTCACCGCATGTCATCCTGAACGTGATATGATTGCGGCGACTATCACAAGTGAGAAGCGCCTTCCTATAGCAATTCGCTTCCCCTACCCCACAGGCGGACACAGCGATGATGCCTGTGACTGGACCAAAGATGACCTCCACTCCACTGAAATAGTGGAATCGGACGCCAATCATGCCCTGTTGCGCCACACCCTCGATTCCACTACTTATTATGTGGACCTCGCATGGAATGGTGCGGAAGCTCCGGTACTTACTGGTGCAAATGCGGTATCCATGACACCGACTGACGAGACATGGTCGTTCACTGCCACTTTCTCACCCGAGAAACCCACCACTCCAAACCCGTCGGCTGATGCTACTCTCCAGGCTTCAGCAAACTATTGGGAAAATTTCTGGAACACCGGTGGCGTGGTTGACTTCAGCAACTGCACCGACCCTCGCGCTTCAGAACTTGAACGCCGCGTGGTACTCTCTCAATATCTCCTTGCCACAAACTGCGCCGGCACAACGCCTCCTCAGGAAACCGGACTGACCTACAACTCATGGTTCGGAAAATTCCACATGGAAATGATATGGTGGCATCAGGCTCAGTTTGCCCTCTTCGGTCATGAAAATCTCCTCGCCCGCACTCTTCCTTGGTACGGAACCGTGGCTGATGTAGCTAAAGATATTGCTGCCCGTCAGGGCTTTGATGGTCTCCGTTGGATGAAGATGACCGACCCCTCAGGCATGGAAGCCCCCTCAAAGGTTGGCTCATTCCTTATCTGGCAGCAGCCTCACCTCATCTATCTTGCCGAGCTCCTTTACCGTGCCAATCCTGAGGAACAGCAGAAAGTGCTCGACCAGTATTATGACCTGGTGCAGCAGACCGCAGAATTTATGGGTTCATTTGCCGACTACGATGCTGAGAACGACCGTTACATCCTCCGTGGCATCATTCCTGCACAGGAAACTCTAAGGGCTGCCGAGACTGTAAATCCGCCCTTCGAACTATCCTACTGGCACTATGCACTCTCCACTGCGCAGAAATGGCGCGAACGCAAAGGCGAACCGAGAAATGAGAAGTGGGATACTATCATCGCCAAACTTTCTCCCCTTGCCGCTAAGGACAATCTCTATCTCGCTGCTGAAACCGCACCGCAGACCTACGAGGATATCCGTTTCACTTCCGACCACATGGCTGTGCTCGCCGCAGTTGGCGTACTTCCTCAATGTGACCTCGTGAAGCCGGAAATCATGGACTCAACATTCGATTGGATTTATGATAACTGGAACTGGGACAAGACATGGGGATGGGATTACCCCACTACCGCCATGTGCGCCACACGTCTTGGTCAGCCCGAGAAAGCTGTCAACGCCCTGCTGATGGACAAGCGAACCAACACATACCTGCCAAACGGACACAATTACCAGGACAATCGTCTGCGTTGCTATCTCCCTGGCAATGGCGGTTTGCTGACCACTGTAGCCCTTATGTGTGCCGGTTGGGACGGATGCACCGAAAAGAACCCCGGCTTCCCCAAGGATGGTACATGGGATGTGAAATGGGAAGGAATTAAACCGCTTCCCTAATCCGCCTCTCCACCATTATCTATCCAAACAGATTGTTTTTATCCCAATCTCTAAAATCATTAACCCGAATTAATGAAACTATATAACAGATTCATCGCTTTCGCCACACTGATTGCAGCCGGAGCCATGACCATGAGTGCCGATGTCACCGACTGGTATCCTGAGACTGTGGAAAATCGTCCATTCACCCGCTGGTGGTGGCTCGGAAGCGCCGTGGACCCTGAAGGTCTCACATTCAACCTTGAAGAATTTGCAAAGAAAGGAATGGGTGGTGTTGAAATCACCCCCATCTATGGCGTTCAAGGCAACGAAGCCAACGATATCATATATCTCTCGCCCAAATGGATGGATATGCTTGCCTATACTATCAAGGAGGGCGACCGTCTTGGACTGCAGATTGACATGAACAACGGCACAGGATGGCCATTCGGCGGTCCTGAAATCACTACTGACGAAAGCGCCCAGAAGCAAATAATAGAGACATGGAATCTCCAGGGTGGTAAAAAGCTGAAAGAGAAAATCCGCGTCAACGACCCACGGCAGCAAAAAGTAGCCACACTTCAGGCTGTTGTTGCCGCCAACGGCGACAAGCGTATCGATGTGACAAAATATGTCGGCAAAGATTCGCTCCTCAACTGGAAAGCCCCCAAAGGCGACTGGAAAATATATGCCCTATTCTCTGGCCGCACTTTCCAAAAAGTGAAACGCGCAGCTCCCGGTGGTGAAGGTTATGTACTAAACCACTACGACAGCATTGCCGTAAAGAATTATCTTGCCAAATTTGACCGTGCGTTTGAAGGTCGCGACAATATATTGCCCAACACCTTCTTCAATGACTCATACGAAGTATATGGCTCTGACTGGGACGAAAAACTATTCGATGAGTTCGAGCGTGAACACGGTTACAAGCTCCAGCTTTATCTGCCGGAATTTGCCGCTGCCGACCAGCACTCCGACCTCCGCGCACGTGTGCTCCGAGACTACCGCAGCACCCTCGGTAGGATGCTGTATGAGAACTTCACCAAGGTTTGGACTGACTGGGCAAATAAAAAGGGGGCGCGCATACGCAACCAGTCGCACGGTTCACCTACCAACATCATCGACCTTTATGCCGCGGTCGACATCCCCGAATGCGAATCCTTCGGTCAGACCGACTTTGACATTCCCGGACTTATACGCAACGGAGCCTCCCGTCCGAGCGACGCCGACCCTGCGGTGCTTAAATTTGCATCCTCTGCAGCCCATGTGACCGGTAAAAAACTCACCTCTGCCGAGACTCTGACATGGCTTACCCAGCACTTCCGCACATCGCTGGCCCGCTGTAAGCCCGAAATTGACCAGATGCTCTGCTCGGGTGTGAACCATGCTTATTTCCATGGCTCACCCTACTCACCCAAGGGTGTTGATTTTCCCGGTTGGATGTTCTATGCGTCAATCAACATGTCGCCCACCAATTCCATCTGGAATGATGCCGGCGAACTGTTCAAATACATCACCCGTTGTCAGGCATTCCTGACTGCAGGCGAGCCTGACAATGACTTCCTGCTCTACTTCCCCTTGGAAGATATATGGTACCAGCAGGGAGGAGCACCATATCTGATGTTCGATATCCACAAGATGGACCAGCGAATGCCGGAAGTAAAACGTGCTGTGAACGAAATCATAGATGCAGGCTACGATGTCGACTATGTATCCGACAAACTTCTTGAATCACTGCACGTCAACCCCGACGGAAGCGTCAGCGGCGAGGGCAATGCCCGATACAAAGCAGTGGTGGTGCCCCCTGTGAAACTCATGCAACCCTCCACCCTATCCCGCCTCATCGCTCTTGCCGAGCAGGGTGCGACTATTGTATTCGTAGGTTCACAGCCCGAAGATGTACCGGGATTCGGACATCTCGAACAGCGTCGCAAGGAGTTCAGCAAACTTGCATCACGTCTCCCCGGGACCTCATCCAAACCCACAACCGTCAAGGAAGGTAAAGGTCAGTTTATCACCGGTCCGGATTTCGCTTCGACTCTGCCTCTCACCGGCGTGAAGCCCGAAACACTCCGCACCGAGAACCATGCCATGATGATACGTCGCACCAATGAGGCGAATGGTCACAACTACTTCATCTCAATGCTCACAAACTCTCCAATCAACGGTTGGGTTACCCTTGCCACCGATGCAGAGTCTGCTGAAATCTTCGACCCTGTGACAAGAAAATCAGGCATGGCTCAGCTCCGCAAGGATGCCGAAGGCAACACCCAGGTGCGCCTACAGCTTGCTCCCGGCGAATCTCTTCTGCTCAAGACTTTCCCCACCGCAGTCTCTGCCCCTGCGTGGAAATATGTGGAAGAAACCGGAACACCAATTCAGCTTGCCGAAGGATGGAGCGTATCATTCCCTGAAAGCCAGCCTGAAATAAAGACCGTATTCGCCACCGATTCACTCATCCCATGGACTTCTCTCTCCGACCCGAATGCAAAGATAAATGTTGCTACCGGTCGTTACACCGTCACATTCAATCTTCCTGACCCGCAAGCAGCCGACGAATGGATGCTTGACTTGGGAGATGTGCGCGAAAGCGCACGTGTATACGTCAACGGCGAGTATGCCGGCACTGCCTGGAATGTACCTTTCCGTCTTGAAATCGGGAAATGGCTCCGCAAGGGTGAGAACAAACTTGAAATCGACGTCACCAACCTTCAGGCAAACCGCATAGCCGACTACGAACGACGTGGTGTGAAATGGCGCATATTCAAGGATGCCAATATCGCAAGCGTTACAAATGAACGACAGTTCAGCTTTGGCGACTGGGACACTGTTCCTTCAGGTCTTAACTCTACAGTTACTCTAATCCCTCTCACCCTCTCCAAGTGATGGCTTTCTATAACAGGGCTGTTCAAGACAGCCCTGCTAACCCAGATAATAAACATCAGTAATTAATAATCTCACATTTCATTATTCTATGAAAAAATTAGTACTTCTCGCCTTGACTGCGCTCATGGCTGTGCCCGTTTTCGGCGCCACTGAGCAACTGCCTCCTCGCGAAAAAACGTTGAAAACCTTAATCAAGGTAAACGACCACTACATGCGCAAGCATCCGGACCCATATCTCGGAATCCCTTACTACTCACGTAAGAAAGTATATGAAGCTAACATCTGGACCCGTGGCATATATTTCGAAGGTCTGATGGCTCTCCATTCCATCTACCCTGACAACCGCTACTACGATTACGCCTACGATTGGGCCGACAAGCACAAATGGGGAATGCGCCGCGATGACACCACAACACGCAATGCTGACAACTATTGCGCTGCACAGACTTACATCGACCTCTATAATCTCACTCCTGAGCCCTACATGCTCACCAAGACAAAAGGCACAATGAACATGCTTGTCAACACCCCTCAGGTGGATGACTGGACATGGATTGACGCCATTCAGATGGGTATGCCGGTGCTTACCAAGCTGAGCCGCACCACTGGTGACCCCCGTTATGCAGAGAAAGCATGGGATATGTACCAATGGACCCGCAACACCCTCGCCGGTGGTCTCTACAATGAAAAAGAAGGTCTCTGGTGGCGTGATGCAGACTTCGTGCCCCCTTACAAAGAACCTAATGGCAAAAACTGCTACTGGTCACGTGGTAACGGTTGGGTAGTTGCAGCTCTCGTGCGTGCTCTTCAGGATATTCCTGCCGACGACCCCCATCGCGCCGCATACGAAAAAGACCTCAAGGATATGTGCGAGGCTCTCGTGAAATGCCAGCGTAAAGACGGTTTCTGGAATGTGAGCCTTCATGATGAAAGCAACTTCGGTGGCAAAGAGCTCACTGGTACAGCACTCTTCGTTTACGGCATGGCTTATGGCATCAACAATGGTATCCTCGACCGTGAGAAATACCTTCCCGTTGTGACCAAAGCATGGAACGCTATGGTTAACGACGCTGTTCATGAAAACGGCTACCTCGGCTATGTTCAGGGTACCGGTAAGGAACCTAAGGATGGTCAGCCCGTAGCATACGATTCAGTTCCTGACTTCGATGACTTCGGCACTGGCTGCTTCCTCCTCGCCGGCTCTGAAGTATACAAGATTAAATAACCTATCCTGTACACATACGGAATGTGATAGGTTCACATTCCACATTCACCCAAGGCAGTGGTCACCACCACTGCCTTTTTCTTACCCCTATCTCTCGGAATCCACAGGTGAGCACGATGGGGATTAAGCTCATCATCCCATATCAATGAAATTTTGAGTTACTTAACAATCCATAAGCAGATATAACACTATTAGGGGTCGCATATAGTCACATTCTTGTTACAAACACATTGGTATCTTCTTTATTTTAAGTAATTTTGCACTCTGAAAAATCTACGCTGTTTAAAACGGCACTTTCCTCCCGACCTGAATCTTTTATCAAAACATCAAAATAACCCCAATATTTGTATGAAAAAGAGAGTTTCACTCTTAGTATCATTAATTCTATTTACGGTTAGTGTCTCCCTGGCTCAGATAATGAACCCGGTGCGTTGGTCTGCCAAAATCGACATGACCGGCGACATGACTGGCGAAGTTGTCCTCACCGCCAATATCAGCGGTGGTTGGCACATGTATTCCCACGACATAAATCCTGACATTGGTCCGCAGCCTCTTGAAGTTTCATTTCCAACTCTCGATGGCGTGACCCTCAACGGTGGAATCACTCCGTCAAAAGCGCCTCACCGCCAGCATGACGATATGTTTGACGCAGAGCTTGCTTGGTGGTCGCAAGGAGTCACAATCACACAGAAATTCACCGCAACTAAACCGGAATTCAAGATAGATGTCGAAATTGTATGTTCGGCTTGTAACGATGAGAACTGCATTCCACCGTCACGAACCTCTTTCAACCTCACCGGCACAGCAAAAATCAAGGTTAACGACACTCCTAAAGCTGCCGAAGCGGTAAAGCCTGAAGCTGAAAGCTCAAAAGCCGACAGCGAGGCAAAAGCAGAGGAAGCTACCCCGACCGCACCCGACAATGCCGCTGCGGATTCCGTAGCTCTTCTTCCCGACAGTGTCAGCGCTCCCGCTGTCGCTGCCACCGCCGATAATGCTGATAAACTTTGGGCGCCAGTGACCTACGATGAAGAAAGCCAGGCTGAGGATTTCTCATCCACCTCTCTCTGGTACATTTTCTTTACCTGCTTCCTTGGTGGATTGGTGGCTCTGTTCACACCTTGCGTATGGCCCATGATACCTATGACTGTAAGCTTCTTCCTCAAGAAAGGCAAGGACCGCAGCAAGTCAATCACCGACGCTTGTATCTACGGACTCTCAATCATCGTGATATACGTAGCGCTCGGTCTGCTCATTACAGGTATTTTCGGTGCAAGTTCACTGAATGCACTCTCCACATCTGCGACATGCAACATTATATTCTTCCTTCTCCTCGTAGTGTTCGCGATATCGTTCTTCGGAGCGTTTGACATCAAGCTTCCCGCCTCATGGTCAAATAAGATGGATGCTACTGCCGAGCGTACCACCGGTCTCCTCTCCATCTTCTTCATGGCGTTCACATTGACCCTTGTGTCTTTCTCATGCACCGGTCCCATCATCGGCACACTCCTTGTCGAAGCTGCCTCTTTAGGCAACCTTTGGGGTCCTGCCATCGGTATGCTTGGTTTCTCCACCGCACTCGCTCTCCCGTTCATGCTTTTCGCCATGTTCCCGACCATGCTTCAGGCAGCACCTCGTTCAGGTGGCTGGATGAACACACTCAAAGTGGTGCTTGGCTTTGTTGAACTTGCTCTTTCTCTCAAATTCCTCTCCGTGGCTGACCTTGCTTACGGATGGCATATACTTGACCGTGAAGCATTCCTGGCTCTCTGGATTGTCATATTCCTTCTGCTCGGTCTGTATCTGCTCGGAAAATTCAATTTCGCCCACTACGGACCTGCCGACAGCAGCGTTGGTGTAGGACGTTTCTTCCTCGCGCTTGCCTCTCTCTCATTTACTGTCTACCTCATCCCCGGTCTATGGGGTGCACCTCTCAAGGGTGTGAGCGCATTCGTTCCGCCGTTGTTCACTCAGGATTTCAACCTTTACGGCGACGGATTCAAGGAGTATGATGACTTCGAGGAAGGTATGAAAGTGGCTGCCGAAGCAGGCAAACCGGTGCTCATCGACTTCTCTGGCTTCGGATGCGTGAACTGCCGTAAGATGGAAGGTGCCGTGCTTGACGAATCAAACGTCAAAGCAATGATTGAGGACAATTTCGTAGTAATAAAGCTTATGGTTGACGAAAAGACCAAACTTCCCGAACCGATGGTGGTTGAGGAATATGGTAAGGAAGTCACCCTCCGCACTTATGGCGACAAGTGGAGCTATCTGCAGCGTTACAAATTCAATGCCAACGCCCAGCCTTACTATGTAATCCTCGACAACGAAGGCGAACTCCTTTCCGGTCCGTTCTCCTACGATGAAAACATCCCCCGTTTCTCTAAATTCCTTGAAAAAGGCATAAAGGGATACAAGAAATAAGCATCAAACTGCTACATTGAAACAACAGAAGTCCGGACGTACAAAATTTTTACATCTGTACATCCGGATTGCTGTTTTTTCCGTTAATCATAATAAGGGCACTGTAAAAAACACAACGCATGGTCATTGTCAGGACCATACGCCACGTTACAGACTTTTACAGGCTCATCATATTTATTACTTATGAGCAAGACTACGGTAAAGAAAGCTATAGCTGATTTCGATGCGGCGCAATTACGTGAACTCCTCCTTGACGTCTACGGCAAAAGCAAGGAGGCTAAGGAGCTGCTTGACTTTTTCGCCAATCCTGACGTCACGGCAAAGCTCGAGGAATACAAGAAACCACTGTCGAAAGAAATACACCGCTATGCGCGTCGTGCCCACCGTCCGCGCATTCCGAAAATCAGAGCCATCCTCAAGAAATTCACAGTCATTGAACCTGGCGATGAGGCTATAGCCGAATTAATGGTCTATATAATTACCGAATTATGCACCGTGGCTGCCAACGACTGGTTCAAGGACTCCACAAACGAAGCCATCAATAAGTTCTTTGTCGAGACTCTTGCTTATCTGAAGCCCCGGATGCTCCTTGATGAATATCTCCCGAGAATCACAAAGGTCCTCAACGGCATGAATGATTTCAAATACTACAAGAATCCCCTGCGCGAGACTTTGCTCGACTCTCTCTACCGTTTTCAACTCGAACTCCATTAACCCACTATACACCCATCCGCTAATATGACACCCGAAACCGGCAACTGGTGGACAGCCCCCACCGAAAGTGAATCAGGTCGCCTAATCATGGTGACAGGACGCAAAGATATTGAAAAATTCCGCTCCAATGAGCGCTTTAAAATCCGCATCGAAGTCACCTGGAAATACGAAGGCGATGCAAACGGCATGCCCGACACCGCCACATCACAACTCATGGAAGAGGTACAGGAAGCATTGCAGAATGAATTCCGTAAAGACCCTGTAGCGGTATTGACCGGCATCTTCACCGGCGACGACCAGCGTGACTGGATATTCTACTCACTGAGCACCCACATATTCGGACGCAAACTCAACGAAGCTCTTGCCTCATTCCCCCTCCTGCCACTGACCATCTACACCGAGAACGACCCCGATTGGGAGCAATACGACGAAATGTCGCAGGCGGAAATTGAATGAGAAAAAAAAGCCATACGGTTGTTTTTAAATAACCGATAAACCCAACTGACGTGAGGATTGTTAATATTGCATGAATCCTCACGTTAATCATTTACGGCACAAACTCCATGTTCTTGGGAGAAACACCAGAGGATGGAGCCGCAGACATATTCCTGAGAAGGCATTTGTCTTTATCCTCGGCACCGTGATAGGTCTGCTTGCGGGCACAGGAGCTTTTCTGCTGAAACGCATGGTCAGCTTTGTGTCGAAATGGCTTACGTCCCATCTTCACGCCGATTCAGGCAACTGGGCTCTTACCATAATCCCCCTTGCCGGAATCCTGCTCACAGGTGTAATATGCCGCTATCTCCTGCGCGACAATCTTTCAAACGGTGTGAGCCAGCTGATGAAAGAACTCTCAAAGAAAATATATCGGCTGAAATCCTCCCGTATGTTCTCATTTCTGATAGCCAGCACCGTCACTCTTGGATTCGGAGGCTCGGCCGGTTCAGAGGGACCTATAGCCAACACCGGCGCTGCCATAGGGAGCAATCTTGCCTCACGGTTCAAGCTTCCCCCGCGTCTGGTTAAAATCATGATAGGATGCGGAGCGGGTGCCGGCATAGCCGGGATATTCAAATCTCCGCTCGGAGGTGTGATGTTCACCCTCGAGGTGCTCAGGATGGAGATGACAACATTATCGGTAATGGTGCTCATCGTCACTGCCGTGACGGCTGCCATGACTGCCTACGTTCTTTCCGGAGCCACGCTTGATGTGGCGCTACACTCCACGTCTGCATTCCAACTCGACCTCATCCCTTGGGTGATTCTATTAGGAATCTTCTGCGGATTTTACTCCCTCTACTACACATATTTCACTAAGAAAACAGCCGACAGTCTGCGGTATCTGCGCAATCCGTGGATGAAGAATCTTGTAGCGGGCACATTGCTCGGCTGTCTGATAGTAATATTTCCTGCACTTTACGGCGAAGGCTACGGTGTTATCGGCGAGATGGTCAACGGCAACGACGCGGCAATGCTCAGCGACAGCATCTTTTACAGCGACAAAGATGGAGTGTGGGAGATGATACTCGTGGCTGGAGGCATACTTCTTGCCAAATGTTTTGCCACTTCTGCCACCAACAATGGCGGTGGTGTCAGCGGGGACTTCGCCCCGACACTGTTTGCCGGATGTATAGCGGGCTACTTTTTTGCCACACTGCTCAACACTCTCTTCGACCTTCATCTCCCCGTGGCACTCTTTGCCTACTTTGGCATGGCAGGAGTTATGGCCGGAGCCATACGTGCGCCACTCATGGCGATATTCCTCACTTGCGAGATGGGAGCGGCCTACGCTTATTTCCTTCCCCTGATGATTTCCGGAGCCATATCATTCGGGATAGTAAGGCTTTTCACTGCCGACAGCTACTTCTCGCACAGGCAGGACAGAAACAATGGTCTCATATCACAAATCAAAAAAGACGACAGTTTGAAAACGGACAATCAGTGATTGAGCCATCGTATCTCCATGCACAAAAACAGTTAATTTTTGCAAAAAATCCAAGCCGGTTTGAATTAGAGTGTAATTCTCTGTAATTTTGTGAGAATATTTCAACAGACACCTAATCACTTAAACTGATGTTAGATTTTATAGTATGGAATGCTGACCCGATATGGTTTCATATCGGACCGTTAGCCATCCGTTGGTACAGCCTCGCGTTTATGGTCGGATTCCTTGTGGGATTCGAGATTGAATCACGAATATACAAACATGAAGGCGCTCCCGAGCGCTGGCTTGGAGTCCTGCTCCTATGGACAGTAGCCGGTACTATAATCGGCGCCCGCCTCGGACATGTGTTTTTCTACGAATGGGACAAATACTCCCAGGACCCCATCACGATACTCTACGTGTGGGAGGGTGGTCTTGCCAGTCACGGCGGCACAATCGGTATAATCATCGGTGTGCTCTGCTACTCCATTTTCACTACCAAGCGCAATCCCCTCTGGACATTTGACCGTCTTGTCATCCCTATCGCACTTGTGGGTGGACTCATACGCCTCGGAAATCTCATGAACTCAGAAATTTTCGGTCATGCCACCGACCTCCCCTGGGGCTTTATGTTCATACGTTCACGCGAATGGCATGAACTCTACTTCGGGCAGGGTTGTCACCCTACTCAGATATACGAAGCTCTCTGCTATTTCGGTCTGTTCGCTCTGCTGATGTGGATGTACTGGAAGAAAAACGCCGAGGAACGTCCCGGTCTGATATTCGGTGTATTTTTCATAATCCTCTTCGGAACCCGGTTCATGATAGAGTTTATCAAGAATGACCAGGTGGCATTTGAGGCTAACATGGCTCTAAACATGGGACAGTGGCTAAGCGTGCCTTTCATTCTCCTTGGTGTAGGATTGGTGATTTACGCCATGTCGCGTCCGCGCCTCCACCTCAATTTCCCCAACAAGTTCCCCGACGAGGAGACAACAGCGAAAAAACGCTGACATAAGCAACTGTTAGAAAAAATATTCGTAAATTTGCAGTCAAAATAACCAATCATGATAGAAAAAATAAATCAGCTTAAAGCAGAGATTGAAGGACTCAGCGCAGCCAATCCGCAGGAAGTTGAAGCACTCCGCATAAAATACCTGAGCAAAAAGGGTGAGATTTCAGCCCTTATGACTGACTTCCGTACAGTTCCGGCCGAACAGAAACGTGAACTCGGTCAGAAGCTCAACGAACTGAAGAACCTTGCCACCGATAAGCTCAACGCATTGCGTGAAGCATTGGACTCAACCGACAATATTGATGCGGAACTCGACTTGACCCGCACAGCAGCTCCCCTCCCCCTTGGCACACGCCATCCATTGTCGCTCGTCAAAAATGAAATCATCTCCATATTCTCACGCCTCGGTTTCACTATAGCCGAAGGTCCTGAAATCGAAGATGACTGGCATGTGTTCTCTTCGCTCAACTTTGCAGAGGACCATCCCGCACGCGACATGCAGGATACTTTCTTTATCCAGCGCAACCCGGATGTGCTCCTGCGCACACACACTTCTTCAGTGCAGACCCGTGTGATGGAAAACACCCAGCCCCCCATCCGAATCATCTGCCCGGGTCGTGTGTATCGCAATGAGGCTATTTCTGCCCGTGCTCACTGCTTCTTCCATCAGGTGGAGGCTCTCTATGTGGACAAGAACGTCTCATTCGCCGACCTTCGTCAGACCCTCCTGTACTTTGCCCGCGAGATGTTCGGACCCGAAACCAAGATTCGTCTCCGTCCGAGTTATTTCCCCTTCACCGAACCCTCTGCCGAGATGGACATATCATGTAACCTCTGTGGTGGCAAAGGATGCTCATTCTGCAAGCATACAGGATGGGTTGAAATACTTGGTTGCGGTATGGTTGACCCCAACGTACTTGAGGCATGCGGCATTGACTCCAAAGTCTACAGCGGTTTTGCCCTCGGTATGGGTGTGGAACGTATCACAAACTTGAAATACCAGGTCAAGGACCTCCGCATGTTCTCCGAGAACGATGTGCGCTTCCTTGAACAGTTCCAATCAGCCCATTAAATACACCACGATGCATGTAAATATCACTGACTGCCTGATTGTGGCGGCTGGTGGAGCATTAGGATGTCTCTCCAGATATTTGCTGCAGCATGTGCCCGCACTTGCCGATGACAAGACATACCACACCATGGCGGTGAATATACTGGGATGTCTGCTTATAGGGTTAGTCGCGACTTTACTTGACAATAACAGTTCACCAAAAGAAATCCGGTTACTCTGCGTGACCGGATTTTTAGGTGGATTCACCACTTACTCAACCTTTACACTCGATGCCGTGACCCTGATGAGAGAAGGGTATGCGCTAAAGGCATTTCTCTATGTCGCCGGTTCATTTGCCGGAGGCATTATAGCTTTTTTAAGCGGCATGTTTGCCGGAAACATATTGAAAGGTTGATTAGAAGAACAACCTATAATTATTAGGAGATTATATCCCGATGACAGTCAAAGAACGTTATGGAAAAGTGCTGGAATGGTTTGAGAAGGCAATGCCTGTGGCTGAGACCGAACTGCACTACTCGAATCCCTTTCAACTTCTCGTAGCCGTGATTCTGTCGGCACAATGCACCGACAAAAGGGTAAACATGATTACACCCCCGCTCTTTGAAGCGTACCCTACCCCACAGGCTCTTGCCGAAGCCACAACCGATGAAATATTTGAGTACATAAAATCATGCTCATACCCGAACAATAAAAGCAAATCACTCAGCGGCATGGCTAAGAAGCTCGTGGAGGATTTCGGAGGCGAAGTACCCTCGGATATCGACGCGCTCATGAGTCTGCCGGGGGTTGGACGAAAGACAGCCAACGTAATTCTCGCTGTGGTGTTCAATCAGTCTACCATGGCGGTGGATACCCACGTGTTCCGCGTGAGCGAACGCATTGGACTTACCACCAACAGCAAAACTCCTCTCGCCACTGAGAAAGAGCTTGTAAAGCATATTCCTGCCGATATTATACCAAAAGCCCATCACTGGCTCATACTGCATGGCCGATACGTATGCAAGGCTCGCCGTCCCGACTGCCTGAACTGCGGACTCACCTCAGTGTGCCGTTATTACTCCAAGAAATAATCTCTGCCGGATTCTAACCGATATCTATATGGAAGCTACTTTTTTGCTAATCATTGAAGTGCTGGGTACATTGGCGTTTGGCGTGAGTGGTGTGCGTCTCGCCGCCAAGAAACGCTTTGACTGGTTCGGAGCCTACACCATCGGCATCATCACCGCTATCGGCGGTGGTACCATCCGTGACCTCTTGCTTGATGTGCCTGTATTCTGGATGCAGACCTGGCTCTACCTTGCTGTGACAGGACTGTCATTCCTCTCGGTAATACTGTTCAAGAGAGTACTCACATCTGACTCCCGCTCACTATTCATGTTTGACGCGGTCGGGCTGACACTATTCGTAATCACCGGTATTCAGAAGAGTCTCGCAGCAGGCTATCCCATGTGGGTAGCTATAATCATGGGTATGATTACAGGTTCGTTTGGCGGGGTGCTCCGAGACGTGCTCATCAATGAGGAACCGTTGTTCTTCCGCAAGGATATATACGCCACCGCCTGCATAGCCGGTGGCATAGTCTACTGGATTGTTTGCATAGCCGGTGGAACCCCAATATTACAGCAATCGCTTTGCGCAGTAACCATCCTGTTCCTACGCTGGGGGGCACTGCGCTATGGATGGCATCTTCCCGAAATGCGTGAACGAGAAGATGAACTCCCCGATGATGCATCCACCAAAACAGACCGCTGATTTTCGCAACATTCTAAAATCATTATATCTATGAAACTGCCAATTGTATTATCGTGGGTTATAGCCATAATATCATGCGTTAACCTGCGGGCTCAGAATGTAGTGGTAGAGGGCGCCACAGACATTTCTGACGGTGAAATCATGTATCTCTTCCTGATGGAAGGTCAATCGGGCATGAGTGTTGGGTCAGACACAATACGCGATGGGAAATTCCGGATAGAAATCCCCTCCGATAGCGGCATCCGACAGTTGAACCTGATTTGTCTGACCCCTGAAGTTGCCTCCATGGGACGTGAAATAATCGTTGGACCCGGCACGAAAGCATTCGTACACGCATTTGGTCCCGCATCCCACACATGGAAAGTAGAGAGCAATCAACCGGCCCAGACTGAGAACGATGCATATATCCTAAACAGTATTGACTTGTGGAATGAGGTGCAGAATAAAGCCACCACGGTCAACCATGACTCTATCTACAATGAAATCGCCAAACGCGACATACAGTTGATGCGCAATCTTCCCCACACTGAGATATGGATGGGTAAATTCGCTGAACACAGCATGGGAAGCACATTTGACTCCTGTAATTACAAAGACGAGCTTATCGACCTTTACGCCACCTTGACAGAAAATGAGCGCCGGACCCTCAACGGTCAGAGGATAACCGGTTTTCTCTTCCCACCATCCGTCGCAACCGAAAATCAGCCACTCATTGACGGTGACTTGTACGATTTAAGCGGCAATCTGCATCACCTGTCAGAATTCAAGGGTAAATGGATATTACTTGACTTATGGAGCGCAGGATGCTATCCATGCATAATGGCTATCCCTGAGCTTGAGGCGTTATCCAAAGAGCGCCCCGACTCTCTGGCGGTAATCAGCATCAGCTGTGATTCAGAAAAACAATGGCGCAAAGCCTCAGAGCATCATAAAATATCGTGGAATAACTGGAACGACCTTAAAGAGAATTATGGTATATTCCAAAGCTATTACAAGAATGCCATCCCTGCATTTGTAATCATCTCACCTGAAGGAACTGTTATAAAAAAAATGGACGGTTACGCAAAAGGAAAGCTTAGGAAAGAGATAAACAATTACCTTAACCCACCCACCGACAATCAATAATAATCTGCTTAAATTCCACCGTTAGGCAAACGTACATAAAAAAATAACACACCGGGAATGACGCCCGGTGTGTTATTTTTTATCATAATTTATTTAATTTCATTTAGCATCAGCTGTCTGGGCTGCCTGAGGTTTCAACCAGCGGTCAAACCAGCGGAAGAACAGGCGCTGCCACATGATAGCGTTCTGAGGTTTAAGTATCCAGTGGTTTTCATCGGGGAAAATCACCATTTCAGCAGGGATGCCACGTAGCTTGGCGGCATTGAATGCCATCTCACCCTGTGAAGAAAGGATACGGTAGTCAAACTCGCCATGTGAAATCATGATGGGAGTGTCCCACTTATCCACAAAACGGTGGGGAGAGAGAGCGAATGTGCGCTGTGCTATGGGGTTGTTCTTGTTCCAGAAAGCACCGTAATCGGGAGCGTCAGCTGAATTGTCAGGAGCGTTTACAGCGCCACCGCCCATATCCCAGTTGGCAAACCACATCTCCTCTGTCTCAAGATATTGTGCCTCCATGTTGAAGATACCGGCATGAGCGAGAAGGGCAGCGAAACGCTTATCATGGTTACCTGCAAGCCAGTAAACGGAGAAACCGCCATAGCTTGCACCTGTGGCACCGATGCGGGCAGCATCCACATAAGGATACTGCTTCATGTAATCCACTGCGCTGAGGTAGTCACGCATATTCTGACCGCCGTAATCGCCGGAAATCTGGGCATTCCACTCTGTACCGAAGCCGGGAAGACCGCGACGGTTGGGAGCAATGACAATGTAACCGTTGGCTGCCATGAGCGCGAGATTCCAACGATAGCTCCAGAACTGGCTCACTGCCTGCTGAGGACCTCCCTGGCAGTAAAGCAATGCCGGATAAGTCTTGGTGCTGTCGAAATCAGGTGGATACACCGCCCATACAAGCATCTCCTTACCGTCAGTGGTGGGAACCATCTTTCTCTCCACCTTAGGCATATTGAGCGAAGCAAGCAGCTCTGTGTTGACATTTGAAATCTGCTTTACCTCTGCACCATTGACAGCGTAGATTTCATTAGGATAGAGCATTGAATGACGCATGGTCACGAGTGTCTGTTCATCGAGCGGTGCAAGTGCGGCATAGTCACACTCACCGTCAGCCACAACCTTCACCTCCTTGGTAGCGATGTCGAGTGAGAACACCGGAGTCACGCCATCCTTGGGAGCGATGAAGTAAAGCGACTTGCTTGATGGATTCCAGGCAATTTCATTGACCGAATAGTCCCAATCGGCTGTAAGGTCAGTCTTTTCGCCGGTAGCGGTGTCAAGCATGAATATGCGGTTCTTATCGCTTTCATAACCGTCATGCTCCATTGAGAGCCATGCCACATACTTACCGTCGGGCGAGTAGGCAGGATTGGTATCGTAGCCCATCATACCCTCTGTCAGGTTACGGGTTGACTTATCGGCAAGACTATACAGATAGAGGTCGGAATTGGTCGAAATAGCATATTCCATACCATCCTTCTTGCGCGATACATATATCAGCGACTGGCTGTCGGGCGACCATGCAAATGACTCGATGCCGCCGAAAGGCTTCACCGGAGACTCAAAGCGTGGTTCATCAGCCATGATATCGATAATATCTGTCACCTTCGAGCCATCAAACTCGCCGATGAAAGGATGGGGAATTTCTGTAACCCATTCATCCCAATGCTTGTACATGATATCATCAATCACACGACCGGTAGCTTCGGGAAGGTCAGGATAGATATCCTTGGCATCACGTGAATATTTCAAGGTCGACACAAGCACGATATGCTTCTCATCGGGTGAGAAGAGGAATCCCTGCACACCTTTCTCCACGTCGGTAATCTGCTTGCGACCTGAACCATCGGCATTCATGACCCATACCTGGGGCACACCATTGGCAGGATAGATGAAAGCTATTTTCTCACCGTTGTTTATCCACACGTAGTTCCCTTCGGAGGAAGCGGTGCGGGTGATGCGCTGAAGGTTTGAACCGTCAGCATCCATAGTGTAGAGGTCGTTGTTGCTCTTGTTCTGCTCAACGCTCTCGTATGATATGCCGAAAAGGACTTTCTTGGTGTCGGGTGATACCTGGACGGCAGACACGCGACCCAAAGCCTCAAGTGCGTCAATGTTAAACACACCATCGGTGGTCTTGTAGTCAGGCTTGTCAATAAGTCCGGTTTCCTTCTCGCCGCCGGTCTGGCAAGCGGCAAGCGAACCCGCCAATACTGCGGTAGCCATGATTGATTTGAAATTCATGATATGGATTTGTTTTACTTGATAAGATACTGTGATGAGATAGACTCGTGGGTATGGACACGACGGATTGTGTCGGCAAAGAGACGAGCCACAGAGAGGATGGTAGCTTTCTTACAGTTCTTATTGAAGGGGATGGAGTTGGTAAACATCATCTCGGTCAGCGAACAGTTGTCTACACGTTCGGAAGCGGGGTCCGACATAATGGCGTGAGAACAGAGAGCACGTACCGAACGGGCTCCGTTTTCCATCATCAGGTCAGCAGCCTTGGTGATGGTGCCGGCAGTGTCGACCATATCGTCAATCAATATGACATCCTTATCCTTGACGTCACCAATCACAGTCATCTGTGCCACAACGTTAGCCTTGGCACGCTGCTTGTGGCAAAGCACCAAAGGTACATTGAGATACTTCGCGTAGCTGTTGGCACGCTTGGCGCCACCGACATCAGGCGAAGCTATGACAAGGTTTTCGAGACCGAGCGACTGGATGTAGGGGATAAACACTGAGGACGCGTAGAGATGGTCGACAGGTATGTCAAAGAATCCCTGAATCTGGTCGGCATGGAGGTCCATGGTAATCACACGGTCAACACCGGCTGTGGTAAGAAGGTCTGCAACAAGTTTTGCAGCAATTGACACACGAGGCTTGTCCTTGCGGTCCTGACGGGCCCATCCGAAGTAAGGCATCACAGCAATAATTGAGGCAGCCGATGCACGCTTGGCGGCGTCAATCATCAGCAAAAGCTCCATGAGATTGTCGGAATTGGGGAATGTGGACTGCACGAGGTACACTTCACACCCACGAATCGACTCCTCGAAGGATACTTCAAACTCGCCGTCGGCAAAGTACTGGATGTTCATCTTACCAAGGTTACAACCTAAGTCACGGCATATTTCCTCTGCCATGTAGTGTGACTTAGTTCCGGAGAAAACTTTGATTGGTGGTAGGTTATCAATCATAATATGTGATAATGATAAAATTCTGCTGCAAAATTACGAAAAATACCAATTAGTAAGAGTTAAAAGACAAAATAAAATAGACAAAAAGTTGGAAAGAAACCGATAAGTCTTTACTTTCCAACTTTTTGTCTATTCTGTATCTAAAATCTAATTGAGAGTTTGATTACATAAAGCATAGCACGAGCGCCTGAGCCGCCACCACTCGAAGGAACATTGTGAGCGGATAGACGGTAGAATATGCCACAGCGGGAGCATCGCTACCGGTTGAATTATTGGCATAGGCAAGCGCTGGGGGGTCGGTGCAACCACCCGATACAAGACCCATGATGGTAAGATAATTTATCTTGTAGACACCGCGGGCAATAAAGCCGACAACCAACAGCGGAACCAAGGTGATTATGAAACCCCAGATAACCCACCACATACCGGTGGAGTTGAACACTGTATCTGCGAAGCCGGCACCTGATGAAATACCTACCGATGCAAGGAACAGACATATACCGAGTTCGCGCATAAGAAGCGATGCTGACGATGAGGTGTAGGTGACAAGCTTGAACTTGTAACCGAAACGGCTGAGAAGGATAGCCACCACAAGAGGACCTCCTGCAAGACCGAGTTTCATGCCAAAACCTACATTGATTGAACCGACGATGATACCGAAGAGGATACCAACGAAGATTGTGATGAGGTTCGGTTGGTTAAGACGCTTCATAGAGTTACCAAGACGGGTGCTGAGACGCTCTATGTCATTGAGGTCGCCCACCACAACCAAGCGGTCGCCCACCTGAAGGCGGAGCGAAGGCGATGCGAGAAGGTCGACACCGGCACGGTTAACACGTGTGCAGTTCAGACTGTATGCAGTGTGGAGACGGAGGTCGCCGAGGGGCACACCATTGTATTTGCTCTGAGTCACCACAATGCGGCGTGAGAACACCTGGCTCTGAACATCTTCCCAGTCCATGTCAATCTCGTGACCAATCACTCCCTGGAATTTCATTTCATCCGATGGAGCAAGCACCACATATATCTTGTCGCCTACATGAAGGAGGGTCTTTGAGGTCGGAATTACCACCTTACCATCCTCACCCATGAGACGTGACACCACGAAGTCACAGTCAAGAATCTGATGCAGTTCGTAAAGCGACTTTCCGTTGATAAGTTTGTTGGTCACCTCAAACGATACAATCAGAGGCTTCTGCTGCGAGCCTTCGATTTCTTCTTCTATGGCACGGATTTCATCCTCAGTCTTGATTTTGAACACAGCCTTGACAATCAGCATTGAAAGTATGATACCAATCACACCCAGAGGATAGGCGGCAGCGTAACCCATAGCCATCACATTGATAGCTTCGGTGCTACCAGCAGTCTGCTGGGCGGCGGCAAGACCGGGGGTATTGGTGACAGCTCCCGACATCACACCTACCAGAGCGGAGATATGAGTGTTGCCATCGATAAAGAATATGGCGAGCACGATTCCGACATTGAGCAGGATTATCAGCACTGCAAGAGCGTTGAGCAGCACGCCACCTTTCTTGAATGAAGAGAAGAAACCGGGTCCCACCTGTATACCGATAGCGAAAATGAACAGGATAAGACCGAACTCACGAACAAACTTAAGCACTTCAGGATTTACCACGTAGCCGAAGTGTCCCATCAGAATACCTACGAAAAGCACGAATGTGACACCAAGCGAGATGCCCCCAACCTTAAGCTTTCCAAGATAGATACCGGAAGCTATCACAAAGGAGTAGAGCTCAAGTGTGCTTGCCAGCTCCGTGTGTCCGGGACCAATCAAATTAATTAACCATTCCATATATTTAATTTACAATCTTTATGTACCGCGTTGGTCAGAGTTGCTTTTTGAAGGTGCAAAGTTACTATATATTTCCCGAATTTTAACAAACGTATACAGAAATTTTTCTGTAATTGTATTTTCACGCCTCTTCACCACGTCCATTACCATATATGATTTCACTTTCCATACCAACCATTCCATTCCGCAGCAAATATGCCATGGAAATATCATTTAAAATATCTTTTTTATCCCTTTATAAGCATAATCATTAAAATTTTAGTAATTTTGCAGATGAAATGTCATAAAATCCCTCGGTTTTCTGACAACTTATCACCAAACACATCATTAATTAATTATATAATGAATAACGAATTGGACTGGAAGAACCTGTCATTCGGTTACATTCCAACTGATTACAATGTGCGATGCTACTATCGCAACGGACAATGGGGTGAAATAGAGGTATCGCAAAGTGAGGAAGTGAATCTTCACATCGCTGCCACTTGTCTTCATTACGGACAAGAAATATTCGAAGGTCTGAAGGCTTTCCGTGGAAAGGATGGCAAAATCCGTGTGTTCCGTCTGGAAGAAAATGCCAAACGTATCCAGGAATCAGCCAAAGGTATCCTTATGGAACCGCTGCCTGTGGAGAAGTTCAAGGAAATGGTGCTAAAGGTGGTAAAACTCAACGAACGATTTGTGCCTCCTTACGGCTCGGGCGCTTCGCTATATATCCGTCCCATCGAACTCGGCACCTCTGCCCAGATTGGTGTCAAGCCCGCTTCTGAATATCTGTTCATGATTCTGGTTTCACCTGTGGGACCATATTTCAAAACCGGATTCAAACCAACCAATATCTGCATAATGCGCCAGTATGACCGCGTGGCGCCCAACGGTACAGGTCTGTGGAAAGTAGGCGGCAATTACGCTGCATCGCTTACCGCCGGTGAGCATGCCCACGAGCTCGGCTACTCAGCCGTGCTGTATCTCGACCCGAAAGAGAAGAAATATCTCGACGAGTGCGGTCCTGCCAACTTCATGGCAATCAAGGATGGCGTCTACATCACTCCCGCATCAAGCTCCATCCTGCCCTCCATCACCAATAAGAGCCTTATGCAACTTGCCGAAGATATGGGTGTGAAGGTGGAACGCCGCCACATCACCGTCGAGGAGCTAAGCGAAATCGACGAGGCTGCCGCCGTAGGCACTGCCGCTGTAGCATCGCCCGTAGGTGAGATTGACGACCTCGACACCGGTAAGAAATATATCGTGTCGAAGAATGGTGAGCCCGGTCCTATCACCACCAAGCTCTACAACACTCTCCGTGGCATCCAGCTTGGCGAAATAGATGACACCCACGGCTGGTGTACAATTGTGGAATAATCACACCTACCGCTCTGTCAAGTGAACACAACAGAAATAATAGATAAGTATTACCCTGCGGGCACCACCCGCAGGGTAATCTATATAAAGCACTGCCGCCAAGTGGCGGACTTGGCTTTGGAAATAGCATCACGACGCAACCTGCCGTTAGCGCCGGAGGATATCGAACGCGCCGCGATGCTCCACGACATAGGTATATATCTCACCGATGCACCCGACATTGACTGTCACGGCACTGAGCCTTACATAATGCACGGACTGTTGGGGGGAGCTCTGCTGCGGAGCGAAGGTTTCAGCGAGGAGACTGCACGGGTGGCTGAAAGACATACCGGAGCCGGCATCACCACTGAGGATATCGAGCGCCAGAATCTACCGTTGCCCCCAGGGGACTATATGCCTGAGACGCAGCTTGAACGCCTCGTCTGCTACGCCGACAAATTTTATTCAAAAAGCGGAGAAATGAAACGCAAACCGTTTGAGAAAGTGAAAGCTTCAATGGCGCGACTGTCAGCAGGCAGCCTTGAACGTTTCATGAAGCTGCATGAGGAGTTCGGAATTGAATAATAGGCTGTTACAACAATTTAACCTGCGTCTTAACCGTTCTGGAAAGAACAATCATTCCAATCACTGACGGTTGGGAACAGTAAAAAAATTTTTTACTGGATTGACATTATCGCACCTTTTTGGGGAAATTGTGTATGTATCTTTGCGGAGTATTAACAAACATAATCAATACTCCACTATGAAAACGACAAACACTAAAAATGGAAATAGCAAACATGAAAAAAGATATGCTATTTCAGAGAAAGCCTACAACGATTTCGTAGAACGCATCCGTAACTCATTGGAAGACATATACTATGACGCTTACGAAGATGCATTGCGGCTGCTTGACGCGGCTGTGGAATATGATAACGACGACCTAATCGATATAATAGATTGCGAAATCGAAGCCCAAGTAGCCTTCTTAATGATAAAACCGGAAATCGAAAAGGCTATAAAGCGCTCACAGACGGCACGCGAACGTGCCGGAAGGAGAAGAAAAACCGTTAAGTCTGAGCCTGTTGCCACCGGTCACGATACTACCCAGTCCGAAAGGGACACTGCTGTCTGCGACATCGAACAGCCATCAACCGATGTGAAAACCAAGCCGGCAACAACTTCCCACCACCCGCATAGAGAGGGAGGTAAAATCAAATATAAACAGTATAGCCAGACTTATCTCAAAGAGCCTCAATCAGCACTTCGGGAGTAGCATCCTTGAGCCTTATGGTTCCGTTAGGATTAATCAGATAAATAGCGGGATATGCCGGGATGGGATAGAGCGAATCGACCCCTTCCTGAGTCACTATGGCGTCAATCCAGGCAGCCGGAAGCTTATGGAGCGGTTTGTTCCATGCATTCCTGTCAGTCTCAGGATATATGGCAAGCACCTGAATCTCACCCGACTCAAGAGGTCCGGCAACCGAGGGATGTGCCGATACAAAATCAATAATACCTTTGCAGTTATCGCACTGAGGGGCTGTAAACACCAGCACCAACGGCTTACCTAATGTCTGCCTCAACGATGATTTTTTTCCGGCACGAGTTACATATTTGAAATCAGGCGCCGGCGAACCGGGTCGTACCTTGTTAGCCTCACGGAGGAAATATTCATATCGTTCCCTCTCCACGGGAGAAATCACCGTATCGCCAAGCACGCTATTGAGAAAATCTATATAGTAATCCTCATTACGAAGCGGGGAATTTGGGTCCATAAGGTATTTGTCTCCCATATCCACCATAAGCCAGTAGGCATCGTGTGATGCAGACGCCTGTTTTAGCATACGGTCAAAAGCCACTGCCCTGTCGCTGCTCATCACAGCCGGAAGTAGCGAGAGGAAATCCACAAAATTCTGCTCCATAAAATCCACATTCAGCGAACGGAGAGTATCGGTAAAATTGAGATTGTCCCAAAAATGACCTGCCAGATATCCGGCTTTACCTTCCATAGTAGATATTGCCTCCGGAATAGCGGGAAGCTCCAATGACATGATTTCTTGTTCGGGAAGAGAACCATTGTCATCATCTGCGACATTGTCAGCCTGTTTGCCACAAGCCACTGTCACAAGCAACGTGAGTATCAGTGAGAAACGTTTCATACAGATAAAACGACAAAAGACGCCGGATGGTTTTTACATCCGACGCCTTGAGGTGACAAACTTTCAATTCAGTTCATCGTTGATTGCACTCAAATCCTATTTATGCGTAAAATACTTAAAAGTCGTCCTTGCAGATTAGAACGGATAGGTGGCAGCATTGGCACCCTTCATCAATCCGTCAATAGCATAGGGATTGATAGCGTTTCCGCTCTTGCGGCTTATATCGCCACCGGTCTCCCAATAGAAAGGCACACAGCCGTTGCTCTTGGCAGCCTTAGTGACATATTCATTCCAATAAGCGCGGCTCGGCTCATAGACTGATTTGTCAAGCTCGGGGAAAGCGGTAGTGTTGCGGACAGATGAAGAGTACTCGCCGAGTATCACAGGCACACCTGCCGACACATACTTGTCGTTCATCTTCTTGAACTGTCCGTCCACGTGACTTTCCTCTCCCCATGTACAGTTGCGGTTTGAACCTTCCACATGGAAATTCTTGCCCCAGTAGAGCTTCACCAGAGAACCTGCACCCCATTCTCCATCGCTACCCATGATGGTATAATCGCTCGGGTCATAGAAATGCACCTCAACCATAGCGCGGTCCTTCACCACATCGGTGGGAAGATGGTAGTAGTTGGCTACCGATGCATTGATATCGGTATTGGGAGCCTGATGCACGAGCACTCGCATGGCATTATTGCCGCCTGTGGCACGCACGGCATCAACAAATGTCTGCTGGTATGCCATGATAGCATCAATCGACTTATTATTTTCATAATTTGGCTCGTTCATACCTGCAAAGAGGAGATGCTGGTCATAATGATTGAGTTTCTTGGCAATCTGGGTCCAATAATCCTGCTGCTTCTTATTCACAGCCTCACTGTAGCCCTCCTTGCATGTATTTTCAAGCCAGCCGCCATCCCAGTGGATGTTGAGAATGGCATACATGTCGTTGGCTACAATCCAACCCACCACTTCATCCACGCGTGAAAGCCATGCGGGGTCAATGGTATTGGTAGCGGCATCTGAAATATAGCTATCCCAGGCACATGGCACACGCACAGCATTGAAACCAAGCGCCTTCAGACCCTTGATATACTCCTCGGTGACTTTCGAGCCACTCCAGTCGCCTTCCTTTCCGGGGCACTCCATGGTATTGCCGATATTCACACCGGCAAACATCTTCTTGGCGAGAGTCTTGGCATCATCGCTCATGTCAGTGGAGGGAACCATGTTTGCCTGCTTCACAGCTACCGATGCGGTAATCGAAGCATCGCTTGCAAGCGAAATCACAATCTCACCCGCACGTTCAGCATCGCCATAATGAGCGCTGTACGAAAAGTTCACGACATTTTCGGTCAAAGCTTTACTTTTCACTTCCTTGAGCCATTCGGGAGCCTTGATTGAGACAGTACCGGTGGCTGCGTAGGTCACTGAAAGGACACCACCCTCGGCGGCAAGTTCGGCACCGGGATTGAGATTCTTGATTTCCACTGTCTCTGCGCCATACTGGCTCACAGTGACTGATTTGGTCAAAGCGCCGGCAGTGACGGTGACAGTAGCTTTGCGGACATCAAACGAGGTATTCTCGTCGGCCCACACCGACACAGTGTAGAGTGTAGAGGCATTTCCCTTCTCAACTGTTCCCACATGCAGCCATGCGGCGTCCGATGAAACGGTAGGTTTTACAGGTGATTTAATTGTCAACGACTGCTCTGCAGTACCGGCAAGAGCCATGTCAGTCTTGCTCACCACAAAATCACTGGCGTCAAATTCAATGTTCTTGGCATCATCATCACTGCACCCCATAGCCAAAATGCTGAAAAGGGAGAATACAAGTGATGTCATAAACGTACTTATTCTGTTCATATATCCTTAGAGATTCTTATATACATTCATTAAAAAAGTTGCAGAACCCCACCGTATCCCGCCAGATTTCTCCTGCCACGCCAAAGCGAAGGCATTACTTGGCTTGAAACGGAGTTCTGCAACTTTTTTATAGATTATTTATTTCCAGGGGTTAGCGTAGAGAGACTTGAATGTCACAGTTTCCTCGATTGAAGAGTTGAATCCGAGAGGAGCCATGATATCCTTACCGTCGCCGGTAGCAGTGCCGAATGCACAGTTACCGCTTGTAGCGCCCCAGCAGTTCCAAAGTTCCACGCGATGATGCACACCTGCACCGTCAGCATCGGTATTCACAATCTTGGAAGCATCCCATCCGGTAAGTTCCTTGCCATCAATTAAAATCTTGTCGAGAGTAGCCTTGGTACCGGGGAAGAACTGATAAAGATTGTCAGTCTGGACGAAGTTCATTATCACACCTGCGCCGTAACCTTCACCTTCATATTTGATGTTGCAAGTGGTATTGTCAGCGAGCTTATACTGGAAGTTCTCATACTTCACCTCAAATGTCTCACTATTAGTGGCATCCCACACCTGTGCAGCCCATCCGGCAGCTACGGTAGCAAGCTTAGGCATATACATACCAGCACCGTTTGAGTCAAGTGACACAATTGTGAAAGTCACCTCAAATGTAGAGTTGAACGCAAGATTGGTTTCCTCAGTCACTTCGCCACCTTCGGGACGGAAAGCTGAATCGCCAAGACCGTTCCATGACTCATTGTGACCGCAGCCCCAGATGTTAGCCAATTCGATACGATAGGTACCCTTATTTTCGATATCACCGTAGAAAAGCTTGGAACCGTCGAAAGGCACATCCTTGCCGTCAGCCTTGATGGCATCGAGACGAACGAATGAGTTGGGATAAGCGGCAGCAAAACCTTCGATATCCACTACGTAAACCTGACCGTAAGGACGGGGTTCAGCAGCATTGAGAGTGATGGTGTGCTGACCGAGAGCCTTCTCACCACCGGGGATGGTGATGGAAGCGCTATCCCAAGTGTTGTCATTCCAACCGCCGTAGCAGGTAAGTTTAGCAGTATAGCCATACTTCTCAAGCTGGGGAACCATATTCACTGAAAGTGTAGCAGGGTCACCGTCACGGAAATAACCGAACTGAGCGGCATCAGAAGTGAGAGAGAGAATCTTAATCTCATTCTTAAGGTTAGCGCACTGACCGGGGAAGTTGTCAGGAACAAGGAGAGCCACGGTAGAGGTGATGGTCTTGTTTGCCTCATCGATGGTATAGGTACCAGTCTGTTCTTCACCGTTCTGGTTCTTGACCACGATAGTACCGTCGGCATTGAGAGTCATGTAGCCTGAGCAATCGCCGAATGCCCAAGTGTTTGATGCATCGGCATCCCACTTCCAGCTGTCGCCTACAATAGGCTCGCCGTTTGATACGGTGCGCCATGAATCGGCTGTGCCGTAGAACCAAACCGGACCGTTGAACTTGACACACTTGCCATCGTTATAGTCGATTTCCCATGTCTTGTAAAGGAGTGATTTGTCAAACACCACATTGCGTGCGGTAGATACGGGACGCACTGAGAGTGCTTCGTAGAGAGGAGTGGAGGTGCGTGATGAGTAAGAAGATGAGAAGTTGAATGCAACAGCAAACTGCTCATTGCCGGGGTTGATTGAACCGGTGGCATAAACACCGTTCACACCTTCTCCGCTGATTTCGCTGATGGTACGTGAACCGGCTGCAGGAAGGAAGATTGAGTTACCGTTAGGACCGGTCAGTTTATAACCGTTCACACCGTCAACCACGGTCCATTCCTTTGTACAGAGGTTAAAGAGTTCTTCAAAGTCAGCAGCGGTGGGGAGAGTCACGCTACCGCTCCATGCCTTGTTAGCCACGTCACGGTCGGTACGATAGATATCCTTCTGACCATAGTCAGCCATATCAATCGAATTGCTTACACCGGTCAGGTCACCGTAACCGAAGCGACCGCCGAGTTCTGACTCAGAGCGTGCGCCAAGGTTGAATTTCGCCCATTTCACTGACAGACCAAGGTCAACAAGGTCATTGTCAAGGTCAAGAGAGAAATCGGAAGTGGTGAATGTCTGCACGTCACCGTAAACCACGCCTGTGCCGAGGTCAGCGTATGAGGCATAGTAATAAGTGGTGTTGGGAGCAAGACCTGCATAATCAACAGTGAAATCTGATGAAGCTGCGGTGGCGGGAAGAATCAAACCTCCGCGCACTGCTTCAACTTCAGGTTTAGCTGCAATGACCACACCGAATTTAGCATCGGCGGGAGCACCTGTCGCGCTACCACCCATTGTTGCGAACGCGTAGTCAACGCCCTCTGCAGACTTGGTGGTGAGCTGAGTATTGGTAGTGACCAAGCTGTTCACTTTGCCAAGGAAAGTAACCTTGCCTTGGAGAGTGACGAAAGCCTGATAGTAGAGCACTGTGTTCTCTGTCAGTCCGGTGATTTCGGCAGTGACAGTCTGGTCTTCATAAGTACCTGTGATTGACTCAGTGAGTGCATTCTCAGAGTAACCATACTTGAAACCTACCGCGTAGGAGGCGGCAGCAGAGTTCTGAAGCCCTGTGACTGTGCCGTGGAGCACTGCTGTGGTGGCGGTGACATCCGAAGAACCGGTAACCACAGAATCCTCAGTAAGCATAGGCTCATTGATGATGGTGTAATCATCGTCATCGTTACATGAGGCGAACGAAAGCCCCATGAACACTGCCATTGATAAAAATATCTTAGTTTTCATTTAGATTTTCTGTTAAAAAAGGAGGTATTACTCGATAGTTAAAGAGGTTACATTCACTACAGCACCCTTAGCCACTGCTTCAGCATCAGCATTTGAGGTGACTCCGTCGAGCTGGATTGAAACCTGAAGAGAGCCGACAGTGTAGAAATTATATGTAGAACCGGTTTCGTTGGTCAAAGTCATTACATTTTCACCTGTGGTGTTGAAATCCTGACCCTGGAAGTTGGTATAGCAGTCGGGTTCCCACAAGAAACCATCAATATTGCAGCAGAATGCAGCACGCGGAGTTCCGGTCCATTCAATACCGCTTACAGTATATTTGAGCACAAGTTTCTGACCTTTTTTGAGCTTAAGCATGGTCGGGTCAATAGGCCATTCGCTATCCTCTTTACCAGCCCACGGGTTGTAGAACTGGATACGGAGATACTTGCCTGCCTCAGCGTAGATATCAAGCTTGCTGCTGTCAACCTTGAGTTCAACAGGACCTGTAGCACCGCCACTGATAGGCTTGATGGTCATCTTGGCACAGAGATACTTGCAGGCAGCACCGGTGTTGTCATATTCAACAGGCACACCAAACACAACCTCATTGTCGTCGGCAGAACATTTCATAACTGTGAATTCCTTACCGGTGATTGAAGTATTGCCAGCGGAAAGAAGGGTAACTTCGTCAGCAAACACCACCTTGTTGTCCTCGATAGTGAATGTTGTAGAGGCACCACCCTCAACGTTTTCGAGCTCAACCTTACCGTTCTTGTTGAGAGTGAGAGCGAAGTCGTCAACACCTTCGTAAGCGGGAGCCCATGAAGAACCGTAACCGTTTATCCATTCCCATGCACCGGTAGCGGGATTCCACCACATATAGTCATAGGGAGTTTCCTCATCAAGGAGATAAGTGGTCTGAGTAGCGATATAAGAGGCATTGTCACCTGAGATGGTGAACAGAGAAGTTGCGAGGTCATCGTAAGCGGGAGCCACAACAGGCTTGCCTTCAATCAAGTCAGGACCTTCAGAGGGGAGAATAGAGGGGTCTTCCTTAAGTTCCTTTGATATAAAGTTCCAAACAATCCACCAGGGACCTTCGCTGTTGGTACGCATTGTGGCAATCTGGAGAAGATAAGGAGTACACTCAATGATGCGGATATCATTGGTATAGTTGGCGCAGACATCATCAAACCCGGCATTGTGGAGCGAGTAAGCACCATCCATGAAAGTAATCATAGGATGCTTGGGGTCTGAAACGTTAAGATTGAACTTACCGGTGATGTTGGTCTCACCGTCGGCCGACTTGCGCATCATCTCCACCACGCAACCCTTCACGGGGTCAAGCGAGAGTGTCATGTAAGAATCCATATAGGGGTCGTCGGCAGGAATGAGCCATGACTGGAAACCGGGGTCCCAGTTAGGTGCCCAGTTACCGTAACCGAACACAGGTTCGGGATAGTCATCGGGGCTCATATACATAACGGGAGCAGAGCAACCACCAATACCGTAATTTGCATTGCAAGGCACCCAAGTCTTGGGATTGCCTTGACCGTTCTCATCCACGCCACCGGCAAGATTCGTCCATATCGCATCGGAAAGGAGACCGAAATTGTTGGAAGTCACGGTAAATACATACGGGTCGCCCCATACGGTACCAGCCTGGGTCATGACACCGAAAGTGAGCTCATAATCGCCGGCAAAGGGGAACTGGAGGTCCAATTCATGATTCTGCGACATACCGTTAGGAGTTTTCCATACGGGTGTGGCACCTTTCACGAGTGATTTCAAGTGAATGGTGTTAGGGTCATTTGCGTCGGGGGTCACGGCAAAAGCAATTCCCTCAACGAGCTCCTCGGGAGAAACTACAGGTCCAGAAAGCTCATGGTCGTCGGGTGAACATGCGGTTGTGGCTATAAGCATTGCCATCGCGCTCATCGACAACGAAAGTAAATATTTCAATTGTTTTTTCATTGGTTAAAATCTGATAAGAGAGATTTTGATAATTTGTTTATGTCTATTGAAAATTCAGTAATGCAAGAAATCTTGTAAAGTTAGGAAGGACTCTATAAATAGAAGTGAATCATTGTATATGCGTCCCGGGTGCGTTTTCATTCATTCACGAGGGGGTATGCCGTGCGATGATTATAACGCGGATTTTACAAGGAAATTGTATTATATCACTTATTTAACTTTTTATAAGAGTTTCTTGCACACTAAATCTTCACAAATTATTTGCCCCAGCCAGGGTTTTGCTTGAGCACACCGTTCGAGAGTGTGATTTCATTCTCAGGAATCTGGCTCAAACCCTTTGTAGCTATGATTTTGCTCTTGTCGTAAGCGACTGAATTCTTCACGCCGCCATTGTAGACATCGCCGGCAGACGCTGCGATAGCATCAGCAGCCACGTCGACACCCTGACGGAGAAGGTCCCAATAGCGGTGACCCTCGAAAGCAAGCTCACGTGCACGTTCGTCCATAATGTTCTGCTGGTTCACGGCGATATCACCGAGACCTGCACGCTCACGCACCAGGTGCATATAGTTGGCAGCATTGCCTGAACCAAGCTCGGCAGCCATGAGGAGTACATCGGCGTAACGCATGATGACCCACTGGTTGGCATTACATTCCTGGAATCCGGCAGTACCGTCGGCGTTTGTACCGGGGAGACCGTTGCCATAAACAAGGGGAGAATATTTCTTAACAGTATAACCTGTATATTCACGCCAGTCAGCAAATGAACTGTTGAAATCATTACCTTGAGCTATACCCTCACCTTCCAAGTCTATTACAGAAGCAGCAAGGCGGCTGTCACCTTCAGGGAATTTAGTGAGATAATGGGGAGTGACTGTACATGCGCCCCAACCCTTACCGTAGGGAGTGTAGTTGAGCTGACGCATACCCATCATCACGAGCCAACGGTTAGAGTCGTTGTTGCCGTTATAGTCCTGGGTAGGAGTGAATTTCTGCGCGAGGATGACTTCCTTGTTGAAGTCACCGGCATAAGTGGAGGCATCGGTGTTCCAACCCACGTTTCCGGGAATGGGAACAAGTGATGCAGCGGGCCAGAGGTTCTTGGCTTCTGAAACAAGACCGAACTTGCCGGAACCAATCACATCCTCAACAGCTGCGAGAGCGTCAGCCTTGGTAACCACACCTGTGGTCACGCCTTCGGCATTGGTATAGCCGGGTTCTTTACCATAGTAACCTGTGTAGAAAAGATATGCGCGGGCAAGAATTGACTCGGCAGCATACTTTGTGATACGACCTGATTCACTTTCGGCAAGATTAGCGTCGGCCGGGATATTTGCGATGGCAAATTTGAGGTCCTCGAAAATAGCGGCATATACCTCGGCAGGGTCAGCCTGCTCACGGTTTTCATTTACCGGTTCTAGGAACAGAGGAATGTTACCCCACAGGCGCACCATGTCAAAGTACAGAATGGCGCGGAGAGCGTGACATTCACCCATGTAGAGACCATGGTTGCTCTCGCTTTCCCAGGCAATCTGTTCTTCGTGGGCCATGAGTTCGTTGCAACGATACACACCGGCGTAATAAACTTTCCAGTCGGTAGCATAGAGCTGCATGTCACTGGGCGATTTCATCGGGTCAAATGAGTCAATCACCTGATAACCGAAACCGTCACCATTACCGGTACCGCCGTAGCACTCGTCGCTCATCACAGTTGAAGCCACATAGAAACCTACACCAGGATTTGATGAAATCTGGCGCCAGCCATCGTAGCAACCTAAGAGCGCACGCCAGGCATCACCCTCGGTCTTATAGAAGTTTTCGGTGTTTGACTCCGTTTTAGAGGAGACATCAAGGAAGCTTTCTGAACATGAGGTCATGCTCAAGGCTCCGACCACACCAAGGGTCAATATGTTGAATTTAAACTTGTTCATTTGTAAATCTAAACTTTAGAAGGTTCAATGATATTTAGAAAGCCAGGTTTACACCGATGAGATAAGTGCGGGGACGGGGATAATAACCGAGGTCCACGCCTGATACCCATGACTGTGTACCGTAACCGATTTCCGGGTCCATACCATCATATTTGGTGAAAGTCAGGAGATTCTGGGCCTGGAAATAGAGACGTGCGTTGCTGCACCATTTCTGGTTGAGAAGCGGAGCGAAGTTGTAGCCAAATGTAAGGTTTGAAATACGCAGGTAGTCGCCATCCTGAGTGTAAAGGTCGGAGAACTGCCAGTTGATATTTTCATTTGTGATACGGGGGATTTTGTTTGATGTACCCTCGCCTGTCCAGCGGTCAAGTATACGGGTGGTATAGTTAGCCTGCTTGGAGCCTTGGTTACGGTAGCTCTGCACAATCTTGAAACCGGTAGCGCCGTTTGCGGTCACACCGAGGTCGAAGTTCTTGTAGTAGAGGTTGATGTTGAAACCAAAAGTAAACTTGGGCATACCGTTGCCGAGGTCAACTTTATCCTCGTCGTTGATGACACCGTCGTGGTTGACATCCACATAAATCACGTCGCCGGGCTGCACATTACCCTGAAGCACACCGTTGCCGGCGGTAATCCAGTCGTTAATCTGCTGCTGGTTCTGGAAGATACCTGCTGTCTTGTAGCCCCAGAAGTAACCGATAGGCATACCGTTCTGAGCGCGGTAGAATTCCAGTGAGTTGTCGTAGAGGAGATTGGAGTTACCATGGATGATACCATCCTCGTTGGGGATTGAACCTACCTTATTCTTATTGTAAGCACCGTTCACGCTCACGCTGTAAGAGAAATCACGACCGATGACGTCGTTCCAGGTAAGACCGAGTTCGATACCGGTATTCTTCACGTCACCACCGTTGATAAATGGAGCGTCAGTACCGGCAGTGGCGAGAATAGGAGCCACAACGAGCCAGTCCTTGTTGGTCTTCTGATACCAGTCGAAGTTGATGCCGAGGCGGCTGTTGAAGAGACGGGCGTCAAAACCGAAGTCAATCTGCTCGGAAGTTTCCCAGGTCACACCGAGGTTACCGAGACGTGAGGGATAAGCACCCCAGTTGTTGGCAAGCACAGTAGCGTAGTCAACCAACTGACCGTTAGGTCCGAGGTACTGACCGAAGTAATAGTGAGTGTTCTGGTTCTTGATGGGAGCGAGATACTGGTAATTGTCGATGTTCTGGTTACCCACGCGACCCCAGCTGCCACGAATCTTCAAGAAGTCGAGCCATGTACGGGTTGATTCCATGAAATTCTCGTTTGAGATATTCCAACCAGCTGAAACTGAGGGGAAAGTACCGAAGCGGTGACCCTTTGCGAAGCGAGAAGAACCGTCGCGGCGTACAGTCACATTAATCATATATTTCTCCTGCCAGTTCCAACCGATACGGCCGAAGTAGCTGACAGAGCGAGAATCGTCATGAGGATTACCGACAACGCTCACACCGTTTTCACCAAGTGTGGAGCCTGTACCATTGCTAATCCATGCATGGTTCCAGTCGTCGAAACCTTCCTTGAGCTTACCCTGACCGCCGCCGAGGTAAGTGCCGCTGTAGCGGTAGCTTTCCATACCCACGAGTACGTTGAACGCATGCTCACCGAGGTTGAAATCGTAAGTGGCGGTGTTGGTCCATGTCATACCGAGTGAGTGGTTCATGTTCTGGCTCACCTTGGTGTAGTCATTATATGAATAAGGTGAGAAGTGATATACCGGAGTGAAGCTGCGGTATTCGCTTGAACCGTAGACAGCACCGAAGACAGTGCGGATTTTCAAATTCTTAATCGGCTCCAACTGAGCATACACGTTGCCTGAGAAAGTAGCATTTTTGGTGCGGTTGTTGGTGGTGACCATCATCGAACCATAAGGGTTACCTTCGTTCATAAACCAGTCACTGTTGCTGGTGTCATTGTAGTTGCCGTCAGCATCATAAACAGGAGCAAGGGGTGAAACACCAAATGCGCCACGGAGTGTATTGTTATACTGGTCACCTACACTGATACCGGTGCTCTTCACATAGATGAAGCTTGCCTGCTCACCGATAGTGAGTATACCGTCGAAGAGTTTGTGGTCAGAGTTGATACGGAAGTTGTAACGAGAATAGTTGGACACAGCCGGACCACCTACGATACCTTCCTGATTGAGATAACCGAGTGAGAGTGCATAGGTTGAAGTGGCTGAACCACCGGTCACACCGATGGTGTAGCTTGAAGTTTTGGCGTTGTCCTTGAACATGGTGTCAATCCAGTCGGTGTCAATGACTTCTCTCTCACCGGCCGCATTAGTGCGCCAGATAGATTTCATTGAGTTCCAGTCGTAGGGAGCAAGACCGCTGTTCAGCTGGCTCTCATCCATGATAGTCATATACTCCTGGGCGTTAAGCATATCCATCTTGCGGGGAGCGCTCTGCCAACCGAAGTAACCGTCGAAAGTTACTTTAGCCTTACCTTCGCGACCCTGCTTGGTGGTGATGAGCACAACACCATTGGCAGCCTGCGCACCGTAGATAGCTGCCGATGCAGCATCCTTCAGCACGTCGATTGACTCAATGTCGGCGGGGTTAAGAGTGGAGATATCACCACCGATACCGTCAATAAGGTAGAGGGGCGAAGCATTACCGATGGTACCGAGACCACGGATGGTCACTTTCATACCTGAACCGGGCTGACCGGATTCGCTGGCGATATTCACACCGGGGAGCTGACCCTGCATAGCCTGCAGCGGAGAGGTGGTGTTGAGTTTAGCGATGTCGTCACCCTTGATTTGTGCGGTGGCACCGGTGACAAGTTTCTTTTTCTGCACACCGTAACCTACCACCACTACCTCGTCAAGCACTTCGGCATTGTCGAGAAGAGCGACATCGATTTTAGCGGAGTTAACCACTATTTCACGAGTCTGGCATCCAACGTACGAGAATACGAGAGTGGCACCGGTTTCAGTTTTGATGACATAGTTACCATCAATGTCCGTTGTGGCACCGTTAGTGGTTCCTTTGACGATGATGCTGACACCAATCAGCGGTTCGCCATCCGAAGCCTGGGTGACCGTACCTGTGACGGTCAACTTTTCAGCCGAAGCAAAATTCACTCCTGTCAAGAAGCAAATCGCAATGAGGGCTGTGCGGAATAGATGCAGCGATTTGCATCGTCCCATTAGTTTGTTTCCCATTGAATGTAATTTAGTTTTACTGGTTAATATTTAAAGTTTGTAAATAATTTTGTGATAAATCGTGTTTAAATCAGTCGCCATGTTTTTTGGTTAGGGTTGTGTCGGTTGGGGTTAGATTCGGTATCTGCTGCGTTGCTAAAAAGTCATGGTCGCTAATAAAACTTAGCAAATGTAAAAATACGTATTAATATGACAAAATTATTTGAATGCCGCGAACTCCTCAATAGTTTCCCCAAGGGGTGTGTTTTGTTATGATTAGGGGTATTAATTGTTACATTTTAAATATTTATTCATTTGATTTCATGGTTTTTAACTTAATTTCAAAATGTTTCGATTTCAGAATTAACATCACAGATTTGCAAGAAATGTTAACTTTCGCTTACTTTGTAACCGAATATACGCCTTAAATGTTAACCCATGCGTTTACTATTATTATTCTTTCTCTCACTATTCGCAAGCCTGACCAACGCTTCCGAACTTTTTCTGAAACACCTTGATACCGGCAACGGTCTGTCAAACAACAAGATTAACACTATCTACCGTGATTCCCAAGGGTTTATCTGGATAGGTACGTCGTCGGGGCTGTGCCGATATGACGGTTACACTTTCAAGATTTATCACCCCGACACTCCTGCCGACCGCCCCATCAATGGCAGCTACATTGACGAAATACAGGAGGATAACGAAGGGAACCTGTGGATAAAAACGAGCGGAGATTACTATATCTACCGCCCCGAGACCGACATCCTTGAGAACGACGTGCCGCGCCGTATGAAGGAACTGGGACTGGAATCCAACCCGACAAAGCTTCTAATCGACAACAACAAAAACCTGTGGTTTTATCTCTCAGGCAAGGGTGTATTCCGCGCATCGAAACAGGACAACGGTAAAGTAAAACAGGTACCGGAACCGGCATTCGGGAAAAGTACATTATCAAATTTCATCGACACTCCGTTAGGAATAGTGACCATCGATGAATCGGGAGTGCTGCGCATCATTGACCCCGTCACACTCAAGGTGACGCTGACCGAACGCCATATAGCCGACCGGCTCCCTCCCAACCAATCGTTCACATTCACCTCTGTGTATGACCGCGACGGGCTGCTGTGGATTTACAGTAATGAACAGCTGTGGCTCTATGACGCCGGCAACCACCAGTGGATAAGCGAGCGCCTGCCAAACGGCGGTAAAAAACTGCTTATCAACGTGCTCATGCAGGATAAATCTGGGAAAATATGGGTGGGTCGTGACCACCACGGACTCGAGCAGGTGCATAAAAGCGCCGATGGCATAAGATTCATACCGGTGGCCGACAATGCGGAGAAAAATGTCAACAATACTGTCACCGTGCTCTACGAAGACCCTGCCAACACGCTGTGGATAGGGACTTATAAGAAAGGTGTATTCTACTATAATGAGAGTACCCAGAAATTCTCGCTTTTTCCATTCCCCGACGTCAACCGTATGATAGTCAGCAGAAACGGCGAGGTCTGGGTCGGGACAGATGCAGCAGGTCTGATGTCGTGGAATCCCACCACAGGAAAAATCACCTCATATCCTGACCCGCACGACGGTGGCAATCCACCGGCAATCACCTCACTGCTCGAAACTCCCGACGGGAGCATCTATGTAGGGAATTTCACACGTGGACTCAAACGTTTCATAAACGGTAAATTCGACCATATCAGCACCGGCTCACGCCTCGACAGCATATATACCTGGGCACTTGCAATATCCGAGAATAACAATAACCTTTGGATTGGCACCCTCGGGTCAGGCATTTTCAATTACAACCCCGTCACATCGGCTGTCAAGGAGTACAACGTCACCAACTCCGGACTCGCCTCCGACTATATAGTCTCCATTGCCAATGGCTCGGACGGAATGGTATATTTCGCCACCGCTGTAGGTGTAGCGGTCTATAACCCTACCACCCAGAAGATAACAAAGCTCCAAAGCGTATCGAACAACAATATCAACGAGGTATTCTATGACTCCCGCGGACTGCTTTGGATTGCCTCGCGCGAGGGTCTGCAAGTGTACGACCCACGCAGGGATACCACCCATACCATTCATCTCCACGATGATTCAGCCCCGTCGTTCGTACTTGGTATTCAGGAGGATATGATGGGAGACATATGGGTGTCGGAAGGTTCCGACCTAATACATCTGTCACCGAAATTCGATGACAAGACAGGAGAGTTCTCCACCACTATGCAGAACTATGACCCGAACGACGGTTTGCAGAACAGCGACTTCAACCAACGCTCATTCGCCATGCTCCCCGACGGTGAAATTCTCGTGGGCGGTCTCTATGGCATCAACCGCTTCAACCCGGCAAAAATTACACTCAACCGTTCGCTCCCAGCCGTGATGTTCTCCGCCCTGTATATCGGAGGTAAAGAAATCACTCCCGGCGAGAAAATAGACGGTCACGTGGTGCTCCAAAGTTCTCTTAACAAGCAACGCAAGATAGAACTTTGGCACGGCAACACCGACTTCACCCTCTATGTTGCTACAGACAACTATGTACTTCCCGAGAAAACCACCTTCTACTATAAGCTCGAGGGACTGAACACCGACTGGCAAACTACTCATCTTAACAATATTACCTACACTAACCTACCGTCAGGCACATATAAACTCCTCGTGAGCGCCGCCAACAACGACAATTACCGCAGCGTTCATCCCGCCGAACTGGAAATTGTGGTCCATCCACCATTCTGGGCGACGGTTTGGGCTAAAGCGCTATATCTCATACTTATCCTCACTGCAGTCTATGTAGTCTACCGAATGATACGGCTACGTGAGCAGCGCAAGTTTAACGAAAAACGCAAAGAGGATGCCCTGCAGAAACAAGAAGAACTCAACCAGCTGAAATTCAAATTCTTCACTAATGTAAGCCATGACCTCCGCACGCCGCTGACCCTCATCGTGTCCCCACTAGAAAGCATGATTAAGGACACCTCCGACCCGTCAAAGCTAAAAATGCTGACCATGATGCGCAACAATGCCATGCGTCTGCTCAACATGGTAAACCAGCTTCTGGACTTCCGCAAGAATGAGGTGGCGGGACTGACCCTGCATCTTACAGAGGGTGATGTGATTGCATTCGTGCATAATGTGTGCCAGTCATTTTCCATGCTGTCCGAGCGCAACAATGTGTCACTCAACTTCTTCTCGCCACTCACGTCGCTTTATGTCAAGTTTGACGAGGACAAACTTTCAAAAATCATGATGAATCTGCTCGGCAACGCCTTCAAATTCACCCCTGAGGGAGGTAAAGTGGATGTGACACTGGAAACTTCGGGAGGCAACCTGATAATCAAGGTCGCCGATACAGGTCCCGGTGTGAGAGACAAGGATAAGGAACGGATTTTCGAGCGCTTCTATCAGGCCGATGAGACCGGGTCACCCTCCAACTTAGGCAACGGCATCGGGCTAAGTCTTGTGAACGAGTATGTTAAGCTTCACAATGGCAATATCCGGGTGGTCGATAACATTGACAATGGCTCAATCTTTATTGTAACCCTGCCCATTGTCCGGAATTCAGCTGCCGCGCTTGCTCCGAACGCCGAGCAAACTCCTGCGCCTGAAAACGCGACTCCTGCCAACGCCGACAACGCTTCGGGAGAACCAAAAGCAGCCGCCTCAACCTCAAAAGAAACCGAGAGTGCGCCACAACCCACCCAAAAGACATCCTCAGCCAACGATTCACGCCCGATGGCGCTGGTGGTTGACGACAGCGCAGATATGCTTGAATTTCTCAAAGAAGGTTTAAGTAATGATTTCCATGTCATTACCGCTCCAAACGGCAAAGTTGCCATGAAACTGCTGTCGTCAGTGAAACCATCTATCATCATCACTGACCTGATGATGCCGGAAATGGATGGTGTGGAACTGTGCCGCCAACTGAAAATGAATACCGACCATGCATCGACTCCCATTATAATCCTAACAGCCAAACATGATGCACAGGACAAGGTAGAGGGTCTGACAATCGGTGCTGACGACTATATCACCAAGCCATTCAATCTGCAGCTGCTCCTGCTGCGCATGAAGAAACTTGTGGCGCTCAGCAAACGTGGTGCAAGCCGTACATTGATTGACCCCGAGCCTGACAGCATCAGCATCACTCCACTCGACGAACGTCTGGTGGAAAAAGCTGTGAAATTCGTCGTCGCCAACATCAAGCGACCCGACCTATCGGTGGAGGAACTGAGCTCGCACCTCGGCATGAGCCGCGTGAACCTTTACAAAAAGCTCAAATCCATCACCGGAAAGACACCTATCGAGTTTATCCGCATACTCCGTCTCAAGCGAGGTGCTCAAATGTTGCGCGAGAGCCAGCTCAACGTATCCGAAATAGCCTATCAGTTAGGCTTTAACAGTCCAAAATACTTCAGCAAGTATTTCAAGGAAGAATTTGGTATTTTACCGTCCGATTATCAGGAAAAAGAGGAGAAGGCAACAAATCATCCAGTTTAAATTAACATTTGAACCCCTGTATAAATCATTTCCACCCATGTGCGTCAACATAATACCCCACGCACATGGGTTTTATTTTATAATTTTGCCATACCCGAAATTAAATACATTTATTCATTATACATTACAATCTCTACTACCCATGAAATTTCGAATTTTTTCCGTGTCAGTACTGACCGCCATGCTCGCCGTATCATGCGCTCCAGGAAAATACGAAAAAACCGACAAAGGTATCATTGTCAATGTTGCTTCCTCTGAGGAGAATGCCACCCGTAAAGTGCGCCTTCAGGTGCTCGGTGACAAAATCATCCGCGTTTCAGCAACACCCGACAAAAAATTTGCCGACGAGCAGAGTCTCGTGGTAGTGCCCCAGCAGGGCAAAACCGAATACTCTGTTGAAGAGACCGACTCGACTGTCTCCGTGCTAACATCCGAAGTAAAGGCTGTGGTTGCCTTAGCCACAGGTGATGTCAAATTCTACAACAAAGATGGACGCCTCATCGTATCTGAAGCTGACGGCGGCCGCGAATTCTCACCAATCAAGGTCGAGGATACCGAGGGCTACACAGTGCGCCAGGTATTCGAATCACTCAGTGAGGATGAAGGTATCTATGGACTCGGTCAGCACCAGTCAGATGAATTCAATTATAAAGGTCTGAACGAAGAACTTTTCCAATACAACACCAAGGTATCGGTACCATTTGTCATATCTACTGACAATTACGGTATTCTCTGGGACAGCTATTCACTCTGCCGCTTCGGTAATCCCGAGGATTACAAGCAGCTCGGCAAAGTGTTCAAACTTTATGACAAGGATGGCAAAGAGGGTGCTTTGACCGGCTCATACACCCCCGCCAAAGCCACAGCTCCTACCATAGTTCAGCGTGAGGATTCAATCTATTTCGAACACCTCATCCGCAAGGAATTGAAACATGTGGTGAATCTTCCGCAGGATTTCAACTACCAGGGCAGCGAAGTGACCTATGAAGGTGAAATAGAACCTCTCGAAACCGGTGAATACAAGTTTATCCTCTACTATTCAGGCTATCAGACTGTAACCATCGACGGAAAGGAAGTGGTGCCTGAACGCTGGCGCACCGCCTGGAACCCTAACTCTTATAAATTCTCTGTATATCTCGAAAAAGGCAAGCGCGTTCCCATCAAGATTGAATGGAAACCCAACGGCGCAGTGGCATACTGCGGTCTGCGCGCCTATGCACCCAGAGACCATAAGGAACAGCAGCAGATGAGCTGGTGGGGAGAGATGCAGAGCCAGATTGACTACTATTTCGTGTATGGCGATGACATGGACGATGTAATCTCCGGCTACCGTACCCTTACAGGCAAAGCCCCCATCATGGCTAAATGGGCTATGGGTTATTGGCAGAGCCGCGAGAAGTACAATACATCTGACGAGGTCCTCTCTACCCTCGCCGAATTCCGCAAACGCAACATTCCTATCGACAATATTGTAATCGACTGGCTCCACTGGAAGGAAGATTCTTGGGGCAGCCACGAGTTTGACCGCGAACGCTTCCCCGACCCCAAGGGTATGGTGGACTCCATTCATGATATGAACGGTAGAGTAATGATTTCCGTATGGCCCAAATTCTATGTAACTACCGAACACTATAAGGAATTTGACAAAAACGGCTGGATGTACAAACTCCCCGTGCAGGACAGCATACGCGACTGGGTTGGTCCCGGTTACCTCAGCTCATTCTACGATGCTTACAATGCTGATGCCCGTAAACTCTTCTGGCATCAGATGGAAGAACATTATTATCCCCTCGGCATCGACGCATGGTGGATGGATGCTTCCGAACCCAACATCCGTGACTGTACTGACATCCAGTACCGCAAGGACCTCATCACTCCCACCGCTCTCGGACCATCTACCAAGTATTTCAACGCTTACGGTCTGATGAACGCTGAGGCTATCTACGACGGACAGCGCGGCACAGACCCTGACAAGCGTGTGTTCCTCCTCACCCGCTCAGGTTTTGCCGGACAGCAGCGTTACTCCACCGCCACATGGAGCGGTGACATCGCTACACGCTGGGAAGATATGAAATCTCAAATCTCTGCCGGACTCAACTTCGCCTCTTCAGGTATCCCCTACTGGACCATGGACATCGGTGGTTTCTGCGTTGAAGACCGTTATGTGAAAGCCGCAGCTGAGTACGCCAAGACTGGCAAAGAGAATCCTGATATGAAGGAATGGCGCGAGCTCAACACCCGCTGGTATCAGTTTGGTGCCTTTGCTCCCCTCTTCCGTGCCCACGGACAGTGGCCCTACCGCGAGATTTTCAATATCGCGCCCGAAGGTCATCCCGCATACAAATCTGTGGTTTACTACACCAACCTCCGCTACGACCTCATGCCCTATATCTATTCACTCGCTGGCATGACTCATTTTGACGACTACACCATCATGCGTCCCCTCGTAATGGACTTCACAGCCGACAAGACCACCCGTAACATCGGCGATGAGTACATGTTTGGTCCCGCATTCCTCGTAGCCCCTGTTTACACCTACGGCGCTACCTCTCGCGAAGTTTACTTCCCTGAAGGTGCTGAATGGTATGACTTCTATACCGGCAAGGAAATCAACGGCGGACAGACTGTAGATGTTCCCGCGCCTTACGAGAGAATGCCTCTCTATGTGCGTTCAGGCTCTATTGTCCCCTTCGGTCCCGCCATGCAGTGGAGCGACGAGAAACCGGCTGAGGAAATCAACCTCTACGTCTATGCAGGTGAGAATGGCAAATTCACTCTTTATGAGGATGAGAACACCAATTATAACTACGAAAAAGGCAACTACGCCATGATTCCGTTCACTTACGACGATGCCGCCAACACTCTTACCATCGGCGACCGTCAGGGTGAGTTCCCCGGAATGCTCAAGAGCCGCAAATTCAACATTGTGAAGGTCTCAAATGAGACCCCACGCGGTTACAACCGTGACACCAAGGGTGTTCAGGTAACCTACGATGGCAAAAAGCAAGTGGTGAATCTATAAGAAAACACAATAGTTTATATGATTTCTAAGGAAAAATTGATTGGATTGGTCTGCCTCGCCTTTTTAGGCGTGGCAGCCAATTTTTCAATGTCGGCAGCCGACAGCAGAGCCGTATCATTCAACGATGGCTGGAAATTCGCGCTTACGGACGGTAAAAACATATCAGCCCCAGACTTCGACGACTCAAAATGGCGTAACCTCAATCTGCCCCACGACTGGGCTATTGAGGGTGACTTCAGCGAGAAAAATCCATCGGGCACCGGTGGGGGCGCCCTTCCGGGTGGTGTGGGCTGGTACCGCAAGACATTCACTCTTACACCTGACCAGAAGGACAAGGAACTGTTCATTGACTTTGATGGCGCCTACATGAACTCAACCGTTTTTATCAACGGTCATGAACTCGGCACCCGTCCCTACGGATATGCGTCATTCAGCTACGACATAACTCCTTACCTCAACCGTGAGGGTGAAAATGTCATAGCCGTGCGTGTGGATAATGCCGAGCAGCCTAATTCCCGATGGTACAGCGGATGCGGCATATACCGCAACGTGTGGATGCGCTCTCTTAACTCCGTGCACATACCTCTCTGGGGACAGCATGTAGCCACCGATGTGACCTCCGACCTTGCCACCCTTGACATTACCACAGATGTCGTAAGCAAATCGAAGAAGAGCATCAATGTAAATGTCAGCAGCACCCTCTCCGACAACAACGGCAAGATGGTCGGCGAAAGCACTCCGCAACCGGTGAAACTTGACAGAAAGCATAATTCCGCCAAGACCTCCTCTACCATCAAAGTCAAGAATCCTCACCTATGGAGCACAGACGACCCCTATCTCTACACATTGGAGACAAAAGTCACCGATGCAAAGACTGGTGAACTGCTGGATACCTATACCACTACGACCGGACTCAGATATTTCAACTTCGATTCCGAAAAAGGCTTCTCGCTCAACGGCAAACCGATGAAGATAAAGGGTGTGTGCATGCACCATGACCTTGGCGCTCTTGGAGCAGCTGTAAATACACGAGGCATAGAGCGTCAGCTTGAAATCTTGAAAGAGATGGGTGTTAACGCCTACCGCGCCTCGCACAATCCTCCTGCCCCCGAAGTACTTGACCTTTGTGACCGAATGGGCATAATGGTGATGGATGAGACATTTGACATGTGGCGTAAGAAAAAAACATCACACGACTATGCCCGCTACTTTCCCGAATGGCATGAACGCGACCTCACCGACCTTGTGTTGCGTGACCGCAACCATCCCTCCATCATCATGTGGAGCATTGGTAATGAAGTCCTTGAGCAATGGAGTGATGCCAAAGCTGACACGCTTTCGCTTGAGCAGGCTAACCTGATTCTCAATTTCGGTCATGGTAAGGAAATGCTGGCTGCCGAAGGTGATGAACTCAGTGTGAACTCCCTTCTGACCCGCAAACTCACAGATATGGTGCATGAACTTGACCCCGGTCGTCCTGTCACTGCCGGTTGCAACGAACCTGACCCGGGAAATCATCTTTTCCGTTCGGGTGCACTCGACATAATCGGGTTCAACTATCATGACAACTGGTTTGACAGCGTGCCTAAGAATTTCCCCGGCAAACCGTTCATAATCACCGAAAGTGTATCGGGACTGATGACACGTGGCTACTACCGCATGCCATCCGACTCCATGTATATCTGGCCTGTGCGCTGGGATATACCCTTCTATGACGAATCATTCTCCTGTTCCTCATACGATAACTGTCACGTGCCTTGGGGCAATACCCACGAAGGCACTCTGCGCCACATGGATGAAAAGGATTTCATCTCCGGCGAATTCATCTGGACCGGTTTTGACTATCTTGGTGAACCCACACCCTTCGGATGGCCCGCCAGAAGTTCCTATTTCGGGATAGTGGACCTCGCGGGCATTCCCAAGGATGTATATTACATGTACCAGTCGCAATGGCGTCCCGACAAGAATGTTCTTCACATTTTCCCCCACTGGAATTGGGAGCCGGGACAGGAAATTGACCTTTGGGCATACTATAACAATGCCGACGAGGTGGAACTGTTTGTCAACGGCGAATCAAAAGGTGTGAAGAAAAAAGAGCCTGGCACCTATCATGTGTCATGGCGACTTAATTTCGAGCCCGGTACAGTCAAGGCTGTCAGCCGCCGCAACGGTGAGATTGTAGCAACCAAGGAAATTCACACCGCATCCGAGCCTTATGCCATACGTCTCACTCCCGACCGCACTGAAATAGCTGCCGACGGACGTGACCTCAGCTATGTGCTTGTGGAAATTGTCGATAAGGATGGAAATCTCTGCCCCTGGGCTGAGAATCTGGTCAACTTCAAAGTTGAAGGAGCTGGTTTCAATGCAGGAGTCGACAATGGTTCACCCATTTCGCTCGAAAGATTCAAGGATGACAAACGGAAGGCGTTCTATGGAAAAGCCATGTTGATAGTACAGAACAATGGCTCTGAGGGTCCGGTCACCGTGACCGCCACATCTGACGGATTGCGCCCCTACACAGCAACAATCAACAGTTTTCAAAGATAAACCAATCATTTTCTTTTAATCGATAAAATAATAATGAAGCTAAAATCATCTATATTGTCGCTTTCAATGGCACTTACCGCAACCTCTGCTATTGCCGATGCAAAAGTGCCCGTATATCAGGATGAAACCCGTCCGCTTGATGAGCGTGTGGAGGATGCCCTCTCACGCATGACATTGCGCGAAAAGGTGGCTATGTGTCACGCTGAAGGTAAATTCGCTTCTCCCGGTGTAGCCCGTCTCGGCATTCCCGACCTGTGGATGAGCGACGGTCCCCACGGTGTTCGCGCTGAAATAAACTGGAATGACTGGGGATATTCCGGTCGTACCAACGACTCCATCACTGCATTCCCTGCGCTCACAGCCCTGGCAGCCACCTGGAATCCCGCACTCTCGTTTGACTATGGCAACGCACTTGCCGAGGAGGCACTTTACCGTGAAAAGGATGTGATGCTCGGACCGGGCGTCAACATATACCGTACACCACTCAACGGCCGTAACTTCGAATATATGGGTGAGGACCCGTATCTTGCGGGCGAACTGGTGGTTCCCTACATCAAAGGTATGCAGCAGAACGGTGTGGCAGCCTGCGTGAAGCATTACGCCCTCAACAATCAGGAAAAATGGAGAGGTCACATCGATGTCAATCTCAGCGACCGTGCTCTCAATGAAATCTATCTCCCGGCTTTCAAGCGTGCCATTGTCGATGGTAACTCATGGTCAATAATGGGTGCATACAATCAGGTGAGAGGTCAGCACGCATGCCATAACGAACTTCTGCTCAACAAGATTCTTAAGGATGACTGGAATTTTGACGGAGTTGTGATAACTGACTGGGGTGGCGCACACGACACCCGCGAGGCTGCCCTCTACGGTCTTGACCTCGAGATGGGTTCGTACACCAACGGTCTCACCTCGGAGAGCGCGTTCACTACCGACGACTATTATCTTGCCAATCCGTATCTCAATATGCTGGAAAAGGGCGAGGTGCCGATGTCAACTCTCGATGACAAGGTGCGCCGTCTGCTCAAACTTAACTTCCGCACAGCCATGAACCGTCAGAAACCGTTCGGTTCGGTGGCAACACCCGAACATTACGCAGTGGCAGAAGAAATCGGTAACGAAGCAATCGTGCTGCTGAAAAATGCCCCTGTTACTAAAAAAGGCGCTCCCCTACTCCCCATTCAGGCCGACAAGTACAAATCAATCCTTGTGGTAGGCGATAACGCTACCCGCAATCTCATGGCGGGCGGAGGTTCAAGCGAACTGAAACCGAAGGATATTGTCACACCTCTTGCAGGACTCAAAGCCATCTATGGCGACAAAGTGAAATATGTACAGGGATACGTAGCCGGACGCCCCATGTACGGTCATGCCGATGTAATTCCCCAGCAGACCGTTGACTCACTCAGAGCTGAAGCGGTGAATATGGCAAAAGACGCCGGACTTGTAATCTTTGTGGGCGGTCTCAACAAAAACCATTTCCAGGACTGCGAAGGTGGCGACCGTCTTGAATACGGACTACCTTTCGGTCAGCCTGAACTGATTGACGCACTCCAGGCAGCCAACCCCAACCTCGTGGTGGTACTCCTTACCGGCAACGCTGTTGAAATGCCTTGGGCATCCAAAGTACCCGCGATTGTGGAAGGTTGGTACCTTGGCTCAATGGCCGGCAACTCTATCGCGGCAGTACTCAGCGGCAACATCAATCCCTCCGGTAAACTGCCATTCTCAATCCCGGCACGTCTGGAGGATAACGGCGCCCATCACTTCGGTGAAATATCATATCCGGGCGACTCTATCCGTCAGGAATACCTTGAGGACATTCTGGTGGGTTACCGCTGGCATGACACCAAGAAAATCCCTGCCCTCTACCCGTTCGGTCACGGACTGAGCTATACCACTTTCCAGTATGGCAAGCCTACAGCGTCGGCGAAGACAATCAACGCAGATGAATCGCTCACCATCACCATTCCCGTGAAAAATACCGGCGACATGGCAGGCAAAGAGACCGTACAGCTTTACATCGGCGACGATGCAGCCTCAGTGCTCCGTCCTGTAAAGGAGCTCAAGGGCTTCAACAAGGTCACTCTGGCTCCCGGAGCTGAGGAGACAGTGACTTTCACTATCCGTCCCGAAGATTTGAAATTCTACGATGAGGCAACCTCCTCATGGAAAGCTGAACCGGGTAAATTCCGTGCATATATCGGCGCATCATCCACCGATATCCGCGCCACTGTTCCTTTTGAGCTAAAGTAAATTAAATATAATTGGAATCTAAACGACAGTAGAATCAATCTAACCTAACTTTCTGCTGGGCGGCAACGGGTGTTCATGACCACCTCGTTGCCGCCATTTTTTATAGCCTTGACTATACGCCGATTACTGCATCGACTTGACTATATGATTGCCCGGACGGTTTTTCAAGGCAGTAGCCACGAAAAGCCCGGCGCTCTCTGAGGTGTAGCTGATAAAATAGCGCTCCTCACCCATAAAATCAAGCACAAACGAGGCTGTATCCACCACTTCATCGTCAGGCTTTCCCTCCACTATCCGTTCCTTTATCTTCACGTCAAAACCAATCACTGTAATGGCAAGGCTAACGGCACCAGAGAGCGTCACACCCTCCACACCATACCGTCTGAGCACCACAGTCCCATCATCATTGCATATCAGCTCAATCATCGGGGAGACATGGCGCTCGGCTCTGGTCAAAATACCGGCGAGCAATATCTGACGTGCGGGTCCTCCTGCACTACCTTTGGCTGAATATGCCACTATCGCGGCGGCTATGACTGCGGCTATGACATAAAACTCCACCGTCTGAAACACCGACAGCAACACAAATGAGAGGAATCCGATAACAATATTTATTAGCATATCTACAAATTTAGCAACCTTTTCGCTATTGAGCAAACAGCACCCCTCAATAAAGTGTTAATACAATAAATCAACTCATTTATTTATGTTAACTTCAATAATACCTACACACAAAGTGGCCCAGTGGCTGCTTGTGCATATTCATCGTCTTCTGGATTACGTGGGTCTGGAGAAGGACCAGGGCGCCGAAGATATTATTTATATCGCCATTATCGTAGCGGTAGCGCTGGCATTGGGATGGCTTGCAAGGAAATTAACCCTGTATGCCACAAAAAAAATCATGCTGCTGCGCAACAATGATTTGGCGCAGGACCTCATGCAGCATCATGTGCTCATGAAGTGCAGCCACATCATCCCCCCGCTGGTGTTGCTTGCACTCCTCCCCTTTGCCTTCACCACCGATTCACTTTTCAAGGATATTGTGTTCAAGGCTCTGCTCATCTATACAGTGATAGTGATTTGCATGGCGGCATGTCGTGTGGTCCACTTCACCTGGATGCGGTTCGACAAGAAACGCAACACCAAAAATCTACCTCTTAAAGGCATCATGGGCACTGTAGTAGGTGTGCTTTGGGTTATAGCTGTAATCATCTGCGTATCCATCCTGGTAGATAAGTCTCCCGTGGCTCTGCTCACCGGTCTTGGCGCGTTTGCCGCCGTGCTGATGTTGGTGTTCAAGGACAGTATCCTCGGACTCGTGGCGGGATTGCAGCTGTCAGAGAACGATATGCTGCACGTGGGCGACTGGATTGTGGTGCCATCAACCATTGCAAACGGTATAGTGATTGATGTGAACCTTACATCAGTGAAGGTGCAGAACTTCGACAACACCATCATCACACTCCCACCCTATTCCCTCATATCCTCATCATTCCAGAACTGGCGGGGAATGGTGGACAGCGGATGCCGCCAGATAGCGCGAAGCGTGATTTTCGACTCCGACACCATAGTGCCAACCACACCTGAGATGATTGCCGACATCTGCACCAAGTTTCCAATCATCAAGGCATACGTGAACAAGGTCCAGACCGAAGGGAAACCTATCTACGACCCCGGACTGACCGTGGTCAACGGCTCGCTGGAAACCAACCTCGGTCTGTTCAGAGCATATATGTGCCAGTGGCTCATCAACAATCCCGCCATCAGCAACGACCAGCAGATACTTGTGAGAGTAATGGTGCCGACCGGCGAGGGGATTCCATTGCAGCTCTGGTGCTACACCGCCACCACCAAATGGACAGCCTACGAGGCTATCCAAAGCTCGGTGTTCGAGCATATCATCGCTGTGGCTCCGGTATTCGGTCTGCGACTTTACAACAATCCTTCGGGCACTGACGTGACACAGATTCAACTCCTGTCAAAGACTCCGCAAACACAGCCCGACGCCACAAAATAATCTGAGAATGTGTTACTCCTGACCACTATCAGGAGTTAACCTCAAAAATCAGCCCCTTGATACCGTTTGAGAGTATCAAGGGGCTTCCTTATTACCAATCTTAAAAAACCGGGCTGCTGAACGCAGCCCGTGTAATAAATTCTATATATTGTACCGCCAGTGGGCGAAGCTTAACCTAATGTACCATCCTTGAGCACTACGGGAAGCGCCTGATGGTTTACCTGTCCGGCTGCATTGACCGGGAGTTTCTTAAGCAGTACGAAAAATTCCGGTATCATATAAGCGGGGAGATACTGCGCCATCTTATTCTTCACCCACGACAGGCGGAATGAGCGTGTGGCGGGTACCACGTAAGCCACCAGATAAGCGGCCCCCTGCTCGTCGACATAGTGAACCACGGTGCAGTCCTCGACCTCATCCGAGGTGCGCATGGCGCGTTCAACCTCACCTGTCACCACCTTCTTGCCAAGGATGTTCACTTCCGAATCCTTGCGGCGCAGGTAGCTGTAGTTGCCATCCTCGAGCTTACAACCTATGTCGCCTGTACGGAACACCCTACGACCGTCGTCGATACATACAAACGGATGCTGGTCGTTGCGGTGGTCGCCGATGTAACATTCAGCCAGACCGTCGCCCACGAGACAGATTTCACCCTCCGAGCCATCGCTCACAGGCTGCAGGTCATCGTCGAGAATCAATATATCGGTCGAGGCGCTTATGGGCTTTCCTATCGGGAAATTCCCGTCCATAAGGCTGTAGCCCTCGTTGCAGCAATAGCTTGTCACTCCCACGGTGCCCTCGGCGGGACCGTAAGTGTTGTACACGGGCACCTGTTCGAGCAGATGCTCAATCGATGATGCGTGCAGAGTGTCGCCGCTGCTTATGAGCAGGCGCACGGTCTGCGGAAGCGCATCCACCTTGTCGAGCTCCATGAGGAGGAAGGGGAAGCCGCTGATGATGCTTACGTACCACTCATCTATGAAGTGCAGCAGCGCATCCACATCATTGCGTGTGGCGGCCGACGGCACGGCGAGTGTTGCGCCGTTGAGAAGTGTGCCGAACACCTCCTCGATGTATATGTTCATCACGCATGCCGAGTATTGCAGCATCACGTCATCGCCCGACACATTGAATGTGTGCTTGAAGGCTTCAGCGAAATTAATTACCTGACGGTTGCCGACAGCCACACCGATGGGGAAGCCGGTCACACTCGAGGTATACATTATATAGGCTGTGCGGTCGGCACGGCTACGGTCAGGGAGGGGATGGAGCGCTGGGTCGATATGTATCTCCTTCCCGATGATGAGTTGTTTGAAATCATAGAGGCGGTTGGCGTAGGCTTCCTGAGTAATCACGAAGTCAATGCCACATTCCACCAGAAAATTCACAGTGCGACCCGGAGGGAAATCAGGCTCCACAGCCACAAAGGCGGCTCCTGATTTGATTACAGCGAGAATTGATGCTATCATCTCCACGCTGTGGTCCATCACTATCCCGACGCGGGCGGGTATGAATGAGGGGAAGCGTGCAATGAGAGTGTCGACCATGCGGTCGAGACCTGCGTATGTGACGCAGGAACGCTCGTCGATGACAGCAGGATGGTCCGGGTCATTGTTGACGAGCTCTTTGAAGCGTGAGTAAATCGTCGGTTCCATATTGTAACATCCTTTAAGTTATATATTTATAACGGCTCAACACTTCATGAGGTTTTCGGGGATTATGTTAAAATTTCAGGGAAAACATCAGAGGTTTCTAAAAAAATCAAGCCTCGGCGGAGGGTTCCGCAGAGGCTTGAAATGGGGTATACAATCTATAAAACGATTGATTTTTCCGATGGTTCGGGAATTTGTCAGGAAGTTGCTTCGGGCGACTGAGCGATTACTTCAAGGCAGCGATTGATGCCTCGATATTGGCAATCTTAGCCTCAGCGTCGGCAAGTTTCTTGCGCTCACCCTCCACCACGGCGGCAGGGGCGTTTGACACGAAGCGTTCGTTGCCGAGCTTCTTCTCCACTGATTTCTTGAATCCCTGGAGATATTCAAGTTCCTTGGTGAGTTTGGCGAGTTCAGCTTCCACATCGATGTTATCGAGCAAAGGCACGTTGTACTCTGTGGTGCCTACCATGAATACGGCAGCTGCAGGGTCCTTGACGGTCACTGTCTCCACGCCGGTGAGGTTGGCAAGCTTGACTATCACCGCTTCCATAGCCACGGGAGCGCCGAGCACATTGAGGCGGAGCTGCTCGCGGTTGGGGATGTTGCGCTGGGCGCGCACTCCGCGCACTCCGTTCACAATCTCCTTGGCGATTTCCATGTCGGCGAGCACCTTTGAGTCGACCGGGAGCACCTCGGGCATTGAGGCGTACATGATTGACTCTCCTTCGCGGCGGTCACCGATGTGCTGCCAGAGCTCTTCGGTGATAAACGGCATGAAGGGGTGGAGCAGACGGAGGAGCGCATCGAAGAAGCCGATGGTGGCTTCGTAGGTGGCGCGGTCAACCGGCTTCTGATACTCCGGTTTCACCATCTCGAGGTACCATGATGAGAATTCATCCCAGAAGAGGCGGTATGTGGTCATCAATGCCTCGGAGATACGGAATTTGTCAAACGAATCGTTGACCTCGGCTATTGCCTCGGAGAGCTTGCCGGTGAACCATTCTATGGCTATGCGGGCGCTTTCGGGCTGCGCGGCTGTATCGTCGATTTCCCATCCTTTCACAAGGCGGAAAGCGTTCCAGATTTTGTTACAGAAGTTACGACCGTTCTCACAGAGTTTCTTGTCGAAGAATATATCGTTTCCGGCGGGAGCTGAGAGCATGATACCCATGCGCACACCGTCGGCACCGTAATCCTCTATGAGTTTGAGGGGGTCAGGTGAGTTGCCGAACTGTTTGGACATCTTGCGACCGATTTCATCACGCACTATACCGGTGAAGTATACATTGTTGAACGGCTGCTTGCCCATGAATTCGTAGCCCGCCATAATCATACGTGCCACCCAGAAGAATATGATGTCCGGGCCGGTCACGAGGTCATTGGTGGGATAGTAATATTTTATTTCCTCATTGTCAGGCTCAAGGATGCCGTTGAAGAGTGATATAGGCCAGAGCCATGACGAGAACCATGTGTCGAGGCAGTCCTCATCCTGACGGAGGTCAGCGGCAGTGAAGGCGGGATTCTTCTCGCGGGCAAGTGCGAGGGCTTCCTCTGCGGTCTCAGCTACGACAAACGAACCGTCGGGGAGATAATAGGCGGGCACCCGGTGTCCCCACCAGAGCTGACGGGAGATACACCAGTCGCGTATGTCGGTGAGCCAGCGGTTGTAGGTGGTCTTGAATTTCTCAGGCACAAATTTGATTACACCATCCTCCACAGCGGCGAGCGCGGGGTCGGCGAGGCTCTGCATCTTCAAGAACCACTGGTCGCTCAGACGCGGCTCGGTCACGGTATCCTGGTTGCGCTCCGAGTAGCCTACCTTGTTCTCATATTCCTCAATCTTCTCGATGAGACCGGCTTCCTGAAGGTCCTTGGCGATTTGCTCGCGCACGGCGAATCGGTCCATACCCACATACATGCCTGCAGCCTCGCTGATGGTGGCGTCGTCGTTGAATATGTCGATGGTTTCCAGTCCGTGCTTCTCGCCGAGCATATTGTCGTTCATGTCGTGAGCGGGGGTCACCTTGAGGCATCCTGTACCGAAGTTGATGTCCACGTAGTCATCCTCAATCACGGGGATTTCGCGGTTGACGAGGGGCACAATCACTTTCTTGCCACGGAGATGCTGATTCTTGGGGTCGTCCGGGTTGATACACATGGCGGTGTCGCCCATGATGGTCTCGGGACGGGTGGTGGCTACGATGGCATAACCATCCTCGCCTACTATTTTGTAGCGGAGATAGTAGAGCTTGGAGTGCTCTTCCTTGTAAATCACCTCTATGTCGGAGAGGGCGGTCTTAGCCTTAGGGTCCCAATTGACCATTCGCTTGCCACGGTAGATGAGCCCCTTGCGGTAGAGGTCAACAAATACCTTTATGACGCTGCGTGAGCGGATGTCGTCCATGGTGAAGGCTGTGCGTTCCCAGTCGCACGATGCACCGAGTTTCTTAAGCTGTTCGAGGATTATGCCTCCATGCTTCTCTTTCCATTCCCAGGCATGTTCGAGGAATTGCTCGCGGGTGAGGTCGCTCTTGCGTATACCCTCGGCGGCAAGTTTTGTCACCACCTTTGCCTCAGTGGCTATGGCGGCGTGGTCGGTGCCGGGCACCCAGAGGGCGTTTTTGCCCAGCAGACGTGCGCGACGTATGAGGATATCCTGGATGGTGTTGTTGAGCATGTGACCCATGTGGAGTATGCCGGTCACGTTTGGCGGGGGTATTACTATGGTGTAAGGCTCGCGCGCATCGGGTTCGGAGTGAAACAGGCGATGCTGCAACCAGTAGGCATACCACTTGTCCTCCACGGCTTTGGGGTCGTATTTCGAGGCTAATTCTTCCATAAAATGTTATAATTATTGATTTTGCTGCAAAATTACAAAAAAAACAGTGGGGGAGAAATAGCCCGACGGTATTTTTTTAACCTGAAGGGGGAAGAGGGAGGGAATGGGGCTGAAATCGGACGAATCGGACGAATCGGACGAATCGGACTTATCGGGGGAGGGTTTAGACCGGGAGGAGGGGCGCTGACCAATCGGGGAGTTCATCCACATATTGTTTGACCAACTTTCCGTCAATCAATCTGAACAATAATGTCGCCTCTCTATTTTCCTCTGAATTATCATAGACATATAATCTGTCAACAATGGGTGCGACTATACCACAATTTATTATGGATTTTTCATAGCGTGATATTATTTTTGATATCGGGACATCATGACCACCTTTCATTACCCGCGACGCTATTCGTGATGCATTGATGGCAGGAGTATCTGTGCATACAAAGAACAATCTGATAAAAAAGCCTTGCTGCTTTGCTCTGATTATAAAATCTAATTTTTCATCCGACGACATCACTGTCTCAAATATCAAACTGCTGTTTGCTTTCAGACATTTCTCTCTCCATTCCTTACAATAATCGGCAGCCTTGAGCACTGCCTCCCGGGAATTCCAGTCGCCAAACATTTCCTGAGCTACATTGTCAGGATTTATATAAATTGAATCTTCCAACCACTCGTGATGGAGAATTTTAGTGGTTATGGTCGTTTTACCTGACCCGTTTGGGCCGGCTATAATTATTAAAACCGGGCGATGGTCATTGATTTGCATTGCTGAGGGGAGTTATTCGGTTAGCCCAGATTTTTTTCTTCTCGTCGAGTTTGCGGTCGAGGTCGCGCTGCCTCCGATTACGGAGGGCAATGTTTTCTTTCCGCACATCAGCTGCTATTTCGTGCATGATTTGCTCCAGCATTTCATCTGTCGGCTCTGTCATTGAGGTGAGACGATATGAGTTTAGTTCTTGTTCTGACATGGTTAGCTTTTTTTGCAAAGATAGTGCTTTTTTGGAGAATTAACAATCTGATAGAGTGGTTTGTTTTTTTGGTCGGGAAGGGGGCGGGAATCGGACAAATCAGACTAATCGGACATATCGGACAAAGCAGACAAAGCAGACGAATCGGACCAATCGGACATATCGGATGAATCGGCGGGGGTGGATGGGCGGATGCCATCCGGTGAGGGAGTGGGATAAAAAAGGACTGGCGGGGTCGCGGGGACCTCGCCAGTCGGTATTTTTCGGGGAGGATGGTGGACAGAGGGGTTAACCCTCTGTCGCCATCTTCGGGGGAATCAATTCAATTAGTTACCAGTAGTAACATTCAAAGGTATCTTGCAAACAACGATTGAGATAGTGTTGCTGCCAGACTTGAAGGTTGCCTTAGCTTCGATAGTAAGGGTCTTGCTTGCCTGAAGAACTGCACCAGGAACGTATTCTACCTCACCAGTAGTGTTGTTGATAGAGAGCTTACCAGCACCCATACCTGCGATGTAGTCCTTAGAAGCCTGGTCGAAGTCATAAGTGATAGCCGGAGCATTTGCTACCTTGTAACCGTTCTTAGCAACATCTGAGAGAACGAGACCGTATACAGCCGGGTCAGTTTCAGTTGCTTCAGTTACGATACCCCAGTTGTAAATCTTCTCACCGTTGTGGTCGTTAACACCGAACTGAGGTTTAACATCCAACGGATTAGCAAGAACTGCATTACCATTGAGTGTGAGACCTGAGCCAGGAGCGGCTACGAACGGATTGTTGAAGGTAACATCAAATGAGTATTCCTTAGAGCAAGTTTCACCGTTAGCAAGAGTGAGCTTGAAGCTTACAGTTGCAGTAGCGGGGAGGTTAACAAGACCTTCGGGATTAACAACTGAAATCTTACGAACCTTAGCACAGTTAGCAGTGAACTTGCCATCAGCACCTACAAGACCTGTTACTTCAGCGCCATTAGCATCAAGAGCAGCAAGGAGCTCAGTATTATTGTTGTTAATCTTCTTAGAAGGAAGTTTAACACCAGTGATAGTGATACCCTTAACGTTATTGATAGTGTTAGAACCATTGAGGTAAGTGAAGATATCGGTGTTGTTGTCACCACGCTTGAATGCGTTAGTGAGATTGAACATCATATCCCAAGCAGAACCATTGATAGCACCGAATGACTCAACCTTGTTGTTTACAACGAAGTTGCTGTAGATGAGAGCTTCGTGAGTTTCAGTGATAGTGAATGTCTTAGAGATTACAACATCACCACGAACAGCAGCTGTGTTAGACTTGTAAACGATGTCAACAGTATAAGAAGCTGAAGCACCAGCGATATTCACATTACCGTTACCAAGAACTTCACCCTTAGCATTCTTAGCGTTTGCAAGAGTTCCATCCTGAGTGTGAATCATATTGTCAATCCAAACACGGATAGGAGCGTTAGTGGTAGTAGCAGTTGCGGAGAGGTCAGCATTTACCTTAAGACCAGGAACGTCATTATTAGAGTAAGGAGTACCAGACAAAGTGTATACAGCGTTATCAGTCTTAGTATTGTTGCCTTCCTTCCAAGTAACAGGAATAGTCACAGTTACAACAGGACCAGTGTAGTTCTGGTTGAATGAAGTTGAGGTAAGACCAAGAGCACCATAGATGTTGCTGTTGATAGCCTGCCAACCGAGTTCACCCATGAGGTAATCAGTGTTGCCGGGCTTAACAGTACCAGCCTTGGGAACATCAACATAATTCATTGCAGAAGTACCACCGATAGTAACATTGATATCATCCTTAACACCAGTAGCAGAAACGACCTTGATAAGTACATAAGCAGTAGCTACAAGATTGTCACCTACATATGCGTTGATGAGGACAACAGGAGTACGACCGATAGCCTGAGACTTACCACCGATATTATCCTTTACAGAAAGGATATTGCCATTGAGCTGTACAAAGTACTGCTGGTCAGTACCACCGATGATATAAGATTCAGGAAGGATGTATTCGAAACGAACGTTATCGAAGCCAAGGTCTTCCAAGAAGCCCTTACCTGAAACATAAAGACCGGGAATAGTGCTGACATCAAGAGAGCCATCGTAAGCAAGTTCTTCAGCAGCTTCAGTTCCAACGAACTGAGAAACGTAGGCAGAAGGAGTCTGGTTTGAAGCAGCTTCTTTCTTAGTACGGCTGTAGATATCGCTTGTATATGCAGCCTTATTCTTCGCAGTCTTAGCTTTGTCAACGAGGACAGCAGAAACAGAAGCAGCTTCTACCACGATATAATCAGAGGTGAAAGTCTTCTGACCGTTAGTAAGCTGAAGAGCAGCAATAGGAGTATTCTTATCACTCTTGTTATCCTTAGTGATAGCTTCGTAAGCCTTAAGGTTGATTGAAGTAGCTACTGCGATAGCATCATCAGAAGCGCTTTCTACAAGTGAACCTGAAAGAACGTTGTTGCCATCACCAGCAGCACGTGTCTTAACGGCACGGTCAATATATGCTACAGAAGCAGTGGGAGCGATGAATGCATCAGAAGGATTCAAGCGATAAGCAAGTTCCACCTTGTTAGAAGCATTGATTGCAGAACCCAATTTCCAGTCAGCACCTGCATTTGTACCGTTCACATTGATTGACTTATTAGCAAGATAGGTGAAAGATGCAACAGGAAGACCGTTAGCATATTCTTCGGGGATAAATGCGATAGAAGTCACATTGTTACCGAGCTGAATAGTAACGGGGTCAAGAGTCTTGCCATCTGCATCCTTAAGACCAGCGAGGATAAGTTCAGTACCAGTGAAAGTTGCAGTAGGACCTGCAGCTACCCAGCTGATATCAGTCTTAACGGGTTCCTTGCCTTCTTCGTGAATCCAGAAGTAACCATCTTCGTTGGGCACGTAGTACTTACCGTCCTTACCAGCTTCGCCGGCAGAACCAGCCTGGGGAACAGCGATGTTGTCGGTCTTAACACCGTCGCAGTACCAGTAGCCGTCAGTACCGATAGTCCAGGCAGTACCGGGCTTACCGTCAGCACCGGGTTTGCCATCAGCACCATTCTTACCATTAGTGATGGTGTAAGACTTACCATCAGACAGAGTGATGACGATACCGTCATTGTTAGAGGTAACGTTAGTGATAACGCTACCAGCCTTAATCATCTCCTGAAGCTGAGCAACATCCTTGATAACTCCGTCAATCTGACCCTGCAGATTGTTGATGTCATCATCGTAGTCCTTACAGGAGGTGAAGGAGCCTGCTGAACCAACCATAAGGGTCGCGAGCAGGAGCCCGTTGATGAATTTTTTGTTCATTAGAAAAAAATTTAAGTTATAACTTTGGGTTATTTTGGTGAATTTTTTGTTTTATCTTGTTGTTAAAGGTGTTTACACCGTGTTGGGTGATAGATTCGTAAATTGCACATTTTCAAAGGTTCACGCGAATTTCCGTAAGAATTAGCGCACAATGGGTCATGTGAAAAAGAATTTTAGTACAAAGGTAACTCAAAGAAAGTTAGCGGGTGTGTTTGGTGTATTGCGGGAATGACACAGAAGTGTTGCAGCTTTTACACATGGGATAGGTATTAAAAGTTTGCATTATATTATAAGGTGTAAAGGTTATGGAAAATACGGGGTCATAAGCCCTCATAAAACGAAAACTGCACGTCGCTTCGTCAGCGCCGTGCAGTGATGTCTCACTTCCTCGTGTGGTTCCGGACCTTCCGGGCAGGGAGCGCCGGAACGGGGAAGCGTGCAGGCTATACAGTTGTGATAGCCTCACCTTACTTTAACTTTATAATCTTTTCTAATAATGATTGCGCCGGCTCCGTCGACGGAACGAGCGGAATCACATCACACAATTTTATGCAAAGTTAGTGATGATTGGCGGGATGAAGGGTGCGGGAGCGATGCAGGTTTGCCACGGGAGTGTGGCGGGTATTGCGAAAGGGGGCGGAGCTGGGGGGCTTAATCGGACGAATCGGACCAATCCGACTAATCCGACCAATCGGACTAATCGGACATATCGGACTAATCAGATTAGTCCGATATGTCCGATTAGTCCGATAATTCACCGACTGACCGAGCGGGATTAGATGCCGAGGTCTTTCTTGATGGCTTCTACCTTTTCGTCGGCGAGCTTGCCGCAGGCGTTGTAGTCGTCAACTTTTGCCATGGGGACCTTAACCTCGATGTAGAATTTGATTTTGGGCTCGGTTCCTGAAGGACGGACTGATACCTTGGAGTGGTCGGCAGTGAAATACTGGAGCACGTTTGAGGTGGTGGGGAAGTCCATCTTCTCCACTTTGCCGTCGGCAGTGTGGGTGAGGTCGAGGGTGGCGTAATCCTTGATGATTTCCACGGGGCTTCCTGCGAGTGACTTGGGAGGATTGGCGCGGAATTCTTTCATCATAGCCTGGATTTCCTCAGCACCTGACTTGCCGGGACGTACAACGGAGATGCCTACCTCGCGGCTGAAGCCGTAGTTGAGATAGATGTCGGCGAGCATGCCCTGGAAGTCCTTGCCATTGTCCTTGGCCCATGCGCAAGCCTCGGCCATGAGTGAGCAGGCCGACACGGCGTCTTTGTCGCGGGCGAATGTCTCGGCGAGGAAACCGTAGCTTTCTTCACCACCGCCGATGTAGCGGAGCACGTCTTCATTGTCGCGCATCACGGCAGCAATCCATTTGAAGCCGGTATAACAGTCGAACATGCGTACGTTCATGGCTTCGCAAATCGACTTGATAACCTCGGTGGTCACGATGGTCTTGACCACAAATTCGTTGCCTTTGAGGCGGCCGAGCTCTTTGTTGCGGGTGATGATATAGTTGAGAAGAATCATCACTATCTGGTTGCCGTTGAGGAGGACATATTCGCCATTGTTGTCGCGAATCACACATCCGATACGGTCGGCGTCGGGGTCGGAAGCCATGATGATGTCGGCATTGACCTCCTTAGCCTTGGCGATAGCCATAGCCATCGCAGAGGGCACTTCGGGGTTGGGTGACTCAACGGTGGGGAAGTCTCCGCTGGGCACATCCTGCTCGGGGACGTGGATGATGTTGGTGAAACCGTAGTTGCGGAGGGATTCGGGGATGAGTTTCACACCGGTACCGTGGATTGGAGTGTAGACAATCTTGAGGTCCTTGTGGCGCTCGATTACGTCGGGGCTGAGCGAGAGACCCTTGATGGCGGCGAGGAATTCGCGGTCAACCTCGGGACCCACAATCTGGATTTTTGACTTGTCGCCCTGGAATTTGATTTCGCTCACGCTCTTGATGCGGTTGACGTGGTCAATGATGTTGACATCGTGGGGCGCGATGATTTGCGCACCGTCTTCCCAGTAAGCCTTGTAGCCGTTGTAGATTTTGGGGTTGTGAGAGGCAGTGATGTTCACACCGCTCTGGCATCCGAAGTGGCGGATGGCGAATGAGAGTTCGGGAGTGGGACGGAAGTCGTCGAAAAGATATACCTTGATGCCGTTGGCAGAGAAAATATCGGCAACGATTTCAGCAAATTTGCGGGAGTTGTTGCGGACGTCGTGCCCTACAGCCACGCTGATTTCGGGAAGGTCCTTGAAGGCTTCCTTAAGATAGTTGGCGAGACCCTGAGTGGCAGCGCCGACAGTGTAGATGTTCATACGATTGGTGCCTGCGCCCATAATTCCGCGCAGACCGCCGGTACCGAATTCAAGGTCTTTATAGAAACATTCGATAAGTTCGGTCTTGTCGTCGGCATCGAGCATGCGGCGGACCTCCTTACGGGTTTCTTCGTCATAACCGTCACCGAGCCAAAGGGTTGCTTTCTCGGTGACCTCTTTCAACAATTGTTCGTTTTCCATAATCGTTAATTATGTGGGGGATATAAAATATTCAGGTTAACAAAGGGTTAGACTGATGATTAGCGAGGTAACAGGCGCGAGCGTGACCCCAACCGGGGCAACGCAATCGAGCCAAAGGCAAATTTACAGCCTTTTGAGGAAATAACAAAATAAATGGCAGAAAAATGTTAACCAACCCTTAAAACAACATCTAATAAACTCTAAAAAGCCGTTCAACAATCTCTAAAAATATGCTTAATAATCTCTAAAAAAATCGCCGCTCCAAGTGGATAAGTGTATATATAAGAGAACAAGACATAAGTGTATAAGAAATAAGTGGATAAGCCTCCCCCACTCCATCGCGAACAAGAGCTGACACGCAATCACGAATATGGGCTGCCCCCAATCACCCGATATCGAGCAACCCTCCACGCCACTGCGGTATTCCTGATGTATGTGTAGCCACGCTTATGTGGCTACTACTCCTATTTATTTATATTATCTCGAAATGAAATTTTAGCAATCCGTAATAAGTGAACTGGGATACCCCCCCGACCGTGAGGTTATGCGCGTTTCGTATCTATGTGTGTAAAGTGCTTTGTGGTTGCTTATTGAAAATCAAAAATCCCTTACAAATCAACGATTTATAAGGGATTTGTGGTGCCCAGAACAGGCACAAATCCTAATTTTCAAATATTTGGTTTATTAAATAAAACCAATATGAACCAACGATTTAACTTTGGATAGTTTCACTTGATTTCTCAAATAAATCGGATATTTTGTCATTTTTGGCTACCCTTTGGCTACCCATATCAAATAAATGTATTATCTTTGCAACCAAGAGAAACAAAGTAAACAATAGAACCTTTAACAATGGCAAAGAAAAAGGAAATAAGAAGTGATAATACCTATATCATTAGCCAGGATACAACGGATAATCCGAAACTGGGAGCCAAGATCCTTAGTGATGGTAGGGAAAGTTTATTCCTGGATTATTATTTCGGCTATAAGATGGTTTATAGTGAACGCCTGGGGAAAGAGGTTGCAAAGAAAGATCGAAAGCGAGAATATCTGAGCCTCTATCTTTGGCAAGCTCCCAGAACTCCATTGGAGAGAACTCAGAATAAGGAAACACTTGAACTGGCGAAAAACATCCGATATGAGAAAGGACAGCAGCTTTTAGAGGACAGCGAGGGCTATAGACTAAAGAAAAATGTTGATATAAATTTCCTTGATTGGATGTGGGCTTATTATGAGGCATACACAAAAGCGGACAAACGCCATATCAAAAGAGCACACGATTGCTTTATTGATTTTTTAGTGGACCCAAATTTTGAATATACGCCACAACCAGACTGGTCAGAGGCTAAGATTGCAAAGGCTAAAAAAGAATTTGAAAAGAAAAAGCAGCGTGTTAGCATCAGACCTCAGCAGATTACAAAAGAGAAGATCATTGAATTTACTGAATATCTCCAGCACCGTTTCCGAGGTGAGGGTGCACATACATTATATGCCAGATTCAAAAAGGTTATAAAAGCTGCCGTTGAAAATGATGTAATGAGGAAAAATCCGTGCACTGGGGTTATTATAAAAATTGATAATGGATCTCTAAAGAAAGATGTTTTAAGCATTGATGAGATCCAGGCTTTAATTGCGACACATTACCCAGGAGAGAGCACCAATATTCGGAGAGCATTTATTTTCTGTTTGTATTGTGGATTGAGGTGGTGTGATGTAAAAGATCTTACTTACTCAAATGTTGATTACTCAAATAAGTTGTTAAAATTTGAGCAAGCCAAGACCAAAGGGCATAGTTCTGCAAGTAGTGTGGTTATACCACTAAATGATGGTTTACTCCATTTGATAGGGGAGCCGACTGATAGTAAAGATTCTTTAATATTTCCATTGCCCTCACATAATATGTGCTTGAAAGCATTAAGGCACTGGGTTAAAAGAGCCAATATAGACAAACATATAACATGGCATTGTGCAAGGCATTCATTTGCTGTAAATATTCTGAATAATGGAGCAAATATTAAGACCGTGGCAAGTCTTTTAGGGCACAGTGGTTTGAGGCATACTGAGAAATATACCAGAGCCGTTGACAGCTTAAAACAAGAGGCGATCAACAGTTTGCCAGAATTGAAATTTAATTAATCATAACGAATTATGGGTAACGGTAAGAAAATTAAATGTGAGGATTGTGGCGCAGAATGGCTGCAACTCAATGGTATCGGCTTTGATTGGATAGAACCTCCAGCTATTGATCATGAGCATTGTCCCGAATGCGGATCAACGAATATCAGTGTTGATCCAGAATATGAGATATTATGGGATTAGAGCAGCCATATACCTGGTATAAGGGAGAGAATCAAAACCCCTACATCGGCAATGAGGATATGCCCCTGGCAGCCTCACTCTGGGATTATGAGCGTGATTTTCATTTCTCATTCCTGGATCGGTGCGATACCTCAACGCCCCTGGCAGAGGCTTACAAGCAATGGAAAGAGGGTTTCATCCAGGATTATTTACCTGGTAAAGCCCCCAATCCTTACGGAGATATTACTGACTGGGAAGTGATTTTTAACAATGGATATAGATGAGTATGGCAGAGCAATTATTTAATCTGGAACAACTTTCTGCATCGGAAAAACAGTCATTCAGAGAATCTGATGAGAATAGATCTTTTTTACTCCAGATGGCTAAAGCTACGTTGGATAAGGAGGGGTTTGAAGATTGGCTGCAAAACAAGATCCAGGAATGTCAAAACATCATCAAAAGAGCCTTTTTGATAATAGAGGCTCGATATTCATCTGAGATTATTGAGTTGGATCCTTTATCTCCTGTAGATTATTGCATAGCTCATAAATGGATCGGTATCTACAAATCACTATTAGATAATACGACAATCTCTCATAAAAAAGATATATCTTTTGATGAGTATATCAATGTAGTGGATTATGAGCGAAAGTCACGAATTAAGGCTAAATTGCATGATTTAATTGATGGTAAGCAAGGCAAATGGATTGCGTTGGTTATCCGTTGTTGCATTAATTGTGGATTGATAACGAAACCTAAGTACAGTGATCTGATTGCAGAGTTTGGGAATGTCATTGGAAAAAGCAATTATAAAAAGTATCTTTCAGAGTTTACAGTGCCATATCAAATGGTAGCTAATGAAATTAATGCAATAGAAAAGCAACTATCAGAATTTGCTTGATTCATTTATTAAGTAGCGTTAAGTAGCCAGTAGTACCCAGATACTACTGGCTACTGCTTTAATTATCAGTCAACTATAATTCGTTATTACCTTTGCATCGTTGACATGGCAACAGAAATAATGAGGCAAAGGAATTGCAGACGTGTTTTCTCTGAGCCTCTTTGTTAAACTCCAATAACTCTATTATGAGCAAAGAGGAAATAACTGAAATCGCCAATTTGGTTATAGAAAGCACGGTATTATGTACCAAAGAAGTGCTTACAAGCGATGAGGCAGCACGGTATATGGGAGTTTCAAAAAGCTACCTATATAAGCTTACTATGAGAAAGGAAATCCCCCATTATAAGCCAGTAGGAAAGATCTGCTATTTCAATAGGCATGAGCTGGAGGAATGGTTGCAAAACAATCGTATTGCTACTGGAGCTGAAATATCACAGAAAGCCAGTGCTTACTGTATGAAGAAAGGAGGGATGAGATGAAAAACCCAATACCCTCCCTTAGTAACGGTATGGGCAAAGTTACTGCAAATTTGCCAAGAATCCAAAGAGCTGTGTATAATTTTTTACTCAGAGGTAAAGGACGGAGATATTCTGTTGCGGATATTTCAACAGCTCTGCATTTGAGTGATCCCAGGAGCCATATCCGAGAGCTACGAAACAAGGGTATTCTCATAGAGGATGAGTGGAGAAAAACTGAGTATGGAACACGATATAAGGTTTTTTATATCTCTAATCACCTCTAATATGGAAACACCAGAAACCGATCCTCAGAGAGAGTATTTCCCGTTTCTATACTCATTCAAAGATGCCATAAGCGAAATACCCCAAAAGTATCGCCTGGAGATCTATGAAGCTATAACGGATTATGCTTTTTTCAAAAAGGAACCAGAGTTAAAAACCACTTTTGCACGTTTCGCCTGGAAAGTTATTTTCCCGATTCTGAAAAAGTCATGGCAAAAGGTAGAAAATGGTCGTAAGGGCGGAGGTCAGCTTAATAATAGCAATGCAGCGAAACGAGTAAAAAACGAGCAAAAAACGAGCAAAGCAATAGCTAATATTGAGTATGAAAGAAGCACTATTCAAGCAAATGCCGACATAGAAAGAGATAATGAAAAAGAAAAAATAAATAATAACAATAATGATGAAAATGAAGTAAGCATGATTGGAGGTCAACAGCCCTCCAGGAAACGTGAAACTAAAAGTTTCACCAAACCCTCTCTACAAGAAATTAAAGATTTTATTTCTGAAAATTCATTTTCAGTTGATCCAGAGGCTTTCTACGATTACTATGAATCAAATGGCTGGATGGTTGGTAGGAATCGAATGAAAGATTGGAAATCAACGATCCGAAGATGGAATAGAACGGAATACCAACAAAAGAGGGTGATCCCAACCTCAACTCCAGAAATGGCTGGATCTGGAGCGGAGGTTGAAAAGGATTATAAGGATTACAGTGAAAGATTTTAATTATAAAAAATGGCAAAAGAAAATTTAAGTCAAAGCGGTATTGCTGTTTTAAATTCCGATCTCAGCAGATTGGAAGAAGAACTGCGACTACTCTCCCATTGTGATCTCTATGGGGATCAAACAGAAGTGGAAGATCAAAAGAGGCTTATTCAAGCCCAGATTGATACGATCAAAAGACAGCTTAAAAAACTGGGCAAGGAAGGTGGAAATTTCAATTCTACTGATCCAGAACTTGATAAGGCTGCTGAAAGATTACTTGAACAAATAAGAGCAAAATAACAATGAAAAGACAGCGAATCTTACTCTATAAAGAGGCAGAATATGACCGTCTGGTAGCTGCTTACCAGACTATTCTCAGCTTGCTTAAAGAACTTGTTGATGGTGTCAGAATGTGTGATATTGAACCCAGCTCTCAGAACATCAAATCGCTATTGCGAGGCGAAGATCTAAAAAAACAAATGGCAGAGCGAACAGTATCAAAGGCACTTTCAACTCTCCCTAAAACTATGTTGAATGCTATTGTTTCTCTTTACAAAAAAGAAAATGAGGATCAGTATAAGGAGTTAATTTCTGAAAAGGTGGAACGTATTAGGGCAATTCAACAACTCCAACCCGTCAATATTTCCTACTTCATTTTTGAAAATGGAGAGGTTTCCTTATCACCAGATTATATTAAAGATGCGGAGCGGTTGTATTGTGTCTATGTTGATTCACCTGGTAAATTCCAAGTGTATGATGCGTGGGAGGCATTTGTGGCTGCAAAGGAACATCTGGATGCAGTTGTTAAATCTGTGTCCAAACGTCAATCAAACCCTACAGAGGAACATTTAAGACTTTATGGGAAAGATCTGATTGGAGTGGCAGCCCCAGGAAACTTCTCTATCGGTAAGATCAGATTTGATGGCAGCTTAGTGTTAAATGGTGAAAACTTTGGTTGGATCCAGTAAATATAGCAGTATGGAAACTGATCGTCAAAGAGTAAGTGAGCTAAAAAAGAAGATTATCCTATGTGCTGCAAAAGATGTGGAGCACATAGGTAATCCTCTTAAACAAATCGAAACATTATCATTGATCGTTGATCAGATGCTCAAAGATAATGAAAATGGTAAATACGATGCGTTAATTGGTTTCTATGCTAATATCGGGAAATCTTTAGTAGCATTGTTGAAATTTCATTATAGCAGACAGAAATATGGAAAATATCGATGGTGCATTATCCTTTAGGGCTACTCTGGATATTGACGATTTCAACGTATCGGCACAAGCAATGGAGAATAGGATCAAAGATTTCTCCAGCAGTGCCATTGATGAGGTTGAGAGCGTTGAGGATGTTTTCCAATCCTTTGCTAAGAGGGCTGGAGAATATATCTCATACTATCTGGTAGGGCAAGGCATGATGGGCTTGCTCAATAGCATTGTGCAAGTGCGTGGGCAATTCCAACAGTTAGAGATTGCCTTTGAAACCATGTTAGGGAGCCAGAGTAAGGCAAAATCCCTCATGGATCAGATGGTACAGACAGCAGCTAAAACACCGTTTGACCTCATGGGAGTTGCGGAGGGTGCCAAACAGCTTATGGCTTATGGTGTATCTGCCGATAAGGTCAATGATACCCTGGTAAGGCTGGGAAACATTGCCTCTGGGCTTTCCATACCTCTCAATGATATTGTTTACCTCTATGGTACCACGATGGTACAAGGTAGGCTATATGCACAGGATGTTAGACAGTTCACTGGTAGGGGTATTCCTCTGGTGAAAGAGCTGGCGGAGAAATACGGTGTTACCGCTGATAAGATCAATGAAATGGTTTCGGCTGGTAAGATCGGATTCCCAGAGGTTGAGGAAGTGATCAACAAAATGACTAACGCTGGCGGTCAATTCTATAACCTCATGGAGAAACAATCCGCCTCCCTTACTGGGCAGATCTCCAACCTGGAGGATGCCTGGGACACAGCTCTCAATAATCTGGGCGAAAAGGGAGAGGGTGTATTCTCTACAGCGATCAGCAGCGCAACTTACCTGGTGGAGCACATGGAGGATATTCTGCGTGTGCTCACAGCCGTAACTGTAGCCTATGGCTCATATAAGGCAGCAGTGGTGCTCCAGACACTTGTAACTAAGGGTTACACTGGTGTTGCTCTTATTGACAATACAGCCCGATCTGCAAAGCTGGCTCTTATGAAACTGGATGCAACTCTCACTGGTAGAGTGGCAGCCCAAACTAAGGCAATGACCGCTGCGGAGGAGGCTCACGTTGCAGCCCTACAGCAACAGCTCACAGCGGAGGAAAATGCCAACCTGGTAAAACAACTCCGTATCAATGCGATTCAGCAACTCCTCACAGTTCAACAGCAAGAGTATCTATCCAACCTCAATATAACCGCCTCTAATGCCAACTATGAGGCGGTGGCAATGGGTGTGCTCTCCGTTGAGCAAAGAGAGGCATTGAGCAAACTGGATCTGACCTCTAAGAGTGCCATATATCGTGCAGCTCTGGAGCAAGAGGTGGCTGGCAAGGTAGCCAACCAAAACGCCACTCTCAACGCCATGAGATTGAGCGTTAAGGAGGCTGCTGCGAAACTCCAGGCAGCCAAAACAACCGCCATAGCATCCACACAGGCGGTTGAGGCAGCCAGATATGAGGTTTACTGGGCAAAACAATCTGGTGATGCAACCAGAATCGCAACAGCGGAGAAAAAGCTGGCTGGTGCGATCGACAACCAGACTATGACCAGAAAGGCAGCCCTGGCAGCCCAAACGGATTTCTACACCAAAAAGAAACAACTTGAAACGGCTGCAACAGTGCAAGGCAGAACTGCTGCTATTGCTGATACTGCTGCCACAAAAGCTCAAACAACAGCCAAAGGCTTACTGAGTATCGCAACCAATAAGGTAACAGCCTCTTTGCGTACATTGTGGGCTACGATGGCAGCCAATCCTATTGGGGCAATTCTTTCCGTTCTGGGTCTGCTTATCAGTGCATTTATGATATTCGACAATTCCACGGAGGAAGCTACTGATGGAATGAGTGAATTTGATAAGTCCACCAGAGAGGAGATCAATAACCTCCAGTTGCTCTTTTCTATTTTGGAAAATAGCAATAAGGGCACTAAAACTCATACAGAAACTCTGGAGAAGATCAACGCTGTATGCCAGGAATACAACAAAACACTACTGGATGAGAATGCAACACTGGATGAACAGAAATTAAAATATCTGGAACTCACAAAAGCAATCCAGGCTACTACTGCTGAAAAGATTAAGATGAAGTATGCTGAACAGTATATGAACGATCTTACAGAGAAATCTAACAGCAATAACTCTGCATTCGATACCAGATTGAACTGGTTAGAGTATAATACTGGGCGAACCCGAAAAGTTTCAGACAGCGAGGGTAATGAATACACTGCTCCTATTACGGCTGCTGCTGAAAACATCCGAAATATGACACCAGCCGTTAGAGAAGCGATCCGAGGAATGGTTGAATCTGGGGCACTGGAGCTTGCTAATCTAACTGGTGATAATTTTACTAATAGATACAATGAAGTTATCACCCAAGTAGTAAACTCCACAAAATCCGCCACTGGTGCTACCGATGCTGAAATGAAATCTTTTCAAGGGCAACTGGAGATATATCTTAATAAGCAAATTGCCGATGCTAAGACATATAATGAGCAAATCAAATCCTTATCTGGTATGCTCGACCGTTTCTTTGCCCCCAGAAAAGATAATACAACGGAGGCAGTATTGAGTGCTGAATCATCTTTTGAGGAATTGGAGGCAAAGATCCAAGAAACCCAAAGAGAAATAGATAAGATAAACGGCAAAACCGTTAGGGTTGATGCTGATACAACCCGATTGCGAGAGCTGTTATCTTTGCTTACTCAAATCCAGGGATATGTAAATACCAAAACAGAAAATCTAAATACAGAGGCTGGCATTAACAGCCGTATAAAGCAACTCCGAGAAGAAAGAGCAAATGTTGAAATTAACAGTGCCAAATATAGAGAGCTTTCCAGTCAAATAACAACCCTGGAAAATAAGATCCCTAAGGCTGGTGGTGAAAGATCTGGCAAATCTGGTGAAAACAATACTGCCAGGAATGCCGAAACTTTGTTGCAGAAACAACTCCTGGCTGCAAAACGCCTGGAGGAGGCTCGTATTGCCATTATGGAGGATGGCTATGAGAAACGCAAGGCTGCTCTGGATCTCCAGCACAAAGAGGAGTTACAGCGTATTGACAAAGAGGAGAAAGAACTTAGAGAGGCAAGAAAAAAGGCTGGCAAAGGCGGTCTATCCCAGGAGGAGCAAGACGGCTTTACTGAAATGCGTAAACTGGCGGATCAAAGTTACCAGCGTGATCAGAATGATCTCTTAATTGCGGAGATCGCTGAAAAGAAAAAGCAATACCAGCTCTACTGGAGGTGGGTTGAGAATATGGGCAAGGATGTGGCGGATAAACAGTTTGCCACTCTCCTTTCCAGCGGTGCCTCCTATAAGGAATTTCTGGATAAACAGATTAAGGCACTCAAAGATAAGCAAGCCTCTGGGCAAACCCTCACAGACGGAGAGCAACAGCAACTCTTTACCCTGGATCTCCAAGTTAAAGAGATCTCTGGAGCAAAATCAGCTATGGATCTATTTAAGGATAGTGTAACCAGGACTATCAACCAGGCACAAACCCTGGCTGAAAAACTGGAGGCTATTGCCAATGCAAAAGAACGACTGGCAAACGGATCCTCTGGCTTGGTATCGGAGGATGATATTGCTGCTGCCAATCTTTTCCTCTCCCAAGAGGATGAGAAAAACCAGCAAGAGATTGAGGATCGTGTGCTCACTCAATTCCGAACCTTTGAGGAACAGAAAGCCTCTATCCAAAATGAGTATGCTTTATTGAGGGCGGAGGCTCAACGCCTCAATGATGAGGAACGGATTAAACAGATCAACCTCGCAGAGAGTGAGGCTTTATCAGCTCTCAATTCGGCTTTCCTTATGCAGAGTGAGAGTTGGAAAAATCTGTTTACGGATCTGGATGCTCTTACCGTGGATCAGATTGATAAGTTGGTAAGGGAGATCCAGGATAAGCTCAATACCGCTGATCTGAAACTCAATCCAGCCGATCTGAAAGCCGTTTTGGATAAGCTGGAAGAGGCAAAGAGCAAGATCCTGGATGTAAACCCTTTTAAGGCTTTGGGCAACTCACTCACAGAGGTATTCAAAAAGCAACAAGACGGATCTAAGAAAACCTCCAAACAGATAAAAACCGACTGGAAAAATCTATCAAAATCTACAGAAGCGTGTTTCGACTTTGTAAATGATGCTATTGCCAGTTGTGATGTATTGAGTGATCTGCTGGGCGATTCTGGCAAGGCTACAATGGAAATGATCCAGGGTATTACTATGGCTGGTATAGCAATGTCCTCTGCTATTAAAACAGCAGAGAAAGGATCGGTCATTCTTGCTGCTATATCAATAGCTCTCCAGGCTATCAGTTGGATTGCTGGACTTTTCAACAACGATAACAAGATAGAGGAAAGAATCCAGAAGATCCAGGAAAACGTGGATGCCCTATCAAATGCCTTTGATCGCCTACAACACGCAGCGGAGCAAACCTACTGGGTGTTTACAGATGAGGAGGCAGAAGCCCACGAAAAGAGGCTCAATGCTATCCGTGATCAGATTGCAGCTTTGGAACAACAAGCCGTTGTAGCGCGTCAGAGCTGGAATTTTGTTGAGTATGCCCAACTGACCAAACAGATCAAGGAGCTGAAATATGCTCTGGAGAAAGAGAATGGCAAAGGTGATATGTTCCAACTCTATGAACTCCAAAAACAGAACCTCAAAGAGCAACAAGAGCTAATCAAACAGCAGATCCAGGCGGAGAAAAGCAAAAAGAAAACCGACTGGGGAAAGATTGCAGACTGGGAAGAGGCTATCAAGGATATTGATACCCAGTTGGAGGATATGGAGAGGAGCATGATGGAAACTCTTGCTGGCACCGACACCAAATCTGCTATTGATGAGTTTGCTGATGCTCTGGTTGAGGCATATTGCCAGGGAGAGGATGCAGCGGAGGCTCTGGGTGCCAAGACTAAGGAGGTACTTAAAAATGCCGTTGTAGAGGCTTTGAAAAGGCAATACCTGGCAAAGGCTATAGATGAAGCTATACAGTTTCTGGGGAGTGCTATGGAAGATGGCAAACTGGATCCCTGGGAAAAATCAAAGTTTGAGGCTATGGTAAATGCTGCTGGCGAAACATTCAACAATGCTCTGGAAGGCATTGGTGATTGGATCAAGGATATGGATGGAGCTACCGAGGAAGAGGATGATCCTCTGAAAGGTGCGATCAAGGGCATGAGTGAGCAAACCGCTGATGTATTGGCTGGCAGAGCAAATGCCATTGTAATAAACCAGAGTGAAATGATCTCTATCGGTCGATCCTCCCTGGTGATCCAGGCAGAGATAGCAGCGAACACCAGGGCAACATCTGAAAAACTTGATACAATTATTAGGAAAATGGAAAATAATAACTCCCTGCTATCCCAAGGCATATCGTAACGCTATGAACTTAATAACCCAACTCAAAGAAGATGGCACCGCAAAGGGGCTATGCAGACCGTGGAGGATGAAACTCCAGCAAGGAATGTCTGTAGAGGATCTGGCAGCTCTCTACATTAAGGGCATTGATTTCTGTATTTCCGAGGATTACCCCACACTGGATTTTTTGCGTGATCACTTCAAGGGATCATGTGAGCCATACGGTGTATTCGTGGATGATGAGGTGAAATTGAGCAACGCTCCAGATGTAGTGCTCAATGGTGACTGCAAGGCTCTCCTGGAGTATGATGGTTTTGCCGTTTCCAGGATCTTTGCCAGGCACAACTCCCAGGGAGCCGTGAACGTGTCCGATAATGCCTATGTGACAATAGATGCCTTTGACAACTCTAACCTGGTGATTGCCGTGGCTGGTAGTAATGCCCAGGTTATTGTGAATCTATATGGCAACGCCCAGGTTGAGGTGATCGGCTCTGGGGTTGAAGTTCATACACATAATAAAACTCACTACTGAGTATTGATTAAATGAAGTATTTAGAGTAATTTTGTGTCTGAAAATAAGACTTTAGCGTTTGCTATTGTTTTGGATAAAGAAAATCGCCAATATTCCGACACTCCAAAAACAATAAGTAATCGCCACGTTATACGTGGGCTTTACTTATGGAGTGTGGGCGTTTGGCGATGCCTCTTTATCAATAAGTAAGTGCCCACGTTTTAACATCCATGAAAATGAAAAAGCTCTTATTGATATCCCTATTCGCTGTTATGGGAATTGTTCTGAATGCCCAGATCAATATTCATAGATCAGATACAATTCCAATGAAAGAATCTGTTACATTGCCGTATGATTCAACGGATGTTGATATTTGGATCAATCCAGAGCGTTACGTTGGTCAGAAGATGATCTACTTTCAAAAAGGATCTCCTTTCTATGTCAAGGATTATCGGGAGATTGGTGGTAAGAAGATATTGCAGTTTCCAATGTTTACTTATTTTGAGTTTATGGGGAATAATCGGCAAGAGGTTAAGTTAAAGAACATCGAAACTGGAGAGATCTGTTATTATTTTCACACTGGGAATGGAGTAAAACCAATTATGGCGGTTGGATATATTGAAAAGATCACCCGATCTCAAATGAATAGTCAGTGGTGCATTGATGATCATAACGGTCTGTTTAAGGTGGTCGATATGTGGTTAGCGGAGGGCGGTATCAAATACAAACTAAAATCACTTTCAGATGGAGAGGAAATTGAATTAGGAACATTGTACGGATGCAGATCAATCAAACCATATCTCCAATATGTAGATAAATTCAAAGATGAGAAATGGGTATTAGACAGTGATTTTCATATTGGTATAGTGGATAGTGTTGAGGTAAGAAAGGGACAGCCATATCTAATTTTTAGGGATGATGTTGGCAATTCTTATGATTTCTATTTAACGGAACCCAGGGAACCCAGTGATTATTTCCCAGATGGTTTATATTATGGGAATTTGCCTAAGTTTTGTGAAGCTGATCATAAGAAGTATCTGAAAAAATATGGTAGAATTAACTGGGTGAATATTGTTGGCGGGATAGTGTCTTTAGGCATGACACCAGAAATGGTAAAAATGGCTTACGGAGATCCAGAAAAGATTATTTCCATGACAGATTTGTCTATGGGAATGACGCAATGGCGTTATACAAACAAGACTGTAACATTTGTTAACGGCAAGGTGAAAGATATAATAGATTTTTGATTAAAATTATAATATATACCATAACAATCTATAAATCATAGTATTATTTATATTCCTGGCAAGGTTTATGCTTTGATATAGAAGTATAATATAAATAACTTAGCTATGAAACATACATTAATTCTACTGGGAATGCTATGCGCATTCAGCTTTATAGGTTGTAACCATACTGAGGATGATCCTACAAATTCCCCTAATCCTCCTACAGAAGATCTGGTTTCCGTAACATTCAATGTTAACCCACTTGCAGTTGAGGTTGCACCAATCTCTCGTTCCTCATCAAGTGGTCTATCCGTTGGCGAGCTTGTAAACACAATAGGATGTGCTGCGTATGATGAATCTGGGAAACTGGTCGTTGATGTTTTCAAAGAACATAACTCAACTGAAATACCAGAAGATTTCGGAACTATAACTGCAACCCTTTTACCTGGTAAATATAAGCTCCTAATCTATGGGTTAGGAAAGGGTGATGGAGAAATAATCCAATCATTCCCAAACGAATATTCTTCTGATTTAGGATTTCGTAAGTTGGGCGATCGCGAAGTATTCTATACTTTTAAGGATATTGAAATTTCTCATTCATCAAGCAATGTAGAGGTATCTTTGCCCAGAATGAGTGCATTGTTAAAAGTTGAGATCACAGATGAAGTACACCCAAATGTTGGAAAAGTTGTATATACTTTCTTCCATTATGATAGATGGGAAGCTTCAGGTAACAAAGGTGGTGGAACTAATTTGATCAAAAAGGAGGTAAGTATTGTTGATGGGTATCTGGAGAATTATCAGTATTATATTCCTTTCCCAAACTCAACGATCAATTTCAAAATATCTGTATATGATAACAAGAATACTGTTTTATTTGAGAGAAATTTGTCATTGCCGTTTGAACCAAACAAACGTACCATTGTAAGAGGCAAGCTTTTTTCAAGTCTTGACAATAAGGATCTCGAAATATTCATAGAGGATACCTGGGGAGAGGATCTGGAGTACCCCTTACCAGAGTAAATTTTAATGGATACTACGGAAATACTACGGAAACCCGATTTTTTTGGATCTCAATTTTGGTGTTTCTATAGAATATCATAGGGAAAAATAATACAAGCCAATATATCTAATTGTAATCTGTGTTTGTTGAACACATCAAGGTGTGTCTATTGAACACATATTGCTGATATTCAGTAAATTAATTGTAATTTTATTTGCAAAATCCAATCTTGGCGTTTACCTTTGCACTAAAATCAAATGGTAAACGCCATGATTGTATTAGAACTATATGAATTAAAGAATATCTGTATGGAAATGGCTGCTCTTGGAGCTGCCAACTATGCCAAAAGCATAACGCCAGCAAAGGATCTCATGTCACAGCGTGAGGCTTATAGGGAGTTTGGTGAGGCAAGAGTTAAACGCTGGGTGCATGATGGGTTAGTATCTGGCTCCAGGATGGGCACCACCCTCCGCTCAAAGATCCAATACTCCAGAGCGGAACTGATGGCTGCAAATACAGCAGAAAAAATGAAACCAATAATAAATGCTTAAAGAAATGGATACAAGTACGAATGTTATTCTGGAGGATCCAGATAATTACTCAAAAGCCAGAGGGATCCTGGAGAGGCTTATGATCACCCTGGGTAAAACCAAACGTGAGCTAATGGAACTGGAAAACGCCTCTCCAATTTTACAAGAGTGCTATCACTCAGAAATTCAGAATAAAGTTTCACAGCCTCTAACAGATGCGATATTATTTCTGGGTGAAATGAGTGGCTTTTTATTGTCAGATGATATAATAGAGAATAGATTATCAAGTTTAACCTATGAAAGCAAATAACAAAAATACAGATACAAGACTTAAAGTAGATAAAATCGTATCTACGTTAATATCGCTGAGATCTGAGATTGCAGATCTACATAATAGCAAACTGGATGAGGTATGTAACACCCTCATTACAGATATGGAGAACAATATCGGCTCTATTGTAGCTGATCTAACAGATTTAATCGGTTGGGCAAGGGTTTATGAGCTTGAATGCTCTTAAAATTGCAAAAATTCTACAAATATTCTACATAGAGATGTGATTTTACCAGGTAAATATCTGATAAAATGTCATTTGCCTTGGATAGAATAGGAGATTACATATCTTTCGGTGCATCACCGTATGCCCGTGATATTTTCCATTTATTTGTGTGGGGTTGTCCGTGATGGATAGCCTCACATTTCATATCCAGATCTCTATATTATGTTATAATTGGCTACCCTTTGGCTACCCCAAAAAACAAAAATAGCTGATAATCATAGGACTATCAGCTATTTACAGTGCCCAGAACAGGACTCGAACCTGCACGCCTCGCAGCACTCGCACCTGAAACGAGCGCGTCTACCATTCCGCCACCTGGGCTTTTGCGGCTACAAAGGTAGCACTCTTTTCTCATTCTTCCAAATATTCCGATAGGATTTTATCTCCGGCTCCCCAATATTTCGGTGAAATTTTATACACTATTCCTAAATATTTTATCACCGCCACGCAAATATCCGGTAGGATTTTATTTCCAACCACCCCAATATTCCCGTGAAATTTCATCCACGGCGCCCGAATTTTTCCAATGATTACAGTCTTACAGTTCTTGATTCCCAGAAATTGCAAATTTTACCTGCTACTCATGACTTTTCCAAAAATTCTGATTAACTTTGCAATTTAAAGCTAAACTCTGTTTTCATAATTGTAGTTAACATCGCAATTTTTCACACTTGCAAGTTATGGAAAATAACCAAACAACACCTCAGGAGCCCAAGGGCCTGAATTTTGTAGAACAACTGGTGCTTGAGGACCTTCAGGCTGGTAAGAATGGCGGACGTCTCAACACCCGTTTCCCACCTGAGCCCAACGGCTACCTTCATATAGGACATGCCAAAGCCATTTGCATGGACTTCGGCGTTGCCGAAAAATTTGGCGGCACATGCAATCTCCGTTTCGACGACACAAACCCCGTGAAAGAAGATGTGGAATATGTGGATTCAATCCGCGAAGATATCCACTGGCTCGGATTTGACTGGGGCGACCGCGAATACTATGCGTCTGACTATTTCCCCCAGCTCTACGACCTTGCCATCCGTCTTATCAAAGAGGGCAAAGCCTACGTTGACGACCAGACCTCTGAAGAAATCGCCGCTCAGAAAGGCACCCCCACACAGGCTGGCACAGAAAGCCCCTACCGCAACCGTTCCGTAGAGGAAAACCTCGACCTGTTCCAGCGCATGAACGCAGGCGAATTTGAGGAAGGCGCACGTGTGCTCCGCGCGAAAATCGACATGGCAAGCCCCAACATGCACTTCCGCGACCCCATAATGTATCGCATCATCAAGCACCCCCACCACCGCACAGGCACCACATGGAAAGTCTACCCGATGTATGACTTCGCCCATGGTCAGAGCGACTACTTCGAGGGTGTCACCCACTCCATCTGCACACTCGAATTTGTGCCTCACCGTCCCCTCTACGAATATTTCGTGAAAGAGCTCGCCGATGAAAGCTACTGCCCACGCCAGATAGAGTTCAACCGTCTCAACCTCACCTACACCGTCATGTCAAAGCGCAAGCTCCTCCAGCTTGTGAAGGAAGGACTCGTGGCAGGATGGGACGACCCTCGAATGCCGACCATCTCCGGTCTCCGTCGCCGTGGATTCACTCCCCGTTCCGTGCGTAACTTCATCGACGCCATCGGATACACAAAATATGAGGCGCTCAACAGCATCTCACTCCTCGAACATGCTGTACGCGACGACCTCAACAAAGTGGCAACACGCGGCATGGCAGTGGTCAATCCCGTGAAACTTATCATCACCAACTATCCCGAGGGACAGGTTGAAACCGTAGAAATGGAAAACAACCCTGAGGACCCCACAGCAGGAACCCATGAGATGCCTTTCACTCGCGAAATCTACATCGAGCGTGAAGACTTCATGGAAAATCCTCCAAAAAAATTCTTCCGCCTCGCCCCCGACGGTGAAGTACGCCTCAAAGGCGCCTACATCATCAAATGCACCGGCGTAAAGAAGGATGCTGAAGGCAACATCGAGGAAATCTACTGTACCTACGACCCCGACACGCGCAGCGGTCTTCCCGGCAGCCAGCGCAAGGTAAAAGGCACACTCCACTGGGTATCAGCCGAAAAAGCCGTCAACGCTACAGCGCGCATCTACGACCGTCTGTTCAGCGTCGAAAATCCCGCGGCAGAAACAGAGCGCGATTTCCGCGAGATGCTCAACCCCGACTCCCTCAAGGTAGCCGAAAACATCAAGGTTGAGCCCTACCTCGCCCAGATAGCCCGTCCCGGACTCCCCCTCCAGTTCCAGCGTATCGGATATTTCACCCTCGACCCCGATTCCACCGAAGGCAACCTCATCTTCAACCGCACCATTGCCCTCAAGGACAGCTGGGAGAAAGCAAACAAATAAGCCAGTTCAAACCCACCCATATCTATCCCGAAGCATGGACGAAAACAACGATGACCGCCAGGACCTCTACGCAGAGTTTGAGTCAGAGGTCGTAAAGCATGGAAATCAGGAAGCATTTTTCGATGAGAACGACCTCATCGAGATATTCGACTATGCCTCGGATTTAGACAACAGTATAGTGAAAATGGAGGTGCTCATCTACGGCGCCATCCATTACCCGAAAAGTGAACCCCTCGCCACAAGGCGCGCCTGGTTCTACTCTTCATTCGGCGACTTCGAAACCGCCACCGAAATCAACAACCGCGTGACCAACGGAGGTGTACTCAACCAAGTGCTCGACCTCCGTGTGTCACTGCCGGCCGACTCCCCGGAAATAGAGCCACGTCTGGAGCAGATTATCGCCGACACCGACGACTTCGACGATGAAGGCATCATCCAGCTCGTCGATTTCTGCATGGAATCAGGCAAAGAGGAATGGCTCACCAAAAACAAGGAGCGCATCCAATCCAAATGCTCCTATCCCCAGACATTCCTTTACGAATACGCCGACCGATGCGAAGAGCAAGGCAACCTCAAGCAGGCTGCAAGCATGTTTGAGGAGCTTACCATGCTCGAGCCATTCACCCTTGATTTTTGGCAGCGCCTCGCCACCGTGCAAATCAACATGGAGGACTACGAGTCAGCCCTGTCATCAGCCGACTACGCCCTGGCAATCGACCCCTCAGCCATAATGGCAGCCCGCATAAAAGGAGCCGCGCTCTACCGACTCGAACGCGACATGAAGACCGTTGCCGACCTCTACACCAAAGTGCTCAAAAGCCCCGAGGCAGAGGACAGCGACGCATCGACCCTCGCTGCGGCGCTCGTTGAGCTCAACCGCCATGACGAAGCCATAGCACTTCTTAAAGAGTACATTCCGACCCATTACAACCCCCGCACAGCCATCAACGTGCTCATGGTCCTCGACCTTCCCGCTGCCCTGCCCTATCTGGAAAGCGTGATACGCGACACCGTAATGACCGAAAACGAAGTGCTTGACTGGGCGAAGGAACATGTGGACCGCGAGCAATACATGGCGGCATCCACAATCCTTCTTGTCTACCAGCAGCTCCACGGCTTCCTGCTCGGATTTGAATTTGCCCTTGAGGTATGCTACTACGCCGGTCGCTACCACGACATAATCGACCTGTACGAGAACCATGTCTACCGCGAACTTATCGACTCTCCCATTCCGAGCATAACATATCCTTATGTCATGTCGCTCGTGAGGCTCGGCATGCGCGAAAAAGCCCTCGCCACCGCCATCGAAGCCCACCGCAAAGGATGTGAGTTCCGCGACAAATACACCGACCATAAGGAGCCTATGCGTTCCGCAATAAAATACTCTCCTGCAACCACCAACTCAATCATCACCGGTTATCTTGCCATACTCACCAACATCATCAAAGCCTTGAAAAGCTCCGACGAAATACCGCCTGATGACTTCGACCCTATCTTCTGAACGCCTTACAATTTTTTTTGATTCGATACTGTTTATTTATGAGATTATTTTTACGCTTTATTTTCATCTGTGTCCTGCTCTCGGTTTCCGCTGCGGTGACAGGACAGGTCGTCACCACCAATCCGGTGGCAGTGACAAGTAATTCAACCAGCATCACCATCACATTCCATGCCGACGGAGGCAACAAAGGTCTGATGGGTTCCCCCTCCACCACCGGCATCTATGCCCACACAGGTGTAATCACCGACAAAAGCAACGGAGCATGGAAATATGCGCCCACATGGGGTGACAACGCCGAAAAATACAAACTCAAATATGTCAGCGCCAACACCTGGACCCTCACCATACCCGATGTGAGAAGCTACTACGGCATCACCGACACCTCCGAGACAGTCGAGAAACTCTGCTTCGTGTTCCGCAACGCCAACAACACCAAGGAGGGCAAGACAGCCTCGGGCGGTGATATATTCGTACCCATCTATCCTGAAGGTTTCCCCTCAGCCTCAGCCGCCGCTGATTATCCCGGAGGCACACCCAAAATGGGCACAACTGTCAACCCCGACGGTTCCGTGACATTCTGCCTCGGCGCTCCCGGCAAATCATCCGCCCTCATAGTAGGCTCTTGGAACAATTACGCCCTTGATGCAAAGCAACTGATGAATTACCAGGACCATAACGGCGTAAGATATTTCTGGACCACACTCCCTGACCTCGCCGACGCAAAGGACCACATCTACTATTATATAGTGGACGGTTGCACTTATGTGGGCGACCCTTACGCCAACCTCGTGCTCGACCCCTGGAACGACCAATACATCCCCTCATCGGTATTCCCCAACCTCCCGGTATACCCGTCTGACCATATCACAGGAGTACCGGTAGCACTTTTCAACTCAGCAGCCAATGACTACGCCTGGAATATCACCGATTTCAAAGGTGCCGCACAAAGCGACCTGATTATCTACGAGCTCCTGGTGCGTGACTTCACCGGCACTGAGAACAAAGCCAACGGTACCGGCACCATAAAAGCCATTCTCGCCGAGGACAGCGACGGAAAAAACAAGCTCGACTATATCAAAGGGCTCGGAGTAAACGCCGTGGAACTTCTTCCCATCATGGAATTTAACGGCAACAACTCATGGGGCTACAACACCAACTTCTACATGGCTCCCGACAAGGCGTATGGTACCCCCGACGACTACCGTCGCTTCGTGGATGAATGCCACGCCCGCGGACTCGCCGTGATACTCGACATAGTTTTCAATCAGAGCGACGGACTGCATCCCTGGTACAACATGTACACCCAGACCAACACTCCGTTCTACAACGGTTCCGCTCCCCACTCCTATAGCGTGCTCAACGACTGGAACCAGGATTTCAGCCTGGTGCAGCAGCAATGGCACGACGCCCTCACTTACTGGCTCACCGCCTACAACGTAGACGGATTCCGTTTTGACCTTGTCAAAGGGCTCGGCAACAACGACAGCTACGGCAGCAAATATGACGCCGCCACCAACACCTGGAGCAGCGTGACCGAGACAAACACCAACCGTTTCAACGCCACCCGAGTGGCACGCATGAAGCAGCTCCACGCACACATCAAGAGTATAAACCCCGACGCATACTTCATCAACGAAAACCTCGCCGGCGCTCAGGAAGAGAACGACATGGCTGCCGATGGTGAAATCAACTGGGCAAATATCAACAACGCCGCCTGCCAGTACGCCATGGGCTACAGCGATGGTGCGTCGCTCGACCGCTTCTACGCCCCCATGGATGGAAACCGGCTCTGGGGCTCGACCGTAAGCTATGCCGAGAGCCACGATGAAGAGCGTGTGGCTTACAAAGTCAAGCAATACGGCGTAGCCGGAGTGAAAGGCAACAGTGTCAACACCATGCGTCGTCTCGGCTCACTTGCCGCACAGATGATACTCACCCCAGGCTCTCACATGATTTGGCAATTCGAGGAACTTGGCGACGACCAGACCACCAAGAACACTGATGGTTCCAACAACACATCGCCCAAGAAAGTGATGTGGAACTACCTCAAGGATGCCAACCGTATGGGACTTTACGATACCTATGCCAAGCTCAACGACATCCGCACAAGCAATCCCGAGCTTTTCCGCGACGGAGTGTCCACCGCAGTCAACCTTTCCGGCTGGGCAGGACGCAGCATAGCGCTTTCCGACGGTTCAAAAGAGCTGTATCTTGTTGTCAACCCTGCCACATCGACTGCCACAGTCAGCTACCCGAAGAATCCCAAGACAAACTCGGCAGTAAATCTTTCGGAATCGAAATATACCCTCCTCGCCTGCAGTCATGAGGTCACACCGAGTCTTGAAACCTCAGGAGTGCGTCTCCCAGCAGGAGCCTTTGCCGTATATGGCGCATCCGTCACCTCAGGGATTGACGATGTGATAACCGACGGGACCTCAGCCATAGTTCCTGAAGTGATTGTCGAGAACAATCAAATCAAGGTCCTCACCCCTTGCACCACCGTCACACTCCACTCAGTCACAGGCATCAGTCTGCCGGTGGAGAGCGTGCTCGCCCCGGGCATTTATATCGTCACAGTTGATTCAGTGCCGGTGAAAGTGGCTGTAAGATAAATCAAATGGTCCAACGATTTTGCTCTTTGGGATTTTTTTGTTAATTTTGCGCGTTGATTGGGGATATGCGTCTGCAAAGAGAGCAATTTCCATCATGACAACGAAGCAAATATTCACAAATCAGATAATTATCCAAACAAAATGAACATTACAAAGGATGAGATTTCTCCCGTAGACGTGCGTCTAACGGTAGCGATTGACGAAAATGACTATAAAGATGAGGTGACCAAGCGCATCAAAGAGATTGGTCGCACACACGTAATTCCCGGTTTCCGCAAAGGTCATGTTCCTTTCGGCGAACTCAAGCGCCGCTTCGGCAAGCAGATGACAAGTGACGTGATTAACGACGTGGTTTACCGTGCCGTTGTTGACTATATCACAGAGAACAAGCTCCCCGTGATGGGTCATCCCGTACCTGTTGAAGTGAAGGAAGCCGTTGAGGAAGGCGCACAGGAATTCAAATATGACCTCGCACTCATCCCTCAGCTCGACATAAAGGTTGACAAGGACTCCACCTATCCCTTCTATGAAATCGAAGTTACCGACGAAATGATTGACGAGCAGGACAAGAACATGCGCAAACGTTTCGGCACCCAGAAGCCCGGCGAAGAGATGACCGAGGATGGCGTTGTGAAAGGTAGCTTGATGCAGCTTAACGAAGATGGCACCGTAAATCAGAACGAAGGCGCTATCCAGGTTAACGACGGTATCGTGTTCCCCCTCTACTTCAAGGATAAGGAAGAGGCTGCGAAGTTCAACGGCAAGAAGCCCGGTGACAAGGTTGTATTCAACCCCTGGAAGGCAGCCGCTGGCGATGCAGGCGAACTCGCTTCAATGCTCCATGTCGACAAGGCAATCGCCGGTGACATCAAGAGCGACTTCGAGATGAACATCTCAGAAATCATCGTAAACATCCCTGCAGAGCTTAACGACGAATACTACAAGATGGTGTTCGGCGAAGACAAGGTTCACAACGAAGAGGAATACCGCAACGCTGTGAAGGAACTCATCGCCAACGAGCTCAGCCAGAACAGCCACATTCTTTTCCGTAACCAGTTTGACAAGGCTATGTTCGAAAAGTATGGCGACATGCAGCTTCCCGCTGAAACCCTCAAGAAGCTCTTCTTTGCCGATGCTGAGAATGCAGACGAAGCATACAACGCTCAGGAAAAGGGTATCAAGCACGAGATTATCGAGAACAACCTTCTGAAGGCTCTCAACATCGAGGTTAACGCCGATGAAGTTCTTCAGATGGCTAAGTTCCTCACCGCCCGTCAGTTCGCTCAGTATGGCATGACCGGTCTGGATGAAGAAATCATCACCCGTTACGCTAAGGAGCAGCTTGAGAAGCCTGAGGTTCGTCAGCAGATGACTCAGCAGGTTCTCACTTCCAAGCTCTATGAGGCTATCGAAAACGCTGTAACACTCGACAAGAAGACTGTAAGCCTTGACGATTTCAAGAAAATCGCTCAGGAGGCTTAATAGGGTCTCTCTAATAAAAAAATCTCCCCTTCACGGATTCAATCTCCGTGGAGGGGAGATTTTTTTTAGGGCGGGTATCGGACTAATCGGTGGAATCAGACTAATCGGACTTATCGAACGAATCGGGGGAGCCGAGGGGGAGGCGGGAATCAGGGCTGAGAATCGGGGGAATCGGACAAATCGGGGGAATCAGACTAATCGGACCTATCGGACTTATCTGACTAATCTGAGGGAGGGGTGGGACGGAGGCGGGAATTGGACTAATCTGAGGGAGGGGTGGGAATGGTGAGGGGTTCGGGGGTTAGTTCGGGGAGGTATTTCCAATATCTTATGGGCATGTCTTGGCGTTGTTTGCGGGGGTTGGTGCGTTCGGGGATGGCGATGGCGTTGAAGTAGGTGCGCCAGAGTTTCTGAAACAGTAGTTCTTCGGGGTCGAGCAGGGATGGGGGGAGTTTATCGGGGAGGAGGGTCGGAGGGGGCGGACTTATCGGACCTATCGGACGAATCTGAGGGACGCTGGGGGGTATTTCGGGGTGGTGGGGGGTGGGTGGGGTTAGGAGGGTCATGCGGTGGAGGTCTTTGCCGTCAAAGTGGTAGCCGTAGGCGCGTAGTTTGTCGTAGATTATGAACGGCTGGTCGCTGAAACGGTCCCTGAAATGGGATATTGCCATCGGGAGGACGTCAAAAAGCGGGTCGACCATGGCGAAATAGGTGCCATCGAGTGCTTTCTGGAATCTAACGAACTGGAGCATGCGGTGTGCCTCACTTTTCACTCTCCGGGATTCCCTGTAGAGGGCAAGGACGGATGCGTCTGAGAAGTCATTCTCAATGGAGGGTGGCGCTACTTCTGCCCTGCGGATAAATCTCGCCGCGTGTGTGGGATAGTCCGGACGGTTCCTGTGGGGGGTACGGACGGAGGCGTCTGAGAAGTCATTCTCTATGGAGGGTGGCGCTACTTCTGCTCTGCGGACAAATCTCGCCGCGTGTGTGGGATAGTCCGGACGGTTCCTGTGGGGGGTACGGACGGAGGCGTCTGAGAAGTCATTCTCTATGGAGGGTGGGGCTACCACTGCTCTGCGGACAAATCTCACCGCGTGTGTGGGATAGTCCGGACGGTTCGTGAGGAATGCCGCGGTGAAGGCCGATAAGGCTCCACGTGAAATCACTTTGCTCAGTTTGCGCCACACTCTCTCGCTTTTCGCAACATCGGTGACGACTGTGTACACTTTGTCGTAAAACAGCGGGAGGGGTTCTTCGGGTCTGCACACCAATTCGGGCTCTTCCTTTTGCACAAAAGAGTCAAAGACTGCCGTAAGCATCCCGTCAAATGTTCCGTCAAATAGATAGATTACCATACCAAATCATCTATGTACATTAAACTACAGATAAAACCCAGGACCTGTCGTCAGAGCGAACTGATTACAGATAGAATCATGGACCTGCCGTTGAGGCGAGCAGATTACCGACAGAATCATGAATTACAGGCAGAATCACGAATCTGATTACAGATAGAGTCATGAATCTGTTGTCGAGGTGAAATCGAATGACAGCTGCAATGGGGAGTCCTTCCCTTTGGTGCGTGAGAGGAGCTGCTGTCTCACATACTCGGGAGAGGTGTCGGCAATCGAGCGCACCGACAGCTCACCGCAGGTGATGAAATAGCGGGCCCTTTTCATGGTCACACCAATTTTCCGCAGATGTTCGGAGTTTAGATGGCGAAACTTGCGGGCATTGACAATCAATGCGGCCGATTTCACCCCTACTCCGGGCACACGCAGCAACATCTCATAGGGCGCACGGTTTACATCCACCGGGAAAGCCTCGGGGTGCCTCAGAGCCCAGCCGAGTTTCGGGTCCACCTCAAGGTCGAGATTCGGATGCTCGGCATCGGCAATCTCGTCGGCCCTGAAATGATAGAAACGCATGAGCCAGTCGGCCTGATAGAGCCTGTTTTCCCTGACGAGGGGTGGCTGCTTCAGCACCGGGAGCCGCGAATCGTAAGTATTCACCGATACATAACCCGAATAATACACGCGTCGCATGGTCGGCATTGCATAAAGTGCTGAGGAGGAGAGGAGAATACTACGGTCAGTGTCGGGCGATGCACCTACTATCATCTGAGTGCTCTGTCCGGCCGGCACAAACCTTGGCACCTTCACCATATGCTTTCTGTCCTCATTGCATTGCAACACACCTTGACGGATGTAGTGCATCGGTTCGTAGACACTCTTATGGTCCTTTTCGGGGGCAAGAAACCTGAGTGACTTCTCATCGGGAATTTCAATATTCACGCTCATTCGGTCGGCATACAGCCCCGCCAGATTGACAAGCTCCCTTGACGCTCCGGGGATACTTTTGAGATGGATATATCCATTGAACCTGTGTGTCACCCTCAGCTCTTTAGCGATGCGGACAAGCCGTTCCATAGTATAATCGGCATCCCGGACCACTCCGGAGCTGAGAAACAAGCCCTCAATATAATTTCTACGGTAAAATTCCATTGTGATTCCCACGACCTCGTCCACCGACAGGGTGGCGCGTGGGATGTCATTGCTCCGGCGGTTCACGCAGTAAGCGCAATCAAATTTACAGTAGTTCGTGAGCATGACTTTCAGCAGCGCTATGCATCGCCCGTCTGCAGCAAAACTATGGCAGATGCCAACACCACCTACGGTGTTGCCGACTCCTTTACCGTCGTTGCGACGTACTGTGCCACTCGAGGAACACGAGACGTCATACTTGGCCGCGGCTGCAAGGATTTTAAGTTTGAGTAGAGTTGCTTCGGTCATGTCAGTCATTGAACTGATTTAAACTTTTTACAATATGTCAAGAAACAGACTTGATGCTGAGCTTGATTTTTCAATCTTTGAAAAATAAAAAGATTAAATCCATTCATTATCGTGAGGGTTTATGCAAAGGTAGCCCCTTGCATGGGTCAGAACAGAACACAGGTAAGTTAATAAAAGTTAATACCCGAAAGAAAAACATGGAGGCAGGAGCAACCTTCGTACCTTTGCACCCGTGATGACCGGAAGGCTCAAAAACATAGGTACAATAACAGCAAATTATCTAATGGTATATGAACACAAGTTTTATCAAATCATATAAGGATGAGTACCGAAATCTTGTCAAGTTAGGATTTCCGGTACTTGTGACACAGGTAGGTATAATCGTGGTCAACTTCGCCGACACCATGATGGTGGGAGCCTACGGCACCGAGGAGCTTGCGGCTGCAGCGTTTGTCAACAGTCTTTTCATCATCGCCACGGTGATGCAGATTGGTTTTGCCTCGGGCATCACCCCAATCATCGGCGCCCTATACAGCCGCGGGGAGCACCACCGCACCGGCCGCACCCTCCGCGCCGGACTGCAAATCAACATCCTGCTCTCCCTGTCATTCACCCTCATAATGGGTGGCATATACTTTTTCCTCGACCGGTTCGGACAGCCCGAGGAGCTGCTCCCGCTCATACGGTCCTACTATCTCATCATCTTAGCGACGCTGCTCCCCATGTCAATATTCAACTGCTGCCAGCAGACAGCCAACGGCACCACCGACACCGCCACCCCGATGTGGATGATACTCTGTGCCAACGTGCTGAACATCTGCGGCAACTATCTGCTCATATCGGGCAAATTCGGCTTTCCGGAGCTTGGACTCGTCGGCGCCGGACTCAGCACCCTCACCGCCCGCTACACGGCAATGACAGGGATACTGCTCATCCTCTTTTTCAGCCGCCGCTACCGTCCCTACCGCGAGGGGCTGCGCGCAGCGGGAGGCAACGGTGAGATACGCCGCCAGGTGTGGCGCACCTCCTACCCCGTCATGATACAGAGCGGCGTGGAGTGCTTCCTGTGGTCATTCGGCGCCATAGTGTCGGGATGGTTCGGCAAAATCCAGCTTGCCGCCTACCAGGTGGTCAACACCATAGCGCAGCTTGGTTTCATGACCTACATGAGCTTCGGCGTGGCTACCTCCATCCGCGTAGCCAACTACACCGGTCTGCGCGATGTCAACGGAGTGAGGCGCATCGCCACCGCCGGCATGCATCTCAATCTGGTGCTCTGCACATGTGCGTCGCTCCTGTTCTTTTTCAAGTGCGAATGGCTCATCCACGCCTTCACCCCCGACCCTGAGGTGACCGCCGCCGCCCTGCTGCTTGTGATTCCGCTCATACTCTATCAGTATGGCGACGCGGTGCAGCTCACCTACGCCAACGCATTGCGCGGCACCTCGCATGTCAAGCCCCTGCTCTGGATTTCGATTGTGAGCTACCTGGTGGTCGGTATCCCGTTCCTGCTTTTCCTCTCGCGTACCCTCGGACTGGGGAGTGTGGGGATTTACTACAGCTTCACCGGCGCCCTTGTGGTTGCCGCAGTGCTGCTGCACAAGGTATTCCGAAAGACACTCAGCAAGATTGGATAAGAGCCTATCCCATAATAGATTGAAGACAAGCACTAAAAAAATATAATCCGGGCGATGGTCTCCCACAGCCCGGATTTTCCTTACAAATTATCCTATTGAAATCTGATTACAATTAAATAAAAAATACATAATTGTAAACTACAATTAAATTAAAAAAATGAAACAACTAAATCTTTATTAATAGTTATCACAATTTAAAAGTTATCACAACTTCAATTACAATTTTATCTTACCTATTATTTTTGCACTTATTATAAGAGTGTGTTCACTTTTACCACACTCTCAATCTTCTCCTTACTATATCTTCTATTTACTATTCTTTCTGTTTACTTGACCTCCTGGAGGCGGAGCACACGCGACGCAAAGTCAGTGTTCTTGTGGTAGTCCACCTTGTAGGTGAGGGGCATTTCGAGACCGTTGCTCATAAGATACCTGCCGCTGAAAGTCTTGCCCTCGTAGGGGAGAGGCTCGTTGTCAATGCGGTTGAGCTCGGTGACTTTATACATCTTGTCGGGGTCCAGACCGGCCATTGTCACTCTGGGAAGCTGCTGATTCATGAAAGTCTCAATCTTCCACCAGTAGAACACGGCTTCATCCTTCTCAGGAGTCACATACATGAGCGATGCTATACCCTTGCCATCGTAGGGTGACACGAGGCGATAAATGTCGCCAAACTGCACCACGGGGCGAATCTTCTTATAGTCGGCGATAGCCTGGCGGCATACAGCCTTGTCCTCTTCGTTCATATCCTTGGGCTGCATCTCCAGTCCGAGTCGGCCGCTCATAGCCACATCGGCACGGAATTTCACGGGTATGCGGCGGAATGTCTGATGGTTGGGCGACGCCGAGATGTGCGATGCCATGGCAATGGCGGGGAAGAAGTAGCTTGTGCCCCACTGCATGTAGACACGCTGGAGCGCGTCATTGTTGTCGCTCACCCAAAACTCATCAAACCAGGGGAGTATGCCCCAGTTAGCACGTCCGCCACCGCTTGCGCAAGCCTGGATGGTCACGTCGGGATGGGCGGCGCGTATGCGGTCGAGAGTCTTTTCGAGTCCACGGTGATAGTCGATGTAGAGGTGGCTCTGATTATCGGCGGTGAGATACTGCGAGCCGTGGTCCATGATGGGGGCGTTGGCATCCCACTTTATATAGTCGATTTCGGGGTACTTGGTCATGAGAGTGTCAACAATCGTGAACACTATATCCTGCACCTTAGGGTTAGCCATGTCGAGCACCAGCTGTGTACCTCCGCGACCCATTGTAGCCTCGCGGTTGGGAGCCTTGATGATATATTCGGGGTGCTTCTCGTAAAGCTCGCTGACCGAGTTGGTCATCTCAGGCTCAATCCATATACCGAATTTCACACCGTTTTTCTTAGCTGTGGCGAGGAGACCGTCTATGCCGTTGGGGAGCTTGCGGGTATCAACCACCCAGTCGCCCAGCGAAGAGTTGTCGACATCGCGGGGATACTTGTCGCCAAACCAACCGTCGTCCATCACGAAGAGTTCACCACCCATCGAGGCGATATCCTCCATCATCCCTGCCATCACATCCTCATTTATAGCGAAGTAGACACCTTCCCATGAGTTGAGGAGTATTTTGCGCTCCTTGTTTCCGGCATGGAGGCGGTAGTTGCGGCCCCAGCGGTGGAAATTGCGGCTCACACCCGAGAGACCCTCGTCGCTGTAGGTGAGGGCAAGCTCAGGGGTCTTGAACGACTCCCCTTTCTTGAGGTTGTAGGTGGAGTTTTCCTCATTGATGCCGGCAAAGAAGTGGTGATAGTCGCTGTCGTCGGTGTCAATCATCACCTTATAGTTGCCCGGATAGCAGAGGGCGGCGCCTATGACACGTCCGGCGTTTTCCTGCGCTTTACCGTCGAGCGACAGCATCACCTCGGCATGCGATGTGTGGCTGTTGCGCACACCATCCTTGTTTTTAATCATTTTCACACCGTGGGTGAGGGGCGCCTCGTCGACCTTACCCTCGTTAGCCCACGAGCCGTAGAGCTGTGAGAGCCACACATCTCCGTAGCGCACAGGCAGATAGCCCGACATGAAGCGGTTGAGCTTCACGGTGCCTTTCTCGTTGTTGCTGAGGTCGACCCAGGTCTCTATTACATCCTCGCCGGGATATGTGCGGTAGTTCACGTTGACATTGAAGGGATATACCTTGTCGCGCATCGCCACGGTGGTCACTGTCGAGCCATCGGCACCGGGAGCCGAGGTGACATCCACCACCTCCACGTCGGTGGTCATGTTGCCATCGGCATGGGTGACGCTGAGTGCAGCCTCACTCTGGGGAAAGATGCCATACACAGGGTATGCGTCGCGGTTTATGGCTCCGGCATCCTTAAGTGTGGCTATATCGGCATCGGTGAGACGGTCGCCGTAGTGGAGTATCTTGAGTGCCCCACCCTTTTCGGCGTCGAGCACAAGTGAGGTGCGGGGGGTGGAGATGTTGACAATCTCGGCCGCGACTGTGGCACCACCTATTATATATAGGGCGGCAAATGGTATTATCAGCTTCAGTGGGTTCATGATATTTTAGTTTTCCTCAAAGTTATAACAAAGGTGTCAAAATTGCAACCCCTCAGAGGCAATAATCAACTAATTGGCAAAATAGTATCATTTCTTCGCCTTTGGCGAAGGGAATCGATTAGTATTTTAGTCGTAAGTCTTTAGTCTTTTAGTGTTTTAGCCAATGACTCATGACTTACGACTAAAAGACTAAAAGACGAAACGAAGACTAAAGACTAATTGACTTCCCTACGGGAAGTTTTGGTGAAATTTGGGTGGAATGAGTTAATTGTATCTAATGCGGTATGTTAAATATACTAAAAAATTTGTTGATTCACCCTTTATTTCTTACACACATACGCATAATATATATAAGGTGGGAGGTGTAGAAATTTACAATTATTAACTGTTACCCATCGAACTTTTTACGAATTTTAACACTATATATATATATATATATACCTTTGTATCCATAAATGCTTATTAGTAAAGCAACAAGTGTAAATTCACACAACGCGAAACAATAACTTTAACTATAATCAATTTAACATCACCAATTTAATTCAAAGCAAATGAAAAAGTGGACCTTTTTAGTCGCTACTTTGCTGACTGTTTCCGCAGGTAGTCTTATGACCTCCTGTATCGACAACGATGAGCCCGCCGGTATCGAACAAATCCGCGTGGCTACCGCTAACCTCCTCGAAGCAAAGAAGGCCGTCCTGTTAGCTAATGCTGAAGCCATCAAAGCACAAGCTGAAAACGACAAACTTATTGCCGCCGCTAATGCTGCAGTTCTTCAGGCTGAAGCTAAAGTAAAGGAAGCTGAAGCTCAGATTAACGCTGCAATTGCTGCAGGCAAGCAGGCTGAAGCTGACAAAATCAAGGCTGAAACCGAGGCTCTCATCGCTAAGGAAAAAGCTGCCCTTGAAGCACAGATTGCTCAGAACGAACTTAACCTTAAGAATGCACAGCTTGCTTACGACCAGGCTCTCTATCAATTCGAGCAGCTTAAGAAGCAGAACGCTGACCTTCTTGACACCCAGCTCTTCCAGGCTGTAGTTAACGCCTACGACGCTTACCTCCGTCAGCTTTCTGCTTACAACAAAGCTAACGAAAACTATCTCGCCGCACAGCGCGAACTCGCTGAAAACCAGCTCGACCTCGAATGGAACGGTACTTCATTCGAATCTCCCGCATGGGATATGAAGGCTACTCTCGAACGCAACGTTGCTACAGCTCAGGCTGATGTTGACGCTATCAACAACTCAAACGCTGAGTTCGAAGAAGCAATCGCTAAACTTAAAGATATCCAGGGTGGTGACCTCTACACTCTCATGACTGAGTATCAGGCTAAGCTCAAAGCTAACGATGAAGCTCAGGAACAGATTAAGGTTGCTAAGTCTGAACTTTGCTACAAGAATCAGGCTCTCTACGATTCAGTTCCCGACCTCGAAGCACAAATCGAAGCTCTCAAGGGTGCTGAAATCACAATCCCCGGCTATGAATATCCCGGTAACACTGCAATCCCCGGCTTCGAAGAAAAATTTGAAGTTGTTGCAGAGGGTTCATTCACTTTGAACAATACAGCTGACTACGATGCAGCTATCGACGATTACAAGTACGCTATCGAGTCTATCAAGGACCAGCTCAGCACTTCCAACGGTTCTGCATGGACTGACGCTGAACTCGCTGAACTCGAACGTTCACAGGAAGCTGCTACCAAGGCTTACGAAGCTGCACAGAAGAACTGGGACCTCGCTACCGTAATTTACAACAAGGGTGGTGTGCCTGATATCACTTCTGCTAATATGCCTTTAGTTTCTGAAATCGACGCTGCCGTTGCTGCTTTGAACACAGTAGGCGCATCACTTCAGACTGCAAAGGACAAAGTAGTTGCCGCTCGCGATGCTGCTGTTGCCGCTGACGCTGCTTATGAAGCTGCTGACAAGGCTTACTTCGAAGGTGACCCCGATAAGAAGGTTGCAGCTACCAACGCCAAGACTACTTGGCAGAACGCTCTTGCAGCTGCCGAAAAGACTTATCAGGACGCTGTTAAGGAAAACAACAAGGCTGCTGACGCTGCCCAGGCTGCTGTTGCAGAACTCAAGGCTTCACAGGAACTTGCTGAAAAGGCTGCTGCAAACCGCACTGCCGCTGCTGAACGTCAGTACAACCTCGCTACCGAGACTGCACTTGCTAATCCTACCGCTGCCAACGTTGCCGCTCAGAGCGCAGCTTTGACCGCATGGAACAACGCAATCACAGCTGAAAACAAGCTCATCACTGACAACACTGCAGCACTCCAGAAAGCTCAGGAATCTGCTGACAAGGCTGTTGCCAATGCAAGCCTCCTTAACCTCGCAGCTGATAATGCCCGCTTGAACTCTATCGACGCTGCCAACCTCGCATACATGACTGCAGGTGGTGACATCACTACTGGTGACCTCAACAATGCAGCTGACCCCGCATTCGCACCCGTTCAGGCTGCTATGAAGGCTAAGACTGCAGCTGACAAGGCTTACGGCGATGCAGTTAAGGCATTCAACACCGCTGTTGGCAATGCTAACAAGAAGGAAGTTGCAGGTGTAACCAAGCAACTCAACGAACAGAACAAGAAACTCGGTGTAGCTTACGCTTCACAGGCATGGAACAAGTTCACCGGAACTACCTTCCCTGCTTACACTACAGTTCCAACTTCTCTCACTGACAAGGATGCTTGGGCTAAGTTTGCCAAGGATACTTACAAAGACCTCACCGCTGCCGGTCTGAGCCCTTTCATGGAACTCAACAAGACTACAGGTGAATACTACAATGCCAAGGCATACGTTAAGCAGACTTCACAGGCTCTCTACGGCACCGCTGCCGGCGAAGACCGTCTCACTCCGCTTACTGTAGATGAGATGAACGCTTACATTGCTGCAAACTTCGAAGACCTCAAGCCCTACCAGTACTACACAATGTACGGTATCTTCGGTGCTTACGGTACTGTAGAAGGCAACAAGGCTAAAGTGGCTGCCATCAAGGCTACCCTCAACAATGCTGACGCTATCAACGCTGCTGTAGCTGACCTCGAAGCCAACATGAAGGCTCTTGAAGACAGCAAGGCTGCTCAGGAAGATAAGGTTAAGGCAGTTGAAGCTCAGCTCAAGGCTGTTAAGGACAAGATTTCTGCTCTCGAAGGCGACCTCGATGACCAGCTTAAGGTTCTTACTCACGAAGCATCTGACCTCAACACTATCATCGGTACAATCAGCACTGCAATCCTTAACCTCAACGACCTCAACGGCGCAGGTAATGCAGCTGACGTGATTGCTGACGCTATCGAGTCACTCGAAAATCAAATCAAGGCTAACGAACAGCCCTTGAAGGACGCTGAAAACCGTCTTGCTAAGGCTCAGTTCCAGCTCAACCAGTTCGAAAACGGTTACACCGACCTCGAGAACCCGTTGAAGCTTAAGGTTGAAGCTGCTAAGGCAGAACTTGACCTCGCTAAGGACCAGCTTGACTTCCTCAAGGCTGCTCTTGACGAAGCACAGGCTAAGTACGAAGCTAACGCTAAGGCTTAATCAGACCAATTCATTTCTAAAAAAATAATAAACCAACGAAATGATTAGAAAACTTTGCACAATCTTATTGTCTGCGTTCGTGGCTGTATCAGCAATGGCACAGTCACAGGACACCACAGGCAAGGAATGCGCAACGTTTGGACCCCAAAAAGGCCAATGGGAGATATCGTTGGGACTCGGTAAGAGCGGTTCGTTCTACAATGAGAACAACTCATTCTTACTTCCCAACATTACTCCTGGCGGCGGTTCAGTAGGTCTGCCCAACGGCGGCACTACTGCATCGGGATATCTTAACCCATATCTCAACATCAACGGGTTCAACAACAATTCTCTGGTCAACATCGTGGGAGTACAGGCTAAATACTTCTTTCAGGACTGCTGGAGCCTCAGTTTCTCAGGCGGCTTGAATACAAGTATCACACCTAAAAAGGACTATATCGAGTCAACAGAAATCCTCGATGAGCCTAACATCAGCCTCCCCGAGCAGAAGTACATCAACGCACAGACCACCAACAACTGGTATGTCAATGTAGGCGTTGAGCGTTACTTCAAGACCAAGAATACACGCATTCACCCCTACGTGGGCGGTACAGTAGGATTTCAGATGGCGCGCGTAGATGTACGCGAACCATATACCGGAAAGTATGTCACAGTTGACGGCGATATCCAGGTAGACGAACAAGTTTACGTGCCTGCCGGCAAAGTGGGACAGATGTACGGTATCAAGGCAGCCGGTGTAGCCGGTGTAGAGTACTCCTTCACCGAAGGAATGTTCATAGCACTCGAATTCCAGCCTGTCGCCTACCGTTATGACGTAATTCAGATTGCTCCCCAGGGTTTCGACCACTATAACCTGAGCCATCACAACATCAAGTTTATCGACACTCCGATGTTGCGCCTCGGTTTCAGATTCTAAGCGGAAACCCGACTAAACACTATCGAACTTAGGGAGGGCGGTAAGGTTCATATCTACGAATCGCCGCTCTCCCTTTCCCATTCTAACCAACCAAACAATGAAACATTTATTGTTTTTCCGCACTATACTCATGGTCAGCATCGTGGCGATGCTCACAGCATGCGGAGGCGCCCCGGTGCAGTCGCCCTGCTCGGTGGAGGTCTTCATACCCTTGAAGCAGTACACACAGGTGTCGCTCGTGGACCAGCATGGCAAGCTGCTCGACTCAACGCTGACAATCGCCAAAGACTCCATCCGCTTCACACGCGATGATATCACCTCAATGCCCTACGTGGCAAAGCTGCTGATAGTGAATCCCTCGGATTCGCTCGACATGCTTTATATGCCATTTGTAGTGGAAGGGGGTAAGGTGGAGATTGAAATCAGCGATGTGCTCAACCTCACCGGCACCGACGACAACCGCGCACTGTTTAAATTCATAAAGGCTAAAAACAACTTTGCCGCACGGTATCAGAATCCCGAACATGATTTGGAGAAGCTCAACCGGGATTATTCAAAATTTTACAGCGACCAGATGCTGGTGAACAGCGACAACGCCGTTGGTAAGTATCTCTACGAGACTTACGGTTCGCTCCTGACCTCGGAGGATGACAAAAGGGTAAAGGAAAAACTTAAATAGACTCTTCTCACTTTCAACTACTTAACCAACAGATTATGAAACTAAAAAGGATATTAGCCGCCCTGGCACTCACAGGCGCCATGGTATCGGCATCGGCCCAGGAGGCAGAGGTGAATCCGTGGTTCATCCAGGGAAGCCTCGGCGCATCATACTCAGTGGGCGGTGGCGCAGGCTTCGGCAAGATGCTCTCGCCGGCCGGACAGATAGCGTTCGGTAAGCAATTCAACCCCTATCTGAGCGCCCGCCTCGCAGTGGGTGGCTGGAGAGGCCGCTACACAGCCAACAGCATGACCACAGGATTTTTCCACTACAACATCGGAGTGGATGGAATCTGGAACATCTCGCAGACCGCGAGCCTTAACCCGGAACGTCCGGTGGATGTGAACTTCATGCTCGGTGTGGGTTATGACCGCTCATTTGCCCGTCCTGCAAGCTCACTGCTCGTGCGCACCGGTCTCATCATGGATGTGCGCCTCAACAAGGCATTTGACTTCAATGTGGAATGTCAGGTGAATGGCGTGAGCGACCGCTGGAATTCACGCAACGACCACAGCTTTGATTCATTCGTGAACCTGCTTGTGGGTGTGACCTACAAGTTCGGCACAGGCTACAGCTGCCCCACCTGCATCAATCCTGAGTTGATTGAGGTGAACGAGCGCGTGAATGAGCTGCGCGAGGAGGTAATCAAGGAAGTGATTGTACACGATACCATCGAAGTGGTTAAGGAAGTGCCCATGAAGGGAGAAGACCGTGTGGGAATGAGCAGCCACGTAGTGTTCCAGCTCGCCAAGACTAACGTACAGCCGAGCCAGGAGATGAATGTGATTGCGATTGCCGACTATCTCAAGAGCCATCCGGGTTCATATGCCACCGTGGTAGGTTATGCCGACAAGGGCACCGGCTCACGCGAAATCAATCTGCGTCTCGCCGAGGAACGTGCCAATGTGGTGGCCGATATGCTTGTCAACAAGTATGGCATCGCACGCGACCGTCTGAAGGTTAGCTCAATGCACAACCAGGACACTCAGCAGCCGTTCTCAGTGAACGACTGGAACCGTGTGGTAATCATGACTGCCTACGACAAGTAATAACCCCGCACGAGGATTAATATAAATGATAATAAATTACACGAGCAATTTTAGCTACTAATAGAAAAGGTCAATTAACGCCCCCGCGCCTCAAGCGGGCGCGGAGGGCAAGTAAGCCTGACCGTTGACAAAAAAGGTTACAAGAATAGATAATAAAACATTTTAACAGGATAGGTTTTATTATACGCCAGGGAGTAAGAATGTGTGAACATTCTTACTCCCGCCTTTTTTTATTAACTGACATGTCGGTTTTTAAACGACCTCTGAGGGGGCTCAGAGAGGGGGTGAAATGTTAAAAACGTTGGCTTTTGCAGATTTTATGAACAAATAAATGTTGGCTAATGTTATAAAACCAAAACGATATCACAGCCGGCTGATAACCGCAGACAAGAGGAGATGCCGGGGATGACGTTTCAACTGAACAAGAGAACTATTTCATAAAAATACTTACTAAAAACTATTTAAAGAAGTATCTAAAACAACTTCATGTTTCATTTAACTATCACGAGAGAATGAAAAAGAACACTTTACTCCTTGCTGCTGTCGGCGGAATGCTGTTTAGCGCAAACGAAGCAATGGCTCAGGATGCAACCGCAATCGTAGTGGAAGAAACCACAGTAGAAGCCGTAGATTGCAAAGACCACTATTCACCCGGTTCATGGCGTGACAATTGGTATATTCAGTTCGGTGCCGGTATCCAGTCACCTTTTGTAGAAAACTCCCGCGCCAAAGGTGATGACTCCCGCAAGATGACCGCCACTTATAACCTCGGCGTCGGTCGCTGGATTTCACCTTACTTAGGATTCCGTTTCTCAGCCTACTATGGCACAATCCATTGGAACCAGGGCACCACAGCCTCAGCCCGCCTCGCCAACCTCAACGTTGACTTCATGTGGGATATGTTTAACTCACTCGGCGGCTACAACCCCAACCGCGTATTCTCAATCGTACCTTACGTAGGTCTCGGAAGCTCATTCGTCTACAACTTCCATCCTGAAAAGGGCAACATCATGGATGGCGACGGTAAGCTCAAATCAAACCAGTGGTTGTTCCCGGTATCTGCAGGTCTGCAGCTCCGCTTCCGTCTGAGCAACTATGTTGACTTCTTCGCTGAAGGCCGTGCATCGCTCTACGGTGACAACTTCAACAATGAAGCATACGGTAAGCCAGTTGATATCAACATCACCGCTATCGGTGGTTTCACTATCCACTTCACCGGCTCAAACTTCAAGAAGTACAATCCCTGCGAATATATCGACGCTCTCAACAGCGCAAATGCCAAGGTCAATGACCTCCGCGGCGCTCTCGCCACCACATCAGCAGCTCTCGCAGCAGCCGAAGCACAGCTCCCCTGCCCCGAAGTTACCGAAGTACAGGCTACTGAGACTAACGTGACACTCTTCCCCACCGTACGCTTCAAGCTCAACTCAGCTTACGTATCATCTGAGGAAATGGTCAACGTATTCAACATCGCCGAATTCATGAAGGCTAACCCCGACACCCAGATTATCGTAAGAGGTTACGCTGACGAAGACACCGGTACATCAGAATACAACATGAAGTTATCAGAACGCCGCGCACAGGCTGTGGCTGACATCCTCACCGGTGACTACGGCATCGCTCCCGAACGTCTGATTCTTGAAGCTGCCGGCAGCAACACCCAGGTTTACGAGACTAACGACTGGAACCGCATCGTAATCTTCGCAGTTCCCGAATGATAGAAATTTCAAAACTGTTCATACGATAAATTGACGAGGTTCCCCCCGGTGAATAGAGATTCGCCGGGGGGAATTTCGTTGTGCAGCCGCAGGTGGGAAAGAATCAGTAGCTTCATTTTTTTGAGGGGTAGGGATTTTTTGATTAATTTTGCAGCGGATTCAGCGGACGCGCTCAAAAAAGCCGCCGCTGAACGCAATTCATTTCATGAGTATCAGTTAGATTATGAGTATCATTATATTAGGCATAGAGTCATCGTGCGACGACACGTCGGCTGCGGTAATCCGCGACGGTGTGCTGCTGAGCAATGTCATAGCATCGCAGGCGGTACACGCCGAGTATGGGGGTGTGGTGCCCGAACTGGCGTCGCGCGCTCATCAGCAGAACATCCTCCCGGTGGTCGACACGGCGCTCCGCCGCGCCGGAGTGGACAAACATGAGCTCAGCGCCATAGCGTTTACCCGCGGACCCGGTCTGTTGGGGTCGCTGCTGGTGGGGACCTCGTTTGCCAAAGGTCTTTCGCTCGGACTGCGTGTTCCGATAGTGGATGTGAACCATCTGCACGGGCATGTGCTGTCGCATTTCATACGCCGCGAGGAGAACGACGTGGTGCCGGAGTATCCATTCCTCTGTCTCCTGATTTCGGGTGGCAACAGCCAGCTGATACTGGTGAGGGACTATAATGACATGGAAATCCTCGGACAGACCATCGACGATGCCGCCGGCGAAGCGTTTGACAAGTGCGCGAAGGTGATGGGACTCCCCTATCCCGGCGGTCCGCACATAGACCGTCTGGCAGCCGAGGGTGACCCGAAGCGTTTCAAGTTTGCCAAGCCGCATATCCCCGGACTCGACTACAGTTTCAGCGGTCTGAAGACTTCGTTTCTCTACACCCTACGCGATGCGCTGAAGGAGGACCCGGAATTTATTGAGAAAAACAAGGCCGACCTTGCCGCGTCGCTGCAACACACCATCATCGAGATACTGCTCGACAAGCTTGACCGTGCCGTGAAGCAGACGGGAGTCAAGACTGTGGCAATCGGCGGTGGCGTCTCAGCCAATTCAGGGGTCAGAGAGGCGGTGGCTGATTATTGCAAGCGTCATCACCTCACGGCGTTCATCCCCCCGAGGCTTTTCACCACTGACAATGCCGCCATGGTGGCTATGGCAGGGTATTACAAATATCTCGATAAAAAATTCTGCCGCTACGACGAGGTGCCTTACGCACGCTTCTCAATAGACAATTAGAGGGAAACCGGACAATCAACAGGAGACTGACAGATGAAAGTATCAATCATAGTAATAGGCGACGAGTTGCTGCTGGGTCAGGTGACCGACACCAACTCCGGAGAAATCGCACGCCACATAGCTCCCTACGGATGGGAAGTGGAGGATGTGCAGACCGTCGGGGATGAGGCACACGAAATCACCCGCGCCATCAACCGCGCATTTGAGCTGAGCGACGTGGTGCTGACCACGGGAGGGCTCGGTCCGACCAAGGATGACATAACCAAGCAGGTGCTCCGCGACTATTTCGGCGGTGAGCTGAAGGAGGACCCCGAGGTGCTCGCCAACGTGATGGACGTGGTGGGTCGCCGTGGATTCAAGATTAACAAGCTGACAGCAGCCCAGGCAATCGTGCCTACATCGTGCCGCGTGATTCAGAACCGTGTGGGGACTGCCCCTATCATGTGGTTTGAAAAGGATGGGCGTGTGCTCGTCTCGATGCCCGGAGTACCGTTTGAAACGCGTGAGATGTTTCAAAGCGAAGTGTTCCCGCAGCTGCGCAAAAGATTCAAGTCGAATGTAGACATAGAGCATGCGGTGCTCATGGTGACCGACTACACCGAGAGCGCCCTCGCCGAAAAGATAGCTCCGTGGGAGGAAGCGCTGCCCGCGTATCTCCATCTGGCGTATCTCCCGAAGCCGGGACTGATACGTCTGCGCATCGACGGTGCCCATCATGACAAGGAATTCATCACCTCAGAGGTGCGCCGCGCCGCGTCCGAGCTTCATGACATGCTCGGAAACGCCGTAATAGCCACCGAGGACCTCACACCGGCACAGATACTGCTGAAAGCATGCGAGGCGAAAGGGATGACATTGACCACAGCCGAAAGCTGCACCGGTGGAAATATAGCCCATGAAATCACACTCATACCGGGCTCCTCGGCAGTATTCACCGGGGGAATTGTATCGTACAGCAATGAGGTGAAGATGCGTCTGCTCGGAGTGAACGGGGAGACCCTCGCCGCCAACGGCGCGGTGAGCATACCCGTAGTCGAGGAGATGGCGCGCGGCGCACTCTCGGCTACAGGCGCCGACATAGCAGTGGCGACCAGCGGTATTGCCGGACCTGACGGAGGAAGCGCCGAGAAGCCGGTGGGCACAGTCTGCATGGCTGTGGCTACAGCTGACGGACGTTGCAGCTCGATGGTAGGGAAATTTCCCGGCAACCGCGGCAGAGTAATCGACGCCTCCACCACCAAGGTGCTCATAATGGCAGTGAAGCATCTGCGTGGAGAGTAAAGCCACGGCGTGGGGACAGAGAGGCGGCAGCCTGAGGAAAGAACCAAAGAGGAAAAGCGCTGTAAAAATTGTGAGTAAAATCTAAATTCCTCTAAAAAAGTTTGTTTATAAGGCAAAAAGTGCTTAACTTTGCAGCCGAGTTTTGTGGCACATCCTCGAAAGGTGCTATTAGAGATGCACTTAGCACCGATATGAGACGTGAGATGGCGGCCACAGGACACTGAGACTAATATTTAGTAAAAACAAAGAGATAAAAACCAACAGCCATGTCAAAAATTTGTCAGATTACAGGCAAGAAAGCGATGGTGGGCAACAATGTGTCGCACTCAAAGCGTCGCACCAAGCGTAAGTTTGATGTAAATCTCTTCAACAAGAAATTCTTCTGGGTTGAGGAGCAAGCTTGGATTACCCTTACCATTTCCGCCGCAGGTCTTCGCACCATCAACAAGAAGGGTCTTGACGCAGCAGTCAAGGAAGCCATAACCAAGGGTTACATAACAGAAATCAAATACTTAGACATATTATAAGAAGATGGCAAAGAAAGCTAAAGGCAATCGCGTTCAGGTCATCCTCGAATGCACCGAACATAAGGCAAGTGGCATGCCCGGTACTTCTCGCTACATCACTACCAAGAACCGCAAGAATACCACCGAGCGTCTGGAGTTGAAGAAATACAACCCCATCCTTAAGAAAGTAACAGTTCACAAAGAAATTAAATAATTCACTGACTCATGGCAAAGAAAACCGTTGCATCTCTGCAAAAAGGTGAAGGTCGTACCTATAGCAAGGTCATCAAGGTCGTTAAGTCGGCGAAGACTGGTGCTTACACCTTCCAGGAACAGATGGTTCCCAACGACAGCGTAAAAGATGCTCTCAAATAAGAGCGTGATAATTTTATCTGATATACCGACGCCCGGATTCCGCATTCAGCAGAATCCGGGCGTCGCTTTATTGTCACACATCCACATCCTTACGGCGGAAAATATGTTTCATAACATCGCTGTTAGACACGCTTTACAAACATTTATTAATTTTTAAGATTTATATTTGTTTTTATCGTTGAAAAATCCTAAATTCGTGAGTTAATAACACGATTCATTTGTTTACGACATTAGCATTAAACAATCTAAATCATCAATCTATACCGAAAACTAATAATAACTAACTATTATAAATGAGCTATCTTAAGTTTGATAAAAACCTCATGATTAACCTGGAGCAATCACTTCCGAAAGAGATGCTCCGTACTAATCAGACCGGTGCGTATCATTGCACAACGATAGTAGACTGCAATACCCGCAAACAGCACGGACTCTTAGTTGTGCCCGTCCCTGAGCTGGGTAACTCATGGCATGTCATGCTGTCGTCGCTCGATGAAACCGTGTATCAGCACGGCGCTCCGTTCAACCTGGGTCTGCACCGCTACAGCGGCGGCGTGATGAGTCCGAACGGTCACAAGTATATCCGCGAATTTGACTGCGAAAGTGTGCCGCGCACCACTTACCGCGTGGGTGGCGTAATTCTCACCAAGGAGAAAATCTTCATCTCCCACGAGAACCGCATCCTCATCCGCTATACCCTCGTGGAGGCACATTCACCCACAACACTCCGTTTCCGCCCCGTACTCGCATTCCGCGATGCCAATGAACTCTGTATCGCCAATGATGTAATCAACACCGAGGTACCGGAAATCAACAATGGTGTGGCTGCCTGCCTCTATAAAGGTTATCCTACTCTCTACATGCAGTTCAGCCATAAACCAACATGGACTTATGAGCCTAACTGGTACAATGGCTTCGAATATGTGAAGGACCTTGAACGCGGTGTGCCCTATACCGAGGACCTCTGGGTACCCGGATATTTCGATGTACCCATCAAGAAAGGTGAATCAATCATCTTCTCGGCAGGTCTCAGCGAAGTGTCGCCCCGCTCACTCGCCAAGATGTATGAGAAGGAAATAGCACAGCGTACATGCCGCACATCATTCTTCAACTGTCTGAAAAACGCAGTTAAGCAGTGTTACCTCAACACTCCCGACGGAAATATGTATCTGCTCTCCGGTTATCCCTGGGGAAAGATTCTGGCCCGCAACACCTTCATGGCACTTCCCGGCGCCACCATCGCCATCAACCACCGCGAAGACTTCGAGAAGATTGCCGAGACAGCCCTCAAGGCTGCCAAGAATTTCATGCTCACAGGCAATCTCGACCAGCGTATTCTCGGCATCGACCTCCCCGACGTGCCTCTGTGGGGCATCTGGGCTCTCCAGCAATATGCCAAGGCATACGGCCGTGATGCTGCCCGCGAACGCTATCTCGATACAGTACTCGAAACACTCAACTTCATCCTGGAGCAGAAGCATCCCTTCCTGCATGTGGACGAGAACGGCATGATAACCACCGACGGCACACAGAAACCGATGTCGTGGATGAACGCCTCGCTCGGCGGACGTCCGATAGTAGCCCGCACAGGTTATCTGGTTGAATTCAATGCGCTTTGGTATAATGCGCTTGTATTCGCGTCACGCCTCACCGAAGGCACTCCCGACGAAGAGAAGTACAAGGCACTCGCCGAAAAGATGGCTCAACCGTTCATCTCAATGTTCCTCAACGACTACGGTTATCTATACGATTATGTCAACGGCACATACGCCGACCCGTCCGTGCGCCCCAACATGGCGATAGCGATAGGTCTGGATTATTCTCCGCTTGACCGTCGCCAGCGCAAACGTGTGCTCGATATAGTGACCCGTGAGCTTCTCACCCCGAAGGGTCTCCGCACACTCTCACCGAAGAGCTACGGATACCGTCCCAATTATCTCGGCTCACCCGAGGAACGCGAAATGGCACTTCACAACGGACCGGCACGTCCATGGCTGATGGGATTCTACAGCGACGCTTATCTCAAGGTGTTCGGCATGAGTGGCGTAAGCTACATCGACCGTATGCTCATCGGTTTCGAGGACGAAATGACACAAGGCTGCATCGGCTCACTCTCACAGCTCTATGATGCCAACCCGCCCTTCACCGGACGCGGCGCGATAAGCCATGTGACCAATGTCGCAGAAGTGCTCCGCACTCTCACCACACTCAAAAAATTCATAATGGACTAATATCTTCACACACCCATGAAAGCATTAATGTTCGGGTGGGAATTCCCCCCTCACATCCTCGGCGGTCTGGGCACTGCCAGCTACGGTCTCACAAAGGGTATGTGGGAGTGTGGCGATATGGATATCACATTTGTAATCCCCAAGCCATTCGGTGACGAGGAGAAACACTTCGCCAACATCATCGGAATGTCGCAGGTACCCATAGCATGGCGCGATGTAAGCCGTGACTATGTGGAACAGCGCATTGGCAATGTGATGAATCCCGATTTGTACTTCAAGCTCCGTGACCATATCTACGCCGACTTCAACTACATGCGCACCAACGACCTGGGATGCCTTGAATTTTCCGGTCGTTATCCCGACAATCTTGTTGAGGAAATCAACAATTACTCAATATGCGCCGGAGTAGTGGCACGCACCGTTGACTTCGATATCATTCACTCGCACGACTGGCTCACCTACCCTGCCGGAATTCACGCCAAGCAGGTGTCGGGCAAACCGCTCGTAATCCACGTCCACGCCACTGAATTCGACCGTTCACGAGGGAAACCCAATCCCACCGTGTTTGGCATCGAGAAGGATGGCATGAACAATGCCGACCACATCATCTGTGTGTCGAACCTTACACGCGACACCGTAATCAACAATTACGGCATCGACCCAGCCAAAGTAACTACCGTTCACAATGCGGTGACTCCGCTCACCCCCGAGCAGCTCAACGTGCCTGAACATAAGTCGAAGGACAAGGTGGTGACCTTCCTCGGACGTATCACCATGCAGAAAGGTCCTGAATACTTCGTTGAGGCTGCCGCCAAGGTGCTCAAAAACAATCCCAACGTGCGCTTCGTCATGGCAGGAAGCGGGGATATGATGGACAAGATGATACTCCTTGCCGCCGAACGCGGTATAGCCGACCGTTTCCATTTCCCCGGATTCCAGAGAGGAAACCAGGTATATGAAATGCTCAAGGCGTCTGATGTCTACATCATGCCTTCAGTTTCAGAGCCATTCGGTATCTCACCACTCGAAGCCATGCAGATGGGTGTACCATCCATCATCTCCAAGCAGAGCGGTTGCGCCGAAATCCTCACAAACGTAATCAAGACCGACTACTGGGATATCGACGCCATGGCTGATGCCATCCACTCCATCGTCACTTACCCGGCTATGTATGAACAGCTGCGTGAGGATGGTCTCGCGGAGGTAAATCAGATTACCTGGGACAAGGCAGGACGCAAAGTGATAGATATTTATAATAAAGTATTAAATCGATAAAGTTTTGAGCTGTAATGACTCAAAACTCACAACTCAAAACTAATAAGACCAATGAAAGCAATTTGTTTCTATTTTCAGATTCACCAGCCATTCCGTCTGAAAAGATATCGCTTCTTCGACATAGGTAACGACCACTACTATTATGATGACTTCGCCAACGACGACATCGTGACCCGCATAGCCCAGCGCAGTTATATCCCTGCAGCCGAAAGCCTCCTCAAGATGATTGAAGAGTCAAACGGCAAGTTCAAATGCGCCCTCTCAATCACCGGCACAGCTCTCGAGCAATTCGAACAATATGTTCCCGAATTCATCGACCTTCTCAAGAAGCTTGCTGACACAGGCTGCGTGGAATTCCTCGCCGAGACCTACGCTCACTCACTTTCATCGCTCGCTGACCCGGAAGAATTTGCCAACCAGGTCAAGGTGCATGATGAGAAAATCAAGGAACTCTTCGGTGTACAGCCTAAGGTGCTCCGCAACACCGAGCTTATCTACAGCGACGAACTCGCTCCGCAGATTCTCGCCATGGGCTACAAGGGTGTCATCACCGAAGGTGCAAAGCATATCCTCGGTTGGAAATCACCCAACTATGTCTACAGCGCCGCTTCAGCTCCCAAGCTGAAAATACTTCTGAAGAACGACAAGTTCAGCGACGATATCTCTGACCGTTTCAGCAATACCTCATGGGATGAATATCCTCTCACCGCCGACAAGTACATCGACTGGATTGCAAATACTCCCGCCGAGGAGCAGATTGTGAACCTGTTCATGAACCTCGAGGTGTTCGGAGACTTCCAGCCCTGCGAGACCGGTATATTCCAATTTCTTGAAGCCCTCCCCCGCTTCGCCGAGGAACGCGGCATAGAATTCTGGACACCGACCACTGCTGTGACCAAACTGAAGGCTGTAGCTGAACTTTCAGTGCTGCATCCCATATCATGGGCAGATGAGGCACGCGACACCTCTGCATGGCTCGGCAACAAGCTCCAGAACGAAGCATTCAACAAGCTCTACTCCGTAAGCGAGCGTGTGCGTCTTTGCGAGGACCGTCGTCTGAAACAGGACTGGTATTATCTCCAGGCTGCCGACCATTTCTTCTACATGTCAACCAAGAACATGCACGATGGTTCGGTACACTCACAGTTCTCTCCTTACGACACTCCGTTTGATGCATTCACCAACTATATGAATGTCCTTGCCGACTTCATTGTACGCGTAGAGGAACAGTACCCAATGTCAATCGACAATGAGGAACTAAGTTCACTCCTCACCACCATCCGTAACCAGGAGCGTGAGATTGAAGCCTTGAATAAGGAAGCGGAATCAATGCGCAAGAACATAGAGCACTTCAACGAAGAGCACCTGCTACGTGAGAAAGAGGAGGCTGCTGAAAAGAAGACAAAAAAGACAACAAAAAAAGCCGCTGCCAAACCTGCCGCCAAGAAATGCAAGAAAGCGGACAAAGCAGCCGAGGAAGAAGCCCCCAAAGCTGAATGATTTTTAATCTGACACAGAATCTTCCATTATAGTTTCACCCGCATCTTTTCTTTTAAGGTGCGGGTGAACTTTTATCCGCGCGGGATGTATAAAATAAAGAGACCCGGAGCTTACTCCGTGGCACTCCAAGGTATCAACTATTAAATTATATATATTTATGGGCGGAATGAATGGGAGAACCGACCTCTTCACCTCACTAATAGTCGGCATCGCAGGTATAGCGATGATAGTATTGCACAATCACCTCGACATCATGGCATGGATTGTGATAATGATAGGGGTTATGTTTATCATACCCGGTGTGTTCTCAGTACTTATCGGAGCGTTGAGCAAGGAACGCAAAAGCACCACCTCTGTGCTCGCCGGTATCGGCGCATTGGCATTGGGGGTAATCATGTGTGCGATGCCCGAACAGTTCGCAGGCATAATGGTGACCTTGTTCGGTGTTCTCCTCATCATCATAGGAGGTTATCATCTTTGCTTCGTGGCATGGCTCGCACGGCCGTTCGTGCTGCCGTTCTATTATTACATTATTCCTGTGCTGCTTATTGTCACAGGGGTGATAGTGATGTGTACCAGCGTGCGCACAATCAACAGTATCGTGCTTCTTGTCACAGGAATCGCATTTGTATGCTCAGCCATAAGTTCGCTTATGGAATGGGTAGCGACACATCCGAGTCACCGCAACGATGACTCACAGCTCCCTCCGGCTGAGAAAACCGAGTGAAAATCCATACATCTGCGTTGCTTCTAATCGGTTTTGATTAGCAGACAGCTGAAAATCACACCAAAATACTTAAATTTAGGTATAGCGGAGGCAGATGATTCTTACTAATTTTGCATACAGATAATTATACGAAATAACTACATCAACAAGTAGGTTAGGTAATCTAAAATAAAAGATTTCAAAATGCTATTGTTAAACGATGCGGCACCAGGTTGAGAGAACCATGTGCCGCATTGAATTTTTACATATATAAGCATAATCCACCCATGTTACCGTCGCCAGGAGCTCAGAAGAAGTCCAGGCTAAGCTCAACAATCTTATAGAATTGCCGGTAGATGCAGAGGAGGATGTTACAAGAATTAACTCCTACAATGTATAAAGAGGGCTTGAATCATAGCGCGGGAGCGCCACAAGATGCACCTGAGGCTCTTCCTCGGGGTTTGCAAGGCTTACGAAGCCGTTGCCTATACGAGTGACACCAGCGCTTCTTAACGACGCTGTAACGGCTCCCAATGCCTTTTCAGGCGTATTGTTGTCGTGGCTGAGATGACAAAGATAGATGTTCTTGATTTCGGGACGGTAGATTTGCGCGAGATACTCGGCGGTCTTCACATTATCCATGTGTCCGTTGTCGGCCGCTATCCTCGCCTTGAGATATTCCGGATAGCTTCCGTTGCGGAGCATTGTCTCATCGTAGTTAGCCTCAATGACTATATACTCAGCCATGCGCATGTAATAGTCCACACGTTCACTCACACAGCCCAAATCGGTGGCAATGGCGAAATGTCGGTTACCATGCGAGATAAAAAAACCGGCGTTGTCAGCTCCGTCATGTTTCACATCAAAGGCTGTCACCTCGAAATTGCCCAATCGGAACGGGAATTCCTTATATATAGCCACATGATAATCCTTGATACGGCGCGACACACTGTGACGTCGCAATATGCCGTTGAATGCCTTGGGTGTGCAATAAATTTTTATGTGACGATAGGTACGCACTATGTTGTAGACATATCTTATATGGTCGCCATGGTCATGCGTAAGGCATATACCTTTCACGGCATCCATAGAAATACCGTTGGAACGCAGCGAGTCCACCACTTTTTTGGTCTCAACGCCAGCATCTATCAGAAATCCGCTCTGTCTATCCCCGATATAGGAACAGTTGCCGCTGCTGCCGCTTCCGAAACTCATGAAAAATATATGGTCGGTAGGTGACAGCGGAGCCATCTCGTCGAGAGCTTTTGCTGAACTCCTGTCAGCTTTAATCCTGCGCACTATCTCGTCCATTTTCTTGGCCGGAATCACCTCAAAGTCACCATCCATGCGCTCTTGAAAGTCTTCAAGACCATCAAAAAGCCCGGGACAGTGGAAACTGTTAATATTTTTTCGCGATTTAGCCATAGAAAGATGGGGGTCCTACCTCACCTCCGGCAGTGCGACACTCCTTGGAGGTCACTCAAACAGCAGGAAGATGGTAGGTATTTTATCATAATCATATTTACGTTTTGCCCACGATGAGAGAGGCAGTGTGAGAATGGTCTGTTTCGGACCAGTGATGTCGGAAGCAACACAAAGTTTCATGCTGCCGGGGAGCGATTTAGACAATTCGGCTATGAGCCGGTTGTTACGGTAAGGGGTCTCAATGAATATCTGGGTCTGACGTTCATGACGGATGCGCCGTTCCATCTCACGGAGCCGGGATGCACGAGCCTTGGTCTCGTAAGGAAGGTAGCCATTAAACGAGAAACTCTGTCCGTTAAAACCCGAACCCATCAGCGAAAGCAGGATACTTGACGGACCCACCATCGGAACCACCCTAAGCCCTTTGCTTTGCGCCACAGCCACAAGGTCGGCTCCCGGGTCGGCGATGGCCGGACACCCGGCCTCGGATATGACCCCTATGGACTCGCCACGGAGCATAGGCTCAAGCATGGATGGGATGTCCTTCAGGTCGGTATGCTCATCGAGAGTCACAAACGAGAGCGAGTCAATATCGATGGAGCGGTCACATCGCTTCAGAAACCGTCTGGCAGTCCTCACATTCTCAACCACAAAGTGCTTCAGGCTACGGATTACCTCAATGTTGGCGGCAGGAAGCACTGTGTCAACAGGAGCATCGCTCATGGTCGACGGTAAGAGATACAGGGCAGGTGATTGATTAAGCGTTTCGTCCATCTTAAATGTTTTCAATACTTATATATCGCAACTTCCGGAGAGGGTCTATCCGACGGAGCCTTCCAATGTTATCTGCAGCAGGTTCTGAGCCTCCACGGCAAATTCCATCGGGAGCTTGTTCATTACCTCCTTGGCGTAACCGTTGACTATCAGCGCTATCGCCTCCTCAGTAGGGATGCCTCGCTGGTTGCAATAGAACAGCTGGTCCTCGGAAATCTTCGATGTGGTTGCCTCATGCTCCACTATGGCAGTGTCGTTGAGCACGTCAATGTAGGGGAATGTATGTGCACCGCAGTTTCCACCCATGAGCAGCGAATCACACTGGGTGTAGTTGCGGCAGCCATCGGCATTGGGCGCCACTTTCACCAGTCCACGGTAGGAATTCTGGGAATGACCCGCAGAAATACCCTTTGAGACTATGGTAGAGGTTGAGTTTTTGCCGAGATGTATCATCTTTGTACCGGTATCAGCCTGCTGATAGTTCTTGGTCACAGCCACTGAGTAGAACTCGCCTCGTGAGCTCTCGCCCTGAAGCACACATGAAGGATATTTCCAAGTGATGGCTGAGCCGGTCTCTACCTGGGTCCATGAAAGTTTGGAATGGTCACCACGGCAAAGTCCACGCTTGGTGACAAAGTTGTAGACACCACCTCGCCCTTCAGCATCGCCTGCGTACCAGTTCTGCACGGTGGAGTACTTCACCTCTGCCCTATCCTCCACTATGATTTCCACTATGGCGGCGTGGAGCTGATTCTCATCGCGCATCGGGGCGGTACAACCTTCCAGATAGCTTACGTATGCGTCATCGTCGGCCACAATCAAAGTGCGCTCAAACTGCCCAGTGCCGGCAGCATTGATGCGGAAATATGTAGAAAGCTCCATCGGGCACCGTACACCCTTGGGGATATACACAAATGAGCCATCGGAGAACACAGCCGAGTTGAGAGCGGCAAAGAAGTTATCGCGGTAGGACACCACCGAGCCAAGGTATTTCTTCACAAGGTCGGGGTAATCCTTCACAGCCTCAGATATGGAACAGAATATAATGCCCTTTTCCGCAAGTTTCTCTCGGTGGGTGGTTTTCACGCTCACGGAGTCCATCACAGCGTCAACAGCCATCCCTGCAAGTGCTTTCTGCTCCTGCAATGGTATGCCAAGACGGTTGAAAGTGTCAAGCAGTTCAGGATCCACCTCGTCGAGGCTCTCCGGACCTTTCTTCTTCTGCTGCGGTTCGGCATAATAGCTTATCTCCTGATAGTCAATGGGCGGAATATTAAGATGTGCCCAATCAGGCATCTCGAGAGTCTCCCAGTAGCGGAACGCTTTCAAACGGAACTCAAGCAACCATTCAGGCTCACCCTTGCGGGCAGAAATCAGCCTTACCACATCCTCATTCAAACCCTTTGGTATGACGTCGGTGTCGATATTGGTGGTAAAGCCATATTTATATTCCCCCGAGGTGGCGCGCGATATCAGCTCATCGCTGTTATCCTTCTTTTCTGCGCTACCCTGCGGTTTGCTATCTTCAGGTATGATATTCTTGTTCTCTTCCATACTTATATGTTCATAACATAAACCGTACTTATCATTTTTATTTGGCTAACTGGCTCAAAGCGCCGAATAAGGCCGGTGCAAGCTCCACTATCCATTGGACAGGCTGTCCTCCCGCTATATGAACCTTCTCAGCCAAATTACAGTCGGGATTCATAGCCAGATAGAGATTCAGCACAAGGCTGACCGGGATGAACCATTTGACCACACTCACTATCGCCCCGCCTATCCGGTCCAGAGGACCAAGCAAAACGGTATGAGCCACCAATTTGAGCAGTTTCACCACCAGTATCACAGCATAATAAGCCACCAAATAAATGATACAGCATGCAATGATAGTGGTGAGGTATTCAGGACACGAATTAGCACCCTCAGCCACCTCGGCAGGTGTAGGTGAAATCAGCCCGACCACCTGCGGAGCAAACATGCGGCAGGCGATGATGCCTATCACAATCGCAGCCAGGGAACCTACCTGTGTGATAAATCCCTTGCGGAAACCAAGCACCGCAGCCACGATGAAGATAATGAGTATTATAATATCTAATACAGTCATAAAGTTATCTTGTTCTGACAACACCTTAGCGGTTGTTGAAACAGTTTCTTACAGACTGCAAAATTAACAAATTATTCCCAACTTCGGTTGTAATGCAACTTATTATTTTAAAATTTAACCTTGACTCACATTCCAATACCGAATATGGGACAGAGCTAATGAATCTGATTTCCAGAAAACCGTTGAGTATATTTGTAAAATGATTTTTAAACCAGTTCCTTAAAGTTTTTCGCTAAAGATTTGGTGAAATTAGGAAAAACCACTACCTTTGTGGTCGCAAAAAACGACATTTCGCTTGTCAATCGGGGTGTAGCACAGTTGGCAGCGCGCCACGTTCGGGACGTGGAGGTCGGAAGTTCGAGTCTTCTCACCCCGACAATTTTGCATGAACAACGGGATTTAACTTATTCAAGTTAAATCCCGTTGTTTGATTTTACATTTTAAAATTAGACCCAAATCTAAAACCGCACAAAAACTATCATATTATTGAGCGTATAGAGGAGAGTGTTTTTTAACTATACTACAAAGATTTTATTTACCTACACTTATGTTATTGGAGTGTGAGGCGGGAGAGGGGGAGGATTGATTGGGAAATGCGGCGGATATCATCGGCGGTTACGGAGTTGATTGCGTCAATGACTTCGGCAGACGACATGGCACTTCCGCGATACAAAGTGCTTCGCGCCATCGAAATCGCTCCCTGCTCCGAATTGACTGAAGCGATGGTGAGCTGACCGGCATATTGCTTTTTAGCTTCCGCAAGACGCCGCACTGAAAGGGACTCATTGGCAAGTCGGCCGATTACACTGTTTACCAAACGGATGCAACGCTCCACATCCTCCTCGTCGCAGCCGAAATATATGGTAAACAATCCGGTGTCGCTCATCAGCGTAGTGCCGGCATCGACTGTATATACCAATCCACGTCGCTCCCTAAGTGCCACATTGAGCAGAGAATTCATACCCGGACCTCCCAGCATATTGGTAAGGAGTGCCATAGCAAATCTATCGGCACTCATCATCCCTTCCACACGCGCCCCCAAAACCGTATGTGCCTGATGGGTATCTATACGCCGCACGACATCAAACGGCTCCAATATCACGGGGGTCTCACGCTTACGCCCGACGTCAGGTCGGCTGAGAGATGCAAAATACTTCTCAGCCACCTTCATCACCTTTTCAGGTTGCTCCGGACCGGAATAAAAAAACACCATCTCACCCGGAGTGTAGAATTTTTCCAAATATGCCCTGCATATATCAGAGTCAAAATGAGCCAAAGAGCTCTTATCTCCCAAAATATTATGCGCGAGCGGCGAGCCGGCAAAAATAAGCTCCTCGAAATCATCAAAAATTCCTTCGGACGGTACATCGAGATAAGAGTCAATCTCATCAGCCACCACAAGACGCTCACGGTCAAGCTCCACACCAGGGAAACGGGAATCCTCAACCAAATTAGATATCAATTCCACTGCCCTGACAAGATTGCCAGCGGGAAATGTGGAATAGAGTAATGTCTCCTCCTTGGTGGTATAGGCATTAAGCTCTCCACCCACAAGCTCCATGCGGTTGAGGATGTGCCATGCCTTGCGGCGGCGGGTGCCCTTGAATATGGTATGCTCCACAAAATGCGCGAGTCCATACCTGTCGGGCGCCTCATCGCGGCTCCCGGCATTCACAGCCACGCCACAATGTTCCACTACTGAATCACGCTTGGCTACCACCATACGCAGTCCCGTAGGAAGGGTGGCATAATATATTTTATGTTCTACTGGTGACATTCTTTCGATTTATTCCGGAATCAGTTCTATAAGCGGGTAACACTGACCCAGCTTTTTCGGTTGACAAAAGTACTCCAAACCTCACAACTTAGCAAAATATTATGGTCAAAAAAATTCCGGGCATGGAGGATAGCTCCCCCATACCCGGATATTTCAAAAAAATGTAATGCTTAGTGAAGAATCACCTTAGCCTTACCTTCGGAATCAACCGAGAATATCGGCATATCACCATTCTCGGGGTCAACCTTGTAATAGTGCACCGCACTGTCATTGACACGCGGATAGTAAGTGTTAAGGAGCTTAATCATCTCGGCACCTGCCCATATCACCGGACCGTAGCCGTGGGCAGCCTTGGTGCTCACCGGACGGTAATAGTAGTAGGCGGGGTCAAAGCCCATTCCTGTACCAACGCACACACCTTCCACTTCGCCTTTATCATTGATTTTGGTTGACACAGCCTCCCATGCAAGCTGAGCCACCGGACCGTAAGTGGTGGGGTCGAGCCAGCCCTGGTTGATGCCGTGGGCGATACAATAAGCAAAAATAGCGGTGGCGGATGTCTCCTCATACGAGTCATTACGGTCAAGGAGCTGATGCCAGAAACCATCCTTGCTCTGCAGAGATGCCAGAGTCTTCACATGAGTGCGGAAAGTGTCAAGAATTTTGGCTCGTCCGGGATGCGATTCGGGTAGCGCATCGAGCAACTGACTGAGAGTAAGAATAGCCCAGCCGTTAGCACGTCCCCAAGCCATCTCCGGCTGCTCTGAAAGACCTTCCACGTAGCCGTGACGGAAGAACTTCTTTTCGGGTATCCACATACGGTCGATGAACAGACCTGCCACACGGGCAGCTTCATCAAGCTGCTTCTTGTCACCGGCATACACGCTGCGGGTAGCCATGGCAGGAAGAGCCATAAACATATCATCGAGCCACACAGCATCGGGGTGCGGACGCATACGGGCGATAGTGCCATCGGCAAGACGGTGGGTACCGCTGTCGACAATAGCGTAGTAACGCTCTATCACCTCGCCAAGCTGCAGAGTAGAGTCAGCCATAGCCGCTTCCATAAATGCACCCGACATGGCGCCGGCATCGTCAAGCGTGGCAGGAGATACCACCATGCGCATCTGACCGTCGCGCTTGCCTGTACGTTTGCTCCACTCAGCAAATGCAGGGGCAACCTTGGCAAGGAAACCGACACGGTCGGAAACGTAAGCTTTGTATTTGGGGTCGCCGAGCATTTCCGAAGCAGCGAGAAGCGCTTTGTACATCACGCCCCACTCATAGCTTGTGAGGCGGAAAGTACCCTGATTGAGCATAGCGTCATCAGGAAGATTGGTGTAGTCAGTGATTTCATTTCCGGCACCGTCCACCACCTTGGCGGGAGTCACGGCATCGACATAACTGAATACACGGTCAATATCAGCACGCACGGAATCAGGCGCAAGCTGTCCGTAAGGTGTAGTATAATCCGGCTGCAAAAGATGAAGGGGCGATGTGGAATCATTGATTTCATCACCGCCTCCTTGTGAATCTTTCTGAGAACAAGCAGCCAGCGATACACCCAGTAAAAAAATCAGAGGGAGTCGCTTCATGCCTGCCGTGTTATTTTGGAAGATTGAATGCTACTGTCATTTCACGCATCTGCTCATCGCTCATACCATCAGGTTCGAAGCCCATGTTCTTAGCGCAGATATAGATTTGAGCTGACTTGTTGAGCACGTCAATCTGGTCGAATGCGCTCATCACGTCAGTGTCAACAGCAAACACACCATGCTTTTCCCAAAGGGTCACATCGTAATCGCCAAGTTCCTTAATAGTAGATTCAGCGAGTTCGTTTGAACCAGGAAGCTGATAAGGGATGATGCCGAGACCACGGGGGCAGAAAGCCTTCGTCTCAGGAATCATGCTCCAGAGCACACGGGTAGCCACATCCTTTTCAAGATACTTCTTGCAGTGTGACATTGCCACGAGTTCAATGGGGTGAGTGTGAACGGATGCTTTGTAGTTAGAGCCCTTACCGATGAGATAGTTGTGAACGGCGAGGTGTGAGGGAAGCTCCGAGGTGGGTTTCACAGGGTTGTCAGCGATGATGACATACGATGCACAGTCATCAAGGATGCGGATTACCGAGCCATTTTCCATAGGCCAGCGGGCGAGGTCGCGCATACGCTTGTTTGTACCCTTGCAGTAGAAATAGCAGCCCTTAAGGTTGGGGAGAGTGGCACCGATAGGATACACGGGGCTGATAGCCGGCATATTGCGGATTGCGTCATCCACATGTTCGGTAATATTAACGGTGATGTTGCCACCGTTACGTTCAGCCCAGCCTTTCTGCCAGAGATAACCGGCAGCTTCAGCCACTTGCCATACTTCACGCTCCAACGCGGGGCGATTGTCTAAAATTGAAGCCATATTATTACAAAAATAATGATTGGATTATCAGATTAACTGTGGAAGGAAGCAAGACACCACCAGCACAACGATGCCGATTACAAGCACGGTGATGGTCTTTGACGAGCAACCTTTCCACTCTTTGAGGATGATACCCCACACATTAGAGAACACCACATTGAGAGCCATAAGGATACAGAATGAGAGTGTCATCAGCGTGGGTGAATCGGTGAGGAAACCTTTGCCGAGGGCAAGTCCGAAGAACTGGCTATACCAGAGAGCGCCGGCGAGCAGTGAGAAGAATACATTGTTGACCAGTACCCCACCCTTGGCATAGTCACCCCAGGTGTGATTCTTCTGATTCTGGTAGAAGCAGTAGACAGCATTGGTCACAAAACCGCCGAGGGTCACCAGGAGGGTGGCAGGGAGAGTCTTGAACATGTCGGGAGTCAAATCACCGAAGTTGATACCGCTGCCAAACTCAAGACCTACATTGAAGCAACCGCTCATGAAGCCAGCGAGAAGTGCAATGGCGATACCTTTGGGGAAATTGAAGTCCTTCACTGCGGCTTTCTTCTCCTCCTCGCTGAGCGATGCAGCCTTCATGGAGCCAGCCACACCAATGATGGCAATACCGATGAGGGTAACCACCACACCGAGAATCACAGCAAATGTGAGCTGTGACAAGGGGTCATTTTCAGGGAAGAAGATATTGAGCAGAACCGGGCCCATGATAGTGCCGAGTCCGGCGCATGTGCCAAGCGCAATAGACTGACCCAAAGCCACACCGAGATAGCGCATGGAGAGACCGAAAGTCAGACCACCTACACCCCAAAGCACTCCGAAAAGCACTGTCATCCAGATATTGAACGACTGGTCGGGGGTGAAAAGCTCAGTGAGCGAATGTCCGGCGGGGACAGCCAGCAGCGCGCCGAGAAACGGCAACACCACCCATGCGAATACCCCCTGCACAATCCAGTAGCTTTCCCAGCTCCATGATTTAATCTTGTTGATGGGAACGTAGCAACTGGATTGGCAGAAAGCACCGATGGCTATGATGAGTAAGCCAATAAGTATCATCGTTTAGAAGTTACTTCTACTTCGTATTTTTCGATTTCGGGAATGAATGTTTCGCCTACGGGCACACCGTTCTTGAGGCAGAACATGTCGTAAACGGCATTCCAGGGGAGATTCTTGCACTCTTCGAGAAGAGCGAGACGCTGGAACTTCTTATCGTCAAGCTCGTACTTGCGGAGGGTTGCGATAGGTTCAAGAAGGGCGCGGAGCATGCACTTCTGAGCCGCACGGCTACCAATCACGTAAGCACCGATACGGTTGAGTGTACCGTCGAAGTAGTCAAGGCCATAGTGTACACGGTTGAGGGCACCTGCACGTACGATTTCGCTGAAGAGGTCCATAGTGGGGTCGTCCATGATGGTAACATGGTCAGAGTCCCAACGGATAGGACGGCTCACGTGGAGCATCAGCTCGGGCACGAAGAGGAGCATTGCCGATACCTTGTCAGCCACACTTTCAGTGGGGTGGAAGTGACCTGTGTCAAGGGTAATCATCATGTCGTTCTTTGAAGCGTAAGCTGTGTAGAAGTCATTTGAACCTACAGTATAGCTTTCAAGACCGATACCGAATACCTTTGACTCAACGCAGTCCTTCATCCAGTCATACTTATGTTCGAAAATCTGGTCGAGAGAATCCTTGAGAAGTTCGCGGTACATGTAACGGTTCACAGTGATATCCTTGCTTCCGTCATGTACCCATGTGTTCATGATACAGGGGTCCTGCTGAGCTTCACCGATAGCCTGTGAAATGGCACGGCAACGCTTTGAGTGTTCAATCCAGAAATCGCGGATAGCCTTGTCGGGGTTAGCGAGGCTGAGGTCACCGCTCTTGGGGTGAGAGAATGAAGTGGAGTTGAAGTCAAGCTTGATGTCGTTAGCCTTACCCCAGTCAATCCAGCTCTGGAAGTGTTCCACTGAGCACTGGTCACGGTCAACAAACTTGCCACCGAAATCACCATAGATTTCGTGGAGGTTGAGACGGTGCTTACCGGGAATGAGTGACATAGCATAGAGGATATCAGCACGGAGTTCATCTATGTTGCGGGCCTTGCCGGGATAGTTACCGTTTACCTGGATACCACCGGTAAGTGAGCCACCCTGATTTTCAAAGCCGGCCACATCATCAGCCTGCCAGCAGTGCATGCTCAGGTGGAAATCCTGCATTTGTTCAAGTACTTTGTCAGTGTCGACGCCTACAGCAGCGTAACGTTCTTTGGCTATTTCATAAGCCTTCTTAATCATTTCTTCTTTCATGATATAATTAATTTGGGTATATAATTTCTAAATTTCATTTCACCACTGTGCCGCGGAATTTCTTGCCTTTCAAGTCGGGTCCGAAATAAAATCCCGGTTGTGTGGGCTGATTATATGCCACATTCTGGGCGGCTATGCTCAGACGATAAGGCACATCCTCGAGGAATGAGTGGAAACGGTAGGAAGTAGGTATTGTGGACACGTACAAACGAAGCGATGAGCTGTCAGGGGTACGCATGAGCACCTCTTCACGCCAGTCGCCCAGGATATCGCCCTGAAGACAGGGATTAGCCTTGGTGCCGTTGTTGGAAACTGCACCTTCCATCACCATGACTGTATCCATTTTACCGGTTTCCCAGTTGAATTTAGTAATCTGATTCTTGTCAAGCATCTCGCGGAGGAGGTCACCGTCCCACCACACAGCCATATTGACCGGAATAGCACATTTTGCCTCTCCTTCGAATTTGTAGGGCTGGATAAGCTCTCCGGTGAACGAGCGGATACCGTCAGTGTTAGGTGACCACACTTCATTTCCCGGATAACGAGGGTCGATATCTGCACTCATGCAGCGACCTATATCCATATTACTGGGATACTGGAGTATCACCTTTCCGGTAGCAGCCTCGCGGAGAGTGGAACCGTCGCGACGGTTCTCATGACAACCCCAGATATAATATTTCTCATTGTTTATATCTGATATCAGATGCATTGCATCTCCATGTCCCATGCGGGTGGAGTGGAGACCGGTACCATCATGGTCAACCACCATCTGACCGTAGATTATTTCATCGCAGCCATCACCGTCGACGTCAGCCACACGCAAGTTATGGTTGCCCTGACCCGCATAAGCCTCATTTCCGGGCTTATTGCTGTCAAACACCCATTTGCTTGTGAGATTCTTTCCATCCCAATCAAAAGCTGCCAGCACAGAGCGGGTGTAGTAGCCGCGGCACATCACCACCGAGGGGCGGACACCATCCAGATAAGCCACGCAGGCAAGGAAACGGTCTGAACGGTTGGCATAGCTGTCACCCCAGTCCTGAAGATTGCCGCGCTCGGGGATATAGTCGATGGTCTGCATAGCCTCGCCGGTGCGTCCGTTGAACACAGTGAGGTATTCAGGACCACTGACAATTCTACCCTTGAGGTTACGCCAGTCGGCTTTCGGATGACCTATCAGCTTGCCGGTTCCGTCGATGCCACCGTCGCCAGTCTTGCATACAAGTTCAGCAGAGCCATCGCCATCGAGGTCATATACCATGAACTGAGTGTAGTGTGCACCGGCACGCACATTGTGTCCGAGGTCCACTCGCCACAGGCGGGTGCCATCGAGCTTGTAGCAGTCGATGAATACATTTCCGGTCAAGCCATTGTGAGCATTGTCGTGAGCGTTTGAGGGGTCCCACTTCAGAATGATTTCATACTCGCCATCGCCATCCACATCTCCGATGGACGCATCGTTAGCCGAATACATATATTCCTTGCCAAACTCATCCACATCGCGCAGCGGACGGTCAATGGGTATGTCGATATACCCCTCAGGGGCATTTTCAGGAAGAGTATAGGTGCTCCCATCGGCAAGTTTCTTGCCTGAAGGTACTACAGCATACGTAGCTGCACCGTTACCTTTGTATTTATCGGTGTAGAACGTGGCATTCTTCACCGGTTTTGAGTTAATCTTTTTGCCGTCGCGATACACGTCAAAAGCTATATTTTCTGGGTCGGAGCTGAGATAGCGCCAACTCACCACGACGTTCTCCGGATTTTCCCGGACAGCCACCACCCCTCTGCCAAGTTTTTCCATGCGCAGTTTGCCCATGTCGTATTTAGCTTGGGAAAAACACGGCACAGAGATAAGGAGGAGCAAAAGTGTAAGCAATTTCTTCATAAATAAATCGTGATTCCACCCCCGGCAGTCACAAATCCCTCCGGAGCCTCACCAACGTGGACTCCGGCAGAGATTGTGAGCCAAGTGTGATATTTTAACAAAATGTATATTCTGCTATATTTTAATGATTATAATCCTGTACTGACTGACATTAATCGAGATGGAATACTTCCTTCACGGGGATGGTTACGGGCGAGTTATCGGGATTCACTTCCATGATATCAGCCATGTAGTCCCACCAGCGATGAGTGATTTCATCAGCTGCCTCGGCATCCTGTGAATTAGCATCGCCTTCCACTTCCTGATATCCGAAGAGAATATTGGTATCCTTATCCCAGAAAATGGAATAGTTCTTTACTCCTGAATCAGCTATGCGCTGACGAAGTTCAGGCCATAAAGCCGCATGACGTTTCTCGTACTCTTCCTCAAAACCGGGTTTGAGGTACATTTTAAATGCAAATCTTTTCATGATATAGTTATTGTAAGTTGGATTGACAGATTGGTAGCATGTCAGATAATCGGCATATACAATGCTCCGAGATTGCAAATTTATACAAACTTATTCAATTTTCCCCACTTTCACCAATAAAATTTGAAATAATTCTGTTTTGTCGTCCTATAAAAAAGACCCGACGGTCATACGGACGGGGCTTCCGTCCGTGTGACCGCCAGGTCGTTACTTTAAATAGTTATTGTATGATTAACTATATACTGACTATTAATAGCCGGGGTTCTGCCAAGCCTTCTTATCCTCGTCAGAGAGGTTTGAACCGTCACCGTTCTGCAGGTTGTCAAGGAATGCCTGAGGAATAGGACGTACATAGTGCTTGCTTGCGTCGAAGAACTTGATGTCAGAGTTTAGCTTAACGGCGCGAGTGCCGATGGTCTTTGTGCGTGAGAGGTGCTCCCAACGTACCATTTCACCTACCAACTCACGAGTGTGTTCGTTGAGGATGAAGTGGAGGGCGCGTTCAAACTGACCGGAAACGCCAAGCTTAGCGAGGATAGCTTCGTCCTCAGCAGGAAGTTTTTCCCAAGTCCAGCTTGTCATCTCATTCTCGGTAGAAGCGTAAGATACTTCCAGACCGGGGTTAGAGAGATAGTAAGTATTCATACCGAGGTTCCAACCATCATTTGCCTTAACGTTAGCATCCTTACCTGTAACGGTAGAGTTGGTGTTAGCGGCAGCGTAACAACCGTCAACGAAGTAGCTGCGGTTTTCACCTGAATGCCATGCACCACGGCGGCGAAGAGCGTCGATGTCGGACTTAGCACCTGCATAGTCATTAAGACGAACTTTCACTTCAGCGCGAACGAGGTAAGTTTCACCAAGACGGGCGAGGATAAGGTCACGAGCACCGTTATCGCCGGCAAATGCGTTAAGATAACCGCAAGTGTGCTTGATAACACCGGGGAACATGTTTGAACCATGTGCGCCATAATCGCCTTCCTGAAGGTTACCGAAATCATCACCTACATACTGACCGTTCTTGTAAAGAATCCATGAGTTAAGGATTGGCTGGTTAGCCTTGCCTGAGAAAGTAGACTCACCATTGCGTTTCTGCTTGCGAGCAGCTTCAGGGAGACGACCCTTTTCATCCACGAAGTTTGATTCAGTCTGATAACGGGCAGCACCGAATGTAAACTTGTCGTAAGCGTGCTCATCCTTCTTATTGATGATGAATACCACTGATGGGTCACCGATATGAACAGCACCTGTATGGGCATTACCAGCATATTCCACAGCTGTACCATAAACAGTAGCGAACGATTTCCAAAGACGAGCGTCGTTTACGTTATCGAAAGCAGAGAGTGTATACTCTGTAGGACGGAAACGCTGGAAGTCCTTACCACCGGTGATACAACCACGCATTGAACCGAGGGTTGTATTAGCGAAGTTAGAGAACTGAGGATTGAAGAATGCACCTGGGTTACGGGCTGCGGTACGACCTGTGAAGTTATCGTCCTGAGCAGCAACCATAAGGATTTCGTTGCTCTTTTCAATATCGCAATTCACGCCTGACCAGTCGCCATAGAGGTCTACGACGTCATTTTCGAGTGAGCGTGCGCTGATGGCATAGTTGGCAGCTTCGAGAGCTTCCTGGAGATATGCCTGCTTAACGCCACTGTTCCAGTCATCATTACGCTCTGATGCAGCGAAAAGGAGGGCTTTAGCAAGGAAGTGAGCGGCAGTTGCCTTGGTCCAGCTCACAGGCTTACCGGCGAGTGTATTGTTTTCACCGTCAAAGAGCTCATAAGCCTTGCGGAAGTCAGCAATAACCTGTTCCCAGCACTGCTGAGGAGTGGTAAGCTCAAATGTGCGGACCACACCAGATGCGGGCTCAGTCTGAAGCACACAGTGTCCGAACTGAGAAGTGAGGATATAGAAGTTGAAGCCGCGGAGGAAGTAAGCCTGAGCGAGACAGCTATTGCGGATAGCTTCGTCAGAAATCTTGTCGGCCTTAGCGATGATGGTGTTTGCTGATGCGATACCATAGTATACTTCATCCCATACATTGGCAGCTGTACCTGTGTTACCGTTTACAGTCACGAAGGTCGGCGCCATACGCACGTCGTATGTAAGCCACATTTCGTTAGCCATGTCAGTACCGATTGTCCATTCATCGGTACCGGCCATCATCTGGTTATAACCCTGGCTCTCATAACCACCAATCCAACGGATGTGACCGTAGAGAGAGAGTGTAAGAGCCTGAATGCCTTCAGGGGTCTCAAAATATTGAGTTGAATAATCGGTTGTAAGCTTCTCATCAAGGAAGTCGCTTGAGCAAGATGTGAATCCGGCAGCGGTTGCAACGAGAAGGCCTGTTGCGATATATTTATTGAATTTCATTGTTTTTTCGTGTTTATAAGATTTTAGGTATCAAATTAGAAACCGATTTCGAGTCCGAGCACCCAGCTGCGGTTGTAGTATGATTTACCGGTGTCGAGGTCAAGACCGTCAACTGACTGATAGAAGTCAAACGGATTGATAACCTGACCGTAAACCTTCACATGCTTGAGCTGAACCTTGCTGAGGTAGCGGCTGGGGATAGTGTAACCGAGAGAGATGTTACGCATACGGACGAAATTAGCCTTCTTGTAACCGTGCTGAGTTGAGAACTGGTCAACGTCACCGGTCTGAACTGTGGTAAGGATTGGCTTCTGGTATTCAGCGCCGGTATTGTCGGGAGTCCAGTAGTCAACAGCTTCGCCGAGCTGACCGAAACCGAAGAGGTGCTGGTCGGCCAATACCATATAGTTGAAGCGACCGTAAATCTGGCAGCTGAGTTCGATGCCCTTGTAGTTGAAGCTGTGTGACCAACCGGCAGTCATAGCGGGACGCTTGTGACCTACAATCACGCGGTCTTCATTGTCCATCTTGTAGTCACCATTCTGGTCCTTAGGCTTAACCATACCAGCTGAGAAGTTGTAACCGCTGACTTCTTTCCACTTAGCCATTTCTGCGATATCTTCGGGAGTATCCTGCCAGAGACCGTCTGCCTCATAGTCGTAGTATACACCAATCTGTTCGCCGATGAACCACTTGTTGGCGATGTCATCTTCCTTACCGTTGGAAAGTTCGTCAATCTTATCCTTCTGCCAGCCAAGGTTGAAAGAGGTATTCCAAGTGAAGTCACGGGTTTCAACGGGAATAGCGTTGATGGTAACTTCAAAACCCTTGTTAGAAGTCTTACCGATGTTGGCGATGGTAGAGCCGTAACCAGTCACGGTAGGAACTGTCATGTTAAGAAGAAGGTCTTTAGTCTTAGAGGTATAGAATTCCAAGCTACCGTTGATGCGGTTGTTAAGGAAACCGTAGTCGATACCGAAGTTCCACTGGGTTGTCTTTTCCCAACCTACCTCGGTGTTTGCCATTACCAATACATCCTTCACATAAGCAGGGTCATTCATTGTATAAGCCTTATCATAACCTTCGGAAGTAGGCACGTAGATTGACTGAATCTTACCGAGGGTTGAGTAGGGAGAAATCGCAGAGTTACCGGTAGTACCGACACCCGCACGAATCTTCAAGTTAGTAAGCCAGTTCACATCGCGGAGGAATGATTCCTGCTGGATACGCCAACCGAGAGACATAGAGGGGAAGAACGCCCACTTGCGACCAGCTGAGAGCTGAGAAGCACCATCCCAACGTGCAGATGCAGTCAAGAGGTAACGGTCATCGAAACCATAGTTAACACGAATCATGTAAGATTCAAGCTGACGTTCGTTGAGACCTGTGCTCATACCGGCACCGTTCTCAGAGTTGGTGATGTCGAGTGAACCCATTGCATTCCAACGGTACATGTCCTGTTCAAGACCGCTCAGTGACATTGAAGCTGTCTCATAGTTCCACTTTGAAGCGGTCTGGAGGAGTGTCAAACCTACGCTGTGAACCTTGTTGAAGGTATTGTTGTAGGTAATCATGTTGTCGAGAGTCCAAGAGAAGTCACGACGCTGCTGCCAGCGGGCCTGGTTCTTGGCACCGTTCTGCCATTTGTAAGCTGACTGAGTGTCGATATAGTCACCCTGGCGCCAGTTACGGTAGTCAGGACCGAAAGCAATCTTATAATCGAGACCTTTGAGGGGAGCCCAGATTTCACCAAGGTGGAGCTGAGCTGAGAATGAACCGAGCACACGGTAAGTCTCACGCTGTGAGATGTTGTGGTCCCATTCATTGATGGGGTTGTAGCAAGCATTGTCACCACCGGGATATTTGATGCGGTTGCCATCTTCGTCGTAGGGGAGTGCCCAACGGTAGCTCTTCTTATAAAGCTCATAGATAGCGCCTGAAGAGTTGGTGCTTGAAGGAGCGAAGGATGAGGACATACCGTAATCCTGGAATTCGCGTGATGCGTTGATTGACATATTGATTGTCATCCACTTCACGGGAGTGATGTTCATACCGAGACGTGCGGTGTAACGGTTGTATTCCTGACCTTCCTGAGTACCTTCATTGCTGAGGTAACCGAATGAACCGAAAGCGCTCATCTTGTCAGTACCACCAGAAGCACTGATAGTGTGCTCATGCACGAAACCTGTGCGGAGAGCCTCACCTGTCCAGTCATAGTCAATCACATCGTTGGGATTCCATGAACCTGACCTCCAACCGTTCATTACATTGTTGTAAGCAGTCGGGTCATCAATAGTGCCAAAGAGAGCAGCATCGCTCTCTTTTGTCGGGTGACGAGGGTCAGCATACTTGGTGGGGTCGCTGTTGTAAGCAGCCCAACGACGATACTGAATATGGTCGGCAGCGCTGACAGCGGGGCTGCGGTCAACAAGGTTCTGCCAAGTCACTGAACCTGAGTAGTTAAGTGAGAACTGACCAGCCTTACCGGTCTTAGTGGTAACGATTACAACACCGTTGGCACCACGTGAACCGTAGATAGCGGTTGCGGAAGCATCCTTAAGAATGTCGATTGACTCAATGTCGCGGGGGTTGAGGGTTTCGATACCTGAACCTGACATCAAGGGCACACCGTCAACAACGTAAAGAGGAGTATTGGAAGCAGTAAGTGAACGTTCACCACGGATGCGGATATCACCTACAGTACCGGGACGTTCGCTTGATGTGATGTCGACACCGGCAGCCTTACCCTGAAGTGCTTCGAAAGCATTGCTTACGGGGCGGCTCTGAAGTTCATCAGCACCGATGTGGCTCAATGCACCGGTCACGTCGCTCTTTTTCTGAACGCCATAACCTACTACCACTACTTCGTCGAGCATCTCAGTGTCTTCTGTCATGACAACGTTGATTACGCTCTGACCGTTAACCTTTACATCCTGAGGTTTATAACCTACATAGCGGAATTCGAGAACTGCGTCGGCAGGTACATTTTTGAGGGCAAAGTTACCGTCGATGTCGGTGGCTGCACCGAATGACGTGCCTTTAATAAGCACACTAACACCAATCATAGGTTCGCCATCCTTGTCGGTGACGGTACCGGATACCGATTTGCCTTGTGCAAACACTGTGATAGACAGTATCGCAAAGAAGGCAACCAGGAAGCCACGCCGCATGGCGGTGAACAGCTTCGAACAGTTACTTGTTGAACTGCTTTTCATCTTGTAATTTGATTTAATGGTTATTAATTAAGTTATATAAGATTACAACACATGGTATTACTTTGACTTTCAATTATTTTAACTTCCTATAATTGGCATTATCGGAAGTTGTGTGTGATTTCTGTATCGTTTTAGGGACAATAAGTAGCTTTTGACTTATTGTATTATGGCAATTAACTATTAACACTTTGAATTAACATTTTTTTAGATAAATTATTTTAACGTATTAGTAAAATGCCTTACTTTTGCAGCTATAATTGACTTGCAGTGTGAATTGTTATGTGCATTACACATAATTAGAAAATGAAAATTTAACTTCCGATAATGCCAATTACCGGAAGTACAACTCATCCGCCACCTGATACAATACCATGCAGTAAATATTATATACCTTAATTAATAACCATTAAATCAAATTACAAGATGAAAAGCAGTTCAACAAGTAACTGTTCGAAGCTGTTCACCGCCATGCGGCGTGGCTTCCTGGTTGCCTTCTTTGCGATACTGTCTATCACAGTGTTTGCGCAAGGCAAATCGGTATCCGGTACCGTCACCGACAAGGATGGCGAACCTATGATTGGCGTCAGTGTGCTTATTAAAGGCACGTCATTCGGTGCAGCCACCGACATAGACGGTAACTTTACACTCAAAAATGTACCTGCTGACGCAGTTCTTGAATTCCGCTATGTAGGCTGCACTCCACAGGATATCAAGGTGGCAGGTAAAAGCCATATCAACGTGGTGATGCAAGAGGACTCTGCCGTGCTCGATGAAGTAGTGGTGGTCGGCTACGGTACACAAAAGAAAAGCGACGTAACCGGTTCGCTTTCAAGTGTGAGTGCCGAAGACCTCACATCGCGCCCTGTAAGCAACGCATTTGAAGCTCTTCAGGGTAAAGCTGCCGGTGTCGACATCACATCAAGCGAACGTCCCGGTACTGTAGGCTCAGTCCGCATTCGTGGTAACCGTTCACTTTCTGCAAGCCAGTCGCCACTCTATGTGGTTGACGGTGTGCCCTTGAACTCAGGTTCAGGCATCGAAACCCTCAACCCACGCGATATTGAAACCGTCGACATTCTTAAAGATGCTTCCGCAACTGCTATCTACGGTTCACGCGGTGCCAACGGTGTGGTAATCATCACTACAAAGAATGGTAAGCCCGGTCAGTTCTCTCTCAACTACTCAGGCTCTGTGACCACTTCAAAGATTGTCGACAAGTCAAAATCAATGACTGCCGCTGAATTTATCCAATTCCGTCGCTGGGCAGGTTACAACCTCGACCCCGAAACATACGCCCATCCCGACTCTCCCACTCAGGCAAGCGACATGGCTCTCTTTGACTCACCTCTCGATGGTCAGACCTCTCGTGACAACGTGATGCGTGGCTGGGTAGGTGGCACATGGCGTCCCGAACTCGTGCAGGATTATGACTGGACTGAGCTATATACCCAGACCGGTGTCACACAAGAACACACTCTCAGCGCATCAGGCGGTACAGAAAACATGACCGCTTACGCATCTTTCGGCTATCTTGACAACGAAGGAACCCAGAAGGGTCAATGGTACAAGCGCTACACCGGTAAGGTTTCAGCAAGCATCACTCCTGTAAAATGGATGCGTATTGATGCGAGCATCAACGCTTCATGGCAGGAACAGGATTATGGTCTGTCAACAACCGGCGGTCGTTCGAACCAGGCACCATCATCGGTCTATGACCTCGCCAAAACATTCTATCGCCATGCTCCAATGTACGATGAGAATGGCGATGCCATCCTCTACCCAGGTGGTGAGAATGCTCAATATACTATCATCGGAGAACTTGAACACCAGACATTCCAGCGCCAGACATTCCGCGCACTCGGTAGCTTTGCCGCAACCTTGAAAATAGGCGAGATTCTGAAACCACTCGAAGGTCTGGAATACAAGATTGCATTTGGTCCCGACTTCCGTCACTACCGTGAAGGTGCGTGGATTGATGGCAACTCATCATATAAGAAAAACGCCGATGGCTCAGAAGGCAAGAACTGGGCACGTCTCACAAACCAGCGCCACTTCTCATGGACTCTTGACAACATGCTTATCTATAACCGCACATTCGCACGCAAACACCGTGTGGGCGTGACATTGCTCCAGACTGCGTCAAGCTACAACTATGAGAACTCCTCAATGACCAACCAGAACATTCCGAAGGATTCATACAAATGGAACAATATCGGAGCCGCATCAATCACTGACACCAACAACGGTGCATCAATGGGCTCAGGTATCACCGAATCATCACTTGAATCATATATGATACGTCTCAACTATGCTTTCGATGACCGCTACCTCCTGACTGTGTCAGGTCGTTGGGACGGTGCTTCACAGCTTGCAGCCGGCAACAAATGGGACTTCTTCCCCTCGGCCGCTCTCGCTTGGCGTATCCAACAGGAAGACTTCCTCAAAGAAGTGACATGGCTATCGAATTTAAAAGCCCGTCTCGGTGTAGGTACCACCGGTAACGCAGCTGTTGACCCTTACAAGACCAAAGGTGTGATTTCACAGATGTTCCTCCCATTCTTCGACCAGTCAGTACCCGGCTATTCAACTTCCGAGGATTACTATAAAATCTGGAACGACATGGCTAACGACAAGCTCGGTTGGGAAAAGACCACACAGTGGAACGTGGGTGTTGACTTCGGATTCCTTAACAACCGTATTGGCGGTAGCGTGGATATGTACTGGTCAAAGACCAACGACATTCTCATGAAAATGTCAATCCCCACCCTCACCGGCTACGGTTCGACATACGCCAACGTTGGTAAAGCAAGCAACCATGGTGTGGAAGTGATGATTGACGCAATCCCCGTGCTTACCCGCGACTTTGAATGGAACACTAACTTCAATGTCGCCTATCAGACCAACAAAATCGACGAACTCGCCAACGGTAAGGAAGATGACGTAGCCAACGGCTGGTTCATCGGCGAAGCCATCGGCGTCCACTATGCCTACGACAATCTCGGTCTATGGCAGGATACCCCTGAGGACCAAGCTGAAATGGCTAAATGGAATGCCAACGGCTACAACTTCACCCCCGGTAATGTTCGTCCCAAAGACCAGAACGGAGACTACAAGATGACTGACGACGACCGTGTAATCCTCGGAAACTCAAATCCCAAATGGACTCTCGGCTGGAGCAATACTTTCACCTACAAAGGAATCGAGCTCGGCTTCCAGATGGTGGGTCGCCTCGGCTACAAGGTAAATAAAGGTCTTGAGGCAATGACCGCTCACGCCAACCAGCGCAAGGTAGACTATTGGACTCCGACCAACACCGGAGCATACTATCAGAAACCTATCCTCGGTCAGGCATCAGCCGGTGCCACCGACTCGTTTGCAGGTCTGCTCCAGTATCAGGATGGTGGCTTCATCAAGATGCGCAACATCTCGATAGGCTACAACTTCCCCCGTCGACTCATCGAAAAAGCCACGCTCAAGAATCTTAAGGTCTATGCCCAGTGCATCAATCCGTTCGATATCTATCAGGCTGTTGACGGTTTTGACCTTGACACAGGCAACACCTATTTCAACCGCAGCTTTGCATTCGGTCTTGAAGTGGGCTTCTAATATCATTGAATTACTTACGAATAAAATCAGCGCATAAAATATGAAAATCAATAAATATCTTGTCGGCGTTCTTGCTACAGGAGCATTGATGGGTACCACAGCTTGTTCCGAGTCATTCTTGGATGAAAAGCTCGACACATCCTACAACACCGACTACTTTGAGACACCTGAAGGTCTCGAAGCCCTCACCGTATCACTCTATGGTAACATCCGCTGGCATTTCGGCTACGAATGGGCTTATGGCATCACAATGTATGGCACCGATGAATTCACCATGGGTAACGACAATACATCAGAGCCCTGGAACGCATACAACAACAACCTCGGTCCCCTTAACTACACCAAGGCAGTAGGTGCTCCAAATGACAACTGCCCCGCTGTGGATGCACTTTGGAATGAAATGTACTACGGGATTGCCTCATGCAACACTATCATATCAAAGGCTAATAAGATTTCCGACGAATCGGTACGTAACCGTTGTCTGGCTCATGCTTACTTCCTCCGCGGATACAACTTCTATCGTCTCACCGCCCAGTATGGTCACTGCGTGCTCCAGACCGAACCGGCATCGGGTGTGATTCGTAACTTTGAGGATGCTACTCCCGAAGAGTGCTGGGAACAGGTGATTTCCGACCTGCGCAATGCCTATAATCTCTTCGAGGGTGAAGATGCCCGCTACGGACAAGGTGTGACCTGGTGTAAATCCACAGCTGCCCATTGGCTTGCAAAAGCCCTTCTGTTCCGTGTGTCAGAGCGCAACGATTCCTGGAATTCAGCTTACAAGACCTCAGACATCGCAGAAGCTATCGAGGCTTGCAACTATGCAATCAGCAAGCATCCGCTTACTTCCGACTACAGCAACCTTTATGCCAACTACACTGGCGTGAACTGTGCCATTGAATCAGACCCTGAAATCATCATGGCATCACCCACAAACGCTAATTCAAATACTAAAGGTCGTTACGGAAACCGCACACTCTACTATTTCCATTCACAATTCTCAAATTATTCAGGAGGTTGGGTAGCCCGTGGATGGGTGACCGGTGGTAAGGACTTCCAACGTGTTGTCCCCACTGAGTACACCTACGGTATCTACGACCATGTGAACGATGCACGTCTTTGGAAGACATTCCGTACAGTAATCGGCGCCAATACCCTCAAAAACAATGCCAACAACCCTCAGCAGTTGGAACTCGGCGACCCGGCAGTGGTCTTCATCCTTAACAAGAAGGATGACCATACTTATGATGGCTACCAGTTTGGAGCCGCTAACCAGACTCCTTCTTCCAGCTTCACCGACGATGCCGGTCGTCTCCCCGACTGGACTCACGGCGTGAACACCCCCACTGCAGGTAAGTTCACCTCAAAGAAAGGTCAATGGATTCCCGCTGCATCAGTACTCTATCAGAACGGACAGTGGGTTCGTGACAACTTCAAGGGCACTCCGCGCTGTAATATGTATGCTCACGTCAACAAGACTACATGTGGCGACGGCGCCAAGGACCAGGCTGACGACAGCTACCGCGACGTGACAATGACCCGTTCAGGTGAAACTTACCTCATGCGTGCCGAACTCTATGCCCGCCAAGGCAACTACGCACAGGCTATGCAGGATATCAATGCCATCCGTGCACGTGCAAGCTGGAAAAATGGTGAAAACCGCTCATATTACATTGATGGTTCACAAGCAGCCTACACCATGAGCGTTGATGCTGCCAAGGTTGACAATACCCTTCTCACCATCAACTCTTACTATCTTTCAAATCCCGAGCAGCCATGGACCACAGCTGCATCTGACCTCACACTGAAGTCGTTCCCGTCCAATCTTCCCGCCGAGGATGAGGAAGTGATGCAGAAACTCGGTGTTTCAGGCGATTATGAACGTGCGCTCCACTTCATTCTCAATGAACGCACCCGTGAGCTTATCGGCGAATGGCAGCGTTGGGAAACTCTATCACGCACAAACACCCTCATCAAGCGCGCCAAAGCATTCAATCCTGACGCTACCGGAATTACCGCCGGCAAGCATGAACTTCGCCCCATACCTCAGACATTCCTCGACCAAATGAAAAATGCTGACGGTACCAACCTCACAGACGACCAGAAAGCTGCATGGCAAAATCCCGGCTATTGATTGCCATTAGGATAATCATATTACCTTACATCATCTAACCGACCTGACGGTCACGCTTTTAATAGTTTGCGTGACCGTCAGGTCTCCTTTTATGTCACTGTCCGTTATTGTCCCTATGATTTATCGGAATGGTTGTGCCTATCACACAAATTAATCATATAGTGCTTTTTATCTGAGAACTTTTAGTTAAATTTGCAAAGTGGAATAACCAAAATACCTAATATCTATCATGAAACTTTTGCAAAAAAGTATTTTTATGCTGTGTTGCGGATTAGCACCGGCATACGCCATCGCCGGTGTTCCCGGTCCGATGAAAGATGTAAACCAAGTCGTGGATAATACTCTTGACAGCCTTAATCTCGCCCGCACCGTGCGCCCTGTGCCCGGTTCATCAAGAATAGGCTCTAACCCGGTACTTTTTCTCGTCGGTAATTCAACTATGCGCACCGGTACTCTCGGAAATGGCAATAACGGTCAGTGGGGCTGGGGATATTTCATGAACGAATATTTCGACCCGGCAAAAATTACTGTAGAAAACCATGCTCTCGGCGGCATGAGCAGCCGTACATTTTACAATGTTCTTTGGAATGATGTAAAAGAGGGAATTCGCCCGGGTGACTGGGTGATTATTGAGCTGGGACACAACGATAACGGGCCTTATGACAGTGGTCGTGCCCGCGCTTCAATCCCCGGAATCGGCAACGACAGTCTTAACGTCACCATCAAAGAGACAGGAAAGAAAGAAACAGTATACACCTATGGCGAATACATGCGCCGCTTCGTGCGCGATGTCAAAGCCAAGGGAGGCAAACCAATCCTCATGTCGCTCACCCCTCGCAATGCATGGGATGACAAGGACAGCACCAAAGTGACCCGTGTGAACAAGACTTTCGGTCTGTGGGCCAAGCAGGTTGCCGAGGCTGAGAAGATTCCTTTTATTGACCTTAACGAAATCTCGGCAAGAAAATTTGAGAAATTCGGCAAAGAGAAAGTTAAACAGCAGATGTTCTACATCGACCGAATCCACACCAGCGCATTCGGTGCCAGAAACAATGTTGAATCGGCAGTAGAGGGTATCCGCAACACTCCGGGACTCGAACTGGCTGAGTATCTCATCCCCCAGCCTGTCGACAATGTGACCGGCAGCTCTCGCAAACCCGGTTGCCCCGTGGTGTTCACTATCGGTGACAGCACTGTTAAAAACGAAGACAAAAGCGATGACAGCATGTGGGGCTGGGGCAGCGTGATAGCTGAGCAGTTCGACACAACCCGCATCACTGTGGAAAATCATGCCAAAGCAGGTCGCAGCGCCCGCACATTCCTCGATGAAGGTCGTTGGGATAAGGTATACAACGCCCTTCAGCCCGGCGACTTCGTAATCATGCAGTTCGGACACAATGACGGAGGCGACATCAATGTAGGCAAAGCCCGCGGAGAGCTGTGGGGCAGCGGTGACGAAAGCAAGGTCTTCAAAATGGAGAAGGATGGCAAATTCCAGGTGGTATACACTTACGGATGGTATATCCGCAAGTTCGTGCTCGACTGTCTGGAGAAAGGGGCCACACCTATTATATTATCACATACACCACGCAACAAGTGGACAAACGGCAAGATTGAAAGCAATGCCAACAGCTATGGCAAGTGGGCTAAGGATATAGCTATCCGTACCGGAGTTGACTTCATAGACCTTAACCGCATCTCGGGCGAGAAACTTCAGGAACTCGGCGAGGGCAACACAGCTCCATATTTCAAGAAGGACCACACTCATGCGTCAAAACTCGGCGCCAGAATGAACGCTCAAAGCATTGCCGACGGTCTCCGTGCCACCAACAATCCTCTCAAGGCTTATCTCAAAGAGAAAAAGCATGACTACGACATGTCGGCCATGACCCCATATTCATCAATGCAGGGCTACGGCTACGATTTCGGGACCAAACCTGACGGAAAGTCACCCTTCTTCTTCTCAGTCAATGTACCGGATGGCAATTACAAGGTCACTGTCACTCTTGGTGACAAGAAAAAGCCTTCATCCACAGTGGTACGTGCCGAACAGCGACGACTGATGGCCGACCGCACCGACCTGAAGAAAGGTAAGTTCAAAGAAATCTCTTTTATCGTCAACAAGCGCAACAAAGCTGTGACTCTCAGAGATTCTGTGAAAATCAATCCCCGCGAAGTAGGTCGTCCCTCCTGGGATGACAAACTCACTCTTGAATTCAATGGCGAGGCTCCGGCGGTATCTCATATCACCATCGAACCTGCCGGTGAAGATGTTACCACAGTGTTCCTTTGCGGTAACAGCACCGTCGTTGACCAGGCATACGAACCCTGGGCAAGCTGGGGACAAATGATACCCGTATTCTTCGACAACTCAATTTCAATCGCCAATAACGCAGAGAGCGGACAGCGCACCTCCTCATTCATAGCCTCACGTCGCCTTGACAAAGTGCTCAGCATGGCTAAGAAAGGTGACTATATCCTCATCGAGTTTGGTCACAACGACGAAAAGGACCGTGGTCCCGGCTCAGGCGCTTACTACAACTTCACAACCAACCTCAAACGATTCATCGACGAGGCAAATGCACGTGGTCTGCACCCGGTGCTTCTCACTCCTACAGCCCGCAGAAAGTTTGACTCCAATGGAAAGAATATCAACACTCACGGCGATTATGTTGACGCCGTGCGCCGCGTGGGCGAACGCGAGAATGTACCGGTGATTGAGCTTACCGACATGTCAACCACCCTCTATGAAACACTGGGTGAAGAGGGTAGCAAAAAGGCACTCGTCCACTATCCTGCAGGAAGCTTCCCCGGTCAGGACAAGGCTTTAGCCGACAACACCCACTTCAACACCTACGGTGCTTATCAGATAGCTAAATGTGTGGCAGAAGGGCTTAAGAAAGCTGCTCCTGAACTTGCTGTGCATTTGGTAAATTTCAGTGGTTACAATCCGGCTCAGCCCGACGATTTTGAAACTTTCTATTGGCCTAATTCTCCATTCTCAGAAACAACAAAACCTTATGGCAATTAATTTCAGAACTGCAAAGGCAACTTTGGTTGCCTTTGCAGCCCTGCTGTCTGCTAATATTTCGTCAGCAAAGGATGTGGTGTGGTACGATGGTAACGCACCAGTAAGTTTTACAGTAAACACAGGTACAGATTTAGTGGTAGAGACAGCCATCGACATGTTCAAGGATGACATGAAGGCTGTGACAGGCAAACCGGCTGTCAAACTCATGGGAAAACAAGCTTCCATACAGCTTGCCCAGCTCGACAAAGCGACCAAAGCCCAGCGCAAGGAGCTTATGAGCCAAGGAGTTCCCGTAGCCGCCCTTGACACACTCACCGATGGCTTCAACATTCTCACCAAAGGTAACAAAATCATAGTCACCGGCTCCAACGGTCGAGGTACAGCCTACGGACTCCTCGAATTGTCACGCATGGCGGGTGTGAGTCCATGGATATGGTGGGGAGATGTGGTACCCAAAAAGCAAACACGCCTCGCCCTCAACGACAAATTCAACACCACACAGGGAGCCTCGGTAGAGTACCGTGGCGTATTCATCAACGACGAGGATTGGTCGCTCCGTCCATGGAGCTACGGCACTTTCGAAAAAGATGAGTTCGGCACCATTGGTCCCCGCACCAACAAAGAGATATTCAAGCTGCTGATGCGTCTGCGTGCCAATGCAGTATGGCCGGCAATGCACACAGGAACAAAAGCATTTTTCAAGAATCCAGCCAATAAACTTGTAGCTGACAGTTGCGGCATAGCTGTAGGCACCTCTCACTGCGAACCACTGTTACGTAACAATGTGGATGAGTGGGATGAGAGCAAGCGTGGTAAATACAACTACATCACGAATAAACAGGCTGTCCAGGATTACTGGATTGAGCGCCTCAAAGAGGTGAAGGGTTCCAGCGGTGGTAACATGTTCACCATCGGTATGCGTGGCATTCACGATGGCTCAATGGAAGGTGTAAAGACCAAAGATGAAAAATTCAACGGGTTGCAGCAGGTTATCAATGACCAGCAAAAGCTTTTAGCCGATTATATCGGCAACCCAAGCGAACAGATTCAGGTATTTGTACCCTATAAGGAAGTGCTTGAACTATATGAGATGGGACTGGATGTACCCGACTATGTCACTCTTATGTGGTGTGACGACAACTATGGATATATCACCCGCCTTTCCAACCCTGAGGAGCAGAAACGCCAGGGGGGCGGAGGTGTGTATTACCATCTCAGCTACTGGGGACGTCCCCATGACCATCTGTGGCTCACTACCACTCAGCCCGGTCTGATTTACAACGAAATGCGTACCGCTTACGACCATAACGTACGTAAAATATGGATAGTAAATGTACATGACCCCAAGGTGGCTGCTTATGACCTTGAGCTGTTCCTTGACATGGCGTGGGATATCGACGCGGTGAAAAGTGACTCGCTCGGCTCACACCTGCAGACTTGGCTCTGCACCAATTTCGGGGATGCTGCCGGCGAAAAACTTTACCCTGTGATGCGCGAATTCTACAATCTCTGCGGTAAACGCCGACCGGAATTCATGGGTTGGAATCAGGTTGAACTTAGCAAACAGACTTTCAACAGAGGTCTGAGTCCCGTAAGCAACACTGAATTCAGCTTCTCGGAATTCAACAGCGAGGCTGACCGCTACATGGAGGATTTCATGAAACTCGCAGCTGCTGTCGAGGAGATTGAATCAGAAATTTCTCCGGAGCTTAAAGATGCGTACTTCGCAGCTGTAAAATATCCTGTAACCGCCGCTGCAAACCACGCCGTGAAGATGCTTGAGGCACAGAGAGCCCGTTCTTTTGCTTCCGGTAGCACAATGGGCGACATGTTTGTAAACAATTCCAAAATCTACTCAGCGGTAGCCAAGAGTCAGAACGCTTACCAAAACATCCGCAAGCTCACAGAGCATTACAACAATGTGATGAGTAATGGTAAATGGAACCGCTCGATGAACATGCGTCCGCGTGACCTCCCGACCTTCGCCGCACCGAGTCTTCCCACTTCCCTTTCCGATGCAGAAGTGCAGGAATGGCTTGGAAAAAGCGCTAAAAAGAATTCATTTGCCATGGATACTGATGGGGTGATAGCCCGCAACGGCTCATCGTTCGATAGCCATACCGGAGACATCCGTCTCATAGACATGCTGGGACATAGCAACAAAGCTGTAGCTTTGGAACAGGGCGCATCAGTGACTTTCAACTTCACCGTACCCGATAATGATGCCTTCTCAACCCTCACCACTGCAGTGATACCCACCCAACCAAACGATGGGGGCGACCTGCGCTACAGTGTGAGTATTGACGGTGGGGAGCCTACGGTATATAGCCTCAAGGAGCCCTTCAGGTCTGAGAGATGGAAACTGAATGTGCTCCGCGGACAAGCTCTCCGCACCATGCAACTACCTGAGCTTGCTCCCGGCGAACACACACTGACCATCACAGCCATCGACCCACACATTGTCCTTGACCAGTGGATTATAGACAGTAAGCCCAACCGCAAGTACTACTTAATACCAACCGAGAATCAATGAACAGATTCATCTCATCCGCCTTGCTCCTTATCTGCGCCACACTTGGCAACGCAGAGGAGCATACCGTAATAAAATACCTTTCAGGTCATGGCGCTGATGATACCGTAAAATGGCAATTCCGATGCTCCGGAGGACAAAACTCCGGAGTATGGGATTCAATCGCGGTACCGTCATGCTGGGAACAACAAGGTTTCGGTGATTATACTTACGGGCGATTCTATCTTGACAAAACAGCCAAGCCAAGCTCTGAGACAGGAGAGTACCGACATTCTTTTTCTGTTCCAACATCGTGGAAAGGTAACACCGTGGAGTTGGTGTTTGAAGGAGTAATGACCGATGCCACTGTCAAGATAAACGGCAAAAGTGCCGGAGCCAAGCATCAGGGTGGTTTCACAGCCTTCTCATACGATATTTCCCCACTTCTCCGCTATGGCAAGGAGAATCAACTGGAAGTATTTGTAGAAAAGGAATCCAGCAACCAGTCAGTCAACGCAGCTGAACGCCGTGCCGATTGGTGGCTATTTGGTGGAATTTACCGGCCGGTATATCTCCGCGTACTCCCCAAAACCCATATCGAACATGTAGGAATTGACGCAAAGCACGACGGAACTCTTAATCTGCGGCTTTCAGCAAAAAACCTACCGCATAAAGCGACTATCGAAGCTAAAATCGATGGCAAAGACCCACAGTCGCATCCTCTCACGCAGTCATCACTACAAAATATTACATTCAAGTGGGATGGCATAAGTTCTTGGGACCCTGAACACCCAAACATGCATAATCTCACGCTCTCAATCATTGACAGGAATGGGAAGAGACTGCACACCCACACTGAGAAAGTGGGATTCCGCACACTTGAATTCATTCCACGCGACGGTTTCTATATCAACGGCACGCGTCTCGTATTAAAAGGAGTGAATCGCCACTGCTTCTATCCGGAGACAGGGCGCACCACCTCTCGACAGCTTGACCTGCAGGACGTGAAATTGGTAAAAGGAATGAATGGCAATGCCATACGCTCTCACTATCCCCCTGACCGTCATTTGCTGGAGCTGTGCGACTCGCTCGGCGTACTCTATTTCGATGAATTGGCAGGATGGCATGACGCCTACGACACAGAAGTAGGCACAAAAATCCTGACAGAGATGCTGACCCACGATGCCAATCATCCCTGCATTTTCGCATGGGGAAATGGCAACGAAGGTGGCAATAACTACGAACTGCTTCCGCTTTTCGAGCAACTTGACCCTCAGAATCGCCTCGTGGCTCATCCCTGGGCTCTATTCAATGGCATCGATACACACCACTACCCTGCCTATCAGACTGGTGTAGCACGTCTTGCCAATGGCTATCAAGTGTTCATGCCTACTGAATTCCTCCACTCTCAGTACGACAAAGGTGGTGGGGCATCGCTCGATGATTTCTGGAGTAATTTCTCCAAAAATCCACTCTTTGCAGGTGGTTTCATCTGGGCTATGGTAGATGAATCGGTTGCCCGTACAGACAAAGGAGGAGAACTTGACAGTGACGGAGGAAATGCCCCCGACGGAATTGTAGGACCACACCGCGAAAAGGAAGCCTCCTGGTATACCATCCGCGATGTATGGGCGCCATTGCAGATTGCACCTTTCACCGCCAGTCGCCATCGCGCGCCGGTCATCAATCTGACTAACAAGTCGCTCTATACACCATTGTCGGATTATACCCTGAACTATGAGGTCATATGCGTAAATCCTCTTGAAGGCTCTACTCAAATTGCTGCGGGAAACATCCCACTACCCTCTGCAATGCCCGGAGAGTCTGTCAATCTTACTGTAGGAAATATAGAGGAGTTTCGCAACGGCGACATACTCCGGCTCACAGCTCTCAATGCTGATAACGACACGGTAAACGTATGGTCATACCCGTTGCTCTATGCTGACGAGTATCACGCGCAGACTCATCCCACTGTCTCCTCCTCAATATCCGCTTCAGTTACTGACAGCACACTATCTGCCAACAATGTAACCGCCAGATTTAACCTTTCGGATGGTATGCTGTCGCGTGTCACTGCAAATGGTAAGGAAATACCATTCAACAATGGTCCACTCCCCATAGGCATGAAGATGGAGCTTACAAGTATCACACGTCACATGCAAGGCGATACCGCCGTAATGGTAATGCGCTATAAAGGCGCGGTTGACTCAATCGTATGGCGGATGACACCTGATGGTGTCCTTGGAATGGATATCCTGATGCTCAACCGCAAGAACGGTGGAGGATTCAAAGGCGCCTTCTTCGACAACGAGATTCGCAACCTTGGCTTCAGTTTTTCATATCCCGAGGAACTGTGCAAAGGTATGACCTGGGTTGGCAAAGGTCCTTACAGAGTATGGCGCAACCGTCAGCGCGGCACCACATTCGGGCTTTGGCACAAGGATTACAATAATACTGTGACAGGTCAGACCACAGGAAAGCTCCAATATCCAGAATTCAAGGGCTACCATGCCAACACTTATTGGGCACAACTCCATTCCGACGAGGCACCGCTTACTGTAAGCAGCGAGAGCGATGGCATATATCTCCGTGTGTTCACTCCCGAGGAGCCTAAAGCCCGCACGCAACCCGGACCGACTATGACCAAATTCCCCGAAGGTGACATATCTTTTATGCTTGAGATTCCACCGATACGCTCCTACAAACCATTGGAGCAGCTTGGTCCCGGCGGCATCGCACCCAATATACGAATCAACAAAGGGGACGAGGGTATCCGGATGAAACTATGGTTTGATTTCACCCGATGATAGCTACTACACCCGTAAGTATCTGAAAGTCCCGTCTGATAACATAACCGGGGAGATGAAAAGCTTTTTTACTTTTCGTCTCCCCGGTTTGTTATGAACAAATTTGACAGATTATGACGCAATACTGACATAAAACATCCTCATTAATTCCTAATTTTGTAGTACATTTGCGATACCTTAATAAGTAATTTTGCCAAATTTCACGACCAATGAAAAATATTATCAAACTACCCCTGCTACTGCTACTGACAGCATGGATGGGATTAAGTGTATCAGCACAGACCGATGTCAAGCAAACATTTGAAATCGGCAAAGGCTCTTTCATGCTCAATGGTGAGCCTTTTGTAGTAAAAGCAGCTGAGCTGCATTATCCCCGCATCCCCAAACCCTATTGGGACCAACGTATAAAAATGTGCAAGGCTCTCGGCATGAACACCGTGTGCCTATATGTTTTCTGGAACTCACACGAGCCACAACCCGACACATTTGATTTTACCGGACAAAATGACCTTGCTGAATTCGTAAGACTCTGCAAGGAAAACGACATGTATGTAATACTCCGTCCCGGTCCATACGTATGTGCCGAGTGGGAAATGGGTGGTCTGCCCTGGTGGCTATTGAAGAAAAAAGATATCCGTCTACGTGAATCCGACCCTTATTTCCTTGAACGTGTCGATAAATTCCAAAAAGCCGTGGCTGAACAGGTTTCCGACTTAACTATCGGGAACGGCGGTCCTATCCTCATGGTTCAAGTTGAAAATGAATACGGCTCTTACGGCATTGACAAAGAATATGTAAGTCAAATCCGCGACATGCTCCGTAAGAATTTCGGCGACGTAATACTGTTCCAATGCGACTGGGCGTCAAACTTCCTGAACAACGGACTTGATGACCTGGTATGGACAATGAATTTTGGCACCGGAGCCAATATCGACCAGCAGTTTGCCAAACTCAAAGAAGTGCGACCGGAAAGTCCACTCATGTGCTCTGAATTTTGGAGCGGATGGTTCGACAAATGGGGTGCCAACCATGAGACTCGTCCGGCCGCCGACATGATAGCAGGAATTGATGAGATGTTATCGAAAGGTATCTCATTCAGCCTCTACATGACCCACGGAGGCACCAACTGGGGACATTGGGCAGGTGCAAACTCACCAGGATTCGCCCCCGATGTGACTTCCTATGACTACGACGCCCCCATCAGTGAATCAGGTCAAACCACTCCCAAGTACTGGGAACTGCGCAAGACTCTGTCTAAATACATGGACGGAAAGAAACAAGCCAAGGTCCCCGCTCTTATAAAACCTATAGCCATCAAGGAATTCGAATTCACTGAGGTGGCACCTCTTTTCGCCAATCTTCCCGAAGGGAAAAAGGATGAGAAAATCCGTACAATGGAGGAGTATGACCAAGGTTTCGGAAGCATCCTCTACCGCACCACATTGCCCGAACTCAAAAACGGCGGACTGCTGACTGTATCTGACCCTCACGACTTCGCCCAGATATTCATAGACGGAAAATATATAGGCAAACTTGACCGTCGCAATGGCGAAAAACAACTGCTCCTGCCATCATGCAAGAAGGATGCACAGCTCGACATCCTCGTAGAAGCCATGGGGCGTATAAACTTCGGACGCGCAATCAAGGATTTCAAGGGTATCACTGACAAAGTGACTATAACCGAGGACCGTAACGGATACAAATTCATCTGCGACCTCAACAACTGGACCGTGTTCAATCTCGAGGATAAGATGGAATTCTATGATTCAATGGAATTCATGCCGATTGGCGCCTTCACTCCCGGCGACAACGGAAGAATGCCGATTGGTGTGTACCGCGGCACATTCAATGTCAACAAGCCGAGCGATACGTTCCTCAACTTCGAGACATGGGGTAAAGGTCTGGTATACGTCAACGGTCATCCCATGGGTCGTATCTGGGAAATCGGTCCCCAGCAGACACTCTACATGCCAGGATGCTGGCTTAAGAAAGGGGAGAATGAAATAGTAGTATTTGATATACTCGGACCTAAGAAAGCTAAATCAGAAGGTCTTACCCAGCCTCTCCTGGACCAGCTGCTTGTGGCAAAACGCCAATCACACCGAAATGAAGGCGAGACACTCGACCTATCAGGCGAAACTCCTGTCATTGCCTCTTCATTCAAGCCCGGCAACGGATGGCAGGAAATAAAATTCGACAAACCCGTAACAGGTCGTTACATCTGCCTTGAAGCCCTCAACTCAATTGATGGCAAAGATGTAGCTTCAATAGCTGAATTTTATGTTCTTGATGAGAATGGCGACCGCCTTTCACGCGAACCATGGGTGGTTAATTATGCCGATAGTGAGGACCTCGCCAAGGTAAACCGCTCAGCCGACAAGACTTTCGACCTTCAGGAATCAACATACTGGAGCACTGTACCGGGCACACCCTTCCCTCACTCCATGGTGATTGACCTCGGTGCCACCCACTCCATCAGCGGCATCCAATATCTTCCCCGAATGGAAAGCAATGTGCCGGGAGCCATCAAGGACTTTAAGGTATACGTCAAGAACGCACCCTTCAAATATTGAACAAAAATATTCTGAGAACTTATGAAGACCTGCAGATTATATCTGTCATTAACTTTGGCGCTGGCAATGTTTCCTGCGTCAGGTTTGTCCAAGACAATTGACATAACAGTATCCAACCCCTCCGGTAATGCCCGCACAGGAGAAATAGTAGAGTTGAAAGCCTGCGAACTGCTCAAAGGTTCCGATGACCGCTATCTGTACATCACCGACAGCAATAATGAGGAGATACCATCGCAGGTCACATACGACTCTCTGTTCATATTCAGTGCCTCTGTACCCGCATCGGGAACCGCTACCTACACTATCCATACATCAACCACGCCTCACACGTATCTCCCTATAGCCACCGGCAAAACTCGGCCGGAGCGACAGGATGACCTGTCATGGGAGAATAATCTGGTGGGGTTCCGTGCCTACGGACCAGCCACAAAGAAGAAAGGGGAAAAAGCTTTCGGCTACGATATCTTTTTCAAACATCCCACCCCTACTCCTGTGCTCGATATCCTTTATGATATGCAGACTTCCGCAGCCAACTGGGCTAAGGTAGATTCGCTGAAAAAAATCGACCCTCGGAGAGCAAAAGCTTTCCAGGAGCTAATCTCCTATCATAAAGACAGTGGTCTTGGTATGGATTGCTATGCGGTAGGCCCGACATTAGGCGACGGTACCACTGCTATCCTCCTCAACGACTCCATATATTATCCATGGACCTACGAGTCAATCGAGATACTTGATAACGGACCTCTGCGCTTCACCGCAAAGATGACATTCCCTGAGACCAAAACAGGCAATGAAATGACCACTGAAACCCGCATCATCACACTTGATGCCGGCTCTCATCTCAACCGTTGCACAGTAAATTACTCAGGATTGACCAAATCTATGGATATTGTGACCGGATTCCCTCTTCGCGATGATTCCGAAACTGTGACCGATGTCACTAACGGGATTATAGCCTATGCTGACCCCACCCAAGGACCCGATAACGGTAAAGCACTCCTCGGTGTGATACTTCCCAGCGGTATCAAAAAGACATTACGCAAAGACAATCATGTAATAGGTGTGGCAAAGACCGAAACAGGGACACCTTTTATCTACTACTGGGGATTTGCCTGGGACAAAGCTGATATTAAATCACTTGACGACTGGCACAAGCATCTTATAGACGTGGCTACACGCCAACCCCTCGCCTGCAAAGTATCTACTTCCCGGTAACAACCTTGTGAGACAGGTTCTTATTGCCGGTTGGTGGCAACTCATTGTCCTTTATCACATATTCCTCGTAATACGCGAGGATTAATGTGGTAAGGGGCAATGCTATTATCATACCTATCAATCCTAACAGTGTCCCCCATACAGAAAGCGAAAGAAGTATTATCGCCGGATTCAATCCCATGGCTTTACCCATGATTTTTGGAGTTAGGATATAATCGCATATACATTGACTAACCACATACACAAGGGCACACTTGCCAGCGAGCGACCAAAAACTTTCCGCACCACCCATCGAATAGATGAAACATACCAACGCCACAGGAATTATGGTGACATACTGGAAATATGGTATCATATACAGTACACCCACAAGCACACCGAGCACTATAGCCATTGGAATCCCCACTATCGAAAAACCGATGCAATAGAACACCGCCGCACAAAGAGCAAGTATAGCCTGACCTCTGAAGTACCGGTTCATGCTTGACTTTATATCGTCACCCACCTTATAAGCCACCGGTCTATATTTTGGTGGCACCAGCATGCGAAACCCTCTCATAAGTCGCTGATAATCTATCAGAATGAAAATCACATAGATGAACGTCAGAAACCATTCCAACGTATGAAGCACGAAATCAATGGCTTGTGATATGAGTGATGTACCCTTGTTGAGAAGAGTCCCTATATGGTCACCGTCAATAAGTCCATTGAGTTTATCCACATTGAGATGCGAACTTATATAATCGTGGACCTCTTTAGGCAGAAGTGGTGTATAATCCACGCCGGAATATGCCTTTATCATATCCTCCATCTGATGAATTTCCCGTATCACCGGGGGCACAAAGAGATAAGCAAGAATCAAAATGAAAAAAGCCACTTCAAACAGTGTGATTAGAGTGGCAACCACGCGCCCCTTCAAATGAAGCAGTTTACGGGTGAATTCCACAAACGGCTCCAGTATATAAGCTATGAGACACGCGAGACAAAACGGCAGCAACACATTGCTGAGTATGTTCACAAGCCACACCGCACCGACAACACAGCTTATCGCGATGATAATCCGCACTACGCGGTCAAATGTAAACGGACGTGAGGTTGATGACATTTCTATAACGAATTACCTGATTGAAACATGATTATGAATAACTTTCAGGAAAATCAGCCACGGCATATCAATTATTTTTATCGGTAAATGAGCTGATTTTTGAAAGTTGCTCTTAATTAAATAATGAAGAATATCCTAAAAAAGTTTTAACACGCAGTAAGATTGTGAAACTTAGCATTGTTTTACGAAAAAATATTATCTTTGCCATAGGATTAAATCCCTCACATCATTCATCATTGGTCCGGACTTTTCAAAACACCGAATTTGACTGAAATGAAAAAATTTTGACCGAAATGGGAAAAGCCTGATTCAGCTGATTTCTTTATTTTTGCATAAGTCACCATCTGTATTACCTTAAATCTATAAATCCATGCGTTTGATGAACTATACCCTTATATGGTTATGCCTCTCAACTTTATTAGCCGGATGCAGCGGCTCATCGGCAATAGCTGTTCAGGAACGTAAAATTTCTTTCAACTCAGATTGGAAGTTCCTCCTCGCCGACAGCACATCCAGCCAATATGAAAGTTTGAATCGCATGAGTGACGACTGGGAAAATGTGACCCTCCCACATGACTGGAGCATCCACTCCCCCTTCGACCGGAATGCAGCCCCGGGAAATGACGGTGGCTATCTGCCAGGTGGCACAGGTTGGTATTTAAAGAATTTTGAATTGGATATTCCAGACCATTCACTTCGCTATCAACTATATTTTGAAGGGGTATATGAAAATTCATCTGTATATATCAATGGAAATATCGCAGGTGGTCATCCTTATGGCTACAATTCATTTTTTGTCGACATAACACCGTTCCTCAAAAACGGCACCAATGAGGTGGCGGTCAAAGCTGACAACTCTCGACAGAAAAACTGTCGCTGGTATTCCGGCTCAGGCATCTACAGAAATGTATGGCTGATAACCACTGCTGATGTACACGTTGCCAACTGGGGTGTTTATATAACCACCCCCGACCTCAACACGGCCGAAGTATCCACTACAGTGGAAAATGACTCCGAATCCACCCGGGAAATCACCCTCAACATTGAAATAGATGGTGTAACGGATTCCAAACATATCCAGCTCAAGCCGTTGGAAACAACCACCGTAACCAGTACCCTCAAAGTTCCGGATGCTAAACCCTGGTCAACAGAAAGGCCCAATCTATACAGTGCCATCATATCTATCAAAGAGAATGGCGAGTTAGTGGATAAAGTGTCACAGCAATTCGGCTTCAGGACCGTGAGCTATTCTGCCACGGATGGATTCCGACTCAACGGAGAGCCACTCTTACTCAATGGCGGCTGTGTGCATCACGACAACGGTATTCTTGGAGCAGCTTCCTACGACAAAGCCGAGCGACGCAAAGCCCAACTCCTCGTCGATGCCGGGTTCAATGCCGTGCGCACATCTCATAATCCCCCTTCCGAAATGTTCCTGCAAGCCTGCGACGAACTCGGGCTGTTGGTAATAGATGAATCATTCGATGGATGGAGAGAGCGTAAGAACGATTTCGACTACCATCTGCTGTTTGACAAATGGGCTGAAAAGGATGTGGAAGCAATGGTGAAACGCGACCGCAACCATCCATCCGTATTCTGTTGGAGCATCGGAAACGAAATAATCGAACGCAAGAAGCCCCAGGCTGTAGAGGATGCAAGGACTCTTGCATCACTATGTCATAAGTTTGACCCCTCCCGCCCGGTTACTCAGGCACTCGCATCATGGGATGCCGATTGGGAAATCTACGACCCACTCGCAGCCGAGCATGACATTGTCGGTTATAATTATATGATTCACAAAGCCGAGGGCGACCATGTGCGTGTGCCCAAGCGGGTGATTATGCAAACCGAATCTTATCCCAAAGACGCATGGTCCAACTACCGTATCACAAAAGACAACCCTTATATAATAGGTGACTTTGTCTGGACTGCGCTTGACTACATCGGTGAGTCGGGGATTGGAAGATGGTACTATGAGGGAGATGTGGAAGGTGAGCACTATCACCGACCACTCTATCCATGGCATGCGGCATATTGCGGAGATATTGACCTCACCGGATTCCGTAAGCCCATAAGCCACTACCGTTCGATGCTCTGGAATCCTGAAGGCGAGCACCTTTTCATAGCAGTACGGGAACCTGAAGGCTACAATGGTTCTATCAGAACTACACAGTGGGGCACCTACCCTACCTTTGAAAATTGGAATTGGGAAGGACATGAAGGGAAACCGATTGAAGTGGAGGTATACTCCCATTATCCTGCAGTGAGACTTTTCCTCAATGATGAGCTTATGGGTGAGATGCCTGTTGAAGAGATGAAAGCGACATTTACCATCGATTATCACCCCGGCACCCTACGTGCCGAAGGTATCAGCGAGGGTGAGGTAAAGGATTCCACCTCGCTCTATACAGCCGGCGATGTGGCTGACATACATCTCACGCCTGACAATGCCGTTATTAAATCAGACGGACAGGACATTGTATTCGTGACAGTCGAACTAATTGACAGAAACGGCATTGTGGTCCCGGTTGCCAACGACTCCCTGAATATAAGAGTGACTGGAGGAGCATCGTTAATAGCGTTTGGCAACGCTGACATAAAAGACTGTTCGCCATATTATGATTCAACTCATAACGCGTGGAAAGGCAGAGCACTCGCCGTGGTGAGAAGCAACGGTAGCAATACCGATACCAAAATCACAGTCACCGCCCCCGATAGTGATGAAAAGAAAGGAATCACACGCACCCTCATCCTTAAAACCAAACCGATGAAATAAACCAACAACAAATACCCCCTTATGAACAAGATAATTTATTCACTTTTTGCCGTAGCCGCACTATCTATACCTCCAGTAACCGCGCAGACTGTCACACCCGGCGAGGAAGGGATGGCAGCTTATCTGATGACCTATTTTTCCGACTCCGACCATAGTCTACATTTCGCAGTGAGCGATGACGGATATACATTCACCGCTCTCAACGACAACAAGCCTGTTATCAGTGGCGACTCCATTGCTGAGCAGCGCGGCATACGTGACCCACATATTTACCGTGGACCCGACAACCGGTTTTATCTTGTGCTCACCGACCTCCATATATTCGGCAAAGAGAACGGTCTGCGAGACACTCGCTGGGAACGTGGTGATGAATACGGCTGGGGCAATAACCGGGGCATAGTACTCATGCGCTCCGACGACTTAATTAACTGGACTCACAATGAGGTACGCCTCGACAAGCTTTTCCCAGAAGAATACTCCGAGATTGGCTGCGCATGGGCCCCCGAGACCATCTATGACCCAAAAGAGGATAAAATGATGGTATACTTCACCATCCGTAAACGTGGCGAAAAACTCCCTGGCGGTATCGATACTGATAAAAAGACCCGACTTTTTTATTCCTATGCAGACGCCGACTTCACCACCCTCGTCACCAAACCGGAATTACTGTTCGCATATACCGACTCAACCATTCAGGTGCTCGACGCCAACATCTGTCCGATGCCCGATGGTCGATTTTTCACCACATTTGTGGCGCAAGAAAATCCCGCAGGAATCAAAATAGCTATTTCCGACAATATCAACTCCGGACATACCATATTCCCTGACCAAATTGACACCGAAAAAGGGAGCTGCGAAGCTCCAAACACATGGAAACGCATCGGAGAAGACAAATGGGTGATTATGTACGATATTTTCAGCATCAAACCTCACAATTTCGGATTTGTGGAAACATCCGATTTCGTCCATTTCACTCCCCTTGGTCGCTTTAACGAGGGACCGATGAAAACCACCAATTTCCAAAGTCCCAAACATGGAGCGGTAATCCAAATCACAACCGAGGAAAAGAAACGGCTCGAAAACCATTGGAAATTGTAATCATCAATAAAGCAGTCAAATTATAAATCATCAAAAATTCCCGTCAATCACTTCACCATGAATAAATTCAATATTCTGCTTCTAAGTCTGGCAATACCTGGCATCGCACTATCACAAAAGGTCGAGTGCTTCACCAGCACAGACAACGATTTCTGGCAGTCATCACGCACGCAACTCTCCAGTACACCGGTCACAGAGCCTCTACTCACCATTTCGGGTAAGGAACAGGGAAGTAAATTCAAAGCCTGGGGTACCACTTTCAATGAACTTGACTGGGACGCGTTCCTGATGCTCCAGCGCGATGAGCAGGACCGCATAATGCACGACCTTTTCGCGCCTGACGGTGACCTGCGCTTCACACGCGGACGTGTATCCATGAATTGCAACGATTACGGGCGTTCATGGTACAGTTGTGACGAGGTACAAGGAGACCTTGAACTCCGTTACTTCAACATCGAGCGCGACAAACGCGGCATAATCCCTCTGATTCGCGCCGCACAGAAATACAACCCTGACCTCACCTGTTGGGCATCCCCCTGGTCGCCCCCAAGCTGGATGAAAATCAACAACGATTACCCGGTGGTGAGCAGCCGCCACAACAATGCCGACCCGCAGATTGACTATCTGCTATTCGGCGCCGTGGATGGTATCGACGAAGATGAGATGAAATTCCTTGGCGAGCGCAAAGGGCAGTTCCCACGCAAGCTTGCTACCCAGGATTATTTCATTCAGGACCCACGCTATCTCCAGGCTTACGCAAATTATTTTTGTAAATTTATCGACGCATACAAGGAGCAGGGTGTACCTATCGACATGATAATATACCAGAACGAAGCCTACAGCTATACCCCCTACCCCGGATGCGCATGGACAGCTGACGGTACCATCCGTTTCAACCGCGACTATTTAGCACCAACCCTTAAAGAGAAGCATCCCGACGTGAAATTGTATCTCGGGACTTTCAACACCAATCGTCTTGACCACGTGGAGAAAATTCTCTCCGACGAAGGTCTGCGGAAAAGCATAGACGGAATAGCCTTCCAATGGGAAGGGCGGGAAATACTACCTGATATCCGCAAGCAGTACCCGGATTACAGTTATATTTGCTCGGAAAGCGAGTGTGGCAATGGCAGCATGGACTGGAAAGCGGGCGAACATACATTTTTCCTCATCAACGACAACCTCGGCAAAGGTTGTGACGAATGGTACAACTGGAACTTCCTTTTACCTAAAGAGGGTATGAGCCCCTGGGGCTGGAAGCAGAACGCGCTCATTGAACTTGACCCCGAGGCTCGCACCTATCGCTACACACCTGAATATTACGCTGTGAAGCATTTCTCCTACGTTATTGCTCCAGGTGCGGAAATCATCGGATTCTCACCCAAAGAGAAGGAACAGACACCTCTGATTATCGCCCGCAATCCCGACGGGACGCTATTGGCTGTTGTGGCAAACTACAATGACGCAATCAAACCCCTCAGCGTCAAAATCGGAGACAAATACCTGAATGCCAATCTCAAGCCCCACTCCTTCAATACATTTATAATCAAAAAATAATATCACAGACTATAAATCCAGGCTGTGACATAACATAAATTTTCGGGTATGAATCCATACAAATTCATACCCGATTTTATTTTACAGTCCCCCAAATAGGTAATCAAGGGTCAGTCCACCACACACCAACCGGAAAAATCTACTGACCCATACCCACCCCTAAGTATTCCGAAGATTCTTATGCACAAAAAAAGCTGCTAACTCAAAATGGTTAACAGCTTTATTTGCGTGCGCACGAAGGGACTCGAACCCCCACGTCGTTAGACACTAGATCCTAAGTCTAGCGCGGCTACCAATTACGCCACGTGCGCAGGTTGATTTTGCGAGTGCAAAGTTAATAACAATTTATCAATTCTCCAAATATTTTTATCACATTCAAAGTCAGTAGACTATTACACAAAGCATTAACAAGTTAATTTTCATATTTATCCGACCTGTTTGAGAATATCGAGTGCAACTGATGAATCAGTATTAGGACCTATATGCCTCCCAGCCCTTTCAAGCACTGCCGGCACAGCATTAGCCACGGCAACCGAGTCGTCAGCAACCTCCATCATGGACAAATCATTCAGATTGTCGCCATACACAGTGATAGCCGTTGCCCCTACCATCTCAGCCAGCTTCAGCACTGCACTCTGTTTTGAGACTCCTGCACCAAACACCTCAATGAAAGCTATATCATGATTAAAGATATCACGGTAACATGACACTGACAGCCTGGAATCCATGCGCAGCTGCCGTGCCACACACTCTATAGCCTCCGCATCACCCATGGCAAAAACCAGAATTGTACCCGGGATGGGACATTTATCACCTTCCGGCGAATCGAGTATGAATCTTTTGAGTCCAAGGTCAGCACGCTCTTCATAAAATTTAAGCTCATGGCGGTCCATTTTACCGTTATGATATACTTTCAGCATGCCATCATCACCCAATACATATATAAAAGGATTAATACCTGCACTATGAAATGTCTCCATGAGTTGCGGCAGCGCATCGGGCGAATGCAGTACAGGATTGATGTAACGTTGCGCCACACGGTCCCACATCGCGGCCCCGGTCAGCACTATGGCAGGTATTGACGTATAAGTATCCTTCAACAGCACCTCAACAGTAGCGGGTGTACGGGCGGTAGCCACGGTTATCATTGCCCCCTGACGTGACAGTCTACTGATTATCTCCGCACTCTCTCTGCTCACTTTGCTATCGGCACCGAGCAGGGTACCATCCATATCGGATATAAACAAACGCTTTTCCAAATCTTCTATTTTTACTTTACAAAAGTACAACAAAAAACCGCTATTTTAGATTTTATTCTGTGCAAAATAAAAGATAGTTCAATCATTTTGTGGTCAAAATATCTACGTTCATCCATTTTCCATGCAAAAATTTGTTAAATGTAATAAGTACATGATGTGTATTTCAAATATAATGCTTACATTTGCATGTGTGTTTTTCATAGTATTAGATTAAGATAAAGGTTTAAAAAGGAAAAGAGCTGTCGCGAGACAGTTCTTTTTTTATTTTTATATTCCGGTCGGTTTAGAAAACGTTTAACATTTTTAATTCAAATCCCCATTTTGTTTTTAGATTTTTTTGGCAAAAAAGTTGCATTTCGACGTCAGATGCGCTAATTTTGCGGTTTGAAATTTATACGTATCGAATATGAAACATCTTGACCTTATCCTCGCAGAAAAACTCTTGAAGATTAGTGCCATAAAGCTCCAGCCCGAAAACCCTTTCACTTGGGCATCAGGATGGAACTCACCCATTTACACTGATAACCGTAAGACCCTCTCTTACGCAGATGTCCGTAATTTCATCAAAGTAGAGCTCAGCCGCATCATCCTCGAGAATTTCGGTGATGTTGATGCGATTGCCGGCGTTGCTACAGGTGCTATAGCTCAGGGAGCATTAGTTTCCGATACTCTTGGACTCCCCTACGTGTATGTACGCTCCACTCCCAAGGACCACGGTCTGGAAAACCTTATCGAAGGTGACCTCCGTCCCGGACAGAAAGTAGTAGTGATTGAGGACCTTGTTTCAACCGGCGGTAGCAGCCTTAAAGCCGTTGAAGCAATCCGCAATGCAGGTTGCGAAGTGATAGGTATGGTAGCCATATTCAGCTACGAATTCCCCGTTGCCACCAAACGTTTCAAGGATGCCAACGTCAACCTCATCACCCTTTCCAATTACTCAGCGCTCATCACTGCAGCGCTCGAGACCGGTTTCATTCGCGAAAGCGATGTAGCCACCCTCAAGGAATGGAGAAAAGACCCCTCTATGTGGACCCCCGCTTCCACTTCAACAGAGGAATAACTTATAATTCACATCTTATTACTCAGAGCCACCAAGCCGAGCCAAAGCCCACTTGGTGGCTCTGAATGTTAATCATACAAATCCACATATATGTCAACTTATTCAGGAAAATCAGTAACTCTCCCACGCCCCATAGAGGATATATACGCAAAAGTATCAGACCTCGCCCAGTATCAACCCCTCATCGAACAGCTTCCGGAAGAGCAAAGAGCAAAAATGCAAGGAGTAGAGTTTGATGGTGAATGCGTGAAGATGAACGCTCCATCAATCGGACAGTTGGTATTCCGCATCACCGAATGCACCGCACCCTCCCATGTAGGTTTCTCAGCCGAAGGTTCACCTGTGCCCTTGAAACTCAGTCTTGACCTGGAAAGCGCCTCGGCCGACTCTACCTCGCTCACCCCGAAAATCGACATCGAAATTCCTGCAATGCTCCGTCCGTTTATCGGCGGCAAAATTCAGGAAGCAGCCGATAAATTCGGAGAAGTCTTCACATCACTGTTCCATTGATGCGGCATTCTCTTCTCCTTCTGCTCATCATCCTTTCCGGAGCAGTCATTTCAGCATGCCACTCTGTCGACGACAACCGGATACCATATTCCGAAGTACATCTGACATTTCACACTGTGGGCGACTGGAATATATACGGCGTGAAAGGTGCTGCAGCAGACCATCGCAGCTATATTCTCACACGAACCGAGCACATCCCTACCGATTTTCCATACACAACCCTTGACCGGACTGGTTACGGAGGGTTGCTTCTGGTCACAGATGTGCTTGGCGATGTGCTCGCCTACGACCTTGCATGCCCTTACGAAGCGCGTCCAGGCATTCGTGTCTCCGTTCCCAACGGTGAACTTTTTGCCGAATGCCCGGTATGTGGCAGTACTTATGACATATTCACCAACTATGGCAAACCACGCTCCGGACCGGCGAGCGACAAAGGCTACAGTCTTACCAGATATTCCGTAGTGTCCGGGGGTGCCACTGAGTATAAGGTCGTCACACGATAACAATATCATCCTCTCCCTGGATTTTCACACCATCCCATATCATCCCATCAAATTGCCATGCATTCAATCTCAACTGAAAACGTACTCCTCATCGGTTCCTGCCTGCTCATGGCAGGAGTGCTCATGGGTAAGACAAGCTATCGCATCGGTCTCCCTCTGTTGCTTATATTCCTTCTGGTAGGAATGGCTTTCGGCACTGACGGACTCGGAGTTGAGTTCAGCAATATGCACATTGCGCAGTTCATCGGGATGATAGCCCTGTGTATCATCCTCTTCTCAGGCGGTCTCGACACCAAGATTTCATCCATACGTCCTGTTGTGGTACCGGGATTGGTACTCTCGACTGTAGGAGTGCTGCTCACCGCACTGCTCACGGGGCTATTTGTGTGGTGGCTTTCAGGTATGTCATGGACCAACATCCACTTTGCATTCCTCCCATCGCTTCTTTTGGCAGCCACAATGTCGTCGACCGACTCCGCCTCTGTGTTCGGTATACTCGGTACCCAGCGCGTGAATCTGAAACAGAATCTGCGTCCCATGTTGGAACTTGAAAGCGGTTCTAATGACCCTATGGCCTACATGCTGACCATAATCCTCATTGAGACCATCCAACTTGGAGGTCACCTGTCGGGCCTCACGTTGATATGGCAACTCGCCCTGCAGTTTGGTATCGGCGGCGCTGCCGGATGGATAATGGGAGCTGTGACACGATGGCTCATAAACTGTTACCGCAAGATTGGGACACATGGCGCGGTAAATGTCAAGGAGGATATCGACCAGGCTTCATCCATGATATCAATACTTACCTTAGCCTCGGTATTCTTCACTTTTGCAATAGCCACAGCGCTGCAAGGCAACGGTTATCTCGCCGTATACCTATGTGGTATCTATCTCGGCAACAAACGTGTGCCCTGCGGTCGCGGCATAGGCAAGTTCATGAGCGGCATGTCCTGGCTGTCACAGATAGTGGTATTCCTCATGCTTGGTCTTCTTGTCAATCCTCACGAGATGCTCACAGTGGCACCGGTATCACTCTTGATAGGTATATTCATGATACTTCTCGGACGCCCACTGGCAGTATTCGCATGTCTCGCACCTCTGCGTCACATCACCTTCAAAGCTAAATGCTTTGTGTCGTGGGTAGGACTCCGCGGAGCCGTTCCCATAATTTTCGCAACTTATCCGGTGGTAGCCAATATAGAGGGCGCATCTCAGATATTCAACATCGTCTTCTTCGTCACTCTCCTTTCGCTTGTACTGCAAGGCACCTCGGTAATCGCGAGTGCCAAGAAATTGCATCTCACAGCCGAGACCTCGGCTGACGAAAGCGACTTCGGAGTTGAACTACCTGAGGAGCTGTCAACATCTTTAGAGACACTTACGCTTACCGACAAACTACTTAAGCAAGGAAATACATTGCGCGACATGAATCTGCCGCAAGGTTCTCTGGTAATGATGGTGAAGCGCGGCGACAAATACATGGTGCCAAACGGACGCCTCACCCTCCAGAAGAAAGATGTGCTGCTAATCATCAAAGAAGATGAAGCGTGAGGCTGACTCTTACTCCTCAAGCTTCACACCCTTGAACTGACCGAGAAGATTGAACTTCAGGTCCACACCGTCGGAAAGTCCGACTTCAAATCCGCTTGATTTCTTTTTGATTTTAACGATTTTGACATCGCTGAAATTCTTCTTCACGTAATTTCTTATCGGTCGGGAAATAAGCCCTTCGGGCACCTCTCGACTCTTGCAGTCAACCGATGTCCATTTTCCGGCGTTACTGAATTCAATTGTAGTACCGTTGACAAGACGCACATCATAGTCTGTCTTCTTGAGCAGATGGCGGTCCACCTTTATCATCCCCACCTTTGCTTTTGGGAAATACTCTTTCAACATATTTTGGGCTGCTTCGGGAAGCTCATCTCTATTTATTGTATACTTGTCGAAAGCGCTTGCCGCACCTACAGCCAGCAAAATCATAAAAAATGCTGTAATAAGTTTTTTCATATTGATTTTTTATTTGGGTTATTAACAGTGAGAGGTTGCACTAAAACAACCTTACAGATACTTATCAAACAATCTTGCGCCGAAAAATCCTCCTGTCTACCGACTTTACCGCAAGAATTTTTGTAAATTTGCACCACTGAATCATCGATTCTATTGCAATGGGAAGAAGAATTATTTTAATCACCGGAGGTCAGCGGTGCGGCAAAAGTGAATTTGCCGAGAAGATGGCTCTGCAACTCTCGGAATCCCCTATCTATCTCGCCACAGCCCGTCCATGGGATGATGAATTCCGTGAACGAGTGAAGCTGCATCAGGCGCGACGCGGAGAGAAATGGTCTACAATCGAGGAAGAGCTGGCTTTGAGCCTCCACGATGTGACAGGAAAAACTGTGCTTGTTGACTGCGTGACTCTTTGGACCACCAACTTCTTCTTCGCTAAAGGCGAAAATGTCAACGAAGCTTTGACTGCTCTGAAGGATGAATTTGACAAATTCACTTCAAGGGAAGCCACATTTATATTTGTAACAAATGAAATCGGGTTAGGAGGAGTGAGTGAAAATGCCATGCGACGTCATTTCACCGACCTCCTCGGATGGGTAAACCAATACATCGCCGGCAAGGCTGATGAAGCCTATATGTTACTCTCCGGCATACCCGTAAAAATAAAATGATTTCCATGAGAACTTTCATCATCGACCGTCCTGACCAGGAGCTGCGCGAAAAGCTTGTGCACAAGATTGATAATCTTACCAAACCGAAAGGCTCCTTAGGAAAACTCGAGTCATTAGCAACTAAAATCGGGCTAATCCAACAGACTCTAACTCCGGAATTGAACAATCCTCACAACATACTTTTCGCTGCTGACCATGGTATCATCGAGGAGGGTGTCACTGTATCGCCCAAGGAGGTGACCTGGCAACAGCTCAGCCATTTCTCACATGGTGGTGCAGGTATAAATTTTCTCTGCGAGCAGCATGGATTCAAGCTTGTGCTGGTAGATGCCGGTGTTGACTACGACATTCCTGCTGGAAGAGGCATCATCGACATGAAAGTACGGAAATCAACCCGCAATTTCCTGCATGAAGCAGCCATGACTCCTGAGGAGTTTGACCTCTGCATTGACCGCGGGGCACAGGTAGTCGACATAGTTCACGCCGCAAGCTGCAATGTGGTAAGTTTCGGAGAAATGGGTAGCGGCAACACCTCCCCGTCATCCATGTGGATGCATCTGCTCACCGGTATACCCCTCGCTGACTGCATCGGCGCAGGAGCCGGACTCAACAATGAGGGGATACGCCATAAACTTGATGTGCTAACCCAAGCTTTGGAGAATTATTCAGGCGACGGAAGTATGAAGAATAAACTTGAATGGTTTGGTGGCTATGAACTTGCAATGGCTGTTGGCGGTATGCTCCGTGCCGCAGAGCTGGGGATGGTAATCATAATCGACGGGTTCATAATGACAAGCTGTGTAGCTGCGGCCGCCCACTTCTATCCAGCCGTACTTGATTATGCCGTGTTCGGGCATCAAGGTGATGAATCAGGTCACAAACTTATGCTTCAGGAACTCGGCGCCGACCCTATTCTACACCTCAGTCTCAGACTCGGTGAAGGTTCCGGTGCCGTATGCGCCTACCCTATCCTCCAGTCAGCTGTGCGCATGATTAACCGGATGGATTCATTCGCTGATGTCACAGTGACAAAATATTTCTGACCCTCCCTGTACCATCAAGATGAAAAAACTGCACGCAGCATTGATTTTTTTCACCCGACTTCCATTTTGGCGGCTTGGAGAAGTTCCGGCACACTACTATAAGCGTGTCGTGGATTGCTGGTCCATCACCGGATGGCTCACCGGCGGCATCATGGCTATCACACTATGGCTCGGTTCCTTCATATTCCCCTTCCCTGTGGCAGTGATACTTGCCTTTATCTCCCGACTTCTCATCACCGGAGCGCTGCATGAAGATGGCATGGCTGATTTCATTGACGGAATGGGAGGTGGGACTTCCCGCTCGCGGATACTGGAAATAATGAAGGACTCCCACATCGGCACCTATGGAGTAATTGGACTTATAATGTATTACCTATTGGCTATAAGTCTCATCTCATCGCTTCCCAATGCAGCCACCGCATGCGCGGTACTGTTTGCCGGCGATGCCTGGAGCAAATGTTGCGCTGCACAGGTAATCAATTTCCTGCCGTATGCCCGCAAGGAGGAAGAAGCCAAGAACAAAACCATTTATGACCGCATGAGCCTCCCGGCATTTCTTATCAGTCTGATATTCGGTGCCCTCCCCTTACTTCTGCTCCCCGTCCGGTTACTTCCTGCCGCCATTTTGCCGGTAATAATAGTGACAGGTTTAATTTTCTATCTGAAACGTAATCTTCAAGGCTACACCGGCGATTGCTGTGGTGCGACATTTCTATTTGCCGAATTATCATTTTATTTCGGAGTGATAATATCTTCACATATCGCGGACATTTAATCGGACAATCTATCAATTAAAGCACTAAAACACATGAAAGTCATCATGATACGGCATACCTCGGTCGATGTCTCCCCGGGAGTATGTTACGGACAGACCGATGTAGCTCTCAAACCTTCATTCCACACGGAGGCGACCGAAGTAAAAAAGAAATTGGAAGGACTCAGTTTCGATGCAGTCTTCACCAGCCCGCTCTCCCGCTGTGTACGGTTGGCTGATTTCTGTGGATACCCCAATGCCATACGCGATGAACGATTGAAAGAACTTAATTTCGGCGAATGGGAAATGCAACGGTTCGACGAAATAAGCGACCCCCGTCTGCAACTCTGGTATGATGATTATTTCAATATCGCTCCGACTGGAGGTGAGTCATTCCTCGACCAACGGCTAAGGGTGGAAAATTTTCTTACGGAAATCAAATCAAAAGGTTTTCGTTCTGTAGCCATATTCGCACATGGCGGCATTCTCCTGCAAGGAATGTTGATAGCCGGGATTATCACCCCGGAGGAGGCTTTTGACAGGCAAGCACCTTATGGTGGTGTCATCGAAATAGAACTGTAATCCCGGTCACCAGTACCACCATCAGCACCTCGGCTATACGGTTGATTCTGACAGCGACACGCATATCAGCCGTTGAAACTTCGCGCCCGTTGCTTCCTATGTAAGGTTTGTAGACAGTTTCGCCAAAATAGTCATGGCTGCCGCCAAACCGACAGTCAAGTATCCCCGCCAAAGCAGCTTCGGGATAACCGGAATTGGGACTTGCATGACTCCTGCCATACTTTCTCACAAATGCAAAAAGTCTTGGTTTCCCTGAGGCAATCACCATGAGCGCAGCAGTAATACGTGCTGGTATATAATTTGCCACATCATCTATTCGCGCCGCAAACCGCCCGAAAGCTCTGTATCGCTCATTCCTGTACCCAATCATCGAATCAAGAGTATTAACCATTTTGTAGGCAAGCATTCCGGGAACTCCCAGAAGCGCATACCAGAAAAGCGGAGCAATCACACCATCACTAAGATTTTCAGCAAGAGTTTCGAGGGCAGCGGTGCGGATTTCCTGCGGCGAAAGGTTAGCGGTGTCACGTCCCACTATCCGTCCCACCTGCCTGCGACCATCGTCAATAGAGCGGTCCACTGCCAAAAACACCATCCTGACCTCGTTGATGAGCGTAGTGCCTGCGAGACAGTAATAAACCAATATAGTCTCGACAACTATCTTGACCCATTTGTACGGGTCAAGAAGACCCAGGACCAATGCAGTCAGGACGAACACACCTGAAATCAGCAATATAGCTGTGAATGCACCCTTGAGCACTCTATGTGAGCCATGATTCAGCTTATGTTCAAAAAATGATATCATTTTGCCGAAACCTACTATAGGGTGAGGAAGTCTCTGCGGGTCGCCCAACAGCAGGTCGAGTCCCCAGCCAAGCAGCAACGGCAATATGGCTATGAAATTCTCCATGCTTTTACAAAAATATAATCAATAACTTTTATAAAGCTTTAAAACTCACTTTAAATTTACTCTTGGGAGTACTCCCGGCATTAAGCCATCTCTCCACCGCCGAAAACAGCAAATCGTTCTCCTCAGGCTTCTGGGCTGCCACACGGAAATATCTCTCATCCAATCCACGGAAATTAGAGGCATCACGGATGAGTATCCCATGCTCTGCCACAAGATACTCTTTCAACTCCCCGGCAGTGCGTTCCGGGAGATGGCACAATATGAAATTACAATCCGTCGGCTCAACCTCTACCCCGATGCTCCTAAGCCTGCATGCAAGTCTCTCCGCCTCATTGTGTAGGCGCGAGGCATCTATCATGTAATCGTCCGAATGGTCAAGCAGATATTCTGCCCCGAGAATTGCCGGAGCGCTCACACTCCATGGCATGCGGTAGCGGTTTATACTCTCCATCAGCGTCTCTGCTCCCACCATATAGCCTACACGTAGCCCCGGCACTGAATAACGCTTGGTGAAAGAACCCAGCAAGATGACATTTCCCGCTTCCACAGCTTCAGCCGGAGTCAATACAGGCAACTCGGTATAATCAGAATATGCCCCGTCAATCACAAAGGTTACTTCTGGATAAGCGGCAACCAACTGCTGTAATTTTCTCTTCGGAAACACCTTTCCGGTCGGATTATTCGGGTTGCACATCCACACCATCCGTTCATCGCCCTGCATTTCCTCGGGAGAGGTAATGAAACGCAAAGCATGGCGATACATCACACATGCATCCTCATACTCACTGAAAGTAGGCACAACAATAGCCGAAGCCTCTCCTTGAAATGCATGTGCTATAAGATAAATCGCCTCCGTGGCACCGTTTGTCACACACACATTCTCGGAGCCGACGCCCAATGTACCGGCAAGTTTACTCTCAAGCCTCATCGGTCGCGGTTCAGGATAATTCTCAAAGCCCCCGCCCGAAGCAGTCATAGCTTCCAACAATTTGCCATGCTCAACCCCCGAAAGTATATTTGAACTGAAATTATGCCCTATCTTTCCTTGGTAGGCATACAGGTCATCACCGTGTCCTTCAATCATTACTGCTCATTATTTCATACAATTTCTGTATATCCACATACTCCCTCATCCTTTCCGCAAGGAGGTTATACTGGATTTCCTTGTATTCCTTATAATCAGGCGAATTGGAAATAGAGTTCACCTGCATATATGGAGCAAGAAGATATTCAATCACCTCCTTATTATCAAGAGAACCGTGGATATATGTACCCATACATCTCTCATCCCTCATACACCCTTCCGGGCTCCCATCCCCGCGATGGTTCAAAGGCTGATATTCCCCAACAGGAACGGTATTCCCCATGTGTATCTCATATCCCTCATTTACCAATTCACCTCCTCGGAAGCTGAAACACACCTGGCGCGTCACTTTCTCATCTCTCATCACTGTGCGCATTGGCAAAAGTCCGAGACCCGGAAGGCGCAATATACTCCCTTCCACGCCATCCTCATCACACACCTCTTCACCCATCATCTGATAGCCTCCGCAAATACCAAACACCGTTTTCCCATTATCGTATGCCTTACAGATAGCGGCAGCCATCCCGGTTTTGCGCAGATGGTAGAGGTCATCGAGCGTAGCCTTGGTTCCCGGGACTATCACTATCTGTGCATCAGCCAAATCCTCAGGTCGGTCGGTATAATAAAGCCGCACTCTGTCATCCCTCTCCAGCACATTAAAATCCGTGAAATTGGAAATATGGCGCAGCAGCACCACAGCCACATTGATTTTCCCATGCTCCGATGCCTCGGTTGCCTTCGTACCAAGAGCCACGGAATCTTCCTCCTCCACATGTATATCTGACATATATGGCACCACCCCGAGCACCGGAACTCCGCATATTTCTTCCATCAATTTTCTGCCCGACTCAAATAGGCGCATGTCTCCACGGAATTTATTGATGATTATTCCGGCTATACGACGTCGGTCCTCCTCATTCTGGAGCATTATTGAACCGTAAGCACTTGCAAACACCCCACCTCTGTCAATGTCTGCCACCAATATGACTTTCGCTCCGGCATAACGCGCCATCGGCATATTCACAAGGTCACTGTCCCGCAAGTTCAGTTCAGATATGCTTCCTGCACCTTCCATTACTATGGGGTTGTAACGCTTCGACAGACGGTCGAATGCTTTATGGACCTCACGTCGAAGCTCCTCCCGACCTTCACGGCGGAAATAATCGTAAGCATCACGGTTTCCAATAGGTTTGCCGTTGAGCACTACCTGCGAAGTCATCTCACCTGAAGGTTTCAGCAGCAACGGATTCATATCCGTACAGCATTCCACCCCGGCAGCCTCGGCCTGCACCGCCTGCGCTCTTCCAATCTCAAATCCATCAGGGGTGGCGTAGGAATTCAACGCCATGTTCTGGGCCTTGAAAGGGGCTGGGGCAAACCCGTCCTGTCGGAACACTCTGCACAGACCGGCCGCAAGTAGACTCTTGCCGACATCGCTCCCTGTCCCTGCCAACATTATAGGGATAAGTTTTTTCATTTCTTCACTCTTTTATATGCGAATGAATGCCACCGCTCTTCCTCCACATTATCACGAAGCATCTCACACCGCGCCATTATGAAAAACAGGTCGGAAAGACGGTTGACATACTGCAATATCTCCTTTGACACCGGGTCAATCGCATTCAGCGCCCACAATCTCCGCTCAGCACGGCGCGCCGTAACCCTCGACTGATGCAGGAATGCCGCCAGATGCGTCCCTCCGGGAAGAATGAAATGCTCTGCCACCGGAGCATCAGCAGCCACCTCATCAATGAAGCGTTCAATATCCTCGACCAAACTTTCGGACAATCGGTTGGGATTATCCGCACGAGCTTCCGACGGAGTTGCCACATGACTCATCACCGCCATGAGCGTAAGCTGCACATCTTTGAGCCGCGACTGCCATTTATGGTCAGTTGCCATGAAAGTCCTTGCCGTCCCGATAGCTACATTCAGCTCATCAAGGCTTCCCACCGCTTCAATGCGGGCATCATATTTAGCCACCCTTCCACCTCCGTTTATTGAGGTCATACCGGTGTCTCCCGTCCTCGTATAAATTCTTCTCATACCACGTGTTCCAATACCTCCCCGATTGTGTCGAGTTTTTCACCGTTCACCATATATGCCGGCTCGGGAGTAACTATGATTTCCACCTCACACGCCGGCTCATCAGCCTCAACCGACTGAATACCGTTGCGCAACAATGCTTTCCGCAGCATGTTGCAGGCTGCACCGTCGCCACTGACCCGGACTTTACGGGTGGCATGGTTCTTTATTCTGAAAAGTCCGTTGACAGGGTCAAATTCCACACCTTCGCGCTCAAAATAGCGGGCCATATCACCGCTAAGCGACAAATCCTCCGGTGTGCCAATCCTCACCCCCGCTTTCCGGTCAAGGAGCCACAGTTTATCAGCAATCTGCAGCGCCAGCTCCATGTCGTGTGTTGACATAAACACCGTCTTATCCTGCTCATGTGCAAGTCTGTAAAGCAATTGCATGATTTCCACCTTGCTCGGATAATCCAGAAAAGCGGTAGGCTCATCCAGAAAAATCACAGGCGTTTCCTGTGCGAGCGCCTTTGCTATCATAACCTTTTGACGTTCTCCGTCGCTTAGGGTATTGACCATGCGGTCACGTAACCCTTCGATTTTCACATGTGCAATGGATTTCTCCACCACCTCCTTATCATGTGATGATAATGTGCCCCAAAATCCTGTGTAAGGACTTCTCCCAAGCCCCACAAGCTCTTCAACAGTCATGTTGGCAAGGCTTACCCTTTCAGTAAGAACCACCCCGAGCACCCGCGACAGCTGTGTGTCGGAATAACTCTTCAGTGGTTTACCCTCTATTTCAATCTCGCCACTTACCGGAGGCTGAAATGCGGACAAGGTGCGCAGCAATGTGGATTTACCGGCACCATTGGGACCGAGCAAGCATGTAAGCTCTCCGCTCATGAGCACAGCATCAAATCCGGTGGATATCTTGACATATCCACCCCTCACCTTATAACCTGTCACAAGGTCATGGACCTTGATAGTGTCATGACGCTTCTCCTTCATCATCTTGACCTGTATTTAAACAAAACCCAAATCACCACCGGCGCTCCTATAAGGGGAGTCACCGCATTGAGCGGTATTACGGAATTCGCCGGCAACACACACATCAGATTGCACCCCAACGCAACCACCGAACCCACCAACAGAGTTCCCGGCATGAGCACACGATGATTGTCAGTACGGAATATCAATCTGGATATATGAGGCACCGAGAGCCCTATGAACGCCACCGGTCCACAATAAGCAGTGATGACTGCAGTGAGAATCCCCGTGGCAAGAAGAAGCATATTGCGAACGCGATGAAGATTCACGCCTAAATTCTGCGCATACCCGTCGCCGAGAAGCATGAGATTAAGCGGCTTCATAAGCAACAGCGATATCACCAGTCCGACAATAGTAATGGCCGAAAACAGAGGCAACTGCTGCAAGGAGACCCCATTAAAGCTACTCATTCCCCACATCACATAGCTCTGCACCCCCTCGGCAGTGGATACAAAATTAAGCAGCATGATTACCGAGGAGGTCAGATAGCCTATCATTATACCGGTAATCAACAGCATAAGTCCATTGCGCAGCAATGTAGACAGAAACAGCAGCAGCCCCATTATAAGGATACTGCCGGCAAAAGCTCCAACCATCACTGCCGCATAGCCACCAACACTGTAAGTACCTGCAGTGATTGTGCCTCCGAGCAGAAGCATCACCAATGCCACGCCGAGGCTGGCTCCTGAATTGATACCCAACACCGACGGTCCTGCCAACGGATTGCGGAACGAGGTCTGCAGCATCAAACCCGACACCGCAAGTCCCGCACCTGCAAGCATCGCTGTAACCGCCATAGGGAGACGACTTCCGGTCACTATAAAACCGGCGGCGCCATGCCCCTCACCACCAAGAAGGATGTCAAGGACCTGCGCAGCGGGAATATCTACCGAACCTACAAACAAGTTCAGAAGAAACAGCACTATTATCAGCAATATGACAGGAAAAAATTTCATAACTGCTCTGATTTGAATTTTCACTCCCTACGGTTGCAGTGGAGTAAAATAAGTTGTCTCACCATCAATCACTGACTGCTCAGGATGTATGATAGATATCATCTCTTTCAGCAGCCACTGCGGATGAAACGGGATATCCTCGTAGAAGAAAATGCGGGTAGTGTTGCACCCATACACTTTTTTATCCTTAAACGCCTTGAACTGGGGATATATTGCATTGTCCGATGCCAATTCACTCATCGTCTTGTCAGTTCCCTGCGAGTAACGTATCAGCCACACATCCGCATCGCCGGCGGTGTAGAGGACCTGCTCACCTGTAAGCCCCACACTTCCTCTTTTCTGATAAGTGTCAAACGGATTGGTTCCTCCGGCATCCTTGATGAAGAATCCCATGGTGGAAGTAGCTCCGGGCACATACCATGCCTGACCATACAGACGGTCTATTATCACCCGTGGTCTGTATTTCGTGTCAGCCACAAGGTTCTTCAAATCGTTGTATTCCTTCTCTGTACGGGCAAACATCTCATACGACTCACGCTCCTTACCGAAAAGCATACCGTAGAATTTCATCCACTCCGCACGTGCCAAAGGAGAAGTCTCCATATAGTCGGCACACTCTATTATCGGTATACCCAGCTGTCCAAGTTTGCCGTAAGTACCTGAATTTTCAAACGGTGACAGCATGATTCCATCAGGATTCAGGCTTATTATCTTCTCAATGTTGGGCGAAGTTCCAATGCCGCAATCAACCACCCTTCCATCTTTTATTCTTTCAGCAAGTTCACGTTGGTGTATGTACTGGGCATCGCATACTCCTGATATGGCATCAATAGCACCAAATTCCGACACCAGACTATTGTGAACCGAGGAATAAATAAGGGCAGAGTTTAACGGAGTGCGTATAACCGTGCCATCCTCAGGGAGATGCACCGGTAAATCAATGCTGTCAGGCACAAGATAATATGTGTGAAGCACGGCAGTAGTGTCCCACGGATTCCTGACCGAAGCCTTCACATAATCCTTGTATCTCACCAGTTCAAGATTGTCAGCGTATGCCAGATGCAGCGTATCGCCATCTTCAGCCGAAACAAGAGCGTTGCCGCCCTTGCATGATACAAGGAGCGGCAACACCATCGGCAGAAATAGACTGAATAAAGGTTTGATTGTCATCTATATTTAGAGTCCGTTTTAGTATCCGTTAATCGAAGAATACTGCAGCCTTAGGATTCTGACCTCCGCAGTCAAACTTCTCTACGAAAGTACCATCCTTCTTGAAGCGATACATATCACCGTTGCTGTCAGAATAATGAGTCACACCGATATAAATGTCGCCAGTCTCATCATCCACAGTCATCATGTAGACGCTTGCATTAGTAAGTTCGGCAGGTGCATTCTTCAGGAATGAAGTCTGATTGAGACGACCTGACTTAATATCGTAAGAGCTGAATGTATTGGTAGTCACATAAGGCTTGCTTGAATAATCGGTACGGGAATCAACGAGATACAGCATATCATTTCCGGCTGCCATATTGGTTGCATAGCCGAGTTCTTTCACGCTATTGTTTGCCTTAGGGTCAATCATCTGGAGTACATAGCTTTCACGGCTATAATCCCATGAAATAAGGAATAGCTTATCCTCTTCCTCAACAAGCTGATTGGGGTTCTTGACCACTGTGAGTGTCTCCTTCTTGGTAAATGAGCGGAGGTCAATCACAAACACATCTGTTAAGTAGTTGTAGACATTTTTATCGGTTTCAGGATTGTATACCTTCTCGTATGAATTAGCTACATAAAGATTGTTGCCCTCTATAGCTATACCCTCGAGATTGGCACCACCGGTCTGCAGCTTAGCTTCAACGTCGAGTGTGTTTGCATTAATCTTTGCCACAATACCACCATAGAATGAAGCATAGATATAACCATCCTTAGCTGTCATATAACGTATGCCGGCACTGAGGTCTGAGTCTGAGACAAATGATTTTCTTGTAATCTCTACACAGGCAGCATTAAGCTTGGCAAGATAGTTTGAACCGTAAACAGCCACATAGATATTATCGCGGTACTCTATCATGCTCTGACCGGTGTCACCGAGGCGCATACCGTTCTGCTGATAGAAAATGTCGCTGATTGAGGCAGCATCATTCTTTGGCGCGAAAAAAGAGATGCCGGCATTATTCTGATTAAATGAACCTTCGTTCAGAATGAACATTCGGTTATAGGGCAGTTCGACCTTTGAGCCATTGTCATTCCATTCCGGCTCATCATCATCGCTACATGCCACTGAAGCAAATCCAAGTGCCAACACGAGGCACCAGCTTAAAAACTTGTTTACTTTCATTTTTTTGTTATTTGATTAGTTCGTTTTCTATTCAGGTATATATTTTAAAATTTGAAATTCGCCACTATGCGCCACGACCTGCCTGGCATCGGATAGAACTTGATTACATCATACTGTTCATTGCCGAGGTTTATTATCTCGCCCCGCAGTCCCATGCGACACCCTTTCAGGTTGAATTCATGTCCAAGCGTTAAAGTCTGCTCCACATATCCGTCAATCTCATTCTCCGGTATGTTTTGCGACATATAATACCGCATCCCTACACCTACAAGCGAATATCCCACAGTGAACCAAGGGGTCTTTACCGTTGCAGCAACATTCCCGCTATGCTCGGGAGTGTAAGGTAGTTGGGCTTTATAATTCTTTGAATCCGGGTCGGTAAGGTCTCGTGCCTGCTGCCATGTGTAGGCAGCCGAAAGGGCGAGGTTGATTCCTGCCGGAAGCGAAAACGCGGTGGCGAGGGTGATATCCATCCCCTTCACATGTACCGTCCCGTAGTTAGCCATACGCCAGGCATAAGTGGTAGGGAAAGCCACAATTTTGTCGGTCACATCATTGTAATACCCGTCAAGTGTCACCGAAAAATAGTCCATGGCAGGGAAAAACGATTTACTCCAAGTGATGCCAAGGTCATATTCATTTGCTTTCTCGGGGCGGAGTGAACGGTTTCCCAAGCGGTCGTAGTAGAGGTCGTTGAACGATGGAGTGCGGAAGGTGCTTTTGTACATTGCACGCACGAAAAACATCTTCTCCCGCCATGGCTGCACACTCAACGATACACTCGGCAGAAGCCTCTTTATATCTTTCGGTGCTTTACCTTGCTTCACGTTTTCAGTGATATAGGTTCCTGTCAATGTTGCATTGGCAGTCAGCAGCCCCTTGCGCCAGCGTGCACTAAAAGCCGATAATGAAGTGTAACGTTTAGGGAAGGGACATTCGCCCAATGTGCTCTTGAGTGTATTCACCACCCCATCCTGTGCCAACGCCAGCGACAATGGCTCCAGTGGCTTATATTCAGCCGATGCTGAGAGATAATATTCATGCTGGGTGTGTAAATCCTGATACATCCCACCGGTGAACTGATTGCCATATTCACGGTCCCTGTTCCAGCCATAATTGTATTTCCCCAATGCCTGGAAACGCCATTTCGCACCGAAATTCTTACGGAACTTAGCCTGTACGAAACCATTCTTATCCCAAAGCGTTTCAGTAGAAATCGGGTTATAAAGAGTCACGGCACCCGGAAGTCCGCGCTTGGAATAGAAATAGTAACCTTTCACCTGCAAGTCGCCCCCGCCAGGCATATCATAATATACATTTGCCTCGCCATGCCATGAGTCTATGGCTGAATTGGAGCGGCGCTCACGGGTGACATATTTGCCATTGACAAGAGTATAGGGATAGTTACCGTCGGCGCGAAGGAAATTCCCATCCACCGAGGTCCGTACACGGCTCCCCACTTTCTGCCACCATCTCACCATCGGTGATACATAGCCAAAAGAGCCACCCTTCATCTGCACCTCGAATGCCGAACGGCGGTTGCCCTCAAACTGAGGTGTCGCGGTAACTATATTAAGCACTGCAGCTGAAGCATACAGACGTGCCGGCTGAAGCATATCCTCACTCTGACCTATGGCAAGCGAGAGCATCGACACATTGTCGAGAGAGAACCTGCCTATATCTATTTGTCCACCCTGACAGTTGCTCACGGGTGCACCATCGTAGCTCACTCCGGTGTGCGCGGCACCCATATTTCTTACCGATACGGTTTTCAGTCCGCCTATACCTCCGTAATCCCTCACATTGGTACCGGCAAAGCGTCTCACTGCATCAGCAATATTCTGTATGCCAAGTTCACTCATATTTTCTCCACTCAGAAATTGCACAGGAACTCCCGCCGAGACACGTACAGGCGACCGCTTCGCTGTCACCGTCACCTCGCCGATTTTCTGTTCTGTGCCTGTGGTAACTGTATCAGGCAACAAAGTTCCGCACCACCCCTTGAGTGGGAGCAGCGAGGATGCTACAATAAAAAGTGTTGATAGATACTTGTTCTTTACCATTTCCGTGAGTTGGTCGGGCATATTATCCGGGGGGATTGGACTATTCCACAACTCACCGCTCATCCGTATTATCCTAAATATCGCTTGGCTTACAGACGGGCTATAAAATGGGTTGTTTTGTAGCTTTATTTCCCGAAAACTTCAAAACTTAATAATCGTTCTGGCAGGTCTTCTGACTTATCCTCTCATCGGTCGCCTTCCCAAGAGCGTTATCTCAGTGGCATAGTAATCAATGAGTTTTGCAGGAATCACAGCAGCGGGTCTGTCCGGGATTCTCACCCGGTTCCCTTTTCATCGCCACGCGGGCGACACCAAAACCGCGACAAAGGTACAACTTTTTTTCATATCCCACAAAAATGCGGATAAAAAACTCCCGACCTACCAATGCAGCAACTTATAATCCTGTATTTCTTCATATTAATTGGCTCTGTTCCCACCTATAAATATAAATAGTGCAACTGTCAGTCATATACCGCCAGTTGCACTAAGAAAATTTTTATTTATGAAATTTATTTACCTCACGTAGGTGACAGCAATAATGCCGGTCACAACATCGTTTGAAAGAGTTTCAATTGAGAGTGACTTGAGTTCTTTGGTTGGGTCCAAAGGAAGTCGAAGCATCACTCCGGCACCTCCGTCGATACGACGTCCGTACACTCCGGCTATATCAAGTTCCTCACCGAGATTGTCGGATACAATGAGGTCCTTGAATGTCAAGCGGTAGGGACGAGGAGTGTCAATCGTGAATGCCTTGCCATCTATATAGTAATCCTGCTCGATAGGACACCAATTGTTTGGAGCAATGAGTGGCAGTTCCACCTCTGTGTCGTCAGCATAGGTCACTTTTATAAGGGCATTTTCGATGTGACACTGCATGTGGTTGGTACTTCCCGCGAGCAGCAACTGCAATGCGCGGGCGGTGCCGGAAAGCGGAAGTGTCACACTGTCGGGATAATTGTCGAACAGCGAGGTGTACACAGCATTCTTTCCTTTAGCCACTGAGGCAAACGGAATGCCGAGCGAAGTAGTAAACACTCCGTTAACCTCCACTGCCTTCCGCAGACCTGAATCATCAATATGAGCTGTATCCTCCGGGTGACACCATTCACCTATACCCTGCACCGGTATCTGTAATGTGGTGTAAGGTGAGCGTGGTGAAAGGTATTCGTTGCGGAATATATCAGTGATATTAGCGTTATAATGAGCACGCAAATCCATAGGCTCATATACATCGCTTGGCGACACTTTCAGGTCGAGACCGAGCTTAAGAGGGTCGAGAGACTTGTGTCGGAAGCTTTCTGTCTCCTCCCACCAAGTGAAATCGCCTGATTTTACCTCGCGGAAACCGTTGCGGGTCTTGCCGGTCGCTGTCGGCTTGACAGATGTCACCGGGCTACCTTCCCACTCAATCATCACCTCCATCACAGGAGCTACGGAAGTGGAGACTATGACCGATGGAGCGTCAATGCTGTTCTCCATCACCTTCCATTCGGCAGGCGCGCCATTGACGGTAACAGATTTCACCTTGTCGGTCAACGCTCTCAACGCAAAGTCAACAGTGCGGATGGAGTCGAGACCGAGTGTAAGAATATAGCGGTCAGTCATACCGTCACGTTTGAAATCAAATGTGAAGTCGGAGTGATTGAGCGACGCATGGTCCCAGCTTGACGGGAAGCCGGGGCGGAGGGTGAGCTTATGATTGAGCGCATCGGGCGAGAAACCGAATAGTCCCTGCACCACCGCACGCGACATCATGGCTGTCGGGTCGGCAAAATCCCTATAGCATTCTCCTCGGGCTGCATCGTAGAAACTTATCTGACCTATATTTCCGGGACTGTTGCCAAGATACATTCCGTCGAGCATCGAGCTTTTGAATAGATGAGACGCTGCGTCAGGACGACCGGCCTGCCAGTATGCCAATGCTGTATGAAGCACCTCGGCAAACGCCACATTATTTATACTCCACGCATAAGGGAGCCAGTCGGTAGTCGACACGGTAGCGTAATCCTCCCGGTCAAGTCCTTCAGCTGTTACCGGAATATGAGGAATGTTGTTATCCACATAGCGGGTGGCTCTGTAAGCCTTGAACTCGTCAGCCACGTCACTGTCAATCGCATGATATACGGTCCACAATGCCGGATGGTCATGGAGACGTTTGTGCCCCATGAAATCCTTATGCTCTGCCCATACACCTTTGTCGTTCATCCATAGGGTAGAGTTTAGAGCTGATAAAATTTTCTCAGCCTCCTTGCGGTAAGGTTCAGGGTCCTCGCCAATCTTCTCGGCTATTTCAGCTGCAATCTTGTTGGCTCGGTAATTGTAGGCGGTGGAATGTGTAACAGAACCGCTGTTATAGTACAGGGCATCGCTCGCCCATATACAACAATAGGCATCATACAGACCGTTGTCATCGGGGTCATAATTACGCTTCTCCCATGCAAGATGCGATGTAAGGGTGTTCCACATCTTCCGTGCATAGTCCAAATCACCTGTCCATTTTATATGCCAGAGCAATTCATCGATGTAGCAAAGGTTCATGTCATAATGGTGCATCTGGTCATTGCGCTCCGGATTGCGGCAGATGTAACCGTTGCTATACATCTGTGTACCCCACTTCTTCAGGGCACGTGCCATCTGCTTGCCGGGGTCCTGCGAGGGATGGGCTATGGTTGGCTCCACATCGGTGACCTGCGACTTGGCATAGGCATCGAAATGCGAACGCGCGCGGTCATGCCAACCGAGGAAATCGCCATTGTAGGCACCACGCCATCCGCTCAGAGGCATTCTCCACCCGATGGCGCCGTGTAGCCACACCTTACCGTCCCAGTTACCGTCGGCAGCGTTCATTATCACTGCTCCGAGTGTATTGAAATAGGGGTCGGGGGTGTCAATCACAAGTTTACTACCGAGAGCCTCACGCTGACGGTCAGCCTTGGCATACTCCTTGGCAAGCATCTTCTGGTCAACTGCAGTTATATCTCGCTCTGCGTAACCAACGTAGACCGTGCGGTTTTTACCACTTATCTTTACGGTACACTCCTTGCGGTCGCGCATCTCAGGGTCAGGCGCAAAACAGTTGGCAGGGTCTGCGCCCATATCTCCGTTGCGGTTAATCTTGATTTTCACTGTTCCGCATGTCACGGCAGTGAGTGTGCTCCCCTTTGGCATACCGGTGGCATTGATTTTCCAGACGCCACCTTCCGTGTCTCTGGGAGCAAGAAGAGTCATGGTGATTTTTCCGCTGCCCCATGCCGGGTCGGTCAGTACATACTTACGTTCACCTCCACGGAAATAAGATGTGCAGTCAGCCACGGAGTCAAGGCGCTGTTTCTTCCCGTTTACATCAAGGATGAAATGGATGTTGCGGTTCTCTTTGCCATGAAACGCAGCGAATATCGGACGGTCGCTGGTCTCCATTCGAAAAGCGGTATTACCTCCGTAAAGCGCACGGGTGTAAAGATTCTTCCCATTGTGCGACGCTATGTAACCGTCGGCAGTAGGCGTATACTGAAGCACACGTTTGTCATCCCTGTTGAGAGGGTTATGGTCAAACATGCCGATATAGGATTGCGCAGCCGCTACAAGCGGAAACGCAATCCCAAGTATTGATAATAGTTTTTTCATAATCATTATTTCTTGTCATGCTCGGCAGCCCACTTTTCAAGGCGGTCATACTCATCCTTTGTAAGACGCATGAATGAGCCATGCTGCGGAGCTCCAACACCTTGAATATCCTGTGGAGAGTGGAAATTCTTCATATATTCATCCGCACGGCATATACGGTAGTGCTTTGGATTTGATGAATATTCGATATAAGCAATGCACCAGGTGGGGTCGCCCATAAGCTGGAAAGCCGAAACACCTTCACACTTCTTATTACCCTCGAAATCCACATAATCCTCCTCGTCAGGCTCGCTCCACGGACCATGGAGTGTGGGAGCAGTTGAAGTAAAAATGCCGGGCTTGCCCCCCTCCTTCTTTATCATCATGTGGTAGAGTCCATCCTTTTCAAGATAATTTATATCGGCATCGATGGTGGCATAGCCCCAATCGAACAGCAGTTTAGGTTTTGTAAGTGTGGTGAACGACTCATCGGCATATGAGTAATACATACGGTCATAAGCCTCTCCATCCTCGGGATTCCAAAGGGAGTAATATATCATATAGCCACCCTTGCGACCGTCGGACCACTCATAATTGGGGTCCCAAAATATCTGAGGCGCCCAAACTCTCACAATTGTCGAGTAGTCCTTATATGGGTCGGGAGATTCAGGGTCTGAGAATATCTCAGCGCCTTTGCGGAAATCAAATGTCACCGACTCCCAGTTAATCAGGTCATCGCTGCGGAGCAGGTCTATACCGTAATTATGCCATTTCTTGCTTTTAGCCACACACATGTCAGTAGTCACCATCAGGTAGCCACTGCCATCATGCTTACGGGCTATGAAGGCATCGCGAGTACCACCCTCTATGCGGGCATGTTCCGAGGGGCTGAATATTGAATCACCGTTGATTAGGTCATGGTAATTAAATCCGTCGCGACTTAAAGCATATGCTGTCCATTCACCTCTGCCGCTCATGTGGCAATAAAGGTATCCGTAGTCACCTTTCTGCAGATTTTGGGCTGATACTCCCACAGGCAATGCCGCAAGAAGAAGCATGAGACACTTAACTATTCTTTTCATAATTGTTACACTTTTGGGATTTGCAATGTGATAGATTCTAAGGTCGTTTAATTTATATTTACTTGCAAAGATAAGAATTATCGGATAATATAAAAAAAATAAGAGATTGTTTTTAAGCAACCTCTCATTTAATCGATGTTCCAATCCGCCACTCCGGCATGACAGACATTCCCGAGTCGACACTTTCCACTCACTGCTGGGGATTGACATCCTTCAGCTCTACAAGATGGTGAAGTATGGCGAATATGGTCAGTCCGGCGGCTGAATGAATGCAGAGTTTGGAACTTATGTTGCGGCGATGCGTGGTGATGGTATGGATTGACAGACAGAGCTTGTCGGCTATTTCCTTGTTTGACATACCGCATGCCACGCACCTCACTATATCCTTCTCCCTGTCGCTGAGCGACTCCAACTGTGCATCGGTCTCCTCCTCATCATCACGCTCTTCAGTCGCCACAACTGACAACCGTGAACGCAGACTGCACTCCAATTTCTCCACTGCAGGCACAAACAATTTGCTTTCCACCTCAAAATGCGCCATCAGGTCACGCTCACATTCTATTATATCGGAAAGAGCCGAGCTGAGCAAATCATTGTGTCGCTGTTTATAATGATAAATAAAGATATCTTTAAGGTCATTGAGTTTCGACGCCATGTGATTGTGATTGACTGAAAACTGCGATATGCTGAACTCCTCGTCGATGTTTCCTTTGAGAAGACCCTCCACATAAGCAAAGATGGTGTCATTCTCATACTCCATGTGGCGTCTCACCTCCACCACATAATCATCGTAGAATTTCATGAGCAGATATGCCACATCATTCGTATCCGAATAATTTATACCTTCGATGAGCTTCCTGCGGATTGATGGAAGTACGAAATCTATAAAAGAGGTATGGGCATGTTTAAGATAACCCATGAGAGTATGCAATGATATGTTGTAACCACCGTACCCACGTGAACTAAGAAGATTCGACACAGCCAAAAATGTATCGCAATCAACATTATTTGAATCACATACCTCTTTTATGGTACTGTCACCGAACCCAAACGCTATGCCGAAACGGCTTATGACCATGAGGAGCCGGGTATTGTCCACTATTATTTCCCTCATTCTGTTTTGAGGCACATATTCACTCTGCTTATCCATTATTTTTCCCTGGGGATTTTACCCCATGCAAAGGTACATTTACCTTACAAATCCCACCATACCCAAAAATGATGAAAAAATCACGCAATACGTTATTTGTCCCACTATTTTTGATTAAACACGTGGCTGGCTGATATGTCATTTACCCTATTTTTAAGTATTTTCACCCATAATCCTAATATCTAATTTTGCATTCGGAAAAATCAAATAACAATTAAATATATCAAACCAATGAGAAAATTACGTTTCTTGATTATGCTGCTCGCTTGCTTGACTTTCGCAGCATGTAGTGATGATGATGAACCCGAAAACAAAATCACTGCTGAAAATGTAGTCCCCGGAACATACACCGGTTACACCAAGGTAGATTGCGCCTATTTCCAGGATGATTACGCAGATAACCAGACCCTGAAAATCGAAGCTGCCGCCAACAATACTTTCAACGTCTCATATACCTCCGAAAATTACGGTGAATACAGCGTTACAGGAGTAACAGCCGTGAAGAGCGGTGACAAATTCATACTCTCAGGCGAAGGTGTCACCAAGATGGGTATGAACGGTAACATCAAAGAATATCCCTGCACTTTCACCGGTGAAGTCGATACTGACAAGGCTGCTCCGCAATTCAAATTCACAATGCCAAGCGTGATGGGTGGTCTGACAGTCCTTTTCAAGACCGGCACAATGCCTGAAGAATAATCATAATCCCAACGGATAAGAGGTTATTGAAATGCTTAAGAAATTTCTCACCACATTCATCATGTCGGGGGCAGCAGCAATGCTGTTCCCGGCATGCAATGGCATATTCAGCGATATTTACGATGAAGCATCATCTGAAACCATCTCTGAATACGGATTCCTTACATTTGCCACCGAATCGGAACCGGGTTCAATATATATTGACGCCACTGACTACACCAAGTGGGTATATATTGATTTCACATCGAAAAGCATTGATGTGCGCGATGTCAATGACGAAGCGCCGGCACAATGGGATTTGGCGGTGCACCGTTACGACACCAAGACCAACAACGGAGCTGTGATGGAGACAGGTGCCACCGGCTTCTATTCGCTTGCCAACGTTGTGAAGCCCGACACCGGAAATGGTGAATATGTGAAGGATATACACACCACTGATGTGATTGTAACCGATATGTCCACCATGATGGACGGCTATCTCTCATACGCCGAATCCGACTACAACACCGAACTCTCAAAGTGGCTGAATGTAGATAAGTCCAGCATGCCACCTGTCTACACCCCGTCCAATAAGGTCTATATCCTCCGTCTCAACGATGGCTCGACAGCAGCCATCCGTCTGGATAATTACATGGACGCCATTGGGGTGAAAGGTTATATGACCATACAGTATATGTACCCGCTAAATTTATAGGAGATGAGAAAAGCCATAGTGACTTATTTGCTATATTCTCTCCCTATCCTTTGCTTCGCCCAGTCATCTTCTCTGACAAAGGAGAAACTCGACTCGCTTGAAAAAGCCTGGGAACTGGAGCTTAACACAATAGTAGTGACCGGCACCCGAACCCCTAAGTTACTGAAAAACTCCCCGATTCTCACCCGTGTAATCTCTGAGCTTGACATCAAAAAAACTGATGCCACAAATATCAGCGACCTGCTCCAATCAGAGCTTCCGGGCATCGAATTCACTTATTCAATGAACCAGCAGGTCTCGCTCAACATGCAAGGTTTCGGTGGTAATTCTGTACTCTTTCTTGTGGACGGTGAACGCCTTGCCGGTGAAACCCTTGACAACGTTGACTACAACCGTCTGAATCTCAACAACGTGGGTCGTATTGAAATTGTCAAGGGTGGTGCATCCTCCCTGTACGGTTCCAATGCCGTGGGAGGAGTGGTGAACATTATCAGCCGCGATGAGACTGAGCCTTGGCGTGTCAATCTCAACGCCCGTTATGGTGCCCACAATGAGCAGCGCTATGGTGGTGTGGTAAGCTTCAACGCCGGAAAGGTCAACAGTTCCACTACCCTCCAGTACAACCACATCGACTCCTACAACATGAAGAATGAGGGGGACTACAACCGTTTCTACGGCGGTTACAACTGGAACGTGAAGGAACGTCTCACCATCAAGGCCACCGACAAGCTTAAACTGATTGCACGTGCCGGATATTATTTCAGACAGCGCAACGCTCAGGAAGCATCACGCGACAGATATAGGGATTTCTCCGGTGGTCTTCGTGGTATCTACACTTTCTCGCCTGATGATAATCTGGAACTTTCCTACAACTTTGACCAATATGACAAAAGCGACTTCCTTACCATCACCTCCAAGGATGTGAGAAAGTACAGCAACGTGCAGAATGGCGCCCGTGCCATCTACAACCACACTTTCGGGGGCAAGCATATCCTTACTGTAGGTGGTGACGTGATGCGCGATTATCTTAAAAGCTACCAATTTACCAACGGGGGCAACAAATCACAGGTCACCGCCGACGGATTCGCACAGTTCGATATGAATTTCATCAAGAACCTCAACATCATAGCCGGCGCACGCTACGATTATTTCTCCGAAGCTAAAATGAAGCATGCATCCTCACGCCTCAGCATGATGTACAAGCTCGACAATGTGGCGCTCCGAGGGTCATACTCCGGTGGATTCCGTGCTCCGACTCTCAAAGAGATGTACATGGACTTTGATATGGCGGGGATTTTCATGATTTACGGCAACCCTGACCTGAAGCCTGAGACAAGCCACAACCTGCAGCTTTCTGCTGAATATACTCACCGGTTACTCAACTTCAACATCGGCGGTTTCTGCAATCTCGTGGACGACCGCATCACCACAGCCTGGAGCCAGGCGCTGAAAGGTCAGGTCTACACCAATATCGACAAAGTCACCATAGCGGGGATTGATGCCAATGTGTCATGGCGGGCAGCTTGTGGTTTCGGCACACGTCTATCCTACATGTTCACTCACGAGCATGTGAAGAAAGGTCAACCCTACACATCGTCCACTCGTCCTCATACCGCCACGGTCCGATTCGACTATTCACGCAATTGGAAACACTACGGACTCTCCGCCGCACTCAACGGCCGAATACTGTCAAAAGTCACAGTCGACGAGTATACCTCCGTAAGCTCCTATGAGGACACCGAGCGTGTCACTTACCCCGCCTACATGATGTGGAAACTCAACACTACCCACAACGTATACAAAGGGGTCAACATCACTCTTGCCGTGGATAATCTCCTCAACTATGTCCCGAAATATTATTATAACAATTCCCCGACTACCAACGGTACCACCGTATCAGTAGGTATGTCGATAGATATTGACGAGTTTTTCAGGAAATGAAACAACAAAAAAAAGTAATCATCATCACAATCGCCTGCGTTATTTTTCTTACCGCAGGCTATTTGCTGTGGAATGCCTTCGCCTCATCAACCCGAATTGCATTTGTTAATTTCCAGACCATCACTTTAGGGCAGATAGCAAAGGTCAACGACAATTCATTTATAAAAATAGAGGAACTGCCGGTAGAGCAGCTCGACAAAGCCGGCAAATACCACATGGTATTTGTCACCGGCATGGGGCTCCGCATCACGGACGAACAACGCCAGGAACTAATCAAAGCTGCTGAAAACGGCACTCCGGTGCTCACTATAGGCGCCACTAATCCTCAGAACCATATCGTATCGGTGGACTCTGTGGATACTGAGTTCTTGAAACAATATCTCAGCGGCGGTAAAAACAATTACAGGAACCTTCTGAGATATGTGCGTAAATTCATCGACGGAAAGAAATTCTTCATGGCCGAGCCGGGCAATCCTGTTGTTGCCGCCTCTTCACTCATTTACTATCCCGGCGAGGAGGATGACCTGAATTTCAATTCTGTATCCGACTATGAAGCATTCCTTAAGAAAAACGGCAAATTCAAGGAGGGTGCTCCCCGTATCATCCTTACCGGCATGATGGGTGTGCCAGAACAGCTTATTGACTCACTGGAAAGCACCGGAAATATGGTATATCCGGTCAACACTATTCAGCTCCTTATCAAAAACGGACATGCCGACTCCATTCAGGCTTCTGCCATCATAAACATGGCTCACGGACGCATGGGCGACATGGTGGTGAATTATCTTAACGAAAATAACATCACCCTTTTCTCGCCCGTCAATGCCAACCGCGACTACGACGAATGGATGGCGGATAAGATGGGGATGAACGGAGGCTTCATGTCGCAGAGCATCGTCACTCCGGAAATCGACGGAGCTATACGCCCCTTCACTCTTTTTGCACATTTCCCCGGCGATGACGGGTTGCCATACGTCAAAGCTATCCCCGGTCGTCTTGGTGAATTTGTAGAGACTGTCAATAACTATCTCTCGCTCCGCACCACACCCAATAATGACAAAAAGATTGCTATCTTCTATTTCAAAGGTCCCGGACAAAACGCTCTCGTTGCCGAAGGCATGGAGGTTGCGCCATCGCTCTTTAATCTTCTGACTCGTCTGAAGACCGAAGGATATAAGGTTGACAATCTACCCGCATCAGCTGCCGAGCTCGAACGCCGCATCAACGAACAGGGTAAGGTGTTCAATGAGTACGCCATGGGTGCTAAAGAGGATTTTGTCAAAGCCCACTCACCCGAAATTATCAATTCGGCCGACTATGAGAAATGGTGCGAGGCAGCATTCTCAAAGGAGATGCGCAACGATATTGACGGAGTGGACGGAGCATTCCCCGGTCACGGTTTGAAGACAGCCGATGGAGACCTCGCACTCGCTCGCCTTCGCTTCGGCAATGTAGTGCTGATTCCTCAGACTGCTGCCGGTCTCGGTGACGATGATTTCAAAATAGTCCATGGCACGGATGCAGCTCCCCCCCACAACTATGTGGCTGCATATCTCTGGGCGCGCTACGGTTTTGAGGCTGACGCTCTCATTCACTTCGGTGCTCATGGAAGTCTCGAATACACTCCGAGAAAACAAGTGTCGCTTGGCAGCAATGACTGGTCTGACCGTCTGGTCGGTACTATGCCTCACATTTATGTCTACTCCACAAGCAATGTGGGCGAGGCGATGATAGCCAAGCGCCGCAGCTATGCCGGCATAGTCAACTATCTCACACCTCCATTCATGGAGAGCGAGGTTCGCGGCATATACAAAAATCTCTCTGATGCCATAAATGAATACAATCGCCAGAGCGGCGCCGACAATCCGAATGAAAATGCTGTAAACAAAGCTTCGCTTCTGGTTAAGAAATACACCGTCGAACTCGGCATTCACCGTGAACTGCGTCTCGACAGCATTCTCTCCCAACCCTACTCCGCCGACGACATAATCCGCATTGAAAATTTTGCCGAGGAGCTTGCAAACGAGAAAATCACCGGTGCTCTCTACGTTATGGAACAGCCTTATGCGGATGAGAACATAAATTCCACCGTTTATGCCATGACTGTCGACCCTATAGCCTACAGTCTTTATAACCTCGACAAGCAGCACGGTCGCACCGACATAGATTATGAGCATGAGCGCACACGCTTTACCCATACTTATGTCAACAAAGCAAAAGGCATGGTAAATTCGCTCCTCTCATCAGCCCGTACCGTTGATGACGCCGAAATCTGCCGGATTGCTGGTATAACAGCCGCCGAACTCGACAGCGCACGTGCCATCGAATCATCAATCAATGGCTCAAAAAATCTGCTGTCACGCATGATGGTGATGGGGTCTATGATGACTCCTGCCGGTACTGCTGCAGCCAAGCTTTCCGACCGCCCCAAAACATCAGGAATGAAGTCAATGATGTCAAAGGCAGGTATGAGCCCCGAAAAAGCCCTTGAAATGGCAAAGAAAATGGGGGCTGACGAGGAAGCCATCAAGAAGATGGAAGCTGCAATGAAGCGCAAGAAGTCAGCGGGTACCCCTGCTGCCGGAAACCCGCACAGCGGCGCCGGAATGCCGGGTATGAGCGTGCCCACTCTTAACAAAGAGCAGATGGAATTTGCAATGGCTGTCACCGAAGTGGAACGCGCAGTCAACAATATCATCAAATACCGCACTGCATTAGCTGGCAGCCCGACCTCTGAGATGAATTCAATGGTCAAGGCTCTCAACGGCGGCTACATCGCTCCGACCTCCGGCGGTGACCCTGTCCTCAACCCCAACGTACTTCCCACCGGACGCAACATGTTTGCGGTCAATGCCGAGGAGACCCCTTCAGCTGTGGCTTGGGAAAAAGGCAAGGCTCTTGCCGAAAGCACTCTTGCCATGTACCGCAAAGCTCACGGTGACTCTCTTCCACGCAAAGTCAGCTACACCCTCTGGAGCAGCGAATTTATTGAGACCGAGGGTGCCACAATAGCTCAGATACTCTACATGCTTGGTGTCGAGCCTCTCCGCGACCCCTTCGGACGTGTCACCGACCTGCGCCTCATCCCCTCTGCCGAGCTTGGACGCCCGCGCATCGACGTTGTGGTACAGACAAGCGGACAGCTACGCGACCTCGCGGCATCACGCCTGTTCCTCATCAGCCGTGCAGTCAAGATGGCTGCCGATGCTTCCGACAAGGAATTTCCCAACTTTGTGGCGGAAGGTGTGATTGAGTCCGAGCAACATCTCGTTGACAAAGGTGTCACCCCCAAGGAAGCCCGTGAGCTTTCAACAGCCCGTGTGTTCGGAGGTGTCAACGGTAATTATGGCAGCGGCATCCAGGGGATGGTCGAAGCCGGCGACCGTTGGGAAAACGAATCGGAAATCGCCGAAACCTACATGAACAACATGGGGGCAATCTATGGCAGCGAGGAGGATTGGGAAAAGATGCGCGACTTTGCCTTCGAAGCGGCGTTGACCCGTACTGACGTTGTAGTGCAGCCCCGCCAAAGCAACACATGGGGGGCGTTGAGTCTCGACCACGTGTATGAATTCATGGGTGGCATGAACCTGGCGGTGCGCAATGTTACCGGTAAGGACCCCGAAGCCTATCTCAGTGACTACCGTAACCGCAACAACAACCGCATGCAGGAGGTCAAAGAGGCTATCGGTGTGGAGAGCCGCACCACTATCCTCAACCCCACCTACATCAAAGGGAAGATGAAAGGTGGTTCAGGCGATGCCTCTGCTTTCGCCGACATAATCCGCAACACCTACGGATGGAACGTGATGAAACCGGCCGCTATAGATGACGAGCTATGGGATGACATATACGACACCTATGTGGCTGACAAGAATAACCTTGGTGTAAAGGAGTATTTCACCTCCACCAATCCCGCCGCCATCGAGGAAATCACGGCTGTGATGCTCGAAACCGTCCGCAAAGGGATGTGGGATGCATCTCCCGAACAAATCGCCGAGTTAGCAGCCCTCCACACCGAAGTGGTGAATGAATACCAACCCTCATGCTCCGGATTCGTATGTGACAATCCAAAATTACGCGATTTCATCTCTTCGAATGTTTCCAAGGAGACTGCGGTCAAGTACAATCAGGCCATCGGGACCATACGGGCCGAGAACATCTCAGATGCTGACAATGATGGCATGGTAATGGAGAAAGAGGAGCTGAATTCAACCGAGCAGACCACCGGCCGCATAAATGGTATTATTGTAGGTGCCATTGTGATTGTGGCATTAGTAGGCTTTATCCTGCTTCTGCGCCGTCGCAAAAAATCATGCTGTGAGTGATGGAAATAGTTATCGTAATAATCATGCTGTTGGTAGGCTTCAATTTCGTATTGAAGCTTACATACCACAATCTCCTGGGAAAACTGCTCACCTGCGCGGTTGCAGCTCTCTTCGTCGGGCTAATGTGGGAGGAGGCAACAACACAGTCAAAGACCCAGATTTCCGATTGGCTCAACCGCCCGGAACTGATGCTCGACACGTCGGTGCTCCTCACCGTGGATGTATTCTTCCAGGTTGCATTCTGTGTGATGATGGCAAAAAAGCTCGCCAACGAACGGTTCACAAGAGTAGACTCTGTAATTTACACTGTGACCCTATGGTTTCCGGGGCTGCTGATTTTCCCCACGCTCTTCGCCCTGCTTGTGGAAATAATTTTCTCATTTCCGGGCACTGATTTCGCCACATTGGCATGGTGCACTGCCGCAGCTGTGATGATTTTAGCTCCCGCCATTATATTTGGTATTAAATGGCTCCTCCCGGAGAACGACCTTCGCCTTGAGCTCATGTTCATGATTAACGCGCTCACCGCCATCCTCGGGGTGATTGCCACCGTCAACGGACGCACTGCCGTGAAGGGTACAAACTCTGTGGAATGGGATGCGCTTCTCGGTATTCTTGCCATTCTGTCAATCGGCACTATAGCCGGTCTACTCATCAATAAACGTAAAACATCAAAACTTATATCCCATATAAAATGAACGTAATCTCTAACATTCTCTATTGGATTTCCACCGGTTTGTTAGTTCCGGTAATCGTACTCCTCATCTTTTTCTTTATCCGCGCCATCATCCTTATCGGAGCTTTCTTCGGTCAATACATGCAGGTTAAGAAACACTCTGCATCTTTCTACTCCCGCATCGAAAAACTGACTCCGGCATCGGTGGAGGAGTTCAACGCTTCACTTCCCGAGAAGACTGACTCTATCGTGACTGCCTACGCAAAAAAAATCATTGCCAACCGCGACAATGAACCCAAAATCGACCTCCTGCTTTCAGAATATGAGATTGAGGCCGACAAAGAACTTTCCACCTCGAAAGTGCTGACCAAGATGGGTCCTATCCTCGGTCTGATGGGTACACTTATCCCTATGGGTCCGGCTCTCGTGGGTCTCGCTACCGGCGATATCGCTTCAATGGCTTACAATATGCAGGTGGCGTTTGCCACCACAGTTGTTGGTCTTGTGGTAAGTGCCATCGGTTTCCTTACCCAGCAAGTCAAGGAACGTTGGGCGGTGAAAAATATCACCATGCTGGAATATCTTGCCGATGTGGTCAAACAATCTAACACCCGTAAGCAATGAGAAGACGCCGACTTTTAGACCGCCGCGAGGATAGCGACCCTATGAGCGTGGTCAGCAATTTGTTTGACGTCGCAATGGTATTTGCCGTGGCTCTTATGGTGGCTCTCGTGAGCCGCTTCAACATGACCGAGATGTTCTCGCAAGAGGATTTCACTATGGTAAAGAATCCCGGCAAGGAAAATATGGAAATCATCACCAAGGAGGGTGAGAAAATCAACCGTTACACCCCATCTGACGACAAGGATTCATCAGGCAATAAAGGCAAGCGCGTTGGCACAGCTTACGAGCTTGAGAACGGTGACATCATCTACGTTCCGGAATAACTGTCGCATACATAGCAAATAAGTGTGATAGGAAAACACACGCAACACTAATCGTGGAGCTATATGCTCATTATACTAATCAGATGAACCGGACCTGTCGAAATAGAGTTTTCAACAGGTCCGGTTTTTATCATTCGTCAACATTAAGCGTGGCGACATCCACTACCGCTTACTCACGGTAAAGCTTACTCACGGTAATCGGTCTCTATAAGGTCATGGTAAAGCTTAATCTTACCTACCGGTTTCCCGTTCTTGTCTCTTAGCATCCCACCCATACTCCTGCTCAACAATCCGGGGTCCTCCTTATACTTCCATACCTCACGCAGATACACCTTGCGTTTGTAACGGTAGAGGTTATCCTCATCCAAATGGAAAACAACCATCGGTTCAGTTTGCTGCTCCAATCCGTTGATTTCAAACCTGAACTCCCCTCCTTCGCTTACTGCCTCCATGATTAGTCCCGGCAATCCACACAGCTGCCATGGACCTTCCTGCACGGGAATATCCTTTGCAAACCACGCATTCCAGCGACGTCCATGATAATCAGCCACTGCCTTCTGACATTCGTACCCTAACACCATCTTTACCGAATCCTCAAGTTCCCATTCCAGTTCCTCCATTGGAACAGTGTAGACAATATCGTCGCCATTGAGCCTATTGAATACTTCCATTTCCCCCTTATCATGATACTTGTACACTCTCGTCCTCTCTCCACTTTTCGGCATTCTGTCTGCTACTTTAGTCAAGTCAACATGTATTCTATCGGCAGTTCTGGTTGTTGCTTCTTTAATCAATGCTTTGCGCAGCGCCTTCCCCTCATCGGTAGCCATGAGACACTCATATTCATATGTTTTATTACTGAAATAATGCGACTCGCGTGGTGCTATCTGAAGGATAAACACATCCTCCACCACAGTCTCCTCTCCTGTCCTCTTGGTATCCATAGCTGTATACATATAGCTGGCCCGCATCACCGATTGAGGCGTCTCATCTGCACCCAGCACACTCATGCCGGCCGACATCAATGTAAAGCAAAAAACTAAAAATCTTCCCATCTGATTAATAATCATGATTACTTATTTCAATTATTGGTTATTATTTCTTATTATCCGCACCGAGTCCCAATCCCTGTCTATCGGTCTTGTCCCTTAGCGCTTGTTTTTAGACGTTAGGCTATTACCTCGATGTATCTAATTTATTAAGTCTTCATTGACTGCAAATTTAGTCATTATCCCCCAATTATACAATTTTCATGATATATTTAGTTGATTAAAACACCCTGTTTTTCACCAACAATTGGATATCACGAATAATTATAAAGACAATCGATAATGACTGCACATGAATATATTTTCAAAGAACTGACCTGGATTGTTATACTACATGACTAATGTTTTGTAATTTTGCGAAATAATCACGGCAATATAGTAACAACCCCAAAAACATCCATGGGCTGATGTCACTTAACGAACAAAACATAAACGTAGACGAGATATTCCGGACGTACTATCGTCCGCTATGTCTATATGCTCTGCATTATCTTCGCTCCGTTGAAAATGCTGAAGATGTGGTGCAGGATTGCATCACCGATTTCCTTGAACGCACCGGCACAGGACACCGTGTATCGAACGTCAAATCCTACCTGTTCATGATGGTGAGAAACCGCAGTCTCGACACCATTAAAGAGATGAGCGGTATAGACTCCTCACGCAGTTCGGATGAGTTCGAGGACATGATTGATGAGTCGGACTATGAGGAAGCCTCGTTCATCGAAGCTCGAATGTGGACCGCCATTGACTCTCTTCCCGAAAAATGCCGCGAAGTATTCCTGCTTAGCAAAAGAGACGGATTGAAATATGAGGAAATAGCCGAAGAGCTCGGCATATCGGTCAATACGGTAAAAAATCAGGTGAGCAAAGCCTTAAAAGCACTCAAAAATGGGTGTCACCGTATATATCTGTTCTTCTTCGGATAATTTTTTTCAAAATCGCATAGTAGTATTTGATTTTTTCCGGTCTTATAATATAATCATGGAAAAAGAAACAAAATATCTCAAATTCGTGGTCAATTTCTACACCCCCGAGGCGTTTGACACACGCAAGGCAATCAACGCTTACAAATCGACTCATCGTGTAAGGCTCAATCCTTGGCGCAGATATGCCATTGGGATAGCGGCTATGGTGGCGGTATGCTTCATTGCCGGCTACTTCCTCATGAGAGAATCGCATGACACTGTACGCCTCACCGCTTACAGTGACACAGCTACATACACACTTCCCGACAGTTCTCTGGTGACCATCTATCCTCACTCATCCCTCACTTATCAGCCTGAGCAGTTTGGCAACGGTGAGCGCAATGTGGATATGACCGGTAAAGTGATGTTTGAAGTTCGGTCCAATCCTGATGCGCCATTCACAGCCAATACCTCAAACGCTTATGTAAGAGTGCTCGGTACACGTTTTACAGTCGACGACAGCCATCCTGATTCCATTGACGTGACAGTCACCTCGGGCAGAGTACTATTCTCGGCTAAGGGAGCTGATACGGGTGTGACACTAACCAAAGGAATGCAGGCCTATCTACTCACGGGCGATTCCATTCCGCACATGGTCGAACACTCTGCAGGTGATGGTCGTCCCACTCACAGGTTCATATTTGACCACACTCCGCTTTCTCTGGTTCTGAAAGCTCTTTCCGAACATTTCCATGTAGTCCTCACCTCTCCCGATTCCGACAAGATGCTTACCGCCGAGTTTGACACAGACAATCTTGATGAAATCATCATGATTATCGAGAAATCGCTTGACGTGAAGATTCGCAAGGAGGATGAGTCATGATACCACTGGTGATTCACCTGTTTCTCTCCCTGCTCTTTTCCGTTCCGCTCCCTACATCTTCCGCCCATGCAGACACTCGGCCCGCGGAATTGACATTGCGCTCCCGCATGGAACAAATCCGTGATATATATGATGTAAAATTCGTATATGATTCCTCATTACATCTTGATATACCCTACACCGGCAAAACCACCGAAGGTTTGAGCCTTGAAGCATCTTTGCAAGAACTGTTCCGGCACTCCGGCTTCCGATGGGAGGTTAATGGCAAATATGTGGTGATACTTCCACTCAGAAATTTCACATTGAGCGGCTATGTGACCCTTGAAGATGGCGAGACAGTAATCAACGCCACAGTCATTGACCTCACTACCGGTTCTGGCACACTTACCAATGAACATGGTTTCTACTCGCTCACCCTTCCCGAGGGACGCCACTCGGTGCGCTTTTCATTTATTGGTTGCAAAGAGACTATAGAGCATATCGCTCTGGTGCGCAACGTGACGCGCAACGTCACCCTCCCCTCGGGCGAGGAACTTGCCGAGGTAATTGTAACCGCCGACCTCAACTCCCCGCTATCGACCACGCAGACCGGCAAAGTCACCATAACCGACAGAGATTTACAGAAAGAGTTTGCTCTTTTCAGCTCACCTGATGTTGTGAAGACTCTTCAGAATCTTCCCGGCGTAGGAGCCGGCACCGAACTTATATCCGGACTCTACGTGCATGGAGGCGCCAACGACGAGAATCTTTTCATGCTCGATGGCACCCCTCTCTATCAGGTGAACCATTTCGGGGGAATCTTCTCTGCATTCAATACTGATGTAATCAAAAACATCGACTTCTACAAGAGCGGTTTTCCGGCCCGATATGGCGGTCGTTTGTCATCGGTGGTGGATGTACGCACCAAGGAGGGAAACATGATGGAACATCATGGCAGTTTCAGCCTCGGGCTGCTCGACTGCCGTCTGCAACTCGAAGGACCCATCAGAAAAGGGCGCACATCTTACAATTTTGCCATACGCCGCTCATGGCTCGACCTACTCACAATGCCTCTTTTCGATATCCGCAACAGCTGGGCCGACGATGAGGTGAACATCCGCTATGCTTTCCATGACCTTAACGCCAAAGTGACTCACCTGTTCTCCGACCGTAGCCGTGCCGACATAAGTATTTTCTGGGGCGACGATGAGTTCCGTTCTTATGACAAGGATTCCGATGATTTGCCCGATAGTGAAAAAAACAATGAGTACAGCAAGCTCAATCTGCAGTGGGGCAATTTCACCACCGCCATAAACTGGAAATACATCATCACCTCCAATCTCCACACTGTGCTCACAGGAATATACACCCGTAACCGTTCCAGTCAGCGATATTTCGAAGAGAATACAATCTCAGGTGACTCAACCTTGTCGGCAATCTCCCACAACGAGACCAACACATGGGCGACCATCGACAATCTCGGCACCCGTTTCGAAGCCGACTACCGTCCCGACAACCGCCACCATATCCGTGGAGGCATAAATTTCCTATATCATTATTTCCGTCCGCAAAGTTATTTTTCAAGAAATTTCGCTGGCAATCATCTCTCGCAGGATACCATTACACAAAGCGGTTTCCAATCATATCGAGGACAGGAACTGTCAATTTACGCGGAAGACGACATAGCCTTGACCAATCGGCTCAGACTGAATCTCGGCATACATTACTCTCTTTCCCATGTGCCGAAAAAAACCTATCATTCGGTGGAACCAAGAGTAGCCCTGCGCTATCAACTGGCACGAGGCATTACCATGAAAGCATCCTACACCGAGATGAGTCAGTTCATGCACCAGCTTACCAACTCCTATCTCAATCTTCCCATGGATTATTGGGTCCCCTCCTCTTATCCCATCTCCCCTGCCCGCTCCCGGCAATATGCCGCAGGTGTCTATCTCCTCCTCCCTCACGGCATCCGGTTCAATCTTGAAGGTTATTACAAATCATCCCGCAATCTGATTGAATATGATGGAGGCAGCTCGCAGACTCCCGCCTACGAAGATTGGGAATCACGTGTACGTAAGGGCAGAGGCAAAGCCTACGGAATGGAGACAGAGGCTGCCTATGGCACCGGACGGTGGGAAATGACTGCCTCCTACTCGCTCGCATGGGTAAGGAAGAAATTCCCCGATTTTTACCCCGGATGGTACCCTGATAAATTTGACAACCGCCATAAGTTCAACATCAACCTCTCACTTAAAATCTCATCAGGCATAGATGCTTACTTCGCATGGAATTACCGTAGCGGAAACCGCATGACTGTGCCCGAGCATCTCGTCATAGCTCCAATCATTCCCGGCATACCGGATAGTTCCGCCCCTCAATGGATATATCAACAGCCCAACAATATCTCTCTTCCTGATTACCATCGTCTTGATGCCGGGATTAACTTCCGCAGCATCACACGTAAAGGATATGAACGTATCTGGAACATAAGCATATACAATGCCTATTGCCGCATGAATCCGTTTTTCGCTAAGATTGAGCAACGTCCCGACGGTTCATTTACTGCAAAATCAACCGCTCTCTTCCCTATAATTCCATCATTCAGCTACACTCTGAAATTCTGACCTCACCGATATGCTACCACATCTCACCACAATCCTCTTCCTCCTGCTTTTACTTTGCTCGTGCGACTCCTATTTTGAGCCGGAATGTCCGGATACCGACGAAAAGACAGTGCTCTACTGTATGCCTTCGCCCGACACCGACACTGTGCTCATACAACTGTCACGAAGCGTGCCGCTCTCAAGCTCCGGCACCCCTCCGAAGGGTATTCCGGGAGCCGATATTGATTTCAGAATAAACGGTACTCTACACCCCGTACAATGGAATGAAAAAGCTACTCCGTCACTCCCCGCAGAGTGCTATTATGTGTGCAGCCATGTAAATGAGGGTGACAGAATTGAAATCATGGCTTCAACCGATGGCATCGCACCCGTAAGCGCTTTCACCGTAATCCCGCCTCCATTCCCGCTCAACCACATATCATTCGGATTAAAGCCCGGCATATCTCCACAACTACAAATCCGCATCAATTTCACGGATGACGCATCATCCGTTGATTATTATGGTGTGAGGGTATGCCGAATGAACGTATCAGGCGCTGACTCCACGGAAACAGTGCTCAAGCCGGGGCTCACTGACGAACCTTTGCTTAACCATAAAGTCGGTATCGATGCCACTTTTGACCTTGATTACAATTATTATCAGGACCTCTATATATGGAGCGATGAGCAGGTACAGGGCAAGGAATATACACTGCGCCTCAATGTGGATTATATCCCTGATACGCCGGAAGAATCGGGACAGGCTGCCTCCGGAGAGAAGCATCTCTACAAAGTGGCGCTCTACACACTTTCCTCCGAACTCTACCATTATCTTAAATCGGTTAACGATATCAGCAATAATGAGCTTGGACAAAACGGACTGGCACCCATCAGAAGCCACTACACCAACATCACGAACGGATTCGGCGTATTAGGCGGCTGCCAATATTACGACTCCGGCTGGCTTTCACCTCATCTGTAGTCGGTCTCGAGAAAATCATGGATAATGGTTTGCTGACTCTCGGATGGTTTCGTGGCTCCCCTGTATGAGTCAGAGCCTTTGCCATCAACTCCCATCAGCAGGAGTGCATTAAGCTCCTGGTCAGAACCGGAGATTGAGGCTCGTTTTTCCTTTAAGAAGCTTATACGGTCTGTTTTTTCCAACACTGGGTTACCCGGCTTCGGTGTGACAGGTTGTGAGAATTTCTCAACACCTGTAATCGTAAATTTATGCTCATCCTCCTCACACGAAGCCTCCATTATCAGCCCCGGAAGCCCGTACAATTTCCATGGACCGTCAGTAACCGGGATTTCAGGAGCAAACCATGCCGTCCATCTGCGCCCATGGTAATCGGCAAACGCCTGCTGGCATTCATAGCCAAGCACAGTGCGCAACGAATCGCCGATGGTCCACTGCAACTCACCTATTGGCTCAGTATATACATAGTTGTTCATGTTGACGAAGTCAATCACACTGATTTCACCTTTGTCAAACCATTTTGTCACCTGTGTATGCACATCCTTGCAAGGCATATCTATTGCATCAATATCTCCGTGTCCTTTTGCCATGGCATCGGATATCATCTGGTGATATATTTTCCTGCCGTTCGGTGTATCACGCAACGAGTCAAGAAACTCTGTCTTTATACTGTAGAAGCGCGACATCTCAGGTGCGATGAGTAAAATCATGTCGGCATGTTTCCGTTTATTCTCACCATCGCTGAAAGTGAAATTGTAATCGTAGTCATAGCTCGCCCTCATTATTGACATAGGATATTTTTTCTTAGCCATCGAACCTGATGCAATAAAAAGCAATCCTAAGAGTGTCACGATAAATTTTTTCATATCTCTGCACTTTTTATTTGTAATCTGTCTCTATAAGGTCGTGCAACAATTTTACTTTCCCTATCGGCTTCCCGTTTGCGTTTCGCACATTGCCGCCGAGCACCTTGGCGGGGTCCTCAAGACTTTCATTTTTCTCTCTGAGAAATTTAATGCGGTCTGTCTTGATGTAATCCCGTTTCTTTGGCATAGGAAGTATCGGCTCCTCCACCTTTTCCACTCCGTTTATTACAAAGATGTATTCATCACCCTCGGTACGCGCCTCCATAATCAGACCCGGAAGTCCGCACAACTGCCAGGGACCCTCCTGCACAGGTATGTCCGGAGCAAACCATGCCTCCCAGTTACGACCATGATATAGCGATTCCGCCCTTTGGCATTCATAGCCAAGTATAGTCTTGACCGAATCTGTGATTTCCCACACCAAATCGGCCATCGGCACTGTATAGACCACATCCTCAAATGGCAATCTGTCTGTCACTCGCAGTTCTCCCGCACCGTGCTGTTTATACACCACCCTGGCGTTGCCACGCTTTGGCATATCATCCTTGACGAGGTCCATTTTGATTTCCTTCACTTTACCGGAACTGTCATATACCGTGGCGCGACGGAACAAATCGCTAATCAGGGCTTTACCCTCATCCGTCGCCATAAGTTTCTCATACTCATAATTGGTTATTCCGCAAAAGCGTGATTCTCCGGGTGCTATCTGGAGCATATAATCCTCAGCCCTGCTGTACTCCTTGCCATTATACGGAGCTGTACCGAGGTAAGTGAAGGTATAGGTGGCGCGCATGAACGCTATCGGCACATCCTGTGCTGATACATCCTGTGCTGACACTCCCGGCACGACCGCAAGCATGCACACGGAAGCGAGTATTGATTTGATTACTTTATATTTCATGCAAAAACAGTTTATTTTACTTTTTAAGATATATGGAAATCATGAACTCACGTCCGCGCAGACTGCTCGAGCGCTCCACTTCCGAAAGGGTTCCGTACGATTTATAATAGTATTCCTTACGATTTAGGATATTTGAGAGTGTGGCTGATATCTCCACTCGGCGCGAGATATTGTAAGCCACCTTGGTGTCGAGCATAAACAGGTTCTTATACTCATGGGGTTCCAGTTCATTGCGATAGAACTCTCCCGACGCACTCCAGCTGAACTTGTTGCCGGGGGTCCATACACCTGTGAAAGTATGCTGGAAATCGTTGGTCGACTGCGAGGGGAGACGCTCCATGCGCAGATATGACCTCCCGTATTCAAACATGTAGCTCCAGTTGAAATAGGTCGACACATTACCATTGAGCCTCGCCATCAACGACAGATTACGGTTGGAGTAATCCACTACCCTTGATTGTGACATGATGTTCTTGTCCGATATCATATATGAGCCGTTTAAACTCACTGCCCCGCGCATGAAATCAAGCGATTTGCTCATGTTGAGCATGATATTTGTAGTCTCATGCCGGCTTGGTGATTTGCGATAGGAATAGATGATATAATCATCCACAATCTGCTGTGCGGTACCGTATTTTGTCTTTCCCCACGAATGCATGGCATTGGCAAACACAAAAATACCCTGGCGAGGATAGCGGTAACGATATGACAGGCTGACCGATTGACCCGATGATGGATAATAGTCATCCACTCCACCCTGTAGCGTGCGGTAATTCGACAACGTCACCCCCGGATGTATGTTGTGAAGTGAGGCCGGTGTACGTTTTGCCGAGCCGCTTGCCCTTATCTCCATACGCGGTGTCACCTTCCATTGCAGTGACAAATGGGGCGACGCAAATACCTCCCGCCGGTCATCAAGTCCGGCACTGAAAAAGTAGCTGTAGAAATTCATCGGCACAGTGAGCCGTAGCTCAAACCTGCGGTAATTGTATTCAATCTTTGGCGACACGTACAGTCTCAGATAATTTGTCGTAAGGTCATTATCCTTCTTATAATCCAACGCATCCATCCCCCATAGCTCGGTATCGAGATTACGGAAATACCCGCTCACTCCTCCGTCAAGTGAAATCATCAATCCTTTGAGCACAAATCCGTATGAGGCATTTTCATTGGTTAAAAATGAATGCTGTCCCACTCTCTGCCCGTAGTCTGTACCATTCTGCTCCACCGTGAGCCGCTCCGGATGCGACATCCACTCGTTTAGGCTTGTGAATGTGACCAGATGATGCGAGCCGAAACGACGGATTACTTTCAGATTATTTGTCACTGAATACTCCGGGGTCCTCGCTTTCTGCTCATTCTGCAGGGTGCCACCAAGGTTCAGCTCCATGTCATTCCAACTGAGCTTGGTGTCAAGAGTATTATTAAGAAAATACTTTTTCTCATTCACCTCATAGCTGAATTTACCCGTAAGCTCATCGGTGTGGGCGAGAGCCTTCTTATCCTCCGTGATTACCTTGTCGCCCGAATCGAGGAAATAGCTTGTCACCGTAGAGCCGCGCGAACTCACTCGGTCCTTAAGGTAATCTATCTGGGCTTTGAACTCACCCCCTCTCTTATTTTTCCAAAGATGACTGGATGAGAACATCAAGGAACGGTTCATAAGTGTGCGTTTCTGCTTGAGACCCGGGGTTGAGGGAGTGGATATGCTCACGTAGCTACCCAGCTCCTCCTCCGGACCACCGCCGGTGAAGCTATACAGCTGCTGGCGTAGACTCGTACCATTATTGTTACCTTTCAGCGTTGTTATCATCTGATACGAGCCGCTCACCATCATGGTGAATATATCGGCATCCCAAATCGCCCCTTTCGGTTGATTGGAGTAACCGCCACCTATATTACCATGCATCAGCATGGTAGCCTTAGAGCTGTTTTTCATTTTCAGATTTATGGCGGCTTTGTCCGAGAAGCTGAGACCCCGGAGCACCTGCATGGGCTGATGGTTTTCCATCACCTCTACAGCCCCGATATCATCATGGGCTATCCCATTGGTGGCTATGCCATATTTCCCGCCAAGCAAATCATTACCTTCGATATAGAATTTGTTTATCGCCGTGCCCTGATACTTGATTCTACCTGTGCTTTCCACATCTATGCCGGGCATACGGTTGAGCACATCTCCGATTGTCTTGTCCTGCTTCTGCGCGAAGCTTGCCACACTATAGGTGATTGTGTCACCATTCTCACGGATACGCTCAGCCTTCACCGCCACCTCCTTCAGCTGAAAAGCCTCGGTGGTCATCGTAACGGTGATTGGAAAACTTTTCCCCGCGAGGTCGACCTTCTGCTTGGCATATCCTATCATTGATGACTCAAGCACACATCCATCCACCGAAGGCAGCGTCATGGAGAATTTACCGTTGGTATCCGATGAGGCGAATTTCTTTATTTTCCCATCTGCTCCCCTCACCATCACTGACACCCCCGCCAGCGGCTCTTTGTCAGAGCCATCTATCACTTTTCCGGTCACAGTAACTTGTGCCTGCATGCCGACTACGAGCCATGTGCATAAAATTATAATGATTGAACGAAGCATAAGCATCTGTGAGAATTATTATTACTAAAACTAAATGATTAGACTTCGCAAATATAATCATTATAATTAATAAATTCATCGCAACCTGCTAATAAATTCGTTCATTTAACTTTTTTTATTTATTAACAACTGTTTTCTCTATTGCTTTTGATGTTTTATTACTACTTTTACACCCCGATAAATCACCGTTTTACAATGCTTATACTGATAGCTGAATCCAAAACCATGACACCTTGTCGCGATGCAGTCGAGAAGGATGAATACATAACCCATTGTCCGGCTCTTGAGTGTGGAGCCGACAGAGTGATGGAGTCGCTTCGCGACATTTCTGCCGAGAATCTGGTGAAGGACTTGAAACTGAGTCTTCCGATGGTGCGCAAATTGCAGCAGATGGTCTATGAGTTCCCTAACAAAGCGTTGGGTTCAAGAGCCATAGAGGCTTTTACCGGAGTGGTATTCAAGGCTTTCGGGTATAGCTCACTGGACAATGAATGTCGCCGTAGCACTGAGGAGAGGGTCAGAATCATCTCCTCGCTCTACGGATGGCTCCGACCGGAGGATATCATCAAGCCTTATCGCTTTGACTTCACCACCCGGCTTGCGCCTGAGGGTAAAAGCTTTAACGTATTCTGGCGTGAGGCGGTGACCGAATGTCTGATGAAAGAAATCAGCACCACCGGTTGCCGGCATTTGCTTGATATCCTCCCTGCCGATGCCGCGCGTTGCATAGATTGGAAAAAGATTGAACCATTGGTGGAGGTGTGGAAGATGGAATTCCGCGAAGTTTTACCGGGTGGATTGATGAAAACGCCAAATGCCGGCAAACTGAAGACCCTGCGCGGCAATCTTCTCCGCCATATAATCAGCGGCGGCATCACCACACCCCGGGGACTCTCCGGTTTAGCGACCGACCTTTACATACATGCCGATACTGACAGCACGACCCATACCATCACCTTCCATACCGCTTGAAAATTTAGAGGTCGTTGTCTGACAATAATTGTAACCAACGACCTCTAAAACCTAATCATTTATTATTTACAACTTGTTCTATAAACGTTTTTAAACTCAGGGTATCGGTCGAATGTGATTGGGCTGCTACTATTCCGGCTCCTGTCGACACATTACTGTAGCCATACATTGGGTCGCTGAAACCAAGGTTTGAGAAATCCTCAAGCGTACCCTCATCTCGTTGCCAACAATAATTAGCCCAGAAATAATAGCTCTCAGAGACTGTGGTGAGAGTGAGCACCAGCCCGCAGTCAAACAGGTCGTCATTCTCTTCCCTTGCACTCACTCTATACACGCAGTCGGTGTAATAGAGGTGCAATGGATATGCGGACCCTTGAAAAGACCTGTCGGTAAAAAATGTGAATCCATAAACGTCGCCACCCATTATTGATTCAAACACACCGATATGCTCCGAGAAAATAGGCTCGGCATCCTCTCTGAAATCACCTGAATAGAACCCTGCCGGAGAAGCATACGAGCCATTAGGATTATCATCCGGTTGCGGATGGCGCTGAAGTTTGCAATAAGATGTATATGAGAAACGGTAATAATTTTCCTCTATTGCAGGGTCATTAATCATCAGATTGGCACGTAGATTAAAATACACCTCTCCCACCGCCACATATCCCGGCAACTCATATATCCGCGCCGAATTGAGATAAGTATCATACGTGACCTCACCAATCGGCACCGCAACAGGTACTGTGACCTCTGCCTCCGCATCGCCATAAGTGTCGCTATGCGCCACGATTTTTATACTGTCACCCTCACGAGGTATGTATGATTCATCCTGAAGCACACCATTGGCATAGATGCTGACAGTGGCGTCGGTCAGCACGCTTGGTTCACGGTCGGTATAAAGCCATGTGCGGGAAACCTGCACATTGATTGGCTCACCGGCAGTGATGAGCGAATTTATACATAGCACCGGGGTAGTGTCAATATCAGGTGTGAAATCTTCGTAACAGCCTGTAAGCAACGTGCAGAAAATAATCAGACTGAGTTTTTTCAAAATTGCCATGTGTAGGAAACTGATGGAATAATGGGTAATAGTTTAACTTTTTGGAACACAGGTTTGCCATCACGGTAATCACGACGTATAGCCACGGTGTTCAGATGGTTATACGCATTGTAAAGACCGAAAGTCCAGTATCCGCGCCCATTCTTCACCTGACACGAAAGGTCAAGGCGATGATAGAATGGCAACTGATAGTTGTTGATTGGTGCACGGAGGGGACTGTCGTACTCACTCTGCTCTAAGCCATCAAAATCAGGCGAGAGCCACATCTGCGACAGGAGCGTGAAGCGGTTGCCACTATGTCCTGTCCAGGCGGCATTGAGCTGTACCCGCTCGCTCACGGTCCAGTTGACCGAGATATTGATGGTATGGCGGTTGTCGAATCGTGCGGGATATCTCTTCCCTCCGTTCTTATCTTTGAAAATTCTGTCAGCCCAGGCGAGCGAGTAGGCTATATGTCCCGATAGCTTCCCGAAATTCTTTTCAATCTTAAAGTCGAGTCCTTTGGCTGTGCCTCTGCCTGAGGTCAGGCGTCCATCCCACATCTCAAAAGGTGGACGGAGATAATATTCATCACGATACTCAATCAGATTATCCATCTTTTTGTAGTAACCCTCAAGTGACACACCGTAATTGCCATCCGTCGCCTCCCAATAAACCCCGGCAGCGAATTTATCGGCAGTCTGAGGTTTGAATTTCCCGATTACAGGCACCCACTGGTCAACCGGGAGTGACAGATAGCTCTGCGAAAGCTGATGCACGTACTGGGTAGTGCGACTGTAAGCTCCTTTCACTGCCCAGCAAGGAGCCGGACTATAGCTTACCGACAGTCGCGGTGCCAACCCGTGATATACCTTGCCGTCAATATGGAAAAGAGATGCATGAATGCCCGCATTGAGACGGAACCGTTCCGAAATACGCCAGTCATCCTCAATATATGCATTTAATTCGCTGGCATGATAGGTACTTACCGAATCACGAGCGACTGTCTTAATGTTGTCAAACGTAAACATTCGGTCTGTCTGTGAAGGGCGAAAGGAGTGGAACGTATAACCTGCGCCGAAACGCACTCGTGAATTTTCAATCGGATGCCAATCAAAATCGCCTCTGACAATCCAGTCATTTATGTTATTTTTTGTCTTGGTGATGGAACGTGCCGTACTCATGGCAATATCTTCCCTATCTTCCCATCCCTCACGATAGAAATAATCGCGTGACATTGAGGAAAAATATCGTGTATAAGCTACTGTGAACTCCGACGTCATCAACGGATTCACTCGGTAATTGGCTCCCGTCTGCACCACAAGGTTGCCCCAATGAAAATCATATTTATCCTTATCCCACCAGCCATACTCTTCCGAGGTCCGGTCCTCTGAACCGGTCTTGAGCAAATCATCGCCGAAATATACGCTTGCAAATGCGCCCAGACGCTCGGAAAAGCGACGGTTTACCCTGGCATTCAAATCCATGAAATAGTAACGGAATCGTATTTCGTCTCTGCTCTTCGATGAATTCAATATGGCAAGTGTGGGAATGGTAAGCAAGTCATACCACGACCTGCGCAACGCCACCATGTAGGATGTTTTCTCATCTATCGGACCGTTTAGACTGAAGGACCCTGATGTAAGACCGAGCTTCGCTGAACCGTGGTGCCCCTCTGTGGACCCGTTCTTCAACCTCACATCCATGAATGAGGAGAGACGTCCGTCATACTTGGCAGGAACCGACGACTTGAAGAAATCGATATATCTGATTGCATCGGCATTGAATGCTGAGAAAAGCCCGGCAAAATGGTTCACTTGATATATCGGCACATTATCAAGCATATAAAGGTTCTCATCCGCATTCCCTCCGTGGACATGCATCCCACTCGTCCCCTCGGCACCTTCCGATATGCCCGGCTGCATGCTTAGTGTCTTTATCACATCGCTCTCCCCAAGGAGCACGGGGGTGGCAATGACTTTCTCCATGGATATTTTCTCCGCTCCTATCTCGGAGGTCTCAACCACCGGTTCCTCCACACGCGACACCACCAATACCTCATCGAGCATCACTGGCTCCATGTCGGCTTTCGCTCCGGGCAACGCTGTGGGACGGTCTGATTTCGAGGACTTCGGTTTGCGCATGAGCACCACATTGTCTCCACGGATTTCAAACTTTATATCTGTGCCTTTGAACATATCTTTCAGCACCTTTTTAAGCGGCTTATTCTCAGCCGTGACTGTTACCTTCTCATCCTTAAGCAGCTCCGAGGAGTATATGAAGTTCTTACCCGTCTGCTCAATCAGAGACCGGAAAACAGTGGCGGCGGGCTGCTCAACAGCCCGGATGGTAACATTTTGTGCAACCGCACAAAATGACAGGGAGAGAAGGACGATTACAAAAATACACTGTCGCATCATTCCTCAATTTTCATATCTGTACCCAAAATATCATTAATCACGGAAATCAAATCATCCGCCTCACCTTGATAGTGAAGCGACAGACGGTAACCGGCCGCATCTGCCGGCACACCGCTTACATCAACCCCATATACTTCTTTGATTCTCTCCACAACCTCAGGAAGCGGTGTGTTCTCAAAGTCAATTACCTTTACCTCTGAGAGCGTTCCCGCAGGTCTGGTATCAATATCCACCGGTATTTCATGAGCCGGAGCTACAGAATCCATCCTATAGTCATGATAAAGGAGTGCCGCCGAGGCTGTCAACACCACAGCGGCGGTGATTGCAGCCGCTATCTTAAACGGTCGCCACTTGCGCGAGGGTGCTATATCAAGTCTACGCCATCCGGCTTCAATCGAAAAACGACCCTTGCGGTAATGCTTTGCTATAAATTCAATTTCAGAATCGTGCATGTGATAAAAATTTTATTCAGGCGGCTTTCGCCCGTTGGTTTTATCCCTATGATGCACCTGTCATCGAAAAGTCCTACAGCTAATCCGAAAATTTTTTAAAATTTTTATTTACGCCGCATTTTTAACAATGAAGTCATCTTGACTTCACACTCTTAACCCTACAAAAATGGCAGGAAGAATGGCTTGTGACCATCCGAAAGAGCATCCCTGAGTCTACTGAACGCCTTGGTCATCTGATTCTTGACTGTTTTTATGGAAATATTCATCTCCTCGGCAATTTCTTCGTTTGAAAGACCATCACGTTTGCTGAGCAGAAACACTTCCCGGCAGCGTTCGGGAAGCTCCTCGATGGCGCGCCATATCCGGGCATCACGCTCGGACGTATCAACCGTTTCCTCGCTCACATCCGGAATGGAGCTAAGCTCTACAGTCTCATCCTTGTGGCGAAGCACGCGCACGCATTCATTGTAGACACTACGGTAGACATAAGCCTTGAAATTGGAGATTTCAGCCCCACCCTCGATTGCCAGCCATGCCTTCATGAACACCTCCTGCACTATATCCTCCGCACTATCGGCATCATCGACCATGCGGAGCGCATACATGCCGAGTGGCATATACAACTTTCTGAACAATATTTCAAATTCGCCTATCGTCATATCGGATGGATGCAAAGATAGCGACTTTGCATGAGATTACAACATGCGCAAAGATAAATTAACCCAGATTGCCACTACCAGTACCGCCACAATCACTCTCCGCGAAAAGTCAGCATATACCCGAATCCACGTTGATTTATTATAGATATTCTACGGTCATGTCGCAACACTCTACGCAATTTATGAATATAACCGTGGAGCGAATTGCGGTTGCTCAGCTCATCGCGCTGCCACACCGTGAGCATCAGCTCCGAGGCATCTACTGTGTTCCCTATATTCGCCAGCAGTTTCGCCAATATTCGTGCCTCTATGTTAGAGACTGGTATCTCCTTTCCCTGAAATATAAGCAGTTGGGAAGTCAAATCAAAACTGTAGGAGCCGAGATTATACACCATATTTCTTGCCTCAAGACTTATTTTTCGACGGAGCAATGACTTGACTCTGACCAACAGCTCCCGTAGTTCAAACGGTTTTTTAAGATAATCATCGGCTCCCGACTCAAACCCTGCTTCCACGTCCTCAACACTACTTTTTGCCGTGAGGAAGATTACAGGCACATCCGGAGAGCTGCGACGTATCTCCCGAGCCATCGAGAAGCCATCGAGCCGTGGCATCATGACATCTGCAACTATCAGGTCTGCACCGCCTGACATATATTTTGCCAATCCATCGATACCGTCATAAGCCTCCACCACATCGTAACCTTGCTGCCGGAGAGTGTCACTGACTATCAATGAGAGGTCTCGCTCATCTTCCACAAACAAAATTTTAGTTTTCATCAAAGTTGGATTTCTTGATTTCAATAATAAATGTAGAGCCGACATTCTCCTTACTGGCTACAGATATGCTCCACCCCATCTTATCGAGAATGCCGCGCACGTAGTACAACCCGATACCATATCCGCGCACATCCTGACGATTACCATGCGGCACACGGTAGAATTTATCGAAAATAAACGGCTGACTTTTCGCGGGAATTCCGATACCATTATCCTTGACTTTGATGCCTCCGGAATCCACTGTTATATTAATCGCCACAGATTCTCCCGAATATTTGATGGCATTGTCAATCAAATTATTCAGAACGTTCCCTAAATGGGTTTTATCGGCTGTAACCACAAGTTCATCCTTTACATCAACTGAGATTGAAATCTCCTTGTCACCCCTCATGCGTTGAGCCTCCGCCACATCATTGACAAGTTCCGGCAATGAGACGGTCTCCATCTTTAATTTCATGGTCTTACGGCGCTCCATGCTCATGGCAAGGATAGTTTCCACCAATTCACCAAGCCGTTTGAGTTGCTTCATGGCGATGGCAAGATAGGCGTTTTTCTTTTCCCGGTCGTTAGCCGTATCGTAGTTAAGCAACGCATCGTTGGCGGAATACGCTATTGCAATCGGAGTCTTAAGCTCGTGAGTCATATTGCTTATAAAATCATCCTTCATTTCCTCAATGGTACGCAGTTTGGAAACCGTGTGGAACAGGTACCGGAAAGCGGCCGCGAAAGCAACCATCAGAAGAAATATCGTCACAATCACCCCAAGCATCTGCGAAAGGATATGCCGTGTCAACGGCGTCATGTAAGCCTTATAGAAAATACCCTCGTCGGAATTTATATTCAGGCTGAACGTATCAAGCCCCGACACGTCAGTAAGTCGTGTGTTGCCGCACAGCACGGAATCTCTGTCGTTGACTACCTCAACACATACAAAATCTGGATAGATATACCTGTGGGCAAGTTGCTGGGTGAGTACACTATCCATCACTTCCATATCATAGGGGATATATTTATCCATGATGGCATGAAATTGACGACTCATGACATCGACCATCTGATTTGAAAAAGAAGCGTTTTCCGAAAGCTTCACTTTCTCCTCTGTCACCGACCCGTCGGCTTCAGTCTTTACAGAAATAAGCTGTCCATTCTCATCTCTATAAGTGGTCGCCTCTGCTCTACGGGGAATCTGTTTCTCATCCGATTCTTCCTGCATTGTAAAATTCGAAGCGAGCCCCTGCGCTCTCCCGGCACGACACATCAAGTCATCTATATCGGCATCAGCCATGGCAGTCATCACCTCGCGTTCCACATCTTTGCGGATGGACCCGTACAGTCGTGCCAGATAATAGAGATTACAGCCGAATATAACAGCAATCACCGAGATAAAGAGTAAGGAGTTGAGCCGGAATTTTTTCATACACAATGGTAATTGCCGTAACAAAGACAATCATAAAGCAAAATTAATCAAATCTTCCATTCGCCACACACAGCATATAGCAGATTTAAGACTAAATAAGGTTTGACTTAAGACTAAATAAGGATAATTGGAAATATGGGCAGTAGGGAAAGATGTAATTTTGCCGAGAGCAAAAACAATCAGGAATATGAAACGATTTTTCATTCTCACATTTACAACAACCGCAGCCCTGACATCAATGGCGCAAAATGAAGTGCCCGATACACTCGTCACAACCCAGCATTTACATGAAGTAGTGGTCAAAGGCGAGAAACCACAAATAAAGGGACACGATGGCATAATGGTTGTCGACCTGCCGAATATTGTGAAGGATAAGCCGGTCACTAATATACTGGAGGCATTGGGTTATCTTCCTGGAGTGATTGACAACAACGGCATGATTGGGCTGGCAGGTGCCAACAGCGTCACCATAATCCTCAATGGCGAACTGACAAACATGCCATTGCAGAACCTATATCAACTACTTTATACAACACCCATTGACCGATTGAAGACCGTGGAGGTAATGTACACCGCTCCGGCAAAATACCATGTCAACGGAGCTGTCATCAATGTGGTGCTGAAGACTCCCACACCTCTTGACGGTCTGCAAGGACAGGTACGTGCCGGATACAATCAGAGTCATTATGGCTCTTACGGCGGAGGTATCGCCGCTACATACGCTGTCAAGGATTGGACATTTGACCTCAATTATGGTCTTGCTCGTTCCAAGAGCTGGAACCACGAGGAGACATTCTCCAACCATCTGTTTGACAACCGACGAACAATGATTGAAGACAATATGCACCGAATTTCGGAGTGTTGGAGTAATACCATCTATGCAGCAGTGTCATATAAAAATTTTCGTCTGACCTATAACGGTCAAATCAAATCGTCGGCAAAAGGTAGTAGCCTCTCAGACGGAACACTCGGAAATTTCACCAACAATTACACCTACGACGGACCTATAAACTATCATAATATCGCATTGCGTTATTCATCACCTATCGGTCTGACAGTTGGAGGTGATTACACGCGCTATAGTGAAAGCCGCAATCAGTCACTTTTCCAGAAAAATGATTATCTCCTCGGAGAGTTGAACAAACAGGACATCAACCGTTGGCACATCTACCTTGACCAACAGCATCAGCTTGGAACGTGGCAGCTCAATTATGGCATTGAGTATCAGAGAGCGGATGACAGCAGTTCACAAAAGATAGATGAATCAGAGGGTTTCTCCGGTACGACCTCCGAGAATGTAGCCGATGCCTATATCGGGCTGCAACGCTCTTTTGATTGCGGGCTGTCATTCAACCTCTCGGCAAAGGGAGAATATTATCACAACACCTATCAGCACAACTGGAATTTCATCCCCCAGCTCGGAGCCACCTACTACCCCACTCCGAAAAGCATTTTCCAGTTGAACATGTCAACTATACGCGTATATCCCTCATATTGGGAGCTACGTAACGGCACATCACATATAAATCCATATTCAAAAGTGTTGGGAAATCCGGCATTACAGCCTTATCTCAACTATTCCGGACAGTTCAGCTATATCTTCAGTCAGAAATATGTAGCCACACTTTATGTTCAGTATGCGGATAAAGCCACGGTGCAGTTGCCGTATCAGTCGCCCAATGAGTTAAGTTTGATTTTCCAGACTATCAACATGAACTATACGAAAATCGCAGGGCTGAATCTTAATGTGCCATTTAATGCAGGGTTCATCTGGAACGCAACCGCGACTGCCAACATATTCAATCAACGGCAGAAAGCAGACCGGTTCCATGACATCAGTTTCGACAACAAGAAATGGATATTCTACGGAGAATTGAACAACTCATTCAGATTCAGTCAGAACTCTCCCGTCTCATTATCAGTTGACCTGACCTATCTCTCCCCGTCAATCCAAGGAATTGCCGACCTTTCAAGTCTGTGGAAAGTTGATGCAGGTGTAAAATGGCGGTTCGGCAAGAAACGTAGTTGCGAGCTTGACCTGCAAGCCAACGACATATTCAACCGTTGGTCGCCGACAATGACAATCAACCATGCCGGACAGGACTACCGGATGAAAGTGCACGATATGACCCGCAACCTCAAACTGACATTCATATGGCGCTTCAACGGTTTCAAACCGAAGGCTACCGAGATTGACACCTCACGCTTCGGGACCGGGAACTAAAAGCTGTTTGAAATCAGCTGCCGGCATTCCCACAAGCCTAAGAGGTCGTTTGATAACCTCTAAAGGTGTATGCGGTAAGCTAATGAGGGGATATTGTCATGTGTGAAGTTGTCAATGAGGGAGAAGCCGCATTTTTGAGCCACACATCCTGAAGCTACGTTTCGGGAATCGGTGGTAATCAGAAGAGATGATAGCGACAGTGAGTCGCGGCAATATGCCATAAAGCCCATAAGAGCCTCAGAGGTGAGCCCCTGGTTCCAGTATGGATGACCAATCCAATATCCTACCTCGCGCTCACACGCCTCGGGAGCATAATTCTCCATCCCTTCCGGAACAAGCCCTATGCACCCTATCGCCTCACCGGTACTTTTCAGCACCATGGCAAACGAGTAGATATTAGGAATGAAAATCTCACGGAGGACCCATTGGCTCATCTCCACTGAGGTATGGGTAGGCCATAGGGCGAGTTCGCTCACGCGACTGTCGGAAGCGTATTTATAGAGAGCGTCGGCATCGCTTTCCTGCCAGGGACGCAATATCAAACGTTCGGTTTCAATCATTGTAGTCGGTCGTTATGACAATTAAAAAAGGGGGTAATACATCCTCTAAATCCATTTCAAAAATCCGGCGGTCACGATGCTTTCAATCCACGGTCGGTGGCAAGCGAACGGCTCACCGTAACGAGCCAGACACCACTGAATATCAACACTACCGCCACCCCTTTCAGGAAGGTAAAACTGTCGAGCCCAAGCCATATCCCCACAGCGGTGGCTACGACCGGCTGCACATAATTGTACATACCCACGATGGTAGGACGAAGATTTTTCTGCCCTATCATTATGCAGATATACGCTATGTAAGTCGCTCCAATGACCACAGCAGCGATTCCAAGCCATTCTGTTGTGGTTATATCAGCCCACATGGTTGATGATATGACCGGAGATGTGACAGGAAGCGCGACTATCGATGCGGAAAGAAACATCCACTTCATCAGGGTCACAAGCGAATACTTACGTATGAAATTTCTATAGAGCGTGAGATAAAGCGCATAGCTAAGCTGCGCCATCAGAATGATAAAATCGCCCAGAGGTGGATTTGACGCGCCAACATCAGAGGATGAAGCATTCCCAAGCATGAGTATCAAGGCGCCGGAAGCACCGATGATTATACCGCCCGCTTTCTTCAGACTGATAGGCTCACGGAGTATAAGCCAGGCGAGCAGCATGACCCACATTGGCATCGTGGTGGTGACCAGACAAGCCTCGCTCGGTGTGGTGAGGCTTACTCCCACGATGAAACATCCCTGATTGAACAGCACACCAATCATTCCTGCCCCGAAGAGGAGCATAATATCCTTAAGCGGCACATGTTCCTTAGGCATAAAAATTGAAGTAAGCCAAAAGAGAGCGGCTGCACCCGCCATTCGGAAATCAACCAGCAGAAGCGGGGCTATCACCCCCGAAGCAAGGACAAGCTTCACTATCGGCGCCATAAGTCCCCACATCACGTTGGCTCCCATCATCGCCAAATGCCCCTTAATCTTAAAATCGCTCATATCTGTTATTTGCACTAATGTTGTTTCAATGAATCATACTCGGGATTCCGGTCTGTACGCGACCAATTTACATGTCCATCCCGTTCCGGGGTGCAAAATTACAAAAAATAGACGGTTTAAAGCTGCTTACCTCTCAAATCTATATAATACAGGTCATCATGGTCAGTGATGCCATACAGTTCCTGATAGTCAGGGGTCATGAGATAAAACTCGTCAATACCGTCACAATCGCCTATGAAAGTGTGAATCTCCTCCATGCGACCTTTGAAAATGACGAAATCCCTATTCCAATAGTCAATGACAAAATAAAAAACCGCATCCTTGTCAATGACATCAAGCAGATGCCAATAGGGGTCCTCCATATTGCAGTCAATCCGCTCAGGCTTATATCTGAAGCCCTCCCACAGCGCCCTCGGGTTTCCGTCGATGAATGTGTCATACATACGTTGCAACAGCTCCTCCTTTTCTGTTCCATCAATTTTCTGAAACCGGAGTTTGTTATCGCGCACAGTACGTTCTATTTCAGCATAATCAAACATAGCATTGTCTATTTAAGAGGGTATTAACAATCGGTCGAACTCCATCTGTCCAGAATGGATTTGAAGTCGGAAATCAACAGGGGGAAATCGTAACTGATTTTTCGTTCCAACCGCTTAGCCATCTGCTCAACGGCATGCAGCATATACCGGCACAGCAACAACTTCTGTTCCTGCGCGGGGAGTTGGCTGAATTCCTTTTCAAACACGATTTCCACCCGTGCACGCCCGGTGTCGCGACGGAAGGGTCCGTAAGTGAAACGGTTCCGGAGGTAATAGCCATTGTCCTCGATTTCTTTTTCCGAATACATCTCAAGCAGTTTCGGATAGAAATCCTTCCGCTTCAGTTTCAAAGACTCATCGGCAATGATATAATTGGTCTTGCAGTAGTAATCGTCATAAAAGCTGAATATGAGTTCAAGTATCAGCATATCTATCGCATTGCCATACAGTTCGGGACGCATTCCACATTTTAGCTGCGGCACCAGCTCATTCTCAATACTCTCAATCACCGGTTTTGAGCCCTCGTAGCAATTGGATAGTCCACGGACAATAAACAACGGATTTTTCGGTATCCAGTTACGCTGACTGCACAGAGTAACGTCCTGTGTCTCACCGATGCCACCGCTCAAACGTTCCGCCTTATCCAGCGGGGCATCCTGACTGCCATGGAAAAACGACATATTGTAATCGATGGCAAATCCATCCTTACGCTTTGACCACACGGCATCCAGAAAACGGGGTTTGGAATAGCGGTTCAGAAAATATGTTTCCGGATTACCGTTGAACCACATTCCTCTGATGGCCTCCAGAGGTTCATGGCTACCCCAGCCTACTATAGCGAGAGCCTCACAGAGTCTCACCACGGTATTCCATTCCGACGCATTGCGATAGCGGGAGAGCTTTAGAAACTCACCATACAGTTGCTCACGCAGCGCATCCTTGTCAGGTTTCCCATCCAGGTATTCCCGCAGGTCATCAAGACCTGATATTTCAAAGATTCTTTCCATATCTATCCGGCAGCTGATTAAATCACTTTAGTTGCAGATGATATATTCTTGTACTTTCACCCCATGGATGATAGCAATGCCCCATAAAGTTGAAGCCAAAGCGCTCGTAATATCCTGTATGGTCTGTGCAAAGATACAGATTCTTAAACCCCGATAACCGGGCATCCATCGCGGCATGTTCTATAAGGATTTTTCCGTAGTTGTTTCCACGGAAAGCCTCTTCTATATACACGGCGGCAAGCCAAGGATACAAATCCATGCGTGAATTGAAATCATTGGTCACCACTCCGGCACATCCAATCACACTATCACCTTCAACCAACATATACCATTGGGGCAACGGGCTGTCAGCATCAATACAATGACGCATACAGTCATCGTACACAGCCATTGAATCGTCTGTTGCCCATTTCTCCTGAAAGTAGGTTATCATGCGTTCCAGATATTCCGGACGTTTACGGAGCGAGATTATTTCCATATCACAATCTTGATTTGTTTCTATTTTGCCTTGATGCAGGTGCAATGCGACTTCGGTCAGCATAAGGTCGGACGCGTTCCCTTAATCATGCAGCTATTTTACAGTATGAACTGATTTAACATTTTGTAAAAAGTTTAAATCAGTTCTATTTATCGTATCCACAAAGATAGCTCTTTATTACGACAAATCAACGCCGCCATTCCGCAAAATCCAGGTTTCCGCTATAAGCCTATCCCGAAATAAGAGGTTTTTAACATTGCGATTGCTTTTCGCCCTGCTCACTTTGGGCATTCTTCGCCGCTTTTTTGCGCAGATAAGCCTTGCGCCTCATCATCTGACGGCGTTTGCGGCGCGACAGTTGAGGCGTCGGCATTGGCTCCTGTTCCTGTTCCGGTGCCTGTTCCTGTTCCGGTGCCTCATCCTCTACCGGTTCCGGTGCCTGTTCCGGTGCCAGTTCCGGTGCCAGTTCCGGTGCCTCATCCTCTACCGCCGATGGCTGTTCCATGTCACTATCATCCCCGGCATTCTCCTCTTCGGGCATTGGTGTCACGTTATCAACGGCGATAGTCTCAGCAATGGCACTCCGCTTCTTTCGGCCGGCCCGCTCACGTGCCACCTTCGAGCGCTTGATTGCCTTATCAATTTCAGGCTTCAGCAGCGAATACACAATCCGGACTTCTTCGAGACACTGCCATAGATTGATTGTCTCGTCGCTATAACCCACGGCCGAGTCAAGCAGCCGCAATACCTGGCTGCAAGCGTCACAGTGATTTTCTAAAACGGAGCGGATGCGTGAGGTGAATTCGTCGTATGCCTTGACCGAAATCGCACATTTTTTCTCATTTTTTCTCTTTCCTTTTTTAGGGCTTGTTGTCTTCATAGTGATATTTTCTTTGAGATAGTAAATTACTATCGCAAAGATACACCCGCCACATACCCCAAAAGGTGCGATAATGTCAATCTACACTAAAAAAATATCACCCATGCTCTTTTCATACTCTTATTTCTTACCTGATGAGCTGATTTAAACTTTTACAAAATGTTAAATACCACCCTTTAAAGTTAATTATTGTGAATTTTCGGGGGGGGGTAATTTGCAACTTTTTACCAAAAAAAGCTAATTTTGCACACTTTTAAAACCGACTAACTTTCACAATAGCAGCAAGAAGATAAAATAATTCGATATAATATAAATACTTTATGATAATGATTGCGCAGGCTTTTAATTTTTGTAAAGGATATATTTATACTATAGTAACTATTAAAGAGACCGGCAGACTGCTTGCCATGAAGCGTCTGACCATAGCTCTTTTTATGACAGCCATTTTTGTTTTATATGCCGACGCCACCCCCCTGGCGGTCGACACTATTTTCGTACCCTCCAATATCACCGCCCGCATAGATTTCAAGGTCAATCAGACAGATTGGGAAACCTCCTATCATGGCAATGACACCATTCTCAACAAAGCACTTGCTGCAATCGATTCGATAGTACTTGACCCGCGCATACGTGTGAAACGAATCACGGTCGTAGGCACTGCATCGCCCGAAGGTACGTTAAAAGGAAACATACGGCTCGCCACCAACCGTGCCAGGACATTGGTCAACATATTCCAGCACCGCTATTCATTCCCCGACAGCATATATGCCATATCGACCATCCCCGAAGACTGGGAGGGGATGCGCCTTATGCTTTCCAACGACAGCACAACCCCCTACGCCGAGACTATAGTGAAGTTCATTGACAGCACCCGGCATCTCGAGCCTGATACCCGTGAACTACAACTGAAAAAACTCGACGACGGACTCCCCTACGCATGGCTTCATGAGCATGTACTCCCCTATCGCCGCTCGGCATCGGTCGTGATTGACTGCGACATAGCCAAGCTACGGTTCACAGGGATGGAGCCGGCGGTCCCGCCGAGCTATCCGGTCAGGACAAGACCCGACATTTCAGGCATATACTTTCAGCAATCCTTTGTGGAGCCTGAGCCTCGCCGGCGGTTCTTCGCGATAAAGACCAATCTGCTGGGCGACATGGCACTGTGCGCCAATCTCGGCTTTGAGCTTGAACTGTGGCCCCGGTGGAGTCTTGATGTGCCGGTGTGGTATTCCCCCTACGACATCACCGAGCGTTGGCGCATACGCCTGCTTGCCATACAGCCCGAACTGCGTTATTGGACCAAGGATGCCGGAACGGGTCATTATTTCGGGGTTCATGCCACGGTGGCGGGATTTAACATCAGTACAGGCGGCGACTACCGCTATCAGGACCCCAACCATGCCGCTTTCGGTCTCGGAATCGGCTATGGCTACGCATTTCATCTCGACAAAGAGCGCCGATGGGGTCTCGAAGCCCAGATTGGCGCAGGATACATATCCTACAAGTGGATTAAATATCGCAACGTAGGGCGCTATGGTGCCGAGGTGTCGCGTAGCGGTGGCACCTACTGGGGTGTGACACGCGCCGGTGTCACCATCTCATATAAATTCTACAAAGAGAGGAAAGAAAGGAGGTGGATGAAATGGTAAGGAGCATGAAATTTATCCTGCTGGTTATCTGTGTGATGTTCGCGTCGTGCGACTCCACAATACATTTCTATCCTGATGACGGGGTGCGCCGTTCACAAATCCGCATCAATGTGGACTGGAGCGACTACGGCAAGACCGAGCCTACAGGCATGACTGTGATGTGCCATCACTCCGAAAACGGAGAGAAAGTGCTGGCTATTGACAATAACATCAGCTATGTGACCCCCTACCTGTCGGCGGGGCGGCATTGGGCTACAGTATTCAACCTTACGGAAGATGAATACAACAACATAGGTTTCCGTGGTCTCGATTCCGTCAAGACCGCCGAGGTCTACGCCCCGGAGTACAGGGGCACAATGTGGTACACCGGCCGTGGCGATGAAAACAGCTATGTGGCGGGACAGCCCGAATGGCTGGCTGTCGACACCATCATGACCGACCATGTGGAATATCCTGCCGAGGAGGTTAAACTGATAGGGACCTTGCATCCGAAAAATATCATATTCACGCTGCATGTGACCCTACGCACCACCTACATAGGCAATCTGCGCTCGGCGCGCGGAGCCATAACCGGTCTCGCCAACGGGCGTATGATTCACAGCGATACCCCCAACGACAACTCCGTCACGGTGACACACCTCATAGAGTCCGACTCATGGTCACGGACAAGAACATACGAGCCGGCCGACATAGGATATGTCACAGCCGACGTGCGCTGTTTTGGTCTGCCAAGCAATCATAAAGGCTTGCCCGACGAAAATATCCTTGAGTTTCAAGCCATGCTGGCGGAAGGACAAAAAGTACTTAAATACAATATACCCGTGGGGCATCTCATCCGAAAGGGGAATATCCCGGAAGGGATGCGCGGCGACAATCTCGACCTCTATCTCGACCTGTGGCTTGACCCACCGCTGCCTCCGGGAGGCAATGGCAACTGGGGTTTCGACGTATGGGTGGAAGACTGGGATGAGCAGGAGGATGTGATTATCCCTGTTTAGAACTATACCGCTCAATATCAATCATCAAAACATTAATCATCAAAACAATTATAAACCAATAATTAATCAAAAAAAACAAGTTTTTTTACATGAAAGCTAATAAGATTCTGATGGCTTTCGTAGCCATTGCAGCGACTGCGACAGTCAGCTGTACTCAGGATGAAGAGCTGTTCAGCAGCAACGTCAAGAATCCGGAAGGTGACGCCGTTGAGTTCGGCACCTATCTGTCGACCGCGCCCGAATCACGCGCAACAGTGATGGACCTTCCCGCTCTAAAGAAAAAAGGGTTCGGTGTATTCGGATACTACACCAAAGAAGATGATTATAAACTGGAGGACCCTGACCATACGCCCAACTTCATGTACAATCAGGAAGTGAAATGGAAGGGTGAGGACGCCGACGGCGGAGTGTGGCAGTACTCCCCCGTGAAGTATTGGCCGAATAATCCCTTAGAAAAAGTATCGTTCTTCGCCTACGCCCCTTACACCGACACCTTCGGTGCCACAGGCATCACCGGCTTCACCTCCAACACCACTGCCGGCGACCCCAAACTCTCGTTCAAGATGGACGAGAACGTCGACAATCAGATTGACCTGCTCTATTGCAACAATGCGATGGACATTCGCAAGCAGACCATCGCAGAGAAGGTGAATCTCAGATTCAAGCACGCGCTGTCGCGCGTATGCTTCAAGCGCGTGGCTGTCATCGATGAGAATAGTGTAGAAAATGGTAATGAAGATAACGGCACCGATGAGTTGAGCAAGCATAACATTGCGCTTTCTGAAAATTCGACTGTGGTAATCAACAGTGTGTCGTTTACCTCAAGTGAATTTGGAGAAAGTGGCGACCTCAATCTCCGCACCGGCGAGTGGGAGAATTATAAAATCAAATCACAAACTTACACACTCACCGCTGAAAATGGCGATTTCGTTAATAACACACTCACTCCCGATGACGCCACCACAGTGAAGCCACTCACCAAGGACAATAAATACCTGATGGTGATGCCCACTCCCGTTATAGACAAATACTCCAACGAAGACATCCCCATCATGGTGACCGTCAATTTTGATGTCATCACCGAGGACCCCAAGCTCGCAGGTGGTCAAAGCAAAATCACAAGCGAGATAACAGCACCTTTCAAATTCCAGTTCCACGCCGGCAAATCGTATAATTTCGTGCTTCACATCGGTCTGACATCCGTGAAACTCGATGCGACCGTCGAAGATTGGATTGACACTGACCACCGAGGGGTAGAAGATATTGTAGTAAATACCCCAAGCAACGATTCCTACACTCTTGTTCTCGATGCCCTTAAAGGTCGATTCAGAAACGGTAGCGCTTACTATATAATGACCAAATTTGATTTGGATTTGGAAAAAGGAGAAGTGAAAGATGCCGTGTTTGAAATTCCGTACTTCTATAACAACAAGAGCAATACAAACTGGAACGACCCCGCAAATGATATATACTGGGAATATCAGTTAGACGATTATGGGTTCGTGTGCTGGTGCGACCATATTGTTGAGAATCTGGAAGCCCCGATGGAACTTCATTCTAAATATGAAGGTGAAGGCAGATTTAAAGGATTTAAATATTACAGTCCCACTCCACTTATCTTCGAAGATAAGTGGGCAATCGGTGAGACTAATCCGGCTGACCTGCTAATACCGTCGAAACCAACCATCACCATTCCGAAAGACGACCCCACAAGATTCCGCATCCTCTACGCCGTATGGCCCATCGGCGAGAACCATTTGGATTGATTGGGAAATCCCCGATGAGTAAAACTACTCATTCCATCATCTGATAATCAAAGGCATCTGCCCCAAATGCGGCATATAGCCTGTGAATGATGACAATAACGAAAGGAGGCTGCAGTTCATTGTGAACTGCAGCCTCCTTCATTGAACTGATTTAAACTTTTTACTTTTTATTGACTGTGAATTTTTCAGGCACTTTGCTGAAAATTGCTTTTATGCGCTCCATGTTGAATTTAGGAGTGCGGTCGTAGTTATAGATACCGTTCTGCTCCTGCTCCACATCGGTGAGCTGGGTGTAGCAGTAGCCCGACATGTAAGGCACATTGTTGATAGCGTCCACCAGACCTTCAAGACGCTCGTAGAATTCCTCCTCGGTGCGTGGACCTTCGCCATAGCCCCAAGTGTTGTCGGCATACTGCTTGCCAATAACCCACTTGATGCCACCGAATTCATCCACGAAAAATGGCTGACCTGAGTAGGGCACATCGCGCCGTGGGTCCTGACAGGGATAGCGGCCATCCTTGAGCTCAAACCATTCAGCCAGGCGTTCGGGATTCTGCTGATAAGTGTGGACTGTCCAGAGGTCGGTGATTACGTGATAGTTGCCTGAGGCATCATTTACCGGACGATAGTCAAGATTCTTGGTGATGCGGTAGACATCCTCGATGATACGGTCATGCTGAAGCGCTGCCTCGTCGTTGTCGGGGCGTTCCCAAGTCTCGTTGAACGGAGTCCAAGCAATGATTGAAGGATGGTTACGGTCACGCACCACCACACTCTCCCATTCGGGCAGGAAGTTGCGGCCTGACAGCGGGTTATTGAGGTTGGCGCCCCAGCTCGGAGCCTCGCCCCAGGTGAGATAGCCTAATTTGTCAGCCCAATAGTGGTAACGTTCCTCGAATACTTTCTGATGGAGACGCGCACCATTGAATCCGGCAGCCTTCGAGAGTTCGATATCATTGCGCAGAGCCTCGTCGGACGGAGCGGTCCAGATACCGTCGGGGTAGAATCCCTGGTCGAGCACAAGACGCAGATAGTAAGGCTGGTTGTTAAGGAAATATTGGTTACCTTCCACATGGACTTTGCGCATGCCGGCATAGGAGTTCACACGGTCAACTATATTTCCATTACTGTCGTAGACATTCATCTCAACATCGTAGAGGAAGGGATGTTCGGGCGACCATGTCTTCACATTCTTGATTTTAAGAGGAATGCTGAGCACGGGAGATGCACTCTGACGGGAGGATGCCACCACCCGATTGCCATCCTTAAACTTCACCTCAAAGGTCTGTCCCGACTGCAGATTACGGAAATCGGGCTTCACAATGAACTGGCTGTTGTCAAGGTCAGGAATGATATATACGCTTTTCAGACCGAGGTCCGATACAGGTTCCATCCACACGGTCTGCCAGATGCCGGTAGTGCGGGTGTAGTTCGGACCGGAGGAGAAATAATTTTTGCACTGCTTACCCGAGGGCTGTGTACTGCTGCGCAGGTCATCCTCAACCCTCACCACAAGGTCATGTGGCTTGCCATCCTTTACATATTCAGTAATATCACATGAGAATGGAGAATTGCCACCCCAATGACGGGCCACAAGTTTACCGTCGAGATATACACCTGTGAAAAAATCCACGCCTCCGAAATTGAGCATGGTCCGTTTTCCTTGCCATGATTCCGGAATCTGTATCTGACGGTGATACCACATGGCAGGTATGAAATCCTTATGTTCCACCCCCGACAGTTTGCTCTCGGCGCAGAATGGCACAGTAATCTTATCGTCAAATCCTTTGCTCTCGTAGAGATGGCGGTTCATGCCCGACTTGCCGAGGTCAAGCTGATAAGTCCACTCACCATTGAGATTCTGCCAGTCGGCTCGTTCGAACTGCGGTCGCGGATACTCCGCACGCGGCGTCGCCCCCAGACCTATGGCAGAGAAAAGTAGTGTGGCAACGCATCCTATTTTAAAAAACAGATTCATGATATTATAATTTTTTTATCTTATAGCCTATCGAAATTGACCTTACCGGTTTTGCAGCGGGTTAATGCCATCACAAGACAAACCCGCCACTTATCGCCACCGCATTCAGCGGCAGCTTCTTATTTTCGGAGACGTTCTATCACCGGAAGCAATATTTCCTCCATTATAGCATATCCCTCCTTATTGGGATGCACTCCGTCGCTGCTCAATCCCTCTTTCATGGCACCGGTAGATGAATCGACCATTGCGGAATAGTAGTCCACGTAAGGCATCCCCTCGCTTTGGGCATAGTCTCTGATTGCGTTGTTAAGGCGGCTGATTTTTCCGACCACATCCTCTATTTCCGGACGCCACCCGAAACGGTCGGTCGGCAATACGGATGTGAGTATGACCTTTATGCCGTTGGCGCGGGCAATCTCAACCATTGACTTGATATTGCCGAGTGTGCGCGATTGGTCGTAAGGACCGGTATTTTCGGCAATGTCGTTGGTCGCAACATTTATCACCACTATTTCCGGGCGCAAGGCAACGACATCCTCCCTGAAGCGGACTATGAACTGATAGGAGGTCTGTCCGCTGATACCACGTCCTATCAAACCGTTTTCTGTGAAGAATTCCTTATGATTTCCGGGCCAGCAATCTGTGATGGAATTGCCTATCAGCACTACCCTCCCTTCACTGACAGGGGCTGTGGCTATGAGTTGCTTGTTGGCTTCGGCATAACGACCGAGTTTGGCCCAGTCGGGATTTTGGGCATCGAGACCTATGGTCGACATAATAGCCCCGGCGATGATTATAAACTGTTTGTACGACATACGTTGCAATTTTAATTATTATTTGAAAATACACCCCAAATCAGCACGTATAGGACAACGAACCTAAAATTTAAGGTAATAATATGATGAATGAACGATAACTGATTACAAAAATAAGAAGTTTAAACCACTTCACGATAATAAATTCCAAAAATCAATCTTTTTATTTTTGAAAAGCCATAAAGATAGCCTTGCCTCATACCGAATGAACGATGGGCGGATGGCTTATCCGTACAAAAAGGTCCATCTAAAGATTGCAAACGTTTTAGTATTGCCCATGATTTTTCTTTTGCTCTTGTCACCGAACATAAATCATTCCCGATGACATAGTTTAGAAAATCATCTATTCTGTTAAATATTTGTTGGTCATATACTACCATTATTTCTTGAATCTGTTTTCTAATCGCCGCATCCATTCTTGAGCGAACTTGTCATGAGGAATTGCCCCATTTTCTTTAGCGCGTTGAGCAAGACTTTTCTTTGGTCTACGTGCTTCGGTCATTTCATTAGATGCTGAATGTTCGTTGTTTTTATTACCCATATTGTTTGATATATTTATCCGTTTGGTTATTATACTGTGCCAATACGATTATGTTACATTTTTAACCGCAAACTTAATCAAATAATTAGAAACATCAATTCATCAACACCACTAAATGCAAAAAGATGGTAGCCGATAAAGTTACCCTATGTTATTATGTCGTAAGAAAAAGCGAGCATTATACAGAATCGTTGGTGCAAGAAAGTATATAGACGCGTTTGAAAAATATCACCCTACAGTAACTTGTCCCCAAAGTATGGCTCGTATCAAATATATATTTTATGACCACGGCTATCCTGTAGATTCAGGATAGCCGTGGTCGTTATTTATTTCAGATTATGACTTAGTTACTCCAGTGATTTATGGCTTGGTATGGTAGACTTTGCTCACTATCTTCCATCCGTCACTATCTTTGACGAGAGTGAACATGTCAGTGTAAGCGGCATCGCCGAATTGAGAATCAATTGTGACCATAGCAACATCATCAGCCACCTCACAGCTTACGATTTTATAGGACGCCTCGGTCGGTTCCCATGAGTCGAAGAGGTCTAAAAGGACTTGAATGGGCACACTCTGGAGCTTGCCATTTTCATACCATGACATTGTTGCTGTCTCGGCAAAACCTTTTCTGGCAACTTCGGATGAAGCCTTGCGTCCACCATCAATGTAATATTCTATTGCCTTTACGATACCTTCGGGCGCCTCGGCATTGGCTGGCGCATCAGATTTGGCGGCAATAGTGTGGTGAGGAGTAGCAATGCTGGTCTGTATGGTATCGGAATTCTGATTGTATGCCTTTGCCACGCATTTCCACTCACCATTGAGTTTCAACAGCAGAAGGAAATCGGTGAAGTCAATGCGTCCACCCCAGCCCTCTTCAAGAACACGTACAACGGCAACGGTCTCCTCTACGGCAAGGACATCAATACGCGCCTTGAAATCATCGCCGGCCCCTACGGTATCGACATTGTGGTAGAACTGCTCGATAGAGCCATGCTCCAGTACACCGTCAAGCATACCGAAAAGCACCGCATCGTCAGTGAAAAGTTGTTTTGCATAAGCACTGTTGCCCTCGGCAACGCTCTTTACGAAATTTTCAGCGGCCTTTGCCACTGCCTCGTATTCCTTGATTGTATCTCTCATAACTGTATTTATTTGATATTTCTGGTGTAGTCAAACGTCTTACGACGATTAATGAGTGCAAAATTATAATGATAATACTCTAAAATCAAGTACCGAAAAATTTTTCATGTATGGAAAAATTTTTCGGTATTCTGATTATCAAGGATATTGACTAACTTTGCAGTGAATAATTTCACACGCGGATGCTTCGCATTTGCATAAAGGCTAAAATTATCTGCAATGGCATACGAAAAGAAAATACCTGTGGATTTGGATTGTCCACTGCGGCTCACAATGAGCCTGATTGAATCCAAATGGAAGTCTTGTATACTTGATGAGTTGCGTTCGGGCAACGCTATGCGTCCGAGCGAGATTCATAAATCTCTTCCGGAGGCTGCGCCAAGAGTGCTGGATATCCAACTGAAGGAGATGGTGGAGGATGGGCTTGTAACCAAAACCATATATCCGGAATTGCCTCCGCGCTCGGAGTATGTAATCACAGAACTTGGCAAGTCTCTTTTGCCGATAATCGACTCAATGCTTAAATGGGGAGAGGAGCATTTCGCCCTCTTTGAAAAGAAATATGGCAACAAAAAATAGATTTAGAGCAATAATCCTCGGCGCGGTGACATGCCTCTCATTGTGCGCACATTCACATAATATGGTAGAGAAAGAAAAGATGGCGACTGACGGTATAGTCCGATTGTCAAAAATTGAGGTCTATCCCCAATATCTTGATGAATATATGGAGTTTGCAGTCGAGGTCGGAACAAAATCCCTGTGCACCGAACCGGGGGTGCTGACTATGTATGCCATGCAGGACAAAGCGAATCCTTGCATGATTACGATATTGGAGACATATTCCTCGCAGGAGGCATATAAATCGCATATCACCTCAGAACATTTTCAGAAATATAAACAGGGAACCATACACATGGTCAAGAACCTTGAGCTTTGTGACCAAACACCCATGAATCCTGATAACATCATCACAAACACGATTGCCAAATGAAACAGATGCGAAGAAGTGAGGAGTGAAATCTTCTGTCGCCATTAATTTCTGGAAGTGTCGTAATATCAGCTATTTTGATTATATTTGCGACATGAATATAAACAACAATACACAACTGATGATTTACCAAACGCCAAATGGGGAGACTCAGTTGGATGTGACAGTGCGGGGAGAAACAATCTGGCTTACTCAGCGTCAGATTGCAGAACTTTTCGGCACTAAGGTTCCTGCGATTTCCAAACATCTGAAAAATATATTTGCATCGGGAGAATTGGAGCGCGACGCGACTATTTCCAAAATGGAAACAGTCGTGAATCGTGGTTTTCGAGGTTCATCGGTTGAAGTTGTTGACCATTATAATCTCGATGCTATTTTATCTGTCGGTTACCGTGTCAATTCAAAGAATGCCACGGCTTTCCGTATCTGGGCAAATAAGGTATTGAAGCAATATCTGTTACAGGGATATGTTGTCAATGAGCATATTGCCTCGCAGAAATACGATGAACTGAGCCAGTTGGTGAAAGTGCTTGGACGGACAATCCAGAATCAAACGCCCATTTTGTCAAGGTATTCGTCCGACCGTTTCTGACCAACAAGGAATTTGACAAGGGCTGCAAGGAACTCGACCGCCTCACTTCTTCTTTCCATGCTGTCATGGAGGATTTTGAACAGCCACAACGCAGAGGAATGAGGCGATGAAATGTTAAATTTGTACCTTTTCAATAAATCGCTCTCATTTTATGGCTCTCAATATCGCAAAAACTCAACTATTCTGATTAACTTTGCATATGGTAGTTCTCGGACTATCAAGACATTTCGAAAATAAGAAGCGTTATGCTCATCTTGTAAACTGAAAACGTAGGAAATTTTCATCTGATGCAAGAGATGGCATAGTGGTTCTCACGCATATGCGTGGGTCACTATTGTTACATCTGCATCAAAGGTTTCCTACGACCATCAGTTTAGACGTGGCATAGTTGGCTCACGTTTCTGCATTATAACTTAACTCTCTCCCATGAGCCAACTGGAGAATTGTAGGAACATATGAAAAAGATTTTGTTCTCATTGTCATTGTTAGTTGGACTGCTTGTAACTTCATGCAGCGATGACAGTACGTTTTTCAACGAACCGTCGCCAATCCGTGCCTATGAAACCGATGCTGAGATTTTGGCACAGTTTGTAGATGTAGATAACGCCACAGGTGCGTTTTTCATCAATCCCGATAAGAAAATCAATGTCTCCGATTATGTAGTCAATCGTAGCCGGGAGGAGCTAATGATGGTCAGCTTCGTAAACCGTGACAAGTTCAGCCGAGAAATGGAGGATGTCAATGTAATGATTCAATCTATAAAGAAGTCCGGCATATCAACAGCTATCATCTATTCTACTTATTCGTCGGATAAATTGATTGAATGTAGCACCTCTGAAAACTTTAAGATTGAGAAGTTGACTGTGCCTTCAAGAAACACGACACCACTTGCTCAAATGATAGTGACTTCGGAACGAAACGATGCTCGACAGTTTTATGCACCTCGATATGTCACCATGAATGTGTCAGCCAACAGTTCATCAAAATTCTATCTATATCAGATTTCTTTGGGTGATACCTCAAATCCGGATGCCGGAATATTGATTGTTGCCGGATTGAATACTCCCCAACCAAGCCATTCTTACATAATTACAAATAATGGCAATTCCGATTGGCTCTCAGTCAAAGGTATGAATCTTGTCGGTGACGGAACGCTCTCCGTCTCATTTACAGAATGAGAACTATATTATCCGCCTTATTACTGTCCATGTTGATGACATTGTCATCGTGTGAAGGAAAATCCGGCTATCTTGATGAGGGGCAACAAGGTACTGTTGCCATGCTCACAGATGTAGAATGGCTAATGGTGTGGGCTGATTACGGCAGTCTTGGAGAGGAAACGTATGAGGCAGAAACAGACATATATAGGTTTGAACGTTCCGGCAAAGGATGGTTTGCTAATGGGTCATGGCTTGACAGCGATAAAAAAGATGGTATCGGCTATTTCCAATGGACGTTCACTACCGAGAACTTTTCAGTAATCTGTATGGCGGGCTATATTGAAGGATATTGGCTGATAGAAAAACTCACGCCAAATGAATTATGGGTAACTTCTGCGTCTCAAGACCCGGTCCTTTATCCATCACAAGATAGCAGAAGATATAAATTCAAGGCACGCAAAATAAAATAGCCACAATATGATGGTTATAGGGCGGTAAGTCTCAATAGTATTTGCACTTGTTCAGACCTTACCAACTGTATTATAACAAATTTAGCAAAAATATCATTGATAGTGTTAAATTATGCCCTAGCACGCATAGTAATTATGTTATTATGCTGATTATGTGTAGCTTTGCACCTATCAATATTAAATACACACATAAAATGAAACGATATATATTTATTTTATTAAGCATCATTATTACTTCACTTTGTGCATACTCACAGAACGATATTTCTATTCCATTTGATAACTCACAAGAAACGTCAATATTAACATCTGAATTAAGTGCTGAAAGTGCAACAAATCCACATGATGAATCTTTGATGGTATCATCTTTAACAAGTTATGCAAATACCGCAAATTCAGTGATGACATTCGATTATAAAAATACACAGGAATGGGGCAAATATAAAGCACTTCGTGCGGTTGGTTGGAGCGCATTTGGAGTAGGCGTTCCTGCAACACTTGTCGGGCTTTTCTTGTGTGGTGTTGCATTGGATGCATCTCCAGCAGCCGGAACAGCAGGTGCGATTGTAACGATATCCGGAGGTGCCCTTACTCTATCAAGTATTCCGCTTCTAATTTCAGCCTATCATTATCGGAATAAAGCTAAAAAAATAGCTCTGAATGTAGGCGTTTCATCTATCAATACTCCCTCCATTTCAAATAGAATTGATTATACGCCGGCATTAAGCTTTGCACTGAATTTCTGACATATGATTTATAGCAATATCTCAACGGTTACCCTCCGAACTGCACCCCAAAAGTTGGAGAAAAAACTTTTGGGGTGCGGTTCCATTTTTCCGGGTTCCGGGTTATCGTCCTCCGGCTGTTGATTTGTCGGTGTTGGCGTCGGCGTTGATAATCTTATTTGCGCTGCGTTTCTGGCGTCCCCATTGGATGTTGTAGCTTACGCTGATGTAGGGCATTTTCATGTCAATGCGTTGATGCTTTTCGTTGGTGTTCCACTTGCTGAGCATCTTAGAGCCTTGGTCGTATTTGCCAAACGGCATTATGACGCCGCCGCCTAATTGCCAGTTTTTCCAGTTATAGGCGAGTTGGATGATGGAAAGGTTCTCTCCCCAGCTTATTTTCTCACCCCAAAGGTCATGCTGGGCCCGGACATATTGACCCACAAGTTCGAATCCCCAATGTGTAAGCATGACGCTGACATTGCCACTCCAATTATGGTTGTAAAGCTTATAACCGGTGCCTCGCATACGTTCCATGCGATACTGAATGTGCCCGCTCGCCATCATCCATGTGGGGATGATTTCAACCTGCGGAGAGAGGAAGAATGTGAGATTCTGCAACCCCTTGCTGTTTTCGTATGAGGTAATGAGCCGGTTGTCATTCCAATAAAGATATGGAGTAATGGCATCGAGGCTTGTGAATGCGCGTACACCGAAAGAACCTTCAACACGTGGCTGACTGAAATTATAACGGAGGGTCAGCATATAGGAGGTGGATGTTTTCAAGTCGGGATTGCCTATGCGCCATTGAAAACCGTCGATTTGCTGAGGTGCTACATTTGTTTCTGCAAGAGAGGGGGTTGACTGCCATGACTGGAAACTCAGTCTGAACCGGTGATTCCGATTGAGGGTATAGGCTATGGTGGCTTGTGGACGCAGGTTCCATGAATGGTTACCTTGGTTTGTTTCCTTAAACATGAAGTCGGTATATTGAGCACCGAGTCCGGCGGTGAGGCTTATGTTGTTGATGCGTTGGAAGTACTCGGCAAAGAAGTAAGCCTTATCCTGTCGCTGATGAAAGATTTCTACGCCAAGATTCTCATATTGAGAACGGTTGCGGTTGGCTGTATATGAGGCTCCGGCTGTAAAACGTGAATTTCTCCAATTCTTGATATAGTCCGCCTCTATCGCATAAGCCTGGTTGCGGTCTTTTATCATGGTATGGATATCAGTAAGGTAGTCGGTCGCTCCCGGAAGTTGCTCCATATAATCAGAGTAAGTCTTGCCGTTGTAGAATGATGCATTGAAATCTACGACGAGAGTCTGGCGGTTGGCGAAATGCTGTTCAAGATAAGCGGAAACTCTCGGTGTGATACCCTTGTCGCCATTCGAATCCGTAAGAAGGATATCACTGCTGCCGTCGCTGAGTGAAAGCTGTCCATTGGCAACCCAGGCGTTTGAAAATGTAGGGGCTATACTCGCCTGGACATAGAAGACGGTGGTATCGGGTTTGATGTAACTATACGCGCCCCACAATTTTCCGTATGTGTTGTCGATATTTCCTCCGAGTGGGGTCTCGGTGCGTGTAAGAGAAGTGCCATCGGCGTATGTGAAAGTCTCCTTATAGTCGCGGTAGGATTTCACCTTGTTTGTGAGCTTGAACTGCGCGCCAACCTCCATCTGAGAGCGACCATTATTAAACTTCGCATCTGCGAAGTAGTCACCCCAAGCCATGTTCAGAGCCTGTCGACCCTCGGTCTGGAGTGAACCGCCGAGAGTGGGATTGGTAACGATGAAGTTGAGCACATAGTTTGCACCATTGTAACGTAAGCCGGGATTGTCCATCCACTCCACTCTTTTTACTGTTTCGGGCAGGAGTGCCTTAACCTGGTCAACCGTAGCCACACGTCCGTTGATGCGAAGCTGCACGGATTGTCCCGCGGCCTGGATGGAACCGAGTGCATCGGTCACGGAGAGAGACGGAATCATGAGATTGGTCAGCAGCTGCATTCCGTTGCGGGAGTTTTCAACTGCACTTCGCGAGGGATAATAGACATCCATGTCAGCCTTGCGGATAACCTTGGGAGCCTTAACAACAACCTCGTTGAGTTCCTGCGCAGCGATGGTATCGACCATCTCCTGCGCGTTTACGATGGCAGGAGCTACAAATGCGACAACCATCAGAGCGATTTGGGTAAAGATTTTTGCGTTCATATTGCGATATGTTTTTTGATTTCTTGCCTGGGGGACAAACGTCCCTGCGAGGACGATTTTGATATCGCAAAATTACACCTAATCCAATCTTAACGCCAAATGTAAAAATCTAAAATTAAAGATGTAATATACTGATTATCAGACAAGATTATTACTAAAAATCTAAAATTAGCATTATATAGTCTAAAACGGTCTTAACGGGAGAGTTCTTGCCTAAGGAAAGCTATGACATCCTCCTTCTCGGGCACTCCGAGTTTCTTTTTCACCGACGATTTCCTCACATAGACTGAGGCTGCCGATTGGGAGGTGACGACGCTTATTTCTTTTGCAGAGAATCCCGCTGCCAACAGCACTATGGCTTGCTCCTCCTTTTCGGAGATTGTATCACCATAGCGGTCATGCAACTTCGTGTAGAATCCCGAGTGAAGATTGTCGACAATCTCATACACGTTAGTCCAGTTTACCAATGTTCCATTCGAGTCATTGTCTACTGACGATATTTTGCGGAGCATTTCACGGTTCTGCTCAGTAGGAGTCTCGGCTACCATTTTTATAATATTCAGCTGTTGGAGCATCGCCCGACGCAATGCCTCCTGATTGTCGGTGGGTGCGGACGGTTTCTGAAGTTCATCCACCATTCGTTGTAAGGTCTCTGCACGTTCCTCAGCCTCAACTGTCCTGCGCTTGCGTTTCTGTAGGAGCCAAACTCCACACAATACAAGGATAAAGGCGACGAGCGAAACAATCACAATGATATAAGTCTTACGTTCGCTCTGCGACTTGAAGAGTAATGCCCGATTTTCTGCTTTCAGTGCATTCTGTCTCTGTTCATAGCGAGTCTTCTCATCACGGAACCAGCGGTCGCGCTGATGATTGGAAATCTCAGCCACCCGAATAAGACTTATCTTTCCATTATTTTGAAAAGTCAAGATATTCCGGATATGACCGGCAAAACTTTCGTAGTAGTTGGATTCCTCGGAATATACTTCTTTTGCATAATTATCAGCTTTAGCCAATTCAGCTGACGCCGATTTGAAATCTTTTAAATTCAAATAATTTAGAGCCTTGCTAAAATGAATAAAGTGCAATGCTGAATTTTCGGGCGCATTCTCAATTATATAGTCAGCCAGTTCATTACTTTCAGCATATCTTCCGGCCTCTTCAAGAATAGAAATTTTTTCATATTTATATGCAAATTCCTGTTCGGAAAGTTTTTTACTTCGGGCTTCATCAATAAGTTCATCAAGCAATATTAGAGCTGAGTCATTTTGACCGGCATAGGCGTAGTTCAGGTATAATTGGCGCTTGTATTCAGGTTGTGAAGCGGCAACAGTATCAAGTTGCATTAACTGTCGAATAGCCGAGATGTTTCTTTTACCATCGAATAGTTGACCACCAACCCCCATTCTCGAGCGCAACAATTCAATCTTTGAGTCAGTTGTAATATTCGGAAGTCCGATTAAGGAATCAAGCAGACTCAGTGACCTGTTGCCATCGCCAAGCCAAAACAGATGTATGGCATATAAGTCCCCGGCTTGCAGAAAGCGCTTGAAATCCTTGTCTCTGTAATACTCAAACGCAAATTCGGTCAGAGAATCCGCAACCATTGAGTTGTAACTTTCCTTATGTGCAGTGCCAACAACAATGGCATACAACGCCCTAAGAGAATCATCCTTCAAATCCTTCGGGTCAATATCATCCAGTATAACGAGTGCGCTGTCAGGATATGCAGAAACAATACTCTCAGCCTCCGAAAGAATTTTGCTATGTCGTGCCGACCGGGAGCAGGAAACCATGCCCACAGCGACTAAAATCAGTATCAATATCAAGTTTTTCATAACCAACTGCAAAATTACTGTTTTTCCACAGATTTTAAAGGCAATATCACAAAATCACTGATGATGACACTGCGCCGGGGCATAGCCCGACTCAGCCGATTCACGGCATTTCTCTACATCAAATTTATCAGGAGAGCATTTGTAGCTTTGCCATAGTTTATTCTTATCTTTGGAAGTCGCGGAATTTCTTGTTGTTGAGGGCGTTTTCGGCGGCGCGGTTATCGTGGGAAGCGGCGAGTTTGAAATAGTCGTATGCCTTGCGCAAATCGACCTCAACACCAAGACCCTTGAGGTACATGTTGCCGAGTTCATACTCTGCCTCATCCACGAAAGAATACCGTCTCAAATTCTTGTCGCCGGCTACCTGCTGATACAATGCCATAGCCGCTGCATAGTCCCTTTCGCATCCCGCGCCACGTTTGTAGCACTGCGCCAATTTCAACTTGGCATAAGTGTCTCCGCTATCGACTGCCTTTTGGAACCACTCAAAAGCTTTGTCAAAATCTCGTTCCACACCTTCGCCGTTGAGATATGCGTTTGCCACATTGTAATATGCCTCTGTATAGCCCATCTCCGCCGCCTTCATATAGCATTCAAAGGCTTTTTCTTCGGATACTTCACGGCTATACATCCGACCTAAATCGTAGTACGAAGCCCCGTCTTTCTTTTCATCTGAAATCTCCTCATAGAGCCGTACCGCATCATCTGCCCGGTCCGGCAGATTGCTGTCAATTTCTTCCGGTACGTCACAACCGTTATACAATGCGTCAGCCAGATTTTTTTTGTCTTTGACCGTTCCCTTTTCAGCTTTCGCCCTCAATATCTCTATCAGGCGTTCATGCCATGCCAATGCAGCTTCCCGTCCTTCCGTTTCAGTCATGTCACAGGGACGGTCGTGCACATAAAGATTCATCAGTGATTTTGCTGCGCTCACCACGCCTTTGTCAGCTTTCTTCTTCAGGAGGTCAATCATCCGGTAAAGCCATTTCCTGCCTAATGTCTGCCTCTGCTCCTGCTCCATGTCATCGCAAATGAAGCGGTAATAGTCGGCAAGAAACTTTATAGCTTGCAGGTTGTCGGACTCAGCCGCCCGCTCCATCCAAGGCAGAAAACGGGAGGAATCCTCGCTATAAAACGTGTAGTAATACATGCCAAGCATATATTGAGCCCTTGCATTGCCCTGTTCAGCCGCCGGTGTTATTGCTTCGACAGCCGGTCGCGCCTGCTCCGGGTCGTCAAAATCAGCGACGCTTTGCTTTATGATTTTAAGATACTCTGACAGTTCCTTGCCGTTCATAGATTTTCAATCAAAAATAACATTCCTGTTTTCCCATACGAATTCCTCAAGACAGTCGCATAGCGATGGCTCGAAATCATAATAGGCATTGTCGGTTTCTTCAAAGTCATCCTCTTCGCCGACGGTGATTGCCTGGCGATAGTTGTCGGCAATCTCCTTGTTGCCTACAGTCAGGATGGCATCTTCCAGTTCGTCCGGGTTTGTATCAGAATAATTTTCCAGATAGCCGGAATGTCCTCCGTTTTGCATTTCAGAATCATACCAAAAGCAGAGCACCGCTTTCTTCTGAATCAGTGATAGAGTCTCCGCATCTCGGTCGCAAATTTCTTCAATAAATCTGTTCCAAAGAGTATCTTTTTCTGTCATAGTCCTAATGTAATTCGTTTAATTTGTATTCAGCCTGATGGTTATTGCATTTCTTCGCGGCGAGGGAGAAATAGCGGATTGCCTTTTTCAAGTCGGGCTGTACACCAAGCCCATTGAGATACATGTCGCCGAGTTCGTATAATGCGGTTCCGATAGCGGTAGCCTGATGCTTGAAACCCCTGTCGTTAACACGCTCGGCTATATGCTGATATTCAATAATCGCCTTTTCATAATCCTGTTCGCCGCCAATGCCGTTTTTGTAGCATTCGGCAAGTTTCAAGGTCGCTGTGATTTCGCCAACATCCGCTCCTTTCTTATACCATTTACGTGCTTGGACATCATCCTGTTCTATGCCATTACCATAACGACAGGCATCACCTATTTTTGCATACGCCTCGTGGCAATTCAGCTTTGCGGCTCTTTTAAGACTGGTGAGAGCCTTTTCCCATTGGTCCAAATCACTATATGCGCATCCCATTTTGAAAAATGCTTCTGCCTTAAAGAAGTCATCACAGTCGCTGTCGGTTAAGTCTTTATACAGTCTTATGGCTTGCCGCAGACTCCGCTCATCATCTTCAACGGAGAAGCAATCCAAAAGCACCTCCGGCACGCCCTCGGCATACAGAAGTATGTCTGCAAGGTTCATTTTATCCACCAAGTTGCCCTTTGCTGCTTTTGCCGCCAATATCTCAATCCAACGGTCATACCACTTGCGGGCGATTTCAATTCCTTCGTCCGGAGTAATGTCCTCAGGGCAATCTTCAACATATTGACACATCAAGTCCTTGGCTGCATTTGCCGAACCTTTGTCGGCTTTCGCTGCAAGAATATCGAACCATCGCCTGTGCCATTTCAGTATCAAAGCTTTCCGCTGTTCGGCGTCTATTCCATCAGGGCAATCATTGCGATATATCTCCATGATGAGCATGGCGGCTTCGGCATTGCCGTTGTCCGCTCCCTTTTCAAACCAATGGATAGCTTTCTGATTGTCGCACTCGTTGTGGTAGCCCCATGAATAGTATTTACCGAGAAGCATCTGAGCATTGACATCGCCCTGTTCGGCAGCAGGTGTTATTGCTTCGACAGCTTGCCGTGCAGAGACTGCATCACCCTCTCCGGCATGGCATTTGATGAATTGGCGGACGATTTTGAAATATTCCGCCAAGCTGTTGTTAGTTGTGTTCATATATGGCAGATTTTCTGTTGGTGGTTTTATTGCTTGAGTTTGGCTACTGCAAAAGGCAGTATGAGCATGATGGCAATGGTTATGCCTATCCATTTATAAACTGTCGGTCATACGTCTTACTCATTACTCAGTCTATTTTCCATTATACGGTCGAAATTTTCGCGTCCCCAGTCAATCAGTGCTTGAACGTGAGGGAGCAAGGTGCGACCTAAATCCGTGATGGAGTATTCGACACGCGGCGGCACATCCGGGTAGAGTTGACGGTCAAGTATGCCATCGGTTGTGAGTTGTTTCAACACCTGCGACAACACTTTCTCAGACACGGACGGAATAGTGCGGTAGAGTTCGTTGAAGCGCACCGGTCCGCTCTCGGAAATCGTCATGAGAACAACCAGCGCCCATTTGTTTCCGAGCCATTCAAGCACTGGAGCTGCCTTGCAATATTCGTAGTCCAATTTTTTTGCCATGTCGTGTCTGCTGAAAAGGATTGGAAATTAGTAAAACAAACTTTTAGGTTAGGGGCAAACCTTTCGGTAAGTTATTGTTTATGCCCTGGTTCCCACTTAATTTTGCACTACAAATTTCATGGATTCGCGAGTGAGCCGAGAGCGCAAGCCGGCAAAGCCGGTGCGAGCCCCGGACTCCCCGCAAAGTTAATAAAAACGGCCGAGATTCATATACGAATCAGAGAGCAATCAACAATGTAATGAAAATAGTAATCATAAATAGTAGCCCACGAAGAAATGGCAACACAGCCAAGCTCTGTGATGCCTTCCACAAAGGAGTTGTGTCAACAGCCACGAACCACGAGATAAGTACGGTTTTCTTAAACGAACTCAATTTCAAAGGGTGTCAGAGCTGTTTCGCTTGTAAGCTCAAAGGGAGCAAGCAATATGGCAAATGCTCTCTAAATGACGAGCTGACGCCTGTACTTGAAGTCGTAAGGACCGCGGATTGTATTGTTGTCGCCTCGCCGATATATCTCATGGAAGTCAACAGCAATGCAAAGGCATTTCTTGAAAGACTCTGTTTCTCTTTGGGCTCTTACGAGGCAGGATATCGTTCGCTCTCAACGAAGAAAGTTGATATTGTGACAATCTACACCATGAATACCACAAGGGAGTTTGCTCCAGTCAAAGCAATGGACAACGTGGATATGTTCTTAGGTCATATCTTCTCAACCCCTCAACGGCTGTGTTCCTACGACACATATCAATTCCCGGACTACTCCAAATATGTAGTGGAGGTATTTGATGAAGCCGAGAAAGCGAAACAGAGAGAAATAGAGTTCCCTAAAGATTTGCAAAAAGCATATCAATTAGGGGTTGAGATGGCGAATTGACAGAGGCGGTTGCTCCCAATTTTTCCGACAGTGTCGGAAAAATTGGGAGCAACCCCGGCTAAGACTCTGATATCTAATCACTCGTTTTCCCACATTGTCTAACGTCTTGCAGTAGAAGCTCCCTCATCCGTTTCTTCTACGAATGAGAGGGTATGCGCAACGTATGGAGTGTTAATGAGTTACACCGACAAATATCCACGAATCTGCACATAAGTGTCGGTTTGAGCAAATCTCCAGACTTGGCAATGCCGAAACTTTCGGAGATAGATGATTATGCAATTACCATGCCATTGCGGAGGGTTTTCTCGGTTTCTTCACCCTTTGCTTTTCGGACTATAGCAAGGGCAAATTCGAGAGTTGTGCCGGGACCTTTAGATGTTATCAGACGGTCAGTGACAACCACGTTGTCATTGGAATATAAACCTCCGTTCTTTTCAAACTCCTCTTTCAGGAATGGATAACCGGTTGCCGGAATCCCGGAGATAATTCCGAGTGGACCCAGGACGAGGGCCGGAGCTGCACAGATGGCAGCGATTTTGCCACCATTCTCCCAATGAGCCGTTACGATGTTCTGAAGTTCTATGTCAAGGTTTACGGCAGCTTCGCTTTTGTCCGCGCCCGGAAATACGAGCCAGTCAATCTGCGAGGGATTAAGGTCAGCAACCGTCATGTCGGCTACGATATTGTTGCCGGTAGCACCTCTTACAAGGCGGTTCTCCGTCATTGAAACGGTGTAAGCCTCCATACCTGCACGACGCATTACATCGACAGGAGCGATGGCTTCAATCTCATCAAAGCCGTTTCCGAGCATTACAAACGTAGCCATTCCATCAGGCTTAACCGATGCCGGGATGTTGATACTGGTTTCAGTCATAATTGGAGTATTCATTATGTTTTTGTTAACTTTGCAAAGGATAACAACTACCCTTTGGATAGTGCAAAGTTATACATCAAAACATTGCTCCGCAAGAGGTTACTTTGAAAGTAGCCGCTTACTTCAAACTCACTTTTAGTCAGTATCAATGAGATGAAGACCGAAAAAATTTCAGAAAAATATTCGTGTGTGGCAACGTGCCCCATGCGCAACGTGATAGCTCACTTCGCCAACAAGTGGTCGATGCTCCTGCTCGTCATTCTTGATGAGTTCGGAGTCATGAGGTTCAACGAATTGTCACGCGCCATTCCGGACATATCTCCAAAAGTACTTTCAGGACATCTGAAGACCCTTGAATCCGTCGGGCTTGTCAAGCGCATACTCTATGCCGAAGTGCCGCCACGCACTGAGTATGAACTCACCGAACTGGGTAAATCACTGATACCAATACTCAATCAACTCTCCGAATGGGGCAAGCAGAACTTGAAAACCGTAACTCGCAATTTGAAAAATAGTCAATAATCCAGCAGGCGGCCGCAGTCGTGCCAATCGCCTATCATTTCTCCTCGGGCACTTGCCTCAATCAATTTTTGAAGGCGGCTGTTGAACAGTTCAGGCTTTGATTTTACCCTGTGGAACCACCCAGCACTCGCGCTCAGTGGCATGATTCTCAATCAGCCACTGCCGGAATTGGGCACGGTCTTTTATGTTGAGGATATTTGTGGGAGTCATTTTCTGCTTGTCTGTTTTAGCAACCAAGCCATATTTTGTCCGAGGTTACGCATGTTTGCGATTCCTTCCTCGTCATTCATGACGTCGCCAATCTCTCTACCATAAACCATATTCCAGTATGTAGAGCCAACCACTATCATCTCCTTGTTAAGCATAAAATGATTCATCGTATCTACGGCTGTCATACCACCTGCACGGCGTACAGCGGCAACGGAAGCACCTAACTTATGCTTCAACAATCCGGAATTGGTAGCAACCACAACACCTCCACGGTCAAGAAAGGCTTTCATTTTTGACGATACGTCAGCGGAATACACCGGAGAGCCAAGTATAATGCCATCTGCTTCAACCATGCGGTTAAACACATCGTTGAACCCATCACCTCTGAAAACGCAGTTTTTCTTGCCCTTGCAAGCGAAACAAGCGCGACACGGCTGAATATCAATATCCGCCAACTGAATAACTTCCGTTTCAATACCAACCTTACTCAATTCCTCAAAAATCGTTTTGATTATGATTGCGGTATTGCCGTTCTTACGAGAGCTACCACTTATGCCTACAACTTTCATTTTTCTATAAAAGCGAATTAGATATTCAATAATTCATCAATATTTCCGCTTTGAATAGCCGCTATATGATTCTTTATCTTCTCTGATGACCAGTTCCACCATTTCAATTCCAGTAATTTAGCCACGACATCAGGAGCAAACCGTTTGCGGATTTCTTTTGCCGGAACACCTCCGACAATCGAATATGGCTCGACATCTTTTGTTACAACCGCCCGTGTGCCGATAATTGCGCCGTCGCCTATGCGTACTCCGGCCATGATAACAGCATCGTAACCAATCCATACATCATTGCCGATGACAATATCTCCCTTGTTGTCCCATGCAGTGGCAACTTCGGATTTAGGCAAATTCCATTCCTCAAAAAAGAGAGGGAATGTGTATGTCGAGAGTGATTTAAGTGTATGATTGACACAGTTGAAGACAAACTTTGCGCCGCACGCTATCGAGCAAAATTTTCCGATAGTCAATCTGTCGTGATTTATCGGATAATGGTACAGCACATTGTTCTTCTCAAAGTCGCGCGGATTATTCACAAAATCATTATAGATTGTGAAATCTCCTACTTCGATGGTCGGTTTTGTGATTACCGACTTTAGATATACCGTTTGAGTATCGCCGGTTCTCGGATATATTATGTTGGGATTGGGATTCATCGCTTGTAATTACGTTTTATTTCGTCAATGGATTTGCCGCCGATGCCGAAATTTTCATCGGGGATTTCTTTGATGGTTACAGTAAAGAACTGTTCCGGGATATGTGTTATCTCTGCGGCTGTCGCTGTGAGGCGTTCTATAAGTTCTTTCTTTTGCTCAGCGGTTAATTTCCCGCTTTCAATGGATATGTATGGCATGGCTTACAGGAGTGTTTGTAAAGACTCATCGCAGAACATTGTAGGTGTAAATTCTACTATTTGATAGTCGGCGATGCCATTGATATTGAACGGGTCTTGCGAGATAATGGCATTGACAGCCTCGCGGTCGGCGGCTTTTATCATTATCACACCACCGATGCGCGGATTCTGCGGTCCCGATGCGATGAAATCACCGGCGGCATAATGCTCGGCAAGATAATCGCGGTGAGCCTGAAGATATTTGTCAACCTCACTCAGAGGTTTCTTGTATGAAAGAATCGCTATGAACATGGTTCAATCTTTTGAATTATTTTTCGGTCAGTTGGCGCACTCTGCGACCGAATATGACAGATGCGGCTGATGCTGTCGCTACACACGACAATGGTGCGAGAGAATTGAAGGCATCGAAACACGCCCGTATAAACGCTATTATTGCAATCGCAGCAAATAGATACTGCATTATCCGATAAAACCGTAGTGTATTCATCACTTTATTTGAATAATTCGCAGAAACCCTGCTTGTTGAACTGATAGTACATCTCGATTCGCTCAGGGGTGTCGTTTTCAAGGAGCAGCAACAATTCCTTGGCAAATTCAAGTGTAGCCGAACCATTGGCAGTCACAATGTTGGCATCCGAGACAGCTTGTGCATTGACATATCCGTCGGGGTTAGTGTAGTTTTCTCCGCCCCAGATACTCAACTGCTCAATTCCGTTGCCGGTGTGCTTGATATTATTGAGGAAACCGTGCTTCGCCATGAAAGAAGCGGCGTTGCAGATGGCTCCGACAATTTTTCCTTTTTCGATAGCATGCTTAACTATGGACACAACTTTGTCGGCAATGGGTGTGGTCCATCCGAAACCGCCAACAAGAACAAGAGCGGCGTAGTCTTCGGGCATCGTATCGAATGAATAGTCGGGCAACAGACGGAAACCTCCGATTGATTTGACCGGGTCCATTGTCGGTGCTACAAACTTGTTGACATATTTCGGATTTTCTTTCAGTGCATACTCATCGGAAGCAACTACCTCAGCAAGATAGACCATCTCATGCTCCGCAAAATCCGGAAGCAGGATATATAAGATTTCTTTACTCATAGTTTATTTAATTATACCCATTGTACAAGTAGTCTTGTTTTTAGAATGCAGAAGCGCGGACTGCCAATGCAACATTCAAAGTCGAAGGTCGTAGGTCATCGGCTCCCAAGAGCACATACCGCTTCTTATTTCCCAAATGTTTGGATAGACCTTCGCCTATCCAAATGTAAAGGTACAAAATTTTTTTGAGGTTTTTAACAGATATGAGTAGAGCCACAGCTGATTTTCGGTTGAGGTCACCAAAGATTCATCGCAGGATTATGGTTAAAGTTTGGGGTTGCGAGGCTGTGGTGTGGGATTGAATGATGGTGAATGACTATGAATGGCACTCCAATTTGAGCTGATAATCAATATCTTACATATATACCCAAATAGATATGCATACACTACGACACGCATAATCGTCAATATTTCAGTAGTTTACGGTGGGCGTGGTGACTTTTGTGGTGACTCGGAGGGGTATGGATGAAAGAAAGACCGCTAACTCATTGAGAATTAGCGGTCTTCTGTGGTGCCATCAGCACCATTTTTAGTGAATTATAATGAATCAGTCTAAATCTCAAATAAACGTATCAAATTATGTATCAATGCAATTAGATTGTATTGAATTCGCGTGGATATGTTAAAGTCTAAAATTTATAGGGAACTTTATAGGGAACTTCGGAAAAGTTTCCTAACTTTGTATCCGGAAATCAAACCGTCTGTTTTGGAACCCGAACCATGCCTCCCATAGGTAACTTCCGAATGTGGATAGGTAACTTTTCCTTTCGGTTCTGAACGGACATAAAACACTTTGAATTATGGCAAAGACTCTCTCCAGATTCTATACTCTGGCAAAAGACAAAGACAAGGATAAGGCCACCCTGTTTGTGAGGGTGCAGGACCCGGTGCGCAAAATTGATGTGCAATTCACCTCTCACCTCCGCGTGGGTGTGCCGGAATGGAAAACGGCAGTGTCGAGTGAGGATGCTCTCGCACGTCATCGTAAGGAATATCCCAAACTGCATGATATGCTCGGCAGAATTGAGATTATGCTGAAACGCGAGATGGATGCGCCGGAATTCGACCGTGAAAAGATTAAATCAGAAATTCTCGCCATCGCGAAACCCGACAAGTCGGAAATCTTGCGTCGACAGCGTGAGGCGGAGATTGAAGCGCAACAAAAAGAGGAGCGTGAACGCGCTGAGCAGGAAGCCGCCGAGAAAAAGGCCGCAGATGAAGCCCGTGCCAACATCTGGAATTATCTTGATGCCTTTGTCAATAATATCAAATCCGGCAAGCGTCTTAACGGCAATGCCCCTTACACTCCGGGGAGCGTCAAGGCTTGGAGCAGTTTCCGGAAGCTCTATGGGGGCTTTGACAAGAAGCATCGTCTTACATGGAGCGACATCGACCGCGCTCTCGTAGCCAAATTTACTGACTATCTGGTAAAGAACGGCTACATGGTCACTTCCATCAACAAATATATCGTGTCGTTTCGTGCCATTGTGGGCTATGCCTATGCCGACGGCTACCATAACAACGACCGTGCGATGATGTGTTTCTCCAAGAGAAAAATCGAGGAGTCGGATAAGGTTGTAGAAATCTATCTCACTGCCGCTGAGTTGCAGGCTCTCTATGAGATGCCATTGACCGGATTAAAGGAGCAGGTTCGCGATATTTTTCTTGTCGGATGTTACACCTGTCAGCGCGTCAGCGATTATTCCAACATTTCACCCGAAAGTTTCACTACAACAGCCAAAGGGACACCCATTATCCGTCTTGTCCAGCAGAAGACCCGTACCGAGGTGAAGATCCCAATCATGAATCCGAATCTACAGGCCATCTGCGAGAAGTACAATTACAAACTGCCGTCAGTGATTGATGTCATCATCAACCGTTACATCAAGGAAATCCTGACAGACCTCTCCGCCTCGGTTCCCTCATTGGCAGTTAAGATTCCGACCAAGCTGACGATGAAGCAGCGCAACAATGTCAAGCAGGGTAAGATGGACTTCGAGATGAACGACAAGGGAGAAGCGTTGGTGACCCGCGCCCAAAGCGTCACGACCCACACTGCCCGTCGCAGCGGCATAACCAATATGTACCTCTCCCACAAATTCACAATAGTCCAGATGATGCACGTTAGCGGTCACAAAACCCAAAAGACCTTCATGGACTATATCAAACTATCCTCTGACGAAATCGCCGATGAGATAGACGCAATCGTCAACGCCAACAAGGGCGAAATCTTCTGATATATTGGGTAGTATGCCCGACAATCCAAATAAATTTAGTAAATTTGCATATGGAGAACAATATTGAACCGACCAACAGCATCGTCATATATCAGACCAACGATGGCGAGACCAGCATAGACGTTAAATTTCAGGATGAAACCGTGTGGCTATCACAAGCACAGATGGCAGAACTGTTCCAGAAAGACAGAACTGTCATCGGACGCCACATAAACAACATCTTCAAGGAGGGAGAACTTGAGCGAGAGACCACATGTGCAAATTTTGCACATGTGGGTAATGATGGTGACCAACAATACATTACAGCGCTCTACAACCTTGATGTCATCATCTCAGTGGGCTATCGCGTCAAATCGAAACGCGGTACTCAGTTCCGCATCTGGGCTAATAAGATATTAAAGCAATACCTTCTCCAAGGCTATGCAGTCAACGAGCGAATTGCAGCACAGAAATATGATGAACTGAGCCAGTTGGTGAAAGTGCTTGGCCGGACTATACAGAATCAGGAAAAACTGACTGAGGATAGCCGCTCACTTCTTGATGTCGTTGTGGACTATACTTATGCGCTCGACACCCTCGACCGATACGACTATCAGGAACTGAAGATAGAGGAAACAACGAAAAAAGAAGAATTCCACGCCACATACGAAAACGCAATGGAGGTTATTCGCGAACTTCATGAGAAGTTTGGCGGCAGCACATTGTTTGGCAATGAGAAAGACGACTCCTTCAAAAGCTCCATCGGTCAGATTTATCAGACTTTCGGCTGCATAGACCTTTACCCATCAGTCGAGGAGAAAGCAGCCATGCTTCTCTATCTCGTCACGAAGAACCATTCATTCAGCGACGGCAACAAACGCATTGCCGCCACGCTTTTCCTATGGTTTCTCAATGGCAACGGCATCCTCTACAACGAAGATGGCACCAAACGCATCGCCGACAACACCCTCGTGGCCCTTACTCTCATGATTGCCGAAAGCCGTACCGAGGAGAAAGACACGATGGTAAAGGTCGTTGTCAATCTAATCAACAAGAACAATTGATTTTTCTTCTTGCCAGCCTTTTTCTCGTTGGCAGTTTTCTTTTCGGTGGTTTATATATAGAGGTTCGGTTTGCCCCGGGTATATATTGCCCGAACCAAACCAAATCGATTAAATCCAACATAATAATATGAAGCCCAAGATCTACATAACTTACGAAATGGTTTTTGATGAAACGCCATTAGATGTATTGGAATATCTGAAAACTTTAGATAGAGACTGGTTGATTCGATTCGCTCTATTGCTTATTCAAAGCAATGATAAGTATGAGTCAATCACACAATATGCTTCTCAATGCTTCTGCAAAGAGAATTCACAATTTGTGTATCATGTTTTATCGAAACTTGACAAAAATATACAGGGAAAGAGCCATAATACTCCTGCTGAAATCATACCTCATGAGTATTTTATTGTTTCAGAAACCACAGGATTAGAGCTACTCCGACAAGTATTTGCAATTGAAAAATTTGAGATTGTTAGTTCGCACGTTCTACAAGAACAAAACCTATTTAAAGCGATTTTGCTAATAAATGCAAGCATTAGTAAAGCTGAAGTAAATCCAGAATATACAGAAAGAGGTGAACTTTCAGACTTGTTCTTTGCCAAATCCATGTTTTGTAATTTTCTGAATAATTATGAACGTAACAACATCCTTCCCGAATATATAATTATACTTCAAGTTATTAAGGGATTCTATTTCTTTAAATACTGTGAGAATTCAAAGCTTAAGGAGCATCTTCGGCTCTTTCTTGAAAGAAATGAATTTTCTTCGTGGGAGCAATATTTGTACAATGCAATTAAATTGCTGCTTTTTCCGCTGAAGAACGAGGTCGGGTATTCTACGATATTACTTGATGAAAAAGGAAATGGATACACATTTTTACATTCTCACGCATTTCCGATAGACTCAATTATTCCGGCAGAACAAAATATAGACTATACCTATTTCAAATCTCATCCGTTGATTGAAGTAGATACAAAAACATTTATGCCCATAAATACTTTATTCTGTGTTAATCACTTGTATCGAAGTATATATTTTGAATTTAGGGCGATTAACGAGCGTCTAAAGGGTACTAAACATTTTCTTAAGGGTAGAGGTCTGCTTACTATATTTACCACAGAGTTTTCAGAACAGTATTTATTTGACACATTTGTTCGAAAAATCATTAAACGTCAGAAAGGAGTTAAGCTTTCTGATAACGACTGTAAGGCCATTGCCAATATTGGTCATGAACCTGACTTCTATTTTCGCGATGGTAATCATATTCTACTGTTTGAGAATAAAGATATAATGATTGCAGACTATGTAAAACGTAGTGGGAATTATGAAGAAATTGAGAAAGTACTAACCAGCAAATTAATTGAAGAAGCGGAAATTAGTCAACTGATTCATAATATCAAAAGCATTGATGAGGGCAAATTCGTATGGGACAAATCTATTACTAAAAATCCACGCATATATCCGATTTTGGTCATAGATGATTCTTCATTATGTGCGCCAGGCTTGAACTACATACTTAATTCTGCCTTTAAGGACATGTTAGAAGAGGCCAATGTTAAGGTAAAGGTGTTTCCATTGGTGGTAATTGAGTTAGATACATTGATTGCATTTACACAAGATTTCGAATCTGGTAAATGTAAACTTAGAAACGTTATTGATAAATATATTTTGTTTCAAAACCCTAAACCAATTAGTACAGAAAGAAAAATTGAGCCCTCAAAAATTATGAGGCTAGTGTTTCAGAAGTATTTTCCTTTTTATCATTTTTTCTCGGAGCATTATGAACATAAACCTTTTAACGACAAACTATTTGATGAAATATGCGATGCGCTCCGAAAGGCTAATGATATACCGCCCTCTGAAGATAGTAGGTATTGATTTTCTTTTCAGGGCCAACGTTCGTTTAGTCTTGTTTTGTATTTTTCAACCATAACTAAGTTTGCGTCTATTATATCATTTTTGAGTATGGACGAGATTTTATATAGTTTTCCATAAAACTCCAGTCTGGAGTCCCACTCGCTGTCACCGGCAATTTTATTTTGGAACTTGGCATACGAGCTGGTCTCCATTTGCGGCCATATGCCCAACGATAACGTTCAATCTCAATTACAGCACAAAGAAATAGTGCGATATACTTATTAAGAGTATATTTTTTTAGATAAAGAGGATTAACATCGTGAGAACATGTAAAGGGCTTGCATTGATAAAATGCATAACCGACAGAGCCATTATTAGAAACAGTAATGCAATTGCCATCAAATATTTTTTCTGAGAGAGGAGCATTGTTGTTATCTCCAGTTTTTGATGCCGCCTCTATGATTTCAAGAGTAGTATATGCAGTTATCCCATTATTAGAGGCTGTGGCTCCAATAAAAGGAATTGTTCCGTTTGGATCATTATCAGGTTTTTTGTTGTAGAATCCTTTGCATATCGTAAAGATTTCATCAAACCTGAAAAGTTTCCAACCCGAGGTGTCAATATCTAAATGTAAATCTATTATTGACTCTTCTTCAATACGCATGAAGTCGCGGCTGTTGATGAATTGTGGAATTTCATCTAATGAAGGAACAATCAAATCGTCAAAAGTTGAATTTGCCTCCCTTGAGTGAGAATGATATCGGAAACGATTATGTTGAATAGCTGCGCAATAAAAGAGTTTTTGTTCTAACGTCATATTGACTTTAGGGGAAAGTACTTTAATATTTTGAGCCGTATAGAACGGTGCTGGCTGGACAAAAGATGCCAAAAGATATGAACCGCCCATTGTAACCGTAATAAGACCTGCGTCATAAGGCATCGCAGATTTATACGGCTTTACTTTGCCAACAAAACCATTATTAGTAGAACTTCTGCTAATAAAATTGATAGCAGTAGATGAATCATCGATTTCCATTTTTGAGAAATCGAATTGATTTCCATATTCTATATCAAAAAGTTCTTTTATTGGCACCATTTCAATCAAGTTGAGATAATAACTTAAACGCACAATATTCTCTAATCTTCAAGTCAAAATCTGATGCAGATAGGGTAGAGTAATCAGTATCCATATATGCTTCAGCACACCATTCATCACGTGAAGTTACTTCATGACGAACAGAAAGCCCTGGTATTTCATCTAAATTTTTAAATGCCGATAACAATTTGGCCTTTAACCCAGTGTATCTATCCCTTGCATCAATTCGGCCGATATACTTTCGTTTTTCAAATCCATCATCTTTGAAATATCCAAACCAGGTTTTACGTCCTTCGTTTGGTTTATTAGCTTCGAATACCATGATACAGGTAACTACTCCAACTGGATAAAACAAGTCATCTGGCATGGAAATAACAGCCTTTAGATGATGTTTGAAAAGAAGGCGTTCTTTAACTTGTATAAGATCGCTTTCGTTTTTTGTAGCACAACTCATCTGTACGATAGCAACTACTCTACCGTTGGCGCGAGGATCCAATACAGATAGCGAATGTTCGATAAATTCCATTTGCCCAGCTGTCCCAACCATATGGAGGATTTAGAAATGATACGGTAGGTCTATGGTTGTCTGTTATGCTTCGTGCATTATTAAAGCAACTTCCGTTATATATATTTGACTTTCCGTCGCCACGAAACCTCATACTTGAACAAGCATAAGAAAAAATATCAGAACGAAGTTCGCATCCACAGAGTTGATGTTTGCGAATATTCTCACGTAAGCGCATATTATTACCTGCAAGCTTAAACATTCTCTGCATTGCAGCGACTAAGAACCCACCTGTGCCACAACAAGGGTCATAGACAATATCGTTGACGTTAAGCTCCCCAAGGTCACAAAAGAGTTCAGTGATATGCGCTGGTGTTAAAACAAGACCGGATTTCTGCTCACTGGCAGCGTATCTAATAAACTCAATGTAAAAACGCCCCAATACATCATACCCGATATTGGAATGGCTTATTAGAGGATAAACGTATTTACGTAGATATGTAATAAACTCTTTTAGTACAGATAGGGAGAATTCATCTTTCTTCGCCTTCTTGTTTTTAATTAGTTTTTGAGTAAAAATTGGTTCGTTCAAAATAGATTCAAACTCCCTCATTAGGACAGTTTTATTACGAACCATATCAGTTTCTGACTCAAATACCGTATTTATGGCAGAAAGTAGTGATTGTCCCAATGTCTTGGTAGAATCTTCCTGTTCAAATTCTTGTTGAAATTTTGGACTAATAAGAGCAAGCAGCATTGCACTAATCATGGTGCAACGTTTGTATTCCGGAATTGTGTAGTTGTTAAATTCTTCGTTGAGGTACTGGGCCTTATAAGCTATATCGCGAGTATAAAAATCACTTATAAAGAATTGGTCATCAAAGACCTGCATATAGTCATCTATCGCGAGAAGCCTCTTATCCTCAAGTTCAGAGACTTCATCAGCTCCTTTTTTTATATAAAAATGGGAGACTTTTAACTCTGTATCGTTTTGGCCACTAACAGCAATAGCTATCACATTGTAATCAGAAGAAAGAGCCTTTGCATAGTGTAACACACCATCAACTGCATACTTTACCGCATTGTCACGCTCATGGCTTTCATGATCAGATGCCTTCGCTTTGCATTCAACGACAATTATATAACTACTATTAGTTGGGAATGATAGAATAAATTCGGGATAACCATTGCCTTTTCCTTTGCCCTTCGATTCTCCTTTTAGTAGTTCTTGAATTCGTTTAATAGACGACTTTTGTTCTTCCCATTTGATGGATGTGAACAAAGCGTCCTCCTTGAAATGCGTTCTAACTATATCTTCTGTTATCCTTTCGTTAGCCATTATATATTTCCAAACATATTGGATTTGCATGTAGTGAAGCCACTGACTCCTAAATGGCACGATTATATAAAAGAAAAGCGGGAGCCACACCATGCTCATTCCGCTTCTTGGGGCATTTGGCCTCGCCCACTATAGTAGAATGAGCAAGGTAGAATCACCCGCGAAGTAGGTATATGCGGAACTTCAATCCAACAATCCCTATGGATGGGATATAATGAATTGAAGGTAACATAAACTTACCCGGGGCCTCTACCATTGCTTCACTCTTGACTATAGTTTCCGAAAACGGCCAAATTTTCAAGAAGCCAAGAAATAAAACGCTGATAAACGCCTTTCGTATGTAAACGAACCACCCAACACCCGATGTCAACCCTCCTCTGAGGCATCACGTATCGCGGGATTCAAGTGCAAAATTACGAAAAATTTCGTATACTACAATGAGGTTATGCTGCGTAACATATCGTAATTGGTGAGATTTAGTGTGAAAAAGCCGTCGAGGGATTGGGGTCTCTCGGCGGCTTGGAGTTAGTGGTGCATTTTGGGGCCTTTGCGCTGCTGGGCTTTGAGTTTTTGCTGTTCCTTGAATTTGCGTTTGGCTTCTTCGATGCTCATGCCGGGGTGCATTTTGAGGAAGTGAGCGAAGTCGTCGGACAGGCCTCCTCCAAGTACTATGTTGGTGTCGTCTGCCGATTGGCTTCCGAGTGATGGCGTTGACAGGGTAATTGCCGGGGCTTGAGGTTGATGCGCGGCTACGGGTGCCGGAGACGTCGGATTGGCCTTGGCGGTCGGAGCCATTTGACTTTTGAGGTTTGCCTCAAATTGGGTAAGTAAGCCGGTGGGCGTATAATTCTTGCCGATTTTGGAGGCGATGAAAGAATGATTGCCTTTAGCATAGATGAGGGTCTTAATCTCAAGTTTCTTTGCATCGGGATCTTTCCACAGGCATTTCACATTCACGCCTTGCTCTTTCATCCTTCTCTGAAATGTCGGCCAGTCAGTGATGGATTTGTCTTTCAGGACTTCGTGGCCAATCTGCCGGATTTCGATACGGCTTTTCTCTGCACCTCTAAGTTTGGAGGTGTCAAGTGATAGACTGTCCTCGGCAATGGTCAGGCCATGGCGTTCGGTGATGTCGAAACATACGCCCTTGTTGCGGTGCCAATTCGTGACGGGCTTGATGATTTTTCCGTCATAATCCACACGGCTGAACATAAGGTGGCAATGTGGATGGTCGGCATCGGAGTGTCTGACAATAACGTATGGTGTGTTCTTTATCCCCATCGCCTCCATGTATTCTTTGGCGATCTGAGTCATGAATTCATCGGTCAGGCGGTGGGCATCCTCCGGTGCAAATCCCAACGCGATATGTCCGCACGGATCCTTGATTTTAGACCTTGACAGTGTTGGACGTTCTATGTCAGCAGCGGCTCTCTTTCGCCAGTCTTTTTCATCATCGGCAATCCTCACACCGTCGCTGTCGAGGATTTTCCAGACACGCTTCTCTATAGGTTTGTCGTCCTGCTTGACACGTGTGATGTAGTTCAGACAGCCTCCAAAACCGTTACCTTTTCTAATCTTGGCGAACATATTTTAGGTCTTAATTTCATAGAACAGGTCGATGAGCGCATTATGCCTTTTCAGCACTGCCGTGGCTTGGTTTGCCACAGCAAAGCATCTCCCACTGTTGCACGCCTTGGCAATCTGGTTGAGGTTGTTGCCCTCGCGGATAAGTTCGTTGAGAATCCTCATCTGCTCCTGTGAGAGGCGCTCCACAATCTGCACATTGAGTATGCAGTCACGGGCGAATGTGGAGAAATCCCGGTAGCCGGCCTTGCGCTTGCGCTCGTTTGCGTGGTCGAGCTGGTTTAGAGAAAACTTGATTGTCTTGGGTAGGTTGATCACATCATACATATCCTCTATGTCGTGCCCCCGCATGGGGCGACGGTTCTTTTTTCTATTCATATCATTAAAGTTATTAAACGGTTATAGTCATTGTAGTAAAGAATGGAGGGGGAGTTTCGAGGTGCAAAAAACGGCTTGGTATTACCAAAGCCTAAACTCGCTCCCCCTCCATTATCATTCCGGTGGTTGTCGCCTATGGGCGTCAATTTCCGCTGCGATTAAGAGGCTATAACCTCTCAAATTCGCCATCGGTTAGGGCTTGTGCTTAGGAGCTGTCTCAATCTCAGTCAAGTTTCGACCACTTCGAAATATCCGGCTCCAATTCCTTGAAAATCTCACGCAGGAGATTATTGATGAGGTAGGTCGGTCGCGCCTTGTGGTCGCCTGAGAGTGCACAAATCCGATAGGCCATTTTGATGAGGTCGGGGGCGATAGTTATCGGAGAGCCATCCTTGGTGCTTGTCTTGATGAGATAGGAGTCGTGGAAATCTGCAAGTTTGGCACGTCGCATCCTGGCACTGATTCGGGTGGGCCTCTTTTGGGGCGGCTTCTTGTCAGTTGACACCTCTTCTTCCTTATTGACACCACTCACTTCATTGACTGTATCAACCTCAGTCATTATAGTCGCATTAGTGGATAATGCGGGTTTTGTTGCGGAGGTAGAATCGCTTTCACGTTCTGCCATTCCCTTGGCGGCTACGCGTTTGGCCTCATCCTCGTCTATCTTTATTTGCTTCGCGTGCATCCTTTCCTTGATTGCCTTCGCTTCATCGGAAAGTGATGTGCCCGCTTCAATGGCTTTGTTGGCATCAGTCGTTGAAGTTGTTGGAGTGACTTCATTCTCCAGCCCTAAGATATTCATGTTGATATTGTCTATATCAAAGTTGTCCATCGGTTTGTCGGAAGATTTGCTTTCTTTTGCCTTGGAATCCGACTCGCCGGGTTTCGCGTATGTCGGTCGTGAGGTTTCCCTCATCCATTCCATGAATTCATCTTGATCTTCAGGAACTACATTATTTTTATTACTCATAATATCTATTTTAATTTTTGGACAAAGGGGTTAAAAATGGTTTGTCGGTTCAGGTTTGGCTCGCTTATATACACTCCGTTCCAAACTGAACTGAAATCAGTAGTAGAAATCGGGGTTGTAGGCGTAGGTTCCGTTTTCTCTGACAATCATCCGCTTGTTCATAAGGAATGTTTTCAGTTTCGTCACCTTGCCGTCGCCGAATGGGAAGCCGCAGGCGGCATACGCCTCCTTGATTCTGTCCTCGCAGTTCTGACAACCTTTGATTGCTCCGTTAGCGAATGCTTTTTCCAGTGCCGTGCGATGCTGTTCGTCAGTCAGTTCATTGTAGGAGAATGTCTGCGGTTTCTGACGGTTGAAGGTATAGCCGGCGGCTATCTCCGGCAAACCGTTGTCGTTGATGCGGAAGGCGAATGGCGAGAAGTCCATTGCACGGATGCAGGATGCCGACACTTCTGTCACTTCATCATCGGTTGCGCTTTTGCTGACTTGCAGGACCGTCTCTGCCTTGTTGTTCAGTTCTGTACCGACATGACCGCGCACGTTGTCATCGCTCTTGTTGAGGTGGAGCACCGTGTGGATATGGATTTGATTGTTGTCAGTCCATTCCATCAGTTTGTTAATGAGGCGCGATGACTCGGTGGCGTTGTTGATGTCGAACATCAGGTCGCGGATACCGTCAATCACTACCAGGCCGACATTGGGCGTTGTGGCTATCGCCCGGTCGATTATCTCCAGACGGGTGTCGGGAACCTGTGCTCTCAACTGCGAGAAAAACAGGTTGTCGGGGTGGCGGTCGGTTGGCAGACCTGCGAGTTCAATGGCTCGGCGTATCACCTTTTGACAGTGGTATGGACTTTGCTCGGTATCGAAGTATAGCACTGTCCGCTTGTCATCCGGGAACTCGGCAGAATATCCGAGACATTCGCCGTTGGTAAGTGCTGCGGCTACGATGGCACTGACATTGAAAGTCTTCTTGCTCTTGGCTTTGCCTGTGGAGGCGGAGAAGTTGCCGAGTGTGCCGATAACAGAGCCGTTGCAGAACAACACTTCCGGAGCCATCGCCAATTCATCGGTTACGCGGATTTGCGAGGATTGCCATAGCGCATCAAGTTCTTTAGCGTCCATCACTGTCTTCCTCTTTCGATTATCAGACGGTCAACGTCGGCGCGGCGGTAGAGAATCTTGCGCTTCATCTTGACGGGGACAAGATAGCCGGATCGTTCCCAATTCCAGAGAGTCGTGGGACAAACGCCGAACATTTCCAGCACTTCCTTCTTGGGGATGCAGCTCTCCTGCGAGGCGCTGACCATTACGGGCAGAAGCTGCGCCTTGGCTTGCTCAATCATATCGGTCGCGAAGGCCTTGAGGTCTTCGATTGTCAGAGTGAGGGTCAGACCGGTGACTCCACTCTCTATGAGAGTCATGATATTATTCATAAAATCATCGGGTTCCGCCGGAGTGTAAGAAACTGTGGCGTTGGCGGAGTGATGCGCCACAGCTCCATAAGAAGAAAGTTACATTTTTCCGAAAAGACATAGCGGTGGCTGTACCAACTGCCGGGGCGGTCGGATAAGTTGCGGAATGTCCACGAAAAGGATTGAAATGGGACGGGGTCACGCGCCCCTCACTACGATAAAAAGAATTCCAGTGGCTCTTTGGCTATCCCACTGCCTCAAGCATTGGTATGGAATTGGCTTCTCTCCGGCATCAGGACTTCCATGGCAGTCCCGATAGCGCTATTGTGCCATTGAGAAATAATGTCGGCATTAACCCGCCGTGGGTCAGTTGGTTGAGAACCTTTCTCAGTCAAATGTCTTCATCAAGAGAAAAACATCGGGCAGCAATTCCTCAGAGTATAATTTTGAATGTGCCGGATGAGGATTCATCTTGATTTCAACGCTCGACTTTCGGTCGGCCTTCGTATGTAAAACACGTGTCGTAACCGCTTGGTTTGCCTCGGACAGACCTCGGACATTGCTATATTTCAGCGTTTTACCTCTTACCTTTACTCAAACATAAGTGGTTAAGTATTGAGAAAAGTCCGACGGCGTCCGACGAATGTCTTGAATATTCTTTTTAATTTCCAGAGTTGTCCGATAAGCGTCGCATTACTACCTACGGAAGCCGTGCTTTTGCCGTTCCTGCAAACAATATCTTGAACGCAAAGAGGGCTTCATTCACCGTAATGCCCGACAAATATACAACATGCGGTCTTCGATTTCCAAATTTTCAGACCCCTTGGCCGCATAAAGTATAGAAAATGTCGCATATTTCCGCCTACAATGATTCGGATTTCAGAAGAGAAACAAGCCATCAAAAGGAAAAGATTTCGGTTTTCCGTGCATTTCCCACGGTTGCACACACTTTGCCCAACATTGCCCAACAATAATTTCTCAGATAAACAAAATCGCGACCTCGTTGTTGCGGTCGATTATTGTGATGCAAAGTTAAGTCAGAGTCATACCTCCATTCAAATATTCAGGTCACATGGAACTATCTTGCCTCGCAGTGCCTCAAAGTGACGCGACTCTGCAAAGTTACAATTCGATCCATTCCGAATCCAAATTTTCAGGCCGCATAGGCACATCTTGCCCAGCATTGCCCAAAAGTGACGCGGTTTTGATGCAAAGATACATTCCCATTACTCCCAAATCCAAATTCCGCGACAGTATCGGACTACGTGACCGCTCACAGCCCCTCATAGCCGCTAAACGAAAAAAACCGACTCGCCATGCCGAAGCATGATGAGCCGGGAGGTATATTAGTGTAACATCTTAATAATCTTTACACACTCATCTGTGACTTGGGTAAGCAATCTTTTACACCTTATGTCTTCACTTCCTTTCAAAAGGACTTCTAATTCTCGGAATCTCTCTAAATAAGTTGACAGTGGTTTAATTGTATAATTTTCAAATCTATCAATGAAATATTTCTTATCATCAGTCTCTTTATACATGAGAAGGGGCTTGCTGTCGGTTTCTCATCTTCGACCCTTAGATAAGCATTGACTATCTGAGCAGAAGGAAAGCGGTCAACAATTTCGTTCGCCTTAGTAAAAATTGAGCGAGCCAACGTCTCCACACTAAATCCACTTGCACTCCCTTTTCCAGTCCCTGCGGAGATTCGATCGGTTAGATTCCCATTTTCATCCTCCATTATAAAGGAAGCGGAAGAGCCGCCCCAGTCATATCCTATACGTCCATTGAGTAGAGTCCACCTTCCAATTGGCATCCCCTCAATTCTATCAGAATTAACGATAGACAAACCAAAACGGCCATTACCGTTCCATTGATTTTCGATGGCTACATTGCAAATATAATCATAGTCACTTTGATTATCTGATATGGAGAGTTTTGTAATAAGCTGAGAGGCTCCGTTAACTCTAATGCCAAATATGTATTGCTGATCTATCAATGCCATTGTATTGAAAAATGTTAAAGAATTCAATTTCGATTCATTCAGTTGAGTTGACTCCAATCCAATGCAATTCAAACGGCATTGGCATAGGTAACTTTATAGGGAACCCACCCGAATCTCGTTAAATCAAAAATCGCCAAGCATCTGTGATTTAGATACTTGGCGATTTTTGAGGTGGTGCCACCAGGAATCGAACCGGGGACACAAGGATTTTCAGTCCTTTGCTCTACCAACTGAGCTATGGCACCATCGTTTGGTGGAAAGACTGCTGATTTGAACGTTTGCTCTTGCGATGCTATGGTGTTCTCATCGTTAAGATGCTGTCTTTCGTGTTTTGCGTTGCAAAGGTAGGAAGTTTTTGGATACTTTCCAAATTATTTATGAACTTTTTTACTCGTTGGCGTAATTTAGTATGTTTTTTGTCCTAAATATCTCCAGAATGGTGGATATTGGTGACTTGACTAAAGCGTTTTATGTTATCAGCGTTCCGAATATCTGTTTTACGATATCCTCATTACCGGGTTTATTCCACAATCCTACCAATAAGGAGGTAAGGGCACTCAGCTCCTCGGGGGTTACTTAACAAACTTGCTATTGTGGAGGCAATGGTGGTCTGCTTCTTGGAGGGACCACTTTACAAACCAGCCATTAGGGAGGCATGGAAGGACGGCTCCTTGGAGGGGATTACTCATAAACCTGACATTAGGGAGAGCAAGAAAGGGCTGCTCTTTGGAGGGGCAGACTTCATAAACCTGACATTAGGGAGGGCAAGGAAGGGCTGCTCTTTGGAGGGGCAGACTTCACGAACCTGCCATTGCGGAGGCAAGCGTGGGCTGCTCCTTGGAAGAATTGAAACGCCTTTATTGGATTATATCTTATGAATCCATTAAAGCAAGTCACTCCATTAAAGCAAGCGGCAGCTCCGACATTTATCGGCGGGTGCGTCACGAGGGTGGGTAAATGGCTATTTCACTCTGTCGGCACGCTTGACGCCATTGATTTTAAGAACTTTCTTACATAATTCCTCCACATCAGCGGTACTGCCCACGAGCACTCCGAGGTCGCATGTAAATACCTCCTTTTCCGCCTCAATATTAAGCCGACGGATATCAATGTTGAGCGCAGTAGATATCATGCGTGTAAGCTCCGAGAGGATACCATGTCGGTCAATACCCTCAATACGGATGCTCGCCATGAACTTGCCTGCCACCTCATCCCAGCGCGTGGCAAGAATCCGAGGTCCGTAGCTGGCTTTGAGCACCTGCGCGCGCGGACAAGTCAAGGCATGCACTTCCACCTCATTGCGGTCGTTGATAAATCCCATGACCTCATCGCCAGGAATCGGCCGGCAACAATCGGCAAAGCTGAAATTTCGTTCCTTGTCGTTGAATTTCAATACATACGTTTCCTTCGTATTGATTTTCTCAACAGGCACAGGGAGCAACGACACTTCCTCACCTGGCTTTTTCTTCTTCGAGGTCTTATCTCCACCAAAACCGAGACGGAACAGACGTGACACCAGAGAACGCGCACCCTTGGATGTGTTGACATTCAGATAATCATCAATCGACACCTCACCAGAGCCCAACTTCTGGAAAAGCTCCTCGCGGCTCGCCACCTGGTATGTGCCGAGAATCTTGGTCATCACATTATTATTCAGGATAATGTCATTCTGAACCAGGAAATCGTCAAAAATCTTCTTACCCTTCTCAACCACAGGCATCTGTATGCGTCGCAATTCCTTGCGCAGACGCGTCTTAGCCTTGGCAGTGGCAAGGAAATTCATCCATTCAAGCTTGGGTTTCTGCGACTGAGAGGTAAGCACTTCCACCTGGTCGCCCGAATTGAGCTTCTGGGACAACGGCACGAGTTTATGGTTAACTTTACCCGCAATACAATGCGCACCAATCTCCGAATGCAGCGTAAACGCCACATCAAGCACCGTAGCTCCGGCAGGAAGAGTCAGCAACTCACCCTTTGGAGTGAACACCACAATTTCCGACGCGAAAAGATTGAGCTTAAGGGTGTCAAGGAAGTCAATGGCATTTGGTGTAGGGTCATCCAGAATATCCTTGATAGTCTTCAGCCAGACATTCAGCTCCTTCTCCTCCTCGCTCTCCCCTATCTTATACTTCCAATGAGCAGCAAAACCCTTTTCAGCAATCTCATCCATACGGCGGCTGCGAATCTGCACTTCCACCCAGTTGCCATCGGGCCCCATGAGGGTGACATGCAACGCCTGATAGCCATTAGCCTTAGGCGTGGTTATCCAATCACGGGTGCGGTCGGGATGCGGGCGGTAAAGGTCGGTGAGCGATGAATAAATCTTGTAACACATCTCCTTTTCCGACACATCCTTCGGAGGCTCGAAAATGATACGCATGGCATAAAGGTCGTACACCTCCTCAAACGGCACATGCTTTGTCTCCATCTTGCGCCATATTGAGTAGACAGACTTCAACCGCGCCTTCGCCTCATACACCACCCCTATCGAGTCGAGACGTTTCAGTATCGGGTCAGCGAAATCATTGTAAACAATCTCCCGCCGCTCCTCACTCTGGCGGATAAGATTTGATATACGCGCATACTCAGCCGGATGCTCATACTTGAAACTCAGGTCCTCCAATTCAGTCTTTATGGCAAACAGACCAAGACGATGCGCCAACGGAGCATAGATATAGAGAGTCTCACCGGCAATCTTATATTGCTTATTAGGCGCCATAGAGCCGAGTGTGCGCATGTTGTGAAGACGGTCAGCCATCTTTATGAGCACCACCCGTATATCCTCGCTCATGGTGAGCAGAAGTTTTCGGAAATTCTCGGCCTGAGCTGAGGCCTTGTCGCCAAAGATACCACCGGAAATCTTTGTAAGCCCCTCGACAATCTGGGCTATCTTCTTACCGAAATGCTGTTCGATATCATCCACGGTATACTCAGTATCCTCCACCACGTCGTGAAGCAACGCCGCGCATATCGAAGTGGAACCGAGTCCGATTTCTTGAGAGGCGATTTTTGCCACAGCGATGGGATGCAATATATACGGTTCTCCTGAGCGGCGTCGCACACCCTTGTGCGCTTCCTTGGCAAATCTGAACGCTTTCTCTATGATTTCAACCTTCTTCCGGTGGTTACTGGCAAGATAGCCATCAAGAAGTTCACGAAACTGCGCCTCTACAAATCGTTCCTCTTCCTCGGGAGTCTTGTTATATTGTTCCATCGCTATTTTTCAATAAGATTTAAGAATCTGTTCTAAAAATTTCTCAGAGCCGGTCTATTAAAGATACTTATCCTCGTAAGCCAGTTTCACATCATTGACCATCTGCTTTATCCTCTGCTCCTCACTCTTAGGACATACCAGCAACACATCGCCCGTGTCAGCCACGATATAATCCTTAAGTCCGTGCACCACCACCAGTTTATCATCGCGCACCGCAAATATATTGCCGGTAGAGTCGTAGGTAAGCACATGGCAATTCTGCGTCACATTCGCATCGCGATTCTTGGGAGAGTTGTCATAAAGCGCACTCCATGTCCCCAGGTCATTCCAACCGAAATTCACGCACTCCACATATACATTATCGGCCTTCTCCATCACGGCATAGTCAATTGAATTAGCCGGACATGATGGGAAATTGTTCTCTATAAACGCTGTTTCATCCGGAGTGCCGAAACATCCCTTACCCTTGTCAAAAAGAGTAGTCAGGTCAGAGTCATATCTATGCAGAGCCTCTATAATCGACGACGCTTTCCAAAGGAATATACCGGAATTCCAGAAAAATTCACCTGAGTCAAGGAACACCTTAGCCAGCTCGAGATTAGGCTTCTCTGTGAAGGTCTTCACCTTCAGTATGCCGGGCTCAGCCGCCTGTCCTATCTGAATATAACCATAGCCGGTCTCGGGACGCACGGGAGTGATGCCAAGAGTCAGGAGCGCATCGCGACCTTCCACAAACTCAAATCCTTTTCTGACACAATCCATGAATACATTCTCATTGGTGATGAGGTGGTCGCTCGGAGTCACAATCATCGACGCCTCCGGGTCAATGGCTGCTATATGATATGCCGCCCAAGCGATACAAGGAGCAGTGTTGCGACGTGCAGGCTCAAGCAGAATGTTAGACGGTGATATATCCGGAAGTTGCTCGCGGATAAGGTTTGCGTATTTTTCATTGGTCACCACCACTATGTTCTCCTTAGGAACAATCGGAAGTATGCGGTCGTAAGACATCTGCAGAAGAGAACGCCCGGTGCCAAGAAAATCAATGAACTGCTTGGGACGATTCTCACGGGAATAAGGCCAGAAACGGCTGCCTACACCACCACACATAATGACACAATATCTATGAGATGCCATATCAAGATAAAAATTTTAAAAATTAAGTAACTCTTTAAAACCGAAACGTAGAATGTTTAGGGGTGCTAAGATACAAAATTTAGCGCCCTTTGTCAATAGTTGAAACAAAAAAATTACAGATACCCCGCTAAAATAGCCTCCTATTTAACCACATCGGCCGGAAGGCTGCGCGAGGAGACAAAACCGGACAGAAGTCCAATCACACCCACAACACCTATGACTATACACAGGTCGGAAAGGGCGAGCCGACATGGATACGCATCTATCGACATCTGCGCGTGGTCACCGCCAAGAGATATCAGACCGAACTGCTGCTGCGCGAGGCATAGCGCCACTCCCACAGCCAGACCGATTGCGCCTCCAAGGAGAGCTATGAGCAACCCCTCGTCGAGAAATATTCGCCGTAACAATGATTCCGTAGCACCAAGTGAACGGAGTATGCGAAGATTGTCCTCCTTTTCAATTATCAGCATCGACATGGTTGAAAGGATATTGAACGAAGCCATCACCAGCACAAACACAAGCATGAGAAATGTAATCCACTTCTCCACCGAAATCATACGGAAAGAATCGGCCTGCTGGTGCAGACGGTCAGCCACCACATACCCATCGCCCAACAACTCCTGCAGCCTGTCTATCACATCATCGTGATTGACACCGTCGGCCACAGCGATTTCAATGGCCGAACCCTCAGTGGTGTAATCAAGCAAACTGCGCGCCGACTCGAGGGGAAGATAGAGCATATCATTGTCAAACTCCGCCTGGTTGGTCTGATAGACAGCACTCACAAGCAATGTATCAGTACAGAATGCAGCAAGAGGAAATGCAGGGTTAATCCTACCGAGACGGCGGGGCACAGTAAGTACAAAAGGTTTCTCCAGCGAGGGACGGGCGCCCAGATTGATAGCCGACCCCACGCTCAAAGCCACACAGGGTCTGCCCGAAACCTCATCGACAAACTCGCCATCAATCACAAGCGAGGAGATTGCCGACAGTTCAGAATAGTCAGCTGGAACGCCATGTATCACCACCGGTGATTGCGCACCGTCAAATATAGCCAATGCCTGGTCCTCGACCGTGACAACGGCACTACGCACTCCATCCACCTTACCTACCACCCCGGCAAGAGAGTCGGCGTTAAGTATCACCTTTCCCCTGACAGGGGTGACCTTCACATCGGGGTCGACCAGCGACAGCCGCTCAAACGCCAAATCCGAAAAACCGTTGAACACCGACAATACACAAATCATCGCCATAGCCGCCACAGCGATTCCAGCCATGGAAATAAGCGAAATCACATTTACAGCAGTATGACTTTTTTTTGCAAGCAGATAGCGGAGAGCTATGCGGAGCGCTAACATCGGTGATTGGTTATGATGGTGTGAGAATCAGCAGGTAATCAGAAGAAACATTCTTCCGGTCAAAAATTATTTTTCCAGAAGCTTATCAATATTCTCGATGTAATCGAGAGAATCGTCGAGATAGAAAGCCAGTTCCGGACATTTACGGAGCTGGAAGCGCACTCGCTGAGCAAGCTCATAGCGGATAGTCTTCGCGCTGGCAGTGATGCTCTCAAGCAACTCCTGCGACTTTTCAGGCGGGAAGATAGAGAGATAAACCTTGGCTACGCTCAAATCGGGCGAGACGCGGACTATGCTTACCGACACCAGAGTACCGTGGGTCTTAGCTGTCTGTAAACGAAATATTTCACTCAGCTCCTTCTGCAGAAGCCGGGATATCTTGGCTTGTCGTGTTGTTTCCATAATTCAGCAATTTATTGAACTGATTTAAACTTTTTATAAAATGTTGACTTTGATAAGTAACCATTCAATTTAAAAACGCCGGCAGCCTTACAAAGTTCTTGCTTACACCATACGATAAAAGGGACATGCTTAGGGGGATAATGACTCCTAACCAGGTCCCTTTTACTATAAGTAAGCTACGGTTAGTCGATTATATCAAAACCGGTGTACTTGCGCAGACATTCAGGAACCACAATTCCTTCGGGTGTCTGATTGTTTTCAAGCAGCGCCGCCATGATACGTGGGAGTGCGAGAGCCGAGCCATTGAGGGTGTGGCAAAGACGGGTCTTCTTATCCTCGGCGCGGTAGCGGCATTTGAGTCGGTTTGCCTGATATGTCTCGAAGTTTGACACAGATGAAACCTCAAGCCATCTGCCCTGAGCGGCTGAATAAACCTCAAAGTCAAATGTAATAGCAGAAGTGAAGCTCATGTCACCGCCGCAGAGACGTAGAATATGCCAGGGAAGACCAAGCTTCTCGAGCAGACCTTGCACATGGTCCTTCATCTCCTCAAGAGCAGCATAGGAATTCTCAGGCTTCTCAATGCGTACTATCTCCACCTTGTCGAACTGGTGCAGACGGTTAAGACCGCGCACATCCTTGCCATAGGAACCGGCCTCACGACGGAAACAAGCTGAATAAGCGCAGTTCTTGATAGGGAGCTGCTCTGCAGGGATAATCACATCGCGATATATATTTGTGACAGGTACCTCAGCTGTAGGAATCAGATAGAGCTTGTCCTCGTTGATGTAGTACATCTGTCCCTCCTTGTCAGGGAGCTGACCTGTGCCGTAACCCGAAGCCTCGTTTACCACGTAGGGGGGCTGCACTTCAAGATAACCGGCCTTACCAGCCTCGTCAAGGAAGAACTGAATCAACGCGCGCTGCAGACGGGCACCTTTGCCGAAGTATACCGGAAAACCGGGTCCGGTAATCTTCACGCCAAGGTCAAAGTTGATTAGATTATATTTCTTGGCAAGTTCCCAGTGAGGCAGGGCGTCGGCAGGAAGATTTGGCATCGGACCGCCAGTCTTTTCCACAACGTTATCCTCAGCAGTCTTACCTTCGGGTACAGCATCGCAAGGAACGTTAGGCATACCCAAGAGTATGTCGCGGATAGCATTCTCGGTCACAGTCAGACGGTCAGCTATCTCCTTCTGCTCAGCCTTGATTTCAGCCACTTTCTTTTTAGCTTCGGCTGCCTCATCGGCACGACCTTCCTTCATCAGCTTACCGATGGAGTCAGCATACTTCTTAAGTTCAGCGGCAAGATTATCGTTCTGATATTGCAGGCTACGGCGTTCATCATCGAAATCAATCACGTCGTTCACCCCCTGCTTTCCGTCAAAGCCCTTTATGGCAAGACGGGCAATGATACGTTCGGGGTCTTCCTTTATCTGTTGGAGCGTAAGCATCTTTATTTCAGTTTTAGTTGTTTAACAATTCTTTCACCTTTGCGGATATAGCCTTACCGTCGGCTCTTCCCGAAAGTGCTTTTGAAGCAACACCCATCACCTTACCCATCTCCTTGGGCGAAGTGGCACCCACCTGAGCTATGATTTTTTTAAGCTCTTCGGTCAGCTCCTCATCGGTAAGTTGCTTGGGAAGATATTCTTCGATTACAGCTGCCTCGGCAAGCTCATTGTCGCGCAGGTCAATACGGTTCTGCTCATCGTAAATCTGAGCAGTCTCGCGGCGCTGTTTCACCATCTTAGCCAAAATCTTAAGCGCGGCTTCATCCGAAAGCGAGCCGTCGCCACCCTTGGCGGTTTTAGCTTCGATAAATTCTTTCTTTATGCCACGCAGGGTTTCGAGTCTCACCTTGTCGCGAGACAACATTGCGGCTTTGATATCAGCCGAGATTTTGTCAAATAAGTCCATATCTTGTATGTGTCTGTTTTTAGAGCTACAAAGTTACACAGAAATTTGCTTAAAAAGAACACACCTTATTAAAAAACATACCCTACTTCAAGAAAAAACGCTCCTGACAAATATCATTGGACTACTCGCTCGTACATATCAATTTTTCCATCCACGATTTTTACACATGTTTTTCCAATCCATCCCATATCCTCATACGACACAAGATACCAGCTTTTAAACTTGATTGAGCGCTTGACTTATATCAGCGAGAAGGTCGTCGATATGCTCTGTGCCGATGCTGAGACGAATGGTGGCAGGAGTGATATGCTGTGCCTCCAGCTCTTCAGCTGAAAGTTGCGAGTGAGTGGTGGTGTAAGGATGTATCACAAGACTCTTTACGTCTGCCACATTAGCGAGAAGCGAAAATATCTGCAACGAGTCAATAAATCGCCATGCCTCATCCTGCCCCCCTTTGATTTCAAAAGTAAAGATACTTCCGGCTCCGTTGGGGAAAAGTGAAGTGTAAAGTTGATGGTCAGGATGGTCAGCAAGCGAGGGATGATTGACCTTAGCCACTTTCGGATGGTCCGAAAGAAATTCCACTACTTTCAGCGCGTTCTCCACATGACGCTCGATTCTCAGCGATAAAGTCTCCACACCCTGAAGAAGTATAAAAGCGTTGAACGGCGAAATAGCTGCACCTGTATCGCGCAAAAGAACCGCACGTATGCGTGTCACAAAGGCAGCCTCACCTGCGACATCGGCAAACACCGCACCATGGTAGCTTGGGTCAGGCTTTGCCAATGTAGGGAATTTCTCCGCATTGGCTCTCCAGTCAAACTTGCCGCTGTCGACTATCACCCCTCCGAGGCTTGTGCCATGACCTCCGATAAACTTTGTGGCTGAATGCACCACTATGTCAGCACCATGTTCAATCGGGCGTATCAGATACGGGGTTCCGAAAGTATTGTCGACTATCAGAGGGATATTATGTCTATGCGCTATCGCGGCGATTGCGTCAATATCGGTCACATCGGAATTGGGATTTCCGAAAGTTTCCACAAAAATAGCCTTGGTATTGGACCTTATGGCATCCTCCACTGCCCTGAAATCACGCACATTGACAAATGTCGACTTGATGCCACGTGGAGCAAAAGTATGTGCAATCAGATTGTATGAACCGCCATACAGATTGTCAGCAGCCACGAGATGGTCACCTGACTGGAGCAGATTTTCCAACGCATAGGCAATAGCTGCCGCACCGCTTGCCACGGCGAGTGCCCCCACCCCGCCTTCGAGGGCTGCTATTCGCTCCTCAAGCACACCCTGGGTTGAGTTGGTGAGACGTCCGTAGATATTTCCGGCATCACGCAGTCCGAACCTGTCGGCAGCATGCTGTGAGTCTCTGAACACGTATGATGTGGTCTGATAGATAGGCACGGCACGGGCATCGGTAGCGGGGTCGGGAGTTTCCTGTCCGACATGGAGTTGGAGAGTTTCAAAGTGGAGATTCTTGTTTGCCATAATTATATGATATTTTATTGATTTTTATATCGCAAAGTTACAATCGCCGAAATATCATTCCAAATAAATTGCAAAACTTAGAAAATTATACTATTTTTGTCTGCATCACAACATAACTTTTCTGATTCGCAGTCCTTAATACGGAGCTTTGCAGAATATCATTCCCCATCATGTCAACTGAAATAGACCACACTGACCTCAGGCTGCTGCAACAATTGCAGGAAAATTCCCGTCTCACCACCAAGGAACTGGCGGCCGCAATCAATCTTTCCACCACTCCTACATTTGAGCGCATGAAACGTCTCGAGCGGGAAGGGTACATCAAAAAATATATGGCTGTGCTCGATGCCGAGAAGCTCAACTGCGGTTTCGTTGCCTTCTGCTATCTGAAAATGAAGCAGCACACCTATGAAAACAGCATGAGAATCATGGAAGCGGTACAGCAAATAAAAGAAATCGCCGAATGCTATAACATATCCGGCGATTATGATTTTCTTTTAAAAATATATGCGGAGGATATGAAATCATATCAGAAATTCATACTCCGTATACTCGGCGACCTCGACTGCATAGGGTCACTGAGCAGTTCGTTTGTGCTTGGAGAGGTGAAAAATTCCCACACCATCCCTTTGCCTCTCGACCATTAATCCATCCTGAGAATCAATAACCGTTGTTGAGCAGAGGGAAAAACGCATCGGGTATATGCTCTATCCTATAGTTCTGAGGATTGCCGATTATAAGAAATATATCGAACTGCGGTTCGTGAGGGACGTCGTAGGCGCGCATATAGGAATCGGCAGCCATAGTCATCCGTGCCCGCTTCCGCTTATCTATCGCCTCTGCAGGGTCCTTGAAATCTGAGGAACGAGTCTTGACCTCAACAAAACAGATTCTGTCATCCTTAATGACTATGAGGTCAATCTCTACCTTACAGATTCTCACATTCTCTCCGGCTATGGCGTAACCCTGGGTCAGAAAGTAGTCACGCGCCACCTTCTCTCCCCATTTTCCCACTTCATTGTGTTCAGCCATAACCCGTGGAGTCAGTTATCAACACTCATATTCGTCTTCATCGAGCATCACGCCGCCGTAATCCTCGTCGTCGAATCCTTCATCCTCGATATCGTCAAATTCCTCATCGTCAATAGGAGCGGGGACATTCTCAAAGATAAATTCATCCTCCTCGCGCACACGGTGATGTCCATCGAGCGGACGGTGGGTAATCGGAGCGACCTCAATGCGGTTGCGCTCATCGGTAATTTCGCTCCAGAGCATATCCTTCAATTCTGTTATACCCATACCGGTGACAGCTGAAATAAACAGATGTGGCACACCCTCTGGAAGTGTCTTCTCAATCTCCGCCATAAGCTCCTCATCAAGCATATCGCTCTTGGATATCGCGAGCACACGAGGCTTGTCGGCAAGCTGCGGGTTGAACTGTTCAAGCTCTGAAACAAGGATATCATACTGCGCCTTTATGTCATCGGCATCGGCCGGAACCATAAAAAGCAACACAGCATTACGCTCTATGTGACGGAGGAAACGCAGACCGAGTCCCTTGCCTTCGCTGGCTCCCTCTATGATACCCGGGATATCCGCCATGACAAATGACTTGTCACCACGATATGACACAATGCCCAGCTGAGGCTCCATAGTGGTAAAAGGATAGTCGGCTATCTTCGGACGCGCGGCTGAAATGGCCGACAGAAGTGTAGACTTCCCGGCATTAGGAAAACCGACAAGACCCACATCGGCAAGAAGCTTCAACTCCATGATAATACTTTTCTCAATGGCAGGTTCTCCGGGCTGAGCGTAGCGTGGCGTACGGTTGGTGGCACTTTTGAAATGCCAGTTACCCAGACCGCCTCGGCCGCCACGAAGAAGCTTCACCTCCTCGCCATCGTAAGTGACTTCGCAGAGAAATTCTCCTGTCTCGGCATCAAATACCACAGTGCCGCAGGGAACTTCCACTATCACATCCTCACCATCCTTGCCAAACGACCTTCCGCCTGAACCGCTCTGACCGTTGCCGGCAAATATATGGCGACGGTAGCGCAGGGGGAGCAGAGTCCACATGTGGCTGTTGCCTTTGAGGATTATATGACCGCCACGACCTCCGTCTCCACCGTCAGGACCACCTTTAGGGATATATTTCGCACGATAAAAATGTCTTGACCCGGCGCCACCTTTGCCCGAACGGCATAGCACCTTTACATAGTCTATGAAGTTGGAATCAGCCATGACTGAATTTATTTTTGATGATTATATTTTATTCTTTATCATAACGGATAGTGCCGCTACTTTCTGGCATCTATGCCGCGCTTATATTTATTAACAACTTATTTCCCCGATTTGTCAATTGTCAATTCATAAAAAGGGGGATTGAACCGTCAATTTTCCTGAGTCTGCCGTATATGCCTCATCAGTTCCTGCGCATGGCGGAAGTCGGCAGGCGACCCTATATCAATCCATGTGCCGTTGATTGGGAAATATGTCACACGCTTGCCTGCGGCAATGGCATTTTCTATCAGGTCAGTGGCATCTGTACGCTCGTCGCTCGGGAGACTGCGCAGAAGCCGGTTGGAAAATATATAGATTCCGGCGTTGGCATAGTAGGAATACGATGGCTTCTCCTCAAGGCTTTTCACCGACGAGCCCTCAGTCTCGAGAATCGCGTAAGGCACCGATACATTGTAGGGCACCGCTGCAATAGTCACGTCAGCCCCCTCCTCCGTATGCCTGAGATACATATCCTCAAAGGATATAGTGGTAAGCAGGTCGGAGTTCATCACTATTGTCGCCCCCTCCTCGGGGAGCTCAACCAAAGCGGCCGAACCTATAGTGCCTAAGGGTTTGGTCTCGCGCACACATTTCACTTTCACCCCTGCCACAGGTGTGGAGAAATGTGACTCCAGTTGCTCGGCAAGATAATTGACAGTCACCGATACATCCTCCACCCCTACTCCGGCAAGAGCTTCAATATTATAATCAATTATAGCCTTCTCACCAACTTTAAGGAGAGGCTTGGGAGTGGTAAGAGTCATGGGGCGCAAACGTTCACCCTTGCCTCCCGCCATTAGAATAGCACTGACCGGAAGTATGGTGCGGGTGACACGTGTGTCAATAATCCGTTTCACCTTACCGTCGGCATCAAGAACGGGTATAAGCCTTATGCCCTGCTTGCGGATTTCCCTGAGAGCACCCACTTCAGGTTCCCCTTCACGCAGGAAACGGAATTCACGGTGCACGGCATCAGTCACCGGCGAGTCAAGCGCCACCCCACGCAGCAATGCCCGGCGCACATCACCATCTGTAAGTGTACCTCTCATCACACCATCTCCGTCAATCACAAGCAGAGTCATTACCTGACCCGACAATGCGTTCAGACGTGCCAATGCATCCAATAGCGATGCATCCTCATTGATAAGATGCCTGTCCATACTCTTATTTCGTTTTTTGACTCATCAATAATTCGACAATTTGCCAATCGAGCGGCGTATCAAGGTCCATAGAGCGTGAGCGCGGCATCTTATAAGGTATCCGCACTGGAAATTCCCCCAGTCCCATGCGTCGGAGCGACTCTGGATTTATCACATAAACGGCACCGTTGTATTGCCACGCCTTTGGCACATCCTGTCGGCGGGTATATTTCCCATCACCCTTCGACACATGCAACGCACCATCGGCACCGGTCTCAAAGCAATCATAGTACGGATTGCATGAAGCTTCCGTCACCGACACCACCATATCCACACCCGGCTTATAGAGCGCGAGACAACCTTTCACATCATCTACCGACCTCATCGGCGAAGTAGGTTGCAGCAACACGACCTTATCATACTCGATTCCCTCTCTATCGGCATAATCCATGGCATCGAGAATGACCTCACGGGAGCCTACCTTGTCACCTCCAAGAGAATCAGGGCGCCGATAGTTAACCTTCAGACCGGTCTTTTCGGTCACCTCACGAATCTCATCATCGTCAGTCGACACGAGCACATGTGCATCATCGGCAAGCTTACGCGCCACATCGATGGAATAATGTATCAATGGACGACCGCACAATTCCTTTATATTCTTACGCGGTATTCCTTTGCTGCCGCCACGGGCCGGTATTATATATAATGTGGTATTATCTGTCATAGAATTTCTTGGAGTGAAGGGTTTCCAACGGTGTTTCAGCAATAGCCCTCACAATCTTGCCGAGAGTGTCGGGCTGATAATAAGGATTCTCGCTCTCTGCGGCGAGGCGTTTCCCATCCTCACTGAGCGCAAATCTTATAGCTGCAGAGATTTCATCGGCCGAATCGCCACAATGAATCACGCTGTCGCCACACAGTCTGCCTCGCTGACGCATACCAATGTCAACGGTAGGGATTTTCATGGATGGCACCTCTACTATTCCACTTGAGGAATTTCCCACAACGGCGCTGACATATCTAAGCGCCGAGAGATAACGGCATTTCCCGAGAGAGGGAATCACCTTAACACGCTCCTTGCGGGCTGAACCGTACTCCTCTATAAGGTCAATTATCACTCGACCCCTGGCATCATTGTTGGGATAAGTAATCACTACATTTGAGTCCGGGAACTCATCGAGAGCCTCCAGCAGAGCCTTGCATCTCGAAGCCACATCACCGTCATCGAGAGTGGCGGGATGATAGGTCACAAGCAATGAACCCTCAGGCAATTCAAACCCGATTGATGCCTGCAGTTCCTCTCGGCTCATCAGCGGCTCCTGCATGATATTATAGACACCGATAGCACCGGTATTCACTACCCTCTCCGGCTCCTCACCCATAGCAATCACTCTGCGGCGATAAGGTTCGGTAGCAGTAAGATGAAGTGCCGACATCTTGGTTATGGCATGTCGGATTGAATCATCAATCGCGCCTTCCGAAATCTCACCACCGGCAATATGCACTATCGGCACACGCATCATAAGTGCGGCCGATGCTGTGGCAAGCATCTCAAAACGGTCGCCCAAAATCACAAGCAGGTCAGGTCTCACCCTGTCAAGAGCCTCCGCCATCCCTGCCATGCACTCAGCCATAGCCTTGACTGTACCTGAAGGGCTATCGGTAGTATCGCTTATTGCTACCCTCTCAGGACAAAAGCCATCGGATGTAATCTCATTTATAGTATCACCATAGCGGGGAGAAAGATGCATGTTGGTAGCCAGGACCACCACCTCGCAGTCATCCCGTGCATCAAGTGCTTTAGCTATGCCGCTGAGTAGCCCCCAGTCGGCGCGTGTACCTGTCGCTATGGCTATTTTTCTCATAAATGATTATTATTACGTGATAGAGACCGGCTAATACTCCCGCTCTCCAAATATACTTGTACCGATACGTATCATGTTGCCACCTTCCTCCACGGCTATATGCCAGTCGTGACTCATCCCCATGCTCACCACCCGGAAATCATCTTTCCCGTCAAATGCCGAAGCGCCCAACGAGTCAAACGTCCTGCGGATTTCTCTGAAATCATCCCGTATGCGGTTTTCATCATCAACATTTGACGCCATCCCCATGACGCCGATGACATTTACACCTGTAAGCTCCGAAAAAATTCCCGTGGCAGAAAGCTCTGTGAGCTCCTCGGGAGCAAAACCAAACTTTGTCTCCTCCTTGGCTACATGCAACTGCAGCAGCACATCGGTAACCTTCCCGGCTCTCACTGATTCGCTGTCAATCAGACGTAGAAGTTTCTCAGAATCCACACTATGGACCAGGGAAACGTAAGGAAGAATCTGACGCACCTTGTTGGTCTGCAGATGACCGATGAAATGCCATTTCACATCCACCGGCATCACCTTGGCTTTAGCCACAAGTTCATTGGCGCGACTCTCGCCGAACACACGTTGTCCCTCGTCATAAGCCTCCTGCAGAGCTTCCACAGGATGAAACTTTGACACAGCCACAAGTTCCACACCTTCCGGTATGGAACCACGCACTTGCCGTAGATTCTCTTTGACTGACATTTTCAGGAATTAAGCTTCTTTTTTATCCTCACCGCCCAAATCAGCGTCATAAACATCCATAATCAGAGTTTCCTGGATGGTGTTGATTTCAAAGTCAGCCATAGTGCCCTTCATGCCATCCATGAAATTATCGTATGCTTCCTTGAAATTATCAGCCGACACAAGTATCTGGGAAATTGATTTCTTCTCAACAGCTGTTTTCTCATCGAGAGTAATGAACGCGACCTTTACCAGATACCATTTGTCGCCCATCTTTTCACGGAAAATTTCAGCTATTTTTGTACGCTTCACCGCCGAGATGGAGTAATCGCTGGTAAAATGAGCGATTTCTTCCGATATACGGGCCTCTGCCTCTGTAAATGAGAGTGCATCAACCATATATGCCTCAGTTACTTTCTTAATGGAGCCATTATCCATTGTCTTATCATAGCGGACCTTAGTCTCAAACCATTGTGCCATTTCTGTGAGATTGTTTTATCGTTTAATAATTCTGATTTTTCACCACAAAGTTACGATTTTTTTTGCCCGGATAATTATAACGGCACTTAAAATATGTTTTTCGACACAATAAATAAACAATAAATAATTTCAATTGGCATTACTCAAACTTTTTGCTTATCTTTGCCATACAATATCAACATGCATAAAGACAATAAACCAACATTACTAAATTCATCAAGTCCTAAAGCCATGTATCAAAGACAAATTACATTCGGAGAGGCTGTGAAATTAGCCCTCACTACAAACTACTGTAACTTCAACGGTCGTTCTTCACGCTCAGAGTTCTGGTGGTATGCTCTCTTTACTTTCATTTTGGGTACTGTTATCAATTTAATTTTCAGTGGCACAACCGCCCAGGTTGTAGGAGGTATTATAAATCTCGCCTTGTTGCTTCCGAATCTCGGTCTCGGCGTGCGTCGCATGCACGACATTGGCAAATCAGGCTGGTATATCCTTATCAACCTTATCCCACTTGTAGGCTGGATTATCTACATTGTATGGGCTGTCAAGGATAGCGAACCCGTGCCCAACCAGTATGGTCCTGTCCCCAACCTCGTTCAGCGTTAATACACACTGAACTCCAATTCAGTCACATAACCGAATTCCTACGCTCCCGCCCAGCATGGCAGGAGCGTTTTTTCATCTCTCGCCCTCTATGGCAAGGATTTTTTTAGTAATTTTGCGATTATAATTGATTTACCCCTGATGATTAACGGAACACTTGATAGAGATTTAATTACAAATCCCGAAATGTGGAATCTGCTTCTGAGACTAAGTCCCACCGAGATGCATCTCGTGGCATATTCCATCGTTGAGGACAACTCTCTGATTTACCGTCGATTCCCAATCGACAGCAATTCAGGCTCATACCTACGCGCCCTTGAAGAAGTGATTTACGACAATCCAATGATTCTAAGCGATTTCCGCCGGGTATATTGTGTCATCCAGACATCCACCCAAGTGGTGGCGCCGTCCGATTACACATCAGAGACCGACCGTGAGTTACTGCTCTCCGCCTCCCATCCCGACTTTAAGGGAAGCGTATTGACCGATACCACAGGCACCCGAAACGCAATCATAATCTCAGGAATTGAAAATGACCTCTCAGCGTTCCTGCACCGCACGTTCCACAACGTCATCATAAGTTCACATCTCTCTCCGCTATGCCGTTTTTTCGCCATGAAAGCGGGCAAAAGCAACAGCATGAAAATGCTTGTCAATCTTCGTGACACATCGCTCGACGTAATCATAATGCAGGGTGGCAACCTGATGCTTGCCAACACATTCTCATTCTCCAACCCGATGGATGCGGTTTACTACATACTTGCCTGCCGCAACCGTATAGGACTCGACCCACACAACGATGAGCTGATACTTGCCGGCGACACAACAGTGAGAGAAAAGGTGCTTCCCGTACTCCGGACATACTTGGCAAGAGTGATTCCGGCCATTTTCCCTCCTCAGATGTTTAAATTCGGTAAGGATGCCATGATAGCTCCATTTGATTTAATAATCACCCCAATCTGCGAATAGAACAACCCATGCGAATAATACGAGGAAAATATGGACGCCGACGCTTCTCCGTCCCTACCAATATCACCGCACGACCCACCACCGATTTCGCGCGTGAAAACATATTCAACGTAATCGACAATCTCATTGACCTTGAAGGTACCCGATGCCTCGACCTTTTCGCAGGTACGGGAGCCATATCTTTTGAATTGCTCTCACGTGAAGCAGCCTCGGTTACAGCGGTGGAGAAATCCGCCACACAGGCAAGGTTTATCGAGAAGGTAGCACGCGAACTTGGCGACAAGAACCTGCGCTTGCTACGTACCGATGCTTTGAGATACATCCGCGAAGCCACCTCTTCGTTCGACTTCATATTCGCCGACCCTCCTTACGACCTCGATGGTTTTGGCGAGATTCCGCAGATGGTGCTCGACTCCAAACTTCTCCATCCGGGCAGTATATTTATAATTGAGCATTCAAAAGCCTACGATTTCTCTTCGCTGGCACATTTCTCCCAGCACAGAGTTTACGGCTCGGTAAATTTCTCCATTTTTATAATCCCAGAAAATAATCCCGAATAGAACTGATGACAAAGCAAGATTTAAGAATCGTTTTTCTCGGCACTCCGGATTTTGCCGTGGAAAGCCTGCGCCAGATAGTCGACAATGGCTTCAATGTGGTAGGTGTGGTGACCATGCCCGACAAACCTGCAGGAAGAGGGCACAAAATGTATCAGTCGCCCGTGAAGCTTTTTGCCGTGGAGCATGGACTGCACGTAATGCAACCGGTAAAACTCAAGGATGAGAATTTTGTGGAGGAATTGCGTTCTCTCAACGCCGACCTGTTCATTGTTATAGCGTTCCGCATGCTCCCCGAAGTGGTATGGACCATGCCGCGTCTCGGCACTTTCAATCTCCACGCCTCGCTCCTGCCCCGCTACCGCGGTGCCGCCCCAATCAACTGGGCGGTAATAAACGGCGACACGGAGACAGGTGTCACCACATTCTTCCTCAAACATGAGATTGACACCGGCGACATCATCGCCCAGGAAAAAATAGCGATTCTACCCACCGAGAATGTTGGAGACGTGCATGACCATCTGATGGAACTTGGCGCGAAACTCACCCTCCGTACCATAAATGATATCATAGCGGGAACACTCTCCCCCATTCCACAGGATAAACTCATAGCAGAGACCGAACCGACTCCCGCTCCTAAAATTTTCAAGGAGACATGCCGGATTGACTGGAGCAAGGATGCCACATCGCTCCACAATCTTGTGAGAGGTCTCTCTCCATATCCGGCAGCCTGGTCAACTCTCTTCGATGGAGAAACAGAGATTGGCGCCGTGAAGATATTCGAGACAAAACCGCTGGAAGCAACCCATGGTGAGCCCGGCAGCATTACCATTGCCGATTCACGCATCATAGTGGGCTGCCGCGATGGTTCTCTTGAAATTCTCAGCCTGCAGGCTCCCGGAAAACGACGCATCTCCACTTCTGACTATCTGCGAGGCGCGCATCTCACTGCCCCTCACTTCAAGTAAGCGGACACCCCTCCGTTTCTGACGAATTATGGTTAGTATTTCGGGATTTTTGATTAATTCAATATAGAAAAAGCCGTTAATTTTGCATCCGGGATAATCGACCTCCCACCGCTCTATGGTTTTTACCTATTATTAATCACAAAAAATTATAATCATGAAAATAGTATCTGATGCTGAATTTGGCGGCGAACGCCCACTTTTTGCAACACATGACATCACGCTTGAGAATGTGACAATCCATGCCGGTGAATCCGCTCTGAAATGCTGTTCGGAAATCACCGCCAACCGCTGCCGTTTCGAAGGCAAATATCCGTTCTGGCACACCAAGGGGTTCCGTGTGAATGACTGCGTGTTTACTCCCGGCGCCCGCGCCGCTCTTTGGTACTCAAGTGACCTCGTTATGACAAACACACTCGTGGAAGCCCCCAAAATGTTCCGCGAGATGACAAACATTGCCCTTACGAATGTTCGCATACCAGATGCGCAGGAGACTCTGTGGCATTGCCATGATGTGACCATGCATGATGTCGAGGTGAAGAATGCCGACTATCTGTTCATGCATTCATCCAATATCAAGATTGAGGACTACCGCCAACAGGGCAACTATTCTTTCCAATACTGCAAGAATGTGGAGATTCGCAATGCCCATATCGACTCAAAAGATGCTTTCTGGAACACTGAAGATGTGACCGTATATGACTCGGAACTTACCGGAGAATATCTCGGATGGCATTCAAAGAACCTCAGACTGGTACGCTGCAAAATCTCCGGTACACAACCGCTCTGCTATTGCTCCAATCTGATACTGGAGGATTGCATATTTGGCGATGACGCTGACCTCGCGTTCGAGGACTCGGATGTAAACGCCACCGTGAAGTCAAATATCATCAGCATCAAGAATCCACGCACCGGCTCCATCAAGGCGTTGGCAATCGGCGAGATTATCATCGATGCCAATGTGCTCGCGCCCGCCGACTGCGAGATTACAAGCGAAATATAGGAGACACTCCATATCATGAATCTCTCCCTCACTTTTATACACCCTTCACCATGAGTAATTTCGACAAAATCATCAACCGCCGAGGTACCGGCTCATATAAATGGGACTCGCGTCATGATGTCCTCCCTCTATGGGTAGCCGACATGGACTTCCAGACAGCACCTTGTATCATCGAAGCGCTCGAAAACCGTGTGCGTCACGGTGTGTTCGGATACACTTTGGTGCGCGAGGATTATTACGACGCACTGATTGATTGGTTCAGCACCCGCCACCTGTACATATTTAACCGCCAGGATGTCATTTATACATCCGGGGTCGTTCCCGCTATATCAGCCATAATAAAGGCACTTGTGGCGCCTGGCGAGGGAGTGATAGTGCAGACTCCGGTCTACAACTGTTTCTTCTCGTCCATTCGTAACAACGGTTGCAATATAGTGGAGAATCCGCTTATAAGGGAAAATCTGAGTGATACAGAGTTTACATACCACATGGATTTTGAAGGGCTGGAGGAACTTGCCTCAAAACCTGAAAACCGGATGTTGCTTCTTTGCAATCCCCACAATCCTGCCGGAAGGACCTGGAGCGCAGATGAATTGCGTAAAGTCCACGATATATGCTCACGCCATGAAGTGACGGTGGTAAGCGATGAAATACACTGCGAGCTCACCATGCCCGGCATACGCTATGTACCTTACGGGACCATTGACCATGATGCCATAGTATGCCTGTCTCCGTCAAAGGCTTTCAACATAGCCGGATTGCAAATAGCCAACATCATCTGCTCTTCCCCCGAAAAAAGAGCGAAGATTGACCGCGCAATCAACATAAACGAGGTGTGCGATGTCAATCCTTTCGGGGTAGAGGCGCTCATAGCAGCCTATTCGCCCGAAGGGAACAACTGGCTCACCGACCTGCGCGAATATATTCATGACAATTACATATACACACGCGACCTCATCACATCGCGCCTGCATTGTCCCGTGACCCGTCTTGAGGCAACATACCTTCCTTGGGTAGATATATCATCACTCGGCATCCCGGCCGACGCTCTTGAAGAAAAGCTTCTCAAGGATGCGGGAGTCTGGGTAAATTCAGGTGTGATGTATGGTGCCGACGGGTATATCCGTCTCAACATCGCATGCCCGCGCTCTACCCTCGAGGAGGCGCTTAACCTCATAATCGACTCACTCTCCAGATAGCACCGTTCAAATGGCGGATATCTCACTTATCCAATCAGGCGGCAAGGTCACATTCGGTCAGCAGCTCAAGTTGACCGCCCAATTGTCATGGCCCGCGATGATGGCTCAACTGTCGAGCATCATGATGCAATATATCGACGCCTCAATGGTAGGGCAGCTCGGTGCCGATGACTCAGCGGCTGTTGGATTGGTATCTACCAGCCTATGGCTATTCTGGGGTATATGCTCGGCCGTCACTGTTGGTTTCTCGGTTCAGGTGGCGCACCGCATAGGTGCCTCCGACTACAATCACGCCCGTGAAATCTTGCGTCAGTCAATCACCGCCTGTATCATGTTCAGCCTCATAGTCACGGCAATAGGTGCAGCTATCTGCGTGCCTTTGCCCCATTGGCTCGGAGGCACGGAGGCTGTGTGCAATAAAGCCACCACCTATTTCCTCGTTTTTGTGCTCGCGCTGCCGCTGCTCACCATGAATTATCTGGCAGGGGGAATGCTCCGCTGTGTCGGCAACATGAAAGTACCGGGGGCGCTTAACGTGATGATGTGTCTGCTTGACGTGGTGTTTAACTTCTTCCTGATTTTCCCCACCCATCATTTTGATATAGGAGGTGTGCACATCACTCTCCCCGGAGCCAATTTAGGTGTGCTTGGAGCGGCTTTGGGTACGGTGTCGGCTGAAATCATCACAGCCGGAACCATGATGTGGTTTCTATGCACCCGGGAAAAGACAATCTCGCTGCGAGGCACTGCGGGTAGCTTCCGCCCCTCCCGAGGTGTGTTGCGGAAGGCACTGAAGGTGTCAGCTCCTATGACATTGGAACACGCCGTGATATGCGGCGCACAGATAGCTGTCACGGTAATTGTGGCGCCACTTGGAGTCATGGCAATAGCTGCCAACGCCTTTGCAGTGACAGCGGAGAGCATCTGCTATATGCCGGGCTATGGCATAGGTGACGCCGCTACAACCCTGGTAGGACAAAGCTACGGAGCAAAACGGTTTGACCTCGCCAAGCGGTTCGGCTACATAACCGTAGGGCTTGGAATGGTAACGATGAGCATAATGGGGGTAATCCTCTATCTGTTCGCCCCATACGTAATGGAGATGATGACCCCGGTGGAAACCATCAGGGCACTCGGCGTGGAATCCTTGCGCATCGAGGCTTTCGCCGAACCAATGTTCGCGGCCTCAATCGTGGCATACGGAGTCATGATAGGTGTGGGCGACACAATCATACCCGCTGCAATGAATTTCGGCAGCATCTGGCTTGTACGTCTCCCTATTGCAGCATTGCTGGCACCCAGCATGGGTCTTGCCGGCGTATGGTTAGCCATGTGCATTGAACTCTGTTTCCGAGGCTCCATATTCCTATGGCGCCTCATCTCAGGTGCGTGGTTGAAAAAAGGGCTGTAGGTCGTATCCCACAGTAATCAAATAACCCTGCGATAATCAAATTGCTCTGCGATTCAATCGCCTATCGACCAAACTTCCTCGGTCATGGAGTAATTTATGAAATCAATAAACGGCTTGAGAGTGTGAAATAAGTCAGCAGAGCGGAGAGCCCAATCAGGGTCAAGGTAAAATGATTCCGGACAGGGACGCATTTTCCCGTAATTGGTCATACGGAGATATTCAGCCTGCGGATGATTCCTGTCCCACCCCTTGGGGATAGTTTTCAAAGTGGAGCTGCACCACCCGGGGAAATCACGCAGCATATCGGGAGCATTGACTATCTCCTCAAATTCCTCTATATTATCCACGATTGCATGACGCAGTTTGCGTAGCATAGCCGGCTCCACCTGCCATAACCCGCCATAGAGCCCCGACTCATATTCGCCGGGATAACCGATATCAAGATAATAACCGGCATTGCCGCAGCGGCGTCCGCCCACATGAATTGACGCGCCGAAATGAGTTTTATAGGGTGTTTTATCCTGCGAAAACCGGAGGTTACGGTTGATGCGGTACACACATGTGGCAGCGCTCTGGTTATCAAGCCCAGGTTCCCACTCCTTCATGCGGTCAATCATACGGTCTATATCCTCCATCCATAGTTTGCGCAGACGTTCATAGCGTTGGCGGTTGGCGGCAAACCATTCACGGTTATTATGAGCTGAAAGCTCCGCAAAGAAATTGTATAGTTCAGGTATGTAATTTTTCATAAAGCAATTGTTCCGGCTAAATCAGTTCAATTATTATATAGGTTTAATTTTGAATATCTGTTCAATCGTTATCTGATTGAAATAGATTTATAGCAAATTCGAGTATGGTGTCCTTCCCTTGGAGAGCATCAAGAGGGTCGAGGTCTACAGCACATCCTTCGGTGGGCGACACACCTTGTTCTGTACTCCTACGTTCCGCATCAAGCATGGAGCAAGCCGAGAAGCGTACCGACCATCCGCATGGTATCTCAGATGAGAATGGCACACCGCTTCCACCTCCTGTCACAGCCCCTACGACCTTGACACCGGGAAGCAGTTTCATTACTGACACAAAATTATTTGCAGCCGAGAAGGTTGAGCGGTTTGCAAGCACTATTATTGGCTTACCCCAACGTATCCTGCCAATATCAGCGGGGTTATACGTGATGGCTCGCGGCTCGGAAAATTCATCATGACCAGGACCGGTCTTATGGGATATATAACCAACCACTGTCGGCTCGGTGATAAAGCGCGCCACAAAGGTCTCAACATTCGTAAGGTTTCCACCACCGTTGTCGCGCACATCTATAATGAGACCTTGCGCGGCAGATAGAAAGTAGAGCACATTATCGAGATTCCCCTCCCCGACCGGCGAGGTAAACGAGCCATAGTAGATATAGCCGATATTTTCATTCAGTAGTCCATACATCAGACCTCCGGTCTGGCGGTAATTGAAATTGAAATACGATTCCTCGATAAGCCTTTTTGAGAAATTCTGTGGATAGTCGCTCCACCATTTCCGATAATATGAAGTGTTGAACGACGACGTCAGATTCACATGCCCGTCACGGAGCTCATCAAGCATGTCGGAGCAAACCGTAAACAGTTCCTCCCGAGTCATCTCCTCCCCGATACGGCGCGCATATTTATCATGCACAGCATCCCAATCAACACCCTTCTCCTTGAAGAAACAGTAGTGCTCGTCAATGATGGTCCACAGAGCCTCGAAATTGCCACGTGCGTTATCGGTCTGCTCCGGCACACTATGACAAGAGCAGGTGATGGAGGCTATGATGCCAACTATCGCGATATGGATTATAAGATGTAATTTTTTCATAGCGGTGCTGTTGCGGATAAATTTGAGTGGAATAGTGCAGAGAGCCTGGAGTTTGGTTAGTAAATTGCCGGAATCATTGAGATTTTAGGGGGCACACCCTTGCGCGGATTCACAGAAATCCACTCTCCGCTGACTCCAATCACAAATGAATGCGTGAATATATTGGTGGTGATATGGTTGACTTCCGATGAAAATATTTTGCCGCGATACCCCACCCGCAGATTGGTATTACCAAAATGCAAGTCAGCAGTGACAAGATTGTCAAGGGAAAAATAATTTCCCCACCATGCACAATGCGCAAGTCCCGATGTGTTCCCAAGATAAATCTCATAGTAAAGCTCACCATAATCCGGCGAGAAGAACACTCCCGTGACAGGGAGGGTAGGATGATACATCAATGTGACCGGAAGACGACCAAGGTTTAGCCGATAGGCTGCATAACCGGTAAGATTCACCGTCCATGACGCCTTTGCCGACGCCGGGTTATTACCGTTGCGGGCATTATAGAGACAACCGACATCAATCCCGGTTGAACCGCCCGCAGCCAGCGTCAGATTTGGCAGCGGATGGAATTTACGCATCATTCCCCAGTCAAACGACAGCATCACGCTCCACATGGAGGCATTGCGCGCCGGATTGTCGGTCTTGTCCACTCCGAGATTGGCATGCAGGCGCATGGTCCATTTCTCAGGTGAGAACTTCATTGACTGGTAACGGGAGTAATCTATGCCCGCATGCCATCCGGTGTACTTCAACGGGGTGAGATACGTGTCAGTGAGATGCGCAGAGCCAAATTCAGCCGTGTATGCGGCGAAAACCGGACGCACTTCAGTGACTTTCTCCCCGCAATTCTCGGCTGCATTAAGCAGTGAAGTTACACAGAGTAGCAATATGGTAAATATCAGATGCGGTTTCATGTTTCAGTTTGAGTTTTATTGAGGAGTGCCCCGCGAATGTCAAAACAGACGCTGCTGCCCTGTAAGCTCATCACGGATTTCATCATCGCTTTTCTCATCCTCCAAAGGAGCTGTGTCGCCATCGTCAGGTGCGGATGAAGCATCAGCCTCCTCGGCTGCCGGCTCCTCCTCAATCTGCTGCACAGCTATAGGTGTCAGCTCGGTTATATGGTCAATCACAAAGGTGGTCAGTCGTTTACCTTTTGCCTTGAACGATTTCACTGCGATGAATTCCGATGCCACAATCTCGAGCGGTGGACGCACGGCATCAGCACCTCCAAAGGTCACCTCAATACGCAGCCCCGGCTCGTCGCTGAGAAGCAGGAGGGTAGATTTCTCATTCTCACCAAGGAAACGCTGAGGTTTGGCATTTGCCTCGAAGGTGAACCGTTTAAGATAAGGATATTTCTGGTCCGCATCATCAAGAATAGCAGTCCAGACCTTGTGAGGATTGAACTTTTCAATCCGGAGTATATTATCGGGATAGTGGTTCGATGCGTCAAACGTGGAGGTGTAGTACTCACCGTTCTTCCGAATCACAAGCACACGGTCACCACTGTTGAATTCTCCCAAATAGTCACCGCGACCATCATAATTGAGACGGTTCACATCCGGGTCAAACCATACCTCTCGTCCACCCAATGTAGAGACTCCTTTTTCTTTGAGCGAGAAACGGTGCACCTCATTGCGGGTCACTATATTTCCCATAGCGCCCCTGCCTTTGATGGCGAGAGTGGAGAAATCGACATCAAACTGGAGTGTTTTCAGACGCAATTTCGGTTTGAGGGTCACTTTCACTACCTCAGCCTCTCCGTTTGGATTGGCGGTGAACCAACATATCTTGGAGCCAGGCTCACCTGGAGTGAGATTGTACTCCTTATCGCGCGTGATGCCAGTCACCGAGAAGCGCTTCATATAATATGTGCCACCCTTCCCGTTCTGATATATCACATTGTATACCGTGCGCGTATCGTTGCGCTTGAATACATTGACGTAGAGAGGATTCTTCCCGATGAAGAGTTTCTCCTGCACTTTCACCACTTTGTAGCGACCGTCCTTATAGAACACTATCACATCATCGATTGAAGAGCAGTTGCACACCACTTCGTCATTTCGGCTCAGACCGGTGCCGATAAATCCCTCCTCACGGTTGATGTAAAGCTTCTCGTTAGCTTCAGCCACCGAAGTAGCCTGTATATTGTCAAAGTTGCGAATCACCGTACGGCGCGGGAACGCATCGCCATACTTCGCTTTCAGACGCTCATACCAATTGATGGTATACTCGGTGAGATGCTCGAGATTATCGGTCAGTTCCTCAATACGTGCATTGTAGGCTGCAATCTGCTCATCGCACTTCTGCGCATTGAATTTGAGGATGCGTCCCATCTTGATTTCAAAAAGACGCACTATATCATCATCGGTCACCTCCCGGATAAAATGCTTGACATATTTCTCCAGACGTCCGCGGATATGGTCAATCGCCTGCTGGCGGTTTTCACTCTCCTCGTAGCCCTTGTCCTTGTATATACGTTTCTCTATGAATATGCGTTCGAGCGATGCAAAGTGGAGCTGTTCCCTCACCTCATCGAGCTGTATGCGCAGTTCCTTGCCAAGTATCTCACGTGTCCCCTCTGTATTGTGGCGAAGCACATCGCTTACTCCGATAAAGTGCGGCTTGTTATCGGAAATCACGCAGCAGTTCGGCGATACGGAAATCTCGCAGTCGGTAAAGGCATAAAGCGCGTCAATGGTACGGTCACTTGATGTACCGGGGAGCAAATGCACAAGGATATTGGCATGTTCGGCGGTGTTGTCAACCACCTGGCGGATTTTGATTTTGCCCGACTCGAATGCTTTAAGTATGGAATCAATAAGTGTAGCGGTAGTCTTTCCGTAAGGTATCTCGGTGATGGCGAGTGTGCGGTTGTCAATCTTTTCGATTTTGGCACGTATCTTAACCGCTCCTCCACGCTCTCCGTCATTATATCGTGACACATCAATGGCGCCACCGGTAAAAAAGTCGGGATAGAGAGTGAATTTCTCCCCTTTCAGATGAGCTATGGCAGCATCGACAATCTCATTGAAGTTATGAGGAAGAATCTTTGATGAAAGTCCCACGGCAATACCCTCGACACCCTGCGAGAGCAGCAGCGGGAATTTAATCGGCAAGGTCACCGGCTCTTTCTTTCGTCCATCGTAGCTGAGAGTCCATTCGGTCACCTTGGGATTGTAGACCACATCCAATGCGAATTGCGACAGACGAGCCTCGATATAACGGCCGGCCGCTGCGCCTGCGCCCGTGAGGATGTTACCCCAGTTACCCTGAGTCTCAACAAGCAGTTCTTTCTGTCCGAGCTGCACGAGCGCTTCATAGATTGACGCATCGCCATGAGGGTGAAACTGCATGGTATTACCAACAATATTGGCAACCTTGTTGAAACGTCCGTCGTCAAGAAGCTTCATTGAGTGGAGGATACGTCGCTGCACAGGCTTCAGACCGTCCTCTATATGGGGGACAGCTCGCTCAAGTATCACATAACTGGCATAATCCAAAAACCAGCTCTGATACATGCCTCTGAGTTGGTGACGCACCACATCATTGGTGGTATCAACGATAATTTTAGGGTCAAACTTTTCAGGATGGGCAGAGGATGACTCCTCTTCAAAATTCATCTCCTCTTCCGGTGTATCGTTTGTGGTAATATCCTCGCTCATTGATTTAAGATTCCTTTGCTTTATAAAAACTACCTCACGCAAAGATACAAAAAATATCGCGCGTTTGCAACTTTTAAACCTAATAAGCTGAATACGTGTAAATTACCACTATATGTATAAATATGTTAACAAGGCTTATACCCCACACTAATACCCCAGACACCATCAAAATGGCAAAATGCTACAAAAATCAATTTAAAACGCCAAAAATCCACATTTTCCCATCCAAATCGCCCACGATGCTAAAAATAATGTTAAAACCATACATTTTTCTCTCACAAAAACTTGCACATATCACCAAAACCCGCTACCTTTGTAATGTGTTTTTCATGGTATTAGATTTAAGGTTAACTAAGATTGATTGTCGGGAGACAATCAATTTTTTTTGCCCCATACCAAAGCGAACAGATTCAACCCTAATATAACATTCTCAATGATGACATGAACATCAATGTATTATGCACTATTCCTTTATTGTACCACATTTCAAACAGACAATAATCTATACAACTCATACCGACTATATACTGCTGCTATCTGACTATCATTAAGACATTTCTCCCTCATGTTTTCATGAAACAAACCAATATCCTGAACTGATTCAATTTCAATATAATCTTCACCAAGAGGATTGCGGGTCTGAACTTTGACTATTTCAGTTCCTTTTTTTAATGCCATAGCGTTAAACCACACATCATCTGCTGTCGGACATATGGACGTGAATATGCGCTCATTAAATACTTCTTCATCCAGACTTCCTGGAGGATAAAGAGTACCTCCACCCCCGGTAAAAAACAAATGGCGGTTACATTTACAGTCTGCACTTCTTAAATTCCAATCTTTATACGATTTCAAGCTTCCATCTTCGTTAAAAGTCATGACATGAGTACGAGCGGCATGTATTTTATCCGGATATAACATATACGAATTGTACAATCTGTCAAGAAGGTTGAAATCATAAATAATATCATCATCAACAGTTATTATCACATCTGATGGATGCGCTTTCAGGGTGGGTATCAGCTTCTTATAGCTTCGTATATCCCTACAGTATCTAACTTCCAATCCTCTGTCTATTTGTTTCTGTATGGACGAAGGCAAAATACTATTTTGAAAACTATAGTCTAGATTTAGTATTATTTTATTTGGCAAGAAAGTCTGCTGCATAATAGATTCAATTGCCAAACATACCTCCCAAACACGTTTGCCATACGACGTAAGTGATACAATGATATCTCTATCACAATACCTTTGATTAGAAATTCCTATCTGAGTATCATGCAAAATATGATTTTCAAGATTTATGACTCTTTGAAGGCGAGCCACTCTATCAACCTCTTCATGCGTAGGCAATGATTGGAGCCTGCTTTTTATTCTATTTATTATATTCATAATTTCTTATCAGGTTAATATATTCAGTGACTATGAGCTAATCTGAAGTCTAAATATCTGAAGTACAATTTTATCATAAACGGGATGCGATAGAACAGATAGAAAAACCAACACTGCCTTTTATTTAAACCGGGATATGTCAGGAAAAATTTCCTTGTTTCCGGAAATAGCCGGCACCAATAACCTATATAGCGTTTTCTATCACCCTTGTCCGGCCATAATAGCGGAGTCTTTGACCTTATTTTTTCATAAGAGAATGCCTTCCACAACGTAGACGAATAATTCTTTCTTACAAATTTCTCAAGTAATCCCATATTTGGAACTAAATACTTTTCAAATAGTTCCAGCTTAGATTTATTTGTAATACTTCCCTCATTTTCATAATTATAATTATAATATGGGCAATCAATACCTGTCACATATTTTGAATAATACAGGACTCTGAATATAACATTCATATCCTCTCCACTATTTATATTTGGATAGGGATATATTTCATTCTCAATTATAACTGAACTGCGAATAAGTTTGTCCCATAAACTTGAGTGAAAACGCAACAACCTGAGACAATCCAACCCGGCACCATCATACAACATTCCGCTAATATAAAACTTATCAGACTTATGTGCCATAAATTTACAACTTACCACATCCGCACCTGTCTCCACCGCCTTTTCATACATTGCCCGGTATGCATCAAGTTCCACCCAATCATCAGGGTCACAATGTATCTGATATAAACCTGTCGCGGCTTTCATCCCTACGGTTCTGGCGGCAGCCTGCTTGGAATTGACAGGCATATTGATGATTTTCACCTGCGGTTTTCTATTTGGGTACTCTTCGAGCACCTCATTCAGTATCTCCATAGAACGGTCAGGAGTACAATCATTCACAAAAATATACTCCAACGAGTCTAAAGTCTGCTCAAACAGACTCCTCACACATCGTTCAATATATTTCTCAACTCCATATACAGGAATAATTACAGATACCTTTGGTTTCTCCATATCAGTTCATTTTATTTCTGCCGGATAACGCCGACTTAAGAAACACCATTGATTTTTCCTTCATAACATCCATACGGCTCTGTATGTCTGAGGGCAATTTAAAATCTCTGCTCAAGTCCACATTCCTTATATCCTTCACCATATTTCTCTCTAAACCAAACACCTGAACCAATGAATCAAACCGTGCGTTTCCCCGAGTCTCATTTATCACAAACAAAAGCGGCTTATTAAAAATAATACTGAACACACATCCATGGAAACTGTCAGTCACAATCATATCTGCCGATGCAAACCCGGCAACCCAATCCTCTATTCCGATTTTGGCTTCATCGCCATAGCGCTCCAATTCTCTGTGAACATAACCTTTCGTCTTTCTAATATTCTCTATCATCATCGTCTTATCATCAGTCGGGTCAAGAATATAGCTTACCAAACCGCCCCCACTATGCACCTCACAACCTGCCAATCGGCAATACTGTTCTGCCGGAATCAACATAGTGGGGTCAAGGACAAATTCCGCCTCTATCCCTGTGGCTTCATGTAAAATTTCCACAGCTGATTTTTCTCTAACGGAAACAGCATTGAATCTATTGAGAGCGGCTGAAATCAATGCGGTCTCATCCTCATCATATTCCCATTCACCAATCCCCAACGATGCCGCATACGCAACTCGTATTAATCCCGCATCTGCAATTGACGATAAAAACATATCTGCGGGAACAACACATTGCCATGTACCCCACATATACCTTTTTCTCCACACTTGGTCACTGCCTACAATTATGGCATCATATTTTTTTGACGGAATCAAGTTTAAACCCGATACTCCGCAGAGATGTATCTTTCTACGTGTGAATTTTTGTATCAATCTTGATTTTTTCCATATAGCCCGATACTGATAATATTCATACAGCACAGGCACATCAAGTTTTCCCAATAATTTCAGGACAGACCTTTTACTCCACAAAAATAACAGTTGGAAGAATTCACAGTAATCGCGAGCAGGCACAAACACATCAACCTCATGCCCCATACCTTCAAGCACGGTCTGCAGTGCCCATGCCTGTAATATTCCACCATAATTGTGTTTTGGAGGATGTGTCAATATTCCAATTCTCATAATCCGTACCGTTTTAATTTCCGTTTCAAAAATGAAATTCCTCTCACCATGATTGACGGATGCTCAATTCTATACATAGTTTCCGAAAAACCCTTGTCAGGAAAAAGCCTGTGAAATCGTTTCGATGCGTCCGTGATGCCGACACTCTTTTCTATACAAGTATTTCCCCTCAGTATATCCTTGTAAGCTACCTCTTCTATCTTCAATTCCGTGCAGTTTAGCATGAAATACATTCCTCGTTCACTTCTACATACCGCACACGACACACCCTTGTCATCATCATTAATTGAGCCAGTATCCTTAAATTTCCAAAAGTCACCGATTGTCAAATCCGCATGGCTCTTCCCCGACTTGCATTTGCAGGCATAGCATGAGGGGCGCAGCGACCAATCCCGCAAAAAAGCTGCCATATAGGGATTATCCTTATATGGCTGAAGCCTGTACGGATTTTCAGAAGACTGCTGAGGTGCTGTCACAGATATTTCATTTGATTTAATTGAATTTGCGACTCTTACACCTAAAGAATAATTCTTCCATCCGTTGCTTTTGTCTCTAAATTTAATATCCTCTATTTTTCCATTCCCTGCAAGTTGTCTGAATATATTGTCCGAAAGATAAGACTGCCACACATAGGCTGACGGAACTCCATGACATATCACCTCAACAGCAAGCAAGTTTGAATAATCCTTTTTTAAATAATGCTTCAATCCTGCGATTTGACAAGGTGTACCGGTATAAAGCACCGGTTTTCCATCCAAGAGACAAACCTTGGCTTCGTGATAAGTATTCAAAGTATCGCTCTCAACATACTTACTACCCATCATTGCTCTTACCTCATCATCATTCTCAGCCTTGACATGTATCACATTCCAATGCACATCGTAGACCGCACCAAACACCACTCCACCCATCGAAATAACTGTCCTCGCCAGTGCCTTGAAAACACCTCCCGATGAGCTTTCCATCCGGACAGCATTATCCTTATTTTGCACTGCAAATGATTTGATTATATCCCCCTCATCCCAACTTTTGGCAAAAGGGCACACTTTAACGCAAGCACCACATTTTATACACCTCTCAGTATCAACTTTCGGATACCTGAATCCCATCGAATCTGCATCCATAGTTATGCAACCGACCGGACACACCACCTTACATGCGCCGCATCCGCTGCAATCCTTATCTGATGTTATCTTGATGTATTTAATCTTACTTGACATTCAGCTTAATTTTTTTGAAAAATCCGGATATAATCCCCATCAATGCCTGGCGCTCATAGCCTTCGCACGCTATCAAATACATGCAGACACAACTCCATACGAAACCCACCCCACACTGAATCAAAACCCATAATATGGACGTAGGCAGGATTTTATTAAGAACAATTGATAGAGGAAGCGCAAACACAGTAGCGACTATGCATCTTACCACAACCCGTCTTACAAAAATATAACTGCTCCATCCCGGCAACGAACCACGAAGCATTATTATACGGGCTAAAAAAGCAAATGCCGACGTAATAAGAATCGACACGTATGAATAATAAATCGGCAATCCGGACTTAAGAAATATATAGGTCAACGGAATTGTCATTAAGAGAATACCCCCTACAACAATCTGATAGTTACGTATGGAACCGGTGGCATTCTTTGCCCTTATCAGGGGGGCGGAAAATGTCTCAATCAATGAATACACTATAATCAGCCTGGCAAATATCACTGTTCCATCTGGTATACGCTTAAGCCATAATACCAATAAGGGTTCGACATTGACAAATATCGGCACAGCCATCACTGAGAGCAATATGAATGAAAACTTTGAGCACTGTTGAACAAACGCTATCAGCTCAGAGTACTCTCCTCCGGCATACTTTTTGGTAATTTGAGGCGTATAGGCTGTTGTAAAATCACTTACAAAAACAGTGGCAAGATTGTTTACTGAGTTGGCAATCCCATTTATGGTATTTGCAACGGGACCGCCGAATATATTCAACAGGATACCCGTACCCGAGCCTCGCAGCACCGAAGCAGTCGTTCCTATACTATTCCATCCTGCAAAACTGAAAATCGGCTTGAATATCTCTTTATCAAAACCGAATTTCAATTCCAAATTCGGAAAAGACCGTCTGCAATAAGCCATATAAAAGATTCTTATGCATAGTGCTGTCACAAATTGCAAAGTCGCATATAGTATCAATCTGTCTCCACCGAAAAGAGATATCGATATGGCTATTCCCAATGAAAGGACAGAGCTGACTATCGCTATAGCAGCGTATACCCCCATCCTTTCATACGCTATAATAAGTGCGTTGGGTGCACTTGATACAAGACTGACAACCAGACCGCCAATCGACAATTGATATATGATATTGACAGCTGTAATTCTATCCGGAGGAATTACAAGCCGGTTGTTGAGAAACCACAATCCGATTGTCTCGGCAACCAATAAAATTATTATTGCCAAAAACCACTGGACAGATATAGCATTTTGAATCGCCTTATTGGCTTTTTCGAGGTCACCACTCCCAATTGCAAAAGTCACAAACCGTGATATTGAACCACCAATCGATGCCGTTATCAGACCGGATAGACCCACGAATCCGCCCACCACGTTGTAGAGTCCCTGGTCTGTGAAACCGAGAGCATTGAGCACTATTCGGGATGTCCAAATCCCTATTGCCATAGTGATGAACATCCTGATGTATAGTAATAATGTGTTCTTTGCTACTCTTCGGTTTGAAGATGGGTCGCTCATGAGTTTCAAGGTTAATAATACACAAATTAAGCTCTTTTTTATGGAATACACAAGTGTGTTTATCTTTTTTGACTTTTTTAAGCACAGCATGCTCTCACTCTGAAACCTGATAAAATGACGCCACATCACTTATACCCAAGGTTAAGCTTTGTTAAAATAACCCTTAAAGTGTAACTAAATGCGTAAATTGCCGTCAAATATTAAATTTAGAACTGATTTAAAGAAACCAATCATCACAATAACACCAAAATGAGAAAGATTTTCACCACAATGGCGCTTATGGCATGCACCTATGCAGCGTCGTTTGCAGCACCATTATGGCTGCGCAACACAGCTCTCTCTCCTGATGGCAAAACTATTGCGTTCACCTATAAGGGACACATCTACACTGTCCCCTCTACCGGTGGCGACGCTCGCCAAATCACTTCAGGAGGTAGTTACAACACCACTCCCATCTGGAGTCCCGACGGTTCGAAAATAGCTTTCGGCAGCAACCGTGAGGGTTCAATGGATATCTTTATCGTTGACAGCAAGGGCGGACGCCCCACTCGCCTCACCACCCACTCCGGTAGTGAGACTCCTCTCGCCTTCAAGGACAATGACCACATTATCTTCTCGGCATCACTTCAGCCCGACCGCAAGGCTGCAATGGGCAACTTCTTCCCGCAGACTTACATTGTGGCTACCGATGCAAGCCGCCCTGAACTTATGGTGTCAATACCGATGCGCGCAGCTTCTGCCGACGCTGCCGGACGCATCCTCTACCAGGACCGCAAAGGTCTGGAAAATGAATTCCGCAAACATGAGATGTCCTCATCTACTGGTGATATATGGCTCTACAACAACGGAGCGTTCAGCAAAATCACCGATTTCGGTGGCAATGACCAGAATCCTGTCTGGGGTAATGGTGACAATTTCTATTATATCAGCGAAGAAGATGGTACACTCAACGTGTACAGCCGTTCTATAAACGGTTCCGGCAAGAAGCAGCTCACCAAGTTCACCAACCATCCCGTGCGCTCGCTTTCAGCTGACTCAAAAGGAAACCTCGCTTTCAGCTGGGATGGTGAAATCTACACCCTCACCCCCGGCTCTCAGCCCAAGAAAGTGAATGTCAATATAATCACCGACGACTATGACCGCGTACCCTCCGGCGCTGTCCGCACTTACGGTGCGTCCAACATGGCTGTGTCTCCCGACGGTGAGACCATCGCTTTTGTGCTCGAAGGCGATATATACCTCACATCTGTCGAATATGAGACCACACGCCGCGTCACCAACACCCCCGAGCAGGAACGTTGCGTGGATTTCGCCCCTGACGGTCGTTCAATTGTCTACGACAGCGAACGCGACGGTATCTGGCAACTCTTCACTACCACTATCAAGGACCCGTCTGAAAAAAATATGCTCTATGCCACTGAGCTTGTGGAAAAACCGCTTTACAAGAGCGACGCTCCTGCATTCCAGCCCGATTACAGCCCCGATGGAAAGAAAGTGGCATTCCTGGAGGACCGAACCACTCTACAGGTTCTCGACCTTGACAGCAAAAAGGTGACAACCGCCCTCGATGGCAAATTCAACTACTCATACACCGATGGTGACATCAGCTTCGAATGGAGCCCCGACAGCCGCTGGCTCCTCGCCGACTATATCGGCATCGGCGGATGGAACAACACCGACATTGCCCTCGTGAAAGCCGACGGTTCTGAAGTAATCGACCTCACCGAAAGCGGCTACAGCGACGGACAGGGTCAGTGGGCAATGGATGGCAAAGCCGTGACCTGGACCACCGGCAAGTATGGCTACAAGAGCCATGGCAGCTGGGGCAATGAAAACGACGTAGTGATGATGTTCCTTGACGGTGATGCCTACGACCGTTTCATCATGACCGAGGAGGAAATCAAACTTGCCGACAAAGCCGAAAAGGACAAGAAGGAAGCTGACGACAAGAAAGATTCCAAAAAAGATAAAAAAGACAAGAAAGGCAAGAAGGACAGTGACAAGAAAGCTGACAAGGCTGATGATGTGAAGGCTCTCCAGTTTGACCTCGACAACCGCCGCTACCGCAAGGCTCGTCTCACCGCATCTCCCTCTCGTATGGGTGCCTACTACGTATCCAAGAAAGGTGACAAGCTCTACTATGTGGCATCAAGCCCCGACGGACGTTCGCTCTACGAACGCAACCTGAAGAAAGGCGACACCAAGACCCTCGTAAAAGGTCTGAGCGCATGGAGCATCACCCCCGATAAGAAGGGTGACAATATCTTCGTGCTCACCGATATGGGCATCAAGAAAATCAACCTCGCCTCAGGCAAGGAGGAATCAGTGAGATTCCGTGCCGATATCACCAACTCGCCCGCCGAACGTCGTCAGTACATCTACGACCACATGTGGCGTCAGGTACGTGACAAGTTCTACGACAAGAATCTCCATGGCGTGGACTGGGCTATGTACAAGGATGCGTATGCCAAATTCCTCCCTGAAATCAACAACAACTACGACTTCTCAATCCTCCTCAGCGAAATCCTCGGAGAGCTCAACGCATCCCACACCGGCGGCCGCTACTATGGCAACGGTGGTTTCAGCCGTCAGTCTACAGCTACACTGGGTGCTTTCTTCGATGATGAATACAATGGCGACGGTCTCAAAATAGCCGAAATCATCAAGCGCGGTCCCCTTGACTCCAAAAAGGTCGGACTCGAAGCCGGCGACATAATCATGGCTGTCAACGACTCTGTAATCAAGGCTGGTGCCGACTACTTCCCCTTGCTCGATGGCAAAGCCGGCAACAAGGTGAAGCTCAACGTCAAGAAGAAATCAGGCAAGGACGAAGTGGTGTATGTACGCCCCACATATTCTACCTCTCAGCTTCTCTATCAGCGCTGGGTAGAACACAATGAAGCCGTGGTCGACAGCGTATCCGGCGGTCGCGTAGGCTACATCCACATCCAAGGCATGGATGCCTCAAGCTTCAGCAACGCCTACGAGCGTCTTCTCGGAAAATACCGCAACTGCGACGCTGTGGTGGTCGATACCCGTCACAACGGAGGCGGATGGCTTCACAATGATGTGGCGCTCCTCCTTAACGGCAAGGAAAACGTGCGTTACACCCCGCGTGGTCAGTACATCGGCAGTGACCCCTTCTCACAGTGGACCAAGCTTTCAGCCATGCTCGTCGACGAGAGCAACTACAGCGACGCCCACGGAACTCCTTACGTATATCAGACCCTCAAAATCGGTGATGTAATCGGCGCACCCGTGCCCGGAACCATGACAGCTGTATGGTGGGAAACCCAGATTGACCCCACAATCATCTTCGGTATACCGCAGGTTACTTCTCTCGACCGCAACGGTCAGGTGCTCGAGAACAAGCAGCTCACTCCCGACGTGATTATCTACAACACCCCTGAGAAACTTCTGAATGGTGAGGACGAACAGCTTGTAGGAGCTACCCGCCACCTCATGAAGAAACTTGCTGCAAACAAGAAATAATCGACCGCGATGACCAACGATACTCACACTCTCATCACTCCCCCTTCCGGGAGTGATGAGGATATGAAATGGAAAGTGCTTGGCACCGAATATCTTTTCACCCGTCCCTGGCTTACTGTACGCCGCGACACTGTCCAGCTCCCCAACGGCACAGTGCATCCCGAGTACTACGTGCTTGAATATCCCACATGGGTAAATGTGATAGCGCTCACCAAGTCCGGAGAGTTCGTGATGGTGAAGCAGTACCGTCATGGTCTCGGCATCGTAGCCACCGAGCTGTGTGCCGGAGTGGCGGAGCAGGGAGAAACCCCGCTTGAAGCCGCAAAACGCGAACTCCTCGAGGAAACCGGCTTTGGCGGCGGTGAGTGGGAACTGAATATGGTTGTCTCAGCCAATCCCGGCAGTCAGGACAACCTCAGTTACTCCTTTATAGCCCGCGGAGTGGAAAAAATCAGTTCACAGCATCTCGACACCACCGAGGATGTGCGCGTGGAAATCCTTACTGAGGAGCAGGTTTACTCCATGCTTGTCAACGATGAGCTGAAACAGGCTCTCATGGCAGCTCCCCTCTGGAAATATTTCGCGCTGAAGAAATAGCAGTGCCATCCCCCCACACCTGAATCACAAACACATCAGGTCATATAACATAAGCCCGGCTGAGACTCACCAATGTCTCAGCCGGGCTTTTCACACTTCTGTTATCCCCGCTCAGGGGGATACTTGACATATTTTAAATGGATATTCGGATATCGGCTAATAATACTTGTGATACGACACCTTTCCTGAGGGTGAAGTATGTTTTACAGTTCTTTTCACAGTCTTTTTCGACTTTCCGGTAGATGAATAAGAGGTCACCTCATATATCTCGCAGCCGTTATCGGTCTCACGGGCTATTTTCACCGAGCTGTTGGCAGCACCATCCTCTTTGACCCACAGACAATTTTCCTTCTTTCCGCCATCCTCATGCTCCACAACTGTGAGCAGGGTAGCCGAGTCGTTGTTGAAACTGTCGTCGCAGTCATCAATCTCTGCATTATACTTCACGTCACGCTTCTGGGAGCGGCGTGAGCGGCGGCTATGAAGCACACTCACCGACAGAACCCAGCTGCTTCCTCCCTGCTGCACCAGCGTATACTTTGCGGTGAAACCCTTCCCATCATTGAACGAAAGCTCATACACAGTGTTCTGAGGACGGTTGGTTGCCTTATAGGAAATCGCCTTCTCCCGCTCTTTCTTAAATGCCGAGATGAGCTTTGCGGCAATCTTATCGCTTGAAAACTGGATAATCCGCGAGGATTTCACGACTTTGCGGGTGGACGGGTCGCGTTGCTCTGAGTACATCACATCCTGCACATTCTTGTCATCTTCAAGAGAATCAACAATCTTGTCGATTGACGCTTGCGCCAATGCCATTGTAGGGACAAGCATCAGGCACACTGCGATGATAATATTTTTTATAGCAATCATGAATTATTGGTATTTTTTAGGTCAATATTCTAAGGCTGTCTCCACCGCCTCGCGTATGGAGGGATTTGACATGTCGAGATTGGAGGACACAGAATTAATCATAGCCTGATTCATCTCGTCAAATGAACGGTCCACTTCACTCACCCTGTCATTGAGCATCTGCTCCGCACGCTGAATCTCAGGCACAACAATGCTCAAATCGGTAATCTTCTTACCGTCGCGGATTATATAGCTGCCCTGATATGCCATATACTCATCGCTCAGAGCTGCGGTAGATGGACGGAAGATGGCACCAAGAGCAAACAAAAGCACTATGGAGGCAGCCACGCTCACCCATTGCCACGGGCGGAGCCGCAGGATTCTCACCTTTGAATTTCCTTTCGTATCACTCTCATGAGCCGTACCGTCGAGAGACTCGGCTGCCTCTCCGGCAAGAAGTGAGGAGTACCACTTGAACATCTCGCGGTAAGGCTCTGCCTCAGCGGGCAGACGCTTCTGCGCGAAGTAGCGATACAACTCCCGCTCCTCTGCGCATGAGGTCTCTCCGTCGAGAAACTTCTCAACCCATAAGCTGATATTTGTGTCGTTTATTTCGTTCATTTTTGTCGTTGCATAAAAAGTTCTTTAATCTGGTGGCGGGTGCGGGAGAGTGTCACTCGTATTGCCCCCGGTGAGGAACCGGTGATTCGTGATATCTCGTTGACTTCAAGCCCTTCCACATGTTTCATCTTCAGCAATGCCTGCTGTGCGGAGGGTAGCGAGGCTATTATTTCGTCTATCTCGGTCCGCTCCTCCATGACTATCAGCTTTTCCTCGGCCGAAAGCGAGGTGTCGCAATGGTCAGGAGCATCCTCAAGCGCCACAATAGTCCCCAAAGGGTGTCGCAGTATATCGATGACCCGATGGCGCGCTATCACCATTGCAAGAGCTTCCACACTGTTGTAAGAGTCAAGCCTTTCACGCATGGTCCATAATTTCAGGAGCGTATCTTGCGCCACATCATCAGCAAGGTCACCATCGGCATCTGCCGACAATCGCCTCACCATTGTGACTATACGTTCCCTCAATTGAGGAGCCTGTGTTTCAAACTCTTTACGGGTCATCGATTTGGTAACGAATCTTCGATTTGAACTGATTTAAACTTCTTATTTTTTTAAGGTTTAAATAAGTTCATTATTAATCCTTTTATTCTATAGACGGAGAAAACGCCCAAATGTTACAAACATTTTTTAATTTTTTCTTTTTTGTCGCCTGAATGCACAAAAAATCCCGACAAACCGGTACATACCGACCTGTCGGGAAATAGATTATGCAATATTGACGTCTCAGAAATCAAAACCGAGCCTTACGTTAAAACCATCCCATTGGGATTTGTTATTATTAATGATGTAATTTGTTCCGAACGACAGGTATACCCCAGCTTTCTTTCCCCATGCATACTTGCATCCTATCGACGGTCCAACAAAGTTGTTATACGAATTTATTCTCCCACCTTTCAGGTCCACAAACGGGCGTAGGTTCCCTTTGAGCGGTAATGTGGCGCGCACATCGGCAAATATAGGTATGAACATTGAAAATCCCCCGCTATAATACGTCAGCCATGCGCCGACGCCGATACCGGTAAACAGGTATGGAGTCACTCGGACGCCATGTGTGGTGGTCAGCGTTACAATGCCCGAGGTATTTTTCATAAAATTATCCCACACGAAAATATGACCGACCTCTACGTTACCCATATATTGTATCTTAAAAGCTGTCGGGGATTCGGTTTCAGGCAATTCGCCATCTGACGCCCAAAGTGATAATGAAGATATAAGTGTGATAATTATAGGTACTATTAATCGTTTCATCTTATAAAGTTAGGTTAGATTTAGAGTGTGTTTACTTTTAACACACTCTTAATTTATTAACGGCTGGCTATATCCAAATTATACCAACCAATTTTTCAGTCACAAAATTACACAATAAAGCCCTAAGAATCAAATCCTCAAGGCTTTATTATGTTTTTTTGTAAAATTTAAGATATCACATCGAAACCAAACGGTATATGCTTTTATCCCGTTCAGCCACGTACACGGCGGAAACCGTAAACTATTATCACAATGAAGCAGATTAACGGAAGAACAAACGAAATATTTACCGCCGGATAGTTCCAGATGGTTCCGCAGTCAATTATTGACGCCTGAATGGGAGGGAGCACCGAACCGCCAAGAATAGCCATAATCAATCCTGCCGCGCCAAATTTCGCATCCTCGCCCAATCCGTTAAGTGCAATACCGTAGATGGTAGGGAACATCAACGACATGCAAGCCGAAACCCCGACCAGACAGTAAATACCCATGCGGTCCTGAAATCCTATCACACCCAATGTCAGCAGCGCAGCCACCGATGCAAGCACCGCAAGCAACTTGCCGGCATTGATGTAGCGCAACAGGAAGGTACACACAAACCTGCTGCAGCAGAATATCACCATAGCAATGATGTTGTACTTCTGCGACAGCACCTCTGCCGCTTTCTCATCCATTCCCTCAGCCATGAATATGCGTGTGCCGTACTGGATAATGAAAGTCCAGCACATTATCTGGGCACCAACATAGAAAAACTGAGCTATCACACCTTCACGGTATCTGCCGAGAGAGAATATGCGTCGTAATGAGGCAAGGAAATGCACATCGTGTGACTTGTCTCCGTTTTTAGGCATACGCATGAAGCCGATTACTGCAAACATAACCAACACCACGAGTCCGATGAGAATGTAAGGAGTGATGAGCACCATCAAATCCGCATCGCGGATTGCCTCAAACTCAGCGTCGCTCAATGCCGCACGGGCTTCGGTCTCAAGCGGATTCAAACGCGCTTGTATGAAATTCATCGCCACCCACATGCCAAGAAGAGAGCCTACGGGATTAAACGACTGCGCCAGATTCAGCCTTCGGGTAGCGCTTTCCTCCGAACCCATCGAGAGGATATAAGGATTACAGCTTGTCTCAAGGAACGAGAGTCCGCATGTAAGTATGAAATATGCTATCAGAAACGGATAGTAATTGCCGGTGAGCATTGCCGGATAAAACAGGAATGCACCCACCGCATATAATCCGAGTCCTAACATCACACCTGCCTTATAGGAATATCTGCGGATAAACATGGCGGCAGGAAATGCCATGGCGAAGTATCCGCCGTAAAATGCAACTTGTACCAACGTACCGTCAGTCACACTCATACGGAATATCTTGGAGAATGCCTTGACCATCGGATTGGTGATGTCGTTGGCAAATCCCCACAGCGCGAAACATGAGGTAATCAGTATGAAAGGGACAAGGTAATTTATACCGTTTGAACGAAGGAGTGATTGATTCTCTTTCATATTTTTATTTTTTCTTATGTACTAATCATAGAGATGAAACACCCGCTCCATCGGCTGCCACTTCTCGGCCGATGATGCGCCGGGAGCTGATTGCTGGAACACCGACATGAAATCCTCCCACTCCTGCTGGCGCGGAAGTGTGGCAAGGCGCTCCATCGCAGCCTCGAGGTCCAAATCAGCAGGCACCTCAAGTATCATCATCAGACGTGTGCCACGGATATAGATATCCATATCAAGAATCCCTACCTCCTTGATGCCATCCACCACTTCTTTCCATATATTCTCCTTGGCATGGCGGCGGCGATACTCGGCTATCAGTTCCGCATCGTCCCTGAGGTCGAGGGTGCGGCAATAGCGCTTCACGGGTACTTTATATTCCTTAATCGGATAGCCGGTCTCTTTATTTTCCATTATTACTGTTTATCTGGTTAAAAACCTCTTGATGTGGAATCGCCCCGGAGCCGTGGAACCCGTCTTAATCGGATTCAGCGGCACCAAGGCGATGCCCCACATCAAGAGAGTGACCTCCTCAGAGCCTGCTCCTATGCAATCTCTGAGGATTACCCTCGTATACGTATCTCTGAATTACTTGTAAATAGGACCATAGGTGGCACATGCGCGGTAATCGGCACCTTCCTTATCCATACCGAAGGCATTCCATGCTGCGGGACGGAACAACTTGTCATTATCCACATTGTGCATGCACACGGGGATTCGTAGTATAGAGGCAAGTGTGATGAGGTCCTGACCGATATGACCGTAGGAAATAGCGCCGTGGTTGGCACCCCAGTTGTTCATAACCGAGTATACATCCTTGAATGCATCACGGTCGGGACACAGACGTGGCACAAACCAGGTGGTAGGCCAGGTGGGGTCGGTGCGCATGTCGAGCTTCTTATTGATTTCGGGGTCTACGTCCACTGTCCAGCCCTCGGCTATCTGAAGCACCGGACCGAGACCTTTCACCAGGTTGAGTCGCATCATTGTCACGGGCATTCCACCCTTGGTGAGGAAGTTGGACGAGAAACCGCCACCCCTGAAGTAGTCACGGTCGGCAGGATACCATGTGGTCGCGCCAAGGCACTTCTCCACATCCTCCTCTGTCATTTCCCAATGGTGTTTCATCACAGGAACGCCCTCGGCATCTACTGCCTGACCTGTACCGTCAAGAGTGGTCGCGCCTGAATTAATCAAGTGAATCATACCGCCCGAAGCACGACCGGTGAGTTCCTTGCCGGTGACACGATATACAGCCTCCGGGCTCCAGTAGGTGCGCACATCGCTGAATATCTGGGCGCGGTTGGTAAGAAGATGTCCGAACAGCATGGCTACACCGTTGCAGGCATCGTTCTCTGTGGCAAGCACAAACGCCTCGCGAATACCGTTCCAGTCAAATGAAGTGTTCATCAACGCCTCGGGGAAGTCACCGTTGGGATAGAAATCGGTCCACTGACGCTGACCCTGGAAACCGGCGGCAATCGCATTGTGCCCCAAAGCCTCTTCCTTGAAGCCCATCTCACGAAGTTTGGGATTACCTTTCATGAGGTCGCGCATGATTATCATCATCTTAACCACAAAATCCCAATCGGCATCCTTTTCCTCACGGGTCTTACGTTTTTCAGGACGGTTCTTGAAATCCTCGCCTTCGCGTGACTTGCAATACTTTTCAGTCCATGCCATAGCCTTGGCATACTCATCCTTATCATATATGCCGAGAGTCATACGGCGGATGATTTCAGTCATATCCACCGATTCAGTGCGCATTCCTAAATATTCCTGGAAGAAATCAGGATTGACAATCGAACCGGCTATACCCATCGACACCGAGCCGAACGAGAGATATGATTTTCCACGCATCAACGCCACTGCGAGAGCCGCGCGGGTGAAGCGGAGAAGTTTTTCCGCCACATCGGCAGGAATTGAATTGTCATCGAGGTCCTGAACATCATGTCCGTAGATGCCGAATGCAGGCAGACCCTTCTGTGCATGCGCTGCGAGCACAGCGGCAAGATACACAGCTCCCGGACGTTCAGTGCCATTGAATCCCCACACAGCTTTGGGCCAGTGAGGGTGCATATCCATTGTCTCCGAGCCATAGCACCAGCATGAGGTCACTGTAATGGTGGCTCCCACACCTTCGCGCTCGAACTTCTCGGCACAAGCAGCCGATTCGGGCACTCGGCCGATGGTTCCGTCGGCTATGACGCACTGCACGGGTGAACCGTCGGGATAACGGAGATTGGATGATATGAGGTCGGCAACAGCTTTTGCCAGATTCATTGTCTTATCTTCAAGACTTTCGCGCACACCTCCCTGACGACCGTCAATGGTGGGGCGGATACCGATTTTTGGATAATTGTTCATGATATTTTAAGTTATGTTTTAGAGGATGTCTCAGTGAAGTGGAAATATGCTTCCGATACAGATTATCAGCAAGTTTAATTGTATGTTGCAAAGCTAAGTAAAAAAATCAACAATAACTTTAGAAACTGTTTTAAATTTTATCAAAATTGCACCGTACATGTCGCGACGACACATTTAACCCACACAACCGGCCGATTTGACACATACATATATAATCGACCTCCCGACAAGCACCATATAAAACACCCGGGGCGCGAGACTGCTGCTCCGCCCCGGGTGTCACGGGTATCTCTTTGTTACGTTATGTCAATCCTTCTGCATTAAAGGGTCTGCAGCTTCAGAGTGGTAGGTTTGAGTTTGCCTGCGGGAGTAACTTTCAGCTTCACCTCGCCGGGCTGCTGGGTGGAGCGCAGTATCACCACTGCCGAACCGTTATACAAACTGCGTGTATCGCCCACAGTGAGTTCCGGACTAAGCATATCGCCGTTAATCACACCAACAATCTCAGCCGGACCATCCACTTCAAACTTCAAGTTCTCACGTGCTCCATAGTCACGGCGGTTCTTACCATCCACGGCTGTGACGCGCACATGCTGGAGGTCCATTCCGTCAGCCTTCCACGATGCGTTGTCGGGGTCAGCCTGAAGTTTCACGGCATTGCCGGCTGTCTCGAGACGATGGCGGCTCACAGGAGCTTTCTGACCCTTGTTGTAAGCTACAGCTTCGATATATCCTTTGGCATAAGGCACGTCATTCCACTTGATGCGGTTACGTTCCTTGGAGTTCTCACGGTTGTTGGGACGACGGCCGAGACTCTTGCCATTGACTATAAGTTCAACCTCATCGGCATTTGTATAGGTGAACAGCGACAATTTGCTGCCATCCTTATAATTCCAATGCGATGACAATACATCTCCACCGACCACAACATCATTCCACAAAGTGCTGTTCTCACCCTCGATGACACCGATTCTCACCAAGGGCTCATCAGGCATGAAATAACTCTTCAGGAAATATGCGTTGGGCTTGGGCTCAAGCGAGATATCGAATACACCCTCACGCCATCCCTTAGCGGGCCAACCGTGCGATTCGCCAAGGTAATCAATCATACCCCAGTAGGCGAGACCTATCACCTTGTCAAGGTCCATATCAAAGAAGTTAGGACCCATATTTGAGGTATTCGCCTCGCTCTGGTAGAACATCATCCAGGGGAAACGGCGACCATCGCCGGGGAAATACATATAGCGGTAATTGTAGGCAGCTATATCAGTCTCCATCACCAGGGGTGCAGGCAGACTATCGGTAAGCTCATTTCGTCCGCGGGGGTGCATAGCCACTGTGACGGGACGGCTGGTGTCATAGCGGTTGAGGGCTGTCTTCTGGAGATGATACGGAGTCACGCCCCAGTCATTGAAGGGATAATCGGCGATAAGTTGCAGTTCATTACCGAGACTCCACATCACTATTGACGGATGGTTGCGGTCACGTCTCACCCATTCAGGCACTGTCTGCTGCCATTGCTCTGACCATTCCTTACGACCGCCGCAGAACTGCTTGGTCCACTTGTCATAGATTTCATCCACCACAAGGATACCATTCTCATCGCAAAGGTCAAGGAACGACTCGCTGTAAGGATTATGGGAAGAGCGGATATGGTTAAAGCCGAATTCCTTCAGCAGCTTGATGCGCTTTTCAAGCGCGCGGGGATAGGCGGCTGCACCAAGCGCGCCGAGTGTATGATGGTTGGCGATACCTTTGAGAAGCACCTTCTTGCCATTGAGCTTCAGACCGAATTCGGGTGAGTATTCCAATGTACGGAATCCGAAACGCTCGCTCACACGGTCGGCCACAGTTCCATCGGGGCGATAGAGAGTGACCTCGGCGGTGTAGAGGTTGGGATTCTCGCAGTCCCAAAGCTTGGCGTTGTCAACAGTGATGCTGTCGAGGCGGAACTCACGGATGGGCTGCTTGCGGTTATTCCATATACGGTTCACCTTGTCGTACACCGCGTTACCCTCCTTATCAAGTATACGGATACCTACATTCAGGCTATCCATCCTGACGCGGGTAGCAATCTCACCATCAATCACAGCCACCGATTTCTCGGGAGTAGCTATAGGGGTGGTGATTTTCAGCGGATGACGGGTAAAATAATGCGCAGGGTCAGTGACGATGATATTCACATCGCGATAAATACCTGCTCCGGTATACCAGCGTGAATTTTCCGGTTTGCCTGTATCAGCCTTAACTTCAATCACGTTTGGCTGACCATATTTCAATTTTTTTGATATATCTGATTCAAAGCCGAGGTAGCCATAATCGGTGCCGCCGATATGCTCACCGTTGAGGTACACATCGCCCACAAGCAATATACCCTCGAAATCAAGAAGCACACGCTTACCTTCCCACGAAGGGTCAGGGGTAAATGATTTGCGGTACCAGCCTGAGCCCATCTCCTTGAAACCTCGGGAGCTCAGACGGCTGCGGATATTAGCCATCGGGTTGTCATTATCCGGACGTTCGTCGGGCGAAGGCTCTACCCACGGCTGGGCAATCTGAAAATCGTGTGGTACATTTACGTCAATCCAACCTTCCCCATCGGCTGTCAATAAATCGCCATACATGAATTTCCATCCAAAATTCATCGGAACAACTTCTCTCACTGACGTCTTGTCGGGGGTAACCGCAGTGGCCGGCTCATTAGCCGCCATGCCGGGCATAGCACACCCCAACATCATACTAAAAATCCAAAGATGTTTCATGGTAAAGTGATAAATAGAATTATAATTTGCACAAAGATACACAAATTGTAAAGATTTCACAAGAAAATGCCGCCACTAATCTGTCCACACCTTGGAGTGTGTTTACTTTGACTGGCTCATGACAGCGGAATCATTCTCACACTGCTAACAATTTGCTCTCTTGGCTGCTTTTCGGCGCCGACGCTCTTCGCGCCACATCATTCTGCGTCGTTCGCGTCGTGACAGAGGTTGAGTCTCCACCGGCACCACGTCCACCTCCGGCACTGCATCCACTTCGGGCATTGCCTCCACCACCGGCACCGCATTAACTTCAGGCACTGCATCAACTTCAGGCACTGCATCAACTTCAGGCACCGCATCCACGGCGGTCAAGGGCTGCTCAGCATTGCCGGTTGCCTTCTCCTCCCTTGGAGCCGCCATGACGATTTCAGCGGCAACTGATTCCCCCACAGCTGTCACCTTTCTACGACCGGCCCGTTCGCGTGCCACACGAGAGCGCTTGATAGCCTTCTCGATTTCAGGTTTTATCATCAGGAATGCGATTTGCGCCTTGATGGAACACTCATCAATCCCGATTGCCTCTACATCATGACCTACACTCGTCTCAAGGAGCTGCAATGTCTCCCGGCAAGCGTCAGCATCAGTTGCAAGAGCCGACCGGATACGCGATGTGAAATCATCGTATGCACGGACAGAAACGGCATACTTCTTTGCGGCTTTATTCTTACCTTCTTTTCTAATTCTCACGGCTTTGGTGTCTGTTGTCTTCATAGTGATTTTTGCTTTGTATTCGTTAGAGATTATTTAATTTATACCGCAAAGATACACCCGCAAAACCTCGAATAAGTGCGATAATGTCAATCTATGATATTGAAAAAATTTTATTGTAAATTTGTTGGAAGTTTTTTGATGTCAATAAACAGATTTAGAGGGTGGTTAACAACAAATGTTAAAATCTGCAAAAATAAAAACTCAATGTCACCTTCAAAAGCTGAAATGTGTCTTACATACGAGATATCTCAAAAACAACAACATTAAAAAACATTTCAAAGACATAAAATCATGACAACAGCACTCATCACTATCTCCATTTGCGTGGTTCTTCCCATCGCAATCGTACTCATCAACTCACTCACCCAAATCAACAGTGATAACAAACGCGCACAAATAATCCTTAAGGCAATCGAAGCTAATAAGAATGTAGATATTGATAAACTTACCGAGTCGCTTAAGACGCCGCAAAAGCCCACTCGTGAAATCCTTAATAACCGACTCTTCCGTTGCTGTATATTTACACTGCTTGGCATCGGCTTCGTTATCTATTTCCTATACAACAAAAGCATCTCAGGAAATCCTAACATAATTAATTACACTATGCTTTTAGCTATTGCCTCTTTTTCAGTGGGACTAAGCTATTTTATCACATATTTAGTCATGTATAAGCAAATGAAATCTGATACGAGTAACGAACAATGACCCGCGAGCAGTTCATACAACATTTAGAAGGAACCCAGAAAGCTTTTCGACGCTTTCTTGTTGCCCTTTGCTGTGGAAATACTGCTCTTGCCGACGATATTGCTCAGGAATCATATATAAAGGCATATCTCACTTGTGATAGTTTTAGAAACCGGGATAAATTCAAGGCTTGGATTTTTAGAATCGGGTATACCACTTTTATCAATCACAAACGGTCAGAGAGGGTATTTAATGACTATGAAGAAGCTCGAAATATAGTTTCTGACAAACAGGCTGACAGTGGTTTCCATTATCAAGATTTATATGCAGCATTAAATCAAATCTCGGGAAAAGAACGCACGTCTGTATTGCTGTTCTATATGGAGGGCTACTCTATCAAAGAGATAGCTGAAATTGAAGGAACTTCTCAAGACGCTATCAAGCAACATCTTTCGCGAGGACGAAACCATCTTCGCAAATTATTGAACTGATTTAAACTTTTTACTTTTTAAGATTTGGTTCTATTTTTGAGTAAATTTTTCGTCTTGACGAAGGAGTATAGCGAGCTATACGACTGAAGAAAGATGGAAAAATTTACCAAAAAGGGAATCAAAGATTAAAAACGAAGTCCCAATCAGTTCTGGATTTAACATTTTGTAAAAAGTTTAAATCAGTTCATTGTCAAACACGTAGATTATATAACTTATGGAAGACGATAAATTAAGAGAATTATTCAGTAATTTTCAACCTGAGCTTTCTCCGTCTTTTCAGTTTACGACTAAACTTCAAAAGAAAATGGAGGCTGTTGAGATTGTCAAACAACATAATGCCACACTTAGGAAGCGCAACAGATTGGCTGTCGCCATTGCCGCGCTATGCGGTTTCATCATGAATATGGTTCTTTATCTGATATTCCCGCTTATCAACAACTCGGCGTCATCGTTATCAATCCCATCACCATATCTATTGCTCAATAGTATAACCATCGACTCTTCATTTGTGGTATGGATTGTCATGGCAGTTATCAGTGTGATAATAACCCGGAACGTTTATGAGATAGCCTTATCAAAATTTTTACTATATTTGCATAATTAATAGTAACTTTTGACAAGACAGAACGAAAACGGTAAAATCGTCCAGCAGGAAGCATCGTTTTCAACCGATAATTGCCAACACCAATAAAATCACTACAATCCTACAATTATGAAAAAGTATCTCCTATCTGCATTGATTTTTTGTGCCTGTATTCTACAGCTCTCCGCACAGCAGGCTCTGTGGGGTTCCCCTCAGCTCCTGTCACCGGAAATCCACGACAACAACACTGTCACATTCCGTCTCCGCGCTCCTAAGGCAGTGAGAGTGCAGGTGACAGGCGACTTTATTGAGCCGCAGAAAATCACCACTCCCGGAGGGGAATACGAAGTTCCGGGCATAGCCGAACTGGAGGAGAAGGATGGTGTGTGGGAGTTCACCACACCTGCCCCGCTTTCACCCGAGCTTTACAGCTACACATTCATTGTGGACGGACTCAAAATCACCGATTCATCCAATGTGTATCAACTGCGCGATGTGGCAAGCATCACCAATCTGTTTATCGTAGGCGGTGACCGAGCCGACTATTATAAAATCAACGATGTATCCCACGGCACAGTGGCAAAGCGCTGGTATCACAGCCCGGTCCTTAACACTGACCGCCGTATGACAGTCTATACCCCTGCCGGCTACGAGACAAGCGGCAAACGCTATCCCGTCCTATATCTGCTACATGGAATGGGTGGTGATGAAAATGCCTGGTCCGAATTAGGCCGTGCCACCCAAATCCTCGACAATATGATAGCCAAAGGTGAAATCGAGCCTATGATTGTGGTCATGACTAACGGAAATGTCGACATGGATGCCGCCCCCGGAGAGTCATCTCTTGGATTCGCACCTCCCACCATCAACCTCCCGCACACAATGGAGGGGACCTTCGAGACACATTTTCCTGATGTGGTCAACTTCATTGATAAGAATTACCGCACCGTAAAGTCAAAGAAAGGGAGAGCCATAGCCGGACTGTCGATGGGTGGATTCCACTCGCTGCACATCTCGAAGCAGTATCCCGACATGTTTGACTATATCGGACTTTTCTCTGCTGCTATCCTGCCGGGAGATGGCAAGGCAAAATCAGAAATCTATGATAATTTCGATGAAAAACTCGCCCGACAGTTCAGCAAGAATCCGGCACTCTACTGGATAGCAATCGGCTCAACCGACTTCCTTTATCCCGCCAACAAGGAATTCCGCCAAAAGCTTGACGATAATGGATATAAGTACACCTACTACGAGTCACCTGAAGGTCACATCTGGAAAAACTGGCGCATCTACCTCACGGAATTTCTACCCCTCCTGTTCAGATAGTTTAAAACTAAATGTTAACCCTCTTAAATCGATTCATGATGTTTGTTGAGAATATGCCGAGGGAAACTACTGCAAGTGCAATGATAAAAGAAACTTTTTTCATTGCACGAAGTTGATTAAATCGAAATACATCGCACGTGTTTTTGCGGTTTTATCTTTCTCCGAGAGGAACATAAAACCGCATTTTTCGTAAAATGGGATAGCTGCCGCATAGGCATCAACAGTAATAAACCGACAAGCACTGCGGCGCATGGTGGCGAACATATGCTTTACCTGCAACAAAATAGCTTCGCCAATATGATTGCCAGCATAATCTTTTGAAACAGCAAGGCGTCCTATCTTTACAGCAGGGTATTCCTTACGGCGCTTGGAGTTAACAATCTTACGGTTAAGCCTATTCCAAAATTGTTTTTCTTCGGGGTCAAAAACAATTTTATCATTTAACAGGCTATAATACGCAACAGTTTTGCATTCCAAATTATCTTCAAGAAGATATGTTAAAGCCATCATGGCGCGAAGATAATTCTTCGCGTCACTAACAAGAAAGTCGTTTAAGTCGGCATCGCCGCAATCAAACGACTTTATTTCTGTACCAGCTTCAATCTGCCGGAATGTAAAATTGCTAAAATCCATCTTACATTTGGAATGTGCTTATAGCCTTAAAGGCTTCGTAAGCCTTGCGGGCCGCATCTTTTTCGGATTGGCTGACGGGAGCGGGATTTGCTATTCTTTCGGCAAATCTTACCGCATCTCTCCCTTTCAGTACGGGAGTTTCTTTGATAGGTCTTGCCATAGTTGTATCTCCTTTTTACTTTAGATATTACAAATGTACAACAAATTTCTGAACCATAGTGATTAACTGACAAAAAATATAATCGGGTACCTCAAAAAAAGTGAAGCGGACAAGCACCTTGCATCCTTTGGCTAATTCCTTGTCGGGCAGGAACGGGCAGGAGAAAATCCGCCGAAAGAGTCAAGTCTTGAAAAGGAAGTATCCATGTACGTCACCAGAGTCGGGCTCAATTAACTGTTGGCTTTATGCCTCAGCAGAAAATCCGACATAGCAAGAGCCACTGCGGGAAGCCCCACAGGCATCTCTTTAGCCAGAATCAGATACATATCCTCGGGATTTGACTTAGCCACCTCCATGACACGAAGATACTGCTCACGGGTAATGACCGATGAGAATTCCGATAACTTATCCTCACGGATGAGCGACGCTATGTGATTGTATACCGTCTGCGGCTTTATATTCTTAGCCTCGGCGATAGCCTCGACATCATAGCCCGCATTAAGAAGAAGCAGTGTCTCCTCATGTGAGAGCCCGGTGCCAAGAGGTTCGGAAATTCCTTTGAATTTTCTGATGGCTGTGACAAACGGTTTCCAGTATTTGACTGTCTTTTTCTCACCCACGCCCTCAACTTTCGAAAAGCTTTCCATATCCGTTGGCTCTACGCGCACCATCTCAAGCAACGCCTTGTCGGAGAATACGATATACGGTGGCACCTGCTCTTTCCTTGCGAGTTTAAGACGCACCTCCTTGAGGAGTTCAAGCAACCTTTCGGCCGGGGTAAGCTGCGGCTCCACCACTTCCTTACTCTTGGTCCGTTTGCCGGATGAGCGTTCAAATGGTATGTACTTGGCAAGCATCACTTGCGAGCGTTCGGTCAGCACCTTAGCGCCGTAGGAGGTGAGTTTGAGGTGGTTACCCTCGTTGTAGGCTATATCTATCAGCCCCAGCTGAATCATCTGCGAGATGTAATTGTTCCACTCCGCAAACGACATGTCGCGCCCCGCTCCATAGGTCTTAATCTGATGGTAGCCGCGCTGTATCAACTCCTGTCGCGAGGCTCCACGCAATATATCAATCAGCATCGTCACACCGACCATACCGTTTACTCTCACTATGGCGCTCAGAGCTTTAAGCACAGGTGTGGTGCCATCCATACGTTCCGGAGGGTTCAGACACACGTCACAGTTGCCGCAATCATGCTCCATAGTCTCATTGAAGTAACTGAGCAGTATGCGCCGGCGGCACAACGAAGCCTCGGCATACTCCTTCATGCGGTTGAGTTTCTCGGTGTTGATGCTCTGCTGTCCGCTCTCGTCCACGAAGCTCTGCAGAGTGGCTATATCGCCATAGGAATAGAACATCACAGCCTCGGCCTTCACACCATCACGTCCGGCTCGGCCGATTTCCTGATAGTAGCTCTCTATGTTGCGCGGCATGTTGTTGTGAACCACCCAGCGGATGTTGCTCTTGTCAATCCCCATGCCGAACGCCACGGTGGCACACACCACCTGCACATCTCCGCTGATAAACTTGTCCTGAGCGGCATTTCGCTCTGTTACCGAAAGACCGGCATGGTAAACCACCGACTTGTATCCTCTCAGCTTCAACTCCGCATTCATGCTCTCGGCTCTCTTGCGGCTGATACAGTAGACTATTCCCGAGTCATGCCTGTAACGGTCAATGAGCGAGCAGATGTAATTCACACGTTTCCCCTTTCCGGGGTCAATCATGACGCGGAGCGATATGTTGGGACGGTCAAACGAACCGATATAAATCTTTGGGTCATGAAGCCGCAACTGTCTGGCAATATCCTCGCGTGTGAGACGGTCGGCTGTGGCGGTAAGCGCCATTATAGGCACATGCGGATAAAGCTCCTTGATTTTAGCCAGACGTGTGTAATCAGGTCGGAAATCGTGTCCCCACTGCGATATACAGTGTGCCTCATCAATAGCCACGAGAGAGATTTTCAGGTCTCGCGACCATCGGTCAATCTCCATCAGCAACCGCTCGGGTGATATATACAGAATCTTGATACGTCCGGTGAAAAGCTGCTGCATGATGTGATGGTTCTCCACCTCGGTCTGCATTGAGTTGACAGCGGCGGCAGGAATCCCGTTGGAAGTCAGAGCTGTGACCTGGTCCTTCATCAAAGCAATGAGCGGCGACACTACTATGACCACTCCATCGCCCATCATGGCAGGTATCTGATAGCAGATTGATTTTCCACCGCCGGTAGGCATCAGCACCACACAGTCACGCCTCTGGAGCGCGGTGGTTATAATATCGAGCTGCAACGGGCGAAAACTGTTGTATCCGTAAAAACGGCGCAGCAACGCCGTGGCTCGTTCCTGTATATCAAGCATAGTTCAAAACAGATTTAAGCGGAGCATGCTTCCATTCATCGCTGACGGAACACACACCCGAGAGTACGCATAATGATTTTCATATCAAGCGCGAACGACCAGTTATCTATATACCAGAGGTCATGACTTACGCGTTGTTCCATCCGGCTCACATCATCCATTGGTCCGCGTAGACCGCTCACCTGCGCCCATCCGGTTATGCCGGGCTTGGCACGGTGGCGACACATGTAATCCTTTATCACACCCCGGTAATCCTCGGTAAGTTTCAGCATGTGAGGGCGAGGACCCACCACCGACATATCGCCGGCAAGCACATTGACAAACTGCGGCATCTCGTCGATACTTGTCACGCGCAGGAATTTCCCTATACGCGTGATGCGCGAAGGATGCTGATTTGCCTGCAGTAAATCGGCGTCCTTGTTGACCACCATGGTGCGGAATTTCAGGCAAGTGAATTCCTTACCCTTGTAACCCGTTCGTTTCTGTCGGAAAAACACCGGACCGGGCGACGTCAGCTTGACCGCAACCGCCACCGGAATGAAGATTACCGGAGAAATCAGCAGGAACAGAAGGGAAAACAGGATGTCAAACGCTCTTTTCACCCCGGAATTGAACGGACTGTCCAGCGGGGTGGGCTTTCCACATAATTCCGGACATTGAGAAGGAGTCACACTCACCTTGGGTGCAACTCCTCCACAGTAAGTCAGTCTCTTCACGTCAGAGGGTTTAATGATAACTGTCTTGACGGCAGCCCGCTCACATCCGGGCAAAACGCCCGGACGATGCGGTGCTGACAAGTTATTTTCTATAAGTAACTCTCAAAAATAAATTTAATCCGAAAAAAGGTCCGGTAATTTTCAAGAGTCACCTTGTAATTCTTATTAGAGTTTACTGTCGATGACCTTTATTTTCTTTTCGAGGTCAGCGATATCATCCTTGATACGCTGCATGCGGCGCTGCATGTCACGGAGCATGGTGTCACCGTTCTTTGACTTCGCACTGAGGAAACCAAGGTTGTTCTCGTAGGTCTGAAGCTCACTGCGGCGCTGCTCATATGCACGCATCAGGCGCTCGCGCTCACGGTAGAGACGGTTCTGGTCATTTCCGATTTCGTTGATTGTATTCTCAAACGAAGCCATGCGTGAGCCGCGCTGCGACATGTCGAGTTTCTCATACAGTTCGTTGCATACGGCACGATATGCCTCGTACACCGCATCCTTCTCGCTGAAAGGCACATGCCCTACGCTTTGCCATTCGGTCTGGAGGTCCTTGACTTTCTTCACTGACTCGGCGCGGTCGCCTGCGGTTGTGTCGATAGCCTTAAGCTTGTCGATGATTTCACGCTTCTGCTCAAGGTTGGCACGCTCGGTGCGACGTGTACCTGAGGTATTTTTCTTTTTCTGTTCGAAGAAGTAGTCACAAGCAGCGAGGAAACGGCGCCACACCTGGTCGGAATGCTTCTTGGCAACGGCACCGATGGTCTTCCACTCTTTCTGCAGGGCGGCGAGCTCATCGGCTGTCTTGCGCCACTCGGTGCTGTCCTTGAGAGCCTCAGCGCGTTCGCACAGAGCGATTTTACGCTCAAGATTCTTGGCGAGCACATCCTTCATGTGATGGAAGAACTCTGCTTTTGCAGCAAAGAACTTATCGCAGGTCTCACGGAAACGGGCGAAAAGCGCGTTGTTCGACTTACGCGAAGCATATCCTATCTTCTTCCATTCCTCCTGGGCGGCTATAATCTGCTTGGTCATCTCATCCCATGCTGCATACGTGCCGAGCGAAGCGAAGTCGAGAGCCTCGATGCGCTCACAGATAGCGGTCTTGGCTTCCTCATTCTGACGTTCCTGAGCTTTACGCTCTTCGAAGAACGCCTGATAACGCTTGTTGATTTCGGCTGAAATCTCCTTGAACTTGCCCCAGATTTCCTCACGCACCTCTTTGGGCACGGGACCAATCTGACGCCACTGCTCATGCAGTGTCTGTAATTTACGGAAAGCGGCGATTACATCTTCCTCCTCGCGTAGCTTTTCAGCCTCAGCCACGAGAGCTTCCTTCTCGGTAAGATTTTTCTTGAAATCGTAATCACGCAGTTCCTTATTGATTTTCAGTTGGTCGTAGAAACGCTCTACGGCATCCTGATAATTCTTCCACAAATCAGCCGCCATGGGAGCGGGCACTTCGCCTATCTCCTTGAACTCATTCTGCATTTCACGTACCTGGGGGAACACGCGGTTTACATTGTCGGCATCACAGCTCATCTCTACAAGTTTGTCAACGATGGCTTTCTTGCGTTCATAATTCTGCTGCTGTTCAGCCTCGATGGCGGCACGCTGTTCGGCTTTCTTCTCTTTGATAGTGGAGAGGGCAGCCTTGAATGCCTCCTCTATCTCATCGGCAGCGGGCTCGTAAGCATCGGCAGCGTTGCCGGCTGCCACAAATGCCTCACGTTCGAGACGCTGCTCTTCGTTACGGAGCGCGTAAAACTTCTGCTTCAAGTGAGCTACTTCATCGTTGGCAATATCTGCCGCATCCTTTCCTGCAAGCACTTTCACCTCCTCGAGGAGCGATTCCTTCGTGGCAGGTTCGTGAACGGCTGATGCCGGTTCTTCAGAAGCCGGTTGTGATTCTTCTTGGTGCATAGGTTCTGAGGCAGTGATATTGACCTCTTCATTCATGGTGTGGTCCTTGGCGTCCTGGTTAGGGAGCATAGACGTGTCTCGCGGTTCCATAACAGTTATTTGATGTGATAAGTAAATTTCCACCTTACGGCAGATTTCCACCGCAGGGTGTAGGGGTCGGTATAGATATTTTAGTTTGCTAAATTAAGGATAATTTTCAAGAAAACTGAAAAAATCCCGAAAAATTATGAATATTAACTTTTATTCACTAAAAATCTTTCACTTCAGCCGCGCCCTTAACCTCACGCCATTTTCACATAGGACGGTCTCCCTGACCTCACACTATTTTCACATCAATTACCTCCGATGCCCCGATAGAAGCATGGAGATGTGAGGAGGGACTCAACGGTGAGGTCACACCAAACACCGGGAGCAGAAGCACGTCACCTATTTTAAGGGTCATGTAACGGCTCACTTCATGGATAGCTGTCTCTATCCCGGAGACCAAAGCTTCCATCTGATAATTCTTGCCATCGAGTGTCACCTCAAAGGGCGTTGTCACAACGTCGCGGTCACACCATTCGCCCATCACCGAGGAGGCATCGAGTGCCGAGTACACCCCTTCCATCCCTTCCGGAATACCCGATGCAGGGAGAATGCGGAGCAGGAGGGTAACGGCATCGTAATAACGTGATGCGAACTTTACGGAAATATTCTTGCCAAGCCGGCTTATCCTAACAGCCAAATGTCCTTCAGCCACCATCTCTCCGCTATCTTCGGGGAGAAACAATGGACGCCCCGACATCACAACGGTGGAGTCGGGATGGATATCAAGAGAAAGAGCAGGAGTTACGGAATGCAGACTTATTATCTTCATTTTGTATTCATGCGGTTATACATCACCGCGAGATGCGCATATATCGAAGTATTCTGGATAGTGATATCAGGAGAGGTCTTGATATGGAATGGAGTGAAATTCCAGAGAGCCTTTATGCCGGAATTGACACATAGTTCAGCCACTTCGGCGGCCCTCTCCACCGGCACAGCTATCACGGCTATCTCGGCATTGAGCTGCTTGCGGCGCCATGGCAGTTCCGCAAGGTCATAAATCGGCTTACCGCCTATCTCCGTTCCAATAAGAGCCGGGTCAACATCAAATCCTGCCACTATATTCAATCCGTAGCGCGACAGACCGGAGTCGGCTATCAGAGCGGCACCGAGGCTACCCACACCCATCATCACCGCATTGTGTACCTGATGGAACCCGAGGAAATCGAGAAGTCCGCGCTCCAGCTCCTTGACCTCATAGCCGATGCGTGTCTTGCCTTTGATATTGAGATATGAAAGGTCCTTGGCTATCTGAGAGGCATCCACATTGAGCTGATGGGAAATAGCTGTGGAAGATACGTACTCTACTCCCTGGGCGCGAAACCTCGAGACACATGCCAGATACCATGGCAGGCGCCTTATGGCGGGTTCAGGGACATAGAGGGTGTTATCTTCCATAATGTTTCTCAATTTCTGTCGATTTAAGCTCTGCGCAAATTTACAACATTTCCACAGATTATCAAAATTACCTTACCTAAATAATATAAGTAGCCTGTTTCCTATTTTGTTATCCCAAGAGATTTATTTAACTTTGTGGCTGTTTTAGCTATAGTGCAAAATATTCACTATCAAACTGATTTTAATTTCATAAATATATGGAACGTAAAGTACGTGTGAGATTTGCCCCCTCCCCCACAGGGCCTCTGCATATCGGTGGTGTCCGCACCGCTCTCTATAACTATCTTTTCGCGCGCCGCAACGGTGGTGACATGATTCTCCGAATCGAGGACACCGACTCTCACCGTTTTGTGCCCGGAGCCGAGGATTACATCAACGAATCACTCGCCTGGCTCGGCATAAAGATTGATGAAGGTGTGCGCGAAGGTGGCAACTACGGACCCTACAAACAGAGCGAGCGTCGCGACATATACCGCGAACATGTGAAGATGCTGCTCGACAACGGAAAGGCATACATAGCATTCGATACCCCTGAGGAACTGGAAGCTGCCCGCAATGCGACACCCAATTTCCAGTATGACGCCTCTACACGCGCCAACATGCGCAACTCACTCTCACTTCCCGCCGAAGAGGTAAAACGTCTCATCGACGAGGGAACCCCCTACGTGGTGCGCTTCCTCATCGAACCCGGCCGCGACGTGGTGGTCGATGACCTTCTGCGCGGAAAAGTGACTATCAACTCTTCAATTCTTGACGACAAGGTCCTTTACAAGAGCGCGGATGACCTCCCCACATACCATCTCGCCAACATCGTGGACGACCATCTCATGGAGGTGTCACACGTAATTCGCGGTGAGGAATGGTTGCCATCGGCTCCCCTCCATGTGCTTCTTTACGAGGCATTCGGATGGAAGGACACCCAGCCCCAGTTTGTGCATCTGCCGCTGCTCCTTAAGCCTGATGGCAAAGGAAAACTCTCAAAGCGCGACGGTGACCGTCTTGGCTTCCCTGTGTTCCCCCTCGAGTGGCACGACCCTGCTTCAGGAGCCATCTCCACAGGCTACCGCGAATCGGGCTACCTGCCTGAGGCTGTAATCAACTTCCTTGCTCTTCTCGGCTGGAACCCCGGCGATGATACTGAAATCATGAGCATGGATGAGCTGATTGAGAAATTTTCATTTGACCACTGCTCACGCTCAGGCGCCAAGTTCGCCTACGACAAGGGCCGCTGGTTCAACCATGAATATCTCCAGACTACTCCCGATGCAGAACTGGCACAGCTTTTCCGTCCGGTACTCGAAGCCCATGGCGTGAACAATGCCGATTTCTCTGACGAATATGTGACCCGCGTGGTAAGCCTGGTCAAGGGTCGCATCAATTTTGTGGCAGACCTTTGGGAACAGGCGAAGTTCTTCTTCGAAGCCCCCGCCTCGTATGCTGAAAAAGATATAAAGAAACGTTGGAAAGAGGACACCCCGCAGATTCTCACCGAACTTGTGGAAGTTCTCAAGTCTCTCCCCGATTTCAGTTCTGCCGCCGCAGAGCCTATCGTGCTCAACTGGGTGGCTGAGAAGGGCTATCATCTCGGCAACGTGATGAATGCGTTCCGCCTCACTCTCGTGGGCGAATGCAAGGGTCCGCACATTTTCGATATCACCGAACTTTTAGGTAAGGAAGAGACTATACGCCGTATTGAGAAAGGTATTGAATCCATCAACACTTTACCCAAAGAGTGACGTATGATAAAAGTAGGAATTATCGGAGGGTCAGGATATGCCGCCGGAGAACTGGTGCGCATACTCATCAATCATCCTGACGTGGAAATAAAATGGGTACACTCACGCACTGTGGGTGGTCAACGCATCGTGGATGTGCATCAGGGTCTGCACGGAGAGATTGACATGAATTTCTCCAGCACCTACGACCTCAAAAACATCGATGTGCTGTTCTGTTGCCGACCGGCAGGAAAGACCAAAGAGTTCCTTGCTCAAAATGAGATTCCGGAGAATCTGAAAATAATCGACCTCGCGCGAGATTTCCGTCTCGAGGACCCGTCGCATGATTTTGTCTACGGTCTGTCGGAGCTTAACCGCAAGCCGATGGTGCGTGGAGCCAATCATGTGGCAAATCCCGGCTGCCTCGCCATGGTGGTGGAGCTTTCACTGCTCCCGCTCGCCAAGAATCTGCTCCTGAACAGCGACATACATACCACCATCATCACCGGCAGCACAAGCGACGGTGGGGAACTGCGTCCTTCATCCCACTATTCCCGCAGGAATGACAATCTGGTGGTATACCGTCCGTTCGCTCATCAGCAAATGCCCGAAATCATGCAGACACTCCACACCATGCAGCAGAGTTTCAACTCCAAACTCCTCATGGTTCCGATACGTGGACCGTTCTCGCGTGGCATTATGGCTGTGAGCTATCTCGACTGCGCTCTCGACTTACCGGAAATCATCAAAATCTACAAGGATTACTTCGATGACCATAATTTCACATTCATCACCTCCAAGATTCCGGACCTTAAAGATGTGGTCAACACAAATAAGTGCATCATACATCTCGACAAGATTGAAGGCAAGCTGATGGTGACCGCCGTGATTGACAATCTTCTTAAAGGTGGTGCCGGCAATGCGGTCCACACCATGAATCTGCTTTTCGGACTGCAGGAAACCACCGGACTCACCATGAAATCGGTGGCATTCTAAGCTAAGTCAGCGCTCCCCTCGCCCAACATCACTAACATCATAACGCTCCGTGTGGCAAATCAGCCGCATGGAGCGTTCTTTATTAATTTTTGTTAAAACTCAGCAAAAGTATAGTACTTGGTATTGCATAGTACTATACTTTGTCCTACCTTTGCATCGTGGATGGAACGTCACCACACACTGACACCATTCTCCTATACTCCATCCGCCACTGAAACAATGAACATAGACAATCTAAAATCACAGATGCGCAAAGGGATGCTCGAGTTCTGTGTGCTGCTTATACTCAAGCGTGGCGACGCCTACGCTTCCGAGATGATAGCCCGGCTCAAAGAAGCGCATCTGATTGTGATGGAGGGGACTCTCTACCCCCTCCTCACCCGTCTGAAAAACGACGGACTTCTCGCTTATCGCTGGGAAGAGTCAACCCAGGGTCCACCACGAAAGTACTATTCCATCACACCGCTCGGGCTCCAGTTTCTTGACCAGCTTCAGGAATCATGGAATGAGATAGCCCGCTCGGTCCATCTCCTCCTCTCCGACACCACCTCACTCCCCCAATCAACTATTACCACTGACCCGGAATAACGAATCCATTATGAAAAAGACTTTCCCAGTGAATATCAACGGCAAGATATTCTATATTGACGAAGACGCCTACAAACTCCTTCAGGACTATCTGTCACAGCTCCGCGACACCTTCCCCGGACAGGAAGGGAGCGAAATAGTAAGCGATATCGAAAGCCGAATCTCCGAACTCTTCGACGAGCGCATCGCAACGGGAGCCAATGTCATCATCCTTGAGGATGTAAACAATATCATCGAGACTATGGGACGCCCCGAGGAGCTGTCGGACGAGGCTGACTTCGCAGGAGCTGAACCGACATCCGGCACACCCGACTCAGATGCACAGGAATCACATCGTCCATCGGCATGTCCCCCACCCCCACCCATCCATAAGAAACTGTTCCGCGACCTGCGCCATAAAGTTTTCGGAGGTGTACTGGCAGGACTCGCACAGTACACCGGCTGGGATATCACCGTGATGCGCATACTGGTGGTACTCATAACCGTGCTCCCCACCCCCTTCTTCTCCATCTCATCGGGCACCTGCATAATCATCTACCTTATAGCCTGGATGGTGATTCCGCCGGCACGCACACCACGCCAGATACTCGAAATGCAAGGTCAACCGGTCACTGTCGATACTGTCGGACAGACCGTCATCAACAATTCGGTTCCTCCTGTAGCCCCCATCCCCTCCGAGAACCCCGGGGAATTCAGCAGCTTCCTCAACACTCTGCTGTCGGTGATAGCCAAATGTATCCTCGGAGTGCTTGGCTTCTTTGCCGGATGCACAGCCTTCACTGTAGCGGTAATAGCAATAGTACTGATTGCCAAACTGAGCATTTTCCACCTCAACGGCGACATGGGGATTCTCGAAGCATTCGATATCAACCCCGACATCCCTTATCTTGACGGATGGGGCACAGTGTGCGTCATGATGGCGGTGTTCATCCCCGCACTCGCTTTGTGCCGGGCTGCCGTATCGGTGATATTCAATGTCAAAGGTATCTCCACTCAGGTAATCATCACCGGCGTGGTGTTTGAAATAATCTTCATAGCCTTGGCATCGATACTGCTCAACATGGATTCTTCATCCTACGACAGTTTCGCCATGACAGCTCTCTCATCAATAGCGCCGGCATCATTGATTCCGCCTGTAGTGTCGTAATCTGTCATGAGGTCGCGCATAAGTCAACGACTATAATTTCCATATAACGCATCTCTCCTCAATACTTTCTCATCATTAACCGGTCGGGTGTAGCCGTGAGGGCAACATCCGACCTATTTTATCTCTCATATTTTTATCATTTCGTTTTTAATCGTAACTTTGTAATGCCGACTAAACAACATGAGAGACAGTATCCGCATAGTATCTGAAATTCTATTCGTAGTCATGTCAGTTATGATTACGACATTCAGCGTCATGGCTAATGACAGCGAATTTCCGAAAATCAGACAGTTCACGGCTGCCGACGGACTTTCGGAAAATACTGTCCGCAATATTTTCAGCTCCTCCGACGGTTATCTGTGGCTATCCACACCCAACGGACTCAATCGGTTCGATGGCTATACGTTCCGTCCATTTGGAAATCACCGCAACGACCTGCATGTAAAACAGATTTCGGAAACCGCCGACGGTCTGCTATGGATAGAGACATCATCCGATATATACGCATGTCTCAATCCTGCCACAGGTGAATTCCTTGACTATTCGGGACAGCAATCAGGACCTGTGTACAATCGGCTCCACCAAAGCGCATCGGACGAGATATGGCTGTGGCATAGCGACCGGGGCGCACTACGTGTGTCACATCGCAACTCCGGGGAGTTCATATCCAAAGTTTTTGACACCGCCCTGACCAATCACGGAAAGGTAAAAATAACCGGTATGACCGAAGACCCAAAAGGCAATCTTTGGTTCAGCACCACCGACGGGATTCGTATAGTAAGCGGCGACAGTGTGAGGATGATATCACCCGGCATCCCATTGGCAGCGATATCGGCAGATGGAAATCTGATTCATGCCGTGGGAAAGGATGGAAAAATCTATCGCGTGAACCCCGACTCCTATTCCGCCACTGTTGTCACCTCGCTCGACGGTACCGTTGACTCAGACCTCAATATTTTTGCAGGTTCAACCACATTATATATAAGCAGCACCGCGGGTGTGGTTGAATTCAATCCGGTGGAGGAGACACTCAAGCCCATCCCGTCACTTCCGGCAGGAGCACGGTTCTTCACCGACAACAAGGGGAATGGCTGGCTCGGAGACCGGAACGGACACGTCATCAGGATTGACCGTGCATCAGGTTCTTTGACCACATTTTCAGTCATGTCACCCGAAAGGCTAAAAGAGGTGGGCTACGAGCGTTACAGCACATTTGAGGATGCGCGTGGCAATATCTGGATAGCCACTTACGGTAATGGTCTGTTACTTTTTAACCCTAACGGGGCACTCATAGCCCATTACAGCCGCAGCAGTGCAGATGCCGAAAGTTTTCCAAGCGACTATATACTCTGCATAGCCGGCGACAATAATGGAGGAGTCTGGGCCGGGACCGAACATGCCGGAGTGCTCCAGCTCCGCTATCCTGAGTTGAATTTCAGATACATATATCCCGCCGGCAAACCGACGCGCGACCGTTCCAACTCATTCCGCATGATAGCGCAGACCGCCGGAGGCGATATTTTAGCCGCCAACCGTCACGGAGAGCTCTACAGACTCGACCGGGGGCTGAATCCCAAAGGCTCACCCACCGGCTTCGGTAAAAATGTTATGACTGCTGCAAGTGATTCACATGGAGATACATGGCTTGGACTGCGCGGCGACGGAATATCCCTTTTGGGAAATAAGACCAATCCGCAGAGGCTCCCTCGCCAGGGTTTCGACATATTCCATCTTCTCAAGGACAGGAAAGGGAGAATGTGGATGGCGATGTTCGGCAAAGGTCTCGGCGTGGCTATACCGGATGGCGACAGCACCGGTTTCCGAACATTCGGCAACTCCGGGAACGGCACTACCTACTGGCGCAACCTTGCGGAAGATGCCAATGGATTTATATGGGGAGCAACCAGCCGCGGTCTCATGATATTTCATTCCGATTCGCTGCTCTTGTCAGGCGAGAAAGCCATTCATCACCTCGATGCAACCAATGGAATTCCCGGCAACGAGCTGCGTCAGATTCATGCCGCCCGCGACGGGAAAATATGGATAGTGATGCTTGGCGACGGACTCGCGGTAAGCAATGGACCTTTCGATGGCACACTCCCTCAATTCACGATTATCACTGCCGCTGACGGACTGACCAACAATCTCGTGCAGGCAGTCACTGAGGATTTGGCAGGAAATATATGGGTATCCACGGAGCATGGACTGTCGCGCATCGATGCCACCGACGGACTTATCGACTCATTTTTCCCCGGACATGAGAGCGGCAACAATATATTTCTTGAAAGCAGCAGCTGTCGCCTTGATGACGGAAGGTTGCTGTTTGGCACCGACTACGGTATTCTCGCAATCAACCCCTCATTGCCGACCATCAAAAACGTCACTGACACAGTGGCTGTGACCGATTACACGCTCAATGAGTCAAACGACCTTCTGGCTTCATTCTCCACTTTTGGCTATGACATGGATGCCACTACATATTTCTGTCACTATCTTGAGGGTTTTGACAAGGAATGGAGCGCACCTACCACCGACAATACCATTCTCTACCGCTCATTGCCACCGGGCAACTATACACTGAAAGTAAAAGCCCGCAATCAGGGAGCACAGTGGAGCCGTGAGTTTACAGTCGCCAACATCAAGGTGACCCGAGGTGGTAGCTTCCCATGGATTCCTGCAGGAATTGCCATAATCATTTTAATTGGCATCGGCTACACAATATATTATATACGTTCACGCAACAAAACGTCACAGTCAATCGCAACAACTCCCGTTACACCCGTCACCTCCGATGCTTCCGAGCCAGCCGACAGTGGTGTACCGGCTATGACTGACGTCACATCCACTCCCGCCGATAAGCCGGAGAACGACGACGCATTCTCATCATTGCTCGACGCAATCACCGAAGCCCACATTGCAGATGCCGATTATTCCATAGATGATTTCGCCTCCGACATGCACCTGAGCCGCACCGCTCTCTACAATATGATGAAAGCCCGAAAATCAATGGCACCGATGGAGTATCTGCGCACCCTCCGTCTGGAGCGCGCCGCCGGATTGCTGAAGCTCGGCACATATAATGTCAGCGAAGTATCAGCGATGGTCGGAATGAGAGACCCGCTCTATTTCAGCCGTAGTTTCAAGTCGCGCTACGGACTCTCGCCCACTGCCTATGTCAAGTCGATGCGCACCGGCTCCGACAGCACCACACATAGAAATTAATTCACACCACCGAAATCGGGTCCATGCGACATGGACAAAAATACAAATAATATGGAATATTCTCTATTTATTTGTATATCAGAAACATTGCTCGTTAATTTGCAGTACAAAATCAAACGCCTTAAATGTAATTTTTCTGATTATGAAAACAAACCGATTATCATTAGCGGTCATGGCTCTCATGCTGCTCGGCTCACTCACCACAGCCTTCGGCCGCAATATGGAACCAAGAATTGACCAGCTGTTCAACTTTGACTGGAAATTCTCAATGGGCAACCCGGAGGGTGCTGAAAAGCGTGAATATGATGACTCATCATGGCGCAAGCTTGACATTCCTCACGACTTTCAATTTGAAATGCCATGGGACTCCACCGCCGCGCGTGGAAGAGGTTTCAAACCTATGGGAACCGCATGGTATCGCAAGACTTTCAATGCCAATCCCTCGTGGAAAGGTCGCCGTGTACTGCTCGACTTCGAAGGTATCATGCTTCATGGAGATGTGTACCTCAACGGTCGTCATATCGGTGGCACCGATTACGGATATCTCGGATTCGAGAGCGATATAGCCAAGCTACTTGATTATGATAACCCCAACGTGATAGCCGTGCGTGCCGACACAGGTAAAGAGGGAGGTTCACGCTGGTACACCGGCGGAGGTCTGTTCCGCGATGTACACCTTGTGGTAAAGGACTCCATCTCCGTAAGCCGCCACGGACTCTTCATCACCACCCCAGCCATTTCTGACACGGAAGCTACCGTGGATGTGCAGGTGCAGGTTGAGGGTATCAAGATGAACCAACGCCCTCTTTCAATCAATGTCACTGTGGTTGACCCTGCCGGCAACCCCGTCGGATACTCCACCACCGAGGTGCCCATGCGTTCACGCCGCGACTCGGAGGAAGTGAAACTCCCCGCCATCAAAGTCTCATCACCTCAGCTATGGTCATGCGAGACACCAGCCCTCTACACTGCAAATGTTGAAATCAAGGAGGGTGACAAGGTGATTGACAGCGTATCGGACCGCTTCGGCATCCGCACCATCGAATTCAATAAGGACGAGGGCTTCAAGCTCAACGGCAAAAAAGTATTCTTGAAAGGTATCGCAATCCATCATGACCTCGGTACCCTCGGTGCAGCAGCATTCGAGACCTCCATATCACGCATGATGGACCGTCTGAAGGAATTCGGATTCAACCATATCCGCACCTCACACAATCCCTACTCCGAGGCATTCCTGCGATTGGCTGATGAAAAGGGTATACTTGTAGTAGATGAGTTATATGACAAATGGAGCAACACTGTGGCTTGGGCCGGACGACGCCCATGGACCGATATGTGGCACGAAAACCTCACCGAATGGGTAAAACGCGACCGCAACCATCCCTCAGTGATTTTATGGAGCCTTGGCAACGAATTGCAATTCCAGGAGGTTCGTTGCGGCATTCCCGGCACAAATGACTGGGGTGTCACCACCTACCGCATCATGTCAATGCTTCTAAAGCGCCATGACCCTACCCGTCTCACCACTGTAGCCATGTATCCGGCCCGCGCCGGCGGCATCGTGAAGCATGACCCCGATTTCCGCAAGGAGGAAAACCGCATAGCCCCCGAACTCGCTACCGTGACCGATGTGGCAAGCTTCAACTACTGCTGGGACGACTATGAAGCTTACCTCAAGCACCATCCCGACATGATAGTATACCAGAGCGAAGCTGTGACAAATGAGCTTACCGCACCGTTCTTCGGCATGGACCAGGACAAAATGGTGGGACTCGCCTACTGGGGCGCCATAGAATACTGGGGAGAATCAAACGCCTGGCCCAAGAAAGGATGGATGTATTCATTCTTCAATCATTCCCTCGAACCGTTCCCTCAGGCCTATCTTATGAAATCAACTTTCACCGACGAGCCCGGTGTAAGAATCGGTATTGTCGACAGCGAAGGTGAGGCTGAGCTCTGGAATGACATAGTGGTAGGACAAAAAGTAATATCCTCTCATTGGAACCGTAAACCAGGGAGCGTGAACACCATCTATACCTACACCAACGCAGACGAAGTGGAACTTCTGCTCAACGGCAAGTCACTCGGAATAAAAAAGAATCCAGAGCAGCGCACCCGTCGCAACGTAATCAAATGGGACAATATAGCATACCATCCGGGCAACCTCACCGCCATAGCCCGCACTAACGGCAAAGAAGTGGCCCGTCACCGCATCGAAACCACCGGCAAACCGGTAAAACTTGTGGTGGAATATGAAAACTCCGATTGGAAAGCCGACGGAATGGACCTCCAGTATGCACGCATATATGCTGTCGACAGCAAAGGTCGCAAAGTTCCAACAGCCACAGGCAACATCCGTTTTGACGTCACCGGCGAGGCATCGCTCCTTGCTGTCGACAACGGTTGCCATACAAGCGACAATCTTTTCCGCGATGACACCATAGACCTCCACCGTGGATTCGCAATGGCAATACTCCGCCCCACCACCACTGCAGGGGAGGTCCAGCTGAAAGCCACATGCCAGGGACTGAAGCCTGTCACAGTTAAATTCACCACCAAATAGTCCTCACATAACCATACGATGACACGACATAGTTTTATCTCAGCAGCGGGTGCAGCTCTAATGCTTATGAGCTGCACTCCACACCGCCCGATGACAACTGTCACCGAAGCGCTTAACGGATTTGAAAACATACAGGATTCAACCCGCACCAAAGTATGGTGGTTTCATGGAGAGACTGAAACCACACGTGAAGGCATAACCGCCGACCTTGAGGCATACAAGAAGGTAGGTATCGGTGGAGTGGTATATTACGACCAGACCCACGGAGTGAAAGAGAGCAAAATCAAAGCTCTCTCACCCGAATGGTGGGAGCTACTGAAATTTGCATCACAGGAGTGCAAGAGACTCGGACTTACATTCGAGACACATATCTCCAACGGTTATGTGGCAGGAGGTCCATGGATAACACCCGAACTATCCATGCAGGAACTTGTCTCGACCGACACCGTAATTACCGGCGGCAACCATGTTTCAATAAATCTTCCGGAGGTAAGGAAACGCTACAATTACAGCAACGATGTGGCTGTTGTGGCATTCCCCGTAGATTCCACCACGCTTGCCGACAGCCGCACTCAGACACCACACCTCACCGTCACCCCTGCTTCCATCAACGTAACCGGACTTTTCTCTCCCGGAAGCAAGCGATGCACCTTTCCAGCCATGCCGGAGGGTAGCCATGTGACCGTGACCGCCGATTTCAAAAATGATTTCACAGCCCGTAGCATCAGCTACTCAATGCGTCCGCGTGGCAAAGCCGCCACAAGCTCCATGCAGGTTCCCTCAAATGCCAAGACATTCAACGGCACCGGATATTTTGAACTTCCCGACCTCGGCGAACTTGAAGTATCGACCGACGGGGTCACATTCACTCCCGTCTGCAAACTGCGTCCTGTCTACCAAGCCCTCGGTGGTACCAACCGGCTCACTCTCGCATTTCCCGCCGTGACAGGTCGATATTTCCGACTCAACCTGCATGACTGGACCACCCCGAAGGATAAATTTCCCGAACTTGAGTTGGGCGAGGTGGTGATTTCACCGGCAGCCATGATTGACAGTTGGGAGGACAAAGCTTCACTCCGACCCTCGTACATCACTGAGGAACTCACACCCTCCTACTCCACTGCCGAGGTAATCAACAGCGCACAGATAGTGGACCTTACAGCTATGACCGATTCCACCGGACATCTGGACTGGGATGCACCCGAAGGAAAATGGAAAATAATACGATTTGCCCATACTCCGACAGGCGGACACACCAAACATGGACGTCCCGAAATGAACGCCCTTGAATGTGACAAAATGTCGAAAGAGGCGGCAGACTTCCACTGGAACTCCTACGTGGCGCAGATTATTGACACTATCCGTAACTGCGGCGGCAGGATTGACGGGATTGCCATGGATAGCCATGAAGCCGGACCGCAGAACTGGACCAAAGGGTTCGAGCATGAGTTCAGCAAGATGAATGGATACGATTTAGTAAAGTACCTCCCGGTCATGGCGGGCTATGTGGTGGACTCTCCTGAATTTTCAGCCCGTACACTTTACGATGTACGTCGCACCATAGCCGACCTCACCACCGAAAATTATTTTGCAGAATTCAACCGTCTGGCGAAAAATAACAATGTCACCTTCACCCAACAGGATTTCGGTGCCATCTGTTACGCCGGCGACCCGCTCAAGGTCAAGGGTGTGGCACAGAAACCCCAAGGTGAATTCTGGACTCATCACCTCGACGGGAACTATGACATCAAAGAGGTTTCCTCAGCCGCACACCTCTATGACAAATGCGTAGCCTCGGCCGAAGCATTCACCGACATAAACTACAAAATGACACCTGCCGACATGAAATGGCTGTCGGACTATGCCTACTGTTTCGGAATCAATGAGTTTGTGGTATGCGCCTCATCTCATCAACCTTGGCTCGACAAATATCCCGGATGCACCGGGGGCGGACGTCATTACGCATTTGACCGATGCAACACATACTGGGATTATCTCGCACCTCAGATGGAAAGCCAGGCACGCACATCTTATATGATGCGTCAAGGTACTCCCGTGATTGACTTCTGCGTGTACCTCGGCGATAATGCACCGTTGCGCATCGTCTCGCACAAACTTCCTGACATCCCCTTCGGATATGATTTTGACGCCATGACCACCGATGCACTCATCAATCAGCTTTCCGTAAAGGATGGAAACGTATCAACCAAGGGGGACATCATCTATACAATGATAATTCTCCCCGAGGATGAGCCTCTGACACTCGCAGCCCTCCGCAAAATCCACTCCCTTGTCAAGGATGGAGCGGTAATATACGGAAAGAAACCCGCCGGCTCACTCTCTCAGAAGGAGCAGGGAGAAGCCAAAGAGTATGCTGAACTTGCCAATGACCTATGGAAAGGTGACATCACCAACTTCGGCAAAGGACGTGTGTATTCCGGAATGACTCTCGGCGATGCGATTAAGGCAGAAGGAATCGTGCCCGACATCGAGGTCCCCGACTCCGCCCACCTCCTTTTCAACCACCGCACTCTTGCCGACGGCGACATATATTTCATAGCCAACCGCGACAAAGAGAAGCCATTTGAAGGTAACGTGACACTCCGCACCGCAGGTCAGGCAGTCGAGGCATGGCATCCCACCGATGGTACCCGCAACAAACTCTCAGGAGCCACAACTCCCGACGGACGTATGACAGTGCAGCTTTCAATGGCGCCCTGCGAATCATTCATAATAGTCGTTTCCGAAAATCCAATTCCGGGAGATACCGGCACACAGCCACGTCTTGACAAAGTCACTACAATAACCACTCCATGGAATGTGACTTTCGACCCTAAGGCAGGTGGACCGGGAGAAGTGACATTCCACACTCTCACCGACTGGAGTAAGAGCGCTACAGACGGGATAAAGTATTACTCAGGGACAGCTATTTACCGGAATAGCGTAAATCTCTCGCCAGCTGCCAAAAGTATCCTTGAGGTAGCACCGTTCAGCGGCGCATTAAGCGTGACCGTCAACGGCAAGAAGGCAGGCACAATCTGGTGCGCTCCATGGTCGGTTGACATTACAGATGCTGTGACCGAAGGAGAGAACGTAATCGAACTTGCCGTGGCAAACACAATCCTAAACCGCATGATTGGAGACCTCGCTCTTCCTGAAACAGAACGCTTCACGTATTCATCCACCCCTATAGTCAAGGAGGGAGACATGCTCCGTCCCTCAGGACTCAAAGGTGAGGTAAAGATACTCCAATCCGAACAATAATCATTGTGTGAAGGATTCCCATGAATAAAACAATTTAACCGGTTTTCAAAACTGATTCAAGCTTTTCAATCGTCAGTGGAACGCGGACAGTCCCGTCAAAACATCGCATCAAGTTTGTTTTGACGGGGCTGTTTCCATTTGGTCAGATGTATCCACACCCTTGTCACAGACAGCATCGAATATTATTTACATTATCACAAAATGGCGCCCGGTGTTTTTAGTATTCCGATTAATTTTCAATTTCTCACCTTTTTTCTTGCCATTGTGATTTTTTATCCGTATTTTCGCTATCGAAACATGAGGAGCATCATATCTCCTCAACAAATCTGACAGCGAATGAATCTCGTGGAGGAATTTCTGAGTTATCTGCGGCTTGAGCTAAACTACTCCCCGCTGACGGTCGATGCCTACAGGCGCGACCTTACTCAATGGGCCGAATTTGCCACGGGAAAAGCGGAAGAAGTGACGACTTCACCTCTCGACCTGCTTTCTCCATTCGACGTGACCACCAACGATTTGCGCCAATGGATAGGCTCACTCGCACGTGGCGGATGCACCCCGCGCACCATACGCCGCAAAGCCTCCGCACTCCGTGCCTTTTTCCGCTATCTCATGCGCAATCACGGTCTCAAAGCCAACCCCGCATCCGCACTCACCCTATCGCGACCGTCCAAGGAACTCCCCGTGTATATCAGACCCAACGAGACCGAGGAACTCCTCTCGGCCGACAACCCGGCGGCAACCGACGATTTCAACGAATTGCGCGACAGGTTGATAGTGGAAATGTTTTATTCCACCGGAATGCGCTGTCAGGAACTCGTAGACCTGCTTGACATAAATGTCGACACCCGCAGAGGTGAACTAAAAGTACATGGAAAACGTAATAAGGAAAGGATAATTCCTTTCGGAGCCCGGTTAGGAGAATCCATCGAAGCATATCGGCAATTACGTGATTCCGCAAGCACCACAGCGGTGGGCATCAACGACAGCGAGGCGCATTTTTTCGTCCGCAAAAACGGCGAACCAATCTACCGCAAGCTCGCTTACAACGTGGTCCACACAGCCCTCTCTCTCGGAGGCGTCCATGCCACCAGGCTGAGTCCCCACGTGCTGCGCCATTCATTTGCAACCGACATGCTCAACAATGGCGCTCCCCTTAGCTCCGTACAGCAACTGTTAGGTCACGCGTCACTTGCCTCAACTCAAGTGTACACGCACATAACATATCGTGAAATCAAACAAAATTACCAACTCGCACATCCCCGTGCTCTAAAAAAAGGAGGAAAACATGGACATTAACATCAAAGCTATCCACTTCGACATCACCGAGAAGCTTAATTCCTTCATCAACAAAAAGATTGACAAACTTGTGCGCCGCAACCCGGCTATCAACACAGTGGAAATCTCTCTGAAAGTAGTGAAACCAGAAACTGCACTCAACAAGCAGGCAACCGTATGCGTGCTCGTGCCTCAGGACAAGCTCGTGGCCGACAAGACCGCCGACACTTTTGAGGAAGCTATCGACCTCGCTATCGAAGCGCTCGACAAGCAGTTGGAAAAATATAAAGACAAGTAATCAACCTCATGATGAGGGCTCCGGCGGGATTTCAAATGCCCCCGGATTGAAATAAGTTACTCTCATAAGGACTGGCATGGTGCGGCCATAGCGCACCATGCCAGTCCTCCGTTTATGCAGAAAGATGTATCTGATTATGCAGAGAGGCGCATCTGAGGTATCTTGTAGCCTATTCTCGCCACAATTATGCTCATGATGGGAGTGAGGATATTGAAGATACAGTAAGGGAAATATGCCAGAGTACTCACCCCAAGCACCGTTGCCTGAGTGACGCCACATGAGTTCCAGGGTATCAGCACCGAAGTGACCGATATGGAATCCTCCATGGAGCGACCGAGCAACCTCGGCTCCAGACCGAAGCGACGGTACACCGAGCGGTACATATTACCGGTAATGATGAGCGATAGATACTGGTCGGCGGTGCAGCAGTTCATAGCCAGACCACTCCCCACGGTGGCGGAAACAATCCCGGTACGGTTATGTAGCGATGATGTGAGCGAATCGGTGATTCTGGCAAGCATTCCTGTCCCTATCATCACCGCACCAAACACCATAGCACTAAGCACCAGATAAATAGTGGGAAGCATCCCGAGAATCCCCCCGGTGCTCACCAAAGTGTCGAGGGCTTCATTTCCGGTAGCAAGCGAAGAGCCACCCCAAAGGGTCGACACCACACTCAAAAACTCCATACCCAACCCAGGCTGCAATATGAATATCCCGGCAGCACCGAGCATAGCCGCCACGAAAAGCACTATCAACGTGGGCACACGAAGCACTATCAGCAGAAGTGTCACCACAGGAATCACAAGAGTCCACGCAGTGATGTTGAAAGTAGAGTCAAGCGCCATCAGCATCTCAGCCGAGTCAACGCTGCCCCCCGGATGTGAAAACATTCCGGCGCAGAAAAACACACCCAACGATATGAGCATCGCAGGCACTGTGGTATATGTAAGATAACGAATGTGCTTGAAAAGCTCCACTCCGGCTGTCGATGAAGCGACTACGGTAGTGTCGCTAAGAGGCGACACCTTATCACCGAAATAGGCGCCGGAGATTATCGCACCGGCAATCCACGGGTCGCTATAGCCCATCACCTCGCCAATCCCCATGAATGCCACGCCGATGGTGGCGATAGTGGTCCAGGAACTGCCGGTGAGTACAGATATCACCGAGCATACAGCACAGGTAATCACAAGGAAAAGCCTTGGCGAAAGAATCTCAAGACCGTAATAAATCAACGTAGGGACCACCCCCGAGAGCATCCAGCTGGTAGCAACCATGGCTATACACACCAGGATTGGCACCGCCGGTAGAATCTGGGCGCCGCTGCGGAACATGCCCAGCACGATGCCACGCCGCGACACCACTTTACCCACAGCCGACAGGCATAAGGCAAGCGCCGAGGCACCGAGCAATATCCACGGACCTATCTCCGACACAGCGTCAGCACCCGATACGGCAATGACACTGATGAGGGTCAACAACAAAAACACAAGGGGAATCCACGAAATAACGAGCGAAGGGCAACTGCGTGTGCCAAAAAGTCTGTTTAATGCCAATTTTCCTTAGAAGTTACTTAATTCGTTGCAAAATTACAAAAATACCCCCATATCAGCTAACAATTGAACAAAAATTGCACATTTTTAAGAAGAATGTGTTAATTTGAGATGACATTAAAATACAATAATTAACAAAAATTTACACGCGATTTTAAGTATGAAAATAAGTTGAGGAAATTTAGGTAATTTTCACATTTTCAGCTAACTTACTATCATAAAAATATTTAGCCAAACCGTTTTAACTTTATTTCCAGTCATTTAGATTTTTTGGCTTGACATAATTTTTTCAATAGGCTCAAAATGACTATCTTTGAACTGATTAAAGCAAGAATCTAAAAATAAGTTAAAACATCGAATGGAACAGACTCTTATCATATTCAAGCCATCGGCCATCGGACGGGCTCTCGTGGGAAAAGTGCTTTCCCGCTTTGAGCAGAAAGGACTGGTCATTGCAGGCATGAAAATGATGAAACTCTCCGAAGAGCTTCTGAAAGAGCATTACGCTCACCTTATCGACAAGCCTTTCTTCCCCCACATCATAGCATCAATGACAGCCACTCCGGTGATTGTGGCATGCTTGAAAGGGGTAGATGCCATAAATGTGGTACGCAGCATGACAGGCGCCACTAACGGTCGCCAAGCTGCCCCAGGTACAATCCGTGGAGACTTTTCAATGTCCAATCAGGAAAACATCATCCACGCCTCTTCATCGCCTGAGGATGCCGAAGTTGAAATAAAACGCTTCTTCAGCGACGATGAAATTTTTGACTACACCCCCGCTACGATAAAATTTATCAACAGCGACCTTGAGCTCCCATAGCGGGACTGACCTTAAATTCAGCACTCTTTCCCTCAGTTAATAAACATTCAGACATCACTCTCCTCTTGCAAGGAACCACGAAAATACCAAAATGAATTTCAAAAAAATAAGCTCAATATTAGCAATATCATTCTTATCAATAGCCGGTTTGGCTGCACAGGCGCAACTTAAACTCCCCGAATCCCATGCCAACCAGCACTCCTCGCTGATAGCAAATCAGAAACCATCAACCAACCCTTTCAAAATCGAGAACAACAATATCCTCCTCGATGACCTGAAAGAACGCGAAGCCAAGTTTGACGAAGAAATCTTCGGCAATTTCTGGAACAGCGAACGAGTAAACCCCTACGGAACAGCCGTGACCATCCCCGAACACCACGACATCGACGTGTCAGAGTACACCACTCCTTGTCCCGGCCACATCACCTCAAACTACGGCTACCGTTCACGTTTCCGCCGCATGCACTACGGCATTGACCTGAAACTTCAGGTAGGCGACACTGTGCGAGCTGCATTCTCAGGCAAAATCCGCCTTACAAAATACGAAAGAAGAGGTTATGGCTACTACGTGGTGATTCGCCACAACAATGGCATGGAGACTGTCTACGGTCACCTCAGCCGCTTCCTCGTGAAGCCCGACCAGTATGTCAAGGCAGGTGAACCTATTGCCCTCGGTGGAAACACCGGCCGCAGCACAGGCGCACACCTCCACTTCGAGACCCGCTATCTCGGTATACCCATCAACCCCGCAGCCATCATTGACTTCGAGAACCAGGTGCCCCACAAGGATGTATTTGCATTTGACAAGCGTACCTACGGCAAGTCGCAGAACTACGCTCCTGCCAAGAAAAAGAGCACCCGCAAAGCCACTGCAAAGCGTCGCACCACCCGCAAGAGCACTAAGGCAAAGACAACTGCCAAGAAATAACGGCAACCTTGCAATATAACACAAAATTTCAGTTATCCGTATTGTAACTGTCAGTTACACATAACCCCTCCAATGGTTATTACCAACCATGGAATCTCGCTTCAGATAATTATACCGAAAACATTTCTTGCAAATTTAGAAGGTCGAAGAGACCACCGCGGAGGCGGTAAGAGCTTTCCCCTCCGGAATGTAACTAAAAGGAATTAGTAAATTAAAGATGCTGTCCGACGAACGTCAGGCAGCATTTTTAATTTGCCTACTATACACAGAGAGAGCTGTCCTACAACTTGCCGGACAGCCCTCTCTGAGATTGTCTGATAATCTCTTAGTCTTAATTATTAAAGAGCTATAAGCTTTTCAATCTGGTCGCGAAGAGTTTCCTTAGGCTGCGCACCTGCCAGACGTAGGTCACGTACCTGCTCACCATTCTTGAAGAAAAGAATAGTGGGGATTGACATGATGCGATACTTTGCAGCGAGGTCGTTCTCCTCTTCGATGTTATACTTACCTACCACTACTTTGCCTTCGTATTCAGCGGCAAGTTCCTCCACTACAGGAGCCATGCGCATACAAGGACCACACCATGTAGCCCAAAAATCAATTACCACAGGCTTGCCTGAAGCGATAATTTCATGTACATTCTCGTCAGTAAAATTCATTTTGGTAAAATTTTTAAGTTTGTATTTTTGATGATTACTATCAGTCATTGATTGTAAAATTGACATCCTCCTCCTTCAGCGCATCCACCAAAGAGCGGGTGATAGGTATGCGCCGCGAGGACGAAAGGTGAAGCGAGCGGTTGATTGAGGGGTCGAATATCCTGAATGCAAGCTCACCATCCTGCGGAGTGGCACTGTTAAGCTGCTCCTCCAGCAGCTCCTTGATGTGGAGCGACACCTTATCAGTAGGGAGGTCGATGGTGATGTTGCGCACAAGCTTACCTTTCACATCGTCAAGCAGACGGATGTTTGTGATATTGAAACGCAGGTCGGAGTTAGCGAAACGGCGCTGATATTGACCGGTAATAAGTATAGGTGTACCGGGCACACCATAGTTATGGAAATCAATATATGTCTGACCAAACAGCATGAATTCGGCACTGCCGGTGTAATCCTCCATCTTGAGGATACCGAAGAACCCACCGTTCTTGGCAGGACGTCGTGTGAAATCCACCACCATGCCACCGAATGTAAGGTCAACACCCTCAACGGGATTAAACTCGGTGTACCCCTTCACGGTACAGGATGTACCATAATTCAATTCCATATAATATGGGTCGAGCGGGTGGGCCGACAGATACATACCCACAAGCTCGCGTTCCTTCTCCAGTTTAACAGCGTTAGCCCATTCGGGAGCCGGAATTATTGATGGACGTCCCGAGGTAGACATCTCGGCATCATCACCAAAGAGCGACATAGCCGACGACTGCAAATCAGCCTGATAAGCCTGTCCGTAACGGATTAGCACCTCCGAACATGTCGAGCCGCTGGGTGTCTCCTGCAGATAATCCTCACGCTTGAATTCCGTGAAGCTATCGAATGCACCTGCAAGCACAAGGTTCTCAAACACACGGCGGTTGATAGAGGTCGAGGGCACACGCTCCACAAAGTCATAAACCGATTCATAGGGACCGTTAGCTTTGCGCTCCTCGATGATGGCTTTCACCACGCCCTCGCCTATGCCCTTGATGGCACCGAGCCCGAAACGGATATCCCCGTGGCTGTTCACACCGAACTCATTGAAACTTTCATTAACATCGGGACCGAGCACAGAGATTTTCATGCGTTTGCACTCATCCATGAAGCCAGTGAGCTTGGTGATATCCGAGCGGTTGCGGGTGAGGATGGCAGCCATATACTCCGACGGATAATTGGCTTTAAGCCAAGCTGTCTGAAACGCTACCCACGAGTAGCATGTGGCATGCGACTTATTGAATGCATAGGAAGCGAATTTCTTCCAGTCATTCCATATCTTAGTGAGCACCTTCGGGTCATGACCATTCTCCTGTCCGCCTTTGAGGAACAATTCCTCAAGCTCGTTCATCTTGGCGATGAGCTTCTTACCCATTGCCTTACGCAGTGTGTCGCTCTGACCGCGGGTGAAGTTGGCGAGCAGTCGCGACAGAAGCATCACCTGCTCCTGGTAGACGGTGACTCCGTAAGTATCCTTCAGATACTTTTCCATCACCGGTATATCATAAACTATAGGGCTTCTGCCATGCTTACGCGCGATAAAGTCCGGTATATAATCCATAGGACCCGGACGGTAGAGGGCGTTCATGGCTATAAGGTCCTCGAATGTGGAGGGTTGAAGCTCACGCAGATATTTCTGCATACCGGCCGACTCAAACTGGAATGTACCCACAGTGCGACCTTCGCAGTACAGCTGATAGGTCTTCGGGTCATTGATATCGATAGTCTCGATGTCAATGTCAATTCCACGGGTCTGCTTGATGTTGGAGAGCGCTTCCTTGATGATTGAGAGAGTCTTAAGCCCAAGGAAGTCCATCTTTATAAGACCGGTATCCTCGATGATTGAACCTTCGTACTGGGTCACAATCATCTTGTCGTTATCCTTTGACTCGGCGCTCTTGTCGACAGCGGTCGCCACGGGAACCCAGTCGGTGATTGGGTCGCGGCATATAATCACACCACAGGCATGCACACCAGTGTTGCGCACATTACCTTCAAGGCGTTTGGCATATTCAAGTGTCTCGCGAACGAGATAATTCTGGGAACTGAGCTCAGGCGCGAACTCAGGCACATATTTGTAGCAGTTTCCAAGCGTTGTCTTCAGCGTCTTTCCGTCAGGACCGTCGGGCATACGCTTAGGCACAAGGTTGGCAAGGCGGTTACTCTCGGGAAGCGGCAGTTGCTCAACACGTGCCACATCTTTTATAGCCGATTTCGCAGCCATCGTACCGAACGTGATGATGTGTGCCACCTTATCCTCGCCGTAGCGCTCTGTCACATAGTGAAGCACATCGGCTCGACCATCATCGTCAAAATCGACATCGATATCAGGGAGGGAAATTCGGTCAGGGTTGAGGAAGCGCTCGAACAGGAGGTCATACTTGATAGGGTCCACCTGAGTAATACCAAGGCAATATGCCACCACACTACCCGCCGCAGAACCACGACCGGGACCTACGCTGACCCCCAACTTATGGCGCGCCACATTGATGAAGTCCTGCACTATGAGGAAGTACCCGGGGAAACCCATGGTCTTCATGATATAGAGCTCAAAGCGTATGCGCTCCTCCAGCTCAGGAGTAAGCGGTGAGCCATAGCGGCGCTCAGCACCCTCATAGGCAAGCTTGGCGAGGTAGTCGGCCTCGAATTTTATGCGGTAAAGTTTGTCGTAACCACCTAATTTCTCAATTTTTTTCTTTGCAGCTTCAGGCGACAGCACCTCGTTGCCATTCTCATCGCGGGTAAACTCCTCAAAAAGGTCCTGCTCGGTGATGCGGCTGCGATACTCCTCCTCGGTGCCGAAATCGGCAGGAATCTCGAAGAAGGGCATGATAGGCGAATGGTCAATGGAGTATACCTCCACTTTGTCAAGAATCTCCATTGTGTTGGAGAGCGCTTCCGGGAGGTCGGGAAATACCTCAGCCATCTCGTCCTGAGTCTTGAACCACTCCTGCTTGGTGTAGCGCATGCGGGTATCGTCAGCTACAAAATTGTTGGTGGAGATACATATCAAGCGGTCATGAGCCTCCGCATCCTCCGCATTGATGAAGTGCGAGTCATTGGTGGCTATAATCTTGATGTCATGCTTGCGGGCAAGCTCAATGAGCACGGGGTTGACACGCTCCTGCTCTATATACGTCTCGCGGTTCGCGCCCGGCATATTGGTCTTGTGACGCTGCAACTCTATGTAATAGTCATCGCCGAAAGTCTCTTTGAACCACATCACCGACTTCTCCGCCTCCTCAAGCTGTCCGGTGGCAATGAGTCGCGGAATCTCGCCACCCAGACATGCCGAGCAGACTATCAGCCCCTCGCGGTGTGCAGCCAGAGCCGCCTTGTCGGTTCGTGGATGGTGATAGAACCCCTCGGTGTGAGCCTGAGACACTATCTTGATAAGATTCTTGTAACCTTTGAGATTTTTAGCAATCACCACCAGGTGACGCCCCTTGTCAGTTTTGTCCGAACGGTCAGTCAGAGAACCTTTGGCTACATACATCTCACATCCGAATATCGGCTTGAATTGCAGCTTCTTCTCATATTTCGCAATCTCAGCCTCAACCTCGGGACGTATTGCCTCAGCCTCCTCGGGAGTAGCATTCTCCAGGCGTTCCTTCGCATCAGCGATTTTGCCTTTGAACTTGCCCTTGAGCTTGTTGACATAATTGAAATACTCCTTTACGCCAAACATATTGCCGTGGTCGGTCAAGGCGAATCCGGGCATCCCGCAGTCGAGAGCCTTATCCACCAGTCCCGTCACCGAAGCCTGTCCGTCAAGCAGCGAGTATTGGCTATGTACATGTAGATGTATGAATGGTACCATATAGATATCAAAGGTTAGAGCCATCGGCTGTCACAGTTGTCGCCGAGGTGGGGTAAAATCCAAATTCAAAGTTACTACTTTTTCCCTTATCTGCTTCTAAAAAATTGCTAAAACTCCACAGATGTTGAAAAATCATCCCGAATGCTAATATCACAGCCCCAACCTAAAAGCTTCTGCCAATATTCTAACAAATCTTGATAGGTTCTAATAATATTATCTATTTATTAATATATCTATTTACAGCCTGTCATCGAACAGCAAAACGAATGATTCCGTATCAACACTGGCAACCGAATTTTAACAACCACTTGTCAACATCAAATAAATTTTGTAGCTTTGCTGTCGCAGACCGCATCGCAGAAGCCCGGTCACGGGCAATGCGGGAGGGTCGGCAGACATACGAAAAAGCGTTTACTCGACGCTCTTTCTTGACATTGCGAAATCTGGTAAATTTCAATGATTCGTCAAGAATGCAGCAAACGGTAGATGTCTTGGTGGATATGTATATTCCGGTCAAACTCGGCGCATGAGCGTTGAGGTTAACCGTATAGCATATTCTGCGTGAGGCTTCTGCGTGTTTGCTCGTTCAACGAATCAGGGCAATACCAGAGCCTCGCAATGTGGGACGAGCAACAGTACAGGCTCTCACGCTTTTTTAATTTTTAATTTTTAATTTGGTGTTTGAGATGCAACACCTGCTAATTTTAATACATATGCATAAACTTAAGTATTATTTTTTCATTGCGATTATTTATACAATGATATGTCCTAAAATGGAAGCACAGCAGAGCATCTCAGCTTGGGATTTTTTTACCAACTACCTTGCCAATGCGTCTGAATATACACTTGAGGAAAAATACGAAAATGAATTTAAATATCCGACGTATGGGAGATATACAAAAATATTTAATATTAAAGGCAAATTAAATTATTTAACACAAATAAAAAGTTCATTATATTACGGCGAGTGGAGCAGTTCTATGGATAATAGCCTATCTTTGGATTTGACTACGACAATAAGCCCGGCATTTTTAGCAGATAATACAATCCGATGGAATGTCCCTTCATACAACGTGAATAAGGAAGAGGAATATTACCGCTCCAAGACTAAAGAAGTTTACACAAGTCGTAATCCATGGCAGTTTGATATTTACGATATAATTCTATTTAATACAAATGGGAACGTACTTACCTTCCAATACAAAATGCGCACTCATAACTTTGAAAATATCAACATCCCATGTAAAAACCGCAACAGCACCTACGGGCTATCAAATAATGTTACGTCATCTATATTTATGCCGGAATATGGAATCCTCACCCTGAAAATGAAACCAGGCAGTTTAACAAGCTTAGATGAATTTGGCGAATGGAAATGGACTCCCAATCGCTCCAAAATCTATCTTTATTCGAAAGGTTATGACGCAAGGACTCGGGGATTCGAAATGTCCATTACTAAAATGAATGGAAAACTTACCTTGACTATCGAACCAAATTTTTTTAAAATTCCAAACACTGGAAGCAAGACAGAGGATGGAAAAGATATTTATATATTGAATTTTAGTTTTGGTGAAGATTACCATCCAATTAAGATGATTAATATCGGTAATACTGAATCACCTAAATTAGCATATGGTTCTTATAACCGTTTTACATCAGAACTAAATACCGATGCAACTTCATTGCTGAATCAAATTCGACAATATAAAAATTGCGTAATAAAAGTAGGCAGCGGAAATGATGTAGATATTTTTTCTTATGTATTTAATTTAGAAGGACTTGACCAATTGTTAGACTACTTAACTGAATGATATGTTTCGCTCCAGTCGATTATACACAATAGTTATATTGTTTGCAATAGCACTAAATTGTTCTGCAAAAATGAAAATAGCTATTCTGCCACTTTCTGCAGGTGTCGGTCGCACGCAAAGTCAAGTAGATGGATTGCAGGATATTTTGTTAAGCGATTTAGTTTCATCTGGATTATTCAGTGTTGTTGAAAGATTTCGTGTAAACGATATTCAACGTGAATTAGGGCTTAGGAATGGTGCTAAACTTTCACAAGCTCAAATAAGACGTTTAGGACAACGTCTGGGGGTTGAAGGCATCGTTGTCGGTACGGTAAATTTTCAGATACGCGAAAAAACAACAACCGATATGGTTACGGGTATGGCCCGAGGAGAATATAATATCGATGTGAGACTTATATCAATATCAACTGGCGAAATTTTAGCGGCAGCTGGAGATACTCAAAGACGAGAGACAGAACGTGCTTTGATGTCTCGTATTGCTTTGCAGCTTATTTCTAGTTATCAAAGTTCATCAGCGTCAATATTAAATTCAAATCAAAATCCGATTACTCTTAATGGATATTTAATGGTATACCCGACCGATCTTGGAATATTCACGTCTGCTCCAATATCAACCATCAATATGATTAACCGAAAAGCAGACTTCGGTCATAATTCATGGCGACTTCCGACCTCGGAAGAGGTGGACTTATTAATCGCAAATAGAGGCACTTTGGGAATGAGACCAAACATTACATACGCCAATTCCTATTCCATATTCCGTCAAAGCTCTCCTCTCGCAGTCAGATTAGTTTGTACACATAATTTCGTTGAGAAGAATCCGGTAGATGCAGGCAACGTTTATTTATCAAGTTTTGGAATTAATTTTGGGAATATACCGGTGCTAAAAGGAAGCGTTTCTACTTCATTTCAGATACATAACAATACCAACACGACTATAACCATAATTTCAATACAATGTTCATCAAGCAATGTTAACATTGGAAACTATTCCAAGACCATTCCACCGTATGGTTCGGAACAAATTTTTTTGAGTTTATCTGTAAAAGGTCGCCAAGATATGTCATTGACAAGAAAAATAATAATTACATTATCAAACGGTCAGGAATTGACATATACAATGCAATGTAAGGTCGTCTGATACGTAACAATGTCGCAAAATAGAGTCTGTCACACAAATCAGGCGACGAAGTCGCGACTTATCAAGGAACGACAAATTCCATTTACGTCACAGACAAGGATTGCCTTTGACAATGTGGAAGTCAATGAAAAGCAATCCTTATAATGTGTATTAAATTAATAGCTCTATAGCTGAAATATTCTCCACCTCTGTGCTGGTATATATTTCTGTCGACGGAATTTTCAACAACACCAATGTGGAATCCAACCGCGCTAATTTTATAGCCGTATGCATGGACCATGGTGTAATTACAAACGTCTGCGAAAAACCAAGTACAATCATAAAGAAGTCTATGTCTGCTTTAATGACGTATCGTATAGGGAGCGATACGTCATTGAGAGCTCCAACGCATGGAGGGACTCTTTCCGAACTTTACTCTGATGCCACTACATCACGACTTCCAGTTGGAAAAGGTGGAATTATCTGGCTTTTGAGATATTATTCCTAAAAAATTCACGAATCAAAAAAAGTTTAGATGAGTTCATTGACCGGGAATGAATAACGGCGAATGAATCGGGGATAGTATTTGTATTTTTTAACTTTTATTTATAATTTTGCACTTCAAAAATATTTTAACATGATTTTATTTTTCTAATCAGCGCATTAGTAACTATAGTAACTACAATTTTAACTATGAAAATTTCAAAATTTTTACTTTTTGTTGCCGCAATGTTTATGGCAGCCCCTTCGTGGGCAGGTGGTCTCGGTGACGCCAACATTTTCAATCATCTTGGAGTTGGAGTACACGCAGCCACCACAGGCTTTGGCTTTGAAGTAGCTACACCAATCACCAAATTCGTCACTCTTCGCGGAGGTGTATCGTTCATGCCCGGTTTTTCATTTGATACAGAGGTTGACGGTTCATACCGCACCACTGTCAACGGCACTCCCTATGAGCAGGACTTCACCATGGATGTGGAAGGTGCGCTCAAACGCACTCAGGGTAGCGTGATATTCAATGTCTATCCTCTCACCCACGTGTCATCATTCTATGTTGCCGCCGGTGCCTACTTCGGTGGTTCGGACATAGTGAAAGTGAGCGGTCACACCGACGACCTTCAGGGTGTGGACAATCCTTCAATCGACCTCGGTGACTACCAGCTCCCTGTCGACAAAAACGGTAATGTATCAGGTTCGCTGCGCGTGAACAGCTTCCGCCCCTATCTTGGTGTCGGCTTCGGACGTCCTGTCCCTAACCGCCGCCTCAACTTCGGAGTGGAACTCGGCGTTCAGTTCATGGGCAAGATGAAAGTCTACTCCGATGGCGATGAGCTTAGCAAAGTCCTCACCGACAATGATGACGACTGGCAGAAATGGATGGACAAACTCACAGTTTACCCCGTGCTGAAATTCACCCTCAGCGGTAAGATTTTCTAAGCCCTCCGTCTATACAACAATCGGGGTATCCAAACTCCCCAATGGTAAAAGCTTAAGTCACAATTGCCATGATTGCATCTAATTTGCAGTCATGGCAATTATCATTTTATCGGTTTGTATTGTTATAATTACAGATGGGAGCAAATATTTTTTGCAAAAAATCGGAATTATTCTTAATTTTGCACCGAAACCGCTCTCAATAGTTGAAATCTGTAGCATTTTGCTCTATTTCGATAATAATTTAATATACTGAGCTGATTTAAACTTACTATTTCAATCAGTTAATCCGGTAAAAAAGCATTGAATAATATCCAGGTTCTATATGTCACCACAGAAACTACGCGGCATGGGGGTAGCACTGACCACCCCATTTCTTCAGGATGGGTCGATTGACTATGACACACTCGATTTTCATCTTGACTACCTCATTGATGGCAATACAGATTATATAGTAGCGCTCGGCACCACAGCTGAGACCCCCACCCTCACACACGACGAGAAGAAACAGCTGGCGCTGCATATCCTTGACCATGTGGCAGGAAGATGCCCCATAGTGCTGGGAATCGGAGGTAACTCCACAACCGCTGTAGTGGAGGAGCTGCGCACCACAGAACGTCTGAATGAGTTCGATGCGATTCTCTCAGTGGTTCCCTATTATAACAAGCCCGTGCAGGAAGGTATGTACCGCCACTTCGCAGCCATAGCCGAAGCATCGCCCATACCTGTGGTGCTCTATAACATTCCCGGACGCACCGGCGTAAACATGAATGTGGAGACCATCATCCGTCTCGCTCAGGATTTCCCCGGCAAAATCATCGGTGTCAAAGAAGCGTCGGGCAATATGGAACAAGCCCAGAACGTAATAACCCGCCGCCCCAAAGGATTCCTGGTGCTTTCAGGCGACGACTCCCTCGCCCACTCAATGATACGCATAGGTGGCGATGGTGTAATCTCGGTGCTCGGCAACGCGTATCCGGCACAATTTACGGAGATGATTCACAAGAGTCTTGACGAGGAGACTGTAGAGGAAGCATCATTGCTTCATCAGAAATTCTCGGCGCTCTATTCGCTACTTTTCAAGGATGGCAATCCGGCAGGTATCAAGTGTCTGCTGCACCTTCTGTTTCCCCGCTATCAGGAAGTGCTCCGCCTCCCTCTCATTCCCGCCACCGACACTACCCGCCGCGGCCTGGAAAGCGAGAAACTCTGAAATACAATACATTTAGCATACTTTCAAAAAAATACCGACAGACGGTACACCACGACTATATTCAAGGTGTACCGTCTGTCGTTGTATAACATTGACGGGGAGACAGAGGCTAATCTAACTCACTCATATGCTGATTTCAGGAATTTATACTGAGCTTCATCAATCCATATCACACTTCCATGTTTGGGATTGAATTTATCATCACTGTCAGTTGAATAGACAAGTTCAAAATTAATGAGGTCATCACTCTTACAGAACTGAAACTCCTTATCGCGGAAACAATCATAGCAAAGAATCCAACCCCCTTCATAAAGAGGATATGCTGTGGAACCTTCCGAGCGCTTATCGTTAGGCTGATTATGTCCGGGAAGCAGTTTCCATGACTCAGGGGCATGCAAGTCCGTGAAAACGTATTGACGCCGCATGGTCTTACCGTCACCCCAGGTATTGAAAAACAGATGATACACACCATCCTTATCCTGGACTATATCCGTGTCGATGCTTGGTCCGTTGTAATCAAACAGGGGGAGTGGGTCGGTAACCAGGGTAGAAAAATCATCGTCGGCATAAGCATAGAACACCTTATCCACCGGATAGGGTCCCTGCTTGTCGGAATGCAGCGAAAAATAAACCATATATTTCCCCACAGTCGGGTCATAGATGGTCTGTGGTGCCCAAACGGCGTTGGCATCAGCGGGAGCCTTTCCGGCATAACGCTCAGGGAAGTGCACAGTGTGATGCTCCCAGTCCACAAGATTCTTGGAACGGAGCATTATTATCCCACGGTTGCTCCATTTTCCTTTGCTCATGTCCATGTCTGTAAGAACCATCCGGTAATAACCGTCATGCCCGGAGAGGATATGAGGGTCGCGCACACCTCCGCTGATGCTTATAGTATCGCTGTCAATTACAGGACGACCTTGATTGAGCACTTCGAAATGCAATCCGTCATCACTCACGGCATAATGTACCTGCTGCCCCGAGGTAGTATCGTCGGTAAAATAGCTAAACAAATAATATCCCTTTTCCCCGGCATGACCTGAGAATGCGGAAATGAAAACAGAAGCAATTATTAGACCTCGAAGGAATTTAAACATATCCATCTAACTATAAATAGCATTCAAATCACTCATTTACCAGTCCGGGAGAGTCGGTGGCGAGGAATGCCGGACGCTCATCGGGGGTATCGGTGAACACCTTTACATTCCGGAAAGTTATGTCGCGCGTATGGTTGAGCCAGAAACCTGTAGCCGGCAGTATGCCCCACATGGTCGACTCGGGGTACTCGGCTATCTTCTCATCCTCAGGGGCGGATACAGCCTTCTGTCCACCTGCCTGACGTATAGTGATGTCGTGCAGGAGTATATCGCTCACGGGGTGCCCCTCCATGCCGGTGATGGAGCAACCGGTGGGACCGGCTCCATCAATCAGTATGTCATGCAGCACCACTCCGCTTATGCTTCCGATTCCCTTCACAGGGTGCTCCTTGGAGTAAGGGCGCGCACGGTTGGCAAGACGGATAAATATGGGCGACTCGGTGCCAGTGATGGTGATATCACCGATATTGACATTGCGCATTGTTCCCCCGTCGACTATCTCAAGAGAAATCGCAGAGTGACCGATGCCTCCGGGATATCCGAAGTACTGGCTCGACTGGTCGGCTGAAGGTTTCACCACTATTCCGCGGATGTTGATATTTCGGAATCCTCCATTTGTCTCGGTGCCAAGTTTTATGGCGTTGCAATGGCTCGACACCACACAGTTGCTGATGGTTATATCCTCACACAGACGCGGCGAGGTACTCTTGAGAGTTATAGCATCGTCGTCAGAGTCAGCTATCATATCAGAGACGGTGACGTCATGGCATCCGTCGAGGTCAAGGGCATCATTGTTGAAATTGTTACGGTTAAACACAGTGATACCATTGATTTTCAAGCGGTCGCATGCCAGATAGTGCTGCATCCAGCATCCGGAATTCTTAAGAGTCACGCCGCTCACCGCCACATCCGCGCACCTCACCAGTCTAAGCAAATGCGGACGGGTGATGCCCTCATCGTTCCACGAGAGCTTGGGAAAAGCCTTGCCGCGCCCGTCGATGGTACCGCGTCCGGTTATGGCGAGATTACTGGCATTGTCAGCATAAATGAGCTGTATGGTAGGAGTGACAGTGCGTAGCGACACATAATCGGTGCTCACAGGCTTATAATCCTTTATATCAGTGCTGCCGTAAAGCGTGGCGCCATTCTCCAGATGCAACTCCACATTGCTGCGCAGGAATATACTACCGATTTTATAATCGCCGGTAGGCACAAGCACCGTTCCTCCTCCATCGGCCGAACATTTATCAATGGCTTTCTGCAGAGCTGATGTGCTCAATTTAGTGGTATCGGAAACCGCACCGTAATCCACTATGTTATAAACCGCCGCGTTGCCAACTGCGCCCACTGCGAGCAGGAACGTCGATATAAACAATGATTTCAACATAACGGTCAAAGGATTATACTGTCAATTGCCGACAATTCGTCAGTGGTGAAGTCGGGCGCGTCAACAGCCTCAAGACTATCGTCGAGCTGACGCACAGAGCTTGCACCAACTATAACAGAGGTCACCACCGGTTTCGCCAATAGCCATGAGAGAGCCATTTGCGCCAACGACTGACCACGTGAGAGGGCTATCTGATTGAGACGGCTTATCTTGTCAACCATCTCAGGGGTGATATCCTCACGGTGAAGGAACCCCGAGGGGCGTGCAGCGCGTGAATCGACCGGAATGCCGTTGAGATATCGATTGGTCAGCAATCCTTGCGCAAGCGGAGAGAAAGCTATGAATCCCAGCTGCTCATCGCGCAGAAAATCGACATGCTGCTCCTCCGGACGACGCACAAGCATATTGTAGCGGTCCTGGTATATGAGACAACGCACGTTCTGAGCCTTCATCATCGCGCATGCCTCCATCGCTTTGTCAACCGGATATTTTGACAACCCTATATAGAGAGCCTTCCCCTGTTTCACAATATCCACGAGTGCCTGCACCGTCTCCTCAAGCGGTGTCTCGGGGTTGTAACGGTGGCTATAGAAGATGTCAAAATACTCCAGACCAGTGCGCCTGAGACTCTGATTTATGCTTGCCATGATGTATTTGCGGGAACTGCCATCGCCGTAGGGTCCATCCCACATGAGGTGCCCTGCTTTTGAGGATACTATTATCTCATCACGGTGGGTGGCGAGTCCGTCACGCATCATCTTACCGAAATTCTCCTCAGCACTTCCAGGGGGCGGACCGTAATTGTTAGCAAGGTCAAAATGCACCACTCCTTTCTCGAAAGCATGGAAGGCTATATCCCGTGCGTTCTCGTATGAGTCCACGCCGCCGAAATTATGCCACATGCCGAGCGATATCACCGGGAGCTGAAGACCGCTCCGGCCGCAAAATCTGTATTTCATATCCATGATATTAGTTTTTCAGGGCAGACAGTGCCCTATACAAATGCAAATATAATGAATATTTAAATAACATCATGCCATAACCGCCGGATAATTACAAATCCGCATATTCACGTGCAGCATCAAAGCATGGGCAGGCTTTGGCAGCAAATTCATAATGGGAATGCACCGTAGCACCGGGATAACGGCGACGTAAGATAGCAATAATACTCCGCAACGCTTTCCGTTGCGCAGCTGTACGTGTATCCATAGGACGGGAATTGTCAGCACTCATACCACCTACATACACCACTCCGACACTCGCGCGGTTGTGACCCTTACAATGCGCTCCGACCTCCTCTTCGGGACGACCTTGCAGAATCTCACCATCGAGAGTCACCACATAATGATAGCCTATACATCTGAAGCCCCGTTGCCTGTGCCACCTGTCAATATCAGCCACACTTACTTCACGACCTTGCGGTGTAGCGGTACAATGAACTATAATTTCACGTATTTTCCTTTTCATAAGCATTAGAGTGGGTTAAACAATTCAAGCGTCAACCTAATTCAATGCTATCGAATGAATCCTCCTGCTCTATTCATCCGATAATATCGAAATCTGTCAAACGATATTGCAAAGATACGACCCAATTTTTCCAAAAGAGTGCGATAATGTCAATCCGAAGCATAAAAATACTCCGAAAAAGCAATAAAAACAATAAAACTGCAATAGAGATGGGTCAGACGGGTCACTTGGAGCTGACGGAGATGCCGATTTGGTCGATGCCGCGCAGTGTGTCCACCCTCATGATATGGCGCACTTCCACGGGACGAGTGACATTTACCACCGTGGATGGATTAATCAGCACCGAATTCTGGTAGCTTGCGCCGAAACCGCTGCCGAGCCATCGGCCGAACAGGTCGGCGAGAGTGACGTTGATTGTGTCACGCATCATATATCTGTCGCCGTGATATGTCACCTCAAGCCACAGATTGGAAAATGGATAATCACTGCCGTGACGCAACGACAGGCGTAACGCACCTGTCACTATGGAGTCGTTGTCCTCCAGAGTGGTATCGACCGGAAGGAGCCTGAGCGTGTCGCCATACAGCCATCCGGAAGCCGGAAGGTTATCCCACCGGCTATAATCACGCTTCCCGGGACCACAGGCCCCGAGAAGCAACGATAATAGTAATATCAGAGGTAGTAAATAACGCATCAATTGTTTTCCTGATTGTCACGGAATGCCTTTGGCGCACGGTTGGGTCTCGCCTGCTGTTCAGGAGCCTGTTGCTTCTGAGCGGGAGCACCCTGTCCCTGCGGCTGAGAAGAGCCAGAGGGATGCCCCTGGCGGGGATTCTGCCGAGAAGGATTGCCATCCGCACCTTTGCCCTGATTATTCCCCTTGGGGCGACGGTCATTTCTGCGCGGCTGGTTTCCCTGACCTTGAGCAGCATCGCGTTGGGGTTCCTGACGGTTCTCGCCCTTGGCAGAACGTTCCTTATTATTATCAGGCTTCTGACCTCCTTCCGGCTTGTTGGAGTTGTTGGAGTTGCCAGAATTTTTCTTGCGTTTCTTCTTTTTAGCCTTGTCGAAACGTGTGAGTTCATCCTGCGATGCAAGGTCGATGGGACGAGGCTTGGCGTTAGTCTTCTCCTCACCATCGCGCTGAAGCTGGAGTGGTTTTTCACCCCTCTTGTTCATCTCTATCACCTCAAACGCGCGTGAAGCGTCGATGGTGACAAGATTCGCAGCCATCTGCTTGTCGGTGGAATAAGTTATTTCCTTCTTGAATATATCGGTCTTGAAGTGGTAATAAGTGTTGTCGGCTGTTTCCAGACGCACTTCCTTACCCGGCAAGTGACGAGCGCTCTCCACATAGGTATCAACCTCGAAGTTCAGGCAGCATTTGAGCTTTGCGCACTGACCGGCAAGTTTCTGCGGATTGAGCGAGATATCCTGATAGCGAGCGGCACTTGTGCCTACGGAGACAAAGTTTGTCATCCAGCTCGCGCAGCACAACGGACGACCACATGAGCCTATACCACCAATGCGACCCGCTTCCTGACGCGCTCCAATCTGCTTCATCTCAATGCGGACCTTGAAAGTATCGGCAAGGACCTTGATGAGCTGACGGAAGTCAACACGTTCATCAGCAATGTAATAGAAGATAGCCTTGTTGCCATCACCTTGATACTCGACATCGCCGATTTTCATGTTGAGATGGAGTGATTCGGCAATCTTGCGCGAACGTATCATGGTGTCATTCTCCCGAGCCTTGGCTTCCTCATATTTCTCCAAATCGGCAGGTTTCGCCTTGCGGAACACACGGCGAATCTCAGCGTCGGACTTTACATTGGCGCGTCGCATCTGGAGAGCCACAAGCTTTCCCACGAGGGTCACACGACCGATATCGTGACCGGGAGAAGCCTCCACAGCCACCATATCGCCTATTTCCAAAGGGAGGTTGGCAGAGTTGCGGAAGAACCCCTTGCGGGTGTTCTTGAACTGCACCTCGACAATATCAAAATCAGCCAGCCCGCCGGGAATATCCTCCAGCCAGTTGAAGCAATGGAGCTTCCCGCGGGGGCATTTTCTTTCTTTTTCTTCCATACGGAGACTCCTTTCCTTACTTAGCGAAGCTTACGGAACGGGTCTCGCGTATGACGGTAATCTTCACCTGTCCGGGATAAGTCATCTCATCCTGGATGCGGCGTGCTATTTCAGTAGAGAGCTTTTCAGTCTCCATGTCGTCAATCTTGTCGGCTCCCACAATCACACGAAGCTCACGACCGGCCTGGATGGCGTAGGTCTTGATAACACCAGGATAAGAGAGTGCAAGCTGCTCAAGGTCGTTGAGACGCTTGATGTAAGCCTCGACGATTTCGCGGCGCGCACCGGGACGAGCGCCTGAGATGGCGTCGCACACCTGAACGATGGGAGCAAGCAGAGAAGTCTGCTCAATTTCATCGTGGTGAGCACCAATAGCGTTGCAGATTTCGGGTTTCTCCTTGTACTTTTCGGCAAGTTTCATACCGAGGAGTGCGTGGGGCAATTCGGGCTCTTCATCGGGCACCTTGCCTATATCGTGAAGCAGACCTGCGCGACGCGCTTTCTTTGGGTTGAGACCAAGCTCCGAAGCCATTATGGCACAGAGGTTGGCTGTCTCACGCGAGTGCTGGAGAAGGTTCTGACCGTAGCTTGAACGATATTTCATCTTGCCGACCATACGAATCAAATCGGGGTGCAGACCATGAATACCCAGGTCAATAGCGGTGCGCTTACCAGTCTCAACAATTTCTTCCTCAATCTGCTTACGCACCTTGGATACAACCTCCTCGATGCGGGCGGGATGGATACGACCATCGGCCACGAGCTGATGGAGAGCCAGTCGGGCTATCTCGCGACGGACGGGGTCAAAGCCAGAGAGCACGATTGCCTCGGGGGTATCATCGACGATGATTTCGATACCGGTAGCAGCCTCGAGGGCACGAATGTTACGACCTTCGCGACCAATGATGCGACCCTTGATTTCATCGCTGTCGATATGGAACACAGTGACAGAGTTCTCTATGGCAGTCTCAGTGGCAAGACGCTGGATTGACTGCACCACAATGCGCTTAGCCTCCTTGTTGGCAGTCATCTTAGCCTCATCCATTATATCATTTATATATGCGCTTGCTGCGGTCTTAGCCTCATCCTTGAGGGATTCAATCAGCTTTTCCTTAGCTTCCTCGCTTGAGAGACCGGAGATATGCTCGAGAGTGTCCTGTGCAGTGCGGCGCAGACGGTCAAGCTCTTCCTTGCGCTGCTCTACCACAGCCATCTGAGCTTCCAGATTCTGACGCACCTGGTCGTTCTCGTTGCGTGCGCGGGCATTCTCACTTTGCTGCTGATTGAGCTGAGACTGACGCTGCTTAATCTTTGACTCCTCAGCCTGCACGCGCTGCATGCGCTGGTTAGCCTGTTTCTCGGCTTCAGATTTGATTTTGAGCTCCTGCTCGCGAGCTTCAAGGAGCTTATTTTTCATGATAACTTCCGCCTCACGTTCGGCGTCTTCAATGATAGTCTTGGCGCGTGAGCGGCCGGTGGAACGCTGCACCACAAGCACAACACCGACTGTAAGCGCGGAGCTGAGCACAAGAGCAATGCAGAGGTAAATTATTATATCCATAATAAGGGATAGGGAATAGGATTAAGTAAATATATAAAAAAATGCACGTATCAACTCACTACCGACCCTTATCCCGAAGCATCCTCCGGGGGATAGATATGAAGTTGAGCGTGCGTGAACTCGCTGACTTACCACCAATATGCAGCAGGCACTCCAGCCTACGTGGCGGGTTGGTCGATATCAAGAAGCAACTTGTCAAGAGTCTTTTCAAGCTCTTCAAGAGTACGGTCGACCTTATGTGATGCCTCTTCGGCGCTGAAATACAGCTGGGCGAACCTGAAAGTCACCATGGCAAGTATCTCGCCGGAGGATTTATCTTTGAAATCGTCCATAGCAGACCACTTTCGCCACAATTCATTTATGTTGGCTTCAGCCTTTCGCACTATTTCCTCCTGGTCCAAAGGGATGCGGAGACGCATGCGTGGCTGGTCTGCAATACGGATAGATATGTTGAGGAGTTTATCTGTCATCAAATGCTTAACTGATTAATGCACTTGTCGATTTCGCGCACTAATTCGGAAAGTATGGCACGAGTTTCTTCAACGTCGTGATGATTGGGAGTGAGGACCGATGCCACCTTAAGATATTCAATCTGTCGGTTAAGGTCATCTATATTTCGATGAAGCATTGATATGGTTGTCTTCATTTCGGCAATCTGCCCGTCGGCCTGCCGCTTTGCTTCGCGCAGCAGGGCGAACCGTTCAGCCAAAAGAGCGCCTTTCGCCTCTATCTTATCTATGCGTTGCTGAAGAGTGCCAGCCATTCTTTTCCAAATTTTCACACAAAATTAGTGATTTCTTTCGATAATCAGCTATCGGGGGGTTGGAAATCACTTTTTGCGAAACACTTTTTAACAACTACACTCCATTTTTAGCCAATTTACGGCAAAAATCAATTTTTTTGTAATTTTTTTGTCAAAACATTTGGTCAATTCAAAAATGTGTCGTAACTTTGCAGCGCTTTAGACGAGAAAGGGCGCTTAGCTCAGCTGGTTCAGAGCATCTGCCTTACAAGCAGAGGGTCGGGGGTTCGAATCCCTCAGCGCCCACAAATAACAGCCAATCTCGTCTTAACAGCAACGATGCATCCCGCAAGCATCTAAAAAATATCCGGGCGCTTAGCTCAGCTGGTTCAGAGCATCTGCCTTACAAGCAGAGGGTCGGGGGTTCGAATCCCTCAGCGCCCACAAAAATCATCAGAAGTGTCTGCAAAACCGCAGACACTTTTTTTATGCCTATACGAAAACCTACACCGCCGCCCAAACGTTATGATTTTAGCTGAGAGGTGGTTCGACCAATCCTCTGAGTGACTCACAAAATTTATCTTAACCATTAATACAACACCCAATGGCTTATAAAATTGATGTAATCGAGGGTATAGGTGAATCCTACGCACATAAGCTTCAGGCTTCAGGCGTGAACACCACCGAAGAGCTTTTGAAAAAAGCCGCCACGAAAAAGGGACGTGAGGCTCTCGCTGAAGAGACCGGGATATCCGAGAAACTGATTCTCAAATGGACCAACCATGCCGACTTGTTCCGCATCAAAGGTGTGGCAGGTCAGTTTGCCGAACTTCTCGAAGCCGCAGGCGTAGACACCGTAAAGGAATTCCGCCACAGGGTTGCAGCCAATCTCCAGCCAAAGTTAGTGGAGGTAAATGACCAGAAGAACCTCTGCAACCGTGTGCCGTCAATAACCGAATTACAAAAAATGATTGACCAGGCAAAAGAACTTGAGCCTGTCATCACATATTGACACGGCAACACTTACCTATAAGGCAACAACATTTAATCTATAAAACAACGACCGCTCCCTTGAATCAGGGATAGAACAACTCTGACAGACGCCCCCGCGCTTTTACATGGGGCGTCTGTGTTGTTATGCCATGAGGGCAATCGAGGTGAGACAGAATATCTGATTTTTTAATTAATGGATTTTTCATAACTTTGCAGCTCTTTTTAATAATCGTGATTATTGAACCGGTAGGAGATGTAGCAAAAAAATCATTCTCATCAGTGAAAAGAATGATTTTTCAGGATAGGTTCAATTACTAAGAAGTTGTCTAACGGTAACATATAAAGATGGATATTATCAGAAAGGTTCGCAAACTCACTTCGATGCCTACGTTCAATGTACTTCTTGCCTTGAGCGCGGCACATTGCCTGAATGACTTACTGCAATCGGTCATCACGGCGGTTTATCCTATGCTTAAGGAGGATTTGAATATCAATTTCGCCCAAATCGGTCTTATCACACTTGTATATCAACTCGCGGCATCCATTTTCCAGCCGGTTGTCGGGTATGCTTTTGACCGCCGCCCATTTGTATGGAGCCTTCCTATGGGGATGTGCTGCACATCAATCGGCATAGTGCTGTTTTCTTATTGCTCCACACTGCCCGGAATCCTTGTGGCTGTGTTCATGGTGGGCTTAGGGTCCGCCACCCTTCATCCCGAGGCGTCACGCATCACATCGCTTGCCGGACATGAACGCAGAGGATTCGCACAGTCAGTGTTTCAGGTGGGAGGAAATTTCGGAGGCTCAGTGGGTCCGCTGCTCGTGGCGCTGATAGTGGCACCTCATAACCGCCACTACGTGCTTTGGTTTCTGCTCTTCGCTGCGGCATGCTTCGTTGCCATGCGCCCTATATGCCGGTGGTACCGCGGATATCTCCAGCAGCTGAGACAAAACATATCCCGCAAAGAACATCACGCACATCTGCCGCTATCCAAGAGCATGACATGGTTTGCCATCGGAGTCATAATAGTGCTTATCTTCTCCAAATATATCTACATGGCGAGCCTTTCGAGCTACTATACTTTCTATCTCATTGACAAGTTTGGAGTCACTGTGTCAGAATCGCAAATCTATCTGTTTGTATTTGTAGTATCAACAGCAGCCGGCACATTGGTTGGCGGACCGGTGGGAGACCGATACGGCAGGAAACTGGTAATCTGGGTGTCAATTCTCGGCACAGCTCCATTCAGTCTGCTGATGCCCCATGTATCACTTCCGCTCACAGTGATACTCAGCTTCTGCGCCGGATTCACACTCTCGTCAGCTTTCCCTGCCATATTGCTCTATGCCCAGGAACTCCTACCTACCAAATTAGGAATGATTTCCGGACTGTTCTTCGGCTTCGCTTTCGGCGTGGGCGGTATAGCATCGGCAGTGTTGGGAGAATTCGCTGACACTTATGGCATCGAGGCAGTATATAATTTCTGTGCCTACACTCCGCTGCTCGGCATCGTGGCAGTGCTACTACCTAACCTCAAAAAGGTGCAAAAACGTTAAGAGAGAAAACGTTAAGAGGATATTTAATAATAACCTCTAATTCTTTCGGTTGCGAACCGAACGGGTGACGGAGCCAGAGGAGGATTTTGACTTGGAGGCTTTCGCCCGTTTCACTTTGGCAGGCTTTACCTTCTGTTTGCTCTTGGCTGTGGCTGCACCACGGCGTGAGCGCACAGAGGAGGTTTTCTTCACCTTCTCGTCAGTTGCCGTACCCACGCTATCGGTACGTGCGGCAAGTTCCTCAAGAGATGGCACCCACAATTTGTCCTCAAATGAGTCAAGGCGTCGCTGTATACTGTCCTGAGCATGACTAAGCGACTCAGAATCGGGATGAAGCTCCATCAGCGATTTGTTGCGCAGATTGCGGGTCTTGTAGATATCACCGTCATATAGATTGAGTGTAAAATAGTCATGATAAGTGGAAGTGGCGAGATTGTTATCGTCGGAGGTGAATATCGCATTATCGCGCAAATATGGGCTTAAATCATCGTATTTAACCCAGAACATCGGATATTTCACATCCTCACCACCAAAATCGCCAGCACGATGAAGGACCGGACACAAGGCGTCGACATAGGTACGCACCCGGTTGTTACGCTTGTCAAACTCCCAGCGCTCAACAATGTAGTAGGACAGCACCTCTGTCACGGGCACATCAGCCTCCTCAATGTTGAACTTAGGGTTGCGCTCGGTGGAACCTTTGGCTTCAGTATAAGGAATATGGAACCGCTCGAGCATATCGCCAACCTTCACCCTATAATCATCCGTGAAAATCTCCTTACCGTCAAGGTACTCGTAGACCGGAAGCTGATTGGCAGCGACACGCGCGAGAATTATTCTGAAGAGATTATCGCCCCCTTCGGTCGGCTCCTCCGGGTAGTAGAGAGGGGCATTCTTCTCCTTCGAGAGGTCAAGATGACGGTATATCACACGCATCCATTGCAGTTCTGAATCATCTACTGCAGTTGACTGTGAGTGCAACTGGCTACGTTCCGAAACCGTGGCAACGGCAGACCGTCCTTTAGTGTCACCACTCTCATCGGCAACCCGACGACGCACTCCGGTGCTTCGGCTCACATCCTGTGCGAGACCGACAGAGGCAATCATCATAACTATAGCAGCAAAAAGAAATCTCTTCATATCCGGCAAGTTTTTTATAAGGTGATTAGGAAAGGGGGATTACCGCACTATAACCTCAACGGGATTAAGAGTACGTTCCACCCCGTCAGGACCTTTGGCACGAATGCGGGATAGATAAAATCTCTTTCCGCGCCCCATACGTTTGATGCGTTCCTTCTGACGGGCAGAGAATGAAGCACCATCCGACACTTCGGGGATGGCATTGCCCATCTGGTCGAAGAAAACAGTCTCAAATCCAAGCACCTTGAAATCTATATTGAGTATATCGTCATCAATAGCAGCCTCAATGCCCGGCGAGGAGGTCAGGAGGTCCTTCCCTACCGGACGGTCCCCTTTGTAGCGTTCATTTCGGCCGTTCTGTCCTTGAAGGAGCAGAAAAGCTGTCGGGTCGGGCAATTTCCTCACGCGAAACTCAGTTGTAGCCACAGTGCGCGGTTGCCCATCTATTTCGGCAGTCACAGTCACTATTGAGTTTTCACCAACCTTGGAGGGGCGTGCAATCCACTTGTCGCCGTTTCGAGACAATGTTCCATTGGTCATGGTGGCCTTCACTCCCGACATCGGGACTCCAGGCACTGAAATGCTGACCGGATTGTCAATCCCGGCATACAGCAGATTCATCATCGTAGCCGACACGGTTGCCATAGGTTCAATAACCGTATAGGTAGACTCAAACGGATGGCGACTCACAGAACCGTCGCCATGCGTCACCTCAAGGTGTCCGTGGTAGTCAAAGGTACCTGTCGAGGATGGTACAAATTCATAGGTCCCTTTATCGTCCGCAAGTTTCTTTCCATCCACATATATGATAGGGCGAGACGTAGTATCGACAGCAGCAAGCACTATATTAGCGGCATATTTCCCCCCTTTCATCACAATCTGAGAGCGTGGGAGCACAAAAGCGTTGAGTTCGTTCACACGCACATCGCCGGCATCGACAGACGCAAGAAGAGCACCGAGGGCTTCCCCCTCGACATAACGTATATCATTCTGGAGCTTGGTCAGAAGAGTAACCGCAGCCACTGCAGGCTGATTCTCAAACTTGGAGTATTCCCACTGCTGGGTCACCAGAGTACCAGGTCGCCGGAAAGGTTTGGTAGACAAAGTCTCGACAATGCTTGCACGCTTCACCGAGTCACTGACAGTCGTCATAATAAAATTCCGGTAATCCTCTATCGACTCGCGCAGATGCTTGCCGAGATTGTCGCCGGGAGCAAGCATCACCACTGAAGCCGCCTCCACATCATCCTTTCGCTTAATATCGACAGGATTCCCACCGGCACCATCAGCTTCGACGGCAATCGCCACCTTAAGAGAATCAATGAGCTCGTACAAACCGACAGTGCGGTCCTTGACCTCCTTAGCTTTCTCAAGCCAGGGAGTACCCTTCTCAGGATTAAGCGCCGTGAATGATTCAAGCTGAGAATAGACAGCATCATTACGCAACCCTACATTCTCGTTGGTGCGGGCAAGACCATCCTCGACCTGGACGAAACCGTCGAGCACGTCGCTCGACACATTCAGGGCAAGCATAGCCGTGAGGATGATATACATAAGGTTTATCATCTTCTGCCTCGGCGAAAGTTTTGTTATCGATTCTGCCATTGTTATTTCAAACAACCTCTTAATCCACAGGGACCTGTCGGGCTATGTTGACGGTCATTGTATCGAGAGTCTTCTCATACATGCGATTGAGCTGCTGCATGTAACGAGCCATCTTTTCTGTCTCCTCGCAGTAACGGGCGCTTTGCGCCGCACTCTTCTCATACATATCACGTATATCCTTGATGCCACGGTTCACTCGCTCTATGGAGTCAATCTGCGAGGAAACGCTCTTGAGCTGCACCTCATAGATAGTGTTGAGACCGCCGAGGTTTCGGTTCAAGTCATTCATCTTTTCCACATATCCCCGTGTGTTCTCGGAGATTGAGGATGAATTCTCCGTGATGGCGCGGTAGCTGTCGAGCACCACGGACGACACCTCGTTAAGGGTTTCAGTGGTACGCCTGAGCAATTCCAATTCACGAGCGATTGCCGCCATCTGCTCAGCCGCCACCGACATTTTGCGTATATTCTCGGCTATCGACTGCGAGTCGGCCTCGCTCAATGAGGGAGACGATTGCGCAGCAATGAGATTGCCGGAATCGGCTACACGTTGGCTAACCTCAACCGGATAATTTCCTCCTGGATACTCCCTCGGTGGACGGTCGAACGCCGTGATGACAAACATAAGCACCTCCGTGCCCATGCCTATGCAGAGCAAAGCCACACCACCGCGCACATGCAGGATGGTGAACAGAGCGCCACATATCACAATTGCCGCACCTATGCTGTAAGCGAAGTTAAACAATCGCTGACCACCCTCCCACCGGAGCAGATTATCAATTTTTGTCCTGATATTTATTTTTCCCATAGGAGTTTACGGATTACTTTTTTACTTTGGTTCCTTTAGCGAAACCTATCTGCGAGCGCACACAGCGGAAGCCTATGTAGGAGCGCTGTTCATTCTGGTATTCCCACATGCGGATGTCAGAGCGGACATTGTGAGCCACATCCTTCCATGAGCCTCCACGCACTATCTTACGCTTCAACCTGTAGGGGTCCTCCTGAGCCGCGTCATAACGATACTCAGGATTAAGGTCGCCAGTAAGTTTGCTCACGCTCTCTGTGTAAGCAGTGGAAGTCCATTCGCTCACATTACCAGCCATGTCATAGAGCCCGAAATCATTTGGGGCGTATGTACCCACTTTAGAGGTTATGAGCTGACCGTCCTGGACGAAATTCCCCTCCTGAGGTTTGAAATTCGCATAGAAACACCCTTCCTCCTCAGTCATTGGAAGGTCACCGTCCCACGGATACATGTTCTCGCTCTTTCCGGCACGTGCCGCATACTCCCACTCTGCTTCCGTGGGGAGACGGTAGGGCTCCACATACACACCCTCCTTGCCGAGCGAACGGCGGAGGAAATCAGTACGCCAGTTGGCGAAAGCGCTCGCCTGTTCCCAGCTCACTCCAACCACAGGATAGTCACTATAGCCACCATGAGAGAAATACAGACGTACATACGGCTCATTGTAAGCGTTGTCGAAATCATTTATCCATGCGGTGGTGTCGGGGTAGACATTCACTATGTAGGTGTTTACAAAATCAAAATCCCCGGTGAGTCCACGGGTAATGGTCTCACGCACAATCTCTCCGTCATCGTTGATATAAGCGGTATCCTTGGAAATCAATGGTATGTCGGTTGGGACCGGCTTATCTGTATTGTATTCCCTACGCGCAGGATTGAGACGATGTTTACGGCGTGCAGCCTCGGTGTGATTGTAGGTCTCATAACGATAATTGAGCTGCTCGGGGTCAAGTTCGCGCACACCGGTGATAGGGTTTGTACGATACATGCTCTCAATTGCCCTTTGCTCATCCTCATCGGCATTGCGCCAAGGTATCGGCTTAGCCCAATTGATATGAGGGGCTATCGGGTTACCCTCGCGGTTCTCTTCAATAATAAACTCCTCGTTCCCTCCATAGGCAGGGTCAGCAAGGCGCTGACGGATAATGGAATCACGCACCCAGAAGACAAATTGCTTGTACTTGGCATTGGTAACCTCTGTCTCATCCATCCAGAAGGCATCGACCGATACACCCTTGGCATCAGCCCGAAGATTCCATAACGAGTCATCCTTGGCAGGCCCCATCTTCACTGAGCCTCTCGACACAAGTACCATGCCGTAAGGTGTAGGCTCCGACCACGAATTGCCGCCCACTCCGGTCACTTCACCCCCTATGGCACTACGGTTGCCCGACGCACAGGCTCCCACCATGGAGAGCAGCGTGACTGTGAGAAGTATATGTATTATCTTTTTCATAAGTTACAATAAGCGTATACTTTTGTGTTTATACCGGTTATGTCCGGAGAAATCAAGCTTCAGACTATATCCGGCAAATATCTCATGGCTACCTGACGAGCCTTTGGCTATATCCCTGAGGTTATACTCGTAGGCATACCCGACAAACACTCCTTTTAATTCTGCCGAGAGCATAGCCGCCACAGCATCCTTGTACCTATACCCTACCCCTGCACTGAACATCTTCTTGTAACGCAGACGCCCTGTGAGTTCAAATGAGGTACGGGTGAAATCTGTCCTCACGATAACAGAAGGTATCACTTCTAATAACGTGTTTCTCACGGCAATATTGCTTCCGGCGGTAAAATATACCATCCGTGAAGCTGTAAATTCAAAATTTTGTTCCTCTACTCCTTCGCCATCGGATACCTGTCCGGTGGTTACCGGCATATCCAAAGAAGACTTGTAAGTTACTGTAGGATTATTGAGATGGCTGAGCGACACGCCGAGCCATGAACCGCCACGGGTGTACCAGACACCAAGCCCGAGGTCAACAGCACCACCTTTTACATCAGATGTGGGAAGTGACCCATCCACAGGCTCAACCTCCCCGTCGTCAGGCAAAGAGAGCTGCGAGCCTTTGAAATCGTTCTGCAGATATCCCGCCTGAAATGCGAGAGTAAATTCTCCTTTCAGTAAGTTGAATTTATAGCCGAACTGGGCGCCAACATTAAGATTGCGGTAGAGACCTTCAGAACTTCTGCTCACCACCACCCCGGCTCCCCACTTGCGGTCGGCAAACTTCAACGGCATATCAGCCACAGCATAAAACGAGCGCGGAGCATCATCAATCCCCACCCATTGCAGACGGGCACCACCACGTATGCGCAGACAGTCAGTCTCACCTACCGCAGCCGGATTGTAATAGGTCGGGAGCGCCCAATAATGTGACAGCAAAGCAGCTTCACCTTGCGCAGCTCCGTTCCCCACGCCAAAGAGCACAATCATCATGGCTGTCACGGCTGACCGCAGGACTACTGAAATATCAAATCGCAACCTACACATACCCACTATTCAAAATAAAATGTAAGCACCACCATGCGCGACACCGCTTTTTTGAGCGATTGGGTAATTTTAAACTTCTCCGGGTCATCAACTAAATCGGGGCGGTCATGGTCAATCATATCAGTAAGCCCAAAGCAGAATTTCAACTCCGGATTCAGTTTGAAATATGGTAGATAGAAGTCGCAGCCGAAGCCACAGGTAAGATAAAAGTCTGCCACATTCATGCGTAAATAGTCGTTGCGCTGACGCGACACACAGAAGGTAGGCATTACGCCTCCTGTTATGTAGGGACGCGAATTCCGATAGCGCAGACCGGAAAATTTCAGGTCGAACGGGAGCACTACGTATGCCGATTTGATATTCTGACTCAGAGTGGCACCGCTTTCATACTCACGCATGGTCACATCCCGGTTTCCAAAGTACATTCCCGGGGTTAAACGCAGGTTAAACAGAGAGCTGAGTCTATAATCCACCAACCCATTCACACAAAAGCCGGGAGAGAAGGAGGGCTGTTCCATGAACCATTGCTCGCCCTGTGCGGTCACAAAACCATTGTGCGTAAATGATATATCCTGAGTATGCACACCCACCGAGAAACCGAGGTGCCAACGGCGCAAATCAGCGTAGGGCTTGTTCATGAGCTTATCGTTGAGATACTGCGCATTGACAACCGAAGCAAATCCTACCAGCAAAGTCACAACCACAGCAATCCACCGCCTAAGAGTACACCCTTTGGCGTCAAACTGCCCTCCATTTATCCTCTTGGAGTGAAATTGCCTGACAGCAACCCTCTTAGTCTGAAATCGTTCTTCTTCAGGTATGTATATCTCGCTTTGACCCTTCATCAACTTGCCGACCCGTACATTTGCACGACTCTCCTAAATAACGGAAATATCAATCAAAATATTGCATTCTCCATATCGGATATTACCCTCTGTTGATAATGCCTCGTGGCAGATAAGGAGAAAGGGGTCGGCAGGTCGTTACGATTCTATTTTGGATGCTTGGTCAAAGGGGATTCTTCCATAAATAGATATGATGGTCTATAACCGCCGAAATCCACCTTATCCAGAACGATTCCTTTATGGTCAAGTGCTCTTCCAAATAAGGATATAGCACACATCATCACGGTGAGAATTATCTTTAGTTTCATATTTTCATGGTCATTAGGTGGAAAAGCAATAATCTTTAAACACATAATCCACCCCGACTGTATGGGATGGATTATGATAAAAGCTCGGATGACAGGTGCAGGACCTATCTATTTACAAGCGTGATTTACACAACTTTCAGCAAGAAATAGTTCTTTTTGCCTTTCTGCACAAGGATATACTTGTCGTTGAGCAGCATATCGGCAGTGGCAGGAGCATAGGGGTCGGCGATTTTTTCCTTGTTGACAGACACACCGCCACCCTGTACCATCTTGCGCATCTCACCCTTGGAGGGGAAGACAGGAGCAACCTCGGTAAGCAGGTCGGCGAGCTTGGTGCCCTCCTCGATGGCTGCACGGGGTACCTCGAACTGGGGTACACCTTCCATCACGGCAAGGAGTGTCTGCTCGTCAATCTTACGGAGAGTCTCACCGGCCTTGTTGCTGAAAAGTATCTGAGATGCCTCTACAGCCATCTCATAGTCCTCAGCTGAGTGGACCATAGTGGTGATTTCCTTGGCGAGACGCTTCTGCAAGGGACGGAGACCGGGGTCCTTAGCCTGCTCCTCAACGAGCGCGGCTACCTCCTCACGGGTAAGTTCTGTGAAGATTTTGATATATTTCTCGGCATCAGCGTCGGAGACATTAAGCCAGAATTGATAGAACTTGTAAGGGGAGGTGTAACGGGCATCGAGCCATACGTTACCACTCTCAGTCTTGCCAAACTTACCACCGTCAGCCTTGGTAATCAGCGGACATGTCAGTGCATAAGCCTCACCACCTGCTGTGCGACGGATAAGCTCGGTGCCTGTGGTAATGTTGCCCCACTGGTCAGAACCGCCAAGCTGCAGACGACATCCCTTCTCCTTGTAAAGATGGAGGAAATCGTAGCCCTGGCAGAGCTGATAAGAAAATTCGGTGAACGACATTCCCTGCTGTGACTCGCCGCTAAGACGCTTCTTCACTGAGTCCTTAGCCATCATATAGTTAACGGTAATGTGCTTACCTACGTCACGGATGAAATCGAGAAATGAGAAATTCTTCATCCAGTCGTAGTTGTTGACCATCTCAGCCGCGTTGGGAGCATCTGAGTCAAAGTCAAGGAACTTAGCGAGCTGCGCCTTGATGGCTTCCTGATTGTGACGCAGGGTTTCCTCATCTAGAAGCTTGCGCTCCTGACTTTTCATGGAGGGGTCACCAATCATACCTGTAGCACCGCCTACAAGCGCAATGGGCTTGTGACCGGCTCGCTGGAAATGTTTGAGCATCATCACCCCCACGAGGTGACCGATATGAAGAGAATCAGCGGTCGGGTCAATGCCGAGATACGCCGTAGTCATTTCCTTTTTCAGTTGTTCGTCTGTGCCCGGCATCATCTGGTGAATCATGCCGCGCCAGGTCAATTCTTCAATAAAATCCATCGGATATTTTAGAGTTTAGTTATGGAGACTGAAAGCAATTCCTCTTGACGGAACTGCCTGTCAGCACTATTTCAAATTCAAGAGAGCCTCGCGGATGCGGCGGAGAGCTTCGCGGAGATTGTCATCAGATGTAGCGTAGCTAAGACGGATATATCCTTCCATACCGAAGGCGCCACCATCTACTGTAGCCACATGTCCTGCTTCAAGCAGATACATGGCAAGGTCACCGGAAGTAGCAATCTTCTTTCCGTCAGGAGTGGTCTTGCCAAGATATGCACTCACTTCGGGGAAAAGATAGAATGCGCCCTGCGGACGATTGACCTTGAGACCGGGGATTTCACTTGCGAGCTTCACCACGAGGTCACGGCGACGTTCAAACGCCTTGTTCATCTCGGCGATGCAGTCCTGCGAGCCGGTATATGCTGCTTCGGCTGCTTTCTGAGCTATAGATGATGCATTGGAAGTATACTGACCCTGGAGCTTGGTCACAGCCTTCGCAAGCCACTGTGGTGCTGCACAGTAACCGATACGCCAGCCTGTCATAGCATAAGCCTTTGACACACCGTTGATGATTATGGTACGGTCAGCTATCTCGGGGAATGAAGCCATAGAGGTAAATGAGCCGGTGAAGTTGATGTGCTCATAAATTTCATCGGCAAGAACCATGATGTCGGGATACTTGGCGAGAACCTTCACAAGCCCCTCGAGTTCCTCGCGGCTGTAGATGCTACCGGTCGGGTTGGAGGGAGAACAGATGAGAATCATTCGTGTGGCAGGAGTAATAGCTGCCTCAAGCTGTTCGGGGGTAATCTTGAAATCCTGCTGGATATCAGCAAGAATCTCGACAGTTTTACCGCCTGCAAGCTTCACCATCTCCACGTAGCTTACCCATGCCGGCATAGGGATGATTACTTCATCACCCGGATTGATAGTGGCGAGAATCACATTGCAAAGTGCCTGCTTGGCTCCATTTGACACCACAATCTGTTCAGGGGCATAGCTGACGCCATTCTCCTTGAGAAGCTTTTCAGACACAGCCTTACGGAGTGACATATAGCCGGCCACCGGTGTATAAAATGTGAAATTCTCGTCGATGGCACGCTTGGCGGCATCCTTGATGTGGGCAGGAGTCTCGAAATCAGGCTCTCCTACCGAAAGGTTTATCACATCTACACCCTGAGCCTTAAGCTCATTGCTCTTCTGAGACATCGCCAATGTGGCTGACGGCGCCAAAGCCTGGACTCTTTCTGAAATATGGGTAATCATAAATCCCTAAATTTAAATTAAGTATCTCTTTTTTACTACTGTTTACATTTTACCTCAACGCCGCATTGATACATACATTTAAATTGCGGCATGACAGCATTATATAACATCCGCAAAGTTACAAACTTTTATATTATTTTTCAACCCTAAATTCCTATTCATCATCATTCTTTTTTGAAAAAGATGAGATTGTAGGCACTGCGGCATCATTCTTTTTTTGAAAAGACGATAGCTCCCAGTTCTGAGAAGTCATTAAAAAACCGCTTCCCAGGGCGCAAAAATAGCGTCCCATGAAACTTTTGTTCCAAGGGACGCTATGATTATTCAATATCCTGATTAAATCCTTATCAGTGATTTTCGGATAACATTCTACTTGTTAGCAGCAGCACGCGCACGCATGATACCCATCACTGTCGACTTGCCAAGACGTATATAGTCAACAATCGGACGTGATGCCGGGCAAGCGTAGCTACATGAGCCACATTCTATACAGTTGGCGATTTTCTGAGCTTCAGCCTCATCCCAATCTTTCAGACGCGAAAGAGTGCTTAGAAGGAATGGTTCAAGACCCATCGGGCAGGCATTCACGCAGAATCCGCAACGGATACATGGCTCCGGCTCGCGACGGTGCGCATAGCGCTTGTCAAGCAGTATACCAGAGTTACCCTTTACCATAGGGGTCTGGAGAGTGGAAGCTGTACGTCCCATCATCGGACCTCCAAGGATAATCTTTTCGTAATCGTCATTTTCAACGAGTGTGGCGAGAATAGTGCCGAGGGGCACACGAAGATTCTTGCCTGTGTGACCGTCATGGAGGGTCAGAACTCGTTCCATCAACGGTTCACCAAATACCACCGCACGGTAAACGGCATAAGCTGTGGCAACATTCTGTACTATAGCGCCGGTGGCAATAGGGAGAGCACCCGAAGGCACCTCTTTGCCGATTACAGCCTCAATGAGCTGCTTCTCACCACCCTGCGGGTATTTCACTTGCATCGGCATCACCTCAATGCCGGGCACAGAGGCAGCCGCGTCGGTCATGGCTTGAATAGCCTCAGGCTTGTTGTTCTCGATGGCTATCACACCACGGTTCACACCGGCAGCCCGCATAAGGAGTTCCACGCCCTTGACAATCTCGCGTGGTTGCTCACGCATGAGCATATCATCACATGACAGACATGGTTCACACTCGGCAGCATTGATGATGACCACTTCAGCCTTTGAACCGGGAGGAGGCGATAGCTTCACATGAGCGGGGAAGGTGGCACCTCCGAGACCTACGATGCCGGCATTCTTGATAATGTCGATAATCGCTTTGCCATCCAGAGCCGCGAGTTCCGACTCGCCACGCACTGGCTTTGCATTTTCACGAGCCTCACGGTCGGCCTCACGCTCAGCCTCATCGCTCTTGATATATATTGCCTGCACGGGGAGTCCCTGAGGATTGCGGCAGACATCTATTTTCACTACTGTACCAGAGATGGGGGTATGTACCGGAGCTGATACAAAACCTCCCGCTTCAGCCACACAGTCACCACGTTTCACCTTGTCACCCTTGTTGACAATCGGTTTGGCAGGAGCTCCGATATGCTGCGCCACGGGGAGAACCACCTCGGCAGGGAGAGGCATATTGACGATAGGCTGTCCGGCAGCTATCTTGTTTTCAGCGGGATGGATACCGCCGATTTTGAAAGTATGTAGTTTCATATTGACAGGTCGGTTAAGCGGGTGAAACTTCTGGTTGGGGTTTGGGCTGTGCGGGTGCAGCCTGTGGCTTCTTCACAGGGAAATTCACAGCGTGGATAGCGTGGGTAGGACATACATCCACACATTTGCGGCACAACTTACATTTCTCATAGTCAATGTATGAGAGATTGTTGGCTATCGTAATTGCATCATGTGTACACTCTTTGGCACACTTTGAACAACCGATACAAGCCACCTTACATTCCTTCATAGCCATGGCGCCCTTCTCCTTGTTGGAGCAAGCTACCCATACACGCATGCCGCGCGGACCTTTGAAGCGAAGCTCGATAATGGCACGGGGACAAGCCTTGACACATGCACCGCATCCCACACATTTGTCTTCATCCACTTCGGGGAGACCGGTGGCGTCATTCATGTGGATAGCATCGTAAGGACAAGCGCTCACACAGTCGCCGCAACCGAGGCAACCATTGGGACATCCGGTCTGACCGGCGCCAAGACTGGCGAGAACAGCACATGTCGGGGCACCTTCGTAGCGCGCCACCTGCGGACGGAGGTCACAAGTGCCGTTACATTTCAATACTGCGATTTTTGGTTTTGTCTCGGCGGCAGTAAGTCCGACTATCTCGCCGATTTGCTTCATCACCGCACTTCCCGAAGCCGGACATGACAGGGTGTCAAGCGAAGTGGCATTGACACATGCACATGCAAAGTCACGGCAGCCGCTGCGTCCGCAACCGCCACAGTTGGCACCCGGAAGGAGCGCCTCAACCTGGTCGATGCGAGGGTCTTCCTGCACATGGAAACGCTGAGCGACGATATATAGCACTGCCGCGCCCAAAATTCCGATTGCCCCGAGGACAATGATTGATGTTACTATAATGCTCATGGTAAAAAATTTATTCTTTAAGAGTATTAAATCTTAGTTACTGACCACCTTATCTTCTGCGACAGACTGTGGCGCCGGAAATAGAGAAACAGGTCATATAGTCCCAAGGCGACGAAGCCTATAGCTATGGACCATCCTCCTAACTCCGGAAATCCGATACGGCACCACAAAATGATGCCGGCAAATATCAATGTGGGAAGTATGAGCGCCCACCAGGTGGCTATAAGAGTAGAGCTTGAAGTGGCTGTGATTTCCACCCGTTCCCCTACAACAAAACGTGAAGTTTCGGGGACATCAATTGTGATGACCTCCGAATTTGTCTCCTTACCGTTGCATAATGCGGTCATGGCGCAACCGTCACACCGACAATCATCATTAGTTTTAATGGTTAAGGTATTGACTCCGACACGTTCTATTACACCTCTGTGGGTTACGTATTCTTTCTTCATGGCTATTGCGAGGACAAAGGTAGTGATTTTCCTCTATTTCAGCAAATGCTTGGAGAGTGTTTGTTAAAACTTCATAATTATTTCAACGACCGAAATGCGCCGGACGCAGAATAAACGGGAGTGGAGAGCGAAGGACCAAATCCTTATCAGCCTTTACTTTACGGTAGGCAACAAGAGCTTTCTCTGGAGTGGAACAAGTGGCGGTAACCACATAGTAAAGCGGTTCGCGGGTGTGAACTATGAAGGCGCTGTCGTAGCCGGAGGCTATGAGCCGCTGACGCATCTGGCGGGCGTTGAACAACTGCTTGAACTGTCCCACCACCACATTATACTTCTTCACAGTCTCACGTGAGGCACCACCATCCTCAGTATAGCCGATATATTCAGCCCGCATAGGCATGGAATCGGTACCAACCACAAGGTCAGAGGTACGCGCGCTGTTGCGTATTTTTGCGTAGATTGTGGAATCGACACCACTCTCCTCTCCGCGTTGCGCCACAGCCGCCTCGTAAGCCTGACGATAGTTATTCTCGTTTGTCTTGCATCCTGCCAGAAGCAGTACTGCAAACATTATTATATAAGGTAGTCTCTTCACTTGCCCTCCTATTGTAAATTAATTATGATATTTCGGTATCACTAAGTCACCCCACCACATGATGTCCGGCATCACATAGAGCCTTCTTCACCTGTGCTATGTGTTCATTGTTGCGTGTTTCAATCTCAATGCGCAGCAAGCAACCATTGATTGAGGTGATATTGGAGTTACGCTCGTGGGTTACCGAGATAATATTGGCACCGTTCTGACCGAGTATTCCGCACACATCAGAGAGTTGTCCCGGAGTGTCGCTGAGGTCAAGAATGAGCGTACAATTACGACCACTCTTCACCAGTCCGCGGGTAATTACCCTATTGAGGCTGGTCACATCAATATTTCCTCCTGACACCACACACACTGTCTTTTTACCCTGGATAGGCACCTTGTCAAACATTGCGGCAGCTACCGATACTGCACCGGCACCTTCAGCCACGAGTTTCTGCTGCTCAATGAGGGCAAGGATTGCAGCGGCAATCTCATCCTCGCTCACAGTTACAATCTCGTCCACATATTTGCTGCAGAAGTCGAAAGTATTGACTCCCGGTTCCTTCACGGCTATACCGTCGGCTATGGTGGAAACTTTGTCGAGATGCTCACGCTTACCTTCCTTGAGCGACTTGAACATCGACGGAGCGCCCTCAGCCTGTACACCGTAGACCTTCACATCGGGCTTCAGTTGCTTCAATGTAAATGCAATTCCGGCAATCAGACCGCCACCACCGATAGGCACAATCACTGCTTCCACATCGGGCATCTCCTCAAGGATTTCCAATGCTATTGTGCCCTGACCGGCTATCACTTTCAGGTCATCAAACGGATGAATGAAGGTGTAGTTGTGCTCTTTCTGTAGTTCAATTGCTTTCTGATAAGCATCGTCATATACTCCCGGCACCAGACACACCTCAGCACCAAGACGTTTTGTAGCCTCGATTTTTGATATCGGAGCACCTGCGGGAAGACAGATTAGCGACTTGATGCCATTATGTGTTGCAGCCAATGCCACACCCTGAGCATGGTTACCAGCCGAGCATGCTATCACCCCTCGCTCCTTCTCCTCGGGAGTGAGCTGAGATATTTTGTAGTAAGCGCCGCGAAGCTTAAACGCACCTGTGTGTTGCAGATTTTCAGGCTTCAGATACACTTGTGAGTTCGGATTTATCTTGGTCACACCAATCAGACGTGGGTGGCGTGCCACATCGCGGAGCACCTGGGCTGCGCGGTATACTTCTGAGATTTCTAATGTCTCTGACATAGCTTAAGGTATTTGCCACAAAATTAAGAAATCTCCCCTAATTATCCAAAACAAACTACCCGTTCAGTATATAGCCTCGTTTTTTTATCGAAGTGATGGTAACATCAGGGTCGGAGATAAGGCGACGCAGGTAAGTAATCTGAACATTGAGTGCAAGAGAATTGGCGTAGCTCGAATCACCCCATACCTGACGCAGTATGACATCGCGCTCCACCATTGCCCCCTTATTCTCAGCAAGTAACTGCAGGATTTCAGATTGTCTCACTGACAAAGTGTGAGTCTCACCTCCATACGTCAACGACGATAGATTGGGACGGAACTCTGTCTTCCCTATCCTGTACACCTCATCTATACCGGTCATACGGCTTTCAAACCGCTCATTAATCTTGGCTATCAGTTCCTCCGGATAGAATGGTTTAGGAATATAGTCGTTACCTTTAAGTGAGAAACCATAAAGGCGATTTACCTTATCAGTGCGGTCGGTAAGAAAGAAGATGAGCACTTTCTTATCAGTCTGCCGAATGGTCCTCGCCAACTCAAAGCCGTTCATCTCGGGCATGTTGACATCAAGTAGAATCAGGTCCGGACGTAATTCTTCATACAATCCGAGCCCTATCTTGCCATTGGATGCATAAGTGACCTCATAACCCTCCAGCTCAATGAAGCGTTTGAGCAACATAGAGTTCTTCAAATCATCATCAACAAGCAGTATCTTTTTCATTGCGGAATATTTATGGTAAATGTTGAACCTACCCCCTCATCGCTCTCCACCGTCACCACTCCTCCGTGGGCTTCAACAAGAAGCCTGACATATGCCAGTCCAAGCCCCATTCCAGGAATGTCACCACCCTTTGCTTTACCACGGTAAAACCGATTGAATATCTTCCCCTTATCGGCTACTGATATACCGTCGCCATTGTCGGTCACGGATATGCTGCATCCATCAGCAGTGGTGATGGCACTGATTCTTATCGTCACCGAGTCTCCTGAGTACTTTATTGCATTTTCAATAAGATTTGTAAGGATATTCATGAAATGGGAACTGTCTGCCGACACCGTAAACTCCTCCGGCACATTATTTTCGAATGCAACACTTTTAGTACTCGGAGTAACAATTGACTGCAACAACTCATCTACAAGTCCACGCAATTTGAATGTAGTGACACTCAGCGGAATCTGCTCAGCATTATTGAATGTTATGTCGCGTAGTTTGGAAAAGTAAGCCGAAAGATTGTCAAGAGCCACACGTATTTCACCTATCAGTTCATGACGCAACTGCAAGTCCTCCATCAATTTGCCGTTTTCAATCCCCGAAACACACATTTTCAATGTAGAGATAGGTCGTTTCAACTCATGAATCATCGTAGTGATGAACGAATTGCGTATCTTGTCGAGGCGTGTCAACTTCGCTATGGTCTTTATCTGCCATACAAGACACAAAATAAGGAACAACGACAGAATGAATGCAAGAATCAAAGTCATCCCCATTTCACCTACCACCTCCGAATATGGAATCCTGCAAGTAATCTCTACAGATTTCCTCTCCAGTTCCGAATAGGGGACAAGCATTGTGAAAAGAGGTTTTATAATAGAATTATGCGGGACCACAGAGCGCTTCCACATAATACTGTCGGTGACTACAAGAGCAATAGCGGCATCAATGTTTTCTTTACGCAAGAGAGAATCAATACCTTCAATTGAGAATGGGGACTGCACCTCTATTTCAAAATTCTTCATCGCGTTCCAAGCCATACCATCGGAGGATGCACTTGTGACGTCAACTGAAGTTTTCTGAGTGTCTGTAGCAGCTATACTGTCAGCAACAATCATCGCGGAAAGTTTCTCCCGCTCCTCTTTGGTAAATTCTCTTTTCTCCTTGATGCCTAAAAGTTCATTGGCGTTGTAAACCCGCGTGGTAATGGTGGCTGTGCGTTTTTGCCTACCCATCGAATCCACATCCATATTCAGGTTATTGAGCGAGTGAACGGTAGTGACCCCATCAAACTTTGTAGAATACGAAACACGCACTTTATTGTATTCCGTCAACGTCCGCTCTATGACACTTTCCATCCTTTTCTCATATTCCTGAAGCGTATATTCATACCTGCCATAGAGCCAGTAACCCTGCATGGCAAGAAATGCGAGAATGGCTGCAATAGAAAGGATATATAGAGTCTTGATTTTCTTTTCCATATCGCAAATTTAGACAGAATAATCCGATAAAACACTGATTTCTATTACTATTTTGTCCGGAGTAATAATTTAGTAATAATTCCTTAATATTTGAGTAAGGATTATTTTCAATCGATGCCACAGCTCCATGCTACCTTTGCAACATAATCAAAAAACATTGACGAATCATGAAAAAATCGACCATCATCATTACCATTGCCGCGCTAATAATCCCGGCATTTATCAACGGAAAAACAGTGCGCAGGACTTTAGGAATAGTACAGAACTCTGTACCCGAGACAACAGAACTCGCCACGGAGGAGATGGAATTCATCTATGACTACAAATATTGCGTTGACACCACAGGGTTAATATCCGACAACTATGTTTCTGACCCCATGGTACTTCAGATATCTCCCACCGGACTATCAAAATTCTCAAGTCATAAGAATCTTACCGTCGACTCCATAATCAACACCATCACAGATGAACAGAGGATGGCGGCAGCATCCGAGGGGAAGCTATCGAACGGTGAATTCATGACCATATTTAAGAATTATCCTGAAGGGAAACTGACCCACACTGAAAAAATCTGTACCGACTGGTTCAAATATGAGGAGGAGATGCCTCAGTTTGACTGGGAGCTCACCGACAGTACCATCACTATACTCGGCTATGAATGCCACGAGGCTAAATGCCATTTCCGAGGAAGAGACTGGATGGTATATTATACCCCCGACATCCCACTGATGGAAGGACCATGGAAATTCAACGGGCTGCCGGGACTTATAATGAAAGCAACCGACAGCAAGGGGGAATATTCGTTTGAATGTATCGGCATTAACTCAAAAGCATCCAGAAAAATAACCATATATAATATACCGTTCAACACCACATCGCGCCGCAAGTTCTATGACACCAAGCATCTTTATGAGTGTAACCCTTATGCCTACGCTGAAACCACAGCAGGCATACACGTGACAGTCAGGGACACTGCCGGCAATATCGTGCTTGACGCTTTTGACCCAATCGACCCGTTGTTTGACTTCATCGAGACCGACTGGAGGGATAAGAAATGAAAAAATACAGCCTTTTCATACTCTTCTGCATGTTGCTCGGAACTGTCGCCCAGGCATCAGTTCCGGGCACAGTGCAGGGGAAAATAATCGACGCTGAAAACGGCGAACCTGTAGTAGGCGCGGTAATTCAGGCGTTGAACAGCTCCAACAAACCTCTTTCATTTGCAGCCTCAAATACCGACGGAAACTTCCGTCTGAATCTAAAAGCCGGAATCGACTCCGTATCATTCCGATGCCTGGGCTACGAACCTATGACTCTACACGTCACGGCCGACTTTGCCACCGTAACAATGACCCCTGCAGCCACTCGCCTGAAAGATGTGATAGTCAAGGCTCCTGATATATATGCCAAAGGGGACACTCTGGTATTCAATGTGGATAAATTTGCCAATGCCAAGGACAATGCCATTATTGACGTAATCAAGCGCCTTCCGGGCATTAAAGTCGAGGAGGATGGCACCATAAAATACCAGGGAAAACCTATCAGCAAATTCTATCTCGATGGAAATGATTTCCTCGACGGAAATTATGGGCTGGCAACGGAAAATATCTCACACAAGGATGTGAAATCGGTTGAAGTCATGGAGAATCATCAACCGGTCAAGGCACTGGAGGGCATTGAATTTCCTGAAGAGGCAGGCATAAACCTCAAACTGAAAGAAGATGCCCACAGCCGTTGGGTAGGAGTAGCGGAAGCTACCACCGGATTGTCGCCGTTTCTTTACGACGGTTCTCTGTTCACCATGAGAATCGCCGCCAAAGCCCAGTCAATGTTCACGCTCAAAGCAGACAACACCGGCTGGAATCCAGCCACACATATCACTGAGCATTCTTACGACAATCTTTTCTCATCCGACTATCAATCCTCCTCTTGGATAGAATATCTCACTGCCGACCGCGTAATGGCTCCTCTCTCCGAAAAACGCACCCGCGACAATCTCTCCTGGCTCGCCAATGCCATCACGGCTTGGCGCACCGGCGATACCTCCATGCGGTTGAAACTGAACTATATCGGCGACCGTCTCGACTATTCATCCGGAGTGAGAACCGATTATTTCAGCCAATCAATACCCGACTTCGTACAGCGTAACGACCTGCGCACCCGTTTTCAGGAGATTTCCGCCCTATTCAACGCCGAGGTCAATAAACGCGGCTACTTCCTAAAGGACAAACTCACCATACTTGCCGATTTTGACCGCTCAGCCTCAGCCATAAGCGGCACATATAATCTCGCCCAGCATGTAAACCGTCGTAACATCGCAGCCACCAACGACCTTAAACTCGTGAAACGCAACGACCGGAAAATGTTTACCATCAGCTCCCGCAACTCATTCAACCGTACCCCATCCCGACTTTCCGTAGCAGACGGAAGCGACGCACTGCAAAGCATCATAGCCACCGATTGCCGGAGCACCACCGAGTCAAATATCGCACGGCTGACCCGTTTCTGGAAATTTCACCTCACAGCCGGAGCAGACTTTGAATATCGGAGACTCGACATGTCACTGTCGGGCATGGAGCAATATGACAACAGTGAGCTCTACAATATTTTCACCTCCCGTCTATCCCTGACTCCCAAAGCGGATTATGAGCGCGGTGTATGGCGCGCATCTCTTTCAATACCAACGAAATGGGAACACTATTCACTTCGCGGTTCATATAATTTCATAAGCATCTCACCCCGAGTCTATCTGAGACGACAGCTTTCAGCTAAATCGCATCTTACCGCATCCCTAAGCTATGCACTCACCCCTGAAGCTCCCTATATGTTTGTCACCACTCCGGTGCTAAGCGACTTCCACAACATTTTCATTGCAACACCTTCAGGCGAGTATCCCCAAACCACCTCGGCGTCTCTCTCATACACTTACCGCAATCCCCTCAATGCATTTTTCATGAACCTATCAGCATCCTACGGTCATTCCCGTTCACCACTCACTTCCAATCAGGAATTTTTGGGTGACTTCATCATCTCCACTTTTCAGCCTTACAAATCCTCAAGCGATGTATGGTCAGCGAAAGGTGGCGTCAGCAAGGGGATTGGACATGGAAAAATGGTGACAGGTATGGATGTCACAATGACCCATATCTCATCAGGGTCGATGCGTGACAGCCGCATGGTACATTACCGACAATTGTCCGCACAAATCCGCCCCTATCTCAAAGGCTCGGTGACCAGTTGGTTCTCCATGAATTACGATATCAACTATTCATATTCACAATTAAATATGGAGTCCAACGGACGTACAAGCCATCACTCGTTGACACAGAATATAGCCGCAACATTTCTCCCAACTGATTTGCTGAATTTCACCGCAGGTGTAGAGCATTATTTCACACGCTTCCCGGAGGGTAACAATGCGAATCTTATACTTCTCGATGCCTCAGCCTCGTGGAGCATTACAAGTCGACTGCGCCTATCGCTAACAGCCAACAATCTTCTCAACAAACGTCAATACCAATATGTAACTTACGGCACACTCTCCCGCTCGGAAAACAATTTCACCCTCCGGTCGCGCACCATTCTTGCGACACTCCAGATGAGATTCTAAGCCGGATGTCACTATTTGGGCATTTTCATCCTACCATTTTACAATTAGACCTACAATTAAGCCTTTATTATGAATAGTATTAATAACGGCATAAAAAAACCATACCGCTCTCACGAGCGGTATGGTCGTAACCTATGATTCACTTATTAAAATAATATTTTTTCGTGAATGAAAGGATGGATGTTTCAAAGTTCACAAATTTAACATGCAATATTAAACTGTACACAAAATTCAATGGCAAAGATAAGTTAAATTTTTAATACTGTATACTTTTTGGCATCAAATTTAATTGCGCAGTTCTGTTTTTAACATTTCTTTACTTTCCACCTTCCATTTTCAAATCTCCACCTTTGGCAGGTTGAGCTTCGGGAGAGAGACCGCGGTTGCGCAGAAGTGCGTCAACTGAGGGTTCATGACCACGGAAACGAACGAAAAGTTCCATCGGGTCCTCGCTACCACCTTTCTCAAGAATATTTTCCTTGAAGGCACGGGCTGTCTCGGGGTCAAAGATACCCTTTTCAGCAAACAGTTCGAAGCCATCAGTGTCAAGCACCTCGGCCCAAAGGTAAGTATAGTATCCTGAAGCGTAACCGTCGCTACCGAATATATGCTTGAAGTAAGGTGAACGGTAGCGGTAAGCTATCTCAGAGGGCATGTTGAGTTTCTCAGCCACTTTCTTCTCAAAGAGGTCCACATCTACATTATCGCCATCCTCAGCATTGAGCTGACCCCATTCGAGGTCAAGAAGAGCTGCGCCGGCAAGTTCAGTGGTGCGGAAGCCCTGATTGTGGGTGGAAGCGGCAAGCATCTTGTTGATAAGTTCTTCAGGAATTACCTCACCTGTCTTGTAATGGAACGCAAATTCTTTAAGGAGTTCCGGTTCTTTTGACCAGTGTTCGGTAATCTGTGAGGGCAATTCAACGAAATCGCGGTCTACATTAGTACCGGCTTGGCTGCGGAGTTTTGCGCGGGTAAGCATGCCATGAAGACCGTGACCGAACTCGTGGAACATGGTCTCAACCTCGTCTATAGTAAGAAGCGCGGGAGTATCAGCGGTAGGACGGGTAAAGTTACCGACATTGTATACGATAGGACGTGACGATGTTCCGTCAGCATCCTCGAAAGCACCCTTGAACTCGCTCATCCATGCACCCTGACGCTTTGAGGGTCGGGGGAAATAGTCAGTCATGAATACTGCCACATGTTCACCTTTGAGGTCCTTGACATCATATACCTTCACCTCAGGGTTATATTTGGGAGCATCAGGAAGCTCGGTAAAAGTCACACCATATAGACGCTCAGCGAGAGTGAAGATACCCTTACGAACATTTTCAAGCGAGAAGTAAGCGCTCAACTCATTCTCGTCAAGATTGAATTTCTTTGTGCGCACCTTTTCCGAATAGTAGTAATAGTCCCATGGAGCCAGCTTGAAACCACCGTTGGATTCATCGATATAAGCCTGCATCTCCTGCATCTCCTCATTGGCACGGTTCACGGCAGGTCCCCAGATTTTCATCAGAAGGTCAGTGGCAGCCTGAGGAGTTTTTGCCATCACATTGTCTGTCATATATGAGGCATAATCCTTGAAACCAAGGAGGCGGGCTTTCTTGGTACGGGTCTTCACGATGTCGCCGATTACAGGGCGGTTATCATAGTCGCCGGTGGAAGCAAGATTCATGTAACCCTCATACATCTGCTGGCGCAGCTGACGGTTGTCGGCATATTTGAGTACCGGGAGACGGCTGGGAGCATGTAGAGTAAACACCCACTTGCCTGCTTTGCCACGGTTGGCAGCCTCGGTTGCAGCGGTTGCCACAACCCCTGCAGGGAGACCTGCGAGAGCAGCCTCATTGTCGACCACTATCTCAAACGAGTTGGTGGATGCCAGCAGGTTCTTATTGAATTTCAGATACAAGTCGGTAAGACGGTTGTTAACAGCCTTGAGTTCTTCCTTCTGAGCATTTGACAGGAGAGCGCCGTTGCGGGTAAAGCTCTTGTAGGAAAGCTCAAGAGCACGTTTCTCAGGACCTGTCAGACCAAGTTTCTCACGACGGTCATACAGATATTTCACGCGCTCGAAAAGTTTTGGATTCATCGACACCTCATCGGAAGCAGCCGAAACCATCGGATAAGCCTTCTCGGAGATAGCCTGCATCTGCTCATTGTTTTCAGTTTCATCGAGCGAGCTGAACACGAGCATAACACGCTGAAGCAGTTCGCCTGACTTCTCCATGGCGAGAATGGTATTTTCAAATGTCGGTTTTTCCGGATTATTTGCAATTGCATCGATTTCCTTGCGTTGAAGTTCTATACCCTTCTCAATAGCGGGCAGGTAGTCCTCATACTGGATTTTTTCGAATGGAGGGATGTCATACTGGGTGTTGTAAGGCACCAGGAATGGGTTCTGTCTTGTCTGAGCAATCATGTCAGTAGGAGTCAGTGTGGCAGCTAAAAACAATGTTCCGGCAGCCACGGTAAGTAATTTTTTCATTTTCGGTGATATTAGTTGGTTTATCATTTTCAATTAATTTGAAGCGTTATGGCTCGTCAATCAGGAAAGTGGTGAGAAGAGGATAATGGTCGCTCGACGGGATTCTCGCACGCTCTATATCCACCGCCTCGAAATTACCCCGGTAAAGCACATGGTCTATACGGAAGTAAAAGCGGTTGCCATGGTAGGTGATTGACGGACCGAAGCCACATCGGGTGAAAGCATTCTCCATATCATCACCGGCGATGGTACGTATGGCATAGCAGCCGGGGATATCGTTGAAATCACCTGCCACAATCACATTGCCTCCGACAGAGTCAATGCACTCTCTCAGAGCCCTTGCCTGTTCGGCGCGTTCACGGTAAGCAGCCGAAAGCTTTGAAATCAGCTGCGATTTCACCTCAGACAATTCCTCTTTAAGCTTCCTGTCGGCCGAGGGATGATAGAGCTGCATGTACAGTTCCTTATCAGCAGGTGAAAGTCCGATGGATTCAAGATGCACATTGAACAGGTTTATGGTATCCCCCTTGACATCAAGCCGAAAGCAAGCCACGCGCTGTGCTATGCAAGGAGGCAGGTCGAGGTGGACATGCTCTGCAGGATATTTCGACAGCAATGTAAGTTGCTTGGCGGCGTTGAGATAACCATAGGGATAGCGTGTATGAAGCTCATACAATTGCTCAGGTGTGACCTTCCAAGGTCCCTGTATTGACTCCGCTTCCTGCAGGCTCACTATGTCAACATCAGTGGATAGAATATAGTCGAGAGTCATGTTTTTTTCAAGCCCCGGCACGTCACCTCTGAAATCCCAGAAGTGGAGCACATTGTAGGTCAAGAAGGTGAATGTCCGTTTCTTCTCCTGCTCAGTAAGCTTGCGGGTGAATAGATGCATAGGCATATATTCAATAATGGCGGGTCCTGACACTACCCATCCCAGCAGCAATACCAATGAAAGGCGACGCCAGAACATTAGGTCAAGCAACAACATAACAACTCCCGCAATCAGGAATCCCGGCAACATCATAGCCACAATTGAGGCAAATACCATTTCGTCGGGGTCAATCATACCTCCGTAGGCCGAGAATACCGTAGCCATAGCCAGCATGACGTTGAGTCCCACAGCTATAGCTATGAAACACGACTTAATGGGGGAGATTTTTGTGTAATGTCGGGTCATTTCCATCATTTCATTCGCCGGCTCACGTCGAAAAGGCGTCGACGCTCGTCGGGGGTCAAGGCTGCATAGCCTGATTTCTTTATCTTGTCAAGTATCTCGTCGAGTTGTTCGCGGTCATCCTCACTGATTGAAGGGGATGAGGGGCGGGAGGCATTGGATGTATCCGCATGACGGGTGTGCTGCGAAAATGAAGATGCGCGATTGCTCAGTTTCATGGAGACAATCGAGCGCCAACCGTTGACAATCATGTCAATCAGACGGTTGAGCGGAGCGGTGATATCATGTCCGCGTTTCATGCGAAGACCATACCAAGCACCCACTATAACTCCTCCGATATGAGCAAATTCGCCACCGGCATTGTTTCCGGTCACACCTATCAGCACCAATCCGATGGTAGCCACAGCTATCCATTTGAGCGACACCGAACCTATGAGCAGCAGGTTCATGCGCAGGTCAGGCATAAGAATGGCAGTAGCGGTAACTATGGCTATCACACTCGCCGATGAGCCGATGAGCCAACCATTGGTGTAGACAAATGCCGGAAGCAGATTATAAGCGAGCAGGAATGCCGCCGCGCCGCCGAGACCGCCATAGATATACAAGGCGAGCATCTGACGCGGTGTGCATACCATCCGGAACATGATACCGAACCAATAGAACCATATCATATTGAACAGTATGTGGAGCACATCGTACTGCGCGAACATGTATGTCAGCACCGTCCACGGACGTGTGGCGAGCGTTGGAAGATGGCTCGGGAGCTGCACCTGCTTCATCACCTCATGTATAAAATCAGGTGAGCCGGCAAACATGCACACTATCGCCGTGATACGCAGCAGTACGAACACAGCAATGTTAATCCACACAAGTTTCATCAACATAGTGGATTGGGTAAATCCCCGGCGCATATCATTAATAATTCCCATAACCGCCATGGAATGTACCTTTCTTCTTCCAGTAAAGAATTATGAAGAATCCGAATATCATACCGCCGAGATGAGCGAAGTGGGCCACTCCATCACCCTTTCCGGCAGCCTCACTGAGTCCTATAAGGACCTCTATGGCTCCCATTCCGAGCACCATCCATTTTGCCTTGATGGGCACCGGGATGAAAAACAGATATAAAGGAGCATTGGGATAGAGCATACCGAAAGCAAGCAACACACCATAGATGGCACCTGACGCCCCTATGGTCACAAACATATTCAGATTCTCACTTATGTAATGCTGTCCGTCAAGGGTATGACTCATCTGGTCAAGCACAAGACGCGCATCCGGGAAATCCATATGATTGGCATTGGCGAAAAGGCGCACAAATGTATCCTCCCACGTCAATTCCCACACCAATTCCTGAACTATCGCCGCGCCTATGCCGCAGGAAATATAATAGAACAGGAAACGGGCGCTCCCGAGGGTACGCTCCAAAGTGATACCGAACATCCAGAGAGAGAACATATTGAAAAATATATGTGCGAAGCCTCCTGTGGAGTGCATGAACATATAGGTGAGATACTGCGCAAAGTTATAGTCGGACGCCTTCCAGAAGTGCAAGCCGCCGAAATTTTCCAGCCCCACACCTATTTTGCCCGGCAATACAAACATGGCAAGCCAGACTATCAGATTTATGATAATCAAATTTTTGGTCACGGGAGGCATCATCCCGAAAAAGGAACCTCGTGTCTGCATAACGATTTTTATGAACTATTTTAAAATGCAAATTTACTAATTCCGCACCGATTTCTGAAACGCATTGACCGAAAAGGGCGTTTATTATGCATTAATGCACAACAATTAACATCTTGCGCTGGCAATTTGTTGGAGGCTCGAATCACATTAATATTTTTTAACATCAAATTCACTCTAAATATTTTGCCAGTTCAGATATAATGTCTACCTTTGCACCACGAAAACATCGCGGGGTGGAGCAGTGGTAGCTCGTTGGGCTCATAACCCAAAGGTCGTAGGTTCGAGTCCTGCCCCCGCCACTAAGACAAGCGGATTGCAATAATTGCAATCCGCTTTTTATATGCAGAAAATCCAACTCCATTATACAAAACATAAAGGCTCCCGCACCGCATCTGTCTGATGCTTATGCAGGAGCCTTCATTTATTGTTACAATCAGATGCCGGGACAGGCATCAAATTAAAAGGTCGATTTATTTAAATCTGTCAATCATATCTTTAAGTTCGCTGTAAGGCTTTTCGCCGCTGTCGCGCCATACCTCCTGACCATCCTTATAAAGGATGAAGGTAGGATAGCCCTTCACATTGAATTTATCCATCAATTCGGGATTATCGTCGCCCTCTATCTGAAATATCTCGGCCACACCGTCCATCTCATCCTTCAGCTCTGCCATCACAGGCATCATACGCTGGCAATGAGGGCACCAGGTAGCATAGAATTCCATCAGCACCGGACGCGAACCCTGAAGCGCTGCTTGAAGTTTTTCCATAATATCTCCTTTCAGATTAAGATGTTGATAAAAAGTTTACGCCGGACGACTTATTTACCCGGTTCTTCCTGTATACGAATCTTATCCTCAAGCACCTCAAGTTGCTGCAGCCCGGAAGCTCTCCACTGAGGCTCACCGTTCTTAAAGATAATCAGTGTAGGCACTGAACGCACCTGATACTTGGCTGACAGTTCGGGGTTACGGTCCACATCAATCTTCACGATAATAGCTGCATCACCAACCTTGTTTTTGAGCTGGTCAAGAATCGGAGACTGCATCTTACAAGGACCACACCAGGTAGCGTAGAAATCTACCAACACCGGCTTCCCGCTATTGATTATTTCATTAAAATCATTCATAATTCCTTTGATTTATTGAGTTTATGGTTATATTCTTAGTGACTTTATAACATAACCATACCGTCAAAAGTTCAAAGAAGTATACCGGATGCCACTTGGTCGGCCGCATCCTGCCCCTTTAACGCCTCTATAATCGAAAGAGCAAACGGAACAGCCGATGACGGACCATTGGCGGTGATTACATTGCGGTCTACCACCACACGCTGATGCTTGGGATAGGCTCCACCGGCCTGCAACCCCTCCTCAAATCCGGGATAGCATGTGGCATCATATCCATCCACAATCCCGAGCGGCGCGAGCACAACTGCAGGAGCGGCACATATAGCAGCAATCTTACCTCCATGTTCATGCTGAGCGGTGAGAAGTTCACAGACCTGCGCGTTAGCGGCAAGGTTTGAAGCGCCAGGCATACCGCCGGGCAATATCAGCATCTCAGCGTCGGTCATATCCTCCTGTCCAAGCACTCTGTCGGCAGCCACCTCAACATCATGGGCACCCTTGACAGCCACAGTCTCATTGATTGACACCATTTCCACCTTCACGCCTGCCCTGCGAAGCAAATCCACAGTTGCCAATGCTTCTATCTCTTCAAAACCGTCTGCTAAAAAAAGGTAAGTCTTTTTCATAATTCTGTTGTATTAATAGAGTTTTTAGGTTTGTATGCTACATACATCCGCAAATTTAGCATTAAGTCTCGATTTCTTTTAGTAATTTTGGGGAAATTTTCATTCGATGACTCATTTTTTTAAACATACAGCATATATTTTAGTTCTATTGACACTGGTAGGCTGCACAGCACCGCAACGCTACCATACCATGGAAGGAGCTGTATGGAACACCACTTACCACATCACCTATCAGGCATCGGTCAATCTGGATGATTCTGTCCGTGCACTGATGAAACAAGTAGAGCTGTCTCTCTCTCCTTTTAATAAGAACTCGCTCATTTCACAGATAAATAGAGGCGATAGCGCCACAGCCGACACTCTGCTCCGAAGAATTTTCCTCGCATCCAAGGATGTGAACCTGCGTAGCAACGGTGCATTTGACCCGACGGTGGCACCGTTAGTAAATCTATGGGGATTTGGCTACAGAAAAACCGGCATTGAACCCACCCGGACCTCCCTCGACAGTATTCTTGAGTATGTGGGCATCGCCCAATGCTCCATCACTCCGGATGGTTATATCGTAAAGAAGCATCCATCTACCGAATTCAATTTCTCTGCCATCACCAAGGGGTACGGCTGCGACCTCATAGGAGAAATGCTGCAACGCCACGGATGCGAGAATTTCATGGTAGAAATCGGGGGTGAAATTGCTCTGGCAGGTGTCAATCCACGCGGAAAGAGCTGGAGAATAATGGTGGATGCCCCGATTGACAACGACACTGCTGTGGTACATGAGCGCATGGCTGTAATTGAGCCGGGAAGCGGAGGCATAGCCACATCAGGCAACTACCGCAATTACCGTCAGACTTCCGAAGGAAAAATCTGGCATACCATAAGTCCCGTAACCGGCAGTCCCGCTCATACCGACCTCCTCTCAGCCACCGTCATCGCCCCCAACGCCATGCTGGCCGATGCATACGCCACCTCATGCATGGCGATGGATTGCGCCGATGCAGTGAAGATGCTCTCGGAAGTCAATGGAGTGGAAGCTCTCCTTGTCACTGCCGACACCATAGTGACCACTCCGGGATTCCCGGAAATAATCAAATGATAAAGTAATTTTGCATTCTACACATAACTAATCATCAGATTTCTTTTTAAACATTGTACCATGAGAAAAAAACTGATTGCTATAGCAACGCTATTATCAGGTGTCGTATCGGGTATCGCAGCTGAAAAATCAGCCGACCCGGTCGACTTGAAGTGGATTGGACCTACACCTACGGTAAATACACCGAGCAGTTTCGGAGTGCCGTTCGACAAGGGCATGGTGACCCCGACAAGCGAGTTTAACATGACCACCGCCGACGGACAGAATTTGCCTCATGACTTCTGGGTACTCGCCTATTGGCCTGACGGGTCCGTGAAATGGGGAGGCTTCTCTGCTGTGGTTCCGGCCGACAATGCCAACGTAACCCTTACTCCGAAAAAAATCACAAAAAAGAGCAAAAAGAAAAAATCCACCCTCCCCACCGGATATGTCACCGAAACACCGGAACAGTACATAGTTCAGACGGGTGAAATATCAGCCTATATCCCACGCCATGGCTCAAATCTCGTAGACAGCATAGTAAAAGGTGGTCTGCGCAACAGCGGCGCCATCCGTCTTGTAGCCGAGACCGAGACAAAAGCTCAGACATCGGAAGGAAAAGCCATCACTGAACAGAGAAACTTTGTAAGCACCCTCGACAGTGTCAAGGTGGAACAGGCTGGCAACGTGCGTACAGTCATAAAACTCATGGGACGCCACACCTCCGAATCACGCGGCTGGCTCCCGTTTACCGTGCGGCTCTACTTCACCAAAGGCAGCGAACAGATGCGCATGGTACACACCATAGTATATGACGGAGACCAGAACACCGATATGATTAGCGCACTCGGTGTGCAGGTCGACGTGCCTCTGCGCGAACAACCTTACAACCGCCACGTGGCTTTCGCCACCACTGAGGGAGGTGTATGGAGCGAACCCATCCAGCCATTGGTGGGCAGACGTGTGCTCAAATTAAATGCCGACACCATGAATGTGCAGGTGGCACAGATGGAAGGGCGACGTCTCCCTGAGCCGGAGCATTATGATAAACTTGGACAGGAATTACTGAGAGATTGGGCGAAGTGGGATGGTTACCGTCTGTCGCAACTCAATGCCGACGGTTACAGCATACGCAAACGCGCCACAGACCATTCTCCGTGGATAGGTACATTTTCAGGCAACCGCGCCTCGGGTGTGGGCTACGTAGGTGATTCAACCGGTGGCATCCTGATGTGCGTGTCTGATTTCTGGCAATCCTACCCCTCTACCCTTGAAATCACCGGAGCGCGGACAGATGACGCCAAGTTTACCGCATGGCTCTGGAGCCCGGAAGCCGAAGCCATGGACCTCCGCCACTATGATGATGTGGCTCACGGACTCAACGCAAGCTATGAAGATGTGCAGGAAGGGATGAGTACCCCATACGGCATAGCCCGCACCAGCACGCTCACCATCACACCTTATATTTATGAGGGAAAAGCCGAGTTTGCCGAGCAAGCCATGGTGATAGCCTCCGAACCCCAGCTCGTATGCACTCCGGAGTATCTTCACGCCCACCGCGCATTTGGTGTATGGAGCCTTCCATCAAACTCTACTCCATTCCGCAAACAGATTGAATCACGCCTCGACGAAATAATTGACTACTATGCCCATGCAGTGGAGGAGCACAAGTGGTATGGATTCTGGAATTACGGTGACTTCATGCATGCCTACGACCCCGTGCGTCATGAATGGCGCTATGACGTAGGTGGTTTCGCCTGGGACAACACCGAGCTTGCCTCAAACATGTGGCTGTGGTACTCCTTCCTGCGCACCGGACGTGCAGACATATGGCAGATGGCAAAAGCCATGAGCCGCCACACTTCTGAGGTTGACGTATATCATATCGGTGACAATGCCGGACTGGGCAGCCGACACAACGTGAGCCACTGGGGTTGCGGAGCCAAGGAAGCCCGCATAAGCCAGGCGGCATGGAACCGTTTCCTTTATTACCTCACATGCGATGAACGCTCAGGCGACCTTATGACAGAAGTGAAGGATGCCGACCAAAAACTCTACACTCTTGACCCAATGCGTCTCGCCCAACCCCGTTCACAGTATCCATGCACCGCTCCAGCCCGTCTGCGCGTAGGTCCCGACTGGGTAGCTTATGCCGGCAACTGGATGACCCAGTGGGAAAGGACCGGCGACACTGCCTACCGCGACAAAATCATTGCCGGCATGAAGAGCATCGCCGCTCTCCCCAATGGTATCTTCACCGGACCTACAGTGTTAGGTTTCGACCCCGCCACCGGCATTGTGTCCTACGAAGGTGACCCGGAAATGATGAATACCAACCACCTTCTCTCTATAATGGGTGGTTTCGAGCTCATGCACGAACTCAACGAGATGCTCCCCATACCCGAATGGCTCGATGCCTGGAAATATTACACCGCAAACTTCCATCGCATCAGCCGTGACGTGACTCATCGCAAATTCCCGATACCACGTCTGGCAGCCCATGGAGCTGCATGGAGCAACTCGGAAGAGCTGAAAAACGAAGCTTGGGGCTATATGCTCAAGGGTACAAAAGAGATGAAACCCACACCGCTCACCACCATCAAGCGACCCTTTGTGCCCGATGACCGTCTGGAAATCCCATCCATGACCACCAACGGAGCTGCCACATGGAGCCTCGATGCCATCTATATGCTTGAAGTAATTCCCGATTATAACCCAAACAATAAATAACCCGCGCATGAATCTTAAATTTCACAACCTATATTATATGGTATCCGGCTGCTTGCTTTGTCTCGCATCCTCATGCACCTCAGGCAAGTCAGGCGATAACGCCGGAAATTTACCGACCGATACCACCCAATATGTCTCCGGACTCAACATCGCCGACTTCGATAAATACTGGCTCGTAGAATCTGAATCGCCCGATTACAAAGTCACATTCCAAGGCGACACAGCCGAAATAATCTCGCCTAAAGGTCTTACCCTCTGGCGCAAGGAAGCATTCACAACCCCTGTAACCATCGAGTATGACGCATCAGTGATGGTGGAAACGTCCGACGACCGCCTCAGCGACCTTAATTGCTTTTGGATGGCATCCGACCCACATGTGCCCGATGGCGATATCCTCACCCGCCTGCAGGAACGTCAAGGTATATTCCTCAACTGCTATTCCTTGCAGCTCTATTACATGGGCTATGGCGGCAACCACAACTCCACCACTCGTTTCCGCCACTACGATGGCAACGAGGAGGGCATCACAGATGCCGAAAAGCGTCCATCCATCTTAGTAGAATATACCGACAGCGCCCATCTCCTCCAGCCTAACCATTGGTATCATATCAAACTATCCAACGTGGCTGACACTGTGCGATACTATATAGATGGTGAAAAACTGGTCGAATATATCGACCCGCAACCATTGAAAAAGGGATATTTTGGTTTCCGCACCACACTTTCCCGCACCCGAATCACCAACTTCCAGGTACGATAATTGATAAAAACTAAAAAAATTCAGCCTTTTAACATTTTTAATTAACAATGTTAAAAGGCTGAATTACTATACCTAAGACCCGGTTTTATGTTAAACAACATATTTTTATAGCATAATTTCAACTTTTTGCTCTAACTTTGCAGCGGATTTAAATGTTTTAAGTATGAATCGACGCTGAAGAGTCGGCGTCAAATTAACAAGGTAAGATTATTTTAGGTTTAATTAAATTATCACAACTATGACCAGGATGTTTAAAGTATTTCGAGCAGAGGTCAACAGTTTCTTCCACACCATCGGTGAGAACGATGCTTTCCGCACAACAGGCGACTGCAGCATTCGCGAACACTTCGTGGAATCAAAGTAACTAATCAGCCTCACGCTCAATTCCGATAAACGGAATGACTGAACACACCCCATGGCTGGAGAGCCGAGGGAAAACAAAGAGCGAACAAATGTTTAACTTTTAAAATGTCCACATTATGAAAGTAAAAGAAATGTTCAAGAAAGTACTTGTTTGGTACTGCGAATCAGCAGCTATGATGTATGGGGAACACCCCCATGACTAATCACTTCATCAGTGATTGTCAATAATAAGCTCCACCGCTAAATAGGCGGAAAGCTTACGGCATCAAGCTCCGGGACATAGAACGCGTATGAATCCAATGTTCATACTCCGTCCCATTTTTTAGAGAATAAAAACTCAAGTATATTATTTTTTGCAATCGTGAAGTCAACTTCACGATTTTTTATATCCTTACGTTTTTGCAGACAAAGCATTTTTCTGATAGTGGTACTCTCATTGTAAATCCATTTTTCCATAGAGGCACTTCCATCCGAATTTCTATCATCCGGAAAATTCTACGACCCTTTGAATAGTTCTTAGATATTCTTAATTTTATTTGTATATTAATAGGGAATACGCTATCTTTGCGACAGATGACAATGAAACAATGTTTTGTTGCCAGTCAATAACCAACCTGTCCTGTTCCACATATCTTCCACACTTTCTATTGATAATATTCCTCAGATAAAACTTCATGCTGACCTCATGACGTGATATGCTGTATAGAATATTATATGAAATTCCACCTTGTGCAAACTTTTAATTGTAACCTATGAACATCTTGCCAAAATTCCAACTTCTCGCAACAAGCCTGATTTTGCTGCTCCTCACCTCATGCTCCGATGAAGAATATTTTGAAGGAGAATCTGACCCTTACGTTGAATACCGGATTGCGGTGGTTGATGAAAAGGGTAACAACTTAGTAGACCCTGCTAACCCTAATAATATACTCGACAGAAGTGTGAGTGTAGTCTACCACGGAGAAGAATATCCGCTTGAAAGTTTCGAAAACGAAATTCAGATAAAAAATCCATATGCCCGAACTTACCTCACCACATTCTATGGAATATTCAACGTTACAAAACCTCAGCACGCAACATCCGGTCCATATCTTTATGTCGGTGAATTTGATGATGTCCGCGATGTTGATGAATTCACCATCAAATGGGGAGATGGTATGCCTGATGATGTCATCAAATTCAAAACCGACACAAAAGGCTCAACAAAAGATACATTTAAATTCAATGTCACCACATGGGTTAATGGTAAAAAACATAAAAACGTCACAGACCTCACCATCGTGAAGAAATAAAAATAGTACCGGCATAATGAATCAACCGCCGCCATGTCCATGCAGCCAAAAGCAATGTGGACGTAGCGGCGGTTATCTTTTTAGGATGTAAAATTGGCTGATATGTAACAATTTTTCGTAACTTTGTGTGATTTTGCAAAATAAACCATCATTTCACTCTCACTATATGGCACTAAACAACAAATTAACATTAGCACTGATGACTACCATAGCGTGTGGTTCATTCGTAGGATGCTCCAATTCCAAGCAGCTATCCTACCCTGCCGCCCCGAGCGACAACACTGTTGACACCATATTCGGTATGGTTGTACCTGACCCCTATCGCCCTCTTGAAAACGACACCGCAGCCGAGACCGTAAAATGGGTTGAAGCAGAAAACGCCGTCACCCAGGAGTATCTGGCAAAAATACCTTTCCGCTCTAAAATAAACGAGCGTCTCACAGAACTCAACAACTTTGTAAAGCGCGGACTCCCCTGGAGAGGTAACGACGGGATGTATTATTTCTACGAAAATGACGGACTGAAGAACCAGTCGGTACTTTATCGCATGGAATCCCCTACGTCCACTGAAAAAGAAGTATTTCTCGACCCTAATACCCTCAGCGACGACGGTACTGTGGCGCTCACAGGTGTATTCCAGTCAAAAGATGGCAAATACACAGCCTACACCATTTCCCGTAGCGGCTCGGACTGGACAGAAATCTATCTTATGGACACCAAAACTAAGGAACTGCTACCCGACCACATAGAATGGGCGAAGTTTACCGGTGCCTCATGGGATGGTGATGGATTCTACTACAGCGCTTATCCTCGTCCCGAAGAAGGCAAAGAATTCTCCAATGCCAACCAGAACCATCTGGTATACTACCATAAGGTAGGAACACCCCAGAGCGATGACACCATAGCCTTCAGCGACCCCGAACATCCTTTCCATTTCCATTCTGCCGACGTGGCAGAGTCTCAGCCTGTACTCTTCATCTCCGTAGGTGGTCAGGGTGTGGGCAACGAGCTCAAAGTACGTCAAAACGGCGCCTGGAAAACGATGGAATCAACCCAGGATTATTCTCACGGCGTGATTGACGTCATTGACAACAAGATTTACATCCTCACATCGTATGGAGCTCCCAAGAACCGGCTCATGATAGCCGACCTCGCCAAACCCGAACGCGAGAACTGGAAAGAACTCGTGCCGGAAGGTGACGGTGTGCTGACAGGCGCACAATTTGCCGGCGACAAACTATTCCTCACCTATGAGAAGGATGCCTCCAACCATGTGGAAATCTACTCAATGGACGGTAAGAAGGAGAAAGAAGTCAAGCTTCCCGGCTATGGCTCAGTTGGGTTCCTCACAGACCGCAAGCATCCTGAGGATATATTCTACTCTTTCACCTCATTTACATCACCCTCAACCCACTACTCCTACGACCTTGCCACAGGCGAAAGCAAACGTCTATTCCAGGCCGACATCAACGGTGTGAACCTTGATGACTATGTGACCGAGCAGGTATTTTACCCATCAGCCGACGGCACCAAAGTGCCAATGTTCATCACCTACAAGAAAGGTCTTGAAAAGAACGGCAAGAATCCGGTATTCCTCTACGGCTACGGCGGCTTTAACGTATCGCTTACCCCCGGTTTCTCCGCAAACCGCATGTTCCTGCTCGAAAATGACGTGATTTACGCTCAGGCTAACCTCCGCGGCGGTTCGGAATATGGTGAGGAATGGCACGAAGCCGGCACCAAACAGAAGAAGCTCAATGTATTCAACGACTTTATCGGTGCGGCCCAGTATCTTATAGACGAAGGCTGGACTTCACCCGAACACATCGCCATCAATGGTGGCAGCAACGGCGGTCTGCTTGTAGGCGCCACCGTCAATCTCCGACCTGACCTCTTCAAAGTGGCTGTCCCGCAGGTTGGTGTTATGGATATGATGCGCTACCATCTCTTCACTATCGGTTGGAACTGGGCTTCCGACTATGGCACAAGCGCTGATTCACCTGAAATGGCTCAATATCTGCTCAACTATTCGCCGCTTCATACCATCCGCAACGACGGTACCCCTTACCCCGCCATCCTTGTCACCACTGCTGACCATGATGACCGCGTGGTACCCGCCCACTCATTCAAGTATGCCGCCGCACTTCAGGCAGCCGATACCGGCGATGCGCCAAAACTTATCCGCATCGACTCCAAGGCTGGTCATGGCGCCGGCAAACCGATTGCGAAGGTCCTTGAAGAATATACCGATATCTATTCATTCATATTTGAAAACCTCGGTATCGAACCCAAATAATTCCCGGAATTTCCCCTGACACAATGAAACTTTTCCCCGTAATAACCACCCTGTTTCTTCTCCCGCTATCCTCTTGTTTCACCGGAGTGGAATCCACACCCAAAATAACCGGCGCGGAAGTCAAGAAAGAACGGGTCTCAGTATCCGCCGAAGACACATTCCTTTCCGGAGTGACCGACAGTCCGTTACCGGACTGGGAACGGGGAAAACGCTTCGTTGTAACTGATGATAAGATTAAACTGATATTCGGTTCCACTGCTCCCGCCGGTCAGCTTGCAGGGAGTGAAATCACCTATTCAGGCGCATCCGAGTCTACCGGCATCACCGGAGAGAATGTGACCGACCTCGCTTTCGTCACACCGCAGGGTGCCACCGTGCTATACCGTATTAACCAGCCACTCAAGGAGCTTGAAAAAAAATCGTCACTCTCGGTGCCATTCACCATTCAGCAGAGCATGGTGGAGCAAGCCCGTTCACTCCTTGTGGGTAAGCGGCTATATATCCTCACCCGCTCTTGGCGCGATGACAACGACAATTCCGTTGGTGGAAGACAGTTTGTACCCGTCACCATCGACTCCGTGTCAGCCGGCAATTCTGTATATCCACTTAAGGTATCATTTACTGATGACAACAAGGTTTCGGCAAGGGCATTTCTCATACCAGGCATTCTCAAGGGTTCGCCACGCACCTTCTCGACCCTCTTCTCATTCAGTGACCCGCGTAAGAAATATCCAGACATCTCTCCCGAGAACTGGGACCTCATCATACGCGGCAGAGTCGGCACCGGCATGACACGCGATGAATGCCGCCTCGCCCTCGGAGCTCCCAAGGAGATTGACCGCTCTGCCAACAATTCTTATCTCAGGGAAATATGGCTGTATGAAAATGGCATCTACCTCGTGTTTGAGGACGGACTGCTTAAGATTTACCGACGGTAAAGATTGAGTAATGCGCCATGTAATAGCAGACAAAAATTTAACAGTATGATAGCTGTAACGCCCCCGGAGAGTGAACACCATCACCTCCGGGGGCGTTTATATTTAAGACAATAAAATTTACAGAGTCATGCTAAACGTTACATATCTCGACCACAGCGGTTTTGCCATCACGACACCCGCAGCAATAATGGTGTTTGACTATTACAAGGACCCCGACAAGAAGTTGGAGCATCTGTTGAAAATCTCACCGGAAAAACCGGTGCTTTTCTTTGTGTCACACCATCATCCCGACCACTTCAATACATCAATTTTCGAACTCGCACAGGACCGCAAACGCACCTACATCCTCGCCAACGATATATTCTCCAAGTTAGTCCCCAAAAAGGGTATCTCAGTAGCCTGGATGAGCGCCGGCGACATCATTGACCAGATTCCTGGCACTAAGGAAGTGAGAGCTTACGGCTCCACCGACTCCGGGGTCAGCTACGCTATAACCCTTGAGGATGGCAGCGTAATCTTCCATGCCGGCGACCTCAACGACTGGCATTGGAGCGAGGAATCAACCGAACATGAGATTCAGAAAGCCGAGGCTCGGTTCCGCACCATCGTTCACCGTATCGCCGAGGATATTCCTGAAATCAAGATAGCGATGTTCCCTGTTGACGCCCGTATGGGTGCCGACTTCGCCAAGGGTGCCACCATATTCCTCTCGGAAGTAAAGGTCGACAATTTCTTCCCGATGCACTTCTGGGGCGAACCACAGAAAGCTTGTGATTTCTCAACCTATATGCCGCCAACAGCACATACCCAATGCTATTGTCTCGACACACCCGGAAAGACTGTGGAAATAAAATAGCAATCTGAAACGGACTTGTTTATGTAGGTCCGATTACAAATCTGATAAAAAAATCATCGGAGCGAGGTGGTATGAATCCGCCTCGCTCCGACTTCTTATCTATAAAACAACTAAGCTGATTCACATCAGCTTTTACTTTAGAAGCGTGTCTCACGCCTCGTATATCAAGCCATGAGACACACTCATTTATCTTTTTATTCTACCGCAGCAGGAATAGCAGGTGGAACTATCGGTTTGGCTTCCCAACCGAGAGCACTTGCGCCAAGAACAGCGGCATCAGCTTCCTTGAGTTCTGACAGGAGAACACGCACTTTGCCTTTGAACATAGGCATCATGTGCTTCTCCATTGACTCACGCAACGGACGCATGAGCAAATCGCCTGACTTTGCCAAACCTCCGAAGAGAATTATAGCTTCGGGCGAGGAGAATACAGTGAAGTCGGCAAAAGCCTCTCCAAGTATATTTCCTGTATATTCGAATATTTCATTAGCGAGCTTATCACCATTGATTGCAGCATCATATACATCCTTCGAAGTGATAGCCTCGATGGGAACATTGCGCAGAAGCGAGGGCTCAGTACGGATTTCAAGGAACTCGCGCGCTGTACGTGCAACACCTGAGGCAGAGCAATATGCTTCAAGGCATCCTGTACGACCGCAGCCGCAGAGACGACCGTTGTTACGCTTCATTATCACATGTCCCAGCTCACCGGCGAAACCGTCGTGTCCATACACAAGCTGACCGTTAATCACGATACCGCTTCCTACACCTGTGCCAAGGGTAATCATGATGAAATCCTTAAGACCACGGGCTGCGCCATAGGTCATCTCGCCGATAGCGGCAGCATTGGCATCATTGGTGATAGCCACGGGGATACCGAACTTCTCGCTCACCATCTGAGCCAGAGGCAGCGGAGTAGGCCAAGGAATATTCACGAGTTTCTCTATCATTCCTGTGTAGTAGTTGGCATTGGGCGCACCGATACCTATACCATGTACCTTATCCACGGCATCGTTAGCTACAAGCAGACGGGTAACCTCGTCGTAAAGCTCGTCGATGTAAGCGTTAACATCGCTATGTTTGAGAGTTTTGATTGATGAACTTGCTAAAACAGTTCCACGGGCGTCAACCAACCCGAACACGGTATTGGTACCGCCTATATCGATACCGACAACATAAGGTTTGCTCATTGTTCTTCTATTGGATTTAAATGTCTTTATTAATTAAGTGCAGTATGAATATATTTTTTCTACCACACCACAAATATACGGATAATTTCATTATAATTGACACCATAAAGCCAAAACTCTCGAAAAATTTTGATTAATTTTGTGAAATGGAAAATGATTTTGATATCCGCGACAATATAAACCGTGACAAAGATTTCGAGAAAGCACTCCGTCCCTCCTACTTCGACTCGTTCAACGGTCAGGAGAAAATAGTGGAGAATCTCAAAGTGTTTGTTCAGGCTGCCCGAATGCGCGGTGAGGCGCTTGACCATCTGCTGCTGTTCGGACCTCCCGGACTCGGGAAGACTACCCTCGCAGGGATTATAGCCAACGAACTCGGAGTTAACTTTAAGGTCACATCCGGTCCGGTACTTGACAAGCCCGGCGACCTGGCGGGGATTCTCACCTCACTTGAGGAAAACGATGTGTTGTTCATTGACGAAATCCATCGCCTAAGCCGAGTGGTGGAAGAGTATCTCTACTCTGCCATGGAGGACTATCGCATTGACATAATGATTGACAAGGGTCCCGGGGCACGCTCGGTACAGCTGTCACTCTCACCCTTCACCCTTGTAGGAGCCACCACCCGTTCCGGGATGCTCACGGCACCGATGAGGGCACGCTTCGGCATAAACTGTCACCTTGAATATTACAATCACGAGGTGCTTGAGCGTATCATACTGCGCTCAGCAGCACTCCTGGGCGTGAAATGTACGGGAGAGGCAGCTCACGAGATTGCGATGCGAAGCCGTGGCACCCCACGTATAGCCAACTCACTCCTGCGCCGCGTACGTGACTTCGCGCAGGTCAAAGGCTCAGGCGACATCGAGCCGGAAATAGCCCGTTTTGCCCTCGACGCTCTAAATATTGACCGCTATGGTCTTGACGAAATGGACCACAAACTATTGTTGACAATGATTAACAAGTTCAACGGTGGACCTGTGGGACTATCAACCATCGCCACAGCTATTGGCGAGGAAAAAGACACCATAGAAGAGGTCTACGAGCCATTTCTAATAATGGAAGGATTTCTCCGCCGCACACCCAGAGGCCGAGAGGTGACTTCACTCGCTTATAATCATCTTAAAAATTCCATTGACGAGAGACACCTGCGCTCATTCGAGAACGGGCAGCTCTCAAGTCTGTTTGAATAACCCCCACTTACCCATCGACCATTCATCCACCTATGGCTGGAATCAAAAGTCTTGCTAAGGACACCGCCGTCTACGGCTTAAGCAGCATAATAGGGCGCTTCCTCAACTGGTGCCTCGTACCTCTCTACACCAACATGTTTCCTCCCGGCGAGTACGGGGTGGTAATCTATATCTACACCCTCGTGGCGCTTGCACTCATAGTGCTGACCTACGGAATGGAGACCGGATTCTTCCGCTTCGCCAACCATGAGCGCTACAAGGACCCGATGGAGGTCTACTCCACAGCCCTGCTCTCACTCGGTGTCACGTCTACAGCCTTCATACTCCTTGTGGCTGTGTTTCTGTCGCCCATCTCAGCGGCATTCAAGTGCTCAGCCCACGAGAGCTATATAATGATGATGGCTATCGCTGTGGCGCTCGATGCATTCACCGCGCTCCCTTTCAGCTATCTGCGCTATGCAAAGCGCCCTATGCGTTTTGCCGGACTCAGGCTTATAAATATCGGTGCAAACATAGTGCTGAACCTATTTTTCATCCTCATCTGCCCTTGGCTGTGGAAACAGGCTCCGGGCTGGATATCATGGTTCTATGACCCGGATTTTGGCATAGGCTACATATTCCTCGCCAACCTTATCACATCGGCACTCAATATGGTTCTCCTCCTTCCTGAGCTTTCAGGATTCAAATGGAAATTTAACGGCGCCCTGTGGCGCGAGATGATAGGGTACTCCGCTCCACTTCTTGTGCTCGGACTCGCCGGCATAATGAACCAGAATATCTACTCACTTCTCATGCCATGGCTCTATCCCGACAAAGCCAATGCCATGACACAGGTAGGTATCTATGGCGCCAACTATAAAATCGCAATCGTAATGGTGATGTTCATCCAGGCGTTCCGCTTCGCCTACGAACCGTTTATTTTTTCCCGTGCAAAGGACCGCGGGGAGGATAAATTGCAGAGCTACTGCGATGCCATGAAATGGTTTGTGATATCAGCAATGGTGATTTTCCTTGGAGTGATGTTCTATCTCGACATATTGCGTTATTTCATCGCCTCGACATATTTCAGCGGACTAAAGGTAGTGCCCATAGTAATGATAGCGGAACTTTTCTTCGGCATATCATTCAACCTGTCGTTATGGTATAAGCTTACAGACAAAACCGCCTGGGGTATGTGGCTGTCGCTCTTCGGGCTTGCTGTCACAATAGGACTGAATGTCCTCCTTGTGCCCCACTATGGCTATATGGGATGCGCATGGGCAGCCTTCGGGTGCTATGGCTCCATGATGGCGGCGAGCTACATACTCGGTCGAATCTATTATCCCATCAATTACAATCTGCCAAAACTTGCATTCTATTTCACCGCCGCAATAGTGCTGTGGGTATTCTCCGAGCTTATAGCCATAGAGGCTAAGCCATGGCTCAACATGATAATACGCACTCCGCTTCTGCTCGCCTACGTGCTGATGGTAATCCGCGTTGAGGGGGTGAAAATCAGTTTGAGAAGACGTTGTTGATTGCTATCTTCAGGTCATTGAACATAGAGGTAACCGGTGTAAGAATCGGTTTGAATGGCTGCACTCGCGTAGGTGTATAGACATTGAGCGAGTGATGATGACAGTCAATATCGAGCCTCTTTTCTATTTCCATTGGCTCTCCGTCAAGATGGGCCACACCATGTCGTTCGCGCTCTATCACGAGATGTGGTGTCCGGAAAGTCTGTATAAGCACATTCTTCTCTATCATACCGGTAAGCATATCCACACCCACTATAGCTGTGTTAAAGAGGTTTCCGGCATGAATGATGGTCACATCAAGCAGTCCGTCATCAATAGCGGCATGCGGAGCGATGTATGCGTTGTTGCCATATTGCGATGCATTGCATACTGCTACAAGGAACGCTTTCTCGGTAAGCACCTTGCCATTGGCACTGATGGTATAGTACTCCGGCTCGTAATTGGCATAGGTCTCAAAGGTACTCTGGATGTAAGTGAACTTTCCTCTTGTCTTCTTGCGGGCGAAGGCAGCGCTCACAGCTGCGTCAAATCCCACTCCGAATGTGCAGAAGAACTTGCGGTCGTTGACAGTGGCGAAATCAATCGGCACCGGATGATTCTCCATAATCACCTTCAATCCCTCCTTTATATCAATCGGAATACCGAGATGGCGGGCAAGACCATTGCCTGAGCCACAAGGAATAATCCCCAGCACAGTCTCTGAACCGCAGAGCGCTGCGGCTGTCTCATTGATAGTCCCGTCGCCACCGGCTGCAAATACGGCGTCATAACCAAGCCCGACAGCCTCCGAGGCAAGCCGAGTGGCATCGCCATGACATTGGGTATAGACCACTTCCACATTCCAGCCAAGAGGTGCGAGCATCTCCTTTACCTGGCTGTCAAGACCGGCTTTGCTGCGTGTGCCGGATATAGGGTTGATTATGAGTCGTGATTTCATGATGTTTTTATTCTGAACGTTCTGGAAACAATTCCTGCGGAGAGAACAAATCAAGAGAACAGAGACGCGGAGCGGACAAGCCGTGACCCGCTAAATGGTGATACGGATGGTTCGGGTACCAATCTTTACAACATATATCCCCCTTGACCTCATCCGGAATCTATACGTGCCGCCGGGCAATTCCTCGCGTGATATCAGCTGTCCGAGAATTGAAAAAACTCTTACAATAAGCCGCTCCTCACTGGACACGTAGATATATCCGTCGCTCACAGTCACCACCACGGAGTCCTCATCCATCGCATCCTGCTGAAGCTGGATACCCGGCAGAGCATCCACCTCCTCCCACCGCTGCGTCGCCCCTACGGCTAAGGCAACAGTGAGTGACAGAAAAAGTATGACTATGAGCCGGCGCATATTCAGTGCAAAAATAGTGAAAATTTTCCATGTTACAAAAAAGCTTCCCGACCTTGAAGTCGGGAAGCAGTAATCAGTCATGTACGACTGGCAAAATAGTAATAGTAGTGTTTTTGATAGTATAGTTAGTAGAATCAGTATATTTTTTCAAATTGACTTACCATCAATACATCGGAGTAAACGGTTTGGTTTTGAACAGATGACGGGTGGCATCGCCTACATAGCCCGATGACTTGGATGTGTCAATCTTCAGAACCGGAGCTCCGGGACGAAGGTCACATTTCTTCAGGTCAATATAGAACATGCCGGGATTTGTGGCAAGGTCAAAGTAGTATAGACGGTCACGTATGTTGGCAAATGTGCGCCATTGGGTAGACGATACATTACCTTCGCCCTCCACGGTGTATTCGTAAGGCACTGACACATTGAAGAGGATTGAACGTGTGATTGCCACACCAAGGTCAGCCTCTCCGGTTTTCTTCACATTATTATTGAAGAAATATGCCCTTACGAAGCGGTCGGGAGATGATACGGTACCCGGAAGAGTATGTGTACCACCTTTCTTCACCCAATAGTCGTTAATAGCATTCATTTCGGGGAAAGTGGGGTCATTTGTAAGCACGGGAATATCCTGTCCTTCATAAATCTTTACTGTCCCGTGGTCAAACTCAAGCACGGCGCAACGTCCCTGCTCATCGGTGATACCCCAATGAAGCGCAGAAACAGTGCCTCCGTCGAATGTCGCACCCGATATATTGAAATCATGTTTGCGTAGCATAGCCACAGCCTCAGGGGTGTTGGCGCACACATCCAATATCCAAGCGGGGAACATGGCAAGCGACATGGGAGGACGTGACATTGTGGAGTCATTGACATATACAGTTCCTTTACAGAACAGACCGCTGACCACAAGTCCCTTCTCATTCATACCCTCAGTCACGCCACCATCGTAGCTCACGGCATAGACAGCACCATATTTCGAGGTCCATTCGACAGAACCCTCGAGTGTGTTGCCAACTTTCTTCATACCGCGCGGATATACATATATATTAGTGGGGATGGGAGTTTTCCAGTCAAGGGAGCGCCCTACAATGCGTAAGGAATCGTTGCCGACATAAAGCACACGTGAACATGCATCAGCTTCATTTACAGAGCCCAGTACTACAAGTCCAAGGAGAAACGCTGCGAGTTTAGTTTTCATAATTTTTTCAGCTGTTTTTGACGTTTTGATTTATTAAGTAAACAACACAGCTATGGGTTAGGTTCAAAAGCAAAACGGGCATATCCTGATTAAGACATGCCCGTGTTATTATTCCTGTCACTCCGATGGTCAGAGTATACCACGCAGACGGAGATATTCCTTTATAAGCTCCACGTTTTTCTCCATACTCATGAGAGAGCTGTCGAGGGTCAAATCGTAACTCTTGGCATTTCCCCACTCCTTATCAGTGAAGAAATTGTAGTACTCCGCACGCCATTTGTTGGTCTTTTTAGCCATAGCCGCCGCCTTAGCCTCATCGATAGCATCGTTACGGCTGGTGATACGCTTCACGCACTCCTCCATTGGTGCATGGACAAAAATATTGACACACCTCGGATGCTCGCGCAATATGTAATCGGCACTGCGACCCACGACTACAAACGATTTTTCGCGGGATGTCTTCAGCAGGAAATCGCTTATTGACTTATACAGCCCGTCGTCACTGATAGAGGATGCACCGGTGTAGTAGCACATTGGTGTGACCCCCATTGAAAATGAGAAAAGTCCTTGTAGAAAAGTAGGAAATCGCTCATCCTTCTTTTCAAAATATTCCGGATTGACACCTGCAAGCTTTGCGGATTCCACAAGAAGCTCCTTGTCATAGTATTCAATCTCAAGTGCTTCGGCAAGAGCCTTGCCGAGTTCACGACCGCCGCTGCCAAACTGGCGTCCGACGGTAATTACAAACGGTTCTTTACTCATCAGGTCTGTATATCTGTATAGGATAATGGAAATTTACTTGTTTTTCTTCTCCTTAATCAGGAATATTTCGGTAGGGAAATGGTCAGAATAGCCATCGAGCCACTTTCCACCTGCATAGGTGCGCAATGGAGTACCTTTATAGGGACCATCCTGCTGATAGAGGAAATCAAAATCGTTTATGATGCAGTTCCAGTAATGCAGGTTGTCATAACTATTCTGCATAAGGGTTCCTGACACAATAATCTGGTCGAAGAGATTCCACGCTCCGCGGTAGGAGAGTGTGCCGACGCCGCTCTCAAGCACCTTCCACCAGGGATTGAAGAAACCATGGGGAGCCACACCTTCGGCATCGCGCTGGGCGCCAAGTGCCACGGCACACGACTTATCCTGCGGGTCATCATTAAGGTCTCCCATAATTATAACGCCCTGATTGGGTCGTATCGCCCACAGGGAATCGGCTATATGCTTGCTGAGTTTGGCGGCCGCCTCACGCAGATAGCTTGACCGTTCCTGTCCGCCCAGACGCGAAGGCCAATGATTTACTATCACACTGAGAGTGTCGCCACCCATCACACCGGTGACACACATCTGGTCTCGTGTAAGGAAATCAGGATTATCAGGAACAAAAAGTGTATGGTTGTTCACATCAATGGGCTTGAAGAAATATGGGCTGTAGAGCAGACCCACATCTACACCTCGGCGGTCGGGGGAATCATGATGAATCACCTGAAGATTCCATTTCTTCAATGAGTCGGCCTGTACGAGGTCATCGAGCACACCCTTGTTCTCAATCTCCGAGACTCCAATTATAGCCGGACCATAGGGAGTCTGCGGGGTGGTCATGTGGGAGATACAGCGGGCAAGTTTATTGATTTTGCTCCAGTAACGCTCGCTTGTCCACCCACGGGTGCCATCGGGCGAGAACTCATAGTCATATTTACCATTACTGTTGATTGTATCGAAGAGGTTTTCCAGATTATAGAAAGCCACTCCATATACCAGATACTGTTTCTTATCCTGTACAGGAACGGAATCGTTTGTCTGCGCGAATGCACCGAATGCCACACAGAACGACAGTAATGATAAAATTATATTTCTCTTCATGGTTGATAAGTAACTCTTAAGAATTAAATGCTATATGTACTGATTTTCGTGGTAAATTTACAAAAATTTTCAATAGCTCGGTGAATTTGCCTCAAATTTCTCCCCCGTTGAGTATGGAGGAGATTTCTTTGAATGCGTATACATACCTCTCACCATCCATTGTCACCAAAGTAATATGTCCCGATGGTGCCACCGATTCAATTGCCGCCATAATATTCATATCGCGGATGTTATCGTGATAAGGATAATACCCGTCACTTCTCCAGAGCATGCCGAAATAGCGCTCCTGAAGCGATAAGTGCGTAGAACCGTCCGTCTGCTTCGAGTGGTCGGCATCGACCTCTGCAAATAGAGCGAGGATTTCCTCCGCAACTTCCCTTACAAGCACATCTATATCATGTTCCCGGTCTGTAAGCTGATAGATAGACACAGGATTCGGAGCATCGGACAGAAACTCGCGCTGGTTTACATTGATGCCCATCCCGACAATGGAATAATCAATACTCCCTCCGGAGAGAGTATTCTCAATAAGTATTCCACAGATTTTCCGGTCATCAACATAAATATCGTTGGGCCATTTGACAGATACGGTGCTGTTAGGCAAATAGCGTTTCAGCACATTGACAATTCCCACCGAAACAGCTTGCGAAATAACAAACTGCCCTGCGGGAGCTATATGAGCAGGGCGCAGAAGCATCGACATGGTGATATTCTCACCAGGCGCCGCCTCCCAGCTATTGCCCCGCTGCCCGCGACCGGCAGTCTGTGCTCGCCCGAGCACCACTATTCCCGAAGGGGAATCGGGTGCTATGAGCGCCAGAAAACTATTGGTGGAGTCAACCTCCGGCAAATCTATTACCTGCATATCCTATTTTACTCCTCGGCACCTTCAATGGTGAGACGTCGAGCCCCGTCGGGCAACACATCTATTTTCACCCTTACGGTATCATCGGGAAGAATATCCTCGATGCGGTCGGGCCATTCTATCAGACAAAGAGCACCGGAGTCAAGGTAATCCTCCACACCTATATCGAAAGCCTGCTCCAATGACTCTATGCGGTAGAGGTCGAAGTGATAAATCAGTTCGGCAGTCGTGTCGGAGCGATATTCATTTATGATGGAGAATGTTGGCGAACCGGTGGGGTCATCCTCCACACCAAGCGCACGGCTCAGAGCGTTGATAAATGTAGTCTTCCCTGCACCCATCTCACCTTCAAATGTGTAGACGGTGGCGTCGCCCATGAGAGCGAGAAATTCCTGTGCCGCAGAGTCAAGGTCGGCTGTTGTGGGTATAAGTATCTCTTTCATTTGATTATGGTTATTTTGCCGTGAGTGTTATCAACGGGACAAGCATCTCCTCCATTGAGAGACCTCCATGCTGGAATGTACCGTCGTAATACTGCACGTAATGATTATAATTGTTTGGATAAGCGAAAAAGTTTCGCCCGGTGGCGAAAATATATGTGGAAGAGAGGTTAGGTGCGGGCAATCCGAATCGTTCAGGGTGCTTCATCTCAAAGACATCCTTGGAATTACATGCCAGATTTTTACCAACCTTATAGCGCAGATTGGTATTGGTATTTCTGTCACCCACCACCTTGACAGGATTATCGACCTTGACAGTACCATGGTCAGTGGTCAGGATAATTTTGTATCCTTTGGCTGCTATGCGCCGGAATATACCTATAGCAGATGAGTGGCGGAACCATGACTCGGAAAGTGAACGGTAAGCCGCATCGGTCGAAGCCAATTCACGAATCATCCTGGAATCGGTGCGTGCATGCGACAGCATGTCGATAAAATTAAGCACGATTACATTGAGGTCATTGTCAAACAGGTTGGAGAACTCGCGCAGAAGTTTCTCTCCTGCAGCCGAGTCATTGACCTTATTGTATGAGAACATGCATTTGCGGCGGAAACGCTCAAACTGTGTGGTTATCAACGTGGATTCATTTATATTTTTCCCCTCAGGCGAGTCCTCGTCAACCCATAGTTCCGGGAAGTTGCGCTCAATCTCGAGAGGCATAAGTCCGGAAAATATGGCATTACGTGCATATTGTGTTGCTGTAGGAAGAATGGAGCAGTAGAGTTCCTCATTGAATAGAAACATTTCAGCAAGCAGAGGTTTTATTGCAAGCCACTGGTCAAGGCGTAAATTATCAATAAGAATGAAGAACAGTTTCTCCCCCTTGTCAAGCTCAGGGAAAATTCTCTGCCGGAATATATCAGGCGACATCATAGGTCGCCCGACCGCCCGAATGTCGGAAACCCACCGCTCGTAATTATTTCTGATGAATCTGGCAAAAGCCACATCGGCATCCTTCTTCTGCATGGAGAGTAATTCGTCCATCGCTGTGTCGGCGTCCGAAAGCTGAATCTCCCAATGAGCAATGCGGCGGTAGAGCTCCATCCAGTCGCGTATGGACGACGCGCCATCAATCAGCCCGGATATAGCTGAAAATTCACGCCGGTAATCAGTAGTGGCCCGGGTAGATATCAACTCATCGGAATGGAGACATTTTTTTATGGAAAGAAGTATCTGTTTAGGATTCACAGGCTTTATGAGATAGTCAGCTATCTTGCTTCCAACCGCCTGGTCCATTATATCCTCCTCCTCACTTTTGGTAATCATTATCACCGGAATCTGCGGCGCCACCATCTTGATGCGCTGCAATGTTTCCAGCCCTGTAAGTCCCGGCATGTGCTCATCCAGGATTATGAGGTCAAAATCCTGCTCACCCACCATATCCAGTGCGTCAGTGCCGCTACAGGTAGTGACTACATCGTAGCCTTTTCCCTGCAGGAAAATTATGTAAGGTTTCAGCAGGTCGATTTCATCGTCTGCCCAGAGGATTGTCGACATAGATTACCCTATTCATGTTTCTATGCCACAAATTTATAAACATTTGACCAACTATTCAAACTATTCGGGATAATTTGGAACAGAATCCGGGCAATAAAATGTATGCAGTCCAATTATCCATATTGACGACAACGTATTATTTCATTGCAACCAGTTATTATGGAATAATACAATGACAATCAAAATGCAACTGAAATTAAAGCCATAGATACTTTTAATTATTCGGCTGATATAGCTCAATAAGCGCTTCGGGCGGAAGGTAGTCGCTTGGAGGGAGGATAGTTTCATGAAGGTGCCGGGCTTCTGATTCGCCGACAAAACGTAGATAATCATCAAACGAGGCTCCATTATCGAGGAGCAGCTCGAAATTGCCCCGACTTATTATGACAGGGCGCACTGAGAGATTGAAATGAAAGTCAGCGTCACCGAGCAATTGTGCGCGGTACTGTTCAGCCTCTGCCATATTTTCAAATCCTTTCACTATCAGCACTCCAAGTCCACCGAACGACATCATTTCAAGGTCAAAATCCCTCACCACATAGGTAGAGAAGTTATGACGCGCCACATCGTAAAGAAGCTGATTGCGTGGAGTGGCAGACAGGTCAAACAACAATGCCACATAATGCGGTCGTGACGGCACGGTATCAAAATCAAGTGTAACCGTACTATCACCAACTAAGTCAGCATCGCCGGTAAGCCTGGTGCTCCAAACCATACTCCTCAAATTAGAAGAGCCACTACGCAATTCGCGTCCCTGACGTAGCCCTTTCAGATATGCCGACGCCATCGGGGTAAACTCTGAGTCCGGATAACGCTCAAGCAAGCTATCGAGTGCTGCTTTAAATTCCGCCGGCTTATCCTCGGTCACAAACGCAAGCGCATGCAGAAACATGAATTTCGGCATCAGTGGAGACATCGGGTACTTCTCCGACATCATGCGGTACGCCTTATGCACCTCACCGTTCCTGTCGGCAAGGTAGTCATCATAGGTGCGCACGTACAAATCCTCCTGACTCTTTTCCATCTCTTTCAGACAGTCAATATACATCGAATCTCTCATCGCGTGCCCGAACTTAGAGTCAGGGAATTCAGCAAGTATACGCCCACGCCATTTTTCCGCCTCAGCATTGCGCGACATACGCATATTCATCAGATATTCATTATAATATATATCAAGCCGGTACACATTATCAGGATATTCAGAGAGCAGACGGCTCCACTCGGCATCGGCTGCCGAAAAGTCCTCCAGCTTATTCTTCAATATCACACCTGAATTATACAGACCATCCTGAATCACCTCGCGTGCTATGTTGCGCTCCAAATCGGTAGCTGGAATCTGCTTTAGATAATACTCCGGGTAATGAGGGTCATCCTGTCTTGCTGAGGTCCGCTGCTTTTCTGTCACACCTTCGGTCCCCCCTTCATCCATATCATTATCCACCTCGTCAATCTCCTCCGAGTCAAAGTCAATCAGTCCGGAACGCTGCTTATCATGGCGACGCCAGTCATCCTCAAGTTTTCTGGCTCCCCACCGGCGCTGAAACTCCGTGCGCCCTGCCTCGCGGGCGGCTGGATTATAAAAATACCACGATTTATCGGTGTTGAGTGTGATACTATTAGGCGTAGCTGCATTACCATGGTTCATTGTCTGCCCGAACATCACCTGCCCGGCAAGATACTCTTCACGGCGCTGATTCTCAGCCTCCTCACGTTCTCGTTTCTTTATACCTGATATGATACCGTCAATCACCCTCATGCGTTCTGCCTCAGGCATGGCACTAAGACGCAACAACGAATCGTTTAGAAATATATTCTGCGAATATACCCCTAACTCATCCAACACATCCGAACGTTTTTTCAGTTCCATGTAGCCGGGATAGTTCGAAGGAATCACAGCCAATGCCTCGGCATAACATGGCTGCGCCAAATCGTAGCGGCGACGACGGTAATACAAATCGCCGAGCGCAAGCTGCGCCACCGCCTTATCCATGCCCCCACGAAGTGAGCGCTCTATTGCAGTGCGGTAGCTGTCAATCGCCTTCACCGTGTCCCCTTGCGAGAGGTAAAGATTTCCTATGGCATAATATATCCTGTCAAGGTACTCCTTGTTCCTGCCATAGCGTGCCATGCGTCGCAGTGCTTTTACCTCGGGAGTGATATCTTTAGCACTATATACCTCGCTCTGCTTCATCCTGGCATTGAACTTCATGCGGTAAGATGACCCTGAGGCTGCGTGTTTGAATGCCTCGTAAGCCCGGCTCCTGTCCCCTTGGGAGACATAGAGCTGACCGAGCAGAAAATTCAAGCGTGACTTCTGCGCTCCCTTGGCATATCCCACTGCTTCCGTAAGCATAGGAATAGCCTTGGCATAATCGTCTGACAGGATGTAGAAGTCGGCATACACAAAGTTATAAAGCTCACGCAAATCATCAGAGACCAGCTCTGAAGGTTTGACTCTCGAAAGAATCATCTCGGCTTCAAACAGCCAATTCATGGCGCAGTAACACCTCGCCTGCCACAGTTTAGCTTCAACCACTGTAGATGGTAGCCATGTGAAATGCTTAGCCACATAGTAAAATGTGGAAGCGGCTCCCAGAAAATCGCCATTGAAATACCTGCTACGCCCCATCATCATCCAGGCATTGTGTAGGAAAGGATTATACTCGCTCCGCCTCATCCATTTTCGATACTCCGGGTCCTTGGAATGCCCGGGGCGTCGGCGGGGAGGCTTCTTGATGCTGTGGAGCTGAATGGCTTTCTGGGCTTTCTCGATGGAGCGGTCAAACGAACCGACCGGTTGTGGAGCATCCGACCAGGCATAAGCCTCAGCCGGATGCATGAATAGTCTGAAGTTGTAGTCATCCTCATAACTATCTTCCATCTCCTTCAATGTTTCTTTGTAATGCTGCTCGCCATTGAAGTAAACGTTATAGCGCGTTATAAACGCTTGATAGTTGCGTGAGGCGGCTGTATTTTTGCGTGTGGAGCATGACACAAGAATCCCGGAAAGAATCCCGAACAATAGGATACATCTGACGATACGCGTCAGACTATCCCTGAAACACACACGGTAAATACGCCATAAATCTGCCATCAATTTATTAACGCAACGACAGGGGAAATATTGAACCGTGACAAATTTTAGCGGATGTTTTTCATCGACCCTTGGTCATACGCCACCAAACACCTGTCACCTACATGTGTTTGAACTTGGCGTGATTGCTGATTGCGTTGGTCTCCGCATCCTCCACCTCCTGCTCGGTAGGTTCATACCCGGGCGCCCATTTTGAGACTTGGTCAGGCTTTCTACCCTCTATCTGCCAGTCAAAGGGATAGAAATGAGCATCAGGATTTCTCCATGATGATTTACGGAGTGAATAGACCACAAGCGGCAATGCCACCATGATACCAACACCTACCAGAATGATACCCACATACATCAGCGGGGAACCGGTGGTAATCTGCGAGGGTGGAAGATAACTGAGTACCAGTGCCAGAAGTGCGCCGGCAATACCGACAGTGCACACTATGATTTCACCAATGAGACCTCCGGGCACCTTGAATCCACGTTTCTTCCCCGGAGCAGTATGGCGCAAGCGTATGAAAGCACCGTAAATCAGCAGCACCATTATCAAGTATATGATAGTTGCCATCTGCGACATAATCTGATAGGCAGACTCAACTGTGGGAAGCACAATGAGCAGCAGACAGAGCAATGTCACAAACACACCCTGTACCAGCAGAATAGGAGTATTGATGCCATTCTTATTGGTCTTCTGTATGGAAGGGGGAAGATAACCAGATTGAGCGACTGCCATCAGACCGGTAGAAGGACCGGTGACCAGCACGCTCACCTGACCAATCACACCGAACATGATGAAGATAGCCATCACATTTCCGAGCCAACTCAGGTCGAAACTTGCCCATAATCCTTTGTAAGCCACCAAAAGCGACTGCAGAAGGTTAATATTTTCGGACGGTATCACAAGTCCAATCACAAGTGTACCAACAGCATAAAGCAGCACAATCACTCCGATAGCCATAAACACCGCTTTCGGGAAATCGCGCGCAGGATTCTTCATATCATTGATATGCACTGCCTGAATCTCCATACCTGCATAAAAGAGGAATATAGAGGCAGCGAGCACTATGGTACCTACGTTGGAAAAATCGGGGAAGAAGGAGACATGGGCGAGGTAATCATGCTTGCCGAGCGCTACATATATTACACCCAACACAATAAGAATCACGCCGGGAATTATAGTTCCCACCAGACCGCCATAGGTACTCAGCAGGTTAGCCGAGCGCTGACCACGGAAAGCATTGAACGTAGCTGCCCAATAAATGAACAGAGCAACGACCAGCGTATACACTTTGTTTGAAGCCAACGCCTCGTCAAAACTCTCCGGCCAGAAGATATATGCAAGCGAAGCCGCTCCAAACATCAATACTGTCGGGAACCATATCACCACCGTCTGCCATTCAAGATACATCGCTGTCCACCCCCATCGCGGACCGAATGCCTCAGAAACCCAACGATAAAGTCCTCCCGACTTGGTATAGGTGGAGGCAAGCTCCGCACACACAAGCGAGAAAGGCAGAAGAAACACTACTGCCGCAAAAAGATAAAAGAATATGGACTGGACTCCATACTTCGCCTCCGACGGTAAACCTCTCAGACTAAGTATGGATGTGATTATCATAATCGCCATAGCTGCCATGGTGATGGAACCGCCGGCGGTAGATACAATCTTTTTTCGCCCGGAAGCAGTGGTCTGGCTTCCGGAACTCCCTGTACTACGATTTTCTCTCATATTTCAAGTTGTTCTTAGAACCGGTTAAATTGATTTGATACAGATTGATAAAAAGAGACAGGCGGGATACTCCCCGCCGGGACCTATCACCGCCTGTCAATGTTATAATACCTTAGGACTGTAATGTCAAATCCATTATTCCCCTACCGGGAAAGCCTCTGCGATACGTGTACCAACATTGTAGTGAACACCGGGCTGAGCTGTGATGCTGACATTTGACTGACGCTGGAATATCATGACAATATCCGAACCGCCAAACTGGAAGTAGGAAATTTCCTCGCCCTTGCGGAGCACGGTACCTTCCTCGGCTGTAACGATGATTGATGATACCTGAGCCATACCCATCGGGAGGACTGCCACCTTACCAATCTTTGACTCAAGGACAATCAGACCACGAGTCTGCAGGAACTGATAACCTGCCTCATCCTCAGCTACAAGCTTACGGCGAACTATACGTGAACGACCCTTCTCATCACCTTCAATCGGTTCAGTGGTCACACCAAGCCAAGTAGCACCCTGGATTTCACGTGCTTCAAGAACCTTACCTCCCACAGGAGCATGCTGACGGTGGTAGTCAACAGTGTTGAGGAACTGGTGAATCCAGATACCACCCTTGAAGTCATCCTTATATTTACTTCCTTCCAGAAGCTCTTCAATACTCCATTCAAGCCCCTTGATGTTAACCTGAGAATCGGAATTAACTTCCCACTGACCATCATTGGTAGAGTCAGCAGGCGAAGTGATTATATGGTCATCATTGATGGCAGCGATAGGACGGAAACCGGGTTTGACGCTACGGGCAAAGAATTGGTTGAAAGTTTTCCAACCACCCATAGGCATCTCGTAATCGCTCATATTATAGCGGGGTGAATCGTAGTAAGATTTCACGGCCTCATCGGTGAGCGATTCAGGAGAATCCATCCACATACCGAGTGAAATCACGAACTTACGCATCCACTGTGAAAGTGGGGTGAGAGGAGGCATCACATTACCCTTAAGCTTACTGGGATATATTGGTGTCTGGAGTTCTTTGACCGGACTCTGGTCAAGCAGGAAGTAGAACATGGTGACATGCTGGTACACCACATCTCCTTCGGGGTCTTCCTTAGGAACCCAGTGAAGATTTGATTCACACCAGTCATAATAGTCTTCCAATGTCTTGATTGGCTCATATTCAATCACATTCAATTCATGCACGTGGTCAAGAGCTTTCTGGAATTTGTCTTCCCAACCGTTCTTTGCAATCATATCAATGAGTTCCTGAACAACTGGAGAGTAAGTTTTTGCTGCCATAATGATTTTTTATTTTTATGTTAGTGTTTGGTTTTAAAATTTTCTTTTGTCTGTACGTGAGGTATCCACTATCGGTACTTCTGTAAAATACAACAAGCCCAGCTCTAACATTGTTGACCATAATTCACAAAAAATCTGATTGTAGATGCATAAAAAAAGCGGCTTTCCCTGACTACATGGGAAACCGCAGCAAAAATCTAAACATCCTATAAAAAAATTGTCCGCTGCTCCTTACCACAAGGAGCAACAGGACTAAAGCCATAAGGCAAATTTGATTCGATAGTTACTGAAAAGAAAACTATTTCATTTCCAATAATGTAGAGATTATATCATACTTACACTACACCATTGTCATTTTTCAGTGGCATCTCACGATGACATGACAAAATGAAGTTGCCTTTTTGTTCCTTAGTCCAAATTTATATTTAATGCGTAAAATTTTATCAGTCCAAGGACTTGCAACATTTGGTGTCTCTTTTCACTGCAAAGGTAGCAACTATTTCCAAATGTGCCAAGTTTTTAACACTCCGATTAATATTTTTTAATATTTGTCCGTGAACATTTTCACGCATCAGCGAATATTTCCTGTAAAATAGTCAGGATTTTTTGCTTTCGCTTGCTTTTTGTCAACTCACGGAAACAGTTTTTCATTTTAATTGATATAGATTTTGATAAGTATTGTCAATACAAAGAAATATCACAAAAGCACTATGCTTTTCTATGTCAATTTTGGTTTTTTACAACAAACTCTTGACATTTTCTGAAAAGTTTAAATCAGTTCATTACAAGAATTTTTGTACTTTTGTAAAATAAATAAATTTGCGCATGAAGAATATCATACTTTTTGACCCGGTGAGAGTGCGAGCCAACATGCTTCCACTCACCTACACCCGGCCGGTGGCACTTCTCCGTCACGGTATCATGACCATCTCAGAGAAATGGCAGCGCGCCATTCCCGGTGCATACTCCTACAGCACCCAGGATTATCTGTCGATGAAGTATCCTATGATAGAAGCAGCCGATGGCGACAACCTGTTTATCGCCGGCAATCTTCACCCCGACGCTGCGCTTGTTGATGCCATATTGGCTCTGCAAATCGGCGAGGCTCTCACGCTCAATGGTGAGACCATAGCCCGTCGCGGTAACGGCGAGCCCACCTCAACCAAGGAGTATGATGGCGGTGAGCCATTCGCTATAAACCATATATATGACATCTTCTTGACCAATGATGAGGCGGTGCGTCGCGACTTCGCGATTCTTACAGCTGGAAAGACATCAAAACCGCTCAGCGACACTTGCAAGCTCATCGGTGACCCATCGCAATTGTTTATCGAGGAAGGTGCCACTGTCGAAGGTGCGATTCTCAACGTCACCAAGGGTCCCATCTATGTGGGACGCGATGCCGAAATCATGGAGGGAGCTTGTCTGCGTGGTCCTATAGCCATGTGCGAGCACTCTGTAGTCAACATGGGTGGCAAAATCTATGGTGCCACCACACTTGGTCCGTATTGCAAGGTCGGTGGAGAGCTTAACAATGTAGTGATGACCGGATACTCAAACAAAGCTCATGACGGATTCCTCGGAAATGCCGTGATAGGCGAATGGTGTAATCTCGGCGCAGGATGCACCGCATCGAACCTGAAGAACACCTACGGTCCCATCAAGCTATGGAGCATCGCTGAAGGTAGGTTCGTGAAGACCGGTCTCCAGTTCTGCGGACTCATAATGGGCGACCATTCAAAGGCCGGTATCAACACCATGTTCAATACCGCCACAGTGGTAGGTGTCGGTGTCAATTTCTACAGTGCAGGATTCCCGAGAACTTTCATCCAGTCATTCACCGAAGGCTCTACTCTCGGCATGAAGGATGTAGACATGGACCGCTTCTTTGACACCGCATCACGCATGATGGCACGCCGACACGTGGAGCTGACTCCCATCGACAAAGAAATCTTCATCCACATTCATGAGGATATAAAGTAATTCCCGACAACAAACCACACCTCATATCAATCACAACACATGCCAAACGTATCAGAACGCGGCACATTGATGCCTGCCTCCCCAATCAGGCGCCTCACTCCTCTTGCCAACGACGCTAAGTCGAGGGGTATAAAAGTATATCATCTCAACATCGGTCAGCCCGACGTGCCCACCCCTCAGGAGGGTCTGGACGCGCTTAAGCACATAGACCGTAAGGTGCTTGAATACAGTCCGTCGGCCGGATTGCTGTCACTGCGCCAGAAACTCAAGGAATATTACCACCGCTTCAACATCGAAGTGGATGTGGATGATATCATCGTTACAGCCGGAGGTTCAGAAGCTGTGCTCTTTGCATTCATGGCATGTCTCGACCCTGGTGACGAAATCATAGTCCCGGAGCCGGCTTACGCCAACTATATGGCGTTTGCAATCTCTGCCGGTGCCAAGATTGTCACAGTTCCATCCAGCATCGACCATGGCTTTGCCCTCCCATCGGTGGAGAAATTCGAAGAGCTCATCACCCCTCGAACCAAGGGTATACTCATCTGTAACCCCAACAATCCCACCGGCTATCTCTACACTATGAAAGAGATGCTACAAATCAGGGATTTGGTAAAGAAATATGACCTCTTCCTCTTCTCGGACGAAGTGTACCGCGAGTTCTGCTACACAGGTGCACCTTACATCTCCGCCTTCCATCTTCCAGGCATAGAGGAGCAGGTAGTGTTGGTCGACTCCGTGTCAAAACGCTACAACGAATGTGGCATCCGCATCGGGGCGCTCATCACAAAGCACCCCACCCTCAAAACCAATGTTATGAAATTCTGCCAGGCGCGTCTGAGTCCTCCATTGTTAGGTCAGATAGTTGCCGAGGCTTCAATCGACACATCTGCTGAATATATGCTCGCCACATACAATGAATATGTGGAGCGACGCAAATTCCTGATTGACGAGCTAAATAAAATCCCCGGATGCTATACTCCAATCCCAATGGGAGCGTTCTACACAGTGGTGAAACTTCCAGTGGACGATGCCGATAAATTCTGCCAATGGTGCCTGAAAGAATTTAACCTTGACGGAGAGACCATATTCATGGCTCCGGCTTCAGGTTTCTACACCACACCCGGCATGGGTGTCGACGAAGTCCGCATGGCATACGTGCTTAACAAGGAGGAACTTGCCAAAGCCATGAAAGTCCTTGCAGCTGCGCTCAAGGCTTATCCCGGACGCACCATCTGATTGACACCATAATTCAACCCATACGCTATCTAACTGATTCATCGCCTCCTGGCGTCAGAATCAGTTAGATAGTTTGCAAATAAGTACCTTAATGGACAGAAAAGAGTTTGAGATAATGGCACCTGTAGGGTGCTACGAGTCACTCCACGCCGCCATCGAAGCTGGAGCTGACGCTATATATTTCGGGGTGGAAGGACTGAATATGCGCTCACGCTCGTCAGTCAATTTCACACTCGACGACCTCCGCAACATAGCCTCAATCTGCGATGCCGCAGGTGTGAAGAGCTATCTCACAGTCAACACCATCATCTACGATAATGAGCTTGAGAAATGCCACTCCATCATCGATGCGGTAAAGGAAAGCGGCATCTCCGCCATCATCGCGAGTGATATCGCAGCCATAACCTATGCCCGCAGCATAGGTGTGGAGGTGCATATTTCCACACAACTCAACGTCACCAACATCGAGGCGGTCAAGTTTTTCTCGCAGTTTGCTGATGTGGTGGTGCTTGCCCGCGAGCTCAACCTTGAGCAGGTCAAAGCCATCCACGAAGCCATCGAGCGTGAGAACATCTGCGGTCCTAAGGGTGAGAAAATACGTATAGAAATGTTCTGCCACGGTGCATTGTGCATGGCTGTGTCAGGTAAATGCTACCTCAGTCTCCATGAGATGAACTCAAGTGCCAACCGTGGCGCCTGCACCCAGATATGCCGCCGAGGCTACACTGTCACCGACCGCGAGACCGGCGACCAGCTCGACATTGAGAACAAATACATCATGTCGCCCAAGGACCTGAAGACCATCCACTTCCTCAACAAGATGATTGATGCTGGTGTGAGAGTGTTCAAAATCGAGGGACGCGCACGTGGTCCGGAGTATGTTAAAATCACCGTTCAGGCTTATTCCGAAGCCATCAATGCTATTTGTCACGGAGAGTTTACCGATGAAAAAATTGCCGCATGGGACACTGAACTTAGCAAAATCTTCAATCGAGGATTCTGGGATGGATATTATCTCGGTCAACGCCTCGGTGAATGGTCTGCAAAATACGGTTCCTCAGCCACACGTGTGAAGAAATATGTAGCCAAAGGTGTGCGCTACTTCCCGAAACTCGGCGTGGGAGAATTTCTCATGGAGAGCGGCGAGCTGCATGTGGGCGACGAAGTAATAATAACAGGGACCGATACCGGTGCTATAATCCTAAAAGTAGAGGAGCTGAGGTTGGAATATGACCCGGTGCAGACAGTGAAGAAAGGGGACCATTTCTCACTGAAAGTACCAAGAAAAATCCGACCTTCCGACCGCCTCTATCTCTGGGAAGAGAAAAATGATTAGTCATAATACTTAACTTACCTATTTATCGCATTTATTTTTATTCCATGAAAAAATCATTCGCATCTCTTGCTTTTGCTGTTACGTGCATAGTCGCGGCAGCCGAAACTACTCCATTCCACGCAGTGGTTGCAGCCGATGGCAGCGGTGACTATACCTCTGTAAGCGAGGCTATTCTCGCTGCACCTGAAGGACGCACCGAGCCTTGGCTCATATTAGTGAAAAAGGGTGACTACCGCGAGCATGTAACAATACCCGAATCAAAACCCTTCATCCACCTTATAGGTCAAGACAAAAGAAACACATCCATACGCCACAAACTGAACGTTGGCGGCAAGCCGAACGGGTCAGAAAAGCCCGGCAGGACCGCCTATTGGAATCATTCCGTACACAATCCGGAGTCGGAAGTAGGCGGTTTTGGAGGTGCTGTAGTCGAGGTAAAAGCACCCGACTTCTATACGGAGAATATCTCATATATCAATGATTGGGGCATTGAATCACACAGCGGTCCTCAGGCACTCGCAATGCACACAACTGCCGACCGTGCCGCATTCAACGACTGCAACTTCCGTTCTTTCCAGGACACTTGGTACACCACAAGCAACGACACCGACAGGCATTACGTGAAAGACTGCTATATCGAGGGAGCCGTCGACTATTTCTATGGCGGTGGTGATGTGCTTGCCGAGAACTGCACATTCTACAATGTGCGCAGCGGCTCAGTGATTGTGGCTCCATGTCACAACAATGCCCGATATGGATATGCCTTTATAGATTGCACCGTCGACGGAACACCCGAAGCTGCCGACGGGAAACTCAAACTCGGTCGTCCATGGCACAATAATCCTAAAGTCGCATACATCAACACCACTATGCTGATACCTGTGGCTGAGGAAGGATGGTCCAACATGGGCACTATTCCGGCGCTCTTCGCTGAATACCGAAGCCATGACACAAATGGCAACCTTCTCGACCTAAGCAAACGAAAGACATCTTACTCTTTCCGTGACCGGAACACCGGACAAGAAATGACCGGCAGTTGCCCCGCTACCATCAGCGCAGAGGATGCTGAAAAGTATACATACGAAAATATGATACTCGCTGCCGACGGATGGAATCCTCGCGAAATAATGAAGAAACTCAACGCTCCCAAAGGATTCAAATATATTGACGGTATACTTTCCTGGGATACAGTACCCGGAGCTGCAGGCTATATCATATACGATGGTGATGAAATTATCGGCATCACAGCCGACACTACCTTCAGCGCACCCGTGATTAAGACCGCACTTCAGGTAAGAGCTGTAAACAAGTACGGTTCACAAGGAAAATTAGGAACACTTTGATATTATAATATTTAATTCCATCCATGAAAAATTATATTTTAGCAGCTATCGCATTATGTTTTTGCATAGCTGGTTATGCCAACGACCTCAAACTATGGTATGACCGACCAGCCGAACATTGGGTTGAAGCCCTCCCGCTTGGCAACGGACATCTCGGCGCCATGCTCTACGGCGGCATTCATCAGGACACAATTCAGATTAATGAAGATACTTTCTGGTCAGGAAGCCCTTACAACAATTACAACCCCAAAGCCAAGAGTCACCTGCAGGAGATAAGGCAGTATATCAACGAGGGCAACTACGAAGCCGCGCAGCGTTCGGCAATGACCAACATCACCGCCGACAAAAGCATTACAGGACATGGCATGATTTACGAGTCGCTCGGAAACATAATCCTCGACTTCCCCACTCTTCCTCAATCTGTCAGCAGCTACCGTCGCGAGCTTGACCTCAATAATGCCGTGGCAAAAGTCACCTATTCCGCCGGAGGTGTCGACTATACCCGTGAAATCTTCACCTCTCTTACTGACGACCTCATCATCATGAGGCTCACAGCATCACAACCCGGAAAAATCACTTTCACTACATCATTCACCGGACCGTTGAAAAAGAACCGCACCGTTGCAGAAACACGGGTAGTGGAAGGGAGTGACGACATGTTGCGCGTATACTGCACACATGCCAATGAAGCAGAGGAAAATATCCCCAATCGCCTCCATGCCACAGCATTTATCAAAGTAATTGCCGAGGGTGGACATCAGAGCGCCGACACTTCCATCAATTCTCTCACTGTCAGTGGTGCGGACGCTGCCACCATATACATCTCAGCTGCCACCAACTTTGAAAACTACAAGGATATCAGCGGCGACAGCGATGGTAAAGCCATGGCTGCGCTCCGGAATTTTGCCAAAGATTACACCACAGCAAAGACCGACCACATCGCCAAATACTCGGGACAGTTCCACCGTGTGTCGCTTAATCTCGGTTCAAATCCTCAGCAGGAAACCAAGCCTACCGATGTCCGTATTAAAGAATTTTCCACCACCTTCGACCCCTCCCTCGCCGCTACCTACTTCCAGTTTGGCAGATACCTGCTCATCAGCAGTTCACAGCCTGGCACACAGCCTGCCAATCTGCAGGGCATCTGGAATCCCAATGCCGGTCAGTATCCTGCATGGGACAGCAAATACACCACAAACATCAATGTAGAGATGAACTATTGGGGTGCAGAGGTCTCCAATCTCAGTGAGTGCCACTATCCTTTCCTGCAGATGGTTAAGGATGTAAGCGTTACCGGACGTGAATCAGCATCCAATATGTATGACTGCCGCGGGTGGACTCTTCACCATAACACCGACCTCTGGCGCTCTACAGGTGCTGTTGACTATGCCTCATGCAGCGTATGGCCCACCGGTGGCGCATGGTTCTGTTCACACCTTTGGGAACACTATCTCTACACCGGCGACAAGAAATATCTCGAAGAGATTTATCCGGTATTGAAGTCGGCTGCCGAGTTTTATCAGGATTTTCTGGTGACTGACCCCAAGAGCGGCTATAAAGTAGTGTCACCATCAAATTCTCCTGAGAATCATCCGGGTATCGGCTCATACATCTCTGATACAGGCAAGAAAATGAACCTCGCCCTCTTCAGCGGTGTCACCATGGACAATCAGATGGTCTACGACCTTCTCAACAGCACCATTCTCGCTGCCAATGAACTCGGCAAAGATAAAGAATTCGCAACCGAACTTGAAAAACTGAAATCCGAACTTCCGCCCATGCATGTGGGTAAGTACGGACAACTTCAGGAATGGCTCGAGGACTGGGACCGCGAGACAAGCGGACACCGCCATGTGTCACACCTCTGGGGGCTGTTCCCCGGCAATCAAATCTCCCCCTACACCAACCCTCAGCTTTTCCAGGCAGCCAAAAAGTCGCTCGTTGGTCGTGGAGATGCGAGCCGCGGATGGTCAATGGGATGGAAAGTGTGTCTGTGGGCACGTCTGCTCGATGGCAACCACGCATACACTCTCATCACCAACCAGCTCAAGCTCAAGGACCCGAATGTTACCATAAAGGACCAGGATGGTGGCACATACGCCAACATGTTCGACGCCCATCCACCATTTCAAATCGATGGCAATTTCGGATGCTCAGCAGGTATAGCCGAGATGCTCGTCCAGAGCCATGATGGCGCCGTGCATCTCCTCCCTGCACTTCCTGATGTGTGGAAGGATGGAAGTGTATCCGGACTGAGGACTCGCGGAGGCTTTGAGATAGCCGGTATGGAATGGAGCGGCAACCGCCTCAAATCAGTAACCATCAAGTCGACCCTTGGCGGAAACTTGCGTCTGCGCACAGCCACTCCGCTCCGCATGGCTGACGGAAACACTCTCACAAAGGCAAAAGGTACCAACCCAAATCCGCTCAACGCCATCTACTCAATCCCGGCTCCGATAATCAAGGATGCCTCAAAAATTCCGGCGCTGACTCTCCAGAAAACCGTTGAATACGACATCCCTACAATCCCGGGCGAGACCTATACCCTCATCTCTACTCTTTAACAACAATTTCAACCTTAACCACTACATTTATAAATCATGAAACGAATCTTCACCATCCTGCTCTCCTCGGCAATAAGTCTATCGATGATGAGCCTGTTAGCCCAGAATCCCGTAAAGCTATGGCAGAACGGACCCGCTACCGACAACGGTCATGACAACGAAGCAACCATCACCGTATTTCATCCCGCCGACTCTATCAACACCGGTATGGCAGTGGTAGTATGTCCCGGAGGAGGCTACACCCATCTTGCCATGGACCATGAAGGAATGCAGGTGGCAAAATGGCTTGCCGACAATGGTATCACCGGGGTAGTACTTAAATATCGTCTGCCTCACGGCAATTACACCATCCCTGCCGAGGACGCCCGCGAGGCACTCCGCACCGTACGCCGCAACGCCGATAAATGGAAGGTCAATCCCGCTAAGGTTGGCATAGCCGGTTCTTCGGCCGGAGGTCATCTCGCCTCAACCGTGAGCACCCATATAACCGATGCTGAGTCGCGTCCTGATTTCAGTATACTTTTTTATCCCGTGGTAACCTCCGAATCAGGAATTACCCATCAAGGCTCTATCGACAATCTCCTCGGCGACAAGTCAAAGGATGCCGCGCTTCTTGCCGAATATGCCAACGAGCAGCATGTGGATGCCAATACTCCTCCCACCATCATTCTTCTCAGCGATAATGACCGGGCAGTACTTCCCGAAAATTCCATTCGTTATTACCGTGCGCTGAAAGAGAATAAAATTCCCGCCTCGATGTACATCTTCCCCGAAGGAGGTCATGGCTGGGGATTCCGTCCCACTTTCAAGTACCACGAAGTAGTCAAGACCCTTCTCCACGAATGGCTCAAAGACAGAAACAAAACTACTGAAGAGGCTAAAAAATAGTCTCCCCGTACTGTCAAAATACCATGAGGTCGTTTAGATGCCATTATATTTGGCTTTAAACGACCTCTTTCCATTTCCGTTTTTCATTATTTTTTTGTAAATTTGCAACTAACTCTCACTCATATAGCTGATTTGAACTTTTTATTTTTTTAAGTTCAGAATCAGCCCATAATCAGGTAGTTCAAAACAAGGATAAGAACAGATGGAAAACGAAGATATCTTTTCGGTAGAGCAGGAAGAGGAAGCCGATGCTATGGAGCAGCCTAATGCCAACTATAGCGAAGATGACATAAAGACCCTTGACTGGAAAGAACATATACGCCGTCGTCCCGGTATGTACATTGGCAAACTTGGTGACGGTTCAAACTTCGACGATGGTATTTACGTGCTCATAAAGGAGGTGCTCGACAATGCCATCGATGAATACATGATGGGCTTTGGAAAGCAAATCACCGTCGATGTGGTGGATGGCTGTGTTACCGTGCGAGACTTCGGTCGCGGCATACCCCTCGGCAAAGTGGTGGACGCATCCTCCAAGATGAACACCGGCGGCAAATATGACTCCAAAGCGTTCAAAAAGTCTGTAGGACTCAATGGCGTGGGCATCAAGGCCGTAAATGCGCTGTCCACCGAGTTCTTCATCCGAAGCGTGCGTGACGGTCAGTGCAAAAGCGTGCTCTACCACTGCGGCGATATAGTGGAGGAGAGCGATATCGTGCCTACCGACGAGCCTAACGGTACCCTTGTACGCTTCACCCCCGACGCTTCCATTTTCCGTGATTATCAGTACAAGGATGAATTCATCATCCCACTCCTTAAGAACTACACCTTCCTGAACACCGGACTTGCCATAATCTTCAACGGCAAACGATACATATCGCGCAACGGTCTGCTCGACCTGCTACGCGACAATATGACTACCGAACCCCTCTACCCTCCCATCCATCTGAAAGGTGAGGATATCGAGATAGCGCTCACACACGCCAACCAGTATGGCGAGGAGTACTACACATTCGTGAACGGTCAGCACACCACCCAGGGCGGCACACACCTCACAGCATTCAAGGAATCCGTGTCACGCACCATCAAGGACTACTTTGACCGCAATTTCGAATACTCCGACATACGAAACGGCATGATAGCTGCCGTATCAATCAAAGTAGAGGAGCCGGTATTTGAATCCCAGACCAAGACCAAACTCGGTAGCCGAGATATGGGTCCCGAAGGTCCGACCGTAGCTAAATTTGTCGGCGACTTCGTGAAAAAGGAGCTTGACAACTATCTGCACCGCAATCTCGATATAGCCGGTGTAATCCTGAAAAAAGTACAGGAGAGCGAGCGCGACCGCAAGGCTATGGCAGGTGTGACAAAGCTTGCCAGAGAGAAAGCAAAGAAGGTAAACCTGCATAACAAGAAATTGCTCGACTGCCGCGTCCATCTCAATGACGCGAAAGGTGATGAAGAGAAAAAACTCGCCTCATCCATATTCATCACTGAGGGTGACTCGGCTGCCGGCTCCATCACAAAAATCCGTAACGTGGAGACCCAGGCTGTATTCTCACTTCGAGGCAAACCGAAGAACTCCTATGGGGTCCCTGCCAAAATCCTGTATGAGAACGACGAGTTCAACCTCCTTCAGGCTGCCCTCAACATCGAGGAGGGGATTGACGGACTGCGTTACAACAATGTAATCATAGCCACCGATGCCGATGTGGACGGGATGCACATTCGCCTACTGCTCCTTACATTCTTCCTGCAGTTCTTCCCCGACATGATTAAGAAAGGGCATCTGTATGTGCTTCAGACTCCCCTGTTCCGTGTACGCAACCGCAAGCTCACCAAGCGTGGCGGTGGAGGACGCTCTTCAAGCTCAAACGAGGAGACATACTACTGCTATTCCGACGAGGAACGTATAGCTGCCATCAACAAGCTCGGCGACAATGCGGAAATCACCCGATTCAAAGGTCTTGGTGAAATCTCCCCTGATGAATTCCGCGGATTCATCGGTCCTGACATGCGCGTTGACCGTGTGTCACTCCGCAAGGAGGATGCCGTGGCAGAGCTCCTTGAGTTCTACATGGGGAAAAACACCATGGAACGTCAGAACTTCATTATTGAAAATCTTGTTGTAGAAGATGACTCCCAAATCAGCTGAAAGGATAGCTCTGTTCGCAGGTTCATTTGACCCCTTCACCATAGGTCACCACTCCGTGGTCGAGCGCGCGCTGCCGCTGTTCGACCGTATAATCATAGCAATTGGTGAAAATTCAGGAAAATCCGGCTCTTCTACAGTCGAAGAGCGTATAGCGCATATCACCGGGATTTACACCGGAAATGACAAGGTAAAAGTCATGGCTTATTCCGGGCTCACCGTTGACCTCTGCCATCGCGAGGGTGCCGGGTGGCTCCTCCGCGGTGTCCGCACTGTGGCCGACTTCGAATATGAACGCAACCTTGCCGACATCAACCGGGAAATCTCAGGAATAGAGACTGTGCTCCTCTTCACTCTCCCCGAGCAGGCATGCGTATCCTCATCTGTGGTGCGCGAACTTGCCCGTTACGGGCATGACGTGAGCAAATTCCTCCCCTGACTCACCATATAAGATAAGCACACACCATATCAACACATCAGAAATACAATCCCATCTACAAAATATAATAATGAAACGACTACTGCTAACTCTTACACTCTCATTTATACTTGTTCCGTTTCTCTCTGCCCAGTTCACACCTGAGCGCAAGCTGCGTCTGGCGGAACAATTGATTGAGAATTACTACGTGGATACCATCGACACCGCCAAGGTGGTACAGGAAGCAATCATAGGGATGTTAAAGACCCTCGACCCACACTCCACCTACACCACCCCCGAGGAAACAAAGGAACTCACCGAACCGCTCAACGGCAACTTCTCAGGCATCGGCATTCGCTTCCAGATGGTACAGGACACACTCTATATAATTGAATCCGTATCCAATGGTCCATCCGAAAAGCTCGGCATACAGGCAGGCGACCGCATAATCTCCTGCAACGACACCATAATCTCGGGTGTCGGTAAGAAAAACAACGACATTCTTAAAATACTGCGAGGACCGAAAGGCACCATCGCCAACCTAAAAGTGAAACGCAAAAACGTGCCTCAGCTTCTGGAGTTCCGTGTGGTACGCGACGATATACCCATCTACAGCGTTGACGGAGCATTCATGGCTAACGACTCTGTGGGCTACATAAGCATATCGCGCTTTGCCGAAAGCACCACCGAAGAAGTAAAATCGGCGATGAAGGACCTCCGCAAGCAAGGCATGCGCCACCTCATAATAAACCTCACCGACAATGGCGGAGGATATCTCAAACAAGCCATCGACGTGGCAAACATATTCCTTAAAAAGGGCGACATGATTGTCTACACCGACTCTCCAAAAAATGGCAAGAGCATATATGATGCCACCTCCAACGGCAATTTCAACGGCAGAGTAGTGGTGATGGTAAATCAGTTCTCGGCATCTGCAAGCGAAATCCTCTCGGGAGCTCTCCAGGACAACGACCGCGGAGTCATAGTAGGTCGCCGAACCTTCGGTAAAGGTCTCGTACAGCGCCCCTTCCCCTTCCCCGATGGTTCTATGATACGTCTCACTGTATCACGCTATCACACCCCATCAGGAAGATGTATCCAGAAACCCTACGCCGACGGTGAGGATGAGAATTACCAGCTTGACATACTCAACCGCTACAAGTCAGGTGAGTTCAACAGTGCAGACAGCATCCACTTTGCCGACTCGCTTCTTTACCACACCATCCGTCTTCAGCGTCCGGTATATGGTGGCGGCGGTATAATGCCTGACAGATTCGTACCTATTGATACTACATACTATTCCCCCTACTACCGCGACCTTGTGGCACGCGGAGCCATGAACAATTTCAGCGTGAACTATGTGGATAAGAACCGCAAGGAACTTATGGCTGCATATCCGAATGCCGACTCATTCATCGCCGGCTTCACTATCACTCCTGAAATCATGCAGGGGCTTATTGACGAAGGGGAAAAAGAGAAAGTGACCTACAATGAAGAGGAATTCTCCCGCTCTAAAGCCTATCTTGAAGCGATTCTCAAGGGGCTCATCGGACGTGACCTGTACGACCAATCAGTCTACTACCGAGTAGTCAACACTCTCGACCCGATTTACAATTCAGCGGTAGAAATCATCACCACTCCCTCTCTTTACCACTCGATTCTTCCGGCGAAAGCCAAGTAAAAATATCATCGGAATTTTCATTTCGGGCAAAAATATAATTCACCCCGATTTTATCGACGAATCCCGATTTTCATCAGCACTCATCAACGGCGCTTCACCTGCCATCCAGGCATGCGAGGTGCCGTTTTTTTATTTTCAAACCCCGTTTTCACCCTTTTTAAATCTTAAAAATTCTTACTCATTCAAAGCCTATTGTTAATTTTATTTAACATTTGTATTTACATATATTAACACTACTAAGGATTATTTTTTAGGATATATTTAAAATTATTTGTTCCTTTGCAGTATCAAATCGCAACAAAATGATTGAATAAACCGATAATTTATTACAATTCGTTACTATTATCGCAATATTCGCTACTTTTTAGTATTCAGAAACCCCAATATAGGTACTTAGATTGATGATTAGAGCATCATTCATTTAAGTTTATTTTAGTTAAAGAAATTATAGCGTTTTAGTATATGTTTAATTTTATTTAGTATGAGAAAGCTATTCTTGTTGCTATTGGCAATTCTCAGTATCTCTATTGGCTCATTTGCCCAGACGAGAACAGTCAGAGGTATTGTCACATCAGGCGACGACAATGAACCAATCGTGGGAGCCTCAGTTATGGTAGTGGGGACCCAACTCGGAGCAAGCACTAACGTTGATGGTAAATTCGTAATCAACAATGTGCCTGAAAATGCAAAATCACTCCGTGTAAGCTACGTGGGTATGACTTCACAGGAAGTTCCCATCACCAAGGGTGAAATCCGTATCGTGCTCGGTCTAAACACCGAACTTCTCGATGAAGTCGTGGTGACAGCCCTCGGTATCTCCCGCTCAGAAAAGTCTCTCGGTTACGCCGCCACTCAGGTAGGCGCTGTGGAAATCGAACGAGCACAGTCAACCAACGTCATGCAGGCTCTTCAGGGTAAAGTGGCAGGTCTACAAATCCAGACCACATCAAGCGACCCCGGTACTGCAAACAATGTATCTATCCGTGGACTCGGTTCTATCAACGGGAGCAACCAGCCTCTCTACGTGGTTGACGGTGTGCCCTTGCAGACTGGTTCATACAGTGCTCAGGGTCACGCTGTTTCCACCGGCGGTGTGAGCAACATCGCCCCCGACGATATCGCCTCGCTTACAGTACTTAAAGGTGCTGCCGCTACTTCTCTCTACGGTAGCCGTGCAAGCAACGGTGTAATCATCATCACCACCAAGAGCGGTGGCAAGGGTGACGGAAAGAACTACTCCATCACCTATAGCGGCAACGTGGAAGCATCACGCATAGCCCTCCTCCCCGAAATGCAGAATAAATGGGGTCAAGGCTGGAACGGTAACCAGACCTACATTGAAAATGGCTCATGGGGTCCCGCTCTTGACGGAAGCCGCCAGGTATACGGTCCTATCTGGAACCACCAGCAGCTCATCCACACATACGATGCCAAGAAGAACAATGTACGTGACTTCTTCGACACCGGTTGGTCTCAGAAACACAACATCTCACTCAGCGGTGTAAGCAAAGGTGAGGAGATGACCTACTACGTGTCCTACAGCTATACCGACAACGACGGTATGATTCCCACAGACCAGGACTCTTACCGCCGCAACACTCTGGCTTTCCGTGGCAGCTATCAGCCGGAAAAGTGGATTAAAGTATCATCATCCATGAACCTCGCCACCTACCGCACCAAGACAGTAGGTTCATTCCAGGGTACTTCTGTGATTGATGGTATTCTTGAAATGCCACGCGACATCTCGATTGTTGACATGAAGAACCTCGACAGCCCCTTCAATACTCCCGAAGCCTACTTCACACCCTACGGTATCACCAACCCATACTGGTCTCTCGAAAACAACGAGTATACCACAAACGGTAAGCAGGTATACGGTAAGCTCCAGCTCGACCTCATGCCGGTGAAGGGACTCACACTCTCTTACCGCTTCGGTCTTGACTATGCCGACTATGACAACAAGATGGGCTATCCGCAGATTGCTCTCGACGATGCCCTCATCAACGAAGATTACGGTTATGCACCAAGCAACATGAACCAGGCCGGTTACGTATATTCATACTACCGCCGTTCTCACGAGCTCAACCATGACTTCCTCGCAGTCTACAACTCCAAGTTCCTTGACAACCGCCTTGACGTAAACGTAACCGCAGGTGTCAACATCAACGAGCGCGGCTACACCTATATGTATGGAGAGGCTGACGATTTAGCCATCAACACAGGCTACTGGCAACTCGGCAACGGTGCCAACTGGACATCACTTGCTGAAGGTCAGATGAAACGCCGCATGGTGGGTCTCTTCGGATATGCGTCACTCGGATGGGACGATTTCGTATTCGTCGACATCACCGGACGTAACGACTGGTCATCTACCCTTCCCCTCAACAAAAATTCATTCTTCTACCCCGGCGTGACCCTCAGCGGCATCTTTACCCGCTTCATTGAGGACAAGAGTGTGCTGTCATTCGGTAAAATACGTCTGGCTTACGGTAAAACCGGTAACGACGCAAGCCCTTACTACACCACCACCAACTATGCCCAGGCATACACCAACGGTTACTACGGCAACGACATTATCAAGTTCCCCTTCAACAGCACCAATGCTTTCATGGCATCCAACACCGCAGGCAGCCAGACTCTGCGACCCGAAATGACCTCGGAATTTGAAGTTGGTGCCAACCTGAAATTCTTCAACGGTCGTATCGACATCGACGGAACATATTACAACCGTGTGACTGCCGACCAGATTTTCACTCTACCAATTGACCCATCCACAGGTTTCAGCTATCAGGTGACCAATTTCGGTAAGGTCCGCAACCGTGGTGTGGAATTGATGCTCAATGTCACCCCCATCGAGACTCAGAATTTCAACTGGACCATCGGATTCAACTTTGCGAAAAATATAAACAAAGTGCTCTCTATGCCTGAGTCACTCGAAGGCGGCAAGGTAAGTATCTACAACTTCAGCGCCGGCAATGATGCCGTATACATGTATGCTGAAGAGGGAATGCCACTCGGCACTTATTACACCTACCTCCCGCAGTTCGTCACTGACAAGAGCAGCCCATACTACGGAAGTCCCATTGTAGACTCTCACGGTCAGCCGGTACTCTCTGACGAGATTCAATATACCGGTTACACCATGAACCACAAATGGACCGGCGGTATCACAACTGCCTTCACAGCCTACGGCGTGACACTCAGCGCAGCTCTCGACATCCGCAAAGGTGGCAAGATGTTCTCACGTACCAAAAACCTCATGCAATTCACCGGTAACGGTAAAGTGACCGAATACAACGAACGTCGCCCCTTCATTATCCCCAACTCAGTCACTGTCAACCAGGACGGTTCATACTCAGAGAACACCACTCCAATCTATATCAGCGACAGCAGCTACCAGACATACTTCAACGACTATGGCTGGGGTAACGGCGGCATGGCATACCTCATCGACCGCTCATACTGCAAGCTCCGTAACATCTCCCTCTCATGGAGTGTGCCCAGAAAATGGCTCAGCAAGCTCCAAATCAAGCAGCTTGACCTGACAGCCTACTGTAACAACGCCTTCATCTGGACCGCAAAGGACAACCGATATGTTGACCCCGAATCAACCACTTCAGTAAGTTCAGGCGACCTCGCTTACGGTTTCGGTGAACTCTACACCAACCCGTCAAGCCGCACTTTCGGTGTTAATCTAAAAGTCAACTTCTAACAGGTAAGAAAGCAATGAAAAAGACAATAATAACAAGCGTCATAGCTCTATCGCTTGCAACCACTTCATGCGACAGCTATCTCGACATCAACCAGAGCCCCACTTCGCCCGCGGTTGAGAACTTGACAGCAAGCATGATATTCCCTGCCGCTGAAATGGCATTCGCCAACAGCTACGGTGACTATTTCCGTATCACCGGCGGATACTTCGCCCAGCACTACTCTCAAATGTTCGGTACATCCAACTATATGGACTACAGCCAGTTCAAACAGAGTTCCGTGCGTTCAAGCTCAACCTACACAAACCTCACCACACGTACCCTCCAGAACATGGAGACCGTGCGCTCCATGTCGACCGACAAAGAGGAATGGGGCACATATCTCGCTGCCACAGTAATCCGTGTCGCCACCTACGAGGCTTTGGTTGACTGCTACGGCGAGATTCCTTACAGCGAAGGTCTCGACATATCCAACGTGACTCCCCATTATGATGACGGACAGGATGTCTACACCGCACTCGTCACCGAGCTCAACGATGCAATCGAGAAGGTAAACGGAACCGAGAGCGTATGCACCAACTTCCTGCTGCCCGGCGCTAAAGCTGCTGAATGGGTCAAGGTAGCCAATGCACTCAAACTCCGCCTGCTCATGCGCATGAGCAACGCCGTGGATGTTCAATCACAACTGTCATCACTTATAGCGCAGAACAATTTCCCCTCTGCCGATGTGGCTTGGGAAGGATGCTGGAGCAATTCAAGCGGTCAGGCAAACCCCTTCTATCAGGAAGAATTTGCAACTTACTTCGGCAGCACCCAGCAGAACGTGGTCCTCAACCTCGCCCTGTACTCCACAATGAACGCTGCTGACGATGCCCGTATGAAAGCTTTCTTTGACCCTAATGTGGTAAAAGGCGAATATACCGGCGCTATCTCCGGTACCAATTTCTCTACCACTGCCGACTACAAGGCTAACTACTGGTGCCGCCCCGTCATGTCCTACGACTCACCCCTCTACCTCATATCCCGCTTCGAAGTGGAATTCTTCCTCGCGGAATATGAAGCACGCTACGGTTCAGCAGCGGCAGCCGAGCAGCACTACATCGATGCCATCGCGGCTTCATTCGCCTCGGCCGGTGTGAGTGGCTACGAGACAGTACTCGCAGCATATCCCTGGGACAAGGCTAACTATAAGAAATGTATCGGCATACAGAAATGGGTCGCACTCAGCGGTACTAATAACTTCGAGGCATGGTGCGAGATGCGCCGACTTGGTTATCCCACATTTGGAAATGTGACCGGCGACCAGCTCTATAATGTCAACACCGACTCTTATCAGCCTTCATTGCTCGAACCGGGTACTCTCTACACCCCCATTCAGTGCAATTCATCGCTCGGCAGCAACAAGGTGCTCCAGCGCTGGCCCTACCCCGAAAGCTCAGCCAACCGCAACCAAAACACCCCCGACTACAAAGGGGATGCCACTCCTGTCTTCTGGGCTAAATGATAAGTAACGATAAAACAGTAAACAGCAATGAAAAAATATATTTCCATATTAGCCGTTTCACTCGCAATGGTGTCACTCACCTCTTGCGACAAGGATACCGAGGGCTTGACTGACATCACCTACTACCCAGTGCTGGAAATGGACGGTCCCGTCTACGATAAAGCCACAGCAGGTCAGCCCTTCAACGACCCCGGATGTACAGCTACCCTCAACGGTGAGGATGTATCGGCACAGATTGAAGTGATTTCATCGCTCAATTTCAGCTCTCCCACTCCGGGCTACTACTCAATAGTCTACAGTGTCACCAATTCCGACGGTTTCAGCGCAACAGCCACACGCTATGTGCTCGTATCCGACCCCAATGACCCGGCTTCAGGCTACTATACAGTCAACACTGACAGCTACCGCGACTACAACGGTATAGTATACTTTGGTGGCTACCCCATGCGCGTGGTGGGAGACGGAACCGGCAAGTATGAAATCTCCGACCTCCTTGGCGGATGGTATGAATACCGCGCAGGCTATGGCTCGGCATATGCCCTCCAGGGCACAGTGACAATTGACGCTGATGGTAACATCTCGTTGATTAAAAGCTACCTTGCCGGCTGGGGCGACTCCGCCAACGGGATTACCGACGGTAAATTCGATGCAGCATCCGGCATCATAACCTGGAATGTCAGCTACACTGATTACCCATTCAATTTCATAGTAAATGCAACTAAGAATCAGTAACGCTAAAACTCTTTGAATCATGATAAAGACTCTAAAATATTTATTCATTACCCTCTTCGCAGTGGCTTTTACCTCTTGCGACAAAGAGGAGATAGGCGACACAGCCACCGTGAATATCGCAGGTGAATGGATGGTCACAGCCAACCTGGCTGACGCCAACGGAAATATCATAGCGGAAGACCCCTATGGTCTGGGATATTTCCAAATCATCACTTATAACACCGCCGCCAATGTTGGTACCGAAATGTGGTTGAATGACCTTGGAGAGTTCTGGGATTTCACAGTTAAAATCCCCTGCGATGCCGCCAATTTCACATTCGGCAGCACCACTCCGGTTCCCAATGCCGCTTACGATGACTGCAACGTGACCGTAACAAATGGCAAGGTAACCATAGGGGGCACAGTGAGCCCAAGCGGAAGTATTGTTGACGCTATCGAATTTTGCATATCTTTTAGCGATGACGAACCCGGCACTGTATATCTCCTCAAGGGCTACCGCCGCACCGGTCTCAACGGCGGCGCCGAATAACAGGGACTGTTTGAAACACCCCTTTATCAAGTAGACACAGCTATCATACTTTGAACGAAGAAACCCGCTCAGGCTTGGTGCCCCGGCGGGTTTCGTTTTTGTATCATCTGACGGGTTTGGGAGGAATCAAGGTGCAGCCCAGAAGGCATTAGGCTGCAGCCCGGGTGGAATCAAAGCTGCAATGTGGGAGGAATCAATGTTGCAGATTCATTGCAACAGACTTACCAAACCCTATACAACCAACATCACTCACTAAAAAAACAGTCCCCGCCGTAAAGGCAGAGACTGTTTCCCTATTATGAAGATTCTAATCTGTTCGCTATGATTAGTCGATGGTTTCGTCAGCTTCGTAGCCACCCATTTCGCGGATAGCGTTCTTAAGCATAACGTACTGCTGGAAGAGGTGGTTAACGGGAACTTCACCCTTGGTGTAGTCATGCATCGGGCTCTTGAGGAAGAAGCTCAAGAAGCGCTGGATACCGTGACGTCCTGCACGTGCAGCGAGGTCGCTGAGAAGCACGAGGTCAAGGCAAAGGGGAGCTGCAAGGATAGAGTCGCGGCAGAGGAAGTTAATCTTAATCTGCATCGGGTAACCCATCCAGCCGAAGATATCGATGTTGTCCCATCCTTCCTTGCTGTCGTTGCGCGGGGGATAGTAGTTGATACGTACCTTGTGGTAGTAACCCTGGTGACCACCTTCTTCAGCACCGCCGCAATTAGCGTTGTAAAGGTCGGGCTGGTCTTCGGGTACGAGGATTGACTCAAGAGTAGAAAGCTTGCTGACTTCCTTGGTGCGGAAGTTTGCGGGTTCGTCAAGCACGAGACCGTCACGGTTACCAAGGATGTTGGTTGAGAACCAGCCATGGAGACCGAGGCAACGGGTACCGATGATAGGAGCGAAACCAGACTTAACAAGAGTCTGACCGGTCTTGAAGTCCTTACCTGCGATAGGCATACCGGTCTTTTCGCTGAGTTCCCACATAGCGGGGATATCCACAGTAGTGTTAGGAGCACCCATGATGAAGGGAGCGCCTTCGCTGAGGGCTGCGTAAGCATAGCACATTGAAGGTGCGATGTGTTCTTTATCGTCAGCCTTCATAGCTGCCTCGAGAGCTTCGAGAGAGCCGTGAATCTTTTCGTCAACGGGAACGTAAACTTCAGTAGAAGCTGCCCAGAGTACAACCACGCGGTCAACACCGGTTTCCTTCTTGAAGTTACGGATATCTTCGCGAAGCTGCTCTACCATGTCCCAACGGTCCTTTGCATCCTTAACGTTGGTACCGTCAAGACGCTTTGCATAGTCCTTGTCGAAGGCAGCCTTCATGGGAACGATTTTTTCGAGCTCATCCTTTACAGGTTCGATATCCTTTTCCTGAAGAACTTCTGCGTAGATAGCGCTTTCGTAAGCGTTAGCGGGATAAACGTCCCAGGCACCGAATACGATGTCGTTGAGGTCAGCCATGGGAACGATATCTTTGTAGTGGAGATATTTTTTGTCAGCACCCTGACCAACACGGATTTTGTCATATTGGGTCATTGAACCGACGGGTTTTGCAAGACCTTTGCGAGCCATCAGCACACCAGTCATGAAAGTAGAGGTGACGGCGCCGAGACCAACTACGAGCACGCCAAGTTTTCCGTTGGCGGGTTTTACTGTAGAATTACTCATGATTTCGTTACTAATACTAAGTAGTTATTAAGGTTATTTATAGTCAATGAAGGCTCTTTCAAAGCATAGTATGCCGAAAGAGCCCTCAAAAGTACTGCATTTTTTTCAATTGTGAAATTTTTCTTATTTAAAAATTCCCTTATTATTGCTAATTTTTGTTACAAATCGCCATAGTTAACCAATTATAGTTAAATACAGGCGTTTTATCTATACTTTTTGTTAACAAAAGTAAATGCAGTATCAACATTTCTTATTCTACGGTCCATGTTTCGCCGGCAAGAGCCATGTCACGGAGCGAACCGAAGTTCTTACGGGCACGCACCTCAGCCACTTGCGCCTCAATCTCCTCGTTGTAGACGGGGGTAGCCACATCGCGGATTACACCGAGTGCGAGCGGGAGGTCATGACCGTCCATCATGGCAAGCTGCTGGTGAAGGAAGTTGCTTGGAGTATGAGCGTCGTGCACAAGCACATCGTCCATGGTGTAGCCATCTTCCCCTACCTTCACAGCCTTAAGCAGGAAGCCGTCACGCACGAGACCCATCTCCTTATCCTTGCCGAAGAGCATCTTCTCACCGTGTACCAGATGTATGGTGCGTTCGGCGCGGTGCTCTTTGTCTGTGATAAAGTTATGGATACCGTTGTTGAAAATCACACAGTTCTGGAGGATTTCAACCACCGAAGTTCCCTTGTGACGGGCAGCGGCAACGAGAACTTCCTGTGAAATCTGAAGCTCCACGTCTATGCTGCGGGCAAAGAAGTTGCCACGTGCGCCAAACACGAGCTCGGCAGGAATGAACGGGTCCTCAGTAGTACCGTAAGGTGATGATTTTGACACGAAGCCACGGTCACTGGTGGGTGAATACTGACCCTTGGTAAGACCGTAAATCTTGTTGTTGAACAGAATCATGTTTATGTCCACGTTACGGCGAACGGCGTGGATGAAATGGTTACCGCCGATAGCGAGACCGTCGCCATCACCTGAAATCTGCCATACAGTCATATCAGGACGAGCCACTTTGAAGCCGGTTGCAATCGCAGCCGCACGACCATGGATGGTGTGGAAGCCGTAAGTGTTCATATAATAAGGCAGACGAGAGCTACAGCCGATACCGGAAATGACAGCAGTCATGTGAGGAGGCACACCCACGATAGCCATTGCCTTATGGAGAGAGTTGAGTATGGCGTGGTCACCGCAACCGGGACACCAGCGCACTGATTGATTACTCTTATAATTGGCGGGAGTATATTGTGTCTGTTCCATGATTATTTATCCTCCATAATTTTGGTTACACCTTCAACCACTTCGCTCACAAGGAAGGGCTGACCCTGAATCTTGTTGATGCGGGCAATCTTCACATCCGGGAATTTAGCCTGCAGATAGTCAGCAAACATACCGGTGTTGAGCTCTGCCACAATCACGCGCTTGTACTTGGCGAGCACCTCGGCAGTGTTGGCGGGCAGCGGGTTGATATAATTGAAGTGGGCGAACGCCACAGGCTTGCCGGCTGCGTTGAGCTCGGTAGCGGCAGTGCGGAGATGACCGTAAGTACCGCCCCAGCCTACCAACAGGGTATCGGCGCCATTGGGGTCGAGCACCTCGAGAGCAGGGATATCGTCGGCAATCCGGGCAATCTTCTCGCGACGTGCCATAACCATCTTCTCATGGTTGATGGGGTCAGTGGAGATAGCTCCGGTGTTATAGTCCTTTTCGAGACCACCCACGCGGTGTGCAGCGCCTTCGGTACCGGGGATTGCCCAGTAACGCACGTTCTTGTCATCCTTGCGGGTGTAGGGCTGCCAAGCCTCGTCAATCGCGTTGGGGGCAAGCAAAGGAGGATGTATTTCAGGAAGCTCGTTAGCTTCGGGTATGCGCCATGCGCTTGAACCGTTGCCGATGAAAGCATCGGTAAGAAGAATCACCGGAGTCATGTGCTCCATAGCGATGCGCGAAGCCTCAAATGCCATGGTGAAGCAGTCGGTGGGAGTAGAAGCCGCCACGACAGCGAGCGGAGACTCACCGTTGCGTCCGTAAAGTGCCTGCATAAGGTCGGTCTGCTCTGTCTTGGTGGGAAGACCAGTTGAAGGACCACCACGCTGCACGTCAACAATCACAAGCGGAAGCTCGGCAATCACAGCCAGACCTATACCCTCGCTCTTAAGCGCGAGACCGGGACCGGAAGTAGAAGTGACAGCAAGATGACCGGCAAACGATGCACCAATGGCTGAGCATACACCGGCAATCTCATCCTCCATCTGCACAGCCTTAACTCCGAGGTCCTTGCGCTTTGCGAGTTCCTGAAGGATATCAGTTGCGGGAGTGATGGGATAGCTGCCGAGGAAGAGGGGACGACCGCTCTTCTCAGAAGCAGCGATAAAGCCCCATGCGGTGGCAGTGTTACCGTTTATATCTGTATACACACCCGGTACAGCAGCCTCAGTTTCTATACGATAGGTGCTGACAGATGCGTGAATATTGTTACCATAGTTGTAACCCGCTTCAATCACCTTGGCGTTAGCCTCGTAGATGGCAGGTTTCTTGGCAAATTTCCCCTTAAGCATACGTAATGCACCTTCGAGGGGACGGTCAAAGAGCCAGCATACCAGACCGAGCGCAAAAATGTTGCGGCACTTGAGTATACTCTTATTGTCGAGCCCTGATTCGGCAAGAGCTGCCTTGGTCATGGTAGTCACGGGGACTTCCACCACCTGGGCGTTGATGTTGAGTTCCTTGAAGGGGTCATCTGTCTCAAACAGCGCTTTCTTCAGGTCTGATTCCTTGAAAGAGTCGATATCGACTATAGCGACACCACCGGGCTTAAGGAATTTGACATTCTGCTTGAGAGCAGCAGGATTCATGGCTATAAGCACATCACAAAGGTCGCCGGGTGTGTGTACATCCACACCTACGCTGACCTGAAAACCTGACACACCGCTGAGCGAACCCTGCGGAGCACGCACTTCGGCGGGATAATCGGGGAAGGTTGACACCTTGTTACCGAGACCTGCCGACACATTGGTGAAAATGTTTCCCGCAAGCTGCATACCGTCACCGGAGTCACCCGAGAAACGTACCACAACCTTGTCGAGGGTTTTGACATTGGCTTTGTCTAACATAACTTTTTTTGTTTTTGTACTATATTGAATTAAGGTTAACCTTGATTGGTTATATCAATTGGCATATACTTTAATTCACTAACTTTTAACTACTATATATTTTCTTATTACTATCTTGTAACCGTGTTGAATTTAAGAGGCAAAGGATGGGCGGGATAGAACGCGCCATCGGCGTAGGCAATCACGCCGTTGAGCATCACAGCCCCTACTCTGTCGGCAAAAGCCCTCCCTGCTACAGGGGTCCACCCGCAGCGGCTTATCACATCCTCATCGGTTATCTTGACGGGGTGTCCGGCAGCATCCTGATTCTTTTCCAACATCACTATATCGGCATAATATCCGGGACGCAAGAATCCGCGACGGTCAATCCCGAATATGCGCGCCGGAGCATGACACATCAGTTCCGCAACGTCGGCCGCAGTCATATCCTCGCATTCCGGTTCATGACGCATCATATCCATCACTGCCGGGAGGGAGAACTGAACCATAGGCATACCTGACGCCGCTGTGAGTGCATTGCCCACCTTCTGTGCGGGGAGATGCGGTGCATGGTCTGTGGCAATGGAGTCAATCACTCCTCCATGAAGCTCACGCAACAGCGCTATGCGGTCGGACGCCTCCTTGATGGAGGGATTGCACTTGATACGCGCGCCTGATAGGAGGAAGTCGTTGCGGTCAAACATGAGATACTGCGGACATGTCTCGGCGGTGACCTTCACACCATCACGCTTGGCGGCTTTGATATCCTGAAGCTCCTCAGCGGTAGAGATATGGCACACGTGCAAACGAGCATCATGTTTACGGGCGAGCTCAATGGCATGCTCAGTAGCAGCCACACAAGCCTCGCGCGGACGCATGTCAGGATGACACTCCACCGGAATGTCTCCGTCGTACTCCTCAGTGAGCCGCTCACGCGCCGCCTTTATTATCGCTTCATCCTCGGCATGCACCGCTATAACGGCGGGAACATGCGAGAAAATCTCTTCGAGTGTCCGCTCGCGGTCCACAAGCATATTGCCGGTGGATGAGCCCATAAAGAGTTTTACTCCCGCCACTCGTGAATAGTCGACCGACAGAAGCTCCTCTATATTATCGTTGGTTGCCCCGATGAAAAATCCGTAATTAGCACTTGCCACTTCAGAAGCCCGTTGCAGTTTATCCTCCAGAGTAGCCATCGTAACAGTGGCTGGGCGTGTGTTAGGCATATCAACAAATGAAGTCACACCTCCTGCCAACGCCGCTTTAGATTCAGTGGCAATATCCCCTTTCTCTGTCATGCCCGGTTCGCGGAAATGCACGTGAGTGTCAATCACACCCGGAAGCAGAAGGCGTCCGGCACAATCGATGACCATGTCACATCCTGAAGCTACAATTCCAAAATCGGGGGTTGTCTCATCGAATGGCGCTTCTCTCCGTACCACTTCGGCTATAAATTCCCCATCGGTCACTATGTAGCCGCTGAAGATTTCACCCTCGTTGACTATATTGGCATTGTATAATAATGTGCGAGACATAGCGTTACTTAGCGTTAGGATATTTGGTAAAAATGCTTGACCATTTCAGACGGAGCACTCCGAAGAAACCTTCGCTGAATATGCCTGAACTCATTTTAGAGGTGCCGAGCATACGGTTCACAAAAATAATGGGTACTTCCACAATCTTGAAACCGTAATTGTAGGCAAGGAATTTCATCTCTATCTGGAACGCATAGCCCTTGAAACGAATGTCATCAAGAGGAAGAGCCTCAAGCACCCTACGGCGGTAACATACAAATCCGGCTGTGGCATCGTTGATGGGCATTCCTGTCACTATCCTGACATACCGTGAAGCATAGAATGACATCAGCACACGCCCCATAGGCCAGTTGACCACATTTACCCCGGTGAGGTAACGGGAACCTATGGCAACGCCGGCGCCATCCTTGGCACATGCATCATATAGCTTCAAGAGGTCATTGGGATTATGAGAGAAATCGGCATCCATCTCAAATACAAACTCATAACCATGAGCTATAGCCCACTTGAAACCGGCTATATAAGCGGTGCCGAGTCCAAGTTTTCCGGCTCGTTCGAGCAGATGCAGGTGTCCTTGATGCTTGGTCTGCAACTCCTTAACAATAGCTGCAGTACCATCGGGAGAGTTATCATCAATTATAAGGACGTCAAAATCCCGGGGCAGCGCAAAGACTGCCTCGATGATGGCGGCTACATTTTCCTTCTCATTATAGGTAGGAATAATCACCACACTATCAACGGCTTTCACATCAGGGAGTATTTCCATCAGTCCAGTTTAGAGGATTAATTATGCAAAATTACACATTTAACTTATTCTTAAAGAATTTTTTCATGAAAAATTTTTCCTGACTAATTTTTGCCGCCTACATTCTGAAATAAAGATGAATATAAGGTACTACACTTTACGGAAATCGAGTCTGCAAAACTTCTTGCCATTAGGCAAATCGGTTAGGATGCGTGACTCAAGAGAATACCCGATTCCAGCAAGCTCTCTTATCAACATATCAGCATCGACAGCAACGTGAACCGAGTCAAGAATCTCCAGTTTCTCAGCGTAAGGTGATTGCGACACAAAGCTTTCCGCCGGGTCAATCTGGATTACACACGAAACCAAAGATGGCTTCATCTTGAGCAATGCCTGTGAGAATTTTTCATAGCCTACATACTCTATGAACAGGTTGGCGACCACCATCTCAACCTCGGGAAGTGAGCACAAGGGGTCACATATATCGGCAAGCACAGTAGAGTAACGACCTCCCAATGCAGAGAGACGCGCAGCTGACGTCTCAAGATAACCGGGATTGATATCCACACCGAATATCGACCTCACTCCGGGAAGATGCTCCAAGCTTTCAAGTCCATTACCGCCTGCAACCCCGAGTACAGCCACCGATGACACGGGATAGGCAGAAAACTGTTCACGCATAATGGACGCCAGTGTCTGCAACTGGTAAACCTCCGATAGTTTCATGTGATTTTCATAATCACTCAGAGCTACTTCTTTCCAAGGATTGACATTCATAACCATTTGTTTTTTACTATTGCTGTAAAAGGCTCAGTGCGGGCAAAATATCTGTAACCGGATACAACTTGATGAATGAGAGTCACCACACCTCACAGCCATCAAACTGCAACATCGGCAGCCTAAGCGGCAATACCGGCAAAACCTTCACACGCAATTGTGTTTTGATTATACTGCAAAGTTAATATAAAAAACTATCGAAAAAGTGCGATAATGTAAATCGGCTCCATAAATTATTTCTTATCATCGCTTACCGGGTGAAAATCAACCGCCTAAAGAATTTCACGCTGCCATTACAGACACCAAATGGCATCAAACTTCAAGGGTGCCTGACAATAACAATGTATCATCAGACACCCTTATTTATGTTTTTGAAGCTGAAAAAGTCAGCCGAACTGCCGCTATCCTCAACGAATATCAATCAAGCTTATCTGCAAGGTTAGAGGCGGCATTTGCAATGGAATTGAGAGCATTTGCAGCACCGGCCTTAATCTTGTCGACCATGGGAGCTGCCTTATCCTTCAAATCATCAACCTTATCAGAGACTGCATCCTGAGCATCGGCAAGCGACTCCTTCGCGTCAGCCATCTTATCGGCAAAAGCATCTTTCGCATCAGCCATCTTGTCGGCCATATCCTGTTTTGCCTGTGCCATCTTGTCGGCAAGTGAAGCCTGAGTTTCGGCGGCTGTAGCCTGTATCTGCTCTTTATCAGCCTTAAATTGTTCCTTGGCAGCTACTTCGGCAGCCTTAGCGCTGACCTGAGCAGCTTCAGCCGATAGCTTACTTGCCTGATTTGCTATGTTCTGTGCGTTTGAATTCATAATCTTATCCTTTAAGTTTATATTTTTAATTGCTACAAGGATAAAACACGCACAAGCCGATGGAGGTTGCGGAGTTTCTATTTTTTAACAACTTCCAAGCCCCCTCAGCCAATCACCTTTGAGCGCACCACTCCGTGGACCAACGTGGTTTCAACGACTGCATCGGGCGGGAGTTGCGATGCCGAGGTGACAGCTTTCCCGTCGTATCGTGTGATTGAGTAGCCTCGGCTCAGTGTAGCCTGAGGCGACAACACTTCAATCAGTTGCGACATTGAGTCGAGCCGTGAACGTTTACGCTCCAGAATCATGTTTATGGCGCTCTCCATCCTGTCGGCGGTACGGTCAAGACGTGTGCGCTCAGGTAGCATACGCCGGTTTACACCGTCGGCAAGCCCCATCATGTCGCGGTCGAGTCTCTTACGGGCATTATCAAGCGCCTTGGCGGGAAGAAATGGAAGGCTTGCCGCGACATACGCCAACTGCTCACGGCATCCCGAAAGGATGGAGGAGGCAGTCTGATGAATCCCGGTGGCGAGAGCATCAAGCTTAGCCAATGCGTCGGCACCTCTACCAATGAGCCACTCGGCAGCAGCCGTGGGTGTCTTCACTCTCATATTAGCCACATAGTCAAGCACTGTGACATCCCTCTCATGTCCTATTCCTATTATAATAGGCAGTGGAAACTGCGCCACATTGGCAGCAAGGTCATAATTCTCAAACGATGCGAGGTCACTTGTGGCACCTCCGCCTCGGATTATCACCACACAGTCCCACTCTTCCTCCTCGGCGGCAATGCGCTCAAGGGCGGCAATAATAGATGGTGGTGCCTGCACTCCCTGCATCACTGCAGGAAATAAACATGTAGTGAATCGCAAACGGAAATCGTTGCTGTAGAGCTGATGGATGAAATCGCCGTAGCCTGCGGCACCCGGTGCTGATATCACCGCTATGCGCAGGGGGACGTCACACCACTCCACTGTGCGGTTGAGCTCCAGCACACCTTCCCGCTTGAGACGTGCGAGAATCTCCATGCGGATGCGCATTAGGTCGCCCATCGTATATGTGGGGTCAATATCGGTAATATTCAGCGATAAACCATACGCCGGATGATAGTTGGCTGTAACCTGTACCATAACCTTCATGCCGCTGTCGAGCCTTTGTCCGGTAGCGACAAAAAAATCAGACTCGATGCGCGCAAACACTGAACGCCATATAGTGGCTCTCGCCCTTGCCACCGGTTCTCCCGTGGCGGGATGTTTCTGAATCAGCTCAAGGTAGCAGTGCCCGCTGCGACGCAAATCAGAGGTCTCGGCTGTAACCCAAACGTTACGCAAAGATGATGAGGTATTAATCAGCCCTCCGATGCGGCTTGTCAGTTCTTCTAATGTTATATGTTCTGGGGTCATGTAATCAAACGGACAGAATATAGGAATCTCACAATTATTCAATACAACCATGCAAAAATACTGAAATTTTGGTAGACTTTCCGTGGTTTTGGTTAAAACTATATTTATGGGGATATGTTAATTTTGTAGTGCCGCTCCCGGTAGGGGTCGCCGCATGTCAACCGACATTCAACAATAATAATATACCTACTTTATATGGAAATCAACCTTAGGAATTTACATAGTCCTGCCGACATCAAAAATCTCAATGCAGCAAGTCTCAGTCTGCTGAGCGAAGAGCTCCGTGCCATATTGCTGAAAAAGCTGAGTGCCCACGGAGGTCATGTGGGTCCGAATCTTGGAGTCGTAGAAGCTACCGTAGCGCTCCATTATGTATTTGACGCGCCAAAGGATAAACTGGTGTTTGATGTCTCGCACCAGAGCTATGTACACAAGATGCTGACCGGACGTATCGACTCATTCCTTGACCCGGCTAAATATGATGACGTGACCGGCTATACTTGCCCGCGCGAAAGTGACTATGACCTATTCGAGGTGGGTCATACCTCCACCTCCATATCCCTCGCCACCGGTCTTGCTAAAGCCCGTGACCTTCAGGGTGGCAAGGAGAATGTCGTAGCATTCATAGGTGATGCATCGCTTGGTGGCGGTGAAGCTCTCGAGGGACTTGATTTCGGCCCTACCCTTGGCACAAATTTCATTGTGGTGCTCAACGATAATCAAATGTCGATAGCCGAGAACCACGGAGCTCTATACCAGCATCTCGCCGAGCTCCGCGACTCAAACGGCACAGCGCCCAACAACATATTCAAGGCTCTCGGCTACGAGTATATCTATGTACGCGAAGGAAATAATATCGAAGAGTTGATAAAGGCATTCAAGGGAGCGAAGGATGCGGACCATGCAGTGTTAATCCACCTCAACACCATGAAGGGTATGGGTCTACCCTGCGCTGAGACCAACAAGGAGGCATTTCATTTCCACGCCCCATTTGACCTGAAAAGTGGCGCACCACTCGTGCCTGACAATAGCGAGGACTATGCCGACATGTTTACCCGCCACATGCTTTTCCGCATGCAGGAGGACGAAAAGGTCGTGACTCTCACCGCCGGCACCCCCGGAGCTTTCGGTTTTACTCCGGAGCGCCGCAAAGCTGCGGGAAAACAATTTGTAGACGTTGGCATCTGCGAACAGGATGCAGTGGCAATGGCAGCCGGACTTGCCAAAGGTAACTGCCGCCCTGTATTCGGTGTGGTGGCAACCTTTATCCAGAGAGCATACGACCAACTGTCACACGACGTAGCAATAAATAATCTGCCGGCGGTGTTCGTGGAATTTTACGGTGGAGCCACCGGAGGAATGACCGATATGACTCACCTCGGATTTTTCGACATAGCCATGATTTCCAATATTCCCAACATCATGTATCTCGCTCCGGCATCGGCCGAGGAGTATATCTCGATGGTCGACTGGGCTATTGACCAGACCGAACATCCGGTGGTAATACGCACTCCCGGAGGTGAGGTAATACACTCGGAGCGCCCTGTTGATATGAATTTCAACTGTTACGATGTGGTAGAAGAAGGAAATGAAGTGGCAATCATAGCTGCCGGGCAATTCCTTCATACGGCGAGCGAGGCAGCAACAATCCTTAAGTCCAAGGGGCTGACACCAACAGTGATAAATCCGCGTATACTTTCTGCCCTTGATACTGACACCCTCGACACTCTCCGCGATTATCGCCTGGTAATCACAATGGAGGATGGCATCATTGACGGTGGTTTCGGACAGAAAGTCGCCGCCTATCTTGGCGATGCTCCCGTAAGAGTGAAGTGCCTCGGACTGCGGAAAGAGTTCCTTGACCGCTTTAACATCGCCGAAACACTCAAAGCTAACTCACTCACTGCAGAACAGGTGGCTGAGATAGCTTTGAAATAATCAGCGAAAAGGTTCTTTAGATAATAAAACCACACCCACTGCATGGAATTGCCTCTGCAGTGGGTGTGGTTTGTTTGTCAAGCTATATTTTCCTTAAAGGAGTGTAGTATCAGTTATTGAAGAGGACCGAATATTGCTTCAAGAGCGATTCGAAACGCGGGTCGGAACGGAGGGGCGCCACGTTGACACGCGCGTCATTGTTTTTGGTCCAGTTGTGATAATTGGCATAACCTTTCTCAAGCGATTTCTCCATATACTTGAAAGCATTGTTGAAATCTCCGCTCTGAGCATAGTAGCAAGCTGCATAATAGCTCACCTCACCGTCATAGTCATTGGCTGTGGCAAGCACACGCTGCATCCAGGTATCTCCTTCATCCTTCTTGTCGAGGAAAAGCAGCGCGAAACCGCGGTACGATGAGATTTCATCAATCGGCGTATCCATATCGAGCACAAGCTGATAACAGCGTTCGGCATTCTTAGGCTGCTTGCGGTAGTCAGCGAGCACCCACGCACGGAGCAACGCAAGATAGGCATCCTCCGGTGCATTCATAGCCGCCTCGCTAAAACATACCGAGGCGTCGGCGGCATCACCGTTTGCAAGCGATGCGAGACCTTTGGCAATCAGCGCCTCGTTTGACTCCGGGGTCTTCTCCAAAGCCTTCTCGGCACACGAGAGGGCGGCAGCTTCATTGCCGAGGGCAAGCTCTATGCGCGATTTGAGTATATAGTAGAACGCATTGTCGTTGGTAGCGCTTATGGCATAGTCAATGTTGACCTCCGCAATGTCATACTTGCCGAGTGCATAGTAACATTCGGCGAGCGAGGCATTGATACCGGCATAGGAGTCAAGATGCTCATTGATGATTTTATCATAATCGGCTATTGCTGCCAGATAATTGCTATGTCCCTGCGCAATCATGGCGCGGATGAAATAGAAAATACCATTTTTGGGAGCCTGACGGATAGCACCGGAGATTCCACTTATTACCACGGGATAGTTTGTGCGTGAAAGAACCACCAGTTCCCCGAGAGCTTTAGGAGTGCTCTCCTGGTCGGTAGATATAGCCACCAGATAATCCTGCACTGCACCCTGGTCATTGCCCATCATAGTCCGCACGGCAGCACGGCGCATGTAGACATTGCTATTGGTTGGAGTGAGGGCAACCGCACGCTCACACATCTCCTCCGCGATACCGAGATTGTTTTCCTTCACCGCCACACGGGCGAGTCCGAAAAGCGCCTCCTGACTGCGCGGATTCATGAGCTGCAATTGACGGAAATCCGACTTGGCTTCGGCATAACGACCGAGATTGTAGAGGGCTGTGGCCCGCTGATAGGTAGCGATATAATTATTGGGGTCGTTGGCAAGCACAGCGTTGAGGTCGGCGAGAGCCTGCTCGTCCTTATGGAGCATCATATAGATGTTGGCACGGAGGTCAAGAGCTGACTGGGTATCAAACTCACTGTTCTCGGCATACTTGAAGCCCATATTTATATCATCAAGGGCACGTATGTAATCTCCGCATTTGTAATAGATATTGGCGCGTCGAAACAGCACGTCGGCATCGTGAGGGTCTTCATCAAGCAGCTGACTATAGGTTTTCATCAAGGTCTGCGTCATTGGGTCGTCCATCGGGTTTGCACCGATGCCGGTGAAAGTGGTGGCGGCGATAAAAAGAATTGAGAGTAACGATTGTCTGAAATTCATCGTGTTGGAATATGTACCTTTGAAATCTAAAAATAAAAAGTTGAAATCAGTTCTTTGAAAATAAAATCAGAATTGATTTATGGTCATGCGTATTGCAGCAAGATGGCGCAGAAGTTCGGGGAGCTGTGAGAGGGGGAGCATATTGGCACCGTCGCTCTTAGCCACCGAGGGGTTCTGATGGGTTTCAAGGAATATACCGTCAACACCGGTGGCAACACCGGCGCGCGCTATAGTCTCGATAAGGTCGGGACGTCCCCCGGTGACACCCTTGGGCTGATTGGGCTGCTGCAGTGAATGTGTGACGTCGAGAATTACGGGTGCACCGAAGCGCTGCATCTCAGGGATACCGCGATAGTCCACCACGAGGTCCTGATAGCCGAATGTAACGCCACGCTCGGTAAGGGCTACATTATCATTGCCGGCATCGCGAACTTTCTGCAGAGCAAACTGCATGGCGTCAGGGGAAAGGAATTGACCTTTCTTGATGTTAACCGCCTTGCCTGTGCGGGCTGCCGCCACAAGCAAATCGGTCTGGCGGCACAGGAATGCCGGAATTTGCAGCACATCCACAAACTCGGCTGCCATTGCAGCCTCCTCGGCGGTGTGAATGTCTGTTACCACGGGGATATTAAAGGTGTCGCGTACCTTTGATAAAATCTTGAGCGCCTCAAGGTCACCTATGCCGGTGAATGAATCGAGACGCGAGCGGTTAGCCTTGCGATAAGAACCTTTGAACACGTAAGGGATGCCAAGTTCAGAGGTAATTCTGAGCGCTATTTCAGCAATCTCCATCGCCATAGTCTCCCCTTCGATGACACAGGGACCGGCAAGGAGAAAGAATTGGGGTTGTGACGAATATTCTTTGAATGTAAACATTGTTGTGACAATTAAGGGGAGCCGACCGATACCGGAGCCATCCCTGTAATCTTATTATAAATTGAGTTGGTCTATCACATGACAAGTGGAGAGAGCGAAAAGAGCGGCGGTTTCCGTGCGCAGGCGGTTATCGCCGAGAGTCACCGGCTTAAAACCTGCATCGAGAGTAGCGCGGATTTCGGCAGGATTGAAATCCCCTTCAGGACCTATGAGAATCAGTGTATCCATGCCGGGCTTATAGCTGCGTGCAAGATTGACACGTGGTATAGCCGGGTCACAGTACGCCACAAACCGCTGCGCATCCGGCATCATGGTAATGAGGGTGCTGAGCGGAGTCATCTCGTCAATCACCGGAAGAGTGGCTTTGAGCGACTGTTTCATGGCAGCGACAGCTATCTTCTCGAGTCGTTCAACCTTGATTTCGCGGCGCTCGCTACGGTCGGTAAGCAACGGAATTATGCGGTTGACACCCACCTCGGTCATCTTCTCAACGAGCCATTCCATGCGGTCCATGTGTTTTGTAGGGGCTACCGCCACCGCCAATTGCTGACGCCATGGGAGCGGCTGCTCATGAGAACTGATAATTTCAACGGAGGCATGCTTTGAGTGCGCATCGGCAAGGCGGCAGGTATAGACTGTGCCCTTACCGTCGATTACCTGCAGTTCGTCACCTTCCTTCATACGGAGCACGCGCACGGCATGGCGCGAGTCGCTTTCAGGCAACATCAATGTCTCTGCTATGTCCGGCGAATAAAATTGTATCATTCGTTTATGAACCCATCCGAGCCAGAATTTGCTTTACCGATAAGCTCGGTTTCAGCATTGACCGACGGGGTTTTGCTATCTTTAAATATAAACATGAAGAGCACACCTACTACAAGTGAATAGGCAGCGAATATATACCAAGAGGTCACCCAGCCGGCATGTTGAGCTTCGGGGGTGGTCTGTGAGAATACAAAATGGTTCACTATACCCTGTGCACATAGAGTGCCTACGGTAGCACCGATACCATTGGTCATTATCATGAAGAGTCCCTGGGCACTGCTGCGGATATCCTTGGTGGTCTCCTGGTCCACATAGAGACCTCCGGAAACATTGAAGAAGTCAAACGCCACACCATAGACTATGCATGAGAGCACTAAGAGCCACAGTCCGCTACCGGTATCGCCGAGACCGAAAAATCCGAAGCGAAGCATCCATGCGAACATCGACATCATCATCACACCCTTTATGCCGAAGCGCTTGAGACAGAAGGGGATGAGGAGTATACAGAGTGTTTCACTCATCTGCGATAGAGAAATGAGAGCGTTGGCATTGTGGGCGCCCCATGTGTCGGCAAATTCAGGTATTGCCGAAAATGAGGTGATGAAGGTATTGCCGTAGCTGTTGGTTATCTGGAGAGAAACGCCAAGAAGCATGCTGAAAATAAAGAATACCGACATCCGTTTCACCTTGAAAAGTTTGAATGCACGCAGACCGAGCATATCGGAGATGGAGTTTGAGCCGGCAGCATTGGTGGGACACTTCGGCATGGTCAAAGCGTAGGCTGCGAGACAGAAGCTCAGCACCGCCGAGGTAATCAGCTGATATGGATTGCTCTGGAACTGGGTGAAATTGACAAACAGCATGGCGCAGATAAAGCCCACGGTGCCAAACACGCGGATGGGCGGGAAGTGCTTCACGGTGTCCATCCCTTCGCGGTTAAGAGCGTTGAATGCCACAGAATTGGCAAGACCGATTGTAGGCATAAAGAATGCCACGGAGAAGGTATATAGTGTGAATAGCGGTCCAAACTCAATGGTTGGAGTGGAGAGGCAATATATCCCTGCCGCTCCCATGAAGCATCCTGCCAAAAGATGGCAGAGGCTCAACATCTTCTGAGCCTGCAACCACCGGTCGGCAATAATACCAACCACAGCGGGCATGAAGAGCGAGACCACTCCCTGTATCATGTAGAACCATCCGATTTGTTTTTCCAGACCTATGGAATATAGAAAATTTCCGAGAGAAATGAGATATGCGCCCCAGACTGCGAATTCCAGGAAATTCATGGCTGCAAGACGCACTTGAATAGGTTTGATGTTAAACATGGCTGCTGATTTTAGGTAGGGTGATTATTGAGAATTTCTTTTTCGGCGAAGTATTTCGGCCACTCTGGCTGCCTCCTCGTATTCCTCACGCTCGATTAGTCTGTCGAGGGTCTTTTCAAGCTCCTCAACGGCGTAATTCTCGAGTTTCGGAGTGGTATTGGTATGAATCTCCTCCTCATCGGTACCGTCCGGGAGGTCGGTGGCGTCATCGTCGTGGTCGGCATTCTCCTGCACCTCCATCTCAAAGCCGGTTTCATTAAGAATTTCGCGGGTAGTGAAAATCGGAGTATTGGTGCGCATAGCGATAGCTATGGCATCACTTGTGCGGGAGTCAATGGTGACAGTGCGGTCTCCATCGGTAAATGTCAACTCGGAGGAGAAGATGCCGTCCTCGAATTTGTAGATAAATACCTCCTCAAGCTTCACCCCGAATGCGTGGGCGAAACTTACAAAAAGGTCGTGAGTCATGGGTCGCGGGGGGATAATCCCCTCCATTTTCAAGGCAATTGACTGCGCTTCGGACGCTCCGATTACTACCGGGATACGGTAAGGACCGTTGACTTGCGCAAGTATGAGGGCATAAGCTCCGGCCTGAATCTGGCTGTACGAGATGCCCAATACCTTTAGTTTCACACGATTTTCCATCAGACTCTCTACTAAATTTATACCATTATGTTTCTTCCTGTGATTACACCGCTGCCGTAGCAAAGCTCGGAGTCTTTGTCGTAGATAACGGCAAACTGACCGGGAGCTATTCCCTGGACGGGGCGGTCGGACTCAATGAGATATTCCCCTTCGGCTATCTTCGAGAGACTTGCCGGGAGAAAATCGGGGGTATGGCGGTTTTTGAATGTAATTCTCACATTGTCACATCCATCGGCCCACGGGTCGCGGGTAATCCAGTGCATTTCATCGAGATGCAGAGTAGTGCCATATTGCTTCTGAGTATCATAGCCCTGCGACACGTAGATGACATTGTCATGCACGTTTTTCTTCACCACATACCATGGACCTCCACTCAGTCCCAGTCCTTTGCGCTGACCTATGGTATGGAACCAAAATCCCCTGTGCTCACCAAGTTTGCGTCCGGTCTCAAGTTCCACTATCGGTCCCGGCTTCTCGCCGAGATGACGGCGTATGAAGTCGTTGTAGTTGATTTTACCCAGGAAGCAGATTCCCTGGCTGTCGCGCCGAAATGCGTTAGGCATCTTTGTCTCCACTGCTATCTCGCGCACACGAGCTTTGGGGAGGGTGCCTATGGGGAACATTATATGACTCAGCTGCGGGTAGGAAATCTGACAGAGGAAGTCGGTCTGGTCCTTCACCTTGTCTGCGGCAGTGCCGAGGTAGACCAATCCGTCAATCTCATGAGTGGTAGCATAGTGCCCGGTGGCAGTCTTATCGAACTCATGCCCCCAGCGCTCTTCGAAGAACCCGAACTTAATCATCTTGTTGCACATGATGTCGGGGTTTGGAGTGAGCCCTTGGCGCACAGTGCGGAGCGCATACTCCATCACATTTTCCCAATACTCCTCATGAAGCGACACTACGTCGAACGGGAGATTGTATCTGCGAGCTATGAAGGAACACATCTCGATATCCTCCTCAGCCGAACAATCCCCTTCATCGGTATCAAGACCGATTCGTATATAAAACAGGTGTAAATCGTGACCCTGCTCCAGTAGCTGATGTACCGCTACCGCGCTGTCAACGCCACCTGATATCAACACTGCTATTTTCATGCTATGAGTGTGGTTGCTTTATTACACACATAAATCTGAATGGATGTCTGTCTGCCCCGCAGGTCACACCTCGTCAAGTTCCTCCTCCTCATCCTTACCTTTATGCTGGATGATGTAAAGCGATGTAAAATAATCGAGCGAGATTTTACCCGGACCGGCTATGAGCAGATACATATAGATACCGATGAACATTATCGGAAGATACCCGGGGTCAGTACTGTCGAGTCCGTAGACCGGCAGGTTAGGCACCATATCGTGCAGGATATAATACTCGGCTCCAATCATGGCACATATCGGCGGAATCGCACTCAGACGGGTGAGAAATCCTACCATTATGAACAGCGAGCACACTACCTCAATGACTATCATGATGATAAGAGAGCACTCCGACGACATGTGGAGCACAGTGGGGAAGGTATCGCGCAGCAAACTGTAATTGACAAGATGCCGTATGCCGAACTGCAGCAACATCACCCCTACAAACAACCGCATGAAAAGACGGGCGAGATTGCTGTAGGTGTAGCCTGACAGTTTAATGAACCAATTGATGGGGCGTGAGTTATACCAGCACATTTCAGAAGGTGTTTAGAATGATGATTACCGCTTTTTGATTTGACGCATCACGTCGAGCACCTGGTCAATGGTGAGATGCTTGAAACGCACATTGTGTCGGCGGTCGATGATGTAGAAATTTGGAGTGCCGGAGCGCAAGTCATACGTGAGGTCCGCGTCGGGGTTGGCGCCGATTGTCCAGTTTGAGGGATAACCGCTCACAGCCTGCTTCCAGGCTTCGTCAGGTTCTATGAGTGAGATTGACACTACTTTGACCTTACCTTCGTTGATTAGTTCTGTGGTGGAAATGTCGGCATCGAGGCGTATACGGGCAAGGTTACAGTCCGAACAATCCGGGTCATTGAAGAACACCACGAGTATTTCAGCCGAATCAGCGCTCAGGTTACGCTTCTCGCCATTGACGGTCGTGTATGGTAACGGAGCCGCCGGACCACCCATCATAGTGTTTTTAAGGATGGTGGCATGATGCGCGAAGCGGGCTTTGTGGGCCTTATCAATGCGTTTGTTTTTCACCACCGCTTCAGCAAATGGAAGATACAGCCCATCCACCCAAGCCTCAGCCGTGTCACTGAACAGTTTCCCTTCAGCCTGCTGAGCGAGAAAAAGGAGGTCGTTAGGCTGTTTCTCGAGCTTCTTGGCAAGTCTATCCACCGATGCGAGGGCGGAGTCGACGGATGCATTGCGGAGTATGCTGAGATATACCGAAAATTCATTAGCCATTTTCTGTTTTGCCGAGAAGGCTTTGGAGAGCTCGCAGAAATCCCAGAAATGGCGCGCGAGATAGTCACATCTGCTCTGGAATGCCTGGATTGAATCGGGCACCAGGGGATAAGGGAAATATGTCTCACGGTTTATGGAATTCTGAGCCTTGACTCCCAATCCGATGCTTAATGTGAGTAATAATCCTAATATTATTCGTTTCAGATTCATTATCGTTGTGATTGAACGGTTTTTTCCAATCACAAAGGTAAAAAAAATCTGTCAAAACCGGAAAAGAATGTGTTTTTTCCTCCGGTTTTAACAGATATTTAATCTATACCCAATCCGTTGCGTACCACGCAGGGTGCATCGGAGCGGTTTATTTCAGAATATACACGCGGAATGTGAGAGGCGGGATGGTGGTGGTAAGTTTCTGTCCGTCGACGGGGAGAGTGCTCTCTACCGGTGAAATCAGCGATGGATTCTCGAGCGAGTTCTCTGCATCGGGTGCCGGAGCATTGAGCGTAATCACTTTGCATGAGGTAAGTGCCGCACCCTTCTTCATACCTGCGAAGTTGAGGGTGAGAGGCTGCTCTGTCTCTCCGGTATTAGCCACCTTGACTATGTATTCACCTGTGTTTTTGTCAATCACAGCGCTGGCAAACAGACCGTTCTGTCCTTCGGCACCGGTGACAGGCTTCTTATCCATGGTGAGGGGGAGCACATTTGTGCCCTTGTTGGAAGCATAGAGCTGCTGCACATAGTAGCTTGAGGTGGGGAATGATTCGAGATTGTCAAACCATATCATATCGGGACGCCATTGCCATCCTTCCACATGAGCGAAAAGGGGTGCGTAGGTTGCCATGTGGACCACATCGGCATTGCGTTCGAGTCCGGTCATAAACGCTGCCTCAAGCAGGGCGGCGTTGAAGTGGTTCCATTTCTTACCCTTGCCGTGACAAGCATATTCGCCTGCGAATACCTTTGGTCCTTTGCGGTCGTAGTTGTCGTAGCGGGCACCCTGTGCGAGGAACCATGATTCGGGACGGTAGAAATGCTCATCCACAAGGTCAGCCTTGAGCTTTTTCATCTCAGGCCAGAGGTAATCAAATTCCTTACCTTCCGAATTGGGACCTGACGAACCCACAATCTTGATGTCGGGATACTTCGCACGTATAGCGGTGATGAACGGCTTGAGGTGTTCGGGATATGTAGCTCCCCACTGCTCGTTGCCGATACCGATAAACTTCATGTTGAACGGTGCGGGATGTCCCATCTGCGCGCGGAGTGCGCCCCAGGTGGTAGTGGTGTCGCCGTTGGCAAACTCTATCAGGTCGAGAGCATCCTGGATATAGGGCTGCAACTCATCCACAGGCACATGAGCCGACGGGTCGTTGTTCTGATACTGACATGCAAGTCCCACATTGAGCACCGGCAGCGGCTCGGCGCCAATTTCCTCTGAAAGCTGGAAGAACTCAAAGAATCCGAGTCCGTAGCTCTGGAAATAGTCGGGGAAGAAGCGGTGAGGGAATGTATACTCCCATCGGTTCTCGTTGAGAGGTCGGTTCTCCACCGGACCCACAGTATTTTTCCACTGGTAGCGTGTCTCGAGGTCAGTGCCTTCAACTATACAGCCGCCGGGGAAACGGAGCAGACCGGGATTGATGTCGGCGAGTTTCTGCGCGAGGTCCTTGCGCAATCCATTCTCATGACCTTTCCATGTGTCGACCGGGAAGAGTGATATGTGCTCGAGGTCCACACTGTTGGGCGACGAGAGGAATATGCGCAGACGCCCCTTGGCATTGGTCTCAGAGGGTTTGAGGGTCACGGTATATTTCTTCCACTCCGGAGAGTTGATTTCAATATCCTGCTTAGCCATTACCTGGGTCTCGCCCATCGAGGCTGGGTCAATCAGTTCCACACGGATTTTGCTTGCGGCATCGGTGGCTGAGCGTGCCCATACCGAGAAACGGTACTCCTCACCCTTCTTGAATGCCACCCCGAAGAAGCCTTCGTTGTCAAGACCGGTACGTTTGTGACGGTGACCCGGGTCCGAGAGGCGCACATAGTGAGGATTCTTTTCAAATGGTCCGTCATTTTTCAGCTCCACATTGCCAAAGGTATTCCACCCCATGAAATTCTGCGGAAATTCAAATGAACGGTTCTTTATCATTTCGGCATACAGACCGCCATCGGCGCCATAATTGATATCTTCAAAAAACAGACCGTACATGGTAGGCTGTATTTCAGCCCCGACCTTATTGGTCTGAATCACCATTTCGTTTTTTGTCTCTGCGTACGACGCTCCCGAACCGCACATGGCGGCGGCTAATGCGAGAGCTGAGATGCGTAGGAAATTAGTTTTCATGATTTAAATTTATGTTTATTGAGCGCAAATTTAATGAAAAACAGCGTCAAAACCAAAGCAAACTCCGGATAAAATAGTCATTTCCGGAGTTTGCCATATCAGGTGATTTCGTCTTCACTGTCCTGTCACTTGCGCGCTTTCAGTGGCGCGCCGGGTTTGAGTCCGCGCTGAGGGCGCCTGGTGGTGTCGAGGGTGAGCTTTTCCTGCTCCACGGGGACGGGGCGTTGTGACACACTGTCGGCAGTCACCTCCGCGCTGTCGGTCTTCTCATAACGTTTCAGGCGTGTGCGCAGGGTGTCGACAGCCGCGGCGATTGACCGCCCGCGATATATCTGTTTACCCATGCTGTCGGTCACAAGGAAAAATGGAGTGGCGGGGATGGAGAGGTTTCTAATCTGAGAGGCGGCGTTTCCTCCTGGCACCCATGCCTGGCTCCACTTAGCGCTGTCGGGACGGATGGTATAACGCCAGGTTGAACTGTCGGGCTGCAGCGACAGCTCCATCACAGCAAGGCGGCGTTTGTGGTAATCTTTAACAAGTTCTTTAAGACGGTTGGTAATGGTATCGCTCTTGCGCTCACCGGTAAAGACAAGCAACCCATAGGACTGGAACGAGGGCATGAAGCGCACTATGGTGTCACGTCCGCTCACAGTGTCGCGGCCGGTGTGAAACGTCATTGCCCTCACATCGCCACGTGCGCTCGTGGAGACCTGCTCACCCACCAGAGCGGAGAAGCTTTTGAGCAGAGCCGACGGACGCGCCTCGGGCGCCAATGTATGTATCAGCGAGTCGGCCTGCATCTCGTAGCCCGGCGCACGGTAGAGAGTCATGAGTATGAGCGCCGACGAAATGCGGTCGGGGTGAGCCTTCACCTCTTCCGATATCAGGGCATTTATAGCCGCCACATCGCGGGTCTTGGCAAGCTTCACAGCATTCTCGTTAAGGAACCGGGCATATTGCTCGGACGCCTCGTTGCCTTTCATCTTAATCTCCCCCGACTTCGAGGGGTCGAGCTTCACCTCAAGCTCCTCGCCATTTTTAGCCACACAGGTAAAGAGCAGACGGTTGTCAAGCGTGAACACCTCCACAGGTGTCAGCTCGGCCGACGAACCGCGCAGTGTCACTTTCCCGTCGTTGGGATGAAATGCCACCCGCTGCAATCCACGGTTGAAATACACCATCTCGACACCCTTGTCGCCGAGACCCTTGATTTCACAATGAATCACAAACTCGTCCTCGTTGCCGCATCCGGTCAGGAGGGCGGCAATCATCAACATTACTATTATATATATGTGGCGTGTCATGAATTAGGGGATTATTCGCTGTTTTTTATTGTGCAAAAGTACAACTTATAAGCCGAAATGTGAACTAATTTACATTTTTTCTCTTTAATTCGACTTTTAGTGACTATATTTGCATTAAGATTTCACCATCAGTCACATTATGCAATTACTTTTCCGCTTTATACTGGCGACTGCCCTTCTTGCAGGCACCGTCCTCTCTGCCGACGCACAGATAGTGAGCATCGGCAACGATGATGTCAATTCCGACAGCATCCGCCGGGCATTTGACGACGGTCCCTATTTCGGTCTCTACAAGGACAATTATTTCATATTCGGATGCCCTGTTGGAAAAGGGATACGACGCGACAACACCAACATAAAGTTTCAGATTTCCATAGCCCAGCGCCTCACCCGAAGCACTCTCCCGTGGGGTACATATCTGTTTCTATTCTACTCTCAGAAATGTTTCTGGAATGTGCTTGAGAACTCCATGCCCATGACCGACCTCAATTTCAATCCGGGTATAGGCTTGACAAAACCTTTGTTTGTCAAGGATAGGTTCGTAGGGAAACTGAATTTCATAATCGAGCATGAATCCAACGGTCGCGACGGAGCCGCCTCGCGCTCATGGAACCGCATAAGCCTCGGTGGAAGCATCATGGTCGACCCGCAGATTGTGGTACACGGAAAGTTCTGGATTCCCATTGTGGATGGCGCCGAGAACAAGGATATACTCGACTATTGCGGCATATATCAGATGGGCACAAGCTTTACGTCGCAGAACGGAAGGTTTGGCTGCGCCGTAACGTTGGTGAAACGGAAAGGATGGCGGCTCAACTACAATGCCGTGGTGGAACTCAATTACCGCATTTTCAAACGCGACAACCAGTACCTGTTCCTGCAATACTACAGCGGATATGGCGAGGGGCTTCTCGCCTACAAGGAGTATCACTCCATGCTCCGCGCCGGCATCGTAATCAAGCCGCGACTATTCAGCGACTATTAGAGGGCGGCAGATTTGCACGCCTCTATTAGAGCAATCACTTCACATAGTTGAGCTTCACCACTATCACCCTGATAGTCTGGTCATCCTTGTCGGTAGCCACTTTTGCTATATGCCAGTCGGAGGGGAAGAAGAGGAAGAAGCGCTGTGGGGTGGAGTCGACGAACATCGCCTTCTCTTTATCGTAATTATAATGTATCACATCCGGGCGCCACTCTGTGCTGGGTGTCGATGAATCATGGTCAATAAGCCCGAAACGTTCCTGCCCTTTCACCACATATTGGAAATCGATATGCTCGCGGTGAGCCTCGGAACGACGACGCTCAAGGGGTTCATTCTTGGAATCCTCCACCGATACTACCAAGTCGGTACCCTCAATCTTATGCTTTCCGGCCGGAATGGCAGTGAGGTCGTGAGACGCGAGCCAGCTGAACATCGCATCCCATTCCCCTTGGTTCTTTTCATATTGACTCTTGAACTCGTCGAGATTTGTCGACACATCGGGGAGGGCGTCGAAGCCATTGCTCCAGCTCTTTCCGAGGGTCCATTCACGTGAGGTCTGCCCCATCATTGTCATGGCTGCTCCTGCCAGAGCCGCCAGCACTGCAAGTCGTAGATGTTTCATGATATCTGAATTTTGATTAAGTGATTGGCAAAGTTAGCAATTATTGTGCTGACTTTTTAACGAAATCACTTCGTTTTTATCAACCTCCCCACCCAACGGAATGCCCTGTGATGCCATCTGTGGCATGTGCGCGTGAATTTGTATTAATAAATGTTAATAAACTTGTCGTATCACGCTAATATTCTTACCTTTGCATCCAAAGCCGAAACATAAATTCGACTCTACTTTATTACTTTTATTATCCCTAATTACCAATTACTTCACATAAAGTAATCCTAACTTTATTTTATTTGCTATTATTATGCGCTTAAAATCACCCATTGCAGGGGTTCTGCTTGCATGTGTGGGGTTAGTCAGCACTTCATCATGTGTATCCGACCCAATCCTCCCCTCCCAATCAGAACTATTCAACAGAGAATTCATCAAGAATTTTGGAATATCCGACCCTAACCACGACTGGAATCACTCTAAAAGAGTAAATGTAACCGTTTCCACAAACTCTCCTACAAATATCTCGATATCCGCATCTATAGATGGCAATAATTATCTTTTTGGAACATTTTTAGGAGTAAACGGAACAAAGGAACTTGGTGTTGATATTCCAAAAGGCGTATCTGAAATTATAGTCAGCGGAGGGTCTATATCTCTCAAAGCGAAAGATGGCGACAGATTGAATTTTTCAAACGCATCTTCACGTGTACTTGCTGATGTTGTTGATGACCCATTCGTCAAAGTTACATCTTTAGCTTCTCAGCAGGACAAATGGATGGTAATCCCATGGCTAAACGGTACTATATTCCGACGTAAAATGCCCGAGGATTATTATAATGCTGACCGTGAAGGCGTCAGTCCTGATTTTATGTTCAGAAATGATGAAGCCACACCTGTGACATTTATAGTACGCCCTTTGTTCTGGCAGACAAGCCGAAAACATAAATTGGGAATCTTCTATTACAATGCGGCAGGAGAAAAGGTCCATCTTCCCATTTGGGAAATGACCAAAACAGATACTTATTCTGACGACCTGTTATATGGAAAAGCTATCGCAGATGTAAAATATGTACGAGTACCTGTAGCTGATTTCCAAAGCTACATGAATGAATACAATCTTACCATGTCCAAGCTCAGCGCTAATGACAATTTTGACAAGAATTGCTCTAGCGCCGACGACCGTGACATGACGAAAGCTTGCCGCAAGTATCTTAATGATGTATTACCAGTTCTTCAGGGTCGAACAGACGGCAAGAAATTTAATTTTGTATATCGGTGGAAATTCCTCACTGAAGAAGAGGGCGGCAAGGACGACCTCCTTATTGTATATACATATTTCAACTACCATGACCTGACCGGTCCTGGAGGTGGTAATAATCCGACAGGACAGTGGCCCACCACTGATGGCGCGATTCCCGAAAATCCCATTCCTTCCGAGAAGCCGGAAGAAAACAAATACTATGCCATTGTATCAAAAGGCATTGAAATAACCATACAGCCAGGTCTTCTATACGGGTTTTACCTTGAAGACCAAGATGATTCCACTAAAAGATACTATTCGACTCGTTCAGAAAATAATGACCCCGGATGGTATCCTGTAGGTGAGAGAAATGAAGAAGACCGTTATACCCAATTTGAGAAACGAGGTAAAGCTTCCTATGCTGCAACTTGGGTAGGCACAAAATATAACTGGAGATACCTTGCATTTGAAGATTGGGATGCACCTGATAGTGGTTTCTCATCCGAGATGAAGGACCTCAATGATATGGTATTCATCATCGAAGAATCAAATCCGACATCTACACTTATAGATATTGAACATGGAGATAAAATAAAGCCTAATATACCATACGAATGGGTTGTCGCAACTGAGGACCTTGGAACTACAGACGACTTTGACTTCAACGACTTGGTATTTGGCGTAAGTAATTTCAAATTGGCAGAAGATGGTGAAACCGCTACTGTTGATGTACGTGCACTTGCCTCAGGAGGTACACTCCCGATATACCTTTGCTACACAGACATTAATGGTGATAAAATCAGGTTGAATGATGGCAAAGAATTCCACTCTTGGTTCGAAGGTTCCCATTCATCATCCCAGATAATAAATGCGAGTGGTTACCGCGCCAAAGGTCAAACTATCACAATAACCGTACCTAAGGATTTTGCCATGTCATGCTGTCAAAAAGTTGATAACCCTGGACAAAATGGCAATATGGGAGGCTTCAGTGTCGAAGTAGAAAAAGATGGCAGAGTAGTAAACGAAATCCATGCGCCAAACCTTGATAATTCAGTCGAATACGAAGCTCCTCAAATGATTTGTGTACCGATGGATTGGTGCTGGCCCACCGAACGTACACACATTCTTGAGGTTTACGACCTATTTGATGATTGGGTTGGAAATGCAACAGGTTTTGAAAATTGGCATGATACCCGTACTGAAGGAAAATACTTTGTTCGTACTGATATTCCGAAACCTGTACCATCAAAGCCTACTCCCGATAAACCATGGGGAGACAATGAAGATAATAATCCAACAGTCCCCTCTGAAGGTGAAGCATCCGTAGATGGTCCTAATAAGGTTTATATTGGTTGGGATATATATGAATATAAGGTTACAATCCCAACCTCATGGCTAAAAGTTAAGACCGATATCGAGTTCACAAAAAGCGGGAATAATAATATTGTGATTTTTTCTAAACAGCTAAGCAGTTGGGATGATAATCTCAAAATCAAGGAAATAGATGGTTCTGGATATCGTTGGACTTTGACAACCGAGGATATTACCAAATTAGGAGATTGCATCAGCGGTGAAAACTATATATTATACATATACATAAATGGACCTGACATAACGAAGATAACCATAAGGAACTGATAACAGAATCCGTAATTTAACCCGTCATAATTTCAGCAATTCCTAAACCCATTTGCTAAAATTATGACGGGTTAAATTATATATCTACAAAACTTATCAACGGCAACACGGTACCTGATTGCGGCACCGGCCGATGCAATTCCCGGATGTTTTTATACGGTTGTGGGAATAATTTACTATATTTGCAGTCTATGCGACTTGTAATACAAAGAGTGAAACGCTCATCTGTCTCCATCGAGGGGACGCTACACAGCGAAATAGGCTGCGGACTGATGGTGCTTGTAGGAGTTGCCGAGGGTGACACCCCCGACGATGTGACATGGCTTGCCGCCAAAACCGCCGCCATGCGCATATTTCCCGACGAGGCAGGAGTGATGAACCGCTCCGTCACCGATGTCGGAGGCGAGATTCTTGCCGTAAGTCAGTTTACGCTCAACGCATCCACCCGGAAGGGTAACCGCCCGAGCTACATACATGCCGCCGGACACGACCTTGCCATACCACTCTATGAGCTTTACTGTTCGGAATGCTCAAGGCTAATCGGAAAAACTGTTAAAACCGGAGTGTTTGGCGCTGACATGCAAGTGGAGCTGGTGAACGATGGTCCGGTCACGATTGTTATAGATTCAAAACTCCGTGAATGACAGAGCATAACACCCCAATACCCCATGATAAATAACAAACCTACCACCGACGACTCACTCTCGCTGCGGCAACTCCAGGCAACAGTGGACGAATGGATAACCACTGTAGGCGTGAAATACTTCTCACCACTCACCAATATGGCAATACTCGCCGAGGAGACCGGTGAGGTAGCCAAAGTCATGGCTCGAAAATATGGCGACCAGGTAGCCAAACCGGGCGACATGGACGACCTTGCCGACGAGCTCGCCGATGTGCTGTGGGTGCTCACCGCCATAGCCAACCAGACGGGCGTAGACCTCACCGAGGCGTTCCGCCGCAACATAGAGAAGAAAACCGCCCGCGACAAAGAGCGTTTCCGCCAGTAAAACAGGCTCACAGCCGCCAACCGACTAACGAATTATCAATTCTAAACTATAACAACAAACATATACACCACTATGGATAAATATCAGCAAGTCATAGCCGACAGCCACGTCACCACCGACGATGCCGTAGTTGCCGCAAAGGTTAAAGAGATTCTTGACAAGCACCTTGAGGAAAACCGCAAACCGGAAGTGCTCAAGCAGATGTTCAACTCTATCGACCTCACCACATTGAAGTCCACCGACTCACAGCGCTCAGTGGCCGACTTCGTGGAGCGTGTCAACGCCTTCGAGCAGGAACATGGCGACCTTCCCAACGTGGCGGCAATCTGCGTGTATCCCAATTTCGTACCCATCGTGCGCACCGTGCTCGAATGCAGCGACGTGGATATAGCCTCGGTGGCAGGATGTTTCCCCTCAGCCCAGAGCTTCATTGAAGTCAAAATCGCTGAAATCGGACTTGCGGTCGAAGCCGGCGCCGACGAAATCGACATAGTATTCGGGCTTGGCGACTTCTTCGACAAGGACTATGAGGAGGTGTGCGACCAGATTTCTGAGATGAAGCACTCATGCCGCGACAGCATCATGAAGGTAATCCTCGAGACCGGCGCCCTCAAGACAGCCGAAAATATCCGCAACGCATCTATCCTCTCGCTCTACTCGGGAGCCGACTTCCTCAAGACCTCTACCGGCAAGGAGTATCCCGGCGCATCGCTTGAGGCAGCCTATGTGATGTGTCAGTGCATCAAGGAATATTACGAAAAGACCGAGCGCATGGTAGGTTTCAAGGTATCGGGCGGAGTAGCCACCACCGAGGAAGCGCTGCAGTACTACACTCTGGTCAAAGAAATCCTCGGCGAAAAGTGGGTTGCCACCAACGAGTATTTCCGCATCGGCGCCTCACGCCTCGCCAACAACCTCCTCTCCGACATCCTCGGCGAAGAGACAAAATTCTTCTAACCAACAAGGAGAGAGGAAGAGAAGGAGGCTGGAAGAGCTAGCAGGGCTGGAAGAGCAGACGAATCGGACGAATCGGACTAATCGGAGTTATTGGACTAATCGGACCTATCGGACGTATCAGACCAATCGGATAAGTCCGATAAGTCAGATTGGTCGGATTAGTCAGATTCCCCCGATTAGTCGGATTGGTCGGATTGGTCTGATTCCCCTGATTAGTCCGATTAGTCAGATTAGTCCGATTCCCCCTCTCCCCTTAAAAAAAACTTCACCAAAAAGAATTCATCACCAATAACCCGAAAATGAAATATTGGATTATCATCAACGACGTCCAGATGGGTCCCAAGACTCTTGAGGAACTCAGGGTGCAGCCCGGGTTGTCGCTCAACACCCCCATTTGGCATGAGGGACTTCCCGATTGGACCACTGTGGCAATGATTCCGGAAATCGCTGCCTGGTTCAACGTGCCGGTTGACTCATACGGGCAGCAACCATATAGTCAGCAGCCGGGATATCAGCAACAGGCACCATACGGACAGCAGCCATATGGTCAACAGTCATATAGTCAGCAGCCGGGGTATCAGCAACAGGCACCATACGGACAGCAACAACCATATGGTCAGCAACAGCCCGGACAGCCACCCATGCCGCAGAACTATCTGGTGTGGGCGATTGTGGTCACCATCTGCTGCTGCATCGTCACAGGCGTGATAGCGATAGTGTATGCCTCGAAGGTTTCACCCGCATATTACCGTGGTGACTATCTTGAAGCCGAGAAAGCATCCGAGAGAGCATCCATGTGGGTGATTATCTCATTCGTGCTCGGACTCATCGTGCAGCCGTTCTACACCCTCTTCTCTCTCATGAGTGTGGGAGCATGACGGAGCGGATTCCTCGTTCAGTCCTCATTGCAGGGACTATAGTGGCTGTCGGACTGGTCGTAGCGTTGTACTACACACTCGACCCCTCCACCAACTATTTTCCACGCTGCATGTTCCATGAGCTCACCGGTTGGCAATGTCCCGGCTGCGGTTCCCAACGAGCACTCCACTCACTGCTCACCGGCAACCTCGCGGCGGCATGGCACTATAATGCCCTGTTCATACTGGAAATCCCCCTGCTTCTGCTCCTGGTAGTTGCCTGGCATCTGCGCTCGCGGTTCCCGGTGCTTCACCGGGTGCTCAATTCCCGTTCGGTAATCCTGACCGTCCTTTCCATCATTATCCTCTGGACAATATTTCGAAATATATATCTATGAATCATCTGTCACGACGAGACCTGTCACTGCGTGTGCTGCTTTTCATCGGGGTAGTTGCCGCAATCGTCTATTTCCTGCCACGCTCAGGAGAAAACCATTATTCCTATGAGGAAAACCGTCCTTGGAGCTACGCCTTGCTGACGGCACCGTTTGACATCCCCGTGCATCTCGACTCTGTGAGCGCCGCCAAGCTGAAAGATAGCATCGATGCTAATTTCGAGCCGGTATACATGCGTGACCTCACCCTCGAGAAGACCATAATCTCCGACTATACCACACGCCTCAACGCCGCCAGGGACCTTGACATCACCCCGGCGCAAAAAAACCTGATAATCAATCAAATCAGGGACATATACGACAATGGCATAGTGGACCGTGACACCTACGCCCGCATCACTTCGGGGCATCTCCCATCAGTCCGCTTCATCCATGATAATGTGGCGATTTCGATGCCCACCGCACGTTACCGCTCCGCATTCCGTGCCTATGAGCATCTTGACAGCGTGTTGCGCAACCATAACGTACACGAAGCCCTATCCAAGACAAAACTCTCGGAGATGTTGCAGCCCAACATACTCCTTGACACCATCACCACACGCCGTGTGCTCGAAGAGGCTTACCAGAAAGCCATGGCACCCATCGGTGTAATCCAGCAGGGCGAGCGAATAATTGACAAGGGCGACATCGTGACCACCCGCCTTGCCACCGTGCTGAAAACCTACGAGGAACTTGCCGATGAGCGCGGAAACACCACCATAAGCAAGCATTACTACCCGATAGCCGGGCAGACTCTATATATAGTGATACTTTTCGCCGCTCTCTACGGCTATCTCTACATATTCCGTCGCGACTATTTCGACGACAACCGCACTGTGCTCTTCCTCATGACCCTGATAGGGGTGTTCACACTCTTCGCGTTCACAATGGACGCCACATTCCGCAGCGGTCTGTTCATAGTGCCCTTTACCATGATACCAATCCTGGTACTCATATTCCTTGATTCGCGCACGGCCTACTTCTGCCACCTCATCGAGGTGCTTATCTGCGCCATCGTGGCGTCGTTCTCTCTCGAATTCATATACCTGCAGTTCATAGCCGGCGTGGTGGCAATCGACTCGCTCAAGGACCTCACCCGCCGTAGCCAGCTCATACGCACCGCCGCCCTCATCCTCATAGCCTACAGCCTCAGCTACGTGGCAATGGAGGTGATGCAGTCAGGCTCACTCAGCAAGACAGAGGGGAGGGTGTTTGGATGCTTCGCAATCAATGCCATCCTCATCTCGTTCAGCTACGTGCTCATGTTTATGGTGGAGCGCATCTTCGGCTTTACCTCACGTGTGACCCTCGTTGAGCTCAGCGACATCAATAACCCGCTGCTCAGGGAGCTGTCAGAGGAGTGTCCCGGCACATTCAATCACTCCATGGCTGTCAGCAATCTCTCGTCGGCAGCCGCCAACCGCATCGGTGCCAACGTGCAGCTCGTGCGTACCGGCGCCCTCTACCACGACATAGGCAAAATCAAGAATCCAGCCTTCTATACTGAAAATCAGCATGGAGTCAATCCCCACGACGCCCTCGACCCGCTGCAGAGCGCAAGGATAGTCACCGGACATGTGCGCGAAGGACTCGCCCTGGCCGAAAAAGCCAAACTTCCGGAGGTAATACGCAAATTCATACGCGAGCATCATGGCGCAGGGACCGCCCGTTACTTCTACACCACCTACCGCAATGCTCATCCTGACGAACCGGTGGATGAATCGGCATTCTCCTACCCCGGTCCTGACCCGCAGTCCAAGGAGACCTCCATACTTATGATGGCTGATGCCGTGGAAGCTGCATCACGCTCCATGACCGACCACTCGCCCGAAGCTATCTCCGCGCTTGTCAATAAGATTATCGACGGGCAGATAGCCGAAGGACGTCACAACGACTCCCCTATCTCGTTCCGCGATGTGCAGGCAATCAAAGAGGTGTTCGCACAGCGACTGCGCACTATGTATCACTCGCGCATCTCTTACCCCGAGCTTAAGGCTCCTACCCCAAATCTTCCTGCCGTACTGGAGGATAATAAGGACTCTGACACTGCCAATTCTGACTCAGATTCTAACTCACCAACCTAATTATATTGTGCAATGAAAAAACTTTTGTTATTCCTCTGCGGCGGCATCCTCGCTCTTTCCGCCTCCGCCTACTCATCCATCACACTCCCCGTCATACCACCTGACCCCGCGCTTGAGGCTAAGGTGCAAAATACACTCTCCAAGATGACACTGGAGGAGAAAATCGGTCAGATGACTCAAATCCAGGTGGATATACTCGGAGGATATGACAAGAATGGCAAATTCGTTCTCTCTAAGGAGAAAATGGATACCGTGTTTGGCATCTATAAGGTTGGCTCGATACTCAACGCACCCTACTCCTACTGTCTCGACGCCAAGGAATGGAATGTAATCATACCTCAGATTCAGGAGAGCTCGATGAAACATATCGGCATCCCCTTCATCTATGGTCTTGACCAGAACCACGGCACCACCTATACCAACGGCGGCACTCTCTTCCCGCAGAATCTCAATGTGGCGGCTTCGTTTGACACTGAAATAGCCCGCCGCGCGGCAGAAATCACTGCCTACGAGACCCGCGCGAGCGACTGCCCCTGGACTTTCTCACCCACCCTCGACCTTGCCCGCGACCCCCGCTGGCCCAGATTCTGGGAAAATTACGGGGAGGACCCGCTGGTCAATGCCCTCATGGGTGGCGCAGCAGTGCGCGGATTTCAGGGTAATGACCCCAACCATGTGGATGGCAACCATATAGCCGTATCCATCAAGCATTTCATGGGTTACGGCATCCCATTCTCAGGCAAGGACCGCACACCGGCCTACATCTCACCATCCGACTTGCGTGAGAAGCATTTCGCTCCCTATCTCGAAGCCATAAAGTATGGTGCGCTCACCCTTATGGTCAACTCCTCCTCAATCAATGGCACCCCGGTGCATGCCAATCCGATTCTGCTCACCAAGTGGCTGAAGGAGGACCTGCAATGGGACGGAATGATAGTGACCGACTGGGCCGACATCAACAATCTCTACACCCGCGAGAAAGTTGCCAAGGATAAGAAAGATGCCATCCGTATAGCCATAAACGCTGGTATTGACATGGCTATGGAACCATACAAAGTGGATTACTGCACCATTCTCAAAGAGCTTGTGGAGGAAGGGGCCGTGCCTATGAGCCGCATCGACGACGCTGCTGCCCGTGTGATTCGTCTGAAATACCGTCTCGGTCTCTTCGAGCATCCCAACACCACCCTGAAGGACCATCCCGAGTTTGCCTCACCGAAGTTTGCAGCCGAGGCACTGGAATCGGCCGAGCAGACCATGGTGCTTCTGAAAAACGAACATGACCTCCTGCCGCTCAAGCAGGGCACCAAAATATTCCTCACAGGACCGACCGCCAACTCCATGCGCTCGCTCAACGGCGGATGGAGCTACACCTGGCAAGGACATCTCACCGATGAGTATGCCAAGGACTTCAACACAATCTACGAGGCGCTCTGCAACCGTTTCGGAGCATCCAACGTATGTTTTCAACCCACTGTCACATTCAATGAAAAGGGTGCTTATGGCGATGAGATTTTTCAGTCTCATAGCATAAACTCCGCTGTGGCTGCTGCCCGCGATGCCGACATAATAATAGCATGTATCGGCGAGAACTCCTACTGCGAGACTCCCGGTAACCTCACTGACCTGCATCTCTCGGAGAAGCAGCGCGACATGGTGAAAGCGCTTGCAAATGCCGGGAAACCTATACTTCTGATTCTCAACGAAGGTCGTCCGCGATTGATTGCCGATATCGAACCGCTGGCCGATGCCGTGGTCGACATCATCCTCCCCGGCAACTATGGTGGCGATGCTCTTGCCCGTCTCCTTGCCGGCGACTCAAATTTCTCAGCCAAGCTCCCCTTCACATATCCCCGCGAAATCAATTCGCTCGTCACCTACGATTATAAGGTGAGCGAGGAGGTTGGAAAGATGGAAGGTGTCTACGACTACGACGCCCGCATCAATGTGCAGTGGCCATTCGGTTATGGTAAAAGCTATACCACATTCGCCTACTCCAACCTGCGTGTCGATAAGAATCAATTCAACCGCTCGGACGTTCTGACCTTCACGGTCGATGTCACCAACACCGGCAAGGTTGAAGGAAAAGAAGCAGTGCTGCTGTTCAGTTCCGATATAGTGGCGTCTATAGTGCCCGACAACAAACGTCTGCGCGCTTTCAGCAAGGTAAACCTCCGACCGGGCGAGACACGCACCGTCAAGTTCTGCGTTCCCGCCACAGACCTCGCGTTTGTCAATGCAAATGGCGAATGGACTCTTGAGGAGGGCGACTTCACAGTCACAGTCGGAAATCTATCTCTCCCTCTCACCTGCACTGAGACTTACACCTGGGACAGACCAAACATCTGATTAAGGACCATCCACCAGGTACCGTCCCGACTTTATGGAGCCACATCATTCACTCCCGTTTTCCACCATAGTAATCAAGATTGTTTAATATTAAGAGGGCTTCTGCCGACAAGAGGTCGCTTTACAACGGTCTCTTGTCGCAGTCCCGTTTAGATGAAATGTCTGATAATAAAATGAATGTATCAATCATCGGAGTCGGCGCAATGGGTGGTGCCATCGCTGCCGGACTTCTTCACTGTTCCTTCCCTAAGGATGCCCTTACGCTCTCCAATCCCTCGCAAAAAGCGCTTGAACCTTTCGCCGACAAGGGTGTGCGCGTGACCAACAGCAACACTGAAGCTGCCGCTTCGGCCGATGTAGTGATGGTGGTAGTGAAGCCCTGGCTTGTTGAGCAGGTGATTAAGGAAATAAAACCGGTGATTGACTACACGCGCCAAAGCCTGGTGGTGGTAGCCGCCGGCATCTCCTCTGGAAATCTTACCCAATGGCTCGACAAAAATGGCACCCTCCCTCAGATTTTCCTCGGGATGCCCAACACAGCCATAGCCCTCGGCGAGTCCATGACCTTCATTGTACCTGTCAACGCCAATCCGGAAACCATCGACAAGGTTAAGCAACTTTTTGACCTCACCGGCACCTGTCTTGTCATTGACGAGGCACATCTTCCGGCAGCCACGACCCTCGCCTCTTGCGGAATAGCCTATGCCATGCGCTACATCCGCGCGTCAGTAGAAGGTGGTGTGGAGTTAGGCTTCAAGGCTGCCTTGGCACAAGAGATTGTGGTGCAGACTGTCAAGGGCGCGGCTGCCCTCCTAAGCATACCCGGCTCACATCCTGAAAGCGAGATTGACAAGGTGACCACACCCGGTGGGCTCACCATACGCGGACTTAACGAAATGGAACATGCAGGATTCACCTCAGCAGTAATCCGCGGACTAAAAGCAGGTATAAAATCATGACACATAAACGCAGAATAGTGGTGAAAGTGGGCAGCAATGTCCTCACACGCCCTGACGGTAAGCCCAATGTAACCAATATGTCAGCCCTCGTTGACCAGATTGCCACCATCATGGGAATGGGTCATGAGGTTATCCTCGTTTCGAGCGGCGCGGTGGCTTGCGGACGCGGCTCTGTCACCCCCCTCCGCCAGCTCGACAGCGTGGAGCAGCGACAACTCTTCTCCTCCGTGGGTCAAATCAAACTTATCAATCTTTATAATGAGTTATTCCGTGAATACGGCTATGTAGTAGGGCAGGTACTCACACAGAAGGAAAATTTCTCATCGCGTTCCTCCTATCTCAACCAGCGCGGCTGCATGCAGACCATGCTCGAGAATGGAGTCATACCGATAGTCAACGAAAATGACACCGCAAGCCTCACGGAACTGATGTTTACCGACAATGACGAGCTTTCGGGACTCATCGCCGCGATGATGGATGCAGACACTCTAATCATTCTCTCGAATGTCGACGGAATATATGACGGAACGCCATCCGACCCCTCATCGACACTCATCCGACGAGTACCAACAGGCCGAGACCTCAGCGAGTTTGTTGTGGCGGCTAAAAGCGGCTTCGGGCGCGGCGGCATGGGCACTAAATGCGGCATAGCCAGGCGCCTCTCCGAAGAGGGTGTGACTGTTATAATAGCCAAGGGTGACCGACCCAATGTGCTCACCGACCTGATTTCAACCCCCGACACCACTCCTCACACTCTCTTTGAACCGAGACCCGAACCATTGAGTAATATCAAGCGTTGGATAGCCCACAGCGGAAGTTTTGCCAAGGGAGTAATCCGCGTCAACGACAATGCAGCCAAGGCTCTCCGCAGCGACAAAGCTGTGAGTCTGCTCCCGGTGGGAGTACTCAGTGCCGATGGCGAATGGGAGGAGGGCGACATTGTGTCCATAATCATCCCCTCAGGCGAGACCATCGGCGTGGGACGTGCTTCAGTATCAAGCTCCGACCTCGCCACCTCCATAGGGAAAAAGGGTCAGAAACCCGTGATACATTACGATTACCTTTTCCTTGAATAGCAGCTACTCCGAGAGACTGAGCTCTCATAAAAAAACAGTTTGATATGTCAGAATCCACCAACCTCGACCTTATATTCGCGCGGGTTAAAAAAGCATCCCGCACCATCTCCTCAATCACGGAGCAGCGGCGCTCGGAGCTCCTCCTCACCCTCGCCGATGAAATAACCGCCAACTCAGCCTCACTCCTCGAGGCAAACAGCCGTGACCTCTCACGGATGGAGAGGGAAAACCCGCTCTACGACCGTCTGCAACTCACTCCTGAGCGACTGGAAAGCATAGCCTCCGACATGAGGCATGTGGCATCTCTCCCCTCCCCCCTCGGAGAGGTAATCGAGGAGCACATCCTCCCCAACGGCTTGCAGTTGCGCCGTGTACGCGTGCCCTTCGGAGTAATCGGAGTAATCTACGAGGCACGCCCCAATGTGACATTCGATGTGTTCTCTCTATGCTTCAAGAGCGGCAACGCCTGTGTGCTCAAAGGGGGCAGCGATGCTTGTCATTCCAACCTCGCCATTATCTCTCTAATACACAAGGTGCTCCGCGAGCATGGTATCAATCCTGACGTAACAGCGCTTCTCCCTGCCACCCACGAGGCTACGGCTGCCCTTCTAAATGCGGTGGGCTACGTGGATGTCTGTATCCCACGTGGCGGCAAAAAACTCATAAACTTTGTGCGCGACAATGCCCGTGTTCCCGTGATTGAGACCGGCGCCGGAGTAGTAAGCACATATTTCGATGCCGAAGGCGACGTTACTATGGGAACAGGCATCATCACCAATGCCAAAACGCGCAGAGTAAGCGTATGCAACGCTCTCGACACACTTATAATCCACAGTTCGCGTCTAATCGACCTGCCGGCCCTTTGCTCGGGACTTGCCGAAAAAAATGTGGAACTCCATGCTGACCCACGCTCTTTTGAGACACTTTCCGGATGCTATCCCGCCCATCTGCTCCTCCATGCCGATGACGATACCTATGCCACCGAGTGGATGGACTACAAGATGGGAATCAAGACTGTCGACTCCATTGACGAGGCCCTTGACCATATAGCCACCTTCGGTTCAGGACACAGCGAGTCAATCATAACCGACAATCAGCATACAGCCGACCGATTCCAAAGTGAAGTAGATGCTGCATGTGTATATGTCAATGCCCCCACAAGCTTCACAGACGGAGCTCAGTTCGGACTCGGTGCTGAAATTGGCATCAGCACCCAGAAACTCGGACCGCGCGGACCTATGGGACTCCGTGAAATCACAACCTATCGCTATCTCATAAACGGCACTGGTCAGCTCCGTCCGTAAAACAGTTGCAAAGCAGGAAGGGAACAGACACGCTACACCATACGGTTTTAGTTATTTTTAGTTAAATTTAAGCCTTGGTTTTGGTGTCATGATTTTTGATTGTATATTTGTAGAAACACTTGGTTTTGAAAGGCTTTAACCTAAGCCTTCACTCAGGCGAATCTAACATAATTCTATAAAACAATAATCAATCATTATGCATTCAAAGCTAAAGTCGCTCCTCGCGTTAGCTCTGATTGGCGTGTTTTCCTCCTCGTGCACTTCCGAGCATATTGAAATTCCCGCCAACGAATTATACGCCCGCGAATTCATCAAAAAATTCGGTGTAATCGATTCAAACCACGATTACAACATGGCTACCATAGGTAGCGTCAACATCATTGCCCCGGCACCCACCGACATCAAAGTCTTTGCTATCATCGATGGCAAACGGTATATTTTTGCCGATTGCAGAAATATCAAAGGCAAGCAAAACATCACTTTCGACATACCCCGCTATGTCAAGGAAATAATAGTACGCGAAAATCATACAGACCACACTGTCCCATTAGGTGGCACCCTGAACCTTTCATCCACTACTGCCAGCCGTCAAATCAACGAAAACCCGGATGGCTCCCCCGTTAGTTTCGGTCGGTACACCGATGATTTCCGCGAATTTAAAGGCTCACTCATTACCGAATTTACAAACGAATTACCACCTGAAGACAGATATAATTACAAAAAATGTGTCGCCGATTTTTCATTCATATCTGAAGAAGGGAAAGAGATGGTATTTTATCCCATAGAGGCGAAACGTGCCAACATCCAACCCTCGGCTAGTAATGATACCAAACCATATTATAGCCATGCTCTTGGTATATATTGGCTTGATGAAAACGATAAGGGCAAAATCCGAAAAGAGAATATGCTCGATATATATTACGGATACACAGGAGAAATTTACCACATCAATAATGATTTTGATAAACGCTATGACCGCCCTATAGAAATAGCTCCTGGTCGTAATTATGACAACCGAACAATATTTGCACGCGGAATCAAATATCAGTTTAATCAGTCAGGTATAAAATATGGATTTTACCTGAAGATAAGAGTATTCAAAGACGACACAAATTTATCTTACCTTAGACCCGACCCTACCACCTCTAAACCAAAAAAGTTTGATTGCATACATTTCACACAAGCATCACTCAATAAGACCTTCGGAACCACAGATGGCTTTGTAGATGACAATGGCAATCCTGATTATCAAACCAAGATTGATGAAATAATCTATGGACCTGAAAATCAGAAATGGGTACACAGCAACAAGTGGTCAATAGAACCACCTGACGAAAGATATGACCATGTTGCGGCTGCATTCATGCCAATTGAATCGGAAACCGGCGAGAATCATCTGTTTTTTTCATTTGAAGACAATCAGAAACATAGAGATTCACCGAATGGAGGTGCATCAACTTGCGCCTTTTCTGAATTTGACCTCAACGACATTATTTTCATGTTCGATGAATCCACTGTCCCTATAGTTTACGATGAAATCAAAAAAGAATATGTCACCACTTCATCGACACCTATAGAGCCGGAATATGAAGAATTTGAATGGCTACTTGCCGCCGAGGACCTTGGCGGTACTCACGATTTTGACTTCAATGACCTTGTGGTAAGCGTAAAATACTCAACAATAATCAATGGCACTACACCCCAATACACCGATGTGACCATCACGCCCCTTGCTGCAGGCGGTACCTTACCGATATATCTGATGTACGATGGTCCGCTTCTCGATGAGACAGAAGGCACATACGTAATCGGCGATGAATGCCACCGTTGGCTCGGAAGCAACTCCACATCCACCCCTCTGAATGTACACAGCTCCATCACCCACACCTGTCCGGAAGATAAAATAGTGACACTGCGTGTACCCGGACAATTCAGCGTTGCCTCCCACTCCAATCAATCCTCATGGTCATCGGACAACATGGGAGGATTCTGGCTTCTCGTTGACCCGAAAGAGGAATTTTCAGGCGCATCACATCCCTTTACCATAGCATCATCTCTCCCCGCATCCTCGCACAAAATCACATGTCCGAAAAGAGGTCCTGAAAACTTAGCTCCTCAGATTATCTGTGTGGACACCCGATGGGAGTGGACCAAGGAAGGCTGCGCGATTGACGAGACCTACCATCTGTTCACCAACTGGCTTAACTCATCGTCCGATAAATTGGAATGGTACGGCTCCACTGAACACCATAACAGCAATGTAATCCCACGTAAATAATCAGATAAAAAATATACCTCTTTCAGCTCTCATGCCGAAGGAGGTATATTTCTAACTTTCACATGACTATTCAGTCAAATCCTTAGGTTCAACCTTTGTTTTCACAGTCGGAACCGACTCCATATCCGGTGTAAGATAATTCTGCCGGGCATCCACGGCTATAAGCACCAGGTCATCACCACCCTCGGGATTATACTTGTAAATTTTATTGCCGGTCTGTCCTACATATTTCAGCGAACCGTCCACGGGGTTCATCACCCAGATATTTTTCTTTTTGCCTGATATGCGTGTCAAGTCAACCTCCATATCGCGACCTGTATGGTTATACACCATCATATAATCATCTCCCCGTGTGGCAACCAGACGGTCGTAACGTATGCCGTTATTCTTCACCGCCAGACTGTCACCAACCCGCTCCGTGTAAGGAAACGCGAGCATTAGATGCTTCAGATGCTTCATCTGGTTTCGTCCCGGGTCATTCAGGGCACGATACCATGGTTTCTTGTCACCGTCGGCAAAGTAGGCTCCCGGCACACCTGGACGTGCAAACTGCATTATGACATTATGTCCGTATGTATGACCACATGAACCGGCAAAAACTGACCAATAGGCATAGCGACGCACATCCTTATCATTCCACAGCGGCTCGTCGGCCGAGTGCAATCCCTGTGGTATATCCTCATAACTTGGCTCTCCGTCAAGCACCGGTTTCAACGGAGCGTGGACCTGTGCAGAGTCAACATACATCCACACATCCTCCTCCGTACCATCGGGAATAGGATAATCCTTATTTCCCATACGTTGGTCATAACGGCGATGTCCGCTCTGAAACATGTTGAAGTCCAACCAGTCGCGGGAATTGAACCATCGCGCTGAAGTAGTACGCCCACGTGGATGGAATGTCATGAGATGCTTGTCGTCGATTGCCCTGATTGATCCAGCCAGGGCATCCCATACCGAGGTCTTGATATTTCCCTGAATATCACCACCGATTATCCATATCACATTCTTCCTTCCGCCATAACGTTTGGCTAAAAACTCTCCATATTCCCGTGCCTGCTCCTCATTCATCAATCCGGCTTTAACCAATCCTCCCCAGATACATACCATACCCACATAGATGCCCTGGTTCTCAGCCACATCCAGTATATAGTCAAGGTGTTCCCAATAGCCATATTCACCTGGAGTACTTGCCCGCTGCATATCCCAGCCAAATGGATGCGACATTTTCCCGTAGGCATTTACCGCTGGTACCCCGTTTATCACCTGCACTTGCACCACATTATAGCCGGCATCGGCCGTGCGGCGCAAATAGAAAGCGGCCTCATCCCTGTCAAGGCGCTCAGGAAGAAGCCAGCCGGTATCACCGAGCCAGAAAAACGGAGTGCCATCCTCATGCACGAGATACCTTTGGTTGGCAGACACCTGCAAATCTCCATGCTTCCACGGCTTCTCAGCCGCCACTGCCTCACTGCCTAACACTCCCAAAATACCGAGCACACACCCGGTCACCACATTCCGAAACCCGATACGTCCCATACCTCTAACTACTGATTTCATCGCTCTTCTTGATAATAGATTTTTTATTGATTAGTTATCAACTCTGCTTCTTAATAGATTTACTTTACAAAAATATAAATTTTCACTTGTTGAATCATTATTCAGGCTTGATTTTTATCATCTCCCAAGTTTGTTTTAGCTGCAAAAATCGGATAAAAAAGTTGTCTATACAAATTTAAAATGCTATTTTTGCAAAAAAGCAGCATAATCATGATATTAAACTTGGAATTTAAGAATTATCGTTCGTTCAAGGGCACATGCTCGTTTACAACCGAACCGACCTCTTCAAAAGCAAAGGTCGAAAATCTGTGTGAGGTTGAAACTAAAGCGGAGGGTAACAAAAAGGCATTGAAAATTTCCTTGATTTTTGGTGCCAACGCTTCAGGAAAGACCAATATCATAAAATTTCTGTATGGTTTCAGACGTTGGGTATTGAATCTGGATAACCGTGTCGGTGAAGAGATTGCTTTGTACCAACCTTTCAAGTTCGACAGTGCAACGGCAGACGCACCGATAGAATTCTCTATGGAGTTTATCGCACAAAAAATAAGGTATAAGTATGAAATCTGTTTTTCCAGATTTCAAATCGAATCCGAATCATTAATCTCCTATCCTAACGGCAAGCAAACGTTACTTTATGAACGTACATTACTTCCGGAGGATAAAGAATCGGATACCATCAAGTTTGGTTCAAGTCTTTCCACGTCCAAACCATTCAACGTATTCAAGAACCAGCTGTTGATTTCAAAGTTCTTGAAGGATACACCCTGTGAGCCTATAACCAATGCCGCAAAGTATTTGGCGGATATGGTTATTTCCAATGGTTTCCATGAAGACACCGTACTCGGTGAAGACAAGGAAATGCTCAGATGGCTCTATTCCCGTCCTGACAACAAGAAGATGCTCGCCGAATTTCTGGCTTTCGCTGATACCGGACTGGCTGATTTCCAATTGGAGAAGCGAAGCGGCGATGTGGAAGTAACAAGCCTGCACGGGTTGTACAAGGATGGTGAAAACATCGGAAAGACTGATTTGCCATTGAAGGAGGAATCCTTTGGAACAAGGGCGTTATTCATCATCGGTTGTCATATATTGCAGGCTTTGCAGAGTGGTAGCCCGTTCTTTGTGGACGAGATGGACTCCGGTCTACACTCTTACATCACACAACTGATTGTTGACATGTTCAGGAATGAGCGAATCAACAATAAGAACGCACAATTAGTATTCACTACACATGACGTGAATCTTCTTGACCAGAATACTATCCGTAGGGACCAGGTGTGGTTTACAGAGAAAAATCAATTGGGGGAATCGGAAATGTTCACACTTTCTGACTTTGATGATGTGAGAGAAGAGACCCTGTTTGCCAAATGGTATTTGAACAACAAATTTGGAGGAGTACCTTCATTGCAATCATTGGAAAAACTCTTTGTGGAGGATGGCAAGAAATAACGAAAATACTCGTCATAGCAACTATGTAATCAGGATAGTGTGCGAAGGTGACAAGACCGAGCCACTATTCTTTACGAGCCTGTGCGACCTGTATTTCAAAGATAATGACGGCATGGATGTCCGCACCATTCCACAACCTCTCATTCCACAAGATGAAGAAACGGATAATTCCCCCAGAGGCAGTTACAAAGGGAAAAAGCGTAAAATCAAGACAGACGGGAAAGACGCCGCTGATGATGTGGTAATAACGGGAGTTCCACCGTTAAAATGGGTCTTATACGCACGGCAAATCTTGTCGGAAGGGGTTGACGAATCCTGGGCTGTCTATGACAAAGACAAACATCCGAAGCACGAAGAAGCCTTGGCGGAAGCCGAAAAGATAATTGACGGAAAGAAAGTCAATATAGCATTTTCCAGCCGCAGCTTTGAGTATTATCTGCTTCTCCATTTTGAGTACATTTACTATTCTTTCAATGAGACGGAATGTGGGGAAAGAATCCGGGGTAAGAAGCTCATATTTGAATGCGGCACCGGAAAGAATCCTGAAAAAGACTGTGGCGGCAAGAATTGTATAAACGGTTACGCGAGAAAGCAAGGATATTGGCAGGAAACCAAATCTTCGGAATCCACCTTTCCACTGGTCAAGGATAATCTGATAAAAGGAATGGTCAATGCTTGCAGGCTAAGGGCTGAAAGTGACGTGAATACGGAAGAACCTGTTTACAACAGAAATCCATACACTAATGTAGATATCCTTGTAGGCAGGCTGATTGGAAAGGAAACTGTCAGTTATGACAGCACATTTGAATGTAAAGAACATGGCTGTGACTGGTCAGTCAGGTTAAGTAAAGATGGCTTGATTATAACAAACAGCAAAGATGGGGATGAATTTTTTAGAAAGGGTATGTTTGTCGTATATGATTGGGAAGAAAATATCGGACGAGAATTAAATGACAATGCGCTTTTGCTGCAACCAGGTGAAGTGATACTGTTACCTTGCCAACTCGAGCCAACCCAAGTCATTTCCATCAAAGTCACACTTGAGAGAGAGCTATTGCTGTTGCCTAAATTTGCAATATGGCATTTTAATCTTTGAATTTTGCGTAAATTTCGCAAAATATACGATTTAATTCTCTGTATACAGATTTTATATTACGTATAATCACCCACTCCACCAAACCACTGTATTGCAATCAGCATGACAGGATATGCCTTATTGCTAAAAAAACGTGCCGGTCACACTAATGTAACCGGCACGGCTCTTACGATAATATTATAAATTGATGATTATAACCTATTCGGGCATCACTGCAATGTGCCATTGTTGGCAGCATTAATCATTTCCTGGTTGGCAGTGATATAAATTTCCACACGGCGGTTCTGTGCGCGACCCTCCGCGGTATTGTTTGATGCGACATAATCCTGCATAGGCAGACCTTCAGCCGAAAGACGGGTAGCTGCAACACCGCTGTTGAGCAGATAATTGCGAACTGCATCCGCACGACCGGTAGCTACTCGTTCATTCACAGCCAGTGTGCCGGTATCATCAGTGAAACCGTAAATCTGCACATTAGTCTGAGGATTATTCATCAGTGAAGCGGCAAATTTTGTAAGGTCAGTCTTAGCACTGCTGCTAAGAGTGGTTCCATTGGTCGGGAAGAGGATACCTCCGTTAAATGTCACCTTGATAGCCTGCAGACCGTTGGTATCGGTGACTTTCTCCACCTCTGCCTGTTTCTTCAGTTCTTCCTGGAGTTCAGCCTGCTGCTTGTCCATCTTCTTTCCGATAAGCACACCTGCACCGGTACCAACGGCTGCACCAATTGCAGTACCAATCGCAGCGCCCTTACCGCCACCAATCAGCGCACCCAGACCGGCACCAAGTGCAGCGCCACCGCCGCCACCGATTGCCGCGCCCTTACCTGTATTGGTCATGGACGAACATCCCGTCGTAAAGAGCACACACACTGCGAGTGCAGGAACTCCCAATACTTTCAATAGTTTCATTTTAGTAAATATTTAGTTAATATGTTAATCCGTCGCCGCAAATTTAAGAAAAAAGACCGGATAATCCTAACTTAGTCTCCGCACCTTAATTCCAAGCGTCTATTGTTAATACATCATTTTTCAAAAGATTGTTTACCCATCTCCTCATTTTAACTCCACTTAAGAAACCGCTATCCGCACAAATATCCATCCACACCTCTTTAAAATGAAACGATATTTCCGACCTTACAGGCATCGGAAACATTGTTTCATAACCGTACATAAGCAAACGGGACCTGAATTAATTTCCTCCGCAACTATCGTTATTTTAATAAAAATTGCTTAATTTTGCCTTGTAATAGCGTTATCGTCAGGATGGCGGCGCAAGTTGGCATCCGAAGATAACATACTCTCCGGCCCACTTGGTTAACCTTATGAACTAATTTATGCCATCAAAGCGAACCTCCGCTAAAAGCAACCTCCTCTATCATGTCGGAGCGGCATTAGCCGTTTTGGCTTGGGGTATCTCGTTTATTTCCACAAAGCTGCTCCTCGAGAACGGCTTTCACCCCATCGAAATCTACATCTACCGTTTCACACTTGCCTACATCGCCATGCTGCTCATATCGCACAAGCGATTTGCAAGCAACTCGTGGAAAGATGAAGCCCTGTTTGTCATCCTCGGACTTGTAGGCGGTTCAATATACTTTATTTCCGAGAATGTAGCCCTTGAGTACACCTACGTAAGTAACGTGTCGCTCATCACCTCATTGTCACCGTTGCTCACGGTGCTCCTCGCCGGATTCCTCTACAAATCCGACCGCCCCGGCAAAGAAATCTGGATTGGCTCGTCGCTCGCATTCTTAGGGGTAGGGCTTGTAATCTTCAATAGCAGCTTTTCTTTGACCATCAAGCCTTTGGGCGACATATTATCACTCCTTGCCGCATTGTGTTGGGCTGTGTACAGCATCATCATCAAAAAACTCAATGCCCTCTACGACGCCTTCTATATAACCCGAAAAGTATTTTTCTATGGTGTCGTGACCGCTCTCCCGGCCCTCCTCATCGAGCCAGAAATCACATCGCCAATGGAACTTCTCCACACCGTCCCGCTGGTCAATATCCTATTCCTCGGACTCGGATGTTCCCTCTTCGCCTATCTTATGTGGTCTCTATCGGTTGGCAAAATCGGTGCAATCACCGCCTCCAATTATATGTACTTCCAGCCGGTGGTGACCTTGATATTCTCCTTCCTGATTCTTAACGAAAAAATCACCCTCATCGGCTATGTGGGGTGTGCCCTTATACTCCTTGGAGTGTGGCTCGCCGACTTCCTCCAGCGCCGAAAGGAAAAAGCTTACAATAACCAATATAATTCAAACGTACGCCCATGAAACGTTTCTTCACCAGTGCATTGGTCGCAGCGTTAGCCCTCAGTGGATTTGCAGTGACCCCCTTGTGGCTCCGCGACGTCAAAATCTCGCCCGATGGAAGCCGCATCGCCTTCACATACAAAGGCGACATCTACACCGTGCCGGTCTCAGGCGGCAAAGCTTCACGCCTCACCACACAGCCATCCTACGAATCTGAACCCGTATGGTCACCCGATGGCAAAAAGATTGCCTTCGCCAGCGACCGTGAGGGTGGCAACGATATTTTCATCATGGACGCAGCCGGTGGCGATGCCACACGCGTGACCTACAATTCAGCAGCCGAAGTCCCCGAGGCATTTACACCCGATGGGAAATACATACTTTTCACAGCCGTGATTCAGGATGCTCCCGGCAGCCGTTACTTCCCCTACGCACGTCAGCCGGAACTCTACCGTGTGCCCGCACAGGGTGGGCGTGTGGAGCAGGTTATGTCAGCCTCAGGCAAGAACGTATTCTTCCTTCCCGACGGGAAGTCATTCCTCTACACAGATATAAAAGGTGGCGAGAACGAATGGCGCAAGCACCACACCTCATCCGTGACCCGCGATGTATGGAAATATGATGCCGCAAATGGTACTCACACCAATCTGACAAACCACGCCGGCGAGGCACGCAACGGTGTGCTTGACCGCGATGGCAAGACTGTATACTTCCTCAGCGAGCGTGAGGGCGGCTCATTCAATGTCTACTCATTCCCCATCGACAACCCCGCTAAGGTCAGCAAGGTGACAAACTTCACCACCCATCCCGTGCGTTTCCTCTCACAGGGCGCCGACGGAACCTTGGCTTTCACCTACGATGGTGAGATTTATACCATGAAGGCGGGAGCCAAACCTGCCAAGGTCAACATCGACATACTTCTCGACGAGGTTAATCCGGTGTCAAAACGCACATTCATGTCCGGTGCCCGCGGCGCTGTGGTATCGCCCGACGGCAAGCAGATAGCATTCGTGAGTCACGGAGATGTATTCGTTACCTCTGTTGACTACCGCACCACCCGTCAAATCACCGAGACACCACAGGCTGAAAGCGGCGTGGCATGGGGCAGTGACAACCGCACCATCTACTATGCATCGGACCGCGACGGACATAACAATATCTACCGTGCCAAAATAGCACGCGAAGATGACCCCAACTTCCCCAACGCAACTCTCATTGAAGAAGAGGTAATAACCCCGACAAACGATAAGATAGACCGCTCGCAGCCAATCATCTCGCCCGATGGCAAGAAGATGGCATTCGTGCAGGACCGCCGCAAAATTGCTGTGATGGACCTCGATTCAAAGAAAATCAAGCTTCTCACCAACGGCGAGACACAGACCAGCCGCAGCGGTGGCATCGACATGTCATGGTCGCCCGACAGCAAGTGGCTTGTATCAGCGGTAGATATGCACAAGCGTTCTCCTTACTATGATATCGCAATCATCAACGCCTCAACCGGAGAACTGACCAACCTGACCAACTCAGCCTACACCAACTCCAACCCCCGTTGGGTGATGAATGGCGATGCAATCCTGTTTGCTTCCGAGCGTTACGGTATGAAGAACCATGCTTCATGGGGCAACACTGAGGATGTGCTGCTTGTATTCACCAACAAGGCTGCCTACGATAAATTCCGTCTCTCTCCCGAGGACTACGAGCTCTTCAAGGATGTGGAAAAAGCCCAGAAGAAAAAAGACGCAGCAAAGAAGGGTGACGACAAGGACAGCAAGAAAAAAGATGCCAAGGCTAAGGACTCAGCCAAAAATGACGAAAAGAAGAGCAAGGACATCACAATCGACTTCGATGGTATCCAGGACCGCATAGTGCGCCTCACACCCTTCTCTTCCAACCTCGGCGACGCCTACATCGACAACGATGGTGAAAATCTATACTTCTTCGCTGCTGTCGATGGCGGTTATGACCTTTGGAAGATGGACCTCCGTAAGGATAATGTGTCGCTCTTCAAGAAACTCGGCACAGGCATGATGAGCCTCCAGCCCGACGCATCAGGCAAGAATCTCTTCATGCTCGGAGCATCCGGAATGAAGAAAATGGCACTCGCCTCCGGCAAGATTGACAACATCACCTTCTCTGCCACCCAGAAGATTGACCCGGCAAAGGAACGTGAATACATATTCGACTATATCCTCCGCGAAGAGGACCAGCGCTTCTACGACAAAGGCATGCATGGTGTTGACTGGAAGAACATGGGTAAAGCTTACCGCAAATTCCTCCCCCACATCAACAACAACCATGACTTCGCAGAGCTTGGCTCAGAGCTGCTCGGCGAACTGAACGTATCGCACACCGGCGCCACCTATTATCCCATGACCGCAGGCGAACCGACCTCATCGCTCGGACTTCTTTATGACCTTACCTATAACGGTAATGGAATCAAGGTCGCTGAGATTCTGGAGAACGGTCCGTTTGACCGCGCCACCACTGCCCTCAAGCCTGGTGCCGTAATCACAGCTGTCAATGGCAATGCAATCAATGCCAATGCCGACTACACTACTCTCTTAAACGGTCGCACAAATAAGAAAACACTCGTAGCCTTCACCAATAAAGACGGTTCAAAACATGAGGAGGTTGTACTCCCCATGAGCACAGCAAAGCAGAACGCCATCATGTATGACCGTTGGGTAAAACGCAACGAGCATCTTGTGGACTCACTCTCAGGCGGTCGCCTCGGCTACGTGCACATCAAGGCTATGAACGATGACAGCTACCGCACCATCTACTCCGACCTCTTAGGCAAATACAACGACCGCGATGGCATCGTGATTGACACCCGTTTCAACGGCGGTGGTCGTCTGCATGAGGATATCGAAGTTCTATTCAGCGGTGAGAAATATCTCACACAGTACATCCAGGGAGTGGAAAGCGGACAGATGCCATCACGCCGCTGGAACAAACCTTCCATCATGGTAATTGGCGAGGCTAACTACAGCAACGCGCACGGTACACCTTGGGTATACAAGAACCGTAAACTCGGCAAACTGGTAGGTATGCCCGTGCCGGGAACCATGACCTCGGTCAACTGGGTGACCACACAGGACCCCACCATCGTGTTCGGTATCCCCGTTGTCGGCTTCAAGACTGCCGAAGGCAACTATCTTGAAAACTCACAGCTCGAGCCCGATGTAAAAGTATCAAACAACCCCGCACGCATGATGCAGGGCATCGATGACCAGCTTGATGTCGCAGTCAAGACCCTCCTAAAGGATATTGACGCTGCAAAGCGCAAGTAAACCGACAGTTTTATCCGACATAAAGGGAGGTGAATGAGTTTCTATTCTCCCATCGGCACTAACATAGACTCCCAAATGGCAACAAATGATTGAGATTGCCATTTGGGAGTCTTATTTCTTATAATTAACTTTGCATGGCAGGACCACCAGTGCATCACACCATGATGCCAAGCCGAAGCAGCCCTGCACCATTGCAAAACAGCCAATTGAACCGTAATAAATGAAAACAGGACTTGTATTAGAGGGAGGTGCCATGCGCGGGCTTTTCACAGCCGGCGTGATGGACGTGATGATGGAGGCAGGTATAACTTTCGACGGCATAATCGGCGTGTCTGCCGGTTCAAGTTTCGGCTGCAACTACAAGTCACATCAACCCGGGCGTGTGCTGAGATACAATCTCAGGTTTCATGACGACCCGCGATATATGGGAGTGCGCTCTCTCATAAAATCAGGCGACCTGGTAGGTGCTGAGTTCGCCTATCACACACTCCCGCTCCAACTCGACATATTCGATATCGCCACATTTGAGAGCAATCCCACCGAATTTTACCTTGTATGTACCGATGTCCACACCGGAGAGCCGGTGTATTACCGAATGGATAAGGTGGACTACGACTCGCTTGAATGGCTCCGGGCCTCAGCATCCATGCCTATTGTGACCCGCCCCGTCAAAGTAGGAGGCAGAGAGATGCTCGATGGAGGTATCAGTGACTCCATACCCCTCCGCTATTTCCAAAGCATCGGCTACGGGCGCAATGTGGTGGTGCTCACCCAGCCACGGGACTACCGCAAGAAACCTGCAAGCAAATGGCTTTTCCGCACATTCCTGCGCAAGTATCCTAAAATAGCCGAAGCCATGGTAAATCGCCATGAGATGTACAATGCCCAGCTAAGCTACGTGACCGCTGAAGTTGCCAAGGGGAATACTTTCGTAATCGCCCCTGACTCCCCGTTGCCTATCGGACGAGTGGAAATGAAACCCGACAAGATGAAGAATGTGTACAATATCGGTCGCGAGACAGCCGAACGTCTGCTGCCTCAACTGCCGGCGTTTCTCTCAGCACCTGTCGCAACCTTATAATCAAATCAGATTACTGAAGGAATCTCGGAGCAAGGATAAAAGCACCTATCGAAATGCCGAAATTCCAGTCGCCCGACCTTGAAGTGGTGTAATTACCGTATGCACTGACAGTCCCGAACGGAAGCGAAATCAATGCCTGCAACTCCCCGAAAAATTCCGGGTTACTTAGCCATTTACCATAATATGCACCTCCGTCTGAGGGAGAATACTCAATTTTACGCAACGGCAGGAACCCGTTGAAAGTACCGCGCACCTGGAAACTGCCCGAAACCTTCCACACCGGCATGATGCCAAGAGCCGCAAATGAATTGGCGCGGAGCGCCGGGTTGAAATGGTTGTAACTTGACGGGGTGGGATGAAAAGCGGTAGCAGCCACTATCGATGCATCGTAACTCTGCAGCAGTTTGCGGGTAGACAGAAGTGTCCGCGCCATACCGCCTATAGAGAAATACTTCCCGCAATTCCAGTACTTTGTAGCCGAAAGGTCAGCCTGAAGCCATGACACAGAGCGGTCATAGCGCTTGCCTTCATCTGTCCCGGGATAGAAATGGTAACGTCCGCTCACACCCAAAGCGCGGGCATAGTACTCGGCACCATCTGTAGGGGAATACTGATTGTCAAACGTATTTGTTTCCCAGCGCACAAATATCTCGCCAAGGTCAAATATCCCCTTGTCGCGACCGTTGCGGGTCTCATGCTCACGTATATCGGTGTAATATCGGTCAGTGAGATGACCGAAGCCAGCGCCGACATTAAACACCGAACGTAGGCTCAGTGCCGATGAATAGGAACCCTGGGCAAATGTCTCGGAACGTATTATGAAATCCGGGTCGTGAATCTGATAGAACAGTTTGTCTGTCTCATGATACTTCTGCCGTGAGGTGACAATACGCATCATGAGCTCCGAGGGACGATATGTGTTGAACTGTAATTTGAAGTCCCCTTCAGCCGCCAGATAGCTCTGACCGAGCCAAGCGTTGACACTTGCCTTGATTGAACGGTAACTCAATGTATTGTAGCCTCCATTGAAAAAGAGCATACTGTTGGTGCTCGATGATATGTATCCGCCCACTCCCACACTGAAATTATCCTTCACCACAGCTTTGAAATCAAGCGTGAAGGAGGTATCGGCGGGATTATATATAGGTGTGGGGACGAAATTCTGAATCTGCTTTGAACCTACCGCACGGTAATAAGCATCGCGTGTCTCCTCAAGAGTGAGCGACGAGTGTCCCCTTCGGCGGAATAGCGACTCAAGATAGGAATTTTCAACAGGTGAACCACCTGAAACCTTCACCCCTGCCACTTTGACCACGGGAGTTGCCTTCTTGAACTGCATACGTCTTGCCTCCACATCGGCAGCCCCGACGCGGGCGGTGACCTTCATCTTTACAGAGTCCATCATCTCCATGGCGCGTTGGTAACCAATCTGATATATTTCCCGGCATTTACCGAAATCAAGCAGACCGAATTCATCGAGATTTATACGGATATTCACCCCCTTGTCGTAAGGAAAAGGATAGTCATTAGGCTGCATAATCATCTCCTCGAGCTGTGCCATCATATTTCGTGTGCTCGGAGGCGCATCCTTCGAACCAACGTTGACTCCGATGAGGGCATCCGGGTTGAAATCCTCCACCATCACGTCCACCGGGTAATTATCATAAATTCCCCCGTCAAACATCGGCACACTGTCAAGCATGATAGGTTCGAATATCATCGGGAATGACATCGACATCCTCACGGCATCACCGAGGGGACCGTCGCGGAGCACCACCTTGTGCTTGGCATACACATCGGAGGTAACACAACGGAAAGGTACAAATAGCTTATTGAAATCCTCGCCACACTGTGCTGTGTAGGGAGAGAACAGTTCAAAGAAAGCATAATTCATCGGCAACGGGTTTATAAGACTCATGGGTAGCACAGAAGTAATCTGTGTGGAATCCTTGCCGAGATTGATATTGACAAACGAAGGTATTTTATTGTCAGTCAAGAAATAATAAGTGTATTCGGGGTCAATTTTACCTGTTGACCAGTATGCAAACCCCTTTGACTCTATCAGCTGCATCATCTCTTCGGGGGTATAGCCTGATGCATAGAGTCCGCCAACGATGGCGCCCATGGATGTACCGGTGATATAGTCAATAGGAATACCGTTATCCTCAAATGCCTTTATCACACCGATATGCGCAATGCCTTTTGCACCGCCGCCACTCAATACCAGACCTACAGACTGGCGTTTCTGAGCTGCCACCTGCCCGCAGAGCATGGCTATGATTGCCATTATAATCCCGAATTTTCTCATAAAAGTTGAAACTTGATGTGATGATTATATAACTTTAACACTTAAACCGGCGCGGAAGTTCGTGAGAAACAGGGTTCTCGGAAAGTAATAGGAATCAGACCCATCAAGTTGGTGAAATGGGGGATTATATGTAATTTTGTGGTGAAAACTTGATAAGGTTGTATTATAATTATGAGTGAGTTTAACCAGATTCAGTTAATAAAGAGGCGCTTTTTCGCCATGCGCAACGGTATCGTCGCCGACACTATCCGCAAGGCTGGTTTTGACTATCGGATGATTTTTGGTCTAAATCTGCCGCAGCTCAAGGATATTGCCGCCGAACTACCCCACACAGTGGAACTTGCGCGAGAGATGTGGGCCGACAAGCGTACACGTGAAAGCATGCTGCTTGCACCTATGCTCTATCCCGCGAATGAGCTGAGCCGTGAGGAAGCAATACAATGGGTGCGTGAAGTCCCCGTCACAGAGATTGCCGATGTGGTATGCCACTCATTGCTCAGAAAACATCCCGAAGCCTGGGAAATCGCGATGGAATTTGTATCCTCCGATGTGGATATGGAGCGCTATATGGCATTCCGACTGCTGTTTAACCTCCTCTATAGCCGACCGAAGGATATCAAACCGTTCGCCGAGGCTGAATATGCCGCCAATTCGCCTCTCACCCGCAGTATATGCCACGCAATGCTTGAGGAAATTGAATTTCTGGAAGAGGGCGTTTGATTTGTAGATTACGTCAGATTGATGTAACTTTGCAGTCCACGAACTGATTTAGTGGATTGGAATAGTTTAAACCGGTCCATATCAAATTATATTTCAATAGCATTTTATTCTTTAAGTCCTTTAATATTTTTAAGTTGTGAGCATATTACGCACACTCTTTGCTTCAGCATGCATCAGCATAGCCGCTTTCACAATGCGCGCCGGGATGGCACCGCAGGAAAAGCCTGACAGCACCATAACCGTCGGAGAAGTCCGCGTGACAGCCATAAAGCAGTCACGCTCACTGTTGCGCCAACCGGTCACTGTAACCACCATCAAAAGGGATGAAATCGAACGGCTCAACATCACCGGCATGAAAGGTGTGTCGGAACTGGCTCCCAACTTCTTCATGCCATCCTATGGCTCGCAGATGACCTCTTCAATCTATGTAAGAGGTATCGGTGCACGCATCGACCAGCCTGCAGTAGGTCTCAACATCGACAACATCCCATACCTCAACAAGGATGCCTATGACTTCGACATGGCCGACATTGACCGCATAGAAGTGCTGAGAGGTCCGCAGTCAACACTCTACGGTCGCAACACCATAGCCGGACTTATCAACATCTACACATTGTCACCCTTGCGGTATCAAGGAGTAAAAGCAATGGTCGAAGGGGGTACCGGAAGCAATTTCAAGGTCTCGCTGGCAGGATATACCAAGTTCAACCAGCGGTTGGGAATGTCACTCTCGGCCTATGCCGACTACCGCCACGGTTTTTTCAAAAACCGCTACAACAATTCACGTGCCGACCGCCGCGACAACCAATCGGCAAGATGGAAAACTGTGTGGCGTGCGAGCGAGACGGTAAATATCGAGAATATCGCCTCATTCGGTCACTCCGTTCAGCACGGATATCCCTACGCCTATGAAAAAACCGGAGAAATCAACTATAACGATACATGTTTCTACAAGCGTACCTCGGTGACCGACGGTGTGACCGTGACATGGACCGCACCTCACTTCACCCTCGCTTCCATCACCGGATTCCAGTATCTCAACGACAACATGACGCTTGACCAGGACTTCCTCACCAAAAGCTACTTCAACCTCACCCAGAAGCAGAACGACCGGAGCATCACACAGGATATAGTACTCAGAGGTTCTACCGGTGGATACAGCTGGCTTGCCGGCGCTTTCGGTTTCTACAAACGCTCCAACATGAGCGCCCCAGTGACATTTAAGGAAGATGGAATCGAGGAGTTGATATTAGGGCATGCCAACTCGGCAATCCCCCCAATCATGAGATTGGCGTGCGACGATGACCAGTTTGTGCTCGGTAGCGATTTCCACCTTCCGGTAAAAGGCGCCGCTATATATCACCAAAGCTCATACGACTGGCGCAAATTCACTTTTGCGCTCGGCATGCGTCTCGACTATGAGCACACCTCTCTCTCCTACCGCAGCCATTGCGCCACATCAATGACTATGTGGAACATTGCCAATCCCGCCAAACCACGTCCGTTGAAGACCCAGGAGATAAATATTGACGACTACGGTCGTCTGACACAATCATTCACCCAATTCCTTCCAAAGGTGAGTGTCACCTACAATCTTAAAAACTCCGCAGTGTTTATATCAGTAGCCAAAGGTTACAAATCAGGAGGCTACAACACCCAGATGTTCAGCACATTCCTACAGCAACGCATGATGGAGGAGATGGGACAGGATGCAGGCGGATACACCGTGGACGACTATGTGTCCTACAAACCCGAAGTAAGCTGGAATTACGAACTCGGCGGTCATATCACCTGCGATGAAGGTAGGGTCTACTCCACCTTCGCCGCTTATTTCATCGACTGCCGCGACCAGCAAGTCACCATGTACCCCGAGGGGACAGTGACAGGGCGCGTGATGGCAAATGCCGGCAAGACCCGCAGCGTGGGCGCGGAACTTACACTGCGCTACTCTCCCACCCCCCGCTGGACATTCAATCTCGCTTACGGCTATACACACGCCACCTTCCGCCACTTCAAAGATGCACAAGGTGATTACTCAGGCAACCGTGTGCCATACGCACCGTCCAACACTCTCTTTGTCAGCGGCGGCTACCGCCTCCCGGTGAGTGGATGCAGCTGGCTCGATGCCATAAGCTTCGACCTCAACTGCCGCGGAGTGGGAAGCATCTATTGGGATGAAGAGAACGAGTACAAACAGCCATTCTATGCCGAAGCCGGCGCCTCTGTACGATTTGAACACCGTAACTTCTCACTTGATGTATGGGGGAAAAACCTAACCGACACCAAATTCGACATATTCCGCTACGAGTCAATCGGCAACTCCTTCTTCCAGCGCGGCGACCCCGCAAGAGGAGGTGTGACATTGAGATTAGCGTTTAATTAACACTTATTTTATAAAGCCACATATAATTTAACACAATATCCAATCAACCAACACGTTATATAACTGAACCAATCCGGGCTTGCCCGATAGACCAAACATGGCATGAAAAAATTTTTCCTGACCCATGCAGTCTTTTACCAATTACCGTATCATATAATCAGACGAAAACAAACATCAATTTAATTATGAAGAAATACCTTTTAACTCTCAGCGCATTTATCCTTACTGCGCTCACATTCACCTCGTGCCTCAACAGCTCGCACACTGAGGAAATATACACTTCTCGTCTCGGCAGCGATGAGTGTTTCAACTACGTGAAGGACCTTGAAACCGGTGAGTCAATTATCACTCACGGAGCTTCCTACATATTCACCTACAACTTCACTGAAGCTTTAATTGATGTGCAAATCTCAGGTTTGCAGATTGCAAGCAACTTCAGCGGTCTTTCTTTCAAACTCCCCTCTTTCAAGATGGGCGCTGACAACAAGAAAGGTTTCTATGTTTGCTCCGGTGAAAATATCACTCCGGTGAACACTTCTGAGAACTACGTATTCAACAAATTCTCATTCCGTTCACTTCCCGCCCGTAGCTACAACGGCGTATCTCAACCCGTGTTCTGCCTCACCTTCACCATCAACAACCGTTATCAGGTGACTGTGCTCCAGAAGGACAACATGTACTTCGGCACAACCAACGGTGCTGCTATCGACGGTAGCGCATTAGAATCAAATTACGATGCTGCCTACGCAGTGACACTTGACCCGAACAACAAGAAAGCCGTGCTCCGCATCTACAACGCCAAGTTTGGTCCCAACATGATGCCCCAGACATTTGGCGTGAAGGATTTACCCGTTGAATTTAACTCTGCCGGCTACGTAATCCGCGAGATGGACAAGTCATTCCCCCTCTTTGACACAAGCAACAAGACAATTGAAGGCTGGAGCATCAGCGACCTCAGCATCAATGCTTCCCTCAATACAGGCGCTACCATCGCTTTCAAATGTGACCTCGGAGAAAATGGCTCATTCCATGTAAACGCTCCTCTCGAATATCTCATCTATCCTGAGAACGAGAAGCAGTAATCTCCGCTTAGCATACGCAACATAATACGCCAATCCCCCTTGTCACCGTCATGCGGCACAACAAGGGGGATTGCTGTATATTATAATCAATATATCTTAAAACACTTATTATTATGTAATCAGCCTTATACCAATTACTGATTCACTACCTCGCGCTCAAGAATCTGAGCTGCAAGAGTGTCGGCCGAATGCACCAATGCCACCAAAGGGGACTGGCGCTGTGCCTCACGGTAGGATTTCTCCTCCTCCACGCTGTGGCGGTCCACATCCCAGGCTCCCATGTGCCAGCGGATGGCAAGAATCTCCTCATCCTCAAGGTCAAGTCCCATGCGCAGAAGCATAACCACCGACTTTTCACCATGTCCTATGGGGAGTCCTGAGTAATCCACCTCATACTCCTGCACTTCCTCCCACATACCTATCTCATTTTTACGCTTACGGGTTACGCGGCGATAGATGTTTGACTTGCAGGTGTCATGAAGGAGCGTCGACAGAATTACCGAATTGACCGGAAGTGCAGCCTCCATGTCGGGGCGCATCTTTATAATTCCCTCACGCAGAGTCATAGCCATATCGTAGACATTGAGCGAATGCTCCAGAAGTCCTCCCGGATGATTGTAATGGTTACGGACCGAAGCCGGAGCTTCGAAGAATCCGAACGACTCAAGGTCCTCTATCACATATTCCACATTCTCTCTGCCGGTCTGACGCAGCAGCGAGCAGAACCGTTCACGTTTTTCCTTAATATTTTCCATTGCGTTGGTTATAATCAATTATTCTTCATTATTTAGCTCTCTCAAAAAAAGATTTCATAGCGTTATGCTGGCACCGAGTCTCACCGTGAACGCCGGTTTGAAGTGCATGTGGTCATCGCTGTGAAAGAGCTTGTAAAAATTCTTAAACTTCCTGTCGCTCAGACGCGAGGAGCGGTTCCATGTGGCACCGAGCCCCCCGAAGAAAGTGAAATGGCGGTTATAATGATAATCCAGTTCTAGATGCGAACGCATGAGGGTAGTGGTATATATTTTCCACTTTCCCTCCTTACGGAACACCGCCGACATACCTTCCATATCGACAGCAGTCAGAGCGGTGGTAAATTTCTCGTTCCATTTGCGTTTAAGCGACACCTTCAGACCCGTAATCATTGACACATCAATCTGATACAGCCCCTTTAGCGACCAGTTGACATAAATCATCGGAAGGATGGCGGGAAAACCAAACGAATTGGTGAGACCACCGCCTATCCCGAGGTCAAAATTATCGCGCACCTTATAGACAGCCACCGCTCCACCATTGGCAAGCAATGACTTGAACACTATATGATTGGGACGGGCATATATACCCACGCCGAGCGATGCCATGAGCTTCCAGCGCTCACCCAACGGACGTATGTGGGTGAGATTGAGACTCGTGTTAAGCATCCGGTCCGGCACATAGACACCTGCCACACCGGTGTTGTTAAGGTTGGCATATTTCGATGAGAGAGTGATAGCCCACATCCTCACTATCTGACGGGTGGAATCAAGCTCATATGAGAAAGGAAGATTGGCTATAAGCCCTACCTTCGCCATTGACCCCCTGCCACGGTTGTTGCCGTCGCTATCCACCAGAGTGGAGGGCGCTATATACTCGGAGCTGAATTGCACCTGAGCGCAAAGTGAAGCCGCACAAGCAATAAGCATGATGTAGGGTATAAATCGCTTCATGTGTCGAATCAAGTATCTCTTAAACAAATAGTGAATATACTTAATTGAACATGGATTTATACCTATATGTTTATCCCCTCCCGGAAATTTGCCAAGAATTTTGTGTGCAAATTTACGGAGAATTGAGAGAATCTGTGTAAATTTGCACACAAATATCAGATTTTTTTCGAAGTCATGACACGAAAATATGATTACCTCGTAATTGGTTCAGGCATAGCGGGTATGAGCTTTGCACTGAAAGTTGCCGGTCACGGCACAGTGGCACTGGTATGTAAGACAACCCTTGATGAAGCCAACACCGCGCTGGCGCAGGGAGGTGTGGCATCAGTGACCAACCTTGAAGTTGATGACTTTGACAAGCATATAAAGGACACAATGATAGCCGGCGACTATCTGAGCGACCCAAAGGCTGTGGAGATGGTGGTGAAAAACGCTCCTTCTCAAATCAACGAGCTTATAAACTGGGGCGTGAACTTCGACAAGAAGGATGACGGTACGTTCGACCTCCACCGCGAGGGCGGTCATTCCGAATTCCGAATCCTCCATCATGCCGACAACACCGGATTTGAAATCCAGCAATCGCTCATTGAGGCTGTCAGAGCCAATAAAAACATTGATATTTTCGAGCATCATTTCGCCATCGAGATTATAACGCAACATCATCTCGGCAAGATTGTGACACGTCGCACACCCGACATCACATGCTACGGCGCATATGTGCTTGACACTGATACAGGTGTGGTCGACACCTTCCTTTCACGTATCACCCTCATAGCCACCGGCGGTGCAGGTGCTGTCTACCAGACCACCACCAATCCCCTCGTGGCTACAGGCGATGGCATTGCAATGGTATATCGCGCCAAAGGTACCGTAAAGGATATGGAATTTATCCAGTTCCATCCCACCGCACTCTATCATCCGGGCGACCGTCCCTCGTTTCTCATCACCGAAGCGATGCGTGGCTACGGAGCGGTGCTGCGCAACAAGCGTGGAGAGGAATTCATGCATAAATATGACCCTCGTCTGTCATTGGCGCCGCGCGACGTAGTGGCACGCGCCATCGACTCCGAGATGAAGCTATATGGCGATGACCACGTGTATCTCGACGTCACCCACAAGGACCCCGAAGAGACAAAGAAGCATTTCCCGAACATCTATGCCAAATGCCTCTCGTTGGGAATCGACATTACCAAGGATTACATCCCGGTGGCACCGGCTGCCCACTATCTCTGCGGCGGCATAAAGGTCGACACCAATGCCGAGTCCTCCATACGTCGCCTCTATGCCGTGGGCGAATGCTCCTGCACCGGACTCCACGGCGGCAACCGTCTTGCATCCAACTCCCTCATCGAGGCTGTGGTATATGCCGACGCGGCTGCTCGCCATGCCATGGACAGCATATCGCACTACGATTTCCGCACCGATGTGCCCGAGTGGAACGATGAAGGCACCCGCCATCCCGAGGAGATGGTGCTCATCACTCAGAGCATCAAGGAGGTGAACCAGATTATGGGTACATACGTTGGCATCGTTCGCTCCAACCTGCGCCTCGACCGCGCGTGGAACCGTCTCGACATCCTTTATGAGGAGACCGAGAAGCTTTTCAAATGCTCCAAGGCTTCGCGTGAGATTTGCGAGCTGCGCAACATCATCAATGTCGGATATCTGATTATGCGTCAGGCTAAGGAGCGCAAGGAATCACGCGGACTGCATTACACCGTCGACTATCCACCTGTGCCACACTCCGGAGAGCAATAGTGACGGTCAATCGTCAATGAACTATTTTAAAAACCCTGACTGCCTGACAATATTTTCCTTCTTTCAGGTGTTGTACTATTATATATGACAAATTTTTACCGACATCTCGCCACTCTGCTTCTGACCCTCTGCGCCCTGTGCGCTTTCGGACAGGATGCCGATATGCCCGATGTGAAGGTTGGCGACGGTCGCATAAAGGGACTGCAGGGTTATTACTTCTTTGACGATGAGGGCGAGGACAGACTCATGCTTGTGCTCTCGGAGGTAAAGGTATTTCCTCCGCTGAAATTCAAGAACAAGAAAGAAGAGGAATTTTATTGGCGTACCGTCCGTGATGTCAAGAAGGCTCTCCCCTACGCCAAACTCATCTGCGAGACACTGATAGAAACCTATGAGTACATCGAGACCTTCCCCACACAGAAGGAGCGCGAGGAGCATCTGAAAAAGATGGAAGGTGCTGTATTCGAGCAGTATAAGCCCGCATTGAAGAAATTCACCAAAAGCCAGGCCCAGATGCTCATAAAACTTATCAACAGAGAGACTAACCAGTCGAGCTACAACATCCTCAAGGCATTTCTCGGTTCATTCCGTGCAGGCTTCTGGCAGACATTCGGACGATTCTTCGGTGTGAATCTGAAAACTTCCTACAAGCCCGACAAAGACCGCAAGGACGCCATAATCGAGCGCATAGCCACCAAGGTTGAGTTAGGTCAGCTTTGATGACATATCCTACTGTTGATACACTCCAAAGCAATAGAATACAGTCATCTTTTCGTCTATTTCATCTGGGTTAAGTATCCTCACACCATATTCCCCCACTTCTGGCTTCAATGTAAGTATATATGAGCTATTACCATATCTTTCAGCCACAAACGGCACAAGATTCATATCACCTTCAGTGACATTTCCAAGCCAGTTCACATTCGCCACCTCTGCCCTGCGCTCTTTCTTTTTCTCTTCAAACTTAACCACCTGTATAAAAAGTGATGGGTCATAGTCATTATCCTTGCTTCTCACTATCATAGTCACATGGTCCTTCATTCCTACCTGAATGTTGGCGTTCCGACCTTTCACTGTGAGCTTTTTACGCACATTACCAAATCCGGTAAGCAATAGTCCGGCTGATTGCGTCGTTTTAACTTGCACATTTGATTTATCTGCCACCATAGCCACTGTATCTGCGTCAATCTGCAGCAAATACACTTCTCCAACCCATTTAGGTTCAAATTTCTGCGCGTTTACTGTCAACCCAAAAACTACAATAAATGCCATAAACAAGAAATGTCTCATAATATAAACAGGTTTATCTTAAATTATTAATGCCATTGCAAATATAGCAATTTATATCACGATGTCAGCACACCACATGACATAAAACAGCATATTCGTCGCCATTTAGGACAATAAAAACATGAGCCGAACCAAAGGACCGACTCATGTATAATGATGTTATTACTTTTCTCCCGGATTTATTATTATTCCGAAAGGATTGACGGAGCTGTGTAAGTACGGCTTCCGAGTTCCTGGTCAAGCATATAGAGACCCATACCGTCGTTGCCGATAAGAGTGAACTTGTCAATAAGCTGACGTGCGTTATCCTCTTCCTCAACCTGCTCTGATACAAACCAGGCAAGACGGTCGCGGGTAGCGTAATCATGCTCTGATTCAGCGAGGGCATAGAGATTGTTAATCAGCGCAGTCACCTTCTGTTCATGTTCGAGGGTAGCCTTGAATGCTTCAAGAGGTGAAGCCCAGCTGGTGGGAACAGCGTCGATAGCTTTGAGTTCAACTCGGCCGCCACGCTGGTTGATATAGTTCATGAAGATAGTGGCATGTGCCTGCTCTTCCTGAAATTGGATTTTAAACCAGTTTGCCACACCGCTAAGTCCCTCGGCCTCAAAATGCATCCCCATGGCGAGATAGAGATATGCGCTCCAATACTCGGCGTTGATTTGCTCGTTAAGAGCATCTTGAATCTTGTTATTTAACATGATTGCTGTTATTTAGTTAAAACACATTGTTTATTTTTACAAAATTACTACTTTTTAATTTATAACAAAACTTTTTCTCTTCTTGATTATACACATAATATTCCTTAATTGATGTTTAACCATCTTTTATATCATTTTGCACCCCTACCGTTTACATTTCAGCTTTCGCACCAGGCGGAAATGATGTATTTTTGCACAAACCAATCATAACATGAAAACGAAACTTCTTACCACATTAGCCTCTGTAGCCCTGGGATGTGCATTCGCTATCCCATCGCAGGGACAGTTGCGCACCAATGGCGGTGTGCAGTATCTCCTCTCGCAGACCAAGGATATGAGTCAGGATTTTTCCGACCTCAGTAACCATTACTTCTTCGCCGACAGCCTGGTATCGCTTGACCCCTCCACCGGCACCGGCACAGTGAAGTGGGTGCGTCGTCAGCTCATGCCGCGTCAGGCTTTCAACGCCAACACATACCTGCATCAGCCTCTTACAGCGCTCGACTTCCCCGACACTGCCTACGACAACGACCCTCAGCTGCAGATGAGAATCGAACCGGTCAACGACCGCACTCTCCGCATTCGCATGTATACATCTCCGGTCATACCGAAGGAACTCTCCGACGACCCTATGCTTGCCGGTATACCCGCTGTTGACCACTCGGCATGGAAAGTGACCGAGAGTCCCGATGCCGTGACCTATTCATCATCAAACGGTTCTCTGGAAATACGCCGCCACCCCTGGCGCCTGGTGCTCAAGGACGCTGCCGGAAAGATATTGACCCAGACCCGTGTATGGAGCGACAATGACTCCACCCAGGTAAAGGTAGCTCCATTCAGTTTCATCAAGCGTGGCTCTGACAATTCCCGCTCCATCAATCCTGTGTTCTCGATGATGCCAGGCGAACGAATCTATGGTTGCGGCGAAAGCGCCACCCAGCTCAACAAGGCCGGACAGAAAGTCAATCTTTTTGTCACCGACCCGCAGGGTCCTGAGACCCCCGACATGTACAAGCCCATTCCATTCTTCCTCTCCAACCGTGGCTATGGCATGTTCATGCACACCTCCGCTCCTGTAACCTGCGACTTCGGTGCAACCTATGTGGGTGCCAACAAACTCTTCATGGCCGACGAGGTGATGGACATATTCCTCTTTGTCGGCTCTCCTAAAGAAGTGCTTGGCGAATACACCTCACTCGTAGGACGTCCCGAGATGCCACCGCTATGGTCATTTGGCACATGGATGAGCCGCATTACCTACTTCAGTGAATCCGAAGGCAGGGAAGTGGCGCAGAAGCTGCGCGACAACAAAATTCCCTCTGACGTGATTCATTTTGATACCGGATGGTTTGGAGTGGATTGGCAGTGCGACTATGCTTTTGCTGCCGACCGTTTCGACAATCCCGAAAAGATGCTTGCCGACCTCAAGGAGCAGGGATTCCGCACATGCCTATGGCAACTCCCATATTTCACTCCAAAGAATAAATTCTTCCCCGAACTGGTGGAGCGCGGATTGTATGTCCGCAACGGTCGCGGCGAACTCCCCTACGAGGATGTGGTGCTTGACTTCACCAATCCCGAGACCGTGAGCTGGTATCAGGACAAACTCGGCAACCTCATCAGTCAGGGTGTAGGAGCAATCAAGGTTGACTTTGGCGAGGGCGCACCTCTCGATGCCATTTACTCCAACGGTCGCAGTGGTCTGTATGAACACAATCTGTATCCTGTGCGCTACAACCGCGCCGTGGCTGAAATCACAAAGAAGCTCCACGGTGAAAACATCATCTGGGCGCGTTCGGCATGGGCCGGCTCCCAGCGCTATCCTCTCCATTGGGGTGGTGACGCTGCAACGACAAACGCAGGATTCCTTGGTACCATCCGTGCCGGACTTTCACTTGGTCTCAGCGGCTTCTGCTTCTGGTCAAACGACATAGGTGGTTTTGTCACCGACTCTCCCGAGAATCTCTACCGCCGTTGGCTCCCTTACGGCTTCCTCACCTCTCACAGCCGTGTGCATGGCGCTCCTCCCACCGAGCCGTGGCTCTACAGCAAAGAGTTTACCGACTACTTCCGCAAATGCGCCGAGATGAAGTACAAACTCATGCCCTACGTGTATGCGCAGGCTACCAAATGCACACTCGAAGGTCTCCCGATGATGCGTGCACTCCTCGTGGAATTTCCCGACGACCCCGGAGCATGGATGATTGACGACCAATATATGTTTGGCGAGGGTATGCTCGTGGCTCCGATGCTCGAGGACGGGACTTCGCGCGACGTATACCTCCCCGGAAAAGATAAGTGGATTGACTACCAGACCGGCAAGACCTATTCTCCCGGATGGAATCACATAGCTACAGCCGAGCTTCCGATTGTAATCATGGTCAAGGACGGCACCGCCCTCCCCCACATACCGGTAGCTCAGTCCACCGACCGTCTCGACTGGAACAAAGTGCATTGGAAAACATATCTCGCGGATAAGAAAAAAGCCCGCGGCACCTTATGCCTTCCGGGCTCTACTCCCAAAGAGGTAGAAATATAAAACAGATTCCCATAGCTCTCCTTTTGGAAATATAAAAATCATCAGCCACACAAGCTCGTTAATATGCTTGTATGGCTGATGATTTTTATACACACATCCAGTCGAACGGTGATGTCCGGATAATCTTGGACTAAATGTCAAAAAATCTATCTTTACTTCAAAAGATAAGTACTCAGAATCGACTGAATTTGTTCTACTATGCCGGGTTTCGAGGAACTGGGATAACCATAGAGCATCAGATGGCATGCCAAGTCCCCGTGATTATAGTGGTTATGGTCCTTAAAGCATTTGATAATAGCCTGTGCGGCTTCTTCACGCGAAGCATAGCCATTGGCTTTGAAGTCGGCGACGTAGGCGTTGAAAATCGCGTCGGCATTCTTGCCAATCTCCACAAAGCCCAAATAATTGGGGTCGCTCTTTGACCGCTCGGCAGCCACCTTTCGGGCCACGACGTCGTAAGTATCGCGTCGATAACTATCGAAGGTACCGGTCTCATGATTGAATCCCTTTTCATAATTAGCTACGGCACCATGAGGCGTATAACTGTTGATGATAATCTTGGCACCCATAGCTTCAAGTGCATCTAAGTAGTAGTTCAAATCCTCTTCAAATGTTGAGTTCATACCGTTGGTACCATTGTTGCCCACCATGACGATATCGCCTGGGTTAATGTCGCGAAGCACCTCCGCAAGTTTACCTTGCTGATAGTATGTGCCGAGATTGCGCCCGCTAAGTCCCCTGTTTCTGAACTCACAAAAGTCAGCCAGTTCACTCTCTCCATATTCCTCCTCCAGCACCCGTGCCCACGAGCCATCGCCGGCAGAGGTGGAATCGCCTATATGGAGTAACTTTTTCTTCCCCTTGGGCTCCTGTTGCTCCAGTTTAGTAAGCTGCACATCAGCAATCTTCGCCACACCCAACTTGTCTGCGCCTATGCGCAGGTCAAGTATCTCACGTGGACAAGCTATCTCCAGTGTATCTGTTGCCATACCGTCATGATAGCCCAACACATAGCCCGCCAAATCACTGTTCACATATCCGGCTGACAATTCTCCCTGATAGGTCACCACCAATTGATACACTCCTTTCTCCACCGGAGTGTTGTAACGCTCAGCATAGGCATTTGGAGCTTCCGCCTTACACTCTGCCAAATCAATGGTTCCTGAAGCTTCATCATCAAACCCGATATTAAAAAAGTCAGGTTTAGAGCCTTGCTTCCATTTCACCCGCTCACTCTTCCCTATCGTATTCCCTTTTTCGTCGGTCACAGTTACCTGGCATGTCTCGTCCGACTTGTCTACGTCCAACCTTACTACATACCAATTGTCTGTCTTAATCTCAGCCGGTCTCTTATCATAACTCAGCGGCTCATCGTTCAAGGTTAGTGTGTGCCCGTCGAAGCGAAGGGTCACAGGATTGGTGTAAATCTTTACATTACTCTTGAAAGGAAACCTTGAGGTGAGTGTCATCACGGCACCGGGATTATGAAATCTCACTTTCGATGTAAATACCACGAGCGAAGTAGGTGGAGTAATCGCCTTAGCCAGCATGTGTGACTTTTTGGGTGTCGGCGCGCTAATTCTCAGAAATTTTTCACCATTGGTATCCTTCCTCAATTCAGCTTTCTTTTCAGAGTCACTACCAGCCATAATCCAGCGACCGAACAGAACATCCTGAGCCTGCCCATGATTCTCGATGAGCACCGTGCTTCCCACTAACGTATCGGGGTAATCACTGAATGACGTTGGATACCCTCCCACAGGAAGTACCTGCGAATCAGGTTGGCGGTTGTTTCCCAAAGCCACTACATATTTTTGCGCAGTGAAACTTCGATTTCCCAAAATCAATTTGGCAGTCATACGTCCATAGAAATTCATAGGCACGTTGCGAAGTTCGAAAGAAGTCTCGAGTGATGGCTTACTATTCTTAATGAATGCGCCATAGGAGTCGCAATACTGTCCGGGCTGGTCATTCTCGGTCTTGAAACCTTCTATATCCCACTCGACTCTGAAATCATTCAATTCCTCCTCGCTTATAGGATTCCCTTCTGCATCGGTGACAGTCAAGGCATACAGATTAGAAGCCGGCTCATCAGGAGAAGAGCCGAAAGTCATATTTTGGTTGCCTTCGATTATCACTGTCTTCACACGTTCAGCCACTCCATTCGCTTCTGGCACATCTCCATAAGCATTGGCAGCAAATAGGCACATCAAACAGAATGTGATAAAATATATTTTCTTCATGATATCTTTAAAATCTCTCTCAGACACTACTGTCCGAATTACTCATTTCTGTCAAAAAATGCAGAAAAATTTGTCACTGAAAATGGTAATACTCACACCCGGGTAAGAATTAGCCATAGTCAATCCAATGAAAAAAGCTGCAATCTGAATTGTTAAGAGATGGCAATTTTATTTGGAATGCTCAAATAAAATTGCCATCAATTCCACTTATTTCAATCCATTAGCTTATTTTTTTACAAATCTAATCCTCAGTTTGTCCTTTGACTGGTAATTACACTATTTTATTATAGCAAGACCTCCCTGGGCAGTCTCTTTGTAGATTGAGGGGAGGTCGTGTCCTGTTTGTTTCATCACCTCGACAATGCGGTCAAATGTCACCGAGTGACGACCATCGGAGAATGAGGCATAGAGATTACTGTCAAGGGCACGGGCTGCAGCATAGGCATTGCGCTCGATACATGGTATCTGCACGAGTCCGCACACAGGGTCGCAGGTAAGTCCGAGGTGATGCTCAAGACCCATCTCGGCCGAGTACTCTATCTGAGCCGGTGTACCACCGAAAAGCTGCGATGCGGCGGCGGCAGCCATGGCGCATGCCACTCCTACCTCACCCTGGCACCCTACCTCGGCGCCTGACACGGAGGCATTGTGTTTGACCACGCTTCCGAACAGTCCTGCTGTGGCGAGCGCACGGAGGATTCTCTTGTCGGAGAATCCCTTGGAATTTGACAGATGGTATAGCACAGCCGGAAGCACACCGCATGAACCACATGTAGGAGCGGTGACAATCTTACCGCCCGAGGCGTTCTCCTCACTCACGGCAAGTGCATAGGCATACACGAGTCCACGGCTACGGAGCGAATCATTGTGTCCGGCAGCATGCAGATAATATGACACTGCCTTACGTCTCACACCAAGTCCTCCGGGAAGCACACCCTCAGCCTCGATGCCACGCTCCACAGCATCGCGCATCACCTGCCACACTTCGCGCAGATAGTCCCACACGTCACTATTCTCATTCAGTTCCACATACTCCCAGAAACTTCTGCCCGATTTCTCTGCCCAGGCAAGTATATCGGAGATTCTCGACATTCCATAGACCATCTCCTTCGGACGGCGTTCCTCCCCTTCGTGGAGTATATCGCCTCCGCCGATTGAATACACTATATCACTTCCAATCTCATGGCGGTCAACGTCGAGGGCGCGGAATTTCATTCCGTTGGGATGGAAAGGGAGAAATATATCCGGTTCCCATATTATCGACGCCGGGGCTATCGGATTGAGCGCATCGAGGATAGCCACATCAGTCATGTGCCCCTTACCGGTACCGGCAAGCGCGCCATATAGAGTCACCTCAAAGGTGGATGCACCCTTGTACTTGGCACCAAATTCCTGGGCTGCCTTCAGCGGTCCCATAGTGTGGCTGCTTGAGGGTCCATGACCTATCTTGTACAACTGTTTAATCGATTCCATATATTTATACTTAACAATTATCCTGCAGGTAAGTATTAAGAAATTGTGTAAAAAGTCAAACGATATATAAAGCGGGCAATTGAAAATTGACCTTAGGTGACAGTCAATTCACAATTGCCCGCTGTTTTTATCTATTTCCGGTTGGGATTCGGTTTGAATCAGTTAATCAGCGCGTGACCGGTCATTTCAGCAGGCTGAGTCAGACCCATGATTTTAAGCATGGTGGGAGCCACGTCAGCGAGTTTGCCATCCTCAACCTTAGCATCCTTACGTTCTGTCACGTAGATACAGGGCACGGGATTGAGTGAGTGGGCGGTGTTGGGGGTACCGTCGGCATTCACCGCGTTGTCTGCATTACCATGGTCAGCGATGATAATCACCTCATAGCCGGCTTTCTTGGCTGCCTCAACAGTATCCTTGACACATTCGTCCACTGCCTTTACTGCCTTCTGGATAGCTTCATACACGCCGGTATGACCTACCATGTCGCCGTTAGCATAGTTAACCACGATGAAGTCATACTTCTCTTCACCGATAGCCTTCACAAGCTGGTCCTTAACTTCGTAAGCGCTCATTTCAGGCTTGAGGTCGTAGGTAGCCACCTTGGGTGAAGCAACGAGGATACGTTCCTCACCTTCGTAGGGCTCTTCGCGTCCACCGTTGAAGAAGAATGTCACGTGAGCATACTTCTCTGTCTCGGCGATGTGGAGCTGCTTCTTGTTGAGCGATGAGAGATATTCGCCAAGGGTGTTTTCCACATTTTCCTTCGGGAAAAGGATATGCACTCCTGTGAATGAAGCATCGTAGGGAGTCATGCAGTAATACTGAAGGTCAGGGATGGTGGTCATACCTGCCTCAGGTATATCGTGCTGGGTAAGAGCCACGGTAAGTTCCTTGGCACGGTCGTTGCGGTAGTTGAAGAAAATCACAGCGTCACCTTCCTTGATTGTACCGTCGACAGTTGAATTATTAATCGGCTTGATAAATTCGTCGGTCACATCCTCATCGTAGCTTTCCTGAACAGCCTTGACCATATCGGTAGCCTGCTTGCCTTCACCCTTTACGAGTAGGTCATAAGCTACTTTCACACGTTCCCAACGTTTGTCACGGTCCATGGCATAGTAACGGCCTATGATTGAAGCGACAACTCCGGCCGACTGTTTGCAATGGTTTTCAATCTCCTCGATGAAGCCTTTACCGCTGCGGGGGTCTGTGTCACGACCATCCATGAAACAGTGGATATATACTTTCTCAAGACCGTAGTGCTTTGCGATGTCGCACAGAGCGAAAAGATGCTCAAGTGAAGAGTGTACGCCACCGTTGCTGGTAAGACCCATGAAATGAATTGCCTTGCCATGGTCACGGGCATAGGAGAACGCACTTATAATCTCAGGATTCTCCAGGATTGAACCATCCTTGCAAGCCTTGTTAATCTTAACGAGGTCCTGATACAGCACGCGGCCGGCTCCGATGTTCAGGTGACCTACTTCCGAGTTACCCATCTGTCCGTCAGGCAGACCTACATTCTCGCCTGATGCCTGGAGCTGGCTGTGGGGATAGGTTTCCATTAGATAATCCCAGTAGGGAGTGGGAGTGGAGAAGATTGCATCGCTCTGTGAGTGATTTCCGATTCCCCATCCGTCAAGAATCATTAACAATGCTTTTTTAGCCATGATTTTATTGGATTTTTATAATTTTTGATTTAGTATCAAATTGATTTTTTGAGAGTGGAATCTCTTTTAGACTGATTTTAAAGTCAAAAATCAGTTCTTATGCTGCAAAGTTACAAAAAACTATTCAGAGGGTAATTAAATTACCCTATAATTTCACCAAAGTCTTGGTATGTGTGACACATGATGGGATTTCTGAGGTGTAGTGGGTCACAAATATCAGCGACGAACCGTTACGCGCCACCAATGCGTCGATTATATCCTTGACACGCTGTTTCCTATATCTGTCAAGTCCGTGAAGCGGTTCATCGAGCACAAGCAACGGCGGCTGCTTGATGAGCGCCCTCGCCACCAGCACCAGGCGCTGCTCTCCTGCCGAGAGCTCGGCGAAACGCCGTTCCTCCAGATGCTGGATATCCAAAAGCCGCAGCCATCCCCTCGCCTCATCCTTCTCACTGTCAGTGGGTGCCTTGAATTTATTCAATGAATTCCGCATTCCCTGCACCACTATTTCAAGCACCGGAGATGTGGAGCGGAAATACAGTTGCATCTCGGGCGATACGTAACCTATGCAGTCCTTTATTTCCCAGATGCTTTCTCCCGAACCGCGCTTGCGGTCAAAAAGTGTGATATCATTGGCATACGTCTGTGGGTTGTCCGCACATATCAGACTTAGCAACAGCGACTTGCCACTTCCGTTCGGTCCGGTAAGCGTCCAGCATTCGCCGTGACGTACACACCAATCCACATCGCGCAGTATCTCGCGGGCTCCATATCTCACATGCCCCGACTTTATCTCGAATGTGACATCATGGTCAGCCATCTTTCCCCCTGAGAATGAAGCCGCAGGAATTTCATCGGCATTGAAAGTGACAACACCCTCATCCTTACGCATTGAGGCTATGGCATCCGGCTCGGTAACCACTGAGGTTATGACACAATCCTCCATGGTAAGCACAGCTCCGGTGTAATCGGGCATGTCCGCGCCATCACACAGCAGCATCACCACCGACACGCCTCTCCGCTCAATCGCCCTGATGGTATCATCAAATTCCACGCGCGAAGCGGCATCAAGACCGATATAGGGATTGTCAAGCACAAGCAGGTCAGGCATATCAATCAGCGCATTAACAAGCAGAAGCTTACGCAGTTCACCACTTGACAGATAATTTATCCTCTTATCCACCACATCGCGCAGTCCGAGCGTAGCTGTGAGTCCGCGCCATGCCTCCGAATCCACTTTTTCACCCATTATCTCAGCCACCGTAGGCACCATGTCGTTCATGGTTGCCTCGAGGCGCTGCTCATAGTACTGCACCTCCATGCCGCTCAGCGAATGGATATCGGTGAAGGAGAGCATCTTGACCTTCATTTTATCGGGTGTGAATGTGAGCCGGTTGCCATAAGCATAACGCCCTTTCTCAAGAATGGTGCCGAGTGTGGTCTTTCCGCTACCGTTGGCGCCAAGCACCACAGTGACACCGGCAGGAATACCTGCCTTCACCGGATTTCCGAGCACCACGCTCCCATATCCCAGTCGTTCACTATCGAAACTTACGATATATCTATTGTCCATTTGCATTATCTGTTCAAAAAATTCGCGCTGCAAAGGTACATAAAATAACGGTTCGCTCACATCCCGCGGCGCCCTAAATCCGCATCAGCACGTAGCCCATTTTTTTAAAGATATTGATTATTATCATTCTCAGACCATTTCCAAGATAGCGGCGGAAAGTCGGCTTTGTCACAACCTCGCTACCACAATCGGCACCGCTCCGCCAGCTACCAAGACACTTATGGTTAGCTACCGAATCCTCTTTTTTTACCAAGGCGTCAAAAATACGTGGTTCATAAATGGTCAGACCATCGCGGCAAATCTGTTTATTATCCCGTTTGATTGACGGATTGTAATCATACCGCGAATTTGCCATCAATGCAAAAATTTCTGGCGACGTTCTCATGTCATACCTGAAACGCTCAGGCAATTTATCGGAGGTGGACACAAGAAAATGCCTCCCCTTGTAATACTCCATACAATCCTGTAGGAAAGGATGGTGTGCCTCAGCGCCGAAAATATGCGCAGTCAAAAACGACCATGGTCTACCTGCTAACATATTAGGGCTCTGCTCCATGCCTATAAACATTCTGTCAGACCGGAACGGTTCGAGTGAGGAATAAAGCTCCATATCAGTGTCAAGATATATCCCGCCATACTTCTCCACTGCCCACAGACGCACATAATCAGCTGCAAACGCCCATTTACGGGCTTCGATGGCTTCCCGTAAAAATTGCGAGTCAATCTCTTCTATCGCCTTCATATCCCAAAGGCGATATTCATAGTCAGGCATATATCTGTGCCAGCTGGAAATACAATCTTTGACCACGACCGGCATCTCTTCGCCACTAAACCAACAATAGTGTATAATGTTAGGTATCATGCCACAAATTTAAATAAAAAATATGTCCTAAAACACCATTTCAGTTCTTTTTATCCACTTTTTATGCATTTCATAAGTTTTTTTGTATTTTTGTAAGGAATTTAAAAGTGTGTTTACACTCTAAATCATACATACCATCGAAAAATATGGTCATAGCCGCCATCGTTTTCATCGCAGACAATATTCACTAACATCATAAGCTTATGTTCAAGAACCAACCCAAAGGGCTGATTCCAGCAGCCTTGAGCAACATGGGAGAGCGTTTTGGCTACTACATCATGAATGCCGTGCTCGTGCTTTTCCTTTGTTCAAAATTCGGACTTAAAGAAGAAACAAGTGCCATCATTTATTCTTGCTTCTATGCCGGAATCTATGTGCTGAGCCTCGTCGGCGGTTTGATTGCCGATAAGACACGCAACTACAAAGGCACCATCATCACCGGTCTTTTCATCATGACCGCTGGCTACATTCTCTTATCATTCCCTATTTTCGCCACTGCTGAGAATCAGACTTGGTTACTGACTCTCACCTGTGGAGCCCTATTCCTGATTGCTTTCGGCAACGGTCTTTTCAAGGGTAATCTTCAGGCTATAGTCGGACAGCTTTATGATAATCCCAAATACGCATCGCAGCGCGACTCCGGATTCCAGATTTTCTATGTGTTCATAAACATCGGCGGTCTCATCGCTCCCTTCGTGGCTCCTATGCTACGAAGCTGGTGGCTTGGAGAAAACGGTCTGAGCTACAACGCCTCACTCCCTGCTCTCTGCCACGAATACCTGAGCCTCACCGACAGCATGGACACCCAGAACCTCAACAACCTCTATGCGCTCATCACTGAGGTTGGCGGTGACGCTGCAGCCAATGTCTCGGCATTCTGCACCCAGTATCTCGACGTGTTCAATACCGGTATCCACTATTCATTCATCGCCTCAGTGACAGCGATGCTCATATCGCTCGCTATATTCTTCTTCACCAAGAATCAGCTCCCCTCTCCCGCTCAGAAGGAGAAGGTTGAGACTACCGGTTACACCGAAGAGGAAAAACGCCAGATGGCTAAAGAAATCAAGCAGCGCATGTATGCTCTTTTCGCAGTGCTCGGCATCGCCATATTCTTCTGGTTCTCATTCCACCAGAACGGCACCTCTCTCTCTCTCTTTGCACGCGACTTCGTGAAGACCGACTCCGTACAACCTGAAATATGGCAGGCACTCAACCCCTTCTACGTGATTGTGCTCACCCCGGTGGTGATGTGGGTATTCTCCGCTCTCTCACGCAGAGGCAAGGAAATCTCCACTCCGCGCAAGATTGCAATCGGTATGGGGCTGGCCGGTCTGGCATATCTCTTCCTCGCCATCTTCTCCACCCTCAAGGGTTATCCCTCGGCTGTTGAATTTAAATCACTCGCTCCTGCGGTAGCCGAGACAATGAAGACCGGTCCCTGGGTACTTTTCGTGCTATATCTCTTCCTTACCGTAGCCGAGCTTTTCATCTCGCCCCTTGGTCTATCATTCGTATCAAAAGTAGCCCCGAAGCATCTGCAGGGTCTCTGCCAGGGTCTCTGGCTTGGTGCCACCGCCGTTGGTAACCTTCTGCTGTGGATTGGTCCGCTCATCTACAATGCTTATCCGATATGGGTGGCATGGACCGTATTCCTCACCGTTTGTATCATATCAATGGTCATAATGTTCGGCATGGTCAACTGGCTCGAAAGAGTTACAAAATAATGCTGCCCGGACATCAAACGGCTGTTTAAGAAATATCATCCCGAAATATGCGGATGGGTCCATCAACCCATCCGCATATATGTGTAAAAATAGACACCCTTAATCCCCAAGACAATATGTTCAAGAATCAACCGGCGGGTCTGTATGTGCTTGCGCTCGCCAACACCGGCGAACGCTTCGGCTACTACACCATGCTCGCCATATTCCTGTTCTATCTCCAGGCTAAATTCGGCTTTGACGCCACTTGGACCGGACAGATTTTCTCGATTTTCCTCGCGTTAGTCTACTTCATGCCTCTCGTGGGCGGTTGGCTCGCCGACAAATGGAGCTTCTCGAAGTGCGTCGTGACCGGTATCGCCGTGATGTTTGTAGGCTATGCCCTCATGTCGGCACCCACCCCTGTGCGTTCCAACACATCAATGATGATACTCTTTGCCGCCCTCCTGCTAATATCGGTCGGTACCGGTCTGTTCAAAGGTAATCTCCAGGTGATGGTGGGCGACCTCTATAACAACTCCCGTTATGGCGACCGCCGTGATGCGGCATTCTCGCTCTTCTATATGGCAATCAACCTCGGCTCAATGTTTGCCCCGCAGGCTGCCGTAGGACTCAAGAATATCGCTCTCTCCAACGCCGGCTTCCTTACCGACAATTCAATGGCTGCCACCGTGTGCAACTGGTGCATTGACACCGACAGCTTCACAAACATGCCCACCGACCCCGAAAAACTCAAGGCCATGACCGAGTTTGCCTCTGAAAACGGCATGGCGGCAGGGGGCGACCTTAGCGCATTCCTCACTCAATACCTCACCAATTTCGCCAACTCGTGCAACGTATCGTTCGACTCGCTCACCTCATTTGCCGGCGAGTACATCACCACTTTCTCCACCGGCTGCTCTTATGCATTCATGCTTGCATGCGGCTCGCTCATAGTAAGTTTCCTCATCTACATACTCGGTCGCCGCACCTATGCCCACATCATAACTGACAAGAAGGATGCTTCAGGCAAAAAAGCTGCTGACCAAAACGTAAAGGAACTCACCCCCGAGCAGACCAAACAGCGTGTGGTGGCACTCCTCCTGGTGTTTGCTGTGGTAATTTTCTTCTGGATGGTGTTCCACCAGAACGGTCAGGCACTCACTGAATTTGCCAAGAGCTGCACATCATCCGTAGCCACCGGCTGGACCCGTATAGGCTTCAACATCTGGGCGCTCGTGGCAATTGCTGCCGGAGTCTATGCCCTTTTCGGATTTATCCAGAGCTCAGCCTCCAAGACCCGCGTGATTTGCGGTGCGCTTCTCGTAGCAATCATCGGCATCGTATGGCACATTTACTCCATCACCCCTGCTACCGTCGAAGGCGTGGACCCCGCCATCTATCAGCAGTTCAACCCCTTCTATGTCGTGGCGCTGACCCCCTTCTCAATGGCTCTCTTCGCATGGCTTGGCAAGAAAGGAAAAGAGCCTTCCGCACCACGCAAGATTGGCTACGGTATGGTCATGGCAGCGGCAGCCTACTGCCTAATGGTTGTGGCATCGCTTAACCTCGTGGGTACAAACGGGTCTGTCTCTCCCGATTGGCTCATCTCAACATATCTGCTCCTCACCTTCGCCGAACTTCTTCTCTCACCTATGGGCATCTCATTTGTGAGCAAGGTGGCACCTCCCAAACTCAAAGGCTCAATGATGGGTGGATGGTTCGCAGCCACGGCCATCGGCAACTACCTCGTATCCATCCCCATGCTCCTTTGGGGAAAGATATCTGTGGCAGCAATCTGGGGTATACTCATCGTCATCTGTCTCATTTCGGCAGCCTTCATATTCTCTATCATGAAGAAACTCGAAGCCGCCACATCCGACGAGCCTGCACCCGCAGCCAAAACTGACGAGCTCGAAAACGTAGAGACCGACGCTATCTGACACATTGCTTCTTCTCCATAAAAATTCGGCAGAAAAAATAATAACCAACAAATTGGGCGAAAGTCACAGATGACTTTCGCCCAATTTGTTGGCATATATGCGTTTCGCGGTCAATCAACCGTCATTATTTTACAGACCGGACTATCTTGAACTCAGCGATTGTGGAGTCAAATCTGCTCTTCTTTCCATTCATCCACACCGTCAGCTTATAATACGGTTTTTTATTCTTCGGGCGGAACAAATCGCTGCGGAACTCAAATTTATCATCCGGTGTGCCATCGCCCCACGATATAGTAAACTCCTCTTTTATGGAAGTGCCTGCCCAAAAATCGCCTACGTACATTTTATCCCGTTCCGTGTCATAATATATGCCATATATGAAAGGAATCATAAGGCGTGATTGCGGATACGGGCAATGTATCTTGTCACCACGCATCGCTTCCTCTTCACTGACCAGAGGATACTCCACTCCATTGTAAGTCATGGTTACACCCTGTTCAAGTATATTATCTGGATTATTTGAGTCCAACAGACTATTTCCCTGCTCATCAACGACATCAAGGTGGAAATAGACTTCATAATCAGCTGTAAAATTATCAAATGACCCATCATCCGAATCTGAACACGAACAGAGAAGTAAAATCAGTGGCAATAATTTTAAATAATTCATACTCTATATTTGTTGGTTTATTAATTCATAGGTCGTTAGAAATAAATTTCACAAATATATTTCTTTACCACCGTACTTGCACTGTTTTTTGGTTAATATATCTTAAAAGCCAATCAAGTTATCACATTTATCCGCATAAAGGCGATAAAAATCTATTAAAATGGCTTGAATTCCGACAATTCACAAAACATCATTTCATTTCCTGACTCACCATGAAAAACTATCACCTGAAAACACGAAAATCTATCGTTGTGAATGCCCGTATTTTAAAAATGTTTGAGTATATTTGCAGCATAATCTGTTATGCATCGTTTGTCAAAATACACATAACGCCTTACTTAAAAACCATTTACCCAATAGTCGAAGGAGCTTGGACTTCTCCTGCTGAAATCAACCCCATCACTTATGACCGAAACCTACAAAACGGAAATTTCATCAATCACAACAGGACCAAGGCAATCTAATATAGAATTATTGCGAATCTTCGCAATGTTACTTGTGCTTATTGTCCATGCGACATTTTTCACGACCGGAGCACCAAACATCAACGATTTCGCCACATCACCTGTATCGAGCTTCACAAAAGCATTTTTCCAATCAATCTCTATTGTTTGCGTAAACGTATTCATCCTCATATCAGGATGGTTTGGAATACGACCATCGGTAAAAGGTTTCTGCAACTTTTTATTCCAATGTTTCTTTCTGCTCATATCGCTTTATGCTGTGTCTATGCTCATGGGATGGTCTACCCTGTCATTCAACGGTGTCAAGGAATGCCTGTGCATGACGACACGCAGTTGGTTCATCTGTGCCTATGCGGGATTATACATATTATCTCCGACCCTTAATGCCTTTGCAGAAAAGTCCACAAAACAACAATTCAAAGTAATGCTGGTATCTTTCTTCATACTTCAGACATTCTGGGGAGGCTCAGGTAGCAGCGGACGATTCTTCTTGTCCGGGTATTCCACAATCTCATTTATAGGGCTATATCTGCTTGCCCGATATATCAGAATTTATACTTCAGACGGAATAAGAATCAACAAGTATGGAATATGGATTTACATCATCTCGGTGATAGGATGTACTGTGGGATATTATGTCTGCATCACCAATGGAATTCCGAAAGACATCTATGCCTATAGCAGTCCATTGGTCATAACCGGCGCATTAGGGCTTCTTTTATTTTTCAACGGACTCCATATCAAACCTAACAGATATATCAACTTTGTGGCGAAATCCTCATTTGCCGTATATCTCTTACACTTAAATTCCAATACTCTTCCATTTTTCCAGAACTGCATCCTTCGAATCTACACTTCCACCTCAGGGATTAAATGCCTGGCATTGATTTTCATATTCCTGATAACAGTATATATCGCGTGTATTATCTTTGACCAACCTCGCAAATGGCTTTGGAATCTGATTTCAAAGAAAATAGCATAGAGGAGTTCATATAAATATTTGGGGAGGTAGCGCTATTTTGACTGTTGTTTTTCACGTTGCTCACGTATTGCTCTCTTGGCAGCTTTCTGACGCTGGCGAAACTCGCGCCACTTCGATTTACGACGTGCACGACGCGACAGAGGGATAGCGGTTTCCGATTCCGATTCCGCTACTTCTTCGGCTGAAGGTTCCTCCACCCTGCCGCACACGGCAGGGACCTTTTCAGGGATTTCCATGACAGAGTCAGCCTTGATGGGTTCTACGGCTGCACTGCTTTTTCTCCTGGCAGCTCGTTCGCGTGCTGCCCGTGAGCGTTTGATTGCCTTATCTATTTCAGGTTTTATCATTGAGAATGCAATCTGAGCTTTCATGGAGCAATTCTCCATTTCAATTGTCCCGGCGTCATAGCCAACACTCGCATCAAGCAGCTGCATCGCCTGCCCGCACGCCTCTGCATCAGCTCCCAGAACAGACCGGATACGCGATGAGAAATCATTGTATGCCCTGACGGATACAAAACATTTTCTCAGATTCTTATTATCTTTTCGTTTGATAGTGTCAATCGTTTTCATAGCAGTATATTTATTATGATTATTAATACTCTGCAAAGTTACATACACAATCACCCTAAAAAGTGCGATAATGTCAATGCATGGTAATAATAATTCCCTCAAAAAGCCTCAACAATCCTTAACACAAATCGGGGAGGATTATTTTTAATAGTTATTTTGGTTTTTTAGCAAATATCTGCTATCTTTGCAGTCGAAATGCCCCTACATGGATAATACTGATTACCTTTTTCTGCTCTTCTCAGGTCGGACTATCCATCACACTATTTAGTGCTATCGCACAATTTTTTTATTTCAATTCTATTACGTTTATTTTGCTGACACACAAGCATCACATTTAGAATATTTTTTTCCATGGCTTACTGGTCTGTTAACCTGCTTATCATTTTTTCGCTTTGCGTATTGCTGGCGGGTGTATTGATTCCTCAAATTCTGCTGATTGCCTACAGGAAAAACCTGTTTGACGAAGTAGACGAACGAAAAATCCATAAAGGTTCCATACCGCGTCTCGGCGGTCTGGCATTTGAACCTGTGATAATGCTGTCGCTCGCATTAGTGCTGGGAGCCAACATGATGATGGGATACTCCGATTTCGGCACTGCCCTCACCCACGACTGCCTGCTCCTCATCGCCACATTCTGCTCCATGATGATGCTCTACCTTATCGGTATAGCCGACGACCTTATCGGTATCAAATACCGCGCTAAATTCGTGGTACAGATAGCCTGTGCGGTCCTCCTTATCTGCGGCGGCGCATGGTTTGACTCATTGGGCGGCATATTCGGCATCTGGGGGCTGCACCCAGCCATCGGCTACCCCTTCACTGCAATAGTGATTGTATTCCTGATTAACGCCATAAACCTCATCGACGGGATTGACGGACTCGCATCAGGACTCAGTTCCATAGCGGTGATAATATTCGGCATATCATTCTTCATCCTTGGCGAATACGCATTATCAGCCATCTCGTTTGCCGCTCTCGGTGTGCTATGCCCGTTCTTCTACTACAACGTGTTCGGCAACGTGCAGAAGCATAGCAAAATCTTCATGGGCGACACCGGTTCACTTACCATCGGATTGATTCTCTGTATCCTCGGCATCAAGCTCTTCACTGCCGACCCCGGCGAGCTGTCGTTCAATCCCGTGGTACTCGCCTTCTCCCCGCTCATCATTCCGAGCTTTGACGTGGTGCGCGTGTATATGCTCCGCATACGCCAGCACCGCAGCCCCTTCCTCCCCGACAAAACCCACATCCACCACAAGCTGCTTGCAGCCGGACTCCGTCCACGTGTGGCAATGATTACAATCATCTCCGTGTCAGCAGCTTTCACCATCCTCAACCTACTCCTCTCATCAATCATGAACATCAACTTCGTGGTGGTGATTGACATAGTGCTCTGGGTGGTAGGCAACATCTGGCTTTCCAATCTGATTTCAAAGCGCAAACTTGCTGAGCAGCAAGCTTAAAAGGCGCCAAATCACTGCGGACAGTCACTACGGATGATAAACGCATAAATTTTTGCCGGTATTTTATTCATGAAAATACCGGCAAAAATTGTTATATTTGTAGAACTGATTTTAAAATCTTTATTTTTCAAGGTTAGAATCTGTTTTTGAGAGAATGAACTGATTCTGAGCCGACATTCCACAAAGTCTGAATCAGTTAGTATTCAGAGATTTTACAATTATGATTGACCAGATATTAAACGAACAGATAACCGAACGCGCAGTGCTGGTAGGTCTGATAACCGAGCAGCAGAACGAAGCTAAAGCCAACGAATATCTTGACGAACTCGCATTTCTCGCCGATACAGCCGGCGCTGAGACCGTCAAGACATTCCTGCAGCGCCTCGACTACCCCAACCCCCGCACATTCGTGGGTAAAGGAAAGCTGGACGAAATACGCGAATTTATTGAGGACAACGACATAGGAATGGCGATTTTCGATGACGACCTCACATCGAAGCAGGTACTCAACATCGAGCGTGAGCTGAAAGTGAAGATTCTTGACCGCACAAGCCTCATTCTCGATATATTCGCCAAACGCGCACGTACAGCAAACGCCAAAACTCAGGTGGAACTGGCTCAGTACCAGTATCTCCTCCCCCGTCTTACCCGAATGTGGACTCACCTTGAGCGCCAGCGAGGCGGTATAGGTATGCGTGGTCCCGGTGAAACCCAGATTGAAACCGACCGTCGTATAATCCTCGACAAGATTTCACGCCTCAAGGAGGAGCTCCGCTCCATCGATAAGCAGAAAGCCGTGCAGCGCAAGAACCGTGGCAAACTCACCCGTGTGGCGCTTGTGGGCTATACCAATGCAGGCAAATCAACCCTCATGAATCTGCTGAGCAAGAGCGACGTCTTTGCCGAAAACAAGCTTTTCGCCACGCTCGACACCACCGTGCGCAAGGTAATCATCGACAATCTCCCCTTCCTTCTCACCGACACCGTCGGGTTTATACGCAAGCTCCCCACCCACCTGGTCGACTCATTCAAATCCACACTCGACGAGGTGCGCGAGGCTGACCTTCTGGTACATGTGGTGGACATCTCGCATCCCAACTTCGAGGAGCAGATTGAGGTGGTCGACAAGACCCTGCGGGAAGTGTGCAACGGGGCTGAGAAACCGATGATAATGGTATTCAACAAGATTGACGCCTTCTCCTACACCCCGAAGGATGAGAATGACCTCACACCCCGCACCCGCGAGAACATATCGCTCGACGAGCTTAAAAAGAGCTGGATGAGCCGTATGCCCCACGACTGTGTGTTCATCTCGGCAAAGAACGGCACCAACATCGACGAACTGAAACAGATGCTCTACGAGCGCGCCAAGGAGATTCACCTCTCCCGCTTCCCATACAATGATTTCCTGTTCCAGAAATATGACGAGGATGACACCCCCGAACTTCCGGAATAACCTGCGCTCTCTCCCCCTTGATTGAAAAGAATCAATACGACAGACAATATCAATGCCCGCAGGGACCGAAGACCTTGCGGGCATTAATTATATGTTAATTATATGTTCTGCATGCTACGGAGCGACGTTTCCATCCCTCCCCTTACATGCTCTTAAAACTCCACGAAAGCAAGCGGGAGCAACGACTTCACGGAGGGAAGGATATAGAACTTATCCTTTCCGCAAAGTATCACCTTGACATCATGTCCGGCAAGGGTCTCATACTCCAGCAGAGCCTGCCTGCAAGCCCCGCAAGGAGCCACGGGATTCTCCACAAACTCCCCGTCAGTGCCGCGTGCGGCTATCACAATCATCTTGAACCGCGAATCGGGATACTGCGCATGGGCATAGAAGCAAGCCGTGCGCTCGGCGCATGTGCCTGAAGGATAAGCCACGTTCTCCTGATTGGAACCTGTCACTATCTGCTCTCCGTCGAGCAGTATGGCAGCCCCCACGCAGAAATGGCTATAAGGCGCATAGCTACGGTGAGTGGCTTCGCGAGCCATCACCACCAATCTCTGCTCCATCTCCGAGAGTTCATCGAACGAGGCTACATCAACCGGGACCTTTATCTCAAATTTTTTCATCGTATAATCTGTTTGATATCTATTTTTCATTTTCCACCTGCTCATACAGGTTGCGGCAGCCCTCCTCCAGGAGGTCGAGCACAAGCTCAAATCCCTCGGCACCTTCATAGTAAGGGTCGGGCACATGGTCCCAGCGATTGCCGGGATTGAAGAACGATGCCATAGCCACAATTTTCTTCTCAGCCTCGGGCGAGGGTGCCACTGCCCGGAGATTGCTCAGATTGCTCGCATCCATACCTACAATCAGGTCAAATCTGTCGAAATCATCAGGAGTGACCTGGCGGCATCTGTGGTCAAGTTCCAGTCCGCGCTGACGCGCATGCACTCTCATGCGCCTGTCGGGGAGGTCTCCTATATGATAGCGCCCGGTGCCGGCCGAGTCGATATTCCACTCCGCCTCATCACCTTCCTGCGCCACGATGGACTTCAACACCCCTTCTGCAGCCGGCGAACGGCATATATTACCGAGACAGACGAACAGTATGTTATGTTTCTTATGCTTCATAATTAATGAAATCAGTTCAATATATTTAACGCAAAAATAATGATTTTGGATTTATAAAACAAGAAATCAGCCTCACGGCAGGAGAAATGTCCCGTGAGGCTGATTAATGGGGAGTTATCAGTAATCTAAAGAATCTGTGCTATAAAGAATCTAAAGAAACCGTGCTGCAAAGATTACTGTTCCAAATCCTTAGGAACGGCAACGATGCGGAGATTCACAGAGTTGATGAAATCAAGTATGTTCTGACGTTCGGGAGTATCCTCTACGTCAGCCTCGATGCGGCGCATGGCGTTGAACACCGAAGTACCTGTCTGATATATATGGCGATAACACTTGGCGATATCGTCGATGCGCTCCTCGCTCATGCCCTGCTTGCGGAGAATCATTGCATTCACGCCGAAATAGGAGGTAGGGTTGTGCGCCATGATACAGTAAGGAGGCACATTGCCGGTGATACGGCAGCCACCCTTAATCAGCACCCAGTCACCCACGCGGCTGTTCTCATGCACCACCACGCTTGATGAGAGTATGGAGCATTCGCCAATCTCAACATCGCCGGCTACCGATACATTGTTGCCCAACACATCTTTACCCTTGAGGTGGGAATCATGTCCCACATGGGAATTAGCCATGAGGAATGAACCGCTACCGATGCGTGTGCCCCCCTCGGGATTGATGCCTCGGTTGATAATCACATTCTCACGGATAGTCACATCGTCGCCAATGTAGCAATATGTGAAGCCACCCTTCCAACGGAAATCCTGAGGGTCGGCACCGACAATCGCACCCTGGTATACCTTGCAGTTCTTACCCATGCGGGTACCGCGGATAATGCTTGCGAAAGGCATAATCACGCAATTATCGCCTATCTCCACATCCTTGTCGATGTATGCGAAGGGATGTATTTTCACATTCTCGCCGATTTTGGCGGAAGGGTCGACATGAGCTTTTTCGCTAATCATAATTTTTCATGTGTTAAGAGGTTGTGAAAACTATCTGCCGCCACCGAGGTTCTGGTATAGATTTATCACCGAACGGGCAGCTGTCAGGTTGGTAGTAATCTGGGCTGTCTGTGCCGCGAGCAGATTCTTCTGTGCGGTGAGCACTTCCAGATAAGTGGTTGAGCCATCAAAGAGGAGCAATTCATTGGTTATCTCCACTGACTTCACAAGATTATCCACCTGAAGTGCAAGCCACTGCTGCTTCTGCATGCTCTTCTCGTAAGTGGTGAGAGCATCGCTCACATCGGCTGCAGCGCTCATGAGGGTATACTCAAAATTATTGAGCGCCTGCTGCTGCTGAGCCTTGGCTGCCTCGAGACGGGCTATATTCTGTCCGCGGGCAAAGATTGGAGCAGTGAGGCTTCCTGCAAGCTGGATGAACCAGTCGCCGGGGTTCTGGATAAACGAGCCGAGGAGGTTGGTGAAACCGCCGTTGGCAGAGATATTGATGCTGGGATAGAAGGCGGCACGAGCGGAAGCTGTGGTATAGAATGCCATGGCGAGACCCATTTCCGATGCACGGACGTCGGGACGGGCTGCGAGCTCAGCCATAGGGATGGCTGTACGCTTCATTTCAGGCACATTGAGAGCGGCATCGGGCGAGATGGTCCACTTCTGCGGCATCACATTGAGGAGCAGCGAGAGGGTATTGTTGGCTTCATGGAGCGACATTTCCACATCGGTGATAGCCGACTCGATGCTGTAGTACTGTGCGAGGCTCTGCACCACTGCATCCTCACGCAGACGTCCGGCTTCCTTCAAGTTCTTCATCACGGTCACGCTCTCGTTCCACAGCTCGGCGGTCTCGCGCGAAAGTTTCAGCTGGCTTTCGAGAGCCGCGATGGTGTAATAGCATTGAGCCACACCGGCTATAATCTGTGAACGCACAGCCTGCTCGTAGGCACGGGTCTGGAGTTCAGCCATCTGTGCGCCGCGTTTTGAATTAAGAATCTTACCGAACACGTCCACCTCCCAGTTTACGGCGAGGGGGAGCTGATAAGTCCAGCTCATATCGCTGCCGGCATACGAAGCACCTGCTCCGTTGGGCTGGAATGTGAGCGAGGGGAGATAGCTGAGCTTAGCGCCTTTGAGCTGCGCATGGGCTATATCCACATTGAGTTTGGCGTTGCGGAGGTCCTTGTTGTTGGCAAGCGCCTGATTGATAAGGTCGGCGAGCACAGGGTCAGTGAACACCTTGTCCCACGCGAGGTTACCGAAAGCACCGGCATCCTCTTCCTGCTTCAGAGCCTCGGCATATTCGCTCACCAGACGGCTGTTGACCTTCTCAGGGTCATATTTCTGATATATTCCGCAGCCGGTGAGCGCCGAAGCGCTCACTGCTACTGCGAGAATCAATGATATATTCTTGATTTTCATTTCAGTATACTGTGTGATAAGTAACTCTTATATGATTATTGTGCAGGTGTATACTGCTCGATTTCGTTTTCGATACCCTCGTTGTCGGTGTCTTCCCATTTGAGAGGAGTAATCTTCTCCTGAATCTTCTGGAAAATCACGAAGAGCGCGGGCACTATCAGCACCTGGAGTATCATACCGATAAGCATACCGCCGATTGAACCTGTACCGAGGGCACGGTTACCGTTGGCACCCGCACCGGTGGCAAACATCATAGGCAACAGACCGATAATCATCGCCAACGATGTCATGAGGATAGGACGAAGACGGGCGGTGGCACCCTGGATGGCGGCATTGACGATTGACATACCTGTGCGGCGGCGTTCCACTGCGAATTCCACAATAAGGATGGCATTCTTGGCAAGAAGACCGATAAGCATGATAAGCGCAATCTGCAGGTAGATGTTGTTGGAGATATCGAAAATCTGAGCGAAGATGAAGGTACCCATCAGACCGAACGGAATTGAGAAAATAACCGCCCAGGGGAGAATGTAGCTTTCATACTGCGCTGACAGAAGGAGGTAGACGAACAGCAAGCAGAGTCCGAAAATAACCGCGGTGGTCGAACCTGCACCGGTGCTTGCCTCCTCACGGGTCATACCTGAATACTCGTAACCGTAACCTGCGGGAAGTGTCTCGTTGGCTACACGTTCGATAGCTGCAAGACAGTCACCTGAAGTATAACCGGGAGCCGGCTGACCGGTCACGGAGATTGACTGGAACATGTTGAAACGGTTCAACAAGTCAGGTCCGTAAACCTTGGTGAGAGTCACGAAGTTTGACACCGATGCCATTTCGGCGCCGTTGCGCACCTTGATGGCAGAGAGGGTCTCGGGGCTTACGCGTGATTCAGGGTTAGCCTGCATCATCACACGGTAAATCTTACCGAAACGGTTGAAGTTAGACACGTACATACCGCCATAGTAACCCTGGAGAGCCGAGAGAATATCGCGGGGTGAGATGCCGGCCTGCTTTGCCTTGGCAGCATCGATATCCACCATATACTGCGGGAACGAGGGGTTGAAGGTGGTGTATGCCATCTGCACTTCGGGCTGGGCGTTAAGCTGTCCGAGGAAGCCCTGAACCACGCCGAAGAAGTCGTTGACATCGCCACCGGTACGGTCCTGCATCTTGATTTCAAAACCGTTGGTGAGCGAGTAACCGGTAATCATAGGGGGTGCGAATATCATCACACGTCCATCCTTGATTACTGAGGTCATGCCGTAGAGCTTACCAAGGATAGCATCCGAAGTCTGGTCGGCGCGCTGGCGGTCCTCCCAGTGTTTGAGCTTAAGGATGAATGTACCGTAAGTGGCACCCTGACCTGCCATGAAGCTATAGCCGAGAATCTTCTGGCGATACTCGATTTCAGGAACCTGGGCGAGAAGCACGTCAAGCTGATTGAGCACCTCTTCTGTACGCTCCTGTGATGTGCCCGGAGGCATATCGACCATACAGAACAGTGTACCGGTATCCTCATTAGGCACGAGGGTCGAGGTAGTGATGCTCATGAGCCATACAAGGATTGCGACTGAAGCTGCCACAATGCCGAATGAGGTGATTTTGTGATTGATAAACCATCCGGTGAACTTATTATAAGCCTTGAGGATGCGGCCGAAACCGATTTCAAATCCCTTGTGGAAACGCTTGCCGAAGATACCGAGGATAGTGACAATGGCACATACCGCAGCGATGGCGAGTTTCAAGGGGTGTTCGAAGCTGTACCAGCCGAGCACCATGAAAGTAATGGTGGCGGCAAGGAAAAGGAAGGTAATCAATGGGGGAAGGTCGAGTGTGAAGCGACGCTTGGCGTTTGCCTTGACTGCCTCGGCTGCAGCACCGTAAGCCTGACCCATGCGCTCCTTGAGTGAGTCATGGTTGTCGTGACCCTTGAGGAACACCGCACAAAGCGCAGGTGAAAGGGTCAACGCATTCAGCGCCGACAGACCAATGGCGATAGCCATGGTAAGACCGAACTGGCGGTAGAACACACCGGTGGTACCCGACATGAACGACACAGGAATGAACACAAGCATCATTACAAGAGTGATGGAGATGATGGCACCGCCAATCTCACCCATCGCATCGATTGATGCCTTGCGCGCACTCTTGTAGCCCACGTCAAGTTTGGCATGCACCGCCTCGACCACCACAATCGCGTCGTCGACCACAATCGCAATCGCAAGCACGAGAGCCGAGAGGGTGATAAGGTTGATTGAGAACCCAATCAGGTTCATGAAGAAGAATGTACCCACGAGTGCCACAGGGATGGCGATAGCGGGGATGATGGTGGAACGGATATCCTGAAGGAACACGTATACCACAAAGAACACGAGGATGAATGCCTCGATAAGGGTCTTGATTACCTCATGGATTGAAGCGTCAAGGAAGTCGTTGTTGTTCATCGGCACGGCGATGGCGAGACCTGCGGGAAGGTCCTTCTTCATCTTATCTACCACGCCGAGACAGTCATTGATAATCTGGGTCGCGTTAGAACCTGCGGTCTGGAACACGATACAGCTTGTAGAGGGATAACCGTTAAGACTGTTGGCAAAGCCGTAGGTCACACGTCCCAGCTCTATCTCTGCCACATCTCCGAGGCGGAGCACCTCACCGGTAGGCTTGGCGGCTACAACAATATCCTCAAACTGTTCGGGGGTGGTCAGACGTCCCTTGTACTTCATGGTGTACTGGAAGCTCTGGTCACCCTGCTCGCCGAAGGCACCGGGGGCAGCCTCGATGTTCTGTTCGGAAAGAGCGTAGGAGATATCGGAAGGCACAAGTCCATACTGCGCCATAACCTCCGGTTTGAGCCATATACGCATTGAGTAGTCAGCGCCAAACGACATCACGTCGCCCACACCTGACACACGCTGGAGTTCAGGAATCATGTTAATCTTGGCATAGTTGTCAAGGAACTCCTGGTTGTAACGGCCTGACTCATCGTAGAGTGCCACCATGAGAAGCATTGAAGTCTGACGCTTCTGGGTGAGCACACCCACCTGGGTTACTTCGGCGGGAAGAAGGTTCTGAGCCTTTGCCACACGGTTCTGCACGTCCACGGCAGCCATGTCGGGGTTAAAACCCTGTTCAAAATACACTGTGATGTCGGCTGAACCTGTATTGGTGGCGGTTGACTCCATATAGGTCATACCCTCGGCACCGTTGATTGACTCCTCCAGAGGGGCAATCACCGAGTTAAGCACCGCCTGGGCATTCGCACCGGTATAAGTGGTGGAAACGCGGATGGTAGGAGGTGCGATGTCGGGGAACTGGGTGACAGGGAGCGAAAACAGTCCGATAAGACCCAGCAACACGATGAAAATTGAAATCACCGTTGACAGCACCGGCCTATTGATAAAAGTATCTAATTTCATCTTTTTTGCACTAATTGTTTATTTGTTTATTAGGTGAACGGGTGGGATTGGATGCCGCTCACTTATTTTGCAGCGGGAGCTGCTGTCTCGGCTGCAGGAGCTGCGGCTTCCTTGGGAGCCACCGGAGTGATTACAGCGCCATCCGAAAGTTTAGTACCCACGCCTTCAACGGCTATGCGGTCGCCGCTCTTCAGACCTGAGGTGACCACGAAAGTCTTACCGTCATTGTTAGCCTCGATGGTGATGGGGGTTGACACGACCTTGTTGGAATCGTTGACCACATACACGAAGCGACGGTCCTGAAGCTCGAATGTAGCCTTCTGGGGAATCACAATCACGCTCTCCTGGGGGTTAGGCATGATTACCTGACCTGTACCACCGCTGCGGAGCACACCGTTGGGATTGTCGAAGAGGGCACGCACGCTTGATGAACCGGTGTTGTTGTCAATCACACCCGAAACGGTGGCAACCTTACCGGTGAGGGGATACATGGTACCGTCGTTAAGACGCAGGCTCACTTCAGGCATAGCCTTGATTGACGCCTCCATCGAGCGGTTTCCTTCACCTGCGAGATTCAGGAGGTCCTTCTCAGTCAGCGAGAAGTAAGCATACACCTGTGAGTTGTCGCTCACGGTGGTGAGAGGCTGAGCCGACGAGGGTGATGCGAGCGAACCTTCACGGTTGGGGATAGTACCTACCACACCATCGCTCGGAGAGGTAACGGTGGTGTAAGCCAGATTCTTCTGGGCAGTCACAAGGGCAGCCTTGGCGTTGGCGAGCTGAGCCTTTGCCTGGTCGAGGCTATTGACTGCAAGCTGATACTCGTAGGCCGAGATGATATTCTTGTCAAGAAGTGCTTTCTTGTTATCCACTGTCATCTGCTGGGTGTTGACAGCTGTCTGAGCTGAGTTTACAGCCGCACGAGCCTGGTCAACAGCTGCGTTAAACTGCACCTGGTCCAATGTGAAAAGCACCTGACCTTTGCGCACGCGCTGACCTTCGTCTACATGCACTTTGGTGATAAATCCGGTCACCTGGGGACGGATATCGATATCAGTCTTACCCTTGATAGTGGCAGGGAAAGTTGTCTTGAGGTCAGCTTCTTGAGGGGCAAGAGTGATGGTTGCGATTTCGGGAGCTGAGAGTTGACGTTGCTGCTGGTCGCCCTTTGAGCACGATGGCAGCACGAACGCTGAAGCAAGCATAATGGTAATGCCGGCAGTCGATAACGCTTTGACTTTCATTTTCTGTTCTTTTTTTCTTTGTCTATTATACCTAATTTTTTGAATTTTTCCGTTTTATTACCAAGGACTTGACACATAGCAACAACATACTTGAATCTAAATCACAGTCGCCTGTAGCGACATCCGAAGTCCTTAAGCAAAGTTCTCAACTTAAAAATTTATGCAAAGTTACCAAATATATTTAACGGAAATGGAACTTTAGAGCAATAAAAAATGTAAAATTGGCTAAATGACCCTCTTTATTTCCCCTTTTGACCAATTTTATAGGCACCATCACTCAAACACCCCAATCCAAGCCGAATTGAAGCAAGGGGAAGCTGGGGGAAAGCAGAGGGAATCGGACTAATCTGACTAATCGGACCAATCTGACCTATCGGACTTCTCAGACCAATCGGACTTATCCGACTAATCCGACTAATCCGACCAGCCATTAAAAATCCACCTCACCAGATAAACCTGATTCATCCGATAAGTCTGATTGGTCGGATTAGTCCGATTGGTCAGATAAATCCGATTCGTCTGATTCGACCGATTATCCCCTCTACTTCTCATTCTCTTTTTTCCTATAAGCCAGTCTGGCTCGGGTCATCTTTTCGCGCACACCGCCTTGTTTAAGAAACTGTTCCTGCTGATAATCAAGCAGTCTACGCAACATAAAGTCAGCCTGATGGAGAAGTGTGATAGCCAGATTAGCTATCTCCACATCATTCATTTTGGGCAATAGTTCCGGATACTCCTGCATGATTTCCTCACTCCTGGCAAATCGCCGCATTGCTTCATATCTCGGATGGGAGGCATCCCATTTCAGCAACTTGCGCACGCGCAAATAGTCCTCATAGTCAATCAACAATTCCTGCAGACTTGCTCGTGCCACATTTGTAAGCTTTATTTCAGTCTCAGCCGAGGTGGTTGAAGCACTGCTCCCCTCCGCGATATTTTGCTTACCACTCCGGGCAGCCTGTATCATCTGGTCAACAGTCCTGTCACCACGAATCAAATACGATTGGGTAAAATAGAACGTGATGTCATACAGCATCTCAGCCACTTTATACACACGCAGACCACGATAACCGCCCTGCATTTTTAGAAATGAAGACATAATGAGTTGCTTTATAGATAATAACCGGTAAATTGATGATAATACATTGACAGCCCCAGCCAAAAGAGATACCCTCAAGCGTCAATGTCTAAAATAAAAGTTGTCTTTAAAATTAGCAAGAAATCCCCTAACAAACAACCCCTCAAAAACACCCCTCATAAAAAAACATCCCACCTCCACCCGCAATCACCTAACCCTAAGCTAATTAAACAAATCAAAAAAAATATTCAAACCTGAAAAAAATAATTTAATCGGACTAATCGGACCAATCAGACCTATCGGACCTATCGGACCAATCCGACACATCCGACCTATCCGATTCGTCCGATTAGTCTGATTAGTCAGATTAGTCCGATTCCTACAATCTCCTCTCTTCTCAGAATTTCCAGCCCACGTTAATCCCCATCACCTGGTTATGGTCTTCGCCATGGCGGCTGTGTCTATATGAATTGAGCTGTAAATCATACCCTAACGACACCTGGAGATGCCCGCCAAACTCTACGCCCACACGTGCATTTGCACCATAAGCCATGCGGCGCATATAGCTGTCATAGACATTCCCGATTTTTCCATGCGAACGTTCCACAGCGCCATCGGGCTCATTCTGATGCTCCATGACCCACTTGCCGCTCCCCCACAGACCGACTCCAACGTATGGACCTGCCGCAACAAATAGCTTGCAACCATCCGTAATACCAAATTTATAGCCCACCCTTACAGGCAACTCCAGATAGTAAGGAGTGGCAGAAACCTTGTCTCGACTCCAGCCATCAGGCACATCCGGTCCGAAATAAATGTTTGTCGAGTTGTCTTTTACAGTTGGTTTGGAACTCAATTTGAGTGCACCGTCAAGATACCAACCGCCCGAAAGCCCATACTCAGCCGTAACGCCGATATTAAATCCTGACTTCCAACCCGTTGCCTCTGTCGAATGCGAAAGGTTGTAACCACCTTCCACGCCCCATCTAACACCCTGAGCCTGCATCCCAAGCCCACAAACAAACATCAAAAATGTGATAATTCTCGTTTTCATAATTAATTACAATATTAGATTAGATTATTTCATAACTATGTTTTCAAATGTCTTTGAAGCCTTGTTGTCAGGATTTCTGGTGCAACTAAAATCTACAATTTTAACCGTAACATTTACACCATTTATTTCATCTCCTCTTAAATTCAATTTCCATTCTCCGGTTTTAGTTTTAATTATTTCGCTAATACGGACTCCGGTTCTGTCTGATATTTCCAAATAGGCATCATGCCCACAATTAGTATCTCTTTTTATTGACAGAAATTTCTTTTTATACGTTTGGGTTTTAAAAGCAAAATATATTCCAATTCTACCTACAGAAAGAAAACTTTTATAATCACCATTCTTCACACTGACCTCACAGGTTTTCACGATTTCACCTAAAGGCTGAATGCCATCCTGTGGCTCAACGATTTCTTCACCTATTACTACGAAGCCTTCCGCAGAACCAACAAGCTCCTTTTCAGGGTCATTAAATTTCAAATGCGGTGTCACATCTCCTTCCATTTCGTTCTCAAAGCTAAGAACTTCAGAATACTTCGCTTTTATTTCTTCAAGTTTACTTGAAAACTCGGTAGAATCAATCGTATCATCATCAAAAATCTCATCAAGCTCTGCGTCTGCTTTTTTTAGGATTAAATAAGCGCCCTCAAATCCAAGCTGCTCGAAATAATCCATCCGCTGGTTTTCATCCATTTCCTGGAGTTGCGCTACTACTCGTTCGTAAGATGCATAATCTTTGAATTTAAGTATTTGCTTCCATTCCAAATCTTGTGATGTACGGGATTTTAACATCACACAATCTGCGTCTGTTATAACTTCTACATCACTCCTACTTTCCATTACTGGAGCTTCATCATCTACACTACTGCATGAACATGAAACCGCAGACATTACAATTGCAAAAATTTTAACTAAGTTCTTTTTCATAATTAATAATTTGATTAATTAAACTGGTTTATTTTTATAATATCAAGATTCCCTCATATTCATTCCCCATTGAAGTTCGTATTCTTATCAATACAGGTTCATCTGGATACCCGATGTTAATAATTATGGGATATTGGGTATTTATATCCATTTTATACAACTCTTTTCCTGTAATCTCATAGAATGAAATAGACCCCATTCCTTCCGATTCGGAGAAATCAACCTCAATCACTCCTTCTTCCCAATAGCAATCAACTTTTAACGACTCCCCACACATATCACTTAGAGGTTTTAGATTATTTGACTTCTTTTCCAAAATAGAATGGACTTCCTTTTCTTTTTTGGCATCTTGTTCTTTTTTTTCGCCAAACACATTAAATGCACTTATGAAAATGATTAGCAACAATAAAAATCTTATCTTCATAGTTGTTAAATTTTTAATTATTTCGACACTGCAAAATTACAATACCGAACCTTCTGAGACTTTATTCATGCGCCTGTTTTTATTATACATCTCCTCTTCTATATTATTGAAATTAAACAAGTTACGAGGTGTATAATTTTAAAATATTATACACCTCGTAACTTACTATCTTTCAGCGCATTCAATCATGCGCTGTCAAATTACGCTTACATACCTATCTTTCAGCCACTTGCCCCAGATTTTTCAAATATTCTTCTTTATTACGGGAATTAGAATTAGCAATCTTAGCTCTCCATCGGTTTCTTTTAGTGTAAAAATTAGTCTTGGTATAGCCAGTCAAAAGACATACCGCACGTGGTGAGAAACCAGCAAAATTATATATTATAAAATTCAAATCTTCCTTCTTTACATCAGGAAAATCTCGGAGAAAATCATCGACTAATCCATTTTTGCATCGATTCAATATCCTCTTCAATTCCTCAATACGTTTATTTGACTGCATCTCATTTAGGATATTCTCAAGGTCAATGTATAGCGAACGACGAGTCTTTTCTGAATCTCTTTTTTCAAAATATTCGTCACACAATCTGTTTAACGCCTCAAACTGTCTGTAAAACAAACTTTCAGTAAGCATGGAAAACTCCGATACCTTGCCTTCTGAAATTTTCAATTTATCAGAAAACTCACCAATTTCATTTTCCTTATGTAAAATCACTTTTTGAACATGGTCCAACTTTTCCGAGAGTTGACAATTTTCTTTAGATTTAATTCTCAGTTCATTAATAAGATGTTGCATATCAAGCATCTTTCTCTCTAACTCTTGTGATTTTTGTGCCAACAGCATTCTATATATCAACCATAGAATTAGAGTTAACAATACGCAAAATCCCACGGAAGTACCCAGAATAAATTTCAATTTTTTGTTTTTTAAATATTCTTTTCGATGCAATTTTTTATGATAATCAGCTTTTACATCGTCTATACCGGCATTCAGCATCCCAAACACCCTCTTATTTAGACAATCGTCTATCTCATCATTTATATTTAATGCGATTTCATAAGCTCCTTGGCATTTTGCAAGGTTGTATTTTGATTGCAGTATCGCCAACGTATCACCATCCACATAAGTTTCAGCTTTATTTGACCAATAGATAGCACTATCAAGTTTATTCTCTTTCAAGTAAATGGACGTCAGCAATCCATACTCATTCGCCGAATATTTATAATCTGTAGTATCAGTACCTAAAAGTACATTTTTTGCACTTTGGTAATCACCAAGCATATAGAGTGGGTAGGCATACGAAATATTGTAAAATTCTTTCATTTCCGGGATTCCCAACTCATTTATAAATGAAATACTATCAAGAAGTTCAATCCCATCCTCATACTTTTCACATTCATTTAGCCCTATCGCAATATCAATCATACAATAGTAATAATTCAATTGCGCTCCCGACGCTTTGTACAATACAGAAGCTACTCTGCGATGTACGAGTTCTTCCTCGATATTAAAAACTTTATTATAAATATCCGCCATAAAATCATTGCTGCGTGCCATGCGGAGGGTGTCGGCGATGTCCTCTGAAATATGAATTGCCATCAACGCCGACTCCATGGCTTCATGATAGTTTTTCTTATTGTACTCCAACCGGCATTTGTAGATATATCCATCCGCAAGATGCTGACGGTCACCACTATGCCAGAAGTGACGGATAGAAGCATCAATCAGCGAATCGCTCTCCACGGGGCGGCGTGTCTTTATCAGCAACTCGGTCAGCAGCAATCCATATAGCGCCCTGTCATCCTTGGAACGCAAACTCCCCTCCGGGATACTGCACAGCATCTCGTAAGCCCGCTCCGGACGCGCTTCGGACTGCATCTGACGCTCCACCGCACTCAGAGCCTCGGAATACCCTCCGGAGCACCCCGTGACACACAATATCAAGATTAAGAATACAGCCGTATTTTTCATAAAAATCGCAAAAGTTAGTCAAACTTCGGCAAGTTTATAGCTCTTAGTGGGAGTAATTTATCCGACCAATCGGACTAATCAGACCTATCGGACTTATCGCACCTATCAGATTCGTCTGATTAGTCGGATTAGTCGGATTCGTCAGATTCGTCTGATTAGTCCGATTAGTCCGATTCCCCCGATTACTCCGATTCCTCCGATTCTCCCCTCCATCCAGGCTATTTATTTCATTGACTGCATTTCCACCAGGCGGGTGTAGTAGCCATTGAGGGCAAGGAGGTCATCATGGGTGCCACGCTCTACTATTCTACCCTCGTGGAGCACACATATCTGCGAAGCATTCTTTATGGTAGACAGACGGTGGGCTATCACTATTGTGGTACGATTCTTCATCAGTCGCTCCAACGCCTCCTGAACCAGCTTCTCACTCTCACTGTCGAGAGCCGAGGTAGCCTCGTCGAGTATCAGGATGGGAGGATTCTTAAGAATAGCGCGGGCAATCGAAAGCCTTTGACGCTGACCGCCCGAGAGACGACAACCACGGTCGCCGATATTCGTATCGTAGCCATGCTCGGTCGCCATGATAAATTCATGCGCATTGGCTATTTTAGCCGCCTCAATCACCTCCTCCTTGGTAGCGCTCTTGACACCAAACGCTATGTTGTTGAAAATAGTGTCGTTGAACAGGATTGCCTCCTGATTCACATTTCCCATCAGCCCGCGCAGCTCATGCACACGCAGGTCACGGATATCCTTGCCATCCACCGTGATAGCACCCTCCTGCACGTCATAGAAACGGGGCAGAAGGTCGGCGAGAGTCGACTTGCCGCTGCCGCTCTGACCCACCAGAGCCACAGTCTCGCCAGCCTTTATGTCGAGATTGATGCCATCGACCACAGGCACCTCCGAGTCGTAGCCGAAAGTCACCCCTTCGTACTTCACATTACCCTTGAAATCAGCTATGTCCTTCGGGTTCTCCGGGTCACGGATAGGATTGGATGCCTCAAGTATGGCATCCACTCTCACCATTGAGGCGAGACCTTTCTGGATGCTGTACATAGCCTTCGAGAGGTCCTTGGCGGGATTTATGATGCTGTAGAAGATGACCATGTAGTAGATAAACGACGCGGCATTCATCGAGGATGTGCCCGAGAGTATGAGCGCACCGCCGAAACAGAGCACTATGGCGATGGTGATGGTGCCCAGCAGCTCACTCATGGGATGGGCCAGCGACTGGCGCCGCTGCACCGAATTGGTGATTTTATAAAAGCGCTGGTTACCCTCATGGAAACGATACTTCACCTTGTCCTCGGCATTGAATGCCTTGATGATGCGCAGACCACCGAGAGTCTCCTCGATGTTGCTCATCAGCACTCCCCACTGCTGCTGACCTTGCAGCGACTTGCGTTTCAGGCGCTTGCCCACCTTGCCCATTATAGCGCCCGCGATTGGCAGCAGCACAAGCACGAACAGCGTGAGCTGCCATGATATCATAATCATCATCGACAGACACACTATAATCATCACCGGATTCTTGAACATCATGTCGAGCGATGACATGATTGAGTTTTCAATCTCAGCCACATCACCCGTCATTCTCGCCATCACGTCACCCTTGCGCTCGGTGGTGAAATAGGATATGGGGAGGGTCACTATCTTGTCGTAAACGAAGTTACGTATATCCCTCACAATTCCCGCGCGCATAGGTATCACGAAGTACGAGCTCAGATATGTGGCGCCGGTCTTCAAGGCTGTCATGACCACGAGCATCGCGGCAAGTCCGGCAAGAGTCCCCACCGGTCCCCACTTCACTATACACTCCTGCGTGAACCAGTAGAAATTGTTCATGAGCACATCCTTCAGCGACGCGCTTCCCACCGGCATGTAGGAATAGGTGGCTTCCTTGACCTTGAAAAGCATCTCAAGGATAGGGATAATCAGCGCAAACGAAAACAGGGTGAGGAAGGCCGCGAGGAAGTTAAAGATTATATTGAGTATCAGGTATTTCTTGTAAGGTGGCACAAACCTGATAAGCAGCTGCCAGAAATCTTTCATTGTAATAACAAATCAAGCCTGCGCCGACATAGGTATGGGAATACACGTGTCAGAGCAGGCAGGGATTATATGTTTTTTCTTCTTACCCCAACTCGAGATTATTCGCCTTCGGCGGGAGTCTCGGTTGCAGGAGCGGGAGCGGCAGGAGCCTCTTCTGCAGCTGCGGGAGCAGGAGCAGCGGCGGGAGCCGCAGTGTTGAAGTCACCGGGAACGGTCTGCTCGGTTGCGGCAGGTGCGTTCACGCGTGATGAATTGGCATTGATGGCTTTCGGCATGCAGAATGTTGACAGGATAGCGAGCACGCAGATAGCGCCGGCGAGTGACCAGGTGAACTTTTCGATAAAGCTGTTGGTGCGGCGTACGCCCATAATCTGGTTTGAACCGGCAAATGATGAAGAAAGGCCTCCGCCTTTGGATTTCTGAACAAGCACCACGCAGATGAGAAGCACCGCGCAGATGAGTGTCAGGATAATCAATACAACGTACATAATTTATTGAAAATGTTTATTTTGATTGTTTACTATACTTGCTGTTAAGCATCAATTTACGTAAAAACCGCAATTGGTCTGCAAAGTAAACACTTTTTTTTGGATTATTCAAACTCAAACTGTGAATAATTTCAAATGCTTTATCGTAACGATGCTGTTTTATGTAAATTTTGGCAAGGCTCTCGCGCAGCGATGAGTCATCCTGACGCTCCGCTACCTCTTTCGGATGGTCCTCGGGCGCCATAACGGTGGGCGGTTCCGGACGTTTCACCTCCACCTTAGGCAGCTGCTCTTCCTCAGGCTCGGCAGCGACAGCCATGAGGGTCTGATGCTCCCCTTCGGTCTTCGATTTGAGGATGAAGGCATTGATGAGCGCATCCTGCGAGTTGTCGGCAGGGTCGACCGCCGGCGGCAGACTCTCCTCCTCTTCGCGGGCAAGCATGGTGGAGTAGTCGGGCGTAGGATTGAATATCAGCCGCTCAAGCAGCTCGTCCTCCTGAGGCGAGGAGTGACCGTAAGTCTCGAGAAATGTAGCTATGGCATCGTCGGTGGTCACCTCCTTGGGAGTCTCGTCGGGGTAGAAGTGGAGCCATGAGTCACGGTCGCGGTCGGTGAGCATAAAAAGTGTCTCGGCGTCAGGCGCATTGAGTGCTATGCGCTCCATCATCGTCGCGCGGACCGAGGGGTCAATACCCGCGCCGCCCCTGCGCAGCAATGCCACTGCCGGGAGGGTAAAAAACGGATACCCGCCGCATATACGCTCCACCAGCCCGGCATCCACAGGAGCCGAGGGGTCACGCAGCATCTCTATGAAGTGTTGTAAATCCTCTTTCATGATAGATTTCAGTAACTTACGCCTGTTCCCGTCGCGTGGACCGCATCACCAGTCGCCAAGAGTGGCGTTGAAAATCAGGTCAACAAGCTCCTCGGATATTTCCAGGCAGAGCTGGTCCTGCACATCGGTGAGCATCTCGCTGCTGTCAAAGTCGCGGTAGGCGCTGAATGTCTGGTCTATATCCTTACCCTCCTTCTTGTTGTCCACATACCTCACGCGCACCTGGATGGTGAGGCGTGTGCGGGATGCGTAAGCGTTTTCGGTAACCGCCTGCGGCGAGAGGCTGTAGCCCGTGATTTCGCCCTCCAGCTGGAGGTCGGCGGCAGTGTCCACAGTGGTCAGTCGGGTGTTGCGGGTTATGTAGTCAAGCAGTTCGTTCTCGAATGTCTGCTGCAACGGAGGGTACACCAGCGCGGCACGTATCGGGAACTGCGACACGTAGATAGTCTTGTAGACCGAGTAGTCAATCGGAGCTCCGTTGAGCGTAAAACCTATTTTGCAGCCCCCCAGCATCATGGCTGAGACTGCGATGAACACAAAACGGATAAGATGTAGTTTAATAGATTTCATCACTACAAAGTTACAACTTTCTTGATTAACTGCCAAAAAATGTATAACTTTGCATCTCATTATCACAAATATATGATACCCTCACCATACCGACGCGGCGCCGACGACGGATTTATATTCGGCATCTATCTCTCGGCAATGTTTCTTGCATCCCTCCTCTCCACCCACTTTCCGGTCCTGTCGCTCGTCTCCCTCCTGATGGCGGCGATTGTCCCGGTGGTGATTTTCTTATTCATGAAGAGGTTTGACTCCGCACTTCGCGAATACTCCACCTTCCCTATGCTCTGGATGCAGGGAGTGGTGATTTTTGTGTGCGGAATCTTGATTTCAGGCACTGTAATGGTGGTCTATCTCAAGTGGATAGAGCCTGACTATGTAATCACCCAGCTCCACACTCTGGTGGAGGCGGGCGCCACATCGGACGATGCGAATGTCAAGAGCTTCGCCAAGGTTGCCGAACAGATGCTCGAAGCCAACTTCATCCCGACCCCAATCGTGATTGTCACCGAGCTGATAATGCTCGCGATTGTCACCGGCTCAATCCTCTCCATAATCCTAAGTACCTACTTCACCGTCAGGCGCAAGGCTGCCCTGAGGCGATTTCTTGATAAATAAACAAATCTACAATCTCAATCACTTGACCTGACACAATGGACATTTCAGTTGTCATCCCCTTATACAATGAAGCCGAATCGCTTCCCGAACTCGCGGCATGGATTGACCGTGTGATGCATGAGCATGATTTCACCTACGAGGTGCTGTTTATCGACGACGGTTCGTCGGACGATTCCTGGAAAGTGATTCACCGCCTGCATGAGCAATACCCCTGCATGCGCGGCATTTCCTTCCGCCGCAATTACGGTAAGTCACCCGCCCTCAACACCGGATTCAAGGAAGCTGCCGGCGACGTGGTAATAACCATGGATGCTGACCTCCAGGACTCTCCCGATGAAATTCCCGACCTTTACCGCATGATTATGCGCGATGGCTACGACCTCGTGTCGGGATGGAAGCGCAAACGCTACGACCCGCTGTCGAAAACCATACCCACCAAGCTTTTCAACGCCACCGCCCGCAAAGTCAGCGGCATCAAGAATCTTCATGACTTCAACTGCGGTCTCAAGGCTTACCGCCTCGAAGTGGTCAAGCACATAGAGGTGTATGGCGACATGCACCGCTACATACCCTATCTCGCCAAGAACGCAGGTTTCATCCGCATCGGCGAGAAGGAGGTACACCATCAGGCACGCAAGTATGGCACAACCAAATTCGGTCTTGACCGCTTTGTCAACGGCTATCTCGACCTCGCCACCCTCTGGTTCACCGGCAAATTCGGAGCTAAACCAATGCACTTCTTCGGTCTGCTCGGCTCGCTGATGTTCATAATCGGCTTTGTCGCCGTGATGGTGGTGGGCTTCGGCAAGCTATACCACATGTACAACGGCGACCCCTACACACTCGTCACCGATTCACCCTACTTCTTCCTTGCGCTCACCACAATGATACTCGGCACCATGCTCTTCCTCACCGGCTTCATCGGTGAACTGATAGTGCGCAACTCGCCCTCACGCAACCATTATGAAATCAAGGAGACCATAGAAGCCTCAAATGAAATATAATTATCTGAAAATATAATTATCACTACCCGTCATGCAATCAAACGCTTATCCCCAACTATACGAACTTGCGCGCGACCGTTTCTCATGCCGTGCCTACTCCGACCGTCCCGTTGAGAAGGACAAAATGCTCGCCGTGCTTGATGTGGCACGTCTCGCTCCCTCGGCCTGCAACCGTCAACCATGGATGTTTTTAGTGGTAGACAGCGACGAACTCCGCGAAAGCATCTTCAGAAGCTATGACCGCGAATGGATACGCACCGCCCCCGAATTCATAGTGGCTTGCGGAAACCACGACGAAGCCTGGCATAGAGGATGTGACAACAAGGACCACACCGACGTGGACCTCGCCATCGCCATCGAGCATATATGCCTCGCTGCCACTTCCCTGGAACTCGCCACCTGCTGGGTGTGCAACTTCGACCCCACTGAGATTTCCAAAGCGTTCAATCTCCCTGAAGGAATAGAGCCTATAGCCATCATCCCCATCGGCTACCCGGCTGAAGGCACTGAAATTCCCGCCAAAAAGCGCAAAGCGCTCCACGATGTGGTGAAATGGGGCAAATTCTGACATCGCGTCCAAACCCTATCGCCGCTACATCTGTTAAAAATGCAGAGGGATACTTAAATATCCTTAGAAAGCGTTAACAGAATCACTCCCGCATTATACAAACTCCCAAAAATTTGAATTTGAAGAGGTATCTATTTCATATCATCTGCGTGCTCGCCGGGCTGCATCTCATAGTAAGCTGCAGTGCCACAGGCTGCACCGACAACCAGAACTCACTCCCCCTCGCCGGCTTCTATGCCATGGGGAGCGACACAAAAATCACCCCCGACTCCATAGCGGTTGAAGGTATCGGAGCCCCCGACGACTCGCTCCTGCTCTCGCCCGGCACCCGCGTGTCGCAGCTCTATCTCCCCTTCAGGAGCAACCGGAAGTCCACCTCATTCTGCATCCAGTACCGCGAGCAGCAGCTCAACTACCCGGAGCTTTACGACACCTTGACGTTTGACTATGACGCCATACCGTTTTTCGCGTCCGAGGAATGCGGCGCCATGTATCATTACAAGGTCACCCGCTTCACCTACACACGTCATCTCATTGACTCCGTGGCAATGACCGATTCCCTCATCACCAACGTGGACCGCGAGACCATCAAAATATTCTTCCGGACTGCCTCCGAAGAGATTTAGAGGTCATAACACCATAAATATGAACAGCCTCTTGACAATATGAAAAGGATGATTCGTAACGGAGCTGCAAGGATGCTCCCCATCATAGCACTGATGCTCGCACTGGCACTCGACCTCTCGGCACAACGTCGCGTCACACCCGTGGTGCCCCTCGAACCGGGTACCGCTCCCAAAAAGGAGAAAAAAGAGGATTTTGACCGGAGCCGACTTGTGGAAAAGAGCGATGCCCAGGGCAACATTATACTCGTCGATACCGTAAGCGGCAAAGAGTTTGTTGACTCCACCCTTATGAAAGCGCCCCCGAAGATGGAATATCCACTGCTCCACGAGGTGATAGTGGGTCTTAACTTCTGGGACGGAGCCATGAGAGTGTTCGGACAGAAATACGGACTCGCCGATGTGTGGGGCGAAGTGAGCCTCCACAACCGGTATTTCCCCTATTTCGCTTTCGGTATGGGTAATTGCAACGACACTCCCGCAGGGAAGAACTATACTTTCAAGACTCCTGCCGCCCCATACTTCAAGATTGGTGCGTCCTACAACTTTCTCTATAATTCCAATCCTGACTACAAACTGCAGATGGGGTTGCGTTACGGCTTCACCACCTACAAGTGGAACCTTGAGGATGTGACTGTCGATGAAGGATACTGGGGTGACCCGTCACACTTCTCGCTAATGAACCAGAAGCACACCGCCGGCTACCTTGAAGTCACCTTAGGACTGAAAGTACAGATAATAAAGCAATTCTCGTTAGGCTGGCACATAGTGTACCACTCGATTCTACACGAGACCACCAATCCTAACGGTCAACCCATGTATATACCCGGCTACGGCAAACGCTCAAGCGCCATAACCGGAAATTTCTCACTGATTTACACTATCCCGTTGAGCAAGAAACCCACTCCTATCCCTGACACCCTGTAATAATTTTTGATATTATGATAGAACGCATCGTAATCATCGATTCCGTGGACCCGGTTAGCTTCTATGGAGTCAACAATTCCAACATGCACCTTATCCGCAATCTGTTCCCGAAATTGCGCATGGCTGCGCGTGGCTCGGTAATAAAGGTAATCGGAGATGATGCGGAGACAGCTGAGTTTGAAAAGAAAATCAAAGAGCTGGAGGATTACTGTATCAAGTACAACAAGCTTACCGAGGATGTGATACTCGACATCGTGAAAGGGAAGTCTCCTGCGGCACCCCGCCATGACGACGTGATTATCTATGGTGTAAACGGTAAACCGATTGGTCCGCGCAACACCAATCAGGCACTCCTCGTAAAGGCATTCAATGAGAATGACCTCACGTTTGCCCTCGGTCCGGCCGGAACCGGCAAGACCTACGTGGCAATCGCCATGGCAGTGAGAGCACTGAAAAACCGTGAGGTGCGCAAGATTATCCTCTCGCGTCCCGCCGTAGAGGCAGGCGAGAAACTCGGTTTCCTCCCCGGCGATATGAAGGATAAAATCGACCCATATCTCCAGCCGCTCTACGATGCCTTGGAGGATATGATACCGGCAGTGAAACTTAAGGAATATATGGAGACCAATGTAATCCAGATAGCCCCCTTAGCTTTCATGCGCGGACGTACCCTCAACGACGCGGTGATAGTGCTCGATGAAGCACAGAACACCACCGTGCATCAAATCAAGATGTTTCTCACCCGTCTGGGCATGAACGCCAAGATGATAATTACCGGTGACGCCACACAGATTGACCTCCCGCGGTCAGTGACCTCAGGTCTTATCCAGGCATTGCGTGTACTCAAGGATGTACCCGGCATCGGCAAGGTAGAATTTGGCAAAAAGGATATCGTGCGCCACGCCCTCGTGCAGCGCATAGTTGAAGCATACGAACGCTTTGACCACGAAAATAAAGAATCGCATACAGCCGACACCGCATCTGACGCTGCCGACAGCAGTACGGATGCCGACTGATTACAGCTGAAAAAAAGATGCTATTCGGGACGGTAAATGAGTGTGCATGCCCGGGAGGGGTCAATGACCGCACGTGCGGCAGCCGTGAGCATCTCCGGGGTCATGGCAGCGTATGAAGGAACAATCGAATTGATATCCTCCTGATGCATCTCGGCAAGTGAAAGAGCCTGAGCGCGTGAAAGATAATTAACCGACGAGAATGTAAAATCACTTGCAAAGCGATTGATGGCACGCTGTGTCTCATAGAGCGATACGGCATCTTCATGACCGGATGGGAGTGTGAGTTGCATAGCCTGCTCCATGAGCATTTTCTCAGCCTTGCGCAACGACTCATCGGAATTATCGTTCAGAGTGCCTTTGAGCATAAGGAAACCGGGCTCCTCACTACCGATGATAGAAGCGTCGGCAGCTGAAAACAATCCGGAACCCATCACTAACCGACGGAAGAATCTCGAAGAGCGTCCCGAAGCAAGGAGGTCAGTGAGCAAATCGCATTCAATATATCCCTTCTCACCATAGGCCGGCATAGGGAAAGCAATCACTATCACCGGATATGGCACCTTGCCTGTCACTTCCAGACGCCGCGGCGCCTCCACGGGAAGTTCAGGGAGATAAAGCCTCGGGGAAATGTCACGGTGAGGTATATCGCCAAACCATTTTTCCACCGCTTTACGGGCACCATCAAGAGTAACATTGCCGCATATTGACATCACCGCATTGTTAGGCGCATAGTGCGCGTAGAAAAACCGGCGTATATCATCCATGGTAACTTTCTCGATATGAGAGATTTCCTTACCGATGGTGGGATACCGGTAGGGATGCGACTTATAGACCAAAGCCCTGAGATAATGGGTCATATCGCCATAGGGGCGGTTAAGGTGAGTCTGCTTGAACTCCTCAATCACCACACTGCGCTGCACTTCAAGCGCCTTTTCCGAGAAAGAAAGCGCAAGCATACGGTCGCTCTCAAGCCATAGGAGAGTCTCCAGATTCTGCGCCGGCGCCACATCATAGAAATTTGTAAAGTCGTTTGAAGTCCAGGCATTGTTTATACCACCTGCACGTTCCATCTCCGCATCGAAGTCAGGAATATTAGCCGAACCGGCAAACATCAGATGCTCGAACAGGTGAGCCAACCCGGTCATGGAGGGGGATTCGTCGCGCGAGCCCACATTATATAATATATTGACAGCAACCATTGCTGTGGAAGGGTCATAGTTATGCACGACCCTAAGACCGTTGTCGAGTATGAAGCGGGAAACGTTAATCATGATACAAAGATGCTCGTAAAAAAATTTCGCGAGGAGCGAGGGCGCAGAGCAAAAGCGAGTCCAAAGTTAGGAATTTTTGATGAAAAACTCATCAAACCGTCCACACTAATCACCAACATACCATACATTTCAAAGAGTGATGTAACATAAACTTCAGATTCTAAGAAATACAGCCTTTTTTCTATAAAAACTATAGAAATTAACGGGTTAAATGTATATTTTTTAGAAAAATGCTTGGAAATATCAAATTATTCTATGTATATTTGCACGCAAAGATTCTTATATTTCACATTTGCCTTAAAGAAGGATAGTATTTTTTTCATAATTGCATTCGTGAAAACCTAATAAGCACGCTAAAAAATAAATTATATCATTATTAACCCCAATCACCACAATGAAAAATCTCGTTGAACAGATTGCTTCCAACTTTGAAGCATTTGCTAAAGATGCACAAGCCCAGGTAGAAAACGGCAACAAAGCAGCCGGCGCACGTGCGCGCAAAGTATCACTTGAAATTGAAAAGCTCCTCAAACAGTTCCGCAAGGACTCTATCTCAGCTTCTAAATAAGTTACATCACTGACTCAGAAAAAACTGTAAAGAGAACTGATTTCAACATTTCAGATTAAATCAGTCAAGAAACTTATAGAAACGACGTATTCCGGGCAGCCATTCAAACGGCTTCTTGGAATACGTCGTTTTATAAGGTATTCCTTCACACAAACACACACGGCACTCCACAGCGACATTACCATCCACCCATGGAGAGGAGACGGTCAATCTCGCCAGTGTCAATCAAGTAGGAGTCATGGGGACCATGAACCGTCTGACCGACATAGAGGGCTATAGCGCGGGTCATCAGAATGTCATCGTGGCAACCACGCCGCGCCGAGTATGAGCCATCGGGAAGAGCCTCATACTGAAGCAACTCATCGCAGGCATCATTATCGCGTTCTATATATCCGCCCTCACGCACCATAGCAATGAGATTGGCTATAAGCGCAGCTTTGGTGCGGATATTGGTATGGAAACCAGGCTTCCCGTCAGAGTCCTCACCGGAACTGCCCGCAGTCCTCACACCCCGACGATAGAGGTTTGGGTAATTCTCGGCAAGAGCATTGAGGATGTATGCGCCATGTCCTTCCGAAGATGTTTCCCAGGTATTGCTCTCCACCACCAACAGGGCATCGTTATAATATCGCCCCATCGCTGCCGCCTTGAACCCCAGCAGGTCATGGTCAATATGTCCCCGCCACTGCGCCACGACCTCAGGAAGCGCACCACCCGCGCCAAGAGTGAGCACGGCAATGACCGAGTAATCGGAATGTCGCGACCTACCGCCTATGTCCACGCTCACTATATATCTCTCGCCCTCAACAGGATGCATCCACACCATTGTGCCGCCATCGGGCGAGGATACAAATCTCGGAGATGAAAGAAATGCCATATCCCCCTTAGGCGAGCCCACGATTTCACCCCGCGCCGACGGCTCACGCACTCCACAGCGCAGACGCTCGACATCGACCGACGCAAACACGTTGGTGCTTGATGAAGTGAAAGCCTCGTCGGGGGTGGTGGGATACTCCGCCATCATGGAACGATGGTCAGGGAAACCGCGGCGTTTATTGTGATACCAGTTAATAGCCTCGAGCGTACAGCCATGAGTGTGCCACAACTCACGTTCGTACTCATCGAGGGAGTTCCACAACAACTCCGCATCAGCGACCTCCTCGGCATATATGTCAATCTCATGCCAAGGGACAAAAAACGGGATTTTATCACTCTTTCCACCCACGGCACGCATCCACTCGCGATGGAAAAAGTTTCCAACACCGTTTGCCGTGCTCTCCATAGCAATGAACGACAACGGTTTACGTGCCACTCCCGACGCCACCGACCTGAGCAGGTCCTCGGGATTGTGAAGGGGCGAATCCTTCCAGAACGCCACTTCACTCAGATGAGCCAGCGAACAGTCCATGCCTCGGGTAGATTCCTGATTCTCGCTCGAACATACCGTCACCTTGCATCCCCGACCGGGAATATACCTGGTATTAGTCATTCTCTCAAAGGGACGGAAAGCAGGAGGAGACTCCTCTTCCCAATACTCCTCGGGGTAACGCTCCAGAATCTTAGAATACATACCGCGTATGGTAGCGGCGGTGTCCTTCACATGGGCGCAGATAAGTGAATTCCAGTTACGGCAATGTATGATTTGAATCCATGCGAAATAAACCTGCACCAATGTAGAGCCACCCCACTGCCTCGCCTTAAGCATGATGAGCCGTAGCGGTTCGCCGGCAAGACGCTGTCGCTCAAGTTCCGCCACCAGACGACGCTGGGGACGGTTGAGCCTGAAGGGTATATCCTGCGAACTGACCTTATCGGTAATCACCACGCACTTGCACGCCCAAAACTCAAAATCATACTTAAAACGTAGGAGAGCGAGGTCATGCTCGTTGCGCGCCACCATATAACGGGCATCCTGCATCATTGCATCCGGAATATTATCGGGAGCGAGAGGATTGTAGGAAGCCTCGGCACGTATGGCAGCATTGCGCCGTGCATTCTCAGCTATGAGTTCCTTGATGTCAAAGCGTGTCATAGGGCATAAGGGTGTAAAGGATTATCAGCAATAGTTATACCGGAACCTTGAAGGCTTACGGTGACTGTATATGCCTGACGAGCCGGAGAAGGGAGACATGCAACAATGGGGCGGAGAAGCTGTCCACTCACCTCAAACTCAGCAAGTAACCGAGAAGAGCTTTCACTACCACAATCGGCATGCACCATCACCTTGCCCTCAGCACTGTTGGCAAAGAGAGGCAAGACAAGCCGCAACAATCTACGCGAACCGGACTTTGGATAGCACCGCACCTTATACCCGACACGACACTCACCGTCTGATTCTTCAGAGAGCTTCATAAAATCGCCGGCAGTGGTTATGGCGAAAAGCCCACAGGGAGAAGTGACGAGCGATGATACCGATATACCACCACGGGTAAACTGGCTCATACCCTTGGAGTTGACAATCAGGATATCCTCATCAGCATCGCGCACACACCATAATTCACCAAACGGTTGTGACCACCCTATTTTTGCATCTCCAAGCGAAGGGTGCAGCGTGAGCACACGGTTACTGTTGAGTTTCACCAAATCGCCCGAAGCGACAGCCATAACACCATCGGGAGTCACGGCAACGGCATAGGAATCCGTCACCACGCGACGGTCAATCCGAGCAGACGTAAGCGAATCGCGACGCGAATTTACAGTGACAGCACAGATACCTGCATCAGTAAAGGCATAGAAATTAGCCCTTGCAAAATCCCATGAGCTTACCGGTAAAGCAGTAGAAGAGATTACCCTTACCTCACCCCCGCAACGACGGGCGGCAGTCAGCGCCAGCGGAGCATCAGACTTTGAGACCGCAATAACATCTGAATAACACGGCCGAGGCGTAGATGCCACCGGGAGCACAAATGCAGGGTTCTCAATGTGGACCTCAACAGGACGGAGCGACGGGGAAAGGTAGTAACTCCACCAGGAGCCAGGGGCACGGCGAAGCGGGAAGACCTCAGAGCGTGAACCGACACGTATCTCCAACGATGTAGCGTCGGGATGCGGATAGGAAATCAGAGCTGAAAAGCCGGTGGGAACATGAGACATAGTGGCTGATGAGACAACCGAAGAACCGTCGGAGAACCTCACTATACATGCCGAGGGGACAGCGCCCGAAAGAGGGTCGAACCTTACAGCCAATTCACCGGCCGAATATCCCTGAAAACGGCAAGCCGCCAGGTTGCCCCACACCAACACGTCGCCCCCGGAGGCTGCACACCGGGCAGAAAAGCTATGTGGCGGTGTAAGGTCGGCGAGCATCCTCGACTCAACATCCATTTCAGAGGGGTGAGACGACAGGAGCTTGCGGAAAAGAGATATTTCGGTCAACGTATCACTGCGTTCCGCCTCAAATGGCATCAGCGCCTCATCAAGATGAGCAAGCGTCAAAGCCACACGGGCCGCAAACTGCGAGCCTTCGCGCCCTAAAAGCAGAGCGTCTTCAACACCAGGGAGATATACCCTCAGTACTCCACCCGACGCCGTAAACTGACCAAACGAATGTATCGGCGCGACACCAGGCTGATAAAGATGAAACTGCGGTGACACAAGCAGTTCCACCGATACAGCCAAAGCGCTCCAACCATCAGTGGTCCATGCTGATTCGACGGGCTGGAGAACGGGAGTAAATCCCATGGCAGTCATTACGGCTTCCTCCACACGGTTTCCATCGGCACCTGCAAGTGTGAGTGTCAATTCACGACACTGTACCGCATCATCGGCGGAGATTATGACAGGTGCAGAAGTATAGAGTACATTTCCCGACTTTCCACGCACCCGGTAGCGGGCAATGACAGGCTGCACAAACCGGCGCTCCACACGTGCCGTCTCAGCGACACTGCAGTAAGCAGCCCCCATGGCATTTCCAATGGTTGCAGCATCAGTCGAAGTAAGATGTGAAGAGCGCGAGCCGTATGTACCCTTCAGAGTAAGCGCCGGCATGACAGCAGAATACAAACCCGCATCAGAGCGAGAAATGTAATAAGGAGCAGGAAAGCCAGAGACATTAGCAGTTTTCCTCCAGTTTCCTTCAGTAAAGGTGTACTTGCAGGGAGGAAACCCATGTTCCAGCAACACAAACAGATTATCGCCCGACATCACCACCCCGACCGGAGGCGCTGCCAAAGTGTCGAGCTGACAGCATTTATTTTCCCAAAACACCATAAACCGTTCATCACGTGCGAGGAACATATATACTACATCGTCCTTGCTTACAATCGAGTCGCCGGGAAGCAGGTCGAATCCAGCCGCCGTACAAGTCACGCCAGAGAGCGTATCGGTGAAATTCCCCAAAGATTTCACAGTTCCGGTCTGGCACAGCTGCTTGCGGTGGAGGTCAGTTCTAAGATTATGGCGATGTAAAATTTCCATAGTATATTTAGTATTTACGGTGATTAAGTAAGTGCAAAGTTACGACCTGATATGAGGGAAAAAGTGCGATAATGTAAATCAGCACAAAAAAATATTTACACTATTTAAGCTAAAAATTGTATTTTTATTAGCAAAATGATTGAAAAATCAAAAAAATTCTATATATTTGCCACAGAATTAATATCGTAACGGGTTGCCGGCAATAAAATCTGACCTAATCCGGTGACAAAAGAAACTGTTAATAATCCACGATGGAAAAGATAGACAATTTAGACCGAAAGATTCTCGAAATAGTCATGAGAAACGCGAGAATTGCCTCAAAAGATGTCGCGCAGGAATGCGGGGTGTCACGTGCCGCAATTCATCAGCGCATACAGCGCATGATTGACCTCAATGTAATCACAGGGTCGGGCTATATGGTTGACCCCAAAGTGCTCGGATACCGCACCTGCACTTACATAGGGGTGAACCTCGAACGAGGTGCGATGTACCGCGAGGTAGTGCCACAGCTCGAAAAGATACCTGAAGTGGTGGAATGCCACTACACCACAGGACCTTACTCCATGCTGGTAAAACTGTTTGCGCGCGACAATGAGCACCTGATGGAACTGCTCAACGATAAAATCCAGATGATACCCGGAGTGACAGGTACCGAGACGCTAATCTCGCTTGACCACAGTATCAACCGCGTACTCCCCGTAACTTACGATGAGTAAGTCGCGACAGGAGCAAGGGAACTGCATTAACCTGACTACAAACCAGAGACAACCCGTAGGGTATAGAACACGTTTATCAAAAGCAAATTTACAATGAGAAAGATTCTCGCCATGATTACCGTGGCGACAGCCTGTGCTGTAGCCGCCGGAGTCAGAACCAATATAGACAGCGACTGGAAATTCGCATTCGGCAACACAGACCCTGCAAAGGATTTCGGCGCCGGGACAGAATATTTCAATTATCTGACCAAAGCCAATTCGATACACAACGAGGGTCCATACGCCGTGAAATTCAACGACTCGGCATGGGTGTCGGTCAACCTGCCGTTTGACTTCGTGGTTGACCTCCCTTTTGCCCGCGAGGCAAGCCACAGCCATGGCTACAAAACGGTAGGATACAAGTATCCGGAAAGCTCGGTGGGATGGTACAGGAAGGTGCTACCCATCGAGGCAGACAGCACCGACAGAGTGGTGCTGAGCTTCGACGGCATTTTCCGTGACAGCAAGGTGTGGTTCAACGGGTTTTACCTTGGTGGAGAGCCGAGCGGTTACACACGTCAGAGTTATGATGTGACACCTTATGTGAACCGAGGAGGGGATAATGTAATAGCCGTGCGGTCGGACGCGACCCTGGAAGAGGGATGGTTCTATGAAGGTGGAGGAATCTACCGCCACGCATGGCTCGAACGGTATCCCGAACAGCATATCACCCCCAACTCGGTAGCAGTGACATTTGCCCCCGGCAGTGACACGGACACCATAGGCATCGCCGGAAAGATGACGAGCTACATGCGCACGCCAGACAATGCAAAACAGCTGACGGTCAATGCCGTGGTGAGGGATGCCGAGGGGAATATAGCAGCCGAAGGGAACGCCATATTGCCATCAGCCACCCAACCCGGAGGGGTATATGACTGGAGCATGACTCTGCTTCCGGGCACAAACCTGCGCCGATGGGATGTAGACGCGCCCTATATGTACACTGTAGAGCTGACTCTGACCGGCAATAAGAAAGAGGACACCATGACTATACCTACGGGATTCCGCACGGTGAAATTCGATGCCGACAGCGGGCTTATGCTCAACGGTCGGCGGGTGAAGCTGAAAGGTGTGAACATGCATCAGGACCATGCGGGAGTAGGAGCGGGAATCACTGACGGATTAAACGTGTACCGGCTCAAAGAGCTAAAGAAATATGGCGTGAACGCCTACCGCTCGTCACACAATCCGATGACACCCGAAGTGCTCGCCGCCTGCGATTCGCTCGGAATACTCGTAATAGAGGAAGCACGCCTACTTGGCACGAATGACTATCATTATGACCAACTGCGCACCATGATAGACCGCGACCGCAACCACCCGTCAATCATACTCTGGAGCGTAGGCAACGAGGAGTGGGGCGTGGAATGGGACAAGAAAAGCGAGCGAATAGTACAGGAAATCAATGACAAAGTGGCTCTGCTGGACCCTACACGCGAGATGACAGTGGCTACGAGCGGTGGACCGAACGTGGTAATCAACGCCGATGTGGCGGGATATAACTACATAATGCAGAACCCCGTAGAGCAGCATCGCTCCAACTATCCATCGCGCAAGGCTTACGGCTCGGAGGAGACCTCGGGATGCGGCACTCGTGGGGTTTACTTCGATGACCGTGAAAACGGCCGCATGGCATCGCTCAACCGCACACCCGACGAAAAGGACGGATATATGAACCGTATAGAGCGCGGATGGAAATTTTACGATGAACGCCCGTGGCTCGGCGGTCTGTTCTACTGGACCGGACTGGACTACCGCGGAGAACCCAATCCGCTGGAATATCCCGCCACCGGCTCGGAATTCGGTATACTCGATTACTGCGGATTCCCCAAGGATGAGGCATTCTACCTGAAATCATGGTGGACAGACGAGCCCGTGCTCCATATACTACCCCACTGGAATTTAGAGGGTCATGAAGGGGAGGAAGTGCCCGTGTGGGTCTACTCAAACATGGACGAGGTGGAGCTGACAGTCAACGGCAAGAACTTAGGACGCAAGAAGATGCCACGAAACGGGCATCTGGAATGGAATGCCATATATCAGCCCGGCAAAGTGGTGGCGCGCGGATACAAAAACGGGAAGCGCGTGATGACCACCACCGTGGAAACCGCCGGAAAAGCTGAGAAACTGCAGAAAGAGATAGTACGCGAGGCAGACGGTACCACGATAGTGAATGTCTCGCTCATGGACGCCAAAAACCGCTTTGCACCCACTGCCTGCAATGAGGTGACCATCACCCTACCCGCCGACGGTAGCGTAAGACTGCTCGGGGCCGGCAACGGCGACCCGGCATTCCGTATAGCCGAGCGTCCGGCAGCCGGAAGCACCCCGGAACGATTCACAATACCGGCGTTCAACGGCAAAGCCCAGTTTATCCTCTCCGGCGCCCCTGATGATGTGGAGGTGACGCTGTAAATTTGTTAATTTTTATTAAATAAAACAGCTGCAAAACCTATTACGGCAGATATAAGTTGCACATCCACATTATTTTTGCTAAATTTGCACTCGAAAGTCACGGAGGAGGCCACTGAGCTTCCTCCATTCTTTTTGTGAAAGCATTAGTTGCCGGGAAATCCCCCAACCTTAACAGAGACAAAGAATCACCCAATGATAGACAAACAAATCATAACCAATCTCGTGGAGGAATCAATAGCCAACACGGATGCGTTTGTGGTGGATATCACTGTATCCGCTGCCAACGACATAGTGGTGGAACTTGACAGTCCCACAGGCATCGACCTTGATTTCTGCGCGGAGGTGAACCGCAAACTCAACGAAGCACTTGACCGCGACAATGAGGACTACAGCCTTGAAGTAGGTTCAGCATCGCTCACAGCCCCCTTCAAAGTGAGAGGTCAATACGAAAAGAACCTTGGAAACGAAGTGGAAGTCCTCACCACCGACGGAAAAAAACTGAAAGGAGTGCTCAGCGCCCTCTCGGACGACACATTCACCCTCGAGGTTGAACGCAAGGTCAAGGAACCGGGAGCCAAACGCCCGGTGATGGTGAAAGAGGCAGTAGAAATCCCCTTTGCACAAGCCAAACGAGTGAATTATCTCATAAATTTCAAATAAACCCAACCTACCCCAAATAAGGCATTGCCCCGGAGCGATGCCGTTTTTCTAAAAAAAATAAACATTCCAGATATGGCAAGAAAAGAAGAAGCTCCCAACATGGTGGAGCGTTTTGCTGAGTTCAAAGAGCTTAAGAATATCGACAAAGCCACAATGATAAGTGTGCTCGAGGAATCATTCCGCAACGTGCTCGCCAAGATGTTTGGCACCGATGAGAACCTTGACGTGATTATGAACCCCGACAAAGGTGACGTACAGATATTCCAAAACCTCGAAGTGGTATCGGACGGTGAGGTGACCAACCCCAACCTGCAGATATCGCTCAGCGATGCCCGCGCCGATGAGGACCCCGATGTAGAGATTGGGGAGGAGCACACAAAGGAAATTTTCTTTGCCGATTTCGGTCGCCGCGCCATCCTTAACCTCCGTCAGACCCTGCAGTCAAAGATTCTTGACCTCCAGAAGGAAGCAATCTATGCAAAATTCAAGGAGCTTGAAGGTGAACTCGTGTCGGGCGAAGTATACCAGACATGGTCACGCGAGACCCTCCTGCTCGACGATGAGAAGAACGAACTGCTTCTTCCGAAGAGCGAGTCAATCCCCGGCGATTTCTTCCGCAAGGGTGAAACCGTGCTCGCTGTCATCGCCAACGTAGACAACAAGAACAATAATCCCAAGATTACCGTGTCACGTACAAATGACACATTCCTTCGCCGCCTTTTTGAACGCGATGTACCTGAAATCCACGAAGGTCTCATCAATATCCGCGCCGTGGCCCGTATCCCGGGTGAACGTGCCAAGATAGCAGTGGAGAGCTTCGATGACCGCATTGACCCGGTAGGTGCATGTGTGGGTGTGAAGGGCTCACGTATCCACGGAATTGTCCGCGAGCTACGCAACGAGAATATCGACGTGATTAACTACACCTCCAATCCTTCGCTCTTCATCCAGCGCGCTCTCAGCCCTGCTAAAATCTCCACTATCCACCTTGACGAGGAGGAGAAGAAGGCAGAAGTGTTCCTGCACCCCGAGGAAGTTTCGCTCGCCATCGGTAAGGGTGGTCTCAACATCAAGCTTGCATCCATGCTGACAGGCTATACCATCGACGTATACCGCGACACCAACACCGAACAGGTTGATGAGGATATCTACCTGGATGAATTCAAGGATGAAATAGATGGCTGGGTAATCGATGCACTCAAGGATATGGGCTGCATCACCGCCAAGAACGTTCTCAACACTCCGCGCCAGGAACTTATAGACCGCGCCGACCTTGAGGAAGATACTGTGGATAACGTAATCCGCATCCTCAAAGCCGAATTTGAAGAGGAATAAGCCAAAGCCCCTCTGCAACGGTGCGGGATAAGCGTGCGTATGTGCGTGTGTGTATATGTGAACTAAACGAAACAGATAAAATAACCAAACTCCCTATAATGCCGAGAATAAAAATAAGTCAAGCTGCAAAAGAATTCAACGTCTCGATTTCAACCGTGGTCGAACAGTTGCAAAAAAAGGGTATAACCATCGATGCCACCAGTCCCAACACCCGACTGGACGATGCCTCTTACGCCATTTTGGTGGAAGCGTTTCAACCTGATAAAGACCGCATAGCCAAAATCAGAAACGGTAACAACAATAACACCACTCAGGGAAAACCCGAAAGCACACACGCCGCTGCCCCCGCCCCCGTGAAGGAGGAACCGGAAAAGCCCGCTGCTACCGCACCCGGAATCCGTGTGTTAGGACATATAAAACTTGACAAGAACAATAACCCCATAGTCACCAAGGAACCGGAAGAGCCCAAGGTGAAGACCGAAGCAGCTGCACCCGCACCTGCTCCGGCGCCAGCCCCTGCACCCGCTCCGGCTGTCGAGAAACCGAAGGCTGAAGCCCCGGCGACTCCGGCACCTGCCCCCGCTCCTGCGCCCGCTCCCGAAAAGCCAAAAGCACAGGAAGCACCTAAGGCTGCACCCGCACCCGCTCCGGCTCCGGTGGCAGAGACACCGAAAAAGGAAACTCCTGCTGAAGCTCCCGCACCTAAGGCTCAAGCAACTCCCTCGGCACCCGCGCCAAAGAAAGAGGCGGAAAAACAGGATAACAAGGTTGAGAACAATAGCAACGTGAAACAACAAACATCTGAAACCAATCAGGGGCAGAGTCCCAAGAACGGACCCCGTAACAACGCTCCACAGAACAAGCCAGCCAAGCCGGCTCAGACTGCCGCTGAAGCACCCACTGCATCTACTACAGATGAAGAGTCGAATCATATCTCAATAGATGTGACAGTCAATGGTCCGAAGATTGTGGGTCATATTGACCTTAACGCGCTCAACCAGTCCACCCGTCCCAAGAAAAAGACCAAGGAGGAGCGCCGCAACGAGCGCATCGCCAAGGACCGTGCCACCCAGGGTAACGGAAATGCCTCACAGAACGGCGACCGCAAGAAGCGCCGCCGCATAGGAGGTAAGGAGAAAATCGATATTGAAAAGACCCTCAACCAAGGTTCTGACAACCGCGGCGGAGGTAACAACAACAATAACAACAACGGCGGTGGAAATCACCGTGGCGGTAATGACCGTGGACGTGGAAAGGACCGCAACAAGCGTCCGCTCCACACAGAGGTCAACGAAGAAGATGTACAGAAGCAGGTGCGCGAGACTCTCGCCCGTCTGACCAGCAAGGACAAGGGTCAGAAGAAGGGTGCCAAGTGGCGTAAAGAGAAGCGCGAGGCATTCGCAAGCCGTGCAAATGAGGCTGCAGCCGAAGCAGCAGCCGAGAGCAAGGTACTGAAGCTCACCGAATTTGTGACCGCCAATGACCTTGCCGTGATGATGGATGTGCCCATCAACAATGTCATAGCCACCTGTATGAATCTTGGCGTTATGGTGTCAATCAACCAGCGTCTGGATGCAGAAACCATCAACATTGTGGCTGATGAATTCGGATTCAAGACCGAATATGTATCGGCCGAAGTGGTAGAAGCCATCCATCAGGAAGAGGATTCAGATGAGGAACTCGTAACCCGTCCGCCGATTGTGACAGTGATGGGACACGTTGACCACGGTAAGACCTCACTGCTCGACTATATCCGAAACGCAAACGTGATTGCCGGCGAGGCCGGAGGTATCACCCAGCATATCGGCGCTTATAACGTGACCCTCTCTGACGGTCGTCACATCACATTCCTCGACACCCCGGGTCACGAAGCATTTACCGCAATGCGTGCACGTGGTGCCAAGGTGACCGACCTCTGTATCATCATCGTTGCCGCCGATGACAATGTGATGCCTCAGACTGTCGAAGCTATCAACCATGCTTCGGCTGCAGGTGTGCCCATCGTATTCGCAATCAACAAGATAGATAAGCCGGCCGCCAACCCTGACAAAATCAAGGAGGAACTCGCTCAGATGAACTACCTTGTGGAAGAATGGGGCGGTAAATACCAGTCGCAGGATATCTCAGCCAAAAAGGGTATCGGCGTGGAGGAACTCATGGAGAAGGTGCTTCTCGAAGCCGAACTCCTCGACCTCAAGGCTAATCCCAACCGCCGTGCCACAGGTTCAATCATCGAATCATCGCTCGACAAGGGTCGTGGTTACGTAGCCACCGTGCTCGTGCAGAACGGTACTCTCCGCGTCGGCGACACCATTCTGGCAGGTACTCACTTCGGTAAGGTGAAGGCTATGTTCAACGAACGTAACCAGCGTATCACCGAAGCCGGTCCGGCCGAACCTACCCTTATACTCGGTTTGAACGGTGCTCCTACCGCAGGCGACACATTCAATGTGATGGAGACTGAACAGGAAGCCCGCGAAATCGCCACCAAGCGTGAACAGCTGCAGCGTGAACTCGGTCTTCGCACCTCGAAGCGTACCACTCTTGAGGAAATCGGTCGCCGCCGCGCCATCGGTAACTTCCATGAACTCAACATCATCGTCAAAGGTGACGTGGACGGTTCAATCGAAGCTCTTTCCGACTCACTCATCAAGCTTTCAACCGAGGAAGTCAAAATCAATGTGCTCCACAAGGCTGTCGGTGCCATCTCAGAGAGCGACGTCACACTCGCAGCCGCCTCAGATGCCATCATCATCGGCTTCCAGGTGCGTCCGTCGCAGGCAGCTCGCCGTGCGGCAGAGCGCGACGGTGTAGAAATCCGTCTCTACTCGGTAATCTATCAGGCGATTGAGGAAGTTAAGGACGCTATGGAAGGTATGCTTGCTCCGGAAATCAAGGAGGAAGTCATCGGTACTGCCGAAGTGCTTCAGACATTCCATATCTCCAAGGTGGGAACAATTGCTGGTGCAATCGTGCGTGAAGGCAAGCTCAAGCGAGGCTGCAAGGTGCGCTTGATTCGCGACGGTATAGTACGCTACACCGGCGAGCTTGGCTCACTCAAACGTATGAAGGATGATGTCAAGGAAGTGACTTCAGGTTACGACTGCGGTCTCTCAATTGCCGGATACAATGATATTCAGGAACATGATATCATTGAAGGCTACGAAGAAGTGGAAGTTAAGAAATCACTCTAACAGGAGTGTGGTAATAAAGACCACACGCTTCAATATGAAAAAATGCCTGTAATATATATAAATATAGGTTCAAACAACGGCGACCGTCAAGCTCTCATCGGGCAGGCGGTCGCCGCTGTCAATTCCGCGTTTCCTGATGCGGATGTGAGATGTTCGGCACCGGTGGAGACGGAACCATGGGGTTTTGAGTCGGAACATAAATTCCTCAATCTCGGGGTTGCGATAGATGCACCAAGACAGGAAACAAATCCCGCCTCCCTTCTGAGACTTCTAAAGCGTCTGCAGGAGATTGAGAAGTCCATTGACCCGTCACCTCACCGCGACTCTAATGGCAATTATATAGACCGTGCCATTGACATTGACCTCATAGCGGTAGATGAAATTATAGTCAGGACTCCTGAGCTTACGTTGCCACATCCGAGAATGCACCTGCGCGACTTTGTACTCATACCCATGAAGGAGCTCGCTCCTGCGTGGACCCATCCGGAGCTGCATATCACCGCAGCACAACTCGCAGCCACGCTTGACGGGAGGACAGATTAAATCCCGCACCATATATGTATATATGGCACGGGATTAATGATAAGAATCAGCTGTATAGTTCGTCAAATATCTCTGAGAGAGATTGAGATGTAACGAGCTTTTAGCTCTGTACGGTAATAAGTTCGCCTAATCCGGAGGCTGAGATATCAGTCATGGTAGCGGGGAATAGAAGCGTCTCACCCTGGCGGATATGAACCGGCGCATCGCCGCTATAATTGATTTCACCCTCGCCATGCAGACACATTATGATGGTGAATGAATCACGGTCGTGATTCACAGCCTGACTCACGGATGAGAGATTCATACGGCGCACGTCGAAGTACTTGCAGTTGGCAAGGTCATCGCCCACAGGGTCGCTCTTGTAAGTAGGATATACGGTGTAGTCTATGGCATCGCGCGCCTGCTCTGTGTGGAGCTCACGTGGATTGCCATCCTTATCGCGACGGTCGTAATCATATATACGGTAAGTGATATCGCTGGTCTGCTGGATTTCGGCAAGAAGATTACCCGCACCTATGGCGTGAATGCGGCCTGCGGGGAGATAGAAAGTATCTCCGGCAGTGGAGTCATAGCCGGCTATCACATCCATTATAGTGTTGTCGGCCACTCGCTTTTCATATTCATCGGGAGTGATTTGCTCACTCAGACCGGCATAAATACGTGCATCGGGAGCAGTCTCGATGATGTGCCACATCTCAGTCTTGCCAGGGCAGTTGTGGCGTTTGAATGCCAGTTCATCATCAGGATGCACCTGAACCGAAAGGTCGGCGCGCGCATCAATCAGTTTCACGAGCAGAGGGAAATTGTTGCCATATTTCTCATAGTTCGGCTTTCCCACAAGTTGCTCTTTGTACTCATCAATCAGCTCTGTCAACGTTTTTCCTGCGAGAGGACCACGGTCAACCACCGAGACATGACCGGGGACAGCTGAAAGCTCCCAGCTCTCACCTATCTGCTCCTGCGTGGTGGTAATGCCTTTATACGGCGCGATTCTCTCGCCACCCCATATCACTGACTTGAGATAGGGTGCGAAATGGATTGGTTGTTCAATCATTGTACCTGTTAGAATTGAAAAAATATATATGTATAATAGTAAATGTATCCGTGACGTCAGACCTCCAATCAGAGCATGCGCAATGATGCCAGCTGCTCCATCACATCAAGTCGCGACAGCGAGCGGCGCGAAAGGAGCTGTGCAGCAAAATCATGAGCCACCGACTGCACTCCATGATGGGAGAACACGCGGGTAAGATAGCTCAGATTCTTGTTGAACAGGCGCTCAATCTCATCATCCTCAAGCGAGCATGAGTCATGTCCCTCCTCCATGGCAAGCGAGTGAAGGAATTTACGCATTTCGTCTGAAATGTTCATGCGCCGCATCACGAGGTTACGACAGAGAAGATTGGACATAAGCATCGCTATGCCGAGATTGTAATTCTTAAGTATCTGATTCCAGGCAGTCTTTGCCGAAACGCCGGGGTTACCTGCAAAATAGAAATCGGGCGACAGGCTCACCATTTCATTCGGGTCACCGTCGATGGAGATTGACGAGAGCATATCCTCGCCATCATACACCACCAGACCTATCGCCATACCGGCAGCACCATAACTGCGGTCGTTATCATCGCTATATTTCAGAATTTCCATATTATCGAAATTATCGAACTGATTTTCACATCAAATTTACAAAAAAAATCCGGCACTCCCGCAAGAGCGCACAACTTTCTGTAAAAACAGATTTCACCCGCCCTAAGTTTTGGAATTTGTTTTTAAACATCCTCTAAAATCTGCTTAGTTTATCACCAGAATTTTAGCCACGACATCGGCTGCGGATGATGAAGATGCACCTGTAGATGCAAGGACGTAATATACCCCGCTTTTCACACGGCTTCCGCCTACGGTCAGGAGGTCCCACTGAGCCATTCCCCCTTCGGAATGAAGCTGCGCCACAAGATGCATGGAACTATCCACAATTTTCAGCAATGAATCCTCCATAAGCCCGGTTATGGTCACAAAACCGGTAAAATCGGGAGTAACGGGATTGGGATAGGCGTACACGTCGGAATAATCGGGACGCGCAGGGGAGGAATCGGTGAAGTGTACCGCCAACCCCGACAGGGTTCCAACATATATTGCATTTGAATTTGGGTCAGCAAAAAGTGAAGTTATAGTGTTGGAAGGGAGCAGGGAATTATCAGTGGTGAAATGTGCCAGCACCTCATCGCCTGTCTCACTCACCAGATAGAGTCCGGAATTTTTGGTCCCGAGCCATTTGCGGTCAGAACTGTCGATTGCCATAGCGTAGACATCCTCACTGCCAAGCAGATAGTCGGCAAGTCCCGAACCATCGCGCCTCGGCACCTTGAGGCGGCGCACTTCAAGGGATGGATTGAGCAAATCGGCGCTACGTACAATTTCTATCACACCTTCGGAGGTCCCCACCCATATACAACCCCGCTTATCCTGCTCTCCACAATAGAAGAATGCGGGAGTGAAACTCTTGCCATCCGAATCGCGGAGCGGAGCATGGATTATATGTGTATCGTCAGAGGTATCCTCCACACGCGAGCCATAACCGTAGCCTACCAGGCCGCCCATATACTGCGAGTCAAAAAACAGAGCGACATCAGTCTGCCCGCACACAACCATGCGGACATCCTTCGAGAGGAGATGACTCCCGAGGTCGGGACTAACCCAATCGGCAGCCGTAAGCTCGGCCGGGTCAACAAGTCGCCGCGATGCAGGAAGTATGGCAACGGCGGGAAGCGATGTGTCGGCTGTGAACACGGCAACCCATAGATTACCGTCACCGTCAATAACAGCATGCGATGGACGTGCGGTAGCCATAGTGGAATTCGCAGGGGTAAATCGCCCCACTTCCCTACCGTCACGTGTCACTATCACACCGGCTCCCGATGCAGAACCTACATATATCACCGACGGGTCGTCAGGGTCACCAACCACAAATGTGGGGTTCTCTACCTCCTCCCCCTCCTTGGTAAACAGTCGTAACGGCATCACACCCTCAGGTCCCACCCGGTCGGCACGGAGCTTTATACCGTACCCCTCATTTAACCCCATGGGATGATTCTGATTCATCCCCAAATTGGTGGCGTAGAACTCAGACGGAGAGGATAAAAGAGGGAAAATCTTACATATATTTCCTGATGAAGTGGCATCCGCAGGGATATAACGGTCATGCAGCACATCAAGACCCGCTCCGGTGATGCGGTATTCCCCCACCCCTTCGCGCGATGCAGCCCAGATTGAGGACGCCCCCTTCAATGTGGCGAGATGCGAGCCTCGCAACGGCTCCGGGATGACGCATACCTCATCGACATTCCCGGTGGAATCCATGAGATATAATCTGTCGGACTGTGTGAAATATACACCTGTGGCGAGAGGAGCCAGATTGCCGGCATCCTTATATCCGGTCAGTTCCCTCGTATCCATCACCTCATCCGGTGAAAGATGCAGCAAATAAAGTCGACCGGAAACCGATGCCAAAAGCCTGCCCTGAGAGGATTCAAGAGTATGAAGGCATGTGATTTCGCCATTGATTTCACCAATCTGTCCAAACACGCTGAAATGATTCAGCCTTCCGTCACGCGGAGCTGCATGAAAGGTTCCGCTTTCGGTCACTACAACAATCTCCTCATCAGTCACCGCCACAGCGGAGATATTGATACCATATACCCCCGACTGCCTGACTTCGTGGCGGTTATCGCTGTAGACCACAAGCCCGAACGATGTAGCCACATAGATTTCATCACCCGAGAATTTCACATCATTAATCACCTTGGGGTAATCAATCTGAGCAGTCTTGATTTCGGGGAGATTCACCCGCTGACCATCGGCAAAAAGCAGGTCGATGTTTCCGTTGGTGTATGTGACAAGGAGATAATTCTTGACAAAGTTGTAATATATCTTCTTCACCCCATTGTCACTCAGGTCACCGGCTCCATTATATATATGTGTCTCCTCATTATCCTTGTCAAATGAATACAGGCACCCCTCGCTCACATAATACAGGAAATGTGGGGTGTCCATAATCTGCGACACATCTGAAAAAACCGGAAAGAGCCGCCAGCTCCCCGGCGCCATCTGTCCAAAGACCGATAGCGGCAACAGGAGGCTGATTACCACAGCCATGACCAATCTTGCCATAAGGCGCGAAAATATGGTGAAGATACTTCTCAATAGCCAAGAGATTGCACACATCACTGTCGCCTGCAGGCAGCAGCGATGAAATTAATTATATATCAATAGTTTTCAGCTTCTCAATCAACTTTTGGGTAGCCCTGCCGCGATGGCTTATTGCATTTTTAGCCTCGGGGCTCATGCATGCAAACGAGCAGTCGGCCTCCACCGGTTGAAATATAGGGTCATAGCCAAATCCGGCTTCGCCGTGACGTTCAGTGAGAATCATACCTTCCACACGACCCTCAAAGGTGAACTCCTCCTCACCGATGAGCAGCGCTATCACAGTCACGAATCGGGCAGAACGGTCACTGCATCCCTTCATGTTCTCAAGCAATAAATTCACATTTGCCTCGCTGTCGTGTCCAGGCCCGGCATATCGGGCGGAGTAGACTCCGGGTGCTCCCCCGAGAGCGTCGACCATAAGTCCGGTATCGTCGGCAAAGCAGTCGTAACCATAATGCTCCTTCACATATCTTGCCTTCATCAGGGCATTTCCCTCAAGAGTATCGGCTGTCTCAGGGATATCCTCATGACACCCTATTTCAGACAGCGAAAGTATGCGCATCCCATCGCCCACGATGGCACGCAATTCACCAAGCTTATGTTGATTATTTGTAGCAAATACTATTTCTTTCATCACTCATTACATTTATTCCACAAATATAGCAAAACCATCGGAAATCTGGAAATCGGCACTACAAATTTGATAAATCAGGAGATTCTGTTATCCAAAGCGCCAACCAGCCACTAACATATTGACTTAAAATATCATATATGCTCCAATCATACTTAACGGAGGTTACAGACGGGCAATTTATAGTTAATATAAGTTAAAAATTTGGGGGGGTAATATTTGGTCGTATATTTGCAAAAATATCTTCACGCCCCATGCTTCCTAAGATATTTTTGCCTTTAAATTTTCACATATCCAAACCTACATTAAGCTCCTAACTTTTTATAGTTAAGATTAAACCATCATTATGAATTTACAATTTAAACATGCTGTGCTTTTAGCCCTGACCGGAGTGTTTCTATCCGCGTGCGTGGCTGAAACCATCAAAGTCCCAGAAAGCGAACTCTACACCCGCGAATTCATCAAACAGTTTGGCATACCCAACTCCGACCATGACTGGAACATGGCGCAAAGGAGCTGGGTGACCGTACAGACCTCAACCCCAACTGACATAAAAGTTTATGCCATGGTCAAAGGCAAACGTTATCTTTTCGCCGATTATTCACAGGTAAAAGGGGAACAGAAAATACTTTTTGACATACCTAAGTCGGTGAAGGAAGTGACAGTACGTGCAAATCATCGTAACTATACCACACCTATAGGCTCTACAGTCAACCTGTCGAGCTCATCATCGCGCACATTCGGCGACCCTGTCACCGAGATGAACCCCATTGCTTTTTCCATCACTGACCAACCTAAGACATATCCCCCTATTGCCATCAGTGATTATATAAACGCTCTTGAGGAAGACGAGAACAATATCGGACGTGAAGTAAACGGAAAGCCAATCACATCCAACTTTTATTTCATAGGAACCGGCAAGCCGTTAACATTTTATCCACTCTATTGGGACACCTCATCCTATCATGCACTTGGAGTATATTGGCTGAACGAGCAAGGCAAACTGGACTCGAACTGCATGATGGACCTCTATTATACCAAATCAGGAGAATTGGAATATCTACTCAATGGAAAAGTTGAAAATCCATGGGATGAGAATGTGTACATCATGTGTAAAGAAAACACCGAAATAGGGAAGGAGTGTCAGAAACATAAAATGATGATAACAGAGAATACAGACACCCCTATAAAAGCATACGGGTGGGATGACAATCTTAATGACTATAACAAGTATTATGCAGAGGATAATCATATAGGACATTATCACTCTTATACAGTCCATCACGAGTCTGAATGGTCAGCATGGAATGGTTATAGCAATACGGCATACGACATCAACGCTGTTGAAAAAATAAGGTCAAGAGGCATAACTCTAACCGTCAAAGAGGGTATGAAATATGGTTTCTACCTGAAAGTATCTGATAAGAATTCATTGAATCCCCAAAGAGAAAAGCTTGAATCAACCGAAGGTCTCGAACTGAAAGAAGAAAGTAACAAAGATTGGGCTAACTCCTGTTACTATTACGAAAAGGATGGTAAAAGATACTATGAGGACTATACGCATCACATTGTATTCTCACAAGCTATCCGAAACCAGCAATTCGGCACTCCCGATGGAGCATTTGACAAGTTCCGCTGCTTAGAACAGTCACATATATACGGGAAGCAATGGTCAGAACTCCCCACCGGGTTCGAAGATGACGCTTACGTCCAGGCAGCCTATACAACACTTAATATCGGAGGGAAATCATATTCCTATTTCTCATTTGAGGATTGGAAAATGCGAGGTCCTGACCTGAATGATGTGGTATTCATATTTGACGACGCATATACCCCCTCAGATATCCCTGTGGTGGACGATGATGAGCCGGAAGAGGATGAAACCTACGAATGGATTATAGCTACCGAGGACCTGGCGGGCAGCTTTGACTGGGACTTCAACGACGTTGTGTTCTCTGTCAAATATGTGATATCAAAACAAGGCGCCCTGCAGGAAACCATCAATGCCACCATCACCCCGCTTGCCTCAGGAGGTACGCTTCCGGTCTACCTTATGTATGACGGGACTCTCAATGGTGAGGAAGGTACCCATTTCATCGGTCCGGAATTTCACAGCTGGTTTGGTGTGTCAGCTCTTACGCCTATAAATGTAGGGGAAAAGGCTACCTACAAGGCAACTCCCATCACCCTTCCGCTGCCTAAAGACTTCTCTCTCGCATCTCACAAGAATAACAGCGACTGGGACAGCACATCGCCCGACAATATGGGTGGATTCTGGGTATTGGTTGACCCCGATAAGAACTATGGGTCAGAAGCTCCCACCTCAGTAACTACCGCCAAAGCCAGCTTCACCAAAGAGCAGATTAACCGTAAGGTCACCGCTCCTATTGAGAAAGATGGCACCCATCTTGCCCCGCAAATGATATGTGTGGGCAATGAATGGTACTGGCCTAAGGAAAAGCATCCAATAGACGAGGTTTATTACAATTTCCAACAATGGGTAACAACTCCGGAAACTATATGGTATGACGGTACAGGAACTCACTGCAATCTCGAAAGAGTGACACAGAGATAAAAACACACCGGCAGGTCAATATCACCAGCCGATTCTCAAATAAATTTTGAGCATTAATTATAATAGCAAATAATAAAGTAAATAAAGTAATCATCGGGAGCCGCATGTGATATGTAGCTCCCGATTTTTATTAGTCCCGACGGATAAGATTAGTTAATATAGGTTAAAAATTTGGGGGGTAATATTTAGTCGTAAATTTGCAATATCCTGAATATTACTTCTGTCTCAACAGAAAGATTACCACAATAGAATCTGATATCAACTTAAATTATTAATATAACTGACCTCATACTTAATACTTATTGATTATGACAATCTACAGCATTCCACTTATTGACACCCATGCCTTTGTGACTTAACTTAGTCGGCATTTGTCTGATTCATGCAGACTTTGCCCGACAGATAGCGTCAATTCATGACATCGTATCAGTGACTCTACATATTTCATCAATGATATCCACATTGACTATTATTTTGAACCATTTATCTTAACATATTTTTATTATGAAAATGTAGTAGGCGAAGCTATTGTTACTATTGAATGATTTATGTTATTTTGTCCTACACAAACACTCGTTATAACGCCCTATGTCGCATCAAGTGACCTCCAACTACGTTATAATAAACACTGGAGCTGCATGACCATGTAGCTCCAGCGTTTGTTACAGAATAAGAAATTATGTTTTTACGGACAGAAATCCGTATATTTGCATCTCCTCGGGAGGTATGGAAACATGGCGGAAATTATCTGTCAGAACTTTTTTGCGGCACGAGGCGTTGGTGTGTTAGTTGAAAATTTATGTTAACATCGAGTAATATATGGTTAGCGCTGGCGCTGACAGTGTTTGCCGGACTGAGTACCGGCATCGGAGCACTGTTGGCATTTTTCACGCGCCGCACTGACACTCGGATACTATCGGGTGCCCTCGGTCTCTCGGCCGGGGTGATGGTTTACGTATCGTTCATGGAGCTTATGCCCCATGCGCTTTCGGCTCTTGAAGGGAGCTATACCGACCGCTGGGCGCAGTCTGTGGTGCTTATGGCTTTTTTCGGCGGCATCGGACTCATAGCGCTGATTGATAAGCTGGTACCGGAGGATGAGAACCCTCACGAGATGCACTCGATGGGCGAGCTCTCACAGCCCGGCAACCATCATCTGAAACGCACCGGCACAATGCTTGCACTCGCCATCGGGATACACAACTTCCCCGAGGGGATGGCGACATTCGTCTCAGCATTGGAGGGGCTCGATGTAGCGCTACCCATTGTCATAGCCATAGCCATACACAATATCCCTGAAGGGATAGCGGTGTCGGTCCCCATCTATCACTCTACGGGCAAACGAAGCAAGGCGTTTCTCTACTCACTCCTTTCAGGTCTCGCCGAGCCGATAGGCGCCCTCGCGGGCATGGCGTTCCTGCTGCCGTGGTGGTCACCGACAGTCAATGCAGTGTGTCTGGCTGCCGTGTCGGGCATCATGGTCTATATCTCATTCGACGAACTTCTGCCAAGCGCCGAGCGCTACGGACACCATCACATAGCCCTCGGAGGAGTCATAGCGGGAATGGCTGTAATGGCAGCCACACTGCTTGTGGTGTGACACAACAGTAGGTCCAGTGGGTTTGCATTTGTAAATATCATCTTCTGATTGACATCCAGAATCTTAACCCGATGTTAATAAATTGTCAAAAAAAGTGTTGGATTTATGCTGTTTAGTTTTGTAAATTTTTGTAATTTTACACCCAAAATAGCCACTAACAACTTGACCCCTATCCCTATGTCAGAAGAAGTATACCACATCCCCGCGCTGCTCCCGGAATGCCTCGAAGCACTCGACATCCGCCCCGACGGCATTTACGTTGACGCCACGTATGGCGGCGGCGGTCATTCACGTGCCATCGTGGAGCATCTGGATGCGGCTGCAGGGGGACATCTCTACTCCTTCGACCAGGATGAAGATGCGGTGAAGCGTGCCATGAAGGATGAGAGATTCACCATGGTGTTCTCCAACTTCCGATTCATCACCAACTTCATGCGTTACTACGACGCAGAGCAGGTGGACGGTGTACTTGCCGACCTCGGGGTATCGTTCCATCACTTCGATGACACCGAGAGAGGCTTCTCCTTCAGGTTTGACGGACCGCTTGACATGCGTATGAACCGCTCGGCCTCACGCTCGGCCGCCGACCTTGTCAACGAACTGCCCGAGGAGAAACTCGCGGATATCTTCTACATCTACGGCGAGCTCAAGCAGAGCCGCGCCATAGCCCGCGCGATAGTCAAAGCGCGCAACGGTGGCACCCGCATTGACACCATAGGGCAACTCATCGAGACTGTGAAGCCCCACATTGACCCGAGGAAAGAGAAAAAAGAACTCGCGCAGCTCTTCCAGGCTCTCCGCATAGAGGTCAATGATGAAATGGGCGCCCTCGAGGAACTGCTGCAGGGTGCGCTGAAAGTGCTGAAGCCCGGCGGACGCCTCGCGGTGATTACTTACCACAGCCTTGAGGACCGACTGGTAAAAAATTTCATCAAAGCCGGTAATTTCACAGGCAAAGTGGAACAGGACTTCTTCGGACGCACATCCGCGCCCCTCAAAGCGCTCAACAACCGTCCGATAGTCCCCTCGGAGGAAGAAATAGACCGCAACCCACGCTCACGCAGCGCCAAACTCAGGGTAGCGGTGAAACTCTAAAGGCTCTAAAACCAATCTCCCACCCATTCATCTCCTCATCACCCCACAATGGCATCAAAAAAAGATAACAATACAAAATCAATCAAGCGACCCTCCTTCATAGTCAGGCTATTCAGAGGACAGGTGATATCAAGCGACTTCTTCGCTCGCCACTGGCTCCCGGTAGTAATCACCATACTTGTGATAATGATTTATATCACCACCAAGTATACCTGCCAGACCAATATGGAGAAGATAGCCTCGCTCGAAAGGAAACTTGAGATAGTGACCAATGAGAAAGCCCGCGAGCGCAGCGCATTCATGGGACGCATCAGGGAAACATCCATGCAGCACAGGGTCGACTCACTCCACCTCAATCTGAAAGTACAGACTCAACCCCCTTACAAAATTCCTAAATAACACACTCATCACCCCTTCGCTTCACTGACAATGAAAAATGACAATCGCAGCAATATCCTGTTCCGCTACGGATTCATCGTGGTGGTGATACTTCTGTTCTCGGCGAAGATAGTGATTAAACTGTGTGACACCACTATCGTAGATGCCGATAAATGGAATGCAAAAGCCAATGAATGGCTCTCGCAGACCAAAGTGATTGTGCCGAGTCGCGGAAATATCCTCGCGGCCGACGGAAGTGTGTTAGCCACCAACCTAAACTTCTACACTGCCCGCATAGACTACCGCGCGGAAAAATTCAATGAGAAATTATTCCGCGACACCATCGAGCATCTTTCAGCCGACCTCGCGAAACATTTCCCACTCAAGACTGCCGAACAATGGCGCAAACATCTGCTGGCTCCGCTCGACAAGGAGAAAGGGAAGCGCCCGCGCGCCTACAAACTTATGAGCGGATTGTCGCATTCCGACATGGAACTGCTGCGCACCATGCCATTCTTCAGCATCAAGAACCGCAACCGCAACGGACTCACGTTTGAAAAATATATGCGCCGCTTCAACCCTTACGGGGATATGGCGCGCCGAAGCATCGGTGGCGTGGGCGAGACTTCGGAAAGCAAAGAAATACATGGTATATCCGGACTGGAAAAGGCGCTCGACTCACTTCTCTATGGCAAAATCGGTTACAGCAAGATGATAAATCTCACAAAGAAAATCACCGACTGGACCGACGTGCCAGCCATACCGGGCTGCGACATAGTGACTACCATCGACATCAATATGCAGGATATAGTGGAAAACGAGCTCAACAATGTGCTTGACACCTGCGGCGCCGACTGGGGCGTGGCTGTGCTGATGGATGTGAAGACCGGCGACATCAAAGCCATATCGAACCTTGAGCGCAACCCACGGGGCGAAGGCTATATCGAGGCGCGCAACCGTGCCGTGATGGGCTACGAACCCGGCTCGGTAGTCAAGACCCTATCCATGATGATAGCAATAGAGGATGGCATAGTAACCGACCTCGACGAAGTGCTCCCTACCGGCAACGGCTGGGCATACGCCGGCGGACGTCCCATCACCGACGCTCACCACTCCACATCCATACGGGCAGGAGATGTAATAGAGCAGTCGTCCAACATCGGCATGGCGCGAATCATCACCAAAGAATATGACAACAAACCGGGCGCTTTCTACTCAAGAGTCAAAAGCCTCGGATTCCTTGAACCGATGAACACCGGCATAGCTGGCGAAGTTCCCCCGCGTTTCGACAGTATACCCAACAACCGTGGAGGTAGAATAGCCCTCTCGCGTATGAGCTACGGATATGCCACAGAAATACCACCGCTCTACACCCTCGCTATCTATAACGCCATAGCCAACGACGGCGAATTTGTGCGTCCACGTCTGGTGAAGGAGCTGCGCGGCACGGTGGATTCCATCCTTCCGGTGGAGCACATGGGCAACGGTCGGGCATGTTCCAAGGAGACAGCGAAGATAATGCGCGATATGCTCACCAATGTGGTGTGGGGCGACCACGGTACCGGCAAATTCCTCCGCAACAAAACTGTGAAGATTGCGGGCAAGACCGGCACCTGCTACATGATTGAAAACGGCGCATACAATACCGGCAAGAAGCGACTGGCATTTTGCGGGTTCTTCCCGGTGGAGGCGCCCAAATACTCATGTGTGGTGCTCACCTGCCATCCTACCAAGAACTTCTTCGGAGCAGCGACCACCTCCGGTCAAGTGCTCCGCAACATAGCGCTCAAACTCTACTCCCGAGGGATGCTCGGTAACAGTTCCGACTATAACGAGACCTCAGCCGAAGCGTCAGGACCGACCTTCTACGCCACCCCGGGTAATAAGAAATATGAAAACCTCCGCGCCGAGCTCTCACTCCCCTCGCGCCGCGGACTTAAAGCTCCCGACGCCACCACCGGAGGCGTCCCCAACGTGAAGGGCTATGGCATCCGCGACGCTATCGTGGCTCTTGAACGCGCCGGTTACAATGTATCAATCACCGGCTCCGGCTATGTGAAGTCGCAATCAATAGCTCCCGGCACCAAAGCTCCGACCGGCACAGAGGTGACTCTCCACTTGGGCAACTAACCAACACTAAAAACCGTATCAACTGAATATGAAAGCATTAAACGAGCTGTTGTCACCGCTTGATATCGAGCAGATAATCGGCGACGACCATAAAGAAATCACACACGTCACATCCGACTCCCGCAATGTGGAAGCCGGCACACTTTTCGTGGCTGTGCCAGGGGTGAGTGTCGATGGGCACAAATTCATACCCATGGCGCAGGATAAAGGTGCCACCGCCATTGTGTGCGAGCATCTTCCCGAGACACTTTCACCTATGGTGACCTACATAGTGGTTCCCTCGACCGCCATTGCACTCGGATACATAGCCTCACAATGGTGGGACAATCCATCACGCAAACTGAAGCTGGTAGGAGTCACCGGTACAAACGGCAAAACAACCACAGCCACATTAATATATGAGATGGCACGTCTGATGGGCTACAAAGCCGGTCTGCTCTCCACCGTGTGCAACTATGTGGAAACAACCCCTTATCCCACCGACCACACCACTCCCGACCCTCTCACCCTCAACGAAATGCTCCACCGCATGGTTGAAGCGGGATGCGAATATGCAGCTATGGAGGTAAGCTCTCACGCCGCTGCCCAGTACCGCATAGCCGGTCTGCACTTCGACGGGGGCATATTCACCAACCTTACCCGCGACCATCTCGACTATCATAAGACTTTCGAAGCTTATCTCGAAGCTAAGAAATCATTTTTCGATATACTTCCCCAAACCGCATTCGCACTCACCAATGCTGACGACAAGGTGGGCGATGTGATGCTACAGAACACCCGCGCCAAACGTTACAGCTATTCGCTCCGCAGCGAGGCTGACTTCAGAGGCAAGATAGTGGAGCAGCGGCTCGACGGAACACTCTTGTCGCTCAACGGCAACGAGGTAGAGACCCTTTTCACCGGTAAATTCAATGCCTATAATCTCACCGCCGTTTATGGTGCCTCCATTCTGCTCGGATGGGACAAGGAAGAAGTGCTCCGCCACATATCGCAACTCGTACCCGTTGCCGGACGTTTCCAGGCATTCCACTCTCCCAAGGGCTACACTGCCATAGTGGACTACGCCCATACCCCCGACGCAGTGGTCAATGTCCTCAACGCCATCCGCGAGGTAATAGGCAAGGAGGGGGAAATCATCACTGTGGTTGGTGCCGGCGGTAACCGCGACAAGGGTAAACGCCCCATCATGGCGCGCGAGGCTGCTGCAAGAAGTGAACGTGTGATACTCACCTCCGACAATCCCCGCTTCGAGGAGCCCGAAGATATCCTTGCCGACATGGAAGAAGGACTTGACGCCGAAGCCCGCACACGCACTCTCCACATCACCGACCGCCGCCAGGCAATACGCACAGCTTGCACCCTTGCCAAGCCAGGCTCGGTCATACTCATAGCCGGAAAAGGTCATGAAGACTATCAGGAAATCAAAGGCGTGAAGCATCATTTCGATGACCGTGAGGTGGTGATGGAAATCATAAAGGAGAACGTATAAGTAGATGTAACATAAGAATAAAAGACGATTAGGAAAAGTGCTTTACTCACTATTTGAATTATTACAGGAGGGACATATCCCCGGCTCCCGACTCATGAGCTACATCACGTTCCGCTCAGGAGCCGCACTATTGCTGTCGCTGTTCATCGCCCTGGTGTTCGGTCGGAAAATCATTGACCGCCTGCAGCTGATGCAGGTAGGTGAAATAATCCGCGACCTGGGACTTGAAGGACAGATGCAGAAGAAAGGCACACCCACCATGGGAGGTGTCATAATCATCATTTCCATTATAATCCCATGCCTTCTGGTAGGCGACCTCAGCAACATCTACATGCTGCTGATGCTCATCTCCACACTGTGGCTCGGCACCCTCGGCTTCTGCGACGATTACATCAAGGTAAAGAAGCATGACAAGGAGGGAATGAAGGGAAAATTCAAAATCATCGGTCAGGTAGGTCTCGGACTGATGGTTGGACTCACCATGTACCTCAGCCCTGACATCACACAGCGTGAGGTGATAGTAGAGCATGAGTCCATAGCCGCCAACACTGAGACTGTGGCAGTGAAGGAGACACAGGATGTGAAATCCACACAGACCACCATCCCCTTTGTGAAAAACAACAACTTTGACTATGCCTACCTCACACAATGGATGGGCGAACATGCGCAGACAGGGGGATGGATAGTGTTCATCATAGTGGTAATCTTCGCAGTAGCCGCCACAAGCAACGGCGCCAACCTCACCGACGGGCTCGACGGACTTTGCGCCGGCACCTCCGCCATAATCTGTGTAGCGCTCGCCATAATGGCATATCTCGGAGGCAACGTAATCTACTCCACCTATCTCGACATAATGTATATACCGCAATCCTCGGAGCTTGTGGTGTTCATGTCGGCATTCATAGGGGCGCTTATAGGCTTCCTCTGGTACAATGCCTACCCCGCGCAGGTGTTCATGGGCGATACCGGCTCACTCACCATCGGAGGTATCATAGCCGTGTTTGCCATCCTAATCCACAAGGAACTGCTCATCCCTATCCTTTGCGCTATCTTCTTCGTGGAGGACCTTTCAGTGATGCTTCAGGTGGCATATTTCAAATTCACCAAGAAAAAATATGGTGCCGGACGCCGAGTGTTCAAAATGACGCCACTGCACCACCATTTCCAAAAACCGGGCAATTCAGGTATCGAAGCGTTAATACAAGCCCCCATCCGCGCTATACCTGAGTCAAAGATTGTGACCCGATTCTGGATTATAGGCATATTCCTTGCCGTAATAACATTCGTAACACTCAAAATCCGCTAACCATGACAAAAAATCTCGTTATATTAGGTGGAGGTGAAAGCGGCGTAGGCGCTGCTATCCTCGGTAAGGTCAAAGGGATGAATGTATTTCTCAGCGACTTCGGCACCATCGCCCCAAAATACCGCCAGATGCTCGATGCTGAAGGCATAGAATGGGAGGAGGGTCACCACTCCATGGACCGCATACTCGCCGCCGACGAGGTGGTGAAGAGCCCCGGCATCGCACCCACCACCCCCGTGGTGCAGGCTATCACCGAAAAAGGAATCCCCGTGATATCCGAAATCGAGTTCGCCGGACGCTATACCAATGCCAAGATGGTATGTATCACCGGTAGTAATGGCAAGACCACCACAACACTTCTCACCTATCATATATTGAAGAACGCCGGAATCAACGTAGGTCTGGCGGGCAACGTCGGTCAGAGTCTCGCACTACAGGTGGCTCACGACAAACATGATGTCTATGTGATTGAACTGTCAAGCTTCCAGCTTGAGAACATGTACGACTTCCGTGCCAACATCGCCGTGATACTCAACATCACCCCTGACCACCTCGACCGGTATGACTACAAGATGCAGAACTATATCAATGCCAAATTCCGCATCCTCAACAATCAGACCCCGCAGGACGCTTTCATCTACTGGCAGGATGACCCTGTAATACGTCGTCAGCTTGAACAGATACGCATCGAGGCACAGCTCTTCCCCTTCGCCGAGCACTGCGAGAATGGAGCGAAAGCCTATGTAGACGATGAGTCCGAGCTTATCATCAACACCCCGGAAACCTCCATCAAGATGCCTCGTGCAGACTTGTCGCTCAACGGGTTGCACAATCTATACAACTCGATGGCAGCCGCTCTCTCAGCCTGCATCCTCGATATTGACAAAAATGAAATCCGCGAGGCACTGAGCGACTTCGAAGGTGTGGAGCACCGTCTCGAATATGCCGGCACTGTGGATGGCGTGCGCTATATCAATGACTCTAAAGCCACCAACGTGAACTCCTGCTGGTATGCCTTGGAATCAATGCCCGCCAATACTATCCTCATCCTCGGCGGCAAGGACAAAGGCAATGATTACAACGAGATACTTCCATTGGTGAAAGAAAAAGTCAAAGCAATCATCTGCATGGGAAAAGACAATCAGAAACTGCTCGACTTCTTCACCGGCGTAGTGCCTGAAATACATGACACCCATTCCATCGATGACGCTGTCAACACTGCACGCCGCATCTCAACCGAGGGTGACACCGTGCTCCTCTCACCCTGCTGCGCAAGCTTCGACCTCTTCAAAAGTTACGAGGACCGCGGCAAACAGTTCAAGGAACGTGTAAAAAACTTATAACAGGTTTCTCTCCCAACTATCCAATCCTTATCACACCCTTACTCTCATCCAATGGCCGTTGAACTCAACTCCCTTCTGACCGAGGAATCCACCTCTGCAGCAAAACCTCAGGCTGTCGCCAAAGCCGACAAGCATATCTGGGGTATATTCATAGCTCTCTGCATCATATCTATCATCGAGCTCTACAGCGCATCATCCCGCGAAGTGGCAAGCTCGTCAATCGGTGTGCTCGGACCTATAATCCGTCACCTGGTGATGCTTCTCGGAGGATTCGTCCTGGTATGGTTCTTTTCAAAGCGTCATTACAGTTACTTCATACCGTTCTCCATAGGATTCGCGGTAATATCGGTGGCTATGATGCTCTATGTGATGTTCTTCGGCGACTATGTGAACGGCGCCCGCCGCTCGCTCACCCTCCTCGGCATAGGTATCTATCCAGCCGAGATGGTGAAAATCTCGGCGGTGCTGCTGATAGCGTTGGTGATGACATGGAACCAGAACCCGAAGGATATAGGTATCACAAGCCGTGGAGTAGTCTACTCGGGATTGATTGTGCTGGGACTCAGCGGACTGCTGATAGAACAGGGATTGACCAACACGCTTCTTCTTCTCGCCATCAGCTACTCAATGATGATAATAGGTGGCGTAAAAGTGCTTCATCTGCTTGCTCTTACCGGCTTCTATGCCCTGTGCGGAGCAATGTTCATAGGTTACCTTTATTTCACCGAGGTAAGGGAAATTCCCGCTGACGCCGAGCAGAAAACCGAACTTGTGACAGTTGACGATGGGACAAAACGTGAGTCACGTCTCAGCACATGGATGGCACGTCTCGACCGACACAACTCTGACTCAGTGCCCAAGTGGGAGATTCCAGCCACTGGAAAGAACCGTCAGGAGATACTCTCGTACATGGCGCAGGCTAACGGCGGCATCTACGGTGTTGGACCGGGCAACTCCCGCGAGGCGTCACGACTTCCCCTCGCATTCTCCGACTATATTTTCGCAATAGTCATTGAGGAAATTGGACTTATAGGCGGACTGGTGGTGCTGATGCTCTATCTGTGGTTGCTTGGTCGTGCTTCCGGTATAGCCTCACACTGCAACCGCACATATCCGGCGCTTATGGTGATGGGGATGGCGGTTATGATAGCATTCCAGGCTCTTTTCCACATGGGAATTGTGAGCGGTGTGTTCCCCGTCTCCGGACAGCCATTGCCACTGATTTCCAAGGGTGGAACATCAATAGTGGTCACAGCGCTGGCATTCGGCATAATGCTGTCGGTAAGCCGTACAGCCACCCGACAGGGCAACAAGAAACAGGAGATACGCGATGAACTTGAATCGCTCCCCGAACAGTTCCGCGATGAGAACAGAATGCAGCTTTGACGAATGCAGCAAACAAACCGACATTAACGTTGAACAAAAACGCCGATTTGCATTGTTAAAATATCAAAAGAGATTAAAAAATGCAGAAAAATATAACTAAACCGACATCCGAGAGCAACGCTACAGCTGGTAACAGTCAGTTGAACCGGGTTTTGATTTCCGGGGGAGGCACCGGCGGACATATCTTCCCCGCTCTCTCGATTGCCAACGCCATAAAACGCCGCAATCCTGACACAGAGATTCTGTTTGTAGGAGCACTGGGAAGGATGGAGATGGAGAGAGTACCTGCCGCCGGCTACAAAATAGAAGGTCTGCCGGTGGCCGGTTTCGACCGCAAACGGTTGTGGCGAAACTTCGGCGTACTCATAAAACTCTGGAAGTCACTCCGCAAGGCACGAAAAATCGTCAAGGAATTCAAGCCCGATATAGCTATCGGCGTGGGTGGCTACGCCAGCGGACCGGTGCTGAAACAAGCACAGAAAAACGGGATTCCGACCCTCCTGCAGGAACAGAATTCTTACCCCGGGGTGACCAATAAGCTTCTTGCCAAGAAAGCCAAGGCTATCTGCGTGGCTTACGATGGATTGGAGCGATTTTTCCCCGCTGAGGTGATTGTAAAGACCGGCAATCCGGTTCGTACCGACCTGGAGGGGTGCACCCTCACTCAGGCGGAGGCAAAGAAAGAACTTGGATTTGACCCCGATAAGAAACTTATATTGGTGGTTGGAGGCAGCCTCGGTGCACGTACCGTCAACGAAGCCGTAGCGGCATCGCTCGACTCCATAGCAGCCGAAGGTGTTGAACTGATGTGGCAGACAGGACGTTACGGTGCTGAATTATTCCAAGGTAAAGCCAAAGCCTACCCAAATGTCAAAGCCACGACATTCATAACCCGCATGGACCTCGCCTACCGCGCTGCCGACCTCGTGGTGTCGCGCGCAGGAGCCGGCACTATCTCCGAACTTCAGAATCTCGGCAAGGCAGTGATTCTCATACCTTCACCCAACGTGGCTGAGGACCATCAGCGACACAATGCAGAGGCACTCTCGACCCGCGGAGCAGCCGTGATGATACTCGATGTCGATGCCGTGGAGCAACTTCCCGGAACTATTGTGGAACTTATCAACGATGCTGAACGCCGCAATCAGCTGTCGGACAACATCCGCAAGATGGCACTCCACGCTGCCGATGAAAAAATTGTAGACAAAATTTGTGAAATCGTATCTAAATAGACTCACAATGAACGACATATCAACTATTTCCAACATATATTTCGTAGGTGCCGGCGGTATAGGCATGGCAGCCCTCGAACGCTATTTCCTCGCAAAAGGTAAAAATGTGGCCGGTTATGACCGCACATCTACCACCCTCACCGACGAACTACAAGCCGAAGGAGTGGTAATCTCATTTGACGAAAGCGCCGATTCAATCCCCGAAAAGTTCCGCAATCCGGCTGATACACTGGTGATTTATACTCCAGCCGTACCCGCCGACCTTCCCATACTCTGCTATTTCCGCGACAACGGATTTGAGATTATGAAACGTGCGCAGGCACTCGGGCTTGTCACACGCGATTCACGCTCACTCTGTTTCGCAGGAACCCACGGCAAGACCACCACATCGTCAATGGCAGCACATATACTCCAGAGCGGTTCTGTGGGTTGCAATGCATTCCTCGGTGGTGAATTGAAGAATTACAATTCGAATTTCATCCTTACCCCGTCCTCCAATTACAGTGTGATTGAGGCCGACGAGTATGACCGTTCGTTCCACCACCTTACCCCCACCATAGCTGTCATCACAGCCACCGACCCTGACCACCTCGACATATATGGCACCGAGGAGGCTTATCTGGAAAGCTTCGCCCACTTCACCGAGCTGATACGTCCGGGAGGTGCACTCATAGTTCATGAAGGATTAAAACTGAAACCACGTCCGCAGGAAGGTGTGAGAGTCTATACCTATTCCCGCGACAAAGGTGACTTCCACGCCGCCTACATACGCCGCCAGCCGGGCAACATCACATTCGACATCGTGACTCCACGAGGCACCATACGCAACATCAACCTTGGAGTACCTGTCGAAGTAAACATCGACAATGCCGTAGCCGCAGTGGCAGCCGTATGTCTCACCGATGCATTCGAACCTGAGGTAATCCGCGAAGCCATCAGCACATACCGTGGAGCAAAACGTCGTTTTGAATGCTGGCTCAAGGAGAACAATGGCACCGGACGTGTGATAATAGATGACTATGCCCACCATCCCGAGGAGATTCGCAACTCCATTGCATCAGTCAAGGCTCTCTATCCGGGCAGAAAACTCACTGTAGCATTCCAACCACATCTCTACAGCCGCACACGCGACTTCGCACCTGAGTTTGCCGAAGCACTATCAGCCGCCGACTCGCTGATACTCCTCGACATCTACCCTGCGCGCGAGGAACCAATACCGGGCGTGACATCCGAAATGATTTTCAAAGATGTTAAATGCGAGGATAAAATCTTAATTAGCAAAGAAAAATTGGCGGAAACATTGAAAAATCGTAACTTTGACATCTTATTGACCGTGGGTGCCGGTGATATCAACACTTTCATCCCGAAAATCATCGAACTTACCACCGCATAACGGTGTCAATCAATCATAAAAACGCCTCATTCTGATTTTACAAGTGCAACAGTATCTCAAAATAATATTCTCCATTATGCTCATGGCTTACTTAGTCATTGCCCTCACCCTTTCGGCCGGTGAGGCAGACAATGATGTGTGCCGTGGAGTGCATATTTCCGTGAGTGATAGCGACGCCGGACGTCAGTTTGTGTCGGCGGAGGAGCTTGCGCATGAGATTGACGACCTTCCGGAGAAAGCTAAAGGGATGCCTCTTGCATGCATAAACACCCAGGAGATACGGCGCGCACTGCTGGAGCTCGACAAGGTGGAGGATGCCCATGTGGTACGTATGACCGATGGCTCAATACATATCACAGCGCAACCAATCGTACCGGTAGCACGAATATTTGACAACGGGAAATCATATTATATAAACAAAATCGGCAAACGTGTATCGGCCAATGCCCGCTACCACAAGGATGTACCGGTGATTGATGGACACTTTGACCCTGCCGACACCCTGTTTACCCCGCAGTCATTACTCCCGCTCATAAATTACATCGCCAATGATTCAGTGTGGAGCAACTTCATATCCATGGTGAAAGTGAAATCGCCCACTGACATCATCCTTGTGCCCAATATCAGGGAACATGTAATAAATATCGGTGCTCCTTCTCACTTTGACGATAAATTCAGCCGTCTGAAACGCTTCTATACCGAAGTGCTTCCAAAGCAAGGATGGGAGAAATATGACACCCTCTCACTCAAATGGCGCGGGCAGCTGGTAGCCACCAAGCGCAAACGCCATTCCGCTCCGGTGGAATTTGTAAAATATGAGGACGAAGAGGCAGTCGATACCGGCACAATGCTTGCCGGTGACGATGTGGCACCCGGACAGACCATGCCCGGAAAGCAGGCTCATTCCGAAAAGCCAATCCCTGCAAATTGACAAAACTCCGTAAATAAAAAAACTCTATACTTCAAACCCTACCGTCCATGGAAGAAAAATATATCGTAGCTCTCGAAATAGGGAGTTCAAAAATAAAAGGCGCTGTCGGCACAGTTGATTCCGCGGGTGCCCTGAGTGTGAAAACAGTCGAGGAGGAAAAGCTCTCCGACGGGGTGCGCTACGGATGTATCCGCAATGTGGTTGAGACAGCCAACGCCATTCGCAACGTAATCAGCCGCCTTGAACAACGCGAGGCGCAGCGCAAGGTCACCGGGGTATATGTATCCGTAGGAGGTCGCTCCCTTTCTTCACAAGTAATAGAGGTAGAACGTCGTTTCGCTGTAGAGACTGAAATCACCATGGAGATGATATCTGACATCGTAAAGGACGCTCTCAACCAACCTCTCCACGAGCGCAACGTAGTGTGCGTGACACCCAAGGAATTTAGAGTTGACAACTCTCCCACCACTCGTGCGGTAGGCATGATGGGGTCGCACATTTCCGCACGCCTCAACCTCATCAGCTGCCGCAACCAGCTGATGCGCAATCTCCACAATGTGCTTGACGAACGTCTTCAACTCAAGATTCAGGATGTATACGTGCGTCAGCTCGCCGAAGCAGACCTGGTGCTCTTCTCGGAGGAAAAGCGTCTCGGATGTATGCTTGTGGACTTCGGCGCCGAGACCACTACAGTGTCAATCTACAAGAACGGCGTGCTTGAATATCTCTCGACCATACCGATGGGTTCGCGCAACATAACCCGCGATATCACAGCCCTCAATCACCTTGAGGAACATGCCGAGGAACTGAAAATAGCAGGCGGAAACGCGCTGCCATCGTCAGAGCAGTCCGTGGTATACAACCATACTGCCGCCGATTACACTCAAATAAACAATTATGTGGCTGCCCGCGCAGGCGAAATAATAGCCAATATCAACGAGCAGCTGAAATATGCAGGATTCACCGCCGACAAACTCCCCGGTGGTATCATCATAGTGGGAAAGGGAGCCAAACTCAACGGCTTCAACCAGCGTCTCGAAACCCTCACAGGAATGAAAGTACGCGTAGGCGCACCCACCACCCGCATCCGCATCAACGACGGACGCATCCAGAGCACCGATGCCGTTGATGTAATCTCAATTCTCTCAGAAGCAGCCAAAAACAACCCTGTGGAATGCATGACACGCCCGGCACCGGTGTTCATCGAGGAATCACGCCCCGTTGACCCGGCACCCATCTACGGTAACCGTCCTCAGGCTGCTCCGGCACAGCCATCTGCCCCTGCCCCTGCTCCGGCACCCGAACCGGTGCGCCCTGCAGCTGCTCCGGCACAAGCTCCTGCACCGGCACCGACCACAAATCCGGTGCCCACACCTCCCACCATAGAGTACAAAGCGGAGGAAGAAGAGCCTGTGGCAACCGTCCGCGCTACCAAAAAGAGCGGTTTCGGCCGAGCTTGGGGTTCTATAGTGGACCGTGTGGCACGTCTGATGACCGAGCCAATCGAGGATGACGAAGAGGATGATGAGAAATAATAAAAATGTAACAAACGAATAGAACACACTGACAATAATGGACGAACTCAACAAAGCTTACAGCCAGAACATCGACGACACTTCAGCTTTCAATAAAGCCCCCGAAGGGAGCGATGAGAAAATCATCATCAAAGCCATAGGTGTCGGCGGCGGTGGTAACAATGCGGTAAATCACATGTACCGTGAGGGCATCAACAATGTATCGTTTGTCAACATCAACACCGACCGCCAGGCATTGCTCCACTCGGTAGTGCCCAACATCCTTGAGATAGGCGACGGTCTCGGTGCAGGCAACGTACCCGAAAAGGCACATGACTTTGCCGAACAGAGCGCCGACGAGATTGCAGCGCTGTTTGACGACGACACCAAAATGGTGTTTATCACTGCCGGTATGGGCGGTGGCACAGGTACAGGTGCTGCCCCTGTGGTGGCGCGTATCGCCAAGGAACGCGGTCTTCTCACCATCGGTATCGTCACCATCCCGTTCCTATTTGAAGGTCAGAAGAAAATCAAGAAGGCAATCGCCGGTGCCGACGAGATGGCAAAGTATGTCGATGCCCTCCTTGTAATCAACAACGAGCGCCTTACAGAAATATACGGTGACCTCAGCTTCCTCAACGCATTCGGCAAGGCTGACGACACACTTTCGATTGCCGCACGTTCAATCTCCGATATCATCACCGGCAAGGGACACATCAACCTCGACTTCAACGATGTTGACACTACACTGCGCAACGGTGGTGCCGCCATCATATCCTCAGGTTTCGGAGAAGGTGAGAATCGTGTCACCGAAGCCATCCAGGACGCGTTGAAATCACCGCTCCTCAAAAACCGCGATATACTCGGCTCGAAGAAGCTGCTCTTCTACCTCTACTTCGACCCCAATGCCGAGGATGAGTTCCGCATGAGCGAGACTCATGAAATCAACGACTTCATCAGCTCCATCAACACCGAAGTGGATGTAATCTGGGGTATCGGATTCGACGAAACCCTCGGAAACCGCGTGAAGATGACCATACTCGCCGCTGGTTTCGACGTGACACTCCGCGATGAAGAGGAGGAAATCATGAGCACTTCACACGGAAGAGGCAACTTCAGCTTCGGCGGCGCATCCAACCGCACCGGCAAGGGTTCCGAACCTACCGCCTCAGCCACAGCTCAGACCAAACCCGAACAGCCAAAAGCTACACCGGCAAAGCCAAAGGAGCAGGAAGTATCAGTGGAACGTATCGCTGCAGAGTATGGCGCCTCCAAGCTCATTGACCTCGCAGGAGGAAAGGACCGTCCCTCCACCATAATCCTCGGTCCTAACCAACTTGATGACGACTCTATCTGCGACATTCTTGAAAAGCATCCCACTTACAAACGTGACCGCAAAATAGTGGAGCAGGTGCGCAACGGAGCTATGGGTGTAACCACCGAATCAGCCACATCAACCTCATCGTCACAGACATTCATCTTTGGATAAGAGATTGACAAAATACAGTGCGGGTGAACAATGAGTCAGCCCGGACACATATACAGCAGACCCGCCAGGCAAACCGGAAATTCCGATATGACCTGGCGGGTCTGATTATATTTTTGCCACCTTAGGGTGGAAAGACTCCTGCAAGCAGGAAGTATCCTACAATTAGTACTGCTCCTTCTCGTTGGGGAAGTCAGAGCTCTTCACATCTGTGATATACGAGCCTACAGCATCAGTAATCGCATTGCCAAGGTCGGCATAGCGGCGGAGGAAACGTGGTGAGAAACCCTGGTTGATACCAAGCATATCGTGCATCACAAGCACCTGACCGTCACAACCGCCACCGGCACCAATACCAATGATAGGTATAGTAAGTTCCTGCGCTACACGAGTGGCAAGCTCTGCGGGAATTTTTTCAAGTACAATAGCAAAACATCCAGCTTCCTCCAGGAGTTTGGCATCCTCAATCAGCTTGTTTGCCTCAGCTTCCTCGCGGGCACGCACATTATAGGTACCGAACTTGTTGATTGACTGTGGAGTGAGCCCAAGATGACCCATCACAGGGATACCGGCAGAAAGAATGCGCTGGATTGACTCCAGAATCTCGGCACCGCCCTCAATCTTCACGGCCTCGGCATGGCTCTCCTTCATGATGCGCACAGCCGATGCGAGAGCTTCCAATGAATTACCCTGATAAGTACCGAAAGGCATATCGCACACCACGAGGGCGCGCTTCACACCCTTCATCACACTCTTGGCATGATAAATCATCTGGTCAAGAGTCATGGGGAGGGTAGTGTCATTTCCCGCCATTACATTTGATGCGGAGTCGCCCACAAGAATCACATCCATACCTGCCTGGTCAATGAGTTTAGCCATTGAATAGTCATAGGCTGTTAGCATCGCTATCTTTTCGCCCTTTGCCTTCATTTCGGCAAGACGGCGGGTAGTGACCTTTCTGGGGTCCTCAACTGTATATGTTGACATAGTCTTAAATAATAATTTAATTAAACCATTCCGTCGGTGTAAATCGACGGGCAAAGGTATCAACTTATTCTGTCACGACAAAGTATAGGAGTATAAATTATGATGAAACTCCAATTTTTAAACTTATTAACCCTCATTACGGATTATAATCCCTAAATTTGCACCTTAAACATCCCCGAAAAGTCTTACATTTTCATCCATTGTGACACGACGCATATTTTTCATAATACTGATTCTTCTGCTATCAGTGGCTACAACTATCACCGCCCGTGATATTCCGGTGATAGGGATTGATATGCGCGACGGTCTGATTGAAAGCCGTATACGTGGACTTTGCGAAATCTCGCCGGGACGGACCGGTATCCTCACCGCCGGTAGCGTCACAGTGACCGACGGAATCACCTTCAACAGTTATACCCCCGATTTAAATTCAGGCATCCATCTTCCAGGCTATGATGGCGGTGTGGCGCTCTACAGCGATGGAAAGAATCTGTTATGGATTAAGAAAGGTGGCAACCTATATGGATTCAACATCCTCACAGGCAAGTCTCTTCCGGACCCGCTGAAAGCTCTCGGAAAAGGACTGGAATCAGAAGAGTGGTCCAATTTTTTCATAGACTCCTCACATCGCACATGGGTTATTACCTTAGCCGGCGACATTTTCCTCGGAAATGACGGAAAAAACAAACGGATAGGCAAACTTCCCGGTGGCAAAAGGGTACTCGAGCAGTTAGTAGCAACCGATTCCTCCGCTATATTCTGCTACCGGCAAGGATATATAGATGTAATCGACATCGAATCAGGCGAACTCCAATATGGTGGTGCAGCTTTCTCTCCTGCCCAAGCCGACAGTCTTACTAAAAATATATCGGTGGCACTACGAGGCGACTCCCTTTACATAGCCCACGATTACAATGGCATCAGCAAAGGGACCATCAGCATTTTTAACCTTAAACGTCACAACTGGGAAAGAAGCATATCCGTGCCATTTCATATCAACGCCCTTGCAGTATCGCCAACGGATGGCTCTGTATATGCCGCCGGTGACAGGCTGGCACACATCACGCCCCTGGCGCAGAAACCGGAGGTTGAGTATCTTGAACCTAAGCAAACCGACCTCTCATCCGGACAGCTCTCATCACTTCTTATTGACTCAAAAGGCGGATTATGGATTGGGGCTGTAGAAAACGGGCTGTTCTACCACAATCCGGAGCGGGAGGGATATTTCACCAGCTCACCTCAGAGATTCAACTTTGGCAAACAGACGGTGTTCTCCTCACCGGAAATCAGAGAGATAGCCATGGCGGCAGCTCCCGGAATCACTAATTGCGCATTGGAACTTAACGATTCCTCCATATATGTAGGCACACGGCATGGACTGCTTGTAGTGGACAGAGACACAGTAATACGAAAAAGGCTGACCGACCGTCTGACCCATTCAGGCGACAATATCCAGTCGCTCGTCATCGATATGGATGGAGACCTCTGGCTTATCTTCACCACGAGAATCGGGTGTCTTTCCACGTCATCTGACATGGGGCAACAACGACTCACCATCTATGGCAAACTTGATGGGATAGACCTTGACGGCAAAGAATTTCTTCCGGGAGAGATTCTGATGGATTCCTGTGGCATAATCCATGTGGGATTTCCCGGTGGCACCTACTCATTTTCTCCCGACAAAATCAAAAATGGAAGCATCGGCACTTCATTGACAATGACCGAGGAGGCGCAGACCATCCAAGAAGGAGATAACAGTTTTATAATACAGTGGCTCATCCTCTCATTGGCTCTGTTAGGAATAATACTCCTTGAACTGTCCGACAGGAAGGGCAGACCAATCCGCCCATCCGGCGCTGACGGAAAGTCAAAACGGCTCGAAGCGTTATTGGCAAGCGGGGAGGAGAAAATTATATCAGTGGACGAGCAGTTTCTGTCGCGTATCCGCAACATCGTCGATGAGAATCTGCGCGACGAGAACCTGACTGTTCAGAGGCTGAGTGAACTGATGGCTATGGACCGAACTGTGCTCTACCGCAGGATGCAGGCACTCACCGGAGCATCACCGTCAACCTATATCAAGACGAGACGCATGAAAGTAGCGGCACGACTGCTCACCGAGGGAAAATATCCCGTGGCTACTGTAGCCGAGATGGTAGGCTTCAGCAATCCGCGCTACTTCTCAAAAGTTTTCAAGGATACTTACGGCACACCTCCCAACCTTTATAGCGAAAAATCGGAGTGAACAAATGTTGCAGCATGGTGCATAAATCGTTGCAAAATGATTATAACAGCCAGTACAGCAACAGTATTATCACAAATACACAACCATTCTACATGCATGGTATTACAATAGGTCAGTAACTTTGCGGCAGTGAAACTTACCAACCAATCATACCATCATGCAAATACATTTCAACAAACGGAAAAGCCGCCGACTCGGAGCGCTGTTGCTCGGCATCCTAATCAATACGGGAAGTATCCACGCATACGAGTCACTTTACAACACCGAACAGATGTTACCGCGCGAAGGTGAGGCGCCCCGCCTATCACTCAACGGCACATGGAAGTTCAAATATGTAGAAGGAGAGCTTACAGGTAACGACGAAAATTTCTATAATGAGAATTTCCCTCTCGATGGCTGGAAATCAATCAAGGTTCCGTCCAACTGGGAACTGCAAGGTTTCTCTACCGGAAAGAAATATGGTAAAAAAGTGAAAAAGGGTACCGGTCTATATTCCCGTACCATTGACATACCTGCCTCTTGGAAAGGAGAAAACATATACATCACATTTGATGGTGTAAGCAATGACTGCGCAGTGTATGTTAACGGCAAAAAAGCCGGATACTACAATAGCGCATTCAACCGCAAGACCTTCGATATAACACAATATGTGACTCCCGGAGCCACCAACCGAATATCTGTACAAGCCAACACTCAGCCTCGCACGTATCTATTTGACATCAATGACGACTGGGCTCTCAACGGTATCCATCGTAATGTGACACTGTTCGCACTCCCGAAAACCCACATCCGCGATGTAGAGGTAAAGAGCCATCTTGTCGGAAATGATGCAGAAATAGATGTGAACCTATCGCTTATAGCCGAGTCAAAGCGTAACGCCAACATAACCGGCACACTGACCGACTCACAGGGACGGACTGCCGGGACATTCAACTCCACACTCTCCCTTACACCTGGTAACAACGACTTTACCAATAAGATAAATGTGTCGAACCCTAATCTCTGGAACGCAGAAACTCCCAATCTCTACAATCTCACAATAATCCTCTCGGATGTCAACGGCATTCTTCAAACTCGCACAGAGCGCATAGGTATCAGGGAAATCACAACCGAAAACGGTGTACTGAAACTCAACGGTACTCCCATAAAACTCCATGGTGCCACACATCATGACATGTCACCCATCCATGGACGTTCAATTACAGAGGAGGAGATGAAAAATGACCTCAAACTCATGCGCGATGCCAACATGAACTTCATCCGCACCTCCCATTATCCCCCAAATGAACGCTTGCTCGAGCTATGCGACTCAATAGGTATGTATGTGATGGACGAAGTGCCTTACGGATTCGGCGAACCTCTCCTGGAGGATGAATCATATCTGCCGGAACTGCTTTTGAGAGCCGACCTTACACTCGTGCGTGACAAGAACCATCCTTCGGTAATAATGTGGAGCGTAGGCAACGAAAATCCCGCCACACCTATCGGACTCGAAACAGGCAAACATGTGTATCGAATTGACCCTACCCGCCCCTATTCCTTCCCCCAGGGACCCAAGGACTTTTTAAGAATGGCTGAGAATATGCCCGACTCACTCCCGGCACTTTCTCCCCACTATCCCACCTATGAGCAAATGGAGGAATGGAGCGAGAAATTCGAGCAACCGATGGTAGTAACTGAATATGCCCATGCCTTAGGAACCGACTTCGGACAGATGCAACGTCTTTATGAAATAATGTGGTCAAAGCCCAAGGTGGCAGGCGGAAGCGTATGGGAACTATTTGACCAGGGTATCGCTACCAAAACTAAGCCAATGAAGTCGAAATGGGACTACACCGATTTCGTCTGGACCGCCAAGGATACTATCTATGACACCAACGGATGCGACGGTACCGACGGTCTGATGTATGCCGACCGTTTCCCAAAGACCAACTATTGGCAAGCACGCAAGGTGTATTCCTACGTAATCGTCCCTGACACCACTATTAATGTAACTTCCGGGGTCAACAATATCGGAGTCAAGATGATAAACCGTTACGACTTCACCAACCTCAACAGCGTCAGCGGCAAATGGCGTTGTCTGGCTGACGGCAAAGTTGTCGCAAACGGAACTTTCTCACCCACAGGTGCACCCCATACCACAACCATAGTCAACATCCCGGTCAATATACCCGAAGGCTATGCCGATTACTGGATGGAACTTGATTTCACCGATAAGAATGGTAACCAGTTCTACGAAAAGTCCATACGCCTCGCCAAGCCCACATCTGTATCACTAAAGGATGCTCTTGCAGGAAACACAACCTCAAAAATCAAGACAGGCAAAAACAGCGTGGTAACCGATAGCTACAATCTTGATATCACCCCCGATAATGGTATGCGCCTCACCAATAGTAACGGTAAGGAAATAATATCGGATGGTCTGATTTCGAAAGTAGGTCGTAAAATCACAATGACCGACAAGATAACCCGCGGCAGTCGTCGTGTGAAAAAGTATCCTTTCTGGGACAAGCTCTGGATGAAAGCCTCAAATCTCGATATCAAGAAATTAAGCAAGAATGAGATGGAACTTTCAGGTGTATTCGCCAGCGATACTGTAGTAACCGACAGCTCCACCGTAGTACGCCGCACAGAGGGCACCGTGAAGCTGACCTTCACTTCTAACGGTTGGATTGATGTGGAATATGACCTTAACGCCATAGGCGAAGGGGCAAGCGTCGAAGCCGGCTACGGACTTCTTCTCCCTGCAGGGATGGATGTGGTAAGATGGCTTGGCAATGGTCCATACGCATCTTATCCGTCCAAGGACCGCCTCAGCGAATATGGTGTATGGCAGATGCACTCTGACGATATCTATTTCCCGGGCAACCGAATGCATGTGAACGCAGCTGTGGTTTCGGACAATGAGGGCAACGGCTTTGTACTTCTCACTGACGATGCGAATGTATCGTTTGAGAGATACGAAGAAGGAATACTTATCAGCCACAATGCATGGCAGACCTCAGCATTCAACAAACATACATGGCCGGAAGGCATAACTTTGCTCCAGGATATCAATCTGAAAGGCAAGTTCTCAATCATGCCTGTCACCGGTGAATGGTCACCCAAAATGAGAGAACTTTTCGGTGAATCGACCAAAAATGTACCGGTAAATGCTCCGTACTTCCATTCCTACGACCAATAAACAAACGTCAGTACACATAGTCTCCAATATATATAATACGTAGATATAGGTTGTATAAACGGTTCCATGGTAATCCACACGCAGAGCATGCGTAATAAATTACCATGGGACCGCTATTTTTTTGCCCCATATATCTCCTCATTACGGATTATAATCCCTAAATTTGTACCTTAAACTGATATTTCACCTCATTATATCAACGTTTGACTCCATTCTTGGGAATCCTATCGGTACGGATGGAGCAGAATGACTCACTGAATTACAAATTACTTAAATCAATAATGTTATGAAAAGTGACCCTAAGGAGTGCCTTTACTGCACCAACAATGAAACTCTCCACAATCTGATGATAGAAATCGCCCCTCTGAGCGTATCACGCGCGTTTCTCTTTAAGGAACAGACATATCATGGACGTTGCCTGGTGGCTTACAACGGACATGTAAATGACCTCAATGAACTTTCGGACGATGAGCGCAATGCTTTCATGGCAGACGTGGCTCGTGTTACAAGAGCAATGGACAAGGTGTTCCACCCCGAGAAAATCAACTATGGCGCTTACAGCGACAAACTGTCGCATCTTCATTTCCATCTGGCGCCTAAGTATGTTGACGGACCGGATTACGGTGGCACTTTCCAGATGAACCCCGGGAAAGTATATCTCTCCGATGCTGAATATGCCGAAATGGTAGCAGCCATCAAGGATGCGCTCTAAACAGGTATCTTAATATTAATCTCTCCCCCTGATGATTCAGAGAGTACACCATAAATTCTCACTGCATATACTCCCCATGCTGCTTGCCGCAATGTGGGGAGTCATTGTCATGCTGCTTACCGGATGCGGAAGTGCGGCAGATGACACCAGTGACGACCTGTCGCTACGCCGGGTCATGACAGTGCAGGCTCTCCGCAATCTATCCCCTGGCACCGGCTGCGCCAGTGAGATGGAAATAATAATCGACAGTATGCGTACCGATAAGAAGGATGCCTGTTACTTTGCGGCGGTGAATGTGCTGATAGACCAATTGTTTTCTGACGGCAGATACTCTGAAGCTGACCGTCTGGCAGTAAAAATGCATGAAGAAGCAAATCAGATGGGCGACTCACTCTCTCTTGCGATGGCAAAACGCGTCAGAGCCCAGATGTTCTACAAACTCAACCAACCGCAACATGCCCTTAGAGAGCTTGAACCGGCAGCCGGCTACATCAGCCATCCACTCCGTTCGGGGAAAGAATTCGGTACAGCTACCAATATCAATGAGTGGCTTTGGATTATCTACCGTTCGTTGGGCGACACCGCACGTATGCAACAAGCCGGAAGGTTGTACAGCACTTTAGTACATGAACGTGAGGCCGCTGCAGGTGACATCGACTCCACCGGTCATTTTCCGGTGTCGGCACTCGCTTTTGATGCTCAGACCGCTCTTGACAATGATGATTACAGCCATGCGGAAGCTCTTCTCTGTGAAGCTGCATGTAAGGTAAAAAAGAATGTGCCTGCCCGAGCGTATGAACATTTCTACATGGTAAGGAGTAACCTCCGAGCCGCGACCGGCGACTGGACCGGAGCGCTTGCCGATGCAGACACCCTGCTCTCAACCCATAGCGATTTCCCATGGTTCTATCTCGATGACCTTATTTTAAAAGCGCGGATTCTCGGCATGGTCGGTAAGCATGAGGAAAGCGCCAAAGCATATTCACACTACATAGCCCTTCATGATTCGCTGTCGGAAATGTTGTCTGACCAACGCCTTCAGGACCTTACAATACTTTACCGTTCCGAACTGGAAAGCGAGCATGTCAGGACCCATCGGTTCCAGATGCTCGGACTGGGGGCTGTATCGCTGGTACTGTTGATACTTTTTGCGACTTCCGCCATCCATACAGTGAAACAACGCAAACGCAACAAACTTTTAGTGGAACGCCTCAAGGAACTCGACCGTACAGCCGCCTACACATCAGCTGTTCCGGTAAAAGAGTCACGCGAACCGCATGATGACTCTCCGATAGAACGTCTTGACCGGTATATGCTTACCCATCGCCCTTATACCAACCCTGGGCTTAGCCGCAAGGAACTTTCGGAGTTTCTGAAGACCACCCCCGACGTGGTGGCACAAATCATACGCACGGAACGCGGCATATCGGTGCTTTCCTACATCAACACTTTCCGTCTTGACGAGGCGCGGCGTGTGCTTGGCTCTGCCTCAGGCGAGTCAATAGCCGAGATAGCATCGCGTCTGGGATTCGGTACACCCCGCACACTCCAGCGCGCATTCAAAGAGCGGTATGACATGTCGCCATCCCAATACCGTAGCGCAGCCTCAGCCCTACAAACGTCGGATGATGTGTAAGTTGCACAAATTAGCCCACGTACTATACGAAATTATCATATACAAATTTGCGTTTCACCTCAAAATCTACACCAAATAAAGCCAAACAGTCTCTTAAAGTTTCTTATTTTTTCGCAAATTTGTTATATCTTTGCATTTGAGAAGTTATTACCTGGTGAACAGGTGATTTTTCCCAATCATATATTACGTTAAGACTATGACTTATAGCTTTTTAGACTTTTTATGTCTACTGGGTTCCGTCGCTTTGTTCCTTTACGGGATGAAAGTGATGAGTGAGGGACTACAAAAAGCCGCGGGCGACCGTCTGCGCAGCATTCTGTCAGCAATGACCCGCAACCGCCTCACAGGCATGCTGACCGGTATCTTAATCACAGCCCTCATCCAGAGTTCTTCGGCTTCCACCGTGATGGTGGTGAGTTTCGTGAATGCAGGATTGATGACATTAGGACAATCAATGTCGGTAATCTTCGGTGCCAATGTCGGTACAACATTCACTGCCTGGATTATAGCCTTATTCGGATTCAAAGTTGACACCTCCGCATTTATACTTCCCCTCATAGCATGTTCGGTGCCGCTGCTCTTCATGAAAGCGAGCCGAAAAAAATCAATCGGTGAATTTCTCATAGGTTTCGCGTTCATGTTCATGGGACTTGACATGATTAGCGATTATGTACCTGATTTGCAGAGCAATCCTGAGATGTTCGCGTTTCTTGAGCATTACGCATCAATGGGATTTGGCTCCGTGCTTCTGTTCCTGCTCGTCGGAGTTGTGCTGACAGCCATTATTCAGTCATCGGCAGCTACTTTCGCCATCGTACTCATCATGTGTACCAAGGGGTGGATATCGTTCGACCTCGCATGCGCCGTGGTGTTAGGTAGCAATATCGGTACCACTATCACTCCGCTTCTTGCATCTATGAGCGGTAACGTAGCGGCAAAACGCACGGCGATGGGTCACCTGCTCTTCAACACTTTCGGTATGATATGGACACTTGTGGTGTTCTACCCGTTTGTGCGCCTGAATGTCGATGTGACACAATGGCTCGGACAGGGAAACCCTGAACAGATATACACGTTTGTGAATGAGCTTGAGGCATCAGACCCTAAGATGTACAACAGCCTGTTTGACGGCAGTTTGCCTAACGGTCATCCCGTTCTAGCTCAGATAGCTTCAATGCAGTTCAGCGTGTCATTCGGACTTTCTGTATTCCACACCATCTTCAACCTCATAAATGTATCCATAATGATATGGCTTACAGGTGTATATGTAAAGATTGTGGAATATCTCGTACCTGCAAAGCACAAGGAGAACGAAGAGTTCCAGCTCAAATTTATCTCCGGTGGTCTTATGAGTGCATCCGAACTCAACATCGCACAAGCCGAGAAGGAGATGGTGGTATACGCGCAACGTGTACAGCGTATGATTGGCATGGCTCAAAACATAGTCCACACCAAACCAGGCGAGGAATTTACACAGCAGTTCTCACGTATTGAGAAATATGAGGAAATATCTGACAGAATGGAGATTGAAATCGCCAACTATCTCAACCGCTGTTCAGAAGGACGTCTCTCAAATGAAGGTAAGCACCGCATTGCCGCGATGCTCCGTATCGATAGCGAAATCGAGAGCATAGCCGACTGCTGCTATGGTATAGCCAAGATACTCATACGCCGACAGGAAAGCCGAGTGAATTTCAACGAAGAGATTTACCACAATATCGACTCAATGTTCATAGCTGTTGAATCAGCAATGACCAACATGATACTTCTGCTCCGCGATTTCGAGACCGCTGAGGAAAATGATATCATAGCATCTTACAACAAGGAGCGTGAAATCAACAATCTCCGCAACCAGTTGCGCTCATCGAATGTTGAAAATATCAATGACCATCACTATGAATACCAGGCCGGTATATATTACATGGACATTGTGGGCTCACTCGAAAAGGTGGGTGACTATATAATCAATGTTGTGGACGAGGTGAAGAACCAATACCGCAAGGCAGAAGCATAACTGTGACTGCTAAAACATAGAAACACTGTAACGCTCTAAAAATGCCATCAATACAGAAGTATCTGGTAGATTACTTTTCGCTCACCGATTATCTTGTGTCGCAACAGGAGGCAGAGCAAGCCATCAGGGAAGGGGTGTCGTTTCGCGGCACCAATATCCTGATTCTAATCATCGCTATCTTCATAGCATCGCTCGGACTGAATACCAACTCCACCGCCGTTATAATCGGTGCGATGCTTATCTCACCTCTGATGGGTCCCATCATCGGGATTGGTCTGGGTATAGGTATTCAGGACTTTGAACTAATCAAGCGAGCGCTGCGCAACCTTGTGATGGCAGCCGGCATCAGTGTGCTCACTTCCACGCTCTATTTTCTCGTGTCGCCGGTCAGCGCCGCCCACAGCGAACTGCTTGCGCGCACATCGCCTACCATCTACGATGTCCTGATAGGATTTTTCGGTGGTGCGGCAGGAATCATAGCCATTGGTTCCAAGTCAAAGGGGAATGTGATACCCGGTGTGGCAATCGCCACGGCACTTATGCCACCTCTGTGTACTGTCGGTTATGGAATAGCCACTCTCCAGCCCCACTATTTCCTCGGAGCGTTCTATCTGTTTCTAATAAACTCCATCTATATAGCTCTCGCCACATTCATAGGCGTGAAGCTGATGCACTACAAGCATGTGCCGGAAATTGACCCTCTGAGGGCACGCAAGGTCCGCCGTCTGGTCTATACGGTTGCAATACTCACGCTGCTACCCTCACTCTACCTCACATACAATATGCTGCGTCAATCGCATTTCACACGCAGCGCAGAGCAGTTTGTAGCGCAGGAGTTCAAGTTTCCGTCCACTCAGGTGCTGAGCAGCAGTGCCACAATGGAGCACGGCGAGAAAACCATCAATGTGACCCTTATAGGCAAAATACTCCCGACTGATTCACTCCGGCTCGCCCTATCACAACAGCTAAAATTCTACGGACTCCAGGGCGCTACCCTAAACATAATCCAGGGAGATACTCCGGACCTCTCGGCATTTACCCAGACCAGTCCGTCGGCACGTGATATCTACGAGATGGCTCAGACATCAATAGCTGCCAAGCAAGTGACTATCGACTCGCTCAAAAGCGTAATAGCCTTTACAAACATAAATGACTCAATAGGTGGGCAGCTTGCTCCTGAGCTTAAGGTGCTCTTCCCGCAGATTAGCGACATAGCAGTGACCCGAGCTATCTTCGGAAATATCCGAACCACTGAACTCGACACCGTAAATGTGGCGTTAGTAAAATATTCCACTCCTCTCCCGGTGGCAAAACGCAATGAACTGGAAGCGTATCTGAAAGCCCGTCTGAGATACAAATCGGTATCGATTATAGACATCGGCGACCAACTGCGCATAAATACCACCTCACATCAATCCAAACATGGAGCTACAGACACAAAAAAATAATCTGCCGGAGAATTTGCAAGGCAAAAAGGTGGTACTGATAAACCACAGCGATACTCTCGGAGGAGCAGCCATAGTAACATTCCGTCTCATGCAGGCACTGCGCCAGCAGGGGGTGGATGCTCGTATGGTAGTCTACACTAAAACCTCTTCGGAAGAAAATATATCCAAAATATCATCACGTTTTATCCGTGCCACAGCCTTCTGCCTGGAAAGACTGAGACTGATGTTTGCCAACGGATTCAACTACGATAATCTTTTCAAGATTTCCTCCGGCGATTTTGCGCTTAACGTACACAACCATCCTTGGGTCAAGGAGGCTGATATAGTGTGTCTCAACTGGTTCAATCAGGGACTTATGTCAGTCAACGGTATCCGCAAACTGCATAAGATGGGCAAGAAAATCATCTGGACAATGCACGATATGTGGGCTATGACAGGTATTTGCCACCATTCCTACGAATGCAACTATTTTCTGGACAAATGTGGCAATTGCCAGTTTCTCGCCGGGGGAGGGAAACCAACAGACCTCTCTCATAAACTCTGGGAACAGAAGGACAGGCTCTATCGCGATGTACCCATGACATTTGTGGCTGTGAGCGGATGGCTGGAAAGACGTGCGAGAGAATCGTCACTACTTAGAAATTGTGCGGTGATGACCATTCATAACCCTTTCCCGGTTGAAAATTTCTACACCAAGCCGACTAAGTTGCTCTATAGCCTGGAGACTAAGATGAAACCAAACCTGATACTGTTTGGCGCGGCGCGGATTGATGACCCGATAAAGGGGCTGAACTACACTATAGATGCCCTTAACTATATATTCGACAATAATCCCGAGATAGCTACCACGAGCGCAATATACTTCTTCGGAGCCATGAAAAATCCGGAGTTGTTGGATAATCTCCGTTTCTCGCACCGTTGGCTCGGTCGCATCAACGATTTCAAGATAATAAGGTATCTATGTGGCACTGCAAAAGTGATACTCTCCACCTCGCTTTACGAAACACTCGGAGGCACCCTGGTGGAAGGTCAGGCAGGTGGAGCTATTCCCGTCACCTTTGGCGGTGACGGCAGAGAGGATGTTGTAGAGCACCTGAAGACAGGGTATATAGCGCGATATAAAGATTACAAAGATATAGCCAAAGGTATCCTCTGGGCACTCGAATCGAACATATCCAGAGAGTCGCTGCATAATTCTGTCAGGGACAAATTCAGTGCTCCTGTGATAGCCCGCAAGTATATAGACCTCTTCTCGGAAATAGTAGGCTGACGACTGCGGAGATTAATAGCACGAAAGGTCGTTCATAAACAAACTCTTAATTGTTACAGCATGAAAAAAGTCCTTATAGTCGGAGCAGGCGGATTTATAGGCGGATTTATAGCCGATGAATCATTACGCCGTGGTTACGAGACATGGTGCGGAGTGCGTGAATCCACCTCGCGCCGCTATCTTACAGACGAGAGACTGAAATTCATCACTCTTGACTATGATGATTCCGAAAAGCTCAGCCAGCAGCTCAAAGGCAACCGCTGGGATTATATAGTTTACAATCTCGGTGCCACGAAATGTGTAAATTTCCTTGATTTTAACCATATAAATTTCAATTATCTCCGCAATTTCGCCGATGCGCTAATCGAGAACGAAATAGTGCCTGAGCGTTTTGTGTACATGTCATCGTTATCGGCTCTCGGTCCAGGCGATGAGAAGAACTACACACCACTACGCGGCGATATGCTCCCGCAGCCCAACACCCGCTACGGACTGTCAAAAATCAAAGCTGAAACTTTCCTGCAGACACTTCCTGCCTCATTCCCTTGGATAATACTCCGACCCACCGGTGTATATGGTCCCCATGAACAGGATTATCTGATGATGATAAAAACCATCGACGCTCACTTTGATTTCGGAGTGGGATTCCGCAAACAGATGCTGACATTCATCTATGTTGAAGATTTGGCACGCGCCATCTTCGATGCACTTGAAAAAGCTCCCCTACATCATAAGTATATCGTCTCGGAGGACCGAGCCTATACTCAAGGAGAATTCCGCAGAATTGTGTCTAAGGAATTGGGACGTAAATTGGTAATTCCCGTGCGCCTGCCTCTCTGGGCGCTTAATATAGCATGTCGTGTCTCCGAAAAATACGGTGCAGCCAAGATGCAAGCAGTCACGCTAAATACTGACAAATATAACATCATGGCGCAGCGCAACTGGTCGTGCGACATTTCAGAAGCAAAACGCGATTTCGGCTTTAACCCTAAGATATCTCTTGAGGAAGGTATCCGTCGCACTGTGGCAGCCTACCGCAGCGAGTCGAAGAAAAAATAATATTTCTACACTATGCCAACCAAGACACCGACATGGATGACGATACTGATTATATTAGTATCTCTCCCGGTATTTTCACTCCCGGCGCTGCTCGACAGCGTCCCCGCCGATGACGAGTCACTGCGCACCATCGTGTGGTGTTACCCCTTCTATCTGCTCCTGTCAGGCTATCTCGCATGGTTTGCATATCCTCAGCGCCCTACGGTTAGCTGGATACTCATAGTGCTTATGGTACTCTCCTCCGCCGCTATATGGATGCTTCCGGGAGCTGTGCTGTAACATGATATAATAACAATCCCAATCATACATCTTACACGTCATGAAACTTCTAATCATCAACGGACCGAACCTTAACCTGCTCGGCACACGAGAACCGGAAATCTACGGTTCGCGCACATTTGAATCATATCTTCAAGAGCTCCGCGAAATGCTCGAAGGTGAAGAGGTGGAATACCGCCAATCGAACCATGAAGGGGATATCATCGACTTTCTCCACAATGCAGAGTGTGACGGTATAATCCTCAATGCCGGCGCCTACACACATACGTCGTTAGCCATTGCTGATGCTATTTCCGGTATACAGATACCGGTGATTGAGGTTCATATTTCGAATACCGCCACTCGCGAAGCAATACGCCATACATCGCTTATAGCACCCGTATGCCGCGGTACTATAGCCGGATTCGGACTTAATTCATATTTCCTTGCGGCGCAAGCCTTCATAATGGGTCATGTCAACAGATAATCTGCTCGACGAATATATCCTCTCCCACATCTCAGCCGAGCCGGCACATCTGGCACGGCTGTACCGCCGCACACATCTCAATCATCTCTATCCCCGTATGTGCTCAGGACATCTGCAAGGACGCATACTCGCTATGCTCGTTGCAATGCTTAAGCCACGGCGAGTGCTTGAACTCGGCACATATACCGGTTACTCCGCTCTGTGTCTTGCCGAGAATTTAGATGCTGACGGGGCAGTACACACCATCGAGGTAGACGATGAGATGGAAGAAGAATTGACAGAACTGTTTGCCACAGCTCCGGGTGGAGAAAGAATAACACTTCATATTGGCGACGCAGAGGCGCTGATTCCGACTATAGACGAAGAATGGGACCTGGTCTACATTGACGCTAACAAACGCCGTTATATAGAATATATAGACCTCGTATTACCACGACTTAAACAAGGCGGCTTTATTATAGCCGACAATACGCTTTGGGATGGCAAAGTAACCGATACGGTAACGAACCATGACGCGCAAACTGTTGCACTCGATAAGTTCAATACCTACATCACCTCAAAGCCTGAACTCGAAGTTGTAATTCTGCCCGTACGCGACGGTCTGACACTCATCCGCAAGAAATAGCCTTTTAATGTATATCAAAGAGTAGTCAAGCCAAAAGCCAATCAACAGGCAATATCTCATATCACCATATAATCAATGCGGGATAGAGAAGGAACTGAATCTTCTTTACTATCCCGCATTGATTGTTTATACCTGCACAATAGAGTATACAAATATACTACGCGCAGTGGTCATGTTGTGGATTGCCGGTGATGAGAGTGGAGTAGGTATGATATGAATAGATATAAAAAAAGATAGCCGGCTCCAGATGTTGGAACCGGCTATCGGTTAGAGGGGGCGGTTATCTACTTTCCCACTTTCGCAGTATCATCGACGTGGTGAGGTTTAACTTCTCTGTTCGGAATGGGAAGAGGTGGAGCCCTCACGCTATTGCCACCTTAGTTCGTTGCGCATCCGGTCTCTATGACCG
>CAJTQR010000001.1:965345-967743 GCA_910578515.1 uncultured Duncaniella sp. | reverse complement strand
GGATGAGTTTCTCGGGGAACTGGTACGGACCGTAGTTGTTGGAGCAGTTGGTCACGATTGTCGGCATACCGTAGGTGTCGTGGTAGGCGCGCACAAAGTGGTCGGACGATGCCTTTGATGCGCTGTAGGGGCTGTGGGGATTGTATTTTGTGGTTTCCAGGAAGAATTCTGTACCGTATGCATGATGATGCTCGGCCGATGATGCGGTAGTGGTGAAGGGCGACTCAATACCCTCGGGGTTGGTGAGCTCGAGGGCGCCATACACCTCGTCGGTTGAGATGTGGTAGAACCGCTTCCCCTCGTATTTCTCAGGCAGTGACTCCCAATATTCCCTTGCAGCCTGGAGCAGGGCGAGTGTTCCCATCACGTTTGTGCGGGCGAAAGTGAACGGGTCCTTGATTGAGCGGTCCACGTGGCTCTCTGCCGCCAGATGTATGATGCCGTCAATCTTATTCTCGCAGATAATACGGCGCATCTCCTCGAAATCTGCGATGTCTGCCTTGACAAAGCTGTAGTTGGGCTTGTCCTCGATATCCTTGAGATTTGCGAGGTTTCCGGCATAGGTGAGTTTGTCGAGGTTTATGATATTGTAGTCGGGATATTTGTTGACAAACAAGCGGACTACGTGCGAGCCGATGAATCCGGCTCCGCCTGTGATGAGTATATTACGCTTCATGTTCTTTATTTGTATTCTATTCTGTCATCATTCCTGTCATGGAAGATGCCTGTTGTTCGTATTGAAGTTTCTATTTTATTTGTGATTACAGAGTTTGGAGGACATTCGACAGCCTTATGGAGTATGGTGTCAGCCCCAACGACACAAGAGTCGGGGATGGAGACATTTTTGTATATCTTGCATCCGTTGGCAATCCACACATCATGCCCTATCCTGACCGGACCATAACCCTTGTTTTTTACCCCCCCCCGATTTTACATTTTTTAACGCATGAAAATCAGTGTCTACAATCTGGGCATTCCACCCTACAAGCACATTCCTGTCAAATGATATGGAATGGTAACAGGCGAGCTTGAGACCTGTGGTGGCGGAAAAATTATCACCGAATTCCAGGATACCGGTCTTGCCAAGGGAAATTGCAGAATTATTCCCGATATAAGCTTTTCCATTGAAAACAATGGTCCCACGATTCTCAATCATTATACCGGTGTTTGGGAAGATGCTCACTGATTCGACTCCAAGCCGAATCATTCCGAATCTCACCGGAACGGTTATTTTAAATTTGCCGGATGTATTACGGAGGTCTGCCTTATACAGCAGCACCGGGAGGTGGCAAGCCTGATGGAAGGAGAGGTGTCTGAAGTTGAATAACAACGATGGAAACAGCGCTCTCAATATCCACCGTTTTTTCCAGACTTTATTTATTAAGCCCATTCAGTGCCCGAGATTTTTGAGGCAGACTTTGAGTGAATCGGTCCAGTAGGGGATTGTCTTGCCGAAGGTTGATTTGTATTTGGTCTTGTCAAGCACGGAGTATGAGGGTCGCACTACGGGTGATGGGAACTCGTCGGAGTGGCACGGCTGGATGTTGCAGGCTGTGTTGCCTGAATATTCAGCTATCATTTTGGTGAAGTCGTACCAAGAGCAGACCCCTTCGTTAGAGAAATGATAGATGCCCTCGTTTCCGTCCATCCTGCGGTTCTCGATGATGTCAAAGATGGCAGCGGCGAGGTCGAGCGCGTAGGTGGGAGTGCCGCACTGGTCGAACACCACTTTCAGTTCCGGCCTGGTGGAGGTTAGGTCAAGCATTGTCTTGACGAAATTCCTGCCAAACTCCGAGTAGAGCCATGCCGTGCGGAATATCAAGGCTTTGACGCCTGATTTCTCAATCTCCTGCTCGCCGTGGAGCTTTGTCACGCCGTAGACGCCGGTCGGGTTCGCGGGTTCATCCTCAGTACGGGGAGTGTTGCCTTTCGAGCCGCCGAAAACATAGTCGGTTGAGACATGGATGAGAGTGCCGCCGTTGGCTTTCACTGCATCGGCAAGGTTGCGCACCGCCTTGGCGTTGAGTACCTCGGCAAACTCCGCATCACTCTCCGCCTTGTCCACGTTGGTGTATGCGGCGCAGTTGACAATGACGTTTATATCATTGTCCATCACCATTTTGCTTACGGCTGCGGCATCAGTAATGTCGAGCTCGGCGACATCGGTGAAGATGTAGTTGTCTTTTGAGTCCTTGGATACCAGACGCATCCCGTTTCCGAGCTGTCCGTTGGCTCCTGTCACAAGTATGTTCATAATTGTTTTTTGTAAATGCAAAGATACAACAAAATGGGTGAATAGCACCTACTTGCCTTATTTTATACTGTAGAGGTCTATATTTATGTCAAACGGTGAGTCGAAATCTTTGAGCAGTGCATGCCTGGTGTCCTTTTCCGATAG
>CAJTQR010000001.1:944591-965336 GCA_910578515.1 uncultured Duncaniella sp. | reverse complement strand
TCAAACGGTGAGTCGAAATCTTTGAGCAGTGCATGCCTGGTGTCCTTTTCCGATAGGATTGCGTCCGAAGGGTCAATATGCCAGTCAATGCCGAGCGAGCTGTCGAGGATTGAGATACCGCCGTCGGCTTCGGGATGGTAGAATTCGTCGCATTTGTACTGGAACACAGCCACGTCCGAAAGCACAGCGAATCCGTGGGCGAATCCCCGTGGCACGAAGAACTGCAGATGGTTGTCCTCTGTCAGCTCAACCGCCACATGTCTGCCGTATGTCGGGGAGCCTTTGCGGATGTCGACAGCTACGTCGAGTACCGCACCTTTGACGCAGCGCACGAGTTTGGATTGAGTGAACGGCGGACGCTGGAAATGCAGTCCGCGCATAACGCCTTTGGTTGAACATGATTCATTGTCCTGCACGAAATCAACGGGACGGACCTTCTCGTCAAACTCCCGCTTGGAGTAGCTCTCGAAGAAATACCCGCGTGCATCAGTGAACACCCGCGGCTTGATGATGACCACACCCTCAATATCAGTCTTGATTACTTCCATAATATCAATCGAGGTTTTTGTTACCGGTCCTGTCCATCTCCTCGACGACCTTCAGCAGGTACTGACCATACTGGTTCTTGAGCATCGGCTGGGCGAGTTCAATCATTTTCTCCTTCGAAATCCATCCCTGACGGTAGGCGATGCCCTCGAGGCAGGCTATTTTCAGACCCTGACGCTTCTCGAGCACCTCGACATAAATGGAAGCCTCGGCGAGAGAGTCGTGTGTGCCTGTGTCGAGCCATGCGAACCCACGGGGAAGAGTCTGTACTTTCAGTTCGCCATCCTTCAGGAATTCCTGGTTTACAGTTGTGATTTCCAGTTCGCCACGCGCCGATGGCTTGATGTGTGCAGCCACGTCAACCACCTTGTTGGGGTAGAAATAGAGACCGACCACAGCATAATTTGACTTCGGATGCTCGGGTTTCTCCTCGATTGAGAGACAGTTGCCATCCTTGTCAAACTCAGCCACACCGTAACGCTCAGGGTCATCAACCCAGTAGCCGAAAACGGTAGCCTTGCCATCCTTCTCGGCCGCCTCGACCGAGCTTTTCAGCACGCCCGAGAAACCTGCGCCATGAAAGATGTTGTCGCCAAGCACAAGACATGCCGAGTCATCGCCGATGAACTCCCTGCCGATGATGAACGCCTGAGCGAGACCGTCGGGCGAGGGCTGCTCTGCATATGTGAACTTCACACCATAGTCACTGCCATCACCAAGCAGACGCTTGAAACCGGGCAGGTCATTGGGAGTCGAAATGATGAGAATATCACGGATTCCGGCCAGCATCAGCGTGGAAATCGGATAATAGACCATGGGCTTGTCGTAAATCGGAAGCATCTGCTTCGAGACCCCCTTGGTAATCGGATACAAACGAGTGCCGGACCCACCGGCAAGTACAATTCCTTTCATATTTTAATTCTATCTGATGATTGTTTCCAGTCTGTTTCAGTCCCGCTGAAATATGTCGCGGGTGTATACTTTATGTCTTACATCGTCGAGGACGGTGTCGTAACGGTTTGCGATGATGGCGCGGGAGAGCTCCTTGAACCTCCGGAGGTTGTTGACCACGAGGCTTCCGAAGAAAGTGGCACCGTCAGCGAGTGTCGGCTCGTAGATTATGACCTGCGCGCCTTTAGCCTTGATGCGCTTCATGACACCCTGGATGGATGACTGACGGAAGTTGTCGGAGTTCGATTTCATGGTCAGACGGTACACCCCGACCGTGCACGGCTGTTCCGCAGCGGTGTCATACTGGCTGTTGGCGGTGTAGTATCCCGCCATCCTCAGCACCTGGTCAGCGATGAAATCCTTGCGGGTACGGTTGCTCTCGACTATCGCTGTCATCATGTTCTGTGGCACCTCGGCATAGTTGGCGAGGAGCTGTTTGGTATCCTTCGGCAGACAGTAGCCTCCGTAGCCGAACGACGGGTTGTTGTAGTGGGTACCGATGCGCGGGTCAAGTCCGACACCGTCTATGATAGCCTGTGCGTCAAGCCCCTTTACCTCCGCGTATGTGTCGAGCTCATTGAAATAGCTCACGCGCAGGGCGAGGTAGGTGTTGGAGAATAGCTTCACGGCCTCTGCCTCCTTCATCCCCATGTAGAGCGTGTCGATGTCGGGCTTGAGGGCGCCCTGCTGCAGAAGGGCGGCGAATGTCCGGGCTGCCTCTTCGAGCCTGGGAATGTCACATACGGCTAGTATGGCATCGTTCTCAGGTCTGAATCTCTCCCCTTCAATTACCTTTGGAATCCCGGCGATGATTCGCGAGGGGTACAGGTTGTCATACAGCGCCTTGCTCTCGCGGAGAAACTCGGGGAAGAACAGCAGGTTGAACCGTCTGACACCGCGGGCGGCGTAGCGCATGTAGAGACTGCGGCAGTAGCCTACGGGGATGGTCGACTTTATGACCATCACAGCCTCAGGGTTCACACTCAGGACCAGGTCTATGACATCCTCGATGTGGTGGGTGTCGAAATGGTTTGTCTGCGGGTCATAGTTCGTGGGCGCCGCTATGACCACGAAATCGGCGTCGCGATATGCGGCGGCTCCGTCGAGTGTCGCGGTGAGGTCGAGCTGCTTCTCCGCAAGGTATCTCTCTATGTAATCATCCTGGATGGGTGAGATGCGGCGGTTGATTTTGTCCACTTTCTCCACTATGACATCCACGGCTGTCACATGATTGTGCTGCGCCAGGAGTGTGGCGATGCTCAGTCCCACATATCCGGTGCCGGCTACGGCGATGTTAAAATTATTCATAAAAATTATTCGCTTATAAATTGGATGTCGTCCGTGCGAGGATGGACGAACTCGAATTCGAGGGTACGGGCGAGACCCTCGTCAAGGGTGAATGGAGCTTTGAATCCGGATGAGTGGGCTTTCTTAGCATCAAACTCTGTCGTGGCACAGAATTTCTTGACACGCACAGAGCTTACTGTAAGTTTCTTGCCTGTAATCTTTGCCAACACGTCGAAACAATAGCCGCCCATCATGCCGAGCCAATAAGGGAAATGAGTAGCGGGTATATGCTTTTTGAGTACCTTCGAGACATGAGCCACGAGCTGGTTCATGTTGTTGTCAGGCTTGTCGATATAGTTGAACACATTGTAACCCTTTGTCACATTATCAATCATGAACTTCACGAAAGCCACGATATTGCCCACATACGCCATAGATTTCTTGTTCTCACCCTTCCCGACCATTAGGAATTTACCTGATGAAATCTGTTTGAGCAAATTATAGACATTTCCGCGATTACGCTCTCCAAAAATCACAGTCGGACGGATTATGTCGATATTCCAATCGGGGTGAGACTTATACCAGAGCTGAAGCACTTGTTCTGCCTGCCATTTCGACTTGCCATAATGATTGAACGGGTCTGCAGGATGATTCTCGTCAGGGTTCTTCTTGTTGAGACCATAGACTGCTACTGAAGAAAAGAAAATGATGCGCTTGATTCCGTTCTTTTCCATCGCCCGGAGAGTTACCTCCATGCCACCGACATTTGTGTCGTAATAAAGCGAGACGGGAGACACATCATCACGGTGCTGTGCGGCAAGGAGTATAACCACATCCGCGCCCTTCAGTTCGCGGTCCATCTGTTCCTGCTCGCGCACATCACCGATAACAGTTATGTCATTGAAGAAATGGCTTGGCAATAGGTCAATATTTTTACACTCATATTTATTTTTGTCCTCACGTAAAAGGTCAAGAAGCCTTGTGCCAACGAACCCGCTGGCACCAATCATTGCTATTTTCATATGTCGGGATTATTTAAATTATCGAATCATAGATTTTGCGACAACTTTCAATCATACTTGAAATTGTGAAATTATTTTCAAATCGGTTCAGAGCACCATCGGAGTACTTTTGATATAATTCAGAAGATGAGAGTATTTCGTTTATTGCATTTGCCAACTCCTTAGAATTCTCTGGCTCGACATTTAGGCCGGAGACCCCATGTTTGTTTACCCAACTCACACCGGATTCCGGAATTTTTGTAGCTACTATCGGTTTTCCACATGACATTGCTTCAATCTGCACAATGGCAAAGGCCTCGGTTTTCCATATTGAACTTAAAGCAAAAAGATCACATGCACTGTAATACGAGGGTAGATCTTCGTCTGAAATACGGCCTAACAATTTAACCTTGTCTGTTAGATTATTGTCATCAATTAAGGATTGAAGCTCATCTCTCAATGGTCCTGAGCCTCCTATCAATATTACGCACTCCTTTGGCAGATATTTGGCTGCCTGAATAAGGTATTTATATCCCTTGTATTCAACGAGACGTCCAAGGGTGAATATAATTTTTTTCCCGGGATAAACCGATTTAATTTTCTCTGCCCCTTTCTTTTCAATTCGCTCAATTCCAATGGGGAGAGCGTATTTCCTCTTATTAAACTGTAGAAGGTGAGGTGATTCCGCCAAATATTTAGGAGTAGTACCAATTATCACGTCCGCTCTATTTATCAACCATGTTTGGAGTGGTCTATAGAATTTCAGAAGCAACTTTTGTTTAAGGATATCACTATGCCAATGGAGGACTACCTTCCCTTTATATCCTGAAAGTATTAAAGCCAAAGTTGCCATAGGATCCGGGTGATGAATATGAATAATGTCATATTCTTTGCAATATTGTCTCAATTTGTTTACTAAATCAACAGAAAGCATTGTACTGAACAACTTCTTGTTTAGTCGGCATGAATAGAGATTGGATCTATCATTCAAAACTTGTTTGAATTCTCGAGGGGTAGCTGCTACGCACATCATATCGCACCAAACGTCCTGATATGTTCTAGACAGCCCAATGGTCAAATCATACATAACCTTTTCAACTCCTCCTTGAATAGGATAAAACTTTCCGAGTTGGAGAATCTTCATATTTAAACTTTATTTTTTAGTTTTATGATAGCTTTTTTAGCTTTCCAGAGTAAATAATAGCACTTAAGGTCATTCAGTCGGTAAGTAAACTTAAATCTTAAAGAATTAGGACTTTTACCCATAGTTGGAGATGCATTCGCCCCGTGACGTCTGTATAAAAGAAGAGATTCATGAATAATTCCGATACTCTTTTTCCCATTGAATATCATCGAGGTAAAACCGACTAAATGGTCATGGGCAATTTCTATGTTATTTAATCGGTGTAAGCTAAAGAGTAATTCATCTGCAACTTTTCTTGTGAATGCGACACAGCATCCATGGAATGGCGGATTTATAAAGTTTTGCAAGTAGCCAACCTTCTCCCTTTTGAATATACCATGTCTGACCAAATCGTTATCTATTATCTCACAATCATGACAGATTACTTCAAATCTTTTGAGATGTTCCTCGCAAACCTTAACCTTTTGAGGAAGCCAAATATCATCCTGATCAGAAAGATAGAGTGTATCACCTTTGGCATTTGATATTGCCAAAAGAAAAGCAGCTCTGATTCTATTTACAGTTTTAAATTCGCCTCCCCCTATATTTGAATTGTCGAAATGAAGAATCTTTATCCGATTATCATTGTACGATTCGAGAATTTGGACAGTATTATCCATTGAATTCGAATCCACCACAATAATTTCATCCTCAGCAGTCAATTGAGAAATGATAGAATCAATCTGTGCTTTTATGTATTTTTCACCATTAAGTGCTGCCATACAGACTGAGATCATAGTACATAATATTTAAAGTTTATTAATAGCGGTTTAAACGATTTTTCAGAAAGCATCAGAGAGAACATCCTCTTATTAATAATATAAGAATAGTAGATTTTATCCTTGAATGATGGCTTGTCACAGGCTTTCAAACTCTTACAAAAGAGTTTGAATCTGTTAAGTTTCTGTTGTGAGGTATTCGTATCGTTTGAAAAGTCTTGTTTGCAAGTAACATTCATTACATATAAATAGGGATACTTTCTACGGAACCGTCTTATAAAATCGAAATCACTATAATCCAAGAATACAGAATCCTTATAACCACCCACATCAAAAAATTCCTTAAGCCTAACGGCCATCCCACTATTGATGGGCATGTACTTATGTAAATCCAGTATTTGTCCGTGCAGTTCTATTGGTTTTACGAATGGGAGTTTATGAGGAGACATTATTCCATTATTGCACTCAATAACAGGAACAATTAATGGTATATCCGGATAATCAATCATCGCTTGGCGATAATTCTCAATAATTCCATTTGCAAAATTTGTATCTTGATCACAAAGAAGCACCCATTCGTATCCCTTCTCTTGAGCATATCTAGCAGCTTCATTATAAGCGTGGCTTAACCCGGGATTAGATGAATCATGACGATAACACCATCCCTTGGGTAGTTCCTCTCCCCTCATGTGACTTTCATACGAATTGTCAAAAATAAAAACATCCAGACCAGGAGCATGGAAAAAAGTTTGGTATGTCTTACAATCTTCTATTCGTTGATTATATAGAACCACTACAATTAGAATCTTATTTACCATTTTCCAATTAGCTAATGTTACAACTACTTAAACCTTTTAATTATTCTGGCGGGGGAGCCTCCTACTATGGTATTTGGAGGGACATCTTTTGTTACGACACTATTGGCTCCAATTATTGCATTATTACCAATCGACACGTTGCCCAAAATTTTAACACCTTCTCCAATCCAAACATTTTCTCCAATTAAAACAGGACCCTTTGAGCTAACGGGTCTTTTGTAAGGTGGTATATAAAATTCTTCTTGAGAAAGACGCCCGTGAGAATTGTCTGTGATAAGAACAAAAGGACCAGTTAAAGTACCATTGCCAATCACAATCTTATTAATTGAGGTTATATGATTAAATTCCCCAATCTGAACATTATTACCAATTATAATTGTGGGCTTGAATTTTTGTCTAATCGTATTGTTGTCTTCTACATAGTTGTATTCAGTAATTGCAGTCAAAATGCTACCACCAGCAAAGGTTACATTATCACCTAGTTCGATGCATTCAGGAGAAGACAGTGCGTAAAAAGGATTGTCTATTCGTAAATTCTTTCCTACCCTTTTAAATCTAAAAAAATAGATGTATGCATAATAATATGGCTTCCCATATTTTAAAGCTTTAGTGAAGGGACGAGCAAGAAGTCCCATTATAAAGCCTAATACTTGAAATAGTGGCGTAACTAAGTTTTTTATCATTTCAATTTTGAAGATTCTAAAACAGACATAAAGAATTTATTTGTTTCTTCAACATTTTTTTCTATGGAATAAAACTCACAAACTGTTTCAAATCCGCGTTGACAAATTACTTCAATCTCTTCAGTTGATAGATTTTCAACTTTATTTAGACATTTGACTAATTCATTGTCATTTTTAAACCGCAGTCCAATCTCTTTTCCAGCATACAATAATCCATTGTCAAACTGCTCTTTTGTCCCTCCAGTATTTCTTCCTACTACCAGCGCTTTACAAAACATTGCCTCTGCGGTTATTCGACCAAAACCTTCGTAAAAAGACGGCACTATCAGAGCTAAACATTTGACCATTAAAGGTATGATATCATTGCATTGACCAAGAAACTCAATATCTTTTTTATAGATTGAATTCTCGATGAGGGCAAGAATCTTATTAAAATAAGTTAATTGGTAACTACCCGCTATTTTTAGAGGTAGTTTTCCTCCCTGAGAACGATATTTCAAATAAGAATTTATTAAATCTTCTGCACCTTTCCCTTTTTCAACCCTTCCAACATAAAGAAGAAATCTTTCTTTCTCAAATTTTGGAATTGAAAACGTCCGAGAAAAAATTCCGTTATAAATTACCGAAGCCCTGTTTTTGTTAAGATTAAAATAATCATACAAATCTTTTGTTATGGCAATGGAATAACTTTGGTTGGATATATTGTCTACGAAAACGGATTGTGATGGAAGCCTTGTTAGTCCAAAGTCTCTATCACCATATTCTCGGATATGCCACACATGAGGAATATTGAGGGATTGGGCAACCTTAAAACCGATGTCGACAACTGAAACATTTGTATGTATTATGTTTGGTTTGAATTCTTCGCATAAAGCCCTGAGTGACCGTTTTGCACGTGAATTAAAAAAGAGCATTCTTAATATACTTAGGGGTCTCTTAATTATATCTTTAAAGGAAGTTATTGGGTAAAGTGTAGCGAAATAATATGGAAATATCCGATATTTTATATTCCTTTTACTCAATTCATCACATAGATACCCATTTCGAGGTGTTGTTAACATTATCTCCCACCCCAATGTTCTCAGCCCATCAATTAGGTTAATGAGAGATTTCGTAGCTCCTCCTGGAATGGAGTCTGACGCGACGATAAGCAGTCTCTTATTGTCCATGCTTTTATGAGAATAAATAGAGTTGTTATTTCATTATATACCAGAACTCTTTTTCCAAATGAAGTGACAACGCGTAAACGCTATAATATCCATTTATAATATTAATTATAACTAAGCAAACAGAATACATATAAAGTTTAGATTTAACTATAAAAGAAGATTTTGAGGCCAAATAGGTTGCAAGAAGCACAATAGGAATTAAACAGTGCCCGAAAAATCGATATCCTACATAACTACTAATTGGTAATAAGGTAGTTGCACTCCATATTATTAATCCGAAAAACAAAAATCTATATATGTATCCGTACAATGTACGGCTATGAGCAAGATATGTGGTTTTGCGTATGATGAAAAGCCAAACCATAAAATTCACACAAAATACTACAACGTTTCGTATTATATAGGTCAAATTAATCCCTTCTTGCATTGAACTGTAGCTAGAATTAACAAAATAGGTTTTGAATAAATAACTCATTACAAAGTTTGCGGCAATTGTTATTATAGGAAATAAGATAGCATAAATCAACGATTTACGTTTATTAAGCGGTAAGAAGCTCAGTGCTAAGGGGACAATAAGCATAAATGCCGATTTATGGAGATAGAAAGAAGGAATTATAAAAATTAAAAGAATTAGAAAATTCTTCACATTTCCGGGATTTCTGTAAAACGCCAAGATTCCAAGGAAAGCAATAACATCTGAAAGACTCGAACGTATTAAATTTGAAATTGGTGATAACATCCAAATTATAAAGAAAAGGACAAAAATTTTCTTGTTAGCAGAATATTTTTTCATAATAACGAATAGACAATAATATATAACAGAATATATTATTATTCTAAACAGTAGATAGTCACAGTTGACAAATTTTCCTAACCAATCATAAAAAGGTTCAATATGACTTTCTTTTGATTCACTTAATAACTTTAGAATTAGTGCATGGCCAGCAAAATCCGGGACGCAGTATGCATAAACAGAGAATATTAGACAGAATGATAGAACAAATTTTATAGGCATTTCCCTTTTCCCATGATATAGATTCTTATTAAGTTTAATCAACGAAAAAATTTGTAAAATGCCATAAAAGACGAAACTAATATAGATAAGATTTATGGAGATGGTAAGCATATGAGGGTTTGAAGTATAACCTATGATATAACTTATATTTCTTACAAAGGACTATTCTTCTCTTAAATCTCCTAATCGTTGGATTAGCATAAAGAACTTTTTAAGTTCTTGAAAAAAAATCCAAGTATTAGAGCTATTGAGAATAGTTTGAATGTCATTTAGAATCTTGTTCCATTCAAGTTTCTCGATTCTATTAGCTTGACTCATGATTGACAACGAATAAATTCGTCCTGATTTATCTCCATATTCAAGGTTATATTTGTCTCTTGCCAGATATTTGCTATCCGATTTATCCAGATAAGCAAACATATATTTATTTTTCTCTTCCTCAGATTCAATGGTTAAATAGTATGGCACATTGTTTATGTTTACTTTTTTTAACTCTTTACATTCAACGTCTTGGTCGAAAACGATTTTGTTGTTGACTTTCTTTATAACTTGAAGGGTGCACATAGACTATTTAATTAATTGAGTTGTAAACTGTATAATCTTCTGATAACTGTTTAGAAAATCATCTTTAATTATGTTGCTGAAATTTATCACTTTTTCTCCTGGCTCGCTTATCTGATCAAAAACCAATACACCCCACCCTTTTGTATCATGAATAATGGGAAGTGCTAAGAGGGAATTGGAGGGGGAATTGATTGAAAGAAGAGTGTCGTAATCTGATATAAGTGTTTCACGCATATATTTTGTTACTTTCTTTTCTTTTACTTTTTCTTCTTCTTTGGAAGACTGGTCGTTAAGTTTATTAGGTAAGGTAATACCTTTTATAGTATCTGTATAGCGATTTAACACCTTCCCAGTATGAAAGCATTGTGCAACCAAACTGGAGCCGACACCGTTACATTCATGATTTATTCTGAAGTAGGTATACGATTTTTTCTTTTCTATACTACAGTATCTTACATATATACAGAGATAATCCTTAATTGGGTTGGGTACCATTGACCAGTGGTGTCTCTTTTTGGTAATACATCTCCAAAGATGAGGCCACAATATCGTCAGACCTTTCTGTTTTTTGAAAATAGTTATTCTCGTATTATATGTGCCACCTCTAAGGTGCTGATTCGTTAAATGTTGGAGGAATTTTATGAGCCATTTCTTCTGCTCATTTTCCTGGGCACAGAAATATATTACATACAATATGATTGATAATATAATCAGACACAGCAAAAAATAACCTTTACAGGAGATGAGTGTGTTGTATGATTCATTGCTCAGAAACGAGAAGAAACCTTTGGGCATTTCTCCAGGAGTGATATGTTGCATGTCTCCTAAGTAGAAACACAAAAAAGAGACTAAAATAGATACCCAAGAAATCCATTCTCGGAAGATGAGTTTTATTATTCGGGGCATTATCGAATTATTTTTCCAGCTCGGGTCAAAATTTATCTGGCTATTTCTGTAAACGATTAGTCCTGTTTGCTATAATATCTCGCAGAGAGTCAATCACCCCGCTTCGGACATTTTCGTATGACCAGACGTCAACTATTGCTTTTCGATTGCTTTTAATTATGTCCATGGATAGATGGGTAGATAATTCCTGTGTGTTCAAATCTTCCTCTATTGTGAATACTTCTACTCCAATAGATTTAAAATACTCGTAATTTAAGGATTTTTTAGGGAAGAACACTTTTGCTCCATTCCATATTGCAATTAGACAGTTGCCAACGCAACATTGCCTATCAATATCAAAAATGGCAGCATTGACCGTACTCATTAATTTAACATAGTCTTTATACTCCATGAAATCTTTAATGGGCTGGAATTTTTCACCCATTGAATTCCTTCCAACATCAATAACATAGTTTACATACTTTTCCCCACTGGGAGCATAACTCAACGGTACAATAACCTTACTTTTTGATGGAATGATATCCTTTATTTGTTTAAAGACATTTGTATGGTTTAACTTCATATATCCCGAATGACCAACTTGAATATTATTTCTATTCGGAATAACACTCTCTTCAATTCTGTCATAAGTGAACGGCGATAGGGGGTTGACGTAATTGAAACTGAATCTTTTAGCTCTAAATTCAGGATTTAATTTCCTTATATATTCCCACTCATTTGGGAAAACACCAGAATAATAGTCTATTCTTTTGATTGCATTTTTTTGATTGGTTTTAGGCATAAATTTGTTTCTAATGAATTCGCCAACCAGTCGATTAAAAAAATGAATATTAAAAAATTTGTCAATTAGATACTGAACTTTATAACTTCGTACAGTATTTTTTAATGGAATAAGAGGATAGAAAGGGAAACTAAGATCATATATATCAGCTCCCCATGTAAATACAGCTAAACATATATCTTCATGAATATCCTTAATAATCCTAAATGGAAGTGATACCAAACAATGAATAATAATTACATCATGGCATCTTGAGTCGCAGCATTTTGATTTGAATTCGAGGTATGTTACACCTTTAACAGATTCTAATCCTTTGGATTTTGGTCTACTACCATCCTTTGTGACAAACCAAGCCTCATTTGAGATATTGGGTATGGAATAAAATAAGCCCAGAGAATCTTTTACAAATTTTCCATCATCAGGAATGATATGCAGAATTTTCAGAACTTTATTCATATCAGCAAATTAAAGAAGATTTTCAGATACTTTATGAGATCTGTTTTTAATCACCTTCGCAGGTATTCCGGCGTAGATGGTCCAAGGAAGGAGGGGACGATTTGCGAGGGAAATTGCGCCGAGGACGGTACCTTCGGGGATGTCTATGCCGGGGTACACTACAGCGTTGGCTCCAATGTGAGCGAAGCGATGGACGGTAACTGAGGCGCCGGTGACATTGGTAAGCTCATCGGGGTGCACTGGGCCGATGAGATAGTCGCCAGAGAAGTCGTCCATTGCACTATAGATGGTTGCACGGGGCGATATGCCGGTGTAGTCCTCAAAGGTTATTCCCATTGCACCGTAAAGTGCAACGTAGGCTGAGATGTGGATGTGGGAACCAAGTTTTATTTTACCGGATAGTATACAGAAATCGTCAATTCGCACATTATCGCCAATCTCAATGTTCTGCGCTCCATAAATACTACACTTCCTACTAATTAGCACATTCGTACCGTATGATTTGAGACCTAAAGCAACAAGCTCGTCTTCTGTATAAAATGAGGTCATTTCTTCTTGATGCAGTTAAGGATGCGTTCCACATCGTTCTCGCTGAGGTCGTGATGCATGGGGAGGCAGATTACCTGGTCTGCCATGCGGGTGGCTACAGGGAGGTTGTGTTTGCCGGCAGAGGGGAGTCCGCGGTAGGTGGAGAATTCAGAGATGAGTGGATAGAAGTAGCGGCGACCGAGCACGTTTGCCTCGCGCATCTTGAAGTATAGCTCATCGCGAGTCATGCCATACTTTTCGGCATCGATGAATATGGGGAAGTAGGAGTAATTGTAGGTCACATCCGGACGTTCGTCAAAGATAGTGATACCATCCACACCTGTAAGAGCCTCACGGTAACGGTCGGCAACTTTATGACGCGCGGCAATGGCGGCATCCACGTGGCGGAGGTTGAGCAGACCGTAGGCGGCGCGGACTTCATCCATCTTGGAGTTTATGCCGGGTGCCACAACTTCGGTCTCGCCGGCAAACCCGAAGTTCTTCAGGTAGTCGATACGTTGCTTTGTCTTCGCGTCGTGACACACCAGAGCGCCACCTTCAACGGTGTTGTAGGTCTTGGTGGCATGGAATGAGAGTGTGGAGATGTCGCCGGCTTTCAGTATTGATTCACCGTTGACTTTCACGCCGAAGGCATGGGCCGCGTCATAGATTATTTTCAGTCCGTATTTGTCGGCTATGGCTTGTATTGCCTCTGTGTCGCAGGGGTTACCGTAGACATGAACGGGCATGATTGCTGTGGTCTTCGGGGTGATTGCCGCCTCAATCTTGCGCGGGTCGAGGTTTCCGGTCGAAGGGTCGACATCGACAAATACCGGTTTGATACCGTTCCACCACAGCGAGTGTGTAGTTGCGACAAAACTGTAGGGGGTGGTGATGACCTCGCCTGTGATTCGGAGTGCCTGAAGGGCTGTTATAAGCGGCAGTGTGCCGTTGGTAAACACGCTGATATACTCAACTCCGAGATACTCGCATAGCGCTTTTTCGAGTTCCTGATGGTAATGACCGTTGTTGGTTATCCATTTGCGGTCCCAGATATCCTTTAGATAGGGGATAAATTCCTCAAGAGGCGGGAGAAGAGGAGAAGTCACAGTAATCTGATGATTATCCATAGTGAGAAAGTGAAAAGTATGTGTTTTGTAGTTGTTATTTACGTTTCACGAGTGTGATGAGTTCCTTGAGGTCGCGCGAGCGTGTGACAGCAGTTATGGTGAAAAAGTACACCATTCCGGCTGCTATTCCGGCAAAAAGCCCTGCCAGTAATCCGGGCACGAGATATATTGTGGCAATCACCACGAGGAACATGGAGAAGGAGTATGCCATAGTTGGCAAGAGGTCGCGCATCTGCATCAGGAACCCTACATGGATGAGCTTTCCGGTGTAGTGGGTGTTTATCACAAGCGCTATGATTGATGTGAGGATTGAGCCGTAGCACATAGCCGTTATCCCGAACGGCACTGTGGCAGCTATCACGGCGACACCGATTAGTTTTTTGTATATTTCAAGTTTGAGGAATAAATCGCTTCGACCCTTTACTTGCAGCAGGTTGAGGTTGATGGCATGGACCGGATACCACATCATGGCAAAGCAGATTATCTGTAGCAGCACCCCTGCGAATGCCCATTGCTCCTTTAGGATAAGCACCACAAACGGGCGGGCGACTCCGGCAAGTCCCATCATCAGAGGGAACACCACAAAAGCCGACACGCGGAGAAACCGTCGGTAGACGTTGCGCAGCCTCTCGTCATCGTCCTGGATTGTGCAGAGTACCGGGAATGTGACACGCTGGACTATTCCGGTGACGTTTGATGAAGGGAACTCGGCGAACTGATGTGCGCGTGTGTAGAATCCGAGGTCCGAAGCTCTGAACACCTTGCCTATCACTATCAGGTACAGGTTGCGGTAGACGGTGTCGAGGATGCCTGACGCAGCAAGTTTGGAGCCGAACGAGAAGAGCTCGCGAAAGGACGCCCAGGAGTAAGCTAATGACGGACGCCAGTGGGATAATATCCATAGCAGCAGTGCGATAGCCGATAGGTTGACAAGCTGTTGCGCCACGATGGACCATACTCCGAAACCGGTGTGTGCCATGGTGATGCCGACTATGCCTGACAGTATCGCCCCGGTAAGCGAAGCCTTGGCTTGTGTCTTGAAGTCAATTTTTATGGTGAGGAGTGCGCGCTGGACCACGACAAGTGAGTTTATCACAACACTCAGGCATACCACACGCGTGAGTGGCACAAGCATTGGCTCGTCATAGAAGCGTGCTATGAGCGGCGCGGAGAAGAAGAGGATGAGGTAAAGTGCTATCCCTACCGCGATGTTGAAATAGAATACGGTGGAATTGTCAATCTCCGTCCTGTCTTGTTTTCGGATTAATGCCTGGGAGAAACCGCTGTCAATCAGCGACTGGGCAATCGCGATGAATATAGCCAGCATACCCACGAGTCCGTAATCGTCGGGTGTCAGAATCCGTGCCATTATAATCATGACAAGGAACTGAATCCCCTGAACAGAAAATCGTTCGAGTGAACTCCATACTGTACCCTTTAGGGTCTTATGTTTCAGCGATTCAGCCAATTGTGTGATGCTTTAGTCGCGGGAATTATAAATCTTTTATAGGTGTGTTTCTTTTCAATCGCAGGCGCGATAGTCAATCATCACGCCGGGATATAGTGGTAATCGGAATAGCGACCGGATAGGGCGTCAATCCGCGAATATATTTCGAGGGTGATGGGGAGGAGGTGTCCTTCGGGAATGGAGAGGAGTGAGGTTACTGTAGCGCCCGGCTGAGGTGAGATAGGGGAGAGATGAGCGATTTGCTCTGACAATTCGGTCACGACAGGGCGTAGTGAGGGGATTGCGGCCCAGTCGGCAGCGATGGGTAGGAGAGTTTGCAGCTCGGAAATATTCTCGTGGGACACTGCCTGGCGGAATATTTCTTTGAATTTTTCTATTACTGCATTGCGTGTCTCTGCTGAGCAGCGGTTACCAACGAGTGAAAGGGTTGCAATGTCAAACGCGCCTTCCGCGAGCGGTAGCAGGGCTGCTACTGTCATGTCGCAATCATCAACGTTCATTTCTGAAATCCATGACAGCCGTAGCTTTTGGAATTTGGTCAGATTAGGAATATTTCTGAGACGGGAGCTTTCGTTGAACGCGAACTGGCTATTTTCGCCCTCCTGATTACGCTCGATAGTCTCGATGCGTTCAAGAATCTCTATTTTCTCGTTGAGCGACTGCGATTTACTGTATTTCCGTGTGAGAGCCTTTGTTATTTGCTCAAGGCGGTGACACTGGAAGTTGGTTAATTCCACTTCGTGAGGCTCGCGAGCCTCGAAAGCCAGATTGCTGCGAAGATTGTAGATTATCTCCAAGGCATGCAATGTTGATACGGTCATTGCCTGACTAATCCTTATCGGGAGTATGTCGGCAATTATATCGTCCGTTAGATTTTTTAATTGCTCCCTCAGCAGTCTTTCTTCCCTGGCTTCACGGATTCTGGCAAATTCGCTGAATGCCAATGCTCTCAGATACTCCACACGCATTCTATTGGAATTGCCGGAACGTTTTCGGAGCTCATTGCGAGGTAATTCATCTGCAACCTCACACCATGCCAGAAGTTCAGCATCAGATAAATTTCTCAGGTCAATATCCCTCAATGATGATGTGACGGTTGAGCCTTCGTGACAAGCTTCTGACACTGAGCGGCAATACTCAATAAGCGAGTCATTCCATTCCGCCGGACCAAGTCTACGTTCTGCCGATGAGCGTCCGTGAATAAACCGGTGTAGAGCCTTTATCAATGGCACTGACCGGTGAATCTCGCTAACAACATTTATCCTTTTGGAAAATTCCGGATAGATAGACTTCATCTTTTTAATAACAGGCGACTCATCAAGTCCTGCCACATCATATATATTGCGCATCAAGCAGATTGCTTCAACGCGCGCAATAAAGTCGTCGTCTGATATACTTTTGACCGACCTCGTTTCCACGAGATTGCTGATTTGATTAAGTATATCGCGTAGTTTGGCAGTCATGCTGTTATTTTCTGAAATCTATATGCCGTTATGGCTGTAAGGCTCGTCATTTGATAGGCTGCACATCTCTTGACTCAATCATCACCGAGGCGCTACCCAAGAAATCTATATTGATATGCAGTCGGTTGGTCCCGCTTTCGGCATCCTGAAGAATTTCTCCTACCAGTCCTCTCAGTGGACCACGCAGCACCTTCACCTTCTCGCCTTTGACGAAACTTTCAGAGAATCTCACATCCACGTCAGGGACGCCCAGCATAAATTTTAGTTGCTGGATTTCATGGTTGGGGACAATCGCCAGCGGTCGGGTGCCATTCTGGGTCTTTGTCCCTGACATATTTATCATGAACCTGAAAATGTAGGGTAGATTCACAAGCTCCCGGCGTTGATGTTCCGAGCAGCGGATGAAAATCTTCGAAGGAATCATGATTTTTTCCACCTTCGCTTTTTTACCGTTGCGCCACAGGTGGATTTCTTTGCGTGTGGGAAGATAGTTTTCAACTCCAAGCTTCGATAATTTTTCCGCTATGGATTTTTCGGAATGATTGTTGATTATTGCTATAAACCATTTGGCGTCCGACACGCCTACGGCGTCGTCAACGCCTGGTGGCACTGTCGTAGAATCACTCCTTATGTCCTTATCTTCATTCATTTAGAGAATTTGAAAACTCTCAAAACGTAGTATCTCTTACCAAGAGATTTTGTTCTATCGTACTTCTCATGTGCACAATTGGTTACCGGCGGATAGACTGCCTTTTTGCAAAACAAGTATTTGTAGAAAGCCAACTCATTTATCATTTAAATGTAATCATCAGGTCACTTGATTTTGCAAGTGAAAATATATCTAAAGTTTGCTCAAACCGATAGAAATTAGTAACTTTGCGCCCGGAATGTCAACACACCATCCCCGGTTTCATCAAGCTTTAACCGGAACTATAAGTATCTCTTGGTAAGAGATAGAGAAATATACAAGATAAATGTGTATATTTGCGAAAATCTCAAACCGGTACTTCTATGCTGCAAAAATTATTAAGCACAGTTATCATTTGCCTTATTTCTGTGAATTCCTATTCACAATCAATTGATGAAAAAATTGGCAACGCCATGAATGCGTCCGATTGGTTCGCTCTTGACTCAATATATTCTGCAACTCCAAAAGATTCAATCCATCCATTTCTCGAAGTTTATTCTCGATGCCTTCTTGGAAACCGTCTCAACCGCCCGGATGTTTCAATCCCGGCATTTCAAGAATTATTTAATACCCAATCGAACTATCTTGATTTGAATAATTTGATTTCGTCAGCATTTATGTTCGGTATGGATTTGAGTAGGGTTGGTCAAAACGAGAAAGCTGCCGAAATGACACGTTCAGTATTGAATGCGACTAAGCAGCATCTTGATTCAGTGACGATATCGAATCTCACATCACAGGCAAACCGGTATGCGGCTCTTGCTGCATATAAACCTTATCAAATACAGTTTGATGACGAAAGCTGGGGGCGCATTCCTTTTGTCATTGTTCCCGTAGGACCAAAAAAGAAAGAGTCGGTACTTATGCATCTTCAGGAAAGTTCAATAAACGGTATTGCAGCCGACATCACGTTTGATACGGGAGCTGGTACAAATTTAATTTCTCCCGAAATGGCAGAGAAATACAATCTTGTTCCCTTGGATGAAACCAGGATTGAGGTGGTAGGTATGGCTCGGAAAGAGGGATATATCGCTATTGCAAAGGAGATAAAGTTGGGTAATATGACGATTTTAGATGTGCCTTTTACGGTGATATCTTTATCGTCTGACAATAGTGAGGCAGACCAATATATAGAAATGTTCAATATTGTGGTAGGCAGCGACTTGATGCTCCAACTTAAGGATGTGACTCTCGATTTCAACAATCGTCAAATCACAATTCCATCAGTAGCACCGGTAAAAAGTGATACGGTCGCAAATATGTGCTTTTCACCAACAATGAATTTACTTACCGAAGGAAAAATTCTCGGAGCCCCAATGATGTTGTGTCTCGACTCCGGTGATGCCGCTTTTGGATATGTCAATGCTGAGTTCTATAATGCCAACAAAAAATATGTTGAACAAAATGGTCGCCAAGATTCTATAAGGAGTGCGGGTATAGGCGGTTTTTTAATAGAGGATTGCTATTACGTGTCAAATATGCCGATAACAATTGCCCAAGCCACAGTTACGCCACCAGAATTTGTGGTTAAAACACAAATTTCAGAAGCAAGTAGTGAATATGATGCAAGAATAGGACTACGTACTATGATGTTGCTTGGCAAAATCCGTTTTAACATGGTTGATTTTGTAATATCCGTCAATTTGCCTAAATTATCCTCAATAGTACAACCTACAGATTTTACATTACCGTCATATAAGATAACTAAAGCAAAAGGACCTAACTTCCTACAAAGTGTAGGTTTGGTTGGAATGAGTATCGCAAATGGCTTATTAAATCATAATGCCCCTGATGTACCCGATTTGTAGCTTCATATCAATTGACTCTGTATTTTCTTTGGCAGCTTCCCTCTGACGTATGAATATGAGCGGTCTATCAAGTCTCTGACGATTGTATCAGGAATCTGTGTCTCATCAAAATCAAACTGAATCATGTGCCGTTTGTGCCAGTGCCACGCCTGATGTAGATAGGTGTATTTGTCGATGACTTCATCAAACTCATTGGGATTCCATTTTAACTGAACCACGTTGCCGAGCACAAGAGCGAGACAACAAAAAATCTTGCCGCCTATCCGAAATACAACATATTCCGGACCAAACGGCATATCTTCCGTAACGTATGGTTTTGAAAGACAATAATTGCGGACTTCTTCAATATTCATTGGTTTTATATGATTTGATAGGTTGACATTGCCGATTAAGTGAGATTTCGTTAGCGTGTCATTTTCGTTAGCATATCATAAAGATATTCAAATTTCTGCCGGAGTAGAGATTCATTCTTTATGATTTCGCGCAGGGCATTAAGTCGAGCAATATTCGGACTGTTATCGAACCATAGCTTGAGATAGCCGCCCTCGGCGTATTTTTCATGGAGATGGCAGATGGTGCGCTGCCAATGTCCCTCTTTGTCAAGTTCGGGATAGTTGGCGAGACCATACTGCACCGTGCGGAGAATAATAGTGTCCGGGTCGATGAAACGGTCGGCTTCGGCGACAATCCTGCCATAGATGCTTCTTGGCTCATGGTCAGATGATGCCCGGTGGTCTTCACACGCCTGTGCCATCGTCTCAATCTGCTCATCGCTGAACCAGTCGCGAAGTCTCATATCTTCCTTGATTATCTTACCAGATACAAGATGATGTGTCTTGCGGTCCACGGTCAATCCAGTGTCGTGATATGCCGCTATGGCATAGACCATATTCATGTCCACATCAAGTTGCGCGGCAATTTCCATGCTCTGCTCTATCACCATGTCAACGTGATTGCGCTGATGCGCCGCATCAAAACCATCATACAGTGGCAAAATGCTGGTCTCTATATAGTTTTTGAGTGACTCTTCAACCATTTTTATCTTGTAAATTTATTCCGTTTTCAATATAATTCAAGGGGTGTGATACTTCCGATATGGTATTTGAAACCTGATTGGCTGCTTATAGGTTGCAAGGATAGGGATAGCCGCGGTATCTGCGTTGAAATATGGTAAATCACGTGGGGAATCCACTGAGCCACCCTGTCTTTTGTATAATTAGCCAGTTCCTAACGATTTAGACCATTAGATGAAAGCCACTACGACAGTAGCACACATCAATCGGGAGTTCGTTCGATTATATTCTTTATCTTAGATGCCATACTGTCACATATAATAGTACAAATTTAATGATTGCATAAAGAGTAACCAAACGTAATCTACATTTTTTATTATTCTTATCTCACAGCTTACAACCAGTCTACGTGGCGACACGGTGACGATTCCGCTGCTCAGCATCGTCACAGACTCGCCTTTCCGGGACCGTGCAGTTCCATTTAAGGAATCCAGTAATATGGACCCTTCTTTCGGTGCTCTAATATCCAGTTTTCAAACTCCGGCATTGTTGTTATACCGTCGGCGAT
>CAJTQR010000001.1:0-944582 GCA_910578515.1 uncultured Duncaniella sp. | reverse complement strand
CGGTGCTCTAATATCCAGTTTTCAAACTCCGGCATTGTTGTTATACCGTCGGCGATTACCGCTTCATAGTACTCCACGCCATGATAATCCTTACCTTCCGGCGTTTCAAATTTCAGACGGAGAATCAGGTCTTTTTGCTCCTGTGTCATTACCTCTGTAATTCGGTCAGCCATTCTCTCGAAGTAACCATCGTATTCAGTTCCTTCTTCAATGTGGATAATGTCAAACTGCCATATTTCCCCATCATCAGCCTTATAGAACACATGCCACGCAATACAGTGCTCATCAGTATGCAGACCATTGATGCACCGGATTTCAGTCACTTTCGGATTTTCCGCAATCCTCGCGGCGATTGCAAAACTGCTTTCGGCAGTGACACCGGAAGAATAGACATGGAGGTCTATGTCGCGATGGGCAGCAAGCAGCCCCATCCTCAGAGAGCCTATGAGATTCACTCGGCAACCGGCCTTTTCCCAAATTTCAGCAATGCCTGATTCATCCAATACTTCACGGGCTTTCTTTTGATTGGCGAGAGCCAAATCATTGATTTCTTTCTGCGCTTCACTCTGAAAGCGCGTTGCGGTTAGAATTTGATTCATCGTATTTGCGATTTGATAAATCTACAAAGATAATACTTTTTCAAATATTATTCCAACCTAATTGTTTAGGTGTTTCGCTTTGCGACGAGTCGTTTAGGACCTGGAATGACTTGTTTTCAATGATATATTTTCCACAGTATCAACAAGATATAAAATGCGTTTTATCTTGTGTAACGAGTTGGTGACGGTATTTTGCATAAATTTGGCGGCGCCTCAGCAATGTCTAAAGCAAGCTTTGCCATTGCGTTCGGCTTGCGCAAATTTTCCAACTTCTGCTCCGAGGGTTCTCTTACCCAAGGCTCCGAGTTCGGAGCCTATTGCGAAATTAAGCCTTTTTCCGACATATACAAATGCCGGAGTTCAATTTTAGTATTGTTAGCAACTGAGGTTAAATTTATTAAAGGTCAGTTGATTGCGTTATTTGCAACTCTCCGACACTATATTCTGCACGTATTCCATAAGCGGACTTATCGAGGATGCAATCTCATCCGGCGCGGGGAGTGCGCCATAATTCAAGCGACCCAATTCTGACTTATATGTCGGAGCCAGTTTTTGCCAAGTTTCATCGAAAGATGTGAAAAGCACAGATTTGGTCAAGTCCGCATCTTTCCAGAGTGGTGGTCTGTCAAACTCAGCTTTATCATGGGCTATCAGTTCCATAAGATTGGAGGGGAATTCATTTTTGAGATATTCCCGACAATCTTCATCCATTCTCATAAAGTGCAAATCGTAAAAATGGCGGATTTTTGAAGATAACCCTTCAATCGGATTATCGGAGAACGAGAATCTAAGCAGTGATACAACCTTCTCGCACATCGTCCGGCGCTTGTCCAGCACATTTAGTTCAAAAGGTGCCATGTCGTATGTAGTAATTGCATCTTGAAACCCCTGCTGTTCAAATACCTCAGTAATGAACGACTTTACCATTCTTCTCTCGAAAGGATATGGATTGCCATAAGTGTTAATCTCAACAATCACAAAACGACCGAGAAAAGCAAGCGAGTTATTGACATTCGATATTGCGGACTTATAGGTGTGATATGTTTTGCGAAAGCGATTGTTCTTTATCGTTTCGTTCCCCATATCACTCTCATCTAAGTCGACAGTCGTGTCATGGCCGATACGCGCTACAAACTTTTTCTGCTGGTTTTGGCTCATGGTTTCTGTAAGCACAGCAACATCAACATCAGAGGAAAAACGGTTTATCAAACCATAAGCCTTCGCCAGTGAAGTGCCGCCTTTCCATACTGCATATTGTGATTTATCATGTCGTGAAAGACGTTGGAGAATCTGACATATCCAATAATCCTTCTCAACAAACTCCTGAGGCATATCGAGTAATTTCGCTGCTGATTTTATTACGTCAGCAAACAGCTGTGGGTTTTCATGTAGTTTCATACGATTCGCCAGTTCTGTTTAGTGGGTAGTGTTTCATCGGATATTCCGATTCGATACTCCGTAAGGGGATTTAGTGATTTATGCAGTGGAGATGTCTGAGCATCGTTTCCGTTCTTATCCAGTATGGCACCAAGTAAAGCACGGACACGTGGAGGATATTTCATGGCAAGCTCAATCAGCAGTTTAACCTGACTATCGTCAAATGTCCTGATAATTTCAGAAAGCCTCTCTACGGAATTGGCGATAGAAGTGTCTGGAATTGACTTTATAAATTTTATCGAATCCAAAATCTGTAAAAGTGGAATAGTCTCCGTTGTTATCCTGTTTGGTTGCAAGATGAATTGAACGACTCTGCCATCACGATTGATGGTATCCTTGCGATAGTTGAGACCAATAACGACGGTTGAAGAAAACTGGGTTGTTAAACCCATAGAATCCCATACTGAATAGGTTGTGAGATAGCCCTCTATGTTACCATCCCTATAGAGAATGTCCCTGATAAGGTTTTCAGTGGATGGAGGCACCGGCCCCAAAATAGATATACGGGGACGATAATATTTGCCGGGCGCTATTTTCACGAGCGTCCCCGATTTGACCATACGGCTCAGCTTGACCCTGATATTCTCCCACCATTCAGCCGGAAGACCAAGGTCAGCTATGGAAAATACTCGGTCTGTGCCGAGAGACTCCACATTTTTTACTATTTGTTGAGCAGCTGTCATTATGTTGTCTTTATTATCCAACTGCAAAGTTAATAAAATGTTCGGTATTCCGTTCTATTTACTGAACAAAAAGATGTTATCATCATTATTTTCCACATTTATTCTATCGAAAGCGATGAGAGACGTAGCGGTCTACAGTGTTGTCGGCGCGATGCCGTCAACCTTTAGCTCGGCGAGGCTTGACCGAGCCAAAAAGCATAGGGCGATGCCTTATGCCATTTGACCGCATAATACCTATGGGCAATGGTGGAACACCGATAATTGGCAACGCCTCAAGGTGAGCACCGGGGACGCTGCTTTTATCTCACCAAGCGTTGATTTTATATGTGTTCGATGAGCGCTTCGCGGTTCACCATGAGACTCAATGCCGTTCATCCGTGTTCTTTATCACCATTGCTTGATATGGATTTTTCCGACCGTTCCGTCACTCACTACTTATAGACAGTCCACGAGTCGAGACAGTGAAAATCGCCAGCCGTAGTGGTCGCATTTTCACAGACTCGCCTTTCCGGGACCGGGCAGTTCCATTTAAGGAATCCAGTAATATGGACCCTTCTTGCGGTGCTCTAATATCCAGTTTTCAAACTCCGGCATTGTTGTTATACCGTCGGCGATTACCGCTTCATAGTACTCCACGCCATGATAATCCTTACCTTCTGGCGTTTCAAATTTCAGTCGTAGAATCAGGTCTTTTTGCTCCTGTGTCATTACCTCTGTAATTCTGTCTGCCATTCTCTCGAAATAACCATCGTATTCAGTTCCTTCTTCAATGTGGATAATGTCAAACTGCCATATTTCCCCATCATCAGCCTTATAGAACACATGCCACGCAATACAGTGCTCATCAGTATGCAGACCATTGATGCACCGGATTTCAGTCACTTTCGGATTTTCCGCAATCCTCGCGGCGATTGCAAAACTGCTTTCGGCAGTGATACCGGAAGAATAGACATGAAGGTCTATGTCGCGATGGGCTGCAAGCAGCCCCATCCTCAGAGAGCCTATGAGATTCACTCGGCAACCGGCCTTTTCCCAAATTTCAGCAACGCCTGATTCATCCAATACTTCATGGGCTTTCTTTTGATTGGCGAGAGCCAAATCATTGATTTCTTTCTGCGCTTCGCTCTGAAAGCGCGTTGCGGTTAGAATTTGATTCATCGTAGTTGCGATTTGATAAATCTGCAAAGATAATACTTTTTTACAGATTTCAATATCTAAACGGTTATGGACTGAGTCGTATATGAGGGTCGGCACAATGCCGGTGTGCCCTCTGCAAGGTAGGCGAGGTTGTCGGTTACGCGGAAGTTGACGGTAAAGAGAGCACGGACTTCTATATCAGGCAGCTGCTCCACGGAGCTAAAATTGATGAGTGAGTAGCCCATCGAGTCGACGGTTGAGTTCATCGGGATAAAAGAAAAGTCCATAACATTGAGGCTGGTTCCTCAAAGTTATGGACCTTATGATGCGCGCGAAAAGACGCGGAGAGTTTACATTTTCGCAACGGAATAATCGAATACTTTGCTGCTGCTTTTTTTCTTGTAGATTATGATAAAAATTACAGTGAGTGCAATAGATGCCACACGAAGAATATTTGGTAACAAAGTACCCACTGAGGTTTCGTTACCCTCGACAGGGAACATAGTCCACGAGAAATTCATAAAAATATGCAGTCCGATGGATACCCATAAGTTGTAATTGCACTCCACATAAACCCAGCTGAAATATAGTGCGCCTAAGGCAGTTACCCCAAAAGCCATTAACGAAGATATTAGATTATGACCTTGATACAAATGCCCTAAACCGAATAAGATAGCCGGAATAATAATTGCCCAAATAAACCCAATCTTTCCACATCGGAATAATTGCCCGAACATAAAACCACGGAATATAACTTCTTCAAGAAATGCGGCAAGAACAACAACTCTAAAAAAATAATCGAAAGTCAGGTCGGTATTAAATGTGCCAATAACAGGCATACCAATCAATAACGGAGAACAGCACAAAGCCGCAAAGCCTAACCCTTTAAGAATATTAGCATTAAGTCCAATAGACGTTATAATATCCGATGGTTTGTGTAGGCATAATAAGATAGCTGTCATTGGAATAAAGGATATAATTCCTCTTAATGCTAACCGTAAAGAAACGTTACTGATGTGAAGTGGCTTATAGATTATGGGGGCGATATCCCATGCAATATAGACCACGGCTATGCCTATAAGGATAAATATTATCCTTGCCGTTCTACTATTTTGGAAAAGTCTTACCATATGATGAATGTTTTGCAGATTGGAATTACAACGCAAAATTACTAATTTTCGGGTAATTAAAGAAAAACATCGAAACCGTTTATACGGAAGATGCGCAGTTGCACAGTCGGTAGCACCCGCTGGGGGAAACTGTGCGGACTGCACCTCATATTCCTTTTCGGTGGCAACTTTGTGTAGCTAAGTGTATGTGTAATAAGATAGGAAGTGTATGTATTATAAGATAAAAAAAGAAGACACCTCAAAAAGGCATCTTCCTTGATTTTTTGCCCCACTTTTTGCTCTGTACTTTTGTAAGTGCTTGACAATCAGTGCGGGTTGTGGAGCTGGAGGGATTTGAACCCTCGTCCAAACGTGGAACTAATGAGCTTTCTACATGCTTAGTTTCTACTTGGTTTTCGAGTGGAGACAGGCAAGAAACCACCAATCTCAACCTTATCCTCTAAGTGTCTCGGCGAGTCGCGAGGCTTTCGTCGCCATATTTCCGATTTATCTGCACCACCATATCAATCCGTCTCGGAAAAAGGACAATTGGGTGATGTCTCGTTTCGGCAACTGTTGCCGAAATAAAGTTAATCTACTGTACTTCGATTAAGCAGCGAGAGCGTAGTTGTTTTCGCCATTTGAAATTTTGATGTCCCTGATTATAGAGCGTAGCCATCATTGCTCTGCATGCTTACTCACCACCTCTACACGCTGTCAAAACCGGTCAGCCCCGTCGAGTTTGGAGTAGGGTTGCAAAATTACGAAATTTTCTCCGTATGCCGTTTAAATCAATGCGTTTTAACACTGTTTTAACTCTTTGAGTAATATTTTCATCAGCAACCCTCTCACAGATGCTCGCGTTTGAGCCAATTGAAAATATATCGGTAGAGGGGCACACGCACTTCACGCCGCGAAAGCACCAGGTCGTGCAGACCTCCCGTTACCTTGACACATGTCACATGCGGTCCCAGTTCGGAACCATACTTTTTGATATCCTTCACGTCAAGCACAGCATCTCCATGGTTAAACCGCTCATCCCATTTGTCGCCCGTCACACTGTTTGAGGAGTACATCAGAAGTATCGGTATGTCAATCCTCGACTTCCCGTCGCGCAGACTTTTTTGAGCCAGATTTATGGCGCGTACCCATCCGGCGGTCACGTCGGGCGATTGCTCAAGTTTCCAGGAGGTATTATATGTCCACTCCCCATGGTCCTTTTTCAATAGGCTTTCAGAGTAGGCTGTCGACTCACCCTGTGAGATTTTCATATTGGGAAACAGTCGTCCCATCCCGCTTACTGCCCACACGAATTTCTCTGTCCACCCGAGATTCCAGTCCAGGAAGGGGCTGTTGAGTATCAGTCCCTTGATTATATCCGGCCGATGGTCATTGAGGTAGCACGATACTGTCAGTCCCCCTGTGGAATGTCCCATCAGCACCACCTCGTCAAGTCCGGATGCCTCCATCACTGTGATGGCTGAATCGATATCAGCGAAGTACTCGTCGATATTCCTCACTTCAAACATCCGTTGCCCCGGAAGTATCGACCGCCCGTATTTGCGGAGGTCAACGGCATAGAAATCATATCCGTGTTCCACAAATTCGTCGCCCATCTCGCTTTGAAAGAAATAATCGTTGAACCCGTGTACATACAGCACCCCCTTCATCGTGTGCAGTGAGTCAGGCGCGAGTTTCCTGATGATTGTCGATACCACTTTCCCCGAATAATCATCCGGTTGGTCCACAGTCCTCATCTCATACCCGTCGCCGAGTATGTCAGGTTGCCATTGGCTTCTGTCTTGAGCCAGTGCCGCCACCCATAGCAGCAATGTCAGTATGGTGAATGATGTCCTTTTCAGTGTCATGATGATTCAATGTGTGTCAGGTAGGAAATGAAAATTCCACCGGCGTAAAGCTTGAGGCTTGCCACCGGTGGAATCATTATAGGGTTGGAAATTTAGTTATCCTTTGTGATTGGGATATCAGCCTCTTAGTTTGCCGACTCCAGTTCGGGGGCAATCAGTTTGTAACCCTTGCCGTGGATGTTGATGATTTCGATTGATGGGTCATCCTTAAGATGCTTGCGCAGCTTGGTGATATACACGTCCATTGAGCGGGCATTGAAGTAGTTGTCGTCAATCCAGATGGTCTTGAGGGCAAAGTTACGCTCCAGGATTTCGTTGACATGGGCGCAGAGGAGGCTCAGGAGTTCTGATTCCTTGGTGGTAAGTTTGGTCACCTTGTCATCGATAAGAAGTACTTGCTTCTGGGTGTCAAATGTGAACTTACCGATTTTGTACATGGTGATTTCCTTACCCTTCTTCCCTTTGACGCGGCGGAGAATAGCTTCGATACGGAATACGAGTTCCTCCATTGAGAATGGCTTGGTGATATAGTCGTCGGCCCCAATCTTGAATCCTTCGAGGATATCCTCTTTAAGCGACTTCGCTGTGAGGAAAATGATGGGGACTTCAGAGTTTACGGTACGTATTTCCTGAGCGAGTGCGAAACCGTCCTTTTTGGGCATCATTACGTCAAGGACGCAAAGGTCATATTTGCCCTTGAGGAAAGCCTTGTAACCGCTTTCTCCGTCGGCGAAGAGGTCGGCGTTAAACCCCTTTGCCTGCAGGTATTCCCTGAGAAGCATGCCGAGGTTCTCGTCATCTTCGCATAGTAGTATGCGCAAACGTTCTTCCATAATTCTTAGTTTTTAGTTATTGGTAATGTTATAATAAATTTTGTTCCTGCATTAAGTTCGCTTTCCACCGAGATGTCTCCTCCGAGTTCGCCCACCATTTTCTTCACGTAGGCGAGTCCGAGTCCGAATCCCTTCACATCGTGGCGGTTGCCGGTTGACACGCGATAGAATTTCTCGAATATTTTCTTGAGGTCCTCGCGTTTCATCCCTATGCCATTGTCGTGGATGGTGATTTCTATCCGTTCCTCGCCATGCTGGGTGATGTCGCGGGTCGAGACTATGAGCCGCAAGGGCACTTCTTCACGGCGATACTTCACCGCATTGTCGAGCAGATTGAATATCACGTTGGTGAAGTGCATTTCGTCCACTCTGACGGTCGACTCCTGAGCGCCGAGCACTGCCTCGATTTTTCCGCCATATTTCTCCACTTTCAGCTTGAAGGTAGTGGTGATGTTGGCTATGAGCACATTGGCGTCTACATCCTGAAGCCTGAGGGTAGCTTTCTGCCGGTCAAACATCGACATCTGAAGCACCTTTTCCACCTGGAATCTCAGTCGTTTGGTCTCATCGTTGATTACGGTCGAGATATGCGTGAGCATCGTTGGCGATTTCAGCACGGCGTTGTCGTTGAGCATTTGTGCCGCCAGTGAGATGGTCGATATCGGAGTCTTGAACTCATGGGTCATGTTGTTGATGAAGTCGTTCTTCATCTCTGTGAGTTTCTTCTGTCTGAACGCAAGTATTATAGTGCAGATAAAAGTTACAAGCAGGATGAATGTGAAGATAAACGACGGAATCATGAAGCGGATTGAGTCAAAGATATAGTCACTCTTGGTTGGGAAATACACCTTGAGATAATATGTCTTGTTTTTGGGGTCGTTGGGGAAGAGGCGTTGCACAAACATGCTGTTCTCATCCTTTAGTGTGGGATGATACTGTGCCGATTTGTAGACTATCCCACCAACGCGGTTTACCACAGCGAGCTCGAAGGGGAGAGCCAGACCATTGTTGTCGAGCTCTGAGCGGAGATAGTCGGTCACCTCCGTCGAGTCGGCGCGTTCGCTTATAGGGCGGTTGCTCGACTGATTTATGATATTGAGTATCACCTCGTCAAGAAGTCCCTTTTGGTAGAGATATTTGCCGCGCATCAGGTCGCTCATCGAGCGGTTTGTCGATTTGCGGTCATTGTTGCCTTTGAGCGTGAGGTCGTAGTTGATACCCTCCGATGTGTTGAATTTGTAGCTGAGGCTTACCGAACCGTCAGCATTGGTGTGAGGATAGAACTGAGCGTCCATCTGCTGCAGGTCCTCCTCCAGGAAGTACTTGGTCTCATCCTGTTCCAGACGGGTGGTCACGGCGTAAAGCGAACGCTTGACACCTTCCGCAAACTGGTCATCGCGCATCTTCTTCATATTGTTCATGTACGTTATCTGTACATAAAGCAATCCGACAAACGTCAGCGCCATGATAATTGTGAGTAACCAAATAGTTGACTTTTTCATTTTAATATATTGACCCCTGAAGAGCGAGTATTTTAAAGTAAAATAAGAAAGTTTAAATAACAGTTCGCTGTTAATCTTTATATGTTAACAATTACAATGTATAATTGTTGTGAAAAAATTAAAATGAGTTTCAATCCATAGATTTTTGTTTTAACATTTCGCGTCAAAATTAACAAAAAAGTGTGAATCGGACAACAAATACTGTCGCCAATTAGTATTCAAATCTGTGATAAATTTCTAAAAATGATTACATAATCATAATTACATGCGTAGAGTGAAGGTCCACAGAATCCTGTTTCATATAATTATTTTATATAATTAAGGTGGTGAATATGGAAAATTATCCCCGTGAGCCAACCATTGTGCTCGTGAATGCGTTATATATTGTGTCTATTAAAAATTAAATTTGCAAACCGTATATTTCTATGAAAACAATTATCAACCAAGAAATTCCAGATTTTTCAGTTGAAGCCTACGTTGACGGAGTGTTCCGCACCGTAAAGCGCGAGGACCTCAAAGGCAAGTGGGCTATATTTTTCTTCTATCCTGCCGATTTTACTTTTGTGTGCCCCACAGAGTTGGTCGACATGGCCGACAATTATGATAAATTCCGTGAGCTTGGTGCGGAGGTCTACAGTGTCTCTACCGATAGCCAGTTCACCCACAAGGCATGGCACGATGCCAGCGACTCCATCCGCAAGGTACGTTTCCCGATGCTTTCCGACAAGACAGGTGTGCTGAGCGAATATTTCGGCGTGCTTAATCCTGATGATTTCATGGCTTACCGTGGCACTTTCGTGGTCAATCCCGAAGGAAAAATCAAGATTGCCGAGGTTCAGGACAATGGCATAGGACGTAATGCCGAGGAGCTTCTGCGTAAACTTGAGGCGGCACAGTTTGTGGCAGCCCATGGTGACCAGGTATGTCCCGCACGTTGGCGACCCGGCGACGCAACCCTTACTCCGGGCATCGAGCTTGTAGGTAAGATTTGATGACATTTTTTCGTTATCTGCATATTAGGTTTTAGCCAACCTTTTTCGGGATATCTCTCTTCTGAACTTTTTTCAACGGGAAATTCAGGATTTGATATCCCGATTTTTTGTATTTTTGTCGCAATGAACTGAGTTTGATATTTTGTCAAAATTTAGTGGTATTAATAACACCATCTTAAAGTCAGTTCAAAGACGTTACATTTGAATTTCAACTGTTTCAACTATTATGATTGATGAGATTATAGCCGTGGCGCGCGAAGCCGGCGCACAGGCAATGAAATATTTCCGCCATAACGCATTGATGAATGTTGCCAACAAGCTCAATGATAGTGATATCGTCACTGATGCCGACAAGGAAAGTGAGCGTATCATCACCTCCTACATACGGTCGCATCATCCCTCCCATGCCATCCTGTCGGAGGAGTCAGGAAGTACTGAGGGCGATGCTGAATGGCGTTGGGTGATTGACCCGATTGACGGCACAAGCAACTTCTTTGCCGGTCTGCCTCTTTGGGCTATATCCATAGGTGTGGAGCATCATGGCGAGAGGAAATATGGTGTTGTCTACCTTCCCGCCACCGGTGAGATGTTTCATGCTGTTCGCGGAGAGGGGGCGTTTCTCAACGGAAAGCCTATTCATGTATCTCCGCAGGATAAATTGTCGCGTTCCCTCATATCAACCGGTTTCCCTGTTGACAAGGATACCAATCCCGATAACAACATGGACAATCTTGCCCGGATACTTCCTCGCGTTAGGGATATACGTCGTCTCGGTTCTGCTGCTACTGATATCTGTTACGTTGCAGCCGGATTTCTCGAAGGTTATTGGGAAATGAATCTCCATGAATGGGATGTCTGCGCCGCTCTCCTGATTCTTGAGGAGGCTCAGGGGCGATGGACACGTTTCCGCGACGACCGATGCATATCGGTGGTATGCGGTTCGCCGGTAATTCACGATGCTCTTCTTCATTTTCTTCGCCCGGCTTAGAGGGGCGTCATACATTTGTTATTACACACCCACTTAATCTTAACTAAATCAGCCAAACATCACAAAAAGAATTCAGAAATGTCAAAAGGTCATGTTACACGTCTTCATTGGAAACTGTTTTTCCCTTTGGTAGGATTGCTGTGGATTGTCATTGGCATCACAATTTTATATTTTGTCACTCACGAACGACAGCGCCTGAGCTACAATCTGGGCAATAGATTGATAAATGTCAACAGCACCATAGTTGATGCCTACGGGAAAGGGGCCGATTTGCAGAAGACTGTCGACTTCATAAAACTGTTCACTAATCAGACCACATTGGCGCCTTTGCATCTCACAGTGTATGATGATGAGGGGAATATTGTGGCGGATAATAAGGCGGCGACTATTCCGATTCACGACGAACACGGTGAGATTTTACCCGCGTTCGGTTATTCATGGGAAAAACGTGACACGACCTATCTCCACGACATGTTCATGTTTGGCTCCAAATATATGGTTAGTTCCGCCACAAGCCCGGATGGGGCGATACATACCTTTGCCGCTTTGCCTTATGAGGGTGAGGTGGGGGAATTTTTAAGTGTTGACTCGATGGTGTGGGTTGTGGTGTTGGGTTTGGGGGCTTTCTCCTTTGTCCTTGCCTATTTCAGCTCAAGGGCTATATGTCGTAACGTATATGCCCTGCGTGATTTTGCGGAGATAATATCATCCAACAATATACCTGAGGATATAGAGTCATGGCGTTTCTCAAAGGATGAGCTTGGAGAGGTTTCAAAGAGACTTCTCTTGCTCTATAGGGAGAAGATAAACGCTGAGCATGAGAAAATACTTCATGAACGTCAGATTGGTGTCAATGTCAGCCATGAGCTGAACACGCCAGTCGCCATCATAAAGGGATATCTTGACACCATCCTCACTGATGAGAATATCTCCGAGGAGCAGAAAAAGATTTTTATAGCCCGCGCTCTTGATAATACCAATCGGTTGGCGGAACTGATAAATGATTTGAACGCCGTGATGCGTCTTCAGGACAATAGAACTTCGATACAGTTCCGTACACTCGATTTTCATGAGTTGGCACTGAGACTTGCTGACGATGTGAGGCATAATCATACGGCAGGTGATATGAAGATGGACATAATTGTCCCCGACGATTGCCATGTGGTCGGCAACGAGGCTTTGCTTACCAACGCGCTGCTCCATTTGGTTAAGAATTCAGCTGTACACTCCTCAGGCACATGTATCACCCTCAGGTGGGTGAAGGAAGAGAACGGCTACATGGTGTTTTCATTTTCCGATAATGGTATCGGTGTGGATGATGAGCATCTTAACCGTCTGTTTGACCTGTTTTATAGGGTGGACAGCGGTCGGTCACGTAAGAGTGGCGGCTCGGGGTTGGGATTGCCGCTTGTCAATCGTGTTTTTGTCGCGATGAATGGCGACATAACCGTGCGCAATTCCGAGTCCGGTGGACTTGAATTTATATTCCGTCTTTTGAAAGGAAGTTGAGCCTTGCACATATGCCGGGTCACGGCTGATGCGTTATTTTGAATTTGAATTGAGAGGTTGCTGATAGGGAACCTCAAAACTCTTTGTAACATATTTGTTTATGGAATGGATATCTGAAATATTACGAGATAATCCTGTCATTCCTATTTTCCTTACTTTAGGTTTAGGATTTTGGCTTGGCGGGTTGAAATATAAATCGTTTTCTCTTGGACCGGTGACTGCTACACTCATTGTGGGTGTTGTGATAGGTCAGTTGGATATTCCGGTCTCTGATGAGTTGAAAAATGTGTCGTTCATGCTGTTTCTGTTTGCCATAGGCTACAGTGTCGGTCCTCAGTTTTTCCGCTCGCTCAAGGGTGACGGATTGAAACAGATTGGATTTGCATTGATTGAAACCGTGCTGTGTATAGCCACTGTGGTCATAGTAAGTATAGCCATGGGCTACAACAAGGGTATGGCGGTAGGGCTCTTCTCCGGTTCTCAGGCGTTTTCAGCAGTCATTGGTGTTGGCTCCGGAACCATCCAGTCGTTAGGGCTTCCGGACGATGTAGAGAAATCATATCTTGAGATTATTCCGGCATGTTATGCCGTATGCTATGTGTTTGGCACTATCGGCTCTGCATGGATTATAGCCAATTTCGGCCCGGTATTACTCGGAGGGCTCACTAAGGTCAAGGAACAGACCGCCAGGCTTGAGGCTGAGATGGATTCAGGTGATTTTACTCCTGAGCCCGGGACATTTGTGGCAAATAGGCCCATATCGTTCAGGGCTTACAAAGTTAACTCTGATTATTTCAATCGTTCACGGTCGGTGGAAGAGGTGGAACGGCATATAAAGGAAATGGGGCTGCGACATTTTGTAGAGCGTTTGCGCTTGCGTGGCGAAATTCTTGACCCTCAGCCTGAGTTGAGGATACGAAAAGGTGATGTGATTGTGCTGAGTGGTCGCCGCGAATCTATAATTGATGATGCCGGATGGATTGGTCCGGAAATAACCGACCACGAATTGCTTAATTTCACCGCTGAGAATCTTCCAGTCACTGTTGCCAAATCGGGAGTCGCCGGTCTGACCCTCGGTGAATTGCGCCGTAAGGATTATATGCGCGGGGTTATGGTGCGCAAGGTGATTCGTGATGATAATTCCGTCCCCATGCACAGTCGCACGGAGCTTGAGGCCGGTGATATACTCACTCTTGTGGGGCTGCCCCAGGATGTGGCGGAGGCTGTGCCCGAGATTGGATATTCTGACCGTCCCACAGAGGAGACTGACATGACATTTACAGGACTTGGCATAGCGATAGGATGTTTTATCGGTGCGTTGACTGTATATTTCAAGGGTATACCGGTATCATTATCCACAAGCGGTGGCGCGATTCTTGCCGGCTTGGTGTTGGGGTGGTTGAGAAACAGGCGTCCTACCTTCGGACGGATTCCTCGTCCGGTGATTTGGTTTATGAATAATATGGGTCTGAACATGTTTATTGCTGTGGTTGGGCTTGGTGCGGGTCCCACATTCATTCCCGGATTGCAGAAAGTTGGAATGGAAATGTTTCTTGTTGGTATGGTGTGTACCACCGTGCCTTTGGTGCTTGCTATCCTTATCGGTGGACGATTGTTCCATTTCCCTCCGGCAGTGACATTGGGTTGTGTGGCAGGAGGTCGTAATGCTGTCGCGGCCCTCGGTGCCATACAGGATAGCCTTGACAGCACACTTCCGGCCATGAGTTATACCGTGACGTATGCTGTCGGTAGCGTGACGCTTATCCTTGCCGGGATGATAGTACCCTTAATCGTATAGCAACGAGGGGGGGTAGGGCATTTGTGCACCCCTCTCGTTTTTTACTTAATTTAACCTATCGGATGCATTGATATTTCATTATTCTCCATATCTTTGCGCCTGATAGGTTTTCCTTCATCAGTGCATTTCTTCAATCATCGTGGCTTGTGCTTTGACTTCTCTCCACTTTGCCTTCTTCACATTTGGACAGTGGTATGATAACATTCTTGGGTGGGATTTCAAATATTCAAGACTTAAAGGGATTGCTGTATCTCGTTTATGGTGGACGGTAAACTGTAAATAATAAATATCAATAATGTCAGTAGCGATGAATAGACTTCTATTTCCCTTGGTTTTTATCGTAGGGTTATTGTTCAGCGGTTGTAGCGACAATGACACTGTGTTTGACGAACCGTTACCTGTCAGGGCATACGAAACAGATGCTCAGATATTGTCACGTTTTGTGGAAGTTGACAGAACGACCGGTAAGTTTGTCATTAATCCTGATAGGAGGATAAGTGTGCCGGACTATATTATGAATCATAGCCGGGAGGAGCTGATGGCTGTGAGTCCGGTCAATAGAAATAAATTCCTGCGTGAGATGGAGGAGGTGAATTCATTGCTCCATTCCATAAGTCAATCTGGTCTATCCGCTGCTATCATATATTCGACCTACGCGTCTGATGTCGTTGTCGATGGCAACAACACCGGGAGTCTACGGGTGGAAAAACTTCCGGCCGTTTCAGCCGAGAGGGGGGATGTGGCACATCTTTTGGTTACACCGGAAGGAAATGAACCGGTAAAATTTTATGGTGGACAGTCCATGATTATGAACCTGTCGCGCAGCAACCGTTCTATGTTCTATTTCTATCAGTTATCCTTTGGCGATGGTTCGAATCCTGATGGTGAAATCGTGATTGTGGCAGGAGTGAATTCACCATTGATTTATGGCTCCTACAGAATCTTAAACCAGGGTGGTGATGGTACTATGGTGATGAATGGTCGAACCCTTGTCGGCGACGGAACGCTCTCCGTCTCTATTGTGCGATGAAAACTAAATTATATCCGCTGATTGCCCTGCTTGTCGTGGCTCTCTGTTCCTGCGGAGAACGTTCAGGATATCTCGATGAGGGGCAGCACTCCACCATATCGCTTCTCACCGATGTGGAGTGGCTTATGGTATATGCCGATTCCGGCTTTGGTCCTGATGTCACGTATGAGGATGAGACGATTATCTATAAGTTTGAGCCCTCGGGTAAGGGATGGCTTGCCACTGGCTCGTTGATTGACGCCACAATCAAGGATAATGTGAGCTATTATCAGTGGACATTCACGACCGAGAACTTTGCCGTGCTCTGGATGTCGGGTGCTGTGGCTGAGGGATATTGGCTCATAGAGAAACTGACCTCCACCGAATTGCACGTGCAGTGGACTGTAAAGGACCCTGTGATTTATCCTAATCAAGATAAGACATATTATAAATTCAAGGCTCGCAGAACCAAGTGATTATACAGTCGAATTTCCGACACTGTAGTTGATATGTCGGATTATTCTGATGTGTCGGATTATTCTGAAACTACTTGCGGCGTTTGGGTGGATTGTTTCGCCTGTCGTTGGTGCTTGAACTGTAGTTGCGGTTTCTGTTATTGCCGTTGTTTTTGTCATTGTTGCTGTTTCTGACAGCGTTGCGGGTGGGGTAGGAGGCATGGGCAGGGAACAGGCGTTGCAGTAGGTCTGCGCGATGCAGACGCTGGAGCGAACGGGTGATGTCTTGGCGATATGCATGGTCATACCAGAAGAAATACTTTCGTTGTGCGAGTTTCTCCTCAGGCGAGATGGCTGTGAATACTTTTTTGCCCGTGTAAGGATGATATCCGGTGTAATAGATTTCGGTGGCAACCGTCATGGGGGTTGGGGTGAAGTCCTGCACCTGTTCGAGATGCAGATTAAGCTCCTTTGTTTCGGCTGCGAGTTCTGCCATATCCACCTCATGGCATCCCGGATGTGATGAGATGAAGTAGGGGATAAGCTGCTGTTTGAGCCCATGCTGTGAGTTTACTTTGTCAAACAATCGGCTGAACTCATGGTAAAGCGTGAAGGGTGGCTTGCGCATGATTTCAAGCACTGCGTCCGATGTGTGTTCGGGCGCCACTTTCAGACGTCCCGACACGTGGCGCACTATCAGCTCTTCATTGTACATACGATTAGCCTTGTCAATCTCTGCATCGCCGGTGCGGTGCATCGAGAGGTCATATCGCACGCCGCTGCCGATGAACGATTTCTTTACCCCCGGCATGGCATCCACCGCATGGTAGAGGTCAAGCAGCGGACGGTGGTCGGTGTTGAGGTTGGGGCACGGTTTCGGATGCAGACATGACGGGCGGAGGCATTTCTCACACACGGAAAGATTCTTTCCCCCCATGCGGTACATGTTGGCGCTCGGTCCGCCGACATCACTGATGTATCCCTTGAAGTCAGGCATCTCCGTCACCTTTTTTATTTCACGCAGCACTGATTCCTTACTTCGCGAGGCGATGAATTTACCCTGATGGGCTGAGATGGTGCAGAACGCACAGCCGCCGAAACAACCGCGGTGGACGTTCACCGAATGGCGTATCATTTCGTATGCGGGAATCCGTTTCCCCTTATAGCGCGGATGCGGCTGACGGGTATACGGGAGGTCAAACGAAGCGTCAATCTCCTCGGTGGTCATGGGTGGATACATCGGATTGACTTTTATCCAGATATCTCCGTGACGCTGCCAGAGGGCCTTGCCGTGCATGGCATTGCTCTGCTGCTCGATATGTTTGAAATTCTCCGCCTGATGTTGTTTCGACTTCAGGCAGGAGTCAAATGAATGGAGTATTATGTCATGGTCGAGTATGGCTATTTCCCCATCCGCTATGTCCCAGCGGTCAGCATCATTGATACGTACCACCGTCTGCGGCAGGTCAGTAATCTCAGATATTTTCTCGCCGGCTTCCAGGCGTCGCGCCAATTCCACTGTCACTTTTTCGCCCATGCCGTAGCTTATTATATCAGCCCGGCAGTCCATCAGCAGCGAGGGGCGCAGTTTGTTCTGCCAATAGTCATAGTGGGCCATGCGTCTCATGGATGCCTCGATTCCTCCCGCCACAATCGGGGTGTCGGGGAAAAGGTCGCGGAGTATGGATGAGTAGACTATGGTGGGGTAGTCGGGGCGTGCTCCATGGCGCCCGTTTGGGGTATAGGCGTCATCGCTGCGTCGGCGCCGTGCTGCAGTGTAATGATTCACCATAGAGTCCATGGCGCCGGCTGAGACACCGAAAAAGAGCCGTGGGGCACCGAATTTCTTGAAGTCGCGCAGGTCATCCTGCCAGTTGGGTTGCGGTACTATCGCAACCTTGTAGCCCGCAGCCTGAAGGGTGCGACCAATCACGGCAGCTCCAAACGAGGGATGGTCCACGTATGCATCACCCGAAAAGAGCACCACATCCACGTAGTCCCATCCCAGCGCTTTCATCTCCTTCACGCTGGTGGGGAGATAGTCGGTCACGAGTGCGGTGATGATATTCGGGACTTGCGCGGTGGCAGCCCGGCGGTTGTTTTTCAATTCTCCATTCTCCATTATTCTTTCTCGCTTGTTGCTTGTCCGTTGTCAGTTGTGTTGCTGCTTGCCAATTGTTCCATGGCAAGCACTTCGTCGCGTAGGCGTGCGGCTTCTATGAAGTCCATGCGTTTTGCCGCCTCCACCATCTCCACCCGTCGCTTGGTGATGAGTTTCTGCAGCGCATCGGGAGTAAGATATGGTATCACCGGGTCGGCTGCAAGGTTCACCTTGGTTGAGTACTCCTCGGCATAAGGTATGGGCTGTTGTTTCTTGCCACGCTGTGCGGGCGAAGTACGTTTGCCTTTCTGTTCCACCGGTTCGAGTCCTTCGGTGTCAACTCCGATGATGGCATTGCGCGCTTTGACGATAGCCTGCGGAGTGATGCCATGCTCCTCGTTGTAGGCAAGCTGCAGGGCGCGGCGGCGCGAGGTCTCGTCGATAGTGAGTTGCATTGAGTCGGTGATTTTGTCGGCATACATTATCACCGTGCCGTTGAGGTTACGTGCGGCGCGTCCCACTGTCTGGGTCAGGGAGCGGTGGCTGCGGAGAAATCCCTCCTTGTCGGCATCAAGTATCGCCACGAGCGACACTTCGGGCAGGTCAAGACCCTCGCGGAGCAGATTGACGCCCACAAGGACATCGAAGTCTCCGGCGCGCAGACCGTCGAGAATTCTGATGCGGTCAAGTGTATCCACATCACTGTGTATGTAAGCGGTCTTTATGCGTAGCCGTGTGAGATAGTCGTTCAGTTCCTCAGCCATGCGCTTTGTAAGGGTGGTGACGAGCACACGCTCGTCGCGCTCAATGCGCAGGTTTATTTCATGGAGAAGGTCGTCGATTTGGTTGAGCGACGGACGCACCTCGATTATAGGGTCGAGCAGACCTGTGGGGCGGATAATCTGTTCCACCACCACACCCTCGCACTTCTCCAGTTCATAGTCGGCCGGGGTGGCGCTCACGTAGAGCACCTGTGGGGTAAGGCGTTCAAATTCCTCGAATTTCAGCGGACGGTTGTCAAGGGCGGCCGGCAGACGGAAGCCATACTCCACGAGATTCATCTTGCGTGAAAGGTCCCCGCCATACATTGCCCGGCATTGCGGCAGGGTGACATGGCTCTCATCCACAATGGTGAGAAAATCCTTAGGGAAATAGTCAAGCAGACAGAAGGGGCGCATTCCGGGTTGGCGTCCATCGAAGTAGCGGCTGTAATTTTCTATACCGGAGCAGTGACCCACCTCGCGCAGCATCTCCACATCGTAGTTCACCCGCTCCAGCAGGCGTTTTGCCTCAAGCTCCTTGCCCTCACGGAAGAAATAGTTGTATTGCTCGCCCAAGTCGAGCTCTATCTGACCGATTGCCGACCCCATGCGTTCAGGGGAGGTGACAAATAGATTGGCGGGATAAATCTTGAACACATCATGTGTGCCGAGCGATGTACCGTCCTCGGGATGTATAGTCTTGATTGACTCTATTTCATCGCCCCAGAAGGTCACGCGCACTATTATTTCCTCGTAGGCGAGACGGATATCCACCGTGTCACCTTTCACACGGAATGTGCCGCGCGACAGCTCCACCTCGTAGCGTGAGTAGAGCGCACCCACGAGTGTGCGCAGAAACTTGTTGCGCGCTATTTTCTGACCCACTTTCACCATTATGACGTTGCTGTCGAAGTCCTCCGGATTGCCCATGCCGTAGAGGCACGACACCGACGATACGACCACCACATCCTTGCGCCCTGACATGAGTGCCGACACGGTGGAGAGACGCAGTTTCTCTATCTCGTCGTTAATCATGAGGTCCTTCTCGATATACTTGTCTACTGTGGGTATATAGGCCTCGGGCTGATAGTAGTCGTAGTATGACACGAAATACTGCACCGAGTTCTCGGGGAAGAATCCCTTGAACTCGCTGTAGAGCTGTGCGGCGAGTGTCTTGTTGTGGCTGAGGATAAGGGTAGGTTTCTCCACCTGCGCTATTACGTTTGCCATGGTGAATGTCTTGCCCGAGCCTGTGACGCCAAGGAGCGTCTGGGCTTTCTCTCCATCCTTTATGCCGCGCACAAGCTGTTCTATCGCCTGCGGTTGGTCACCGGTGGGTTGATACTGTGAGGTCAGCTTAAATTTCATAACTTACAAAGTTACGAATCAATTGACAATTTGTCAAATCAATTCATGAAAAAATCCTCACAATCACCCGTATGCGGGGACTGTGAGGACTATTCGTCGACAAATCTGCCGGCTATCCGTAGTGAGGGGGGATAGGTCGGTATGCGTTGACCGCTGCCCTCAAACGGAATGATTAACCATACTGGATGGTACCGTCAGGATTGCGGTATTGGTCAAAGCTCTTCTCATACTGGTCCATGGCACGGAGGCTCATACCCATGCTTGAGAAACCACCGTCGTGATAGAGGTTCTGCATGGTCACCTTGCGGGTGAGGTCGCTGAACATCACGATGCAGTAATCGGCACATTCGTCAGCGTCAGCGTTGCCAAGGGGCGACATGCGGTTGGCGAAGTCCATCAGCGATTCCATACCTTTCACGCCGCTACCGGCAGTGGTGGCTGTGGGTGACTGGGAGATAGTGTTGATTCTCACATGCTTTTCGCGGCCGTAGATATATCCGAAGCTGCGTGCTATTGACTCAAGCAGAGCCTTTGCGTCGGCCATGTCGTTGTAACCGAACATGGTGCGCTGGGCTGCGATATAGCTTAGGGCAAGGATGCTACCGTAGTCGTTGATGGCGTCGAGCTTCTTGGCGCTCTGTATCATCTTGTGAAATGACACGGCCGAGATGTCGAGAGTCTTGTTGAGCAAGTCGTAATCTATGTCGTCATAGAGGCGTTTCTTGCGCACGTTTGGCGACATGCCTATGGAGTGGAGCACGAAGTCAATCTTGCCCCCGAGAATTTCCATGGATTTCTGAAACACCATTTCAAGGTCGTCCACATTGGTGGCGTCGGCAGGGATAACCTCGGCATTGAGTTTTTTGCCAAGTTCGCTTACCTCACCCATGCGCACAGCCACGGGTGTGTTTGACAGAGTGATTGTAGCGCCTTCCTCTACAGCTTTCTCAGCCACTTTCCAGGCTATACTCTTGTCGTTGAGCGCACCGAAAATCACGCCGCGCTTTCCTTTAAGAAGGTTGTAACTCATACGTACAATATATTATTGTGAATGTTAGTCGGTCAAAGCCCGTCCGGGCGTAACCGGCGGCAAAGTTACGAATTTCCCGCGAATTTCTAAAATCCATCCGTTAGTCATTATCATCCGGCAGTACCTTTTGGACATCAAACCGGCCATGACATTCCTCTGGATACCATGACCGCCTCCTTAATCGGTAATTGAGCCATCGTTTGGCGCACCAGGGGTGATGATGACATGTTGTACGCCATACACCATGACATTTCGCACGTATACTATTATTTCCAAACTTATCGGTCCGAAAGTAGTGATAGTTATAAGTTGATTACTTTTTTTGATTACCTGAAAATCCCCAAGAGCAGGAGTGACAGATATTATTTCAATTTCATCACCTCCATAACGCAATATATTCTCTACTTTTTCGTGAGGTCGTGTTGATGAATTTAGATAAATTTTTGCGGTATAGGGCACAAGGTCATTAAATACATATTCTTTAAAAAAAACATTGGCACCGACTATTTTTTTACTCTTCTTAATCCAGGAAGCTACATAGGCGTTTACGTATACCGTGCCATGTTCCAATGCTTTATACCCGCTTGGAAATCTATGAATATTGTCTTTTGGGAAAAGTCTATATACAGTTTTAGTGGTGACGGAGACTTCTGAGAATAATTGAGATAAATCTAACGTGTAAGGATGGAAATCATTTCTGGGGTTCTCAGGTACTCCGATTAGATAATCTCCTTCACTGACGAAATTCTTTCCATCTGAAAGATAGACGTCAGTATTTCCCAACAGCGATTTTCCGTGCGATTCGTTCATCATGTTTAGCTTCATAGCATCAGTCGGCGGCTCAACATCTGGATATCCCCACGATGATTGACCTTCATCCTCATCATCATCGCTGCATGAGCATAGCGATACAGGAATAAGCGCCAAAACAAACATAATAAGCCAATGGATGTGTTTATTCGTTTTCATATATTCTTGGATTGTTAGTTCTGTTAAAATCAGGTCGGTTTTGAGTGATGGTTTTATGATTGGTTTTAATTACAAAGATAGTGACTAAAGCATGGGTATTTAGTTAATTATCATCTTTTTAACAGTTTAATTACATTTATTTAACGAAAAGCCATCAAAACATCACTCAATCCAACCTGAATCAGTTTAATTATAAGCCTATGATACGGTAATTATTTATCAATCTGTTTATATTCAAAGACGTGTTTTCAGGCAGCCTGTCAACCAACTGTCTGATACCATAATCATCAAGCACACTGTCATCATTACGTGTTATAAGCACCGTAGCGACATCATACAGTGGTTTGCTACTGGCAGAGTAACGTTCAAAGACCCGGGCTATCTCAATATAAGATGTATAGAATTCAGTATCCTCGGGCAATAATCCTAAGACAGTATTGTAAATATTGTAAAGTGTAGGGGGATAGATATGTCTTTAAAGAGCATCTCTGACAATTATAAAATCATCCGCCGTTTGGGTGCCGTTAAGTTTGCGGATATAAGAAACCTTACCTTTCCCGTCAACATTTCGGGTCATCTCAAGCACATCAGTCTTTCCGTCGCTCCAATGTATAACCAAGGTATGGGTTCCGCTGTAAGGGAGGCAGCCGAAAAACAATGTATTTCCGGAAGAGTGGAATCCTCTGAATTTCAGACCCATCGGAGTCTCCGGAATAAACTGCCATATATCCTCGTCGGAAAATTCATATTTCCAAGGTTTTCCATTTGTCAGGTCGTATATCTGGGATGAATAGTCGCTGGCGGAATAGAAATCCATCAGTGGGTAGTCGTAATCGTTGTAAGTGGCATGTAGCCCATTTTTAATAGCGCTCTCAACCGCACTTTCAGTGAGGAGGTCGTTGCCGTTACCGTCAACCACACGCATGGAAAATGAATAAAATTCTGTACCAATCTCATCCTCCTGTTCATAAGACGAACAAGATGTGAAGTTTGTAATCATCAAAATGCTGATGATGAATACATTCCAAAATTTAATTGCGCTGTGTCTCATAATTTTATATTATAAATATATTCAAAATTTCTGTCATAATCACCATATCTGGAGCCTTGTATCTAAAATATTTCGGCTTCGTCGGTATTACATGCACTTAAAAGCAAGCATGTTGCCGTGGGGTAAAAATAAAGTTTTTCCATTATTTTAATAAGTTGGTTCAGATTAAATGATTAGTCAACCTTCGTAGATATTGGTGGATTGAAGAATCGGTTTGTTGTTGCAACTTTGCATAATGATTGAAAGTATGATGCAAAATTAATAAAAAAACTGATTATTTCATGATTTTTGATTTTAAAATATTACAGTTAATCACACTCCATCGCATCGCGGCGATGTTCGCCCTATGGGCTCCATAGCCCATCCTATCGATGCAGGGTTGTAATTATCCCGCTGCATCGCGGCTTTCCGTCAATATACATGACAAAAATCGGTCATTGAAATTTTTTTACTGTGGATTGACATTATCGCACCTTTTCGGGAAATTGCGTGTGTAACTTTGCAATACAAATCAATCAACACGAATCATAAAAACTATTTAATCAACATAAATCATAATAACTATGGAAACAACAGACTACAAAAGTGCAGACAAAAAAAGATATGCTATTTCAACGAAAGCCTATAACGATTTCGTAGACCGCATCCGTGACTCGTTGGAAGACATGTATTGTTGGGCTTGCGAGGATGCATTACAGTTGCTTAACGCGGCTGTGGAATATGATAACGATGACCCAATCGATATAATGGATTGCGAAATCGAAGCCCAAGTCGCCTTCTTAATGATAAAACCGGAAATCAAAAGGGCTATAAAACGCTCACGTGCGGCACGTGAACGAGCTGCCCGGAGAAAGAGTATGGCAGCAGCCGAAGCTGTTGCATCAGTCAAAAATGTTAAGTCAACCGAAACTGTTGAGCCGGTCGAAGCTGTTGCAGCTGCTCCAGTGATTGAGAATCGTGATGCTGAGAATACCGACCGCAGTGCGGAGGAGACACTTGGGACGGAGATTGGACGCGATGAAAAAACATCGGGAGAGATAGAGGCTGTTCAGGATACACCTTCCACACCCATGCTGTCGGAACGCGAGCGATGGAAAACGCAGTGTAGTGCGGATGGAAGACAAGACTCAGATAAAAGTGCGAGCGCCGTGGTAGGGGCGCTCGCTGATGAGGGGCTCACACTCTCCGCGAGAGTGAGCTGTATGAACGGTGAGGATTACTGCGGCATGCAGGTCACGTCATAGAGCCAGACGGTAGATTTCGGCTGTCTCAATGGCTGTGAGAGGATAGTAGCCTCCTATGCGTGCGCCCTTGTTTTCGTGAAGCTTGGCTACGAGAAGGTCTATGTCGGGAGACTCAATGCCGAGTTCGGCAAATGTAGTTGGGAGTCCGAGTGAGCTGAAGAATGTGCGCAACCGGCCGATGCCCTGAAGGGCTGCAGCGTGGTCGTCGACTGTGTCGATGCCGAACACCCTACGGCCGAACTGTGCTATCTTGGCAGGGCGGTGGTGAGCCATATATGTCATCCATGCGGGGGTAATGGCGGCAAGACCGGCTCCGTGAGTCACACCATACACTGCGCTGACCTCATGCTCCATGAAGTGCGAAGCCCAATCCTCAGTGCGTCCGGTGCCACACAGTCCGTTGTGGGCGAGGGTGCCGCTCCAGAGTATATTGGCGCGAGCGTCGTAGTCGGTTGGCGATGCCATCACCTTGGGTGCCTCTTCAATGATAGCCTTGAGTAGCCCTTCGGCAAGACGGTCGGTCACCTCGACATTTTCGGTGGTGGAGAAGTAGCGCTCCAAGATATGTACCATCATATCGGCGATACCGCTGGCAGTCTGGTAGGGTGGCAGTGAGAAAGTCAGCTCGGGGTTGAGGCATGCGAATTTAGGGCGCAATGCCGATTCGGTGCGGAGCGACAGTTTATGAAGTCCGTCGAGCTTGGTTATCACAGAGTTTCCGCTCCCTTCGCTTCCTGCCGCAGGGATGGTGAGCACTATGCCGAGAGGGAGGGCTGTCTCTACCGTTTTCTTGCCGCAATAGAAGTCCCAGAAGTCTCCATCGTAGGGTACGCCGCATGCTATGGCTTTGGCAGTATCAATGACTGAGCCACCACCTACGGCTACAAGTCCGTCAATCCCTTCGGTGCGCGCCAGCTCAATGCCTTCGTAGACTTTTGTATCCACGGGGTTGGGTTGCACTCCGCCAAGCTCCACAGTGCGGATGCCTGCCGATTTGAGCGATGCCTTGACGCGGTCGAGCAGACCGCTGCGCACGGCTGAGCCCATGCCGTAGACTATCATTACACGACGGGCGCCCATGGCTTTGGTGAGCTCGCCTGCCTGCTCTTCAGCACCACGTCCGAAGACGTAGCGTGTGGGGGTGTAGAATGTAAAATTATTCATGTCCGGTAGGTTTTGAAAAAGGTTCGGACAACTTCCGGGAGGGTGTCCCGGAAAGTTATCCAAACCTGAATGATTCAAAAATAAGAGTGAGACATTCAGTCTCGTAAATGACCGACTGTCTTATTCCTCACCGTTGAGGAGCTCAAGCATCTTGATGGCCGACACGGGGATGCGGGTGCCGGGGCCGAAGATTGCAGCCACGCCTGCCTTGTAGAGGAAGTCGTAGTCCTGAGCGGGAATTACACCGCCGGCAGTCACCATAATGTCGTCGCGACCAAGTTTCTTAAGTTCTTCAATCACCTGAGGCACGAGAGTCTTGTGACCGGCAGCGAGCGAAGACACACCGAGGATGTGGACGTCATTTTCCACAGCCTGACGTGCAGCTTCGGCAGGAGTCTGGAAGAGGGGACCCATGTCGACGTCGAAACCGCAGTCGGCATAACCGGTAGCCACCACTTTTGCGCCACGGTCGTGACCGTCCTGTCCCATCTTGGCAATCATGATACGGGGTTGACGACCTTCGCGTTTTGCAAATTCTTCACACATCTGCTGAGCTTTCACGAAGTCAGGGTCTTGCTTTGTTTCTGATGAGTACACGCCTGAAATAGTTCTGATTACTGCTTTATATCTGCCCACAACATCTTCGCAGGCATCTGAAATTTCGCCGAGAGTGGCGCGGAGACCTGCAGCCTTGACAGCGAGGTCGAGGAGGTTGCCCTCCTTGGTGCGCACGCATTCGGTGATGGCTTCGAGAGCTTTCTTGACAGCCTCTTCGTCGCGGTGAGCCTTGAGGTCGACCAGACGAGCCACCTGGTCCTTGCGCACCTCGGTGTTGTCGATTTCGAGGATGTCGATTGGGTCCTCGTGGTCGAGACGGTATTTGTTGATACCCACGATGGTCTGACGACCGGAGTCGATGCGGGCCTGAGTGCGGGCGGAAGCTTCCTCGATACGCATTTTGGGGAGACCTGACTCGATAGCCTTAGCCATGCCGCCGAGTTTCTCGATTTCCTGGATGTGTTCCCATGCGCGGTGAGCGATTTCGTTGGTGAGAGCTTCCACGTAGTAAGAACCGCCCCACGGGTCAACCTGCTTGGTGACCATGGTCTCCTCCTGGATGTAAATCTGGGTATTGCGGGCAATACGTGCGGAGAAGTCGGTAGGAAGTGCGATAGCCTCGTCGAGAGCGTTGGTGTGGAGCGACTGGGTGTGACCGAGAGCGGCGCCCATAGCCTCGATACATGTACGACCCACATTGTTGAAGGGGTCCTGCTCAGTGAGTGACCAGCCTGAAGTCTGTGAGTGGGTACGGAGTGCGAGCGATTTGGGGTTCTTCGGGTTGAATTGCTTCACAATCTTAGCCCAAAGGAGACGGGCGGCACGCATCTTGGCAACTTCCATGAAGTAGTTCATACCGATTGCCCAGAAGAATGACAGACGGGGAGCGAAGGCGTCGATATCGATGCCGGCGTTGATACCTGCGCGGAGGTATTCAAGACCATCGGCGAGAGTGTAGGCGAGCTCGATGTCGCATGTAGCGCCCGCTTCCTGCATGTGGTAGCCGGAGATAGAGATGGAGTTGAACTTCGGCATGTTCTGCGAGGTGTACTCGAAGATGTCGGCGATGATTCGCATAGAGAATTCCGGCGGGTAGATGTAAGTGTTACGCACCATGAATTCCTTAAGGATGTCGTTCTGGATTGTACCTGCCATTTCCTCGAGTTTTGCGCCCTGCTCAAGACCGGCGTTGATGTAGAAGGCGAGTACGGGGAGCACAGCGCCGTTCATGGTCATTGAGACAGACATCTTGTTCAAGGGTATACCTTCGAAGAGCACTTTCATGTCCTCGAGTGAGCAGATTGACACACCGGCCTTACCGACGTCGCCTACCACACGTTCGTGGTCAGCGTCATAGCCGCGGTGTGTTGCAAGGTCAAATGCCACAGACAGACCTTTCTGTCCTGAAGCGAGGTTACGGCGGTAGAACGCGTTTGACTCAGCTGCAGTGGAGAATCCGGCGTACTGACGGATGGTCCAGGGGCGCAGCGGGTACATGGCGCTGTACGGACCGCGGAGGAAGGGGGGTATACCTGATACGTAGTTCAGGTGTTCGAGACCTTCAAGGTCCTGCTTTGTATAGATGGGTTTGACGGGAATCAGTTCGGGGGTGAGCCATTCTTCCCCGGTAGTTTCGGGGACGTGAAGGTCGCCGAATGCGTCTTTTACAATGTCAATATCTTTGAAATTGGGTTTCATAATTCTATAGGGGTTGAACGGTTCTTACTTTTTGAGAAGCTTGGCGTTGAAGGCACGGAGAGTGTCGAGTACGTTGCAACGCACGTGAACGAAGTCGTTGATGCCGGCTGCCTTGAGGTCGTCCATGCAAGCTGGAGCACCTGCGACTACAAATTCGGCGCGGCCGTCAAGATACTTGAACGCTGCGGGTGCGAGTTCGGCATACTCATCGTCGCTTGAGCAGAGCACCACAATGTCGGCACCCTTCTCGAGAGCTGCGTCAACACCTTCCTCGACGGTCTTGAAGCCGAGGTTGTCGATGATTTCATAGCCGGCGCAACCGAAGAAGTTGGATGAGAACTGTGCACGGGCGAGACGCATGGCGAGGTTGCCGATGGTGAGCATGAACACCTTGGGACGGTTGGAGGCAGCCTCAGTGTCAAGACGCAGAGCCTCGAAGTCGCTTGCGGCACGCTTGGTGGGGAGACCTGCAGGAGTCTCGCATGAGTCGCTGTGATGGTGGCATCCGCATGCAAGAGAACCGTTGAGCTCTACAATCTTTTCAGCAGCCATTTCATTGATGTTGGGGTACTGGTTGGTACCGAGAAGAATCTCCTTGCGGCGAGCCACGTCGGTGTGACGTTTTTCAGAGCTTTCACGGATAGCTTTCTGAACCTCGTCGTCGTTGCAGCATGCAAGGAATCCGCCCTTATCCTCCACTTCGAGGAATAGTTTCCAGGCTTCCTTGGAGATTGCTACTGTGAGGGTCTCCACATAGTAGCTACCGCCTGCAGGGTCAATCACCTTGTCGAGGTGGCTTTCCTCCTTGAGAAGGAACTGCTGGTTGCGTGCGATGCGTTCAGAGAATTCATCGGGACGCTTGTAAGGCATGTCAAACGGAGTGACTGTGATGGAGTCAACACCTGCAAGAGCTGCTGACATGGCTTCGGTCTGGCTACGGAGCAGGTTCACGTGAGCATCGTAGAGGGTCTGGTTGAATCGTGATGTCACGGCGTGAGCCATCATCTTGCAAGCCTCTTCCGATGCCTCATACTGCTTTGCAATCTGAGCCCAGAGCATACGGGCTGCACGGAATTTAGCGAGCTCCATGAAGAAGTTTGACGACACGCCCATGTTGAATTTGATGCGTGCAGCCACTTCGTCGGCACTGCGACCGGCTTCGGTGAGCAGAGTCATCCACTGAGCGCCCCATGCTAATGCGTAGCCGAGTTCCTGGAAGATGTAAGCGCCCGCGTTGCTGAGCATGTCGCTGTTTACAGAGAGTACGCGCAGTGCGGGTACATCCTTCACGGCATCGAGGATTTCGCATGCCATTGAAGCGAGTGTGGCGGGGTCAAAAGCCACACCTTTGCGCAGCGGTTTGCGGAAGGGGTTGAAGTCGATTGAGCCACGGAAAGTCTCGGCACAGCCATGTTCCTTGACATATTCCACAAGGGCTTTGGCGAGGGGGAGAGCTTTCTTGACACAGCAAGTGAAGTTGACCTCCACAGCTGAAAGATTGATATCTTTAAGAAGCACCTCAAGAGTTTCCTTGGTGGGTTCCTCCACATGGAAACCGAGAGAGGTCACACCCTTGGTGAGCACATCGAGAGCTTTCTGATTAGCCTCAGCAGGGGTGTCGGCTATGATTTCCTGACGTGTGAGCCAGTCGTTGTCGGTGCGGGTTCCGCGCACGTAAGGAAATTCGCCGGGAAGTGAGTTGGTGGTTTTGAAGTCCTCGATATCTTCCAGACGATACATAGGCTGGAGATTGAAGCCTTCGTTAGTGCGCCATACCAGTTTTTTGTCAAACGGGGCGCCCTTAAGGTCAGCTTCCACCTTGGCTTTCCACTCGGCGGTGGAAACAGGGGGGAACTGTTCAAACAATTTTTCTTTCTTTTCTGCCATGATTATGGTATTAAATATAGATGTTTCAAGATGGTTAACTAAAGATGATTCCATTACATGACTTAAAGATTGTCAAGCGAGTGGAACAGTGAAGTATCAAGCGCATAACAAATCTCAGTCAATGGCATAATCCATAGGGAGTATGCACATGCAAAGGTAACATGAAACTTCCAAAAGTCAAAAAAAATCGCCAAAGAAAACATTTTACTCTCCAAAACAGGGAGCCATTAGGGTCCCGACGACCATAAATGATTATAATTAAAGCTATAAAATCTTAATAGGAGTGCGATGTCGATATGTAATGCCCCAAAAGTTAAATTCATCTTGTCGAGGTTGTCAAACACCAATAGACCCAATTAAGATTTAATTATCCCCAATATAATATTTAATCTGACTGAAAGGTGGCTAATATGCTGATATGTCAGATTTTTGATGTATATTTGCGGTTGAAATCAAACTCTTATCTCCCGATGGCAAAAATAACTGTAAAAGATACCGAAGTCAATGTTGTAAAAGTCAACGGTGAGGACTACATTTGTCTCACCGATATGTTGCGTGCCAAAGATGGAGACTTTTTCATCACGGATTGGCTGCCTAACCGTAACAAGCTTGAGTTTATCGGTATTTGGGAGATGCTATCCATCAGATGAGCGTGTTGGAAAGTGGTGATGCTGACCGTAAACTTTTGAAATAAAACGTATAAAGCTATTGAAATGAAACAGATTATGAGATTATTAGGTTTTTTGATAGATGTGACAGTTTCATTTTTCATCTATTTGATTGTCGCTTTCATTATTTCTTATATTGAGTTTCTCCCATTTTTCAGCGGCTTCTTTTTTATATGGATAATTTACTATATAGTTTGTTATCTTGTATGGAAAAGAACTTTAGGTCAAACCATTACCAATCACAGCATTTCAGATTTTGGTGGCAGTCATAGCTATGCTATACGTATTATTCTTAGAGAAGTCCTTACAAGTGTTCCGGGTGTGGTTCTTTTGACATTGGGATGGGGAAATCTCTCAATTATACTAACTCTATCGTTGTCGTTGATTTGTTGTATCATAGTAATTTTTCGGAAAAAGCTATTCAAGATTTCCATAATTAAAAAGGGAACCGTGCCATTAGTCTATAAAAGAGCAGTCTCAACATATTTTATTCTGCTTGTAGTTGCTTTTTTCGCAAGAGCCTTAAATGCCGAGCTTACTTATAATCATTCAAGTGAAGAGTCATTTTTGTATGCGAGACCGAGACCATCTGCCAATTCTGTTAAAGCTTATACTGACTTCTTGAAAAATAATAAACAAGGCATCAATGATTATATCATTAAGCTATTCGAGCAATATGACCATGTGATACTATGTGAGCGAGCCCATCGTGAGATGACCCAATATGATATGATTTATAATCTTGTGACGGACCCGCGATTTGTAGACAAAGTCGGCAATGTATTTACTGAGATTGGGAATGTAGAGTCAAGAGACGCCTATAAGGCATTTATTGGCAAAAAGTATGCTGATGAATCAGCTGTTGACAGTTGTCTTAGCTCATTTATGGTTGAGAACCAAAGCGTACATTTATTATGGCCCAATACAAATTGGTTTGAGTTCCTTAAAAAGATGTACTATTTCAATAACAATCATGATAAAAAGGTCGAGATACTTTTTACAGACAGAAATTGGATTGAAAAGAAAGAGCTCAATTTCAGAGACAGTATAATGGCTGACAATATTATCAATACTATAAAATCAGACAGTATTAATAAGTCTCTGATTATTATGAATTACCGACACGCATATCTTACACCGGGAAATTGTGGATATTTTGTGAGCAGAAGTTTTCCTGGAAAGGTTGCAAATGTTTTGATAAACACATGTAAAGCATATTTACCGGCTATTCTTATGGGAAAAGAAATGATGGTTCCTATTCAAGACGGAAAGTGGGATGTGGCGTTTGAACAGATACCGGATTCCTGTTACGCGTTTGATTTTAAGTCTTCTCCGTTCGGGAACGACCGATTTGACCATTTCGTGCTCCCATGGGACCCGGTTTCATCCCTGAAATATGAAGATGTGTTTACCGGTTTTATATTTTATAAAAGTCTGGATAAACATATTATGAGTATCGGTTATCCTAACATTTTTGATTCTGACAATTTAGTCAAATTGCGCGTTCGAGAAGAAGCAATGGAAGTATATTCATTGGACTATTGGATTGAAAGCCTAAAGGATGGAGTACAGACTCAAAAAGGAATAGATTTTTATAATGAATTAAATTTAATTGAAAATAAAGTTTTATTAACTGTATTTATTCTTGGTGTATTCCTATTCGTTGTGTCTTTGCTGTTGTACGGTCACAACACAAAGTCAGGGAGAGTCAGGGATTGATAGACATGTAATCAAAATGATTGGATGCCGAGTGTTTTCAATCCACAAAATGAAGGTGATTTTTCACGATAAAAATGTAAGTATATGGCGACCGACTATTTTAATCTATTTATGAATGCATTTCTAAAAATAAAACATCTGATTGTATATATTGGGATGCTTGTGTGGATGGTTGGTATGCCAGGGTGTGGCAGTCCAAATAAGGAAACATCAACTCCAAATGAGAACGAACAGAAATTATCACAATCAGTAGATACGTTTGATACAGCTCCTGTTGACACATTGGAGGCACCGTTATCTGAATCAGTAATATCGGAAGAAGCTTGCGAATCGGAACCTCCGACTCAACAGGAGTTGAGCAGATTGGGTGATACCATCGCTAAAAAATTCGAGGCACTCGCAGCTGATAATCCTCTGCGTCAGAATGTGTGGGGATGGGGAGTCGCGCAAAATCATGTGGATATATATGTACATGTAAACACTCCATATTGGCAAAAGAAATTCCGGAATGATATCTGTGATTCCAAATATCTCCATTTTGACGGACCTAAGGGACCTAAAAAGATTAATATTGAGGCAAGGACCAATATTGAGGTTGACAGTATTTCATTATCCCCTGATGCCAGTTCGTTTCCTGCTGATTCTGAAAAAGTATCCTTCACATTGAGGAATAACAATTCGAGACAACTTCAATTCGGAGTCTCCTATGTTGTCGCTTGTCGTGGAGAGGATGGTAATTGGTATGATATGCCCACCGAAGGCTTCTGGAATGATATGGGTATTGGCTTAAACAAAGGCGGGTCACATAGCTTCGATGTAACGATGCGCCCTTTGCTCAACAATAATAAGCCCGGGATATATAGGCTTTACAAGGAAGTCAGATTTGACGGTGACAAGGATTATTTTTGGATTATGACTGAATTCCGATTAGAGTAACCATATATATGTAATCAAGTTGAAAGAGGATATGTTATTGAAACAGACGATTGAATCCTCTGTCGCAAACAACTTTTTCTCTGTAAAAGTTAATAAGAATCTGTATACCGATGATTCGGCAACTGGCAAACGAAACTCAGAGAATGCATGGAAAATGGCTCATAGCGTATTGCTAAAGTATTTTGATGAGATTATGACCTCGGACGCCGCATCCGGATTCATACAGACACCTTGGTTATACAAGAACTATGTGGAGGCAGGAAAGACTCTTCGTTGCCGTGTTACTATCAAAGAATCGAATATTGGCGGAGATTTGACTTTCCAAATCAAAATGGCTTTAGAAATGGCTCCGATACAAGGTCGTAGCCGTGAAGAATCTTTCCTTGAAACCAACCGAATCATGAAGGAGTTTGAAACACTTATCAGTGAGTTTCAGTCTAGGCTCGGTGAGAAATAGTCTGAGCCTATGAGAAAGATTTTATTCTTGCTTCTGACCTTTTTCTCTTTGGGCAGTGTCTGCACTTATGCCCAAATGGATGAGGTCAAAGGTAAAATCAACAAATTCTTTGGAAAAGAAAGGAGATTTAGATTGTCTTAATTCCATCAGATGCCGTGATAAAGGTCAACGGCTCATATTATGGTGAGGGGTCGGCAAAGGTGACATGAAACTTCCAAAAGTCAAAAAAAATCTAAAAAAAACCACACTTTATTCTTATGGAGCGATGGTTCATACATTGATTTTTTATATTAGGAATAACTTCGTTAAGTGTAGTGTGAAAAATTTAGTATAAATCACAGTCTTTAAGAAACGATGATATGTTTGGCTGGGTAAATTCAAAGTTTATCCTAACAAAATCAATGAGTAAAAGTTTTATAGTAAAAGTTTAGAAACTCTTGCATAATTTAAAAATAATTTTGAAATTTGCAGGTGCAGACCGTATCGCAGAAGCCCCGGTCTGGGGTAAAGCGAGGCGGGATGTTTTGAAATATAATAAGAAAGCGTTTATCCGCGCTGATTCTTGACGTTCAGAAATTCTCGCAAAATTTCAATTCCTGTCAAGGGTCGAGCAACGGTAGATGCCCGTGGATATGTAGTATCATGCATTCGGTAGAGTGCCTTGGGAAAGGTATAGCCGGACGCTATTATTGCATATACGAGCGTAGGGCTTCTGCAGTTGCCGTCCGACAGGAATTGGGCAATGCGAGAAGCCTCTGAACGTAGGACGGTAACCGATACAGATTCCTACGCTTTTTTTGTGCAATAGTTGGACTGTGGAATCTTCCAACGCAAAACCAATCGTCGCAGTCCCACTATGAGAAAGACTATTTTCGGACTAATCACATTGATGCTGATTTTAGCATCGGGGTTGACTTACGCGCAATCCACAAAAGAACAACGCAAGGAACGTCAAGAATTAGCCAAAGCATCTAAGAACGAGCTTAACGGAAAAGCGAGTAAAGCTGCTCGCAAGGAGGCAAAAAAGCTATCAAAGGATGGATGGCAGACTGCTCCCGGCGCACTTCCTCTTGAAAAGCAACTGGATAAATCGTATATTATGCAGTATCAATACGATTATGATGGATTTCCTCAGTTCATTATGGCTGAAGCTATGAGTACCGGTGGCAACTATGATGCAGCTAAGATGCAGGCATTGGAACTCGCAAAGCAGAATCTAGCAGGTCAAATCCAAACTGAAGTAACTGCTCTGATTGAAAATACTGTTGCGAATGAACAGATGGACCAAGGAGATGCTGCGTCAATAACACGAAGCGTAATGGCAAGCAAGAATTTGATTTCACAAAGCATTGGTCGGGTTGTGCCTGTTGTTGAAACATACCGTGCTGTTAATGGAAACAATCGAGAAGTGCTTATCCGTATTGCGTACAGTCAAGATATGGCAAAGGCGGCAGCCAAACGAGCTGTCAAAAAGGAGCTTGAACAACGTGGAGATTCCCTACATAATAAGCTTGACGAACTTCTTGGGTGGTAAGACGACTATGAATCCATACATTCTCTGCCTGATTTTATGTTTAGTGTCATTAGTCACCACTAAGGCACAGAACGTAAAGAAAGTCCATGCGTCATATACCTACTATGCTCCGGAAACCATGTCAGTTGAAGAAGCTAAGAGGACAGCTCTTGAAAGAGCTAAAATTCAAGCGATAGCAGATGAATTTGGCACGCTTGTAACTCAAAGCTCATCAACGGTAATTTCAAATAAAAATGGCGAATCAGATACTCAATTTTTTTCCATTGGAGGAAGTGACGTTAAGGGGGAATGGATTGAAACAATAGGAAAACCAGTCTATGATATAAAGTTTGAGGATAAATTCTTTATAATAACCTGTACGGTAAAGGGAACGGCAAGAGAGATTGAATCCGAAAAAATTGAATTTATCGCAAAACCGCTTAGGAATGGCACGACTTTAAAGTACGAATCGACAGAGTTTAAGGATGGGGACGACTTATATCTATATTTCAAATCGCCAGAATCTGGTTTCATTTCGGTTTTTTTGTCGGATCATGTCAAACATGAAACCTACTGTTTATACCCATATAAACACGATGAAACAAGCAGTCCATGTTATATCGAAGCGGATATAGAATATGTATTGTTTTCTAAAAGGACAGCAAATATTGCCATTAGAGATTTAACAGACGAATATACCCTCTCATGTCATGATAATATTGAATTTAACACTATTTATGTCGTTTATTCACCAAATAATTTTTCAAAGGGATATATGGATGGAAATGAAAGTCTATATCCAAAGTACTGTGCTGAAGAAGAATTTATAAGATGGTTGACAAAATTAAAAAAACATAATAAAAAAGTAGGTATTCAGGAGTATCTAATAACAATAACAAAATGAAACAGTATAACAATTCAATTAAACATTTTGGGTTTGCCAGTTTTTTTCTGATATCAATTTTTATATCTTTTGTATCATACTCACAAAATGGCATAAACTATGATGAACTACCAGAATTAATAGCTTATTCATCTGAAAGTATGCCAGATAAGATGGGATTTAAGAATTATTCTGGTGATGTGATTGTCCCCCCAATCTATGTAATGAAGCATTGGGAGTGGGGATATGAAGATTTAGTAGCCGGTGAAGATTGTCCCGGATTAGGCACTTTTACATGTGGATTATCCAGAGTTTATGATAATGAAAGAGGCTATGGTTATATTGATTACAAAGGAATAGAAGTTATTCCATGCAAATATAAAACGGCTCTTCCCTTTAATGATGGACTCGCAGCAGTAGAAAATGATAACGGTTGGGGATATATAGATATTACAGGAAAGGTAATAATACCATTAGTATATGATATGGCAACCATGCATAGGTATGGATATGCATTCTTAGGAAAACACAGTACGAATTCTAAAGACCGAACATTATATGCAATTGTAAATAATCGGGGAGAAATCCTAACAGATTTTGTATACGAGAATGTTGTTGGTTGTCCCTATTTTAGTGAGGGCTTAAAGATTGTAAAAAAGGATAACAAACAAATATGTATAACCCCTGAAGGTCAGACAGTATTTGATATCCCTTCAAATATGTCTGTTCTGGCTTATTTCTCGAATGGATTAATACCGTATATAGATGCAGGTGACAATAAAGGTCGTATGGGACTAATAGATAATACGGGAAAAATAGTTTTGAAACCAAAGTATAACCATATTAATTGTTTTTTTGATAATGGTCTCACAATCGTAAGTAATGTATTTTATGAAGATAACCAGCGAAAAGATTTATATGGTGTAATCGATAAGAATTTCCGTGAAATTATCCCCTTAAAATACAAAGATTTAAGTCTTAACGGTAATAAGAACCAGTGTTTTGTCGCTGAAGATTGGAACGGAAAATATGGACTTATAGACCTGCAAGGAAATATTAAAATTCCGTTTAAATTTGACTTTCTATCAGGATTTTTTAATGGATACGCATTGGTTAGTCAGAATGAAAAACGTGGATTTATAGATGAAAAAGGAGAATTTGTTATTCCTCCTATATATGATGGTGCAACAACTTTTGATGAAAATGGTTATGCTATAGTCCAGAGAGGGGATTTATGTACTATTATTGATATCGAACAAGTTCCATTGGTCCCTTATGATAAATATGAGCGAGTCTATCTACAGATGGAAAGATTAGGAAGGCTACATGCAAAGTCAGATGTAGACGTACATATTCCAGTGGCTGAAAAGGTAGACGACAAAACATTAGTGCTAGTAATTTCAAATGAAAAATATTCATATATGAATGTTGGTAATGTTATGTTTGCACACAATGATGGAAATGGGATTGTTAGTTATTGTAAGAAGAGTTTTGGCATTCCTCAATCAAATATCATGGAATGTACTGATGGAACATTGTCTCAAATTAAATCAAGTATCAGCTGGTTGCAACAGAAATCAATAGTGGGAGACTACGACAGAGCTATTGTATATTATGCTGGGCACGGAATACCAGATTACTATAATTCTAAAAGTTATATATTACCTTCAGACGGAAACCCTCTTGATATGAATACGGCTTTGGCATTAGACGATTTTTATGAATCACTCGCCAAAGTAAAAGTCAAGGAATGTATCGTGTTTATGGATGCCTGTTTCAGTGGTAGTAATAGACAAGGACGTACTCTTACCGAGATAAGAGGTATTAATATAAAACCAGCATTACCGGAGGTTAAAGGAAATATAATAGCATTTAGTGCTTGTCAGGGAGATGAAGTGTCTCAGCCATATGCTTCAAAGCATCATGGAATATTCACTTATTTTCTCCTAAAGTATCTGCAATCTCATCATAAAGATGCAACCTTGGGAGGCATGAGTGAGTATGTTATTTCTAACGTTAGAAACATTTCTCTTGATATTAATCAAAAACAACAAACTCCTATAATACATACTCCTACTAATTCTTCAAATGAATGGAAAAGTTGGCATCTATATTAACTGTGTATATAGCACTTTTCTTGTGTATCATGTTTGGAGTCTATGATACAAGAGCGGATACTATCATATCAATCGACAAAACAAGTTTACGCTTAATGGTCATCTCTGAGACTGATACGATATTTTGTGCGCCTGTATGTGTTGGATTAAACAAGGGAGACAAAGAGCAAATTGGAGATAATAGAACTCCAGAAGGAAAATTTACAATTTCGCAAGTACAGGATTCAAAAAAATGGAAACATGATTTTAAGGATGGAAACGGAGTTAGAATTGGCGCATATGGACCATGGTTCATTAGAATTAAGACTCCTTTATGGTCTACAATTGGAATACACGGTACCTGCTTTCCTGAATCGATTGGAACTAGAGCGAGCGAAGGATGTATAAGATTAAGCAATGAAGATCTTATCCGTTTGATGCCTCTTGTGTGGATAGGAATGCCAGTTATTATTCATCCTGATTTAGAAAATAAGCAAACGAATCAACAAAATGGGACTTAGCTCTAATATAATTTGGCATCAAACGGACTTTAAAGGATTAAAGGCAATCCTAACAGAAAAGTGTTTTAAATGTTCTTATAGCCTTGAAGATATACATTGGAAAAGTTCAAATATCCAAATTGCTTTCCCAATGTTATCATTTTGTGATATCCCATTGTCAGAAATGGGAGACTATATAGGAAAATATGGAATGTATACGATAGGAATTAAGAGAGAATGGGCGCAAAAGGCTGGATTTACGCCTGTATGGTATCAAACAGAACATTCTCCATCTCTAATAGAATTAATGAGACATCGGGACAGACTTTTTAAAGAGGATTGGACGGATGAAGATATCCTAATATGGAGTATCCTATCTACAATAAAAAATTATCAAGGGGATTTGAAAAAATATAAATTCAAATCATATCGATTCTATGATGAGAAAGAAATCAGATATGTCCCGACTTATAATGAACTTCATGATTTGGGTATCAGACCTTTTCTACATTCAAGTCAATATGTAGAATTCAAACAACTTAATAAAGGTAGTTCTATAGTTCCAGAGTTAACTCTCCGTTTTGAATCAAATCAGATTGTCTATATTCTAATATCATCTTTAAATCAAAGAGATAGAATCCGTGGACTTGTGAGGGAATATAGTAACTATAAAAATATAATATTCTTGTCGTATAAACAAATAAAGGAAGATATTATAGGGGTATGTCACAACCGTTAAATATATTGCGATACCTACTCTTGATAATTTGCTCAAGTATGGTATTTGTAGGTCATGGGCAGCAAACCATGCATGAAAAGTATGCCCAATTTAAGGATGAAGTTAAAACAGAATATTCCTCATTTCGGGATGACTGTAATAAAAGGTATGCGCAGTTTTTGCTGACGGCATGGGATTGGTATGATGGAAATGTTCCGATTCCTATACCTAAGGATGAGAATCCAGTTCCTCCTAAACCATATCACAAGGGAAAGGATAGAACTCCTATAGTAATTCATCCCATTAACGTTAAACCTATTGAGAATACACCTCAACCAAAACCGATTGGACCGATAAAAGAGCAATCAAATCCTGATGAGAAGTATTTTTCATTTGGTTTTTATGGTAATACATGTAAAGTTCGGATGCCGGAGGTGGCAAATATCAAGGTAGCAGATTGCTCACCAAAATCAATTTCAAATGGATGGGATAAGTTGTGCTCTGCTGAAATGAATAATGCTTTAAGAGATTGCCTTGAAATGAGAATCCGTCATAATCTTTGCGATTGGGCTTATTTGGCGTTTCTTGATGTATTAAGCAAAAATTATTGCTCAAACCTCAACGGTGCAACATTACTTATGGCATTTATGTTTTGTCAGTCAGGTTATCAAATGAGGTTAGGAGTTGATGGGGAGACACTCGTTATGTTGTATGGGAGTAAACATCAAATATACGACAAAGGATATTTTTTATTAGACGGATTAAATTTTTATCCATACGGAGAACATTCAATTTCAATGAGTATATGCAATGCAGCATTTGATGGGGAATCGCCATTGTCGTTACTGATACTTTCTGAGCAAAAACTTGGAGGAAATCTATCAACTCATCGTGAGATAAAATCAGAACGCTATGCGGATTTGAATGTTCAGTCTTGTGTTCCAGAGAATCTTGTAAAATTCTATAATCAGTATCCCACGTCCGCTCTTGATGGCAATCCAATGACCAGATGGGCAATGTATGCAAACACACCACTGGCAGAGAAGACTAAAACCTTAATTTACTCTTTTATAAAAAAATCAATAGATGGGTTATCAGCAGAAATGGCTGCTAACAAGTTGCTCAACTGGGTGCAGACTGGTTTTGTATATGAATACGATGACAAAATATGGGGGCATGACCGTGCATTTTTTGCTGAGGAAAGTCTCTATTATCCTTATTGTGATTGTGAAGATAGAGCCATACTTTTCTCTCGCCTTGTCAGGGATTTTCTTGACCTTGATGTCGCCCTCATTTATTATCCAGGTCATCTCGCAACTGCTGTTTGTTTTAATGAGGAAGTATCAGGAGATGCAATATCGATTGATAATCGAAAGTTCATCATTTGTGACCCGACCTATATCGGTGCACCAGTGGGTGCGCAAATGCCTGACCTTGAATATAATAAGATTCAGGTGTTGGTGCTTACACGTTGAGTCGGTTTATTGATGGATGGCGGCGGGGAATTAGAAGATAGGGAAGGAGGAGGTGGAGTAGACGTATTTGGTGTCAAATTCCTGCTGTGTCATGATGAGCATCATGATTCCCTGGGCGAGCATAAGCAGAGGCCATATTCCGCATGATATTAATGAGAGAATAATGCATATTATGCCGGCGCCGAAGCGTCCGAGGTAGAAATACTGAGCGCCGAAGGAGCCGAGGAGTATGGCGAGAATGCCTGCCACAATCTTATCTTTGCCTGAGTGGTAGTTGTTGTAGTAGGGGGGCTGATTGTAGTAATATTGCTGTTGTCCGCAGGAATTATCGTTTGAGCCCGGAGGTGGTGGAGGGGTGGTGTTGAAACCACCGGTGAAAAGTGATGACAATTCAGGCACTTGCATGGCAGGAAGCCATTGGCTCATACCTTCGCGCCACACCATGGTGGATGGGGTTATGTGGAGGTCGCGTACTTCCTCAAAATTCAATGGTCCAATCTGGGAGTCATTGACCAATACGTACCAGTATGGTTGCATAGCGATAATAATATTGGGATTAGTGGAGAGAAAAGAGTGATTGAAAGAGATGGAAGAGGAGAGGGGTGCTTATCTTCAGCGACTCATGAGATAGGACTTGAAGTCGGAGAATGATGAAGACATCGGTACTGACTTCTTTTCACCTTCCATGAATGCGGCAAGTCGGCGTGGAATGGTCACCTCCCCGTTGATGATGGGCTCAACGGTGTCCTTGAATTTAGCAGGGTGGGCGGTCTCGAGGAATACGCCTGTCTCACCGGGACGCAGTTGCTCCTTAAGAGCGCGATATCCGCATGCACCGTGGGGGTCGAGAGTGTATCCGGTGGTGTCATGGCATTGTTTCATCGTTTCGGCAATCTGCGGGTCGGTATATGTCGCGCCGCTGATTAGGGATGTGATGCGGGCATGGTCGGCGCCGTAAAGGTCAAGGATACGGGCAAAATTGCTCGGGTCGCCTACGTCCATGGCATTGGCTATGGTCTGGCGACTTGCCTTCGGAGTATAGACACCTGAGAGGAGGTATTGATAGAAGATGTCGTTGGCATTGTTTGCGGCAATGAAGCGTTTGACCGGCAGACCCATGCGGTGGGCGAAAAGACCGGCAGTGATATTGCCGAAATTGCCGCTCGGCACACTTATGACGAGTTGGTCAGCCTGTCCCAGTGCCTTCATGCGGGCATAGGCGTTGAAGTAGTAGAACGCTTGAGGCAGGAAGCGGGCCACGTTGATGGAGTTGGCTGATGTAAGCATCATTTTGCCACACAGTCCGGCGTCCATAAAGGCTGATTTCACCAGGCGCTGGCAGTCGTCAAACACTCCGTCGACTTCAATCGCGGTGATGTTCTTGCCAAGTGTGGTGAATTGGCATTCCTGAATGGGGCTTACCTTTCCCTTGGGGTAGAGGACATAGACATGTATCCCCTCCACACCGAGAAAACCGTTGGCAACCGCCGAACCGGTGTCGCCGCTTGTTGCCACGAGTACATTCACCTCACGACCGTCGGAGCTGCGGCTGATGAAATATTGGAGAAGACGGGCCATGAAGCGGGCACCAACATCCTTGAATGCAAGGGTGGGACCATGAAATAGTTCGAGGGAGTAGATGGAAGGTTCAACCTCCACTACCGGGCAGTCGAACGAAAGGGTGTCGCATACGATTTTATCAAGCTCCTCGCGTGGTATATCTTCTCCGAAAAACGCTTGGGCTACGCGGCAGGCTATCTCCTGAAACGACATGGTGCCGATTTTCTCAAAAAATTCGTCGGGGAGACGGTCGATATGTTCCGGCATGAAGAGTCCACGGTCAGATGCGAGTCCTTTCACTACTGCATCCTCGAGCGAGGCTGCCGGGGCATGATGGTTGGTGCTGTAATATTTCATTGTTTGGGTGTGGGGTGTCAGATGTGTTAGTAAATTGTGACCTATGGAAGTTGGTGGAGGATTAATATTTCATGAACTCCTCCATGAAGCGGTTGAGCTTGAGCAATCCGTATGACCCACGGGCGCATGTGGCTTCCGTATACGAGTCAACCGAGTCGGGAGTGATGTCGCGGTGCCAGATAGTGAAAGGAACGGGTTCGCCCACATGTATGCGCTTTTCCACCGGAGTGGCATGGTCGGGGAGGAGGGCTACGCATACGGGCTCGTCCCATTTTTCGATTTCGGCAATCAGGGGTGCGACTATACGGTGGTCGAGGTACTCTATGGCACGGGTCTTAAGCTCAATATCCCCATCGTGACCAGCCTCGTCGGTAGCCTCCACATGGAGAAAAACGAAATCATCCGAGCGCAAGGCATCTATGGCGGCTTTGGCTTTTCCTTCGTAGTTGGTGTCGGCAAGACCTGTGGCTCCGGGAACAATCTCTATGCGCAGTCCGGCGTAGTGACCGATGCCACGAATGAGGTCAACGGCTGAGATTACAGTGCCGCTCTTGATTTGAGGATAGCTCTGCTGGAGTGTGAGCATGCGCGGACGGTATCCACCGCTCCAAGGCCAGATGGAATTGGCAGTCGGTTTTCCGGCAGCCTGACGAGCCAGGTTGAAAGGATGGTCAGCGAGGAGCTGCTGTGAGCGGAGTATAAGATTGTTGATGAGGTCGGCTGTCTCCTGAGGTGAAAGTCTGCCCGGTTCATCGGCAGTCTGCCGCATAGGCTTTACCATGAGAGGTCTCCACAGCTCGCCAGGATGGTCGTGGGGAGGAGCGCATTCTATATATTTGCTTCCCCCGCGAATCACGAGTAGGTGACGGTACTGGATGCCGGTGATGAACTTCACACGGTCGGACCCGAGTTGGCTGTCGAGATATTTTATCAGCAGATTGCCTTCGTCGGTTGTGAGGTGACCGCCATGGTGATTCTTTATAACTTCCCCATCAAGGGTGATGATGTTGCAACGTATAGCCATGTCGTCGGGACTCATCTCGTATCCGATACTTGCCGCCTCAAGGGGACCGCGCCCCTCGTATACGTCGTTTAGGTCATATCCGAGTATGGCGGTGTTGGCAACCTCGCTTCCCGGGGCGAATCCGTCGGGGATAGTGGCAAGGAGTCCGGAACGACCTTCGCGTGCGAGACGGTCCATGGCAGGAGTGTAAGCAGCCTCAAGCGGAGTTTTGCCGCCGAGCCGGGCGATTGGATGGTCTGACATCCCGTCGCCGAGGATTATGATGTGTTTCATAGCTGCTTTACCTTAATTATTGCTTGTTGACATTATGTTGGCGAAAACTCCAGCCGCTGTCACTTCAGCACCGGCACCGTATCCTTGTATAAGCATGGGATACTCCTTGTAGCGCTCAGTGGTGAGGAGCACAATGTTGTTGGAGCCTTCAAGACCGTAGAATGGGTGACGGCTGTCAACGGCCTGGAGCGATACGCTCATCTTGCCCATCTCCATTTTTGCGACAAAGCGCCATCGTTTGCCTTCCTGTTCCAGTACCTTGCGGCGAGCCTCAAAGTCGGCATCAAGTTCAGGAAGATGTTTCCAGAAATCGTCGATAGAGCCGGTAAGCATCTCCTCCGGGACGAAAAGATGTTTCTCCACATCAGCCTGCTCGGCTTTGTAACCACCTTCGCGGGTGAGTATGACGAGCTTTCTCACCACATCCTGTCCGCTTAGGTCGATGCGCGGGTCGGGCTCGCTGTAGCCATATTCCTTGGCAAGACGCACAGTTTCGGAGAATGGAGTCTCAGCAGAGATTGCATTGAAAATAAAGTTGAGGGTGCCGCTGAGCACAGCTTCAATTTTGAGTATGCGGTCGCCGGAGGAACGGAGATCGTTGATGGTGCCGATGATTGGAAGACCGGCTCCCACGTTTGTCTCGTAGAGGAATTTCACTCCGCGGCGCAGAGCCGTTTCCTTGAGGCGGCGGTAACTTTCGTAGGAGTTGGAGGCTGCCACTTTGTTGGCTGCCACGACTGATATGTTATGGTCGAGGAAAGTCTGGTAGAGTTCAGCCACATCCTTGCTCGCGGTGCAGTCGACGAAGACACTGTTGAAAATATTCATGCCTATCACCTCATCGCGCAGATGCTTCACGTTGCTCTCCTCACCCTCGGCGAGCTGCTCGCGGTAATTTGAGAGGTCGATGCCGGTGCGGGAGAATATGGCGCGGCGGCTTGACGCGATGCCGACCACGTTGAGTTTCAGACGATGGGTGCGCATGAGTTCCTCCTGCTGGTTTTTGATTTGTTCAAGAAGCATTCCACCCACGGTGCCGGTGCCGCATACGAAGAGGTTCAACTCCTTGTATTCACTGAGGAAGAAAGAGTCGTGAATCACGTTGAGGGATTTTCGGAGGAATTGACCGTCAACGACAAATGATATGTTGGTCTCGCTGGCTCCCTGAGCGCAAGCTATCACGCTTATACCGCTGCGACCGAGAGTGCCGAAGAGCTTTCCTGCTATACCGGGTGTGTGTTTCATATTCTCACCCACGATAGCGACAGTTGCCAGCCCGCTTTCGGCATGCATCGGGTACATGGCTCCGGTGTTGATTTCTTTGGCAAACTCCATGTCAAGCACTCTCACGGCATCGTCGGCGTCAACGTCGCGCACACCGATTGAGGTGGAGTTCTCGGATGATGCCTGGCTGACCATGAACACAGAGATGCCATTGTCGGCAAGAGCTGTGAAGATGCGGCGGTTGACACCAATCACACCTACCATCGAGAGACCGGTCACTGTGATAAGTGTGGTGCCGCTGATGCTTGAGATACCTTTGATGGGTTTGCAATCATCTTCGATTTTGTCGCGGATTATAGTGCCGGCTGCGTCAGGATTGAATGTATTCTTTACAAGGATAGGAATGTTTTTTACACATACGGGGTATATGGTAGGTGGGTAGACCACTTTTGCTCCGAAGTTGCACAACTCCATCGCTTCCACGTAGCTCAGAGAGTTAATAGTGTAAGCGGTAGGGATTACCCTCGGGTCGGCGGTCATGAAACCATCCACATCGGTCCATATTTCCAAAGCTTCGGCATCGAGAGCTGCCGCAATGATTGAAGCGGTGTAGTCGCTCCCACCTCTGCCGAGATTGGTCACTTCGCCTGATTCCTTATCGGTACTAATGAAGCCCGGCACCACATTGATGGCATCGGAATATTGTGGACCGGAAAACTCCTCGCATACCAGCTGACGTGTCAGGTCGCTGTCGAGGACAGATTTTCCATGTTTGCGTTCGGTTTTGATGAAATTGCGTGCATCGTGCAGTATACTGCCTGGAATCAAGCGTGACACAATGCGGCTGCTCAGACGTTCGCCGTAGCTGGCGATAGCAGCCAGCGATTTGGGGCTAAGGTCACGGATAAGATATACACCCTGGTATATTGACGAAAGTTCCGAGAGCAGGGAATCGAGTTCGAGCTTCAGACTTTCGGGATTGTCGGTAATGACTTCGTCCACCATCTCATGATGGCGTGTTATGATGGCTTGTAGCAATTCCTTGTAAGCCTCATTGCCTGTGGCAGCTGTGTGTGCTGTTGTGATTAGGAGGTCTGTTATGCCACCTAAGGCGCTGACCACTACTACTGAGGGGCGACTTAGCCCTTCCACTATACGCTTGAGATTCCGGATACCGGTTGCGGAACCTACGGATGTCCCGCCAAATTTTAATACTTTCATTTTAATAATTAAGAATGAACTTTACGAACAGTTTTTTAAGTTTAAGCCGCAAATTTACATAAATTTATAAATACAGGCAATGAAAAAGTAGAAAAATGTTAGCACTATTTTCATTAAAGAACCACTCCGCAGTGGGCTTATAGAGGGATAGAGACCGGAGTTTTGTGTGGGTAGGGATTTATTAGTATATTTGTGGCGGGGATGCGGACGCATCAGGTAATACATGTCACAGACAGGTTTGTCTACCCGGACAATAATGGGATTGGAGCGGGCGATGAAACTCTTAAATTGAATAAATGCTTATGAAAATCCAAAGATTCATATTTCTTGCGGTATTTATGGCTTTGTCTCTGTCGATGGTAGGCAATGCCTCGGAACAGAAACATAGAATACTTATAAGTACAGATATAGGTGGTACCGATGCTGATGACAATCAGTCGATGACGCATCTGATGATGTATAGCGACCTTTTTGATATAGAAGGGATTGTGTCGACACCTTCGTTTGGTGATGGTTCCAAGGAGGAGATATTGCGTATGATAGATGTGTATTCCCTTGACTACCCTGAGCTGTCGCGGCATTATCCCGGAGTGCTTGAGCCTGATTCGTTGCGCCGGCTGTGTTACCAGGGGACCAAATCCGCTGCTCCGTTGAGTGGCTTCTCAAGTCCTACCGATGGTTCGCGACATATTATACAATGTGCCCGACGGGATGATTCACGACCGCTCTATATACTCGTCTGGGGCGCACTGGAGGATGTGGCACAAGCATTGCATGATGCCCCTGATATCAAGAGCAGAATAAGGATATATTGGATAGGCGGTCCGAATAAGAAGTGGGGTGTAAACGCGTATTCGTACATAGCGGAACATCATCCTGATGTGTGGATGATTGAAAACAATGCTGCATACCGTGGGTTTATCTCTGACAAAAGGCAGAATCATTTCAGCGGTTTATATTATGATGATGTGATGAAAGGTGCAGGAAATCTCGGCGCTGATTTCAAGAATTACTATGATGGAAATGTCAAGATGGGTGACAGTCCTTCGCTTTTTTACATGATGAGCGGAGACTGCGCCGACCCTGAAGGGGAATCGTGGGGCGGAAGCTTTGAGAAAACCGATTTCAGCCCACGCACCATTTTCAGGGGGATGACTACAGAGAGTGACACTGTCGCACCTTACTCCGTGATGGAATTCCGTCTGCGTGGACCGGAAAATGTCAAGACCGTGGGAGATACCTGTTTTATCCTGAAGATTGACAAGCAGGATTGGAATGGCGTCTATGTGGGAAACGGGGAATATATGGTGCGCTACTCACCAAAAGCTCCGGGGGTACTCACTTATTCAATATCCTCGGATGTCAGAGAGCTTGACGGATTGACCGGAGTGATAGTGGTGGATAATTTATGGCCCGGAAATCGAACTTCAGACAGCTATGAATTGGGTGACAGCTGGTGGACAGACTGCGGAGAACCGTCAATGTTCATGGGTAAATGGCAAGGAGCGGCTACTGTGGCTAAATGGCGTGAAGAAGTCCTCGCAGACTGGGAAAAGCGTTGGCAATGCTTGAAAAAGTAGAGTGATTATAGATATGAAGCCGCACCCGAATAACATATCAGACAAATAGTCGGTATGGATGAGGATTGTGACTCCGGATTATGCTCGGGAATTATTAAAATTGTGTAATTTTGCAGGGAGGTTGACCCGTAAGTGTTGTTTATGGCATTCAATATCGAAATGTGTCGGTCGGCTTCATTCATCATAACAGAACCATGAAACAGATAATCAAAGCATTTGCAACATTGGCAATAGTATCGGGCTGTACAACGGATGTATATGCCCAGTTTTCGGCTCCCCGCCGTGCATACGTGGAACATTTGGTCACCACGGATAGTCCATCAAGAATCTACCATACGGGAGAGACTGCGCGCGTGAAGGTGGAGGCTTACAAAGGAGGTCTGCCACTGGACTCGGTGTGGGTGAGATACTCATTCGGAGATGAGATGATGGCACCTCAGGTGAAGGACTCAGTGATGATTGTCAATGGTAATGCCGAGATAGAAATCGGGACCCGTCAGGAGCCGGGATTCCGCACATGCAACCTGAAATTCTCAGTATACGGTAAAGAGTACAGCGACATTGTAAAGGTGGGCTATGACCCAGATAAGATAGAGAGTGTGATACCCAATCCGAGTGACTTCGACGAGTTCTGGAAACGTGCTCTGACCGAAGCTTCGGATGTGGAGCTGGCACCTGAGATTACTCCTCTTCCCGAAAAGTCGACAGAGAAGGTTGAGGTGTCGTTGGTAAAGATAAAGGTGGGTAAAAACGGGCGACACATGTATGGTTATCTATGCCGTCCGCGTGACGGGAAAAAGCATCCGGTCCTGTTCTGTCCGCCCGGAGCCGGAGCTGGCAGAATCACCCCATATACAGCTTACAGTGAGCAAGGATTCATATATCTAAGCATTAACATCCATGATGGATGCAACCCGGAATTGGGAGAAGAGGAATATGCTGCGGCAAAGGGTCTGACCGAGGGTTACAACCGCCGCGGGATTGGTGCTCCGGAGACATTCTACTACCGTGATGTGTATGCAGGATGCTCACGGTGTGTCGATTTTCTCTGTTCTTTGCCCGACTGGGACGGGAAAAATGTAGGTGTTACCGGTGGAAGCCAGGGTGGAGCGCTCTCGATAGTCACAGCGGCTTTGAATCCCAAAGTTACGTTCTGCTCCCCGTTCTACCCTGCGCTTTGCGATGTGACAGGATTTCTGCATGGACGAGCCGGAGGCTGGCCTAAGTATTACCGTGGCATTGATGAGGAGAATGGGGCCGAAAGGACTCTGGCATATTATGATGTGGTAAATTTTGCCAGACGATTGAAATGTCCGGTGTTCTACTCATTCGGGTTTAATGATGAGACGTGCTCGCCCACATCCACCTATGCAGCTTATAATGCCATCACAGCGCCAAAACATCTTGAAGTGACCCCTATAAGTGGACACTGGCGATACCCTGAGACCAATGACAATTCAGTGGCGTGGATGAAACGTATGGCAGGTATAGAATGACAGAGAGTCATAGAACTGAATTATGATGAAGAATATTATAAGATGGAGTGCAATCGCGGTGTCAATGCTTTGGCTCGGAAGCTATGGGGATTGTGCAGCTTCGGGAAGGTACTTGGATGATGACCTGCCGGGGAAACACCGGTTTGGATTCATGGGGGCATTGACCTCGGGCGATGTATGGATGCTTGAGGCAGAGTATCACTTCATGGTTTGTCCGTATGTGGGGTTAGGAGGTTCATTGGGCACATGGAAGCAGTACATGTCGGAGGGTTATCCATCGGGTAGCGGATGGATGGTTGAAGATGATGACCTGAGAATGAGTAATGTCTATTTGCGACCATCGTTGTTGCTTGTAAGTCCGTCATTGTTTAAGATAGGGGATGTTGGGGTAGGAGTCATGGCTGAACCCGGAGTGATGATGAATATACCTTATAAGTGTGTAAGTATAGACCTGCATGAGCATGGCATTACGACTGACTACACTACCCGGAGCAGTTCGAAAGGGCAATGGTGTGCTGTGGATTGCCGCGCAGGTGTGAACATAACGGTGGGTCCGGTGAATATCACCGCCGGTTACCTGATATCCAACTTTGATATCTACGGCATAGCCCGTAATATAGAATACCAAGGAGTCAAATTCGACCAATTTTATCCGCGTAAACGGAGTATGCAAGGCGCTTTCCTCTCGCTAACATGCAAAATGTGAGGAAAATTTTGTACCTTTGCAACCTGATACCGTAAAAATCACGACATAAATGGCAGATAACTCACTTTTAGCACGTCTTGATGGCATAGAGTCCCGATTTGAGGAGGTGGCAACCCTTATCACCGACCCCTCAGTGATTCAGGATATGAAACGCTATGTCCGTCTGACTAAGGAATATAAGGAGCTGGAGAAACTCACCTCCGTTACCCGTCATTACCGCACATTGTTAGGCAATATCGACGAGGCACACGAGGTGCTCGCATCGGAAAATGACCCAGAACTCCGGCAGATGGCTAAGGAAGAGCTTGATGCCGCCACTGATGCTATTCCCGGACTGGAAGAAGAAATCAAGCTGCTCCTTATACCAGCCGACCCTGAGGACAGCAAGAATGCCATACTTGAGATAAGAGGTGGTACAGGTGGCGACGAGGCTGCAATTTTTGCCGGTGACCTCTGCAAGATGTACACCAAGTACTGCGAGTCGAAGGGATGGAATGTAGCTGTGACAAGTTTCAGCGAAGGTGCAGCCGGTGGATTTAAGGAAATCGTAATGGCAGTGACAGGCGACAATGTCTACGGTACACTGAAGTATGAAAGCGGTGTGCATCGTGTGCAGCGAGTTCCGGCCACCGAGACCCAGGGACGTGTCCATACGTCGGCCGCCACAGTAGCTGTGCTTCCGGAGGCAGAGGCTTTCGATGTGGAAATCAACGAAGGTGAAATCAAATGGGATACTTTCCGTTCGGGTGGAGCCGGCGGTCAGAATGTGAACAAGGTGGAATCAGGTGTGCGTCTTCGCTATATGTGGCGTAACCCCAACACCGGTGAGACCGAGGAGATACTCATAGAGTGTACGGAAACACGCGACCAGCCCAAGAACAAGGAGCGAGCGTTGAGTCGTCTGCGCACATTTATCTATGACAAGGAGCATCAGAAATATATCGATGATATAGCATCACGCCGAAAGACAATGGTGTCCACCGGTGACCGTTCCGCCAAGATACGCACATATAATTATCCGCAGGGACGTATCACCGACCATCGTATAAATTATACTATCTACAATCTCCAGGCATTCATGGATGGCGAAATACAGGACGTGATAGACCAACTCACAATAGCAGAAAACGCTGAAAAGCTAAAGGCTGCAGAACTCTAAAAAATGCCATAGTGAATATGATTGGAACAGTAAAACTCAGGACCGCCGCTTTGATGGTCTGCCTGACCGGAGCCATCCTGATGTCTGACGCCTTTGCACAAGGTAACCGGACATATATACAGGATAAGGAAATTGCTTTCGAGATGAGCAGTTCGACTAAATTTGTGCGCATCCCCGCCGAATATAATTGGGTGAAAGTCTACAGCCTGAAGGGGATGAACTCCCCGGTGGTGCGTAACAAAATAGATGTGAGCGACGGGAGTTATCGTTTTACAATCGGTGTCGAGGAGCTTCGCAAACTGAGTGGCAAAGGGAGCCGGCGGCTTCCGATAAAGACCAAAATCATCGACAAACGAAGCAAGAAGGAAAAATCATTTCATATCACAAGCCTGATGGTACGCTTCCGTGTAAATGGTGGCGCCGACGTGGAAGTGGATGGATACATATTTGATAAATAACTGAATTAAACCAAAATATAATGAACCGCTCTCAACTAATCGAAAATATCCGCAGCAAGGGCTCTTTCCTTTGCGTAGGATTAGACACAGACATTAAAAAGATACCGGCGCACCTTCTCAATGAGGAGGACCCGATATTTGCCTTCAACAAGGCTATTATCGATGCCACCGCACAGTACTGCGTGGCATATAAGCCCAACACTGCTTTCTATGAGAGCCTTGGAGTGGATGGCTGGAAGTCGCTTGACCGCACGGTGAATTATATACGAGAGAACTACCCTGACCAGCTCGTCATTGCCGATGCAAAGCGTGGCGACATAGGCAACACCTCCTCGCTCTATGCAAGAGCTTTCTTCGAAAACATGAATGTGGATGCTCTCACCGTGGCTCCCTACATGGGATTTGACAGTGTGAAACCTTTCATGGATTATGAAGGGAAGTGGGTGATTCTTCTTGCCCTGACATCTAATCCCGGTAGCCGTGACTTCCAGTTCCTTACTGACATGACCGGTACTCGCCTGTTTGAGCATGTGCTTGAGACTGCTCGCCAGTGGGGCAATGAGGATAAGCTCATGTTTGTAGTAGGCGCTACTCAGGGTGCCATGTTCTCGGAAGTGAGACGTGTGGCTCCCAACAACTTTCTTCTCGTTCCCGGAGTAGGCGCGCAGGGTGGCAGTCTGGATGAAGTGGCTAAGTGGGGTATGACACTCGAATGCGGTCTGCTCGTGAACTCATCACGCGGTATTATATATGCTTCAAACGGTGAGGATTTCGCTGAAGCAGCTGCTTCGGAAGCACGCAAACTGCGTGACCATATGACCATCCTTCTCTCAACACATGGTGTAATCTGAAAAAATCATACATGAGCGTGAAAGCGCAGAATGTTACATTTGAAATATTCCACTCCATATCTCAGCTTAAAGAGATATGGGTGGAATTTGACGTTTTAGCCCGTAGGCAAATCAGAGATGGGAAAGCGCCGATAGAATATTCGTTCTATCAAAGCTATCCATGGAATGAATTTGTGGAAGAGTATTACGGTACCCACAAGCGCAGATTCAAGCGGTTGGAATATATACTGATGAAGGTCGACGGTACTCCGATGGCTATCATGCCTCTGCAGGTCACGACATTTCCAAAGCGTAAGGTGGAGATGACCTCATGGCGCACGGCGGGTATATGCAACGTGGTGTCGCCATGGAATGAGGCGGGGCATGAACCGGTCTTCAAGGCTTTGGCTGAGTTCATGGCACAACGATACAAAGGCTACCGTATGCGTCTGTTCGACATGCCGGTGAAGCTTCCCTTTGTCACTGCTCTGGCAGAGTTGCCCGGTGCAAATGAAACCGAGCGAGACAGTTTCCACATACCATTGAGCGACTTTGAGGATTTCGATGCCTACTATGCCTCGCTGAGCAAAAAACTGAGGCACAACATACAGACGAGAAGCAATCATTTCACTCACGGGGACCTCTCGTGGGAGCTTAAAATGTATGACCGCCACAATCCTCCAACTCATGAGCAATGGCTCGCGATATGGCGTATATTCTACTATCGGAAACTTCAGTGGAACAAGAAGAGCAGCAATATACTGCGGCGTATGGCATGTGAATGGCAGGCGCGGAGAGAGGTTAGCGAAGGCATGAAGGTGGCGAGTTTCAACGCCCTTGATGAAGCGCGTATGTTTGTTTTCGAAATTAACGGTGTACCTGCGGCTTTCGCATTCTTCTATGTCACGGATGACGGGTATATCGTGGTGCCTAAATTGGCGATAGATATGCGTTTCCGTACCCATGCTCCGGGAATACTCATGCTAAAGGAGATAATGAAATGGTGCTATGCCAATGGCATCAAGGATTTCGACCTATGCAGAGGTGAGGAACCCTACAAACAGCAAATGGGTGCTGTATGTGCCAAAATCTCACGGGTTATCTTGAAGTGATTGGACGGTAGTGTCTCACACATATAATAAATTAAAATAGAATAGAGATGAAAAGATTCCAATTGATGGCAGGACTAATGCTATGTTCTGCACTCGGAATGTATGGGCAGGATTTTGAACGGTACTTCCAGGACAAGACCCTACGCCTTGACTATATATTCGGTGCCACTCCCGATGGTGGACGCACTGTGCTGCTCGACGCTCAGTCATCGCTTCCGGGATGGGCCGGTCGCCGTCATCACCTGAATGAGCTGCCGCTGCTTGGGAACGGCACGGTGACCGTGTGTGACGAAGCTACAGGCGATACCATTTACCGTACATCCTTCTCCTCCCTCTATCATGAATGGTTATCCACAGAGGAAGCTGCGGCGGTGGCTAAGGGATTTGAGCACAGTGTGCTGGTTCCCTTTCCAAAAGCACCTGCGCTGGTGGAGATTGACCTGCGTGACAGCCGCCATGTTTCTATGGCTACCATGCGTCACCGCATGGACCCTTCCGACATACTTATAAGCGAAAAGGGGGTGAAATCTGTGACTCCCCACAAGTATGTGCACAAGGGCGGTGACCCAGCCAAGGCGATAGATGTGGCGATACTTGCGGAGGGATACACAGAGGCAGAAATGGAGCAATTTTACCGCGATGCAGAGATTGCGGCAAAGGAGATATTGAGCTATGAGCCGTTCAAGAATCATGTAGATGAGTTCAATTTCGTTGCAGTGGCAAGTCCTTCGGATGAGAGCGGCGTGAGTGTGCCTCGTCTCGGTGACTGGAAATCAACTGCTTTTTCCTCTCATTTCAGCACCTTTTACAGTGACCGTTATCTGACTTCTCTGCATCTCAAGGATATTCACAATGCTCTCGCAGGTATTCCTTACGAGCATATCATCATACTTGCCAACACTCCTGAATATGGTGGCGGAGGTATCTATAACAGCTATACTCTCACGGCTGCGGGACATAAGCTTTTCAAACCGGTTGTGGTACATGAATTCGGTCACAGTTTCGGTGGGCTCGCTGACGAGTATTTCTATGAGGGCGATGTAATGGATGATTCGTATCCCAAGGATGTGGAGCCGTGGGAGCCAAATATCACTACATTGGTTGACTTTGAGAGCAAATGGAAGTCATTGCTTCCCAAGGATTGCCCGGTGCCTACCCCGGTGAGCAAAGCCGGCGAGTATCCGGTTGGAGTATATGAGGGAGGTGGCTACTCATTCCATGGAGTATACCGTCCGGCTGACGACTGTCGCATGCGCACCAATAGTGCCCCCGTATTCTGTCCGGCATGTACAAAGGCACTTGAAGACTTGATTGATTTCTATGTGAAGGAGTGAACCGAGCCCCAAACATGCTGTAAACTGAGAAATTGGTGAAAGAAAGTGAAAATAAAATTGATTAAGGTTTTGTTAAATCAATAATATTCACTACCTTTGCACCGCCATTACGAATCTAAGTGCCCTACCAGCACATTTTCACCACTTTGATAATAATATAACCACGAAATAAAAATGAAAGCAGACATCCATCCTTCAAATTATCGCGAAGTAGTTTTCAAAGATATGTCAAACGATGAAATTTTCATCACTCGTTCTACTATCGCTTCTAAGGAAACAATCGAAGTTGATGGCGTAACCTATCCTTTGGTTAAGCTTGAAATCACCAGCGCTTCTCACCCCTTCTTCACCGGTAAGCAGAAGCTCGTCGACACCGCAGGTCGCGTTGATAAGTTCATGAGCCGCTACGGTAACCGTAAGAAAAAGTAAACATCGACCGAAAGGACGATTGAAAAAGATAATCGGGAGTTGCATAAATTTTGCAATTCCCGATTTTTTTGTATGTGCACTTATGCAATAAAACTAGGAGATATAGGAGATATGGGAAATAGATAGATGTATTTGTGATATGCACAAAAAAGCGGGAAGTCCGATTTGGTGGGACTTCCCGCTTTTCTTTATGAGGTTGTATCCCTGCGTCAGTGCGGCGCAGGGATGTGTTGTGTCTTATTAACCCTTTATTGCATTGTTGAGCGCCTGGAAGGCAATTGAGATGCCATCCTTATCCTTACCGCCGGCCTGGGCGAATCCGGGCTGACCGCCACCACCGCCCTTGATGGACTTGGCAGCTTCACGCACGATAGTTGAGGCGTTGTAGCCTTCTTTGACGAGGTCGTCAGTGAATGCAACTGTCAACAGTGGTTTGCCAGCCACATCGACTGTAGCCGCAATGAAAGCGGTCTTTTCGGGTGACATCTGTCGTATGGTGAATGCCACGCCCTTAACCACGTCAGCCATGCGGACGCCACCGAGCGACACTAATTTAATGTCGTTGACAGTGGGAGCCTTTTCAAGTAGCTCACGTGAAAGGTTGCGTACACGTTCCTGGAAAAATTCCTCAGCTTGCTTGCGCAGTTCGGCGTTCTCCTCGATTGACTTGCGGAGAGCCTGCAGGATATCTGGAGCGTTGTGAAGCATTTCGCCAACCTCTCGCATATTATCGGATATATGGTCAATCATATCTTCAGCTACAGATGCAGTGACTGCTTCGATACGGCGTATACCGGCAGCGATGCTTGACTCGGAGATGATGCGAATCATACCGATATTACCTGTGTTGGGCACGTGTGTACCACCGCAGAGCTCCACGGAGTCACCATATTTCACTACGCGCACCTCCTCGCCATATTTCTCGCCGAATAGAGCCATAGCTCCCATCTCCATAGCCTGAGCGATAGGCATGCAGCGGTGTTCATCGAGGGGTATAGCCTTGCGCACATTGGCATTGGCTATGCGCTCAGCCTTGCGGAGTTCCTCGGGAGTCACTTTCTGGAAATGAGAGAAGTCAAAGCGGAGCATACCCGGAGTAACGTATGAGCCTTTTTGTTCCACATGTGTTCCGAGCACTTCGCGGAGTGCGGCGTGGAGCAGGTGAGTGGCTGTATGGTTACATTCGGTGGCGCGACGGTTGGCTTCGTTGATTTTAGCCTCGAAAGTGGCTGTGAGCTCAGAGGGGAGCTTCTTGGTGAGATGTACAGCCTGACCATTCTCACGCTTGGTGTCGTAGACCTCGATGGTCTCGTCGCCGTTGATGAGCCAGCCGCTGTCGCCTACCTGACCACCCATTTCAGCATAGAAAGGAGTGACGGAAAGGACTATCTGATAGAATTCCTTGTTCTTCTGAGATACCTTGCGATAGCGGAGTATCTGAGTGGGAGCCGAGGTTTCGTCATATCCGACAAATTCGGTCTCTCCTTCGCGTACTACCACCCAGTCGGTAGCCTCGACAGCTGCAGCATTACGTGCACGAGTCTTCTGAGCTTCCATTTCCACGTCAAATCCCTTCTTGTCAAGGGTCATGCCGTTTTCTTTGAGGATGAGCTCGGTGAGGTCGAGGGGGAATCCGTAAGTATCGTAGAGTACAAATGCTTCCTTGCCTGAGATTTCAGTCTTGCCTGCGCTCTTGGCAGCTTTGATGGCATCATCGAGGATTGCGATACCCTTGTCGAGGGTGCGAAGGAATGAATCCTCCTCCTCTTTGATAACCTTCATTATGAGTTCGCGCTGTGCGGCGATTTCGGGGTAAGCCTCTCCCATTGAGTCGATGAGAGTGTTTACAAGCTTATACATGAAAGCTTGCTTCTGCTCAAGGAATGTGTAGGCATAGCGAACTGCACGGCGCAGGATGCGGCGGATTACGTATCCAGCTTTGGCGTTGCCGGGGAGCTGGCTGTCGGCTATCGAGAATGCTATGGTGCGCACATGGTCGGCAATCACTCGCATTGCCACGTCGACACGGGCATCCTTGCCATATTCCTTGCCTGAGAGCTGGGATATTTTGTCGATAAGCGGAGTGAAGACATCGGTGTCGTAATTGGATTTCTTGCCCTGGAGAGCCATGCAGAGGCGTTCAAAGCCCATACCGGTATCGATTACCTTGGCGGGAAGCGGTTCGAGCGAGCCGTCAGCTTTGCGGTTGTACTGCATGAACACGAGGTTCCAGATTTCGATTACAAGTGGATTGTCGTGGTTCACAAGCGATGCACCGTCGATTTTGGCTCTTTCCTCATCGCTGCGGAGGTCGATATGTATTTCGGAGCAGGGACCGCAGGGACCTGTGTCGCCCATTTCCCAGAAATTGTCATGCTTGTTGCCATTGATGATGTGAGAAGCGGGGAGATGTTGTTCCCAGTAGGATGCAGCCTCATCGTCGCGTGCAAGTCCTTCCTCAGGTGAACCTTCAAACACTGTAGCGTAAAGGCGGTTGGGGTCGAGATGAAGCACGTCAACGAGGTATTCCCATGCCCAGTCGATGGCTTCTTTTTTGAAATAGTCGCCGAATGACCAGTTGCCGAGCATTTCGAACATGGTGTGGTGGTAGGTGTCCATACCCACTTCCTCAAGGTCGTTGTGCTTGCCGGAAACTCGCAGACACTTCTGAGAGTCCGCTACACGTTGGTATTTGGCAGCCTTGTTGCCGAGAATGATGTCTTTGAACTGGTTCATGCCCGCGTTGGTAAACATCAGGGTGGGGTCATCTTTGATTACCATGGGAGCAGAGGGGACAATGTGGTGCCCCTTGGAACGGAAAAACTCTTTGAAAGATTCGCGTATTTCCTTAGCTGTAAGCATATTATAACGATTTAATCAATATTTGCGACGTGTGATGTAAAACAGAATGCAAAGATAATGATTTTTTGTGAATTACAGGGCGTTAGAGCTAAGAAAAAAGGTGCGGGAGGTTCGAAAAAATAAAGAGACGTGCTGTCTCCATCGCGGGGTTGACCGGAAGGTTGACAGCACGTCAGTGGTGTGTGGTTGAATAGCCGGGGCTTATTCGTCAGCCTGAGCTTTTTCAGCGTATTCCTTAAGGAGTTTTTCTTGAACGTCGGAGGGTACGAGCTCGTAGGATGAGAACTTCATGGTGAAGGCCGAGCGTCCGCCGGTGATTGATGAGAGAGCGGTGGAGTAGGAGGACATCTCTTTCAATGGTACGCGGGCTGAGATTTTCTCGAAGCCGTTGTCACTCGACATACCCATGATGATGGCGCGGCGTCCCTGGAGGTCGCTCATCACATCGCCCATCACGTCGCCGGGCACCATTACATCCACATCGTATACAGGTTCGAGTACCTTCGGGTTCGCGTTGCGGAACGCTTCGCTGAAGGCGTTGCGACCTGCAAGGCGGAAGGATATTTCATTTGAGTCAACGGGGTGCATCTTACCATCGTAGATACATACGCGCACGTCGCGAGCGTAGCTACCGGTGAGCGGACCCTGCTCCATGCGGTCCATGAGACCTTTTACAATGGCGGGGATAAAGCGGGCATCGATGGCACCACCGACGATACAGTTGTGGACTACCAGTTTGCCGCCCCATGAGAGGGGGATTTCCTGAGTGTCGCGCACGTTCATCTTGAATTCCTGGTTGCCGAACTTGTAGGTGTCGGGCGCAGGCATTCCCTCGGTGTAGGGTTCGATGATGATATGGACTTCGCCAAACTGTCCGGCGCCGCCCGATTGTTTCTTATGGCGATAGTCGGCACGTGCAGCCTTGGTGATTGTCTCGCGGTAGGGTATGCGCGGTTCCTCGAAGATGATGGGGAGTTTGTCGTTGTTTTCCACACGCCATTTCAATGTGCGTAAGTGGAATTCGCCCTGACCCGACAGGATGGTCTGCTTGAGTTCCTTTGATTGTTCCACTACCCATGTGGGGTCCTCTTCGTGCATGCGGGTGAGAATACCCATAAGTTTCTCTGCATCGCTTTCGGTGACGGGACGGATAGCACGGCGGTATTTCGGTTCGGGGAAACGTATGAAGTCAAATCGGTATTCGCAATCCTTAGCGTCGAGAGTGTTGCCGGTGCGGACATCCTTTAGTTTAACGGTGGCGCCTATGTCGCCTGCACATAGTTTGTCGACGGGAGTCTTGATGCTGCCGCATACACAGTTTATTTGAGCAATGCGCTCGCGAGAGCCGCGGGTCACATTCTCAAGGTCAACACCCGGAGTGAGTGTGCCTGACATAACCTTGAAGTAACTTACTTCGCCGATATGTGGCTCTACGGTGGTCTTGAAGAAGTAGAGTGAAAGCGGACCGTTGCTGTCGGGCCTCACTTCCACACCGTCAACTGTTACAGGAGCGGGCATATCTTCCACGAAAGGTACCACGTTACCGAGGAATTCCATCATGCGGCGTACGCCCATATCCTTGGCTGCGCTGACGCAGAACACCGGGTAGATTGAGCGGTCAATAAGACCCTTGCGTATACCTTCGCGCATTTCATCTTCCGAAAGGTGACCCTGCTCGAAGAATTTCTCCATCAGTGTCTCGTCGTTTTCGGCGGCAGCTTCCACCAGAGCTTGATGGAGTTCCTGGGCTTTTTCCATCTCCTCTGCGGGAATATCTTCAATGGTGGGTGTACCTCCATCGGGTCCCCATGAATACTTCTTCATAAGAAGCACGTCAATCATGGCGTTGAAACCGGGACCACACTGCAGCGGGTACTGGATAGCCACAATCTTGTTGCCGAAATGTTCGCGCATCTGCTCCATCACATTCTCGTAGTCGGCTTTGTCGCCATCGAGCTGGTTGAGAGCGAAAATCACGGGCTTCTTGAGCCCCTGGGTGGTACGGAATATATTCTGTGTACCCACCTCTACGCCATACTGCGAGTTGATGAGTATCACACCTGTGTCGGTCACATTGAGCGCTGTGATTGCATTGCCCACGAAGTCGTCGGCTCCCGGACAGTCAATCACGTTGAGCTTCTTATTAAGAAACTCTGCATAGAAAACCGTCGAGAATACGCTGTAGCCATATTCTTTCTCGACGGGAAACGAGTCGCTCACGGTGTTTTTACCTTCGATGGTGCCGCGGCGTTTTATAACTCCACACTCGAAGAGCATTGCTTCAGCGAGTGTGGTTTTACCCGAGCCTTTGCTACCGAGCAAGGCTATGTTTTTAATCTCGTTGGTTTGATAGACTTTCATATTTAATCCAGGTGTTAGTTTTTGGTAAGAAGTTTTTGTTTTTTGATGTGAAGTTTTAAAATTCGACCGCAAAATAGTAATAATATTTCAATTTGAGCCCCCAAATAAATGTGTTTTATAACATAAAATCAAAAATTGGTCTCTAAAACCCATCTAAAAGTAGCGGAATTTGCATGTAAATACTTAAATCTCAGCGATGTGACAAATTGTTACCAAAATAGTCCTAAAATAGCCCCTCTGGATATGTCATATCAGGGTTCTTTTAATTGGAATATGTGTAGGACGCAAAGTCGCATATTTGGAGTGGATGTGTCGGAGATGGTGGATATGAATATCGATTTGTCGAGTGGCGGCTGAGGGAACTTCCGGTTTTTCTCGGTTATTCCAAAGATTATGTGTAATTTTGCAGAGTATGGAAACAGTTAATTGGAGCGAACCGAGGATTATACAATTACCCAAGATTTATGACCCCCGAGGGAATCTTACTTTTGTGCAGGATGCCGACCAGATACCCTTTGAAATCGCGAGGGTATACTGGACTTACGACGTGCCTGCGGGTGAGTTTCGTGGCGGTCATTCCCATCGTGAAGCTGAAGAGCTTGTGGTGGCTACCGGAGGGAGTTTCAATGTGAATCTGTATGATGGGGTGGAGTGGGTGACGTATACTCTTAATCGCCCTTACGTGGGGCTGTATATACCTTCAGGCTATTGGCGCACTCTCGATAATTTCGCTTCGGGTAGCGTATGTCTGGTCATGACTTCCACGCTTTATAGCGAGGAGGATTATGTGAGGGATTTCGATGAGTTCTGTAGTCTGTCTGCCGAAAGGAGGGGGCGGTGCAATGGCTGACGGACTTCGGAAGAGATACCCGTTTCTCGACCTCGGTGAGGTGAACAGTGGGTATGCCTCAGAGTTGGAGGAGGCTGCGTTGAGGGTTATACGCAGTGGGCGCTATATAGGAGGAGAAGAGGTTGTAGCTTTCGAGAAGGAGCTTGCAACGCTGACGGGTGTGGACCATGCCATCGGGGTGAGTAATGGATTAGATGCCCTGAGGCTGATACTGAGGGGATATGTGGAGATGGGTGTGATGCAGCCGGGAGATGAGGTGATTGTGCCTGCCAATACTTATATAGCCTCTATTTTGGCTGTGAGTGATGCAGGGCTGACACCGGTGCCGGTTGATGCGCGGTTGGATTCCATGAACATTGACACATCTCTTATAGAGGGCGCGGTGACTTCGCGCACCCGTGGGGTGATGACGGTGCATCTATATGGCAGAGTGGCATGGGATGAACAGCTGATGGAAGTAGCCCGAAGATATGGGTTGAAAATCATCGAGGACTGTGCTCAGGCTATAGGTGCCCGCTCTCCTTTGGATGGACTGAACAGTTCACGGCGTGTGGGGGGACTCGGCGATGCTGCTGCTTTCAGTTTCTATCCTACCAAAAATATTGGGGCGTTGGGCGACGCAGGGGCTGTGGTGAGTAACGATGCAGAGCTGATACGGACAGTTAAGGCTCTGGCTAATTACGGTGCGGACCGGAGGTACCATAATATATATTGCGGGTGGAATTGTCGTCTGGATGCATTGCAGGCTGCGCTGCTGAGAGTGAAGCTGAAGCATATTGACAGCGAAAATGCCGACAGATTTGAACGTGCGTTGGTGTACGAGCGGAGCATAACCCACAGTGCAATAGTGAAACCGCTGATGAGCCGTTGGGTTACCGATAATGTGTGGCATCAGTATGTGGTGAGGCTTGCGCGGGGAAGCAGGGAGGAATTTCGTGAGGAGCTTTTGCGACGTGGAGTGGAGACTGACGTGCATTATGCCGTGCCGCCGCATTTGCAACCATGCTACGCCGGGAAGCTTAAGGGCTATTTCCCTGTCACTGTGCAGCTGGCGCGTGAGGTGGTGAGTCTGCCCATAGCCACAGGGACCTCGGTGAAAGATGCCGCCGAGATAGCGGAAATTATTAACAGTATGAAAGTATAATACAGAGAATGGCAAAGAAGAAATATAAACGGAAATCGGGTAGGGGAAAGCGCAAGGTTTCCCTTCAAGGGCTTATTATAATAGCACTGATAATTGGCTGCGTGAAGCTATGTCAGGGATTAAGCGCTGATAATGGAAATGATGGCAGTCATGTGACTGACCGGGATGCCAGTGGGGAGTATGGTGACCTCATGGCTGTGAAGACCAATCCGGCGCTTGCCGCTGTGGAAAAGAAATATAAAGGTATGGACCTATCGTTTAATCCAAGATGTCATATCCCTAACTGGGTGTCGTGGGAACTTACAGCCGATGAGACTTATGGTGATGTGACGCGTACCAATAAATTCTCCTGTGATGAGGATGTGGAAGGTTGTGCAGAGACGTGGGATTATAATTACTCTGGTTATGACCGCGGGCATATGGCTCCCGCCGGGGATATGAAGTGGGACAAGAAGGCGATGGACGAGACCTTTCTCATGACAAACATTTGTCCGCAGGTGAAATCGCTCAACACCGGCAGCTGGAAGCGGCTTGAAGAGAAGTGCAGGCAGTGGGCTCAGTCGGAAGGAAGGCTTTATATAGTGTGTGGTCCAATCATAGAGGGGGAGCCCATAGAGTATATAGGCGACTCAAGGGTTTACGTGCCCAAGCGATTTTTCAAGGTTATACTCTCACCCTATTCAAATCCTGCTGCGGGAATCGGTTTTATCATGCCAAACGGAAATGTCGATGGAGGTATGCAGAAATGTGCTGTACCGATTGATTCTGTGGAAGCGGTGACGGGACATGATTTCTTTTCATCGTTGCCCGATGATGTGGAGAGGGAGTTGGAGTCGCAGTGTAATTTCCACTACTGGAGCACTCTGAAGAAGAAAAAGAATTGATTACAGCTGAAAGCGTTTTGGAGCTTCAAACAGCATTGATTTATATGAGTTGTTTATGTACACTACAATAGAGAATGATACAATTTGTGCAGTCTCTACCCCAAGTGGGGTGGGAGGCATAGCGGTGGTGAGGGTCAGCGGTCCGGAAGCCATAGGAATCACTGACAGGATATGGAGAGGTAAATCGCTGAGGGAAGCCGCGAGTCATACGGCGCATTTGGGTGAGATAGTGGAGGAGGGGAGTAACGATGAACCTCTTGACCAGGCGGTAGCGACAGTGTTCAGAGGTCCTAATTCCTATACTGGAGAGGATGTGGTGGAGCTTTCGGTCCATGGTTCACGATGGATACAGCGCGAGCTTGTGAATCTGCTTATACGCACCGGATGTCGCCTTGCAGAACCTGGCGAGTTCACCCGCCGGGCTTTTGCTTCAGGACGCCTTGACTTGGCTCAGGCTGAGGCGGTGGCTGATGTGATAGCGTCGTCGTCAAGGAGTGCACATAGGCTTGCATCATCGCAGATGAGGGGTGTCTTTTCAAAAAATATCTCAGCCTTGCGCGATGAGCTTATAAGAATTGCGTCGCTCCTTGAGCTTGAACTCGATTTCTCGGAGGAGGAAGTTGAATTTGCCTCCCGGGAGGAGTTGATGAGGATGGCTGAGGAGTTGTTGCGCCGCATCTCAGGGCTTGCATACTCATTTTCGACAGGTAATGCCATAAAAGAGGGTGTACCGGTGGCAATAGTAGGAGAGCCTAATGTGGGTAAGTCAACGCTGCTCAACAGGCTCTTGAACGACAACCGTGCTATTGTCAGCGATATTCCCGGCACTACACGTGACACCATTGAGGATACGGTGGAGATTGATGGTGTAATGTATCGATTTATTGACACCGCCGGAATTCGTCAGACCGACGATATGGTGGAGAGCATGGGTATAGAGCGTACGCTCGGAGCTGTTGGGAGGGCACGTATAGTGGTATGGATTGTAACTCCCGATGTAACTGCCGATGACTTCAAGTTGCTGGCGACCGACCTGCTCAGCCATCTCCCGGAGGATGCCAAAATGATTGTGGCAGTCAATAAGATTGATAAGATTAATGGAGCAGATAAGACAGCTGCCGGGTCAGTAGATATGGTTGCCAACAGTGAAATTGTTCAGGAAATACTTCCGGCAAATACGAAAGTAGTTTACATCTCGGCTGCAAATGATGTGAATATAGATGAATTGGAAAAATCCCTCCGGGTATTGTCAGGAGCTGATGATGGCACCGAAGCGGATATGATAGTCACAAATGCACGCCACTATGAGGCACTGGTACACGCGCGCGAATCGTTGCTGCGTGTTATAGATGGTATCCAATCAGGCATCTCTGGCGACTTCATAGCCCAAGACCTCCGCGAAACCATCCATCACCTCGGTACCATCACCGGCACCATCACCACCACCGATATACTTACATCTATATTTCAAAACTTTTGCATCGGCAAATGACGAGCAGTTAGAGATAGGTAACAATAGTTAGAAATAAGTGTCAAGGCGTTCAGTTTGAGCGCCTTTTCTCATATCCACATTTGGCTGTTTTTATTGGTAGAACCCGTTTCTACCTATTTTTCACTCCATTTTTGAACCATATTTGTTGCTCGTCCATAGTCGGGGCAAGCCGTTCCTTCCGAGTGTGGATGGTTGTAAACAATGGGATACGTAGAAATACGTAGAGATACAACATCGGCTCCGTGAACGGCGAAATAAACAGTTCAAAAATGGCAACATCAAACATTAGAATCAAAAAAGTTTGCGAGTGGTGCGGAAAGGAGTTTGAGGCTCAAAAATGTTCCACCCGCTTCTGTTGCAAGCGATGTGCGGAACACGCCTATAAAGATCGACAAAGGCAACAACGCAAACAGAAGACGGAAGCAAAGGTTATTGAAACCATAATCCGTGAAAAAGAAAAGTCCGTAGAAGATAAGGTCTATCTATCAGTTCAAGAAACAGCAGACTTAATTGGCGTGAAGCGTAACGCTGTCTATCAACTCATCTACCGAGGAAAACTCAAAGCTTTCCGTCTAACATCACGTGTTACACGAATCTGCAAAACAGACATTGAACATTTGTTGAGTACAAACGTGTATGTAAGAAAATCCAAAGCTAAGTCATCTGTCAACGATGAAAACGGCGAGGCAATCACCGAGTTCTACACTACGAAGGAGATTATCGAGAAGTTCGGAGTGAGTAATTCGTGGGTGTTTGCTCAGGCAAAGAGAAACAATATTCCGAAGGTATATCATCGTGGGAAGACGCTCTGGAGCAAGGAGCATTGCGACCGGGTGTTTGCCTCTAAGCCGGAACCACCGAAGGATGAAGATTGGATCTCATACTCGGATGTAAGGGCTGAGTATAATCTCACACATGACCAGATTCACAATTATGTGAAGTATCACGGTCTGCGTCGTAAGAAAGTCGGCAAGTACACTTACATTCTTCGTTCGGAGATTGATGCTATTCTCCGCCCTCCGACGCTCTAAATACAGGCGGTTATCAGTTTCTGGTCGGTTATTCGGCCAATAACTTGATAACCATTCCATCACTCACCAACTTTGCAATCAAAAAAGACTATGGATATATGTACTAAAGTGACCCTGCGCCAACGCCTGTTGCCATCGGGAAAAATCACGCTCTATCTCGACTACTATCCGGCGATACGGAACCCGAAAACAAACCGTTCGCAACGCCATGAATACATGGGAATCTATCTATATGGCAATCCAACGAATCAGGTGCAACGCAATTTCAACAAGACGATGCTTGAAAAGGCGGAGTTGATACGTTGCCGCCGTCAGGAGCAGGTGATAAACCGTCAGTTCGGGTTCATCGACCATACCCAACAGCGGGAGGACTTCCTCGCCTATTTTGAGGGAGTTTGCAAGAAACGCTATGAAAAGTGGAAGATTGTATTCATGCACTTCCGTAAATTCACCGGTGGCAAATGTAAATTCGGCGATGTCACTGTTGACCTCTGCACACGTTTCCGCGAGTATCTTCTCACCGCGAAGCAACTGAAACATACGGAAAAGACTGTGTCACGCAACACGGCCTCAGGCTACTTCTCTACATTCCGGGCATTGCTCAAGCAAGCCTATAAGGAACGGCTAATCACCGAGAATATCAACGACTATCTGGAGTACATCGAATGGGAAGATGTCGTGCGGGAATTTCTCACTCAGGAGGAATTGATTCAGTTGGCTCAGACTCCCTGCAAGCATGATGTTCTGCGCCGGGCATCGTTATTCTCATGCCTCACAGGATTGCGTATAAGCGACATCGAGAATCTGCATTGGGACAACATCCAGTCAGTTACAGGTATCGGCTTGTGTATCGTCATCACAATTCAGAAAACCAAAACTCCGGTTAAGCTACCGCTATGCGATGAAGCCGTGGAACTGATGGGAGAACGAGGCGGCGGTAAAGTGTTCGTTGGGCTGAAACGTTGCATGATCGGCAAACCGCTGAAAGACTGGGTTGCGTCATCCGGCATCAAGAAACATATCACGTTCCACTGCTTCCGCCACACTTACAGCACACTGCAATTCGCGGCCAACAGCAATCCGTATGCCGTGCAACAATCCATGTGCCACAAGGACATCGGTACCACCATGCGCTATACGCACGAAGTCCCGACCGCCCTGCTCGAAACACTCGGCAAAATCACTATCAAGCCAAAGGACGTATAATCGTCACCTTTTCAGCCACTCATTACGAGCCACCGCCCCAAACGGTGGCTTTTATTATGTTCATAGGATAGCATATTATATCGGTCAGTGTCATTTGATTATTCCGATACAATAAACCTGTCCAAACTCAATGTCAGGATGAAATTTGAAATATAATTTTGTCGGACAAAAAACTGTTCGGAATTTATTATTTAGCACTCCGGTCATAATAATTTTGCTTTCTAAAACTCTATACAAATGAAAGGGAACACTACTCATAATAATATCCGGTTATGGAACGTAGCGAATCTTGCGCTTTTTATATGCGCCGTTTTCTGCCTCAGGTATTATATCATAAATACTACTGATTCATCAGTTATCTGTTTGATAATGAATCTGACTATCGTTATATCCATTATTGGATTAATCGCATATCTTGTTGATGGATATACAAGACCACAAAACACTATTACTGCACCACCATCCATTAACATTAACTCGGATTCAACTCTTACTGAACCTATCAGTAAGGATGACGCCGAACTTATCCGACAAACTGAGGAGGAAAACAGACGCAGGAAAGAGGAGCAATGGGCTGAAATTGCGTCTTATACTAAAGCGACCTTCCATAAGATATTTACTCCGGCTCAAATTGAGATTCTGCTCAATAATAATATAAAGGAGTTGACTGGCGATGAGAATTATATGGCAGTTGAAACAAGCATCAACAGACATCTGAAATCTGACGATCTGCTTCATTTCGGTTGGAATGTAAGTAAACGACTCCTATCAGGAACTCAGAAGAAATTGGGTGTGACCACGGCACTGTTTCTCAAAAAGAGTTTTCCGATGACCCTCAGCGGTTATGATATTGGTAATATCCCGTCAAAACTCCGTGTCGAGAATTTCAAGGTGTTGCCGTTGATTAATCCACCTGAGCCGCTTGTCCCATACGTTTTCCCTGATACGGAGAATTTGCCAGTGCTTGCATAGCTCGGTTATTGGTTATTCATAGGTTATCAGCGCAATAACTTGATAACCGCCCCATCTCCGGAGACCTTTGCGGTGCGATTCAAAACCAATCGCTTCCGCCATTATGATTAAAGAACCAACATTCGAGGCTATGCCTCAGAACGTGGCACGGCTTGAAGAGAAAGTCGATGCCCTGACCGAAACCGTCAATAAACTATCGCAACATATATTCTCCCTCAAAGCCTCCGCCAAGGACGAGGAGATGATATGCGTTGACGAAGCGTCCAAACTTCTTCATCTGTCACCATCGCGGATATACGCGCTGGTGCAGGAAGGACGCATACCGTGTTATAAACCCGGACGGAATCTGTTGTTTCTACCCTCGGAGCTTCGCCGATGGCTGACCGATAACCGCCGCACTGGTCAACCTTCCGTCGAGGAACAGATGGAGGCTATGACCAAAGGTATGCGCAATAGCGCGCGGGGAAGGAGGTTGCTATGAGAAGCGGCGCAAATGCTTTGGAAGATGCCTTTTGCCGTGCTTACACCTGCACAGAGGCTATTGAGAAATTCCTTGCCAGAAGTCTTGCTCCGCTTAATGAGCCGGGAACATACGCATTGGCCGGTGAAACAAAAATGACTGTTGTCATTGACAGCGAAAGGCAGGTTGCATGGTGTAATGACAGCGATGTGCCAAGAAATGCGTTCAACCTTGTCAGGCATTATCGTTTTGGAGAACTTGATGCGAGCACAAAGGATGGGACTGCAATGAAGCGTCTCCCCTCCTACAAAGCGATGCTCAAACTTTGCCGTGAGGATGTTGCCGTAAGAAAGAATCTGATACATGGCATCGGGACACATGAGGCAAATGATACTGATGACTGGGAGTTGAAATTGACCCTGAACGATAACAACCAGATTGAGAAAACCGGGCAGAATATCAAACTGATTCTACTTAACGACCCCAAACTGTCGAAAGTCCGTTTTGACCGCTTTACAAAACGGGATATAACGCAATGTCTAGACTTTTGCAACGAGCGCGACAATAGGATTGATGATGAATCAGTTGGGAAAATATGTCTCTATTTTGAAAATCAATATGGTTTGCAACTGTCACAACCGCGCATCCTTGAGATGTTGAAAACAACCTCAAAGGAGCGTGGCTTCAATCCAGTGCAGAATTTCATCATGTCAGACAGTTGGGATTATGTCGAGCGCATTGACACTGTGGTCATACGTTATCTCGGGGCCGAGGACACTCCTCTGACACGTGCACAGACTCGTAAATGGATGATTGGAGCCGTGGCGCGTGCATTTGCTCCCGGTTGCAAATTCGACCATATCCTTACGTTTACCGGGTCGCAGGGTGTCGGCAAGAGTACATTTCTCAGCATCATTGCCGGTGAATGGTTCTCCGATTCATTCTCATTCGCGCATGATGACAAGACTAAAATCGAGGATATAACCGGAGCTTGGATTGTCGAGATTTCCGAACTCAACGGGATGAAGCGTGCGCATGATGCCGAGGCAGCCAAAGCATTTCTCAGCCGTGTGCGCGATGACGTGCGTCCGGCATACGCCCGAAAGAGCGAGTCTATTCCAAGAAGCAATGTATTCGCAGCCACTACCAACGAGACGGAGTTCCTTCAAAGTTGCAACGGTAACCGCCGTTGGTGGATAATCCCAATAAAAGGAAATGGTGAGGTTACGGATTGGATTGATGAGCTGAAAGCCGAGGTGCCGCAATTATGGGCCGAAGCTCGCCATTATTACACGCTCAATGAACCGCTGTATCTCCCTTCCGAATTGGAGGACGCTGCAAATCAACGACAGGCTGAATATACCACTGCCGCAGGCGATGAACTGCTTGAGGAGATTGAGGCATTTCTCAATCGTCCTGTGCCGACGGCATACGCAGGTTGGCCCTTGTCTCGCCGTTTGCAGTGGCAACAATGGTCGGTGGATTCTTCATCATATCTTGAGGACCAATATAAGCAGATTGGAACCGAACCTCAGTCGATAGTCTCGCCGAAGATGATCAAGCGGGAATTGCCAAACGACACCATACGTACATCTTACCGCTACTCATCGCAATACATCAATTCACTGATGGAGCATATCTCAGGTTGGGAACGTTCGGAAAAGGAGAAACTGCCGGGTATGCACCCGGACTATTGCGGTGCTGATGGACGAGTAAAACGCCCCTGGGTACGGTGCAATATACCTGTCAATCCCTCGCTACTCGATTTCAGTCAAACTGAAGACAGCCCATTCTGACCCAACCGACCCAAATGTCCCTTTACTCCAATCAACTTTACAAAAGGGAAATAGAATATTATGGTTGAGCATCAATATATTCTGTGGCGTTTGGAAATTTTCGTGGGTCATTGGGACATTCGGGACAGGCTATTATAAATCTCAAACTTTACAAGAATATGAATAAACCTATCTCTGCGATGGAGTTTGACTCCATAATTCCTGCCGATGATGTCTGTATGGCTATCGGTCTTGTTTGCCTATCGCAACGCCGCTCTCTCCGGCATTATCTATTGCCTGACGGTGGTGAGCTGACTGTGAACACCGCCCGTAATGAATGGGCTATCAAGAATCCGGACTCTTTCGGTTCTGCCTCCGATTTTGCACGAAAGTATGATATTGCAGACGGCGATGACTTCTCGAGAGCAATGCAAATGGTTGAAAAACTATATTCGGAGCGTGAAAATTTGCCATCGCAATTTCCATACTCTCCTATCAGCCGCCCTGTTTGGGATTTTACAGATACCTGCCATCCAAAAGATACCGCTATCGGATGTATGATAACCCGCATCGGGCTATCTATGAATACTGTTCGGCTCTTCTCCCTTGAAGGTTCGTTGCCGAAAGCCAAAGGCAAAGGTTCGGAGCGTGTCATTGCATTCCGCTGCGGGGAAGACTCGGACAACTTCATCGCATTCAACGGCAAATCATTCCGACAAATCGGAGAGCCGGGAATGACTGTATTTGGCGAACGGCGGAAAGACCAGGTGTGCATGGTGTATGAAAATCCGCTCGACTTCATGGCTCTTATGGAGTCAGTCGAACGTAACGGTGTATATCCAGTGATGGCTCGTCGCTACCATATCATTCTCAACGGCAGAAAAGGTATCCGCGAGGCTTGCGAGTATCTGAAAGCCAATCCCGACTTTCTTGAAGTACGTTGCTTTATTCCTGCATCGGAATCAGGAACTCGTCTGTTCGCCGCTATAAATGATGCTATCAAAGGCACCGCCATCAATCGTTCAGACCTGTATCGTGGCTATGGTTCTTTGCTGGGGAAATATGCTCTAAAAGTGCCGGGAAGCTACCGGAAATGGCGGGAGGCGCAGCGCGCTCAATCCATAAAAGCCGATGAGCGGATTGTCCGACAATCCCAACCGAAGCCAAATGTTTCCAACCGCCCGATGCTCGGTGAGAAAAAGAGTGCGATAATCAACCGTAAGGATGGAGGATTGAAGTTATGAGGTGCTTGAATTTCTTTTGGATTCGCGTGGCTCTGCAAGATGTGTTTTTGTCAGACACTCCGCTTTCGCTCCGGCCCGAAAAAACACACTTGCAAGGGGAAACCCCTCGACCCGATTTGTCTGACAGACGGTTTGTGAAACCTGCGGTTTTGAACCGTGCTAACTCAGCCATAAAATGAATGCCGTTGTAGGAAAATCGTCCGACATTGCACACAGTCTGAGCTATGCGCAAAATCATGGGAAGGACGGCTCAATTCTATTGGCTAACTTCACTGACTTATCGGCAACTCCGGCTGAACAAGCCGCCGATTGGATAGCCACCGCTAATGATTACAGGACGCAATGCTATACGATTATCATCTCTTTCACACCGGAAGAAACAGCCCTGCTCCGCTCGATGCCTGATAACGGACGCGACAAGGTGAGGACTATCATCGGTGACTTTCTCGATGAACTATCGGCGCGAGGAAATGATGTTTCGGAATGTCCGTATATCGTTGCCAGACATGACAACACGGATAACGAGCATTATCACATCGTAATCCGAACTACCGATGTCAACGGCAAGCGTTTTCGGGATAACTTCATCAATAAGAACGCCAACCGTGCAGCAGCGTGTATTGCATTGAGGTACGGACTTGAAGCACCAAAGAAAGCAACCGAGCGTGAGAAGGCTCATCAAGAAGCCAAGAGCCGGAGGAAGAAAGAACGGACACACCGTCAGCACAAACCATCTGATTCTCAATCTCAGATTGATGAACGTATGCGCCGCAAAAGAGCCGTAGAGGAAGCCAAAAAGCGTAAAGCCAGGTTGAAGTATATTATCGAAAAGGCCGCACGTGACTCTCCGGATTTTATCGGAGCATTGGCATCCGAGGGGTTGACACTGGCTCATGACCCGAAGAAAGGGCTATGCGTCAGGATGGTTGACTCCGACGGCAAAGAGCGTCAGTACAGTTTGCAGAAAGACCTCGGCATTGATATGAGTATTCTACCTGCTACTGTTTGGGCTTCTTCTCCCTCAAAGCAATCTCAGCCAACTTATTCTCCCTCTAAGTCAAAGCATAATTCGGGAATAAAAGATGCGCCATCAGGCAGTTCCCGTAATGCCGAACATGAGATTCGTGACAGTCATAGTTCCGATGACCTTGACGATGAATGGAAACGCCGGAACGGCTACAAAATGTAAAACTCTAAAATTCAGAATATGAAAAAACAACCGTCTGCCTTGCAACGAAACAAGCGCAATCCCGTTGAGAACCTATCGGAACGCATAACGTTCCGTCTGTCACACACCGAGCGCGAGACACTGGAGGCGAAAGCGAATGAGCGGGGTGTAAAATTGAGCCACCTTTGCCGACTGATTGTTATGCGGCGCAAGATACCTGACCGTTCACCGGAAACGCGCCAGTGGCTCCGCGACATCATCGGCATGAAGAACAATCTCAACCAGATAGCACGCCACGTCAACACTCAGAAGCAATGCGACCAATGGGCGATTGACGCACTGAAATACATAGCGGCCGAACTCTTAAAAGCAAAACAATCACTCACAAACAATAACGACTATGAGCAATCCATTTGACAATGTACCGTCTTCGGCAAACGTGCCTGAAGTACCTGATAAGAAAGATGTTGCCAATCTCGCAGAACTCGTTTCACGCTTCGAGGATGCCACCCGATGCTTTGAGGCCTCTGCCAAATCGAGCGAGGAACTTGCCGGAGCTGTGTTTGAGGCACTGCTTGACGAAGACGGCACCATGAAAGACTTTGGTCACTCCTATGAAATCCGCACGATGCTTAGGGACGAGGCGACGACCCGTGCCATCTTCCATGACCGGTTGGAACGGCAACTCGACTCAATCCCGACAGCCATTGAAGCAACCCTTTCCGATGATGACCGCAAGCGACTCGACAACAACTTCAAGAGCTGGACCGATGTATTCCGGCTACACCTTCCCACATTCGGAATTGTAGGCTTGGTTGTCGGCATCTGCATAATGAGTAGCATACTTGTGTTGCGCTCGGCATCCGACACAAGGCGTGATTATGAGAACCGTAGCGGGCAACTCAACCGCTGGTATGAGGATAATGCCGAAGCCATCGCTTTCGGACAATTCTACCGCGAGAACTTCCCCAAGCAATACCACGACTGGCAGACCGGTCGTTGGCAACAAGACATAGCCTACCGCGACTCCCTCCGCCACGCCCACTCCCTCGCCCGCATGAAACGCCTCTACTCTCCGGCGGAATAATCCCCACATCGTAGCTCCACACCCGACAAATCCAGTATTTGCCCCGTGTAGAGCTACTTTTTTCTCCCTCAACGTCTTGTCTCCCTCAAATAAAATGTGTAATTTTGTAAAAGGAATAGTAACGTCTATCTGAAAATGGCAAAAACGAATTAACCCACAGGCAACATCGCCTACAATTAACATGGATACCCGAAGCATAGATTCCTTAGGCCATCTTCAGACCGCTGCATCGGGTTTTGTTTTTTTATTATGAGCCAAAACTCGTTTATTACTAATAAGGACAAATTGATGTCTGAGATAGTCAACGGAATCCTGCCTAAAACGGATGCCGTTGACATACTCGTGGGTTATTTTTTCTTCTCCGGCTATCATTTGCTATCACAAGGGTTGTCTGATAAGAAGTTAAGAATCTTGGTTGGATTAGATGTAGATACAAATATAGCCAAGAGCATACAGGTTATAAACAACCTTTCAAGCAATACTCTTACGTTAGGCCAACTCAGAGAGCAATATTATCAGCAATTCGTACATCTCTTCAATAATTCTGATTTCTTGGATAGTGATGATAAACAAAAATCGTTCACTCTATTTTACAATAAAATCAAGGACGGTTCACTTGAAATTAGAAAAACAGAGGAGCCATGTCATGCAAAAATGTATATTTTTGATTTTGGTTCTGATTTTAACGAGAACGGCGAGGATCCGGGAAATGTAATAACAGGCTCCAGCAACTTGTCATATCAAGGCTTGGAAGGGCGCGTTGAGATAAATGCAAGGTTCAAAGATAAACAACACCATATAGATGCCAAATTAATCTTTGAAGAATTGTGGTTGAGTGCAGTTCCAGTAATAGACACAGATACAATTCCTGAATGGGAGGAAAAAGTTATAAAACATATCTGGTACGAGAAGTTGTATTCGCCATATCTGATGTATATTCGTGTACTTCATGAGTACTTTAATATTCCTTCAAAAGAAAATATACTGACGCCGCACGACATCACAGAAGGAAGATATTCAAATCTTAAATATCAAACGGATGCTGTCCAGCTTGCTCTTAACGCCATTGACAATCATAATGGTGTCATAATTGCAGATGTTGTTGGACTTGGAAAATCAGTCATTGCCTCAACTATAGCTCGTAATCTCCGATTAAGAACAATAGTCGTTGCCCCTCCGCATCTTGTTAGACAATGGGAGGTGTATAAAGATGAGTTTGGTTTCAATGCATCTGTATTCAGTGCGGGTAAGATAGAATCAGCTTTAACTCATTTCAAAGAAATTGCCCGTTCAAACGAACAATTCTTGATAATCATTGATGAGGCGCATCGTTTCAGAAATGAGTATATAAAAGACTATTCTCTACTACATGATTTATGCAGTAACAATAAGGTGGTGCTATTAACTGCGACTCCATTCAATAATCGTCCGAATGATATATACTCATTGTTAAAGTTATTCCAAATTCCTAATAAATCAACACTTAAAACGGTTGAGAATTTAGGCGAGTCCTTCCGTGAACTTATTGCCACATATAAGGAAATGGAAAAAGCAAAGCGAGAGAAGCGTATAACTGATGATGAGGTTAAAACCGAGGCTGAGCGTATTGCGTCAAGCATTCGTTCTATAATCAATCCGCTTGTGGTACGCCGTTCCAGAATAGATTTGATGGAGATTCCGGCCTACGAGGAAGACTTGAAGTTGCAAGGCATTAAACCTGTCATACCGGACGACCCGAAAGAACTGAATTATGAACTCTCTGAAAAACAGCTGAGTTTATACAAACGCACACTTGACCTTATAGCAGAAGATGAACCAAAGAATGATGGTTTGATTCGTTTTAGGTCTGCACGATACAAGCCGATTTCTTATGCTATACCTGAAAAGATTGAAGAACTTACAGAGTATCTGGAGAATCGTACAGGTGTTGAGTACCGCATGTTAATAGGACGTCAGCAGAATGTGTCATCTTTTATGCGTAAATTGTTGGTGCAACGCTTTGAAAGTTCTGTATATGCGTTTCGACAGTCCTTAGGATTTATGATTAAATCCGCTGAGAATCTGCTGACATGGATTGATAAATCAGGAGAAATTCCTGTATTCAAAAAGGGTGGTCTCCCTGATGTTGAGGATTTCTATGAAATTACTGATGATGGCGTTAAGGAGATTTATGATGCCTTTGAGTTATACGAACAAAAAGGTCTCTTTACTATTCCGCGTAAATTCATCTCTGATGATTTTATTTCGGATGTTGAATCTGATATTGCATTACTGAAAAAGATTCACGAAGAATGGTTTGGGAATGATGATAAAATTAAATTTGACCCCAAACTCGATGAGTTCCGCAGATTACTCACAGAGCATCGTTCTCATGACCCTAAACGTAAAATTGTAGTTTTTTCTGCGTTCGCCGATACGGTAAATTATCTGGGCGAGACTTTGCAATCTGATGGAAACACGTTGAGAGTGATGAAATATACCTCCGGTGACGCTTCAATGCTCAACAAGGAGAGAATCCGTGCAAATTTTGATGCCGGGCTTAGAAAGGAATTGCAGAAGGATGATTTCGATATATTGATTGCTACTGATGCCATCTCTGAGGGGTATAACTTGCATCGCGCTGGAGAAATATTCAATTATGACATCCCATACAATCCCACTCGAGTAATACAGCGAATAGGCCGTATCAATCGAATAAACAAGAAAGTATTTGAACATCTTTATATCTTTAATTTCTTTCCTACCGAAGTAGGAGAAGCAGAAACGCGCACTAAAGAAATATCTACACTTAAAATGGCTATGATTCACGCTATCATGGGTGAAGATACTAAAGCCCTTACTAAGGATGAAGAGGTGCAGAGTTTTTTTGTAGAAAGATACAGAAAAGAAATTGGCAAGACGGAAACAGCGTCTTGGGATACTCCATATAGACGTTTGCTTGACCAGTTAAAAGGAACAGACCTCCACAAGGCGGCGTTGCAAATACCTCATCGCGCCCGTGTTGCGAGACATATTGACAAAACTGTCCGAGGCGTTGTAATGTTTGGTAAAAAAGGTAATGACTTTGTATTTAAAGTCGCCACAGAACACGGTGTCATAATGCTTAGTGCCGAAGAGGCTTTGGCGATTTTTGAATCCCAAGAAAGCGAACAACCTCATAAGGTAGATGAAAATTTCGACAGCATATATCAGATGCTAAAGTCAAAATTATTTGCCGGAGTTGAAAAACAACGTCGAGATCCTCGCCTACTTGAAGCATTAGCTAGAATAAAGATGATACGAAATGCACGAATGCTTGATAAGGCATATGTTGACGACTTGATGGTTGTTGCTCAGGCTGATGGACTGTCTGGCTACGAAGTGCGATTTCTTACCAACTTAAGGAAAAATGAAATCGCTGCATTACCGCAAATTATTTCTCATGCATATCTTCTACGCAAGTTAGAGACTATGGCTGCTGTTGAAGCGGGAGAAGAATCATTGATATTAACAGAACAAATATTACCACAATAATGGAATTCGATAAACCATATTCACGCATTGAGTTTACACGCTTTCTCAAAGGGTTCCTCCCTATTGATGCTCAGTTGAACTCCCATTCTGAGGTCGCATTTTTTGCAAGAATGAATTATGCGGTCTCGGCTACGATGTTGGGCCGATGCGAGTCTCTGGATTTAAATATCTATGAAATCCGACACAATTCAAAAAATGACGCGAGGGTTGGACTTTCAAAAGATGCATTCCGCCTGATTACGGATGATGGTGTTGACCGTGCATTGGTAATATTTGTCCCTGAAGATTCTAATGAGAACTATCGGTTCTCGTTGGTTGAACTCACCTTGTCATGGGAAGATGATAACCGAACGAAACGGACATACTCAAATCCTCGTCGATATTCTTATTATTTGGGTAATGGGGTGGCCTACTATACTCCCAATAAATATCTGAATGAACCGGGACGTATAGTATCGGTTGAGGATTTGCGTAATAGATTCTCCGTAGATGTGCTTACCAAAGCATTCTATAATGAATTGTCGGATTGGTATGCGTGGGCTATAAAGGAAATCCAGTTTCCAAATGATATAGATGATCCTCATGACAATGAAAAATATAATCATGAGGCGGCAATTCGTCTTATTACCCGGTTGATTTTTGTATGGTTCCTCAAACAACGCAAACTAATCCCGTGGCAATTCTTTGACGAGCATTACATTGCACAGAATCTTCTTGACGGATTTACTCCCCATGAGGTCGTGAATCTCTTTGGCAAGTCAAAAGAAAGCCGTTATTATAAGGCAATTCTTCAGAATCTGTTCTTTGCCATGCTCAATAGTCCAATGACGGCAGAGGGAAGCACTGAGTTGACGGAACGGCATTTTAGAAAACTCAATGAAAATGGTTCTGCGAGCAGAACTGATTTTGACAACAACAAGTTGATGAGGTATGAAAAATTCTTCAAGAATCCTAACCACTTCGTTGAACTTGCAAACTCCACAGTCCCATTTCTGAATGGGGGTCTGTTTGACTGCCTTGATGATAAGGAAAATGGCATATATCTTGATGCCTTCACAGATAGGGACAAAATCAATGCACAGCTCATCATTCCTGATTATCTTTTCTTTGGTGAAGACGTAGGTAAAGATATTGACCTCTCTGAATTTTATGGAGACAAGAACAAACGTAAGGTCTCCGCAAGAGGCATCATTGACATACTCAAAAGATATAACTTTACAGTTGAGGAAAATACGCCTTTCGATCAGGATGTATCGCTCGATCCAGAATTGCTTGGTAAAGTATTTGAGAACCTGTTGGCATCATATAACCCGGAAACTCAGACAACTGCAAGAAAGCAAACCGGCTCATTCTACACTCCACGTGACATTGTACAGTATATGGTGAATGAGGCACTTGTTTCTCACTTGAAACGAGTCGTGGGAGTGGAATTGGAACCTCAATATCGTCAGTTGTTGGATTACTCTGATGAGCCATTGAATCTGACTAAAGAACAGCGCAAATCAATTCTTGAAGCTGTCTTCAAATGCAAGGTTCTTGACCCGGCTTGCGGTTCAGGGGCATTTCCTGTTGGTATGCTTCAACAAATGGTGCATATCCTGCAACGGATAGACCCCGACAACGAAATGTGGCGCGGCATGATTCTTGAAGCCTCTTTGAACTCAATGCAGGAATCAATGACCTTGAGTGAGGAAGAGCGTAGGGAGATACAGGATGATGTTAATAGAAATTTCGATGAGAGTTGTAATAACCCCGACTACGCCAGAAAATTATATCTGATAGAGAATTGTATCTATGGCGTGGATATTCAGCCGATTGCTATTCAGATAAGCAAGCTCAGATTCTTTATCTCGCTGGTAATTGACCAAAAGACAAACAATAATGCGTCAGAGAATTTTGGCATTCGTCCGCTGCCTAACCTTGAGGCAAAGTTTGTCGCGGCTAATTCTCTGATAAGATTACAGAAACGAGACGGCAATCTTTTTGATATTGAGGATATAAAAGCAGATGAGAAACTTCTGCGTATAGCCAAACATAGGATTTTCGGAGCCAAGACGCTTCGCACCAAACGCAAATGGAAAGCCCGTGTTGCAGAACTTCGGCAAAAGATAGCCGATGCTCTTATCAAAAATGACTTTATCGGTAACGAACAAGCAGCCGATCTTGTCGGGTGGGATATGTTTGACCAACACAAATTTGCTCCGTTCTTTGACCCAGAATGGATGTTTGGCGTCCAAGTTGGCTTCGATATTGTAATTGGCAATCCGCCATACATTCAACTCCAAGCCAATAAAGGAGAGTTGGGGAAATTATACGAAGGTAAAGGTTTTATTACTTTTGTTCGAACAGGAGACATATATAGCCTTTTCTACGAACAAGGTTGGCGAATGTTGAAACCTGACGGTAATCTGTGTTATATAACGTCGAATAAGTGGATGAGGGCTGGCTATGGTGAAAAGACACGCGAATTCTTCGCTACCAAAACCAATCCTGAACTTCTTATAGATTTTGCAGGAACAAAGGTTTTCGACAATGTAACTGTTGACACTAACATATTACTTTTCTCTAAGTCTCAGAACCAAGGAAAGACACGATGTTGCATTGTCGATGGCATCTCAAATATGAGCGATTTTGTTAGGCAAAGCAGTTTTATAGCCGAATTTGGCACATCCGAGGCATGGGTAATCCTTACCCCAATCGAACAAAGTATCAAACGTAAAATCGAATCTGTTGGTACCCCATTGAAAGACTGGGACATTCAAATAAACTACGGCATAAAGACAGGTTTCAATGAAGCGTTTATTATCTCATCAGAAAAGCGAGATGAAATACTCGCCAACTGTGCAGACGAACAGGAGCGTACAAGGACGGAGAATCTTATACGACCGATTCTCCGTGGCCGTGATATCAAACGCTATGGATATAAGTGGTCTGGATTATGGCTAATCAATACCCACAATGGAGTGAAAGGAAAGATTGAGCGAATTCGTATTGAAGATTACCCCTCGGTAAAAGCTTATCTAGACCAATTTTGGGATAAAATTTCAACCCGCTCAGACAAAGGAGATACACCCTATAATCTTCGAAATTGCGCATATATGGAGGATTTTGATAAACCAAAAATCATATGGGGTAACTTAAATCTCAAGCCAAGTTATGCTTTAGCTGAGGGGGCGTTCTATGTTAACGCGCCCTCCCCTATGATTGTACCTGCAAGTAAGTACCTTTTAGCAATTCTAAATTCAAAAGTTGGGGATTATTATATTAGGAATTTGGGGGTCACTCGTAATGGGGGATATTTCGAATATAAACCAATGTTTGTTGAACAATTACCAGTTCCAATAATAAGTGAGGATGAACAGGAAGCTTTAGAAATCATACTGTCTGAATCAACACAAGAAACTATTGATTCTATCATATACTCTCTTTATGCCCTAAGTGAACAAGAGATAGAATTTATTGAAAATCAATAAGATTTCTTTTGTAACTTAAGATGACGTTCATTTCCTCCTGTGAAAGATCTATATATTTTGACAAAATATCATCTGTTATATGATTAGCATTTTTTATAATCAATGGAATTGGTAGTTTTAATAGATACTCTTTTTTGAAACGGAACCCTGTATCATCAAAAACCGGTCCCATATAGAAACGTGCGAATATGAAGAATCCAATATCTGAAGTTAGATAGGAACAGATATTTTCAATGGATTCTCCGTTCATCATAAAGAGAGTTGCTTCAGGAACGTATCCATCATTGTCAAATGCAATATTAGGATACGTATCAATTTTAGATATGGACTTGGGTAACCGCATTATGTCAGGATAAATGATTTTTGGTTTATCAAAATCCTCCCAATAAGAGATGCTATCTTGTGTTTCAAACCATTTATTATTGGTCTTTTTTCGAGCTTTAACTTTCTCTCCTTTAATAATATACTCATTGCCTGTCTGCTCAAGTCGCTCCATGCCAAAATTTGAGAGAAGATAGTCTTTCACTGCGGGGTACATCTCAATGTCATAATGCCTGGATGGGAATGTGGCAATAAGCCACAACCCCGACCAATGGTAAGAATAACGCTTGATGTCTCTGCCTCTTAAAATCGGTCGTATAAGATTCTCCGTCCTTGTACGCTCCTGTTCGTCTGCACAGTTGGCGAGTATTTCATCTCGCTTTTCTGATGAGATAATAAACGCTTCATTGAAACCTGTCTTTATGCCGTAGTTTATTTGAATGTCCCAGTCTTTCAATGGGGTACCAACAGATTCGATTTTACGTTTGATACTTTGTTCGATTGGGGTAAGGATTACCCATGCCTCGGATGTGCCAAATTCGGCTATAAAACTGCTTTGCCTAACAAAATCGCTCGTTATTCATGTGACAATTCACGGTCTTGTATGAAGCGTCCAAGAGTGTTGCGATTGGTTTTGCATATTTTAGCGATTGTTCTTTGGGAGACACCCTCCTTCAGCAAGGCTCGTATCAGCGCCTCTTTCTCATGAAGAGGATGTTTGTCTTTAGCCGTTTTAGCTCCTTTCGGTCGTCCGAGAATCACGCCCTCAGCTTTTTTACGGGCCAATGCTTCTTTCGTTCGCTGAGAGATGAGGTTTCGTTCTATCTCGGCAGACAATCCAAAGGCAAATGCGAGCACTTTGCTCTGAATATCATCACCTAGACGATAGTTGTCCTTGATTGTCCATACTTTCGCCTCCTTAGTCATGCAGATATTTAGAATCTCCATAATCATGAATAGATTACGACCAAGACGTGACAACTCAGCGCATATAATTAAGTCGTCTTTCTTGATTCTCTTGAGCAATGCACCAAGCTGACGCTTGTTGTAGGCTTTAGTTCCTGAAATGGTTTCTTCAATCCAGCCATCTATGGCAAGATTCTCGCGTTCGCAGAAGTTATTTATCTCGAAACGTTGATTCTCGACAGTCTGTTTGTCAGAACTTACTCTAATGTATCCGTATATCATTTTCTTTAGGCGAAAACTTATTGCCTTCGCATCTATAATATAACCGTCTATCGAATATGACATATAGAAAAAACTTAAAGGAGGCTTCAACCGTCTAAGGACATAACACGGTTATTTAGAAAATGTCAAGATGTCATTTCAGATGACACTAAACGCCAAAATGACGTTTTGGAAACGCCATTGTCATTAACCGCGCACCTTTCCCTGAAGGAGATGGCAGTAGTAAGAATGGTTCAAGAGAATCCACAAATCACAATCGCAGCCATTGCAACCAAAACCGGATTGAGCAAGCGAACGGTTGATCGCGCCATCGCCTCCCTCAAAGAGAAAGCTATCCTCTCACGTATAGGGGCCAAGAATAATGCCACTTGGATCATAAACAAATCTGAATCATTAGCAAGAAGTCAATACGATTTTTCAATAACCGCGAAGTGAGAGCGGTTTGGGATGACGAGATCAACTGCTGGTGGTTCTCTACCACGGATATAGTGCGTGCCATAAATGATGAACCGGACTATACCAAAGCCGGCAACTATTGGCGATGGCTGAAACGGAAGCTAAAGACTGACGGGGTTGAACTCGTGAGTGCCACTAACGGGTTCAAATTCGAGGCTCCAAACTGAGAACTGCACATTCATTATCGCAATAATAGTGTATAGACAAGAGTAAGTCTTTAATGCAGTTTTACATACTCAAACATTGCATTAAAAGAGCTCTCTAAATCATTTTCAACAAAATCAGGACATTCAGCATTATCTGTAGCAAATGCCCAAATCCGAATATAATAGCAAATGACATGTTTAACTTTTACTAAAATTTCTGGTTTATCATCAACAAGGTTAAGTAATCTTTCTATTCTTTTAGTAATTGAAGGATGTTCTTCTGTTTCCTGCCAAGTTCCTTGTAGAATTGCTATTATTGAAAGAGAACATACCATTCCCATTATTACTGTTCGAGCCTCTTGCTCATCCTTTACTTCTGAGTATAAGTTCCAAAACGCTGAAAAATCCGCTTCTAACTCATCTTCTTTAGGTCCTTCAACTTGATTGTGTTCAAGCTCAAAATGAGAAAACTCATGTAGTAATATAAATGCTAGAGCATAAGTATAAGCGCCATTTGCTCCTATTGAAAAGATAGGATCTTGAATATAATTGAAAAGCTTGTCTTTTAATTCATCCGAAGCTCCATTTTCCTTTATTTCTTTAGCATAACTTACAAGTTCATATGTAGTTTCCAAAACGTTTTTACGACATAAAACTGAATCAGCATATAGAGCATCTTTTATTCCTTTTATATTTGAATCTTTATTTTTTCTGGCAATTTCTAATTCTTTATAAAATTTTAATCGTTCATCCTCGGTCATTTCTTCAACGGCTTCATTTATCAAGTCATTATCAGAAAACATTATTCCTATTTTGCAGAATATCCATAAATATTGGCAAAAAGCTATTGATATGCTAACGGTATTATTATATATGTGAGATGTTTCTGTTATTCTCCCTCTTGTATCAGTTTCAAAGACTTTACTATCAAAACCATTTTCACTCGCAGTCTTAACATCAACTCCCTTTAATGAAGCAATAAGCTGGCTTACATTATCATGCAAGCATTTGATCGGATAATCTTTCATCTCATTTATTATTAAGCAAATATATCATCATCAAACAATTTATCAAATTGTTTTGTGATGTCATGTAATTTATCTTCCAATTTTAGAAGCACATCATATAACGATAATCCAGTTAAATGAAGTCCAATTTTATCACACTCATCAAAAAACTTAGTCCAATCTATCGCAGTATAGTCTTCATCTGTTCTTACCTTCATCATGTAATTAATACCTATGGCCATCATTTCCAAAGTAACGATAAACCGTCCATACTTATCTACCAAATTTATGTAAGCATTTCGGCTATCATCATTAAGGCTATCTACCGCTCTATCTCTGGTGCTATTATAAGGTTCTGTGTACAAATTACATCGTCCTACACTTTCTTCAAGTTGAGGAGCAAAGAAATTCACCATCCAACTTTTGTAGTAGTGTTTTTGCAAATCAACAAAAGTGAATAACCTGATATTGGTATGGTCGGTATAACTGATAGCACCTCTTTGAAAACCAACTTTAGATACGAGATATCCTATGTTACTCCCAGTCTCATTCATTACAGTAGTAAATGCATGAATAACTGATTGATTTACAGGATTACTCCAGTTTTTACATTCAATAACATAGGATATCCTATCAATACTCCTTGGATCAATGGCATAAACATCAATTTCAACTTCCCCACGTGGAGTCTTAATCGTTTTCTCTGTTTCAGCCTTAAAACCACATTGAGAAAGCAGAAGACAAACCTTATTTTGAAGGTCTCTCCAATCTTTAGGTTCCGAGTATATCATAAACTTCTTTTATATCTATTTTTACAACTACGTCTTTTTTATCAATTTGCTGAACGCTAAATTAGAGGGCTAGTACATTTACTACATATCCTTCAAAGTAAACAGACGTGTTTCTATTGTATATTTGGATAAAATAGCTGCTTTTATACAAGCTACCTTATCCATAAACAGTTTATGGTCATAATTGCGCTGCTGCCGCTTGACCTCGGCAACTATGGCATTCTTACCATCTACAGACAGGGCTACAATATCAATCTCGTTTGCTTCTTTTCCCTTTTTGCGTTCCCACCATGAGCCAATATCAGAGTATTGATGGCTTTCCATCATCTTCATACGGAACCATTTTTCAAGTGCAAAGCCTGAAAATGTCGGGTAATCAGAAGAGATTATATGACGTAGGTGCTCAAAGTTGTTCAGCTCGACCAGAGTCTGGTTACGGTCAAAATAATTGAACCAGAACCGCAGGAAGTTGTCAGTAATCTCATACTGGACGTTCTTGGAGCCTGGCTTAGACATGATTGGACGCACTCGCTTAATGAGTGCATAATCCTCAATCAACCGTTTCAGATGTCCAGCCACCGTAACGCCTCCCAATGCACTTTCAATCGTTCCCTGGGTGTTAATTCCGGACGCAATACAACTCAACACCGAGAAGTACAATCCGTAGTCTTTTCCGAATTCCTCTATAAGAAGATTACGGCCTTCGTTTACGAATGGTGAATTTTCCCTGACTACATATTCGAGCATCCCTTCTATTGAAAGGTCTGCGTCTTCACACAACAACTCGATATATTTAGGTACACCGCCTGTGATTGTATATAATGCGAGCAATTCATCGTTGGTATAGTCGGGACGATAGTCACGCATAATCTCCTTCATGGTCTCAGTACCAAATCCGGAAAGACGTATCATGGCATCCGCCCTACCAAAGAGAGGTTCGTGGTAACTTTCAAATATCTTATGCATCATGGAGTACACCGAACCCATCAGCAGCAGATTCACCCTTGTGTCGTTTCGGTATGAGTCCCAGATATTCTGCATATCACTGAAAACTGATGGATTGATATTGAAGAACTCCTGAAATTCATCAATAATCAAGTTGAACTTGCGCGTCTTTGCAAGCTCCATCAACATCTGGAATAATGACTTGAATGATTTAATCTCCGATGGCACATAGCAACCGAGAGCCGTGGATATAAGTCCGGCGAACTCCTCGCATAACGCAGCCTCATTCTTTCTGCTGACAAACAGATACACCGTAGGATACTCGCCCTGCGTGGCACGCAGAGCAAGCGATGTCTTTCCGATACGACGCCGTCCTGTTATTACAGTCATCCTCGACCGAGAGTCAAAGGCTCGTCCTTGTATCCGCCTCAGCTCCTCTATTTCCTTTGTCCGATTATAGAATTTCATATTTTATTACCGTAGTAATTATTACCACGGTGACAAAATTAATAAATTTCTCCTGAACGCACAAATCTAATTTGGTTATTTGTCTGACAATCGCTAACTTTGCCATTGAAATAAGCAACTGATACGGTTACACATAATGGAGCTGAGACAGCCCCGGATATGATGAAATTGCTACTGCGTTTACTTTGCGATGGATAACTTTGCTTACGGCAATGCGCACCAGCTTCGCTGACCTGCGCTAAGTTTCCACCCGCGATTTTCAATTCAGCCACTTTCTGCGAGATGGCTTGAACCAGTTAAACGGCAAACGCTTGACACTTAACCCCCTTCCCAAACTGCATCGGCAAATAGATGATTGTCACCATTTGGTAATAAATAGCATAAACTATTGAAAAGTCGCTCGTTATCGGGCGACTTTTTTCGTGCTTGCTGCTCAATAAAACCACTTCTCACCCCTTTTCACCTGCTTTTTTGTACCCGATTTGTAGCGAATAGCAATGAGCCGCAATCGGGCAACGAAAGGTTGTGGACGATGTTTACGTAGATTTACGTCGGTTTACGCCCATATACACTTTCGGCGAAATAACTGGCGAAATAACCACCGAAAATGTGAAATATGAGCAGTAACATTGAAATCAAAAAGAAATGCCGTTGGTGTGGAAGTGAGTTCATCGCTCGCAAGACATCAACAGAGTATTGTAGCCACCGATGTTCGGGGCTGGCATACAAGGAGAGGAAACGTCAATCTCGGCTTGAATCCTATCAGCAGGAATACGAGCATCAGCAGTCAGGACGAGCAGATGTGGCGACACAAGAGTTCTTGACACCAACCCAAGCGGCAATACTTCTTGGAGTTTGCCACATGACAATCTACAACTACATCAATCGAGGTGTAGTGAAAGTTTGGAAATTGAAAAGGAAGACTCTTATTAGACGGGCAGATATTGATGCTTTGTTTGACATTCTCAGAGTTGAGCAAGTGACAGAGACAAAAGTACCCACCCCCATCACCGAATTCTACACATCGAAGGAGGTGCAGGAGAAGTATGGCATATCCAATTCGGGGCTCTATGAGATAGCCAAGAGGGAGAAGTGGCCGAAGACTCAGCAACGTGGCAAGACCCTTTGGAGCCGGAAGCATGTTGACGCTTACTTCGTAAAACAACAGCCCACTGATGAAATATCTGAGTGGTACACCGCAGCTGAGATTCAGGCGCGATATGGGATGACACTGTCGGCGATATACTGTCTGGTGTCAAAGGAGGTAATCCCCAAGAAGAAAGTCGGTGCAGCTACATTCTACTCCAAATATCATTTCGATTTAGCCAAAGGTGCGGTTGAACCGAAAGAACCGGAGTATTACACATATCCGGAAGCGATGGAGAAATATGGGCTGACACGCGACCAGTTGCACCACTATCTGAAGTATTATAACATCACCCGTGTGAAGAAGGGCAAGTACACTCATATTCTCCGGAGTGAATTGGATAATCTCTTGAAATCACCGGAGTTATAGCCTATGGAGATGGTTTGGAGATACATCGGAGAGCATCCGGACTCTATTGTTCTCCCTCGATTCTCATGCTTACTTTGTGTCAAATTTTAATCCCCCACACAGATGAATACATGTACCAAAGTATTCCTCCGCAAGCGTCCTTACGCCGGAGGAAAGCTATCGCTGTATCTTGACTATTACCCGGCGATACGCAATCCGCACACTAACAAGATGACACGCCGCGAGACTCTCGGCATCGTCATCTTTGCGAACCCCACCAACGAAATGCAACGTCGTTTCAATCAAGAAATGGAGGAAAAGGCCGAGGCCATACGTTGCATCCGTTATCAGAGTCTGATAAATGAACAGTTCGGTTTTCTCGACAAGACAAAGCAGAAGCAGGATTTCCTCGCCTACTTCGAGAAGAAAGCCAAGAGCAAGTATGACAAATGGATGAGTGTGTATCTCCATTTCAAGAACTTCACCGGAGGTCAATGCACTTTCGGAGATGTCACCGTGAGCCTGTGCGAGGACTTCCGTGACTATCTTCTCATAGCCTACTCACTGCGCCATCCGGAAAAGAAGATACCACTGTCGGCTAACTCTGCCGCCGGGTATTGGTCAACATTCCGTTGCCTTTTGAAGATGGCATACAAGGAGAAGCTTCTGCTTGAAAATGTCAATGATTTCCTTGATGGTCTCAAATGGCAGGAGGTCAAGAAGGAGTATATCACATTGGAGGAGATGAAGATTCTCGCAAACTCTCAATGCGACATTCCAGTGTTGAAGCGAGCCTCAATGTTCGGATTATTCACAGGTCTTCGACTGAGCGACCTTCTTCAACTCAAATGGGAGAATATCGAGCGCAGTCCCGACGGCGGTCACTGCATCAGACTCTGCACTGAGAAAACAGAAACAGAGGCTACACTCCCTATCAGTGAGGAAGCACTGCAATATTGTGGTGAACGAGGTGACGGTCTTGTTTTCAAAGGCTTCAAACGCTCAATGGCTCAACATGCTTTCAAGAATTGGGTAAAGTCTGCCGGGATAACAAAAAAGTTGTCGTTCCACTGCTTACGCCACTCATTCGCCACCATCCTTATCTCATTGGGTATTGATGTATATGTCGTGTCAAAGATGCTTACTCACCGCAGCGTCAGAACGACTCAGATCTATGCCGAAGTGGTCGGAGAGAAGAAGCGCGAGGCTTCCAACGCCATCACGCTCAAATAGTCACCATCCTTTCAAGTCTGTTTGGAAATGCCATCTTGCAGAAATGCGAGGTGGCATTTTTAACATTTGGGATAGCGAACAATAGCGGAAAACATGGTGTTTTATTCTTGTTTACAAAATTCAGCACAATTTAAGAGTTATAAAAATCGAATGAAAGACCTGATTAAAGGCCACAATCCGCTGATGCTATTCTTCGTAGCTCTAATGAGTCTCTTCTTTGCGTTTGCGGTGAGAAACAAGATTGTCAGTGAAGGTCACACTGACTTAAATGCCAATTTCTTCTTTTTTATGGTATTGGCAAGTTGCATAGGTGTTTATTTCCTTATCCATGAAGGGATAAAGGAACTCACGGACTTCTTTGTCAAGAAGAGTTGGAAGAAACGCGGAATAACTCCGCAGACCGCTACAAGTATGGACACTTCAACGAATGAGAACAAAAACTCCGAAATTGAACAGCCAACGACCGAGAGTCAACCTCTTACGAGAGAGGATGCAAGAATGCTGTTGACTGAGGTTTTGGCAGTCAAGGCAGAGAAGGCATCTGACGATAAAGAGGAATTAGTCAAGACTATCAACGAAAATATGCTTGACTTATCGAATGTTGCTGCCAATGCCGCTAACGAAATTGAAGCAGGATTGCAACGTACATTCCAAGAGGCGTGTTTATACACAATCGAAGTACTTGGCCCATATATGACCAAAGAAAATCTGGAGATACTCATAAGCCGGTTATCGAAGTTTCAGAGAGCTGGTAATAAGACGTGGTCGGTATTATCTGCAAGTGAGACTGTCCACAAAAAAGTGGAAACTCATTCTCCTATTACCAAAACAGACCTGTATCACTATGGCTGGAATATGCAACAACTCTTTAGCAAGAGTGGTCCTCAGGCTGCATACTTCCTGCAAAGCACATTCCATGACCATTTTGATGATCTCCAATTAAAGACAATCAAAGGGAAACTGACCCTTGATGCAGACCGGGGCATTATCAAAATAAATAAAGAATTCAGTCCCAACTACAGAAGCCGTATAGAGCGCAAAAAAGAACAGAATGCTCAACAAATGGCGAAAGAGTACGAGGAAGAACAGAAACAGAAGAAGTTTGAAAGAGGTCAGGAACATTATGAAAAGATGACCCGGAAGAAGGCGGAAGGCGAAAGTGAGCCTATCACCAAGACTCAAGTGTCTGCCCCCATTCAAGAAGAGAACAACCGGTCGGTCAGAGATACTCATAAATCAAAACCTAAACGATATGATGATTATGAGGATGAAGAGGACGAATGGGAAGATACCAATGATGAACCGGCAGATGATGATTTCATCTATGCTATGCTTGAACGGAGCGAAAAGCGTAATCAAAAAAGTAACGAGCCTGCACCTTGGAGTCCCGGAGACTCTTTGGCCGTTGAGAGAGACTGGTAGCCATCTCCAAACCATCTCCGTTCAATTTCTCCGGAGAAAAGTACTGATTTATAGCTTCAGAGACGTTTTGGAGACACTTTAGAGTCGGTTCAGACCCTATTGTTCTCCCTTATTTCTCCCTGTAATTTTGCAACCGAATCCTTGACACGGATACGCCATGTCGGCGTGCCGTTTTCCCAAGGGTTCGGTTGCAAATTTATGGAAACATCCATCACCTTTGATAAGTTGCCCGAAGCTGTGACTTATCTGACCGCGCTGGTAACAAGCCTGCTCGGTGAACTGAGGGAGTTGCGCAACTCGCTCTCCCCACCCCAACAAGTCGCGCCTGAATTCATATCCACTAAAGAGGCGTGCGCATTGCTCGGAGAGTGTAAGAACACTCTTTATAATAAGGCGCGAAACGGCGTTGTTCCGGGTTACAAGAATCCCGGCGGCAAAGGCTGGCGCTTTATCCGAAGCGAGTTGCTCGATTATATGGCATCGGGCAAACCGAAATCTCAAGCGCAAGCCTATGACGAGATGGTAGCCGAGATGAACAAGGGTCTTCGTCCCGGAGGTAGAAACAAATCCTGTCGCCTATGAGTGAGAAATCTACACCTCAACTCATTCTCGACAAAGCCATTGACCTCAGCGTCAATCTGACCGGCAGCGGTTTCCCCATCAGCATCTTTCCTTCGAAAATTCAGAAAATCATCAGGGAGGTAAACGATTGCTATGGATTCCCTATCGACTATGTCGGAGCGGCGATGCTGGTTGCTGTTTCAGTCGCGGTGGGCAACACTCATCTTGCGAGGATGAAAGAGGGTTGGGACGAAAGCGCCATTCTGTATATGGCACTAATCGGCAGACCCGGAGCCAACAAGAGCCATCCGTTGAGTTTCGCCATGCGTCCGTTTGTGGAGCATGACTACGAGCAAAACAGAATTTTTGAGAAACAGTATCTGGAATATCAGGACCAATTGGATATGAGCCGGAAGGAACGTGCAGAAAAAGGTATTGACGTCTGCCCCCGTGAACCTGTCCGCCACCGATTTCTGGTTTCTGATATAACGCCGGAGGGTCTGAGTCTCATTCATTCTCAAAATCGCCGTGGTCTGTGTCTTCTTTCAGACGAGCTTTCAGCATGGGTCAAAAACTTCAACCGCTACAACAACGGATCTGAGGAGCAGTTTTGGCTTTCGGTATTCAGTGCTAAGCCTACTATGTCCGACCGCAAGAGTTCCCGCAGTTCCATCTTCATCAAGCGACCGTTCATATCCGTTATCGGTACTATGCAAAAACGCATCCTTTCGGAACTCGCCAAAGGTGAACGCTCGGCAAACGGATTCATTGACCGCATACTTTTCGTGATACTCAAACATGAGATGTCAACCAGATGGTCGATGAAGCAGCCATCATTTGATGTCGCCAATGAATGGCAAAATATTCTATCGCGATTGATGTGCATTGAATGTGCCTACGATGAAAACAACGACATTTTGCCTGTCATCGTCCCCTTTGCTGAAGAATCCCTTGAAAGGCTTTTTGAGTGGCAGCATGGCTTGTCAGACAAATGCGATACAGAACCTAACGAGACCCTTGTCGGCATCTATTGCAAATTGCAGATATACGCCATCCGATTCTGCCTGATAATACAAATGGCACGATGGTCTTGCAATGATGCTGGAAAAGATGTCATTGACCTGATTTCAGTTGAGAGAGCCATTACCCTTGCTGAATACTTTATGGAATCCGCCAAGAAAGTTCAGACAATTCTCAAAGAGCTTTCGCTCACCGCACAGCAGTTGGCCATTGTCACCGCCTTACCTCCGGAATTTACTACTGGGAGTGCTATCGCCGTGGCTGCGGAAAACGGCATGTCGGAGCGTGCGCTCATGGAGTTTCTGAAGAACTTCAACGGCAAACTTTTTCAAAAGTCGAAGCATGGGAATTATATCAAACTCTGACCTCATGCAGTATCATCAGATTCAGCAGTTTGACTTTAGAAACTGCGTAAACTGCCGAAACTGCGGTACTCTTCGATTTGACACTCCGATGGCTTGCAGAGCTACACCATCCGAGTATCAAAAGGGTATGGAATCAGGGCAGAGACTGCTTCTCAGACTCTGCTTTTCTCATCGGTACTTCGTAATGCCGAAGACTCGCAGTGGATATTACAGTGACAGGAGCAAGTTAGTGTTTTGGGACAACCAAAACCCGCCGAAGACCACCTCCGGCGGCTTGGCTAAACTTGCATCCCGTCGGTCTAAAACTATTTATCAACCAGTCGCCACCTGTGGCGAATTACCTTCTAATTTTCTCGCAAGTGACGAATGAGAAATCTCCAAAGAGGAAAGGTGGCCGACCTCCAAAATCAGCCACAGAGAAGAGGCGTTACCGCTTCACTTTGAAAGTCTGCACGGCGGAGAAGTTCGACCTTTTGACCAAGGCCGGACAAGCCGGGCTGACCCCGACAGAGTATATCCGGCAGAGCGTTGCCCACTCCGTGGTAAAGGAACGGATGACACCCGAACTTGCTGAATTCCGGCGCGACGTATGCGGTATGAAAAACAATCTCAACCAGACGGCACACGTCGCCAACCGGGACGGATATACGTTCGCTGCGCAGATGAACCGTGAGCTTTGCGCCCGCCTTGACAATGCCCTCAAACATTTTGGCCTATGATGTCGAAGTTGAAGAAAGGTCAGGAGTTCAGAGGTGCGGTTACATACGTTCTAAATGACAAGAAAGGTGCAGAAATCATCGCCGCTGATGGTCTGATGCTCGACTCGATTGACAGCATTACCCATAGCTTCGAGGCACAAGCCGAGATGAATCCGAGGCTGACTAAGAATGTCGGGCACACTGTGCTGAGCTTTTCACCCAATGATGCTCCACGCATGAGCAATGACTATATGCGGCAAATTGCGCTTGAGTATCTGGAAAGAATGGGTATCCGTGACACTCAGTTTGTGATTGTTCGTCACCATGACCGGGAGCATCCTCATTGCCATATCGTTTTCAACCGTGTCAGCAATTCCGGCAAGACTATATCAGATAGCAACGAGCGTTTCCGCAGCCAGCGGATTTGTCGGGATATTACCGAGCGAGAAGGACTCTACATGGCTCCCGGCAAAGAGAATGTCAAACGCAACCGCCTACGTGAGCCGGATAGAACACGTTATCGGATTTTCGACATCATCAAAGCTGAATTGCCACGACACACTGATTTCAACAGCTTCATCGCGGCTGTTGAGAGCCACGGTGTAGAATGTACCCTCATCAACAACGGAAGCACCAACAAGGTGCAGGGCATACGCTTCAAGATGGGTAAGTATGCGTTCAACGGCTCGAAGATTGACAAGTCGTGCAGCTACTCCAAGTTGATTCGTGCTTTGGAGGCCAACAAGCCAAGAATAAAGCCTCAGCCGGAACGTCAGAAGCCTATACCACAGCAATTTCACGCTCCACAACAGGAGTACAGAGACGAGTCGCAGGATTTCAGTCTCGGTCTAAACTTATTTCAACTTCATTCAAGCGGCGATAATGTACCGATTACGGAAACAACATGGTTCAAGAGTCGCCGGCGTAAACCTAAAAAAGGAAGATCTGTATAATGAACACCTTCACAACATCTCAGGGAGAAGCCAGTAAGAATCCAGCGCTCCCGACCACTTCCTCAAACGCGACTGCAAGCCCCAAGAATATCGACATCAACACTGTCTATATGTTCTTCGAGGAGCTGTGCAACAAGTTTGAGAAAGGTCAAGCCAAACAGTCTGATGGCTCACAGGTTCAGACTAACGACTATAACGCCAAGTTCTTTGAGGACATTATTTCCAACTGCCTCAAAAAAGTTCAGTTCAAGGTTGTGGCACCGGAACCCGATTTGTCGGGCATTCCTAAGCCAAAGGACTACTCTCAAAACTTTACTGACCTCGGAACCAAAATTGAAAAGAAAGATTCCGAAACGGCAAAGGCTATGAGAACGTTGGGCACGACTATTACCAAATTAGAAGCGGCTGTCAAGTCTAACACTGCCGCCGTCAATGCTGGGCCCAAAGTACAGAAAGTTGAGAAAACCATCAAGTTTGACATCAACTCATGGAAATGTTTCGCTTGCGTGGTCACCAGCTTCATCATCAGCATTTTTCTCGGCGTATGGATTATAATCCAGAGTCATGACATGGATAAGTACACTGACACCGACCTTAAATATCGTCTTATCCAGATGAATGGCAGCGTATCAAGCGTCGGACTCGACAGCATCGAGGTCTGGTTTCAAGACCCAGACAGAGTGAGTAACATCCGCAAGATGGTCACAGAACATGAGCAGCGCATGGAGCAACTCCGCCGCTCGACTCTTGAACGGGACCGCCTTAACAATGAGATTAACGAACTTAATTCTCAGAACAACCCCAACAAAAAGTGAAAAGAATGACATCAAACCTCCCCATCTCGGCAAATGCTCAAAAGAGCATCAAGGCCTTCTTCTATGACTTTTGCATGTACATGGAAGAGAACTATTGTGCAACCCCCGACCAGCTGATGCTCGACTGGAACAGCGTCGGCGCAACAGCTCGATTCATCGGCAACGGCTGTAACATCCAATATCGTCTTTGGGAACGCTCCAACGGCTACCTCGGCATACCCGACATGACGCTCATCGTCCATGTATTCTCCGTCGCCGACAGCATGGAGAACGTACTCGTGCTGTGCAAATGGACAGGCGAGGCAGCCAAAGCCAACGGCTTCCGCCACATCGCCGACCCCGACCGTCAGCCCGAAGAGGCCGACAACCAAGTAACAGAATGTCAAATCGCATGTTTAACCCTTTAACCCCCACCATATATATGACAAGTATCTCAACCCTTACCGAGCGTAGAATCAACGATTTCTACCTCGACCTCCGTGACTATGTAGCCCTCGTATTCGATGGTGACCCTGAAGAAGTATCTCTCGACTGGAACTGCGTCGGCGCAACCCTCAGCTACCGCGACGACACCCACAACATCTTCATCCGCTTGTGGGAACGCTCCGAAGGCCACCTCCACCTCCCCGACATGACAATGATTGTCGAGACCGTAGTCTTCGACCGCAAACTCGGCACACGCCCCAATCCCGAGCTCGCCGACCGCCTCTACAAAGAGATGAACGCCTTCTCCAAATGGCTCATCCTAACCGCCCGAATCTGCGGCTTCAAGTATGTTGCTGATCCCAACATGCCGCCCATCCCCGACGAAAACATCCCCGGCTGCCCCATCGCCTGCCTCCCCCTGAAATAGTCCACACCAATCCCTCCCACGCCACGCCGACGAGTCTTCCTCGCCGGGGTGGCGTTTATATGTTTCTTAGCATATTCTTTTGCCACATCAAAATTTATCACTAAATTTGCATAATACGCAAATGATATAACTAATCTCAGAAAATGGGAAAAGACATAAATCGATTAAAAATAGTGCTCGCAGAGCAGAAAAAGACTAATAAATGGCTTGCACAGCAGCTTGGGAAAGACCCGGCAACTGTGTCGAAGTGGTGTACCAATACAGCACAACCGTCATTGGAAACTCTTTCTGAGATTGCGCAGTGTTTGAAAGTGGATGTTCGCACCCTCCTTCATTCCAATTTTTTATTTGATATGGCTTCCGAGCCTTATGTCTCATACGGCAGAAAAGACGGCACATTATGAGCAAATTTAATGAAGCAACCCGCGTGCAGATGCCGGCAATGGTACATCTGACTCGTTTAGGATATACATATTTTGGGAAAATATCTGAGGAAGATGCAGGAACAGTCTATGACCCTTCTACCAATATTCTTATTGAGGTCTTCCAAAAGCAATTTAATAACCTGAATCCAAACTCTCCTGTTTCAGCTTCCCAAATACTTCAAGACATGCACAATGACTTGAAGAATGATGACCTTGGATATGCTTTCTATCAGAGACTAAAGGCGGTGTCTCCAGTCAAACTGATTGACTATGATACCCCATCCAACAACACATTTCATTTTACTGCCGAATTCACCTGCAAGAATGGTCAAGATGAGTTCAGACCGGATATTACATTGTTTGTAAACGGTATGCCTTTGGTTTTCATTGAAGTGAAGAAACCAAATAACTCCGGCGGTATGGTCGCGGAAAGTAAGCGGATGAATCTACAGCGGTTCCCCAACAAGCGTTTCCGTTCCTTTATCAACATTACTCAGTTGATGATATTCTCTAACAATATGGAGTATGACACAATGGGAGGGATTGTTCCGTTGCAAGGTGCATTCTATTGCACAGCTGCAAAAGAGTCTGCCCCATTCAACTGTTTCCGCGAGGAAAATCGCTCGAATGCTGATATAGCGCCATACAATCGGAATTACCCATATAAACCCATAAACAAGGACTTTGAGAAGAAAATTCTTAAAGACTTCAATTGCGAAGTTATTCATACAACTCCGGAATACAAGACTAATCTCGATACCAATACGCCAACCAACCGCATACTGACCTCAATGTGCTCTCCGGAACGTTTGCTGTTTATCCTCAGATACGGCATCGCATACGTAAAATCTGAGCGTGAGGTTGACGGAAAGATTGAGATTACCGACCAAAAACATATCATGCGCTATCAACAGATGTTCGCGGCATTGGCAATCAGAGAACATCTTGAGAACGGGGCAAAGGCCGGCGTGGTATGGCATACACAAGGCAGCGGCAAAACAGCATTATCCTATCATTTAGCCTATTTCCTTAACGACTATTTTGCCAAACAAAATAAAGTCGCCAAATTCTACTTTATTGTTGACCGTCTCGACCTTCTCGAACAAGCAACACAGGAATTTGAAGCTCGAGGCTTGGTAGTTACTACCGCCAATTCCAGAAAAGAATTGATGGATCAGTTCCGCAGCAACCAGTCTCAGCAGGGCGCAAGCGGCAAACAGGAAATAACGGTAGTGAACATCCAGCGTTTCGCAGAAGACAAGGAAAAAGTAAAACTTCCAGAGTATGCTACAAATCTTCAGAGAGTGTTCATTCTTGACGAGGCACACCGTGGCTATCGTCCCGGCGGTTGCTTCCTTGCCAATCTTTTCGATGCAGACCCCAATTCCATTAAGATTGCGCTGACCGGCACTCCTCTTCTTAAAGATGAAAAGGCCACCGCTACAGTCTTTAGTGACTATTTCCACACATATTACTATGACCGCTCGATAGCAGACGGCTATACTCTAAAAATTATCCGTGAAGAGATTGAGACCTCCTACAAGGAGAAGCTCACTCAGATTATGGATAAGTTAGAGCAACTTGTTCTAAAAAAGGATGTTCAGAAGTCAACCATCATCGAGCATGAGAACTATGTCAAGGAACTTATCCGCTATGTCATAACCGACCTCACACGATTCCGTCAGCAACATGGCGACAATACCCTCGGAGGTATGATTATCTGCGAAACAAGCGGACAAGCCCGTAACTTGGCAATGTATTGGGATGAAGTGCAACGAGAAATGAACAAAGACGCCTCTTTCCCTACCAACATCAAGGCAAAACTTATTCTCCACGATACAGACGATAAGGAGACCCGCAAGCAAATAGTAAAGGACTTCAAGAAAAACATGACCGTAGATGTGCTGATTGTGTTCAATATGCTTCTGACAGGATTTGACGCTCCGCGTTTGAAGCGCCTTTACTTCGGCAGAAAACTGAAAGACCACAATCTTCTTCAAGCTCTGACTCGCGTCAACCGCCCATATAAGAATAATCGCTACGGCTACATCATAGACTTTGCAGACATCAAGCGCAACTTCGAAGAAACCAACGAGGCTTATCTTCAGGAATTGAATCGTTTCAACGACCCAGAAGAAGACGGTAGCCGAGTAACCAACACATTCACACAAGTGCTCGAAAATCCGCAGGAAATACTTGACACGATGCGAGATATTCACGACACCTTGTTTGAATATACCGTTGATAATGTTGAGGAATTCAGTTCGGAGGTTTCAACAATACAAGACAAGGAGGAACTGTTGAAGTTGAAAAAAGTGTTGGAGGCAGCCCGCGACTGCGGCAACCTTGTCCGCACTTTCGGCGATGATGAGTTGAAGGAGAAATTTTCAAAGGTGGAACTGACCAAACTTCCAGATATGCTGAAAGAGGTACAGCATCACATCACCATTATCAATCAGAAAGAAGCCTTCAATGCAAATGAGCAGACCACCATTCTTGTAAACGAGGCAATGCAGGATATTGAGTTCACCTTCTCAAAGATTGGAGAAGAGGAGCTGAAACTTATTTCCGGTGGCCGCGAGCTGCAAGACAAATGGCGCGATACTATCCGAGCCTTTATGGACAATATTGACCAAGACGATCCGGAATTCATCACCCTTAGAGAAGCCTTCACCCAGCGGTTCAAGGAGCACGGCTTTGTTATTGATTCCATTGCCAAGTTCAATGAAGAAACAGCCGCTCTCGATTCGATTATTGTCAGATTGAAAGCTATTCAAACGGCCAACAAAGCACTTCTAAAGAAGTATAATGGAGATGCCAAGTTCGCCCGTGTTCACAAAAGAATCCGGGAGGTGAATCATGATCGCAAAGAGAAATCCGCAAAACCTATTTTCACTTTCAGTGATTATGAAATCAGTATAATTCTCAACATGATAAAATCGGAGGTTGACCAACGGGTATATGACAAGAATGACATCTTGAAAAAGGATGCCTACTTCGAGCAGACAGTCCTATCCATTGTCGCTAATATGCTGTATCATTTCCCTCAGATTAGCGATACCGCCACAATCGAGGATTACGATTTTGTCAAAAACGGCATTGCCCGTCAGTACCTCAACCAGTATAACGCCACATACGCAGCCTGCTAATGAACATCAAAGAAAAAACCATACGTCTTATCGATGACCTCAAAGCCACATGTCAATCCTACGGGCTCGGCAACGATGGCAACGAATACAAGATTATCACTCAGATATTCATGTATAAGTTTCTCAACGATAAATTCGGGCATGAATTGAAAATTGCCAAGAGTCCCTTTGCAAAGAAAATTCAGGACTCCGAGCGATGGGAACTTGCATATTCCGAAATGGCAGAGACAGAGCGGCAGCTTCTTCTTGTCTCATTGCCGCCTGAAACACTGAAACTGCGTCCGGAGCATCTTATGTATAGCCTTTGGAATCGTCAGAGCCGAGGAGAATTTGACGAGATATTCGATGCGACCATGACAGATATTGCAGAACAGAACATCGACATATTCTCTACTCAAACTACACAGAATACAAAGATACCCCTCTTTGAACGCCTCACGCCATACGTCACCGACATCGACCAACGCCCAGCTTTCGCACGTGCATTGGTTGATAAACTTGTCAACTTCTCATTCGAAGATGCATTCTCCGATGAAAAAGGTTATGACTTCTTCGCAACTATTTTTGAATATCTAATCAAGGATTACAATACAGCAGGAGGTGGCAAATATGCTGAATACTACACCCCCCATGCCATCGCAACCATCATGGCCCGGCTTCTTGTGAATGACGATGACGACCTCCACAATATCGAGGCATACGACCCTTCAGCCGGTACAGGCACACTGCTAATGGCGTTGGCTCATAGGGTTGGCAACAGCAAATGCACAATCTTCGCTCAGGATATTTCCCAACGAAGCAACAAGATGTTGAAACTCAATCTGCTTCTCAACGGATTGGTTTCATCACTTGACCATGCCATTCAAGGAGACACTCTTGTCTCCCCATATCATAAGAATGATGAAGGAAGTGCAATTCGCCAGTTTGACTATGTGGTTTCCAATCCTCCATTCAAGATGGATTTCTCGGATACACGCGAAAAGATTGCAGCCCAACCTGCACGATTCTGGGCAGGTGTACCAAATATTCCGGCAAAGAAAAAGGAGAGCATGGCAATATACACCTGCTTCATCCAGCATGTTATAAATTCCCTGAAAAAGACAGGCAAAGGAGCTATCGTCATTCCAACAGGATTCATTACCGCCAAGTCAGGTATTGAGAATAAAATCCTAAAACACATTGTTGACAACAAGATTGTCTATGGTGTAGTTTCAATGCCTTCAAACGTTTTTGCCAATACAGGTACTAACGTGTCAGTCCTTTTCTTCGACAATTCACGTGCCACTGAGAAGGTTATTCTTGTTGATGCCTCAAAACTTGGAGAAGAATACAAGGAGGGCAACAATCAGAAAAAGCGTCTTCGCCCGGAAGAAATCGACAAGATTGTAGATACTTTCCGCGATAAGAAAGCCGAGGATGGTTTCTCCGTAGCAGTCACATACGATGAAATAAAGGAGAAAGGTTATTCCCTCTCTGCCGGTCAATATTTCGACATCAAGATTGAGTATGTTGACATAACAGCAGAGGAGTTTGAACAGCGCATGAATGGTTATCGTTCAAAACTTACGGAACTGTTCAATGAGAGCCATCGCCTTGAATCAGAAATCCTCAAACAGCTCGATACCCTCAAATTCAACTCCTGATATCAATGGCAAAAGAAATACAGTTTATATTATATAATTTGCCTGATAGCTCGGGGACTGTTCAGGCCTATGTGGAAAATGAGACTTTATGGCTGACTCAAAAGGCCATGTCTCAATTATTTGATGTGTCTGTTCCTGCAATAAATCAACACCTCAAAAACATCTACGGGACCAATGAACTGACCCCTGAGGCAACTATTAAGAAAAACTTAATAGTTCAGCAAGAAGGAAACCGTCAGGTAAAACGAGAACAAACTTTTTATTCTCTTGATGCTATTATTAGCGTCGGATATCGTGTGAATAGTCAGAGGGCCACTCTTTTCCGTCAGTGGGCTACTCGTGTCTTGAATGAGTATATCCGCAAAGGTTTTGTTCTCGATGATGACCGCTTAAAGCAGGGAAACGCCGTGTTTGGTCAAGATTATTTCCGGGAACTTCTTGAGAGAGTTCGCTCAATCCGAGCCAGCGAACGGCGAATTTGGCAACAGATAACCGACATTTATGCCGAATGCAGCATCGATTACGACCGTCTTGCCCCAACAACAAAAGAGTTTTATGCAATGGTACAAAATCGGTTTCATTATGCGATTACCGGACATACGGCAGCCGAAATCATCCATGCCGGAGCAGACCATACAAAACCACACATGGGTCTGACCACTTGGAAATATGCCCCCGATGGCCGCATCCTTAAATCAGATGTCAGCATTGCTAAAAATTATCTTTCGGAAAAAGAGATACGATCGCTTGAACGCACCGTAACATCTTACTTCGATTACATCGAGAGTCAAATTGAGCGAGGTAATGTATTCAATATGGAACAATTTGCCGCAAGTGTCAATAAATTTTTGACCTTCAACGACTACAAGATACTTCCTAATCGCGGAAATATCTCGGCGGCACAAGCTAAGGCAAAAGCAGAAGCTGAATACGACCTTTTCAATCCGACACAACAAATTGACTCCGATTTCGATAAAGAAATCAGAGGTATGTTAGATAAAGATTAGTCATCATAAAACAAAACGATGTCCTCGAATTCTATGATAGGATTAAAGAAAATATATAAAAGACGAAATCTCCCCAATGGATGGAAAGAGGTTCGAATCGCTGATGTATTTAAGACTGGGTCAGGCGCGACACCGACTGCTTCCAATCCCGCATACTATACCAATGGGACAATTCCGTGGATAAATAGTGGAGAATTGAACAGCGCGACTATATCTGAACCTCAAAATTTTATTACCCAAAGTGGATATGAGAATAGCTCGACTAAAATGTACCCCAAAGATACAGTTTTAGTTGCAATGTATGGGGCTACAGCAGGTAAAACTTCAATACTTAAAATACCTGCATGCACAAATCAAGCCATTTGCGCGATTCTGCCACATAAAGATTTTTCGCCACTTTTTGTAAAATACTATATTGAGAACTTATATTCTCATTTAGTTTCACTTAGTTCTGGATCTGCAAGAGACAATATTTCACAAGATACCATTAAAGAGTTAAAAATCTATTGTCCCTCGACATTAGAAGGTCAAATGCGCCTTATTGAAATACTTAATCTTATTGACCGTAAGATTGCGCTTAATCGTGAGATAAATCGCAATTTACCTCTGTCGGCATGACCGACACCTGACCGTTCATCAGCAACGGCAACAGCTTGTCACGCTTTATCATCAGCAATTCTGTTTCATCATTTTCTTTGTTGACAAACCTATAAAAAGTAGATGAAATCATGCTGATAAAGTCCTTAACTAGCCTGGGGTGGTACGGGAATCGAAAACCAGCTAAGTCATTTAATACTATGTATGGGATAGAGGAACCATGTTTTCCGCCAGAATGGTATGGTTCAAAAAGGGTTTTCATAGTGAAATACAGGAAAGGCATTATATTCCCTACTTTATCAGAAACTATGCATCCATATGTACGTTGATATAAGTCCGCCTTACCAGAATAAAACATGACCCTTCCAGTATAACTTCCATTACCGGAAACCAAAATGGCATCTCCGTCAATAATATATTCGTTAGACGGAATGGGGTCTGGAGCACAGGAAAAAAATTTATATGACCCGGGCTTGACTTTGGCGACATCTTTTTTGCCTGTAAAGATTGAAGTTAATGAATCAAGCCTAACATCTGTCCAGCCTTCAGGAATCTCACGCTTCAGCTTTTCATTCCAGACCATTTTGCCGCCGCTCGACTTGTAGGGCTTGCCGTTCTCATCAGGGAAGTCGAACTGTACGAACCAATAGTCGTAGAGCTGACGGGCCATCGCCTCTAAATTGCGATTTATCTCACGATTAGTCGCAATTTTATCATTGATACTCACAATGAACTTTCCGATACTATCTTCAGAAGAAGGAAGTGTCGGAATTTCATATCGCATAATTTGGTCTTTGTCTCCACGGGGCATTTTGCTTCCTTTGGCACCTTTCATTGCATACTCATAGAATACGTCTTGAAGCAATAACGCATATAAAAATTCCGGGGTGTGACCGTCTTTTGCCCTCAATACAAGAACATCAGCATTGCAACCGCCTTCAATATCTGCCATCCATATCTTTTTCAAATATGGTCGTATATTGGATATGAGAACATCCCCCTTACGAAAGAATGTAAGGGTACAAGTCTGTGGAGGCAGATTTGAGGCTGTTTCTCGACCTGCCTTACTTTGCAAAAGAGAATCAGTAGTGACATAACATTCCAAATCAATAGCGTCGCTACTGATTTTGTCCGTTACATAATCTGCAATATCTCTAAGTTTCATCTTTGCAGTCGGTTTTTAGACTGCAAAGTTACTAAAAATCGGTGTATTATCCTAAGAATTTGCGATGTGCGATACGCACATTCGTCTGATTCACCATGGCGTAATGGAGCGTGGTGTCAATTTTGCAGTGACCAAGAAGTCGCTGCACTTGTTCAATTGGCATACCCTTGTCAATGGCCATTGTTGCCAGTGTGCGCCTGAATTTATGGGGATGTATCCGACAAACTTCAGCCTGTTTGCCGAGTTGTCTTAGTCTGGACTCCACTCCGCTTATTGTGAGTCGGTTGTTGGGGGCAGCGAGTGATACAAATAGCGCCTGATTGTCATCTGTGCGTGTCGCCAGATAATTTTGTAGATGCACTTTAGCTCTTGCATTGAAATACACCGTCCGTTCTTTATTTCCCTTACCAAGAACAATGCACTGACGTTCATTGAAATCAATGTCGTTGCGATTAAGTGTAACCAACTCTCCCACACGAACACCGGTGGATACTAAGAAGTCTATCATAGCAAGGTCTCTAACTTCGGTGCAAGTATCGCGGAGTTTCTCCAAATGCTCGTCACTGATGGTTTCCTTCACCGTCGTTTCAGAACGCACTTTGTGGATACGCCTAACCGGACTTTTTATGATATAGTCCTCATCCTCCAACCAAGAGAAGAAACTCGACAGTATGCGTCGAACATTATCCACGGTAGTCTTGCTCGAATTTCTTTTTGCTTGAAAATCCGAAAGATACTTACGGATTTCATTAGTTGTTACATCATGCAATTCCTTTGAGGTCTCATCAAGGAATGCACGAATAGTATTTTCGTAGTAGTTAAGCGTTTTCTCAGAGCAGCCCTCTATTCTCTTGGCAGAGATGAACTGTACCGCCAAATCATCATTGGCTTTACGAGCCTTCTCAACTCCTTCGGGGGCTGAGGTCACATCGAATTCAGTCAGTTCATCATCAAGTGCCCTTCGCAGAGCGAAAAGCTGTTGCGGCGACAACACACCACTCATCTTGGCAATAACGCCATCTATTAGTATTTCTTTCATGGGTATATTAAAGCTTTTCTAATAAGATAGCGATTTTTTTGCCCGAACTATTCACTTTTTTAGTGGATTGGGACTATATACTTATAGGGAGGCAATAGTGCCGACCATAACAGATAAATACATAGATATGGATAAATCAATATCCGTTAGAGTAAAAGTTTGCGAATGCTGCGGGCAGCCCCTCTCTTCGAGAGAGATTAAAGAAGGCAAGGTTTTCTGCCAAGAATGTGAAGACCATTGGAACAACGAGTAAGTGAATATCATGGCTATAATACGACCTCCTCCCGCATACGACTACACGATTAAGCCACTAAATCGCAATTTAGAGGCGATGGCTCGTCAGCTCTACGACTATTGGTTCGTGCAGTTCGACTTCCCCGACGAGAACGACAAGCCATATAAGTCAAGTGGCGGCAAAATGGTATGGAATGAACGACTAAAACGTGAAATCCCTGAAAATTGGATTGTCGAGGATTTGTCAAATGCTGCACAAATTTTCAATGGCGCAACTCCATCTACAGCTAATGAGTTCAATTATGGTGGTAATATAGTCTGGATTACCCCGAAGGATTTATCAGACCAACAGTGTAAATTTGTTTATTATGGGGCAAGAAACATATCTCAAAAAGGATATGATTCTTGTAGTACACACCTCTTACCACGACATTCATTGTTGATGTCAAGTAGGGCACCCATTGGGCTGTTGTCCATTTCTGAAGTACCACTATGTACAAATCAAGGCTTCAAGAGTTTTGTACCCAAGGAGGGATATGATGTGCATTATCTATATTATGTCATTAAACATCAACTACCTAAAATAGAGCAATTGGGGACTGGTACGACTTTTAAGGAGGTTTCAAGAGAAGATTTAATGAAATTCCCGATATTGCGTATTCCTCATAGTATTCAGAAAATGTGGCAAGAAAAAACTGAGTGTATGGCAGAAAGACAATACAAATCAGTGATTGAATCTGATACACTCAAGAGAGAACGCGACGAGCTGCTGCCGTTGCTGATGAACGGTCAGGTATCGGTCATGCCGACAGAGGTAAATTGCGATTTATTTCATAGCTGCCACATTGACGCAGTATTGCCACAATATCAAATCATTCCTTTTGTAGCGTGATAATATTGCGGTCGTAGTCAACGCCAGGATGCTTGAAGTCTTGCCAATCGGGATTGGGATTGTGGCGAATCTCTTTAGCATCTTCAGGCGCAAAGAACTGTCGTGTGTTGATATAGTATCGGCCATTGAGCAGGAAGGTGTCAATGGTTTCCTCTTTGCCATCAACTTCAATCGTTACTTTGTATTGGTTGTAAGGATGGTAGCGATGAACAAACATTATATCCTCGCCACAGCAACGGCTATCCGGCTCGAAGTGCGGTTTGTAGTTCTCTTCTTTGCTGTTCCAACGTTCATCGTATGTCAATCGTATTGTCCATTCAAAAAGTTGCATTCGCTCTGTAGGAGTGAGAATATCATACCATTCGTCAACGAATCTTCCGATTGTGCCGGAGCGCAGATGAGACCCGCGAAGACATGCATCGAGCAAGTAGCCCAATTCAAATATGTCAAGTTTTACTTCTTTCATTTCCATAATTTTCGGTGTTATTTTCAACTCCATCTCAATCCGTAACCTCCGTCAACGGCAAAGTTCAAGAGTTTTATATATTGCTCAAACAATTCTATCAAATCATTCGCATATGATTTATCAAAGGTATATTCTTCTTTTATTGATTCAATGACTTCATTATGATGAAACAGACAGTCTTCTAATTCATACTGTAGTTGTTTGTTGTCCATACAGCATCCATTATCATCCAAAACAATTGAGTTCATCCAGAACATAAAGTTCTGGAGTGTATCCATATTTCCATAGGAACAATAGATACTCGGGGCATCATTGATACCTTCAATTTCGCTTTTGCTGACAGGGTATAGAAATAGACTCATTGCAAGATTTTATCTTTTATTCTGTCATGCCACGAAGAGTGCCACGACGAAATTCTTCTTTTAACAAATCATAGATATATGCCGGACTCTCAATGTATAGATCGGTTCGCTTTTCGCAGAGTTTATCGAACGTTTCCGAATTATGAAACAGAAGCAATGCTTCTTCAAGGCCTATATTTTGGTCTCTTATAATCCATTCCACCACGCGAGCGGTGATGTATTCCACAAGGAAATCAAAGTTATTATTTGACTGTTTCATACCCGTTTTATGTATTTGAGAGATTCTTCTGTGGCAAAGAAGTACTGAGAATTTAGGTCTTTATAAATCAACCCTGCTACAACCGCATCAAGGTCGATGATTTCCATGTCATAGAGTCCGAAGAGACGGGCCATATTGTCATCCGCCACAGGTCCAATCACAATATCGTAGTCGTGATGAAATTCTTCTCCGTCCTGCCTACGGTTTGCCATAACAAACAATGCCCATTCTTTATCCGGATTCTCAAATACTTTTACATTCAATCCGGCAGACATGGCTTCATCCAGATCAAACTCAAATTCTGTAACCGTTGGAGTTCCTCCGAAGCGTTCAGCAATTCGACGTGACCAATATATAGCTTGCTCTTTGATATGAGTGGTGTAGAATCCCTGACCGAAATCCTTGAATTTCTTGCCTCGCGACAAATCAATATCGGCTATCGGTTGATTTGAACCGTGATATAGTATCATGACACCGCACCTCCATTTCTTTGACATATTGCAGCCATATCCTCCACACACTCCTGCAACGATAGCTGATGTTCCGCTTCATAATTCCTGATTGAGAAATCCAAACCCTTTAACCGGGAGAGGTAATTGCAAGCCTCCTTCTTCGTCAACTTATATTTGCGGGCAAACAAACCAAGACTCATTACTACGTAATGAATCACATCGGATGAGACCGAGTCCTTAGGTTTCAACTCTACATGTGCAGACACACCTAATGCTTCGGACAATTTATTGATTGTCGAGAATGTTATACCTCTGCCGTTCTCAATCTTTGAAATTTCCGATTTGGTCACACCGACTTTCTCGCCCAACTGTTCTTGGGTAAGTCCAAGTTCTTTTCTTCGCTGGAGGAAAAGACTTCCTATTTCATCGAATCTATCAGCCATAGCTATTCATATTATCGTATGCAAAGTTAATAAAAGTTTCCTATATTAGCAACATTCAAGCTGAAATATTTGTTTATCTCACAGAAAATCGTTAATTTTGTACCAACAAAGAAGCAGACCCGAGAAGGGTCTGAGATGTGATTTTTGAAAGTAGGTAAGCTGAGGATTGCACCCGAAAAGCGGTTTTGTAACGGAAGCTCCGCAATCCTCTGAGCGACAAATAGTTCTATGCACTGCATCGGCAAGTGATGGCTTGGAAACAGCCATAAGCAACCATAACCATTTAGAATAAAGTCGCTGTATATCAGTGACTTTATTGTTTTAACACTTTCCAGTACGTATTTGGAAGTAACGGTTTTTATCCATATTTTTCTATCATATTTCTACCGCGACAGAAATTCACGGTTAGCCCGAATGTCACAGTGACGCATTAGTTGACGTGTGTTGACAGTGGTTTACATGTGTTGACAAAATCCGGGAGAAATAAGGCGAAATTATCCCCAATGTAAAGGAGAAAAATATGGAAGTAAGAAAGATTTGTCAATGGTGCGGAAAGCCATTCATAGCTCAAAAGACAACGACCTGTTATTGTAGCCACCAGTGCTCCAATCTTGGCTACAAGGAGCGCATCCGGGAACGTAAGCGACAGTTGAAACGGTCGCAAGAATTATTGCAACCTCGACAAGCTGCCGAGGGACAGGATTTCTTCTCTTTTGCCCAAGCTGCAAAGTTGATGGGCGTAACCAGACAGTACATATATAAATTGGTAAAGGAATCGAAACTTCGGGCTTCGCGCATCAGCGGTAAGAAGTCACTCATCCGCCGTGCGGACATCGAACTGATGATGAAAACCAAACCTTACGAGCGTGTCGTGCCCAAAGAGGACTTCGACATCACCGAGTATTACACCGCCGAAGAGATTGCGGAAAAATACAAAGTCAACGCCAAATGGGTGTGGACTTACACACGGCAACATAAAGTGCCGAAGGTGAGAATACGCCAGTTCAACTATTACAGCAAGAAACATATCGATGCCGCCTTTGCCAAATACGAGGTAGATTCCGACCTGACCGAATGGTACACACCAGAAGAAATTCAGGAGAAGTACGACATGACACGTGTCGCCATCCGTTCACAGGTGTATAGGAACAACATTCCCTCCAAGAAGGAGCATGGGCAGATATTCTACTCAAAGCTCCACTTCGACCTCTCGAAGAGTTCCGAACAGGAGAGCAAGGCGGAATACTACACCGTCAAAGAGGCAATGGAGAAATTCAAGCTCTCTCGTGATTCGGTTTACGGTATTCTGCAATTCCATCAGATCAACCGTGAGAAGAACGGACGGTTCGTCAGATTCCTGAAAGTGGAGTTTGACCGGGTAATGGGTGTCCGCAAATAGTCTAATTTATGGCTATCCGTAAATTATTTAAAAATTAATCCCTACTGTAGGTAATCTGTATGATTACATTATAGAGTTTCGCCGACGAATTAATAATAACCATAAAAATATAACATTATGCATGAATGCAAGACCGTGACATTAAGGACACGTCCGCTAAAAGGCAGGATGATGTCTTTCTATCTGGATTATTATCCGGGGTATCGAGACAAAGAGACAATGAAAGTTATCCGTCATGAATCGCTTGGTATTTATATCTATGCCAATCCAAGGAACAAACGTGAACAGAATTTCAACGAGGTAATGACCGAGAAAGCCGAAGCCATCCGTTGTCGCAGGTTCGAGTCGGTAGTCAATGAACGGTATGACTTCTTTGACAAGTACAAACTCAAGGCAGACTTTCTGGAGTATTATCGCAAGCAACTCCGTAAGCATGACCAGAAATGGGAGTTTGTCTATCTCCATTTCAGCAACTTCGTACATGGTAAATGCACCTTTGAAGAGATTGACATCGACCTATGTAACAAGTTTCGGGAATACCTGCTGAGTGCCAAGAAACTAAGGCGCAACGGACGTATCACACGAAACTCCGCATCGGGGTATTGGTCTACTTTCAGGGGATTCTTGAAAATACTCTATCGCAATGGGATGATAAAGACCAATGTCAATGACTTCTTGGAAAAGATTGAGACAGAAGACACTATGAAAGAAGCCTTGTCCGTCGAAGAGTTATACCAGTTAGCTGAAACGCCGTGCAAAAAGCCTATCGTGAAAATCGCATCGCTGTTTTCCTGCATGACCAGCTTACGCATCAGTGATATTCTCACTCTATGTTGGGAAGACATCGTAGATTATTCTGCCGGAGGGAAATGCGTACATATCATTACGCAGAAGAACAAAACGGAAGACATCATTCCCATCAGCGAGGAGGCGTTAGGGCTGATAGGATACAGTTCGGAGAAGAAAGGTCTGGTATTTAAGGGGCTTATGCGCAGTTGGACACAAGCACCCATGAAAGAGTGGATTCGTTCTGCTGGAATTACCAAGAACATAACATTCCATTCATATCGAAGAACATTCGCAACCCTTCAGGGGGCTGCCGGTACAGACATCCGTACCATACAAAGCATAATGGCGCACAAAAGCATCACCACTACAATGCGTTACATGAAAGTCGTGGACAGCAACAAGCGCGAAGCCAGCAATAAAATCACTTTGATAAGGAAAAGCTGACAACGATTTTTGTCCCCCATTTATACGGATATAGTATGATTTTTAGTCTTAAATCATACTATATCCGTTATTTTTCATCAAAATTGAACGATTTGTTATCGCCAATTATAAGTGTCTGGAATACGGCACATAACTTTGCCGCATAATCATTCCAAACATTTACAGTATATGACAAATAATACCCAAATTCGTACTAAAAGGATTAGTTTCGTGCTTGCGCTGTCGGTAATCACCTATACAGCGATAGACACTTATCTTTCCGCCTATCACGACATTGATGTCATAGAGATAATGACTCCGGTAATACTCGGACTTGTGGTAACAATTTTATTATGCGGTCTGTTACAACGCTCTTTCTATAAATGGATGACGAAGTATTCAATCAATTTGTCTTTTGCCCGGCAATCTCCGATTGTTCTTGGAGCAGCTACTGAGACGAAAGCCGATTGTACAAATGAAATTCAAGCCATTGAACAGCCATCAGTTTTAGACAATTATGATACGATGTTGGAGGAATTCAAAAAGAAGGAAGCCGAAAGGCAGGTGAAAATCATGGATGCCATTCGGGAATATGTGACAATCAAAACTGCCCCTTATCTCTCTAAGGAAGCTATTGCCACACTGATTGCCAATATTGAATATATGGCTTGTGGCACCCCTGACTTGTATAAGCCGATTCGCTCCAATATAGACAATCCGCTAAGGTCGCCGGGGTTACGCCATCTGGCATGGAATGTCGGAGAACGCTTGAATGTGCCCTTGGTAAAAAGAGCGGAATTTATAAAGGCTTCGTTTCCACATGAACTTGTAAATGCCACTCCTGAGTACCTCAGGCTTAATTTACGGGATAATGTCGCAAGCCAGATTCCGATTGATGTACCCGACAAGGGGGATTTTCGCTTCCATCTGGATACAGACAATGATGACTCACAATAAAAAACATATGCAGACGAAATAATTAATCTGGTCTTTATTGTTCTGCAAGATTTCATTGAGTTGGTTCGCAGCATGTTGAACAATTAAAAGAGTTTTAATATGGAAAAAGACCAACTGACTTTCAATGACCTGCCGACTGTGGTAGGAGAACTGTGCGACCGAATCGCAAGTATGGAAAATCTTCTGACAGAGAAACTTTCCCGTCAGAACGAAGTCAAAGAGAATACGCACGTTCCGATGACCGTGCAGGAGGCTTGCGCTTATCTCAAAATGCCGTTATCGACCTTTTACTACAAAGTGAAAAAGGACGATATTCCGGTTATAAAGCAAGGCAAACATCTCTACATCTATCGGGATGAATTGGACAAATGGCTGGAATCTTCACGAAAGACTCCGGCTCCGCAAAGCTTCGAGGACGAGAATGAAGCCATGCTCGCTTCCCATCGCCGTAAACCGAACCCTAAAAACTGGTAGGCTATGGAAAAGACGAATATCAATGCGCCAGCTGCTGAGGAACTGGCAATATGCATGGAGGAGTCTGCCGTGAGCGTAACAAGCGCATACGGACACTCTCCTGTGGTACTGATGGTAGATGATGCCACAATCGGAACATTGGGAAACTTCAGTGCTTCCATCGGAAAGGCTAAAAGCAAGAAAACGTTCAATGTCTCGGCCATCGTCGCATCGGCATTGACCAACAGTACCATTCTTCATTATCGGTCAATATTCCCCGAGGATAAACGGAAAGTATTATACGTTGACACGGAACAAGGGCGATACCACTGTCAGAACGTGTTAAAGCGCATTTTACGTCTGGCGGACTTACCGGAAAACAAAGAGCCGGACAATCTGGTTATGCTGGCTTTGCGCAAGTACTCTCCTAAAATGCGTTTGGCTATAGTCGAACACGCAATCGGCACAATCCCCGATTTGGGATTGGTGGTCATAGATGGCATTCGGGATTTCCTTTACGATATCAATTCGCCCGGAGAATCCACCGATATTATTTCAAAACTCATGCAGTGGACGGACGACAGGCAGATTCATATCCATACCATCCTTCACCAGAACAAGAATGATGAAAATGCACGTGGACACATCGGCACGGAACTCAACAACAAAGCGGAAACCATCATGCAGGTGGAAGTGGACAAAGATGATAAGGCAATAAGCGTGGTTGAAGCAGTCCATATCCGTGACCGGGAATTTGAACCGTTCGCTTTCCGCATCAACGAAGATGCTTTGCCCGAACTGGTAGAATCCTACCTGCCCAAAGCAAAGGTTGTCGGTCGACCAGCCAAAGAACCGTTCGATCCGTACAAGGAGATTTCGGAAAGTGTACATCGGGCTGCGTTAGATGCCGTTTTTTCCGATAGCAATATCGGCAGTTATGACGACTATCTGGAGCGGCTGAAAAAAGGATACGGGTTGCAGGGCGTAAAGCTCGGTCACAACAAGGCGGTCAAAGTCGCCACCTTTCTTGGCAACAAACGGATGGTGATAAAGGACGGCAAAGAATATCGTTTCAACCCGGACTATCATTATTGAAATTGGCTTTACTTTATTGTCGGGGCGTATATATAGGAATAAAGCAAAGTAGTTAGGAATGCAGCATGAGGTATTCATTCTCTCTCCTCTTTTAGAGGGATATATCTGTCGCTGTTTCCATCCGTCTGCCGCTTCTGTGTGTACACCCGACATGGCTTGTCAGGCAGCATCAACAGGCATCTGTTGCAAGATATGCCAAGGTATAACCTCACTGCGTTGCGGTTGTACATTGGCGCTCTTGCCTGCTCAGAGACTTCGCCAGTGCGGTACTCGCAAGCTCGCACCTATTCACTATTATAAAAACAATTCGCATGAAAGAAGATATTGAAAATTTATCGACTACCCCCAGTGAGACAAGAAGCGTCTTCATCGGAGCGAAAGTTACCCCCAAGCAAAAGGAATATATAAAATCACAGGCTGCGCAATGCGGTATGACGGTAAGCGACTACCTGCTTGCCCGTGCATACAATTATCACCCCAAAGCAAGACTTACGAAAGAAGAAGCGGCACTGTTGCAAAATCTGGATAACTGCCGGTCTGACCTTGTAAAATACACCTCCGCACTTCACGGAATGTCCACAAAGCAACGCGTGGCAATGTTCAATCAGATTCCGTTCATGGTCGGTTGGCTCAAAGAACTTGGCAATGTAGCCGAAAGTGTCTGCCAGTTCCTGAATGCCATAAAAGAACAGAATAAGATTCCGTCCAACGATAAATCCGAAGAAATATGATTGCAAAAGCTAAAGCAATATCGCACAGCATAAATGCTATCCGTTACATTACCGGCGAATCACAGCACAAAAAGCACCCGGAGAAAATCCATCGGATATTGGACAATCTGCTACCATTGCAACCGGACGCTATGGGGATATGGAACTCCATGCAACTGACCTTATCACGCTTCCGGCCGATAAAAAACTCAGTCATCAGAATTGAGCTAAGTCCATCCGCTGAACATACCCGATTCTTTAACGTCGAAGACTGGCAAAAACTCTGGCAGGATTTCGTTGCGGAGTTTAACAAACAAGTGATTATCGGCAAGGATGGAAAAGTCCGCTCTTGTCCGACCCATTTGGCTAACAGCAAATACACGGTTTGGCTGCATACGGAATCCGGAGGCGGAGTTCCACATCTTCATGCTGCGGTTTGTCGCATGGATGAAGACGGTAACATCAACAACGACCATAACATTCATCTTCGTGCGCAACGTGCAGCCGAACGAGTGGCAAAAAAACGAGGCTGGACAACGGCAGCGCAAGTCAGAAATTCCAATATTCACCTAGTGAACCGAGACTGCATGGATGCACTGAAATCAATGCAATCGTGGTCATGGGAAGCGTACAAAAATACTCTTGTTAGGAAAGGTTATGCTGTACATGAAAGAAAAGATGGAAACGGTATTCTCCGAGGCTATGCACTTGTGAATGGGAACACCAAATACAAAGCATCTGAATTAGGAGTCGGCAGGAACCTAATGATCTCAAAACTGCCTAAAACATGGGAAAAATTGCATTATCAGTCAAGAGTTGGCACTTTGAACACTACGTTTAAGGGAACAGAGCAAGCTCCTAAACCATCGGTGTACGCCAATTATACCCAATATAATACTTGCCGTTCGGGAACGGTTCCTTATACGCTTAATTATGAAAATCAGAATTATCATTTCTATATTCCCGAAAAAGTGCTTGACTGTTTCAACGATGAATTTGATTACAGAATTGTCGCCAACAGTCAGGAACTGACCGATATGGCAGTAGCTATTTTTGTCGGACTACTTGAAACGCCGAATGTAGCAACCGGTGGAGGTGGCGGAGGCTCACAAAGCGATCTCCCGTGGAGAGATAAAGACGAAGACGATTTGCAGTGGGCTCGCAGATGTGCCCGTGCTGCAGGTCGCCTGTTAGGAAAGAAACCTAAAACCGGATTAAAACGATAAGCGCATGAAAAAGAAATTCGATTTTTCCGCAGAAATGAATGAAGCGGAACCCATAAAATCCAACCCCAAGAATGAATATCTGGAAGAAGAGAATCGGCTACTCGACCTGAATATAAAAGAACTTGCCAGCCTGAACGACAATGTGCATGAAATGAGTGTAAATCTGGAAAATTCACTCAAATTTCTACAGGAGTATAGATTAAGCATTGCCAAAGATACCCAGGAGCAAGCCGAAAAATTTGGGCAGACCGTCCTTGATAAGTTCCTTCAACGGGTTCAAGACAAATGTAATGAAACTGAACGGAAAATCAGCAAGGCTAACAGATATATTTCAATGCCATACACTGCATTCTATATTTTGATCATTACACTGGTTGCTCTATCTTCTTTTTTCGTCAGCATCATAGTAGCAAATGTGGAGATTTTACACTCGGCTGTGATTAGAAAGGTTGTTTTATGGACTATTTTGATTACCGCAACTGGAATTACTACAATGATACTTCTTTTGAAAGTATTGAACAAGTCCCCATAGCAGATTACAACAAAGCAACGAGTCTTAAACTTAAAAATCTATTATTAAAACTCGTTGCTTTTCACTTCCATATCATTCTATATCCAAAGGGAGTAGATTACCATCACTGAATCGGTCAAAGTCAGATTGGAACAGTCTGTCTTGAATAACCCTGTACTTTTCAAACTCCGTTTCTGCGAACTCTTTGGCAAACTCTGCTGATACGCTTCCGCTATCCTGTAATATCGGGAGTTCTGCTACATCAATAAATTTATCAATACGCTTTGCCCAATCCTCCATTGTCATTGGAATGCGACGTTTAGCCATATTTTCTGCCATATCAAGGGACGCATTGACTATTCTGCCCATTTCTTCCAATTCATTTTCTCGCAAATAGTTCTTTGCAATAGACACATCTGTTTTGACAATTTTCCCATTCGGAGCATTTTCCCAAGTAATCAGTCCCATGTGTTCTTTATCCGCATTGGCACGTTCCACAATCAGCTCCGCAGCGGTATGCCCATGTATAGCATAGTGCATTTTGTTCTGTATCTTTTTGAAGAAAAGGCGAGTTGTCGGAGCATCTTTATTATAGTCTATAGCCGTAGCATAAATGTCTGTCAGTTTTTGATAAAAGCGACGTTCACTTAGCCTTATTTCCCTTATTTCGGCAAGCAAATGCTCAAAGTAATCCTCACCTAAAAAAGCCCCATTCTCCATTCGCTTATGATCAAGTACATAACCACGGATAGCAAACTGACGAAGCACATATGTACACCACTGCCGGAACTGAGTGGCACGAACAGAATTAACCCTATACCCGACACTGATAATGGCATCGAGATTATAAAACATTGTTTGATAATTTTTCCCATCAGCAGCAGTTACCGAGTTTTTCTCGGCAACTGAATCTTTGACTAGTTCTCCGGATGCAAATATATTTTTTAAGTGTAGGCTAATATTATCAGTTGAGCAATCAAAAAGCTGCGCCATCACTTTTTGTGTAGCCCAAATAGTCTCATCCTTATACATCACTTGAATTCCATCCTCTTTACCTTCAAGCATAAAGATAAGAAACTCTGCTGTACTATTCCGTATTACTATATTCTTTGCCATAAATCATACAATAATGATACAAAACTATATTCTCAAGTATGTGCAAATTTTGCACATACTGAGTCCTGCTGTAACTCAAATGACTCGAATATATTTTTGAGATACTTAGAAACAGTAGTTCTATCCATACCAAAAAGTTGAGTCATAATTTTTTAAGTACACCAAAGAGTTTCATCTCTGATGATTACCTGCACCTTACCATCCTCTTCTGGAAGATTGTATAATATGAATTGAATGTCATTCGGCATATATTTTATGTTTTATAGCCCTTGTAATTCTAATGATTTTGCTAATTCTAAAATTAAAAAATCAGGAATGTGTCTGTATGCTTACAATTGTACACCCATTTGAAATAAAGTTTATAGAAACCTTTTTCAATGGATGCTCTTCAGTTCGTATATTCCACTCTAATCCAACGAATCTGGTTCATCGTCAACCGAATCCGTTGTACTTGCATCAAAAGTTAAAAATACTTCAAGAAAAGCAGCTTCCCTATAAAAGTAGTTAGGATTATCAATTAATTTATCCTCTATAAAATGAAAACCCCAATTGGCATACTCTTCCATAGTTTGCATTAAAGCATCAACTGCCTTTCTTGGCGTTACTAAACCTTTATCAAGAGCGATGAAATCAAAATCGGTTTTAGCCACTAATGCAGTGAAAATAAACTCTCTCAATTTAGGATAAGCTTTACGACCTTTTACTGAATCGATATTGCCCCAATATTGAATAGGTTGTCCTAACGATTTTATTTTTGTACTATCATCTATAAGTTTTCTTCTTTGGTCATAATATAGACCTATAAAGAACGCAATGATGAAAATTTCATACCCAGCACCAAATAACTTTCCTTTGGCATCACCTAGATTTGTTACGCCTTTTCCATAATCGCTGAAATTTTTTATTATAGACTCCTCATAACGCTTCTCCCAATTCGGATTACGTCTTGCCCATATATCATATAGTTTCTCTGCCATAACTTTGCTTATTTAATTCTTTCAGTTAATGTTTGAATTGTCGACAAATCTTCTTCATCGTAGCCGGAGGCCTTTTGTATGCGATATACAGAGCATGATAGTTGATTTATCTTATCAAAATCTAGCCTTCGGGACTCTGTTTCACGATCGAATTTCAACAGGTCTTTTGTAAATATAATGCATTGTTTATCAATATTGTCAATAATATTATAGAAAATATCCTCTTTGAACTCACCAAAAGAAGATGTCGGGGCATCAAAAATCAAAGGATAGTCTTCATCTCTCTTTAGCGTAGTAATATTAGAAATCGCAAAAAGAACAGACATATACATAGTCGTCTTTTGTGCTCCTCCCGGATTAGCTATTATAGTATCATTTGAACTATAAAGATTGATTTTAGCTGAGCCGTCAACTGTCCTCTTTATCTTTATAACACCACGAAAATCATCAGCGTTGAGTTTCTTTAGATATATATTTGCTTGTTCTTCAAGGGTCTTAATAAATTCTTCTACATTTCTATCCTTTGCCGCTTCAAATGCCTTCATTATTCGCTCGAGCGTAATATGGACCTTCTGATAGACTCTTACAATTCCATTAGACGGAACAATTTGATTCTGTTTATCTTTTAATTCCTGTTTCTGTATCTCTAATTCTTCAAGTCTGCGTTTGAGGTCTTGAAGGTCTAATGACGCTCTTTTGCTACTATCAGAAAGTCCTTTGAAATCCTTAAAGTTTTTGATAAGCATTTCCTCTGTCAAATCAGGAGTTTGAATAAGCAATTGCATTTTTGAGTCTTCAGCTTCTGTCAAGTCTTTATTTACTCTCTCCAAATCCTGTTTTCTATTTTGTACAAAAGATAGCCTGTCAGCAATAATAGTCGCCAACTTCGATAATTCCTGATCGGTATCGCCACTTAATTGAATACTACGAGTATGAAGTTCATTTATATATGTGTTTTCAAAAAGTGGTTTTATTGGAGTCTCCTGTTGTTGCGTAGATTTCGATTCTTTTCGAATATGTTCAAGATATTCATTAAGTTTGTTAACCATAAAGTCATAGGCTTCACTTCCTTTTTCTGCAGGACGCCCACAAACTTTGCATATTTCATCATCAATCATCTCCTGCATAGTCTCTTTATCCGGGAGATTCCAAGGGAGAGGAGTCGCATTATTTGCTAACTTTTGAATTTCTTTAATAGCTTCTAATTTCCCTTTTTCGATGGCAATTCGTTCATCTTCTGCTTTCTGTAATTTACGTTTTTCTCGACTAAGAGCTGATACTTTTTTCTGATATTCACTTAAAACAGAATGATATGCGCGAAGAATCCACATATCATCAAGCAACATAGCATTATAATCTAAATTAATGTATCCCATTAATCTTCGTTGCTCTATTTTCTTTTGTTCAATTCGAGCGTTTATATCTTGGAGATTCTCACATGCATCTTGATTATCCTCCAAAATCTTCAAACGAGTCTCGTAATCTGAAACAGCCTTCTCTTTTGTGTTGATACTATTTCGCACATCAGAAATTTCAGACTGCACTTTGCTCAAATCAAACTCAAGTTGTCTAATAGTTGCCTCTTGCTTTTTGTCTTTTCTTAGTTCCTTGGTAACCAAATTATCAGACTGTTGCTCAAAGTATGAGGTCATCTCGACAAGATTATCGAATTGCTTGATTCCGGAAAATGTATCAACAAGCGTTTTAAGTGCCGTATTATTGTCAAACACATTTAATTCTCGTTCTCCTTTAAAAAGGCAATATCGACGAATAACTGTATCAAAACAGGACTCTAATAGTATCTTCCCATCTCGATTATGCCGTTCTGAACCAACTATCTCATAGCCGACAAAAGAAAAATCTCTTGTTTTTACGAAATTTTCAGCTGTTTTCTCAAAAATGAATTTCTTACAAATTTCCTTTTCTCCTCCATGTTCAAAGGTCATCGTGACAGAAACCTCATCACAATCCCCTATCCCTATTTCCGCTTTACGCATTTCAGAAATATTGCTTTCACTTTTATTGTCTTTGCTGGTGTCAAACAACCATTCAAGAGCTTCAAAGAAAGTGGTTTTGCCATCGCCGTTATCACCAATAACTAGAGTAAGACCATCCGATAACTCAAAACAATTTTCACCGTAATAACTGCGGAAATTCTTAATAATAATCTTATTTAGTTTCATATATTCGAAGTCAAGAAGTTAGACACCTGAGTGTATATTTCCTTTTGAGTATATTGATTTTCATTACCATCAATAATCATCGCAACAGCTCGTATTGTGGTATTCTCTGAATCAAGAGCATCTACAATAGTCTCGTCTCCTGTTGGTATATACTCTCCTAATTCGGCCAGTTTGGGATCGGCCAATACTGCTTGCAGTATTCTGTCTCCATTTGTATAATGAGTAGCCATAATGATATTAGTTAAATATTGAAATCTGATATTGGTTTAATACATCATCTAATGCATTCAATGTGTCGTTACAATTTTCAGAAAGCAACGCAAAATCTCGAACACGGTTTATTTCAGCTGAAACTAAACTCTTCTCCAACTCATAGCAATCTGGATCAAAGTTTATCTGAGGAATCACTACTAAATCGTGAATAATAGCAAACCGTTTATCGTCATTTATTCGCAACACACGCCCCCGACGTTGAATAAATTGTCTGGGATTTCCAGTGCTTGCACAGAAGATTGCTAACTCGCTTCGCGGAACGTCAACCCCTTCATCCAAACATTTCATAGAAGTTAATACATCAATATTACCTTTTGCAAAATCAGCTAACATTATATCACGATCAGTGGATTCTGAGGTAAATTGACGTACCACAATATGCGAATCAACATCTCTTACGATTCGGGTATATTCGTTAATAAGATGAATAGTATCTTCGTCATCTTTTATTTGTTCTGTCGTATCAAAAACATCTGCCCCCTGATCATCTAGTTGATTTCCTTCAGGAACATATACTAATGTATATTTTAATGAACCTGTTTTCTCTTGATGTTCTTTTAAAATATCTTCAAAAATACTCTTTTTATTTTCTGCCTTATGTATAATCTGCTTCCGTTTAAGCAAAAGCCGTTTCAATATTTCGCGGCTATCATCATCTTCTCGATTGATTATTTTTGCAATCTTCTTAGATAGCTCAATGTATTGAAGCATCTCCTCACTTGTCAGTTCGACTAAATGTGGATAGTAATAATATTTGCACAATGCTTTATTCCTAATAGCCTCCGCCATTGAGTATTCAAAAGTATATACTCTATTGCAACCAAAGAACTCCATTAAGCGAGCATTACCTTCCTCGTCAAACTGACGTTCAGGAGTTGCAGACAAACCAATTCTTCGTAAATACTTAATATCATTAAGACGTTTGGCTATGAGTCCAGATCCCATATTATGTGCTTCGTCAGCTATGAGCAATAGTTTGTTCTTAGGGAACTGATTTAATTCAATGAAATTTGCAGGTCGAATAAATGATGCATATGTGGAAATTATCACATATGATTGCTTATTATCTGGATTTGAAAGCTCCAACATTCTTATATTTGCCAATGAAGTTTGCCATCCACTATATTTAGAGCAGACTTTAATTACATTGGTAAAGTTGAATTTTGCACACTCTTTTTCCCATTGTTCTACAAGAGTAATCGTCGGAACCAGTATAAGGGCTTTATAATAACCTAATCTTTTATAAATTTCAAGTAGACAGTTTAATGAGGTAATGGTTTTTCCAGTACCTGTTGCCATTGCAAACAGACCTTTCTGCTTGTTGGCTTTCCAATTCTCAAAAGCCTGAATTTGATAATCTCTTGGACCAGATGTATATGGAAATTGCGGCTCATTGCTTCGTATAACAATATCCCGATATTCAATCTCTTTGAGCTTATCCAAAATTACCTCCAAACGCTCTTTGGAATTATCCAATGCTTTGATAATGTGTTTGGAAATATTATGTTGACGATGATTTCTTAATATCTTATATTCCGCTTCAAGTAATTCAGATATTGATTTATCAGGGAAACTATCTGTAATTCTAGTCTGAACTTTATCTACTGATAAATAAACAACATTGCAATCTTTTTCTTGGAATACGTTTTCAAAATCTTTTCTAATCGCTTCAACCTTCGCAACCTCAATATTCCCATCCCAATCACATGAGACAGTCAAGCTTTCAATATTATCTACAAGTGCAGTTCGTGAGAAATTACATGAACCATCAAACCCAACTTTGTTAATGCCATCAGAAAAAATGCCAGATTTAGTATGAGAAATCCCTATACCGCTTTTAGGTGCAATGATTTTAACTTCAAAACGGTTATGACGTATAAGCCAAGCCAAACAATCAAAAAAATGTCGATCTCTTTCTGATAATGTGTCTTTAATTTTTTGAATATCAAATATGTCAAAAAATAGTATTTCAATATCACCAGAGCCTGCTGCAATGGCGTTTTTATCGTCATCTGTCAAAATATCATTTACAATGAGCCTCATTTTACCACCATTATAAAGGAATACAGCAAACCCATTTGCGAGTACGCTTATTGCCGATGAGGAAAAGAAGCCAAGCATAAGGTCGAAATAAGTTGCATTACATAAACAATCAGAGAAGAAGCCTATTGGTTCCCACTCTGTGCACGACTTATAGCGCCGATGTCCAGGCCATATGACATTTGATTTGAGCATATTATGTTTATCTGACAATATATTTATTTAGCATATCTTCAACACTATCTCTTGCAATATTATTGACCAATGCATACCTATTATAAAGTTCCTTTTTGTCTTTATCTTTAAGTAGTTCGGAATTAAAAATATAAATAAACAAATATTTTAGTAATAACTGATTATTTACTAACATTCTTTTTGAGGTTGGATCCCATATAATTTTAGTCCAAGGTTCATTTGATATACTCCTATCTAATCTTGAATATATATCAAGAACATCTTTTATGGATATTTCATTATTCTCCGAACATATATAAGAAATGGCCTTTATCATTTGAAGCAGAGCAACAGGTCTAAATATAATGTTTCCTCCATTTACAGGGTCTCTATATTTTTCTGCAGCAGTTAATGGATTGCCATTTATAAAATCCTCTATTTCAGGAAATACATCAATCATTAAATTCCAAAATTCATTTAAGTATTTGATGTATCCATATATAGTATCTTCATCAGGTCTGCTTCTTAGAAAATCCTTTAATTTAGTTTTACTAATTATTTTCTTATAATAAAAAATTTGAAATAGCTCAACATTACATTCATACAAGGTAATCAGTGAAGTAAACGAACTTTTATCATTTACTGGAATTGATTTTGTATTAGTTGCTTTTATACGATCACCAGTAAACAAAATATGGGTTTCGAGTAATTCCCGCGTAGCAATTGCCACAATATCATCTTCATCTAACGCTATAATATCTCCTAACTTAACCGGCTTCGCATACCTATTAAGAGTCGAAAAAATTCGTCTAGACTTTTTCATCCCTACATCACTGGTACTATGACCAATTAATATAACACTAATCGTCTCAGTAACCAATGCTGGATTCTTTTTAACAGCCTCTTTGATTCCTTCAACACGATGTTGCCCATCTACAGGAAATATCTTCTCTTTACCATTGAAATGTAATATGCCAACATTGGGAAACTCATCTTCATCTAGCTCAAATCTAATTTCAGTCCATTGAGGCTCCCCGTCATACACAGCTAAAACTAAAGCATTAAAGAAGCGGTCATCCTGTTCTAGAATATATTGTTTGATCTTTCCACTATTATCTGTAAGAGACCTTTGAAGTCTATCCTTCAACGTCTTAGATGTATATATTTCATTTCCAACTTTTCTATCAACCAGTTCATTGATTTGCTGAAAAGAAAAGTTGGCAGAATAATAGACAGTGTTACCTATTTTTCCTCTTATTGCTGGGATATTCATATATTAATATTAATTATTATTAAAAGCCGGAATTGTTGCCTGAACATTAACTTTATCAGGAATTTTCTCATTCAAAGGAGGTAGTATTGACCTAATCAAAATAGCTTCTGTTTTGTCAATCCATTCATTATCCGTATTAGGAAAATACCTATAGAACAAATATGGTCCCCAAAGTCGAAACATCTTCTTTATCATTACTCGTTCTGAGTCTGTAAAATACTCCAGTGCCCGCTTTCTTATATTTTGAGCCTTAGTATATTTACATCTACCAATATATAAAATGTGACTCTCAAAAAAAGGCAAATTAACTCCTTTCAAAAAGAATATATACAAACCACCTGTATTTGTTGGCAATGCTTTAATATCATTAGAAATATCTGAATTATCAGTATTTAAATATTTAAATTCAACAGACCATTTATTTTCATCCCTAATAGGATCGTCTATTGGCAATATATTATCTTTCCATCTTGAAGGATTATGGTAATACAAAACCTCATGCTTCAAGTTTTCATCATCGTCAGCTACAAATGCTCTATACAACATAGTCTATTTTATATAAAACAGTTAGCACAAGGTATTTCATCATCTTCGTCAAACATATCGACAAGCAAGCCACTTATCGTTTTTGCCTTCAAATTCTCTTGCTTTTTGATATAGTCTAATTTTATCTGACGAACTCGTTCTGGACGGCTTAATTCTGCAAGTGTCTCTCCTTGAATCCAAGTATAACCATCCTTCTCATACTCCATAGACTTTTTGTACAACTCAGGATGCTGCTCAAGAAGCCAAATCCACTCAATGCGTTGCTGAAAAAAACAAAAGTAACATCCAGAACGACTACGACAATATTCTCCTTTCTTACCATCTACTTCAAACTCAATTGGATTATAGTATGCAGGAACGCCAACTCCACTTTCCTCCAATATTCTAAAGATATCCTTTTTGACAAGGATATCTTCATTACCAATTAAAGGGAACTCCTCAAGCTTTCCGACAGGATAGTCTGTTGTCTTTAAAAACTCAAAAACAACTCTATTAAAAGTCTTTACACTTAAATCAAGGAGAGCATTAAGTTTGCGACTATAATAGAATGACTTATTAATAGGTGTAGATACAACCTCGATAACCTCTTCTTTTATATTTTCTTGTGCCCACTCCTTATATAAATCTGTTATTAGCCCCAAATTATCATTGTGCAAAACTTTGTGTATAACATCAAGACTCCAAATATTCCTTCTGAATGGAAATACAGCCTGTATATTTGGTTTGGTCGAGACATACCCCTCTCTGTCTTCATCTCCACGAATACCAACATAAGATATTGCAGGATCATCACCAACAAACTTCTCAAATTCGGCTAGTTTCATTTTTTGTGTACACCAGCGAGCCTGTGGCGATGGTAAATAGCCACCACTGATCTTTAAAAAGTGGTCAAATGGCGTTGGCTCAGGACTACCTTCAGCTGCCTTCAATCGCTCGACCTTACCGAGGAATGACTCTAGATTATTGACCAATCTCTCGGTTTCTTCTAACTCGCATCCCGTGTCTGAGTTGTAGTATTCCACCTCCAGTGTTGGGTACTTCTGCTTCATATAGATGGCTAAAGCCGCACTATCTTTTCCACCAGAAATACCAAGAACATGTCTTACCTTAGTCATCGTTCAATCTCTTTTTAATTATACTTAAAAGTGCATAAGTATCGATCTCACTATCATTTGACAGTAATTTATTAATCTCTGATTCAAGTTTTTTCGCTTGCTCTGTCTTTTTTGCATTCAACTGAACTATTTGCTGTGAGGTTGTACCATCACTTGAAATCATCTCAAAACGGAAGAAGCTATCCTCGCTTGTCAGCCCCTTGTTACTACTCATCTCAGCATACTTTAAGAGCTCTTTAAACAAGTGTATGAGATTATCAACCAAGTATGCTTCTTCTTCATCTATCAAAGCCTCCAACTGCTTATCTAGAACCACATACGCCAAAGATTGATACCAAGTTACCCGATCTGTATTTTTAATCAAGATACGAGTTAAGAAGGTCTTTTGTCTTTCTGTCAGCAAGTATGTTTTGATAGATGCATATCGTTGTTCCAATTCAGCCTTATACGAAGAGAATTCTTTACTCTTCAAACCAAGTTCCTCAACAAGCACACTCTCCAACCGATTAATCAGATTTGAGTAGCACATACGGAGCTCTCTAATTGCTTTTTGGAGCAACTCGACATATCGCATAAGAACATCTGCATTACTTGCTATCTCTGAATCCTTAAATCCTAATGCACGCGGGAGATCCTCAAAAAAGGTTTTCTCAGGATCTTTTGCAGATGCCAATACAGTTCGGAATTGTACAGTAGATTTTTGCAGTCGTTTGGTCTGTTTTGTGTATTTGTTGAGTTTCTTGTAAAAAAGCAGGAACGGTTTGATTGTCTCGATAAGACTATCAGCCGTGAACTCTGCATCCTGCATTAAGCCTAATGCCTCACGATACTTATTGAACAAATCTAATTTAACCCCATCAACATTGAAGGCTTTAATGGAGAATCCTGCAGGTGATTTCTGCATAATATCCAATACCTCACGAGTAATCGTAGGTATATATATACCAGCATCATTATACAGCGAGTAATCATTCTTTTTAATGATCAGGAATGCCGGCAGCCACATATCTATCACTCCTTGCTTCAATTTGAAGGGGCGAGAGCGTAATATCTTTATGAGATCTCCCAATTTACGAGGTTTCTCTTTGCTAGTATCAAGGAATTCCTCGCAGACCCTCCACAAAGGCATGAAACTTTCTTCGTTAGGAGCATCAAGAAAATACTCTTTGCCGATATGCTTATGGATGCCCGTGTTATGAAGCAACGTCAAATAGATAGTCTTTTCTGGAGGAAACTTACCATCCTCAAAGCCTAAATTGGGTTCTGAACTATTATACAGTAAATGAGTAAGGAAGTTAACGCGAGCCGTTGATATTGCACTACTGGGTTTATGCTTATTGACCATCTCATTAATATATACCGGAGTATCACAATACACCTGGTCGCATATCATTGATAAACATTTATTAAATATGGTCTTCGAGAAGATATCCAAAATTTTTCCTTTATATACCCAAATGACATCTGAGTTATAGCTGAATAAAGTTTTTAATACACTGGCGTTTAGTAAACTTTGCTCATGTGCAATGAGAGCTTTGAGTTCTTTTTGAGCAACATTATCTTTACTGTCAACATCATTCTGAACATAAGCTAGTTTATCAAGCTGCCATACGTGATCTATAATTTGATCAGCTTTCTTGAAGTATGCAAATAAAACAGCGTCTTCAACACCCGCAGAGTGTTGTTGCAAAGCTTCTATTGTGAGATCCTCATTAAATATAAGATTGATGTAGCCATCGATCTCATTCTGGGGTTGTAAAATAATCGGATGGTCTGTAATCTCATATTTAAAGTATCGAGGCGTACCATTGCGATAATAAGAGGCGTTGGCAAACTCAATGGGAAGATTGAAGCTTGTTATGAGTTTTTCCACAATATCTTTAGAGCGGGGAACAATACACGCAGCCTTCAATAACTCGCCTTCAATATTGACATCCGTACCTTCAAACAATATATATTGAGATTTGTAAGTCGCATATCGAATAATCTTATGCTGTGCAAGCAATTCAATAATAGACTCTGGCTTATCAATACCTAAGGCAAACTTTGCATATTCGGAAAGCTTCTCTTTGTTAAATTGCATTCCTGCCTTGCCAAAAAGATTTAGCATACCAATCGTCTTGATAAGCTTCATGGCATTCGTAACTGTTTCGCCCTCAAATAAACTCTCAACGCGCTCTAAACTTACGCGTATGGCAGTCCAAGCAGTAGAATCAGCATTTATTTCTGATAAATAAGAGTAAAAGTTATATATATCATAGTCATAAACGTCAGATAAACTATATGTTGTATTCTCTTTTTCCTTAAAAAGATGAAGAGATCCTTGTCCGGTAGCTTCAAGAAAAGAGAATAGTGTTCTTTCATTCTGACCATACCGCTGAATGGACAGAGTCAATGCTTGTGCTGCAAAAATGTCCAACGGATACAAACTTGCTACAGTATCATAAGCAATAGATGAACTGACAAATTTGCTTGCAATGGCTAGATTGTAAATCCGTTTAAAGTGATAATTTATAATATCACGTTTGGCTCTTTCTATATGTTTAGACGCAAGAAAAAGTAGCTGTTCTACAGGCTCATTAAAAACAATCTCATGAAAACGCCCCTTTACTTTTGTCCATTCGTTGCGCTGGCTCTCTGTTAATGTACGGGCATACGAATTAAAATTCTGGTGTAGTGTTGTAAGTAAAATGGCATTGCGTCGTTCATCATTGATGAACTCCGTGAATTTCTGAAAGAGATACAACTCCCTTTCAGGGTTATTTTTTGCTGCATACTCTAGTAATTTACCAAACTCATCGATTACAAGAATTACAAACTCTTCACGTTTTTCGGCTCTCCTGAAATAGCTTTTTAGATTTTCAAAAAGATTGTCTGAAGCTTCTGTCGGAAAGAGATTCTCGGTGAGAACTCTTTGAAGAGGAGCGTAATCGCCAACAATTTTTTCGAACTTAAATCTAACAAATCCATTAAACTGGCCCTTGTTGGTAATGAGAATCTTACTATTATTCTTTAAACTATCTTCAAAAGCCAGTATGAAATTTGATTTGCCGGTTCCATACGAGCCGATAATATTAAATGAGTGTACGCCCGCATTGAATGAGTCAACAATGTTGCCAACAACCCTTACAGCATTCTGAGTTACAATATAACTCTTAGAGTCAAAGGTAGTTTGGGCGATATTTATTGATGGAGTATATTTCATGTTAGTTCTCCTCGTAATAAAGGTAGTTTGGGCGATATTTATTGATGGAGTATATTTCATGTTAGTTCTCCTCGTAATATTTGTTTAGTACCTCTATGGGAGCAGGCAATGTTTTAAATTGCAACTCTTTGATGCCTGCAACATCTGAAAAAACAATCTCTGATGGATATTGAATACACAGTTGTTTGATAATATCCATCAAATCATTGTTAGTCAAACAGAAAATCAAAGCTAACTCGGCAATGTCATCAAAAGAAATACTTTTTTGATTTTGGAACTTGATTATCAATGCGTAAAGGAATATTAAACTAGGGACGTTGCTACGAGCATCATAGTTAAATGTATAGTTATCTTTTTCAGATTCATTTATCAAGTTCAGAGAAGCCAACAAACAGTTGCTATCCTCCAAATTGGTATTGCTCTTGCTGCAGTAGTTGTGAAACATGACACCAACATCTCTCTTAACAGTATTGTCATTATACAAGTTTTTATAATGTGTACCTTCAAAGCAGGTATGCTTAATGTAGTTTTGCAATCTACTCTTCTCTATGATATTTCGTTGGCGATGATATTCGATAAATGTTGTCTTGTAGATTGTAGCATACTCTGTATTAATCAACATAAAGTGCAGTAACCACAGAGTTCCAATATCTTCGAGGTAGGGATCTTTGCCATTCGCATCATCGAAAATGTAGCTAGCTATTGGCACCAGACCATTATCCTGTAATAATCCAAACGCTTTCAACCAGAATTTGATTGATGCTACCATATTCTTACCAACGCCAAGATGCACAACAGCCTCATCATCGTTGAAATTCTTTCCTGCGACGACAAAATCATACCCTCGCTTAAGCCAATGAGATTTGCAAGCGAATGACTCATGTCCAGAAAATATTGGTTTTATCATATGTCTAATCATTATTTTGTCCTTTTTAAATCGTTATGCCACATTCCTTACCAAGATTATCACACACATCGAATATCCTTAACTCTATTTCATCAACTCAACAATATCTTTCGGCAACATCGCATTCCCAATATCATCTTTCGGAGCATTCTTAAGAAACAGCATCGGAACGATGGTATAATTCTTGGCAAACGGTAACAGATTGGCTTTGCGGAGAAGTTCAGCTGTGAGCTGTTTAGCATTCTCTTGGGTTGTCCATTTACATTCCCCAACCAGCAGATACTTTTTATCAAGCGATTCTGCCATTACATCAAATTCGACTTGTTCAGGTTTCTTATCCTCATTGAGGACAGAACCCCACCAGCGTTTTGCTTTGCCATAAACTACTCCACCCACAAGATTACCTGTTACAGCATCCCTGCACAGTTTTTCCCATTGCAGACTCACATACTCAGAGAAATGAGCGTTCAAAACCTGTTCAATGGGCAAGCGACGACCAAGTTCAATGAACGAACGATTCGGAACAACAAACTGATAGTAGAATGCCATAAACGGATCTGCTATCTTATAGAGACTCTTTTTCGCATTCTTTTCATCAATCCCGAACGGAACATCTTTTTCCAAGAATCCGAGATCAATAAGTTTCTTTAACGGTCGTGACAGATTAGTTGCTGGCTCATTGCATCTGGCAGCAATCTCGGAAAGCCGATTTGCACCAGTACCGATATAAGACATTATTGTCGAAGTCTTGACAATATCCTTAACATCATCCTGAAACAGTTTTACAGGCTCTTCGTAAAGAGTACCATTTACAGAAAGGATATTGCGCCACAATGCATCATCAAGCGAGCTTCTGTTTTCCCTTAGTTCCCAATAACGTGGTACACCTCCCCATACGGAATACTCCTCAATGGCATTCATCGCAACAAGACTCAAAGCCTCCTGAATATACGGCAAACCTATCGGCGCAAGCCTCATTATCTCATCGGCACGGCCATATAAAGGCGCAGTAGAATCAAGAAACAATCCATACATCATGTTTTGTGATGAACCGCAAAGCACAAGATTATACTTCAGCTGCTTCTCGTCAACAAGTTTCTGCAACACAGACGACAACTCTGGAGATTGTTCCACAAGATATGGAAATTCATCCAAGCATAAAGTAAAACGCTTGTCTGTTCGATAATTGACCGCACGAAACATAGATTCCCAGTCTGGATATGTCAATTTATCGAAATCTGGAAACACCTGTGCTATCACTTTAGCAAGCAACGTTCTCTGATGTTGGCCTTCAGAACGGTCAGCGAGAAAATAAACATCATTGTCCGACAACACCCTTTTGATAAGTGTAGACTTGCCCAATCGTCTGCGACCATACATGACGACTAACGAGGACCTCTCTCTCGCAAGAGCATCCTTCAAACGTGCTGCTTCATCTATTCTATCAACGAATTTCATACGCCCAATTTATTATGCTTTGCAAACATAATGATTTTAAGACATAATACAAAATTTCAAGTCTTGTTTTTATCATCATAAAAGCATTTTTAACTTACTTATAGGAGAATATAAACTTTATCTCTTTTTTGAAGCTCGTTTCCTTGTTTTCAAACTCAAATCCTGCAAGGCTTTCCCCAATTTATCTTCTTTGGCTAACCACAGAATATCATCATCAAGCTGTAAGGCATACAGAACACGCAAGTAAATGCCGATTGCAACCGTCGGTACGCCTTTCTCAATTCGGGATACGGTTAACGGAGAACAGGTGGCACGTTCAGCCACTTGAGCCACACTCAAATTTCTGCGTAAACGAGCCAACTTAATCTGTTCTCCCACAACCGACATCTTTTGCTCCAATTTTCGGGGTAATTTAGTGCCCATTGTATTCTTCGCCATAATCAATACATCATATAATATGCAAAGATATTGCTTTTTATTTATTTAATGATATATTACAGGGAAATATAGTGGCTCCACAAAACCAGACATATACATAACCCATTTTCAAGAGTCCTCAAAGACTAACTGCTATTATATTATTCGTAAGTACTATATACGCCCATCAACAAACAAAATATTATTTGTTGCAACCACTTACAATATCATATTAAAAACTTGCTTTGCTTGCCAAAAGAAAAAAATAACTTTACTTTATCCCCGTATTCGTACATACGCACATTAAAGTAAAGCTAAAAAAGGGAAGAAAAGAGATGGCTACACCCAAACGAACCATACGTGCCGACTTTTTTTCTTTTGGCTGCAATAATAAGCTAAAATATCCGTGAACCCATCTACGATTTTACAGCCACAATCGGCGAAATAATCACCGATATGTCTTATCTTTGCGAACCGGAGATTACGAGGGCTAAAAGGGCGATTTCCCCCTTTTCCCCTCCGTTTGAAAACAAACTAAGGTTAAAAACGTTAAATCTTCAATTTTCGGCGAAAAAACAAGTAATTTTTTGAGCAGTCTATCTTTTAAGCTATAAACTACTGATAATCAACTGATATAATATGCTGCATCGAGAATACGGAGAACTGATATTGATGCCCTATTCAAAGAGTGGGAATATATCAAGAGGGAAAAGAAGGTGGCTGAACCTATCGAGGAGTTTTATACGACCATGGAAATTCTTGAAAAGTTTGGTATAAGTAATTCGTGGCTTTTTAAGATGGCAAAGGAGCGGAACATTCCGAAAACCGTTGTCCGGGGCAAAACACTCTGGAGTCGGAAACACATCGACAAGGATCTTGCCGATAAACAGCCAACTGAGACGGTAGCAGAAGAATGGTATTCCGTAGAAGAAGTGTGCGCCAAGTTCAATATGTCGAAAGAGGCTGTCTATCGTTTCGTGTCGGAGCGGAAGATTGGCAAGCGTAAGGACAAATGCAAGGTTTTCTATTCGCGCCGTCAGTTTGACAAGGCGATGGGTATTGAGTCTGATCTGGAGCCGGAATACTACACCATGCCGGAAGCTATGGCGAGATATAACATGACCCGTGACCAGATTTCTCATTACGTCCGGACTCATGACATTCCAAGAAGTTATGAGGGCAGATATGTGCGAATCGACCGCAAGGCTCTCGATGCTCTGTTCGCACGGCCGAAAATTGGTTAAAAATCGGTAAGCGGTACAGGTGATTCTACCATCACCATTTCACTATCAGCCTTTTATATAGTTTTGCATCACGAATAATCAACAAACAAGAAATACAACCATGTTACCATCAACCTGTTCCAAAGTCAGCCTGCGCCAGCGTCCGATAAAGAACGACCGCCTGTCGCTGTACCTCGACTACTATCCGGCGATACGCCACCCGAGAACAATGAAGATGTCGCGCCGTGAATATCTGGGATTCTACATCTTCGCCAATCCGCGCAACAAATATCAGCGCGAATACAACGACTCGATACTGATGCGTGCCGAGATAATACGTTGCCGCCGTCAGGAGGCGGTCATCAACAATGAGTTCGGTTTCCTCGACCGCGAACAGCCGAAAGCCGACTTCCTGCTGTATTTTGAGGAGAAAGCGAAGAAACATTATGACAAGTGAATTATCGTCTATCGCCACTTCGAGAAATTTCAGGAATCATTGGAAATACGGCTGAAAACCATTTAGGATAACTTGGCCGCCGCACAGCAATATTCGTCATCAACCGCCATACCCATATACATCAGTTGGATATGGGGGGCAGACCGCCATCCACCGAAGACTCCGACATTCTGGGAGTACTGGCGCAATGTGATTTTCGGCATTGTAGGCGCTGTCGTCTTTGCCGGATGTTTCTTTCTGCTCAATACCATCAACGACAACCGCCACCTCCGCGAAGAGAAACAGTTGCTCTACAATACTATCGAACTTTTGCAACAATCAAAATAGAATCATCATGGCTGAATACATCTGTTACACCAACGTCGGGAAATGGAAGTTTGAGGTATACCACGACAAAGACGCCATCCACCTCGCCCTCTACTACTGTTGGCGCGACGACAAAGCCTTTATCAAAGTCGAAGTACGCAAAGGCTTCGTCCCCTCTACACCCTCTGCCTATGCAAAATCGACAAATCCAACCTCCCGCCCTTCGAATTCTGAACCAAGAGCAGCTCTTTGCTGGGCCAAAAAAATTTGCACTGTGTAGAGCTACCGTTTTCACGCTCAGTATCTTGCAAAGTTGGTTTTTTTGTGTAATTTTGTATCTTATAGACCCCAATAAGTTTCCCCAATGGCTAATAACAAAACTAACAGGTGCTTGTATCAAACCAATTTAAAATCATTTGTTGAAGATAATCCATATTCAATCCTTGGACGCATCCACAATGCGTTTCATGGCCCAGCATTGACAACGACTGATGAAGCATGGATTGGCGAAATCGACCTCTTGCAGGAAGTTCTATTACCTTGGAAAGATGAGGAAGCTGAGATAATCTTTGAGTATGATATTCCCCGCTTGGGAAAAAGAATCGATGTGGTTTTGCTTCTACGAGGAATCATATTTTGCTTCGAATTCAAAGTTGGACAAAAGAATGCTTTGAAATCTGACGTGGAGCAAGTGATGGACTATGCTCTTGACTTGAAAAATTTTCATCGTTATAGCCACGATCGTATTATCGTGCCCATCTTAATTCCGACTAAACACAATACCTCATCAAATTCTTTTGCACCTTCAGTATATAACGACTCCATTTTCAATCCTCTTATTATTGGTGCTAATGGTTTACAGAATCTTATAAAAAACGTTTTACAACATGCAGGTGCAAATACACCCGGCACAATAAAGGACTGGATTATTAGCCCATATACACCTACTCCAACCATCATTGAGGCTGCCCGCTCTCTTTACGAAAATCACTCTGTAGAGAATATAACTCGACATGAAGCAGACAAAGTAACGACTGATGCAACGATTACCTATATACTTGACATAATTAACCAGTCAAAGAAGAGAGGAGAAAAAAGCATCTGTTTCGTTACCGGAGTTCCCGGCGCAGGAAAAACATTAGTCGGCCTTGATGTAGCTGTCAAACAGTCTTATCAAGAAGATGGAACATACAACGAGGATGACGGAGCAGTGTATCTGTCTGGCAACGGTCCACTTGTTGCCGTCTTGAAAGAAGCTCTTGCGCGCGACAACTATCATAAAGCAAAAGATAAAGGTGAAACAAAAAAACTCTCTGATTCTCGCCGAGAAGTGAGCAAGTTCATTCAAATTATCCACCGTTATAGAGACAATATGCTCGCTAAAATCAAGAATCCGGTAGTTGATGGTAAACTCGAAATTGATCCTTTAAAGGCTGTAAGACTTCAACAAAGCGGTTATGGCGAAGTAGAGCACGTTGCCATATTTGACGAAGCTCAGCGAGCCTGGACCCACAAACGAATTGCCGACTATCTAAAACGTGGTGGAACATACGGCAATAAGCTCAAAGTAGCAAATTTTCCAATGTCTGAGGCCGCTTTTCTGATTTGGTCACTTGACCAACGAGAGGACTGGGCTACTATTGTTTGCCTTATTGGAGGTGGACAGGAAATCAACACAGGTGAAGCGGGCATATCTGAATGGATAGCAGCCATAAATAATCGCTTCCAGCATTGGAGAGTCTACATTTCCGACAAATTGACTGAACCAGAATATGCTGAAGGTAAGGTTACTGAATTGCTCAAGCATAATTCTAAGGTTGAGTATTCCGACCGGCTACATCTTGGCGTAAGTCTCCGGTCATTCAGGGCCGAAAGGTTATCAGCGTTTGTACATTCTCTTCTATCATTTAATCCTGACGCAGAGGAATTGTATAAGAACGTCATTAGTCATCGTTATCCAATAGTACTAACCCGTAGCATGGATAAAGCTCGTTCGTGGCTTAGACAACAAGCCAGAGGCACACAACAAACAGGTATACTGATTTCAAAAGTTTCAGCACGCTTCAAACCGTTAGCTGTACATGTTTTGCCTCAAAGCGAAGACAACGCTGTGCACTGGTTTCTTGAAGATAAAACCGACGTAAGATCTTCAAACTATCTCGAAGAAGCAGCTACTGAAATACAAGTTCAAGGCCTTGAAGTAGACTATGCCTGTATTTTATGGGACGCTGACATGCGATACGATGATGGCAAGTGGTCATTCTGGAAATTCAACGGTAAAACACAATGGATTCCAGAAAAGAATATTGAGACACAAAAATACATGCTCAATGCCTACCGCGTGCTCCTTACTCGAGCTCGTCAAGGACTGGTAATTTGCGTGCCAGAAGGTAATAGCAACAAAACACATGAAGGCTTCCACGAAGATTCAACACGTCTGCCAATTTATTATAATTCTACCTACGAGTATTTTAAAAGAATTGGACTAACCGAAATATAATGTTTGATGAATAATTAACTCAAAAACAAGTCACTTCCTGGTCATTATTTTTAGTGGAAAAGGGCCTATCGACCACCAACGCAATAATATCAAGTATCTACCATTTCTTAACGGCATGAACTTACAGAAACACGTCATAATCATCAACGGAGTCAATAAGACTTATCAGGTTGAGTCAATAAGGCTTGATGGCTATAAGTATGCTGTTAAGTTCCAAAATACCAACAAGGTATATTCTTATTCCGGAGATAAAGTAATATGGCTTATAAATCCTCTATCGGTTGAATTTGAGGGTTGCCATGTCTTTGTTAATGGCAAGAAAGAGAAAAATATCAAGGCAATATATCTATTTGCAAATAATGGTTCAAAATATTATGCTATAACTTACAGTAAAGATTTTACTAAGCACTATACTGAAGGTGAAGTGGATATACGCCGTTCGTGCCTTTCTGACGAAACAACGAATATTTTTGACTATCTACGGCAATGCGCAGGAATAAATACCCTTGGAATAAATGAAGAAGATGAATCCTCGGAAGGCATCCTGACTTCAATTTTCTCGCGCATTGACTTTGTTGATGAGAATACCGCAGCCGCTATATATCTTAATCCACGACAAGGCATTAAGAAATACAATCTCGGCTCGACATTGTTCCCATTTGGATGCAACGCGAGTCAGGAGCGAGCAGTGAAAGCCGCGCTCTCTAATCAGATAAGTGTAATCCAAGGGCCTCCGGGCACCGGCAAGACTCAAACAATTCTTAATATCATCGCCAACCTGTTAGTGGCGAATAAATCTGTGCTGATTGTTTCCAATAATAACTCTGCTACAGAGAATGTTTTGGAAAAACTCAGCAAGAGCGGACTTGGATTTCTCGTTGCGCCATTGGGTAAACGGGAAAACAAAGAAGCTTTCGTAGCCAATCAGCCACAACTGAACCCGGAGCTACCATCATGGCGTAAAACTGCAATGGAATTGAATCGCGCCAAATCCGAGGTCAATTCAAGTCTTGAAAAGGTTGAAGCCGTTTTCGAGATGCAAGAAAGGTTCGCAATCTGCCGTCAGGAACTTGCGGAAGTCGAAATCGAGAAGACACATTTTGAGCGGGAGCATAAAGAAACGTTCACAGTGAGAGAGGTAAAAATTTCATCCAATAAAATCCTTAAGATTTTAGGACAGATAAAGAACTTCGCTCTTAGATATCAGAACGATTCTAATGGTTTTCTAAAACGCGTCAAACAACTGTTGGACCGATTCAGTCTTGAATTTAGACTGCGACTCTTGATAGGAATCAAAGACGATTTGACATTGGAGTCAGTCCCGATGATTATTACTCAGCTCGAATGGCTGTTCTATCTTCGCCGCATTCAAGAACTGAAATCCGAAATCGGAGATATTGAATCCAAACTGTCTCAACTTGACGCAAAGGTGTTGATGAAATCATTGACTGGCAACTCAATGACAATTCTGAAAGCCTCACTTGCTCAACGATATAAAAATGAACGAGCAATTATCAGCTCGCTACAGGGTATCTTCAACGGAGGCGAATCTTTCTTGAAGGATTATCCTATTGTGTTGAGCACAACCTTTTCATCCAAAATGTGCTTCAATAATGATACGCTTTTTGATTACGTCATAATGGATGAAGCTTCTCAAGTGGCGGTTGACACAGGATTCTTGGCTCTTACATGCGCCAAAAATGCTGTTATTGTCGGCGACACCATGCAGCTACCGAACGTTATCACCACGGAAGATGCTGCAAAGTTGGATGAAATCCGCAAGACTTCAGCTGTGCCGGATACATACGATGCCGCAAAACATAGTTTTCTCAGTTCGGTATTGGCAACTATTCCCAATATTCCCGAAACGCTTCTTCGGGAACATTACCGCTGTCATCCCGACATCATAAACTTTTGCAACCAAAAGTTTTACGGAGGCAATCTCCTGATTATGACACAGCTTCAAGACAAAGATAAACATCTTCTTGCATTGAAAACTTCCGAGGGACAGCACTGTCGAGGCCATTACAATCAGCGAGAAATTGACGCTGTTAAAATTGAGCTGATGCCACTTTTGGACAACTTTGAAGAAACCGGCATAATCGCACCCTACAATAGTCAGGTTGACTATTTCCGTTCTCAAATCCCGGAAATTGAGGCCGCTACCGTCCATAAGTATCAAGGACGGGAAAAAGACACGATAATAATGAGTGTCACAGACGATGTCATTACCGAGTTTGCAGATAATGCCAATCTTCTCAATGTTGCCGTTTCTCGTGCCAAAGATAAGTTCTGCCTTGTTGTCTCTGGCAATCCGCAGGAGTTAAAGGGTAACTTACATGACCTCTTGGGTTATATTACATATCAACAGGGGGTGGTCATCGAAAGCAAGCTCCGATCAATATACGATTACCTTTTTTCTCAGATTGAATCAAATCGCAAATCGGCCAATAATGTTTCCGAATACGATTCTGAGAATCTTACGTTTGAACTGATAGAAAAGGTTCGTACTTCATATCCCCAATTATCGCATATCAAAGCTCTCTGTCATTATCCTATGCGGAATCTGATTGGCGATATGTCCGGCTTGACCGAACGAGAGGCTCAATACGCCATGCATCCGTCAACGCATATTGACTTCCTGATTATTAACCGTGTCAGCAAGCAACCATTGCTGGCCATTGAAACCGATGGATTTAGCTTCCACAATGAAAAGACTGAGCAATTTCAGCGCGATAGGCTGAAAGACCACATTCTTGAAATCTATGGACTGCCTTTGCTCCGATTGTCAACCATCGGCCACAGCGAGGAACAAAGAATTGTAGAAGTATTATTATATTCACATTAAGGAGATTATGAAGGCATTGACGTATATAGGCGAAGGACGTTTTGAGGTGACGGAGAAGGAGAAGCCAGTCATCCAAGACTCGACGGATGCTGTGGTGAGGGTTACTCTGAGCAGTATCAGCACCAGCGATTTGCATATCAAGCATGGGAGTGTGCCGAGAGCTGTGCCGGGCATTACTGTCGGGCATGAGATGGTCGGCATAGTGGAGTCTGTCGGCGAGGCTGTCACCAAAGTTAAGCCTGGCGACCGTGTGGCGGTGAATGTGGAGACGTTCTGCGGTGAGTGTTTCTTTTGCCGAAATGGTTGGGTCAACAATTGCACTGACCCAAATGGGGGTTGGGCTCTTGGTTGCCGGATTGACGGTGGGCAGACGGAGTTTGTCCAAGTGCCGTTTGCCGACAATGGGCTGACCCGTATTCCGGATAATGTGAGCGATGAGCAGGCTCTGTTTGTCGGTGATATTCTTGCAACCGGCTACTGGGCTGCGAAGATTTCGGAGATTGGCGAGGAGCATACGGTGCTGATTATCGGTGCTGGTCCGACCGGACTTTGCACTTTGCAGTGTGTCCGTCTTTATAATCCTAAACGGATTATTGTCTGCGAACAGGATGCAGTTCGTCAGGTGTTTGTCAAGTGTCATTATCCGGATGTGGTTGTCGTTTCGCCGGAGGATTGTCTGGAGAAAACTTTGAAAATTTCGGAGCATGGCGGTGCTGACCGCGTAATTGAGGTTGCCGGAGCGAACGACACATTCCAATTGGCTTGGCAAGCAGCTCGACCGAATGCTATTGTTACTGTTGTTGCACTTTATGATAAGCCACAGGTATTGCCGTTGCCCGATATGTATGGCAAGAATCTGACGTTCAAGACCGGAGGCGTTGATGGTTGCGACTGCGACGAGATACTTCGCCTTATTTCTGAAGGTAAGATTGACACAACTCCCCTTATCACCCATACCTTCCCATTCTCTCAGATTGCGGAAGCCTACGACCTATTTGAAAACCGCCGCGACAACGTTATTAAAGTGGCAATAACCTCTAATTGAAGCAATAATGGATACTGGACAAATCATATTATTCCAGACACAGGGTGGCGATACCAAGATTGAGGTTCACCTCGCTAATGAGACTGTGTGGCTAACTGCCGACCAAATGGCGGAGCTGTTTCAGCGTAATAAGTCATCTATTTCAAGACATATCAAAAATGTCTTTGAAAGTGGTGAGTTGCAGCGTGATTCAGTTGTTGCAGAATTTGCAACAACTGCCAGCGACGGCAAGACGTATAAGGTGGCATACTACAATCTCGACATGATTATTAGTGTCGGGTACCGAGTCAATTCGCATCGAGGTGTGCAGTTCCGGCAGTGGGCTACGCAAGTGCTGAAGAAGTATATGATAAAGGGATTCGTACTGAATGACGAGTTGCTGAAGAATGACGGACAAGGCAATTATTTCGATGAGCTTCTGTCACGAATACGCGACATACGCAGTTCTTGAAAGGTGTTCTACCGCAAGGTGCTGGAGATTTATGCCCTGAGTATAGACTATGACCCACGAACGGAAGCGACACAGCGGTTCTTCAAGACGGTGCAGAACAAGATGCACTTCTCGGCTCACGGACACACAGCCGCAGAGGTCATATTCCAACGCGCAGATGCCGAAAAAGATTTCATGGGACTTACAACATGGCACGGTGCAATGCCTACCAAACATGAAGCGGAGATTGCCAAGAATTATCTGACAGAAGAGGAGGTTGATATGCTCAACCGTATTGTCACCCTATACCTTGATTTTGCCGAACTACAGGCAAAGAACTTCTTACTCACGCCGGAACAATATCGGCAGAGGTGGCGAAGCTCAAAGCAGACACTGAATATGACCGCTTCCGCGAACGCACACAATATCAGCTTTCGCCTGTTGAAATTCACTTTCTCGAAGCATTCGAGGCCGAGCAGAAGAAACTCAAAGGCAAATGATTATTCCAGCAGGAGGTAGTTGGCACTACGGCCACCTTCGCCACTATTACGGAGCATACCTTTGGCAATAAGGTCGTTGATGTCGCGTAACGCTGTGTCTTGCGAACAACTGCATATCTTCGCCCATTTTGAAGATGTCAGTTTTCCCTCAAAGCCATCCCACAGGCGGTTGACTACCTTGCGCTGACGCTCATTTATGTCAACATCGCGGAACTCATCCCAATATGCCGCTTTCTGCAATGTCCGCTCGATTATGCCCGAAGCGCGAACAATGGCATTTTCCAGACAGCCGAAGAACCACAGCATCCATTCAGTTATATCAAGGTCTCCTTTCTGTGTCCTTTCAAGCACCTCATAATATGCCTTCTTGTTGCGGTTGATTTCAGCCGACATACTGTAATATCGCGCTGAATCCTCATCAAGCCGGCCAAGAAGCATATCAGCAAGAGTACGGCTTATGCGACCGTTGCCGTCATCAAACGGATGTACGGTCACAAACCATAGGTGCGCCACAGCAGCCATGATGAACGGTGACTGATTGGCTGTATTGCACCACTCAATCAACCGCTCCATCTCAGCTGGAACAGCATCCGATGGCGGAGCCTCGTAATGCACCTTCTCATGCCCGAAAGCACCGGACACTACCTGCATCGGTTCCTCTCCTTTCCGCCAATCGGCAACTGTTATTCTGTGCATACCGCTTCGCCCAAATGGAAACAAAGCAGCGTGCCAATCGAACAACCGCTCATCGGTCAATGGCTCCCTACAATTACGCACCGCATCGAGCATCACATCGACCAATCCCTCGACATAATGATCCTCAACAAGTAGTCCGTCGTCCTCAATACCAAGCCGTCGGGCGATACTGCTACGTACAGAATTTGGGTTAAGCAACACCCCCTCGATTTCCGAAGAACTTATCAGTTCCTCGGTCATGGCCGACAACAGCGACCTGCATTTCTCGTTGAATCCAAGCATCGACATCCTGCCGTTCAAGAGTCCATGCAGCTGACTGAGCCGGCTAAGCGGTTCAAGCAACGCCTCGGAATCCCAACGGAACTCCGGCCAATCTTCTCGTTGCCATATATAGGCACTATGTCTTACGGTTCTTCTCATACCGCGAAGTTAGTCATTTGCAGTTAAACCACCAAACATTATACGCAAATTTGCGGAGAATAACGCAAATTTTTACCATGATTATTTTTGTAGTTTCTCTGATTTTGTATAACTTTGCGTTCGGAAACAAGAACATAGCGGTACAGACCATTTGCCCCGAAAACGCTGATTGCAAGCAAATTGCACTTTCAAAATTTAATTATACAATAAATCACTGAAAGTAAGCAACTTAGCACATTTAATATATGTGCCTTTCAAGAGGTTAACTCGCTGTTCATTAGCTGATTATATAGTGTGTATCGGGAAATAATTCTTGTAGATGGTTGATTATCAGATAGTTATGAGGTGAAATGAAAAGTAAGTCGATTATTTTAACCTCTTATTAACAACAAGTTACAAAATTCCCACCTCAATTTTTCGCACAAATTTGTTGCTATTTTGTTACTCGACTTTTCTGTCAGCAACAATAGCAACAGAATTTTTTGATTTTTCCCGAAAATCGCCCCTCTCTTTTTTGTCCCGATTGACAGGAGACCGATTCTTTTCTCAGGAAATCGAGACTATCAGGAATTGTATCAGCTTCTCAGACAGTTGTTGCGATTTTGTTGCTTAAAGCCGCATAAACTTTGTTTATTTCATTGAATATTAAATATTTACACTTGCAAACTGAGGTGCTATATCGGTAAATAGACGGTGATTACCAACGATTAGTATATATCATCAACGATTATTAAGGCGTTCATTTTGAGCGTCTTTCTTTTTAGCCTTATAAGCGATGGTTATCGTTTATAGGGCTTTTTTAGCTCATTTTTGTACCGCATTTGTTGCTCGCTTGTTACTCTCCGATTTTAGGTCGGAAAGGTCGTGGAGAAAATTGACTATGGTTGACTATGATTTAAGATAGTTGAACAAAATGGAGAAATAACAAGAGAAATAAACCTCTAAAATAACGAATATGGCAACAAGTAAAATGAAAATCAAGAAGGTATGTGAATGGTGTGGCACAACATTCTATGCCCAAAAACTAACGACACGCTTCTGTTCCCATCGGTGCAAAAATCTTGCATATAAAGAAGCAGTTCGGCAGAAGAGAATACAAGAAGTTGAAACCAATGTCCAAACTGTTATCAGCGAACAACCCATATCCGATTTCAAGGATAAAGAATATCTATCATTCAAGGAGGTTGCAACTTTATTAGGGCTGAGTAAACAAGCCGTATATAAAATGGTATATGCCGGAAAGCTGCGAGCATTCCGCATCAGTAGTAGATTGTCCTTTATCCGCAAAGGAGATATTGACCGGATGTTAGAAGCTTGTCCTTATGAACAACGACAACCGAAGGACACTATTCCTATCACCGACTTCTACACCACAGTCGAAGTGAGAGAGAAATATCATGTAAATGAATCATGGATATTTTTAGTAGCCAAGAAGAACAACATCCCTCGGACTTTCAATCGTGGCAAAACCTACTGGAGCAAGAAATACATGGACGCTTACTTCGCCAAGAAAGCCCCAAATCCAGACATTACCGAATGGTACAGCACACAGGAAATGCAGGAAAAGTTTGGCATGACCTTATCCGCCATCTATTGTTTCGTTTCCAAGAATGCTATTCCTAAGAAGAAAGAGGGCATCATGGTGTACTATTCCAAGAAACATGTGGATATAGCAAAAGGCATAGCCACACCGGAAGAGCCACAATATTATACGGTTGCCGAAGCAATGGAAAAGTTTAACCTCACCCGTGACCAACTCTATCACTATGCAAAGTATCATAATATCCCCAAGGTCAAGAAAGGCAAATATACGCTTATCTCCAAACCAGAATTGGATAAACTACTTGCAGCCCCTAAGATTGAATAAGTTATTTTTCGGTGAATGTACCCACCATTGAATCACCGTATTCCTTTGCACCAGACAAATGTAAAATTCTAAATATTAAACAGTATGTCACACACATGTACAAAAGTAACAGTTCGACAGAGAGCGATTAAGAATAATCGTATTTCCTTGTATCTGGATTATTATCCGGCAGTCCGTAACCCCGAAACGATGCAGATGAGCCGCAGGGCATACCTCGGTATCTACATCTACGCTCATCCTAAGAACGAGATGGAACGGGAGTTCAACAACGATATGTTGAACAAGGCAGAGACTATTCGTTGTATCAGAGTGCAATCGCTCATCAACGAAGAGTTTGGTTTCTTGGATAAGACCAAGCAGAAAGCCGATTTCCTTGCCTACTTCAAGAAGATGTGCCGGAACAAAGACCAGAAATGGCACTTCGTCTATCAGCATTTCTACAACTTCGTAAAGGAACAATGCACCTTTGGCGATGTGAATGTGAATTTATGCAAGAAGTTTCGTGAATACCTGTTGAATGCCAAGCAGCTCAAACATAGCAACCGTCCTATATCCCCTCAATTCAGCATCCGGCTATTACTCTACTTTCAGAGGATTGTTGAAGATTGCCTATCAGGACAAGTGGTTTCGTGAGAACATCAACGATTACCTTGAAAAGATTGAGCTACAAGATGTAAAGAAAGAGTATCTGACATTGGACGAAGTGAAGCAACTCGCTGTTACTCCTTGCGACATCCCAGTATTGAAAGCAGCCTCTTTATTTGCCTGTCTGACAGGGTTACGCATCAGTGATATTCTCAACCTGCAATGGGAAGACTTCACTATCGCTCCCGACCAAGGCTATTGTCTGCGTATCAGAACACAGAAAACCCAAACGGAAGCGACACTTCCCATCAGTTACGAAGCCTATGAACTATGCGGTACGCCCGGAACAGGCAAAGTATTCAAGGAGTTGAAACGGAGCATGATTAATTATCCGCTGAAAAACTGGCTCAAAAAGGCAGGAATAACGAAGTCAATAACCGTCCATTGCTTTCGTCACTCCTACGCAGTTATCCAAATCTCTTTAGGTACAGACATTTACACAGTATCAAAGATGCTGACGCATAAGAACGTGTCCACAACTCAGATTTATGCCGATTTGGTCAATTCCAAGAAGCGAGAAACAGCCAATAAAATATCACTCAAATAGATATAACTATGAAACGAGGAATCATAATCAACAACGGACAAGGCATCCATATTTCTGATGGCGAAGTATGGATGACCACTTGGGAACTTGCAGACTTGTTTTATACAAGGGCTGGAACTATCCATGCAGCAATCAAGAGAATTTTGAAAACTAATGTTTTAAAGAGCCACGAAGTTTGTAAGTACATCAAATTGGAGAATGGGAACAATACCGATGTGTATAATCTCGATATGGTTATAGCCCTATCCTATCAAATAGACACCGGGCATTCCGCAGCATTCAGGAAATTGGTAACAAACAAAGTTCAATCCTCATGAAAGGATAACGTATCATTCGTTGTCCATTTAGGAGATAAGTTCTATTGTTAATCCAAAGTAGATAGTAAAAGCCCGAATTTGGTACGGTTTCAAATTCGGGCTTCAATTTATAAAAAATGGCATAGGTTGTCCGGGGTATCGACGCAACAAGCTGCCACTTCCCACCAAAATGCATCAACTATCCATAGAAACCTATATATTTGCGCACAAACGATTAATACATATCACTATGGAGCAGAAAAAGATAGAACATATAACTTTGAATCTGATTGTTTTCGGGACAATCGCCATCATTGGTATTTTAGCCCGTCAGACTGTACTTCACTATTGCTGGGACGAGTTCAGCAGCTACCTTATTCTTGTAGTATGCTCTATTGTCATTGGAGCAATCTATCTCAATCTGCAAATGGTATTCAGACAACTCCTTTCTCCCACAATAGAGAGATACTTTATAAGATTTGAGTGCTATCGCAACAAGGCTGTAGTCGTAGAAGTTCCAGCCGTAAACTCAGAACTTGCCGGAAGTTCTATAAATTCAGAACCTATCATTTCTGAGCCTAAACCCGAAATCGAAACTCCATCTGACACCATAGCAGAAGTTTATCTTCCTTCAATTCCTGAATCTAATGAAGATGTAGCTGAACTTTCAAAGAAAGAAGCCACATCTTCTACCATCAACAATACTCCTATCGAAGAATCCGACCAGCCATCAGAATATGAGATTCTTCGTGCAAAGGCTATGGCAGAGAAAGAACGCGTCTCACAAGAAAAACTCAATAAGGTTATCACATACACAAAACAAACTTTGGTTTCCTATCTTGATGAAATGGCACTTAATCGTTTATGCGGATATGTTACAGAATATTACTTGTCAGATACTCTGCCTAAAGTCGAACCTATAAAGGTTGATTCTCAGTTAAAGACCATTGACATCATGCACTTTGGATGGAATATAGGCAAGGCTTTCTGCAAGCCACGCTTACAGACTGCCACGTTTATAAAGAGAGTATTTGCCCATACTCTCCGTGATTCGGAAATATCGACCATTGAACGTAAAATGTCGCACACGGAATCAGAGTGTAAGATTAAATTGGATAGAAAAATTGCATAAAGGCACACTGCAAAATGAAAACGAAATAGCCTCTATTGTTGGTTTAAGTAACAAATGCGTTATTTTTTACATATTATAATTGAAAATACTTTATATTAAGAACTCAATCCATTATTACAATAATTTTATCACAATACTACAAAGAGCCGTTCTATTACCCGAAAGTATTGAATACGGCTCTTTGTAGTATTGTTCAATAAGGAACATACTTCATATTGGCAATTCCTTTTCTTCAATATTGAGTTTAATTATCTTCTTACTGCACAATTTTATTTTTTATTATTCTCTGTACTTTTACTACTTGATTTAGCTGACGAAATTGCCTTCTCCAATTGTTTTGATACATTTTCCGACACACTTTTAGAGATACGGGTAGAGATTTCTTCAACTTGTTCCTTCGTTAATAATGTCCCTTCTAAATCTGTTTGAGGACATAAACAGCTAATTGTTCCAAACATAAAACCTCCTTCTCATTTAAAATAATGACTAAAGAAAGAAGCATTCAATTCTGGCTTAAAATACTGCTTCCTATTTATCCACACAAATCCATCCCCTTTGGATATAACAGCCACATCAACTGGACCGCCAACAGTTTCTTCCCCAGGTTGCATCCTACGAACAAGTGACGTAAGGGAAATGAAACTTTCTGCCATATTTGCCATATCTTCCTTGTCTAAAGATACAACGGTATTCAATAAAGGATCTGTATAAGTTTCACGCATCTCTTTATTTATCTGCAGAGTTATATCTTTAATAACAGAATCAAAATCTAATTTTTTCACTGCTGCAGATACTGCAGATGTCGAAGGGTCAGCATCTAGAATTTTTGTAATAGCCCCAGATAATGATTTGACCGATTTATCAATTACGTTATAAATAATATCTTGAAAACTAGGATTAATACCCCGTATTATGGTTTGTGTAACATCTATTTGAGCAAATGGAATAATAACAGCTTCAGGTCCATGCTCTGATATCTTTACTGCATTGTTATCTACTACATACTTTAAATGATCATTAATACCAAAAGCTACATTTATTGGATATAGAGAGGGATATATTTCAGATTCTCCGTACCCAACAAATACTAACCCTGTATAAAATGGCATTGAAAATTTAGCAGACAGATAATAATAAAATGACTCTGTCAAAAGAGCATAATTCCCAAATCCTATACTTTTTGAATAAGTCTCTATATCTAAATCTGCATATTCCTTAAAATCTTCAAAAGAAAAAGAAGCAAACTCAATACACTTGTCTGCTGTTTTATTATTTGCAAGACACTGATTTAGTTTTTCTTCTATTTGTTCCGAGGTTAGATCATCTTCTTTTAAAATCCCTTTATCACGCCTTATTTCATCACAGCACAGATGGTAAAAAGAGTCCAACACAAATTTCATAAAATTATGCTGAGTCTGGTCATCACAAAAAAAATGACGATGATGCAAAAATGATATGAAATCATTCACATAGTCTTCCAAAAATGGAAAACTATTATCTCCCAATTGCTTACGATATTCTTTAATAATAATATCCCATGGAGTACCCATAAAAGCAGCATTACTATATGTCATAACTGCTACTGGGTGATATTTGGACAGCGTGAATATTTTATTCGCACTGTTTATAACCTTATGGGTATTCCCCATTGTAACGGCACTATCTGCTGCGATGGCAACAGCATGCTTATTCAACACTCCTACTATTGCTGTCATTTTCAATTAACTTAAATGATTACAAATATAACAAAAACTTATCAATCTGAGCATTTGTTACTGCTAATTTTCATTATTACTCATTGAAAAAATCGCAAAAAATACGATTTGCTTAAAAAAATAGCCATCAGCCACAATAAAAATCACCACAAAACACTAACAATAAGTGCATTACAAACAACCTGCAATAATAACAAGCATCAAAAGTTATTCATCAGTTATATTTTGGTGAATGATTCCACCATCGAAACACCAGTTTCCTTTGCCGTCGAACAATTAAAAACGATTAGCGTATGCAAAAAGAAACAGTAACCTTTGATAAGCTGCCCGAGGCGGTAGGTTATCTGACCGAACAGGTCATCGAGTTGAAAAAGATGGTAGCGAAACTCCAGCCACAGCTATCTGACAAACATGTGTTGGTGGAAATAGAGGATGCTTGCCGCATCATCCGAAAAGCCAAGCCTACCATATATACATTGGTACGCAAAGGGCTGCTTCCAGCCTACAAGAAAGGCAAGAAACTCTATTTCTATGAAGACGAGCTTCTTGCTTGGATTGAAAACGGACGGAGAAAGACTGCCGAGCAGACATACGAGGAGATACTTGCCAATATGCAGAGTGGTGTGCGTCATAAGCCCAAATCATCAGTGCAATTTTAATAGGTTGGGCTATGGATACATATTCTATTAATCCGGCATCCATCATTGATGAAGCGATTGATTTAAGCACAAGATTGTCTGGTACGGCATTCCCAATCAGTATATTCCCGGCAAAAATTCAACGCATCATCCGTGAGGTACACGAATGCCATAACTACCCTACCGACTACATTGCCGCAGCCATCCTCACGGCAATAGCAGTCGGCATAGGCAACACACACCTTGCCCAAATCAAGCAAGGCTGGCTGGAAAGCCCCATCCTGTATATGGCATTGATTGGAAGACCGGGAGCGAACAAAAGCCATCCACTCAGCTTTGCGATGAAGCCGTTTCTTGATTATGACTACCGACAGAATCAGGAATTTGAAAAGGCTCTTTCCAAGTACGATGAGCTGATGAGCATGAGCCGCAAGGAACATGCTGAAAGCGGTAGTGAGCAATTTCCGCAAGAGCCTATCCGCAAACGCTTCTTGGTTTCGGATGTAACGCCCGAAGGATTGAGCCTCATTCATGCGCAAAACAAACGTGGGCTATGCTCGTGGGCTGATGAATTGTCCGCTTGGTTCAAGAATTTCAACCGCTATAACAACGGTTCGGAGGAACAGTTCTGGCTCTCAGTGTTCAGTGCCAAGACCACCATGTCCGACCGCAAGAATGCCAAGAGTTCCATCGTCATCAAGCGTCCGTAAATCTCGGTCATTGGTACTATCCAAAAGAAAATCTTGAACGAGTTGGCTAAAGGTGAACGATCCAGCAATGGATTTATCGACCGCATCCTGTTTGTGATGCCCAATCTGCAACAGAAGGCACGGTGGAACGACAAAGAGCTGCCGGAAGATATAGAGCAAGAGTGGAATAACATCATTGACAAACTGATACAATCAGAGTGTCACCTCAATGAACACGGAGAGATTGAACCGCAAATTCTTTTCTTCTCAGAGGATGCCAAGAGACGGCTTTACGAGTGGCAACACCATTTCTCAGAGTTGTGCGACCGGGAAACAAATGACACGATTGTAAGTATCTATTGCAAGCTGGAAATATACATCATCCGCTTCTGTCTGATTATCCAACTGGTACGATGGACTTGCGGAGAGTGCGACAAGGTTTGTATTGACCTATTGACTGTGGAGAGAGCCATTAAACTGACGGAGTATTTCAAGGAATCCGCATTGAGCGTACAAAATATTCTGAATGAGAATGCTCTCAACAGCCAACAACAGGCGATAGTCAATCTGCTGCCTCCATCCTTTACAACTGCCCAAGCTATACAAATAGCTGAGCAAAACGGAATGAAGGAGCGGACATTTCAACGCTTTCTCAATGACAATATCGGAACTCTGTTCCGCAAAGAGAAGCATGGAGAATATTCAAAGATTAACCCATGACATTTTTGTCGGTTTTGACACTTTCCAAGAGAAAACGACAATAACGACAAAAGTGACATATAAAACAAGAAAACTATGAGTACACATAGATTCATATTAGAACCCTACAAAGGTGTCAGCACCCAGCATACTTGTTCGAACTGTCATCGCAAAAGATGTTTTTCCAAGTACATTGATACTGAGAGACAAATCCAGTTTCCGGATTACGTGGGACGTTGTGACCACGAACAGAAATGCGGTTATCACTTCACGCCCCGTGATTACTTTGAACGGAATCCATCTGAGAAAGAAAAGTTGTTTGAGGATAGCTTCCAAAAACATGTATCTATTAGAGAAGCGCAGCTCAAAGCCACTTATTACATTGATTTGAAGATAGTCAATCTGTCGTTACAACGCTATCCTGACAACAAACTGTTTCAATTTCTATCGGCTCAATTCGGAGAAGCGGAGACATTGAAACTGATGAAGAAATACAAAGTAGGTACTTTCAAGCATTGGGACGGTGCAACCGTATTTTGGCAAACGGATTATCAAAACAGAGTACGCACAGGTAAGATAATGCTTTACAATCCGGCAACTGGCAAACGGATAAAAGAACTCTATAATCATGTCACGTGGGTACACTCCGTACTACATAAAGAGGACTATAATCTGAAGCAATGTTTCTTCGGTGAGCATCTGCTTCCAGAAGACAAAACCGTCCTGTTGCATTGGTCGAAAGCGAGAAAACGGCAATCATTGCCTCCTACTACCTACCCCAATTCCTATGGATTGCATCGGGTGGAAAGAACGGTTGTTTCCACGCCAACAGTCTGTCCGTTCTCGTAGGAAGAAGCGTATTCTATGCCAAAATCGCTTGGATTTTAGCATAGAATACGCTTCATCGCTATCCCTGATTATACTATTCTCCAAGCCTGTAATCGTACTATCCTTTGTGTAGGCGGAGCCATTTCTATTGACCGTATTTATCGCATAAATGAATGGAACAAACGGAAATATCGTGTTCACTACAATGAGTTGCAAGAAAATGATATTTCCCGCAATTTATATTGGAATAATGAAGCTCCTATTTACGACACCGATAAGATGAATACCATCAGTGCAAACTTCTTGATTGATACATTTGTCACACATACTGTACCATCACATTGTAAGCTATTCTCAAAAAGCAACCTTAACCAATGGGCTGAGAACGATTCATCACTTCTTGAAGATGTACAATCTGAAAGAAAAACAATGGATATGATCCTGTATCATCTTAAAACTGACAATCACCCAGTAAGTCATTTGTACTACGGTCATTTTCATCAAAGCTGGCATTCCGCCATTGACGAAATACTATATCAGATGCTCGATATTATGGAGTTCTGTCAAGTCTATTGATTTATACCATTTCAGGTATAATATTGATGTTAGACAAAGAATTATACCCGATAGAATATAATAATGTCACCCGAATAGAAGTGTACCATTTATGGTATGTAAACACTTTTCCAAGCGATTAATTCAGTTTCACTACACTTTTTCCAATGAATCAAGTTCCCAAAATAATCGGAACGCAAAAATTCCACCGCAAATCGCAGAAATTCCAAGAAAAACACTACTTTGTATTCAGCAAGCGTTCTGTAACATCCATGCGGAAATGCCCTATCGTTCAATACATTGAATCTGATAGCAGACATTCCACAAAATGGCTGAAAGAAGGCGGTACAACACGTATATGCAAAGCTGTGAAATACAACATTTTCTACCCTGCGTATTTGTCAAAACAGTAAATACACTCTATTATTAGTTACAGCCCAAATCCTTATGGGGAGGGTTTGGCTTTGTTCAAGAATAGTAAGTTTCCTTGCTTGAAACGGATGTTTGTTTAGAAATTTATCCGGGGCACATAACACTCTCGATTTTTTTATTCGATATTCTCCACGAGGAAAAAGTGTTTCTAATCTCGTTCTTTAACAAATAAAACTTTGGGAAGTTCAACTAAATTGGTTATTTTTGCATTATTAGTAGTTTTCATATCTTTTGTAATCTAACATGTTCATAGTTTTGTTAAAATCAAAATGAAGATTACTGCCTTTTCTCTTTATTTGAGAGGGATAAGTTATAAATTAAAATTATTCGATTGTTAAAATAATGAAACGTTGTCTTATAATTATTGGAAATCAAGGTACGCCCAGCAAAGGAAACTTCCTGCCGGGAGTATCGCGTGATGTGGATAATTACCTTTCTTTCTTTAAAAGTGATAATGGAGGTGCCTGGGAAAATGACGAGATAATACCAAAGGTTTATGATTGGACTTCAGCAGGACTTCACTCAACCATTTACGGAAGACGAATGGGAGGATTAGACTATGCAGTTATTGTGTTTGCCGGACATGGTTATGCTTTGAGAAATAGAGAAACATATTTTGAACTTTCTGATGGTAATGATGTATCGTTATCAACAATAAAAAGTTGGTTCCCTGCTCAAAAAGTATTGATGATTGCAGATAGTTGCCAATGCTTTGTCAATTTATATAGAGAAGGTGGAATACTCAGTGAAGCTCTTGCTCAAAGACAATTTTCACTGCATCGAGATTATTTGCGAAATTTATATAACAGCCATATAGAATCTGTTCCAACCGGAGCATTCACATTTGCCTCCGCCGTATCTCCAGGAGAAAGTGCAAATGACACGTCTAAAGGTGGACTTTATAGCTACAACTTGCTCAATGTCGCCAATGATTGTGTCAATAATACCCATATTAGAGGGAGTGTTATCCCCATAGATGCCATTCACGCTGCAGCCAAGGCAAACGTGATGAAAAAAAGCAATAATAACCAGCATCCCAAGCTAACTATGACACTTAATTCGGGAGTTTATGATTCTGAACAATATTCTCTGGTATTTCCTCCATTCTTGGTAAAATGAGCAAAAATCAGGTAGATAAAACAGCAAAGGACGAGGATCAAAAGCTATATCGTGATTACTTCAATATCACGGATATGTACTTAATCCAATACAGTTACGATCCTGATAAGAAGGGTAATGACAAAGATGGTTATATTATATTCATTGATTATGAATATGACTTGGATTACGTAGACCTAAGAAACAACGACGACAAGGCTTCTGAAATATCACGTGCAATCGCAACACTACAACTTGCAGAAGCTGTTCCTACCAAACATCTCCCCAAGGATATTCAGCTTGAATTTAAAAGAAGCCTAGGCATAGGCTATATCCATGCCCTTAATTGTCAATTTGAGGATATTCCTAAAATCATAGACAATGCACAAAAATATTTAAAGGAAAGGAATCGTGAATTTTCTCGATGGTTGTTTTTGGGATCAGGATTTCCTGCTGTAATCATGGCATTTTTAGCAGGATTCTTCATGTATATAAGTGATTATTTCAATCCTTGGTTCTTTGGAGTCGTTTTTGGTATATTAGGTGCTTTCGTATCCATTTGGGCACGTTATGGCAAAATCAAAAACTCCGGATTTGGAGGGTTCGGACTACATCTTTTGGAGTGTTATTCACGAATTGTAATAGGAGTAATCTTCTCGCTCATAGCAATGGTAGCGATAAGATGTCACCTTATTCTTCCATCGATAGCACAGAATGAAGAACTTTTAGCTTATATACTTGCTTCATTTATTGCTTCTTTTAGCGAGCGTTTCATCCCCTCTATTTTAGAACAAATAACAAAAGACAATGAAAATAATACCGGCAGTGAGGCGTAAAGCCTTAATCATACATAATTCTGGAGATGTATCAAATTTTCTCAAAGGAGTGAGTGTCGATATCGCAAACATTTGCAGATTCCTTCTCAGTAATTATGGCGGAGCATGGGAAGATAATGAAATAACCGTTGCACCTGACAACAGTACAGCCGAGTGGCTTGAAAATTATTTCAGGAATGCAGGACTAGTCGATTACTACCTTATATTCTATACGGGTCATGGGTCATATGATGAAGAAAAAGGTCCTGTTTACTGGTTAAATCACAATGAAGGAATCTATAATGCCTGGTTACAAGATCGGATTGGGGAAAATACAACCACAATGTTGATATCAGACAGCTGTCAAGTGATCGAGGAACTGGAAAAAGGTGGCATCTTGGAATCAAGGACTTTTTCAGCTGTTGATTTAGAAACATACAGTGTAAAATGTCGAAAACTTTACAATGATGTATTGCGAAAATTACCCAAAGGAATGTTTGTCGTGGCATCATCTGTATCTCCAGGAGAAGAAGCAGCAGAAAACTCAAAATTCGGAGGTTATTATATTCACTCACTACTACAGACCGCAAAGGATATAGTTCAAAACCAAGAATACCAAAATGGTGTATATGGAATTGGTTATATTCACTCACTTGCAGCAGAACAAGTAGAGCAACTTTCCGCAGGAAAGCAAACTCCCTATATTGAAGGATATACGCGCTCATCACAACCACCGTTTATCGTAAAACTCAGACCAGAGAAGTTGATATAATATTTTAAACGAATAGTTGGAACAGGTTACACGTTTCTCAATGAATCAACCATAGTTTATTACACTTTTTCAAACGAATCAAATATTCGAGTGTATAAATCCCAATGTAACACACAGAAATTCCAAGAAAACCACTACCTTTGCATTCAGTAAGCGTTCTGTAACATCTATGCGGAAATACCCTACCATTCAACACATTGAACCTGATAGTGAACATTCCACAAAATGGCTGAAAGAAGACGGTACAACACGTATATGCAAAACCATGAAATACAACGGTTTGCATTTGTTCCCACATTCTGTGTACTTGTAAAAAACAGAGGTTGTACCGATTAAAATGAATTGTCTCTGATAATCAGTGATGTAAATATGCTGCATCGAACTTTGAACGATATTGAAGTATTTTTATAACTACTCAATTATTAATAACCAGTGAAAATATATCATTATACATCTCTTGAGAATCTTGTTCTTATTCTCAAGAATAAAACAATACGTTTTAATAGATTGGATAGAATGGATGACAATTGCGAGCGCAATTTCTATTGCTTAGGATTAAATTGGAGTCCATATACCTATGTATCATGCTGGACAGAATCAGAGGAAGAAAATATCCCATTGTGGCATATGTATGCTAAAGGCGGTATCGGAATTAGAATTGGTCTGGATAAAGAATGTATCGATTGGGAAAAGGTGCTTATTAAATGCTTTTTGAGAACTGAACAAATGAGCGAACCACCTACAATGGATAGGAATAGGATGGTATGTATGTGTTGCATACATACCTTTTTCAATATTTGGTAATCTTGATACCTCAAAATGCTATCATCCAATAAACTACTATAAGAAACCGTTTGGCAAACGTGAAATTGATATAGGCGTAAATCAGACTGTAGTATTTAATGAATTGACTGAAAAAAATTTTGAAAATTACATAGGGCTATATAAAGATATAAAATGGGCTTTTCAAAATGAAGTACGCTTCCGATTATTCGCTGCGCCTATTAAATCCATAAAAGACATATTATCATTTGATGAGTTTCGTAAGATAATTGCAGAGAAGCGCTCAAACCCTTTTAAATATATCGATTTACCGCTGAAAGAATCTGCATTTGAGAATATTGAAATTACATTAGGTCCAAATGCGACAGAAAGTGTGGGTCTAATAGTTAAATTACTTATTAAAGAATATGCTCCTACAGCAAAAATACGAGGTAGTTCCTTGAACAGCAAAACCTGGGCTTATTTGTAAACGACAACATTGATTTAGATGTTACGGTCTAATTGTAAAAAAGTAGGATAAAGGCTTGTAATTAGCTGATATTTAGTAAATTTGTACCATTTGAAAACAACTCAGATGAGCAAAAAAAGCGTGTTCTGCTCCTCATTAAATGTGGTAAAGAATGGTCACAAAGCAGGTAAGCAGCTATATAAATGTAAGGATTGTGGGCGTCAATTTGTTGGAGGCAAGCGTATAAATCTCAGCGATGTAGAACATGATTACATTGAAGGCAAGCAAACTTTGGCTCAGCTATCCATCAAGTATGGGATTTGCATCAAGACTGTATGGAACATGCTTGGGTCAATGCGTCACAAGCGTGTGATTTCTAAGGACAAAGATGTGATAGTCGAGATGGATGCCATTTATTGGGGACGATATTTCGGCATCGTTGTAATAAAAGATGCGTTCAGAAATAAAGTCTTGTGGTACAAGTTTATCCGTGGGCATGAAAGAGTTGACGATTATGTGGAAGGCGTTGATTGGCTAAAATCGCATGGGTTCAAGATATGGGGTATCGTATGCGATGGTCTTAAGGGGCTGTTTGAAGCATTTCGCCAAATCCCCGTGCAAATGTGTCAGTTTCATATGATATCAATAGTCCGGAGATATCTGACCAAAAATCCCGATGTGGAGGCTGCGAGAGAGCTGCTGGCTCTTGTCAAGACACTTGCAATGAAAAATCAGGCGACATTCATGGAGGAGCTTGGGCAATGGCATTCACGCCATGAGGAAATCCTCAAGGAGAAGAGGATTGATGACTTCGGGAAGAAGCATTTTACCTGTCCAAGATTACGCTCTGCCTATCTATCCATCAAGCATCATGCGCCATGGCTTTGGACATTCGAGAAATTCGGAGACCTCCCACTCAGGCAGTCCTGCTCACTATTTCAGTGCGTTATTGGCTTATTGTTCGCAGGTTGCTCCTCAGCAGAGTCTGTTTCCTCTTCAGCCAATTCACAAAGATACACTCTTTCGATTAAAAATCATCCTACTATTTTTACAAATAGACCTCATTTAACCCCAAGCGTCAGCAAGGTGATGGAGGATGTTGACAACAGTTGTCAATGGGTTACGAACATTTACAAACTCGGAGAGAAATTTCCACGTACAATATGAGTAGCAACATGAAAATTGAGAAAACCAGTGAGTGGTGCAGCAATAAATTCATTGTATAGGACCACCGTGATGCGTTTCTGTTACAAACGGTGTTCGGAACATTCATATAAGCCGCGATTGAGAAATGAGAAAGTGCAACGGGTGCAGTCCGTTGAGCCAAAGTCTTTGACAGATATCAAGGAGAAGGACTATCAGGCAGTTGCGGAGGTAGCAACATTATTGGAGGAGTCTATAAGCTGATTCATCGAGGTGACTTAACAGCTTCAAAGTTGAGTTTACGCTTAACCTTAATCAAACGTATAAGCATTGAGCAAATGCTTGACAAGACACCATACATTAAAAGAGATTCCGCTGAAAAGAAAGATAATACCATCTGGAGTCAATAGACTGAGAGGAACCAAAAATCAACTTCCTTGAGATAGAGGAAATCAGGAAACTTGCTGCAACATCTTATAAGGTTGATGTGCTGAAACGTGCGTCACTATTTGCCTGTCTGGTCGGACTACGAGTCAGCGGTATTCTTCAGTCGAAATGGAACAATATTGAGATGTCGCCAGACGGAGGACTCTGTATGTGTATCTGCACAAAAAAACGAAAACGCAGACCACACTGCTGCTCAACGGAAAGCCAGCGGGGCATACTCTGTAAGGGCATCAGCCAGTATGATACATGCACACATGGTTGTCGATATTGCTATGCAACCAATATATCGGCACTCGCAAAACTAAAACTATCTGAACAATCCGAGTAGTTAAATTGTCTTTATTGATATTTAACATTGCAACACCCCTCACTGTATAGAAATAATCTCCTTTGATAAGAATTTTAAAATATCATCTAAATTTTTATGAATTGCTATCATCATCCTGACCGACCTGCTGTAGTCATTTGCCCTGTTTGTGGGAAAGGATTATGCATATCTTGCGCGAATGAATCGACCGTATGCCGTTCATGCATCCAAAAGAAAGCTAAAAGTTCTTTCAACACAGCTTTGAGGTATCTCATAATACTCTTATTATTGGCAATAATCGGTTACAGATGGGATTTTTTAGGAACCGATACGCGAGCCGAAAGTGGCATGAGTGCATACTTTCTGATGTCAGTATGTACAGGAGTTTATATGCTACTGGGAAAATTGAATTTTACGTCAAATACCATATTTATTTTTGAGGCTGTCTCATATGGTATTTTCCAGATACTTGGTTTGATTTTCAAAATAGTTATTTGCTTTGCCTTCGGTCTAATTGCAACTCCAATCATTATATTATGGCAAATATTCATCCTTATTAAAAATTTCCCCCTAATATATAAAAGAGAATGACCTTATTCAGCGATAATGATTTATTCTATCGTGGTGAGGGCTGTCCAAGATTTTAAACCTATGAATATCCGAAGCAACCACCTAACCAAAGAAGAATTCAAACACCTTGGTTACAATCTCAGTAAGTTCTTGCGCTTACAAGGTGGTATAATCGCTCGATTCGTGAAGAAAGCTTTTGAGAAGCCCTTTGAGAGCACTGCTGTGAAAACTATAACCTGTAACCACCCGATTAGATATCATATTTAATGCTTGTTCTAATGCAAACCCCCAAAGATATTCTGTGTGGAAGTATACTATTTTGTACTTTTATTTGGTAGCTTGGGGTTTTGTTATTTTCTTTGCAGAAAAGTATGGTATATTAGACTTTGGAGCTGGAAGATTTGATGAAGGAGAGGCGCGAGGTACTTTCGCTTACTCAGCAGGATTTGGCTGAGATGGCGCAGGTCGGGGTAGCGACTGTCAAGGATATTGAGCGCGGTCAAGGAAATCCGGCTCTAAGCACCATCAAGAAAATTCTTGATGTACTTGGTATCAAGATTGAGTATCGAGTGCGTAAAACCATTTAATGGGAATTGAGCCATGAGAACTTTAGATGTCTATTATAATGAAACCAAAGCCGGAATGCTAACGGAATTAAATCGGGGAACCAGTTATACATTCAAGTATGAGCAGGAATATCTTTCTTCTGACTTGCCTCCAATTTCAGCAACATTGTCAAAACGAGAGGACGCATTTGAATCTGATTTGCTATTCCCGTTTTTCTCTAATATGATTCCTGATGGGGCAAATCGTGTAGTGATTTGCCGGACGCTCAGGATTGATGATATGGATTTCTTCGGGATACTGTCGGCGATGGCTGATAAAGATTTCATAGGTGCTGTTAGCATTAGAACTTCAAGCCATGATTGAGATAAAGAATTGTTCCTCCTCACTTCGAGAGGGATTTGACACATACAGTCCAAAGACCTCCAAGGTAACAGCCGGAATTTTATTAACATTGCATAAGGTCAACGACCGCATGTGCGGCATAGGTGCCGTGCACGTCTTTAAGTCTGCTAAACCTACCGCAGAAACGCCCGTGTGGAACCACTTGTACGGCTGTGCTGTTTAGATTCGCACGACATTGTAAATTGAGGCTTTAATGGATTATGCATCGGTATGCTTCATAATAAAAACTCCACTCCTAAGATTTTTTGTCCGACTTATGTGGTGTAGTTCCTTGTTAGACAGACTCTCAAACCCTGATGCAGTGGGGATATCGAGAACGGATGGAGTGTATTTACGTATCATAAAACAATTGTCGTTTATAGTTCTATGCGATATAATACATGTTTGAGAAGGGGAGAGGTGGCTGGTAGTTTGGGATGTTCGAATTCAGCTATTTTCTCCATGCCTATTTTCTGCATCACGCGTTCAGATGGCGTGTTGATTTTGGCGGTGAAAGAATATAATGTTGTTATGCCATGCATCATTGCCAGTCTCAATACCTCTTTTGCTGCTTCAGTTGCATAACCTTTATTGTGGCAATCAGAGGCTAAACGCCAGCCAATCTCTATGCCTGGTGTAAAGTCTGCCTCAAAGCCGATTTCATGTAGTCCGACATAACCTATAAACCTCTTGGATTCCTTTAACTCCAAAGCATACAGTCCCCACCCATGACTGTCAAACTCATCCTGAATTCTACGGTAAAAAGCCTCGGTCTCGCTTTCGGTTAACGGTGCTGGAAAATATCTCATCACTTTAGCATCTTTATTCATGGCGATAAACAGAGGTAAATCATCACATTTCCATGAGCGCAATCTCAGACGGTCAGTCTCAGCGTATATTGTAATCGGGGTAATCATACAGCAAAATTAATTAATTTCCCACATTCCACCAACTATCGTTTAAGGTCATGACCTATGTGTGTGAAAAATGATTATCTTTGCAAGTAAGATACAAGTAACCCTGATTTTGACTTTCAGATGGGTGTTACAAGGAGTTCATTTACGAGTAAATAATCATCAAGCCATGAAAATAAAAAATTGTTGTATCGTAATATTGCTGGGGATAGCGGCGTTGGTATTATCTCCAGACTTGGAGTCGGCACCACGGTTTGTCCCAAAAGTAAGGAGAGATGTGCCGGTTGATTCTATCATACTTTCTGACCCCGCCGTGCTTGCTGACTCGGCATCTCGACAGTATTATATGACCGGTACAGGTGGGATGATTTGGAAAAGTAAAGATTTGAAGCTTTGGAGCGGACCTTATCGTGTTACTGAAATAGACACTACATCATGGATGGGTAGCAGACCGGCTATATGGGCTGCTGAATTACATCAGCATGATGGACGATATTATTATTTTGCAACATTCACCAATGAGAATATTATCATCGAGGAAAATGTTGAAGGGAAGATACCACGCCGTGCGTCACATATACTTGTGAGTGATAAACCTGACGGACCTTATCGCCCTGTGGGAACCGAGGATTATCTTCCTGCTGACCGTCCCACTCTCGACGGTACTTTCTGGGTTGATACCGATGGAAAGCCTTATATGGTGTTTTGCGGGGAATGGCTCCATAATCAGAATGGCACTATCGAGAAAGTAGAACTAACCTCCGATTTAAGTGCGTCGGTAGGGGAACCGTCGCTACTTTTCCGTGCATCTGATTCACCTTGGAGCCGTGAGCAGCGCAATGGGAAGGAGTCGTTCAACCGTGTCACCGATGGACCATGGCTTTTCCGCACAGGCACCGGTCGGTTAGGTATGATATGGACTTCATGGGTGCTAAGTGACTATACCATGGGGGTTGCATATTCAGAAAGCGGCACTCTTGATGGTCCGTGGATTCATGAACCAGAACCTATCACACCTCCCAACTTCGGGCACGGTATGATATTTTGTGATTTTGAGGGCAGGACCATTCTCTCTGCCCACAGTCACTCGGTAGTCAACGGGCGTTACATACGTCGACCTGCATTCTGGCTTATAGATATAACAGGTGATAAACTCATCATCAAGGAGCGTTTATGACCTTTGTCCGGGTAACGATTGATAACTCGAATTAGTTGATTTTAAGAAACTATATGCATTATCATCGGTTTATAATTTAAGGACTTTATTGAAAACAGGTTCATTACTAAACCGTTGATTTATGAAATTCAGAATAATTAAAATAGTTGCAGCGCTCAGTGGGCTTCTATGGAGCATGCCAATGATGGCGCAGTTTGATTTCATGCGTGCCATGAGTGCACTTTCAAAGGTGACGCAGGCTGCTACTATTTCCGATGACCAGGTGGCAGCCTATGTTAAGGAGTATGTGATGTATATGGATGAGAAGAACAACGTCGCCGGTCCTTCTGACCCCTATACGGTGCGTCTTGACCGTTTGACTGCCGGGTTGATTGACGTGGAAGGAATTCCACTAAATTTCAAGGTATACAAGACTAAGGATGTCAATGCCTTTGCATGTGCCGATGGAAGCGTGAGGGTATTTTCTTCGCTGATGGATATAATGAGCGATGACGAATTGCTTGGAGTGATAGGGCATGAGATTGGTCATGTGGCTCACCACGACTCAAAAAAAGGTTTTAAGCAGGCATTACTATCGTCGGCGTTGCGCGATGGATTGGCATCGGGAGGAGGCACAGTGGCGTTGCTGTCGCAATCGCAGCTTGGAGACCTTGGTGAGGCACTCGCAAGTGCTAATTACTCACAGAAACAAGAAAAAGATGCAGATGATTATGGCTATGAGTTTCTGAAAAGTCATGGAAAAAATCCTATGGCAATGGCACTTTCATTCAAGAAACTTAAAGCTATCGAGGCTTCGTCAGGTGCCGGTGATGCCGGACCAATCAATCAGTTGTTTTCCTCTCATCCTGACCTTGACGACCGCATAGAGCGCATGGCTTCACGAGCCGTCAAGGATGGTTATTCAGCTACATCAGTGCCTTCCACATCTAAAGGGAAAGTAACCCCAAGAGGGGTTAAGAAAAGTTCTGACAACATTGTCAAGACGCATGACCATGCACCCGAAAATAGTGTTACAAGTCCCGAATGGACCTTCTGAAAATAGCACTTGTTTGGCGTATGATTTAAATTGCAGCAAGAATAAGTGATGCGGTATAGCACCGCACCTATATAATACGGACAGCCCACCATATCGGCAGGCTGTCCGCATTATACAGGTGGATTATATTAAAGATTCCTATAACGAATTCTGAGGTCAAATAATAACATGTATGCAGAGCCGATTACAAAGCGTTGAGTTCGCTGTTATCGGTAGGAATATCAGTATTGACATTTTTCGAGCCAGAGATACCGTAAAATAGAAGGTATCCGAGGCATATTGCAATGAGCCAATAGGACGCCATGTATCCTACGCTTTTTGCTATCAGTTGCTGCGCTAATGGAATTAGTCCTCCGCCTACCACCATAGTCATGAAGAATCCGGAAGCTTGGTCAGTGTATTTTCCTAATCCTTCCACAGCGAGGTTGAATATATTGCCCCACATCACTGATGTACAGAGACCGCAAAGCACAAGAAGGTAGGCGCTTACTGGTATCATGGCGGTAAGTACCTCGCCAGTGGCTGGATTGATTGTGCTGTAGATTTGTGGTGGTACCGGTAATGTGACAGATACGGGGGTGCAGATAGCGAGTATGACAAGCACTATCGCCACAGCTGATACAGCCATAAGCTGTGTGCGTGATGATACTTTTCCGGAGATGAATGACGAGAGAGTCCTTCCGCAAAGCATCAGCAGCCAGTATAGCGCTACGATTGCTCCCGCTATGGTTGATGCAGCTCCGATTACACCTGCGCCTCCCTGTCCTTGGTCGGAGAGATAGAAATTGAGTGTGCCGGGTATACCCACTTCAATTCCGACATAGAAGAATATGCCTATCAGCCCTAATACTGTGTGACGGAAGCTAAGAGCGGAGTGGGGGAGTTTGGATTTCCGCTCACGGTTCTTATTGAGATTCGGTTCCGGGATGGCAATGAATGAGATAATTATAAATGAAGCTATGAATACTCCTATAGCTATCCATAGTAGCGGAGTCACAGCTTTGATGGTGGTTTCCTTAGTAAGTTCGCCCACAAGCACACCAACAAAGAATGGGGTCAATGTGCCAGAAAGGGAATTGATGGCTCCTCCGGTTTGTATTAGCTGATTGCCACGGTTACCTCCGTTGCCAAGATAGTTGAGCATCGGATTAACAACAGTGTTGAGCATACAGACTGATAGACCGCATACGAAAGCTCCGGTAAGATAGATTATGAAATTGTCGTCAATGCTTGAAGTCCATTGGATGAAAAGTCCTGCAGCACCGATAGCCATGGCGCATAGAGCAGTCTTCTTATAGCCTATTTTTTGTAGAAGGTTTCCGGCAGGTACTCCCATGAAAAGGTAGGCAAGGAAGTTCATCATATTTCCCATCATACCGAGAAATGAATTGCCTTCATGTTGGTATCCCCATATAGTACCGATGGGGGCGGCAAGATTCGTCACGAATGAAATCATGGCAAACAGGAAGAACATCGCTATGATGGCGATGAACCTTAGGCGGGGCGACAGCTGCCCTGATGCAGGTTGAGTGGTCATTGTCCGAAATATAAATGATTGGTTAGAGATACATATATTATCCTTGTTGCTTGTTGGAATTATACAGTCCAGCCTACTGCGCTTGCACCGAGAAGGGCGGCATCGGCATCCTTAAGTTCCGACAGCAGTATTTTGACTTTTCCTTTCCATAGGGAAATCACGTGCTGTTCAAAAGCCCTTTTTACCGGTTGCAGAAGTAGGTCGCCGCTCTTGGCAAGTCCGCCGAACAATACAAATGCCTCGGGGTCGGAAAATGTGGCGAAGTTAGCCAGAGCCTCCCCAAGCATTGAACCTGTAAATTCAAAGATTTCTTTAGCAAGTGAATCACCCTTCATGGCGGCATCATATACATCTTTCGAAGTCAGTTTCTCGGGTGCGATGTCGTGCAATATAGATGGAGCAAGCGGAGTAGAGTGTAGAAATTCTCGTGCAGTGCGTGCCACACCTGTAGCAGAGCAGTAGGTTTCCAGACACCCTATGCGTCCGCAGCCACACATACGTCCATTCTGGGGGCGTACTATTGCGTGTCCAAGTTCTCCGGCAAGACCGTTGTGACCTTGCAGCAGCTTTCCGTCTGCTACGATGCCTGAGCCTACGCCGGTGCCGAGTGTAATCATTATGAAATCACTCATTCCGCGTGCAACCCCATAAGTCATTTCTCCAATAGCGGCGGCATTGGCGTCGTTAGTGACTTTTGCCGGGATACCGAACCGTAGGCTTATGAGTTCCGCGAGCCTCACCGGCATTTCCCACGGGAGATTCTCAGCATATTCGATTACGCCGTTGCGGTCGGCTCCAGGAGCCCCAACACCGATACCATGTATTTTGCCGATGGCATCTGTACGTTCCATCATTACGCTCAATTCCGTGTGCAGCTCGTCGAGATATTGTTTCACATGTGAATGACGTAGGGTAGGGATAGAGGCAGTGCCGAGGATATTGCCGCGTGTATCCACAATACCCATCACTGTGTTGGTCCCTCCGATGTCAATCCCTATCGAATAAGGCTTTCGCATATATGATTGCTTTGATTGGTTTGTTCCTGCAAAGATAATCTATTTCCCGAAATAAACAGATAGATACTTGAGCAAAATAAAGATAGCGGAGCCTGATTGAATCGGACTCCGCTATCGGGTTATTAAGTATCTACTATGGTTACGGTCTATGGTTTAGCTATTGGTTGAAGGAGCTTGAGCGTTAGTGCGGTTTTTAGTGCCGCGGTTTGCATGGTTCTTCTTACCATCCTTTCCGTGTTTGCCATTCATGTCTTTGCTATGGTGGCGAGACTGTTTCATAGCTTTGCCATGATGCTGGTCAACGTTCACGTATGAGTTTTCGAGGAATACCACATATTGGTCAGGGGTGAGGATTGCCTTGATTTCTTCAAGATATTCTTTCTTGGCAGCGCGACGCTCAGTCATCTTTACTGAATCTTTGCGCTGCTTCTCAGCCTTAATTGCCTTGCTCTTTTCAGCACGAGCGTTGGCGCGCTTAGTGTTGAGCTGTTCCAGTTTACCCTTCTGGGCATCGGAGAGATTCATCCCTTCAAATGGGCAGACAGCTTTGCACTGACCTTTACCAGGGGCTTTCTTACATTGGGTGTTCTCCTGTTTGGGAGTGGTCTGAGTATTCTGATTTGGGGTCTGGGCTACACTGTTCACGGTTACGAGCGACATTGCGATTAAGGCTAAGCCTACGATTCTCTTTTTCATAAATTCTGTAATGTTTTTATTTGTTTTCAGTTATATTTAATTCTATCTTCCGGTAAACGAGTTTGATTATTCCGTTTTCGTTTACGTTTGATTATTTGACGAGCTTTAGCTGAAAACGTTTAGCCTTGATTGTCACTTTAACTAATGTTTAACTAATTGATGTGCCAACTCTTAATCTTCCATAAATCTCAATAGCCCGGATTAAACCTTTTGCAATTTGCTTCATTTCATGATGTTATTTTATTATTCCTCTATGGCGGTGATGTACAGTCGCGTAAGCAATGGCAATTACTATAAATGTAAGTAGCTCAGAAAGTGGTATGGCGAGCCATAGACCCTCGACTCCTGCTATTCCCGGGAGCAATATAAATGCTGGTACCATAAATATGATACCGCGAAGCATCATGTAGGCTATAGAGCGTCCAGCCTGTTCGCAGCTCTGGTAATAGCCAATGAAAGTAATATTTACGGCAAAGGGTAGTGCGCATAGTCCAAGAAGTGGTAATCCCTTGGATGCTATTGTGCGGGCTGTATCGCCGGCATTGATAAAGATTCCGGCAAGAGTGTCCGAGCCCCACCACATGACGCAGGAAATTATCACTCCACATCCAATAGCAGTGTACAAGGCTATGCGTAATGCCTTTTTTACCCTGGTATGTTGTCCAGCTCCGTAATTGTAGCTTATGATGGGCTGAGCTGATTGAGCAACAGCATTACTTGTGGAAAATATGAGTGGAAACAGGTAGCACCCTACGCTGAATGCCGCTACGCCTGCCTCGCCGAGATATGAGAGAAACATATAGTTGCCCGTCACCATCATCACCCCTATGGCAAGCTCTGCTATGAAGGTGGCTAACCCAAGTTTTGCCATATATCCTACGCTTTTCACCGTTGCACGGAGACCGCCGTTGTTGAGTCGCAGAGAGTGGAACTTTAATTTGTCAGCATAACATAGGAAGTAGGTAATCACCATTAGTCCCGCTACAATACATGAAATGGAAGTAGCCATTGCCGCACCCTTGATACCGAGTCCGAGTGGGTATACCATGTACCAGTCAAGAAATATGTTGAGAACTGCTGCCACTATCTGAACCGCCATGGCATAACGTGGGGAGCCGTCGAGTCGTATCAACATCATTCCGGCACACTGGAGGTAGAAGAACATCAATCCCGGCAGTAGCCACAACAGATAGTCAGTTGCCAATTCCTCGAGCGCTTCGGAACATCCCAACGCATAGAGCAGGGGGCGCGTGAAACATGCCGATATAGCTATGACTACTCCAAACAGGATGGCACCGGCGGCATAGGCCTGCGTCATCACTACACGGGCTGCACGCACATTGTCTTCTGCAAGTCGTATGCCACCTATTACCGAGGCTCCGATACCCATCATCAGTCCTATTCCTGTGCAGAGCAGGAATAGGGGAGCAACAATGTTTATGGCTGCAAGTGCATTACTTCCCACACCATGACCAACGAACATTCCGTCGCACACGTTGAGTGCAGAGTTGAATGCCATCCCAATGAGGGTGGGTACAAACATGGCGCGAAACAACTTCCCTATATCTCCTTTACCAAAGTCAAGTCTATCTTTATTCATACTGTCAGTAAAATAAAAAAATATTTCATACAGCTATCGCTCACTCATTGTATCATTGCAATACAAGCCGCAAAGGTAGCTATAATCACTGTAACGCTCAAGGTGGAAATCCTTACAATCCGGGTACTTTTTATAACTATGCTTTGAATGTGGCAGCCAATTGCCTACCTTTGTGAAAAAATATACGATATTGTCATGACAGAAGAAATCAATACAACCAAAGCATTTCAATGCTCTGTAGGAGTGGCTACAGGATGTGACTGGAAAGCCGGTAGTCCGCTTGTCGTTACTGGCTGTATGATAATGTTATGTGAGAGCGGTAGTGCCGATTTTACCATAAATTCCCGCAGGCTTATGATTAAAAGCGGTGATATTGCGTTTATAGTCTTCGATATGGTTATTGTTCCGGTTTGCATTTCCCGGGATTTTGAAGCAAAATATATTGAACTGGATTTTGATGCTTCACAGCACATTTTCTTCCTTGTGACCTCTAACAGATTTTGGGAATATATCTACGCGTCACCAGTATTTGCACTTCCTGTCGCATTGCGCCGTGTAGTTGACCGGTGGTTTAAACAGCTTGATTGGATTTCGCACCATTCGTCAGTCACTACAGCGGGGAAAGTTTTTAGAAATGAAATGGAGAATTTTATGCTTATTATGGCAGAGCAGGTGGAGATGCGTCTTGGGCTCTTAGGGATTAATCCTCCTAAAAATAGGGCATGGGTGATGGTTAATGAATTCTTAGGTTTGCTCAATAGATATTATACCCGGCATCACGATGTGGCATTTTATGCCGATAAACTTAATGTGACTCCAAACTATCTTAACATATTGGTCAAAAGAAATATTGGTGTCACCGCAAAGCAGCAGATAAATATCCAACTTGGGTTGGTGATGAAAATGCTTCTCGATACCACTGACCTTTCTGTGAAAGAGATTGCCGCACGTCTACATTATGATGACCCTTCATACCTTTGTCGGGCATTCCGCAAGCTAACCGGTAGCTCTCCCATCAGCTACCGCAATGCTTACAGGACATCGAGCCTCTCTAAAATCAATTAACGCTATTTTTTCTGTTTGATTCTGACAAGTTCTATCGACTCTTTGCCGGTAATGGTGCTGATGTCTAAACAAAGCACAAGGAGGCGGTCGAGATTACGGGAAATCTCATTGGCGCTGTCAATGCCGGGTGAATACTTGGTTGCCAACATGCGTAGGGCGGTGAGAATCTCTTGAATGTCACTTACTATGGTTAGGCGACCGGTGACAATGACACTACGGTATAGCGTAGTGAATTCGGCTGGGAGTACTACATCCTGCGCCACAACGCAAAATGAGCAGCGACCATCCCCGCTGTTAAGACAATCAAGCTTATATCCGGATTTGGCGCAGTGAAAATATATCTTCTTATCTCCGTCGTAGCAGTAGCTCAGAGGCACACCATATGGCGCACCGTCTGGCCCGATAAGAGAGAGCACTCCATTAGTGGCGGTGGCGAGAATAGACTTGGCGTCTTCCGGCGGGAGCTGCTGAACGAATCTTCGCATTTTCTTTTCATTATATTCCATAGTCCGGGGATAATTTGTTTTGGCAGCAAAGGTATGAGAAATCTCGTCAGATACAGTTATCATTTGATAATTTATGCATCCATGTCAGAGTAGATTCAGAAGAATGTCGATATCGTTGGTCGTAGTTGCCCAATCAGTCACGAATCTTACCGGAGTCTCGTCAGGTTGCATGGGACCCCATAGCTCAAATGATACATTGTGGCGCAACTCTTCTATTTTCTTGTTGGGTAGTATTATGAACTGTTGGTTAGTAGGGGAATCTATGAGAAGCCGATAGCCTTTAGCTACAGCTCCGGCTTTGAGTTTCATTGCGAGTGCGACAGCGTGGGCGCCTATGCGGAGGTAGAGTTCATCAGAGAACAGTGTGCTGAACTGCACTCCGAGTAGTCGGCCCTTGGCTAAAGTGGCTCCACGGCGTTTTATCAGCGACACGAAGCGAGGCAACAGTTCCTTGCGCCGTGTCACTACTGCTTCGCCCATTAGTGCACCGCATTTGGTGCCACCGATATAGAAGATGTCGGCAAGGGCGGCAATAATGGGGAGTGTCACGTCTGAACCCTCTGCAGCGAGACCGTAGGCAAGTCGCGCCCCATCAATATAGAGAGGTATACCTGCTTTGGCACATACATCATGGAGGTCCTCCAGTTCTCGGCGCGTGTAGACTGTGCCAAGCTCAGTGGGGTAGGATATATATACCATACCAGGTTCCACCATGTAGTGGTGGGTGGAGTCACTGTAAAATGTCTTGATATATTCCTCCACGTCGTTTGCTCTGAGCTTACCGTTACAAGAAGGTAAGGTGAGCACTTTGTGACCGGTCGCCTCAATGGCACCGGCCTCGTGGACATTGATGTGGGCTGTGTCTGCGGCGAGCACACCCTGATGGCAGTCGAGAAGACGGTCAATCACAACAGCGTTGGTCTGTGTACCACCTTCGAGGAAGTACACATCACCATTTTTTTCATCAATAGAGCAGGCGCTGAGTATAAGGCTTTTCGCTTTTGCAGTAAATTCATCGTTGCCATAGCCCACTGTGTGGAGCATGTTGGTATCAGTGAGGCTTTTGAGCACATCGGGATGAGCGCCGGTCATGTAATCGCTGTCAAAATATATCATGGCTTGTTCAGTAATTTGGTGATATTGACTGCAAAGGTAGCGTAAATTTCCGAGCTGAGGGGGATGAAATGTTCGGAAATGGTGGGGAATAGTTAATTTGGTGGATAAATATCGGGGTGGTATGAGGGATTTTTTGTAATTTTGCCCTTAATTACGTCTCAACATAGTAAAATAAAAGAATAAATATATATGGAACTGACCGAATTGACAGCAATATCCCCCGTGGACGGCCGTTATCGCGGCAAATGTGAGAGCCTTGACGAGTATTTCTCGGAGTTTGCCCTTATACGTTACCGCGTCAAGGTGGAAGTAGAGTATTTTATAGCTCTTTGCGAACTTCCGCTTCCTGCGTTGAGTGGGGTAGATACCGCTTTATTTGAGTCACTGCGTGGCATCTATCGTGATTTTACCATTGAAGATGCGCGTCGCATCAAGGAAATCGAGAGTGTAACCAATCACGATGTCAAGGCTGTGGAGTACTTCCTGAAAGAGCGTTTCGATGCTATGGGTTTGGGAGAACAGAAGGAATATATACATTTCGGTCTGACCTCACAGGATATCAACAACACTTCGGTGCCGATGTCAATAGCCGACGCACTGCGAAATGTGTATCGTCCGAGACTTTTGGAGATGATAGAGCATCTTGAAGCAAGAGCTGAGGAGTGGTACGACATACCTATGCTCGCCAAGACTCACGGACAGCCTGCATCGCCTACCCGTTTGGGAAAGGAAATCAAGGTGTTCAGCTATCGTCTGCGTCAGCAGCTCCGTATGCTTGATGCTGTGGAAATCAGTGGCAAGTTTGGTGGGGCAACCGGTAACTTTAATGCTCATCTTTGCGCGTTCCCTGAGGTAGATTGGCGTAAATTCGGTGCAGATTTCCTCAGCGGCAAGCTCGGCATAGTTCGTGAGGAATATACTACACAAATTTCCAACTACGACAATCTTGCGGCACTTTTTGGTGCTCTTGAGCGTATCAACAATATTATCCTTGACCTTGACCGCGACATGTGGATGTATATCTCCATGGAGTACTTCAAGCAGAAAATCAAGGCTGGCGAAGTTGGCTCGTCTGCGATGCCTCACAAAGTCAACCCGATTGACTTCGAGAACTCTGAGGGTAACATTGGAATAGCTAATGCGGTTCTGGGACACCTTGCCGGTAAGCTTCCGGTGTCACGTCTGCAGCGTGACCTTACTGACTCTACCGTGCTGCGCAACATCGGTGTGCCTTTGGCTCATACCCTCATTGCTATCGCTTCAACTATGAAGGGACTCGGCAAGCTATTGCTTAACCGTGCCGCTATCGATGCAGACCTCGACAATACCTGGAGTGTGGTGGCAGAAGCTATACAGACCATATTGCGCCGCGAAGGGTATCCCAAACCCTACGAGACCTTGAAGGCTCTTACCCGTACAAACAGCGCAGTGACTGCTGAGAGTATTGCCGCTTTCATTGATACTCTCAATGTCAGCGACGAGGTTAAGGCTGAGTTGAAGAAGCTCACTCCTCACACCTATACCGGTTATTGATTCTCACTCTCATCACCCTTATATATGTCCGGCGTGGCTGATACAAAACGCGCCGGGCAGTGTTATATGTAAAGATGGATACCCCTACGCTAATACGATTTGTTTTTATCGGACTTTTATGGCTCCTGCTGTGTTATATTATGGTGGCATCGCAGCCGTTTACCCCCAGAGTGGCTTTCATTCTGGTGGCGTCGGGCATAGTGGTATGGGTGCCGTTATATAAGAAGTATCTAAGGAATGGAAAACGGAAAGACTAATATCCTTGACAGGATTAATTCTCCTGCCGACCTGCGCAAACTGCCGTTGGAGGAGCTCCCGGCGGTGTGCGATGGGTTGCGCTCGTTTCTCATCGACACACTATCCTCTCATCCCGGTCATTTTGCCTCGAGTATGGGGGCAGTGGAGCTTACGGTAGCTTTACACTATGTGTTCAACACACCCTACGACCGTATAGTGTGGGATGTGGGGCATCAGGCCTATGGACACAAAATCCTTACCGGTAGACGTGACGCCTTTGTTACAAACCGTACGTTGGGTGGTCTTAGCGGCTTTCCTAACCCAAAAGAGAGTGAATATGATACTTTCACAGCCGGGCATGCCTCCAACTCAATCTCAGCTGCCCTTGGGATGGCGGTGGCAACTTCGCTTCAAAAAGAGCAACCGCGGCGCAATGTTGTAGCTGTAATCGGTGATGCTTCCATAAGCGGCGGTCTCGCATTCGAAGGGCTGAACAATGCTGCAAACTCAAATTCCAACCTGCTTATCATACTCAACGACAATGACATGTCGATTGACGATAATGTAGGTTCTCTCAATTCTTACCTCGCGCATCTCACTACCTCTAAGGCTTACAATAACTTCCGTTACAAGCTCTCACGCTTGCTACGCCGTTACCATCTTGTGTCGGATAAGGGGAAGGGTATGATTACCCGGTTTAACAATAGTCTTAAGTCGCTGCTCACACGTCAGCAGAACATATTCGAGGGGCTCAATATACGGTATTTCGGTCCATTTGACGGACACGATATCAATACAGTGGTCAGCGTGCTCAATGAAATAAAGGATTTCTCCGGTCCGCGGATACTCCATCTCCGCACGGTGAAGGGAAAAGGTTTTGCCGCTGCTGAGCTTAATCCTGCTTCATGGCATGCTCCCGGCAAGTTTAATCCTGTGACAGGCGAGAAAATTCGTGAGACTGGGATTAAGCCACCTAAATATCAGGATGTGTTTGGCGAGACTCTGGTGGAACTTGCCCGTCGTAACGACCGTATAGTCGGCATCACAGCCGCCATGCTTTCCGGTACATCCATGAGTAAACTACAGGAAGCATTTCCTGAACGCACTTTCGATGTCGGTATCTCCGAGGGACATGCGGTGACGTTTGCCGGTGGTCTTGCCAAGGATGGAATGAAACCATTCGTAGCAATTTATTCCTCATTTTTGCAACGAGCCTACGACCATATTATCCACGATGTGGCTATTGAGGGGCTTCCGGTGGTCTTTTGTCTTGACCGCGCCGGACTGGTGGGAGAGGACGGGGCTACCCACCACGGAGCATTTGACCTGAGTTATCTTCGTTCCATTCCAGGCATGACAGTAGCGTCACCGAGGAATCAGAACTATCTCCGCGACCTAATGCTCACGGCGTCCGTATTCGACGGACCATTTGCCATACGTTATCCTCGTGGCAGAGGAGAAACGGTCGAAGAACGTCCCATGGCTACTCTAAGGGTCGGTCAAGGTGAAAAACTTCATGATGGTGACGACCTCGTTGTGCTTTCAATCGGTCCGGTTGCATCGGAGGTAGAACGCGCTATAGCCAGGGCTGAACGTGACTTTGGCATCACTGTGGCTCATTATGACATGATGTTCCTCAAACCGATTGACCAGGAGATTCTCAAGGAGGTAGCTTCCAAAAATGTGCCTGTCATAACTGTTGAGGATGGCACTGTGGATGGTGGACTTGGTTCCGCTGTGCTTGAATGGATGGCAGACCACAACTATTTCTTATCCGTGACCCGTAAGGGTGTGCCTGACCGTTTTATTCCCCAGGGTTCGCCTGCCGAATTGCGAAGGCTTTGCGACTTTGACGAAGAAGGTATCTACAACTGCATCAAGTCAATCTGTAAACCAAACACTCAGCCTGTATGAAGATAATTATTGCAGGTTCCGGAGAAGTGGGGACCCATTTGGCAAAGTTGCTCTCACGCGAAGAGCAGGATATCACTGTGGTTGACAGCGACAGCGACAAGCTTGCTATGCTTGATGCAAATTATAATTTGCTTACATGTCAAGGTTCCACAACCTCATTCAAGGCGTTACGACAGGCTGGGGTGGAAGGGTGTGACCTTTTCATTGCTGTGACTCCCTACGAAGCGCAGAATGTCGTGTCGTGTGCCATGGCAAAGAGTCTTGGCGCCGAGAAGACTGTGGCTCGTATAGATAATTATGAATTCAAGGACCCGGCTAACAGGGAATTTTTCGCCCATATCGGTGCCGACGATGTAATTTATCCTGAATATCTGGCTGCTCTTGAAATCATTCAGGCGTTGCAGCACAACTGGGTACGTCATTGGTTCGAGCTTCACGATGGTGAACTTATATTGGTTGGTGTGAAGTTACGTGACAATGCTCCTCTTGTAGGCATAAAGCTTAAGGACCTCGGCATGACGGAACACAACTTCCACGTGGCGGCAATAAAAAGAAATCATGAGACTATCATTCCGCGAGGTGACGACCGCATAGAGCTCAACGACATTGTATATTTCATGACTACCCGCGAGCATGTAAACTCCCTCATAGACTTGTGCGGGAAAACAGAACGCAAAATCCGAAATGTACTCATAATGGGTGGTAGCCGCATAGCCATTCGTCTTTGCGCTATGGTGGGAGATAAATATAACATAAAGATTATGGATGTGGACCGCGAGCATTGTCTACGGTTGTCCGAGCGCTGTCCGGATGCCAAAATAATCCATGCGGACGCACGTGATACAGATGCCTTGCGCGATGCAGGCATCACAGACATGGACGCATTCATAGCTCTTGCTGACAGTAGTGAGACCAACATTCTCACATGTTTGACAGCAAAGGAGTTTGGAGTCATAAAGACTATAGCCGAGGTTGAGAATCTGCAATTTATATCGGAAGCCGAGGGACTTAACATCGGCACTGTTATCAATAAGAAATTGTTGGCATCCTCGCGCATATTCCAGATGCTTCTTGACCGTGATACCTCTACCTCCAAGTGTCTGGCTCTTGCTGATGCTGAGGTGGCTGAGATTGTGGCAAAACCGGGTTCAAAGATTACTCGCTCACCAGTAAAGGATATGCGTCTGTCGCGCGACATGACCATAGCCGGGCTTATTCGTGATGGCAAAGGCTATCTTGTGTCAGGTAACACTGTCATTGAGCCGGGCGACCGAGTGGTTGTGTTCACTCTCAACGGTGTGATTCATAAGGTTGAAAAACTGTTCTCTTGATTATGGCGAGTTTCCGGGATTATACCCCCAGCATAAATTTCCCTGTACTTTTACGTATCATAGGTCTTCTTCTTACCATCGAAGGAGCGTTTCTTCTGGTTCCGTTAGTCACATGTCTTATCTATGGTGAACGTGACTGGATATGGTTTCTCCTTACCATGGGCGTTACAGTTGGTGCAGGGCTGTTGATGGCATTATGTATACATCCACGTTCTTCCAATATGGGTAAGCGAGAGGGTTTTCTTCTCACTGCTATGGTATGGGTCTTTTTTTCAATGTTTGGAATGTTGCCTTTTATGCTCATGGAGAGTGGGGCGATGTCAGTTTCCGATGCATTTTTTGAAGCCATGTCAGGGTTTACCACCACCGGTGCCACTGTTATGAGCTCCATAAGTCATTTGAGTCATGGAGTGATAATGTGGCGTTGCCTTATGCAATGGATTGGGGGTATGGGAATAATAATCTTCACCCTGGCAGTAATACCTATGCTTAACCATTCGGGAGGAATGCAGATGTTTAATGCGGAAGTGACAGGTATTACGCATGATAAGCTCCGACCGCGCATTTCACAGACAGCCAAAGGACTCTGGATGATATACATAGTCCTTACCATTGTGCTGTTTCTGCTCCTTATAGCCGGTCCTATGGGACCTTTTGACGCTCTGTGCCATGCTTTCAGTACCATGTCGACCGGTGGATTCTCGACTGTTGATGCCAGTCTGGCGGAATGGCATTCAGTCTATATTGAGATTGTGGTAACTGTGTTTATGTTTATAGGTGGTACCAGTTTTACCCTTATATTCCGTGCTGCGCATGGCGAATTCAGACCACTATGGCACAATGATGTGTTCCGGACTTATGTAAAGATTATTTTTGTCACCTATATACTCTTTGTAATAGGCATAGTGTATCATGGGCAGGCTACCTCGATAAAATCAGTGACTCTTGACCCGCTCTTTCAGATTGTCTCGACTATAACATCCACTGGTTACGAAGTGGGCGATTTGAAGCTTTGGGGTACATTCGTGCTCTCGCTGGTATTTGCCCTTATGTTCTTCGGTGGTTGCGCTGGTTCTACGAGCGGTGGTGCCAAAATAGACCGTCTGATTTATCTGGTGAAGAATTGTCGTAATGAGATAGTACGTATCATACATCCTAACGATGTGCTTACTGTAAGAGTAAATGACAAGGTGATTCCTCATGATACGGTATCTAAAGTGATTGCTTTTCTTTGTCTCTATGTCATGATAATCATGGTGGGTGGTATGCTTCTTACGGCTCTTGGACTACCGTTGGTTGATTCATTTTTCTCCACATTCTCATGTATCAGCAACACCGGTCTTGGTGCGGGTGTGACCGGCTATGGTGAGTCGTATGGCATAGTTCCCGATGTGGGTAAATGGTTGCTTGCTCTGATTATGTTGATTGGTCGTCTGGAGCTGTTTACAGTGCTTGTGCTCTTTACACCTACCTTCTGGCGCAAATAATATAATATTTAATTCATAGAATATATCAAAGACGGGCCATGGCTAAAAAATATGCCGTGACCCGTCTCTGATATAGGGGGATTGTGATGTATTACTTTTTAGCAGGAGAGGTATTAACAGTTTCAGCTTCCTTTGTGGCTGCTGCTTCAGCTGCGTTTTTAGCTGCCGTGTGGCGTTTGTAGGCAGCTGCCATTCGTGTATGGTAACCGCGCCGAGCGTATGATGGTCCATTATAGCCACGGGCAAATGCTGCCCAGTTTTTCTGCTGTAGATGTTTGAGTAGACCGGAAGTGGTTATAAACTTGGCAAAAAGGTCAAGCTGGTCGCGCTCCGAACGCGACATTTTCTCTACAAAGTCATCGAGACTTTCAGCTCCGCACCGTTTCCAGTTGAATCCACCGATTTGGAACATCCCCCAGAAAGTTCCTTCGAGGGCTGCCTTATGGTTGATGGACTTTGCTGCTTCGAGGCGTCTGTGAGCTTTGCTTTGCGAGCCACGTGACGAAGTGAACACAACGGAGTGGGAATTACTATACTTCGAGAGATTTACGCCGCGACGAGTGGCGAAACGGCGAAACATTGTGAGGTCAAAATTGATAAGGGGTTTGCCGGGTGCCACGAATCCCTGATGAGTACGTCCGGCTTCGATGTCGACCACAGCCTTTATGGCTGCGACTTCCACGCCGAGACTTTCTGCGACCTCTTCAAAATCCTGCTCAGTGAGGGTAAGAATGGTGTCGGTGGGGAATTTCAATTGTTCTAATTCTGCGATAGCATGGGAGAGTGTGTCGGCCGGGACATTCCCGTCTCGATGTTCTGTTTTAGAGAATATCATCGTTGAGATGAGAACGGCAGAGCACAGCAATGCGAATCGTCGATTCATAAAAAAAGGCTTTAGTGCAACAATGCCCTTTCGCGCCACACGGCGCATAGGGATTAATTAACTCTGCGGGATTGCAAGGATGATTATAAGCGCGCAATCCTGACGAAAATCCGGTGTTTCACGCAGAGCCATACACACGTACGGACTCTGCGTTACACTCGGTTATAGGAACACTTGTTTAGAAATGCCCTTAGCTATATAAACAAATCTATAAGTGTAATAGTTTACTCTGTCAAATATTTATCAATATGTCCGACTTCTGTTTTTTCGTCGGATAGGATGGTAAGTGGAGAGAGGAGATGGATGGGGCAATAGGCAATAAATGCTTACTTTTTAAGTTCGGCAACCTTCTCGAGGGTACGTTTGAGCTGACCCCAAAAGCGTTCAACTGCAGGAATGTGCATACGTTCTGACGGTGAGTGAACATCGCGGAGGGTAGGACCAAATGATACCATGTCGAGATAAGGATACTTGGTGAGGAACAATCCACATTCCAGACCGGCGTGAATAGCCTTGATGGCCGGAGTTATACCATAGAGCTCCTCGTAAGCATCGCGTGAAATCTTCATGATTGGTGATTCAAGATTGGGTTGCCATCCCGGATAACCGTCACCATGTTTCACTTCCGCACCTGCGAGCAGGAACACGGCTTCAACCTGACGGGCGATATCCCATTTGCGCGACTCTACTGAGCTGCGCTGGCTGGTGGTGACAACGATTACGTTATCAGGAGCCATCTTCACTGATGCAAGGTTGGTTGAGGTTTCAACGAGACCTTCGAGTTCGCGGCTCATTGACACTACTCCATGAGGTGCGCAGTAGAGGGCACGGATAAGGTTGAGGGATGTAGTCTGGTCAATGGTGAAGTCGGGGGTGTCAACGCTTTCCATTGTGATTTTGAGGTTGGGTTCAATACCCTTGTATTCATTCTCAAGGTCAGCGATGTATACGTTTAGCATAGCGCGAACCACTTCTTTTTTAGAAGTGTGTACTCCGATTACGGCATGGCTTGCACGTGGAATGGCATTGCGTAGATTGCCACCGTCGATTTCCGACACAACCACTTCATGTTTGCCTGAAAGGTCAAAGAGGAAACGTGCGAGCAGCTTGTTGGCATTTGCGCGACCGAGATGGATGTCACCGCCAGAATGACCGCCGTTTAGACCTTCGATATTTATCTTGAAATAAAGGAAATCCTTGGGTGCGAATGAGCGGTTATAGTGGAAGAATGCCTGGGTATCCACACCACCTGCGCAACCTACAAATATCTCGGCATCATCTTCAGAGTCGAGGTTGAGAAGCATGGTGCCGGTAATCATATCCTCACCGAGGTTATTGGCGCCGGTCATACCTGTTTCTTCATCCATAGTGAAAAGGGCTTCGAGTGGACCGTGTGTGAAGCTGTCGTCAGTAAGTGCTGCGAGAGCTGCTGCCATACCGATACCATTGTCAGCACCCAGTGTAGTGCCGTTGGCGCGAATCCATTCACCGTCAATGATGGTTTCGATGGGTGAGTTTTCGAAGTCGAAATGCTTGTCGTTTGACTCGCACACCATATCCATGTGTCCCTGAAGGATTACTGTAGGAGCATCTTCATGACCGGGGGTGGCGGGTTTGCTCATCACAACGTTGCCAATCTTGTCGGTTTTGACAGCGATGTTGTGTTTCTTGGCATAGTCAAGGAGATATTGGCGTATTTTTTCCTCTTTCTTTGATGGACGTGGAATCTTGGTGATTTCGTCAAAGATAGAGAAAACCAATTGGGGTTGTAGGTTTTTGATTTCCATATAGAAATAGTTTAGAAAAATATCAATTTGCTTTTTAGCAAATATTAGCACTCGGACAAAACAAGTGTTAAATATTCGGCTTTTGCACCACTAAATTATAAAATAAAATTGATATGAGCGCAAAAATTACGGGTAAATTGTTAATTTTGCATCGGAAAACCGAATTTGACAATGAAATTTATCCTTATAGCCATAATTACTATCCTGCTTTTAGCTGTGGCAGTGTTGTTGCTTGGTGTTAAAATATTTTTTGTCAAGGATGGCAAATTCCCCTCGGGTCACGTGCATGACAATCCGAAGTTGCGCGAGCGCGGCATAGGGTGTGCGAGTCATCCGAAAGAATGATAAACCAAAAAAATACAATTAAATTTTTCACACTTATTTTTGACATGAAAAAGTTAGCAATGTCAGCTTCATCGCTGCTTCTGGGGCTCTTAGCTGTTAGTATGACCTCATGCGGTGGTTCAGACTCAAAAGCCTCTTCCGATACCGCAGTTCAGGCAGTGAAAGCGGCCGATGGCGCAACTACCTCAAACCTCAACATCCGCTATATCGATGGCGATTCGTTGATGACACATTACAATCTTGCCAAGGATTTTCAGGAGGCTTCAATGCGTGCGGTTTCAAAGATTGAAGGCGCCCGTCAGGCTAAAGCTACCGAGATTCAGAAATTTGCTGCCGCTATCGAGCAGAAAGGTCGTTCAAACGGTTATCTTACAGAGGCAAGTTACAATGCCGATATGCAGAAGCTTCAGAAAATGCAGCAGGATGCCGAGAATTATCTCGCAGGTCTGAGCCGAAACACTGAAAATGAACTTGCTCAGCAGCAGCTCCAGCTCAATGACTCAATTGAGAACTATATTAAAATCTATAACGCTTCCAAGGGTTACGATGCTATCCTTTTCAAGGCTGCCGGTATCTATTTCAACCCCGCGCTTGATATCACAAACGAAATTGTGGAGGGTCTTAACGCCCGTTACAATAAGGTTAGCGAAAGCAAATAAGCTATCTGCTTTTTTATTATAAAGACCGTATTGATTTTGGCGGTGTAAGTTTCTATGAGAGTATCATAAGAACTTATACCGCCAAATTTATGTGACTTGTTGTATATTGCTTAAACAAAAGTTTGTGAAATATTAATGCCCCCTCCGGTTATTCCGGAAGAGGCATCTGTTTTGTTCGTGTGTTTTTTATAATCTTAGTTACCTTAAAATAACCTAACCAATCAATTACCTAAAAATCTTTTTTATCTTATTTAATTGTTCCTTATGGAAACTTTATTTTTATAGAAATGGTTGCAAAATAGTTTACGTTGTGTCTTTACGTAGCAAACGTTATATAAAGAATGGGGGAGGTGAGTCTCCGTCATGGGAGTGGCGGAACTCAGATTATTCAGAAGCTTAACGATAATCGGCGAAACGGGTCTGGAGTTTCTTGCGAGCGAAGAAGATGCGGCTCTTTACAGTGCCCAAGGGAAGATTCATCTTTTCGGCGATTTCGTTGTATTTGTAACCAGCCACGTGCATTGAGAATGGTATGCGATACTCATCGGGAAATGCATTGATGGCATCGGAGATTTCACCCGCACCAAATGAACCTTCCGGAGTCTCGAGACCTGAATCCTGAGAAAGATTAAGGTGGTAGAGGTCCTCGGTCTGGTCAATCACAGTAGCGCTGCGGACCACACGGCGGTAGTTGTTGATGAAGATGTTGCGCATGATGGTGAATACCCAACCTTTGAAGTTGGTGTTATCAACATATTTGCTTTCGTTGTCAAGGGCTTTCAGTGTAGTGTCCTGAAGAAGGTCGTAAGCGTTGTCACGATTTGATGTGAGCATGTAAGCAAAATTCAAAAGATTGCCTTGAAGGCTCATAAGCTTGTCCTGAAATTCCTGAGTTCCCATTTTATTATAGTTTTATAAAGTTGAACGTTTTTTATTGTCAATGGTGTTCATCTTTGCGTTTGCCCCGGGATGAGTTTTAGTTTTAGTGGGGCTTGCTTTGTTGAACACTTCAAAATTACTTTCTTTGATTTAAAAGGCGAAATATTGTGCGTAAAATATTTTTATATAAAGTGAAAAAACTTTATATTATTTTATAAATTACTTATAATCAAGTAGATATATAGTTACAAAATTATTACAGAATTGTTGCAATTTTAGCTTATTGTAATAATTCTGCAAATCAGCTTGTGTAAACTATGAGTTTGGAATCTGATGTCGTGAAGTAGGAGTGTAACGTAAATTATGTGTTTGATTAAGCGGGTTAATTGCCCTCAGATAGGTGGATTGTGAATTTTTCCGTTATTATAATGCGATGTAATGCCAAAAAGTTTAGACGAATCCAAAATTTAACTATTGAATGTTAATTTAATAAAAAAAGTGTGGTAAGGTTTGCAAAAAACCTTACCACACTGAGATATTTAAATCCGTTGATTAACTTATGATTAATCTGCGAATTTTGCTTTGATAAACTCGCGGTTGAGACGGGCGATATTGCTCAAAGGTACATTCTTAGGACATTCGGCTGCGCATGCACCGGTGTTGGTACAGTTACCGAAACCAAGTTCGTCCATCTTTTTAACCATGGCACGGGCGCGGCGAGCACGTTCAACCTGACCTTGGGGAAGAAGGGCAAACTGGCTTACCTTAGCACCGACGAAGAGCATGGCTGAACCGTTCTTACAAGCTGCAACACAAGCACCGCAACCGATACAAGTGGCTGAGTCCATAGCGACGTCAGCAATCTCCTTAGAGATAGGGAGGCTGTTGGCATCCTGTGCACCACCGCAGTTGAACGATACATAACCGCCTGCCTGCTGGATTTGGTCGAATGCATTGCGGTTAACCATAAGGTCACGGATTACAGGGAACGCAGCTGAACGCCATGGTTCGATAGTAATGGTGTCCTCGTTGTTGAACTTACGCATGTGCAGCTGGCAAGTAGTGATGCCCTGTACCGGACCGTGTGGATGACCATTGATGTATAGAGAGCACATACCGCAGATACCTTCGCGGCAGTCGCTGTCAAACACCACAGGTTCTTCACCTTTGTCGACGAGTTGCTGGTTGAGCATATCGAGCATTTCAAGGAAACTGCTGCCGGTCGATACATTTTCAACACGGTAGGTTTTGAACGCCCCTGGTTCTTTGGGACCACGTTGACGCCAAATCTTGAGGTTTACATTTATAGTATGTTCCATTGTTTCGAATTTTTGACTTATGACTTGTAGTTACGTGTTTGAACCTTGATTTCAGTATAGTTGAGGGGTTCTTTAAGCAGGACTGGTTTCTCGTTGTCACCGGTGTACTTCCAGCATGACACATACATATAATCCTTGTCATTACGAGCAGCTTCACCGTCGGCAAGTTGATACTCTTCACGGAAGTGTGCGCCGCATGATTCGTTGCGGTTGAGAGCGTCAATTGCCATCATCTTGGCGATTACGAGGAAGTCTTCAAGGCGGAGAGCCTTTTCAAGTTCAGTGTTGAGGTCATCAGCCTTACCTACGATACGGAGGTCAGAGTAGAATTCCTTGCGTACTTCTTCAACTTCTTCGATAGCCTTCACAAGACCCTGAAGTGTACGTCCCATACCTACAAGATTCCACATCACATGACCGAGACGCTTGTGAATCTGGTCGGGTGACTTGGTACCCTTGATTGACATGAGCTTGTTGATACGTTCGCGTACAGCCTTTTCTGCTTCGTCAAATTCCTTGGTGTCGGTAGTGAAGTGAGGCACCTTGATTTGGTCGCTGAGATAATTCTGCATAGTGTAGGGGAGCACGAAATATCCGTCAGCAAGACCCTGCATGAGTGCAGATGCACCGAGGCGGTTTGCACCGTGGTCAGAGAAGTTACATTCGCCGATTGCGAACAGACCCTTTACTGAGGTCTGGAGTTCATAGTCAACCCAGATACCACCCATGGTGTAGTGGCTTGCCGGGAAAATCATCATAGGTGTCTCGTAGGGGTTGTCATCAGAAATCATCTGATACATGTCGAAGAGGTTACCGTAACGGTCACGTACCACATCTTCACCAAGACGGTTGATGGCATACTTGAAGTCGAGATATACGGCATTGCCTGTACCTACACCATATCCGGCATCGCAACGTTCCTTAGCGGCACGGCTGGCGATGTCACGGGGACAGAGGTTACCGAAGGCGGGATAGCGGCGTTCGAGGTAGAAGTCACGGTCTTCGTCGGGAATATCGGTAGGTTTCTTTTTGCCGGCACGGATAGCTTCGGCGTCTTCTTTCTTTTTGGGTACCCAGATGCGACCGTCGTTACGGAGTGATTCACTCATGAGGGTAAGCTTAGACTGGTCTTCACCGTGAACGGGGATACATGTCGGGTGAATCTGAGTGAAAGCGAGGTTGGCAAGGTAAGCACCTTTCTTGAATGCCTGAACAGCAGCTGAACCGTTGCAGCCCATAGCGTTGGTTGAAAGGAAGAATGCACGGCCATAACCACCGGTAGCGAGTACCACAGCGTGAGCTGCGTAGCGTTCGATTTCGCCAGTGATGAGGTTACGGACGATGATACCACGTGCGCGACCGTCGATGATGACTACGTCAAGCATCTCGCGGCGGTTGAATGAGCGTACTGTGCCTTTCTTGATTTGACGGTTGAGTGAAGCGTAAGCACCGAGCAGGAGCTGCTGGCCGGTCTGACCTTTAGCGTAGAAAGTACGTGATACCTGCGCGCCACCGAATGAACGGTTGGCGAGAAGACCGCCGTACTCACGGGCGAAAGGTACACCCTGTGCCACGCACTGGTCGATAATGTTGTTTGATACCTCTGCAAGGCGGTAAACGTTTGCTTCGCGTGAACGGAAGTCACCACCCTTGATTGTGTCGTAGAATAGACGGTATACAGAGTCGCCGTCGTTCTGATAATCCTTAGCAGCATTGATACCACCCTGTGCGGCGATAGAGTGAGCGCGGCGGGGTGAGTCCTGAATGCAGAAGTTATATACATTGAAGCCAAGTTCACCGAGAGTTGATGCGGCAGAAGCACCGGCAAGACCGGTACCTACCACGATTACGTCAAGGTTACGTTTGTTGGCGGGGTTGACAAGTTTCTGATGGGCTTTGTAGTTGGTCCATTTCTGAGCCAAAGGTCCTTCAGGTATTTTTGAGTCAATCTGATATTCAGGGAGCTTGGAGGATTCGATGTCGGCAAAATCCTTCATGATAGGGGTTGAGTCAATCATACCCTCAAGGTTCTTGTTATCTGCCATATCTGTGATTGTTATTTTATTCATTAATGGTTAATACACCCCGGGGGTTAAAGATTTTCGGGTTGAGCTTCAGGGCAGTTCACGCCACCGCAGCATTCCTGAGCCTGAGCTTCAGGACAAGCAGGGGTGCCGCAGCAATCGTCAGTCTGATTGCATTCGAATCCGGGCATACCGGGAACTACAGCGCCTGTCTGGAGAGCATGGGTTGATGCTTTCTCAACCACATATTCCTTGAGCTGGTCCTCAAAGCTGTTGGAATGAGCACGTACAGTGAATACAATAGCTTCAGCGATGAAGAGAGCCACTACGATGGTGGTCCACCAGCAGCCAATCTTCTTAAGGCGGGGAAGCCATGTGTCGTTATCCCAACCTGCGCTCTGGAACATAGACCACATACCATGGTTCATGTGGAACCAAAGAGCGATGAAACCGACGATGTACACAATAGGAGTGTAAATCTGGCTGAAAGCAATCTGGATAAAGAGTGAGCCGGCAGCCGGAGGAACAGCTACACCTTCATGTACATATTCACAGTGAAGGATTTCAGCGAGCTGCATTTTTGCCCAGAACTGAATCATGTGAACCACAAGGAATGCGAGAATCACAATACCGAGCACGAGCATGTTCTGAGAAGCCCATTCTACCTGGGCAGGTTTTGACACCACATCGTAACGGTCATTACCGCGGGCTTTGCGGTTCTGAAGAGTCAGCCAAACGGCGTAGAAGATGTGGATGATGAAGAGTGCTGCGAGACCGATGGTAGCAACGAGGGCATACCAGTTGGCACCGAGAAATTCGCAAACTGCATTATAGCCGGAAGGCCAAAAGAGAGCGACACCGTTCATCAAGCAGTGAAACGTGACAAATAGGACAAGGCAAATGCCCGTGAGAGCCATCACGAACTTCCTTCCTATAGATGAGCAAGTTAACCACATAGTAGTTCTGTTAAATGAAATTAGTATTACTTAATTGATTGAGTTAAATGCTATTTTGAAAAAATGCTATTGCTGGAGGTTGGGCATATACTATGAATAGTGAATCTATAAATAGTACCTCATGGATTATACTGCAAAGGTAGTGCAAATCATCGGTGTTTACAAGAATTAAAGAAAAATTTCTTTAACTAAATTAAAGATAACGAAAGATTGTTTAGACATGTTTGGAAAATCCCGATAATTATCACTATTTTTGTGCTCGGAATTACAATTATTCATTTTTGTCACATTGAGTTTCCACCGTTAATTTTTCCCAGCTGCTATGATGATACTCTACCGAATATATCAGATTTTGATTATGTGTCCCCTGATAGTGGTCGCCACTATCATTACTGCTTTATGCACGGTTATAGGGTCAGCGTTAGGGTTTGGAAAATGGTGGGGATATTATCCTGAAATTATCTGGTCGAGAATATTCTGTTGGCTCGCCTTTGTGAAAGTTACGGTGAGAGGTCGGGAGAATATTGATGCAGGTACATCATACGTGTTTGTGGCAAATCATCAGGGTGCGTATGACATTTTCACAATTTATGGCTATCTCGGACATAATTTCCGTTGGATGATGAAGGAGAGCTTGCGCAAAATTCCATTTGTTGGATGGGCCTGCATTTGGGCTAAGCAGATATTTGTTGATAATTCCACTCCCAGTGCCACACGTCGTACCATGGTTCAGGCCGAGAAGCAACTTCGTGGTGGAATGTCACTGGTGGTTTTTCCTGAAGGTGCGCGAACATGGACGGGGGAGATGCGTCAGTTTAAGAAGGGCGCTTACCGTCTGGCTGTGGAATTTAATCTGCCGGTAGTGCCTCTGACTATTGATGGTGCTTTCCATGTTTTGCCAAGGTTTAAGAAACTTCCGGTGCCGGGACATATTTATCTCACTATCCATAAGCCAATTCATGCTGAGGCTGACGGACATGAGTTGGCGAAACTCATGGAGGAGTCGCGACGAGCCATTGAGGATGGACTCCGTTGAGTTGGAACGGTTAAAATTTTCATATCGTTGGCAGTAGCAACGGCAGTATAGGTAAACATATTATATAATATATGTGTTGTAATATTGACATTTTGTCAGTTACGACTGACAATGTTAGCCTATGGCACAATTTATGCAGTATCTTAAATCGTGAAATCAATTACAGAATTATAATCATAAACATATAACTCAATTTCTAATATTTGGAATTATGAATATTAAACCGTTAGCAGATAGAGTTTTAATCAGCCCTACTCCCGCAGAAGAAGTTACCGCAGCAGGTATCATCATCCCTGATTCAGCAAAGGAAAAGCCATTGAGAGGCTCTGTTATAGCCACAGGTAATGGCACAAAGGATGAAGAAATGGTGGTGAAAGCTGGTGACGAAGTGCTTTTTGGTAAGTATGCCGGTTCGGAAATCGAACTCGAGGGCACAAAATACCTTATAATGCGTCAGAGTGACATCCTCGCAATTTTAGAGAAATAAAAAAATATATAACAATATATTAATATATAATTTAGGTGGCAGTTTTGTCTTGCCATCCCAATAGGAATTATAATCATGGCAAAAGAAATTAAATTTGATATAAAGGCTCGCGAAGAGCTGAAGAAAGGTGTCGACGCTCTTGCCGATGCCGTCAAGGTAACACTTGGACCAAAGGGTCGCAATGTAATCATCGAAAAGAAATTCGGTGCACCCCACATTACAAAGGATGGTGTGAGCGTGGCTCGTGAGATAGAACTTGAGGACCCCTTCCAGAATATGGGCGCACAGCTCGTTAAGGAGGTTGCTTCTAAGACTGGTGATGATGCCGGTGATGGTACTACAACTGCAACCGTTCTTGCTCAGGCTATCATCAATGTAGGTCTTAAGAATGTCGCTGCCGGTGCTAATCCTATGGATATCAAGCGTGGTATTGACCGTGCGGTATCAATTGTAGTGGAAGGCATCAAGGCTCAAAGCGAGGAAGTAGGCGACGATTTCAAGAAAATCGAAGATGTAGCCCGCATTTCGGCTAACAATGACGAGGCTATCGGTGCGTTGATTGCCGAGGCGATGAAGAAAGTGAAGAAGGAAGGCGTAATCACTGTTGATGAAGCCAAGGGTACTGAAACCACTGTTGATATTGTAGAAGGTATGCAGTTTGACAGAGGTTACATCTCACCTTACTTCGTTACAAATACCGAGAAGATGGAATGTGTGATGGAAAATCCTTACATTCTTATCTACGACAAGAAAATCTCAAACATAAAGGATATTCTTCCCGTACTCGAAGCTACAGCTCAGAGCGGTCGTGGTCTGCTCATCGTTTCAGAAGATGTTGACCAGGAAGCACTCGCAACCCTCGTGGTTAACCGTCTCCGTGGCTCATTGAAAGTATGTGCTGTCAAGGCGCCTGGTTTCGGTGACCGTCGCAAGGAAATGCTTGAGGATATCGCAGTGCTTACCGGCGGAACAGTCGTGTCTGAAGAGAAGGGCATGCAGCTTGCCAATGCTACCATCGACCAGCTTGGCCGTGCCGAGAAGATTACCGTAAACAAGGAGAACACCACAATAGTTAACGGTGCAGGAAACAAGGATGCCATAGCTGCCCGCGTGGCTCAGATTAAGGCACAGATTGAACAGACTACCAGCGACTATGACCGCGAGAAGCTTCAGGAGCGTCTTGCCAAGTTGGCAGGTGGTGTGGCTGTGCTTCACATCGGTGCTCCCAGTGAGGTTGAGATGAAGGAGAAGAAGGACCGCGTTGACGATGCTCTCTCTGCAACCCGCGCTGCCATTGCTGAAGGTATTGTTCCCGGCGGTGGTGTGGCTTATATCCGTTGTGTTAAGCTTCTTGAGAATGTCAAGGGTGCAAACGAGGATGAGACCACTGGTGTCAAGATTATCCTTCGTGCCATTGAGGAACCTCTCCGTCAGATTGTAGCTAACTCAGGTGACGATGAGGGTGCAGTAGTGGTTCAGAAAGTTAAGGAAGGCAATGGTGACTTCGGTTACAATGCCCGCACAGGCGAGTATGAGAATCTTCTTGCTGCCGGTGTGATTGACCCAGCCAAGGTGACACGTGTTGCTCTTGAAAATGCAGCTTCTATTGCCGGTATGTTCCTTACCACTTCATGTGTTATCGCTGACAAGAAAGAGGAAAATCCTGCACCTGCAATGCCTGCTCCCGGTATGGGCGGCATGGGTGGCATGATGTAATCCTCCCGGTTATAACAAACGTAAAGAATGACCTTCGGTTTTTTGACTCCGAAGGTCATTTTTTTAGTAATAACTTAGCTTGTGTCTAAATATAAAGAGTGTTTTAAAAGAGGTGGGAAGTTTAACGCATTTTTAAAAGTTTAAATCAGTTAAATTGGTAGTTAGGAGCAATTTTCTTATTTTTGCAGAGCAATATATTGTTTGAGTGTGGCTTGATATTAAACCGAATTGGTTCTCACAAGTCTTATAAAAACAGAAATTGTCAAATAATGAATGAAAACAACAGTTTTAAATCATGAATAAAAAATCATTTTTTCTGCTTTCAGCCGGATTGCTGGCTGTGAGCGCTTGTGCCGTTGAGGCTCAGCCCAATTACACATTGTCATTCCCCGTATCGGCCGACAAGAACAATACCATGGCTTATCTTTTCAATTGGGATAGCGGTCAGAAGATGGACTCAGTGATTGTGTCTGATGCTCAGGTGAAATTCACAGGCGTTATTGACGGTGCCACTATGGGACGTATAATGGTGGACGGTGCTCGTGGTCCTATCTTTATTCTTGAGAGTGGTGACATAGTTATTTCGCAGGAAGGTAAGCCGTCAGGAACTCCTCTTAACGATAAGTTGGTATCCTATACCCAGCGTATGGCTGAGATTGGCAAGGAGTACCAGACTCTCAATCTTGATGACTCAGTTCAGGCAGCGAAAGCTAAGGCACTTGAAGCTGAATACAATGCCGTGCCTGCTAAAGCATATCAGGAAAACCTTTCTAATCCGGTGGGTCTTTATTGGTTCCTCCAGCAAGCCTACGATATGAATCTCGCGCAGCTTGATTCTGAGATTTCAAAGAATCCGGCCCTTGGTAAGTCAAAGAAAGTAGAATCACTTCGTAACTCTCTTCTTGCTAAGGAAGAGACTTCGGTAGGTAAGCAGTACAAAGACTTTGAAATCACTTACGATGGCAAAGTTCAGAAACTGAGCGACTATGTAGGCAAGGGTCATTATACTCTCGTGGATTTCTGGGCAAGCTGGTGCGGTCCATGTATTCGTCAGACCAAGGTTATCAAGGAACTTTATAATAAGTATAAGGACAAAGGTCTCGAAGTGGTAGGTGTGGCTGTATGGGATGAACCCGCCAATACACTCAAGGCAATCAAGAGTCATGGTTTGGAGTGGCCTTGCATTATGAATGCGCAGACTATTCCTACTGACCTTTATGGTATCTCAGGTATTCCTTGTATTATCTTGATTGACCCCAATGGTAAGATTGTGTCACGCGACAAGCAGAGCCAGGAATTGATTGATGATGTCGATGCCGCTATGGCTAATTTCCATCCTGAGACATCAGCAGTGGTTACAGATGCGAAGAACGACACAGCAGCTGTGGATAATAATGTGATATTTTAATCCCTGTTTTTTCTGATGACAGAAAGAGACTTAAAGGATTTGCTTGATAATGAGGCGGCGAGGATTAACTCGCCGTCTTTTATTGGTGAGGATCCGGTGCAGTTTCCGCGACGTTTTTCCGAACTTGCCGACATAGAGATTGCCTCGCTTCTTAGCGCTACGATAGCATGGGGAAATCGCAAGATGATATGTCGGGATTGTGATAAGATGCTTTCGCTTATGGATAACCAGCCCTACAGGTATATGATGGATGAGGGTTATGAGGATTTGCCTGATGACATGAATATCCACCGTACATTTTTCACCAAGCATTTCAAGTATTACCTGCGTGGTTTGCGTAAGGTATATGCGGAGTGCGGTTCACTTCAGGAGTTTGCCCGCAGATTGGATATCAGTTCTGATATAGCTCCGGCGTGGAAGCTCGTGGATGGGTTGAATTCGGTATTGGCTGAGGCAAATGAGGGATATCCTGCGGAATATGCTTCGCGTTGTCTGCCACAAAATCTGGTGACAACTGCGCTCAAACGAGTTAATATGGCATTACGTTGGCTTGTACGCAATGACGGCATTGTTGATATGGGTGTATGGGACGTAATCGCGCCCTCACAGCTATACATTCCGTTGGATGTTCATGTGGGTGATATCTCGCGTGAGTTAGGACTACTGACTCGAAACGCTAATGACCGCCGCGCTGTGAATGAAGTCACCGAGCATTTGCGCCGATTCAATCCCAATGACCCGACTATCTATGACTTTGCTCTGTTTGGTATAGGGATGAATTTGTAAAAGAATCAAATACATGTTAAAAGGAAAGAGTCTGGTGCAATACCGGACTCTTTCCTTTTAACTGGATAATATTTAACCCGTACAACTTTTTAGGATGTAGTTCAATTGTTAAACAGCCTCATTATTATTTTAATGGGTTGAGAAGTGGTTGTCACTATCTTCCTGTGGAGAGGATTTCGTCACGCAGACGAGTGTTGTAATCCTTCTGCTCGTTTAGATTCTCAAGTGTCAGATGCATACGGTAACGCCAGTAGTGGCGAGGATTGGCCGGGATGTTGATGAGTTCCTCCCGTGGGTCCTGACGACGGAGCACACCGTCAATTGAAAGCCAATCTTGAAGAGGTAGTATACACAGCATTGAGGGTGACTGGAGATGAAGTTTGATGATACGCTCGCAAATCCAAGGTTCGGCATACTGAGGTGCAGCTCCTGGTTCATGAAGCACTTCATTGTAGAAACGTTGAGTGGTCTCGCGGTCTGCTTCCCACCAACGGCGTATACCATCCATGTCGTGGGTTGAAGTGGTGCAGACAGAGTAGTAGGGGTATGACCAGGTATTACCGAACGGTGTAGCCGGGTCTTTTGGCATTCTCTGTATTTCAAGTGCGAGGATTTCAAGCTGGTTGATTACAGCCGGGACGCATGCCGGAATCATGCCGAGGTCTTCAGCGCATACGAGCATGTCTGTAGCATCGATAAGCGGTGGTAGTTTCCACATGGCCTGACCATACCAGAAATCATTGTTGCGGCGATAGTAAAAATCATTGTACAGACGGTCGAAACACCAACGTTCATAGTCGTTGAGCGAGCGGTACACATAAGTGAACTGTGCAGAGATTCGAGGATGATATTTCCCTTTTTCGTATGGGTCTTCAATGAAGAGTACATCATCAATCAAACCGAGGAGTGCATTGCATATTTTGTCATTCTTATCATTCTTTTCCTGAGTGGCAAAGAAGTCTACAACCTTGCGTTGCGTGCTGAACTCATCGCGGAGATGGTATTTGCCGTAACCCTCGTCAATGAGGTAGGCATTGCGGCACTCGTCAGTGTATTCGCCGAAGAAATCATGCAGCATGTAGTCCATGATGAATGGCTTTGTCTGACGGTCCACATCAATCCAGAAGTCATAACCGTTGCGCAACTCATCGGGAGTGAAGGGGAGTGCACGGTTGAACACGCCTAACAGTCCGTGGACTGCATCCATAGGTATTTGCCATATACGGAAGAATCCAAGTACATGGTCAATACGGTAGGCGTCAAAATATTCCGCCATCTTGCGGAAACGGGATTTCCACCAAGCAAATCCATCTTTCGACATCTCTTCCCAATTGTATGTCGGGAATCCCCAGTTCTGACCAAGTACCGAGAAGTCATCCGGTGGAGCTCCTGCCTGGCAGTCAAGGTTGAACAGACGGGGTGAAATCCAAGCGTCAACACTTGTGCGTGAAATACCGATAGGTATATCGCCTTTGATTGCCACACCTTTTGAGTGTGCATAGTCACGCACTTCGCGCATCTGCTTGTCAAGGAAATATTGGATATAATATACGTAGTTTATATCATGCTGATGTTCGGCAATAAAGCCCTTTACCTTGTCGGCATCGTAGACCGCATATTCACCCCATTTCTCCATTTCGGGTGTGTGGTGCAGGTCACGTAATACACAGAACGCTGCATAGGGGGTTAGCCACGATTCATTTTTCGCAAAGAACGTTTTGAATTCGTCTGAAGCCAGGACATGCTCACCATCCTGTGCGAAGAGTTCGCGGGTAAACTCGTTTTTGCCATTGTTGACACGCTCGTAATCCACCTGACTCTGCTGGTTCAGCTCACGTCCGAGATTGTCGAAGTAGCGCTGGCGCTCCTCATTGTGGAGTCGCCCCATGGCTGACAACCGCAGGTACATGGGATGAAGGGCAAAAGTGGAATTGGCATTATATGGATATGAATCGGTCCAGGTCCCGGTCATTGTGGTGTCGTTGATGGGTAGTAACTGAACGAAGTTCTGCCGAGTTTGCACTGCCCAGTCAATCATCTTTTTCAAATCCATGAAATCACCTACACCGAAATCCTCCTCGCTGCGGAGTGAGAATACCGGAATTGCCACACCTGCACCACGCCATGGTGTAAGGGGGTTGACGAGACGTTGACCCGCATCAATGATTGATTCATCGGGTGAAGAGGGGTTTAGGTCTATGTGACGGTTGTCTCTACCTTCCCATGCCACTACTGCGCCGGTATTCTTTTTGACTATAAGAAATTTGTAGTCGGTGCCAGGAGTCAATGACGCTACGGGGATATTTACAGTCCATGTAGGATAGTCGGCATCGCTCATCACTGGTGCTTTCGCAGGGTCCCATGCACCCATTGAGTCTGCTTCACCACTCACTGCCACCATTTCGTCTGGCTTAATCATTGGAGCATCGACTGAAAGGGTTAGCATCCCGGATGATGGGAGCACCTTTGCGGCACGTTCATTTCTATGGCATATACAGTCAATGAATGCGCTGCTATAGTAAGGCTTATCCCACGGCTGGTCCTGCCAGCTGTCCATGATGTTGACGCGGTGTACATCTCCGGCATGTTCAAACTTGTGAGGTTTGCCCCATTCACGTTTCACATAGCCGTTGTCATGACGCACTATGTAGCTGTATTCGAATGAACGGACTGAATCAGGGATATCCACTGTGGTTGACCATGATTCCGCTCCTTCGAGTTTCATTGGTACTGCAAGCGCTACTTCATTCCCTCCGAGTTCACGTATGGAACCGGTGAGAAACAGCGATTCGCCCCACTCAGTGCGGTAATTTACGTTAAAGGTAAGTTTCATAAGTATGATATAAATAGTTTTGATACAAAGTTAGAAAAAATCTCTAATACCACAACGTAATTGGCTCCAATAAGTTATCGTATAAAGTCCAAAGATGTTCAAAAACATAAAAATCGGTGTGTACAGATGAAAAAACAGCGCCATCCCTTACGGAATAACGCTGTTGATTTTCATACCGATTAAATGACGGATTTATGAAGACATCCGTTTATTTTGTCTCTGGGTCGAGAATTACTATGCGGTAATTATTCTGAGTGTTGAGAGCTTTCATATAGTCCATTACATCCTGGGGGGTGATGGAGTTCATTGTGTCGATATTTCCGTTGAAGATGTCAACTCCGTTCATCACTTCGTTAAGCATTCCATATAGCCATGGACGGTTCTTCTCGCGGTTTTCAGTGAAAGTTTTTACCATGTATTCCTTGATGGGGTTGAGCTCGTCGGCGGTCACGCCGGTCTCCATAGCCTTGAACTGACCTTTGATAAATTCGAGCACTTCATCCTTCATTTCCGGTTTCATCGGGAATTGGGTGTAGATGCAGAACTGTGTGGGGCTCATTCCATTTGACTCGCTGGCAGCGTGGATTGAATATACGGCACCCATCTCTTCGCGCACAGTCTTGATAAGACGGTTGGTGAGGATTTGACTTGCAACAGATGTTATGAGTGCATTCTTCTGTGTGAAATCACCTTTACCACTGTTGAAGATAGCTACATGGGTCTGTGGGGTCGACATACTGGCAGTGAATGTGTCGATGCCGTTGCCTTGTTTGAGGAATAGCGCAGGATTGAAATCTTTCACATCCTTGACGGCTGTGGCAGGATTGCCGGGGAGAGATGCGATATACTTCTCAACGAAAGGTTTCAGCGCTTCGGGAGTTACGTTTCCTACAAATATGAATGTGAAATCGGCTGCATTTGCAGTCATGTCATGAGCCAACTTGATGGTTTGCTCGCGTGATGCTCCTTTGATTGCCTCAGAGCTTAGTACACTTTTGAATGGTGAAGAATAGAGAGCCTGACTCTGGTACTTTTCAAAGAGATATTCCGGACTCTTCTCTTGATTGGCAAGGAAACCGCTATAAGCTTTCTGCATGGCGTCAAATTCTTCTTCAGTGAATTCGATATCCTTGAAGCTCATGTAAAGCAGCTCCATAAGTGTCTGCATATCCTTGGGGGTGGTCATACCAACTGCCATGCGGGAGTAAGGACTGAAGGAGAGTGATACAGAGGCTTGTTTACCTGCGGTGTATTTGCTAAGGTCGGTGTTGCTGTAGGTGCCAAGACCATTCGAACTCATGGTGATAGGAAGAGAAAGAATGGTGTTGGTGTATTCCTCCGGATAATCTGCGTAACCACCCTTGGCGAATGCCATCATGAAAATTTCATCTTCCTTGAATTTGGTTGACTTCACAAGTACCTTGGCGCCGTTTGAAAGGGTCCATTCTGTGGCACCCCATTTTGCGTTGTCAGTAGTTGAGGTGATAGTTCCTGCTGTTGGTTCAACTGGGATGAGGGGTTCGCTCTTCACTTCGTCAACAAATGGAGTAATCTCTTCAGCATCAACCGATGCGAGAGCGGTATTGATATCATCCTTGGTGGGGAGGGTCATTCCTTCACCTTCGTGGGCGAGCACAAGAATCACGCGATTGTCAGGAGTGATAGCCTGGGCGAATGTCTGATTTATAGCCTGAACAGGAATCATTGCGGCAATCTGCTGCACCATAGGCCATTCAACTTCAATTCCGGGGAAGGGTACTCCATCGGTGAAGTTCTTAACATATTCACGTACGTATGCGCCGTTCTCACGAGTGGCACGGTTGTTGTAAGCTTTCTCGTTGGCTGATAGGAACTCGTTACGGGCACGTTCATATTCCGACTGGGTAAAACCACCACGCTGAGCGCGTAGGAGTTCACGGTACACAGCCTTTAGAGGTTCGATAACGTTATTATCCTTAGCTGCGATACCTGCGGTCATGGCATCTTTGGTTTTGCGTGACATGAAGAAGCCTCCAAAGGATACTCCGGCTCCTGCAAAGGGAGAATCTGGCTTGGATGAGATTTCACCGAGACGGTTGTTGAGCATTGTCGCAATCATATCCTCGATGTACTCCTGAATGAAATATACCTGAGTATTCTTCATTTCTTTGGGCAGAGGGTCGGAGATAAACATCATCTGAGCGATAAGATTTGACTGCTCAGGGTCAGAACCGATGCCATAAAGAGTACCTTTATGGTCAGGCACAGGTTCATATACACGTTCAGGAGCGTTTGCAGGCATTTCGATGGATGAGAACATTTCTTTAATTTTGTTCTCAATACGGTCAACATCAATGTCGCCAACCACAATTATGGCCTGCTGGTCGGGGCGATACCAAGCCTCATAGTAGTCGCGAAGTGCCTGATGAGGGAAATTATCAACCACTTCCATAGTACCGATGGGGAGACGGTGACCGTACTTTGTAGTGGGATAGATTTCTGGTAGGATTCTTTCGATAATACGCATTTGTCCTACGTTTGACTTGCGCCATTCCTCATGGATTACTCCACGCTCCTTGTCGATTTCCTCAGAAGCGAGAGTAAGGTCATTTGCCCAGTCATGAAGGATAAGGAGACATGAATCCTGTACGCTTTCGCGGGCAATGGGAACGTTAGTGATGTTGTAGACTGTTTCATCCACATCAGTATAGGCATTGAGGTTAGCCCCGAATTTCACACCGATTGATTCCAGCCAATCACGCAACTTTGAGCCGGGAAAATTGGTGGTTCCGTTGAAACACATGTGTTCAAGGAAGTGGGCGAGACCGCGCTGATTGTCATTCTCGAGGATTGAGCCGACATTTTGCGCGATGTAGAAATCTGCTTGACCTTTTGGATATTCGTTGTGACGGATATAGTAAGTCAGACCATTGGGTAGTTTTCCCATGCGCACGGCAGTGTCGACGGGAAGAGGTTGGAGCATAGGATTCTCTCCTTGCGCCATGACTGTTCCTGGAAGCAGCATCATTGCCACAAGTGCCAGAAGAGTCATAAGTTTAAAACTTTTTCTCATCTGTAAGAATTTATAATGAAGTTATTATTAATAATCAACGTGATGTTTGGTCGTTTATAGAGGTATCGCCATCAACTGATAATTAGACGCCGGATATATTTAAAAGTGACGCAAAGATAATGATTTTAACATTATTTAAGTGAAGCCTTTCAGTTAACTAAATTTAAAAATTATGTATATATATATATGTTAGATTTTCTCAGGTCAGAGTATATAGAATACTGAAATTCTATCTAAAAATATCAACCCCGAAGTTATAATGAAACTTCAGGGTTGATTATAAATTGAAACACTATAGATTTTTATCAATCGTCATCATCGTCATGATGGTGCTTGTGGTGTTTGTGATGCTTGTAGGCTTTCTTGTACTTTTTCGACATCTTTTTATGATGTTTGTACTGGTCCTTCAGCCAATCCTCATAGTCATCATCATCGTAATCGTAGTAATGACCGCCGCCGACTGGAATGGCAACTGTGATACCGCCCGGGAGAGCTACAACTCCTGCGGCTCGCGAATTGCGCACCGCCTTGCGGTAACGTTTCACCGCTTTTTTATAATGCTTGGGAGAGACTGTCGGGTACTCGTATACCAATCCCGGTCTTAGCGGTATGGCTACATGGCGTGGTGGGGGCGGAGGGGCTACCACTACTGCCGGAGAGAAGAACGGTAGAGCGTTTGTCAGATTGACATTGAATCCGTCAGTGCCTGCATTAACCGAGAAAAAGGTCTGTGCAGGGGATGCAATCACACCTGCGAGGGTGAGTGTTGCTATGGCGGTAAATCGTCTTATTGCTTTCATAACTGTATAGTTGAAGTGGAGAACCGAAGTTTTTTCAAAAACATTATATCGGTTCGCAATAGAGTTTATAATAACTATACAATTACAGAGAGCGGTTAGTTCATTTGTTCCAGTATCCGTATGACTTCATCGCGCAAATATGGTATATCAACAACATAATATCCTGTATACGATGGATGAAATACCCCAAGACGCATACGGTTGATGTTGATGCCATACTTCTGTTCAAGGATGTAGCGGTATACGCTTATTTGCAAGGCGTAATGATAATATGAGCAGTCAGGCAGATGACTTACCGGATGCAATGCTGTTTTACGGAACGGAGATGTCATCTCTACCTGTCCGTAACGGTTGACAAGTTTGCGAGACCTTTTCCAGTCATATATATTATATGTGCCTTGAGGTGTACGTTCAAGGAAGTCAAGAGTACCTGCGATACCGTATTCCTCAAAATATATGCGCCACTCTGTGCGATACGGATGGAGCCGGTTCACAGCAGCAAAGCTTCTGAACAGGCGATAGGCGTCCGTATCGTCACCGGAATCCTCACCGAGATAATAGCGCTCTATTTTATCGTGCATTATGGTCCCGAGGTCTCGTGCCCGCTGAGCCTCTCTTTCCCACCGCTCCATAAGTTCACCAGGCGTAACACCTTCCTGTGGCGCTTTGCGGTTTGCCCAGTAAACGGCATCGAACTGAGGGAAACATTCTTCGACCAGTGTAGTAACTGACTTTAGCTTCTTACCATTTAGAAAATAGGTGTGGCTCTCGGGGTCGAATTGTAATTTACCGTCGCGCTCATGCGCGTTTTCTTCATTATATGTCATAGCGCTTTGGCTTCATTCCAAAGTACATCCATTTCGGCAAGAGTCATGTCTTTAAGTTCCTTGCCCATCTCATGTGAACGTTTCTCGATATGATTGAAGCGCTTGATGAATTTCGCATTTGTTTTTTCGAGCGCGTTCTCCGGATTGATTTTATAGAGACGAGCTGCATTGATAAGGCTGAACAGGACATCTCCCATCTCTGCCTCCATTTCAGCATGGTCGCCTGTCTTCACAGCTTCGCTGAATTCTCCGATTTCCTCCTTTACCTTATCCCATACCTGCTCACGGGTTTCCCAATCGAAACCAACATTGGCTGCCTTCTCCTGAATGCGGTCTGCCTTAATCATGGCAGGAAGTGCGGTCGGTACTCCTGAGAGGACTGTCTTGTTGCCACCTTTCTCCTTGAGCTTGAGCTGTTCCCAATTCTGGAGCACTTCATCTGTTGAATCAACTTGTGTGGACCCGAACACGTGGGGATGGCGGAATATAAGTTTGGAATTGAGAGCGTCGCAAACATCGGCGATATCAAATACGCCCTTTTCCTCACCGATTTTTGCATAGAAAAGCACATGGAGAAGTACATCGCCAAGCTCTTTGCGGATGTTGGCATCATCGCTTTTTATCAGAGCATCGCAAAGTTCATAAACCTCTTCTATAGTGTTGGGGCGCAGAGACTCATTGGTCTGTTTAGCATCCCAAGGGCATTTTACGCGTAGTATGTCAAGTGTGTCAATCACACGTTCGAGGGCTTCGATTTTTTCTTGACGGGTATGCATGGAATTATATTTATTATATTGAACTGATTTAAACTTTTTATAAAATGTTAAACCCCGAAACTGATTTAGAAACAAAGATTAGAAAATAAAAAGCTTAAATCAGTTCAATAGGTTCAACAATATCAATAGTATATGCAAAGTTACGACTTTTAAGCGGAATGAAGAAAAAAATCAGCGCCGGTCATATAGACCGGCGCTGAAGTCGTATATTGTTCCGTGTGCGCTTGGCGCCACATCTTAATATAACCTGTTATTCAAATATATGACGGAGCTTGCTGAAGATACGGTTCTTGGTTGACTCATTTGGTGTCATGTTAGGCTTGCCTCGGAGTGATTCGATAGTAGCCTGTTCGTCAGCAGTGACAGTCTCGGGTATATATACCATTACGTTTACCAGCTCGTCACCTGTGCCGTAACCTTCGGTGGAGGGGAGACCTTTGCCGCGCAGGCGGAGCACCTTGCCCGGCTGTGTACCGGCAGGTATTTTCAGACGAGCGCGTCCGGTTATGGTAGGAACTTCAACCGAGCCGCCGAGTGTGGCAGTCGGGATGTCGAGCATGAGGTTGTAGATGACGTCATTGCCATCGCGTATAAGTTCCGGATGCTTGATTTCCTCGATTACGATAAGGAGGTCGCCGTTCGCACCGCCATGTATAGCAGCGTTGCCCTTACCTTTAAGAGTAAGAGTCTGTCCGTCGCTCACGCCGGCAGGTATAGAGAATGAAACTGTCTCATCCTGGCGAATCACACCTTCACCGTGGCAATAGGTACATTTTTCTGTGATGGTCTTCCCTTCACCATGACATGAGGGGCATTCCACTGCTGATTGCGACAAGCCGAACAGAGTCTGCTGCTGACGCAGCACAGTTCCGGAGCCGTGGCATGTGGAGCAAGTGGTGAATGCTGTTCCATCCTTGGCGCCGGTGCCGTTGCAATGGGAGCACTTGACAAGGGTAGGTATTTTCAATGTCTTGGTAACGCCGCTTGCTATTTCCTCAAGAGTCATCTTGACTTTGATACGCAGGTCGGAACCTCTGCGCTGGCGACGACGTGTGCGACCACCGGCCGACTCGAATCCGCCCATATTGCCGAAACCACCTCCAAAAATGTCGCCGAACTGCGAGAAGATATCCTCCATTGAGAAGCCGCCGGCATGGAAACCGCCACCGCCACCTGGGAATCCCTGAGGACCCATATTATGACCAAATTGGTCATATTTGGCACGTTTCTCAGGATTTGAGAGCACATCGTATGCTTCAGCCGCTTCCTTGAATTTTTCTTCAGCTTCCTTGTCTCCGGGATTCTTGTCGGGGTGATATTGGATAGCCTTTTTTCTATATGCGCTTTTTATGGCTTTTTCGTCGGCATTCTTGTCGACTCCAAGCACTTCATAATAGTCTCTTTTCGCTGCCATATACCTCTGTGTTATTGCCCTACAGCCACTTTGGCATGACGGAGCACTTTGTCATTAATAGTGTAACCCTTGGTGGGTGTATCGATTACAATCCCTTTCTTTGATTCATCATCAACCGGGACCATGGCGATAGCCTCATGAAGTTCTGAGTCAAACGGTTTGCCGGTACTTTCAATTGGCTTTACACCGTTCTGAGCAAGGAATTTCACAAGCTTCTGATATATGAGCTCCATACCTTGTCGGATGGAAGCAGGGTCATCGGTCTTGGCGCATGCCTCAAGTCCGCGTTCAAAGTCGTCTACAATAGGAAGAAGTCCTTTGAGCACACTTTCAGATGCATTCTTTATAATATCGGATTTTTCCTTTACGGTGCGTTTGCGGAAATTGTCAAATTCCGCCATGAGGAATAGATACTCCTTCTTTTCTTTTTCTACGCGTGCCTCAGCATCGAGAAGCTGCTGCTTAAGCGCGTCAATGTCGGAAAGTTCTTTGTTGATTATTTCATTCTCCTCGTCAATAGTCGAATTCTGTTCTTCTTCGGCTTCCTGAACATCGTCGAGCACTTCGCCGCCCTCAGCCTGACGCTTGAGCTCGTCATCGTGACGAGAGGCATTATTCTGTGATTGCTTTGAGTCTTTACTCATAATATATAGTGTCTTTTAATTACTAATTAATATCAGAATCCATTATCATTGTAATCCAATCAAAAATGTTGCCAGACTAAGGTGAAATAGGGGCAAAATGGAGCAATCCCTAACAAATCTTAATGCCTGGACTTATTTTTACAACAAATACCGCGTTATAACGTTCACTCCTACAATAAAAAGAGGATAAAAACAATTCCCCTTAAAGCTTGGCGACAAAAATTTGACAACCGCTTAGAACCGGTGACAATGAGTCTGCCAAAATGTCAGCATCGTACAGACCGAACACAGATGAGCCGGAGCCTGACATGGCAGTATAAAGCGCGCCGGATTCTATAAGTGTTTCCTTGACTGACGCTATGGCAGGATACTCGGGGAACACAGATGGCTCAAAGTCGTTTTTGAGCGCATTTTGCCAGAGTCTTACAGGGGTAGCGATGATTTCTTCGATAGATACCGGAGGAACAGCAGGATGTGTCTTTGAATAAGCTTTGGCGGTAGGAACGCTTACTTCCGGTTTTACCACAGCTATGGTCATCCCGGTAAGATTAACATTTATCGGGCGCATATCAGTGCCTGTACCGGTGCATAGCATCGGGCGGTTGTATATGAAAAAGGGACAGTCGGCACCAATCCCGGCCGCTATTTCTGCAAGCTCCAAGTCAGAATATCCGAGAGCAAAAAGCTCGTTCAGTCCTCGTAGCGTGAACGCGGCGTCGGCTGAACCGCCACCAAGACCGGCTCCATCAGGTATGATTTTACGCAGATATATATCTACGGGAGGGAGTGGCGCTTTCTGGGCGAGCGCCCTGTAGGCTTTCATGACAAGATTTTTTTCAGGTGGGCAATTCACCTCTCTACCCGATGTGGTAAGTGTGGTTTCAGTTCCCTGTGCGGGTACAATCTCGAGTATGTCGCACCAGGGTATAGGGTACATGACAGTCTCGATATCATGATAACCATCCTCGCGCTTGCGCAGGATATCCAGCCCTAAATTTATTTTTGCGTTGGGAAATAAAATCATGTCCGGTATTATTTATGGTACAAAGTTACACAAAAATTCGCTGATTTTTGCGTATTTTTGTATCCGCTAATCCGCGTTTTGGCGGATTGGGTGTATTTTGACATCCTCTTACAGACTAAAGAATAAGAACTATGCCATTAGATAATAACTCAAACCGCCGCAGCGGAAAGCCGGAACATATTTCTAAATTTGACCATGGAGGACGGATTCCGCCGAGGGATAATGACCTTGAGGAAGCAGTGCTTGGGGCGCTGATGCTTGAAAAGGATGCATACACTGTGGTGTGTGATATCCTTAAGCCCGAATCCTTCTATGACCCGGCGAACCAGAAGATATATGCCGCTATTCAGAGCCTTGGTGCAGCCCAGCAATCGATAGACATGCTTACCGTCACCGAAAAGTTGCGTCTAATGGGTGAGCTTGAAGGGGCTGGTGGTCCGATGCGTATATCGGAACTTACATCGAGAGTGGCATCGGGTGCGCACGTGGAATTCCACGCACGAATAGTGGCGCAGAAGTATCTCGCGCGCGAACTTATTAAATTCGCGTCGCAGATAGAGTCTCAGGCATTTGACGAGAGTTATGATGTGGATGACCTTCTACAGGAAGCGGAGGGTAAGCTCTTCGAAATCTCCCAACGAAATGTGAAGAAGGATGTGACTCAAATCGACCCTGTGATAAATGCGGCTATCGAACAGATTCAGACAGCTGCCAACCGTGCGTCTGGTCTATCGGGTCTTGAGTCCGGTTATCATGAACTTGATAAACTTACCTCAGGATGGCAAAGGAGTGACCTTATAATCATTGCCGCACGTCCGGCTATGGGTAAGACAGCCTTTGTGCTGTCGATGGCAAAGAATATGGCGGTCAACTATAATATACCGGTGGCTATTTTCTCGCTTGAAATGTCAAACCTTCAGCTTGTGAACCGTCTCATACAGAATACTTGTGAGATTGAGGGTGAAAAAATCAAGAGTGGTCAGCTTACTCAGATGGAGTGGGACCAGCTTATGTCAAGAGTGAAGAATCTATATAGTGCACCATTGTTTATAGATGATACAGCGTCTCTTTCAATCTTCGAATTGCGAACCAAGGCCCGCAGACTTGTGAGGGAACACAACGTGCAGTTCATCATCATAGACTACCTGCAGCTGATGAACGCATCGGGTATGAAATTCGGTTCACGTGAGCAGGAGGTATCAATGATATCGCGTTCGCTCAAGCAACTTGCCAAGGAGCTTAATATACCTATTGTGGCGCTTTCGCAGCTAAACCGAAGTGTGGAGTCGCGCGGTGCTGACAGTAAGGATGGGAAACGTCCGCAGTTGAGTGACCTTCGTGAGAGTGGTGCAATCGAGCAGGATGCCGATATCGTATGTTTCATTCATCGTCCGGAATATTATCTTAGGTCAGGCACGGATGCTGCCGGCAATGATATCAGAGGACTTGCGGAATTCATCGTAGCCAAGCACCGTAGCGGTCGAGTGGACGATGTGAAGATGAGATTCAAGTCACGTTACGCCAGGTTTGAGAACTGGGATGGTGAGGCTGAGGTTACCAGCGGTTCGAAGGTGTCGCGCCTGAATGGTGAGGATGATTCCACTGTAGGTGGCGATTTCAATCCGGTGGCTTCGTTTGAGGGTGGTTCTGCTGATATACTCGGTTCCACTTCTGATGACTTACCTCCATTCTAAGGTGTTGTAGGGGGTGTAGGGCTTGTTCGTTTGAGATTTTTTTGAAATTTTGTTAACGCTCATAGAACTTTTTGTTAATTCATATTGTTAGAAAGATAAAATTAACAAAACCAACTATTGTTTTATGAAAAAAGCGTTATTAATCATTGCAGTCGTGCTTGGAAGCATGAATGCATTTGCTCAGAATCTTGACAAGAACGAAGCTAAACAACTTAAAGCTTTCTTGTCTGCTCCCGCAAAAGAGGGAACCAATGCACAAGCTCTTAAAGTTTCAAACATCAACTCACTTGCTTCAATCGAGGGTGTCACAGTAGAAAATGGTCATGTGACCGCAATCGAATGGAAGGATAAAAAACTTGGTGGTGAACTTAATCTCTCTAACTTTAGCGCTCTTACTAAAGTAGATGTATCAAGAAACGAACTCACCGGTATCAATGTAGAGAACTGTGGTGCTCTTGTAGAACTCAACGCAGGTCGAAACAAAATCAGCTCTGCTGAATTTGCCGGTTGTACCAATCTTCAGAAACTCTCTGTTTACAAGAACCGTCTTACTGACATCACTCTTGAAAACACTCCTCTTCTGAATAACCTGAATGTATCAAACAACCTTTTCGTTGAACTTAACGTATCTGACAACTTCAATCTTAAGACACTCAATTGCCAGGGTTGTCACCTCGAATCACTCAACGTTTCCGGTTGCCAGTCTCTTAAGAATCTGTATTGCGGTTACAACAAGTTGACTCAGCTCAGCCTTGTCGGTGTTGAGAACCTCCAGAATCTTAATGTTGACGATAATGAAATCGACAACCTTCTGATTTCCGGTCTTCCCGCACTTTCATCACTCATCTGCTCTGACAACAACATGGTAAGCCTCGGCGTACGTAATTGTAACAATCTCCTTGACCTTGTATGCTCTTACAACGACCTTACTACTCTCAGTGTAGAAGGCTGCCAGAATCTTCAGTTCGTTGACTGCTCATACAATGACTTGACTCAGCTCACTCTGTCAAATCAGACTTTCCTCCAGCGTTTGCTCTGTAACAACAACCAGTTGACCATGCTTGATGTATCATTCGACTCAGCTCTTACTTACATCAACTGCCGTTACAACACCATCACTGATTTCCGTTCAATCGCTTGCGACAACCTCCGTATGGTGGCTTGCCAGTGGAACTACTAATCTGATAGACAGAATAAGATATATAACAATACGAAAGCATCACTGACATTTAAGTCAAGATAAAACTACAGACCCGGCTGACGATTCAGTATCGTCAGCCGGGTCTGTAGTTTTAAACTGTTTAATTTAATCGGTTTGTTGAATTGAGAAATGCTACTCCATGATTGAGTGAGAACCGAGGAAGTCAATGCTTCTCGTCGGTTTTGTAATAGTGTTCCACTACTTCGTCAATCGAAATGTTTAGGAGGCGCATATCCTTAAATAGTTCTCTCAATGTTGTGTCGAAGAATTCTTGTCTACGCGCCATGTTCACATGACTCATAGCATCGGGTGACAGATAAAATCCCATGCCGCGTTTGGGTGTGATGATTTCCTCCGCCTGGAGATATTCGTATGCTTTTAATACAGTGTGACTGTTGACCGAAAGAGTCACAGACAGCTCACGTACCGATGGCACACGTTCCCCCGGGCTCCAGGCTCCTGACAATATCTGTCCGAAGCTGTAGTCTATAATCTGCTTATATATGGGTTTATTAGAGTTGAATTCCATTATGCTATCTGCTGCTTCTTGTTATAATTATAGATATAGTAACCCAAAGCACCGCAATAGATAAATAATGTAACATCAAGAAGAAGTGAAATAGAAGTGATTGTGTCAACCAATTCATGCCTGAACATGGATTTTCCGTCAAAAAACTCAAAAGCAGGAATATTTAAATTGTAGATGGCTGCTATCACTCCAAATATTCCGCCAAGTATACCGATAATAAGCAATATAAATACCGGAGTGAGGAGCCCTTTTATAAATCGGTGTTTTTTAGCTTTGATTACAATCAGAAGCACTGTCATTGTCACGGCAAAAATCTGAAATACCGTGTTAATAAAGGTGGTAATGAAGAGACTTAATGTAAATTCTACACCGGATTCTTTCATTACTATCCGTTTAAGAGAGAAGTCGATGTTGCCGTTTTCAATAAACAATCCACCTACGATATTTATACCTAACCATATAATTTCGACATAAAGCGGTACTATCACTAAGGAGTATAGAAAATAAAATATGGTTTTCTCGCTCGTTTTTGCCGGTACCTGCACCATTAGAGAGTCATCACGACGAGCCAGAATGATAGGTCCTGAATAGATACAGTATGCCACAAGCACGGACATGAGACTAAAAAAAGTGATGTTTACCTCGTTATGAAAATCGCGAATAGGTAGCACACATAGGTATGAGAGGAATATAATAATGGCGAATATCAGCGCCTGGCTTTTCATGCCGGAGCTGTAGAGCATCCCGAAGTCGTAGACCCTTCGCCATGAGAATTTATTTATGGTTGGATTTTCTGTTTCCATTGAAAGCGTAATTCTTTCATCGATTGATGATTTCCAGGATTCTGTCACGTTCAGGCGACATCAATGCTGAGTAAAGAAGGTGGTAATTAAGGTCGGTGGTAAGTCCATCCTCATTAATAATGAGAGAGTGAAATATACCGAGACCTTGTTCCATGAAAATTCGTTGGGCCGGAGGAATGGTCGTGTCGATACATGCCAACCGTTCGGATATTTCCCAGGAGGGTCGGCATATCAGAAGTTTGCCCTTTGAGAGGACAATCAGTCCGTCGTAAAGCTCTTTAAGGTCTGAGACAGTGTGGGTGGAGATAATTACTGTCTGCTCTTCGCCGGTGTTTCGGGCAAGCATGCTGCGCAAAGATTTCTTCGAAGTGATGTCAAGTCCGTTTGCCGGTTCATCAAGAAGCAGCACATCCACATGCAGTGAAATCGCATAGGCAACGATGGCTTTATGACGCATGCCGAGCGAGAGTTTTGAAAACTCTTCATCGCCTGTCAGTCCGAATTCACGAAGGTTTGCTTCAAGAGTATCCCTTGAGAAATTAGGATAGAAACGTGAATGGATTGCGGCGAATGCATTTACGCTTTTTGCTGGAAGCTCCACTGTGTCCGGCAGAAAGAATGTGCGTTGGAGAGTTGAGGGAAGACGAAGTTTCACATCTTCGCCATCAATGGAGCATGAGCCGTTTTGTGGAATTAGCAGTCCACCTATTATACGGAGTAGGGTAGTCTTTCCCGCTCCGTTTTCCCCGAGCAGCAGGTGTATTCCCGGAGACACTACCGCCGAGGCATCGTTGATGGCAACGACTCCCCGGTGGTAAGAATATGTGAGGTTGGTAAGTGTTATCATTTATTCTACTGGTGTTACTGTGTAGCCTTCTTTTTTAAGAAGTGAGATGAGACCCTTGTCGCCGGGAAGGTGTCCGGCTCCTACAGCTATGAGTACGGAAGCTGTGGGGAGGAGTCCGGCCATAATCCGCACCCAGTTGGCATTGCGCTTATTGATGAGGCGTTCGGTGCTTTCGCCTGTACCCATAGTCGGGTCTTCAATAATTGAGAGCATTTCTGACAGGTCGCCGGCGAGGTAGGCGTTGGCAAGACGATGTGCCATTCCGATAGCCTTGTCATCGTTGCGCACGAGGTCCATGAGTCCGTTTGCCTGTTCAAGTATTGAATTTCCGAACAGAGCCTGGCACTGTATCTCCATTGTTTCGAGACCACCTACTTCCTTTCCTGCAGCGGCAGCACGTTTCTGTATTTCTCCGTCAAGTTGTTCCTGCTGGTTAAAGGTAGGAAAGGCTGACTGAGCCTGTACAACTCCGATTAGTGTGGATACCATTGCGGGTTTCATTGGGTTGAACTGTGCTACTGTCGCCATAGGACCCATATATTTCTGGAGCAAAATATTTAATGAATCAACCTGTGCGGGAGTAAGAACGGCAGTCAGTGTGCTATCCTGAGGAGCCATGGCAGCAGTCATCATTATCTGCTGGGCAGCGGGCGATTGTGCCTCACTCATGATTAATTCACCGTATACTTTGTCAGCTGAAGCAAATGCGTTGTTAAAACCAGGTACACTGTCGAGTACTGAGATGGGAGCTATGTGATGAGTGCCGAAAAGATAGCTCGGCTTTTCAAGACCGTTGCCTGAAATTTTCCAAAGGAGCTGGGCATTGCAGCTTATCGCTGTGATTGCTACGAGGAAGAGGGAGGTGAGGATTTTTTTCATTGTAGAGTTGTATTGATTGGTTATTTGTTGTAGTGTTTAGGTGTTGTACATGACTAACACACTGCAAAGGTATCTATCATTTTTATAATAGCCAAATTTTTTGATGAAAATTTTTATTGAAATATTAAAATTCTGTAATTTTGTGTATAATTAACGGATGTTCCAATGAACTTTTGATAAAATTAATTGATTATGAATCAGCCTCTTGATAATTTAAATAAATACGAATTGATTTTGGCGAGCGGTTCACCCCGACGTCGAGAATTGCTCGGAATGCTTGATTTGGATTTCAAAATTGACACGTCCTATAGCATAGATGAGAGTGTTCCTGCAGGTGTTGCAGCTATTGATGTGGCGCCGTATCTTTCCGGCATGAAGGCAATGGCATTTCCTCTGACAGAAAATGACAGGAAATTAGTCATTACTGCTGATACAGTAGTGATAATCGATGATGAGGTTTTGGGAAAGCCTGTTGACGAATCGGAAGCTTGCCTTATGCTTGAAAAATTACAGGGTAGGACACAGACGGTGGTGACAGGTGTAACGGTACGTACCTATGATAGGTCTGTGACATTCAGAGCTGAGTCAAAAGTGGAATTTGCAGAGCTTTCTCGCGGGGAGATTGAGTATTATGTAAAGAAATACAGACCGCTCGATAAGGCCGGTGCCTACGGTATACAGGAGTGGATAGGTGCAGCGGGCATCAGAAGTATAGAGGGAAGCTTTTACAATGTGATGGGATTGCCGGTGCATCGATTGTATGAATGTCTGAAGACATTTTAGCTGGGATGGCTTTTATGCTTGCATTGATGGAGAGTGTCAATCTATTTTGACAGGGTAAGTGTGTAAAAACTATTGTTGTGGTTTCAGACGTAAAGCGAAACCAAGCCTTGGTGGAAGGAGCTCAATTTCTCCCGCTCCGATAGGTGTGTTATGCTCCCAATTGAGCAAGTAAGTATTCTTATTGGATAGCTTCTCATGTATTTTCATGGCGGCTATTCCCATTGTCATGCGTAGATTCAGTTCAACACATGGCATTATTTTTTCTATGCCGCCAATCATGTATGTCATCATGTCTACTCCAAGCCATCCGCGATAGGTTGTTCCGATGATACGTGGAAGAATATTTTCAAGGCGGGAAATTATATTATATAGGTCTTCCGGGTTGAGGTGCTGCGACAGCATATGTTCGATTTGTGTTTGCGGTGCAACGATGTTTCCGGCATACATGCCGCGCTGTAAAGCTGTAAACAGTGACAGTCCGCGGAATTTGACGTTATCGCCATTCGAGTGGAATAGAGCTGCAAAGTCCATTGTTTTATCAAGCCCTCTTTCTACTATTATGCTTCCTTGACGATTTATTATTCCTGCTGCACGTTTGCGCAGGGTAGTGGAATCCAATGTACCGGCATTGAAGACTCCGCGACCACTGCTTGACCAAGGTGACTTGATGAAACATCCGGGGTGCATACGCTCGCACTCGACTACTACGTCTGGGTCGGTAGTCTCTATTGGAAGTGACACATCCATGTCAAGTTCCGAAAGGATTTTTATTGAAGTCCGGCGGTGGCTTATCTGTCGCCATTCCTCTAAATTGCTATCGGATGGTAGTAGTTGCGTTTCAAGTCCGTTTTTGGTGAGATAGGACATGTACTGGCGTTTGGCATCAAGGCTCCATCCCCATGGAGATATTGCATCAATCCCTTTGTGGACTCCAATCTCTCCCTCAAGCCCGAAGGTGGAGCGTAGCAAGGATGCGTCCTCCTCAAATTCCTCAGGTGCGGCTATACAGTCTCCGCTCTCTGCCCACCACATAGGAAACAGACTGCCGGCATGATGAAGTGCGGCTGCATGGGGTGGAGGGGTGTAGTTTCGGTTACCTATGCCAAGTGCAAGGTCATTTTCAGGATTGAATAGATGGAAAGTGGATGCCATGGTCTGGTGTCAAAGATACATGCAGCCGATTCCTGAATAATAGGAGCCGACTGCATGTGATAGAAAAGTTTATTAAAAAACAGTTTTTGAGAGAGTTTTAGATTTTCATTTTCTTTGCGATATCTTTTGGAATAGCTTCGCGATTAACGAGAATATCAAGGGTCTTTGCGAGGAAGTAGGGCTCTGAAACATAGAAGAATCCATCGTAGATTTGATTAGTGTCCCAAGAGTTTTTTACCTTGTAATATTTGTTGCCGTTCTGGTCCACAGCTTTGCCTACTATTACCATACCGTGGTCATCGGTGGTTTCCATTTGGTCGAACATTTGCTGGCGAAGTTCCTGTGTTACTTCAATCTCCTCTGCAGGTCCTTCAATTTTGTTGGCTTCAGCTTCACGTTCTTTGTCGCTGAGTTTGACCCAACGCGCGAGTTCGGTACCGGTAAGGTCTTTACCATCTTTCTTTTTAGGCATCACGGCGTAGCCTTTTACCCATTTGAATCCGGGCTCGCTTACGTCGGCAGCCCAAGCTACGGAGTAACCGTTGTCAAGAGCGTTGTCAACGATGGCCTTCATTTCTTCCAAAGGTACATTGTGGTACTTTTCCCAAATCCAGTTGTCGGCAACTTCGATGGCGAAGGGCTGGTAGAAAGGATGATGGGTGAAAGAAGTGACAGGAATATAGTCGGCTGTGTTGATACCGAGTGATTCTGCGAATGATTTCGGGGTGTAGGTCTTTCCTTCATACACGAAAGTTTCGGGAAGTTCTCCGAAATATGCATCAAGAATACCCTCGTAAGCCTTTTTCCATGCGGTTGATTTTTTACCGCGGCGATTGTTGATTGACTCTACAAATGCAGTGAGAGCCGGTGCGAGTTCGTAATGGTCATGTTTTTCTTCACCATACTGAAGACCGGTGTAAGCTTCCTCCGGCACCATACCGTAGCGGTCTATTACATAACCGACATCAAGAGTGCTACCGCCCTGAGCGAAGTTGATGGTACCGCCCATACGTACATATTTGTCAGCTTTATCGTTGTAGCAGTGACGCACAGTCCACATTTCGCTGAGGTCAACTTCCTTGCCTGTCTTGCGTAGGATTTCATCTTCAAAGAATGAAGTTCCGGAGAAGCTCCAGCATGTGCCTGACTTGTTCTGGTCCTTTACTGGAGTGGTCTTTACAAGCTTCACATCAGTGAAGGTGAAGCCTCCTGTGCTGTCGTTGGCAGCTTTCTTGTCGTCGGCTTGAGCTCCGAGTGCGAGCGATGCAGCCACGATACCAAGTAAGTATCTGTTCATGATATGATGAGTTAAGTGATTGGTTTATTACATACAGATATGCAAAAGTAACGAAAAAATGTGAATTTAGGCTAATTCGATGATAAAAATATCACAGAGTGTAATATTTTATGACAAAATGACATGAGAAGTTCTGAAAATGTAAAGTGAATGATAAATGATGGCTCAAATCAAGGATATTCAAGAAAAATGTGTAACTTTGTGGCTCTGAATAAAGAAAAAATCAAAGAAATAAGGAAAAATATTAAGGGATATGAAGCGTAATATCATCACATTGATTATAGCGGTGTTTGCATTATGCGCCGCATCAGAAGCCAGTGCCCAGTTCCGTTGGGGTGCCACTGCAGGTGTAAATTTCAATACAATGAAGTTCAAGCAGGATTTGTTTACCGTTGACCAGGCTGTTGGAGAATCGGCAGGTTTGCATGCTGAAATGATGTTTCCCGGTATTGGTTTCGGTATTGATATGGGACTTCTGTATGAACAGAGAGGTGCCACTCTTCACATGGGAGAGAAGCTTCTGTGGGAATCGCAGGGTTATGGCAATGAACGCATATACATGCACTATGTCGATATTCCTTTCCATCTTAAGTTTAAATATACACGTCTCCAGGGGCTTGAGGATTATGTAGCTCCTTTTGTGTATGGTGGTCCTACATTTTGCATACAGGCTGCTCACAGCAAGTGTGAAGCTATTGATTTCTCAGGCGGTGAAATAGCTTTGACAGCTGGAGCCGGTGTGGAGCTTTACAAGCGTTGGCAAATTTCCGCATCCTACACTTGGGGCATGACTTACGCTTTGAAGACTGTACAGTTGAAGGATTTTAGTGCACAGAACCGCACATGGGATATACGAGTGACTTATTTCTTCTAAATCTCATATAGGAAAAAACAAAATAGGCAGTGACCACATCAGGTCACTGCCTATTTTGTTTTTGGAATTTGACAGTTGGAGTGGCTCTATGCCTCTTGACTGTAATAGTCGGCCACTGCAGCAGCGGCTCTGTCTCCATCAATTGCAGCCGATACAATACCACCTGCATATCCTGCACCTTCGCCGCAGGGGAATAGCCCTTTGTAGTGAATATGGAGAAGGGTGGAAGGGTCGCGAGGAATGCGTACCGGAGACGATGTGCGAGTCTCGGCTCCTATAAGTACAGCTTCATTCGTGAGAAATCCTCTGTTTTTCTTGTCAAAATCTTTGAAGCCGGCTTGTAGGCGACGTGCAATTCCTTTAGGGAGAAGTTTATCCATGCGTGCCGGATGTATGCCTGGCGCGTAGGAAGTTTCGGGTAGGTCAGAAGATGGCTTTGAATTGACGAAATCGAGCATACGTTGTGCCGGTGCATTCTGTGTGTGTCCCGCTTCATCCCAAAAGGCACGCTCAATCTGTTCCTGAAACATCATCATCTTAAGGGTCGGATTTTCGTCATCGAGGTCTGGTACATCCTCCGGAAGTATTTCCACTACCATGCCGGAGTTTGCCCATCGTGTCCCACGGTTGGAGGGAGACATGCCATTTACCACCAGTTGACCGTCTGCGCTTGCAGCCGGAATGATGAATCCGCCTGGACACATGCAAAAAGAGTAGACGCCTCTGTCATCCACACGTGTGAGCATGGTGTACTCAGCCGCGGGAAGATATTTACCTCGCCCGTTCTTTGAGTGATACCGCAGACAGTCGATGAGATGCTGAGGATGCTCCAGACGTACGCCGATAGCCAGACCTTTTGGCTCCATCTCCACCCCTTGAGTGTGGAGCATGCGGTAAATATCGCGAGCAGAATGTCCGGTGGCAAGTATCACAGCGCCGTTATATTTCTCTCCCGCTGCCGTTGTGACACCATTCACGGTGTCGCCATCTATGATAAGTCCGGTCACGCGGGTGTTGAAATGCACCTCTCCGCCACATTCTATTATAGTGTTTCGGATACCTTTGATTACATCCGGAAGTTTATCGGTACCTATATGAGGGTGCGCGTCCACGAGAATATCCTCGCTGGCACCATGCTGGGCAAATATGTTTAGGATTTTATCAACAGGACCTCTTTTTTTGCTGCGGGTATAGAGCTTGCCGTCGGAATAAGCTCCGGCACCACCTTCACCGAAACAATAGTTTGAATCCGGGTCAACGATGTTCTCACGCGAGATATTAGCCATATCTTTGCGACGTGAGTCCACATCCTTACCGCGTTCGAGAATGATGGGACACAGACCGAGTTCAATCAGTTTTAATGCCGCGAAAAGCCCTGCAGGTCCGGCTCCTACTACTATCACCTTTTTCGCGTCTGCCACATTCTGGTAATGAACAGGTTGAATCAGAGATACATTTTCCGGCATATTGTCGATATATACTGCAACGGAAAGGTTTACCATCACCCGACGCTGACGGGCATCGATGGAACGACGGGTTACTGTGATATGTTTGATACGATTGGCGTCAATGCCTAATTGAGTAGAGATTGCAGCTGTGAGCAGCAGTTTCTCATGAGCGGTGCGCGGGTCTACGCGCAAATCTAAATTTTCTATCATAATGCTGATTTTTCCATCTTTTTCATCACATGTCCCATCCACCACCATAGAGTGACGATGGCGACGATGAATGCTATGATATCTGAGGCAGCCATTGACATCCATACACCGTCAATACCCCATATTCTTGGAAGGAAGATGAGGAAAGGTATGAGGAATAACAACTGCCGGGTGAGTGAAAGGAAGATGGACATTTTGGGTTTTCCAACGCTCTGGAAAAAGTTTTGAATCACAATCTGACAACCCACAACTGGGTAGCAGATAAAATATATTCGGAATCCCTCGCGTGAGATTCTAATAAGAGTCTCGTCGGTGGTGAAAAGCGCGGTGACAGTGTCGGGGAACAATTCGCTCACAAGCCAACCGATGAATGTGATTGCCACTCCGAGCCAGATGCCGAGACGTAGCGTCCTTTTCACGCGGTCAAAATTATTGGCACCGATATTGTAACCTAAAATTGGTTGCATTCCTTGGGTGACACCAAATACTATCATGACAAAGAACATGGTGGTACGGTTGATGATGCCGTATGCGCCCACGGCGAGGTTGCCATCGTCGCCACCGTAATCAAGCAATGCCCTGTTAATAAAAATTACCACCACACATGCGCACACGTTCATTAGGAACGGTGACAGTCCGATAGAGTAGATACGTTTGATAATACTCCATGTGAGCCATTGGTTATCCCTTTTAAAATGTATAGAGCTGTTTTTCGACAGGAAATGGTGGAGCACCCAAAGAAAGGCTGTGAACTGACCGCATACAGTAGCTATCGCAGCACCTCTGATGCCCCACTCAAGGGTAAAGATAAATATAGGTGCGAGGACTAAGTTGACTGCTACGGAAAGCAGTGCCGATATCATAGCTTTCTTTGGATAGCCGGTGGCTCGCATCAGATTGTTCAACCCGATGAATACATACAGTATGGGTGTGCCATAGAGAATCACAGTCATAAACTCACGGGCATACACTATAGTGGCTTCCGTAGCACCGAAAAAGTATAGTATCGGGTCGAGGAATATAAGCGTCAGCCCTCCGAATATCACTGAGTGTATTATGGAAAGCATAAGCACATTGTTGACCACGTCTGTGGCTCGCGTGAAATTTTTCTGTCCGAGGAAAATGGAGCTAATAGTAGCGCCTCCGGCAGCTATGAGCATTACGAAAGCCGCTACAAGGTTCATAAGCGGAAAGGTGATGGCAAGTCCGGCTATAGCCATCGGTCCGACACCTCTACCTATGAAAATGCTGTCGATTATGTTATATAAAGATGTGGCAACGCTTGCGATGATTGCGGGCACAGAGTACTGTGTCAGCAATTTTCCTATCGCCCGTTGTCCTAAATCCTCTGTGGATGAACTTGCGGTGACTGCCATCTTATTTACCTTTTCTGTATTATGATTTTTACCCTTTGTCGTAATCAGGGGATATTTTTTATTTTTGAGATTTTTATCCCCTAATTTGTGTCAGGTGTGGAAACTCAACTGCAAAATTAGCAACTTTATGGCACACCTTTTGTAATTGTAAAAATTATTTAACAAAAAAGTTCAGAATGGATATAAATTTGTACTTTTGTGCCCAAATTATTCCGGGGCAAATGCCGGATGCAAAATAAGTATGGAAAATACAATGGAAGCAAATCACAATGCTGTCGTATCCAATCAGAATGAACCGATAGGGCAAAAGAATAAGGAATCTGCAAAGGAGAGGCTTTGGAATGCAAACTACTGCAAGGCGATGGTGGGAAATTTTATGCTTTTTTTCTCATTTTACCTACTCACGCCGCTTCTTCCTATTTATCTTGACGCTCAGTTTGCCGCCGACAAGGATTTGATAGGTCTTGTGCTGTCGGGCTATGTGGTGGCCGCTCTGCTTGTCCGACCGTTCAGCGGATTTATTGTGGACAGCTTTAATCGTAAGAAGGTACTGATGCTATGTTTCTTTACTTTCTTTATATGTTTCACTGGCTATATCGGAGCCGGCACCATACTGATGTTTGCAATCGTAAGGACTATGCACGGACTGCCATTTGGTGCTACGACTGTAGCTAATAGTACTGTGGCTATAGATGTGCTTCCATCCTCACGTCGCAACGAGGGGGTTGGGTTCTATGGATTGAGCAATAATCTCGCTATGGCTATAGCACCGTCCGCAGGTATATATATTTACTCCCTTTCCGGTAATTTCCAGTTGCTTTTCTGGATATCACTCGTGGTGGCGTTCATAGGTTTTTATGCTACCACAACTATTAAAATCCCTGTCAGACCCGTGGTGGAAGGTAAGCCGAAATTAAGTATGGACCACTTTTTCCTGAGCCGCGCATGGCTTATGGCTGTAAATATCATGCTTTTCAGCCTGTGTTGGGGTGTGATGAGTAATTATGTGGCAATTTACGGTAAGGAAATGCTTGATATAACCGATGGTACCGGTATATTTTTTGCTATTCTATCCATGGGACTTTTTGTGTCGCGTCTCTATGGTGCCAAGTCGCTCAGAGAGGGTAAACTTACACAGAATGCCCTGCAGGGAGCGTGGATAAGTGCAGTCGGCTTTACTCTTTTTGCTTGTGCGTTTGGGGAGTGGGGATATTATTTGTCGGCTTTGCTGATAGGTCTTGGTAACGGGCGCATGTATCCTGCATTCTTGAATATGTTTATCTGTGTGGCGCGGCATGACCAGCGCGGCACAGCCAATTCATCAATTCTTACGGCATGGGACCTCGGTATGGGAATCGGTATACTTCTCGGAGGAATAATGGTGGAATATTTCAGCTATTCGGCGGCATTTTGGGTTACGGCGATTTCACAGACATCAGGTGCATTGCTATTGCTGTTTTTCACCCGTAGTTTCTTCATGCGACGTCAGCTCCACTCTTGAGCTATCCTCTCTAAGGACTATATCCAAGCATTAAACTGCTCGCGCACAGCAACCGATTCGCTCAGCATCCGTATGAATTCCTTCATGGAACGTTTGCGGTAGGCACTTTTGAGTACATGCACACATCCTGCCATCTCATTATTCGGGATATCGAGAGGGATGGCTTTGATGCCGGGTTCGTTGTGCACGCCACCTTCGGCAAGTACGGTTACCATGTTGCTTTGACGGATGAGTTTTAGCAATATATTTACTTCGTTGAGCTGGATGCGTATTTTCAGTTTGGAATGAATGTTGAATGGTACAAGTTCCTCAAATGTACTGCGTGCCTGAAGACCGTGGGAGGGGAGGGCGAGCTCCATGTTCACCAGTTCATCCAATGTGATTTTTTCCTTTGAAGCCATAGGATGGTCAACGCTCATCACCGCAGCGAGGAAGTTCTGAAACAGCACATGTGATTCTACATCTTCAGCGGGACGCGATGGCTTGAATGCGAGCACGAAGTCCACCTCCCGGTCATGTAACATTTCCATAAGTTCCTCCATCGGTTTGTAGAAAATATTAAGCGTGACTTCTGGGTACGCCTTCATGAAGGCTGAAAGAGTCTCGGTAAGTATAGGGCTGAAAGTATAGGTTACCCCTATGTTGAGCGTGCCAGTGAGCAGGTGTTTTAAATCGTTGATTTTTTCAACACACTGACGTGCGTTACGGAGCACCTGCACTGCACATGGAAGGAATGCTTCGCCGGCTTCAGTCAGTGCTACGTTATGACTGTTGCGTTGGAGGAGTTGCGTATCAAGTTCCTGTTCCAACTGCTTGATTTGTTGGGATAGGGTGCTCTGGGTTATGAAAAGTGTCCTTGAAGCCTCTGAAAAGTTCAGGGTTTCTGCTACTTTAACAAAGTATTTCAGCTGGCGTAATTCCATAAATATATGTGATGAATTTTTGAGGTGATGAAATATGTGCGTGGGTGATTCAGGAACGGTGGAGGGGGAACGCAGAGAGACTCATCGTGTAGCCTGAAAAGATATTTTTTTGAAAATGAATATAGGTATGGTAGCGCCGATAGTCATACCTAATAGAATAAACAGACAAGTAAGACCATTGTTGGCGAAGAGATAGAAATAGTGTGAGAAGTCATTCTCGCCACCGTTGTAAATACACATTGCCAATCCGCCGAAAGCTCGATATGCATACATGCCCGGTATCATCGGTAGAAGTGATGGAAAAAGGCATGTCTCGGCCGGAGTCTTGGCAAGCGGAGAGAACAGTACGGCAAGTATACCGATTATAAATGATGCTATTGTTGTGGCGAGTACTATATGAAGATGAAACGCCGGTGTCGACATCAACAGGAAGCGAGTGGAATGACCGATAGCTGCTATAATGGCACAGTAGAGATATGCGCGTTTGGGAGGGTTGCTTATTGCGGCAAATCCGATAGCTGCTATAGCGGCGAATAATGCATCTTGAAAAAATTGTGAAAACATATACATAAGTCTTTCTCCGGATAGGGATAAAACAAACCTAAAACATATCTACATTCATCATAAACATCCCGCCACATAGTCCGATAGACAGGCATGCGGTGAGTATCATTGCGTCCATAAAGCGGCTGAAGGCACACACGTAGTGTCGGTCAAGCATATCGCTGAATGAATTAAGGAATGGGATGCCGGGGACGAGATATAGCACGCTTGTGCCGATGGCGACTCCGGGAGTGGTGCCTAAACCGAATAAACCATCGGTGGCGCCGAGTACAGATGAGACAAACGCACATATTATAAATACTATGCGTACATCAACTTTATTCTCAGTAAGTATTTGTTTCAGATAGAACCCTGCTAAGGTTGCCACGAATACAATTCCCATGGCGAGAAGGTCGCCTCCAAACAGACGGCAGAATGATGCATTTGCCGCTGACGCCAGGAACAGTACAAGCCATTTATTAGCAGGCGGTGTTTTTGTTATTACTTCGAAACGATGCTGAACCTGCGTGAAATCAATCTTTTCGTCAGCTATTTCCCAGCTCAGCCGACTTAGACGTGTATTTATGTCAAAGCTTATGGCTTTGCACCGTATGGAACTTATCGCTGTAAATGATATGTGTCTGTCGTGAGAACTTACAGTGAGGTGTATGTGGCGTGGCATTATGCACATATCCACGTGCTTGTCAAACGCTTCTGCTATTCGGTTGACATTTTTCTCCAGTCGTATGCAAGTGGCTCCACATCCTAACAACCATGCGGCGTATTCGGAAAGGAAGAGACATAACTGGCGGCATGTTGGCTGGGTTTTGACAGGAAGCATGGTTTTTGCTGAGACTATATCGGAGATAGTTGTATCCATGATTCAATAATTGGAACGGCTATTGCCGCTTATTAATGGTTGCTTATCAATTAGTTGTCATCGTCACCATAATAGTCGGGATTTCCTGGCAGACGGTCGCCCGGTGCGAAAAATTCCTCCCGTTCGTTTCCTATTTCCAATATCTTGTGGCGTGGGCGAGCCACAGCAACGTGAGAGTGAGAGGTGAGCTTATTGCTTTCTTTCATGTGTTCATGAGCTGATAGGAAAATACGTATCAACACTAACATTATCATAGCTACCGCTATGCAAACCCAGGTAATCAATGGAACATTCATAGAGCTTGAATTTTTATAATTAGACATTAATTAATGAATCGTTGAGATGAATGATTTATGTAATCATCTTGTTCGATTCTCCGTACAAAATTACAAACTCGTTCCTATCCGGGTTCAAGGATAATTAACGGAAGTTTCTATAGCAGCTATCGAAAAAGAGCCGGTGAATTCATCGGCTCTTTTCGATAGTAGTAGAGCCATCCTATTAATTTGAATGGCACCTTGATAATACAAGAAATACGTTTATACAAGATTTATTGTTTATATTCGATTTTTCCAACAAGCTTGCGGCTCACACCGGGATTTTCGACAGAGCGGACCGACGGTTGGTGCATATCGCAGGGGAAATAAAGGAAGAAGAGGTCGGCAGCTGCAGGAGAATAGGCAATCTCTTCGTCGGTAGAGTAATTGGTACGGTCCTTTACGGGGTCGTAATCATTGATAGGTGTTACGTTGCCGGCTATTCCCATCAGTTCGTTTCCTTCGTAGGTATACTGAAGGTCAATGAAATTTTTGTGGGATTCAATTTTTGTTTCCTCTGCTGATTTGGGAGTGTATTCAAGCACATTGAACCAAAGACGACCTTCTTCAAGCACTATCTTGCCTGGCTCAAGTTTCGATAGGTCGACAGTGGCGAGAAATTGGAACATCTTATCCCAAAGAGGCTTGTTGAGCTTATATTGTGTTGCAAATTCCAACGCATTGATTGACTTATCGGCATTTACATTCCATCCATTAGACCATTCACGGCTTTCCACCCACTTTTCAGCTTCAGCGGGGGTAAGGTTCTTTTCTGTTGACATGATATTTCGTGTTATTTATTAATTTGATAATGATGATTCACTTTGGCAAATTTAGTTAAAATCCCGCAAATTATACTTATATTTGCCAATGAAAAAATCATTCTATCGATATATACTTCAAGCAGGATTAGTTCTGCAATATCGAATGAATATTAAAAATAAATTTACAATCTATGCTATAGTTTCATAATGATGAAACTATATATAATCATTATGTGGTGTAAGATTGGAATTATCTAAGAAATTACAATAAATAATATATAAAATGAGTGTTTGTAAGCAAGTGATTTGCAGTAGGTTATTGCGGGTTTTAGTCTTCCCCCCCCTATTGCTTTTTGCGTTTAGCATTTGGGGGCAAAGTTTGGTTTCCGGACGTATAACAGATGTGAATCGTAATGCTATATTTGGAAGCCGGATAGTTATTTGTAATACTTTTTCTGGAGACAGTATAAGCGCTCCGGTTGATAGCCTGGGCTATTTTAGTATTAAATTACCAGAAGGTGATTATAATATCAAGTTTGAAGCTCCTGGATATAATTCCAAAGCGGGTATCATACAAGTTTTTGATGGTGACACGGCAGATTTGAATATTGTTGAGTTGCAGATTGACAATACTTTTTCAAATACAAATAAAGTTGCAAGTCAATTTAGTGTGACGGGGAACGTGAGGGATGAAGAGAATAAACCGGTGGAGTTTGCTGCAGTAAGATTTTTGTCATCTGATTCTACGTATGTTGCAGGTGTTGTAACAGATGAAAATGGATACTTTAGGGCTGATATCCCATCAGAAGGAGAATATACGATGATAATATCTGCATTAGGTTATACTCCTGAAGTTGTGGATGTGGACATCAATCTGACGGATATAGAAGTAGGTAAAATTTTACTTCGGTCAGATAATAATCAGCTTGGCGAGGTGATGGTCTCAGCCGGTTATTTAACCCGCGTAGATGGATATCTTCAAATAATTCCAGAGAAAACGTTGGTAAAGCATTCTAATACCGGCTACCAATTGCTTAACAATCTGATGTTACCTGGGGTAAGTGTCGATGCTTTTGATGGACTTGTAAAATTATACGGTCATGAAGTTTCGCTTTATATTAATGGACAACCGGCAGATTATCGTATGGTTCAGAATCTGCGACCTAAAGATGTTCGAAAAATAGAGTATCATGATGCTCCTGTAGGGCGTTATTCAACTGATTTTGCAGCCATAAATTTTATAACCAAAGAACCGGATGCAGGTGGGTATATAACCTTTGATGCTCAACAGACTATTGGCGGGTATCTTGATGGCAAGTATAACGGTTTCAGTAAAATAAACAGGGGAGGGACATCGTATTATATTTTTGCAGGATATAATTTGAAAAGTGCCGCCTCTGATAGGATGGTAAAGGAGGAGAATTTTAAGCTGCAATCAATGTCAATAGACCGAGAGTTTGATTCTTCGCATGGTCGTAATAGAGACCATGGTGGTTACGGTCAATTTATGTTGCGAAATAGTAATGACCGTCGTTTTATCAGTGTTTCAGCTGGATTTGTAGCAGACAGAGCTAAGTCTCTTCAGTATGGTAAAACTACTTATCCGGAGCCTGTAAATCTGACAGAGAGCACAGCCTCTAACAAGGAGAATAACGCTATTAGCCCTAAGTTAAATTATTTCGGTCAGTTTAACATTCGAGAGAATGATTTTTTGATAACTGCATTTAATGCATCATATTCTCATAATAAATATGATTATACTTATATGGCTGATGAAAAGGACGTGCTTTCGGATACACGAGATAAAATGTTGAATCTGAATACGCAACTTATCTATCAGCTTGACATCAAACATCGCAATTCTGTCTCGTTTATTTTGATGGATGTGTTCAAAGTCGCATCTACCGATTATATTGGCACATATGCATCCAATCAACATATGTGGAATTCAGAGGCGCTTGCTTTTGCGGAATATACGCACAGATTATCGAATAAATTCAGATTTTCCGTGCGACCAGGTCTTTCGATGGTAAATATAGGATTGCGCGGTTATGAGCGGCAGGATTTCTATTTCCCACGATTTTTTACACAGTTTAGTTATAATCCAACGCGGGAACAACAGGTTAATTTCAGCCTGTCAGTGGGCAATGCAATGTCAAGTCTTTCAAGTAGAACCTCGGCGGTTCAGCCGATTGACATGATTATGTCACGTCGAGGGAATCCGGACTTGAAGGATGTGAAATTATATGATGCAAGTGTTAATTATAGCATGCAGTTTGGACAAGTGAATTTTAATTCCAGATTAGCCATGACATACAATGCAGATGCGCTTACCGCAGGATATTCTTCGGAGGATACCCGATTGATAATCGATGTATATAACGGAACTTTTAAGCGGGCGATATTTTCTCCAAACGTTACATGGAAAATAACAGATGCATTACGTGGAGAACTTGGGGGTGAATTATGTCATCAGTCATACTGGAATAAGCATGATGGGAAAGCTAAACTAAATTATGCTTCTGCAAATTTGTCACTCATATACTTTGTCGGTGATTTTTCTTTAAATTTTAAAGGGAGTACTGTGCAGCGAGGTTTGAATTCACAATTTTGCTACACTGTCACTCCTGCTAATATGCAGTTGTCGGTTGCGTGGACTCATGGAAATTGGCGTGTTGATGCCTGGGCGAAATCATTGAGTCGTCAAACCATACGTCAGAATATCTCTACACTCTATTATCAAATGTGTCAACAAACAAATGGACGTTTTTGTGGCATGATAAAAGTGGCATATACGTTGGAATTTGGTCGTAAGGTGCAACGTGAACGTAGCAAAGCTGATACATCAATTGATTCAAATATCTTATGATATATTCAGGGAGTGCAGGATGAGGGCAATGGTGATATTCTAAAGAGTGGATGTGAATATTTGGGGATTAATTCGTATCTTTGTGTCAGTTTAATATAGAGTGATAATACAAGAGATGCGATTATGGACAATTTGAAATATACTCCTGAGAATATCACCAGTCTTGGAGAGGATGAAGTGTTTGTGTTCGGGAGCAATCTACGCGGTATGCATTGTGGCGGAGCCGCACGCACTGCGGTGGAACGCTTTGGTGCCATAATGGAACAAGGAGAGGGGATGCAAGGGCAGTCCTATGCCATCCCTACCATGCAAGGTGGGGTGGAAACTATAAAGCCTTATGTTGACCGTTTCATCGACCTTGCCACAGAGTGGGACCAGACTACATTTTATGTCACCCGTATAGGTTGTGGCATCGCCGGTTTTAAGGATGAGGATATAGCGCCGCTGTTTGACCGTGCTTATGACCTCTATAATGTAAGGCTGCCGGAATCTTTTGCCAAAATCATCCGTAAAAACCGTGAGAATAGCGGTCATTGATATTTTCCGTAATTAAACCTGAAAAACTTAGTAATAAATATAATAATTAAAAATGCCATGAAATTTTCATCGACATTAGTCGCTTTATTGCTTGGCGCCGGAGTTATGTTTGGTGCTGAATCGAGTTATAAATCATTGTACGAAGGTATCCCATTTGAAATGCCGGTAATCGACAAACCATCATTCCCCAACAATCAGGTGAGTCTTGCCGATTTCGGGGCGGTAGCTGATGGTGTGAGTCTTAACACCAAGGCATTTGCCGATGCTATTGAGTATCTGTCATCAAAAGGCGGTGGTACATTGAACGTTCCATCAGGTGTCTGGTATACAGGTCCTATAGTTATGAAGTCCAATATAAATCTCCATCTTGAGGGTGGGGCACTGATACTATTTTCGGGCGATGAGAGTCTTTACGAGAGCATCTATACTGTATATGAAGGCTATGAGGCTTACCGCACCCAGTCTCCTATCTATGGTGAGAATCTTGAGAACATCGCAATCACTGGAGAGGGTGTGATTGATGGCAATGGTGCTGAATGGCGTCAGGTGAAACGTGGTAAGACTAACGATGGTCAGTGGAAGCGTTTCGTGCAGAAAGGTGGTATTGTAGTCAACGATAATACTTGGTATCCCTCGCAGAGCTATATCGACGGTGAGAAGATTGGAAAGGACCTTAAAGGGCTAACTAAGGAGGAGGCTGAAAAGATAAAGCGCTATCTTCGCCCTGTGATGCTGAAATTCGTGAAGTGTAAGAATGTGTATCTTCAAGGTGTGCTGTTCCAGAATTCACCCGCATGGAATCTCCATCCATTGATGTGTGAGAATTTAATCCTGGACGGTGTGGCTGTAAGAAATCCGGAATATGCGCAGAATGGTGACGGTCTTGATGTGGAATCATGCAAGAATGTGATTATTTACCGTACTACTCTCGATGTTGGCGATGATGCTATTTGTTTGAAATCGGGAAAGGATGAAGATGGTCGTCGCCGCGCTATGCCTACTGAGAATGTCATTGTAAAGGATTGCCGTGTATTTCATGGTCACGGTGGATTTGTAGTAGGTAGTGAGATGTCGGGTGGTGTAAATAATGTAGTGGTAAGCGATTGTCAGTTCCTTGGTACCGACGTTGGTCTCCGATTCAAGAGCACCCGCGGACGTGGAGGTGTTGTGGAGAATATCTTCATAGACAATATCAATATGATAGACATCAGCGGCGATGCTGTGCTTTTTGACCTCTACTACTGGACCAAGAATCCTCCGAAGGAAATCCCACCGGTGGATGAAACAACACCTCAATTCAAAAATATCACCATCAATAATGTCACTTCATTCAATTCGGGCAAGTCATTGAAGTTTAACGGACTTCCGGAGATGCATATCGAGAATGTATCAATCAGCAATTCTGTGTTTACTGCTATCGATGGCGGTTTGCTCTCGGAGTCAACCGGTGTCAAACTTGAGAATGTATCCATAAGGTCTAAGAAAGGTTCTGCCCTTACGATAAACAATGTGAAGGATGCACAGTTGGTGAACTGCAAGCTGTTCTCGCCTGAAGAGTCAATTCTTCGTACCGGTAAAAATGAGAACATAGTGATAAAATAATCACGCTAATATAAATATAAATCGCCTCCGGAGAGAAAAATCTCACTACCGGAGGCGATTTTGTGTTTAGAATATTGTGAATGCTGCGGTTTTTTAGTTGAAAACAAAAGTAACTCTTGCTTTCAATTTGCAGGTTAGCAGTAGTTTAGATATTGTAAATGGTATGATATGAAAATTGGGGACAAAAAAATTATCCGTCGTCCCGACGAATAACTTTCTTACCTTAAATCTAATACCATGAAAAACTTGTTACAAAGGTAGTGTGTTGTAACCGAATTGTCAAGTGTTTTAACGAATATTTTGTCTGTATTTACAATTTTTAACTTAACTTTTGTGTTTTATAATCATATTGGTTGTGCATCATGTTCCCAGACCGGGACGTCATGATGCAAAACTCAAAAATTTTACGTAAATTTGCATTATATTATTTATAATCATCACCTATGGGACAAATGATAGCAATAGTGGGTAGGCCTAATGTGGGTAAATCCACCCTGTTCAACAGGCTCACCCAGACTCGCACCGCTATAACCAACGATGAGGCGGGCACTACTCGTGACCGTCAATACGGAAAGGTCGATTGGAACGGTAAGGAATTTTCAATTGTCGACACTGGCGGTTGGGTAGTAAACAGTGAAGACGTCTTCGAAAATGAGATTAATAAGCAAGTGCATCTTGCAATAGAGCAGGCTGATGAAATTCTCTTTGTTGTGGATGCAATGAATGGTGTTACCGACCTTGATGACAAGGTAGCACAGATACTTCGTCGCTCTACCAAGCCTGTGATACTTGTGGCTAATAAAGTAGATGCAGGTGACTCTCGTTACAATATAGCTGAATTCTATAGCCTTGGACTTGGCGACCCTTATGGAGTGTCGGCGGTTAGCGGCTATGGCACAGGTGACCTGCTTGATGAAGTGGTGAAAAAGCTGCCGGAGAAGGATGAGGACGAGGCTGCTGCTCTGGACGACATCCCCAAGATAGCAATTGTTGGTCGTCCTAATGCCGGAAAGTCATCAATTATAAATGCATTTATTGATGAGGACAGACATATCGTGACAGATATAGCCGGTACTACCCGCGATTCCATTTACACCCGTTACAACAAGTTTGGGTTTGACTTTTATCTTGTCGATACTGCCGGTATCCGTAAGAAAACAAAGGTGACCGATGATATAGAGTATTATTCTGTAATCCGCTCCATCCGTGCCATCGAGGCTTCAGATGTGTGTATACTCATGATTGACGGTACTCGTGGTATTGAGTCGCAGGATGTGGCTATATTCTCACTTATTCAGAAGAATAAGAAGGGACTCGTTGTTGTGGTCAACAAATGGGACCTTGTCGAGGATAAGTCCAAGGATGCTATCAAGCATTACGAGGATGCTATACGTCAGCGATTCGCTCCGTTTGTGGATTTCCCCATCATTTTTGCGTCAGCTTTGACCAAGCAACGTATCTACAAGGTGCTCGAGACCGCTCTCCATGTTTGTGAGAACCGCAAGCGGATAGTCCCGACATCTCAACTCAACACCGTGATGCAGGAAGCGATATCAGCATATCCACCGCCAGCCAACAAGGGTAAACTTATCAAGATAAAGTATGTGACCATGCTGAAGGGTTCTCCCATACCTACATTCATATTCTTCTGTAATCTTCCTCAATGGGTCAAGGAGCCTTATAGACGTTATCTGGAGAATAAGATACGTGAGAATTGGGACTTCCACGGTACTCCTATCAACGTGTTTATGCGTGAGAAATAAACTTTAGTATTTAGAATCATAAGAAATAAACCGGTGCACGACTCAAAAGTGATGCACCGGTTTATTATTTTATAGTCAGCCGCCGTAACAGATGGCGGCTGACTGAGTAGTCTGGGAATTAGAATTCAGCTTTGCCCGGAGTGCGGGGGAAGGGGATTACGTCACGGATATTGGTCATACCGGTTACGAAGAGCACAAGACGCTCAAAACCGAGACCAAAACCAGAGTGAGGCACTGTGCCGAATCGGCGGGTATCAAGATACCACCACATGTCTTTCATGGGGATACCAAGCTCTTCAATGCGTTGGAGAAGTTTGTCGTAATTCTCTTCACGCTCCGAACCACCGATGATTTCTCCGATATGCGGGAAAAGGACGTCCATCGCGCGCACGGTCTTGCCATCCTCGTTTTGTTTCATATAGAAAGCCTTGATTTCCTTCGGATAGTCGGTAAGGATTACAGGCTTCTTGAAATGCTCCTCAACAAGGTAGCGTTCATGCTCGCTCTGCAGGTCGGTGCCCCAATGTACGGGGAATTCAAATTTTTTGCCTGATTCTTCAAGAATCTTGACACCTTCACCGTAGCTCAAGCGTATGAAATCATTTTCAATCACGAACTTCAAGCGTTCGATAAGGTCCTTGTCATACATCTGCTGCAGGAACTCAATATCATCGTAGCAGTTTTCAAGTGCGTACTTGATACAATACTTCACGAACTCTTCTGCAAGGTCCATGTTGTCAGCGATGTCATAGAAAGCCATTTCCGGTTCAATCATCCAAAATTCCGACAGGTGTCGGGGAGTATTGGAATTCTCGGCACGGAAAGTCGGACCGAATGTGTAAATCTGACCGAGAGAAGTGGCTCCAAGCTCACCTTCAAGCTGACCTGACACGGTAAGAGCGGTGGGCTTACAGAAGAAATCCTGTGAATAATCCACCTTTCCTTCTTCATCCTTCGGAAGATTGTTGAGGTCAAGGGTTGTTACCTGGAACATTGCACCTGCACCCTCGCAGTCGCTGGCGGTGATGAGAGGTGTGTTTAGATAATAAAATCCTTTTTCGTTGAAGAATTTATGAATCGCAAATGCGAGTGCACTGCGCACACGGAGAATAGCCCCGAATGTGTTGGTGCGTGGACGCAAGTGTGCGATTTCACGCAGGAATTCGAGGGTATGACCCTTTTTCTGCAAAGGATAGTTCTCGGGGTCTGCTGTGCCATAGACATGCAGGGTGTCAGCCTGGATTTCGCAAGTCTGACCTTTACCCTGGGATTCCACAAGCTGACCTTTTACGCAAATGCTGGAACCGGTGGTGACACGCTTGAGGTCCTCGTCCGAGAACTTCGCCATGTCAAACACAATCTGTATGTTTTTGATGGACGAACCGTCGTTGAGCTGTACGAACTGCACATGCTTGTTGCCACGGCGGGTGCGCACCCATCCTTTGGCTTCGACCTCTGTCCCTACTAAAGAAGGGGTGTTGAGGAGGTCTACTACTCTTGTTCTTTTCATCGGTTTATAATGAACGTAATTTATTATCGGTGATTGATTATTCGAAAGAACCCATCTTGAGGAAATTAACCTCCTCCTGAGTCAAATAGCGCCAGCGACCACGGGGAAGATTCTTCTTGGTGAGTCCTGCGAAATAAACTCGGTCAAGTTTGGTGACATGATAACCGAGGCTTTCGAAGATGCGACGTACGATACGGTTACGTCCTGAGTGAATCTCTATGCCGGCCTGGTTGCGGTCGGTCTCAGTGGCGTAGCTGATGGCATCGGCATGGATAGGTCCATCCTCAAGCTCGATTCCGTCGGCGATGCGCTGCATATCTTCTTCGGCGATATCCTTATCGGTCCACACGTGATAAATCTTTTTCTTCACAAACTTCGGGTGAGTGAGTTTGGAAGCAAGGTCACCGTCGTTGGTGAGCAGAAGCACACCGGTGGTATTGCGGTCAAGACGACCTACGGGATAGATGCGCTCTTCACATGCACCCTTTACAAGGTCCATTACAGTGAGACGTCCATTGGGGTCATCGCTTGTGGTGACGCAGTCCTTCGGTTTGTTGAGAAGAATGTAGCACTTGCTTTCGAGTGTAACTACTTTATCGTTGTATTCCACCACGTCGTCGTGTGAAATCTTTGTGCCGAGCTCAGTAACTACTTCGCCATTTACCTTGATAAGTCCCTTCTGGATATATTCGTCGGCTTCACGGCGAGAGCAGAGACCTGCGTTAGCCATGAATTTGTTTAGACGAATCTGTTCGTTGGGGTCTGGAATAGGAAGTTCGTACTCTATGCGCTTTGGACGCGGAGTGAAACTTCTGCCGCCCTGCGGCATACCAAATTGGTTCTGACGGGGTTGCTTGAGTTTATTGTTGTATCCGCCCTGACGGTTGTTATTGTTGTATCCGCCCTGACGGTTATTATTGTTATATCCGCCTTGACGGTTGTTATTGTTGTATCCGCCTTGACGGTTATTATTGTTGTATCCGCCTTGACGGTTGTTATTGTTGTATCCGCCCTGACGGTTGTTATTGTTGTATCCGCCCTGACGGTTGTTATTGTTATATCCGCCCTGACGGTTATTATTGTTGTATCCGCCTTGACGGTTGTTATTGTTATATCCGCCCTGACGGTTATTATTGTTGTATCCGCCTTGACGGTTATAATTATTGTATCCGCCCTGACGGTTATAGTTGTTGTAGTTGTTCTGACGCGGCTGGTATCCGGTGTTTTCACCTTCTGCTGAAGTTGCTATTGCTCCTTCGGCGCTTGTCTGAGGTTCACCTTCAAGCTGTGGGTTGTTCTGACGAGGCTGGTAACCCTGGTTGTTGTAGCGGTTGTTGCTGTAGCGGTTGTTATTGTTGTATCCGCCTGGCTTGTTGTAACGGTTGTTATTGTTGTACCCACCCTGACGATTGTTGTTGTAAGGGCGCTGCTGGTACTGACGGTTTCCGTAATTGTTACCGTAGGATTGATGACGTTCTTGTGAATCTACTTGTCCATGGTCACTTGAAGAGTTGTAGTCGTTGCCGGTTGACTCCTGAAGATTGTCCGGCTGTTCGGCATTTACAGGCCTCACACCAATGCGCGGTCTTTTGCCCTTCTTTTCGTTGCTGTCCATAATCGTTTGTGATTGCTTTAATTGTTAAAACTGATTTGATTTAGCACTGCCTCTCGGCGAGCTTACGGTTGAAAAAATGTTATAAATTAAAGTTTTTAAATTTGAATTATTTGAATTTATATTAGAGTTGAGTTGACTAATCAGTCTGAATCTAATCTTGGAAACAAAATGAGTCACCTAAAGGTTGATAACGTGATTTTGAATTTCTTATCCTCATAACATTTTCCACCGCAAAATTAAAGATTTTTTTTGGTAACACCTACGAGGAACGGTGAAAATATTTGTTAAAACCATCACAAAAATGGTAGAAAATGATATTTGAAATTTTATTTGTATCTTTGTCCGCTACAAACTATGTAAAAGTGTTGGGATAATGAGATTCCATGTTTCTTAACGTAGTGGTATAAGTGAATATTTTACCCTTAAAATTCTCTTAAGATTTATGACAGAAAAACGAGCGCAATTCGCTACTCGTCTTGGCGTTATTGCCACCACCGTCGGTTCGGCTGTGGGATTGGGCAACATCTGGCGTTTCCCTTACGAAGCTGGAGTGCATGGTGGCGGAGCCTTCCTTTTGATTGACCTCTTTTTTATATTTGTGATAGGTGTTCCAGTGATATGTGCTGAATTTATCATCGGTCGTCATACCGGTTCAAATGTACGAGGAGCTTTCAAGATTCTTGCGCCGGGAAAAGCCTGGGGCGTGATGGGGTATATAGGTATAGCTGCATCCCTGCTTATTCTGAGTTTCTACTCTGTGGTGGCTGGTTGGACATTGGAGTATATTTTTCAGTCTCTTTCCGGTTTTTCCGGAGTGCATACTGTGGAAGGATTACATAATCAATTCGATAGCTTTGCACAGTCGGATTGGCGTCCTGTAATGTGGACATTGCTTTTTCTCATGTGCAATTATATGATTCTCGCACGAGGGGTGAGGAAGGGGATTGAGAGAATGTCAAATATTCTGATGCCATTGCTCTTCTTAATCCTGTTGGTGTTTGCTGTCAACTCATTGAGGATGCCTGAGGCTATGCGCGGATTAGAATTTCTCTTCAAGCCTGATTTTTCAAAGATTACACCGGAGGTGCTTCTCGGTGGAATGGGGCAGGCGTTTTTCTCATTAAGCCTTGGGTTGGGGTGTCTTATCACCTATTCAAGCTATTTCAAAAAGGAGACACCGTTGGTGAAAACCGCGTTCACCACCGCCGGACTTGATACATTAGTGTCGATTCTTGCCGGAGTGATAATCTTTCCTGCCGTGTTTACTTTCGGTCAGGAACCGGCAGCCGGTCCGAAACTTGTATTTGAGGTGCTTCCCTCCATATTCAGCAATTTGCCAGGAGGAATGATATGGTCGACATTCTTCTTTATTCTGTTGTTTCTCGCATCCCTCACATCTACCATATCCATGAGCGAGATTTCAATCGCTTACTTTGTAGAAGAATTCAAAATGAGTCGAGCCAAGGCTACTCGTCTCAACATTGTCATAGCTATGGTGTTCGGTTCGCTTTGTGCTCTGTCATTCGGTTGTATGAGTGGAATCAAGATATTCGGCTTCACGCTATTCAATCTGTTCGACTTCTTATCATCCAATGTGCTCCTGCCTATAGGAGGGATGATTACATCCATCTTTGTGGGCTGGGTGCTTGACCGTGCTATATTACGTGAAGAGCTTGGAATCTCATCCTCTCGAATGAGTCGTTTGACTATGGCTGTGATAGTATTCTGTTTGAGGTTTGTGGCTCCTGTCTGCATCGGATTGGTGTTTATTTTCGGACTCAACATATTTTGACATCTAATTGTTTGTCAAATGAAAATTTATTAGTAAGTTTGTGGAAAGTATTAGATACCACAATTGGACCTACTATCTACATCCATTGAAAAATATAATCATCATTATATGAAAAAAAAGACTCTCAACATCATTAAAAATGACCCGTGGCTTGAACCTTATAGCGAGGCTATAATCGGTCGTCACAACGATGCTCTCAATAAAGAACGTGAACTTTGCGGAGCTGACGGTTCTCTAGACTCATTTGCCAATGCTCACAATTATTTCGGATTGCATCGCACTGCTGACGGATGGGTATTCAGGGAATGGGCACCTAATGCCACCGGCATAACTCTTATAGGTGACTTCTCGAAATGGAAGCAGATGAAAAAATATGCCCTCAAGCCAAAGGCAAACGGTGTCTGGGAGCTTAAAGTGAAAGGTGACTCAATCAAGCATGGAGACCTTTACAAGATGATAGTGACTTGGGACGGTGGTAGCGGCGAGCGTATTCCCGCTTATGCCAACCGTGTGGTACAGGACGAAAACACCCATGTGTTCTCGGCTCAGGTATGGTCGCCGGAACCGTATAAATGGAAAGTGAAGAAATTCCGTCCGGACACACGCCCGCTTCTTATTTACGAGTGTCACATAGGTATGGCGCAGGAGAAAGAGGGTATCGGTACCTATACGGAATTCCGTGACCTTGTGCTCCCGCGTATAGCTAAAGACGGTTACAATGCCATCCAGATAATGGCTATTCAGGAGCATCCTTACTATGGCTCGTTCGGTTATCATGTGTCGAGCTTCTACGCTCCCTCAAGCCGCTTCGGTACCCCTGAGGAATTAAAGTCGCTCATAGACCGCGCACATGAACTCGGGATTGCGGTAATTATGGATATAGTCCATTCGCACGCGGTTAAGAATGAGGTGGAAGGTCTCGGTCGTCTTGATGGCAGTTACAATCAGTATTTCTATGGTGATGGTCGCCGTGAGCATCCGGCATGGGATTCCCTCTGCTTTGACTATGGCAAGAATGATGTGATTAACTTCCTTCTTTCCAACTGTAAATATTGGCTACAGGAGTTCCGTTTTGACGGTTTCCGCTTTGACGGTGTGACATCCATGTTATATTACAGCCATGGTCTCGGTCAGGCATTCGGTAGCTACGATGATTACTATAACGGCAATGAAGATACAAATGCCATAACATATCTGACGCTTGCCAATAAGCTCATACACGAGATTAATCCTCACGCCATTACCATCGCTGAGGAGATGAGCGGTATGCCGGGTCTCGCAGTTCCTGTAAAGGATGGTGGTATCGGGTTTGACTATCGAATGGCTATGGGTATACCAGACTACTGGATTAAGCTTCTGAAAGAGAAAAAAGATGAGGATTGGCATCCCACCTCTATATTCTGGGAACTCACAAACCGACGTGCCGATGAGAAGACAATCTCATATGTTGAGAGCCACGACCAGGCGCTTGTGGGAGACAAAACGGTGATTTTCCGCCTTATTGATAAGGAGATGTATTGGCACATGATGAAGGATGACGACAATATGGTGGTGGCACGAGGCATTGCCCTGCACAAGATGATACGTCTTGTCACCGCATCTACCATAAATGGCGGCTATCTTAACTTCATGGGTAATGAGTTCGGGCATCCTGAATGGATTGACTTCCCACGCGAAGGGAATGGCTGGAGCTACAAATATGCGCGTCGCCAGTGGGACCTTGTGGACCGCGATGAGTTGAAATACGTCTATCTAAACGATTTCGACAATGCTATGATACATACTATCTCTGGTGTCTACAATTTTCAGGCGCTCCCTGTGGTGAAGCTTTGGGAGAAGGACGATGACCAGGTGCTCGCCTATATGCGTGGCGACCTTGTGTTTGTGTTCAACTTCCATCCTTTCAAGGCATTCACAAGCTATGGTATCCTTGCTCCTGCGGGTGAGTACGATGTGGTTCTTTCCACTGACAATCCAGCGTTTGGCGGTTATGGGAACATTGATGAGCGAATCTCGCATCTCACACAGAACGACCCGTTGTTTGCTCCTTCAGGACGCGAATGGCTTCGTCTCTATCTGCCTCCACGCTCAGCACAGGTGCTCCGCCTGCGCAGGGCTGAACCTGAAAAGAAAAATTCCGGTAAGAAGAAATAAATTCTTTCTACCTGATGGATATTGATGGCGGTCGGATAACTTTTTTATCTGGCTGCCATCTTTTTTATCTGATATGGCTTAGTGTGCATTCTGTACGCCGTAATTTTTTTGTACTTTTGTGACACGAATAAATTTCAAGTAATATGACACGAGATTGGAAAACAATTAAGGTATATGAGGACATATTGTTTGAGCAATATGGTAAAATAGCGAAGATAACTATCAATCGTCCGCAGGTCTACAATGCATTTCGTCCGCAGACAAACCGCGAGATGCTTGATGCTATGGCTTATTGCCGTGAAGCGAGCGATATAGGTGTGGTGATTCTCACCGGCGCCGGCGACAAGGCTTTCTGTTCAGGTGGTGACCAAAAGGTCAAAGGGATAGGCGGCTATATCGATGAGAATGGTGTGCCGCGTCTCAATGTGCTTGACTTGCACAAGGCTATACGCTCTATTCCCAAGCCTGTGATTGCAATGGTGAACGGTTATGCCATAGGTGGTGGACATGTGCTGCACGTGGTGTGTGACCTTACCATAGCCTCTGAAAATGCCCGCTTCGGTCAGACAGGTCCGAAGGTAGGCAGCTTTGATGCAGGCTTCGGTTCAAGCTATCTGGCACGTTGTGTCGGTCAGAAAAAGGCGAGAGAGATTTGGTTCCTGTGCCGCCAGTACACTGCTCACGAGGCGGAGGCGATGGGGATGGTCAATAAAGTGGTGCCTTTCGAGCAGCTCGAAGATGAGACCGTGGATTGGTGTGAGACAATACTCAGCCGTAGCCCGATGGCAATCCGAATGATTAAGCGTGCGCTCAATGCCGAACTCGACGGACAGAGAGGTATGATGGAATTTGCCGGCGACGCTACTCTGATGTACTACCTTATGGCAGAAGCTCAGGAAGGTAAGAATGCATTCCTTGAGAAGCGTACCCCGGATTTTGACCAGTTCCCGAAATTTCCCGGCTAAGAGGTCGGCAATAGGGCGGATATTTAGATTGAATGCCATTTTGATATGAAAGCTTCTTATGCCAAATACAGGCTCGATTTCCGCTTCACGGCTATAACTTCCCGTGACCGGATGCAACATAAGGATACTTTCTTCATAAAGATTTGGGATGACGACTCTTCTCATTTCGGGATAGGGGAGGCTGCCCTTTTCCGTGGGCTGAGTTGTGATGACACACCCGGTTATGAGGAGAAGTTGATGGATGTGTGCCGGAATATAGACTGCTATCTGTCGAATCCCGGTTTACTTGACGCGTATCCGTCTATAAGGATGGGGATTGAGACTGCTTTCCATGATTTCAGAAATGGGTGTGCCCGTCAGGTATTCCCCTCCGCATGGTCGGCTGGTGAGAACTCGGTAACTATCAACGGTCTTATATGGATGGGCGATAAGTCGCTTATGGCTGAGAGATTGAGGCAGAAGGTCGATGAAGGTTTCAAGTGTATCAAACTGAAGATTGGCGGGATTGATTTTGAGGATGAGCTTGATTTGTTGAAGCTCGTGCGCTCGCTTTGCCCTGATGTGGAGTTGCGTCTTGATGCAAACGGAGCTTTCACTCCCGAAAATGCCATGGAGCGTCTGACGCGGCTTTCGGAGTTCCGTATACACTCCATAGAGCAACCTATACGTCAGGGACAATGGGAGGAAATGGCACGTTTGTGTTCCGAATCACCTATCCCAATAGCTCTTGATGAGGAATTGATAGGGCCCAATGCTTCCGGAATCAAAGAGAAGATGCTCGATATGGTCCAACCACAGTATATTATCCTGAAGCCGACCCTCTGCGGTGGTTTCCTTGGTTCAGACCAATGGATTGAATTGGCTGACAGGAGAGGTATCGGTTGGTGGGCTACATCGGCGCTGGAGTCGAATATCGGATTGAATGCCATAGCCCAGTGGGTGGCTGCTAAGGAGCCGCAGTTGCCGCAAGGACTTGGCACAGGACAATTGTATTTCAATAATATCACCTCACCTCTCACGCTGCATGCCGACCGGCTGGTCTATGCGGCTGACAAGGCATGGGAAATACCTGATATGGAATGGATGGAATGTTGAGGGGTAGTCTGACTGCCGAAGCTGAGGATTTCCTAAAGGAGTGGAGCAATTCACTGCGCTATGTTGTGGCGCATACCTCCGGTTCCACAGGTACCCCCAAGGAGATTCGGTTGCTCAAGTCCGATATGGTGTTGTCAGCTCAGGCTACGGTTGATTTCTTCGGCATCACAGCTGACTCCACTCTCTATTTGCCCCTGTCTCCATCGTATATAGCAGGAAAGATGCAGATAGTGCGTGCACTTGTGGCTGGTTGTCATCTCGATGTGGTACCTCCGTCAAACCAACCTTTGGGGGATGGGTTGTCATGTCCGGTTGACTTGCTTCCTGTTGTTCCCTCGCAAATACCCGGACTACTTTCTTCCCCATCGCTCCAACATGTGAGGAATGTAATAATCGGAGGCGCTCCTGTAAGTCCAGAGGCCGAATCAGAGCTTTTGGCTCGCGGAGTGGAGGGGTATGCCACTTATGGCATGACGGAGACATGCAGTCATGTGGCTTTGCGAAAGCTCGGTATATCATCATTCCGGGCTCTTCCGGGATTTTCATTCTCGGTAGATTCCCGTGGGTGCCTCGTCATTACTTCAGGCTCTATGTCGTTCGGCTCACTTGTGACCAACGATATTGTTGAGCTTGTCTCAGAGAGGGAATTTGTGTGGAAAGGGCGTTTCGACAATGTAATCAATTCAGGTGGCATAAAGATATTTCCTGAGGAGATTGAGCGCGTGATTGCTCCATTGCTCCCGGCTACCGGGCTTTTCTATGTCACGTCGCGTAGAAGTGAGCGTTGGGGTGAGGAAGCGGTCATAGTGACGGATTGTGAGAAATATGCCGATGACTCATCCGAGGGTGATGCTCTGCTTTCAGCGCTCCGGGAGCTTCTCCCACCGCATCATCTTCCCAAGGCTGTGATTTATGAGCCATTCATTGCACTGACTTCTTCAAAAAAAATAGTGAGGAGGAGACTGGGTTGAGCAACTAATATTAACTTTGCACTGATTCCCTTGTTATACCTTTATGACTGGTAAGAATATATATGGACTCTTCAATGATAGTTTCCCTCCGGTGCTCGATGGGGTAACTCTCACTGTGGAGAATTATTGCCGATGGCTTACATCGGCAGGTCATAAGGTGTGCGTGGTGACTCCTTGGAATCGTGAATGTCCCGAACATCCCGATTTTGATATGCACAGGTATCTGTCGCTCCCGATATACAACCGTCACCCCTACCGTTACGGTTATCCACGTTTTGACCCGTTTATATGGAGGAAACTACGGAATACAGATTTCAGGATTGTCCATGCTCATTGTCCTTTCTCGTCAGGGCGACTCGCAGCCTACACAGCCCGGAAACACGACATACCGTTGGTTACCACATTCCACTCAAAATACCGCACCGATTTGGAGCGGTCGCTCCCGCCGGTCATGGTTCGCTACCAGATGAAGCGTATACTTGAGTTCTACAATGCCGCCACTGAAGTGTGGATTCCACAGGCTGCCGTTGAGGAGACTATCAGGGAATATGGATACAGGGGGAAGGTACAGGTGGTGGAGAATGGCAACGACTTTGCCGACGATATTGACGATATCGGACTGTACAGGCGTCAAGCGAGGGAATATCTCGGGGTGACACCCGGCAAAACGATGCTCCTTTTTGTGGGGCAGCATATACTTGAGAAAGGTATTGAAATCATCATACGAGCCCTCCCGTTGATTGTCGGATGCGACTACCGAATGAATTTCATAGGGGTAGGATACGCTCTTGACAATATGAAAGAACTGGCAAAGCAACTCGGGGTGGCCGATAAGGTGACGTTTCACGGCAAGATTGATGACCGTGAGTTGCTGCGCAAATACTATGCCGCCTCCGACCTGTTTCTGTTTCCCTCGTTCTACGACAATGCGCCATTGGTGGTGCGTGAGGCTGCGGCAGTGGGTACCCCTTCGGTGCTTCTCAAGGGTTCCACGGCGGCTGAGAATGTCAGGGATGGGGTGAATGGTTTCCTCGTGGCTCGCTCCTCTGAGGAGTATGCCTCGGCTATAATGAATTTAGCCGGCAATCCGGAGAAAATTGCCAAAGCCGGCATTGGAGCGCGAGGTTCCTTGTCGCGGTCATGGCACGACGTGATGGATGAAGTATTGATTAGATATAACCAAATTATAGAACGCTATGAAGCAACCCGAAAACGATATTGAGCAGAAACCGGAGCCAAAGACAGGAAGCATAGCCTGGAAAATCATGCTACCGGTGGCTATAGGGCTCGGGGTAGTGGTGTGGATGTTTCACAATGAGTTCAATCGAAAGGTGTGGGACTCATTCCATTTTGACGCAAGGGTGATTGGGTGCATCGCTCTCGCATGGGTGTTCATGCTGGGGCGTGACTTCGGACTAAGCTGGCGTTTCCGTACTCTCACTGACAAGCAGCTCTCATGGTGGCAGGCTATAAGGGTCAATATGCTCTGTGAGTTTACCTCATGTGTCACCCCAACGGCAGTTGGAGGTAGCACTTTCGGCATGATATATCTTAACAGGGAGGGAATCGCGCTTGGCAGGGCTACCACGTTGATGCTCACCACGCTGTTTCTCGACGAGCTGTTTTTTGTGGTGTCACTTCCCGTTATAATGCTGCTGGTGCCTTACCGGGAATTGTTCGGATTCGAACATTCGGCATTCACCACTGGGTTGCAGACTGTGTTCTGGATAGTGTACGGGATAATAGCAGTGTGGACTGCAATATTGTTTTTCGGCATTCTTGTGAAGCCACGCGGCATCCATAGGTTGCTCAACTGGATATTCCACTTTGCGCCTCTGAGGCGATGGCAGAAAAGTGTCGATGAGATGGGGCAGCAGATGGAGACAGCCGGCAAAGACTTGCGCACACGCTCGTTCAGATGGTGGCTTGAAACCTTCGGAGGCACAGCGCTGTCGTGGAGTTCCCGGTACCTGGTGGTTAATGCTCTCTTTCTCGGTTTTGCCCCTTACGCTGACCAGATAGTAGTGTTCTGTCGCCAGTTTGTGGTATGGGTTGTGCTCATGGTAAGCCCTACGCCGGGCAGTGCAGGTATCAGCGAGTGGCTTTTCACCACCTATTACGGTGATTTGCTCCACAACTCGAGCATGGCACTTGTGATAGCTCTTTTCTGGCGAATAATAAGTTATTACATATATCTGATTATCGGCGCATGTCTTTTCCCTTGGTGGGTGCGTCACAAAGTCAATCTCTCACGACTAAAGCTCTCTGGCGGTAGGAAGGATTGAGACCTCGATTTTACAACCTCTCTAAAAATATAATTATGATACGTCACATTTGTTTGCTGATTTTGATTTCACTGTTCTCATCCCTCGCGCTGGCAGCCGGCGAGGTGTATGTGCTCAGGCTTGATGATGAGATAGGCTCGCGCACATGGCGTTATACCCGTGAGGCGCTCAACGAGGCTGAGACGCGGGGGGCTGACATGGTCCTGGTGCATCTCAACACCTACGGTGGCTCCGTGGTGCATGCCGATTCCATCCGCACAGCATTGCTCAACCATCCGGGCAAGGTTGTTGCTTTTGTGGATAACAATGCCGCCTCGGCAGGGGCTCTGATAGCTCTTGCATGTGATACGGTATATATGCGCAGGGGTGCTTCCATGGGGGCTGCTACGGTGGTCAATGGTGCCGATGGGGCTGCGATGCCTGACAAATACCAGTCGTACATGAGGGCTATGATGAGAGCCACCGCCGAGCATCATGGCAAGTACCGCGATGAGTCCGACTCTCTGAGATGGCGCCGAGACCCGCTGATAGCCGAGGCTATGGTGGATACGCGTGTGGTGGTGCCCGGTCTTATTGATTCCACCCGTGTGCTCACATTTACCCCCGACGAGGCTGTGAAATGGCACTATGCCGAGGGGAAGGCGGAGTCAATCTCTGAGGTGATGAGCCGACTTGGTGTGGCTGACTATACCATCAAAGAGTATGCCCCTACATGGCTTGACCATCTGATTGGATTCTTTACCAATCCGGCTGTACAGGCGGTGTTGATTATGATTATTGTGGGTGGCATATACATGGAGCTGCATTCTCCCGGCGTGGGATTTCCATCGGCAGCTGCCATCATAGCTGCGGTGCTCTACTTCCTGCCGCTCTACATATCGGGGATTGCAAGCAGCTGGATTATACTTATCTTCGTGGCGGGGATAATACTTGTGGTGCTGGAGATGTTTGTGGTACCAGGATTCGGGATAACTGGGATTGCCGGTATCTCCTGTATCTGCATAGCATTGATTCTCGGACTTATAGAGCATTATACATTCTCGCTTACCCATGTCGATACCTCCTCGCTATGGTCGTCGCTTGCTATTTTCGTAGCCGGTGTGCTTCTGGCTGTAGGAGCTATATGGTATCTAACCTCCTCCCATGGTCCCAAATGGCTGCGACGCCATACTGACCTTACGCTGACCCAACAGGTCAAGGATGGATACATAGGGGTGGATATGACTCCGTCGTACTATGTAGGCTTCGAGGGAGTGGCTGTGACCGACATGCGTCCTGCCGGTAAGGTCCAGATTGGCAATGATGAGTTTGATGCGGTGGCTGTGTTGGGATTTGTCAATGCCGGTACCCGTGTGAAGGTTGTCAAATATGAAAATGCGCAGATATATGTTAAGGAACTCTGATTATATAGGTATTATACCTGCACGTTACGGCTCCACACGCTTCCCAGGGAAGCCGCTTGCCGAGATTGACGGTATGACGATGGTGGAACGTGTCTACAGACAGGCGTCCAAGGTGCTCGACAGAGTGGTTGTAGCCACCGATGATGAGCGTATAGCCTCGGCTGTAGAAGGATTTGGAGGAAAAGCCGTGATGACTTCCCATGACTGCGCCAATGGTACCGCCCGTGTGTGGGAGGCTTACCGAAAGCTTGGTGAGACAGCTGCAGTTGTCATAAATATCCAGGGGGATGAGCCATACATACATCCTGAGCAGATTCGGGGGGTGATGCAGCTGTTTGCCGATGACCCATTGACTCAGATAGGTACACTCGCCCATAAATTTGACAAGGAGCTTGGCTTCGAGGCGCTTTTCAATCCCAACCGGGTGAAGATGACCATGGATGTTGCCGGGAAAGTGCTATATTTCAGCCGTTCGATAATTCCCTATGTGCGTAACTATAAGTGGCAGGAATGGCTTAGTCATGCCACCTTCTATACCCATATAGGACTCTATGGTTTCCGCAAAGAGGTTTTGGAGCGGGTGGTTACATTGCCACCCTCACAGCTCGAGGAGGCAGAGGCGCTTGAACAGCTTCGCTGGCTTGAGAACGGTCTGCTGATACGGGCAGCCCTCACCACCATACCATCATATCCGGTCGATACCCCCGAGGATTTGGAGAAGCTTCCGCACCATAGTTTTTGATAGAGCTTCACCCGTCATGACTTTGGCTCAGCCTTGGCGAGAGTGAACCATATATAATATATAGGTATAAAGCAACACCGGAGTCTCCGATTTACGGAAATTCCGGTGTTGTTTATAGGAATGGTTATTTAAGAAATTCCTTATTAGAGCACACCTTGTGCCATCATGGCGCGGGCTACCTTCATGAAGCCGGCTACGTTGGCGCCGCGTACATAGTTGATGTAACCGTCAGCCTCAGTGCCGTATTTCACACACTGGTTGTGGATTTCTGTCATGATTTGCTTGAGCTTGTTGTCAACCTCTTCTTCGCTCCAAGATAGTTTCTGCGAGTTCTGAGCCATTTCAAGACCTGATACTGACACACCTCCTGCGTTGGCAGCCTTACCGGGTGCGTAGAGTATGCGGGCCTTCTGGAATTCGCGGATGGCATCGGGAGTAGAAGGCATGTTTGCACCTTCGCTCACTGCGATACAACCGTTGGCTATGAGTGCGCGGGCATCGTCGCCATCGATTTCGTTCTGGGTAGCAGATGGCATTGCGATTTCACAAGCCACGCGCTGCCAGGGGCGTTCGCCTTCGAAGTACTGGCATTCGTATTCCTCGGCAAATTCGCGGATACGACCACGATAGATGTTTTTGAGCTTGAATATGTAGTCGAGCTGTTCGCGGGTAAGACCATCGGGTACATAAATTGTTCCGTCGCTGTCGCTCATTGACACCACCTTGGCTCCGAGCGAGAGGAGCTTGTCGGCAGTATATGTTGCCACGTTGCCTGAGCCTGAGATAGCCACACGCTTGCCTGCAATGTCGATGCCACGGGTCTTGAGCATTTCAAGAAGGAAATATACGTTGCCGTAGCCGGTAGCCTCGGGACGGATGAGAGAACCGCCAAATTCAATGCCTTTGCCGGTGAATGTACCGGTAAATTCACGTGCCATCTTCTTGTATTCACCGAACATGTAGCCTACCTCACGACCACCTACACCTATGTCGCCTGCGGGCACGTCGGTGTCGGGACCAATCTGACGCCAAAGTTCCTGAATGAATGCCTGGCAGAAGCGCATCACCTCCATGTCGCTCTTGCCTCGGGGCGAGAAATCGCTACCACCTTTGGCACCGCCCATGGCGAGAGTGGTGAGGGAGTTCTTGAAAGTCTGCTCGAAAGCAAGGAACTTGAGGATTGACAGGTTGACTGATGAGTGGAAACGGATACCGCCCTTGTAGGGACCAATGGCATTGTTGTGCTGCACACGGTAGCCCATGTTGTTCTGCACCTTGCCTTTGTCGTCGACCCATGAAACACGGAATGCAAAGATTCTGTCGGGAATACAGAGACGTTCTATGAGGTTGTACCGGTCAAATTCCGGATTTTCATTGTAAACATCTTCAATAGTGGTCAACACCTCTTCTACCGCCTGGATATATTCAGGCTCGTTTGGGAAACGACGTTTCAGTTCGTCGATAACTGCAACTGCATTCATACCTTAATTGGAAATTATATTTGGAATTTAATTTACGAATTAAAAATAACAATTTGTCACAAAATCCTTGATTTTGCTGCAAAGTTACAACTTTTTATTAAAATATCAAAGAAAAATGTCAAAATATAACGCTTTGCCGTAAATTTCTTGCAAATTGATTCGGTCGCGTCTGTACCGGAGGCAATAAGTCCATTTAGAAGAGACGTAATTCTGTTCAGTAGGTCGTTGGCTAAGAGCTTTTTTACATGTTCGGAATAAAAGTTGAACAAAATATTTTGGATTTTTGCTTACCTTTGTGGCAAATTATTTGACCCTAAATTGCGAATACAGCTATGAACTCAGGCGAATTAGAATTGATATTGATAAATATATCCGGCCAGGACCATCCGGGTGTCACATCGGCTCTGTCAGAAATTTTAGCGAAATACGATGCCGGCATCCTCGATATAGGTCAGGCTGACATTCATCATACACTCTCACTCGGTATATTGATTAAGACCCACTCCGATGTCTCAGGCAATATAATGAAGGAATTGCTTTTCGAGGCGACAAAGCTCAACGTCAACATACGTTTTACACCTGTGAGCCGTGAGGAGTACGAGGCTTGGGTGGGCAGTCAGGGAAAAAACCGCTGGATTATCACTCTGCTCGGTCGGCGTCTAACAGCGCGTCAGATAGCCAAGGTGTCGGCTGAAATCTTCCGTCAGGGTATGAACATCGATGGTATTCAGCGTCTCACCGGTCGTATGCCATTGGGCGAGGAGGAGCAGCCAAAGTCCAAATCGTGTGTGGAGTTCTCGGTACGCGGCACCCCCGATGACCTTGATTCCATGCAGGCTACTTTCATGCATCTCTCGCAGGAGGACGACTTCGATATATCAATGCAGGAGGATACGCTCTATCGTCGCTGTCGTCGTTTGATATGCTTCGATATGGACTCCACTCTGATTGAAACAGAGGTAATAGATGAGCTTGCTATAAAGGCCGGAGTGGGGGATAAGGTCAAGGAGATAACTGAGCGCGCCATGAGGGGTGAGATAGATTTCTGCGAGAGTTTCAAGGAGCGTGTAGCACTTCTCAAGGGTCTCGATGAAAGTGTGATGCGTGAAATAGCCGAGAACCTTCCAATCACCGAAGGGGTGGGTCGCATGATGCATGTACTGAAACGTGCGGGCTACAAGACTGCCATCCTCTCAGGTGGTTTTACATATTTCGGCAACTATCTGAAACAGAAATTCGGGTTTGATTATGTATATGCCAATGAATTGGAGATTGTGGACGGGAAGCTGACCGGACGATATCTTGGGGAAATAGTGGATGGCAGACGTAAGGCTGAGCTTTTGCGCCTGATAGCGCAGGTGGAGAATGTCAACATTGCGCAGACTATAGCCGTGGGAGATGGAGCCAACGACCTCCCGATGCTCGGCACTGCAGGTCTCGGCATTGCTTTCCATGCCAAGCCGAAGGTGAAAGCCACAGCTGACCAGTCAATCTCAACTATCGGACTGGATGGGGTCCTTTACTTCCTCGGATTTAAGGATTCCTTCATCACCGAGAATAATTGACACTGGAATAGAGTGGGAATAATGAATGGCTCCCGGGAGCGAGTTGTCCGGGAGTATTAAAATATAAGCCCTGCCGGTCTGGATTAGCAAAGACGGCAGGGCTTAGTGTATTCTATTATTTATATAGCTATTTATATAGCGGCTTATCGGATGCGGTCGTAGGAACGGAGGCGCTTGATATCCTTCTTGATGGCTGAAAGGGCCATTAGCTCAAGTACGGCGGCAATGGGTAGGAGGATATCCCATACGGCGAAGCGGGCTTCCATACCTTCAGCCTCAGCTTGCTTGAACAGAGTGAAGCATACCACTGCTATGCAGCATAGTGTAAGCAGCATTCCGATGGTGAGCACGGTCTTTTGCAGACCAATGTTGCTGTACATGAAAATATCCACGAGCAGGAGCAGCACGGTGGCAGCCGCAGGGATTAGAATCCCGTATTCGGCCATTGTGTACAGTTTTTGAGTTACAATCGGTTGGTTGTTAACGAAATCAACTTCCCCGTAAGGCACGATGATGAAAATCGCCATTGCCACTACAGCCAGGAAGATGTAGAGAGTTTGGATACGTTGAATTTGCATAAACTATAGGTTTTAAAATTGATGATGCGGAATTTTATTCAAAAGTAATAAATTTTTAACAATTCACACTGCGTTTAGTTGCTGTTTTATCGTAAATTTGTAATAAAATCACGAAATATTGTTGTAACGAATGGAAACAAAACGTCCTCTCATACTTATTACCAACGATGATGGCATAGCATCGAAAGGCATCCGCCATCTTGCCTCCATAGCTGTGAAGCATGGCGAGGTCATAATAGTGGCTCCGGCTGACCCCCAGTCGGCAAAATCATCGGCTCTTACTGTCAATTCGCCTCTTATGGTGAAAGAGGTTGACCCTATCCACGGAGCATTGGCATTCACTGTCAACGGCACTCCTGTGGATTGCGTGAAAATAGCCATGCATGCCGTTCTCGACCGTCGGCCAGACCTTGTGCTTTCAGGTATCAATCACGGCTCAAACGCTGCTGTTAACAATATCTATTCAGGCACCATGGGCGCTGCCATGGAGGGATGTGTGCTCGGGATACCGTCAATAGGATACTCACTGCTCAGCCATGCGGCTGATGCTGACTTCGGGCTGCTTGACCCTTTCATCGAGGAGATTACATCGCGTGTGATTGAAGGTGGATTGCCCGATGGTATATGCCTTAACGTCAATTTCCCTGCTCATTGCACTCCGCTCGGCATGAAGGTGGTGAGGGCTGCACGTGGATACTGGACTGAGGAGTATGCTGACTATGCCACTCCTCATGGCACTCCATTTTATTGGCTCACAGGTAAGTTTCACAATGAGGAGCCTGACAATCCCGAAACCGATGAGTATTGGCTCGCACGTCAGTACGGCTCTATTGTACCTATACGTCCTGACCAGACTGCATCCGACCGTATCGGGGATATATCAGCCCTCCTGAAACTTTAAAAGTTACAAATGCACATTTTGCACATTATGCGCATGTGCATATTTATCCGTCCGCTCTGAGCATTGCACATAAAAGAGTGGGCGGATATATTTTTGTAGCCCTATAGTAGAGGTCAATTCTTGAGCGAACGGTAAGTGTGACGTGCGCGCAGGTAATAATCCAGCAGGATGTTGGTATTGCCATGCAGCAAGTCAACTTTAGGGTGCGATTTATATGCTCCACGCATCTTGGCAAAGTCCCGGTGGGCTTTGAAAATGGCTGCAGCATTTTCGCTATCGCCCGATAGAATGAACTTAGCCCATGCTATCGTGTCTAATAGACGTCGGCGCACCAGAGTTTTACGTCTGGTCCTGTTCGGTAAGTTCTTGTGGAGCATGAGCAGATTGTTGCGGAAATTAAGATAGGTCTTCCGAGGATTGGATGCCGGGAGACTTCCTCCCCCGAGGTGGTAGACATGGCTTTGGGGTACAGCCCAGATTTCCTTCCCTGCCAGAAGTATGCGCCAGCATAGGTCTATCTCCTCCATGTGGGCGAAGAACTGCTTGTCAAGACCGCCGGCCTGAAGGTACACTTCATTGACTACCATTAGTGCCGCACCGCTTGCCCATGTCACCTTCGCCGGTGTATCATACTGCCCGTTGTCGGTCTCCACGGTGTCAAATATGCGTCCTCGGCAGTAAGGGAAACCGTTGCAGTCGAGAAATCCCCCGCATGCTCCGGCATATTCAAATTTGTCAGGCTCGAGCAGCGACTTTATCTTAGGCTGTGCTGCGCCGGCATCAGGGTGTTCCTCCATGAATCTGTAGAGCGGAGTTAGCCAGTCGTTGTCGACCTTTACATCAGAATTTAGCAGTACGGTATATTTGTAGCTGTCGGCTATCAGAGCTATGGCGCGGTTGTATCCTTCGGCAAAACCGTAGTTCTCATTGAATTCTATCAGTTTCACCTCCGGGAACTCCTCTTTTAGAATTGCTACTGAATTATCGGTGGAACCGTTGTCAGTCACTATCACGTCAGCTATTTCCCGGTTGGTATGGCTCACTACCGAGGGGAGATACTCTTTCAGGAATTTCTCACCGTTCCAGTTGAGGATTATCACTGCTACCGGTTTGGCATGCTCGCTCATGGATGGTTATGTCTAATTGCTATTACTGATTTAAAGGGAAAAGATTATTTCACCACATCTCCGTGCGACTCCTCTGCATTCTCCTCGGTCGAGGTGATATGCACCGGTACGATAGTGTTGGATATGGCAGGGTCGGGGGCAATGTTCACACGCAGGTAATTATCTGTGAAACCTGCCATCGAACCATCAGTTCGCGGATGCTCTGCCAAAAGCGGACGGGTAGTGCCCACAAACCGCTCGGTGAAATCTTTTAGTTTCTTCTCGGAAACCCGGAGCATTATGCGGGTGCGGCGATGCTTCTCTTCCTGACTTACGAAGTGCTCAATGTTGAGAGCACGGGTGCCGGGACGCTCGCTGTAGGTAAACACGTGGAGGCGCGAAATGTCGAGTGATTCCACAAATTTCTTTGACTCCTCGAAGCGCTCCGGAGTCTCTCCTCTTGCCCCCACTATCAGGTCTACACCTATGAACGCGTCGGGCATCACTCGACGTATATGCTCTATCTTGTTGCGGAATAGCGCTGTGTCATAGCGGCGGCGCATGAGCTTTAGCACTTCGTCGCTTCCGCTCTGCAATGGTATATGGAAGTGTGGCATAAATCTTCGCGAGGTAGCCACGAAGTCAATAAGCTCATCCGTGAGCAGGTTGGGCTCGATAGATGAAATACGGTAACGCTCTATCCCCTCAACCTCGTCAAGAGCCTTGCAGAGTTGGAAGAATGTCTCGTCAGTCCCTTTGCCGAAATCGCCTATATTTACCCCTGTAATTACTATTTCCTTGCCACCTTCGGCAGCCACGCTTTCGGCATGGCTCACAATTTCACTGATGGTTCCCGAACGGCTGCGGCCGCGGGCCATAGGTATGGTGCAGTAGGAGCAATAATAGTCACAACCGTCCTGTACTTTTAGGAAATAGCGTGTGCGGTCACCGCGGGAGCATGATGGGGAGAATGTGCGTATATCCTTGGTTGGAGTGACGAATCGTGATACTTCAGGATTTGCGGTGTCATCATTGCTGCCTGTCTGGCTCTCGTTTTCAACCTGTGCGAGATATTCGGCAAGCTGCAGTTTACGGTCGGTACCGGCGACTATCTTCACTCCTGGAAGTGCTGACACCTCCTCAGGTTTGAGCTGGGCGTAGCATCCGGTCACTATGATTTTAGCCTCCGGATAGCGGCGTGCGAATGAGCGTATGGCTTGCCGGCATTTCTTGTCGGCAAACTCAGTCACGCTGCAAGTATTGACCACGATATAGTCGGGTGTGTCACCTTCATGGACCCTTTGGATACCTTGAGAGGCAAATAGTTGGGCTACAGTAGAGGTCTCGGCAAAATTAAGCTTGCAGCCGAATGTGTGGAACAGGGCGGTGCGGTTGCCGAAAGTATCTTTGTTAATCAATCAGAATGATATTTTGCAGGTTATTCCATATTTTCCGCCAGGATTGGGATGGGGCGCTTGAACTCCTCCTTGAATGATATGAGGGTTTCGGTGCGACCTAACTCTGTGCGCAACTTCTTGTGGATGATTTCAAGGAGATGTGCATTGTTGCGTGCGAAAATCTTGGCAAATATATCGTATGTACCGGTGGTGAAATGGCAATCTACCACTTCCGGTATCTCCTTAAGCCGGTTCACGACTTCATCAAATTTGGTGGAGTCATTCAGAATGAAACCTATATATGCGCAGGTTTCATATCCTACGGCTGCGGGGTCGATTATAGTTTCAAATCCCTTGATAATGCCTGATGCTGTCAGCTTCTGTATGCGCTGATGGATGGCTGCCCCTGAAACGTTAGTCTCTCTCGCAATCTCGAGAAAAGGCTTACGGGCATTGTGCGATAACATCTCCAGAATTTTGAAATCCAGAGCATCGAAATGTTGACGTGCCATTAGATGGTGTTGAATTGGATTATTTCTATTATGTGACTTTCAGATTGAAAGAATTACTAAGGAAGTGAGGTTTGTCATGGTAGGAAAGAGTAGGGGCTTCCTTAATTTTACTCTGCAAAATTAGTAAAAACAATCCATATCTTAATATTTTTATTCGATTTAATTATAAATTCACACCTGTGGCATGGCGGTATCTGAGGCGGATTATGTTAAGATAAAGCGATTTAACATTTAACAATAATATTGTTGTTGTCCAATTGGAGGGAATGTTATATCTTTGCATCAATTTTCTGACACCATCTTAACGGGGATATCTCTGACCCCGGTCTATGAAATTGAACAAAAATTGAGACATTCTCATCTATATATTGTCGCTATAGTGCTATTGTGCGCCTTGTCAGTAGGCGCATTTTCTCGCCCTGTCACCTCCACCCCCATAAAGGTTGAGGATAACAACGCATTTGCTCCCCAAGAGGATACAGTCAAAGAGAATGCACTTACTCCTGCTCAGGTTGCTGATGCAGTGCTTGAACACCGTAATGCAACCTCTGATAAGGTTGACTCCATGATGGCTGCGCCAATGGAGATTTCACTCCCGTCCGACTCTTTGGATTCAATTGCCACCGTTGCGGTAGCTGATTCAGCTGTGCGCTCGCATGTGGTTACCACAGATACTGCTCGCCGTACACGCCTCAGCCGTCGTCGCATAGAGCCGCCTGGTGAGAAGTCGAAGATAGTACGTGCTAAAGTCGACCTTGACAACGCGGTGGACTTCGCAGCTAAGGATTCTATGATTCTTGTGGGGCGCAATCAGGCATACATGTATGGTGAGAGCCATGTGGAATATGGCAACATCAAGCTCGATGCCGACCATATAGAGATGAATCTTCAAAACAGTACGGTATACGCTAATGGTACTCCTGATTCCATCGGTGAGCTTCAGGGCACTCCGGTGTTCGAGGATAATGGTACCTCCTACGAAGCTAAGACCATGAGCTATAACTTCAAGACTGAGCAAGGTTATATCACCGATGTAATCACTCAGCAGGGCGAGGGCTATCTCACAGGAGGACAGAGTAAGAAGATTGACGAAAATACCTTTTTTATTCAGGATGGAAAGTATACCACTTGCGATAATCACGATGACCCACACTTTTATCTTCACGTGACCAAGGGTAAGATGCGCCCGGGTAAGGATGTGGTAGCTGGACCTTCATATATGGTACTTGCCGGACTTCCTCTCCCGCTAGCGCTCCCCTTCGGTTATTTCCCGTTCTCCGAGAAGTACTCCTCTGGTATTATTTTCCCTACATTTGGCGATGACTATAACAGGGGATACTATCTGAGCAACGGCGGTTACTATTTCGCTATCAGCGACAATATGGACCTTGCGCTTACAGGCGAAATTTATACACTTGGTTCTTGGGGACTTCGTGCCAACTCGGCCTATGTGAAGCGCTACAAGTATTCAGGCAGTTTCAATATTTCATATCTCAAGACCATCACCGGCGACAAGGGTATGCCTGACTATTCCAAGTCGACCAACTTCCAGATTCTGTGGAACCACAGCCAGGATTCAAAGGCTAATCCCAATATGAACCTCTCGGCGAGTGTCAATTTCACAACCAGCGGTTACACCCGTAATGACCTCAACTCATACTACTCCAACGCGTTCACCGAGAACACCAAGAGCAGTACCATAAACATGACCTACCGTTTCCCTAATTCAAAATGGTCTGTTTCAACTACAGCGAGTGTGTCTCAGCGTACTCAGGACTCTACATTGGCGGTGTCGTTCCCTAACTTCACCCTCACCATGTCGCAGGTCTATCCCTTCAAACGCAAGCGTCAGGTGGGTCAGGAGAAATGGTATGAGAAAATTAAGATGTCATACTCCGGTCAGTTCAACAACTCATTGACAGCAAAGCAGGATGAGTTCTTTAAGAAAAGTCTTGTGAAGGATTGGCGAAATGGTATGAAGCACAGTGTGCCTATCTCGGCTACATTCAATGTGCTCAAATATATCAATATCACACCCTCGGTTAACCTCACTGACCGAATGTATACTTCAAAGGTACGTCGTCAGTGGGACCCCAACGCTTCGGCCGAAGTGCTGGATACCACCTATAGTTTTTATAATGTGTGGGACTTCTCGGCATCAATGGCTCTTGATACAAAAATCTATGGTTTCTATCAGCCGCTGCCGTTCCTTGGCGATAAGGTGAAGATGATACGTCATGTCATAACGCCAACCATCTCATTCTCTGGTTCACCGGATTTCGCATCACCCTTCTTCGGGTACTATGGCTCATATCAGTATCCTAATGCACAGGGTGAGATGCAGGAGCGTGTGTATTCCTACTTCCCCAACAGCCTCTTCGGTGTGCCGGGGCAGGGGCGAAACGGTTCGGTGAGCTTGTCGTTGAGCAATAACCTTGAGATGAAGGTCAAGTCTGACAATGATTCCATCGGCGAGAAGAAGGTGTCATTGATAGAGAATTTCACCGTTTCGCAGAGCTACAATTTCGCTGCTGACTCAATGAACTGGTCGAATATCAACACTTCCCTCATGCTGCGTCTGGTAAAGAACTTCAATCTTAACCTCTCAGCCACTTGGGATGTCTATACATACGCTCTTAGCTCCTCTGGCACCCCGGTGCGTGTCAACAAGCTCCGCATCAGCCAGGGTAAAGGTCTCGGAAAACTATCGAGCACCGGTACCTCATTCAGCTATACGTTCAATAACGATACCTTTAAAAAACTGTTTGGAGGAAAAGATAAGGACAAGGGGAGCAAGAAGGACAACAATAAGAATAACAACAATCAGCAGTCGGAAAATCAGGATTTTGCCGAGGATACATCCGATTACCAAGGTCCAAACCGTAAAAACAGTAAAAAGGACAGTGGTATGAAGATGGGCGATGACGGTTATATGGAATGGTCTGTTCCCTGGAACCTTACATTTAACTATTCGGTAAACTATGGTTACGGCGAATTTGACTACAACAAACTCGAATACAAGGGGAAGATTACCCAGAACCTTTCGTTCTCAGGCAACATTCGTCCGACAGCCAACTGGAACTTCGGATTCTCTGCGAGCTACAATTTCGACACCCATAAGCTTGCCTATATGAACTGTAATATATCGCGAGATATGCACTGTTTCACCATGCGTGCAAGTTTCGTGCCTGTAGGTCCTTATAAGAGTTACAACTTCCACATTTCCGTCAAGTCATCTTTGCTTGCCGACCTCAAGTACGACAAACGCTCATCACTATCTAACGGTGTGAAGTGGTACTAATCGGGATTAAGTGGTGCTAATTTGTGCCATTCAGTAAACCAACTCATCATAATAGATGTTATTAAAATTGAAATTACATTTTTTGGATTTCACGTTTTAATCGAAGTTTAATAAAAACTATTTATGATGAAAAAAATCCTACTAATCATGTGTGCTGTCTTAGGGATGGCTTTCGGAGCACAGGCGCAGCGCGCACAATTCCAAATCGGTTATGGTGGCTATACCCAGATGGATGCCAGCGATATGCATCCCGGTGGCGATGTTGACAATGCATGGGGTGCGCTGACAGCAGGTGTTAACTTCAAGGTGCTTCCAAGTTTCTACCTCGGTGCCACTTACACCTTCTCAAGTGCCAGCTACAAGCATCATGATGATGCCAGGGCTTACTATCATGTCATCATGCTTAACGGTCGATATGATTATTATCGTAACCGTATTGTGACTCTCTATGGTCACCTCGGGCTTGGCGTTGACATCACCCATGCGGCATCCGATGATTATTCTAAGGATAAGACCTATTTTGCATTCCAGGCTTCCCCGCTAGGAGCAGAGGTTGGGTTGAGTCGCTCTGCCTCAATCTTTGGTGAGCTTGGCTATGGTGCGCAAGGTCTTCTTCAGGTAGGTTTCCGCTTCAATCTATAATAGCCGGAATCATCATCTGCAATTTGCAATCATAGACAATCCGAATATTCAAAGCACCAAATTATCATGAACGATAAAATTTCTTACGAGGACCGGAAGGAGCTTCCCGACAGTGTGTTCGGGCTTCCTGAACGCAGGGAATATCCTATGCCTGATGCTGCCCATGTGCGTGCGGCGGAAGCTTATTTCCGTTATTGCCCCGAGGATTTGAAACCGAAGCTGGCGCGTGCCATTATGCAGCGTGCGGCTGAGTATGGGGTGGATGTTGAAAGTCCCACGGTCCTTTCTTACGCTGAAAAGTGATTAAGAACGTTTTGATTTTCCTTTGCGTTCTCGCCGTTGTTAGCAGGTGAGGACGCATTTGTTTTTTATCTTTCAGTGTGCTAAGGGGCTGTTGTTAAATCTGCTATTAACATCTGTTATGAAATATAATTCGTTGCGTTTAATATTTATTTTATAAATTTGTATATTCAATCGGCATAGTTTTTTATATGCTGATTAGAGGTTTCATGGAATAACGACAGAAAAATGGCAAAAGAAACGAATCTTGACGATATGAATCTCGTGGCGAGGCTTCGGGACCCAGCCACATGCCGTGATGCCTTCGGTGAAGTCATCAGGATATATTCCGAACCTCTATATAAGCAAATCAGACGCATGGTTCAGACGCATGATGATGCGAATGACCTTTTGCAAAACACATTCCTTAAGGCGTGGCAGTCCATTGAGAATTTTCGTGGCGAAGCCAAACTTTCCACGTGGCTTCACAAGATTGCCATAAACGAAAGCATCACTTTCCTTGAAAAAGAGCGTAAGCGCCTCGGACTTTCAATCGACGATGAGGAATCGCACCTTATCAATCTGATTGAGGCCGACACTTATGTGGATGGAGAGGAGCTGGAGAAAAAGTTGAGGGAAGCAGTGGCATCTCTTCCTGAGAAGCAGCGCCTTGTGTTCAATATGCGTTACTACGATGAGATGAAATATGAGCAGATGTCAGAAATTCTCGGCACCTCCGTAGGGGCGTTAAAAGCCTCCTATCATCTCGCAGTGAAAAAAATCGAGCAATATTTTGACGATGCCGATTAAACCAATGCAATATATATCTGTCTAAAATTTAAAACCCATTAAAGCGTTAGCGCAAACTTCCACTGAATGGTAATTTTAAGCTTCAAAAACAATGAAAGATATATTAGAAAAAGTTAACCATAAAGACGGAATGACTGTCCCGGACGGTTATTTCGCCGATTTCGCAGCCAAGATGGCGGAGTCGCTCCCGGTGCAGGATTGGGAGAAGCCTCAGCCTAAGGTGATGCCTCGCTCTGTGTGGCAGAAGGTGAGACCTTACATCTACATGGCGGCTATGTTTATGGGTGTGTGGTGCATGATGAAAATGTTTGACCTCATGCGTTCCGATTCTTCAGGTCTTTCTATCGATGGCAATCCTGTGATGACTGCTGCGCTTGCCAATGACCATTTTATAAATGAGTATTTTATAAATGAGGGTGAGATTAGCGATTATCAGCTCATGGAGGACCTTTACGAGACCGGTTTCGACATAGAAGCCTATGAAGAGGAAATGACAGATGATTCTGTTAATCAAGGTCGTGACATCCCGGATGCTCCCGGATTCCCACTCTCAAATATTTGACGTGAATATTCCTACAATTGAAATTTGACTTATGAAAAAGGTCGCAATATTGTTTACACTTCTCATGGCAGCAGTTTTGATGCCTGTGAATGCTGATGCACAACGTCCATCCGGTCGTGACCGTGAATCATGGATGAAAGAAATTCAGCAGTACAAGAATGATTTTATAGCCAAGAAGCTTGAGCTCACTGACGAACAGCGTGCCAAGTTCCTTCCGTTATACAATTCCATGGACGAAGAGATTCGGAAAGTACAGGAAGAATCCGAACAGCTCTCACGCCAGACGCTTACAAAGGGTGAAAAAGCGACCGATTTGGAATATGAGAAAGCTGCTGAAGCTATGTATGAGCTCAAAGGGCGTGAAAACACCATTGAGATGAAGTATTTCAATGATTACAAGACTATACTTACACCCCGTCAACTTTTCAAACTCAAAGATGCTGAGAAGGATTTTACCCGTGAGCTGATGAAGCAACATAGGCGAAGGTCATCTCGTTAAAGATATTTTTTTCTGCAACCGGACGACTTTTCAGTTGTCCGGTTGTTGTATCTATACTATTCCTCACATAAATCATCTTTTTAACTGTTTTATTTATGCGTATCGGCAGATTTCTAACTATGCTGTATGCGTTCGTCTTGTCGTTATCTTGTGTAACTATGAACGCCACCAATCCAAAGATACCTGATTTTGCGTATCCGAAAACTGTAAGCCAGCAGTCGGAAAAGAATCTTGCGGCAGCTTTGCGAGCCTCCGATTCACCGGCTGTGGTGAGAGCTTTGATTGACTACTATCTTGCTCAGGTGAGCATCGATGCCGATAAGGCTTCGGAGGCGCTAAGAAAGATAGAGTCGGTTAATTCTAATAGTAAAGACCCGGCATTGAGCAGTATGCTTTATCTGCTCCGGGCTGATATCTACTTCAATATTTATAATGCCAACCGCTGGAAATACGACCAGCGCTCTGTGCCTCTTCTTCCGCTTCCGGAGAATTACAGCCTATGGAGTGGCGAGCAGTTCCGCAATAAAATTTTGGCGCTGACTGACTCGGCTCTTAGTTATGCTGATGCCATAAAGAATGTGCCGCTTAATAAATATGCTGCCGATATCACCACATCGGCGCAGACCTACATATATTACCCTACGCTTTATGATTTTGTGGCGAATAGAAGTATTGTTATGCTCCAGTCGCTTAGCACTGTGCGTAGAGTGTTCTCCTGGGGACTCCTGGTGCCACATGACGTATATCTCACCTCTCCCTATCCTGAGTCAGACCAGATGGTAGCGCGGATTCTCAACCTTTATGCTGCTCTTCTTAAGGTGAATGAAGGGCGCAAGGCTTCAGAAATCAACACAGACCTTCATCGCATTGCATTTATATATAACCGTGTGTACAATCGTGGTGCGTCTGACGACTCCGAGTCTCGGTTGTTTGCCTTGCTGCGTCCGTTGTACGAGCAGAACAAATCATCTGAATATTCAGGTGATATACTGAATTATATCGGAACCAATTGTGCCGATGTCGACAAGAAATGGCTTTACTCGGTAATAGGGGAGAACCTTGCATCGTTCCCCAACTATTGGGGTAACAACTGCCTGCGCAATATCCGTAACAATATATCTCAAAAAAGCATCATGCTGAACTCTCCTATGGTTGTTCCACCCGGAGAGCAGGTGAAAATTGGGGTTAGAATGGAGAATATTAACTCCGCGACGATTAATATCTATGACGTATCATCATCCCCGCTTTACTATGATGATGTGACCCTGAAGGATTTCACGTCACGTCGCCTTGTGGCAAAATTAGATGTTTCAGTGGATGGTATGGAGCCGTTTTCCAATGAAACCACTGTTGAGTATACCTTCCCGATGCCCGGTAATTACATAATAGTACCGGTGGTCAATGGCAAGGAACAGACGGACCGTTCTTACTCCAAGACTCATGTGACTCACTTTTCGCTTGGAGCTTCTGTCTTTGATGACTGCAGGCTATGGGTGGTTGATGCAAAGAGCGGAGCACCTGTCCCGGATGCATCGCTGATTGTGTATGAATATACTTCCGGCTACCGTCGTCAGCCAAGAGCTGTGGCTATTGGAAAAACGGCATCGGATGGCTCAAAAATTTTCAATGTATCCGGTCAGGCTGTGGTTGAGAAAGATGGTGATAAGTATGCCTCTCCGCTTTATGTCTCAAACAATACGTACAAGCCTCAGAGCAAATGGCAGAGTTCTGCAGTAGGCTTTCCTGCGCTTCCGTTATATCATCCGGGTGACACCGTGAATTGGACTGCCGTTTGTTATGAATTCAAAGATGATGAGCAGCGTCCACGGCGAGATGCGGAAGTTGTTGCGGTGATGCGTGGTGCTTCCTACGAGCCCATTGATACGATTAAGCTCGTTACCGACGCTTATGGACGTGTGGATGGTTCATTCCTTATACCGAAGGATTGTCTTACTGGCAATTTCTCTATAGGTATTGATAACCACTCTTCAGTTTTGCATTTCGAAGTCTCCGATTATAAATTGCCATCATTCAGAGTTGTCATGTCTCCGGTCGAAAAGGATGTTCCGTCAAAGGGTGATGTGACTATTCGCGGTAAGGTTATGACTTACTCAGGTTTCCCTCTTGCCGATACTAAGATTACAACCGACCTCAGTGTGGCAGAACGTATGCGTTGGTGGTGGAATCGCTCAGCCGGTATATCTTTTTATTCCAGCGAAACCGGCACGAATGCTGATGGGACTTTTGAAATAGTAGTTGGCGCATCAGCATTGGCTACTGCTCCTATTCCTGAGGGAGTTTTTACAGCAAATGTTTCAGCCTTATCTTCCTCCGGTGAGACTCAGACTGCTGATGTTACCTTCGTTACCGGCACTAAATATGATATACGGGCTTCGCTCCCTTCTGCATTGGAGGTAAGCAAAGATGTCACACCTATTGATGTCAAAGTGGTGGACTATCAGGATTCTATAGTTCATATTCCTGTTAAATATGTAGTGAAGCGCGACAGTACCGAACTACTTTCCGGTATACTCTCTGGCAGAAACTGCGGCATAGACTTTTCGTCTCTGCCATCAGGAGAATATATTCTCGAGTTTACGCTTGAGAATCAAGAACTTGCTGATAAGTGCAAGGCTAACACGGTGATTTACCGCCGCAGTGATAAGGTGACACCTGTTCCCGGCACTCTGATGTGGTATCCTTCAGCCAAGGTATCTGTTAAGTCTGGTAAAAAGGGGGGGTGGCTTTATGCTGTGGATTGCGACACCCACTTACTTGTCACTCTATGGAATAAAGATGAAATCATATCGCGCAAATGGATAAAAGCTCCTGCCGGTATGCATGAATTGGAAGTCGAGTTGCCGGACGGTGTTGATGAAGCTACAATGAGTGTTGCTGTGACTGGCAATTACCGTTCTGCCAATCCTGTTGTGAATGTTAAACGTGTTGGACCTGGCAAGGGGATAGAGTTTGTCACAGAGTCATTCCGTGACCGTTTAGTCCCCGGAAGCAAGGAAACATGGACATTTAAGGTTGTCGACAAGAGCGGCAAGGGTCGTCAGGCTGCCGTGATAATGGATATGTATAATACGGCTCTCGATGCACTTGCCAAGACTGATTGGAAGCTTGGATTTTATGACGGTGGTTCACGTTACTACCGGTGGAATTCCTCAGCTCTAGGTCAGGAATTCAGCTCGTATTTCAATTTTGACAATTATAAATATAAGAGTTGCCAAGCTCTTTCGATTCCTGATTTCAACACCTATGGAATCGGTTTCGCAAATGGCATTTATTTGAACAACGTGCGCATGCATTCCGCACGCCTCATGGCGCGTGGCGGCTCAGCTTCGTATAAAATGGCGGCTACGAGTGATTTTGCTGCTGATAAGTTGGAGGAGGCCGTTGTGGAAGAGGAAGCGTATGATATGGATAATGGTGCCTCGATAGACTTGTCGCCGTCAGAATCGGCTGTAGTTACAGGCTCAGTCAAAGATGAGGAGGGGGTAGACCGTTCGGAATCAAACTTCTCTTATCGCGACAGTGAGACTCCTCTTGCGTTCTTTGCTCCGCAACTCGTTACTGACATAGATGGTAATCTCTCGTTTACATTCAGTGTGCCCAATGCTAACACCACATGGGGCTTCCGTGCGGTTGCCTTTACTGACTCTTTGTTATCCACTAATTTTTCTGCCGACGTGGTTGCCAATAAGCCTGTGATGGTGCAACCAAATCTTCCAAGATTCGTGCGTTCCGGAGATAAGGTGGTAATTTCGGCACTGGTGATGAATGGTAGCGATGAAGAGCAGATTGTCGAGACTAAAGTGGAACTTTTCAATCCCACCGATGGCTCGATTATAAAAACTGTGGTCATGGCTGATACACTTGCACCATCAGCTACAGCGACTGTTGACTGTCCTCTCACTGCGCCATCCGATGCTCCATTTATCGGTTACCGTGTCAAGTCTTCTACTTCTCGGTTTGCTGACGGAGAGCAGAGTCTTTTCCCTGTTCTTCCCGCCATTACTCCGGTAATCGATACATATCCATTCTATATTGCTCCCGATTCCGCCAATTTTACTATGAGTATTCCTGAAGCGCCGGCCGGGGCACGTGTTACTTTGCAGTTCTGTGAAAATCCGGTGTGGTATGTTGTCACAGCTATCCCCGGTCTCCTTGAGTTGGAGCCTTCGACTGCAAACGAGGCGGCGGCATCTATCTTTTCGGCAGCGATAGCTTCCGGGCTACTCAATGATAATCCTGAGATTGCCGATGCGCTCAGGAGCTGGGAAAATAGCGATAAGAGTGGAGATGTGCTTACGTCAATGCTTGAGAAGAACGAGGACCTTAAGATTGTGCTTCTGTCAGCTACTCCTTGGATGCTTGATGCCAAATCAGATACAGAGAGAATGACACGGTTGTCGCTGCTTTTTAATGAGAAGACTATCAGTCAGACCTATTCCACTGCTATAAGTCTCCTGAAACGTCTCGAGCGCGAAGGCGGAGGATGGGCATGGTATGCAAATAGCGATGATGCTTCACTTTGGGCTACAGAGAATGTTCTCCTTATGATGGGGCGTCTTCGCTCTCTTGGATTCCTTCCCAAGAACGAGACTCTCGATAAGATGATACTGGGTGCCATTGGTTATATGGATAAATATGTAGCGTCGCAGCATCGTCGTCACCCATCAGCTGCCGATTATACCGATTATATCTACATGCGTGACTATTTCAAAGGCTATACTGCTACCGGTGGTGCATCGCAGGCTATCTCTGCCACCGTGCAGAATATTCTGAAAAAATGGAAGCGGGCATCGGTATTTGATAAGGCTGTCTATGCCCGGATTCTTTTCAACCATGGATATCCAAAGGTTGCCAAGACTATTATCTCCTCTCTTCGTGAGTATGCAGAGTCTTCACCCGAAAAAGGTATGTGGTGGGCTTCTCTCGATAATATGACACTATGGTCAATGGGAAAAGTTGGCACTACAGCTCTTGTGCTTGATGCTTTCGCTACGGTTGAACCGGGTTGCGAGGATATAGCCAAGATTCGCCAATGGCTTATATTGCAGAAGGAGAGTATGAATTGGGGCACATCTGTAACGGCTTCCTCAGTGATTGCTTCCATACTTTCCACATCGGACGGTTGGCTGGTTCCCGCTGAGGCGTCGAAGGTATATGTCGGTGGCTCTGAAATTGTGCCTGAGTCGGTGGAAGCTGTGACAGGGTATTTCCGCACACCCGTGCCGGTGGAGTCACTTGCCTCAGGTGAGTTGCGTGTGCACAAAGGTGGCGATACGCCATCATGGGGAGCAGTATACTATCAATATGTTGATTCGATGACAGATGTCAAAGCATCAGCTTGCGATGCCATTTCGATTGAAAAGGTAATCTATTCTGTCGTTCAGACTCCTGACGGACCTGTGACACGTCAAGCCACCGATTTGAAGGTTGGTGACAAGATTAAAGTACAGCTCACCCTAAAGGTCGACCGCGATATGGATTATGTTGCTGTAGTAGATGACCGCCCGGCTTGTTATGAGCCTGTGGAGCAGCTTCCAAAGCCGATTGTTTCGGAAGGAATCTATTTCTACAGGGAGAATCGTGATTCTTCAACACGCTTCTTCATTACCCATCTCCCTAAGGGAACTTATCTTCTCACTTACGATATGTGGGTAAACAATGCAGGTAGCTTTACTTCTGGTATCGCTACTGTGCAGAGTCAGTATGCTCCTCAGCTCTCGGCCCACTCTGCCGGAGGAATTGTAGAAGTGGCTAAATAGCCATTTCAAGGCGCTGTGGACTATATTGCGACAGTTTATGTAATAAGTGTCCCCAATATGGCGACTTTTACGTTTTTTAATACTTCAAAGGCGGGATTCGTTTTGAATCTCGCCTTTTTAGATGTAACTTTGCATTAAGCGAACACATGCCCCCGTGGGGCAAGCTTTAGGACAGAATTAACTTTGGTATAAAGTTAATACCTGTGTTATCAATTCTTTATCACAACAATCAATAGTAACACCTTTCTACATACCTTCATGAAACATATTCTTGTAGGAATCATATTAGCATTTTGTGCACCGTTGGTTTACGCGCTTCCGGCAGGTCTTCCGGGTTCTAACGGAGAACTTTTGGAGTTGCTTGATACGGAGATAAAAAAACGTGGCAAGTATGAGGAAAAGCACCGTTTTAAGATTGATTCACTCCGCCGGTCAGTTCCAATGACTACAGATAAGGAGAAGCTACTTTCGCTTTACCGGGATTTAGGCAAATCATTCCATGTTCTGAATGCCGACTCAGCAATCATTTATTATACCAAGGGAATTGAAATCGGCAAAGAGCTTGGCGATTCAGCTGCTGTGCAGCGTCTTTTCATCATGCGTGCCAGTGAATTCCGTAAACTTGGAGCCGCTCTGGAAGGTCTGAATGATTTGGAACATGTCAAGAGCAATGGCATCCTTAATGAGAATCTTGACCTTTTCTACGATGTTGGTCGAGAGATTAGTTTCTCCATGTCTGCTTTGTATCCTTACACGGAGGCTACACGTAGCTTTGAGAAACAGGGACTCGACTTTGCCCACAAAGAGATTGAGTTTCTTGTTCCGGGCTCTCTTCGTTATATGCTTTGTCAGGCTCTTATTCATATGGGGGAGGGTGACAGTACGCTCGGAGTGGCTGTGATGAACGATATTCTTGAGAAGGGCACCATGTTGGACCATGAATTTCCCTTGGCAGCAACATTCCTGGGTGAATATTATGTCACTCATGGGAAGCTGGACAGTGCGGTATATTATTTTGCCCTCGGCGCTTTGTCAGATGTGTATAGAGCAAACCGTCATGGCACCGCTCTGCTACGTCTCGGGGAGATTCTATATTCACAGAATCAGACTGTGAGAGCGCACAATTATCTATCTGTTGCGCTCGAAAACGCTCTTTTAGCGAGTGCCAAGATGAATGCCACCATGATTTCAAAGGCTTTCATGCCGGTTGCAAATGACATACAGCAGTATAACAACCGGCGTTTCCTTATGCTTGGCTTTCTGTCTTTATGTCTGGTTGTCGCGCTTATTCTGATTGCCAGGATGTATATCTCAAAGCGTCGCGAGATGGCAGTGGTGCAGAGTGTGAGATTCTCACTCGCGGAGGCTAACCGTTCGAAGGAGACTTATATGTCGCAGTTCATGAATCTATGTTCTTCATACATGGAGAGCCTTGAGGAGTTCAATCGCATGTGCCGTCGCAAGATTACTGCAGGACAATCGGAGGATTTGCTTCAGTTCATCAAGTCAGGCAAGGTGATGGCCGACCAGCGCAAGAAGTTCTATGATATTTTTGATGACTCTTTTCTCCATATATATCCTACATTCGTGCAGGATGTCAATGCTCTTTTGGTTCCTGATAAACGGATAAATATTACGGCGTCCGGTGTGCTGACTACAGAATTGCGCATTCTTGCCTTCATGCGTCTTGGCGTGGAGGATACCTCGCAGGTGGCACGATTCCTCGGGCTCTCACTTAATACTATCTATACTTATCGCAACAAGATGCGCACCCGCGCGTTGAACCGCGATAACTTTGAGGAGATGATTATGAAGATTGGAGCTATTGAGTGACGGGTATTTTTTTGTGAAAAATGGCTGTTTATGTTGTGATATCGGTTTAGATTTACAGTGTGTAAGCTATAAGGTAAAGCGCTATACTATAATGGTATAGCGCTTATATTTTATTTAGATAGTTTATATTATTGGTTTCGTGGGTTGTGAAAGAATGAAAAACACCCTAAATTTGCGTTATACTAATAAACGATAATTGAATTATCGATACCGATACACTGATAGGAACAATAAATTTAAGTAAACGATATTAAGGTAAGAAAGATTTGTTTTTGTTAGATTGAAAAATTTTACTACGTTAGATTCTGTGTGGAGCGGTCCTCGTGATGAGGGCGGCTCTTTTTTTGTCGTGTTCCCGTCTGTTTCAGGCATTTTAATGCAGAATGAATAAAGATGTTGGAGAGTGACTCCAATACCTTCCATATATCCTGTCAATACGTCGCTATTTGATTTCTCATTTGTAGTTGTATGTCATCAGATATATCGTTGTATATTTCATTGAAAATATTGGATGATATGTCATGCCGGATGGTATAAAAAGAGTGGTAAAAGGTAGATTTTGCACCTTAAAACAGCTTTTGACTTCATATTCGGGTTTAGATGAAAAATCTGTCATGGTTTTGTAATCTGTTAATATTGTGTATGTTGAGCTTGGTATAATTGATATTGCCTTTAGATTGACGCTGAAAGATACTCAATCTGTGATGAAAGTATCGTAACTTTGCGATGTGTAAAATTTTAATCAGTTAATGGATTTGCATTAAAATCGCTTTTATGTGAAGATAAATCGTGAATTATGCTAAGTGTTTAAACAAAACAATCGGACTGCTTCGAGATGAAGCGGTCCGATTGTTTTTATGTTAATCTGAAATATTTAAGATTAGGGAACCATTGATTTCATAACTTGGATGGCTTCCTCGGGAGAGTTGAATTTGCGGGGCGCCATAGTCTGAGAAGGAGCAGCTGCCTGCTGTGCATTCTTGTTGAAGTTGATGGATATCTTGAATTCAGCTGTGTTGTCATTCCAGATAGTCTTCAGGTCATCAAGCTTGGTTATGCCTAACAATGACCACATCATGCTCATCATCGGGTTTTCGGCTGCCATTTCATCGATTTTGCTCTGAGCTACGGGTAAGAATTTGAACAGGATGGTCATGAACGGTTCTGCCATCTCCTTGTCAATATAAAGTGAAAGGTAGTCACCATCTACTTTATATTTCAAGGGAACACCGGTCTGAAGCCATGAGAGGATAGTACGAATGGTTTCGGGATTTACATCGCTTAAATCCACACCTTCAAGTCCGATAGTGGGGAGAAGCTGATTGGCGTAATTGATAAGGGCTGATGGTTCCATCTGAGAGAGCTGTGAAATCAGACCCATTATCATCTCAGGGCTCATTTCTGAGTTATTGTTGTCCTTGTTAGCCTGTGCTACGATGTTCATGATGTCAGGAACAAAGTAGAAATAACCGTCGCGGCAGTACCAATATGCAAGACCTGCAGGTGACTCAATCCATGTTGTCTGGGTTGGAACCATCTCAACTTGAAGTAAACCAAGGAACCAACCTGCTATACCCCAGATGTCGTCAGTGTTGTTAAAGTCGGGGAGTTGGCTCTTCACATAGTTGATGTCACCATATTTTGCAGTGAGTGTGCCGTTTGCGTTGAGACTTACATTGCTGAGAAGGTCAACCATAAAGTGTGAAACGGCGCGTGAAGCCAAGGTGGACAGTTGGGTGCCGTTCATCTCTTCTGCATTCTTAGGCAACCAAGCCATGCGGAATGCAGGATAATCTGTGGGGAAGTAGTTATAGTCCTCATCAACGATGGATTCAGGGGCAAGTGACAGATTCCAAGTGCGAGCAATCCCACCTTGTGCAGCTGAACTGAGCACGGGAACTACATTCATCTCAAGCACACCGGTGCCAGCATTGAATTTACCTGTGTAAGTTACGGCAGTGCCGTTGGCAGTGGCGCTTTCGCCTGAGAATGAACCGTCAGCAGCGGGATAAACACCGGGGATAGCAAAGGTGTATTCACCGGGTACTACGCCGATAAGAGTAAGGACAGGCATATCGTTGACAGCCGCATAAGCCACAGCTCTACCGGCGCAAGGTATATTGCAATAGGTGAGGTTAAGTGAGTCATTGCGATATACACCTATATAGAATGCTGCACCTGAAGCAGAGATTGTAACCATTGCCTTGCCATCGGTAGTGATGGTACCGGTTACGTCTACAGTCATAAATGCCTTTTCGCTGCCGGCCTGCTCTGCACGTGAAGGGGCAGTGGTGAGCTCTGTACTACCTTTGAAGTTAAAGGTTCCGTTGCTCTGTTCTTCCATTGTCACATTTACGGGAACTTTGCTGTAACCTGGGATTGCATCGGTAAGGGTGAGCACACCTTCAGTCGCGCTAGTTGCTTCAAACAGAGCCTTACCAGTCTGGGAAAGCTGTCCGTTCACGGTGAGGGAGAGGTCTCCGCTTTCGGTGGAAATCTCATCCTTCGGAAGCTGGGTCCAGCTCTCGGGGTCATCGCTGCCGCAAGCGGTCATAATGCCGGCTACAGCGAGAAAACTAAATAGTCGAAACAGTTTTTTCATAAGAAAAATATTAATAAAAATGATAATAATTGATTCATAACAAGGTCAGTAGATATATTGCCATGGATGAATATTTTGGTCGAAAAACTCTTGTTCAATTTGCAAAATTAGCAAAAAAATATCAAATGATTCACAGTTTTTAATTTTTTTGGCGTAAACACAATGTATACGTAACTAAAATTTAGTATTTTTGCAAAATAATATTAAGATATCAATAAGGTGTTGCAAATCTGCTACATGCTGTGGCATGCACCCTAACGCAAGTGAAAATTTATGATGAAAATTTGTTGTAGACTGCTATATGTCATGCTTGTGGCAATTGTGGCAGTATCGTGTATCAGAAAAGAGCCTTTGAATGCCGAATGTGACATTACGGCTGTGGCGATTGAGGGAGATATATTGAACCGTGCACCTATTATAGAGAATAATAAGGTGATTTTGATTGTGAAAAATAATGTAAACGTGAGTCGCTTGGCTCCAGAGTTTGAGCTTACACCGGGTGCTTCAATTGAACCGGCGAGCGGAACAATGCGTGACTTTTCCACACCTCAGACCTATATGACATCGTCCGAAGATGGGAAATGGCATAAAGTATACACTGTGGAAGTTCGCCGTAACAATTCCGGCAGTTCGAATCTTGATTTCAATTTTGAGAATGTGCGCCGTGTCTCTGCTCTTATGGGAGCATGTTCATACGATGTGTTCTATGAAGTAGGTGCAAATGGCGCCGAAACTATGGCATGGGCGAGCGGTAATCCGGGATTTGCATTGACTCTCCAAGGTACCACCCCTTCAACATTCCCTACTTTCCAGAGTGATGAAGGATGGACAGGAAAGTGTGTCGAAATGGTGACACGTGCCACTGGCTCATTTGGAGAAGGGGTCAAGAAGCCTCTTGCCGCCGGCAATCTTTTCATAGGTAAGTTTGATATGAACAATGCGGTAAACAAGCCTTTGGAATCAACTCAGTTTGGCACACCGTTCACTAATATTCCTCTCACTCTAAGCGGATATTATAAGTACACACCGGGAGCCGAGTATTGTCAGATGAACAGTTCTACCGGTAAACTTGAACCTGTTGCCGGAAAGGTTGATGAGTGCAACATATATTCAGTGTTCTTCGAGGTTACCGACGATATGGAATGGCTCGACGGCACTAATGTGATGGCTGACGATAATCCAAATATAGTAGCTATAGCTCGTCTTTCGCCTGACCAAAGGAAAGCCACTAATGATTGGGCGCAGTTCACTCTGCCTTTCGTATACCGCGAAGGTAAGACTGTTGACCCGCAGAAGCTTCAGGAAGGGAAGTATAGTATCACTGTAGTGTTCTCCTCAAGTCTTGACGGTGATTATTTCTCCGGGGCCATAGGCAGTACACTTATGGTGGATGAAGTCTTCATCACATGTCAGAATCAATAATTGATGTATTATTAAATTCCCTCTAAGGGTTACTAAAGATGAAAAATCTATCACGTATATATATAAGTATAATTGCGGCACTTATCTGTTCAGTCAGTATGTCCGCTCAGGATGAACGTCCCAAAGGGATTGAGAAGTCCATACTTCTCGGTCTGGAATATGAGGTGAACGCAGGTCTTAATATCGGTGGTGCATCTCCACTCCCGCTTCCGGCTGAAATCCGTAAAATCAATGGCTATTCTCCACGTTTGAATCTCCAGCTTGGAGGAAAGGTGACTAAATGGCTCGATTTGGAGAAAAAATGGGGCGTGGCTGTTGGAATTCGTTTCGAAACCAAGGGTATGGAGACTAAGGCTACCGTGAAAAATTACGGTATGGAGATTTATCAAGATGGAAAGAAACTTTCCGGTAAATGGACCGGCAGGGTGAAGACTACCTATCACACACAGCAGCTCGCCATACCTATCTTGGCTACCTATCGTTTCAACGACCGCTGGAGAGTGAACTTTGGTCCGTATCTCGCCTATGCGTTCAGCAACGATTTTGATGGATATGTTTACAGCGGTTATCTCCGTGAGGGAGACCCTACCGGAAATAAGGTGTCGTTTGAGGGTGATTCCCGTGCTACTTACGATTTTGGTGACGACCTGCGCAAATTCCAATGGGGATTTCAAGGTGGCATGTCGTGGCAGGCTTTCCGTCGTCTCTGCGTCAATGCTAATCTGACATGGGGCTGCAACGATATCTTCAACAAATCGTTCAAGACAGTGTCATTTAACATGTATCCCATATATTTGAATGTTGGTTTCGGATACGTGTTCTGATTTTGGGTTATAAACTCATATAGATAAAAATAATTGCAGCCGGGATTTCTATTTTGAAATTCCGGCTGCAATTATTTTATTGGTTTTGAGAAATGAGTCTTCCGTGGTAGATTATTCCTGTGGTTTTACCACTACTCCTGTACCCTTGAGACCGTTTACGCCGATGGTCAGCGGAGTTGAGAATTCCACTATTCGTACATAGTCGCTCTCATAGATGGCGGCACGGGAATTTAGAAACTCAACATCATACAGGTCAGTCACGCGGTCGGATGCACTGCGCTTCGCATTGGTATCGATGGTGAAGTAGGCTACACCGAATGATGTGAGATTCTGGAAGAAATGGGTGCCCTGACTCGGCTCGATGCGATAGTTGGGAAGCGATGACTCCACAATCAGTTTCGCTCCCGAGATAGCGGGCCATTTCACGGGTATGCCTAATGATGTGTCCGATGAGCCCCAGCGACCGGGACCGATGAGGAGGTATTTTTCATCACGCTCGATATATCCGCGGTTGATTTTTTCGATTTCACGGGCTATGAGTGAGTTGTTTGACGATGAGAACTTCTCGGGACGCACATACACAACGGTTTTGACTCCTTCGATGTTTCCGTGCCCTAATGCGGTGGATGATTTCAGTAACAGATGTTCGTCGGGAGTAGCCATCACCGACTCATCTACAGTCTCCTTTCTATCAACTATCGGACGTATCTGCAGCCAATATAGTTTTCCCTTGAATTCACCTTTTTTATCAATCATGCCGGCAAATTCTATTTCCACCGGGCGCTGCATCTCTTTCTGTCCGGTTGTGAGCATGAAATCGACCGCTTCAGCAAGAGGAAATACCTTGTGTTTGAGTATGTTGTTGAATGTAACTACCTTGCGTCCGTCGCCTGAGTCATTGTCGCGTAGCACATTGTCACGGAAATCGTAGCTCGAAACCATGTATTTCAATGCTCCCTTGTCTGCTAAATCCTGCACCCGGAGCTTTGAAATATTATAACCGTCATCTACCCTCAGGTGTGCCAACGAGGGGACCGGAGTGGATATTTTCTGACCTGTGATAGAATGGTCGCGTTCATCACCTTTCATGTCAAGGGCATACATGCGTGTCTGTGTGTCGCGCAGAGCGAGCGAGAGCTCTGATGTCTGAAGCACATTGTCAGGATGACGCGGTGAGAAGCGCAAGCCTACACCTCCATCCACGATATATTTACCGAGACCAACGGCTATTTCAGCTACACCATCCTCAGGCTTCTCATCGTTAAGTGGATAATAGTTAAGAGAGCGTCCCACGCCTGAAAAGCTTGGGAAATAATAACCGTCCACATCCTTACCCACAACCTCCTGGAGTATCACCGCCATCTTTTCCTGGTCAATCACGTTGGAGGTGGCCGTCATATAGGCTTTTGAATCGGAATAGAACACTGAGGCATATACACCTTTTATGGCATCCACAAGGACTTTGAGCATTTTTTCTGAGTCTTTGAACTTAGGTACCATATAGGTGGAGTAGATGCCCGCGAACGGCTGGTAATGCGAGTCTTCAAGCAAGCTTGAACTGCGCACTGCTATGGGAGTGTCGACCACTTCAAGCATGGCGAGCAAATCGTCCTTGATACGTTGTGGAAGCTTGCCACGCAGGAAATGCTCAAGAATCTCATCATCGGATGCGTTGCTGAGAGCTATCGGGTAGAGCTGGTTCATCTCCATGAACTCATCGAAAATATCAGTGCAGAGCACCACTGTACGTGGTATGGAGATGGTTATGCCATCGAAATTGTCGCATACCGGATTTTTCTTGATTATGGAGTCAATGAAGGCGAGACCTCTACCTTTGCCTCCCAGTGAACCCTGTCCGATACGGGCGAAATTGGAATAATGGTCGAAGCGGTCTTTCTGGAATATAGCCACCACGCCGCGGTTTTTCATCTTTCTGTACTTGACTATAAGGTCAAAGAAGAGCTGGCGCACCTGCGGGGCATCCTTGAGGTCACTGAAGCGATGGTGTTTGATTACCTCGGCTATCGGGAACATCGCACGCGAGTAGAACCAGCGTGATATATCATTGAACGATGCGTGCCAGTGAAGCGATTCGGCTGGAATGTCGAAGATATACTTCTGCATATCCTTCAGAGACTTTATGCGGTAGATTTCCTCGCCGGTCTCCGGGTTGCGTATCACGAAGTCGCCGAAACCAAAGTTGTTGATGATTGCCTTACCAAGGTCGACAGGGAATTTTTTAGAATTCTTGTCGATGAAGGTTCCTCCAAGTTCCCGCACGTCGTGGGCGTTCTCTATCTCCGACGATTCTATAATCATAGGCAGGTAGGGGTCGCGTTTGCGTAGCTCCTTGGCGAGACGTATGCCTGCCTTGGGGTCTTTTTTACCTTCACGGGCAAAAGAAACGTCGCTGATTACACCAAGGATATGTTCGCTATATTTGTCGTACAATTCCAAGGCTTCTTCATAGTCACGTGCGAGCATTACTTTTGGACGCCCTCTCATGCGTAGCATTTGCTCATGCTCGTTGAGTGCCTCGGTCGAGAATTCGCGTGATTGCTTGAGTATGAATTTGTAGACAATCGGGAGTACAGAGGAGTAGAACCTGACTGAGTCCTCAACAAGCAGAATCATTTGCACTCCAACATTGTTAATGTCATTGTCGGCATTAAGCTTATCCTCGAGCAGCTTGATTATGGCAAGCAGCAGGTCCACATTACCGAGCCAGGAGAATACATAATCGATACCTGAAAAATCCTCATTGGATAGTCGGCGCGACACCTCCTTCGAGAAAGGAGTCAGCACGATGATAGGTTGGTTAGGATAATTCTCCTTGATGCGGCGCGCACCGGTGAAGGTTTCGCTTATATCATTACCAGGCATCATTATTACCAGGTCAAAGTGCTTGTGCTCCATCAGTTCCATTGCTTCGGAGGAATTCAGGGCACGTGTGACACGAGGTGGAGAGGAGAGATTGAGGGCTGTATATTCAAAATAAAGCTGTTCCTCCACGCGTCCATCTTCTTCCATCATGAAGGCATCGTAGGTGGAGGCTATCAGGAGCACATTGAATATGCGGCGTTGCATCAGGTTCTGAAACGCCGTGTCCTTAAAATACAATTGGCTTAGTGCATCATCATTCATAATCAAACTGATGTAGGGGAAACTGGGTATAATCAGTTTCTATGTAACTTGGATGTATGTTTTGTTATATTTTTTCAGATACTGCTATCTGTCCGTGTCTTTTTAATGACTTTGCGAAGTAGAGGTGCTATTATCAAAACTCCACATAGAATTATCCCTCCATATTCCAATTTGGCGAAGGAATTGAAATCTAAAAGCATTCCTGCTCCCAAAGATATTAGAAGTGTACCGAAAATCAACAGTACACAAATGATAGCTTTACGTTTCATGACGAATACCTATATATAATTAAGGAATATTTCAGAATTTTTTACCGTTTATTGTCACATTCTCAATTACGCAGTTCTTGATGTTAGAGGTATCAAATGTCGTGTCCGGGTCTTCAGCCCAGATATCGGTAAAGGTGAAATTTGACAGAGTGTAGTCACCGCTCTTTGAATTTTTGTAGAAGAAGCGTGTGCATTCGAGATGGCAATTACGACACACTACATTGTCTACCCCTGAAGCGGGCATTGGGTCACGGTCGGCTTTGTCGAAAAATTGGGTCCATGTACTTGCTTCTACACCTACACGTACACGTCCTATAGCACCGTCTATGAGAATGTTGCGGTACTGTTGAGGTGTGTCCGGACGCATTTTGAAAAGCACCACATGGTAAGTATCCTCAAATTTGCAATCCTTCATTATTACATTGGAGCAATCCCACGCCTCGCTTCCGAATGTGATACCGGCATTGGTCTTGCCAAAAGTGCATTTGTCTACAATAACACGGGTCACGGCTCCGTTGCCGGGGATTGTGTCAACATAAGTACCCTTGCCGCCTTTCAGGCATACTGCATCATCGTTCACATTCATATAGCAGTTGCTCACAAGTACATCGTTGCACACATCAAGGTCAATGGCATCCGTGCTGGGTCCCTTGGGATATCCGTCGGTAGGGGCAAGTATTGTCACATCGAGATATTTCACCCGGTTGCAGTTATACAGGTGATTGGTCCAGAATCCGGAATTCTGCATAGTCACTCCGTTTACAGTTACGTCGCTTGAATTGGATACATATAGCATTCTCGGACGGAGCGCTTCCAGGTTGGTGCATTTACGGTTCACTTTTCGGCGAAGCCAAAATTCATCATAGAATCTGTGTCCGTTCCCATCAATGGTGCCTTCACCCGAAATGGTAAATCCGTCGCAACCGTCAGCATTGACAAGAGCTGCGAAATAATCTATTGTCTGACCCTCAAGACGGGTCTTTATTATGCGGTAGTTGGTTATGGCGTCACTACCTTTCAATTTGCCGTTTTTAAGAAGATGAAGATGAGTGCCCGGTTTGAAGAATAGCGAGCCGCTGAGAAATGTGCCTTCAGGAATCACTATCACTCCACCACCTTTTGATGCAGCAAGGTCAATGACACTTTGGATTTGCTCAGTCTGTATGATTGTGCTGTCGCAGCTTACGCCATAGTCAGTGATTACATATTTTTTCCCGAGTTTACCAACATCAACCGAACGTGTGTCGTTGAACCATTCGGGTACTTCACTTCCGTCAGGGAAATTGGTGAATTTAGCCTGGGCTGTAGTTGCACATATTGCAGCCAATGATAATAGGAATAATTTTATGCTATATCTCATGGTGATTGGTGATAATGTTTGTTTTTAATGTTGCAAAGTTACTTAGAATTATCCACATATCATGCATGTTGCGGTGTGCTATTATTATAATAGGTGATAAATATGTGGTGATATGATGGGAAAATAAGAGATTTGGACTGATTTAGTGGCTAAATGGCATGAAAATAAAAATATTTTAAATTTTTGTCGGCAAAATGGAAGTATTTCTGACAAAATGTTATAACTTTGCATCGATTTTAAGTTCGATTAACAGCTTCCATACGGGAGCAATTAAAATAGGTACTGAAAAATGCCAAAGGAAGTCATAAATAAAAGTGACGAAATTCGTTTTACGAAGATGCATGGCATAGGCAATGATTACATATATATAAATTGCCTTGAGAAAATGCCTGCCGACCTACCGCAACTTGCGGTAGAAATGAGTGACCGGCATTTTGGAGTAGGTGGCGACGGCATAGTCCTGATTTGCCCTTCGGAAGTAGCTGACTTCAAGATGAGAATGTTTAACAATGATGGCTCTGAAGCCCGCATGTGTGGCAACGCCTCCCGTTGTATCGCCCGCTATCTCCACGACAATCACCTTACCTCTGATAACGTAATAAACCTTGAAACCCTCTCGGGTATCAAGGTTTTGTCGCTTAATTTAGGTAATGATGATGAAGTGGAGTCGGTTACGGTAGATATGGGAGAACCGATACTGAAACCCTCAGAGGTGCCGGTTCGGTTCATCGGTGACGCCATGGTTGAGCAACCGGTTTCCTCCTCGCATGGAGCGGTCAACATAACTGCGGTCTCGATGGGAAATCCCCATGGTGTCATATTTGTTGATAAGCTTGAGGATGTCCCGTTCGATACATTGGGTCCGGAATTGGAGAGGCACGCAGTTTGGCCCGATAAAGCTAACATTGAGTTTGTGGAGGTCGTGAATAGTTCAGAAGTGAAAATGCGTGTGTGGGAACGCGGCACAGGGGAGACTCTTGCTTGCGGCACCGGAGCGTGTGCCACGGCTGTAGCAGCCGCATTGACCGGTAGGACATGTCGCCGGATTACGGTACATCTTCGTGGTGGTGACCTTCAGGTAAACTGGGCTGATGACAACCATGTATATATGACCGGAGGTGCCACAAAGGTGTTTGATGGAATTTACGAAAGAAAAGGTTAAAGGTTAAAGGTTTATGTTTAGAATCAACGATAATTACACCAAGCTCCCTGCTTCCTATCTTTTCAGTGAAGTGGCGCGGAGAGTTAATGCTTATCAAGAAGCTCATCCCGAAGTAGAAATTATAAGAATGGGCATAGGAGATGTCACCCGTCCGCTCTGCAAAGCTGTGATTGATGCTCTCCATAAGGCGGTTGACGATGAGGCTGACAGTGCCACATTTCATGGCTACGGTCCGGAGCAGGGATATGACTTCCTTACAGGCAAGATTGCCGAGTATGATTATCAGCGTCGTGGCATAGATATAAGTCCCGATGAGATATTCATCAGCGACGGTGCGAAGAGCGATACTGGTAATATTGGTGATATACTTGCGGTGACTAACAGAATTGCCGTTACAGACCCGGTATATCCGGTATATATCGACACTAACGTAATGGGTGGACGCGGAGGAGAGCTCCTGCCCGATGGGCGATGGAGCAATATTGAGTATCTTCCGTGTACTTCGGAAAATGGCTTTGTGCCCGCTTTGCCTAAAGAGATTCCCGATGTGATATATCTTTGTTATCCAAATAATCCTACCGGTACAACCCTTACACGCGATGAGCTGAAAAAATGGGTGGACTATTGTCGTACTTATGGCTCGCTTCTTCTATTTGATGCGGCGTATGAGGCATATATACGTGAGGATGATGTGCCCCATTCAATCTATGAAATTGAGGGCGCGAAAGAGGTGGCTATTGAGTTTAGAAGTTACTCAAAGACCGCCGGATTCACAGGTATCCGTTTAGGCTACACTGTGGTTCCGAAAGCTCTTTTAGGACGAGACAGTGAGGGTGATGAGGTGGCGCTAAATCCTTTGTGGCGCCGACGTCAGACCACCAAATTTAATGGTGCGAGCTATCTTACTCAACGCGGAGCGGAGGCACTGTATACCGAGGAAGGTCAGAGTCAAGTGAAGGAGACGATTGATTATTATCTCGAAAACGCCCGGATACTCCGCGATGGTCTTGCGGCCGTAGGATATGAGGTGGTGGGAGGTGTCAATTCACCTTACATATGGATAAAGACTCCCGGCACCATGACATCATGGGAGTTTTTCGATTACCTTCTGGACCGTTATCATATAGTCGGTACCCCAGGCAGTGGATTCGGACCTTCAGGAGAGGGATATTTCCGTCTGACTGCGTTTAATACCCGCGAAAACACCCTTAGGGCTATAGAGCGGCTTGCTGGAGAGGGGAAAAATATTTAATTTTGCAAAATCAGTTCATTTATAAATTCACTTACTTACGATTCTATGTCAAGTTTAAGATTCAAAGTTGTTGAAGAAGCTTCAAACCGCAAGGCTGTGCCTGTGGAAATTCCCAAAGAACGACCCACAGAGTATTACGGCTGTAAAGTGTTCAATCGTGGCAAGATGTTCAAATATCTGCCTCTTGACACATACAAAGCTCTTATCAACGCCATTGACAACAAGGAACCGCTGTCGCGCAAAGTAGCTGACAGTGTGGCTGAGGGTATGAAACAATGGGCAATCGATAATGGTGCCCGTCACTATACCCACTGGTTTCAGCCTTTGACCGAGACCACAGCTGAGAAACACGATGGTTTTGTCGTGCATGACGGTAAGGGTGGCATGGTTGAGGAATTCAGCGGAAAGCTCCTCGTTCAGCAGGAACCTGACGCGTCCAGTTTCCCGAATGGCGGTATCCGCAACACCTTTGAAGCTCGCGGTTATTCTGCCTGGGATATCTCATCTCCCGCATTTATAATTGACAACACTCTCTGTATCCCTACCATATTCATTTCATATACAGGTGAATCACTGGACTATAAGACACCTCTGCTTCGTGCCCTTTCGGCAGTTGACAAGGCTGGTACATCCGTGGCTCAATTGTTTGACCCTAACGTGAAGCATGTGATTTCCAATCTTGGTTGGGAGCAGGAATATTTTCTTGTGGATGAGGCTCTTTATGCAGCCCGTCCGGACCTCGTGATGACCGGCAGAACTCTCATGGGGCATGAATCCGCCAAGAATCAGCAGCTTGAGGACCATTATTTCGGTGCAATCCCCTCGCGAGTACAGGCTTTTATGCTTGACCTTGAGATTGAAGCTCATAAACTGGGTATACCGGTGAAAACCCGTCATAATGAGGTGGCGCCAAACCAGTTTGAGCTTGCGCCCATCTATGAGGAAACGAATCTTGCAAATGACCATAACATGCTCATAATGTCAGTTATGGCGGAAGTGGCTCGTCGCCATAATTTCCGTGTGCTTCTTCACGAGAAGCCGTTTGCAGGTATCAACGGTTCGGGTAAGCATTGCAATTGGTCGCTTGGCACTGATACCGGCACACTTCTCTTCGCTCCGGGTAAGACTCCGAAGGACAATCTTCAGTTCATCACCTTTGTTGCCAATGTTATGGCTGCCGTGCACCGTCACAACGGTCTGCTCAAAGCTTCCATCATGTCGGCTACCAACTGCCACCGTCTCGGTGCTAATGAGGCACCTCCTGCCATTATCTCAATCTTTACCGGTAGTCAGCTTACTGAAATTCTCAACACAATCAAGAATTCCGACAAGGATGAACTGATTGCTCTTGCCGGCAAAGAGGAACTTAATCTCGGCGTGGCTCAGATTCCGGAAATCATGCTTGACAACACAGACCGTAACCGCACATCACCTTTCGCTTTTACAGGTAACCGCTTTGAGTTCCGTGCGGCAGGTTCAAGTGCCAACTGTGCATCTGCAATGATTGCTCTCAATGCCGCTGCAGCCGAGCAGCTTGCCGACTTCCGTAAGAAGATTGATGCACGCCTCGAAAATGGGGAAGACCTTCATCATGCTCTCCTTGCTGAAATCAAAGCCCTTCTGCTGTATTCTGAAGCCATCCATTTCGATGGTAACGGTTATTCAGATGAATGGAAGGAAGAAGCCGCACGCCGAGGACTTGATTGCGAGACTAATCCGGCGCTTATATTTGATGCATACCTCCGTCCGTCGTCAGTTGAGATGTTTAGCAAGACCGGTGTGATGAATCATGTTGAGCTTGAGGCCCGCAACGAAGTGAAATGGGAAATGTATACTAAGAAGATACAGATTGAGGCTCGTGTGCTCGGTGATTTGGCTATTAATCATATAGTGCCTGTGGCTACCCGTTACCTCTCCATCCTGCTTGACAATATGGTGAAGATTCGTGAATTGTTCCCCGGAAACAAGGGTGTGGAACTCTCATCGCAAGATGCCGTTACTGTTGAGAAAATCATGCGTCACTGCACCATCATCAAGGAAGAGGTTGCCAAGATGATTAATGCCCGCAAGGAGGCTAACAAGATTGACTCCGAACGTGATAAGGCGATTGCCTACTCTCACAATGTGGCTCCTTGTCTTGAGACCATCCGTTACCATATCGATAAGCTCGAGCTTATGGTTGACAATGAGATGTGGCCTCTCCCCAAATATCGTGAACTGCTCTTTATCCGTTAAGCATTCATAGACATAAAAATAAATCCATGGCAAAGTCAGGTTTGATGAATTTGCCATGGATTTGTTATTTCAATTTCGTAACTTTGCGCATGATAAATCAGCGACAGCGATGGAGGTATTAAAGCATGAATGTGGTGTGGCGATGATACGCCTTTTGAAGCCACTTGAGTATTATAAGAAAAAATATGGCACATACGCCTACGGTATAAACAAGCTGTATCTTCTCATGGAGAAACAGCATAACCGAGGGCAGGAAGGTGCCGGTGTAGGTGTGGTGAAGATGCACTCTCAGCCCGGCAACGAATATGTGTTCCGCGAAAGGGCTTTGGGAAAAGATGCCATACAGGAAATTTTCGATGAGATTCGTGAGAAGGTTGAGAATACACATTTATCGGACCACGATGCAGAGTGGATAGAGCGTTATGCTCCATTTATAGGTGAGATTTACATGGGGCATTTGCGTTACTCCACCACCGGAAAGAGTGGGATATCCTATTGCCATCCATTCCTCCGCCGCAATAATTGGCGCTCACGCAATCTGCTGATGTGCGGAAACTTCAACATGACCAATGTTGATTCAATATTTGCCGAAGTGGCTGCATGTGGTCAGCATCCGAGAATTTACAGCGACACAGTGGTGCTTCTTGAACAGCTTGGGGATGCTCTTGATAAGGAGAACCACCGCATATATCGCCAGTATCGCGACTCGATGGACGGTTACAGACTGGCTTGTCAGATTGAGGATAATCTTGATATACGCCGGGTGCTGGCAGCCAAAGCTCCATCGTGGGATGGTGGTTTTGTAATCTGTGGCGCTACCGGGTCGGGCGATATGTTTGCACTGCGTGACCGTCATGGCATCCGTCCCGCGTTCTATTATTATGATGATGAAATTGTGGTGCTTGCTTCGGAGCGCCCGGTGATTCAGACTACATTCAATATTCCTCGCCGCGACATCAAGGAACTTACTCCTGGAAGTGCGCTTATAGTCAACAAGGCGGGTGTGGTGTCTGTCGATGATATTCTCGGTGAAGCGGAGAACCAGCGCTGTTCCTTCGAACGCATATATTTTTCACGCGGAAGTGATGCCGATATTTATCGCGAGCGCAAGCAGCTTGGCTGTAACGTGGTGCCTGCAATCATGAAGAGCATTGACAATGATTTCTCTCATTCGGTATTTTCATTTATACCTAACACTGCCGAAGTCGCTTTCATCGGTATGTGTACGCAGCTTGAGAAGGAACTTAATAAGGTCAAGGAAGCGCAGATTATTCAAGCTCAGAAATCAGGCACGCTTACTCCCGAGCTTCTCTCGGAAATAATGAGTCAGAATCTCCGGATAGAGAAGGTTGCCATAAAGGATATCAAGTTGCGTACATTTATTGCTGAAGGCGAGTCACGCAATGACCTTGCTGCACATGTCTACGATGTGACTTACGGTATTGTGGAAAACGGTATCGACAATGTGGTTGTGATTGACGACAGCATAGTGCGCGGGACCACTCTCAAGCAGTCAATACTGCGCATGCTTGACCGTCTGCATCCGAAGAAAATTGTGGTGGTATCTTCATCCCCACAGGTACGTTATCCTGATTATTACGGGATTGACATGTCTCGTATGGGTGAGTTCATAGCCTTCCGTGCTGCCGTTCAGTTGCTCAAGGACCGAGGCATGGAGAATGTGCTCGAGGAAACCTACCGACGATGTCTCGCGCAGGAAAAATTGCTCGATATTGAGATGGTCAATTGCGTCAAGGCTATATATGCGCCATTTACACAGGAGGAGATTTCCGATAAAATAGTGGAGATGCTTACAGCCGATGGCTCAATCAATGCCGAGGTTGAACTTGTATACCAGACTCTCGACGGACAACGTGAGGCTATCCCGACTTGTCCGGGTGATTGGTATTTCTCAGGCAATTATCCCACCCCCGGTGGTGTGCGTCTGGTCAATAGGGCTTATATAAATTATTACGAAGGTAACACAGAAAAAAGATGACATATTTACCCTCTCTCCGATTTCTCCTCATATCTGTTTTTACATCGGTTATTCTTCAAGCTTCGGCGTTGTCTCACTGGAATAACAGGTATTATCATGATACTCCCGTTACTTTAAGGGACAGCGTCATTATGCTTGACGCCAAACCTCTGAATCTGAAACGTCTTTATGTTGAGGCTCGCGGTGCCATGAGAGGAATAGGGGAGCGCTCCGGATTGTCGCGTGCCTATTGGGGGCTTATGATTACGTCAGGGGCTGATTCTATCTGTCTGACTATCCGCCATGGTAATACTGATTTTGGCGATATCCTTGACAATCGGTTTACACGTATTTCCGTAAATCGTAATGGCGAAGATTTGAAATACGTTGATTTTACCGATGGGTTTGCCACTTCATCCGGCGGTTACAATACATTGTCGCTTGAGATTGGCTTGGATGATTCACAGCTGAGACTCTCCGGAGGTGACCATTCGTGTGCCAGATTATTGGAAATACCGTTTAAAGATATTGATATGCGTTTGGCGAAAGTGTCGGTGTGGTCAAAAGGAGAACTAACACTTTCATCTCTTTCGGTGGAGACTGAGGTCGCTCCTGAATCAAAACTTGCCACAGATTGGACCATGGAAGAGCTTGATAGATATTTTGCCTCTTCGACCGACCCTTTGGAGGGGTATTGGGAATATCTCGACCGCAAAAATGATGCTCTTTATGCCCGGGTGGGTGGACGCTATCTCCTTGCAGCGGTGAAGAACATCGCCAATCCGGAGGTTTATGACCTTATCTATATCTCAGGTGCGGAGACTTTTGCGAGTAGATGGAAGCCATTCATGCTTAAAGGACGGTTGTTGCCAACGGTGTTTATAGCGCATTATGACTTACACTGGTATGACTCCACTTTCGAGCCAATTACTACCGATGTGCATGCATCGGTTACGGATAATGCCATTCTTACACTATCGTTCCCATTGCTTAAAACCGTGGTCAGGTTCTCAAAGGCTTCCGATTACAAGAAACGAAAGACCTATAAGGAGCAGGGTGAGGTCGACTAATTTAAGCTTGATATTTTTTTCATGAAGTGCTATCACCCCGTAGAAGAATGACACTATCACACTGCCGCGTCTTATCATCGATACCACTGCAATCATTGACCCTTCGAGCGACAGGCTGTAGAAATAGGCAATGTCGGCCACTGTGAGGAACAAAGAAATCAACGGTATGGTCCAACGCCATTTTAGCGAAGTGCCACCTTTCCTACCTTTTAGAATTATGGCAATTGTAATGCCCATGATTACAAGCTGGTAGAGTGAATACCAGGCTTGGACTTCAAGTGGTTCGTAGCGAGTGAGCAGATATTTGTCGTAAAGAGCGCTTACCGCACCCATTGTGGTGGCTCCGATAGCCATCCATATCCATTTGTTATTCTTTATTGAGAATCCCTCCTTGCCTCCTACACGGCTTATGAAGAAGAGTGACCAAAAACCGAGCACCACTCCTGCCCATTGCCACCCGTTGAGGCGCTCGCCGAACAATAGCAATGCTCCAACAAGCACTATCACAGGTCGCGAAGCATTGACCGGACCGGCTATGGTGAGTGGAAGATGTTTTATGCTTGCATATCCGAGAAGCCATGAACTCAGCACAATCCCCGATTTGAGCAGTATCGCTCCGTGTCCTTCCAATGTGTTGCCAAGTCCATAATTCCCATGAAAAAGCCCGATTATGATGAGGGGAAGCATCAGCATCGCGCTGAAAAGAGTGTTGAGAAACAGAACACCTAACACATTATTTCTGTCTACCGACAGTTTTTTCATCACATCGTATAGCCCGAGGCAAAGAGCCGACACTACTGCAAGTAATACCCACATGATTAACTATCTTAAGAAAATGGTAAATTTGTAAAAATTTCTGCAAAGTTACTAAAAAATCTTCAACTCATCATCCCTCTATCTGCTCATCAATTATAGTTGGTGCCGTAAAACGGTTATTCTGCGGATAGCGCTATCTTAATTGGAGCCTTATTGACAACATTTGTTTCAAAACGAACTCTAAACACTCACGCGGAGTTGTTTATTGTGAATTTTTATGCTAACTTTGTAGGATAAAAGATAAATAAGTTCACTATATGAAATTTACAGTTCCAAGTAAGACGCTTCATAATTTTGCTTCTGCCGTAAGCAAGGTCATAAATGCCAAGAATGCATTGACCATCCTCAATAATTTCCTCTTTTCAATAGAGGGTAATGTGTTGACAATAACAGCATGTGACGGTGAGAATACTCTTTGCGGACGTATTCCCATTATGGATGTGGAAGGTTCTGGTGAATTCTGTATCGATGCCCGCAGGGTGGTTGAGCTTTTGCGTGTAATGCCCGAACAGGAATTGAATTTTGAGATTGACGACACAACTCTTGCCATAGAGATGTCACATCCCAACGGTTCATATAAATTCATGGGCGTGTCAGGTGCCGAGTATCCTCGATTCAAACGCACAGCTTCTGAGAATATGCTTACATTCCAGACTTCCGGCTCAGTGCTGCTTCGTGGATTGGAATTTACATCGTTTGCCGCCGGCACAGATATGCTTCGCCCGCAGATGATGGGTGTGTATTGGGACATAAAACCCGACAGACTGGTATTTGTGGCTACCGATACTCACAAACTTGTGAAATTTGAGGACCAGAGCATAGCTCCCGGAATTGAGGGCGCTTTTATCCTTCCTAACAAGTCCACCAATGTATTCCGTAGCGTGTTCAGCAAGGATGAAGAAGTTAAAGTGTCGCTTGACCCTCAGCAGGGCGTGACATTCGAGACAGATACATTCACATTTGACAGCCGTCTGGTGAAGGGTCGCTATCCTGATTACACCCGTGTGATTCCAGAAAAGAATCCTTTCACTCTCACTGTCAATCGCCATCAGTTTACCACAGCCGTGCGTCGGGTAAGTCTCTTTGTGGATGAAGGACATGGACTGATAAAGTTCCGCATAACTCCCGACCGTCTTACCATCAAGGCTTCGGATAACGAATACAACACATCGGGTGTGGAGAATATCTCATCAGACTTTACCGGTAACAATATGGTGGTAGGTTTCAGCTCATCATATCTTGCAGAGCTTGCGGGTGTGCTTTGGACTGACGATATCATCTTCAAGCTTGCCGACCCCTCAAAGCCTGCAGTTATACTTCCAACTGAGGATAAAGCTGACACCAAGCTGACAATGCTTCTCATGCCTATGAGCGTGACAGACTTCTAAACTCTCTCATAGCACTGATGAAACTTAATCTCAAGAAACCTATAGTCTTCTTTGACCTCGAGACCACCGGTGTGGATGTGACCAAGGACCACATCGTGGAAATATCTATCATAAAGATACTCCCCACCGGTGAGGAAATCGAGAAGACACGACGTATAAATCCGGGGATAAAAATTCCCCCAGAAGCCACTGCAGTACATCATATCACCGACGAGGATGTGGCCGACGCACCGATGTTCAAGCAGATAGCTCGCTCTCTTGCCAATGAACTGACCGGATGTGATATAGCCGGATTTAATTCTAATAAATTCGACATTCCGATGCTCGACCAGGAGTTTCAGCGCGCAGGCGTTAAGTTTGACTTCTCCAAGTCGCGCATGATTGATGTGCAGACCATATTCCACAAGAAGGAGCAGCGCACACTGGTGGCAGCCTACCGTTTCTATTGCGGAAAGGAACTCGACGGTGCCCATTCGGCAAATGCCGATACCCGTGCTACCTATGAAGTGCTTATGGCGCAACTGGATAAGTATGATGACCTTCCTAACGATATGGAGGAACTTAGCAAGTTCTCACAGCAAGGAAGGAATGTTGACTTCATGAGTCGCCTTGTCTATAATGATAATAACGAGGAGGTTATAAATTTCGGCAAGTACAAAGGGCAACTTGCGGCTGATGTGCTTGTCAAGGACCCCAGTTATTATGACTGGATTATGAAAGGTGATTTCTCGCAGAATACCAAGGATTGCTTCACACGCATAAAATTACGCATGAAAAAATGAGTTTGCAAGGCAAACATATCATACTCGGAATATGCGGCGGCATAGCGGCTTACAAGTCGGTGTCGCTGCTTAGATTATTGGTCAAGGCTGGTGCTGAGGTTCAGGTGGTAATAACCCCGGCAGGCAAAGAATTTATAACACCTGTCACACTCTCGGCGTTGAGTCAGAAACCGGTGGTGAGTGAATTTTTTACTGCTAACACTGGTGAATGGCATTCGCATGTGGATTTGGGACTTTGGGCTGACTGCATGGTTATTGCTCCCGCCACCGCCTCCTCAATAGGCAAGATGGCTCACGGAATAGCTGACAATATGCTCATCACCACCTATCTTTCTGCCAAGTCTCCGGTGTTCATTGCTCCGGCTATGGACCTTGACATGATGGCTCATCCATCCACCCAGGCTAATCTAAGGTTATTGGAAAGTTATGGTAATCATATCATAGAGCCTGAGGTCGGGTATCTGGCGAGCGGGCTTACCGGTAAGGGGCGTATGGAGGAACCCGAGAGAATTGTAGAGGTGCTTCAAAAGCACTTCGCCTCAACCGAAACCATGAAGGGTAAGAAGGTCCTTATCACCGCAGGTCCGACTCACGAGAAGATTGACCCGGTACGTTTTATCGGAAATTATTCTTCAGGTAAAATGGGGTATGCTCTCGCTGAGGAATGCGCATCGCGTGGCGCAGAGGTGACGTTAGTCAGCGGACCTGTATCACTCTCCATTTCCAATCCGTCAGTGAAAGTGGAGAAAGTGGAGTCTGCAAAGCAGATGCTTGCCGCTTGCCAGAATCACTTTCCTGCAGTTGATGTGGCTATAATGTGTGCGGCTGTGGCCGATTATGCACCGGCTCATCCCGCTGATTCAAAAATCAAACGTGAGCATCAGGAGGTGCCGGTAATAGAACTTGTCAAGAACCCTGACATAGCAGCCACATTGGGTGCGGCAAAGAAGCCAGGACAACAACTTGTGGGCTTTGCCTTGGAGACTGACCACGAATTTGATAATGCCCTTGAGAAACTTGCCAGAAAGAACCTCGACATGATTGTGCTTAATTCCATGCGCGACAGAGGTGCTGGTTTCGGCACAGATACAAACAAGGTCACTATATTTACCCGCGAATCGCGCAAGGAATATCCCTTGAAATCAAAGCGCGAGGTGGCTGCTGATATTGTCGATGCCATAATCAACCACGGATGTGAGTTGTCATCTGAGCAATAAGCGACTGCTGAGGATTGCATGCGTGGCTATATTGCTTGTTGCATTCCCATCTTTTCTCCATGCGCAGGAGCTAAACTGTCGTGTGGAGGTTAACACATCGCAAATTGGAGGCACGAACAAGTCGGTATTCGAGACATTGCAGATTGCTATAAGTGATTATGTGAACACATCGAAATGGACTGATGCTAAATTTTCGGCTTCGGAAAAGATTGATGCCAACATGTTCTTCACCATTACAGGTTATGATGGCATTACCGGTAGAATCTCAGGCTCACTCCAGGTTCAGTCAGTCAGACCCGTCTACAATTCTTCGTACACCACAACCTTGATTAATTTCAAGGATGATAAGATTGACTTTGAATATAAAGAGAATGAGCCGTTGCTCCGTTCCGACAACGCTATGGAGAGTCAGCTCACTGCCATATTGGATTTTTATGTCTATCTGATACTCGCGGTTGATTTTGACAGTTTCTCTCAGCGTGGGGGAGAGCCATATTTCGAGCGCCTTGAGACCCTCGTTCACCGGGCGCAGTCATCGGGTGAGACTGGGTGGAAAGCCTTTGAGGATACACGAAACCGTTCGGCTGTACTGCGTGTGTTTACTGACCCGACCACTTGTCGCATCAGAGACCTTTATTACCAATATCATATCAACGGTCTTGACCGTATGGCGCTAACGCCTGACAAGGGTAGGGGTGAGATTGACAAATCATTGGATATTCTCTCTGATATATATGATGTCGCTCCGATGTCGGTCGGTCTGTCGATATTCAAGGATGCTAAGTTCGATGAACTTGCCAACATATACTCCAAATCGCTTCCAGAGCAGCGACGCCATGTCTGCGATATACTTACGAAGCTATATCCCACCGAGCATGAGCGGATTGATGCCATAAGGAAAGGAAATTTATAAAAACTGACAACAACTAATCCTATCAACACTTGCTATTCTAATGTTAGAGTCACTCCACATATCGAACTATGCGCTGATTGATGTCATTGACATTGATTTTCACAGGGGCTTCAACGTCATCACGGGTGAGACCGGTGCCGGGAAGTCGATTATACTTGGCGCCCTCTCCCTGATACTCGGAGGTAGGGCGGATTCGCGGGTTGTAACAAATCCGACTGCTAAAAGTGTGATTGAGGCTGTGTTTACGGTCGATGATTACCCTTCGCTAAAGGAGTACTGTCTCGATGCTGACATAGAGTGGGATGATGAGCGGTGCATACTGCGCCGTGAGGTGGCACCGGCGGGAAGGTCGCGTGCTTTTGTCAACGATTCTCCCGTGCCGCTGACAAAATTGCAGGCTGTGGCGATGCGGCTGATTGATATCCATTCGCAGCATCAGAACCAGTTGCTTGCCACACCGGAATTTCAGCTGAAAATAATTGACACTCTCGCAGGTAACGGTCCGCGTCTGCAGGAGTACACTAAACGTTATAATGTGCTCCGTGAGGCTATAAAGCAATTGAAAATCATGAGAGCCAAAGTGGAGCGGAGCCGGGAAGATGAGGAGTACACCCGTTTTCAACTTGAGCAGCTTGACGAACTTAATCTTCTTCCGGGAGAGCAGGCTGACCTTGAGCGTGAACGTGAGGTGATGTCAAATATAGCAGTCATAAAAAGAGCACTGAATAATGCTGCGGGAGCTTTGGCTATGGACCCAACAAATGCTGTTGGGCTTGTAGAAACCGCGATTGATTCCTGCGATGAACTGGAAGGTGTGTTGGATGGGAACGACAATATACTTGAACGTCTCGAATCAGCTAAGATTGAGTTGGGAGATATTGCCTCGACTTTCAATGATATAAGCGAGAGCCTTTCTGCTGACCCCGCTGAACTTGAAGCTATCGAGGACCGCTTGAACTCTATTTACAGTCTTTGTCACAAGCATCATTTAGACAATAGTGACGGGCTGATAGCGCTGCGCGACAGTTTGCGTGCAAAACTTGATGCGCTCGATAATTCCGATGACATTCTAAAAGAACTTGAGAAGGATGCCCGCAGGGCAAAGGCGTTGGCAAAAGAGACAGCCATGGAAATTTCTGAAGCCCGCAAGGCTGAGGCTCTTCGGTTCGGGGAGCGGCTCCGAGAGGTGGCGATGCCACTTGGCATGAAGAACCTTCAGTGTGACATTCAGGTGCTTCCGGCTGATATGTCACCTACAGGAATCGACACTGTGCAGTTCATGTTTGCATTCAACAAGAATCAGCAGCTCATGCCTGTAGGGTCAACAGCCTCGGGTGGTGAGATTTCGCGACTTATGCTCTCTATCAAGTCAATTATAGCATCCCGTATGCAACTCCCGAGTATTCTGTTCGATGAAATTGACACCGGAGTGTCGGGCGATGTGGCTAACCGGATGGGGATAATGATGCGTGATATATCTAAGAGTATTCAGGTGACGGCTATCACCCATCTTCCACAGGTAGCATCGAAAGGTGACGCGCAGTACCGGGTATATAAGGAGGATGACGAACATTCAACCCACACACGCATTGCACGTCTCAGCGCTGAGGAGAGGGTAAACGCCATCGCGGCAATGCTCGGCGGCGCATCTATCGACAAAACAGCACTTGCCGCAGCCCGCTCTCTTCTCAAAAATTCATGATGCTTTAAACGAGAATAATAATAATATAAGAATATATCATAGTGGAACGTACCGATTACATTTATGGCATTCGTGCCGTGATAGAGGCGATTGACGCCGGAAAAGAGATAGACAAAATTTTTATTGCCAAGGACCTTCAGGGCGATTTGGCTTCGGAACTTATAGCTGCTGCCCGTAAAGCCCATGTGGTGATGCAGCGTGTGCCGGTAGAGCGTATCAATCGTATCACACGTAAGAATCACCAGGGTGTTTTGGCGATGATGTCGGCTGTAACGTACCATCGTCTTGACCACATCGTGCCTGAACTTTATGAGGCCGGGATTTTACCTTTCATTGTGCTGCTTGACGGTATTACGGATGTGCGTAATTTCGGTGCTATTGCCCGTACCTGTGAGTGCGCCGGTGTGGATGCCATAGTTATTCCCGAGCATGGAAGTGTATCTGTTGGGGGCGATGCCATAAAGACATCGGCCGGTGCGTTGCACCATATTCCGGTATGTCGCGTATCTTCCATAGCCTGGGCAGCAAAGTTTTTGCGTGAGAATGGTTATAATGTTGTGGCTGTATCGGAAAAAGCGGAAATCAACTATACCGAGGGACATTACAGCGACCCGGTAGCCCTTGTGATGGGAGCAGAGGATGTCGGAATATCTCCGGAGGCTATGAAGCAGTGCGAGACACGTGTGGCAATCCCGATGTTTGGAAATATTGGCTCGTTGAATGTGTCAGTAGCTGCGGGAGTAATGATTTATGAGGTGGTGCGTCAGCGTCTCAACGCAAATCTTGAAATAATCTAATGAGATTCTAAACCCCCATATCGGTCACAACGAGCACTTTGTCTCCGTTGGTGACAGTAGTGCCGAATACCATATTTTCACCCCCTTCTTTGACTCTGAGTTTTTTTACTAACTCAGGGGCGGAGAGGGGGAAATTTCTTGTAGCAACATTTATTTTAGGATATTGCTTTGCGAAATCACGGTAGGCTTGTTTGGACGATGGTATAATATCGGCGATTCTGAACCTTTCACCCGGAAAATTCTCAATAACGGTGGGAGAATAATACAGATGTGTATTGGGATGCAGTTTCCCTATGCCGAATCTCTGAGCCAAAGCCCTGTAGCCGCCACCTTTCATTACTGATGGATATGGCTCATACAGGTATCCACCTGGCTGTGGATTGGCGAACTCAAGTTCAGCTTCTCTATCGGCGGCAGATGTGTATTCGAAGTCAGGATGTCCGATAGTCACACTTTTTATTGTGCGCGTATGTGTATTGGTTTTGTTCCCGTTTTGTTCCGGTTCATCACTTTCGCTAAGAGAGCCAGGGAGGATAAACACCACCTCTTTACACTCTTTCGCGGTTCCGATTATCGTGACGTCACAATCCACTCCAAGTTCCTTTGCGGCTGCATCAATACTGAGCATTGGGGAGCATTTGATTATCAGTCGCTTGCAACGGCTGAGCAGTAGAGGTAGTGCAGCTGTGACATCCGGTTGGCAATCCTTGAGTGCAAAATGTCTACCGACCGAGTCGCGACGTGCCGGGTCAATGAATATTACGTCAAATTTTTTATTGTTCTTCTCAAGCCACTTTATGCTGTCAGCCTCAACTACCGTTACATTTCCATTGGCAGCCGTAGCGCTGTTATGTAGCGCAGCCTCGAAGCTTTCATGGTCAATCTCAACGGTGGTCACTGTCGAAGCCTTGCGTGCAAGATGAAATGCGTCAATACCCAGACCGCAGGTCATGTCAAGTACCGATTCTCCTTCGGTAATCATTGATACATGTACATCGGCAACCGCATCGGATGTCGCCATTTCAGCCACAGCGAGCGACGGGAAAACGAAATCGGGATTTTTTAGAGTCTCTGGAAGTTTTTTTGCAGTTTTGAACCTGCATTCCTCCTGCAGTATTTCCCAAAGTTTCTCCTTGTCTCCGTGGTGTTTAAGTCTGAGTTTGTTGAAATCCTTCACCCTAACACACTGTTCTTTGGCTTTGTTGCCTGAAAATCCTTGATATAATTAGGTACACTGTAGGCTGTGTCTAAAAATTCGCGTTGAGAGTATGCGCGTTCTGCGAGAGCTATCATGTCAATGGCGAGCGGAACAATGTCAGGTACAAACTCTGCATTGGGAGCTTTTATTACCTCCTTTGCCTTATCGCTGCCATTTCCGAAAAAGAGTACCTTGCGGTGATTGTCAAGCAGGGATGCGTAGCTACTCTCGTCAAGTATGAGCGGTTGCTGCGGCATCACATCCTCGAGGGCAAAATTGTAAGCGGCTGTGTAAACCTCCATGCGACGGGCGTCAATCATCGGCACGAATATCTCGTCGCCTTCAAGCTCTTTGGTAAACATCACCTGACATGACATGATTTGGAGCGTATTTATACCAATCAATGGTATGTCGAGCGCATAAGCAAGACCTTTGGCTTCCGAGAGACCGATACGTAGACCTGTATAGCTACCCGGGCCCATTGAAACAGCTACGGCTTCGAGTTTCAGTTCCTTCTCTGCCGCGAAATCAAGACAATACTTGATGTAATCACTTAGGAGTCCGGCATGATTGCGTCCGTTCATATCTTCCTGATGGGCGAGTACCATCCCTTCGGCAGTCAGTGCCACCGAACATACATTGGTTGATGTTTCGATATTGAGTATTACAGCCATCGTACAATTTATTGTTGAAAATGTCACACAAAGTTACTCGTTTATCACGAGAAAATTGTAATTTTGTGGGAAAAATTATACCGTGCTGCCTTTGCGACACGAATTAAAATCAGTCAGTATGTTGTACTCAATGACCGGATTCGGGAAATCGGTAACAGATATTCCCGGAAAGAAAATCACAGTAGAAGTAAAATCTCTTAACAGTAAGCAGATTGACATAGCGGCAAGGGTGCCGTCTTCATTGCGCGAATATGAATTGCAGATGCGCAACAATCTGGTTCGTATTCTCGAACGTGGAAAAGTAGACCTCACTGTTTATGTTGAGTCAGTGACTGCTGATGCCGCCATGCGTTTCAATCTCCCGGTGCTTGAAACCTACAAGAGTGAGGTGAAAGCTATGGCAAAGGCACTCGATATTCCTGAACCTGCTGACTGGTACAGTGTGTTGCTCCGTTTTCCCGATGTGATGCGCTCGGATGTGGTCGGTGAGGCTGATGCATCTGAAGTGGAGTCGGTAATGAAGACTCTCGATGATGCCGCGCAGGCTCTGATGAATTTCCGACGTGTGGAAGGTGAGAAGCTGGAGGCTTTCTTCACTGTACGTATTGAGAAAATACGTGAATTGCTCGCTCAGGTTCCACAATATGAAGCTGAACGAGTAGTGAAAATTCGCACTCGTATGGAGGAAGGATTGGCAAAGATTCATTCCGTGGATTATGATAAGTCACGTCTTGAGCAGGAACTCTTTTTCTACATTGAAAAGCTTGATGTGAACGAAGAGAAACAGCGTCTTGGTCAGCATCTCAATTACTTCATGGAGACTATGAATGGACCAAAAGGTCAGGGTAAAAAACTCGGATTCATCACTCAGGAAATTGGACGTGAAATCAACACTCTCGGCTCCAAGAGCAATCATGCCGAGATGCAGAAACTTGTGGTCCAGATGAAGGATGAGCTTGAGCAGATAAAGGAACAGGTTCTTAACGTGATGTAATCGTAGCAGATGGAAGGTAAGATAATAATAATTTCTGCCCCATCGGGCTGTGGTAAATCAACTATAATCAACGCTCTTCTCCAACGTGGCGAGATAGATATGCAGTTCTCCATTTCCGCCACCAACCGTTCTCCGCGTGAGGGTGAGCAGCATGGTGTGAACTATTACTTCCTTACTGATGACGAGTTTAAGAGCTTCATCGCGGAGGATGCTTTCGTGGAATATGAGGAAGTATATCCGGGTAGGTTCTACGGTACTCTTAAGAGTGAGATTTCTCGTATCACAAGTGAAGGTCACAATGTAATCCTTGATATAGATGTCAAGGGTGGTGTCAACGTCAAGAGAATGTTTGGTGAAAAGGCTGTGAGTATTTTTATCAAGCCGCCGAGTGTAGCGACACTCCGTCAACGTCTGATAAATCGTGCCACCGACCCTGAGGAGGCTATAAACCAGCGCGTGGCTAAGGCGGAATATGAAATATCATTCGCACCTGAATTTGATGTGACGGTGATTAACGATGACCTGTCAAAAGCCATAGCTGATGTTGACTCGGTGATAAAGAATTTCATCGCCGGATAACGTAGGGTTGTTAATAAATTTAAGTATAACATTATTGTGAAATTATAAATGACTATAGGGATTCTCGGCGGGTCTTTCAACCCGGTTCATATCGGACACCTCATGCTGTCCAGTTATCTCCAGCAGTTTGGCGGTTTTGACGAGGTATGGCTTAACCTGTCCCCCTTGAATCCGCTGAAGTCAAATCCTGAGGAGCTGATACCCGACGTGCAGCGTCTTGCCATGCTTGACCTGGCTATAGGCACCACCAAGGGGCTTAAGGTGTGTGATATCGAGCTGTCGATGCCCCGACCGTCTTACACTATAAATACATTGAGATATCTCGCCAAGCGTTATCCGCGCCATCAGTTCAAACTGATAATCGGAAGCGATAACTGGAAGATATTTGACCAATGGAAGGATTCGGAGGAGATTCTTTCGGATTTTGGTGTGGTAATTTATCCTCGTCCCGGTTATCCTGTCGGAACCATTTATGAAGATGGTGTGGATGTGGTCACTGCTCCTACTGCTGATATTTCAAGTACGTTTATCCGCAAGGCTCTTGCCAGAGGGAAGGATATGAACTATTTTCTTCCGGCAGGTGTCTTTGACTATATAAAGAAAAACCAATTATATGGAACTAAACACTAATTCAATAGCATTTATAGGTCTGTGCAATGAATACTGCCTTGCGGTAGAGAATGCTCGCGAAACCACTTTGCGTGAATTTGTCGCGTCGATGTTGAAATTGTTGCCGCGATTATACATTGCAGCTTCTGATTTAAATGTTGTACGTCCGATAGATGAGGATGACGAACCTTATCTTGACAGTTATCTCGACGAGGATTATTATGAGTCGGTGCGTCGTGAGATAGAAACCGTAATGGGTGCTGACGATGTGTATCTTGAAGTGTTTGAGGAGGATATGAAATACTCCGACACACCTATAGGTGCAAGCATTTCAGAGGGCGTGTGTGACATATTCCAGGTGCTCTACAATTTTATCACAATGGTGCGCGATGCTCCTGCTGAAACTATCGACATGGCTCTCGTGGCTGTTAAGGATGAGTTTGACAGTTACTGGAGTCAAAAACTATGCAACCTTCTGCGTCCGCTCAATCACATCTGTCATAATGCCGTTGACGATGACGAGGATGATTATTGATGTATGGAAAGAAACAATCTCAACTTAGTATAATTATGTCAATCTTAAAGGAGAACTTGCCGGTGGCTTTTTGCAGCGATCATGCCGGATATGAAATGAAAATGATGTTGGAAGGGTATTTTGACTCTATGGGCATCAAGTATAAGGATTTTGGTACCTTCTCGGCTGATAGCTGTGATTATGCCGATTTCGCTCATCCATGTGCGGAAGCTGTGGAAAATGGCGAGTGCTATCCGGGCATAGCCCTTTGCGGTTCTGGCAATGGTATAGGAATGACCCTTAACAAGCATCAGGGCATACGTGCTGCTTTGTGTTGGAATGTTGAGTTGGCTGAATTGGCTCGTCGTCATAATGATGCGAATGTGGTGGTGCTTCCGGCGCGTTTCATCGACAACGTGATGGCGATAAATATTGTGGAGAAATTCCTTGACACTCCCTTTGATGGTGGTCGCCATGCTAATCGTATTGCCAAAATTCCCACATGCGGGAAGTGTGATTGATTGATGATTAATCAATAGATATAAGTATTTATTAAAAAACCGGGATGTCACTGATTTGTGGCATCCCGGTTTTTGTATTGTGTTATATTTGTCTTAACGATTTATCAGTCACCCATAGTGCGGAGCAGTTCATCATTATCCGAAGTACGTTCCATACGGTCCTTGATAAATTCCATTGCTTCGATAGAGTTGCGGTCGCTGAGGAATCGGCGTAGAATCCACATGCGGTTGAGTGTCTCGTTGCGGAGCAGAAGGTCGTCGCGGCGTGTGCTTGATGCCATGATATCTACTGCGGGGAATATACGCTTGTTCGATAGTTTGCGGTCAAGTTGCAGCTCCATATTGCCGGTACCCTTGAATTCTTCAAAGATAACTTCATCCATCTTCGAGCTTGTCTCTGTGAGGGCAGTGGCGATGATGGTGAGAGAGCCTCCGTTTTCTATATTGCGGGCAGCTCCAAAGAAACGTTTTGGCTTTTGAAGTGCATTGGCGTCCACACCACCCGAGAGGATTTTACCGGATGCCGGCGCGCATGTGTTGTAGGCACGTGCGAGACGGGTGATTGAGTCAAGAAGAATCACCACATCGTGTCCGCATTCCACCATTCGTTTCGCTTTCTCGAGTACGATTGACGCAATCTTCACATGGCGTTCAGCCGGCTCGTCGAATGTCGAGGCAATCACTTCGGCGTTTACACTACGACTCATGTCGGTCACCTCTTCGGGGCGTTCGTCGATGAGAAGAATCATGATGTAAGTCTCGGGGTGATTCTCGGCGATAGCGTTGGCAATATCTTTCAGAAGTATGGTCTTACCGGTCTTTGGGGGAGCTACGATAAGTCCGCGCTGACCCTTGCCAATGGGTGAGAACATATCCACAACACGGGTTGATATATTGCTGCTGCGACCTGATGTAAGGTCAAATTTTTCGTCAGGGAATAGAGGTGTGAGATGTTCGAAGGCTACGCGGTCGCGAATATATTCCGGTGAACGTCCGTTGACACTCTTCACTGCGGTAAGTGGGAAATACTTCTCACCTTCACGAGGTGGACGTATGGCTGCGTCTACAACATCGCCGGTTTTGAGTCCGTATTGCTTGATTTGTTGCTGTGACACGAGCACATCATCGGGCGATGTCAAATAGTTGTAATCGCTTGAACGGAGGAATCCATGTCCTTCGGGCACTACTTCGAGCACACCGGAAGCTTCGATAAGTCCGTCGAAGTTGTAAGCTGCAGGTTGCTGGAACTTCTGACGGTTATCCTGTTCCTGCTGCTGATTCTTATTGCGGTTCTTCTTGTTCTTCTTGTTGTTATTGTTGTTTTGCGGCTGCTTCTCCATTCCCGGTTCGCCAAGTACGATTGGAGCTGCAGTGGCTGCTGCTTGTGCGGCGTGGGCTGCCTGTTCCTTTTCCTGTTGGCTTCTCGGGGCGAATGTTCTGCCTCCGGCGCGTGGGAAAAATGAGCCGAACGACGAATCTTTGGGGCGGAAATCATGGCGAGGACCATTGTTTGCATTATTGCCCTCGGTCTCATTTCCTTCATTTTCCTGAGGCTCCATGCGTGATTTAGGACGGATGAATACTCCGTGCTGACGTGGCGCCTGATTTTCTTCAGCTTTAGGAGCTTCGGCAGGATTGGAACCGTTCTCCGGTTTTACGTAATTATTGCGTTCATTGTTATCCTGCCCGGAAGATGCAGCGTCATTGATGTCATTTTGCATAGGCTGTTCAGCAGCGGGGAGGAATAGCGGGGCATTTCCTGTATCAGGCATATCCTGCTCCATGACAGGAGCATTTTCCTGATTGGTGGGTTGCTCCTCTTTTGCCTGAGGCTGACGGGCGGGACGACCGCGCTTGCGCTTTGGCTGCAACTCGGCATCCTGCGATTTCATTTCCTCAGTCTGTGCATCAGGGGTGTTGCTTTCCTGATTTACCGGCTCCTGAGATTCGGCAGGTGTTTCAGTTGTTGTGTCGCTTGCGTCCTGAGTCTGTTCGTCTGTTGTATTGTTGTCGGCAGTCTTAGGCTTTCTGCCGCGACGTTTCGGTTGTGAATTTTCATCGGAAGCGGTTTGTGTGGCTTCCTCGGGTGTTTCTGTGTTTTTATTCTGTGCCTGACGAGCGGGTTTCTTATCCTTTCCGTTACCGTTCTCCTTGCCGTCCTTTTTGTTCCGGCGATTCTTACCGTTTGTAGCAGTTGAGGCTGAAGCTGATGCCACGTCAACTGCCTGCTTGTCGAGAATCTGGTAAACCAAGGTCTCTTTATCGTCAGTGTTGATTTTCTTTATACCGATGGATTCTGCGACTTCACGAAGCCTTGAATCATCCATTTCGTATAATTCCGATAGATTGTACATATAATAATGTAGGGGACTTAAAATATTGAGAGTTGTTTTTTCTTTTTTACAGATTTAATTCGCTGTGGCTTGAAAATACCCTTGATGATAATTCTTTATCATCTGTATGAACATCACTTTCTGAACTTATTCATTAAAATGGAAGTGAGATTCGTGTGGGATAATGTCAAGGATATGGTTCTTATGTCAATCCCTTGATGAATATTGCTGAACGTGTAAATGTAGGGGGTATTGACGTGCGGAACCGCGCACAATTCTCAGACCTGCAAAGGGTACTGATAATAAAAAAATGATTGTTGGAAATATCGCTTTGTAGCTACGCCATATATTTAAAAACCGATAATTATAATCAAACTACACGGGGCGTATGGCTTTGAAAGCGATGCAAAGTTACAATCAATTTTATTAAATAACAAGTTTTTCTCTATAAAAGTTTTCTGGTACTTCTATCGTGAATTATTGTCACATACAGATTTATTAGATGATATGTATGCTATTTTGACAGATGTTTCCAAGTTTGTTTGCGCTTTATTCGGCACGGATGATAGATAATTGAGGAAAAATGCCTAAATTTGCATCGTAAAAATTATTTGTAAGAATAAAAATAGCTCTTTATAGTCATGATTAATCGAGTTTTGATAAGAATCAAGGTCGTACAGTTGCTCTACTCGTATCTGCTCACTCAGTGTGAATTCAAAATTGAGCCGCCCATCGAGAACCCTTCACGCGATAAAAAGTATGGTCATGACTTATATGAGGATTTGCTCATGATGGTGCTTGAGATGTCGGGTTATGACGTGACTGGCGGCAGACATGCATCTCCCTTACGCGGGATTGCGCTCAACAAGCATATAAACAACAATCTTTTAGCGAAGTCACTCAACAGCATTGATGAGGTGCGTTCCATCGTGATGAGAAACCGCTCCGGTGTGACTCAGTTTGATTCAATAATCCCCTCCATTTATGAAGCCATACCTTCGCTTCCGGCTTACAAGTCGTATATCCGACTGAAGAAAGTGGAGCTGAAGGATGACGTGGAGCTTTGGAGCTCAATCATCACAAATCTGGTGGCAAAGAATCCTGAATTTATGACCGTGGCACGTAAGAATCCCGACTTCACTGTGGCAGGATTCACTCGCGGTATAAATTCACTCCTCTATACATTGAGCGATTATAAGGATAACCGGACTTTATTCAATCATGCACGTCATGCGTTGGATTACTCACTTGATAAGGCTTATGAGCTTTACTATAGTCTGTTGTATCTTGCCCTTGAAATTACACGTATGCAGGATTTGCGTCTTGATGCGGCAAAACATAAGCTTCTTCCCTCAGATGAGGACCTTCATCCCAACATGAGATTTGTGGAAAACAAGTTTGTGAAGGCTCTGTCGGAAAATCCGGAGTTTGTGGAATATGTCGATACAAAGAAGCTCTCATGGGATGCTGATGATGCGCTGGTGCGTGGGTTGCTCGACCGGATTCTTCAGAGTGAGGCTTATCAGGCATATATGGAATCAACTGATGAACCATCATTTGAGGCTGATAGTGAATTGTGGAGAGTTATTTTCAAAAACATCATTCTGCCCAGCGATGACCTTGCCGAAGTACTTGAATCAAAATCGGTATACTGGAATGATGACCTGCATGTAATGGGTACATTCGTTCTAAAGACTATCCGCAAATACTGCCAGAGCAAGAATAATGGCGAGGATGTGACACTTCTTCCTCAGTATAAGGATGAGGAGGACCGTCAGTTTGGTCCGATTCTCTTTGAGACAGCGGTAAAGAATTACGATGAATATCGTGAGCTTATTGACAGTTTTGTCAACCAGCACCGTTGGGATGCCGACCGTCTTGCATTCATGGATACTGTGATAATGGTGACAGCTATCACTGAGTTGCTCAAATTCCCTGCCATACCTATCGCAGTTACCCTGAATGAGTATATCGAAATCGCGAATGCTTACAGCACTCCGAAGAGTGGCGCGTTTATCAATGGTATTCTCTATTCTGTTATCAACAAACTTAAGGCAGACGGCGTTCTTTTTAAGAGCTGATATGTGTGTGACCGTTCCTCTTTGTTTGATGATTCATCTGAAATAAAAAATACAAACTTAAAACTTAATACTTTAATATGCTAAATTCCGTTTTACTCCAGGCAGAAGGCGCAGCATGGACCAATATCCTGATGATTGTGCTTCTTATCGGTATTTTCTACCTATTTATGATTCGTCCCCAACAGAAGCGTCAGAAAGAAATCCGCAAGTTCCGCGAAGGTCTTGCTGCAGGTGATTCTGTTGTCACTGCCGGTGGTATTTATGGTAAGGTACGCACCGTAGGTGAGACTACTTTCACCATCGAGATTGCAAAGGATGTCCGCATCACAGTTGACAAGGGGTCTGTTTACCCTTCAGCAGTGCAGGCATCTCAGGACGCTGCTCAGAAATAATTTTATAATTTTGATGTTTCCCGTGCGTTGACGCGGGAAACATTTTACATATTCCCCTCACGAACTACAGACCTGTCGCCCCATGAACGAGAAAGCGCAACGTGTATATGATAAGGTTCAGACCGCCCTCCATTCGAGCCGCGGTAAGGATGTGTTGCTCTATCTGCTGTTTGTGGCGGTGGCTTTTGTTTTTTGGGTGTTCCTGTCGCTCGATACTGAAGTGCAGCGCGATTTCGAAATTCCATTTGAACTTCAGGATGTACCGGACAGTGTCACTGTGATTGGTCAGGTCCCGACCGAACTTGGAGTGAGTGTCAAGGGTAAGGATTCCCAATTGCTCCGTCACATGTGGGGCAAGATGTCGCCGGTTAAATTTAAATGGGAGGAGAATATCACTGACAATACATTCCTTCTCACCCATGCTAAAATTGAGGCACGTCTGCGCGATTATTTTGGCGCAGGTATTCAGATTGTGTCTTATCGTCCGGACTCAGTGAGTGTGACATATACCACTCTTCCGGGAACAAAAGTGAAGCTCAATGTCCAGGCCGATATACATCCGAACCTCCAGTACATTATCTCCGGTCCAATTAGGGCAAATGTTGACTCTGTGACCTTATATTCTCCCACCGACCTTCCTCATTCTTTGAAATTTGTCTCTACAGAACCTGTGGTCAAGTCAGAGCTGAAAGATACTATGAGGTATGAAGTGAGGGTAAAGCCGATAGCCGGAGTGCGCATAGTACCCGATAAAGTTGTGGTGACAATCCCGATTGAACCGCTTATTTCACGCAAGCGCACCATCAAACTTGATGTGGTGAACCGCCCTGAGGATAAGGGGCTCATCACTTTCCCCTCCAAAGTGGAGATATCCTATCTTGTGCCTATGAGCGCTTACAATGATGATTATCCCGTGAAGGCTTACGTGGATTACAATGACATCAAACCTCAGCGCAAGAAATTGCCGGTTTCTTTATCGGTAATTCCTGATGTATACCATAATCTTTCATTTTCTCCCGATAGTGTGGAGTATATAATTGAGAATAAGTAACCGGTCATGCTGATAGCAATCACAGGAGGAATAGGAAGCGGCAAGAGCGTGGTGAGTCGCATCGTGGCAATGATGGGCTATGATGTGTATGATTGTGACAGTCGCGCCAAGCGCCTTATGGATACTGATGATGTCATAAAGGCGCGGTTGCAACAAGAGATTCATCCTCAGTGTGTGCTTGACGGTTGCATTGACCGCAAGCGTCTTGCCGAGATTGTCTTCAGTGATGCTGACCGGCTTGAAAAGCTGAATGCAATAGTACACTCGGCTGTGCGTGACGACTTGAGAAAGTGGGCGCGGCTTCAAGGGAAGGTTAGTTTTGTAGAGACAGCCATTCTATATCAGAGCGAGCTTGACAGGATGGTAGATTACGTATGGGAGGTAGAGGCTCCGTTGGATTTGCGGATTTCGCGTGTGATGGAGCGCAATTCCGTTTCACGTGAGGAAGTGCTTGCCCGTATCTCCGCTCAGGATTCATTTATCCCGTCGCGTCATCATCCACTTGTCATACCAATCATCAATGACGGTATGATGCCGTTGTTGCCCCAGATTGAGGCTCAGTTAGCCGGCATCAAGCTTAGTCATGAGTAAGATTTCAGTATTGGTGCCTGTGTATGATGTGGAGCCTTGGCTATGTGAATGTCTCGATTCCATTTTATCACAATCTTTTAATGATATAGAGGTGATTTGTGTCGATGATGCAAGTCACGATGCCTCGTTACAGATACTTCGGCGGTATGCTGAGGCTGATTCGCGGGTTCGGATTCTCATAAATAATGAGAATCTTGGACTAATGATGACGCGCCGTCGTGGCTATGAGGCAGCGACAGGCGAATATCTTTTGTTCTGCGATTCTGATGATATTCTTCCTGCCAATGCTTTGAAAGTTCTCTATGGTGCGGCAATGGGGTCGAGTGCTTCGGTTGTGACTGGAGATTTGTCTCTTTTCTCCCGGAAGGAGATAAAGGGGAAGCGTCTGCGCGACAAGGTTGGAACCGGCGGTGAGTCATATTTGAAAGCGATACTGAGTGGTACTACTTGCTCTTTGTGCGGGACTTTGTTTCATCGTTCGCTGTTTGACAGTGAGGATTACGAGACATTGATTCATTGCAACCATTCGGAGGACCGTATATTATTATCCCAGTTACTTGTGAGAAGGAATCCTTCGGTTCATTATGTGCCGTTCACCACATATCTTTATCGTATAAATGAATCCTCTCTAAGTCGACGCAGAATGTCGGACGCTGCACTTTGCGCGCAGCTTTCATCCATTTATTTATCATATGGATATGTGAACACACATGTGAATGATGCAAAGCTCCTTAGGTCTAATAAACGTTTCTTTGTCCGCACTCTGGGCTATTATATGGAGTGTGGTTATGATGTTGAACTAATCTCCGGATTTAATTCCGACACTGCACGCATGACACATTTTGTAGAATTGGTCCGCATTCTCGGTATTCGGTTGGGGCTGCATACTTATATGTGTATGAAGTCAGAGGCTTACAGAGCGATTGCTCATTCATGCCGGTGTGTGATTCGCAGATTTCAAGGTAAGGACTAACTGTAACTGTCGAAGTATGAATATACTTGTAGTGTCCAATATGTATCCTTCGGACAAAGATAAACTTTACGGTACATTTGTCAGAAATTTTGTGGAAGGGTTGTCTGAGCTTGATTTCGACGGTTCGCTCTCTTTGGTGGTGATAAGGGGGAAACGCCGTTCGAAGCTTGCCAAGATTGCGGCTTATGTGAAATTTTATTCTGACTTAACTTCACGCCTGCTATTCCGCCGATATGATTTAGTGTATATTCATACAATCACATTTCCGATTTTGCCCGTGCTGTTTGCATCCATCTTCCGCAGGTTACCTTTGGTATTCAATGTGCATGGCGATGATGTGCTTCCGGCAACAAGGTTAAAAAAAATGCTTAAGAGACTTGCGGCGGGTATTTTGCCTGAGGCAAGGATGGTGGTGGCTCCATCTGATTATTTTAAAGATGTAGTGCTTAGGGAATTTCCTGAGTTGAGCGGTGATAGACTGTTTGTCTCTCCGTCGGGTGGTGTTAACGATAGATTTTTTGTAAAGAAAAAGTCCGGTTTCAGTTGTACCCGTCTGGTTAGATTGGGGTATGTTTCTCGGATTGATGAGGGAAAAGGTTGGGATACTTTCCTTCGAGCAGTTTCCATACTTACAAAAAGAGGTGTGGAATGTAGTGGTGTGATGGCAGGACGTGGAGCGCAGACCGCGGCTTTGCATGAGATGATTGATAGATTGGGTATCGGCGATAGAGTGACATATCTTGGTGGGGTAGAGCAGCATGCATTGCCTGACCTCTACAGTTCCTTTGACCTGTTGGTATTTCCAACGGGGCGCGAGGCAGAAAGCCTTGGTTTGGTGGGTATTGAGGCGATGGCAGCCGGTACACCCGTGATAGCCGGCAATGTCGGCGGTCCCGCAAGCTATATAGCTGAGGGTGAGAACGGTTATTTGTTTTCTCCGGGCGACAGCGATGAACTGGTCGAGAGAATCGAATCATATATCCGGCTTACTCCATCTGAAAAATCAGCTATGTCCGACGCCGCCAAAGCCACTGCCTCCGGTTACCGTAGCGGCATAGTGCATCTGCAGATGTATGAGAAACTTAAAAGTTTGATTCCTCCGTCGGAGTGATAATAAACCTATATTTGGATAATAACATATACATTACCGCGTTATATTTAATAGTATCAAACCAGTTATGACAATCGTATGAATCAGATGATTCCGATGGCTCAAATCAGTTTGATTAATAAAAATAAAAAATAATCAGTTCATCATGAACCATATAAAGTTACTCGTTTCAGCTGTTATCTTCGGAGTTGTGATGACTTCGTGTGGAACCTCAAAGACTGTGCTTCCATATTTTACCGATATTTCTACCGTAAAGGAAGGGACTCTCCCTATGGAAAGCTATCTCGCAAAGTTGCAACCTGATGACGAATTATTTATCTCGGTTACATCAGGAGAGCCTGAGGCAACAGCTGTGTATAACCTTCCGGTCAATAATCCTGCTACAAAGAATATGCTTGGGCAATATATTTCTCCCACATCGCAGACTTATGTAGTGGACAGCAAGGGCGATATAAATTTCCCCGAATTAGGTAAAATTCATGTGGCTGGGATGGACGTGGAGCAACTTCAGGCTGAACTTACCAATAGAATTTCCCGTGATGTCAATGACCCGCTCGTAAGAGTGGAACTGGTGAATTTCAATGTCAACGTGGCAGGTGAAGTGGCAAAGCCCGGAACGGTTGCTGTGAAGCGCAACCGATTTTCAATCCTCGATGCGCTCTCAGCCGCCGGCGACCTTACACCTTATGGCGAGCGTTCAAATGTTTTGATAATACGTGAGGAGAACGGTGAGAGAAAATATGCGCACGTTGACCTTAACTCATCGGCTCTGCTCACGTCACCATATTACTATGTGAAGCAGAACGATTATATTTATGTGGAGCCCAATAATGTGCGTCAATCAAATTCAAAATATAATCAGGACAACGCTTTTAAACTTTCTGTGGTTTCTACAGTGGTCAGCGCCGCTTCTGTGATAGCATCGCTTGTAATCGCTTTAACTGTTAAGTGAGATGGCAAAGAAAAATTCATCGGATTATATAGATGTGAGGGCACTATTGCGTAAATATATCTCCAAATGGTATTATTTTGTGGTGTCAGTATTGGTGTGCGGTATGCTTGGATTTGTGTATTGCCGCATGAACCCCGAGGAATATGCGGTACGTGCCAATCTGCTGATTCAGCAGGACAGCATGAATCCATTGGCTAATTTCGGCGGACTCGAACAACTTTTTGGTGCAAACGGATATGTGGATGATGAGATTTTTGTCATCAGCTCGCACTCTCTTTACCGTGAAGTGGCAAAGGAACTGCAGGTAAACAAAACACATTATGTCCGTGATGGGTTCCTGAAATCGCATCTTGCCTATCCTGAATTTCCCATTGATGTGGTAGCGCCATCTGTTGCTGATACATTGCGCACCACTGTGGTATTTAAAATCAAGGTAAATGAAGCCGGCAAAGCTGATATTACCGCTAAGGCAAAGCGTCACACCATAGCTAAGATAAAGGATGTAACTCTCCCTGCTGTGGTAAAAACTATCTATGGTGATTTTACCGTTGATAAGACCGCTGTTTTCCCAAAAGGAGAGGAGGTTTCGACAAGGATAATTTTTACGGGTTATGACCGTGCAGCCGAACTGCTTGCCAAAGATATAACTGTCGATATCCCGAGCCGCAAGAGTAATGTAATCACACTCGCCTTTGATACTCATAATTCCGATTATGGGCGTGCTATTCTCAATGCTATTCTTGTGAATTACAATGAGCGTGGTATCATTGAAAAGAATCAGCAGGGTGAGAAGACAGCTCTTTTCCTCAAAGATAGAATTGACCTTTTAGCTCACGATTTGAACTTGGCTGAGTCAGATATCCAGAGATATAAGGAGAACAATCGGATAATTGACGTGGTGGCTGAGGCGACTTATCAGACCGAAAAGAAAGGGCGTGTTGAGGCAGAGCTGCTCGCCGCTGAAACCAACCTGGAAATTATCAAGATGACTCGCGATTTTCTTGCGGACTCTGTGAATGCTTATGATATGGTGCCATTGAATGTCTCTAATCCGGAGGTGCAGGAGGGCATCAAGGGTTACAATGAGCTCGTGATGCGCAGGGAAAGTCTGCGGCGAAATGCCAAGCCTCAGAATTATGCTCTGCGTCAGCTTGATAAACAGATTGAGATGATGAGGGCAAACATACAATCATCGTTGGCGAAAGCCTACGATGGCGCCAGCATACAGCTCAATGAGCTGCGGAAGGAAAAATCGGGAGCCGACAACAAACTCAGCAACATACCAACTCATGAGCGCGAATATCTCAATATGAAGCGTCGGCAGGAGGTGAAGCAGCAGTTATATCTCTTTTTGCTTCAACGACAGGAGGAGACAGCCATGTTGCTTGCTAATTCCGTGCCCAAGGGTATGGTCATAGATGAAGCCTTCACTCTGACCGAACCGCTTGGCTTGTCTATGAAGTGGATATTGGTGATATGTTTCTTCATTGGACTTTGTGTACCTCCTGTGGGGATGTATATCTATCAGCTTTTGCGTGACAAAGTGGAGTCACGTGAGGATATTGAGAAAGCGCTCACAGCTCCTATACTTGGCGAGATGTGTCTTGATGCTTCCGGGAGGAGTCTTGTGGTGGCCGATAGGGATTCATCCTCTTCCAACGAGCTCTTCCGTCTGCTTCGTTCCAATCTGCAGTTCATGCTCAGTGGTAAGGCTGACAAGGTTGTACTTCTCACATCCACGCAGTCGGGCGAAGGTAAGACTTTCATCGCCATCAATCTTGCAGCCTCACTCTCGCTGCTTGAAGGGAAGAGAGTGCTTCTGGTCGGTATGGACATACGCAAACCTCAGGTGGCTAACTATCTTGGAATACCGGATTCGCCCGGACTTACATCCTATCTCTCTCAACCCGATATGAGTGTTGAATCCATTATCTCGGCAGTGCCAGGTTTCAGCAGCTTTGACGTGATTGTGGCAGGCCCCATTCCTCCAAATCCTTCCGAACTTTTGGCATCGGGAAAAATTGACAGTCTGTTTACTGAACTTCGCAAACGTTACGACTATATAATCGTGGATTCAGCTCCGGTCGGAATGGTCAGCGACACTTTTACTGTCAATCGCATTGCTGATGCTGTGATTTATGTGACACGCATCAATCATAGTAGTCTCTCGGACCTCAAATTCATCGAGAATATCTATGAGGAAAAGAGGCTGAGAAATATGTCGGTGGTTGTTAACGGCACTAAAGTGAAGCGTGGTTACGGCTATGGTTATGGTAACGGCTCACACGAGCGTAAATAACCGGAATAAAATTATAGCAGCTGCGAGGCAATGATTGAGAAATACAAGCTATACGTAGGTCTTCTATTCCTGTTCTTGTGGATTTCACTTTGCTGGGGATTCGTGCAGGATGAACTTTTCCCCGGACTTGAGGCTGTGCGTTCGCCTATGTTCTTGATGGCTGATTTAGTATTTCTGCTTCTTGGAGCCTATGCGCTACGTGATCGACGTGACATAAGGATTTTTATATCATTTGTGATTATCCTGTTGGTTTCGGCCGTGCTTAACCGTCAGGGGGTGGTGACAGTGCTCAATGGTTCGCGCGATTTTATTGGAGTGCTGTTTGCTGCTCCGGTGATAAGAATGATGTTGACATCCAAACATTTCGAACGGTTTGAAACGTCATTTGACCGACAGATGTTGATATTTCTATTCCTCCAGGCAATCTGCATAACATGGCAATTCTTTAAATATGGTCCAGGGGATTATGTAGGTGGTAGTATGGGGGAGGGGGCTTCCGGTACAATATCGGTGCTCATTTATTTTATCTCATTTTATCTGATGTGCAAGCGGTGGAATCATGAGTGCAGCTATTTTTTCAATTTGCGTAAGAATCTGTTGTTGATTCTACTTTTATATCCCACATTTCTTAACGAGACCAAAATCAGTCTTGTACTCTTTGTATTCTATTTTATTCTACTTGTCAGGATTGACCGTCATGTGCTCGGTAAGGCGGTGAAATTGCTCCCGGTTGTGGGAGTACTTTCAGTGGGAGCTGTGACTGTCTATTCATACGTGGTTGACACTGAGGCATCCGATGTCTTTTCGGAGGCTAACATGTATAATTATTTCATCGGTGAGGATATTGATTATCTCATTGATGTGGCTATGAAGGTACAGGACCAAGAGATTGAAACCGACAATGTGTGGGCGGTGGATATTCCCCGAATCTCAAAGCTTGTGCTTGCACCCGTGATACTTGATGAGACTGGGGGAAAGGTATGGTTAGGAGCCGGAGTGGGGCAGTTTAAAGGGACATCGGTTATAGGTCAGACCCCTTTTGCACGGAAATACAACTGGTTTCTGCAAGGCTCACGGCCGTTGCTGTTTTTCATTCTCATGCAGTTGGGTGTGGTAGGCTTGGTGTGGATGCTTATTAATCTGATTACCATTGTGCAGACCGACAGTACTCGTAAGTTTGCATGGAATATACGGCTCTATCTCTATCTGCTCGTTGCAATGTCGATGCTGTATAACGACTCTTTCCGTCTCTTCCCTTATTGCTTCATCTTGTTCTACATCGCCATGTCAGGATTGGAGCATATTCAGGACCGATGTAGTCGGGATTTGACCAACGCCACCACTTGCGAGCGTTCAGATGCCGTGAGCGCAAGTAAATAGCTTGCCGAAGGGAGTGCTATCAGTGTGAGCAACGAAGTTATGACAAGTTTTGCTAATCCGGTGAACAACAGGGATGCCGCCAACGGTATGATTGCCGCCGCAGCCGTGGCTTTTACCAATGGAATTATTACCCGCATTATGTAGCTTTTGACCGGAATATGGCATTTTGACTGCGCGAAAATAAGTCGGACACATATCAGTACTGCCCCGAATATAATCTGAGTCAGAATTACCCATTCCGGACCGCCTCCATATTTGAAGATATAATATGTGACCGGGAGAATGGAAATCCATATAATGCTTGTGGTTATTTGGTAACGCTTTATGTTTCCTGTGGCTTGCATCCCTATCCATAACGGACCCACCAGAGAGTCGATTAGTGCGAAGCATATCATCAGCTGGATGAATGTTTCCGTATAGGGTGGTATTACTGTAAGCCAGATTGAAAGTATGGTATGTATGTTGAGCAGAATCGGAAGTCCGGGCAGGAATAATATAAGGAACGAGATGCGCGATACTCCATAGATGAGTGTGGAGAAATTCTCATATTCCCCCTTTGCAAATTCTTTTATGATATGCGGATTTGCAGCAAATTGAACATTCTTTGAGAAGGTCATTACCGCTGTTTTCACTTGGTTGGTTATACCCATCGCTGCGTTGAGTGCCACACCATAGAACATGTTGAGTACTATGTTGGAGCCTTGCATGTAGCAAAGGTCAGCGAAGCTCGAAAGTGTATTCCAACCGGTGAACGACACTATAGTCCGCAATCGTTCCCTGCCACCGCGCAGTGTGAGTTTCACATTCGGGAAATTTATGCGCGAATAGAGAAGATAGCATATCAGTATTAAAAAGCTTGAAGAGGTGAGTAATATCACATAGATGTGCAGTTTGTTGCCAGGGAATATGGAAAGCAACATCACCACAGTTAGCTTCAGCAACGCTTCGGCGATGGAGAGATATGCGAAAAATGACATTCTCTCATAGGACAGTATCAAGCTCTGGAAACATGACTTGAAAAGGTCAAGCACAATCATTAGAAGGGTGAACTGATATACAAACAGTGCGTCACCCTCTTTTCCCGCCGGAATGTCGAGCAGGTAATCTATAGCAAAGAATCCTGCTATTTCTCCTGCGGTTATCAGCACAATACAGATTAGGATGGTGACTGCGAGTCCGGAGGAGAAACATTTCTGCAATCCCTCGTCATTCTTGATTCCTATCTCGTAGGTTAGAAAACGTTGTATGGCAGTGGAGACCCCATAGTTCAGAAACAGGAAAAACATCGAGAGGCTACCTACCACACTGTACACACCGAAGTCCTCAACGCCTAACTGTTGCAGTACGATGCGGCTGGCATACAGACTTATGCCCATAGTCAGGAACATTCTTACATAGAGGAAGAATGTGTTTTTTACGATTACCCTGTTACCGCTCATTGATTTGCTGAAAACGTGTTGGACGACTGTTGATTAGCGTTGATGAGTTTTATTGCTTAAGCTCTGCTTTCAGTCTGTCGACAACATGATGGTTGATTTTCACATTATATTTGCCGCGCAATTCATTCACCCAGTTTTCTTCAAGGTGTTCCTGATAGTCGGCGGTAAGCTGAGCATGCACATCGGATGCTTCCTCCGGAGTGTCAATTATACGTCCCTGGTATCCGAACCACGCTTTCCATCTCCCTTTTTGCTCTGGATATTTGCCTCCGAAAGCTATATGGTCAACCACAGGATGCTCACCTTTACCGGCTACTGTGCGCTCAATTTTGACATCCTTCCCGAATGCCTTGCTGATGGTAGTCCGGAGTGAATCAGAGGGTATGCTACGTGATTGGAGGAAACGATTCGCCTCCTTAGCCAAAGAGTCATTGATGGCATAAACGATGTAACCTTTGTAATGAGGTTCATTCCAGAGATAATCATTCTTGTGCGTCCTGAAATAATTGTCTCGACCGTTGGCATCCGATATGGACTTTTCCCAGACATGACGGTTGCTTATCTCAAATAGCAGAATTCCGTTACGGTATTCGTTCATCACGTTTCTGAACACCGGCTCTTTCTCAGATAATGCCCCGAATGCTTCCTCTCCTAAGGAGAAATTATATTTGCTTAGATACGGCAGTGCGAGTTGTCGGCAATATTCGGTGAATTCATTCCTTAATGTGGCGGTGGTATCAATTCCGGCTGCCTCCGCCTCGACCACTTTCAATCTGTAGACTATGAACATATCGAGAAACTCATCGATACTGTACTGTTTTGTGACTTGAATATTGTTTTTGTGGTAGAGGTATTCAAATTCGCTCTGAAACACATCTTCGCCATTTATTGTCATCAGCACAGGGTCGGCGTCTGTGTGGGCGATAGCCTTGAACAGTACCGAGGCTAAAAGTATGGTGAGAATTAGATATCTTTTCATTTGGGGCATATATGAAGTCGCCGTTCATCGGGTGATTCATATATCTAACGTTCTATGGTAGCAATTATTGTGTCATATCAACTGGAGGCATTGTTGATTTGGACTGTTGATACAGAAAAAGCGGATACGTCATGACTGTTGCCATGCTGTATCCGCTTATCATTGTGAATTATACTAAGTGCTTGTTATTCGAAGCTTTACATTTCTTCGTTAGTTATGACAATTTCCGAAGTCTTGCCTGTTCCATCTTCAACATAGATATATTTCAGACCGAGACCAAGGTCTTTGAAGCGCTTGAGTGACGCCTGATTTGCAGCATCAAGAATGGCACGCTTGTTCTCAGGGCTGTCATCAACTTGCATATCAGAATTCTGTGGGTATGATGCAGTAGTGATAACGTAGCCATCTTTGAGCTCCATTTTTTGCATTTTTAACCCATTTCCCATATTCATGGGAAGCTGTTTGTTGATTTTTTCAAGTTCAACTTCCAGACTCTTGATTTGACGTTTTTGTTTTGAAGTCAGTTCTGAGGTCTCAGAGGTCTGTTCGGTTGCTTCGGTGTTCTCATTGTTTTCATTAGTGCTGTCTGAACCGCCGCATGATGTCATGGCTGCGGCAAGCATCAATGAACAGAAAATCGAAAGATATTTCTTTGATACTTTCATTGTTGTTGGGTTTATAAAGATTTTTTGGTTTGTAAAAAACAGTTTATAAGAATTGTAAGCGATTATAAGATTTCAGAGGATGTTCCCATACACGGTGAACATCCTCTGAAATAAATTTTTTATCTGCTTGAAGCGCTATAGTTTGGTGCTTCGCTGGTGATGGCTACATCATGCGGATGGCTTTCTGCTACACCGGCATTGGTGATGCGGGTGAATTTGGCTTCATGCAGATGCTCGATATCAGGAGCACCGCAATAGCCCATACCTGCACGTAGACCGCCAAGCATCTGGTATACCACCTCATAGAGAAGTCCCTTGTAAGGAACACGTGCGGCGATACCTTCGGGAACGAGTTTCTTGGTATCGGTTTCGTTTGCCTGGAAATAACGGTCTTTTGAACCCTTTTCCATAGCTTCCAGCGAACCCATGCCACGGTATGATTTGTACTTACGACCGTTGTAGATGATAGTGTCGCCGGGCGATTCTTCAACACCTGCGAGCATTCCGCCGAGCATCACACTGTAAGCGCCGGCTGCAAGAGCCTTTACTATATCTCCTGAGTAACGGATACCGCCGTCAGCAATCAAGGGCACACCTGTGCCTTTCAGAGCCTTGGCTACATCATATACAGCGCTGAGCTGTGGCACACCCACACCTGCAATCACTCGGGTTGTGCAGATAGAACCCGGACCAATACCTACCTTGACGCCATCGGCACCATTTTCAACGAGATATTTTGCAGCCTCACCGGTAGCGATATTGCCGACCACTACATCTATGTGAGGATATTTTTCTTTCACTGCTTTGAGCACACCAACCACGCCTCTTGAATGTCCGTGAGCGGTGTCAATGACTATTGCGTCAACTCCGGCTTCAACGAGTGCATCCACACGGTCCATTGAGTCAGCAGTGACACCTACACCTGCAGCCACACGGAGACGTCCGAGTTTATCCTTGCAGGCAAATGGTTTATCTTTAGCTTTGGTGATATCCTTGTATGTTACAAGACCTACAAGGCGGTTATCGTGGTCAACCACGGGGAGTTTTTCTATTTTATGTTCCTGAAGAATCTGTGCGGCTTCCTCAAGATTGGTTGACTGAGTGGTGGTTACCAGACCCTCTTTGGTCATGACGTCATCAATCACGCGGGTGAGGTCGCGCTCGAAACGAAGGTCGCGGTTAGTCACGATACCAACGAGCTTGCGGTCCTCGTCCACCACGGGGATACCGCCAATGTGGTATTCCTTCATCATATTGAGAGCATCGGCTACAGTGCTTCCCCGTTTGATGGTCACGGGGTCGTAAATCATGCCGTTTTCGGCACGTTTCACAGCGTGCACCTGACGCGCCTGCTCGGCGATGGTCATGTTTTTATGAATCACACCAATTCCACCCTCGCGAGCTATAGCTATAGCGAGAGCAGCTTCGGTTACTGTGTCCATGGCAGCTGAGACCAGGGGCACATTTAATGTGATGTTACGTGAGAAACGAGTGGTAAGGTTAACTTCGCGGGGTAACACTTCCGAATAAGCCGGAATAAGGAGGACATCATCAAATGTGAGTCCATCCATTTTTACTCTATCAGCAATAAATGACATAAGGACTAAATTTATTGCGTGCAAAGGTAACTATTTTTTTTCAATTTTGTTCAATAGATATAGCTTTTTGTTACCTTTGCGGCATGAAAAAAATGTTACTCACATATCTCCTGTTGGTTTCTGTCTCGTTATGGGGGCAGAATCCTGACTTTGGTTTCCCTCCCGAGGTGGTGGAGATTCTGATGGGTTACCGTTCCACTTCTGAACCGATGCTTCCGGAGCCTGAGGGGTGGGATGAAATTTCATCGGATATTTCCTCGGCTCCCGGTCGCATGAGGATTCCAAAGGGAATTGTGGTCGACAAACCTCACACACGTTTGTATGTCATAACAATCTTCGGTGACACTCTCTGTCGTTACCGTGTATGTGCTTCACGAGAGAAGGGGCAGAAGAGCGGTAAGGATGACTGGCGCACTCCCGAGGGTACATTCAAGATATACGGTGTGTACAATTCTACAGACTGGACTTATAAGGATACGCAGGATAAATGTTACGGTCCATTTTTCATAGCTCTCCATACGCCTCCATTTTACGGGATAGGGATACATGGCACAAATTCTCCATATTCAGTGCCCGGACGACGTAGCCACGGGTGTATGCGTATGCACAATGAGGATATTGTTAAGGTGCGCAGATTGGTGGATAAGGATTCACGCGTCACCATTCTTCCCGACCCTGTGCCCGAAGAGCGATGATATATCTACTCTGATGCCAAATTAAATTGGGATTGTATTTTCAGCAAGAAAGAAAATACAGTCCCAATAAATTTTATATATCCGATTTCTCGAATCTTTAAATCATTTCAGCAATCACATCCTTGATTTTTTGTGCGAGTGAATCCGCTTCTTCCATAGTGGCAGCTTCGCTGTAGATACGGATGATAGGCTCTGTGTTTGATTTGCGGAGATGAACCCATGAATCTTTGAAGTCAATCTTCACGCCGTCAATATCGGTGATTTGCTCACCTGCAAATTTATCCTTCACGGCAGCGAGAATTGCGTCAACATCAATCTCAGGAGTAAGCTCCATCTTGTTCTTGGCAATCTCATACGCCGGATAGGTCTTTTTCAGTTCGCTGACTTTTTTGCCGCTTTTGGCAAGAAGAGTAAGGAAGAGAGCCACGCCTACCAGAGCGTCACGTCCGTAGTGTGCGGCAGGATATATTACACCGCCGTTACCTTCACCGCCAATCACAGCGCCGGTTTCCTTCATCTTTGTAGTGACATTTACCTCACCGACAGCAGCGGCGTTATACTCGCATCCGTGGCGTTGGGTCACGTCGCGGAGAGCGCGGGATGAACTGAGATTTGATACGGTCGAACCTGGAGTTTTGCCAAGCACATAGTCGGCTATGGAGACAAGAGTGTATTCTTCCACAAACATCTCGCCGTTTTCCATCACGATGGCAAGACGGTCAACGTCGGGGTCAACAACAAAGCCTACGTCTGCTTTCCCGTCTGCCATCAGGTCAGATATCTGGGTGAGATTCTGTGGAATGGGTTCGGGTGTATGTGCAAATTTACCGGTAGCCTCGCAGTTGAGTTCTATAATATTCTTTACTCCAAGTGCCTTGAGTAGTTGTGGTATCACGATGCCACCGACCGAGTTGACAGCATCCACAGCCACTGTGAAATTGGCGTTGCGGATAGCTTCAGTGTCAACCAAATCAAGTGCGAGCACCTGTTCGATGTGGCGGCGGTTGTAAGTGTTGTTGGTGTATTCATGTCCGAGCGCATCCACTTCGGCAAATTCATATTCGTCGGCTTCGGCAATGCGGAGCACTTCTTTGCCCTGGGCGTCGTTGAGAAATTCTCCGTCCTGATTCAGAAGCTTAAGCGCGTTCCATTGCTTCGGATTATGGCTGGCAGTAAGGATGATACCGCCGCAGGCTTTTTCTTCAACCACTGCTATCTCTGTGGTAGGAGTGGAGGCGAGACCGATGTTCACCACATCAAATCCCATGGCGGTAAGTGTCCCAACCACAATATCGTTGACCATTTTACCGCTTAGGCGAGCATCACGACCCACCACTATTGTGCGCGATTCACGTGTGGTGGTGCGGGCTATGAATGTTGCGTAAGCCGCTGTGAATTTTACAATATCGAGAGGGGAGAGTCCGTCTCCGGGAACACCACCGATGGTGCCGCGGATACCTGAAATAGATTTGATGAGTGACATGTGGATACTATTAAATCATTGATTTATAATAGGATATTGTGTAGAGGTAGGGCACTACATACGAAATGTCGGCTGTCGGACCCTCCTGCGACTTAATCACGAGGTTCACACGGCAGTTGTAGCCGAGATATTCGAGTGGCATCTGTATGCCTTCGCCATACTGGGTAGATTCCTGGATGGTCTGGTTTCCGTAAATGAAGAATGTGGGCGACGAGGTCATGTCATCGGCATTTCCGGCTCCTATAAGAGTGTTGTCGGCACCTACCACATAGTAGAACATGTTGTAACGTGTGTAACGGAAGTATACGCGTGCATCCTCTTCCACCTTTTCACCGTCGCCAAGCGAAAGTACCTGCATATATACATTACCTTCAGTGTCCAGACGGTAATAGGGAGCATCTTCACCGATTTCAAACACGGTGTTTTCAGTGGGGATTTCATCAATCACGCGGTGCTGAGACAGAAATGAGTTGACTGTCTTTGTCTCGTCCGAGAGGAGTTCGGCATAGCTTTTGGAGTCACTGCACGATGATACGGCTAATGCGATGATTGAGAGTATGGGGATTATAAAACGTTTCATTTTGATAATATGGTATAAATATAATATATTAAAGGTATTTGTCGTATGTAGGGATAACTTCGAGCAGAAGCTGCAATGCCTCGCTGAGCGGACCGTGAAATTCTCCGCCTGCCGCATTTATGTGTCCACCGCCATTGAAGTGCTCTTCGCAGATTTTGTTAACTGGGAAAGTCTCTTTACTTCGCATAGACACTTTCACGCAGTCGGCATCTTTGCGGAGAAAAACCGAGTACATTATCTCAGGCATTGCAAGCGGTGTGTTGACCAATCCCTCGGTATCACCTTTGGAATAATCAAATTCCTTAAGTTCTTCCTCGCTGAGCATTATCACAGCAGCTTTGTGCTGTGGCAGCAGCTGCATGCGGTATTGTCCGTAACCCATGATGCGCAGACGGCTCTCGCTTGCGGTATTCATCACAAGTTTGTAGAGGTTGTCTTTGTCTATACCCTTTCGTAGAAGGTCGTGGATTATAAGGTATAGGTCAGGGTCATTGGAATTGTACGAGAAGTTACCGGTGTCGGTCATCATGCCTGTATAGATACATGCTGCTGAACTGCGGTTGATATATCTTGTCCATCCGGCTTGCCAGAAAAATATATAGAGCAGGGCGGATGTTGATGATATTTCGGGATGGGAGATTCCTACCGTTACATCAATGCACGGGTCAAGGTGGTGGTCAATCATCACTTTGCGGGCCTTGGAACTCAACAGTGCATCGCTTAGCCGGTCAACGCGTTTGGGGTCGTTATAGTCAAGGCAGAAGATGAGGTCGGCACTCTTCATCAAGTCATGTGCTCTATCTGCCTGACGTGTGGCAACCACAATGTCGCGCAGTCCCGGAAGAAAGTACAATGTCTTCGGAGGACAATCGGCTGTGACTACATGAGCCTTTTTCCCAAGTGATTTCAGCACCATGCACAGCGCGGTAGATGAACCTAAGGCATCTCCGTCAGGGCTGACATGGCAGGTTATCACGATTTCCTGCGAGACGAGTACAAGCTGCTTGACCCTATCCACTGCGGCAGGGTCGATGACGGTTTGGAATCGACTATGTTTTTTTATTTCGGTCATTGTGGCGACAAAATTACAAAAAAAACATCAAACCACAATTCATTATACAGTAATTGGTCACGGTGTCTATACTGTATCGCTGATAATTAGAGGGTTTTAACATTTGTTTTAAATACCCTCTAATTATTAAACGTTATGAAAACATGCGTCTGCAATCGTCTCCCTTATTCTCTCCCGTTTATTTTTTAGGTAGTTTAAGGATGAAACGCGCACCGGCTGTATATGAAGTGTCAAGAATGACATCTCCACCCAACATCCTGGCTATCAGACGTGAGATGGTAAGACCTAATCCTGCTCCTTGGGTATTGCCATCGAGTTTGACAAAACGCTCGAATATTTTCTCCTTGTTACCCGGTTTGATGCCTATACCTGTGTCGGTTACCGAGAAGAGTATATTGCTGCGTGTCTCATCGGTGGCGTACGATAGCGTTATGCTCCCCTTTTCGGTGAATTTAGCCGCATTTGTGAGCAGGTTTAGGAGTATCTGTTGCACTCGCTGTGGGTCGGTGAATATGTCAATATCGGGCTGAGAAGGGATGAATTTGATTTCCACACCTTCCCCGACACGATGGCGCATACTGTCAATGGATGTTTGACATAGGGCGTTGAGATGCACCACATGGCGCTGGATTGGCATTGTGGCGCTTTCTATCTCCGACAGGCGTAGCACATCGTTGACTATAGTGGTGAGTAGCTCGCTGTTGAGATAGACAAGGTTGGAGAAATGTTCGAGATACTTCTTGTTGGTCGCGTCCGAACAATCCACCAACAGTTTGCAATATTCGTTTATGGCTTGCAGCGGCACGGTGACTTCGTGGCTCATATTCTTGATGAAGTCAGTTTTCAAAGTGTTGGCTTTCTGTGCCTGGTCTCTGGCTCTGACTAATTCCGCACGTGAACGTCGCAGGTTCTCGCTCTCCTGCATCAGTGCCTTGTTTGCATCAGCTCGCGTGTGTGCCAGTTCACGGTTCTTGCGGTATAGTATAAATAGGAAAATTACTGAGATAATGAGGATGAAGAGGGCTATGCTGGAAATGATGATGAAGATTCGTTGCCATTTAGCCTCAACCGATTGCTTTTCTTTGGCAAGTTCGGCATTGCGGTTCTTTATGTCATGGAGGTCATAGATGACCTGCAGTTCGCGGTATTTTTCTTTGCTGCGTTGGTTCAGATACTCCTCCAGAAGCTGATTATAGTCGCGCGATGCTTGCAGTAGGGTTTCTCGGTCACCTACTTTGTCGGCGCATTCTATCATGTATTTCATAAGGGAGCGCTTTCTGAATACATTTTCCTTCACATTCACATGCTTTTTCAGCAGTTCGAGTGCCTTTGCATAATCCTTTTTATATAGGGCATAGTAAATGTCAGGAGAGCGGGTCTCCATATATGTAGCGTTGGCGGCGTCGTCAAGCAGGGTGTATTTTATGGCATATTTGTAATATTTCTCCACATCCTCAGGTGGCAATGATGCGAAGGAGGATAGGAGACGGTTGTAGATTACATATTTACTCGCGTAATAGTTGCGGAACTTTCTGCCGCGTTCTTGATAGAACTTTTCCAGACCTCTTATCCCATCGAGCAGGTCGAGGTCTGCTTTGATGGCTTTCTCGTTTTCATCGTTGTCAAAGTATGCTCGTGAGGCATAGACATAGTAGGCATTCCGGATAGAAAAAGCGCTTTCCGGCAATTGTTCGATTAATTCGCCAAGTTGGTCAAGATAGGATGAGAGCAGGTCTCCGATTGACGATTGGGCGAGCATCATGCAGATGTAGTGGAGCAGAATAATCTGTTCATGCAGGTCTTCGGGATATTCGGTTGTGACTTTTTCCAATGCGCTGTGCAGTCGGTCATCGCGTTCCTTTTCTGATGCATACATCACGTAATACATATTGCGTGAGAGCTGGATGAAAGTCAGAGTCTCTTTTCTCTCCTCCGATTCAGGGAACGTTAAAGTCTTTTCGTAGAGGTCGCGGAGTATACTGTCGTTGCGCACACTGCGGTTGGCAAGGTTACGTATGGTCTCCAACGCTACAGGGATGTTTTCCGACCTCTTGGCTACATCGTAAATCTTCCATCCCATCTGTGTGGCGTTCAGGCGTGGGAGGACATCAAAAAGATTGCCCATTATATTTAGGGAATCCTGTGGTGTGCCGGCTTGTTCGAGCTCGTTGTAAAGGCTGTCGACTATCTCATTGGCGGTCACCGCAGGGGTGGCGGAGAGCAGGCATATAAGTGGCAGCAATCTCTTTAAAATATGTTTCATGTCAGATTTGCTATAATGTGGTGGTTTGGTATATTTATTTAAGGTTGACGGTCGAAGTTAATGTCAACTGTCAAGTTCAAGTCCGGGACGTTTCACGATTGTGATGATTTCCTCGGGGGTGTTGACTATATTGTCGGCATGATAGTCGCGCAGTTCTTTCACCGGGCGGAAGCCCCATGTTACTCCGGCGGAGTCGACACAGGCACGTCGTGCGGTTTCCATATCCACTCCTGAGTCTCCGACATAGAGCACTTTCGATTTTCTTGCGGGGCATTTTGCAAGAATTTCAAATACGATTGATGGGTCGGGCTTTACCGGCACTCCCTCTTTCTGTCCTTCTACTGCTCCCCATTCTATTTGAGGAAAGAAATGGTCTATAAGTCGACCTACAGCTTCATGATACTTATTGGATGCCACCGCCATTCTTACTCCCATTTCCTGCAGGGTGTTGAGCATGTCGACAATGCCCGGGTAGGGGGAAGTCAGGTCAGTGCAATGCACGTCGTAATATTCAGTGAATTTTTCGCGGAGACGGAGCACATTTTCAGGCGAGCGTTCATCCTCGGGGAGTGCGCGTTCTATCAGGCGTGACACTCCATTGCCCACAAACATCGGATAGGAGGCAAGATTGTGTTCGGGATATCCGCATTCGCGCAGAGCGAAGTTGGTGGCGGCACCAAGGTCGTCGATGGTGTTGAGCAGTGTGCCGTCGAGGTCGAATATTACGAGATGTTTCATTGTCGGATGATGTTGTTGGTTAGAGGGGGGGATTTTAAGAGGGTGTCAAATAATAAATAATAAAAAAGACCGGTACACTTTTTTAGAATGGATAGCCTACTGCGAAGTGGAATGTCGCATCTCTGTGCCAGTCGGGGTGGATGATAGGCCAGCGCTCCTGGTCGCGTGCCGGGTTGTAGGCTTTGAGACCAAGGTCGAGGCGGAGCAGGAAGTATGTGAAGTCAAATCGCAGACCCACACCGTACGCCATGGCTATCTGCTTCCAGAATGTATTGAATCGGAACATACCTCCGGGTTGATTTTCATAATTATGGATAGTCCAGATATTTCCGGCATCTACGAATGCGCCACCTTCGAGTACCCAAAACAGTTTGGTGCGGTATTCGAGGCTAAGGTCGAGACGGATATCGCCGCATTGGTTTATGAAGTCGGTCACGGAATTGCGTGAATTATAGCTTCCCGGTCCGAGTGTGCGCACACCCCAGCCTCTCACTCCGTTGGCGCCACCTGCATAAAAACGCTTCTCAAACGGCATCACTGTGGAGTTGCCGTAGGGGACACCGATGCCACCTCCTACATGGAAGGCAAGTGAGTGGCGGCTGTCAAAGTTGCGGGTTATACTGTAATCGATTTCTCCTTTCACATATTGCGAATATTTTATGCCGAATACCTCATACACACCGTCGTGGCGCTGTGCGCTTGACATTGACGACAGAAGGTATAGGAGGTTGCCGGCAGTCTCCAAAGAGGCGCGGATGGTGTAGACCGTGGGCTGGAGAGTGTAGCGGCGGAGCAGGGTGGAGGGTATACGTTTGTTTGTGAAATAATATCTGTACGCCATGCTCATGATGAAGTGGTCCTCATAGCTATAGCGCAGCAGCGGATTGTCGGGCGCAATCTGGTCAAGGAAGTCGAGTGTGCGTTCCGGCAGGTAAACGTAGTTTATATCCAGAAGGTCGAAATTGTGGCGGCGGGTATTCTCGCGGTTTACCCATTTATATTTCCACGCCGCTCCCGCTATGATTCGGGTGTACTCAGGTCGTTCCTGATAGTTGAATGATACCGCAAATTCAGTCGATACGTTCAGGCGTTGTTTCACTCTCTGCGATGCGAAAGGAAATTCAAATCGCGGGAATGTGATGCCGACTTCACCTGCATATTCCGTGTATCGGTCATTGATAAGACCGTTGAAACTACCTGACAGACTCTCGTAATTCATGCGCAGACGGGCTGTGAGAAGTTGCGAGCCTTTGGCAAGATTGCGGTGCTGGTAGGTGGCGCCTATACCGAATCCGAGGTCCCCCTCTGAATTGGTGCCTTCCACATCGAAGGTGATTGATTGTTTCTTGTTGCGGCTAAGGAGTATGTAGGCGTCGAGCCATTGGTTGCCGTCAATCATTCCTACCGGTACAAGTTCGATATTGATTGACTTGAGAATGCCCAGTCGGCTAAGCGACTCGTAAGTACGGTCAACCTCCGCCGATTTATATATATCACCGGGAGTGATGAAGCATTTTTCCTGAAGAGTGGAGGGGGTGAGGTAACGGTCGGTGCCATAGAGGATGGTCACATCTTTGTAATGTACGGTATCGACAGCCTCGGATTTTATGTCGGCTATTGAGGTGCCACCTTTTGAATCAGTGACAAAATAGACACGGTTTATGAAGTATTTGCTGTGTGACGAGAGTGAATCTAACGGAGTGCGGTCGCCTAGAGCTTTGCGCGGTGGACGTACTGTCATGGTCAGGCTCACATCTTTCGAGTTTTCTGCTGTGTCAGCATAGAATGTTATATACTCCTTATTGAAGGCATAATATCCGTGGTTGCGCAGACGCTGTGTGATGAGTGTGCGCTCAGAGTCGAGATTGTCACGGTCGAATTTGTCGCCCGGTTTGAGCGTGAAGAGTAGGGAATCGCTCATCACAATCCGAGCCACGGCTGTGTCGGGGATGTCGTAGTCTATTGAGGTTATTTTGTGTGGCTCACCTGTGTTGATGGAGTATATCACATCAATTTTCTTCTCTTCGGGTGTCATTATTGTGTCGACTTCCACTGTGGCTTCAAGATAGCCACGGTTGGTGAGCGCAAGGTCAAGCTGACGCGCGGAGGCATCTGTAAGACTCTGTTTATAAATCACCGGTGGTTGTCCCATACGGCGCACCCAGCGGTTGTACCATTTGGTAGTGTCCTTGCCTGAGAGATTATACGTGCCGAGTTGCAGTTTCCAGAATCCGAGCACTTCATGGTTGGGAGTCTGTCGCAGATAGTTGGCAAGTTCCTGGCTTGAAATATCCTTATCGCCATTTACTTTGATGGTTACATCATCAAGCATGTACTCACCGTCGGGTACATGGCGTGTAGAGCTGCATCCTGCCGCGAGCAAGAGGATAGCCAAAACTACAAAAAATATGTGGATAAGTCGATAAGACTGCATTTCATTAAAAACCTTGCAAAGATACATCACCCCCATCAAATTACCAAATTGAACCGCTCCAAAGTTTCATAAAACTGCGTTGCCACCGGTTTTGTGGCAGCCATGATGCTATTGTCTGTGGAACCAGATTATATCTCTGCCGCAGCTTATTGAAATCTCAATGTCACCGATAATCTGTGGCATTCCGGAAACTTTTCGGGTGGAGATTTGGTTAATCGGTAGGTGTTTAGTAATTTTGCAGTTCAGACACTCTAAAACTACAAAACTAAATTGGTTTATGAAGAATAAGAAATTGTCTCCCATGGTAATCGTGGCGATTGTGCTTGCGGCTCTTTTATTGATTGTGGTAGGTTTTGGCGTCACTCAGGTCGCATCCCTCAAATCACAGGTGCAGGAAGCCCGTATGGAGAATGAGGAACTTCAACTCACCAACGAACAGTTGCAACTGTCAAATGAATTTGATATGCTCAACGCGGCATATCAGCAATATGAAGACCAGGCCCAGCGTCTTGCCAATGATACCATTTTGGCTAAGTATACCGCTGCAAAGGCAAAGGTGGAGCAGCTTATGCAGGAACTCAAGAGCGAGAAGGTGAAATCGCAGGCTCGCATCAAGGAGCTCCAGAACGAAATCTCGACTCTTAAAAGTCTTTTGCGTCATTACATAGAGCAGATTGACTCACTAAATAAGGAGAATGCCGGTCTGCGTGCTGAGAACAGCGAGATTAAGGCTCAGAATGAACGCCTTTCATCAAGAGTGAAAGAGGTGACCCGTAGCAATGAGACTCTGAGTGAGAGAATGACGCTCGCTGAAAAGCTTAATGTGACAGGCGTATCGCTTGTGGGATTGAAGAAAAATGGTAAGGTTGAGAAAAATGTCACCAAGGCAAAGCAGCTGAAGGTTACTTTCACCATTCCTCAGAACAATTCCACCCCTGTAGGCAACAAGATAATATACCTCCGCATAACCAATCCTGAAGGTCAGCTCCTCGGTGGTGCCGGTAGCTTCGATTTCGAAGGCAGAGCTATACCTTGTACAGCAAAGAAAACTGTGGAATACTCCGGCGATGAGATTTCAGGTGTGGTGATATATTGGGATGTGAACACAACTCTTACCCCCGGCGATTACACCGTTGAACTCTTTACCGATGGCTATCGCCTGACATCACGTCATTTCACTTTGAAGAAATAACAACCCGATGGATGAATTTTGGCATACGGTAAACGGCGTGCAACTGACCACGGGAAGCGCTGTGTTTCGTATCGTTCTCAGTCTTGTGCTGGGAAGTATAGTCGGTGTGGAACGCAAGCGTAAGGGTCAGATGGCGGGCTTGCGCACATTCGCATTGATTTCAATGGGCGCTTGCATAGCCATGATGCTCTCTATTTACGTATGTCAGGAGACTGTGGGACTGCTGCGTGGTGACCCGAGTCGTATCGCGGCACAGGTCATCTCAGGTATCGGTTTCCTTGGTGCAGGTACCATTATTCAGATGAAAGGTTCGGTGCGTGGTCTTACCACTGCGGCCGGTATCTGGATAATAGCCACCATCGGCATGGCGGTAGGGTGCGGTCTGTATCTAATTGCACTTGTTGCTACAGCACTCGTGCTTGTGGTGCTCATCATCCTTGAAGAAATAGAGCACAAGGTAAATGTGGGCAACGAGGCCCGTACCATCAGGTTGAAAGTGAAGGGTATAGTGAAGAGTATCCGTCCTTATGAGGATGCTCTCTCGAAGTTCGCCATACATTTGTCAAGAGTATATGTGGAATATGACTATGAAAACAATACTACACGTCTCAATCTGTTGATTCTCACTGCCGAGAAGTCCGATTTCGTTGATGTGTTCGATGCTCTTCACAATATTAATCCCACTATCTCCATCTCACTCAGCAACCAAGCCGACCTCTCATAAAGAACCAGACAGAAGCTAATTTATCATGCTTAATTTTATACTACTCAACGTCGCCGCGACAGCTTCGGAATCATTCAACATTGAGGGTCTTATACAAGACCTCGCTTTTATCCTGATACTTGGTGCGCTCACAACACTCCTGTTCAAATGGCTGAAACAGCCGGTGGTGTTAGGGTATATTGTGGCGGGATTTCTTGCCAGTCCGCATTTCGAGTATCTCCCATCGGTGACCACCGAGGCAAACATAGATTTCTGGGCGCAGATTGGTATTATTGTGCTCCTCTTTTCATTAGGTCTGGAATTTAGCTTCAAGAAACTTGTCAATGCCGGCGGTTCGGCCGTTGTGACGGCTTTGTTTATTGTATGCGGCATGATGGGTGCCGGCTTTGGAGTAGGGCACTTCCTTGGTTTCTCACATATCAACAGTCTTTTTCTTGGTGGCATGCTTTCAATGTCGTCGACCACCATTATTATAAAAGCATTCACTGACCTCAACCTGCGCCACAAGAAATTCGCATCGTTGGTTTTTGCCGTACTGATTGTGGAGGACCTTTTTGCTGTTTTGATGATGGTGATACTGTCGTCAATCGCCATCAACAACAGTGTGGAGGGCGGCGAGATGCTATATAGTGTGAGCAAACTGTTATTCTTCCTTATAATATGGTTTGTGGTAGGTGTTTTCATACTCCCGTCGCTTCTCAATTCGCAGCGCAGATTCCTTAACAGCGAGACTCTGCTTATAATTTCCATGGGGTTGTGTCTCGGCATGGCGGTATTTTCCGTGGCATGTGGATTCTCCCTTGCGTTGGGTGCGTTTGTGATGGGTTCGATACTTGCCGGAACAAGCTTTGCCGAGAGAATCGAACGTGTCACTATGCCGGTGAAGGACCTCTTCGGCTCCGTCTTCTTTATCTCGGTGGGTATGATGGTGAATCCTCATGTGATAGTGGAGTACTGGGCTCCGATACTCATCCTTTCGGGAGTCGTGATAGTAGGGATGATATTTTTCGGCACATTTGGCATGCTGCTTACAGGTCAGACACTGAGGGTGGCAATCGAGTCGGGATTCTCGCTGACACAAATCGGTGAATTTGCGTTCATCATCGCTTCACTCGGTATGTCGCTGGGCGTCCTTGACCCACAGATTTATCCGATTGTGGTGGCGGTGTCGGTAATCACCACATTCACCACACCTTATTTTATCAGGATGGCTGACCCTGCCTACTCTTTTCTTGAGTCACATCTGCCTCGTCCGCTCCATTTCCTGATTAACCGCTACACTACCGGCGCCACTACCTCGGAGAGTGCCACCAGACTTCTATGGCGTTCATTGTTCAAACGGTATCTGTGGAGGGTAGTGCTCTATTCAATCGTGCTGATTGCGCTATCCATAATATGCCTGAACTACGTGCAGCCTTTGCTTATAGGTATATTCCCGAGCTGGGGTAAATTCTTCACCGCCATACTCTCACTCATAGTGATGGCTCCATTTCTCATGGCTCTCACTTATCCTGCATCCAAGCGCACGGAACGCGAGCGTCTTATAGCTGCCAATGCTAAATTCGATGTGCCTTTGCATATCATGACAGTGGTGCGTCTGCTGATAGCCATGGTGATAATAGTCTATCTTCTCAGCTCCATTTATTCGATGCGTGTGGGGTGGACCTTCGGCGTGGCTCTGTTTATTCTCCTGTTGCTCTCTTTCTCTAAGAATGTGCGCCGCAGGATGAACCGGATAGAATCGCGTTTCCTCGACAATCTTAATGAGCGTGAGCTGCGTCGCAGCGGAGCCAAGAACAATCTGGTGTCAAACATGCATCTTGCCTACATGACAGTTGGCTATGACTGCCCGTTTGTCGGTGAGAGGCTTAAAAACTCATCGCTGAGGTCCAGATACGGTGTCTCGGTATCGTCAATCCAGCGTGGTAATAACATGATAATGGTGCCGGGCGCTGATGCACGAATCTTTCCGGGCGATGTGCTCGGTGTGATAGGTACTGATGATGAGATTCAGGCACTGCTGCCTGTGGTTGAGGCTGAACCGGGCGAAGTGTCGGCCACTTCACCTGGTGATGTCCGATTTACAAGCGTTAGACTTTCGGATGTTTCTCCTCTGATAGGGAAAACCATAGTCACCTCCCAATTCCGCGATGCCTACGAGTCTCTGCTTGTGGCAGTGCAGCGCGATGAGGATTATATCCAGCCTGACGCATCGTTAGTATTCCAACCGGGCGATGTCTTGTGGGTGGTAGGCGACTTCAACCGCATCTCATCTATCGGATAACTACTATTCCTAACCTCTACTAACCATGGCAGAAAACGACATAAAAATAGTAAATGGTCTACCCATAGGGACAATCCTGCACGGTGGGCGCAGTGATTATAAAATCACCGGCTACCGCAGTCAGGATGGCTTTGGGATTCTTTATCATGCCAAATGTGTGGGACGTGATTCGGCAAAGGGACGCCGACCGGAGACTCCGGTGATGATACGTGAGTTCTTTATGCACCGTTGCTCAGGGAGGGATACCGATGGGGTTACTGTCGTTACCCCCGACGATATCGCTCCGACTGTAAATAATTTTTACGATTCATTCGTAATAGCGTCAAAAAGATGTGAGGCTGCCACAAGTGAGGTCCCCGGAATCGTAGATGTGTTAGAGCTGATGAGCGCAAACAACACGTCGTACTATGTGGTGGAATATCTCAATGGCGAAACGCTTGAAGATTATGTGCACCGTAAGGGACCGCTTACCGTCAATGAGGCGAGAGCTATGCTTAAGCCCATCTTCGACGGGGTGGCTCACCTGCATTCATTCCGGGTGATGCATACCGACATCTATCCGCGTCATATCCGTTTTACGAAATCGGGCACAAAAACCATACCGGTGCTTTTCAGTCTCTACGCTTCCAAGCATTTCGATGATTCCGGTTTGCCGATTCAGATTACACCTATGCTTGTGTGTCGCGACGGTTATGCTCCCCCCGAGCAGTACAGTGTGGTGGAGAATTTCATGCCGCAGATTGATATTTATGCGTTGGGAGCTGTGGTGGTGTTTGCGTTGACAGGACAGAATCCTCCTGATTCCAGAACCATTACGGAGAAGGATATAAGGGCACTCTTGCCACCGACATTGCCTGAAACGCTTACATCAACCATTATCCATGCCATGCAGCCTGACTACAGCAGTCGGCCGAGTTCCATATCTTCATTCAAGGAAGAGCTGTTGAACTTTTTTGAAGAGAATGAGCAGTACAACACCCTTTCGACAATGGAAGACCGCCAACGCAAGATGGAGTTGTATCGTGAAGAAGACAGTGAAAGCGGCATTCATAAGTTGGTATGGAAGTTGGCATCCTTCTTTAAATCAGGAAAACAATAGAAAAAATCAAGGAGAAGCTGATGGCTGACAGCGAATAATTTAGCTTGGCTCGAAATCTTTTTCGGAAAGTTGGCTTGGAATCACAAATAAAATAACTACCTTTAGACTCTGAACTTTTTAGAGCGTGAAACGTTGTAAGAAGTGTAATCTAAAACTAACAAAATTAAAAATAAAATGAAAGCTTTAAACATCGTATTAGCAGTTGTTGGCGGCGCTATCGCAGGTGCTGCAGTAGGTTTACTTCTCGCTCCTGAAAAAGGTGAGGACACTCGTAAAAATATCGTGAAGTATCTCGAAAGCAAGGGCATCAAGCTTCAGAAGAGCAAACTCGAAGAACTTGCTGACGAAATCGCCGACGAGCTCAATAAGTAAGAAGTAACACTTCAACAAGAGAGAAGCCAAACTTCACGGACAACTAAATACTAACACCTCAAACTCTTAACATTATGTCAAATTTATCAATCTTATATGCTTTTATCGGAGGTGCCGTTGTAGGTGCCGGTGCTGCTCTTCTTTTCGCTCCTGAAAAGGGTGAGGATGTGCGTAACCGCATAGCTGAACTTCTCCGCAAGAAGGGAATTCTTTGCTCTGACAACGAAATCGACGCTTTGGTAGAGCAGCTCACTACAGAAATTGATGATTAAGAGCCTGTGATGAGACAGACTCTAACGATACAGAGATAATCCGTCCGTCATTCCGCTCTTTATAACTGAGGGTGGAATGACGTTTTTGAATCATTAATTTGCACCAAGATACAAATCTATGACAGAGAAAGAGAACCAATTGCACACCTTCTGGACTGAAATAAAGGATACTTTCAAGCTCAATATCGATTACGCCAAACTGACAGCAGCCGAAAAGCTGACTGTGCTTTTCACCACTGTAAGCATAGCGCTTATTGGGTTGGTACTTGGCTCAATGATAATATTTTTCCTCTCGCTCGCCGTGGCAGCATGGATAGCGGAAGGTATCGGGCATGTGTGGGCATATTTTATTGTCTGCGGATTTTATCTTGTGCTTCTCACATTGGTGGTTGTATTCAGAAAGCAGGTGGTCATCAATCCGATAGCCGGATTTATTTCACGGCTTTTCTTTAATCCATAATTTTTTATACCAACGAAAATGAGCAACAGAAAAGCATTGCCTCACGAAAAAGAGGATTGGAACGGGTATACATTGGATGAGTTGAGGTATCTGCGGGCATATACAGCCGCGAGAATGGAGATAAACCGGGACCAGCTGCGCAGGAATTTTTCAAATGTAAAGAATTTCAACGCATTACCATCCAAAGGATTATTTGGAAAGATTCTGGGTACTCTGAGTTATCTTGACATAGCCATAATGACATTCCGGATAGGCGGAAAGGTGTTTAAGACCGTAAGACGTCTGCGCCGGTAAGAAATCGCCATTCCTACTCATAATTCATCCATTATAATTATTTTCAGACAGTGAACGATTACGTAGAAGTGCGTCTCGATGTGTCACCCTGCGATGAGGTGCGCACTGATATCCTTGCAGCTCTGCTTGCCGAAGTGGAGTTTGAAAGTTTTGTGCCCGACGAAAATGGGCTTACCGCATATATCAAGTCCGAATCATATTCAGAGGAGGCGCTTGGTGAGATTATAGCTGCTTTCCCATTCGAATGTGACATAGTGCCTCATGCCAAAATAGTGGAAGGGCAGGACTGGAACAAAGAGTGGGAGAAAAACTATTTCCAACCCATTGTGATAGATGATAAATGTGTGATTCATAGTTCCTTCCATAAGGATATCCCTGAATGCCGCTATGATATCGTGATTGACCCTAAAATGGCTTTCGGTACGGGTCATCATTCCACCACCAGTTTGATTCTGCGTCAGTTGTTGGCAATGAATCTGCAGGGTATCAATGTGGTTGACATGGGAACCGGTACAGGTATCCTCGCCATACTTGCTGCAATGCGTGGCGCAAGGAGAATCGATGCTGTGGAGATAGATGAGTTTGCCTACACAAACGCATGCGAGAATTTGCGTCTCAATCATGCCGAGGCTGTGAATATACATCTGGGTGATGCTGCCGTGCTCGCCGATATCAGCGATGTGAATCTTTTCATAGCGAATATCAACCGCAATATTATCACAGCTGACCTGTCTACCTACGTTAAGACATTGGCACCGGGCGCGACTGTGCTGCTGAGCGGATTCTATGAGGTGGATATCCCTGTAATCCTTGAAACCGCAACACCTCTCGGTCTCACTTACATATCCCATACCACCGACAAGAACTGGGCTTGCCTTCGTCTTGGTAAGTGAGTAAGGCGTATGGATTGAATGATACAATAGTCCGAATAAATAAAAAAGAAATCTGAACGTGGTCATGTGTAACATATACATGCCACGTTTTTTTATTACAGAAAGCGTAAAGAGTGCCGTGAATATATGTTGTATAACATGTTTTATTAGGATAATTTAATATTTATTTGTAATTTTGCACTCTCTAAGTTCACGTTTGCGTCAATGACGCTATGGTATCTGTGTCGGTTACAAAGCTGACTGATATATCTAAAAGGTACATTATTTTGAAATTATCACATTTTGAAGGTATATAAATAAGAAAAAGATTGACATGACTCTTTCAGGTTCAATTGACTTCAGGCCGAAATTGATTTCCGCCTTGAGCCATTATTCAATGGAGAAATTCAAGAACGATTTGGTGGCAGGCATTGTGGTGGGTATTGTGGCCCTTCCGCTTGCTATCGCCTTTGGTATCGCAAGTGGTGTGAGCCCGACTATCGGTCTAATCACCGCTATCATCGGCGGGTTCATCGTTTCGGTGGCAGGTGGCTGCTCTGTGCAGATTGGCGGTCCCACCGGTGCATTTATCGTTATAGTATACAATATCATAGCTACATTCGGACTTGAGGGGCTTGCCATAGCCACTTTCATGGCAGGATTGATACTAATGGCGCTCGGTCTGTTTCATCTTGGCACAGTTATTAAATTTATCCCTTATCCCATTGTGGTTGGCTTCACTGCAGGTATCGCTGTGACCATCTTCTCTACCCAGATGAATGATTTCTTCGGATTGGGACTTAAAAATGTGCCGAGCGAATTTATCCCTAAGTGGGGTATGTATATCTCCAACTTCGGCAATGTGGATTGGATGACCCTATGCGTGGGATTGGCGGCACTGCTGATTATAATTCTGACTCCTAAAATCTCACGTCGTTTGCCTGGCGCTCTTCTCGCCATCATCATTGTTACAGCGGTGGTATCGCTTGTGCCCGGGATTAATGTTGAGACTATTGGAGACCGCTTCGGTTCTCTCCCCACCGATATCCCTCAGCCTCACGGATTCGAGCTCAACATGGCTACTATAAACCGCTTGCTCCCTTCGGCGTTTACAATCGCTATATTGGGCGCAATCGAGTCACTTCTATCGGCTACTGTTGCTGACGGTGTGACCGGTTCGCGTACTAACAGCAATACCGAGCTTATGGGGCAGGGACTTGCCAATATTGTCGTGCCATTCTTCGGCGGTATCCCTGTTACAGGTGCCATTGCACGTACAATGACCAATATCACCAATGGCGGCCGCACTCCTGTGGCAGGTGTCATACATGCAGTGGTGCTCCTGCTGATATTCCTGTTCCTCATGCCGCTTATCAACCTCGTGCCGATGGCATGTCTGGCTGCCGTGCTTATTGTGGTGAGCTACAACATGAGTGGCTGGCGCACTATCCGTGCCATCTTCCACAATCCCAAGAGTGATATCTCGGTCCTCGCTGTGACTTTCTTCCTGACAGTGATTTTCGACCTTACCATTGCTATAGAGATGGGATTGCTGCTTGCCATAATCCTGTTCCTCCGCCGTGTCATGGAGAACACTCAAATCAAGGTTTACTCAGAGCAGCTTGACATTGCTGAAGGTTCGGAAACAACCATACATGAGGTGCTGAATGTCAATCCGGGCGTTGAGGTCTATGAAATCGACGGTCCGTTCTTCTTCGGCGTTGCCACCAAGTTTGATGAGCTTATGCGTACAACCATGGGGGCTAAACCTAAGGTGCGTATCATCCGTATGCGTAAGGTGCCGTTTATCGATTCGACCGGTATTCATAACCTCGAGGTGCTGATTAAATCATCTCAGCAGGAGGGTATCCAAGTGGTGCTCTCAGGTGTGAACGACAATGTGCGCTCAGCACTTGAACATGCAGGTGTCAATCATCTGATAGGCGATGACCATATCTGCGACCACATCACCAAGGCTGTGAAGATGGCTAATCTCATAGCGCCAAAGAGCGAGAACTAAGAGATTTCAGACACCTTATAGATTATAACAAAGACGTATATGTGCTGCGGCATGGGAGGTAATAGAACCTTCCATGCCGTTTTTTAACGTTTTATTGGCAAAAAAATGTTGACTTATTAAACCAAAATGCAAACCGCGGTGTTGTAAATGTTAAAGATAAAATTTGAGTTATGACTTCACGCTTAAAATTGCTTTTCAACAGCACTCTCCTTAATTTTTTAGCTATTTTTTTTATAGTGGGAAATCTGTCATTCATGATTTTCGGTAATGAACTCGCTGCTCAAATCCAATTGCTGGCATTGGTCGGAATGGGCGCGTATGTAGTGTGGTTTTGGGTTAACCGACCATCCAAGATTCACACGAGCCGTTGGGTGAGACGGTGCACATGCGCTATATTCTGGGTAACATTGATTGCCGCAGGAATGAAGTTGACAATGCCCGAGGTACTTTGGCTGGTGCTCGGCGCCGCAGCAGTAACTTTTATAGGATTCGCGCTCAACGAGAGCTACTGTTCCTTAGCTGAAGTTCAGAAACTCTATGTCACTGAGGAAGACCAAAATCGCAATGCTAATATGAAGCGTTAAAATATTTATCCTTTAATAGATTGATTTATTATTGCCCGTTAAAGAATTTTTAGCGGGCAATAATATTATGCTTTGACATTATCGCACCTTTTTGGGGGTATGATGTATGTATCTTTGTGGTATAAATTAATCACAAATCTGAAAATCACTATGAATACATCAAACTTGAAAAAAGGTAAGGGTAAAAATACCATGAAGTATACAGTCTCATACAAGGCTTATGACGATTTCGTCGCCCGCATCCAGTCGGTATTGGCATCGGATGATGAAGCCTGCAGACAGGCGTTGCAGCTGCTTGAGGCGAGCGTTGGCTATGATGTGAAGGCAATCGACCTCGATAAATGTTCCATCAAGGCGCAAATCGCCTTCCTGATGATAAAGCCTGAAATTGATAAGGCAATCAAGCGTTCACAGGTGGCGCGCAGTCGAACCGTCAGGAGAAAGGCTGCAATGGTGGAAACAATTGCCGGGAACTCAGTCACTGAAACCACTGTAAAGAACGCACCCGCTCAGAATGCTGGGAAACCATCGGCCGAAGAGGTGGCAGAACCCGTAGCAATTCCTCATCTGTCGCGACGTGAACGACGTAAAATGAAGTGGCAAGAGATACGTAAGCGTCAAAAGGCTGCTATGAAGGAAAAACGTGAACAGCGTGAAAAACAACTCAGATGTTAAACGGTTGATATATCTTACTCGTCATAGCGGATTGATATTGATTGTCAGATGCCATCAGTAATAATGATTAAGAAAATACAGCATCTATTTCCGGAAATAAAAAAGCAGTTCCGGAACCATGAAGTCCGGAACTGTTTTCGATGTGCATAGACTGCCCCTTGGGTCAGTTATGAGATATGCAGCAATAGGTTTTTAACGGTCAATCTTGACGAAATTTTCATCTTTGTCAAAATGGAGGTCATGGTCGTTTGAAAGCTCGACCTCGTATCCCTTATGGTTCTTTAGCATCTTGGTGACATGTACGTCAGGATAATTTTTGTCAAGATACTGAGCGATTTTCTTAGGCATGAAGTTTGAGGCAATCGCCTGACCGGGAGCGGCCGAAATCTTGCGCCATGTACCGTTGCTGTTGAAATCAACTTCGAAGCCGCTTGCGAGTTCTACTTCATACTCAGTTCCACGCAAATCATTATAGTCCTTTTCTATAGATGAAACGGGGTCCTGAGCGAAACAAGTTGCGATGAAACTACGCGCTCTCTGAGGAAGTTCTGATTCAGAGATATTGTCGCCTGCGAACACTGTGGCTGTTGAAGCCATCATAAGAGCTAATGCTGAAAATACAATCTTTTTCATACCTAAAACAATTTTTTTGTTATGAATATTTTTATAATACGTATAATGTGTGTTTAGATGTGTGCATCTCATTATATGTTTTATAACATGTTTTTAACAAAAATTGTTCGGTATAAAATTTTCTTATGATATTAATTTGGTAAGTTGCGACAGCGATATTTTGTTTTCATACAGGGCTTTACCGGTTATTACGCGTTTCATCCCAAGTTCGTCCAGACGGACTATATCGTCGATGCTGCTTATGCCTCCGGAGACGGTGAAAACCACCTGTGGAAACTGAGTCTGCAATTCGCTGTAGAGTTCGTAGGCCGGTCCCTCGAGCATACCGTCCTTGGAGATATCTGTGCAGATAGCCTGAGTCAGTCCTGAGGGGATAAAATCGTTCACCAGCTCGGCAATGCTTTTTGATGTCTCCTCAAGCCATCCGGTCACTGCTACCTTGCCATTCTTGGCGTCAGCTCCAAGTACAAGACGCTCGCCTCCATATTTCTGAAGCCAACGGCCGAATAGTTCCGGTGATTTCACTGCGATGCTCCCTATGATAGCATAGGTGGCTCCGGCGTTGAAGGTATCGCGAAGTGAATCGTCGGTCTTGATGCCGCCTCCCCATTCTATACTCACACCATCGAGCCTTGCTATCTGCTCAAGTGTACGCAGGTTCATCGGTCGGCTTGCTTTGGCTCCGTCAAGGTCTACCAGATGTATTCTCGTCAATCCGGCATCAAGAAACCGTTTTGCCATGTCGACAGGAGAGGCATCGTAACGTGTACACTGTCCGTAGTCACCTTGCGAAAGGCGTACGCATCGACCATCAATCAGGTCAATGGCAGGAATAATCTCTATCATAGGTTAAGGAAATTTTGGAGTATGCGTTCCCCTACGTCACCGCTCTTTTCCGGATGGAACTGGGTGCCGTAGAAATTTTCATATTTCAAAGCCGCGCTGAACATGGTGGAGCCATAGCGGGTGGTGGCTATGGTGTCGGGACATAGATTTGCGTAGTAGGAGTGTACGTAGTAGACGTATTCTCCCGGATTTATACCTTTGAACAACTTTGAATCAAGGTTGGCAATTGTATTCCAGCCTACATGGGGAATTTTTACGTCAGGTTCCGTAGGAAACCGTTTCACGTGGGCATCAAATATGTTCAGGCAATCCACATTCCCTTCCTCGGAGTCGCGGCACATCACCTGCATGCCCACACAGATACCGAGCACAGGATGGCGCAAATCGCGAATCAGCTCACACAGATTTCTTTCCCGTAAATTTGCCATGGCTTCGGCATCGTTACCTACGCCGGGTAGCAGCACATGGCTTGCCTTGCGGATAGTATCGTGGTCGGAGGTGACGACCCACTCCGCGCCGAGGCGTGTAAGGGCATTCTCCACTGAGCGGAGATTTCCCATTTTATAGTCTATAATAGCTATCATTTCTGCTTTGATTGTTGGTTATAGCACACCTTTGCTTGAAGGAAGTTCATAGCTGAACAGGTCACGGCGCACAGCCATGCGGAGTGCGCGGGCAAAAGCCTTGAACACCGCTTCGATGAGGTGGTGATTGTTTTCACCCTTGGCACTAATCTGCAGGTTGCAGCGCATAGCCACGCAAAGGGATTTAAAGAAATGCTTGTACATCTCGGTTGGTGTGTCACCTACATATTCGCGGGTGAATTCCACATCCCAGAGAAAATCGGCTCTTCCTCCGAAGTCAATCAGCACCATGGCACGGCATTCATCCATAGGCAGTACAAATCCGTAGCGGTCTATGCCTCTCTTCGAGCCGAGTGCGCGGTCAATGGCTTGTCCCAATGTGATGGCAAGGTCCTCCATGGTATGGTGCTCGTCCACATCAAGGTCGCCATGGCATCTGAGGTCAAGCGATATGCCGGCATGATGGGGAAGTTGCCACAGCATGTGGTCAAGAAATTTGAGACCGGAGTCGATGTGTGATTCGCCGTTTCCGTCAAGGTCGAGAGTCACTGCAATCTGTGTCTCGGATGTGGCGCGCTCGATGGTTACCTTACGGTCGGACGAGAGGATGTGACGGGCTATTGTTTCCCATTTGTCGGTCATCAGTTCGCATCCTTCGGGAGGTTCGGATTCCGAGGATATTAATATCCCCTTTGCTCCAAGATTTTTGGCAAGCTGGAGGTCGGTGAGCCGGTCGCCAATCACGTATGATTCCGCGAGGTCGTAGTCGCCGTTGAGATAGGCTGTGAGGAGTCCGGTGCGTGGCTTGCGTGTCGGTGCATTGTCAGCCGGAAAAGAGCGGTCAATCAGAATCTCGTCAAATTCCACACCTTCACCACGTAGAGTGGTGAGCATCTTCTCGTGGGCAGGATAGAATGTGTCCTCAGGAAATGAGGATGTGCCGAGACCATCCTGATTGGATACCATCACGAGCTCGTAGCCGCGATTCATCAGCGCCCGGAGTCCTGATATGGCTCCGGGAACAAACTCAAGTTTCTCCAACGAGTCAATCTGTTCATCGGCCGGCTCCTTGATGATGGTGCCGTCGCGGTCAATGAATATGGCTTTTTTCATAATTGCAGTGTACGTTATGTTGAGCGCGTGTCAGGTGTGGAGACGTAGGTGCTCTTACATATTTTCTAAGAGATTTATAACTTTAGAGTTCTCTTCGGGGGTGCCGACAGTGATACGCAGGGTCCCTTCGCAGCCTTTCACACGATTGCGGTTGCGCACTATCACTCCATGGGCTATCAGATAGTCATATACCATGTCCGGGTCATCGAATTTGACTAAGATAAAATTGGCGTCTGAATGGTATATTTTCTTTACAGCAGGAATATCCGACAGACTCTTGACCAGGCGGTCGCGTTCGGAGATAATTTCAGCCACCTGTGAGATTATGTCAGTGGTCGTGATACGGCGCAGAAGCTCTTCCTGTGTGGGACCATTGATGTTGTAAGGATATTTCACGCGTCCAAAAAGCTCTGCTATCTCAGGAGCTGCAAAAGCCATTCCGATGCGGAGTGACGCCATGCCCCATGCCTTGGAAAATGTCTGGAGGACAATGAGGTTGGGGTGACGGTCAAGAACTGTAAGCATGGATGGCTCAGAAGAGAAATCGGAGTATGCCTCGTCAATCACCACCATTCCGTTGAATTTCTCGGCAAGCTCTTCAAGCGCCTCTGTCGGGAAAGCATTGGCAGTGGGATTGTTGGGTGAGCATATCCACAGCACTTTGCTGTTGCTGTCGGCTGCTGAAAGCAGGTTTTCCACCGGAAGCCGGTATGCATCTCCGAGCATCACTTCGCGCAGTTCCACATCATTGATGGCTGCGCTTACCTTGTAGACCCCATAACTTGGTGCGATGGCGATAGCATTGTCGATGCCGGGCCGGCAGAATATGCGGAAAACAAGGTCAATCGCTTCATCGCTCCCTGCACCCCCGATGAAAATCTGTCCTTCTGACACACCTTTGAGCTTCGCGATGGCTTGCTTCAATTTTGCGTGATGAGGGTCAGGGTAACGGTTGACACCTGAAGGATATGGACTCTCATTTGCGTCAATCCATACAGATATGTCACCACCCTTGAATTCATCGCGGGCAGTGGAGTAGGGCTCCAGTGCGAGGATGTTAGGACGGACGAAATTCAGTGGATTCATTGGATTCGTACTTTTACGGCAAGAGCGTGGGCATCCAGACCTTCGGCGTCAGCCATGGTTATGATTGTAGTTGCGAGTGATTCGAGACCGTCGCGAGTCAATTCCTGAAAAGTGATTTTACGGATAAAACTGTCGATGTTTACACCGCTGAATGAGCGTGCCCATCCACCGGTTGGAAGGGTGTGGTTGGTTCCCGATGCGTAGTCGCCTGCGCTTTCAGGAGAATAGTTGCCAATGAACACGCTCCCTGCGGCGCGGACGCTTTCGGCGATTTTCCATGGGTTCTCCATGGAAATAATCAAATGTTCGGGGGCGTATATATTGACAAATCCAATCATGTCGTCGATACTGTTGAACACCATAAGTCGGCTGTGGGACAGGGAGTTTTCTACCGATGTGGAACGTGACAGCTGTGCTGACAGCCGTTCTATCTCGGCGCGTACCGTGTAGGCTATCTTTTCGTTTGAGCAAACAAGCATAGCCTGGCTGTCACTCCCATGTTCTGCTTGCGAAAGCATGTCGGCCGCCACAAATGTCGGTGATGCCGTGTGGTCAGCCATGATAAGCACTTCGCTCGGACCGGCAGGCATATCGATTGCCACTACCGACGATAATTGTTGCTTCGCTTTGGTGACGAAACGGTTACCAGGACCAAATATCTTGTCAACTTTAGGTATTGACTCTGTACCATAAGCCATAGCGGCGATAGCTTGCGCTCCGCCGATGCGGAAAATTCTGTCAACGCCACAGATTGATGCTGCGTAAAGGATTTCAGGCGCAATAGGGCGGTTATGGCTTTGGGGTGTGCAGAGAATTACCTCTCGACATCCGGCTATCTTTGCCGGAACAGCGAGCATGAGCACAGTGGAGAATAAAGGTGCCTGACCGCCGGGAATATATAGTCCGACACGGTCGATTGCCACGGGACGCTGCACACATTTTACACCCGGCATAGTTTCCACCTCGACCTCTTTCGGCATCTGGGCGGCATGGAAGAGCGCTACGTTGCGCTTTGCGTTAAGAATCGCCTCCTTGACCTGTGGGGAAACGGTCTCGCATGCGATTGCGATTTCCTCGGCAGAAACTTCAAACGATGATATATCAGTGTGGTCGAAATCGTGCGCCATCCGGCGTAAGGCTTCGTCTCCATCGTTACATACAGATTCAATGATGCCTCTCACCGCACGGTCAACCTCCGGGTCGTTGGGTATGTTTCGTTCAGAGAGCCGGTGCCAATCCTTGCTTGCCGGATTGATATATATATTCATGGTTCTTGGAGCATTAACTATTGTTATTTCACAATATTTTCAAGTACGAGCACAAGTATATCTTCTGCTCCGATACCTTTGAGCTTTTCTATTTTCTCCCAAAGCTGCGCTTCAGGTATCACTGCATGCAGTGACAGCCAGTTGGGGTCGGCCAGATGCAACACAGTCGGACTCTTCATGCCCGGGAGGATAGTGAGGGCTTCATCAAGGGAAGCTTTGGGGAGATTCATCAATACATACTTCATGCCACGGCTCTCTATGATGGAGCGGAAGCGGAAGCAGAGTTTGTCGAGTTCCTGGCGTTTGTCCTCAGGCAGTCCGGGTGTGGCTATGAGCACGGCTTGCGATTCGAGGACTGAGAGCACTTCGACCAATCCGTTCTGCACGAGTGTGCCACCTGATGATACAATGTCGAATATTGAATCAGCCATACCGATGGCAGGGGCGATTTCTACCGAGCCGGTGATGGTGTGGATTTCCGCATTGATAGAGTTTTCTGTCAGGAAGCGGGACAGGATGCCGGGATAGGAGGTTGCGATGCGCTTCCCATCAAACCATTTGAGGTCCTTGTAATCAGCCTCACGAGGCACAGCGAGACTCAGTCGGCATCCACCGAAACCGAGATTCATCACTTGGTCAACCTTCACATTCTTTTCCTCCACTTCATTAAGACCTACTATACCTATATCGGCAGTTCCCATGGCAACAGCCTGTGGGATATCATCGTCTCTCAAAAGAAGTAAATCCACTGGAAAGCCTTTGGCATGAGCTATGAGTGAACGGCTACCCACCGAAGCCGATATACCGGCATCGGCAAGCAACGCCATGGTTTTTTCATTCAGGCGACCTTTTGCCTGTATTGCAATTCTGAGCATATATCTTAAGAATTGATTTTTACTTGAAAATTGAAATGCAAAGTTACTATTTTATTTCATATTTCTAAAATATACGCTATTAAAATGTCAAAAAGACAGAAAAGGAGTGGCGCGAAGAGAACTGAGCAACAGATTAGACAACGACATCTTAACTCCGCACCGAGGTCGGGGGATAAAAAATGTCGGACTCAATATGGTTTTGAGTCCGACGCTGACGTTAGTGATTTAGCGAATATATATCGTGGAGAGTTATTCTGCCTGATAGGTGTTGGATGTCATCCGCTGCATGTAGCTTTGGATAATTGCTTGCATCTCGCGTTCCATCTCTTTTTCCTGCGGGAACTTTCCCTTAAGATTATCGCGCAGAAGCGGGTCGGATACGTAGTTGTAGATTTCAGTAACGTTTTCACCATCTGAGCGCATCACATAGTCACCTTTGAAATATTGTGGGAAGAAATCCCAGTTAAAAGCCCATGTTTCCTCGGCAGGGGTATTAAGCACATCCTTACCGAATGCCACATACGGACGGTCGTAACCAACATAATTGAGCAGAGTGGGCATTATATCTATTTGCTGCACTATGCCGGGGTGACGTCCTGCAGGCATCTCGCCCGACGGGTCATAGAAAATAATGGGAATACGGAATCCACCCACTTCATTTTTATATACATCGTGTGTGCGCTTGCTGCTGCCATGGTCAGCAGTGATGACAAAGATAGTGTTGTTGAACCAGGGCTGCTTTGACGCTGTCTCGAAGAAACGACGCAGAGAGAAATCGGCATAACGGATACATTTATGCAATTTGTGGAGTCCTTCATCCACAAATACATCTTTGTATTTATCGGGCACAGCGAATGGATGATGAGAGGATAGAGTGAACACACTCGCCAGGAATGGCTGAGGCATCTCTCCGAGCTCAACACAGAAATATTGCAGGAACGGTTCATCCCAGACACCCCAAGTTCCGTCAAATTCGCTTTTGCCTCCGAACCGATTGTCGGCGTAAAACTCGTTGCGACCGAAATATTTCTCAAAGCCGATTGATTTCACAAAGGCATTGAATCCGAGTGACTCATTGTCGGCTCCATGAAAGAATGCTGAATGGTATCCGATATTCTTAAGTTCGGTGGCTATGGAGTTGAGATGGTTGAGAGAATAGGGTGATAGCACAAATGGACGGTCCATGCGGGGAATTGAGGCAAGTATTGATGGCGGTGCATCAATACTGAAACCGGAGTTGGCGAATGACTGTTCGAAATAGAGGCTGTGTTGCAGCAATGAGTCGGCAAACGGTGTGTAACCCTTATAAGTGCCGTTGTCGAGGTCTTTGTTCAATGCTCCTACAAACTCCTGCGCGAAGCTTTCTACGATGAAGATTACAATATTCTTACGGCGTGGCGACACAGAGTCGGCCGGAGTGTGGAGCGGTGAATATATGGCGTCAAGCTCAGCCTGCTCAGTGAAATATACCGGGGTTTTCTGGGGAAGTTGCCCTATGGTGCGGATTAGAGAGAAGGGGGTATTGAGCACTATGCCTGTCTGCAGCGGGTCGTCAACGAAATTGTGAGCGTAACTTACAGCGATAGGACGGGTGGCGGTAAAGAATGTGTTACCGCGCATACCCATCACTGTGACGGGCGCTATAATCACAAGAGTTATTATCTGTGTAAGATAATACCGGCGTGAAGGTTTTACGGGAGTGCCGGGGATGCGGTAGCATTTCCAAAGGAAGAAAATCAGGAGTGCGGCGAGGAGTACGAGATACCAGTGAGCGAAAAATTCCTCCCAGAATATACTTCCGAGATTTCCTTCGTTTTGAAATTCCTGCACTGTTGCCATCGAGGACCTATGCTTGCGAAATTCAAAGAATACGGAGTCGCCAAGGTTGAGTATGACAGCAAGAGAGTTTACAATAACGTAAATCCACTTTGTCATCGTATGATACCACCGAACCTCCTTCTTTGCCCAGGGGAGGAGATAGAGGAGGATTACCACAGCATTGGTATAGAATATGGCGGAAGTATCGAAACGCCAGCCACCTGCCGACATTTTCCAAAATAAATTCCATGACAGAGTCCCGCTGTAAAGATTCCAGTTTTCAAACAGGAATGCGATACGGCACACCTCGTAGCAGATGTAGACCCATAATAAGTTAAGCAGTAAGCGTACTGGATTGGACTGTAGGAAATTATATCTTTTCTCCATGATGAATAGTTACTTATCTGTTACTTAAATCCTCGTAGAGTTTCTGGAGAATGGCTTTTCCTTTACGTTCACGTTCGTTGTCGGCTCCTTCGACAGCAGTGTCAGCTACATTGTCGAAATTGGTGACGCCTGTGGCATCGGTGAACAAGAAGCCATTGTTGTAGGTATGGAATGAGAAGGGATATTTGTATGTATCGGCGAGCACATCGCGGCTATATATGAATTCATCATGCCTTATGTCCATCTGTGCGAGAAGAGTGGCAGCCATGTCGGTCTGGCTCATGATGCAATCGAAATGAGCCGGAGCGGTTACGGCGCCTCCGAGCATCAACAGCGGAATATGCGCATAGCGGCTTCGTGACTCAGGATGATGGCTCACATTGAATCCATGGTCGGCAACACAGATAATCAACAGGTCCTTCCATGCCGGAGTGTCACGTAATTTGTCGACAAATTCTCCGAAGCAGTGGTCGGTATAGGCGAATGAATTAGCTACTTCGTCGGGCAGACGGTTGTATGGCACAGTAAACGGCTCATGGGAGCTGAGGGTCTGGAAGGTAGTGAACCAACGTTTTCCCTCGCGGGTTTTCTCCATGATATCATCGTAAATCCGGTCAAACATGTATCCGTCATGGATACCCCATTTGCATGCCGGTGCTGAGGACGGAAAATCCTTTTGGCTCACCAGTCGGTCATGCCCTGAGGCAAGATAATAGTCGGATTTGTGCATTATTGATAGGTCACCTCCATGGACTGCCGTGGTTTCATACCCTTCCTTTTTTAGCAGACGTGGAAGAGCCGGGAGGTTGGGGAGTTTTCGTGTATAGCGTATCACGCTTGTGGTCGGTTGTCCGAGGTACCCGCTCAGTAGGCATACCAATCCGCGGTCAGTACGGAAACTACCGGCTGTGCAGCGGGTGAACATCACCCCCTCGGCTGCCAGACGGTCCACATTGACCGCAACATCTTGCTTACCTCCGAGTGATTCCACGAATTCCGCTCCAAGGCTCTCCCAGATTACCAACAGAATGTTTGGACGGGTGGTGTTGAGTATCCTCTGTCGCGGTGTACCGGTGGTGGGGAAAAGGGGGGCGAAAATCTTCTCGCATTCCTCCGGCTCGAAGTGGCGGAATTTCCCTTTGAATTCATCGCGGGTGGTAAGTGAATATATCAGGTTATAGGCAGGATTAAGTGCCCAATGGTTGTAGAATGGGTTCTTGCTATAGTATACCACGCTTGGATTGTTGGGTCGAATCTTTAATCCACGGGTGATTATGAAAAGTCCGGCAAGCATCACCAAGAAAATAAGAATCACCAAAGGATAAATCCACCAGACCCCGGGAGCGGCAAGCGTATTCTTGAAAAACAGTCCGCATACCAACGTGGCTCCGAGGAAGAAAATTCCCGCTACTAAGAACACTATGCTGAATGCCGCTACAAGATATAGTGCCGACACGCTCGCAAAAGCACCTTTGGGAGACTTGAGATAGACAAATACGGATGATTCAAGTTTATATTGCCAGAATCCGTAAAGTATGGTATCGGAAACCACAATCAAGGCTATTGCCAAGGAGATGACTCCGTTGTAGATACCGAGAATGGTGTGGATATTGAAATGAGGAAAGAGAGTGTAGATTGTTGCTGTCAGCAGAGGGATAGCAGTGAGGTAAGAGGCGATTATAAAATCGGATACAATGCCATGGGAATATATGTCACGGATATCGGTCGGGGTCAGAGGCTGTGTGTTTGACCGTCTGTTGTACCATCCGAACAAAGGTTTCTGCAGGATGCAGAAAAATAATGTGGCATATAGGAAATATGTTACCGTGAAGATTATAAATTCCCACATGGTGCTATGCTCCTAATAAAGATTTGATTTTGGTTACTATACTTTGAGGGGTGATTCCGTTCATGCAGTTAAGATGACCGAGCGGACATTCAGGACTTCCTGCCACGGTGCAAGGCTGGCACTCGAGGTTCAGACATATAGTGTTCTCAACCTTCTGCCCGTAGCCGAGAAATCCGCACCCCGGCGTGGTACTGCCCCAGATACTTAACACCTTGGTGCCCGCAAGACCTGCCATGTGCTGGTTGGCAGAATCCATGCTGACCATAAGGTCCATCTCGCTCATGAGGGCAATTTCTTCCTCCAGGGCGAACCGCCCTGCAAGTGATGTGCAACGGTCATTGTCCGCTTGCCAGTGAGCCAGCTCCTCGGCTTCCTTGCCTCTGCCTCCGAACAGGTAGACATTGTAACCTTCGGCTGCAAGCAGGTCAACGGCTTCCTTCATCAATGCGGGAGGATAGGTCTTGTTGTAATACCTTGCGAATGGTGCTATACCTACGGCAGGATGAAGTATCTCGATGGAAGTCTCATTTTTTGAGTTATGGAAGAGAGTCTGGAATGTAAGACTGACTTGGAATCCCAGTTGACGGAACACGTCGATATAACGCTCAATGAAATTAGGCTGCTCAATACCCTTCTTTAATACATCCTTGCGGTTCTTACGCAGTTTGTCGACCATTGCTACCTTTACGCCACGCATCAGGAAGTATCGGTCGATTATCCATGTGCGGAGCACATTGTGCAGGTCGGCGACATAATCAGGTTTCAGTCCCGCAAGGAATCTGAGCAGACGGAAAGTGCCGTTAATGCCTTTGAATTCTCCATTGAGGTCCACACCATGTACCGTGATGTTTGAAGGAGCATTGATAAACAGTCGGGCGAAGAACGGACGTGTCACCACATCAATATGTAGTTCCGGATACTTCACGGCAAGGGAGTAGATTGCCGGAATGGTCATGGCAACATCGCCAAGGGCGGAAAAACGGATGATGAGCATCCTTTTGTCTGTAACGTTCATCGTATCATCTATCGTTAGGGAGGGTGTTATTGTCGGGTCAGTTCAAAATATTTTTCAGCGACCAGTCGGGCTGTGAGCAACTCTTTACTGATGTCTCTGAATCGGTCCACATATTCGTGGGCATGCTTGATTATGGCTTCCGCTTCGTCGGGATGCGCTATGTAGTACCATAGTTTTTCCTCCAGGTCCGAGTAATCATCCTTGATTTCAATGTAGTGGTAATCACCTTTGAGAGTCCCTTCCATAAACCAGGATTCAATTTTGGGACGTGGCATCACGGCTATCGAGTTGGATGCCATTACCCATTTAAGATTGGTGGCAACGTCATTACCTTCGATACAAGCCACAAACTTGAAATCAAGCTGCTCCTCGATAGTCATGTAGGGCTTCAGGTACTCTAAGTTGCCCCAGTCACGGTTTGTCTGACCTGCATCGCAGAGATGGTTTCCGAAATGCCGGTCAAGAAAATCGAGCCTGTGCTGCTGGCGCACCACATTGCGAAATACCAACATGTCTTTCTTGTCTCTGAAAAGCTTCGAATCCTTGATGAAACGGAAATGTCTCACCTTGTTGAGTGGCATCAGTACTGAATTTGTCGTTCCGGCAGTGATAGGTCGTGATTTTACAAAGGTTGGAGAATCGGTTTCATGAGCCACATCGCCAAACAGATAGTTGAATCTGAACCGAGGATTGAAACAGCGCACACATTCAAATAGGTCGAAGAAGTAAGTGGTGAACTTGTGTTTCTTCTTCCAAGGATAGTTAAAGTCTCCCACGGATACAGCCGTCGATGAGTCGAGGGTTGCATTATGTGGGAGACGTATATAGTAGTCTACCCTCCGGTCAATCTGTTTACGCTCATTGCGGTTCAACCGGTTGCAAGCACGCGAGAACAGGTTTCTAAACAGGCTGTCCGGCATATAATACCTTGAGAAATTACCTGTGTAGAAACTGATGCGTTTATAGCCTTTCACCAAAGAGCGGAAATCAGTTCTGAGCATAGAGGGGATGTTGAGCGGTTGGGTGTTCTGGAATTATTTACCGAGATTTTTCAGATATGCTTCCACACCGTCGATATCCTTGCGGTTGTCGACTGAGAGCGATTTGCAGTGACAGTTGTAATAGTAAATCGGCATGTGGTTCTCAAGGAAGCGGAAAGAGTCGTTCTCCTCAATCTTCTCAATCGGACCACGCGGAGTGTTGTGGTAGAAATCCAGAGCCTTGCGTGTGAATGCTCCTACGCCAACGAATTTATGGAACACATAATCCATAGCTCCCTTGGGATAGGGGATGGGGCTGCGGGATATGAATAGACAACGGTCGTCCTGGGCAGTTACAATCTTCAGATTTGTAGCGTCAACCACTTCAACCGGATTTGAGAAATCGGTCATCAGGTTTGACACGAAGAAATCATCAGGTTTTAAGCCTTCGGGAACACATTGCACTATGGCATCGCGTGTAAGCAGAGGCTCATCACCGTTGACCATTACATAGAGGTCGGCGGGTATGCGTGTCGATACTTCATATAGGCGCTCGGTAGCGGTGTCGTGGTCAGAACGAGTCATCACAACCTTTGCTCCGAAGCTTTCGGCTGCAGCCTTGATTTTTTCGCTGTCGGTGGCAACGTAGACTTCCTCAAACATTTCCACCTCCTTGCAATGGTCGTAAACCCATTGTATCATTGGCTTGCCACATATAAGGGCGAGAGGTTTTTCAAAAAAACGGGTTGATTCGGCACGGGCCGGAATCACACATATAATTTTCATCTCAAATAAATGTATTTTTAGATTGATTTATTTTGTTGATTATTCTCTTTATTGAGCCAGCGCTTGTGTGACCAGAGCCATAGACCCGGTCGGCGCCGTATGTTTTCTTCGAACATCTCCATGTAACGGCGGGTGTAAGGATAGTTCTCCTCTTTGCCTGTCGGAATTATTTCCTTGAAAGTGAGATGGTAATGCCCACGCTTAGGTTTCTCTACATCGAGAAAAAGATAGGCGGCATTGATGCGGTTGCCAATTTCCTCGCCACCAGCCACAAGCGATGTGACCTGATTGAGAAATATGGTGGTGTTATGCGGTGTATCGCTGTTGGTGCGGTGGTCGGAAATGAAACCGATTACGAATTTCCGTTTCTCGTTTCTCCATTTCAGGAGGGTGCGGAGCACTGCATTTTTCTGTACTGACACGGAATGGAAACGGGAGCGTATTTTCAGCATCATCTTATCGAATGCCTTGTCGTGGAGCGGCTTATAGACCTGGGCGCTGAATTCGGGCACGGAGTAATGGCGCACCACTGCAGGGACCCATTCCCAGTTGCCGTAATGTCCGAGATACACTATTACCGGATGTCCCTCGGCTGCGAGGCGGTCGACTATTTCTCCACCACTCACAGTGATGCGGCGGTCCACCTCCCGATTGCTGATATGAAGCAGTTTGGCTGTCTCCACAATGTTGTCGCACAGCTGGTGATAAAAATCCTTTTCTATTTCCACCAGTTCTTTCTCTGACTTTTCGGGGAATGAGTTGCGTAGATTGCGGCGAACCACTGCGTGGCGATATTTCAAGCCCTTGTAGAAAAGCAGATACAGAGCATCGCTTATACCGTAAAGCATACTGAACGGGAGAAGCGCCAGAGCAGAGAAGAAGGTGTTGTATAATCCGTATTTCAGTTTTTCGAGCATATCACTTCCCCAATTTTGGCAACCACACGTGGGGTGGAACCGGTATTTTTCACTACGTATTCCGCGGCTTTCTCTGAAATTGATTTCAGTTTTTCAGGAGAATCCTTCAGTTCACGGAACCATTTGTCAAGTTCATGGAAATCGGATACAGATTTTCCAATACCCAAGTCAATCATTTCACGGGCTATAGCCTTGCGGTGAATATTGGGACCGAATGCCACCGGCATACCGTAGACTGCCGGCTCTATGATGCTGTGGAGGAGCTTTGTGAATCCACCTCCTACGTATGCCCATGAGGCATAGCGGTAGATGTAGGCGAGAGCGCCCACAAAGTCAATCACAAGTACCCGTGAGTCGTTGAAATCAGTGGTCTGATTACATTGGGTATAGAATCTCACATTTCCTTCAATGGCCGACTCGATATGCTGCAATGTCTCTTTTCCGGTCTCATGGGGCACAATTATGAACCGCACATCCTTGTGGGTGTTGACCAATTGCGCTATTATCTCAAGGTCCTTGTCGTCATGAATGCTGCCTGCGAGGAAAATGGGATTGTCGCCGGCAAACCGTTCTATGAGTTCATCTTTCCATTGTGTCGCGGCTACCACGCTCACGTTGTCAAAAAGCGGGTCGCCATTTACAGTGGCATTGTCGATATGGAGTTTTGAAAGGTTGGATTTTGAACGGTTGTCGAGTACAAACACCTGTTTGAAATAGCTGATGGACTTGCGGTATAGATTGCCGTACCATTTGAAAAATGGAGAATCGTCGCGAATGACAGCTGACACGAGTAATGCAGGGATATTTCTCTTTTTAAGCTGATAAAGATAGGTGTGCCAGTACTCCGACACCATGAACACCGCACAAGATGGTTTCACGGCGTCAAGAAAACGACTTGCATTTTTCGACGTGTCAAATGGAAGATAGAAAACACAATCGATTCCGGGATGATTCTTGGATACAGCCTCGTAGCCGGTGGGAGAGAAAAAAGTCATCACTATGTTGCAATCATATTTCTCTTTAAGCGCCTTGATGATTGGACGGCTTATGCCAAATTCACCTAAGGAGGAAGCATGTATCCATACAGTGGGGCGTGACCTGTCAAGTTTAGCCGCACCTTTCTCCACTGTCTCCATCACGTGACGCTGACCGTTGGCAAAACGCACAAATTTAGCGGGACTTTCTTTCGATTTCAATTTCAATTTTGAAAACGACAAGATAGCCCTGCGAGCGATACGCATACCAAAATCATATATATATAGCATTTCGAAGCGAGGAAATGGTCAAAGATAAACATGAACAAGTATGCAAAACCAATAATCTTAATTTTGCATGCTTGTTTAAGCCCACAAAATTACGATAAATGTTTGAAATAATTAAATGAACGAATCTAAACTTTACATAAATTGTTAAAATATAAGAGATATAGAATAGAAAATACAATTCGACGAGTGCTTGTTGAGCATTAGTTCGCTTTTTTATGCTAAATTTGCAGTAATGACTTTTGTCAGGCGAATTGGTGAAAAAGACCCAACGCCTGTTGAGTCCCCAAAAACAAATTCAGATAATGGAAATTAGATTTGAAGATGTGATACGCTCGGCCGCCCCGGGATTGAGAGTGGTGGCAATTGAGGCTGATGTGACCAACCCCGAGACAAGCGATGAGCTTTGGTCGCTTATAACAAGAGGGGCTGAGGATATACATGGAGTGATGGAGATGGCTGATATAAATAAGCGTCCCGGCATCCGTGCCACCCGCGATGCCTATAAGGCACTTGGGAAAGAACCTAACCGTTACCGTCCGTCGAGCGAGGCACTTTGCCGCAGGATAGTGAAGGGAATGGAGCTTTACCGCATCAACACTCTTGTGGACTTGATAAATCTGATATCGTTCCAGTCTGGTTACTCCATAGGCGGCTTTGACCTTGATAAGATAGAAGGTGACACGCTTACACTCGGAGTGGGTAGAGATGGTGAGCCATTCGAGGGTATAGGACGCGGGGTGCTCAATATAGCCAATATGCCGGTATATCGTGATAATATTGGTGGAGTGGGTACACCTACCAGCGACAATGAGCGCACCAAACTTAGCACAGAGACCACGCGTCTGCTGATGTGCATAAACATTTACGGAGAGGAAATGCCGATAGACGATGTGGTCGGGCTGACCTCCTCGCTGCTTGAGAGATTCGCTAACGCAACTAATATAAATGTAAATATTTATCAGCCATGAAAACACTACACATGTATCCCTCCAGTATAAATGACCGCTTTCTTGACGAGGCGGTGGAATGTCTGAAAGATGGAGGTGTGATAATATATCCTACCGATAGTCTGTATGCCTTGGGTTGCGACGCGCTCAACAATTCGGCGATAGAGAAGCTATGCAAGGTCAAAGGTATCAATCCTCAGAAGCAGACGCTTTCAGTGGTATGTGACGGGCTGTCCATGGCAAGTGAATATGCCAAGATTGATAATGAGGCATTCCGTATACTCCGTAGAAATCTTCCCGGAGCATTCACATTTATTCTTCCGGCTTCCACACGTCTGCCCAAAGTGTTTAAAGGGCGCAAGGCGGTGGGAATCCGTGTCCCGGACAATAGTATCGCTGTGGCAATAGCTGAACGTCTTGGAAATCCGATACTGTCGACATCCGCGCACAGTGAAGGGGATGAGCTTACCGACCCCCAGATGTTGGTGGATGAATACATGGGAGTGGCATCGTTGCTGATTGACGGCGGGGAGTGTGAGGGGCGTGTGTCTACAGTAGTAGATATCACCGATAGCTACAGTCCTGAAATAATACGTGAAGGTAAGGGGGAACTGCAATAATTCAACAGTATCCGCAGAAACTGAGCGTATGTAACCAAACGCATGATTCCATGGCAGCAATAGAGATTCAACGGGTTACGCCCAATGAGTACAGGGAGTTGTTTCCTGCACCTTCGCACAGGTATAATTCTGTGGAGTTCAATCAGCTCAACAGCCACAAATGCATTGAGGTGCTCTATCTTGTGTTCATGGACGAGAAACGCAAGCCACGCTTAGGAATTATATTGGGAGATGATGGCGAGGATTTGAAGTCGCCTTTCTCAGCGCCTTTCGGTGGCTTTGAAGAGAGGGGAATGCAGCGGTTGGAGTTTTATTTGGATGCTGCTGATGCTTTGGTTCAATATGCCTATAGTATAGGTCGAGGGATTAGGCTGACTCTTCCCCCTGACATCTACAATCGGTGTTCAAATGTGACGAAACAGCAGGGAGCATTGCTTACCTGTGGCTTTCAGCTTGTGTGTAGCGATTATGATTACTATTTCCCATCTTATGGGGGATGCGGAGACATGGATAAGCTTCCACCAAAGTCGAGGAATAAGCTGCGGATTGCCATGAGACACGATTTTGGTCTCGAAGTTCACCCTTCGGCTGATAGGGAGAGGATTGAACGCTGTTACAAAGTGATTCACGACAACCGCAGGCATCGTGGCTATGATTTGAGAATGTCGCTTGAGGAGGTAATCAGAACTTCAGAGATTATTGATATTGACTGCATGCTACTGACCACGGAAGGGGTGGATGTGGCAGCGGCTTTGGTATATCATGTGGCGACAGGGGTAGTGCAGCTGATATATTGGGGGGATTGTCCCGGATACTCACATTTAAGACCGATGAATATGCTTGCTTACCAAGTGGCGCGGTATTATCGGCAGAAAGGACTTACGGTTGATGTTGGACCATCGTCGGAAAACGGTGTGCCATCGTTGGGGTTGTGTGATTTCAAGGAGAGTGTGGGGTGTGAGATGGTTTTGAAGCCTACATTAGTCTATCGCCATGAGGTGATGAAGAGGTAATTTCTTTAAAAGAGATATTTCTATCAGCAGAGTGCTTTTCAGACATCTTGCTCAGGGCTATATTGCATATGAAGCAACGGATAAGGTCTCCCTTCATTGTCGAGTGGGGAGCGTCCGGCTATCCTGAATCCAAGATGTGTGTAAAAACCGATAGCCTGGAGATTTTGCTCGTTTACATCAAGTCTGCGTACATTTAGTTTATCAATGGCATAACGCAAGAGTTTGCCTCCGGCTCCTTCTCCTCTGAATGAGGCATCGATAAATAGCATTTCAAGCATAGTGTCCGATATGCCCATGAATCCGATTATAGTCCCGTAGGCATCCTTGCATACATAAATATCCACCTGCCCGAAATAATTCGTAATATTGGATTTGTAATATAGAAAATCCTTCTCGTCAAGGAAGTGATGAGTGGCTTTTACGGCACTTTCCCAGATTGCTGACAATCTGTTGAAATCTTTTTCCGTCCCTTTGGTTATATTAAGATGTTCCATGATAATTTAGCATTTGGCTTAACATTGGTGAGGCTGTTTGTTTTGCAAAAACGCTTAAAAAAGTGGACTGAGGAAGTATGATTCCACAGTCCACTCTTTTTATTCTATTCGCGATTTGTGTGAGACGTTGCGCTTATTCGTCAAATGTCATTTCATCAAATCCGGCGGCATCGAATTCATCTTCGTTAAACTCAGTGGAGCCGTAGAAATCATCATCAAGGTCGGTGGTGGCAACCTGAGCTGCCTTGGCATCAATCTTAGCATCGAAGTCGTCAAGGTCGACATACTGAGCGGGTGCGTCACCCATAGCTATGGTGCACAGAGGGTCCTTGAGATTCTTGCCGGGAATTGACTTTTTCATCTCGATGAAAAATGAGCGGTCAGTCATATAGTCAAACACCCACACGAGGCGCTGTCCGTCATCTTCGATGAAATCACTCAGAGGTGTGTCCTCCATGATGTAGACATCCTCCGATGAATCCGAGCCCATATCCTCAAGACTTATTTCCTGTTGGCGTTCCCATCCTTCATCGCAGAGGAAAAAAGAACTGAATTGTCCCTTGTCATAACCCACGGAATCACAGATTGCATTGCGCAAATCAAGGAATGTGGCGTCAGAATCGATTTGTATTTCTCTTTTGAAGTTGTCAACCTCGTCGGAGACTATGCGAAAATTGAATATCATAGTTATGTATGGTTTATCTGGTAATTCTATACTGCGAAAGTAATAACTTTTTTTTAAACCAAAAAACTTTACAATAATTTTGTAGATATCTTTTCAAAAATCATAGGCGGGATGGGATGGACTTATGGCTCTGATAGCTTAGAATGCCATTGTTGGGGATAGAGTGACAGTGAAAAATTATGGATGTACGGAAAAAGACAGGAGACCGGAACAAAGCAATGTTCCAATCTCCTGTAATATTTAGGTGTGGTGATGAATACCATTAAGGCGATTCATCGCCGGGGATTATACTTCAAGGTCGAGGTTGAATTTTTCATTCCAGGGCAGACCATCCTTGGCAAGTTCTGTGAGGAATGGGTCCGGGTCAAATTCTTCCACGTTGTTTACGCCTGGCTTAACCCACTTTCCGGTAAGGAACATCATGGCGCCTACCATAGCCGGTACACCGGTGGTGTAGCTTACAGCCTGCATGCCGGTCTCGCGGTATGCTTCTTCGTGAGAGCAGTTGTTCCAGATATAATAGGTGAGAGGTTTACCTTCCTTATCAAGACCGGAAATACGGCAGCCGATTGAAGTCTCGCCATGATAGTTTTCACCAAGGTCCTGAGGATTGGGGAGAACTGCCTTGAGGAACTGCAGCGGCACGATTTTTTGACCATTGTAGTCGACTTCGTCAATACGGGCCATACCGATGTTCTGAATCACACGTAGGTGTGTGAGGTATTCCTGACCGAATGTCATCCAGAAACGAGCGCGCTTTATGGAGGGATAGTTCTTTACGAGCGATTCGAGTTCTTCGTGGTAGAGAAGATAGCTTTCGCGTTCGCCGATGTTGGGGTAAGTGAGGGTCTTGTGAATTTCAAGCGGACCGGTGGTCACCCACTTGCCATCCTGATAGAAGCGACCGTTCTGAGTGATTTCGCGGATGTTGATTTCGGGGTTGAAGTTGGTGGCAAAAGCCTTACCATGGTCACCACCGTTGCAGTCAACTATGTCAAGATATTCCATCTCCGAGAAGTAATGCTTGGCTGCATAAGCAGTGAATACGCCTGACACGCCCGGGTCAAAACCGCAACCGAGAATAGCAGTCAGACCGGCATCCTCAAAACGTTTCTTGTAAGCCCACTGCCAGGAGTATTCGAAGTGAGCCACATCCTTTGGCTCATAGTTGGCGGTGTCAAGGTAGTTTACTCCACAGATTAGACACGCATCCATGATGGTAAGGTCCTGATAGGGGAGCGCTACGTTGATTACAAGTGCCGGTTTGTGGCGGTTGAACAATTCCACAAGCTGAGGAACACTGTCGGCATCAACTGTGTCGGAGGAAATGTTGGGTTTTCCAATCGCCTCCACAATCGCGTCGCATTTGCTGCGTGTGCGTGAAGCGATGACGATTTCAGAGAAAACCTCCGGGTGCTGCGCACACTTGTGAGCTACAACGGTACCTACGCCGCCGGCTCCGATGATTATAACTTTTGCCATTTCTGAGTTATATGAAATTTAAAAATGGTAAATTAATTCTTAATTCACTGTCTTTATCAGTCTCTCTGATTTCCAAAGAAGCGGAGCAGATAGAGGAAGAGGTTGATGAAGTCAAGGTAGAGGCTGAGGGCGCCGATAGTGGCGAGATGACCTGCGTACTGAGCAGGGGTGTACTGAGCCATCTGCTTGATTTTCTGAGTATCCCATGCGGTAAGACCGACAAAAATGAGTACACCGGCTATTGAGATAATCCAATCGAGTTGCGAACTCTTGGTGAAGATATTAACCACACTTGCTATTATGAGTCCAATAAGGGCGTAGAAAAGGAAGTTGCCCCATTTGGTAAGGTCCTGGGTGGTGAAATATCCGTAGATGCTCATGGCTCCGAATGTGCCAGCGCAAATGAAGAATGTCTTTGCGATTGATGTGGCAGTATAGACAAGGAAAATAGGAGCGAGAGCCAGACCGTTGACCGCAGCAAATGCATAGAAAAGCAATGTGGCTGTGGCTGACGACATTTTTGTGATACGGCTTGAAAGCACAATCACGAGTACGATTTCAGCTATGAACAGTCCCCAGTAGAACCATGAATTGTAAACCATAAAGTGCATGTAGGATGCGCTTGAGGCACAGAACATGGAGAGGAAAGCAGTGACAAGAAGTCCGAGGAACATCTTGAGATAAACACGCTTCATTACGGATGATGTAGTCAGAATGGCTTCATTCTGAGAGGCGTGATACCCGTTGTAAGGGGGTGGTGTGTTTGAGAGTTGATTGTTGAAATTCATAATCAAGTATTAAGTTTGTATTTTTTTATTACATTCTTTCAGGTACGCTGATACCGAGAAGTCTCATGCCGGTCTTGACTACACGTGCAGTCTGGCGGCTGAGCTCGAGACGGAGTGAGCGTACAGCCGCGTCTGTCTCCTTCAGGATTGAGCAATCGTGATAGAACTGGTTGTACAGTTTCACGAGGTCGTAGACATAATTTGCTATCAATGCAGGGCTGTAGCTCTGTCCGGCAGCCTGAACTACTGCGGGGAAGTCGGCGAGCGCCTGGATGAGTGAAATCTCGCGTTCACCGGGAGTAACATCGGCATAGTCTGTTATATCCATCTTCTCTTCGGCAGCCTTACGGAGCACTGAGCAGATACGGGCATAGGTGTACTGGATAAATGGACCGGTGTTGCCGTTGAAATCGATGGTTTCCTTAGGATTGAAAGTGATATTCTTTCTTGGGTCAACTTTCAGAAGGAAATACTTCAATGCACCGAGACCGACCATTTCGGAAATTTCAGCGATTTCGCTTTTCGACAGTCCGTCGAGTTTGCCGAGTTCGGCTGAGACGGTGCGAGCAGTGTTGACCATATCGTCCATAAGGTCATCGGCATCAACCACAGTCCCTTCGCGTGATTTCATCTTGCCTTCCGGAAGTTCGACCATACCGTAGGAGAAATGCACGAGGTCTTTACCCCACTTGAAGCCGAGACGGTCAAGCAGTATCGAGAGCACCTGGAAATGGTAGTTCTGCTCGTTGCCTACCACGTAAATCATCTTGTCGATGGGGAAGTCCTCATAGCGGAGTTTCGCGGTACCGATATCCTGTGTCATGTAGACAGATGTACCGTCGCTGCGAAGGAGCAGTTTGTGGTCAAGACCTTCACCGGTAAGGTCAGCCCATACGGAGCCATCTTCCTTACGGTACATCTTGCCGGCTTCGAGCCCTTCGAGCACCTTCTCCTTTCCTTCAAGGTAGGTCTGGCTCTCGTAATATATTTTGTCGAAGTCGACGCCCATACGCTTGTATGTCTCGTCAAAACCGGCGTAAACCCATGAGTTCATCCGTTCCCAAAGAGCACGGATTTCGGGGTCCTTCTGTTCCCATTTCACAAGCATCTCACGCGCTTCTTTCATGAGGGGTGAGGCAGCTTCGGCCTCTTCCTTGCTCATTCCCTTTACCATGAGGGAGGCAACTTCAGCCTTGTAATGCTTATCGAAGAGCACGTAGAAATCCCCTATAAGGTGGTCACCCTTCTTAGAGGTTGACTCAGGGGTGGCGTTTTCTCCCCACTTCTGCCATGCGAGCATGGATTTGCAGATGTGGATACCACGGTCATTGACAATGTTGGTCTTGATGACCTTGTTGCCACAAGCCTTGAGGATTTCAGCGAGGCTGAAACCGAGGAGGTTGTTGCGGATATGTCCTAAGTGAAGTGGCTTATTGGTGTTAGGTGATGAGTATTCCACCATTACCAATGGAGAATTTTCATCAGCAGTTTTGATACCGTAATCATCGGTGTTGGAAATGTGGCTGAGGACAGAATTCCAAAAGCGTGGGGCAATGGTGATGTTAAGGAATCCTTTCACCACATTGAATTTTTCCACGGCGGGCTCATTAGCCTCAAGCCAAGCGCCTATCTCCTGACCGACCATCTCGGGGGATTTGCGGGCAACTTTAACCCACGGGAAGACTACAACTGTGAGGTTGCCTTCAAATTCCTTGCGAGTTGCCTGAGGCACGATGCTGTCGGCTGGAGTTTCTACTCCGTAAAGTTCTTTGACCGCACGGGAGACTGCGTTTGCGATAATGCTATCAATCGACATTTCTATCTGTTATTGTAATTAAAAAATTTAATTTACAAAATTACGAAAAACATTATAGAAAACATCTATTTTAACATTTATTTGTTAAGTTACCATCATGTCGCAGGTGAGCAGCTCATACGGTTACAAGGATTGGGAATATCAGCCTTTGTCCCACATTGTTCCACGTTTTGGATACTTTGAGCCGCGTAGAAGCAGACGCAGTGCGGTGTTATAGGTGAAATATGCCCATACCCAGCTTGTAAGCACACTGATTTTACTACGCATCCCCAACAGGGAGATTAGGTGTATGAACATCCATGCCATCCATGCAATGAAGCCGGTGAGATGAAATTTGTGGAGGTCAGCCACAGCTCGGTTGCGTCCGATGGTTGCCATGGAGCCTTTATCCTTGTATCTGAATGGTTTGTCCCAATTACCAGAGTTGAGGTTTTTGGCTATGAACCTACCTTGCTGTATGGCTACCTGTGCCAACTGTGGGAATCCTTTGGGATAGGCGGTGGATGTGCAGTAATTTATATCGCCGATGGCATAGACATCGTCCAGACCTATAACCCGGCAGTAGTCGTCGGTGACAAAGCGGGCACCGGGTCCAGTTTTTACATCCGTGCCGCTCAGTTTAAACGGAGTACCTGTCACTCCGGCTGTCCATATCACCATCTCGGAGTAGATTGACTCTCCGTCGTTTAGCTTAACCATATTGTCGTCGTAACTCTCCATGAGATGCTGAAGTTTCACGTCAACCATAAGGTTTGTCAAATCCTTCAGAGCAGTCTGCGAGGCTGTAGGACTCATGGTGCGTAGCAGACGGTCACTTCCTTCGAGAAGGTTGATGGTCAGATTATCCACCGGAATCTCAGGATAGTCGCGTTTGAGGATGTAGCGTTTCAGTTCACCTAAAGCACCGGCTATCTCCACTCCTGCAGGACCACCGCCAATCACCACGAAACTAAGCATCTTTTTCCGTTTTTCCGGGTCTTTTTCCACCGCAGCGCGTTCGCAACGGTCAAGTATCTCATTTCTGCACCTTATGGCTTCGTCGGTGCTTTTGAGAGTATATACGCGGTCAATCAGGTCCGGATTTCCAAAGAAATTGTTGGTGGTTCCGGCAGCTATTATGAGTTTGTCGTAGGGGATGTGTTCAAACTGTGTGATGATTTGTCGGTTGGCAACATCAATCTCCTTGACTTCACCCATGTGGAATGAGGCGTCGCCGATGGACTTTTTTCGTAACTCACGGCGGAAAGGGAATGAAATGCTTGTGGGGTCGAGTCCGGATGAAGCCACCTGGTAGAACAACGGCGGGAAACCGTGGTAATTGTTCTTGTCGACCAACACTACTTCGTATTTATCTTTGTCGAGGTGTTTCACAAGGTTTAGCCCTGCGAAACCGCCGCCGATAATTGCTATGATAGGTTTTTTTGAGAAATTTTCCATAAAATTATGAGACGTTATCAAAATAATAACGCCTCATTAAACTTTTATGTTTTCGGATTTCGAATAGCTATCGTGATAGTTGCCTATGGTGGCTTAGCCGGTGACGGTGCGGTTCTCGCATTTGATTACGCGGGCTGGAAACTGCTCTACCAGCGCCATGTTATGGGTAGCCATAATGACTGTAGTCCCCTCGGCGGCAATGTCGTGGAGGCGTCTCACTATAGCCTCGCCGGTTGCAGGGTCGAGGTTTCCGGTAGGTTCGTCGGCAAGGATGATTCGTGGGGTATTCAGCAGAGCGCGTGCTATCACTATTCGTTGCTGCTCGCCACCTGAGAGTTCGTGGGGCTTTTTGTAACTTTTGTTGAGCATTCCCACGTGGCGGAGCACAGTCTCGATTCGTTGTTCGATGTCAGCTTTGTCCTTCCATCCGGTCGCTTCAAGCACAAACCGAAGATTTTCATAGGCGCTACGGTCAGTCAGAAGCTGAAAATCCTGAAACACAATGCCCAGTTCGCGGCGCAGATATGGAATCTCTTTTGTGCGGATTGATGTGAGGTCGTAGTCCAGCACACGTGCGCAGCCGGATGCAATGGGAATCTCAGCATATAGCGATTTCAAGAGACTTGACTTTCCGCTGCCAACCTTCCCTATGAGATATACGAATTCACCTTCATCAACCGTGAGATTGATATGTTTCAGCGCAATCAGGTCCTTCCGGTGGAGTTCTACATCCTTGTAGCTAATAACAGGCATCTGTTTCAATTTTGTTGATAAGAAGTTGCTCAATTACCCATCTCCGAGAGGAATTTGATGCGTACCAGACGGATTTCGTCTTCCGAGAAGTCGCTTCCCATCTCTTTGTAAGCCTCGTTGAGGTCGTCGGTTTCGCTTTCCTTGAAATAGTCGAAAAGTTCTTCCTGAGAATCCTCATCCATTATCTCGTTGATGTAATAGTTGATGTTGATTTTTGTGCCGGCATAGACTATCGCCTCGATATCATCAAGAAGTTCGCTGAACTCCAATCCCTTTGCAATGGCTATCTCGGGAAGCGGAATTTTGCGGTCGATTGACTGGATGATGAAAGGCTTGGTCATGTTTTTGCTTGCCACGCTGCGCACGCGCAAATCTTCGGGACGGTCAATCTCATTGTCGTCCACATGACGTTTGATTACCTTAACGAATTCTGCACCGTAACGCTTTGCTTTGCCTGCGCCCACCCCCGGAATGTTCTGCAGCTCATCGAGCGAGATAGGATAGGTGGTAGCCATAGCTTCGAGAGAGGGGTCCTGGAAGATGACGTAGGGAGGCAGACCGAGTTGCTTGGCTATTTTCTTGCGGAGGTCCTTGAGGATGCTGTAGAGCTCAGTGTCAGCGGCACATGATGCTCCGCTCTTCATCATCTCAGGTTCCGGCTCGTCGCTGAAGTCAGAGTCTTCTATGACTTTGAATGATTCAGGCTTTGAAAGGAATTTCTTTCCTTTTGATGTAATTTTAAGTATTCCGTAATTTTCAATATCACGTTCGAGGTATCCGGCGAGGATTGCCTGACGGATTACAGCGCTAATGAGTCTGTCGTCAGCGTCCTCATCGCAACCAAACACTTCGAGTTCGTCATGTTGATATGATTTGACGTCTGGTGTAGCTTTGCCCAGGATTACGTCGGTGACGTAATCAGCTTTGAATTTTTCTTTCAGTGCGATTACTGTTTCCAGTACCGCGCATAAATCATCTTTAGCTTCCACTTTTTTCTTAGGATTAATGCAATTGTCACAATTATTGCAGTTGTCACTATTGAATTCTTCTCCGAAGTAGAATAGGAGCGAACGTCTACGGCAACTGCTTGCCTCTGCGTAGCTCTGGGTTTCCAATAGAAGTTGACGGCCGATTTCCTGCTCGGCAAGGGGTTTCCCCTGCATGAATTTCTCCATTTTCTGCAAGTCCTTGGCTGCGTAGAAGGTGATACATTGACCTTCTCCACCGTCACGTCCGGCTCTACCGGTTTCCTGGTAGTACCCTTCGAGCGACTTAGGCATGTCGTAGTGTATTACGAATCTAACGTCCGGTTTGTCAATTCCCATTCCGAAGGCAATTGTGGCTACTATCACGTCTACTTTTTCTAGCAGAAACGCATCCTGGTTGGCGCTTCGAGTTGCTCCGTCCATACCTGCATGGTACGGAAGAGCGCGGATATCATTGACGCGGAGCATCTCGGCGAGTTCCTCCACGCGCTTGCGGCTGAGACAGTAGATAATGCCTGATTTGCCTTCCTGACTTTTTATATATTTTATAATCTCCTTATCGGTATTCGCGGTTTTTGGGCGTACCTCGTAATATAGATTGGCACGATTGAATGATGACTTGAACACACAGGCATCCTGCATACCCAGATTCTTCTGGATGTCATGCTGCACCTTTGGAGTGGCGGTGGCAGTAAGCGCTATCATCGGACGAACGTTTATTTCATTGATGATAGGGCGAATGCGCCGGTATTCAGGTCGGAAGTCATGCCCCCATTCCGATATACAGTGGGCTTCGTCAACAGCATAGAATGAAATCGGCACTGTCTTCAGAAACTCAATGTTCTCCTCTTTGGTCAATGATTCCGGCGCAACGTACAGGAGTTTCGTATGTCCGTTCACGATGTCGGATTTCACCTGGTCGATTGCAGCTTTATTGAGCGATGAGTTCAAGAAGTGAGCCACATGGTCAGCGTCGCTGAAATGCCTCATGGCATCGACCTGATTTTTCATCAGTGCAATCAGCGGGGAGATGACTATGGCTGTGCCTTCCATCATCAGCGCCGGGAGCTGGTAGCAGAGCGATTTTCCTCCTCCTGTGGGCATGAGGACAAAAACGTCATGTCCTTCCAGGAGGCTTGTCATAATCGCTTCTTGATTACCTTTGAATGAATCAAATCCAAAATGCTCTTTAAGCGCGGCGTGCAGTCGTTGGTTCATTGAATATTAAGGTTAGAGGAGTGGGTGGAATAGAGATAAGGAGTGGGGAATGCCTTTAACCGATATAGGCTTTTTTAATTTTATCCTCTGCATATTCTCTGGTGATTACCAGTTCCTTTATGTCAGTGGATGGGGTCTCATACATTGGGTCCATCATGATGGTTTCCACGATGGTGCGCAGCCCTCGGGCTCCAAGTTTGTATTCAATCGCCTTGTCGACAATAAATTCCAGTGTTTCAGGTGTGAAGATAAGTTTCACTCCATCCATGGCAAATAGTTTTTCATATTGTCGGGTGATGGCATTCTTGGGCTCGGTGAGCACTTTGAGAAGCGCGTCGCGGTCAAGAGGGTCAAGATGGACGAGCACTGGCAGACGACCGATGATTTCGGGAATAAGTCCGAATGATTTGAGGTCCTGCGGAGCTATGTATTGAAGATAATTGTCCTTGTTGACTTTGGCACGGACGGAGTTGCCGGTGAATCCCACCACATGGGTGTTGAGTCGCTGTGCGATTTTCCTCTCGATTCCGTCGAAGGCGCCGCCGCAGATGAAGAGTATGTTCTTCGTGTCGACAGCAATCATCTTCTGCTCGGGGTGTTTGCGTCCGCCATAAGGGGGAACGTTGACAACCGAGCCTTCGAGCAATTTCAACAGACCTTGCTGCACACCTTCGCCGGAGACGTCGCGTGTGATGGACGGGTTGTCGCCCTTGCGTGCTATTTTGTCAATTTCATCGATAAATACTATGCCACGTTCAGCCTTTGCCACATCATAGTCAGCAGCCTGAAGCAGACGCACGAGAAGACTTTCGATATCCTCGCCTACATATCCGGCTTCGGTGAGTACTGTCGCATCCACTATAGCGAACGGTACGTCAAGCTGGCGTGCTATGGTCTTGGCAAGGAGGGTTTTTCCGGTTCCTGTCGGACCAACCATGATGATGTTGCTCTTTTCGATATCAACATCGTCATTCTTCTGGGCAAGACGTTTGTAGTGGTTATAGACGGCTACCGAAAGATATTTCTTCGCATCATCCTGACCGATTACGTACTGGTCAAGAAAACTGCGGATTTCTTTCGGGGTGGGAAGGGGCTTACCGTCATTTGGGACATCGGCTGTTTTTGCCCCCTTCTTACCGGCAGGGGCGCTTTCCTGCAGATAATCTTTAAGCAGACCTTCTATCTGGTTCACGCAATCGCTGCAGATGTAGGTCTCACCCAGAGGACTGGGAATCAGAATATCATTGTAGGAAGGCTCCTTGCCGCAGAATGAACATTTTACAGTTGGCGGATTTGTTTTCTTAGCCATAAAAATGCTTTAGAGGTTCTATTTCTTCTTTTCAGGGAGGAGAATATTGTCAATCATGCCATATTCTTTGGCTTCCTGCGCTGTCATCCAGTAGTCGCGGTCAGCGTCAGCCTCAATGCGTTCAAGTGACATACCTGAATGCTCGGCTATGATTTTGTAAAGTTCAGCTTTGTATTTCAGGATTTCACGTGCGGTGATTTCAATGTCGGATGCCTGACCCTGCACTCCGCCTAGTGGCTGGTGAATCATCACGCGTGAGTGGGGAAGTGCAAGGCGCTTGCCTTGCGCACCTGCAACAAGAAGTACGGCAGCCATTGATGCCGCCATGCCGATGCAGATGGTTGACACGTCACTCTTGATGTGTTGCATGGTGTCATACAGACCAAGACCGGCTATAACTGAGCCACCGGGTGAATTGAGGTAGATTGATATATCTTTGCCTGGGTCCACAGAGTCGAGGTATAGGAGCTGACCCTGCACTACAGTGGCGGTATAATCGTTTACATCTGTGCTTAGGAAGATGATGCGGTCCATCATAAGGCGTGAGAACACGTCCATCTGGGCCACGTTGAGCTGACGCTCTTCGATGATGGTGGGAGAGATGTAGGATGAGGTAATCTGAGAGGTTGCTTTGGCTGCGTATTGGTCGAGTGCGAGACCATTCATTCCGAGATGGTGCACTGCATACTTTCTGAAGTCGTTATTCATTGCGGTTATATTTTTTCTCTTGTTTCGTAATGTAAAATTATAAAAAAAATCTGTCACTACAAATAGTAAACAGATTTTTTATGATATGCTAAAAAGTAATAATCGGGAGGTGCAACCGGCTTCTATTAATTTTCAAGCTCTGATTTCATGTTGGCGGCAAGCAGTTCGATATCATCGTTTGTGCTCATGTGTAATGCCTGTTTCAGTTGAGGAGTCGGCTGGAGCAATGTCACTGGTTTGCCTTCAAGGCGTGATGCGATTTTGCGGATTGCCTGGCTTCCCCATGTGTAGCTGCCAGCTACGCCTATCGCCCGGTTTTTGATGCCGCGTTCGAGAATGGCTGTAAGAAGAGATTCCACCGGAGGGAATATTTCGGCATTGTATGTAGGAGAAATCAATATCAATCCTTTGAAGCGCATTATATCGGCGAGAATACGGCTCTGTGGGGTGTATGATACATCATGCAGGCGTATGCTTTTGATGCCGGCATCGGCAAGTTTGGAAGCGAGGCGCTCGGCTATCACTGTGGTGTTGCCATACATCGAACCATAGGCGATTACCACGCCTTTCTCGGCTTCCCAGTTGGACATTTTGATATATTGCTCGATGATTTTTGGTTTCTGTTCATGCCATACGGGACCGTGGGTGGAGCAAATGTAATCCATGGGGAGGGGAGCTATCTTGTCGAATGCTTTCCCGACGAATTGACCGTATTTTGCCACTATGCAGGCGTAATAGCGGTATGCTTCGCTGAAATATATCTCGGTGTCCATTTGCTTGTCGACTACGGCGCCGTTCAACGCTCCGAAGCAACCGAAGGCATCGCCTGAGAAGAGGATGCGCTCCTCCTCAAAGTAGGTCATCATTGTCTCGGGCCAATGTACCATCGGGGTGAATATGAATCTCAGATGGCAGTCTCCGAGGTCGATTGTGTCCCCATCGGCTACAGTCATCAGATTGTCTTCTATTCCGTAGAAGCCCTTGAGCATATCCATGGTCTTGGCATTTCCCACTATCTTGATGTTGGGATATTTGCTTTTGAGCATAGGGATTGCTCCGCTATGGTCGGGCTCGATATGATTTATGATTAGATAGTCGGGGGCTGAGTCAGGAAGCAGTTCGGCGATATGGTCTATAAATCCTGCCGCGTGTCCGGAGTCACTTGCATCAATGATAGCTGTCGCGTTTGTGCCCTGAACAAAATAGCTGTTGTAGCTAACTCCATAAGGAAGTTCCCAGAGGTTTTCAAAGAGAGATTTGGTTCTGTCATTGACACCGCAGTAGGTCACTCTATCGGTAATTCTGTTGATGTTCATATCTGTATGGTTTAGCTTTTGTTGTTTAACCGCTCAATAAATCGGATTGGATTTCTTGTTTCACCTGAATTGAGTGGACGCTCAATTACAGGATGATAATCCCCATCCGGTTTTTAAATCATTTTTTCAAAGAAATGCCAGATTGCGATGCCACCTGATACCGAAACATTAAGGGAATGTTTGGTGCCGCGCTGCGGGATTTCAAGGCATACGTCGCATTGGTTTACGATTTCCTGGTCTACTCCGTTAACCTCATGCCCGAGTATAAGGGCGTATCTGCGACCCTTCTGAGGCGAGAATTCCTGAAGCTCTATGCTCCCTTTTACTTGCTCAAGGCAGCAAAGGGTATAGCCCTCGCGCTGTAGGTCGGAGATGCACGCCGCTGTGTCAGGGTAATATTTCCATGACACTGATTCCTCAGCGCCAAGCGCTGTCTTATGGATTTCCGGGGATGGCGGGCAGGCGCTTATGCCGCATAGCATAATGCGCTCGACCGCAAAGGCATCGCAAGTGCGGAATATAGCGCCGATATTGTTCAGGCTACGCACATTGTCAAGTACTACTGTTAATGACATTTTGGCTTGACGGCGAAAATGCTCCACGTCCACGCGGTGAAGGTCCCAGATTGTTTTTTTCTCCATGATGGGCTTGGGGTTTGATGGGTTGGTAAAAGTAGCCGGATGTATTGGAAACCATCATAATGGATTTCAGAGTCCGTTTTTTTAGGGGCTCAGAGATGGTTTCGGATAAAATATGTGTGAGGAGGGGACAAATGCAAAATCCGGATAATCGGGGAAATAACCAATCATCCGGATTAAGTGCTTTTTCTTGATGCCGTTCGGTTGCGTTAAGCTTATGCTTCAGCGGGCTGAACGTTGATGAACTTGCGGCCTTCCTTGCCTTCAGTGAAGACAACAACACCATCGATGAGGGCGAAAATTGTATGGTCTTTGCCCATGCCAACGTTCAAACCGGGGTGGTGAACGGTGCCACGCTGACGCTTGATGATGTTACCGGCTTTGCAATGCTGACCACCGAAAATCTTTACTCCGAGTCGTTTGCTTTCTGACTCACGGCCGTTCTTAGAACTACCAACACCTTTTTTATGTGCCATTTTCTATTTGAGATTTTAGGGGTTAAGCTACAACTTCTTTAATTAACACTTTGGTGAAGAATTGACGGTGACCGTTCTTGCGACGATAGCCTTTGCGGCGTTTCTTCTTGAAAACGATAACTTTTTCACCTTTTACGAGGGGAGTGAGCACCTCGCATACAACCTTTGCGCCGTCTACAATGGGAGCGCCAACTTTAACTGTGTCATCGGACTGAGCGAGAAGAACGCGGTCGAATTCAACTTTGTCTCCTTCTTTAACAGCTTCGCCGAGATAATGAACATACAGGAACTTTTCGGGTTCTGCTTTGAACTGCTGTCCCTGGATTTCTACAATAGCGTACATCTATTATTAATTGGTTAACAGGTTATTCCGTCGGGCGGGAGACATGGAAGTTGATGTCATGTCACCTCTTAATAGAGCCCGGTGCGGCTAAATCGGTTGCAAAATTACAAAATAATATTCATTCCACCAATATTTTGTGAGAAAAAAGTTTGTCACAAAATATTGGTGAGATGAGAATTGTCTTATTCTTCTGAGTCGTTGCGGAAGGATGCGGGGCTGAGACCGAATGTAGCCTTGAATACTTTGGAAAAATACTTGGATGATGAGAAGCCGAGTTTGAGTGAGATTTCTGAAATGCTAAGCTCGGTTTCCTTGAGGAGTCTTTTTGCTACGTTCATTCGGGCAGCCTTGATGTAGGCAGAGGGTGTCATGCCGGAGACAGTCATCATGCGGCGGTAGAGGACTGTCCGGTCCATTGCCATCAGTTTGCTGAGTGTGGTTACGTTAAGGTCTTCCCGTTCAAGGTTTTCCTCGACTGTGAGACGCAGCTTTTCTATGAATGCATGCTCTGGCGATTCTGTTTTTATGGCAGACGGTTCCGGCAAAGATGTCGTGCCGGTGGCGAGAAGTGCCTCACGATATGGATTTTCTACTGTGTGGTTCGAACGAGCGGTGTGCCATATTAAGGCTGTGGTAATTAGAATTATGAGTATTACGATTGTCCACCATATTATATTCTGTGACTGACTTTCGGTAATTGCTGGAGTGCAGATGTATGTATATCGGTCGGTCGGAATAGAATCGGGGTTAAAACTGCAAGTGCCTTCTGCGTAGGCGACATGGATAATGCCTGCAGAGTCCATCATCATGCGCGATTGACGGAATTCTTTTCCGTCAAGGCTTATACCGTCAAGTTCGTTGAAATTGGTTAATGCCAGAGAGTCCTGAGACAAAGGATGTATCCGCGATATGGTGTTGGCGCATGCTATCCAGTAGTCCCCGTTTTTATCGCGGCATATCGATTGCACATTTTCATTTGACAATCCGTTGGTCTGGTTGATTCTGAATATGATGTTTCCGATGGTATCTGTGACAATCAGTCCTTTGCGTGTGCAGAGCCATAGATGTCCATCTGTGGCAATAAGCGATGAGTTGGTGATACCTTTGGCTATCTTTTCAGCCACCGCTTTTGTGGTGTTGTCGACGTATGTAGGGGTGGCTTTGGTTGGATATGGTGAATTGGCGACAGAAAAGTATTCGGTACGTGAAGAATTGTCGTAGAGTATGCCATTACCTTGGGTGGCAAGCCAGAGAGCGCCAGTGTTGTCGCGGGTTAAGCCGGTGAGTTGTTCGGTTATTTCGGTCCGGTGCAATAGTCCGTTTTTAAATATTGCTATTCCTGAGGGCGTTGCTATTATTATGGAATCGGATGCAGGAATGAAGTCAGTGATATGTGACGGGATGGAATCTCTCCGAATCTGTTTTAGCGTCTTCAGGTCAATGGTGAAAAGAATAGAGGAGTCATTGATATTATAGGTGGTGAAAAGTTTGTTGTATACAATATGTCCTTTCGGTCCCATGACACTGCCAGAAGCAGCTTTGGGTATTATTTCGGTGGTCGTTCCATCTTTTTTCAATAGGTCGGTTTTACCTGAGGGGTAGAGGATGACCAATTCGTCCGAATATATGAGTATATTCTCAGGAGTTTTCTCCAACGGTATCGGTGTGTGTGGTTTGCCGTTTTCCGATATATGTAGACGGTTCTGTCGGTCGGTAATCATTATTCTGTCGCCTGCTACATATAAATTGGTCGGATTGCTCGGTAGATTCAATTCACGGAGGAGACTGTCGGGCTCTATCGCTTTGCCGGTATTTGCATCGATTATAAACAGCTGCTTGCGGTCATTCTTCAACCACAATCGACCTGAGGCATCGCAGCTCAATTGACGCGCACCTTCGTAATTGTCGAGGATGATGCTTTTTTCGGGCGGTAGTTCAATTGAAGTGAACTTGGTACCGTCGAAAATGTCAATGGTCGCGGTGGTAGCTATTGCTACACGTCTGTCAGGAAGCGCTGTCACTGCGCGTATGCGGCTCTCGGCAAGCCCGTCACGCATTCCGAGGCGAGTGAATGAGGATGATTTGATGCTTGCCCCCGCGCATATATATGATAGCACTGAGAGTAGAGCGAATATTATATATGGTATGAGATTTCTTGGCATAAGGTAAATCTGATTCTGATTGATTGCAAAGATACAATATTATGGGGTAAATTTGTTGTTTTTGCGGGTAAAAATGTTGTAAAACGACCGAAATAACATTTTTACCCCGTAATTAACAACCGTAAAATCCGACTGTTAAGTGCAACTGCGCTACTTTTGTATCAAAATCCTTAATATAATAACCAATCATTTTATGAAATTAAGAAAATTATCTGTTGCTCTCGCGGCCTGTGCGGTGATGCTCGCCTCCGGGCTTTCATTGTCGGCGCGTGAGAAGTACAATTTCAACAGTGACTGGAAGCTGAAGGTCGGTGATATAAAGGGTGCTGACCAGCGTAATTTTAATGATGGAGGATGGAAATCCGTCACGCTTCCTCACGCATTCAACGAAGATGAGGCTTTCAAGGTGCCTATCGCTCAGCTGACCGATACTATTGCGTGGTATCGTAAGCACTTCAAATTGCCTAAAGAAGCTAAAGGGAAAAAGGTATTTGCCGAGTTTGAAGGGGTTCGCATGGGTGCGGATTTCTATTTAAATGGTCATCATCTCGGGTTTCATGAAAACGGTGTGATGGCTGTTGGATTAGACCTTACCCCTTACATTAATTATGGTGGCGATAATGTGCTGGCTGTGCGTACCGACAACAGTTGGACTTATCGTGAGCGCGCTACCAATCAGCGTTACCAGTGGAATGACAAGAACTTTAATGCCAATTACGGTGGTATACCTAAGAATGTATGGCTGCATGTGGCTGACAAGGTATATCAGACTTTGCCACTGTATAGCAATCTCGGTACTACCGGCGTGTATATCTATGCTACGGATATAGAGGTGGAAAGCCGCCGTGCTGTAATCAATGCTGAGTCAGAAGTCCGCAATGAGTCAAAGCGACCGGTTAGCGTTGGATATAAAGTCGAGGTGATTGACCCCGACGGTAAGACTGTAGGCTCATTCAGCAGCAATCCTGTCACTATAGCTCCGGGTGCCACCACAACAGTGGCAGCTTCCGATACCATCAGCGACCTGCATTTCTGGAGCTGGGGTTACGGTTACCTCTATGATGTGAAGACAATTCTTACTGTTGACGGAAAAGATGCTGACGAGGTCGTGACCCGCACCGGTTTCCGCAAGACCCGCTTTGGCGATGGCAAGATATGGCTCAACGACAGGGTGATTCAGATGAAAGGCTATGCGCAGCGCACCAGCAATGAGTGGCCCGGCGTAGGGCTGTCTGTGCCACCGTGGATGAGTGACTATTCGAACGGTATGCTCATTGACCATAATGCAAACTTTTTCCGCTGGATGCATGTGACTGCATGGAAGCAGGATGCTGAGTCGTGTGACCGTGTGGGTGTGATGCAGATGCTTCCTGCCGGTGATGCCGAAAAGGATGTGAATGACCGCCGCTGGGGACAGCGCACGGAGCTTATGCGTGATATGATAATATATTTCCGCAATCATCCGAGTGTGATTTTCTATGAGTGTGGCAATGAGTCAATCAGCCGTGACCACATGATTGAGATGCGTGACATCCGTGATAAATATGACCCGCATGGAGGTCGTGCTATCGGTTCGCGCGAGATGCTTGACATACGTGAGGCTGAATACGGTGGCGAGATGCTTTATGTTAACAAGAGCGAGCATCACCCGATGGTGCAGACTGAATATTGTCGCGACGAGGGTCTGCGTAAATATTGGGATGACTGGAGCTATCCTTATCATAAGCATGGCGATGGTCCTCTCTACCGCAATGCCGATGCAAGCGCTTACAATCAGAATCAGGACCAGCTAGCCATAGAAATGGTGCGCCGTTGGTATGATTTCTACCGTGAACGTCCCGGTACCGGACGTCGTGTCAATTCAGGCGGTGCGAAAATTATATTCTCCGATACCCAGACACATTGCCGTGGAGCTGAGAATTATCGTCGTAGCGGTGTGGTTGACCCTCTACGCATACCTAAGGATGCTTACTATGCCCATAAAGTGATGTGGGATGGTTGGGTCGATGTGGAAAACCATTCTTCATACATAATCGGTCATTGGAATTACAAACCTGATGTGGTTAAGCCGGTGTATGTCGTGTCGACCGGCGAGGATGTAGAGCTTTTTGTCAACGGTAAGTCGCAAGGTAAAGGCAAGCGTGATTATGATTTCCTTTTCACTTTCGATAACGTGGCATGGGAACCCGGTGTCATCGAGGCTGTAAGCTATGATAAAAATGGCAAGGAACTTAGCCGTACTTCAAAGAAGACCGTTGGTGAGCCTGCTGCTTTGAAACTTACACTTATGCATGGTCCGGAGGGTGTATATGCCGACGGAGCCGACATAGCGATGGTGCAGGTTGAGGTGGTAGATGCAAATGGCGACCGTTGTCCGCTTGCCAATGATATGATAAAGTTCACGCTTGACGGTCCTGCTGAATGGCGTGGTGGTATAGCTCAAGGAGACGATAACTATGCGTTTGCTACAGAGCTGCCGGTTGAGTGTGGTATCACCAGAGTCCTCGTGCGTTCTGTTCCCGAAGCTGGCGAGGTGGCTCTGACTGCTTCGGCAGAGGGTCTTGGTTCTGAGACAGTGCGTTTCGCTACTATTCCTGTGGATGTGAAGAATGGTTTGAGTAAATTCAACCCGTCAGGTGCTCTTAAGGCTCGTCTGGATAGGGGAGAGACTCCTCTCACTCCTTCCTACACTGATAAGAAGGTCGATGTGAAGGTTAAATCGGCAAAAGCGGGATATGACAGTGATAACGCTGTCCGCAGCTATGATGACAATGAACTGTCGGAATGGCGTAATGACGGACGTAAGGAAACAGCCTGGATTACATACGAGCTCGAACGTCCTGCCGAGATAGATGACATTTGCGTGAAACTCACCGGATGGCGTCAGCGCTCTTACCCGATTGAGGTATATGCTGGCGATGAACTTGTGTGGAGCGGTGATACAGAGCGCTCGCTCGGATATGTTCACCTCAATCTCAAGCCGGTTTTATCGCGCTTTATCACTATACGCCTCAAGGGCTCGGCTGAGGACAATGACGCCTTCGGGCAAATTGTAGAGGTTGTGGAACCTAAGGCTGGCGAACTCGACCTCTTTAAAGCAGACGGTGGTGACAAGACTAATCACGAACTTCGTATAGTGGAGATTGAATTCCTTGAAACACTCAGGAAGTAGTGTGCTGCAATTGAGGGATTGATATCCTATTTTAAAATTAAGTGCCCCTGATGCAAACTTATGCGCATCAGGGGCACTCTTTATATTGGTAAGTTGATTCTCCCGGTGGGTGAGAGTGATGGATTGACGTAGGGAGGTAGCTGCTGTTTGTATGGGAGGTTGCTTTTATTTCAATATAGCGGATGAGCCTGTACCGGCACCACCTACTTCATCGCCACGATGCACTTTCTTGCCATATCCGAATGTATAGGAGACAGATATCTGAAAGCTCATGTGCAGCTCAGGGCTATAGATGTTGCGGTCAAATCCATAATATTGGCTTGACAAAGTTTCGCGGCTGGATTCCCAACTTGAACGGAGGAAATTATATGCGGTCGCGGACGCACGCCAAGGTCCTTTGCCATATCCGAGCTCCATTTGATAGCGGGAAGGTGTACGCTCTTTGATGCCGGACTCTTCATAAGGATAAGTGCTTGGTGTCACATACCATCCATAGAGGTAGAAGTTGCCAAAATACCATGTAAGCTGAGCTACACACGTCAGTTCATTATGAGTCAAGGCATATTCTCCGGTTGTCCGGCGGAGCCACATCTCGGGTCGTAAGGTGACGACCAGATTTCCGTCAAAGAATTTTGCAGTTCCTTTCATGCCGATAGAGCTGCTTCTGAAGCTGCCATTATTTACATATTGGCGTAGCATTGTACCATTAGGTCCGATTGGCAAATAACGCGTCACGACCCTATCGTCAGCCATAAATATTCTACCGGTTGCAGCAATCTGCCATCTGTTGTTTGGAATCAATGTGTAGACTGCCTGGACGTAGTTATTCCAAATGTTTTTCAGACCGGGCGTTCCGGTGTACCACATCAGTTCGTCCTGCTGGAGCATATTAGGGCTTTTCTGATATGTTTCAGGAACTTTTTTGGCGAATGCATATCTTACTTCAAATTGGTTGTGCCTGTTTGGCGAGAATGTCGCGAATACATTGCCCATTGGATAATTGTCCCTGATTTTAGTTCCGGTCAAATTTGTATTGGCGTATGTCCATCCAAACTGAGTGCCGGCACTCCATTTTTCCTGAGTATATTTATATTTTAAGCCACCTACAAATCCCCACACGTCATATTCCTGTTTTGATGGCGATGACCCGTAATAATCGAGAGAATAAGTTGTATATTCTCCATGTAGATATGGCATCAGGCTATTATGCTCATTCAGGTTCCAGACGAGGCTTGGAGTAAAGCGTCCGCAATGTGAATGCTCTTTAGCATTATTTACAATGCTAATTTCGGTCTGGTTGTAGTTTGATTTTGATTCGTTGTTTCCGTATTCATATACTGCCTCGATGTACATTCCCACGTTATCATTGAACCCGAGATAAGTTTCGTTTTTATAATTCAATGACATGTTGTGGTTTGATGCGATAGTCTTTGTAATGGTTGACTGTAAAATAGCGTCCGAGTAAGAAACTGCGGTTTCGTTGTCGTTCCGGGGAGTGGATGTATTGTTAAATGAAATGGTGTTGGAAATCTGTGCCTTTTCAGCTGTATATAAAGCACGGAATGTTACATTATTTTCATTGTTCCGAAATCTCGAGGTGATGGGAGTGGACTTTCTTTCGATTGATTTCTCACCAAAACCATACAAGTCCGGAAAAAGGAACCGTTCTGTTGAGGCGATGCCGCTATGCCGGTCGGTCAGGTATGATTCATCGGCATATACGTCAAAGGTCATATCCTTATATGTAAATTTAGAATAGATTGACGCAGCAGTCTTGTTGATTCCAAATTTCTTGGAAGCATTTACCTTGGTATATCCGCCATATTCATATTTCTGCATGATGAAATTAACCACATAATCAGCCCCGTGAAAACGTGGGTCCTTCGGGTAAAGCAAATATTCGATTTTCTTTACATCCGTAGTTTTCATGCCTGACAAATCCTGCTGTGAAGCAGACACATAATCTATATAAATAGCGACTGACTGTCCGCTAATAGTCTTTACAGACTTATTTGTAGGGTCAATATCAAGTTGTGGTATCGCCATTTGACTCAATAGGGCAACTGCATCGGCCGCTACATTTTTCTGTCGAGGTGTTGGCAGGTATACGGAGCGGTCAGAATACAGATGGGCATTCTCAGCCTCTACCTTGATTTCGCTCAGTTTTACAGCATTTTCCTGCATTGTGATTGTTCCGACGTTGAAGGCATTGCACGGATGATATGTTGTTTTGTAGCCTATGCAAGATAGTTTGGCAATCACATTGGTACGGTCACATGGTATCCTAAAGCACCCCTCTTCGTCAGCAATACCATAGGTCAGAACGGTGGAGTCTTTTGGTGCAAGAAGCATCACGGTGGCGGCAACCACAGGTTCGTTACCTGTGCCCATAGCTCTCCCTGTATAAATGTATTTGCCGTGTTGGAGAGCCTCGACATAGTAAGTATTCTTGGCTTTTACAACTGTCACCGGGTTCAGACCGATTGTCTGTCGAAGGGCGTCGTAGACATTGTCAGCATTTACTGTAGAGCTTGTTTTGTAATTTTCAAGTTCATTGTAGATGAAATTGATGTCTATGTCGGGGTGATTCTCCATAATCCGTTGAATCGCTTTGGGGAGAGGGGTAGAGTTGAAACGGAAGGAGAATGTCTCGGCAGAAGCTATCAAAAAGGCTGACATAGCACATACAAGCATTATTATTCGTGCCATGATGTCAGTCGATTTTTATGGTTTTTCCCTTGGCCGAGATATGTATTTGCTCGAAGTTATTGAGGCTTTCAATCACTTCATCGAGGGTCTGTGCCTGATTCCAACGGAAATAAAGGCGCAGAGACTTCGGCGCATCTGTTGAAAAAGCTATACTATAACCGTAATATTCGGCTACACGATTGGCAATATCTTCCAGTGGCTCGTTGTCGAATACTATTGTTTCGGACAGTGAGGCGGGCGTTTCTTCGGCTGCAACTATTGTGTCGTTAGGAACAATAATTTCTCTTGCTGCTGCGGTTGCATCAGTTGATGTTGCTTTTGGCTTTTGGTTGAGGGCATAATCCACACTTATTCCAACTACGGCAGCTACAGCTGCAATCGAGGCAATACCTATGGCGATGCTTGCCGCGATGTTTCTGGTAAACAGATTTAATATGCGGAAAGATTTGTGCTGTTGCGTTGTTGGGTGAGATTTTTTGAACGCTTCCCATTCAGCATCGATGTCGGGAGTCGGAATTGGTGTCAGGGCTGATTTGGTCTTTTCAAGCAGAGCGTAAGCTTCCCTTACTTCTGTGTCGGCAAGCATAGCCTCAATGTCCTTTTCGGAGTAGAGGTCGGGATGCTCGATAGCATCAAGCAGTCGGTCTATTTTATCCATTTTGAGATAGTTTTAAACGTAAGACATCTATTGCATGACGCAAATGCTTATAGACAGCAACTTCGCTGATACCCAGTGTGGAGGCAATCTCCTTATAACTCTTGCCATCAGTGAAACGCAATTCGACAACTCTACGGCAAGCGTCGGTCAGGTCGTTTGCCACAGTTGAATGAATCTGGGCGATTGTATCATCGTCGGGCCAATCCTCGTCAGCTATTTCATACTCGTCGATAGCATAAAGTTCCTTAATCCGTTCACGGGCAGTGAGACTGCGAAGATAGTTTAGGCATCGGTTGCGAACCGCACGAAGCAAGTACTGACCTGACACGTCTGTCAAGCCGGCGGAGAGAAGCGACTCGAATACATCGTGCACAATGTCTCGCGCCGCATCCTCATCACGCAGTATCAGCATCGCGAGGCGGTGCATCGCCGTGTAATGGGTTCTGAAGAGCTGTTCTATGTCATTTATTGGTGTCATACACCATTAAGACACCTCACTTGCGAAAAACCTAACCTCATAATCGAAATTTTTTCAAAAAAATTTGTGTCGACAAACTTGAATGCAAAATTAACGATTTATTTTAAATTGACTTTAGTATTTCTGTGTGGTGGCATCGCGTGGCTCCGGACGGGATGGTAGACGGAATGTGTGGGTGGGATAAAAGAAAAAGAGTTTGATTATTGTCTTGCGACTTATAATCAAACTCTTGCTTTTTTGTCGGGGTGACTAGACTCGAACTAGCGACCTCACGCCCCCCAGACGCGTTCAGTATTTGGCAACCGTTATAATATCAGTTGTTTACAAGGGTTGGGTTAGCAAGCAGCTTGTGAGTTGCTTGTTTTAGGAATTTCGGAGAGAGATTTCTTGACCTCGGCGGCAGACCAGCCGGCAGTGAAAAAGTCGCCCTCGCCGAGAAGCAGCCACGCGGGGGAAACATGGAAGTCGCGGACGAGATACGAGAGCCATGCCGGTTGAAAGATGTCGCGGGTGTAGTCAGAGGAGAGGGTGTTCATGTTCCACCGATTTATGCCGTAGCGGTCGGTGAATGATTTCTTACCACGGATTACTTTGCATTCTTTGAGCCGGGCGAGGGCTTCGAAGAATCGGGCAACGATTATTTGACTGTCGGATGATTGCATATTGCGGAACGTTTAATGGCATTTGAAACAAGTTCGTCACGGCGGCGCAACAATTCCTCCCAATGGGCTATTGTTGCGTCGTCGAAGTTTGTATACCCTTCCTCAGTCAGCTGGTGTAGTTGCTGAACCGACATGACGGGCATATATTTTTCAAGGGCGAGCAGACGCAGTAGATGCGTTTTGGCTTCATCCACACCGGATGACACCATCACGCCCTCACCGAGCAAGAGCCAACGGGCATTGAGTTCGGGAAACTTTTCAAGCAGAGCCACGACCGGACGAATCCCGATGCCGCTCTCTCCTTTTAGCATTCGGAACAGGTATTGGGGTTTCCACCCCATCAGGGCGGCGAACTCAGCCTGATTGCCGCCAGTCTTAAGTTCAATTATTTGTCGGAGTCGGGTATTCATGTCAGTTATTATTAAGTCCAAATGAATTTGAGCCGAGTTTTTGTTTGAACAGCTGCTCCTTGCGTATAGCCTCGTCGGGAGTGACAGTCTTAGGCAGGAGCATAAGAATTGAGAAACGGAAGTTATTGACTGCATAGTCGGAGTCTGCCTCCACAAGCGCAAGTAGAGATTTATTACCCCCATGACCATTGGTTTTTACATAATCGCGCCAACGCCCCCAAATTCCATCATCGCCGTAGGCAGAGCCAACATATAATTTGCCTGTGGAAGCGTCTGTGATGAGATAGACACCCTTGACCGCCGAGAGGGCAATTCGCCAATCCTTATAGTTGGCGGTAATAATTTCGCATAGCTCAGGGTAGGTTAGGATTATATCAAGATAGTCCGAAAAGGAAGAATAATGCAGCCCAGGGGAGAGCTCAACGACTTCCATAGCATTGTCTATCCACTGGTGCCAAGCACGAGGATTGCGCCAGTTGACCACAGCCTTATCTACTAAATCGGCGAATCCGGATTGCTCTTCCATCTCATATGAGAAGTTTGCATCGAAAGAGATGTCGCCATCATCATAGTTCTGGATTCCTACATTCTTGCCGACAATTTTAAACACGCCAACGAACCTCGCAGTAGAGTTGCCTTCGCCGATAAACGAAACTATGTAGTCGCACCCCTTGAACACATCATTGCCTTGATAATTCTGATACTTCAGGAATACCGGCTTATTGTTAATGTAGAGCGACCGGAGGTCAATGCGTGAGTCAATATGGCGAACAAGCTTGATTCGGGCTGTCTGCGACAAACCACGGTTATATAGGAGTTCCTGGATGGTTATCATAGTTTGGATTTATGAAGTAACAATTCAGCTTTTTCAAGGCGTTTCGTGTATTTTTCAATGAGTCGTATATCCTTCTTGAAAACTCGAATAGCCCTTTTGATTACTCGGATTTCATTTTTATAGTCTTTCGCTTTTCTATAAAGCACCATTAATCTATCAAAGGAATGAGTGGCAGAGCATCCGTTAGCAACATTTTCTTCATACACCTTTATTGCTTCATCAAACTTCCCCTTGGACTCAAGTTCTATACCGACATTATTTCTTTCTGCGCACTCATAAAGACGGCTGGTGGCTTCTTGTTCTTTGAGCCTTTTTGTTTCGATTCGCAGAATAACTGAATCCTCTAACTCAATGGTTGTTGCACCTCGCATTTGTGCGTTCATCAGTTTTAAGAAAATATTTTCAGGCATAGCCGACATATTGGCATCAAGGAATCGTTGAATGTCGATTAGAGTCTTCATATTCTCTGATTTATAAGGGTGCTTGAACAAATACTGCGAGAAATACACGGCGGATGGAGGACACCGGAATTGAGCGTGCAGGATAGTCTGGGTTGAAAGAGATAAGGAGGATATGCCGGGGATTATCGGGGTCAAGCTTTACAACCTTTATCATAGCGCGGTCATCGTCGGTAACAACCACATGTACACGTCCAAATTCCAGCTCGGTGTAATCGGTATAATTGTAAGGACGGACGAGAACCATAGAGCCATTAGGGATTCGTGGTTCCATGGAGTTACCGGTAACATGCACGGCGAAGTCTCCATCCTTGGCGTTCGCCCATGGGATTTCTTTTTCTATGTATTGCGGCTGCACTCCTTGTCCAGAGAACCCGGCGACAGACTCCAAAGAGTAGAGGGGAACTGAGGGGGTGGGGGCGGTGAGAATAGAAACTTCTTGCTCGGCAGAAGATTCTTGAGGCATTGTGCCCTCGCCGGTCAAGAGCCAATCTTTGTCAAGGTCTGGGAAAACAGCTCCTAAACGAGCTATCATACCTTTCGATAAATTTCGATTACCTCCCAGTATCGCACTTATAGTTGGTTGAGACGTTTTGAGCATCTCAGCCAACTGGTTTTGAGTAATAGCTTTACTGCTAAGGAATAAAGCAAGACGAGAGTTCGGAGTAGCGTCGGTCATATATCTAATTGGTATATTGTCAGTTTTAAAATTAGTTAAAAATGATATGATTATTTGTTTAATATATCATTTTGATATATCTTTGCATTGTATTTAATCAACGGCTTAATAAAGCGCTTACAAAAATACGAAATAAAATCAATAATAAACAGAAAAGTTGATAACAATTTAACTCCACAACAACAATGACAACAAGAGAGAAACGAAATATAAAGATAGACCTCTACATCAACGGAGTATATCAGCAAACAATTGAGAAAGGTCTTATGACCACAAAGCAAGGAATTGCTACTGCTGAAAAAATTGCTCGCAACTACGCACGCGGAAACTACAAGCACATAATGGTTTTCGTTCACGCTGGAGAACTCGCAGTCGGAGATATCACTGCAAGAACTGAACTCGGAAGCAAACGCATCGAATCACACAAAAGAGTTTACAACATATAGCAATTCAACAATGAATAGCTCTATGCCAGAGAAAGAGAAATAAATAATATATAATACAATGAATAACAGTCAATTACCCCCCCCCCCGAATGAATGCGCGCCGATTTGCAGCGGAGGCAGGAATGAGCGAGCAAGAGGCAGCGAAAGAGCTGGCCGATGCGCTTATCGAGAAAGAATACATTGACAAACTCAACAACAACGAATTTTTGAAAGGTATGGAAGAAAAATCAACAAAGATACTGAGTATTAAAGCGAAGTGTGGCACACAGGAGAGGGAACTGTCATTTCCGGTTCCGGCAGAAATGTTGGAATGGATTGAGCAGATAGAGCTCCCTACCAGCGAAAACGAGAATGACCCGAAGCGCTTCTGTGTAGAAGGGAGCCGGAAGATACAGCTATCCATCAGTCTTATGGACTTGCGCCGCAAGTTCTGACAGTGGCGAACTCAGACAACACAACAACACGAACTGAAGCAAATATAAAACCAAAGAAGAAATGACACAGATAGACCTCAGAACCCCTAAAGAAAAGGAGCGGGACCAAAAACATGCCGCCATCTGTAACGAGTTCTTAACGCTCACCAATCAAATGCCTACGGCAGCTACTCACCGCATTTTCGGACTGATAGCAGAGCGACATAAATTGACAATCCCCGGAGTACGGAATATCGTAATCAAGGCAGGGCTTTACGCCACCAACAAATAACCACAACCGACAGCAACAATGAAACGGAATAGCACAGCCAAGAACATGGCACAGATACTCGTCCTCGTGGCATTTTCAGGAGTGGCAATCATCTCCCTGATGGCGATACCCACGGACGATAACCCGATGTGGTTTATCTCGTTTTTCAGTACAAAAGCGTTAGCTGCCGCAGGGTTTTACGCCATATGCAAGTTGGAGCCGATATGGCGACCGGGCAACAAGTGGCTGCAAGCCTACCACCGCGCTTGCGTGAAAGCCGAGGAAACACCAAACTCGATGTACACAGTAAAGAAGGAGAAAGAATGATGCAGGAGCAGGAAAGATTGTTTGCGGACGGGAAGTGGTATAACACCACGGAAGCCTACAGGAAGATGCAGATGTCGCGCACAACGTTTTGGCGCAGGGTAAGCGAGGGAGCATTGAAATGGAGACTTCGTCAAAACTTTCCCGGCAGGTGGTTCAAGGGGCGCGACCTGAACAGGTTCTACAACGCTACCTATGGGATATGAAATTATTAGGGGTTAGACCCAAGAGTGGGCAATCCTGCAGCGGAAAGCTGCGAAAGGCGAAAGCCAACAATTTCTAAGGTAGCCGCCGGAATTGCAAGCCCGGCGGCATTTGAGGGAGTAGTTCAGTTGGCAGAACATCGCGCGAGGAGGAGGGCGCGCGACATGCCCCGGTTCGAGTCCGGGCTTCCTCACCAAGCAACGCGGAAAGCTTGTAAGACCGCATAAAATAATAGCTTTACAACTATGAGCCAAGAACTCATCCAAGTGCAGCAAGCAGAATTGCTGCAAGCAATCAACCGGAGCGAGGTTGATATGCAGATTGCCACAGCGAAGCAGTACCCCAGGCACCTGCCTACGGTATTGAACCAAATCGCCACTTTAGCAACGCTCGACACAGAAACGGCAGAGGATTGTTTCTACGTCCTCCGCAGGGGCGGTGCCAACGGCAGCAACGCCATCGAGGGGCTAAGCGTCCGGATGGCAGAAATCATCGCCGGAGCGTGGGGAAACCTCAGGGTACAGACGCGCATCATCGGCAACGATGGCAAGACCATCACGGCACAGGGCATTTGCCATGACCTCGAAACCAATGTCGCTGTCAGTGTTGAGGTGAAACGCCGCATCACCGACAAGTACGGCAAGACCTATTCAGAGGACATGCAGGTCGTGACCGGTAATGCAGCAAGCGCGATAGCATTCCGTAACGCAGTGCTGAAAGTCGTACCGAAAGCTGTTACCAAGCGAGTGATTGCGGACGTTAAGCAGGTGGCTATGGGGCAAGCACTCGACCTCGAAACGAGTCGCCAAAGAATGGTGGACTACTTCGCCAAACTTGGGGTAACCGAGGAACTGCTGCTCGAATATCTCGAACTGAAAAAGCGTGAGGAAATTGACAAGGAGCGCGTGTTTGAACTCCGTGCCCTCGCCAACGCCATCAAGGAGGGAACTACTACGATACAGGAAGCATTCCTGCAGCCGGTGGAGGAACGCCGCCAAGCTGCCGCCGCTAAAGCAAAAGTAGAGGAGATGAGGACCAAAGCCGCAGCCGCACAGAACCGTCAGACACGAACCGTAGCCACTCCGGTCAAGAGTAAGAAACAAGATGCCGAGGATGCAACCGTAGAGGAGACTCCCAATAACGTTGACGCCGAAACCGGCGAAGTAAAGGAGGGCTAAGCGATGCAGACCAAGTTCAACGAAGTCAGGTTCACAACCAACGACACCACGGAAGCGGAGGGAATGTACCTTGCCAAGAACCTCCTGAAACGATGGCAGGAGGATGTGGTTGATAAAGACACTGGAGAGGTGATTAGCATTGACCGCACTGAGATTTTGATGGAACGCGGAACGAAGATAGACTACAATACGGCAGCTTCGCTCAACTTCTATCTCCAGGCAGGTGAGATAACCGACTTCGAGGTAACAGACCAACAACGCGCAGGAATTTACGACCGGGGTTACTCAGCTGCTCCATGGGTGGTAACCGCTTGCGTCAAGGATAAGAACCGCAAGTTCATTCTCTATGCCAAAGGTGTTGAGCAGGCACTCGAAATCGCAAAGGACTATATCGAGTTGAAATTCCCAGGACATTTCGAGTTCGTAGCCGTGAAAGGTTTCGAGGATTGCATAGCAATCAGCGACAATTTCAATCGTGGAGGCGCGGAGAATGACACCTCACTACCAACCGATGATGGCAGAGAGGACGCGGACGCAGAAGCTACGCAGGGTAAATTCTATATGCTGTGCCTTCATGTGACCCCCGGCAAAGGGCAGGACTACGACTGCAATTTCCTTGTGTTTACCACGGATGCAGAGAAAGCGAAAGAACTTGCCAACACGTGGGTGGCAAACCGTAGGAATACGGAGGTTGAAGCAGGGCACATGACAGATGTGGAAGCCGCATTTAAATCAACCATTAAAACCGCCACGCTTGTCAACTGCTATTGCGTGATTCCTCCCGATTTTACACGGGAGTATTTCGAGCAGGAGAAATCGGAAGCCGCCAAAGAAGAAACCAAGAATAATTAACCCGGAGGAGGGGCTAACCACCCCTCGCTCCACAACAACAAAAGAGACATGAGCAATACAATTATTAGACCGAGCAGCCGCGAGGAGTGGCTGAAAATCCGTGAGAGCGGCATCGGCAGTAGCGAGGTAGGAACAATCCTCGGGCTGAATCCGTTTGAAACTCCCTATCAGTTGTGGCGACGCAAGGTAGGCATCGACGCCCCGAAAGAACAGAACTTCGCTATGCGCGCCGGACACTACCTCGAGGACGCAGTGAGCCTGTTCTACCACGACGAAACGGGCAAAGACATTATCAAGGCAAGCGCAGGGGATTGGATTATCCGCAATAACGACCGCCCATACATGCAGGTCAGCCCTGACCGCACGTTTTGGATTTCCGGAATGCCAAAGAACACGCAGAACAAGGGCATACTCGAATGCAAGACCACGCAGATGGATGTGGACGCAGACAGCGTTCCGCAGCACTGGTTCGCTCAGCTGCAATATCAATTAGGTGTGGCAGAGCTTCCACAGGGCGCGTTGGCATGGCTGATGCAGGGCAGAAAGTTCGGCTACCGCGACTTCGAGTTCGACCCGGAATTCTTCGCCTACATCACCGAGGAAGTAAGCCGCTTTTGGGTTGACAACATCCTTGGCAAACAAGAACCATTGATGATGACGGTTGACGATGTTCTGCTACGCAACCCGAAGCACGTTGTCGGCAAGGCAATCGAAGCGGACACAGAGTTGCAGGAGAACTGCCGTATCCTTAAGGAGGTCAAGGAGGAACTATCTGCGCTTGACACCCGAAAGAAAGAACTCGAAGCCGCAATCAAGATGGCGATGGGCGACGCGGAAGCCCTCGTGGCACCGGCAGACGGACGCGACAAGCCGCAGATACTCGCAACGTGGAAAGCGGCAAAGGACAGCCTGAAATTCAACGAAAGCAGATTTGCGCAGGATAACCCGGACATCTACGCAAGTTATAAAGAGACAATGCCCGGCTCACGCAGATTCCTGCTAAAATAAATTAAAACAATGTCAGACAGTTTTTATGGAAGTATATGTCTGTCGGATATTCCGAAGGAGCTTATCACAACGGCAAAGAACGGCAAGAAATACCTCAGTGTGGTAATCAACCGCCGTAGGGAGGTAGGTCAGTACGGACACACGCACTATATCAAGGCGTACGCCAAGAAAGACACAGTCAATCCTGACAAAAATCTCTACATCGGAGAGTTGAAACCGAGCGAGCGCAACAACGACGGGCAGCAAAACGGCGGTCATACCGCTCCAGTCAACCCGATGCCCGACAATCGGACTCAAGACGACCTCCCATTCTAATGTATTTCATAAACAACCAAGAGCGGCGCGACATCATACGGATGTTGGAGACACTACGGTCAACCTTAGAGGTCGGCAAGAGCTTACGCAGGGCAAATATGGTGCGCGTCGCCGGGTTGCTAATAGGGCAACTCGAAAGGAAGAAAAAAATCCCAAGCGACATGGCAAGGGCGATAAAGACCTACCGCAGCGACGACTCCCAATTAGGCGATTTGAAGCGCCATGAAGACATGGAAGGCGGGGAGTAATGGAATTACCACTCTAAGTCTCAAATCGCAAAATTGAGCAAATTTCAGAAAAATAATAACAACTCCACAACAACATGTACCAACTCAGAGAATACCAAAAAGAGGCTGTGGATGCAGCTGTACGTTTCTTTGACAACGGATTGAAGCGCAACGGACTGATAGTATTGCCAACGGGCGCGGGCAAGTCTTTGGTGATAGCCAATATCGCCTATCGTCTGGACGCGCCGGTACTTGTCTTTCAGCCATCCAAAGAGATATTGGAGCAAAATTACGCCAAGTTGCAGACCTACGGCGTGTGGGACACGGGTATATTTTCGGCGAGCTTCAATCGCAGGGAGGTTCGCAAGATTACGTTCGCCACCATCGGGAGCGTGAAGAATTACAAGGACTATTTCCGCAGATTCAGATATGTCATTATAGATGAGTGCCACAACGTCAACGCGGAGGGAGGAATGTACAAAGACTTCATACAGACCATTCAGTGCAAAGTTCTCGGTCTGACAGCAACTCCTTACAGACTGTACTCAACACGTTTTTACGGCTCAATGTTGCGCTTTTTGACGCGTACTAATCCACGCATTTTCAATGACCTGCTGTACCATGTTCAGGTCAAGACCTTACAGGAGCAAGGATTTCTCGCCCCGATGAATTACTACGACCTTAAAGTAGTGGATACAGAGCGACTCGTATTGAACAGCACAGGTGCAGACTTTACGGACGCGAGCGTCAAGAAGCATTACAGCGAAATTAAGTTCAACAATACATTGGAGGGTATTGTACGACGCTTGTTGGTAGCCGGGCGCAAGAGCATACTTGTGTTTACGCGATTCGTGGAGGAAGCTCGTTACCTTGTGAGCGCATTGGGAACAGGAGCAGCGGTGGTAAGCGGAGACACACCTAAAAATGACCGCGAAGCCATCCTCACGGCTTTCAAAGCCGGAGAGTTGAATGTAGTCGCCAACGTGGGAGTGCTGACAACGGGCTTCGATTTTCCCGAACTTGCCACGGTGGTATTGGCACGACCGACAATGTCGTTGGCACTTTACTATCAGATGTGCGGCAGGGCGATACGACCGAGCGAGGGCAAGACCAGTTGGGTAGTTGACCTTTGCGGCAACTTCCGTAGATTTGGCAGGGTTGACGACCTGACTCTGAAAGAGCCGAAACCGGGAATTTGGGCAGTGTTCAGCGGACATCGCCAGTTAACAAACAAGTATTTTAAGAAGTAAGGAGGAACGATAATGGACGGATGGCTAAAGCTATTTTACCGATTCAAGGAGTGGGAATGGTACGACGACACCAATATGGTGCGGCTTTTCATACACCTGCTTTTATCGGCAAACTACAAGCCCCTGAATTGGCGGGGCAAGACAATTCCTCGTGGCTCATTGATAACTTCCAGGGCAAAATTATCCGAAGAAACGACACTCTCGCCACGAGAGGTTCGCACTTGCCTGACACGCCTAAAAACGACCAACGAAATAGTCATCGAAACGACCAACAACTTCTCTATAATAACTATCACAAATTACGAGCGTTACCAAGACAACAGCAACGCTACCGACCAACGAAACGACCTGCCATGCGACCAACGAGCGACCAACGAGCGACCAACCAACGACCAGCGAGCGACCACAAGTAAAGAATATAAGAAAGAAAGAAAGGAAGAAGTAAAGAAAGATATACCTCCTTCACTACGTTCAGGAGGTTCGTCCGACTTGCAGTCGAACCCGGAAGCCATTGTCATCAAAGAAAAGGAATTTTGCGATTTTTTCAATTCTGAGATGGCGAAGCACGGAGCAATCATCCCCCGGATTCAATCCCTCGGTAAGACCCGGAGAAATCACCTCCAAGCCCGATGCCGGGAACACGGCAAGGACGCACTGGCGCAGATGGTGAGAAAAGCCGCCCGGAGCAATTTCCTGAACGGGCAGAATAAACGAGGATGGAAAGCGACCTTCGATTGGCTGATTCTACCCACAAACTTTCCCAAGGTCATCGAGGGAACATATGATAACGATACAGTTCCAACAACACTAACCATTAACCAAAGCAATGATACCAAACCGCAAGATAGATACGCAAAACGTCGGGGAGCTGATTCAGCAGCTCGGCGCTCGGAAGATTATACCGACGAGATTTAGCATAGATTTGCCACAGGAGAAACTCGCCAATGCGCTGTATGCGGCATATGTGGCAGAGGTCAGGATGCGACGCCACGAGATGCGACTCGACGAGGACACCAAGAATCACATCAAAGCGGCTGCGGAATGGCTCGGCAATCCTCACGGCAAAGTCGGATTCATGATGATGGGATTGTACGGCAATGGCAAGACTACACTCATGGCTGCGATGTGCAACCTGATAAACTGGCTTTACGACTCGGCTTGCTCGAATGAGCGCAGAAGCATTCGGACGGTCAAGGCAAAGGACATCGCGTGGCTCGCCATTGACAAGGATGGACGCCAGGAATTCGAGAAACTCTACTGGGAGGATATGCTCGCCATTGACGAGGTAGGCGAAGAACCGGCTGAAATCATCCATTATGGAATGGTGTTCACCCCGATTCGTGACCTGCTGGAGGAGCGCTATGCCCGACAAAAGTTCACCATCATAACTACGAACCTCGTGCAAAATGAAAAGAAGCAGTTATTTCAGATACGAGACCATTATGGGGAGCGAGTGGTAGACCGAATGCGTGAGATGATGAAAATCGTGCCATTTCACAATGACTCATACCGTCCTGCCCCAAAGAAACAAGACAACATTAACCCCCAAATGGCAACATGACATTTGATAACCCTAAAAACATGACGATGAAAGGACTAAAAATCACAGCAAAAACTGAACAAGAGTTCAAAAAGCAAGCGTATGAAATCGCCAAGAGCGTAACCACGACAGATGAGCTTGCTGAATTTATCAAATTTATCAGCGACTATCCGCTTGACTATGGAACTGCTGTCTATGCGCAATGCGCAGCCATGCTTGCAGCCCAACACGTGATGAACGGGGGCGAGCAAGGCGGTATAACTGGCTTTCAGGCAGGATTCATCGGATGGGAGATGGTAAAGCAGTTCATGTCCGTAGGCGATTGCGGATTGAAAATTGTGGACTATGAGAATATGCTTTATCCTCAGTATGAGGAGCGATTTGGGAAGACCATACCCTACAAAAACTTTGAGGCATTACAGAAAAAAGCAAAAGAGCATATTGAGAAAGATGACTCCGCAGCCCAACAAGAAAAGGATAAATTCGGTTATGGTATGCACCCAGCAGTCCGCAGACATATGGAATCAATAGTAAACGGAGTGGTGCCCTTTGGGTATGTATTAATTGATGACTGACGATGAATAACGAAGATTTTTGCTCGTATGACCTCTCTCTGAGATTGAAGCAAGCAGGGTTCGACCGCCCTTGCTGTTACTACTATAGCAAAGAGAACTCCTCGGATGGTTTCGTATGGATTACGACGTCGGCGTTTATTCCCGAAGACTGGAACAACGGACGCAACGCAGACCACTACCTCTTAACGCCACTTTGCTCCGCACCAACGTTGGCGCAGGCTCAGAAGTGGCTGAGGGAAATTCATAATATCCACGTGTTACCGCATTTGGAGAGTGTAAACAGACCACAGTATGTATGTCACATTACCCAATTGCGCAAAAGCAGCGAGAGACTAACTGATGATGTCAGGTATTTTGATACCTACGAATCCGCTCTCTCAGCTGGAATCGAGGCTGCGCTTAAATTGATTGAAAACAACAAAGCAAAAGAATCATGAAAACCAATCTTACCCCCGAACAATCGCAACGTCTCATAGAGCTGGGCGTTGACCCGAAGTTGGCAAGCGAATCGACCAAAGTTTTTGAGCCGATTGATGCCAATCACAGATGGGAGTCAGAAGTGCCAATCTTCACCCTCTCCGACATTCTATCGCTCCTGCCGAAAGAGATGTATTCCGAAGAGCGCGATATATTCTATCGGCTTAACATAGAGATGGGGAATTTTTCTTCATCAGTCTGCTATAAACATTACGGCTACACAAAGACTTTCGGGCCAACGAAAACCGCCCCCGAACTCATCTACGCGCTCTTCGAGCTGCTTGTATGGTGCATCACTAATAAACATCTTAAACTATGACAGTAAAGGAACTTAAGAAACTTGACGATAAGGACATCAGAAAGTTTGCCTACGAGGCCCTCTATGCAAATAAGAAGCTATCCAACACAAATGTCGATTGCTTTGTCTCTGGCTTCAAAGTTGCCCGTAACAAAGTGAGTACAGAAATGGCAGATTCTTTAAAAAGCATAGTCGATGCGATTAAAAAGAACGTCACTGGAATTGAAATGACCGCTGGATATGGAGGTCGCGGTTACACTTCCGAGGAGATAACCTACATCCATCAGATACAGGACGTCCAAAAAGACATTGAAGCTCTGTTGGGAAAGATTAAGGAATATAAAATCGGATTAATACTTTGAAAACTAACAGACAAAATCAAAAAGTTATGAGACAGATAAAATTCAGAGGCAAACGCCTTGATAGTGGAGAGTGGGTGTATGGAGACCTGCTACAGGTTTGCGGTGGATATATCATATACCATGGTAGTCAGACTGAATCTGACGAGTTTGAAGATGATGGCAAAACTGCCATTTACCTTTATAAAAATGAGGTGTCTGCTGTTCATCCTGATACCATCGGCCAGTTCACCGGTCTGCTCGACCGCAACGGGGATGAGATTTATGAGGACGACATACTTGAGCGATATAACGAACAGGGCGTAACCATGCACGTCAATTGGTTTGGTCCGCAGTTCGGCTGTATTCAGCATTGGGATGGAGTAAACGGCGAAGGTAGTTGGTATCCATTGGACAATTACTGTACTGAAGAATGGGAGGTAATCGGCAATATCCACGACAACCCCGAATTACTCAATGGCGAACAATCAAAAAGTTAGAACGATGAAAAAGATAATGTTCAATGACCACTACGGACTAACCGAGGCCGTGCTATCCGGCAGAAAGACACAAACGAGGAGGGTAATTCCACAATCGGTTGTTAAAAAGGCAAGTGAGTATCAACTGAAATATTTTGAGGCAACGCTTGACGCTATAAGCGAGAGGGAAGCAATTGAGCAATTATATTTTGTTGAAAGACTCGCCAATTTACCATACCAAGTTGGCGAAGTCGTAGCCGTGGCGCAATGCTACGCTGGCGCAGGATTTGGTGACACTGCTCCCATAATTGGGGCAGATGAAAACGATATGCCAATATTTGCAAGCGAAGTAGGTGTGTATAACAAGATGTTCGTCCGTGCCGACCTCATGCCCCACCGCATCCGCATTACTAATGTGCGTGTTGAACGGTTGCAAGATATTTCCGATGCCGACTGCATAGCAGAGGGCGTGATAAAAGGTAGAGTTGGGTCAGAGGGCACACACTTCATGGATGCCTACTATGTGCCAAACATGCCGTTAGAGCCGCATGTACTTCCACAAGGAGCCTACGCCGCCCTGATAGACCGCATCTCCGGAAAAGGAGTTTGGGAGAACAACCCCTATGTGTTCGTCTACGATTTTGAACTTGTAAAATGATTGAATTATGGAAATAGGATTAGCAGAACATATCCAAGTCTTGATGAATGAACTTCAAGAGTTGGAATCAATGCGACATGGCATATATAAAGCGATGTTGCCAGATGATGTTGTCAAGCAACGAGTAAAAGAATACGACCAAAGAATTGAAGCAATCAAAAAGGAGATAGACAAACTATGACCACCCCGATTATCGACATCCCTAATCAATGCCCCGAATTTCCATTTTTCGGCGCACCTTATCCTGACGCTCGCTGCATTGACGGTAGGTTATATGACCTTGACCATTGCGACGATAATGGCAATTTGTATGTTCCTACGGATTACTATTATTGCCCGTTCTGTCACCCCCAAAGAATTTATGGAGCAGCATGATATGCCCGAATAGAACCGGTTATTCCTGCCCCGACTATACATCAAAAAAATAATAAACACGAACAATGAAACTGAAAGAAATTCCCCAGAACACCGTAGTCCATACCCCGACAGAGGATGCAGCCCACGAGCTGCTTGCCATCCTGTATGAGAATGGGTGGAAAACTGTAGCATGTACAGACGGTGTCGTTGAAAACGCAAGGGGCATTCAAATAGAATCAGAGACTGATTGGTCCTGGTGGAAAAAGATAGAAAATGCGAGAAAAGAGAATGTTACTATTCTCACCCTCGCCGAGTTCAAACGCCTGTATTGTGAGCCAGAGAAGCCTCAGCCGAAGGTCAAGGTGGGAGATATTGTAAGAATAATTAATGACTGCGGATGCAATGCCTATGGACTTGTTGGCGTAATTGAAAGCGTAGACCCCAAAAGCGTTGATGTTACTTGTGATGACATTAAATTGAGTTGCCTTTATGAATGGATAGAACCCTACACCGAACCCGAAACAAAACCGACCGAAGATATGGATACAAAAGAGAAAGAATCGGGAGAAAAAGGGAATAATCCACAAAACTCCCAATTAGACCTCTGTGAGCTGCTGAAAGGGCGTTGCACCACATTTTACAGTCCAATGTGGGGAGATACCGACGTACTGCAACTCTACGATGTCAACCTGCGTATTGCACCTTGCAAGAACCACGACTCTTGGCTTAACACTGACGAGCAAGGCAAATGTGACGATGATGGAATCTGTATGTTGTGGCCGAGCCGCGCCCTCTACGAGCAATACCCGCTCGACGCTTACACCGCGTGGATGAAGTGGAGGGAGAAATAGAAGAAATGGAAACTGCGTATAGGAGACTTATTCTTCCGCTCCCCCGAAGCCCGCGACAAAGCAACCGAAGAAATCAAAGCAATCATCGAAAAATATAGTAAGTAGGGTATGAGGGAACAGATGCCACTGAGAATCCGCCTCCCTCCCTTGCCAGTTATGGGGAGGGGGATTATAGGGGGAGGGGTAGCAAATAGTCAAAGCATAAGGGTGTAGTAATGCCTACACGTACGCACACACATACGCGAGAGGAGAACACGCAGAAAACAAGTAGAAAACGCGCAGTCACGCATAAAAACGAGTAAAATAACGCTCAATAAATTATAAACCAACATGTTACTACAAAAGTCAAAGAAAAATCAATATTTCAGTTTACCCACGAAGCCCGACATCGTAATTGGGATAGACCCGGACGCGGACAAGAATGGCGTGGCAACGTTGTTTAGGGAGAATCGGTTGCTCAGAGCCACAGCCCTGACGTTTCCCGAGACGCTTGACTACATCAGATACATCCACAGCCAAGCAAGAGCCAACAGACAAACGGTGCGAGTCATCATCGAAGCCGGGTGGCTCAACAAGACGCATTGGCACGTCAGTTACAGCGACAGCAGACAAGCGGCGGCGGCAAAGGGTAATGCTGTGGGTAGAAACCACGAAACAGGTAGGAAGATTGCCGAGATGTGTCAACACTGGGAAATACCCCACGAATTGATAAAGCCCCTTGCGTTGAAAGCCGGTGGAGTGAACCTGTGGCATGGTAAGGATGGGAAGATAACAGCAGAGGAGCTGACAGCGATAACGGGGTTGAAAGGGCGCACAAACCAAGAAGCGAGAGATGCCGCTCTGATAGCATGGACGTGGGCGGGGCTGCCAGTGAATATAAGCGCAAAACAGCCATTCCCACCAAAGTAAACTTAAAAGTTGATTAATTGGCGTATATATGATTACAATGTAAACATTTTTTGTTAAATTTGCAGTCATTCAACAAAACCAATCCAATCACATGAAGATAGAGCAGGTCAAACTGACGCAGGTAAGAACCAACTCCGAGAACCCCAGGCAAATCGGCAAGGTGAAATTTCAAAAACTGATAGACTCGCTGTTGGTATTCCCGGCTATGATGGAGATACGCCCCATCGTGGTTGACGGAGTTATGGCGGCGATAGGAGGCAATCAACGGCTCGCAGCATTGAGGGCGATTTCCAAGATGGAGGTCGAGGAGATGGCGCAGCGGATTTTCCGCAGCCCGGAGTATCAGGAGCGCACAGACGCAGAAAAGAAGCGGCTTGTGGACTTTTGGGGGGAGTGGCAGCAGAAGCCAACAGTCTACATCATCAACGCCAAGACGCTGACAGCAGCGGAGCGGCGGCAGTTTATCATAAAAGACAACGTCAGCTACGGGCAATGGGATTACGACGCTTTGGCGAACAAGTGGGACAACGACCGACTGGAAGCAATGGGACTTGACGTGTGGACGAGCAAGCCCACGGAGTTGACGCCCCTGCCTGGAGAAGGCACGGCAAGCAACACACCCGGCGACTGGAACGGAGATGATGGCGACCCGGCGCAGACTGACCCACTCGCAGGAATTGAGGGTGCGCTGCCGCCGGAGTTGCAGGGGCGCGACATGACCCCCGACCATCTTGACAACATCAAGGGGGAGGACGCGACGCCAAGCGACCATATAATCATCACATATACCCCGGAGGAGAAGCAAGCCCTGGCAGGTTACCTCGGCATAGACGCGGATACGCTGTTCAGTAAGATTTGTTGGCGGCTCGATGAGCTGCAGGAGCAGATTAATCAAGACATAGACTGCGCGGCATGTGTACGCGATGAGCACGGAACCGTAAAAATCTACGAGCCGCAGGAGGGGCATAGCGATGAAAACGACTAAGACTCCCCTCACGCAGATAAAGCCGAACCCCGGCAATCCGCGCACCATAAGCCCGGAGAACCTCGAGCTGCTCATCAACTCGATTTTGGAGTTTCCCCGGATGTTGGAGATACGCCCGATAGTAACCGACAAGGATGGAATGATACTGGGCGGCAATATGCGATACAAAGCTCTCATGGTGATTGCCGGGATGAGTGTGGATGAAATAATAGACCGAATTAGCCATTTGCGCTCTTCTGAGAGCAAAACGGAGGACGAGATAAGGAAATGTACCACTTTTTGGATTGAGTGGCTTAAATCGCCTTATTCGCACGTTGTGGACGCATCAACCCTGACGGAAGCCGACAAGCAGGCATTCGTGGTAAAGGACAACGTGAATTTCGGTCAGTGGGATTGGGATGCGTTGGAGAACTTCACACAGGAAGAGTTACAGGACTGGGGTGTTCAGACGTGGGGCGCACTGGAGCCAATTACGACCGCAAGCACCGCCCCCGACCCGTTGCCCGGCGCAGCGGACAACCGGGAGCGCATTATCGTAATATTTCCGAGGGAGCGCAGAGCGGAGGTGGAGCGAATGCTCCGACTCGCAGGACTGCCGCAGAAGCAGGTGTACCGCATTGATGAACTGATAAACCGCCCCGCCGATGAGTGAAATAGTTTACTGCATACCGACATACAAGCGCGAGAAGTTACCGACTCTTGACCTATTGAGGGTCGCGAGAATTGGACCGAAGCGCATCATCGTATCTACGCAGACGGAGGAGGATTGCGCCAAGATTAGTAAAATCTACGAAGGATGTTGTACGGTGATTTATGCTCCGGGCTCTTGCGTAGGTGATAATCGCAATAATTTGATGGAGTATTGTGAGCGGAATGGTTACCACAAGATTGTTATGCTCGACGACGACATAAAGAGTATAGACATCCTGAGTGGTAAGCAGAACCGGCCGCTGACACCACAGGAGTTGGAGTCTACTCTGAGCTATTGCTTTGCACAAGCTGAGCGAAACAATGCACCTATGTGGGGAATGTACCCGGTGAATAACGCATTCTTCCAACGAGTACGAACTCTCCGTAGGAGCATATTAATCGGTACCGTGATGGGTATAACAGATAATACCCTCCGCTATGATGAAACGTTTCGAGTCAAGGAGGACTATGAGTTGTGTTGTAGAGTAATGGCACAAGGGCGTAATTGCTTGCGTTTTGACGTACTTTCTGCAAACGCAGCGCACAAAAGCAGTGGCGGATGCGAGGGAGAATGGAATAAAACATCAAGAAGGATTTATGCTCATCTATTGAAGGAAAAATACCCGGAATTGATAGAGCTGAGCAGTAAACCAGGAGAAGTCAAATTCAGGCAGAAATTAGAAAGTATTTAAAATGGCAACAAAGTATTACGGCTCGCCCCGGTGGAGCAACGAGATAGCGGACTGCAGTATGCCAATGACGTTTGACACGTACTCAAACTGCTCATTCGGTTGTATGTATTGCTTTGCGCAGAACCAACGCGGACTCGGCAAGGCAAAAGAAGCGTACCTTGCAAAGGAGGTGTGTGCCGTGAACGTCGAAAAGATTAAGAAGATGTTCACTGACCCGGACGCACATGGAGGGCAATTCGCCCCATACATCAAGCAGCGCAGAGTAATGCAGTGGGGAGGATTGAGCGACCAGTTCGACGGATTCGAGAAGCAGCGCGGAGTTACCCTCGAACTACTCCGCTTCTTCAAGGAGATAGACTATCCGCTTTGTTTCAGCACAAAGGCATCGTGGTTCACGCAGGACGAGCGGTACATGGAACTGATACGCGGGCAGCGCAACTGGAATTTCAAGTTTTCAATCATCACGCTCGACGAGGAGAAAGCCAAGGTGATTGAGCGCGGAGTGCCGACACCACGCGAAAGGCTCGAAGCCATACGTCGCATAGCAGAAGCGGACGCAGGAGGCGCGACACTCAGGTTGCGCCCGTTCATCATTGGAGTAAGCACACCTACATACCTTGACCTGATAAAGGCGGCGAGCGACTGTGGAGCCACGGCGATGTCAACCGAGTTTTTCTGTCTGGAGCAGAGAAGCCCCATACTTCGCGAGTTCTTGCCGACCATCAACGCGATGGCAGGATTCAACGTGTTGGAGTTCTACCGCAAGTACAGCGTACAGAGCGGCTACCTACGCCTGAACCGCAAGGTCAAAGAGCCATTTATGCGCAATATGAAAGACTTATGCGAGCAGTTGGGAATGCGCTTCTACGTCAGCGACGCGCATTTCAAGGAACTTTGCCACAACGGCTCGTGTTGCGGACTGCCTCCGACTTGGAACTACAGTAAGGGACAATGGTGTGAAGCACTCCAGTTAGCCAAGAGACACCCGGAGGGAAGGGTGTATTGGGCAGACATGCGAAGCGACATTCAGCAACTTGTCAGCGGCTTCAAGTGGTGCCGGGCGCAGGGCTTCAACTGTAACAGCAGCGAGAAGCGAGCTAAGTATGAAGGAATGACGATGGCTGACTATATGCAGTGGCTTTGGAACAACCCGCAGAGCGGTCAGTCGCCCTACAAACTTTTCGAGGGGGCACTAATCCCCGACGGTAAAGACGTGGAGGGTAATATCATCTACAAGTACAACGGAGCAAGATTTTAAGTTATGGGAGGAAAGATTAACAAGCGACAGAAAGAATACCGAGAAGCCGCATTGCTCCGCATGAGCATAGTGGCACAATTGTGGGGCAGACACTACACTTACCGCCAAATCCAAGAGGAGGTAAAGGCTCGGCTCGATTTGCAAACATACTCGCTACGTACCGTTGGTAAGGATATTGAGCGGTGCATAAAGGAGTGGAAAGCCCAGCAGCGCATCAAGGATACGGAAGCGGCAATCCATTTGGAGTTGGCGCGTATTGATGATATTTGCCGGGAAGCGTGGAACGCGTGGGAGAAGTCCAAGCAAGATGCGGACAAGACACGTACTAAGCAGACTGGCGTAGTTCCCAAGAGTAACAATGGCGGGGATGGAGAGCAGTCAGGCGAGATTCAGACAGTCAAGGTAGAGCGCACAAGTGAGGAACAGACCAACTGCGGTGACCCTCGTTATCTCGACATTATTTGTAAGTGCGCTATGGAACGCCGCAAGCTGCTCGGACTTTACAGCCCGGACAAGAAAGAGGTGGCTGGAGAGCTTTCATTTACAAGCCTACTTATGCAGACGGGCATAGTGGACGATGAGGAGCAGCAATGAGGAGATACGGAAATCAGCCGCAAGGATGTTCGAAGCATGGCGCAAGGATTGGAATTTGTTCATTGAGCAAGCATTGGGAGTGACGCTCGACAAGGAACAGAAAGCCATAGTGACTGCCGTACAGCATAACAAACGAGTATCAGTGAGAAGCGGCACGGCTCGCGGCAAGGACTTTGTCGCGGCTTGCATTGCGGTATCTTTCCTTTACCTGACACCGAGGTGGAACAAGCGAGGAGAAATGATTGAGAACACGAAAGTCGCACTGACCGCCCCCACCGACAGGCAGGTAAGGAATATCATGCTCCCTGAAATAAGCCGCCTGTTCAACCGAGCGCGTCGCCGTGGGTTTGACCTACCCGGACGCTTGACGCAGACCGACATACGCACTGAAAGCGAGGAATGGTTTCTTACCGGATTTAAGGCAGACGAGCACAACCATGAAGCATGGTCAGGATTTCATGCGGTCAACACTATGTTTGTAGTGACAGAAGCGACAGGCATCAAAGATGATACATACGAAGCCATCGAGGGTAACCTGCAGGGCAACTCGCGCATATTACTTGTATTCAACCCTAACACAACTGTAGGCTACGCGGCGCGAAGCCAAAAGAGTCAACGTTGGGAGAAGTTCTGCCTGAACAGCCTAACCGCCCCCAATGTGCAGCAGAAGAAGATACTGTTACCTGGACAAGTGGACTACGAATGGGTAGAGGACAAAGTGCGCAACTGGTGTCAACCGATAACACAGGAGGAGGTCAAGGAAGCCGAGAACGATTTCGAGTTCGAGGGGCAATGGTACAGACCAAGCGACCTGTTCCGAAAGAAAGTATTAGGTGAGTTCCCAAAGGTGGACGAGGACATCCTGATACCCCCGAAGTGGATAGAACTTGCGCAGGAGCGTTGGGCGCAGTATCACCTCGCAAGTCACAACGATGCGATAATCGGGTTGGATGTGGCAGGAATGGGACGCGACTGCACTGTCAAGTGCTTCCGTTTTGGCGACTATGTGGAGCGGTTCGACAAGCACAACAGCGGCGGCAAAGCAGACCACATGAAAGTAGCCGGTAGCATTATCAGCGAAATGCAGCGACATAGCGGCTATGCGGTGAGCATAGACACCATTGGTGAGGGTGCAGGAACTTATGCCCGTTTGGTGGAGGTGTGCGAAGAGAGCAACGGTCGTCTCGACGAGGATGGGATAATCAGTTGCAAGTACAGCGAAAGTGCAAAGCAAGGAAGTGCTGACCTGACGGACGTAACGGGGCAATACCAGTTCGCCAACATGAGAGCTTATCTGTTTTGGGCGGTCAGGGATTGGCTCAACCCGGAGAACGGAAGCGAAGCGATGTTGCCACCGGGCGGTACTTTCTTTGAGGAAGCTACGGAGATACGGTGGTCATTCCTAAGCAACGGCAAAATTATCATCGAGCCAAAGGAGGACATCAAGGAGCGGTTGGGGCATTCAACAGACGAGTTTGACGCACTGGCAAATACGTTCCACCCAAAAGCCATCAGAGCCGCAGGGACACAACACGATGACTACGACGAAGAATTTGAAAACGAATTATATTGATACAACACTATGGATATCAAAGAAATTACTGCCGCAGGGCAGAACCCCGGTTGGGTAATCGCCGAGTTGAAGCGCAAGTCGGTTGCTGTTCCGGCATGGGCAAAGTTGGACGAAGCTTATGACGTGAAGAAACACCCTGTAATGAACAAGCAGCTCTATCCGGACAAGGTAACGAAGAAAGGGATAGAGAAAGTTACGCGCATAACGTTGGGGCTCCCGAAATTAGCGGTAAAGCGAATGACAGAACTGATGTTCGCCATTCCCGTGCAGAGAATTTATAAGTCTGAGAACAACGATGAGAAGCTCGTGGGCGAGATTATGGAAGCCATCTTCACCAAGAATCGCGTGGACGCTATGAACATCGAGCGCGGACGCTATCTGTTTGCATCGTGCGAAGCTATGACGCTGTGGTACACACAGGAGCAGGACACCATCTATGCCGGGGAGCAGAGCCGCCTAAAACTGCGAAGCAAGAGCTACAGCCCGATGAACGGCGACGCGCTTTATCCGTTGTTCGATGAGTACGACGACCTCGTGGCTCTTTCGGTGGAGTATCAACGACGTGAGAATGATACAACGGTGACGTACTTCGACACCTATACAGCCGACGAGCATATCCGTTGGAAGATGAACGGCGGTGGTTCTCCGGAGGAGGATGTGCGCGAGAAAATCGAGTTGCAGAAGATTCCCGGCATATATCTCTACCGCCCGGAGCCGATATATGAGGACGAAGCGGAGAATATCTATGAAGCCGAATGGACGTTGAGCCGCAACGGCAATTACATACGCAAGAACGCACGTCCGAACTGGGTTGTGTTCAGCGATGGCAAGGTAAAATTTGGCAAGGAACCTGCTAACGACAACGCAGGGCGAAATGTACTGCAGTATGGTAAAGATGATAAGGCTCAGTACGTTACATGGCAGCAAGCTATTGAGAGTATCAAGTATCATGTGGATGAGATTCGCCGTAACTTCTTCATGCAGTTACAACTCCCTGATATGTCGATGGAGAATATGAAAGCCACACCGATGAGCGGTGAAGCCCGGAAAATGATGTTCATCGACGCACAGATGAAAGTAACGGACGAAAGCGGCATTTGGTTGGAGTTCTTCGACCGCGAAATTAATGTCGTAAGGGCTTTTATGAAGAAGATGTACCCACGGCTCGCGAAAGCTATTGACAGTCTGCAGGTGGAGGTTATCATCACCCCGTACCAAATCCGAGATGAAGCAGAGCGCATCAACAATTTGAGCAACGCCACCGGTGGCAAGCCGATTATGAGCCAAAAGACCGCCATAGCTAATCTCGGCTACGTTGACGATGTGAAAGAGGAGTTGGAGCAGATTAAGAGCGAAACGACCGTGAACCTTTTTGAAGAGCCAACGATTTGATGGCAGTTCGCAAGACGCCTCCGAAATATCAGAAACCGGACTATACCTGCAAGGACTGCGCCAACTCATGCGACTGGCAGAGTCGTGGAGCAGATGGCACTATGATATTATGCCGCTGCAAGTATCATAAGTGGTGTAAGTTCCTAAATCGAGACTACTGTGGACACTTCACTAATAGAATACGATAAATCGCTTAAAATGGCTAAAAAGTTCTCATTCGCCACATACGACCGCAAGCACTTGAAGAATCTACTGCGCCGGGCAAAGGACATCAGTAGTCTTTTGTCGGACACAGCGAGGGAGGGTGCGCGCATCGGAGAAGCCACCGGATACACCGCCCCTAATGGAGAGTTCGCATTTGACAAGTTCCCGGCGGTCAAGCAGAGGGTCGAGGAGTTATTCAAGGCGCTCCACAATCAGTTGCTGTTGACCGTGACAGAGGGTAACCGCGAGGAGTGGCTGTTGTCGGCGGCTAAGAACGACGCGCTCGTAGCAAGCAGGTATAGCCGCGCTGTCAAGAAGCTTGCAGACCGAGCCGAAGCGTGGACTGAGCCCCACTTAGAAGCGTTGGAACAGTTCAACAAGCGCAAGGAGCGTGGAATGAACTTGAGCGACCGTGTGTGGCGACTGACAGACCAGTTCAAAAGTGAGTTGGAGTTGGCATTAGAGATGGGGTTGGGCGACGGAAAGAGCGCGGCGGCTTTGAGCCGCGATGTGCGTGAGTACCTGAACGAGCCACACAAACTTTTCCGCAGGGTCAGGAACGAGAAAGGGCAACTGCGATTGAGCAAAGCGGCGGCAGCTTACCATCCCGGACAAGGTGTGTACCGAAGCAGTTACAAAAACGCATTACGCCTGACAGCTACGGAGAATAATATGGCTTACCGTACGGCAGACCACGAGCGTTGGAATGACCTTGATTTCGTTATCGGCATCGAAATTAAATTGAGCAACAACCACCCGGTTTACGACATCTGCGACGAGATGTGCGGAGTGTACCCCAAAACGTTTAAGTTCGTGGGGTGGCATCCGTTTTGTCGTTGCATAGCAGTGCCAAAACTTGCCAATGAGGACGAGTTCATCGCCCGGCAGCAAGCCCTGATAGACGGAGAGGAGCTACCACAGGGCGGCTATGCCGGGGAGGTAACGGAAATGCCGCAGTGCTTCACGAATTGGGTGCAGGAGAACGCGGAGCGTATCGAGACAGCCAAGAGTACGCCATACTTCGTCGCCGACAACAGAGCGTCAATTTCCCGAATAATCAAGGGTGATAAGATTGAAATTGAAACACAAACATCACAGAGTAAAGTTATAGCGCCCACTCCTACCTCACGACCAAAGGAATATGAAAAGAATAAAACAAAAACATCTGATTCTGAATCATCAGCACTTTATTCATCGGTCAATTCATTGGAAAAGGCAGTTGAGAGAGCAAAAAAATATGGCATCGGCTCGGTGGACTTCTCAGATGCAAGCATTGATGAAATCAACACGATTCTTGAAGTGTTCCACTATGCGCATCAGGATTATGGCATAAATCTGAATCAGATTAGACTTGCAAGGGACTTCAACAAAAAACAGCATTGGGCTGGGTCGTATAATTCCGATTCTAAAACGTTGACTCTAGACCTATCCGGATTCAAGAAATCATCATATGAGGAAACGGTAAGTTACGCCGACAAAATCGCAAAATTGCAATCGAACAAAGCCTCTTTGATGCGTCAGATTGAACAGTCAGAATCCCGCCTTGGGCGTAGTAAGGCTTCCGACCGAATCTTAAAGGGCGATATCAAGGCTATGAAGTCGCGAATGCTCGATATTGACTTGAAGATTCAGAAATATGATAAACTCATAAAAGATGGCTACAATGAACTCCCGCTGACTGTTGCTGACACGTTCAAGGAAATAAAAGAGCAGATGCAAGCCCGGACATGGCACGAGATAGGTCACCATATTGATGACCGCCTTGGGCGTCCGAGGTTCGCAGAGGGCAATTTCATAAGCGAATATTCCAAAGATATGCGCGGCGAGGAGTTTGCCGAATGGTTCAGCCATTACAAGATGCGAGGTGCTAAAGGAGTCCCCGCCGACTTATTGCGCATATTCCGCGAGGAGGAATACAAGCGTTATGGAGAAAGAAAATGTGAGCAAATGTATTTTGATGAAAAGAGCAGTGGCTATAATGTGGTTCATGATTTACACCAATTTTCAAAAAGAAAGAGCAATGGCGCTACGCTTTCGGGTGGAGATGCTGAAAAATGGCTTGGAAAGCAATTGGCGAAACAAGGCAAAACTATTGAGTTCTTGCCGGAAAGCGGTATGAATGGTAAAGCCGGAGATATGCGTTTCGATGGAAAAGTTTGGGATTGCAAGTATATTCCATCTGCAAATGTTAACACGATAAGAAGTTACATTAAGGACGCGAGAAAAGCAGACAACGTGATTTTTGTGTTTGATGAGTTAGATAGATATGATGATATAATGAAAGCGGTAAATTGCGAAATTGGTAGATATAAAGCGGAAAGAAGAAATCTCGGGGAGTTACCGGATGTTTATATTTTCGATAGTCAAGGACGACTTAAATTAGTAAAAAAAATAAAGGAGACCTAAGCCTCCTTTATGCGTATTCGTCGCAACCGACCCCCTCGCCAGGCTAGTGCAGAAATCGCCTTTTACGGCTATCCCGCGGCACAAAGTTAACAATAAACTTTGAGTTTACAAAACGTCTTTCATTTTCGTTTGTTGGTTTGAGGTTTACGATGGATGTAGTGTTTGGAGATTACGCATGTCCTTGTTGCAATGGGATTAGCCACTGAGAGATGCTTCCCCCAAAGACGGGCGAGAGAGACACCTATTTGCTCAGGAATGAATTGCTGATAAATGGCAGCAATGGATGTAAAGAAATACTCACGCTCGCCATTAATGGAGGTGTGAAAAGTCACTTTGATTATTTCGTCCATAGTTGAAATTATAAGTTATTTTTGGCGAATTTTATCCTCAGAGGAATTTTGGAAGTGAGTTAAGGGAGCGGCTCGGAAAAGGGAGAGCACTCCTTAGGCTCGCTTAAAATGTCCTAAAATGGAATTTCACCCAAGCAGACACGACCGAACCCTCGACGATGAAATTCAGCGGAAATGGCTTCTAAATATTGCTCACCTGGAAGTTCAACACGCACTTCATGGATACGATACCCACGTTTGCATAGCAGGATACGGTAGGCAACGGAGTTCGCATAGAACCCCTGATATTTCAATGTTATCATAGCCTTACGACTTTAGACGCCACATCCTCTCCGAAGTAGGCGGCAACAAGGTCGAAAGCGGGCTTGTCGCCATCCCACCCGAACATGCACTCGTGGTTGTTGTACTCGTAGAAATAGACCTCCTGCGGGTCGCACTCGGCGGGGATTGCCTTGTCGCGCTCCTCATACCAAGCGAGGAACGAAGTAATGCCATCACGTGTGCCGTAAAGCCCGGAGGAATGAGAGTAGATTTTTTCGCCCTCTTTGATACGCCCGGAGAGGACGGCGGCAGCAAGGTTGCGGTCAAACTGCTCCTGACCGAACGCAAAGAAGCAGTCATAATTCTCTATTTTGGGATGACCGTCGCGTATTTCGCGGTAGCGGTCGAGAGTGCGGGGGTTGAGCATTACGACACCGCCCTCGGAGTTATCCCAGTCGCGGTAGTAGCGGAGTTCACCGTGGGGAGTTTGAATGGACTTGATGTTCTTTTCTTCTGACATTGTTGTGGAGTTTTAGGGGCGTCCTGATTAAACATTATTTGCTGTAGAACGAGATTTTCAGACCGCGACGGAGTTTGCATACGCAGACATCTTCAAGGCACCGGGTGGCGCGGTCGAGGAGCTTGTTGAACATCTCAACACCGATTAGAGCAAGCATGCCGGCAACACCAACGAGCTTGTTAATCTTATTGCCGAAAGCATCCATCCCGCTAACTTTTAAGCGGAAGTTGCGGTTGATGAACTTTGAGGAGAAGTGGAGGGTAGCAGACTTTTTCATAATCCTAAGTTTTGTTGTTGTATTTTAAAGTGATTATGATGTAATCACGTCGCAAAGTTAACAGTTATTTTAGAAATAACAATACTTTTTGCAATAAATTTTATAAACTTTTTTATTGATTTTTCGCAATACGCTGACCTGCTCATGATTGCATGGTCAAAAAAAATTAAAGGTTTATTGATTATTTTATAATCACTATTGCGGAATTTTACTACATTTGCCATCAACTAATTAGTTTATCACATGAAGCAAGCAATCTTAACGGCTCTCAACGGCAAGTTTACCGGGGTGAGCGCAGCTATTCTCGGTCGGGTCGCTGACAAACTGATCAGCAGCGGCAAGGTCACTAAAGAGGAAGATGTCGCGAACGTAGTAGCGGGCGTGACGTTCCAGCAAGTTCTCGAGCAATATGGTGACAGCCGCGCTGACGAAGCGCAGAAGTCAGCCGTAAAGAACTACGAGAAAACCCATAATCTCAAAGACGGAAAACCAGTGGAGGACGCTAACGGTGTAAAGTCGGGAGCGACCACTACAACGGCGCAGACTACTGCTAACACCACAGAACAGGAGCAGTCGCAAGGCGAACAGACCCCGGCATGGGCTCAGGCTCTTATTGAGCAGAATAAAGCCTTGAATGCGCGGCTCGATGCAATGCAGCAAGAAAAGACAGCAACAAGCCGTCAGAGCAAGCTGGCAGAGGTGTTGAAGAATGCACCGGCATCCGTCCGCAGTCGCTACGAAAAAGATTTTTCCCGAATGACGTTCAAGGACGACGAAGAGTTTGACGGATGGTTGACTGAATTGACACCGGACGTTGAGCAGATGTCGGTGGACTTGGCTGCAAAGGGTGGCGTAGTCGGCAGACCTAAAGGAGGGGCGCAAGGCGGCGCACAACCGCAAGAGAATCCCTACCTGAAACAGCGTTTGGCAGAACGCGAAGCAGCCGTATCGTCAACCCCGGCTATTCAAGGGTTGACACCAACCACAAACACATAAACAAACACCCCATAAACTATGGAAGTAAATTTCAAGTTCAAGGATGCTGCAAAGGTTGACCCAATCCGTATAGAGCAGGTCATTGCCGAGAAGCCCGGAGGTGGTTTGATTGAGAACCCCCAGTTCGAGATTGCACCCACCACCGCCGTAGGCGAAAAGGACGGTAAGTTCGTTCCCATCAAGGCTTATCGCCTTGTAGCAGCAGTCGCCGCTGCAGACACAACCATCAAGGTGGAGAAAGGAAGCGGCGTAGCCGTTGGCGACATCATCGCGCACGGAAAGAAAGGTGTGAAATGCACCAAAGTAGATACTACCCCGGCAGACCATGACCTCGTAATCGTAACACTTGGAGAGGGAATTGCCAACGATACAGTACTGTATCAGGCAAAGGAAGCGAGCGAGGATGCAGCTGAGCCCATCTACACCCCGGTGTACGTGACTGGCAACCACGTTCCTGCCAATGAGGGCGACTTCCCCGTGCGCCTTATTAACGGAGCGAATCTCCGCAAGGAAACCGCATGCATCGCAAAAGAGGTAGCCGCACTGCTGCCACTCATCACACTTGTTTAACCGCTAAAATCATAGGAGGAAATAAATATGTCCGATATGAAGAAGCCACTATTTGACATTGACCAAGCCGGAATGGATGTCGAAGTGAACAGCTATAAGCCCGGCACCGGACTGGCATGGCCGCAGCTGTTCCCCCTGAAGTTCAGCCCCAAGTTCGATATCAAAGGACTGGAGGGCGACGAGGGTATACCTGTAGCTGCTGAACGCGTGGCGTTTAATACCAAAGCCCCGAAAAAGACACGCAAGACCGTGGGCGCATGGAACGGTAAGCTCGGCAAATATGCCGTGAGCCGCGAGAAAGACGAAATCGAAATCAACGAGTATCAAGACTTGCAGACGCTTGCTGCTGCCAACACGGAGGACAAAGCGACTGCCCGCTACCTTGTTGACCTCGTTTATGACGACCTGACATTTGTCCGCAATGCGATGGACTACAAAATGGAAATCGACTGCATGCGCATCGGCTCGTCCGGCATTCACGACTTCCCGGCTAAGATTGATGGTGAGATGGCTACTGCTGACACCATAAATTTCAACGTACCTAAAGAGAATTTTGTAGGCGTTGAAACACCATGGGATGACGAAGCTAACGCGGACGGTCTAGCCGACATCCACAAGTGGCAGAATGCAATTGCTCGCAAGGGTTTGAAAAAGCCCATGTATGCGATAATGGAGAAAGCCAAATTCAATCAGCTGATGGCACAGACCAAAACAGCAAAGCGACTCTTCCCTCGTTGCGAGCAGTCGCTTGTAACTGCCGACATGATTACTCTTGACGGAATCAACAAGTACATGCTCGGTAAGGGCTGGCCGCAGATTCTCGTGCTCGACACCTACGCTACAATCGAGGATAAAAAGGGCGAATCGGTAACCATCAAACCATGGAACGAAAACGTGGTAACACTCGCTCCTATACCGCAGCTCGGATGGACTCACTTCAAGCCTGTTCCCCTTGTGCGGGATACCGCAGCCTTGCAGTCCCAAGCCAAATACTATAAGATTACTCGTTACTCGGAGCTCAACCCAATGCTCGAGGTAACGATGGCAGAGGGATATGCTCAGCCCGGACTCATCAACCGCCGTAGCCTTGTGTTTATCAACACCGCTAACACCAAGTGGGCTAACGGAGAAGCCGCAAGTAAGGGATGAACGTAGCGCAGTCTTTGAGAAGCATTTCGGCATACCCGATACCCACGGCGACGTTGCAAGACATAGCCGAGGGTGTGGGTCTGTCGGCTGACATGGAACTGTCGCAGGAGGTGCGCCAGAGCAAGGAGTTCAGACGCGCCCAGGCGCAGACGTACATTTGGCTGAGCGAAGCCCCTAACGTGACGCAGAACAATGTCAGCTTCAGTTTTTCAGAGGATGAGCGTAAACGTTTACGCACTCGCGGTGAAGCCATTCTTGATGAAATAGGAGATGAGGATACAGTAAGCGGAGTAACCTACGGCTACAAAGGAGAGGATTTATGAGCCTGATAATTGAAAACGGAACGTTGCAGGTGATAAGCACGATGGGGGGCGGCATGGTCGCCGGGCGACCGGTCCCCACGACCGACACCCCCGGAGAGCCTATTCCCTGCAACATAAAGACCAACACAAGTGACCGCCACGGACGAGCGGTTGACGGGGTATTTAAGCGCACTGACTACATAGTGCTGATAGATACGGACGCAGCACAGACGTTCAAGGCTGAGCGCGTGGTGCTGACCGACAACCGGGGTCAGCGCATGGGGACGTTCCGGGTTCAGGATATACAGCACCTCGACTACGTAGGAGCAATTCAGATTGCGTTGAGCCATGCCGATTAGACAGACAATACCGACTGCCGCCCTGCAAGCGTCTATAGACCGACGGACGAACAGGCTTTTGCAGGCTCTTGTGAATGTGCTTTGCTATGCTGGGGAGGAGGTTGTGAAATACGCTCGCGACCCGAACCGAAAGCGATACACCGACCAGACGGGCAACCTCACAAGCTCGATAGGCTATGTGGTTTTGTGGAATGGTCGGGTGGTAAGGCAGAGCGACTTCTCACCCGTTCAGGGCAACGGGAAGAAGCGAAGCGGTGCCGGAGGTCTTTCGGGGACGAAGAAAGGCAGGGAATTCCTGCAGAAACTCATCTCAGAGAACAGCGAGGGACTTGTGCTGATAGTGGTAGCAGGAATGCCATACGCAGCCTACGTCGAAGCGATGGGCTACGACGTCCTCGACTCGGCGGAGATTAAGGCTGAGGAGATAGTAAAACGAATGTTGAGCAAACTAAGATTTTAACCCGGAACTATGGCAAAGAAATCAACAGCGCAGATTGAGCAGGAGATGTACGAGGTGTTGGAGCAACTGATTATCTCGCACATTGGCGGTGGCTTTTATCAGAGCGACTGCCGCCCGGCGAACTCCAAAGCGGAGGATGCGGTACTGACCGCCACCTACGCAAGCGCAAGCCAAATTCAAGCAGGACGGGCGAAACTCAACATCTACGTGCCGGACATAGACTGTGGCATAGGACGCGCAGTCCCCGATAAAGCAAGGATACAGGAATTGACGCAATTGGATGACGCAATCATCGACACCCTGAACGCAGCTGACACAGACTATCTCTATTACCTCTCACAAGCCACCCACACGATGGCAGACCCGGAGATTGAACAACACTTTGTAAACATTAACATTGGATTCAAATTAATCACATTCTAAACCAAAGTATATGCCAAAGAAAAAGAAAATCATGGCTTGGTCTAAATGCAAATTCCGCATAGCCAAGACTCCTGAAGATGATACAATGGCAACAGATGAAAATCTGAAAAATATTGGCACCATCAAGGATAAGAGCTCCACTCTCGAACCGAGCGACGGAGACACCCTCGAAGCCAAGGCAACCGGTGGAGAGACCGTTGCAAAGGAAACGCAGGAGGGCGGATTCCTACTGAAAACACGAGTAATCGAGCCTGACGATGAGCTGCTCGAGATGCTTGGGCTCGGCGAACTTGACAAAGAGAGCGATGAGTTCAAAATGAAAACCCACGTGGTAGAGGGCGACTTCTCTGTAGAGGTTGAGCCTAAGAACTACGGAGCAAAAGGCATCCGTGCTCCAAAGACAAACGTGGCTTACAAGCCCGGTTGGAGCGAGGAGGAGGGTAACTATGCCGACCTCGAATTTGAAATCGTCAAAACCGACCAGGCGGATGAAACCAAGAATTATTGGTATTCGCGCTTCGTCAAGAAGAAGCCTCAAGCTGCAGCAGAAGCTGCGGGCTAATCTTATCCCACTCCAACATGCCTTAGCGTGAGAGTTCGCGGCAGATGAATACTCCGATGGCTCGACCGGGGTTCGACTCCCCGGCACGCACCATTATTAATCAGGACACCAAGCAATGGAAACGACAAATACCGACAAGACTATAGAGCGGCGAGTTACGGAAACCGTACTGGAACGTAAGAGCGAAGTGTTGACTCTCGACGGTGTAGACTATCCGTTGGCGCCGCCGACACTCGCCACCATCATTATGACCTCGGAACTCGCAGCCACCCTGCCGAAGATAAATCCGGAGTCCGAGGACTTGCTGCATGAAGTATTGCGTAGCGCACGACACTGCCGGACACTGGGTAAAATAACAGCTGTGCTGATACTGGGAGCGAAGCGTGTTGAGGAGAATCGTCTCGTACCTCGGAGGGAAGGGCTTGTCAAAACGCGCAGTTATTTCAGCCGTATATTCCGCTCAGCGCGTCAAAAACACGCAAATAGGAATATGATTAGTGAAGTGGATAGGCTTGCTGAAATTGTCTTAAGCGAGCTTGCTCCAGCAACACTTAATGCCATCCTCACGCGACGACTTGTCGATATGCAGATTGCAGATTTTTTCGCGCTTACCACTTCCCTGACCACAGCAAATCAGATAAAGCCGACAAGGGAGGTGGACAAAGCGACAGTATCTGGGGAGTAATCTACGGATGGGCGCAAGCACTTCATGTCACCCCGGATTACATTCTGCATGACATCAGTTATGAAAACCTGCTCCTGTATAGTCAGGCAAGCCCAAGTTATAGCACCAATAAAACACAGGAAGAAGAATGGGACGATAGCATAGACGCCAACAACCCTGAGAATTTCAAAAGCAAAACCGATAACGACGACGAGGAAGAAGAATTCGTATGAACACCGACGGAGGACAGCAGAATTTCAGTGTCAGCCTGGCTACCGAGCAGTTGAGGCGCGATGCACAGAACGCGATGAACCAGTTCACGCGGATGAGCAACCATGCCATTAGGCAGGGACAGCGTATTGACACACAGTTCAACCAAGTCGGAACTACACTATCCTCCACATTCAAAAAGGGAGTGGATGGAGCTAAGTCAGCAATTGCAGACCTCACTAAGAATATTGTCGGCATAAGCGCCCTTATGGCAAGTGGCAGCTTCATAAAAGATATATATTCGAGCGTCGGGGAATTCAACAAGCAGATGAAAATTGTATCGACCATATCGGACGAAGTAACCGAGAATATGGAAGCATACAAGCAGAAAGTCCTCGGTATGTGCACCCAATTGGCTGTCGCTCCAGAGACAGCCGCCGCTGCGCTTTATCAAATTAACTCCGCAGGGCATCTCGGAGCAAATGGCATGCAGGTATTGGAGGTGTCGGCGAAAGCAGCGATTGGCGGTGTAACTGAGACAGCAGTAGCGGCTGACGCGATTACCACAATCTTGAATGCCTACAAGATGAGCGCGGATGAGGCGGAGAGTGTCAGCGATAAACTATTCACCACTGTTCGACTCGGCAAGACTACGATGGATGAACTGGGGCGAAGCATTGCCTATGTTGCACCATTAGCGGCTACCTACAAAATCAGCATAGATGAGGTGTTAGCGGCAGTGGCACAGCTCACGAAGCAGGGTAATTCGACGCAGAACTCAATGACTCAAATTAGCGCGTCAATCATAGCTGTAGCGAACGAGATGGGCGATGATGCGTTCAAGGATGGACTGCTCCCGGCACTGGAGGAAATTGAGAAGCGAAGCAATGGCTCGAACCTCGCCCTGAAAGCGCAGTTAAGCAACATTCGTGCAGTCCGTGGCGCACTCGGTCTGACAAAGGAGAACGCTGCTGAAACCGCACAGATGATTGACGAGATTAAGAACTCGGCAGGAGCAGCGGATGCGGCTTGCAGAAAAATGAATACTTCGTCGGGGGCAGAACTGACCAAACTGAAAAATAACTTCATCAAGGAATTTTCAGAACTTGCTACCGATGGCATGGGTCTTATGGGAGGACTTGCAAAAGCCCTGAACGACGCATTCGACACAGGTAGGATGCAGGACTTCTTAAGCATCCTCGGACTCATTGTTGCCGCCTATGGAGCAAACAAGGCTATACTTCTGTCGATGTCCGCAATAGAGAGAGCAAGCCAAACATCATTATTGGAAGCGGAATATGCCGCCTACATGCAGTTGCTCCCGGCAAAAGAAGCAGATGTTAATGCCGACATTCAGGCGGCTGTGGCATCAGGTGCATTGACCGAAGCAAAGGGTACGGAACTTATTGCCCTACGTGAGGAGTTGGCGGCAAAGATAGCCTCAGCACAAGCTGCACAGAAATTAGCCGCTGATGAATTGGCAGCAGCTAAAGCCGCATCAGCCGCAGCGGCGCAGAAACTCGCCGCCGCTGAAACCGAGGTTGAGATGTGGAACCGCAATATGCTGACCGCACAACGGTATTGCATGGCAGAGGAGGAACGTCAAGCCATGCAGAAACTCGGCATAGCTGTCGATGCGCAACAGACTGCCGCGATAGAAGCAAATACCGCCGCTAAGAGGTTGGCTACGGCACAGGCGCAAATGTCAGCGGCAAGTACAGAGGTGGAAACACTGACGCATCAACAAAACACGGTTACGCAAGCGGCTGAGACTGCATCAACCGGAGTATTAGCCGTTGCGAAAAAAACCTTGATGACAGCGACTGCAAAACTTAACGCAGTGATGATGGCGAATCCCTACACTATCGTAGCCGCCGCTGTCTTTGCGTTGGGAATTGCTATATATAAGCTTGCAACCTATCAGACCGAAGCCGCAAAAGCGCAAAAGCGTCTCAACGAATCCATAAGCAATTGCAATGGAGCGTGGGCAGCGGAACGAGTTCAGATAGACATATTATTCAACCGCTTGCGCGCGGCGAAAAAAGGAACGGAAGAGTATGCCAGGGCTAAGAACGATATTACTAAACAATACGGCAACTATCTTTCAGGATTAAGGTCTGAAATATCATCGTTGCAGGATGTCGAAGCGGCATACAACGCGGTAGCCTCGGCGGCGAACAAGGCTGCTCGTGCAAGAGCGATGGAAACATACGTAAAAACAGAGGGTGATGAGTATGCCAAGAATTACACAAAAAGATATGATAAAATATACAACATCATCAAGAGAAAAAAAGGTGAGTCTTTTGCGGAAGCGTACCGGGATGAAATAAATGACGTAATCAGCGGAAAGTTGAATTGGACTCAAGAATTCTTATCACAGTTTGACGAAGTGCGGACTATATCCATGGGACAATTTGCACCCACTCAGTCGTACAACTACAACCCGCTAAAAGACTTAACACTAGCAGCCCAAAAAGGGGAGCAGGATTATGCAAAAAGCATCGAGGATGCTCAACGGCGATATGGTCTTGTAAAAGACAAATTGAAACAGCCATCTGCCACGTCGCCACAAGGAGAAATGGACAAAGTCCAGCCCGTTCAGGACAAAGCCTATTGGGAGAAGCAGCGTGATGATGCGCAAGCAGCTCTTGATGCGATGAGCGACGCGCAATTAAAATCCGCCGAAGCACTGGCGTTGATAAAGAAGCGCGATGAGGCGAAAGACATTCTCAACAACAAGGCATGGGGAAGCTCTTCTAAAAACTCCGGGAGCAAAGGCGATACTCCTGCCGAGCGTACCGCCGCTTTAGAGGCGGCACAACGTGAGCAGATGGAGCTGTTGGCAGAGCAAGCGAGAGAACGTGCGAGAGCAGCCAAAGATGCGGAATTTGCCGCTGTGCAAGCATCCATTGACGCGATGGAAGATGGCGCGGAGAAAATGCGAAAGCAAAAAGAGCTCGATTTTGACAAAGAACTGCAGCAGCTACAGCAGCAGAAGGAAGATGAAATACTCGCTGAGATTGCTCGACAGAAAGCTGTGTTTGATGCGCAGGAGGAGGTCAACGAAAAAGAAGCCGCAAAAGCCGGAAACAAGCACTACGCGAAACGGACATTCAACAGCGGTGGACTAACCATGACCCACGATGCAAGCGGTGCGGCTAAATACACCACCGGCACAACTCTCATAGAGAGCACGATTGGCAACGTAGACACTACAGGCATAAATGATATTATTGCGCGCTACGATAATCAGCTTTCAACCCTGACAGCTAATCGCGTTCAGAAGTGGATTAAGGCTGAGACGGACGCGATGAACGAATACCTCGCCCAATGGGGGCAAGGTATGGAGAAACGTAATGCCATTATTGCTGTTGCTAATCGTAGGATGGAGCAAGCCGAAACCGAGGGAGAACGAAAAAGTATATTCGCACAGATGCAGAAAGACCTGTCGGACTTCGATATTGAAGCAAACAAGACCACCAATACAATCAGTCTGCTGTTTGCCGATATGACGGAAAAGACCATCGCCGACCTAAAGAAGATTTATACTCAAGGTAATAAGGCATTGTCTTTCTTGACCGAGGGAAAATGGGATGCACAGACCGGTATGGAGCTGGGCATAACTGAGGAAACTTTCAATGTATGGAGCAAATCTCCGGAGCAGCTTGAAAAAATACGCAAAGCTCTCAGACAGCTCAAGCAGGAGATTGATGGCACAGAGAGCGGATTCAAGAAGCTTGCAGATGGGCTAAAGGATGTTTTCAAAGCTGGGGGAGACACAAATAAATTTGAGAAAGCACTCGGCAAGATAAGCGAGGGAATGCAGACCGTAATGCAAGTCGGCGGCTTCCTGAAAGATTCCCTCTCGCAGTTAGGCGAAGCATTCGGTAGTGATACCCTCGGCGATGTTGCGGAGGGCGTAGGCGTTGCGATGGACGCAATGGATTCCGCGATGCAGGGCGCACAAGCCGGAGCTGCATTTGGTCCTTGGGGAGCGGCGGCAGGAGCGGCGATAGGATTAGTATCATCACTCGGTTCGGCTATAGGCAAACTGCACGACGCTAAGCATGAGAAAAAGATTCAGGAGTTGCAAAATCAAGTCGAGGTATTGGAGCGCAACTATGAGGCTCTCGGACGTGCAGTAGAGAAAGCTTACTCAAAGGATGCAAAGAATCTGATTGAACAGCAAAATACGCTATTGCTTCAACAGAAACAACTTATACAAAATCAAATTGCCGAGGAGAAATCTAAAAAGAAATCCGATGAAGACCGTATCAAAGATTGGGAGCAGCAGATACGTGACATAGACAAGACGATAGCCGACAACAAAGAGAAAGCCATTGACGCAATCTTTGGTGAAGACGTTCAGGCGGCTATAGACCGCTTTGCTGAAGCCTACGAAAGTATGTTTGACGGGGGAACGAGCCGTGCACGCGCAAGCAAGGACTTAGTCAAAGATATGATTAAGAATATGATTACCGAAGCGATGAAAGCCGACATCAGCGAGCCGATGGAAAAGCTACGGCAGATGATGTTGGGCTTTTGGAGCGACGAGAAGATAACCGACTGGGAGAAGAACCGGTTGGAGGACTACGTCGACAACATGCTCGCCGACCAAGAGAAGAAGTGGGGATGGGCTGATGGTTATTTCAAAGACAGCACGTCGCAGAGTAGCAGCAAAGGTGGCTTCACAACGATGAGTCAAGACAGCGCGGACGAACTTAATGGTCGTTTCACGGCGTTGCAGCAGGTCGGAGAGCAGATTAAGGTCACAACCATAGACATCAATGAGCAGTTGAAAGCCGTAGCCACTAGAAGCATTCAGATGGCAAGCGCAGTAGACGAAATAAGGGGGTTGCAACTGATAGCCGTCGACCATCTCGAAACCATACGCATGCATACGGCAAATCTCGAAGAGATGAAAGAAAAATTAGAGAATATCGAAAAATATACTAGCCGGATATGATAAAGAAAATAACACAAGCCGCAACTGCATTGGGAGCGTGCAGCAAGTCAGCCGAAGCTACAGATTGGCGCAGCCTGGCGTGGCTGTTATTCTCACCGCAGGGCAGAGAATTTTGCGAGAAGCACAAGTTTCCGGGCGTAACGATGTGGAGCGCGATAAAGAGGGAGTGCGACACGGAGAAATACGGTATCTATATAGATGCCGGATACATCCATGTTCATAATCGTGTGAATGTCGCCCTGATTGGGCAGACACACGCAACACTACATTTCAGTGACCCGGACAAGGCGCACCGTGTAATCGTTATGCACGGTGCAAGCGTAACGCTTCGTCTTCGCAATTATGCCGTAGTAACCCTCGTGAAAATCGGCACAGACACCGAAGTAAAGATTGACAAGGACGAAACATCGGTAGTGTTATGGTAGGAGAGCTTTTCATCAATAATGAGGATGCACGCAAGACCTATGGCATCATATTTGGCGAGGATAGCTTAACGGCGTTAATGACGCCTCCTCCGGTCAAGCCGTATATCGAGAACAAGAGTGCATTGGTCCATGGCAAGCAGGTACTCAACGACGAGGATAATCCACCCAAGTTGGATGAGCGTGATGTGCAGCTGACATTCTATCTCCATGCTAAGAATCGGGAACAATTCCTTGAGAGATACCAAAAATTTACAACAATGCTTCAAAAAGGCAAGGTTGATATACGCACGAAATATCAACCGGGTACGACGTATCATTGCCTGTATATTTCATGTGCCCAGTTCAGCCAATTTAATGGACGTTTAGCCAAGTTTGTACTGAAACTCAATGAGCCAAATCCAAAAGACAGAGGAAAAAATGATTGATATTAGAGACATAGACGGTAATGTGTTGCTTTCTACTCCGATTAACGTAGGAAGTAAACGCCGCTATATCCTGATGAAAGAGGATTACATTCTGTTGAAATTCTCTCTCGTCACTCCTGTCGCATTTTGGATTGGGTCAAAAGTAGATGACACTGATATCGGTTTGTTTGAAGTCACAGACACGCAAAAACCGAAATTCAACACTCGCACCGGTGGCTACGACTACGAACTCCGCCTCGATAATCACTATTGGAAATGGAAAAATAAGATATTCAAATACATTCCGGAAAATCCCGGAAATGAAGCGACTTGGGACTTGACAGCTAATCTTGAAGTGCACCTGTCAATTTTCATTCGCAACCTTGTTGCACTTGGTTACAAATTCCGTGAGCAAAACTACACGTTTGTCATTGATTCTTCGGTAGCCGCAGAAGCGAAACTCATTTCTTACAGCAACACCAACATGATTGACGCTCTTACCAAAATGGCAGAGGCGTGGAACTGTGAATGGTGGGTTGAAGATAATGTGATTCATTTTGGACGTTGCGAATATGGCACGGCTATTCCTCTGTCTTTGGATGACAATGTAGCCGACATGACAGCACAAGAGAGCAAAAACGCATATGCAACGCGTATCTATGCTTTTGGCTCAACACGCAATCTCCCGGTGAACTATCGTCCTTTATCCGAACATGTTGTAATCAACGGCATTGTTCAAAAACGGCTGATGCTACCTGAGGGTGTGCCATACATTGATTCTGCTCCAGACCTACGCACGGAAGAAGCAATCGAGCAAGTCGTAATATTTGAGGATGTATATCCGAGAACAAACGGTCACATCGACTCAATAGTTACCTATGAGGGGAATATTGAAGATGAAGATGGGAATATCAAGACCGAAACATTCTATCGTTTCACTGATTCAGGATTCATATTCTCGGAAGATTATCTCTTACCAAATACTGAATTGAGAGTTATCTTTCAGTCCGGCGCTCTCAACGGCATGGACTTTGGTGTCAAGTTCAACCCAAATGCAGAATCTGAGAAACTCGCTGATGGCTCAGACAATCCTGCTGCACAGCTTTTCGAGATAGTCGTAAATGATGATTACGGACGCAGATTGCCAGGCGACTCGCTCATTCCAGCTGTCGGGGATACTTATGTACTTTATGGTTGGGATAGCACCAAAATCGCAGCATTAGGACTCGTTGACGCAGCGCAGAATGAATTGAAAGCGGAAGCTGAAAAGTACATCAAACAAACACAGATAGACCCAAACACCTACACCTGCAAGATGATGTCGGATTGGGTGAAAAAAGCCGGAACTACGACGCAAGGCAAATTCCTGAATCCGCTAACTGTTGGAGACCGAGTAACGCTTAAAAATGATGTTTACTTCAAAGGAGGCAGTCGTCAATCTCGAATCATCGGTATAGAATATAATCTCGATATCCCATACAATACTCCGGTTTATACAGTTGGCGAAACAACCGCCTATTCACGTATTGGAGAGCTTGAAAAGAGCATCGAAAATCTGACAATAGCCGGACAGACATTCACCGGAAATTCCGGCTCGTCGGTGTATGTAATTGGCACGTCCGATACTACCACGCCGACTAACCGTAATACATTCTCCGCGCTGCGCTCTCTTAAGGAGTTTCTATCCAAGACCAAGGATGACACCGCCGCAGGAGTCATTACATTCCTGAAGGGGCTTGTGTCGAATGAGCTGGCGAGACTGAAGGGTGGTGCTGAGTTCGGGGAGTTTATCTCCGGCATGTTTACCGGCACCGGCGGCGCTATCGATAAGAATGGCAATGCCGAGTTTCAAGGGGTGAAAATACGTGGTGGCTTATGGGCGATGGAATATATCGTCAACCGCCTCGAAGCTCAGGAGGGAGACACGGTTTTCACAGAGAGCGACACAATTGATGAAATCACCGACAATGGCGACGGTACATATCTGCTGAAGCTCCGCTCCAAGTACGACGGTTATTTCACTGCCATGACTCCCGGCATGGTGGTGCGAGGCATAGTCAACACTCTCGCCACCGGTGGCAAGGAGTATTATACCTCCTGGGTGCGTGTCAATTCCGTAAACGCATCGGCAAATACCATCGAGGTCAGCATGTATCCCGATGCCGAGGTGCCCGGAGGCGAGAACTTCCCGCCCTGTGAGCTGATGAGAATAACACGCTGGGGGCATCAGACCGACAAGAGCAAGCAGTCAATCTACTACATATCCTCCACCGAGGGACGCATTGTCAAACTTTTCGGCGTTGACCGCCCCATCATTGATTTCTCCAACTATGAGCTGGCGCTGGGTACGCTTCCGGAGAAGATTCATGAGCTTCTGCCTATACCGCAGGGTGAGTCGGGTCTTTACGCCAAGCACATCATCGCCGAGAATATATGGCAACTCGACCATCAGGGCAAACCACTCCCCACAATACGCGACCGCGGACCATACGACCCGGCGCAGCGCTATTATTCCGGCGACACTCTCAGGGTGTCGACAAATGACTTCGAGCACTCCGACGTGTGGTATTTCGGATGCCGCTGGCGCTGCATGGTCACCGGCACGACTGAGCCTCCGAAATGGAACTCCACGGCATGGCAGCAGGTAGAGGGGAATCCGGCGTTCACCGTGGAGTTCGAGGAGGGCAACCGGATATGGCTCGACCCTGACAATATTCATGGTACGCTCACGCTCCACGCCACACGTTACAATCAGGACGTAACCCCCGACATAGCGTTCTCCGATATCCAGTGGACGCGCTATTCCGAAGACTCCGCAGGTATACAGCAGGTAGCCAGCGATAATATCTGGGCTATGGCTCACGCCTCCGTAGGGAAGCAGCTTGAGATAACCGCCGCTGATTTCAACGGCGACCCGCTCAGTTACAAGCGCATCGAGTTCCGCTGCACCGTCACTCTACGCGACGGTATGAGCGTGCCGGTCACCGAGACAGTGAGGGCTTCACTGGTAAACTGACACACACCAATAACAGAGATATATGATTAAGTCAAGTTACATATCAATCAACTATCAGCCGCTGCATCCATCGATGGGGATTGCCCCGGATGGCGGCGTGACCGACTCGCAGAGTTATGACGCAGGTCCGGGCACATGGACTCCGGATTACCGAATAACCCCGCTTGTGCTCCGTCCGAGCGTGCGTGTGATTGACCCGGCGGGTGACGTGACCGGTGATGTCACTGCGAAGCTCGCCGACGTGCAGTGGTTCGAGGTAACATCCGGTGGCACCGAAACCCTGATTACAGGCTCGGAACCGTCGCCTCACGACTCCACAAAGAAGAAATATACCCTCGGCACTGCCGCTGACGGATGGACGCTCCAGGTTAACGCCAATATCAATGCTCCCGGCGCGCTGTCACTACGATTCAAAGCCAAGTATCTCGATACGCGCACAAACGCCGTGTACACAGTTATGCTCGACCATGTGGTCCGATGCACCAATGCGACCCTCACTGTGCCGCAGCTCGTGATTGACTTTGCGGAGGTATCGACGTGGGACCCAATATATGAGTCTGCCGCAGCAATAGTGAAGCTGAAGGCAATGCTTACCCTCCCATCGGGTGAGGTTGACCAGGCTAAGCGTACATTCGTATGGGAGATGCTACGCGAGGATGGCACTTGGAGCGAGGTGGGACAGTCGATTCTCGACAATGAGTGCACCATCTCGGCCGACACCTCGGAGCTGACTCTCGACCGCTCGCTCATGGGGACGAGGATTGACCTCAGATGCCGCGCCAAGTATGACCCTGACGGTAACCCTGCCGCCGTGACACTGACAGACCTTTCGCCGGAGCGACGTGTGTCATGTGTGCGTGAGCTGTGCTATTTCGACTACGATAACACCACGCCGCGCCGACTCGCACCCGGTAGCAAGAAGATGCGCCTCTCATGCCGCATCCATGGTGACCGTGGCGACCTTCCTGACCCGGAACGCGAACTGAGCATCGTCTGGTACAGCGCCACCAATGTCACCAATCCGAGCTACAAGGAGATAGCGCGTGGCATGAACCCGACGGTATCGGCCTCACAGGTAGGCGACGCAGGGTTGATGACTGGCGTGGAGGTGACCGACCGCGGTCCGCTAAAATATCTGATGGTGGACGGTGCATATCTCACCGTCGGAGGCAAACTGCTTATGGCAAGAGCGAAATGATAATTTACAATTAACTCAATAAACAATTCATACACACTATGGTATACTACGTAAAATGCAATGAGAAAACCTATGCGCACATAGGGTCACCGGCGCAGCGTGTGCGTCTGAAAGATGGTAATTACATAGCATGGCAGGGAGACTTCGCATGTTTTCCGGGCTGGCCCGACATGAGGTCTATAGCCGCCCTCACCGGCTCGCTCCTCTTACAGGCTGACGAGGCGTATGAGGAGCAGGAGGGAATCGTCTGCCGTGCGCTTCCCGAAGCCACTGACGAGCGTTTCTTTGTCCCGTCTCCGGAGCCGGAGGAACCAGGCTATCCCATGGAGCCGGAGGAACCGGAATATACCGAGGGTTCCGGGGAAGATGCCCCGTCCGATGATGAAGCCTCCGGCAATGATGCCGATGATGAAACCGGACCGGAAGAATCAGAAGACCCCGAGCCTGTTGAGCCTGTTGAACCCGCTGAGCCGGAGATGGAATCAACTGCTGACGAGCCTGTGGAGGGGGCTGAGGAATGAGCGTACAGACCGGTATCGGTGTCGTTTCCTTTAACCGTAAGATGGGCAGCTACACCACTGCCCTGCAATGTTCCGAAGGTGACCTCTCGCAGCTCTACACGGGTGATGCGACAAGCTTCACCTGTATACCTGATTTCGAGGCGGCGGGATATGTGAAACCGGTGCTGAATTTTGTGGTGGTCTCCTCACGTGTGGCGGAAGGGACTGTGACGCCGACAAACATCAGATGGTACTTCAACGGTGCGTTGATTTCATTCGGGACCGATGGCGTTTCCACCGGTAATCTCGCCGGCTATTTCGAAATGATAACCCCCACTGCAGCCAACGGGTATATGTACCCCGGTCTGCGTGTGCTCAAGAATCTCCCCGGAATCGGCAACTTTGCACCTATCAACATCCGTGTGGAGGGACAGGTGGCTGTCGGAACTGATACCGACACCATACAGGCGAGCTACACGATTGATATCAGGCAGAACACCGGAGGCACAAGCAACATCGTAAAGGTGGCGGCTGTCTCTCCAGTGCAGGGATTCGTGATAAGCAGCAAGAGCGGTAGTGTGCAGCTCAAAGCGGTGGCTTACCGAAACGGCACAACACTTGTGAGCCCTGCATCGCTCACTCACAAATGGTTCCGCATGTCGGGCGGCGCATGGGTTGAAATCACCTCTGCCGGACCGGAGACCATAAGCGGTGACGGTGGTTCCATACTTACCGTGCATGAGGCTGATGTCATGGTGCAGGGGATGTACAAGTGCGAGGTCTACGACTCCGGCAAAATGTTCGGTCAGGATGTGGAGAAGGTGCTCGATGCCTCAGATTGCTATGAGGTGCTGTTCCATTACACCCCGGCAGACGCCACCATCTCCGATGACCCGGCGGGTAACCACTCCGTCAATGCGCGTGTCTCAGTCATATCCCGCAAGACGCAGGGCACCGTCGTTGCCAAGGATGCATCACAAGCCAAGTTCACTGTGATTGACCCTGCCGGCAATATCCTCAATACCGGGGAGAACACTGTCAAGAAAAATTCCCAGGACGTAACCCTCGCAATGGTGCAGCAAGCCGGCACCGATGTGCAGATTATCTGCGAGGTTGATGTCCCGTAAAACAATACAATAGCAATGGCAATAGTAAAGGGCACCGGACTTGTAAGTTTCATGAAGCAGGGCGTGGGTATCACCTCTGTGAAGGAGTACTATCTTGCCACATCGGCTTCATCCGGTGTGACACGCTCCACCATGGGCTGGCAGGCTGATACGGTTCCGGCAATAACGGAAACCAACAAGTACCTGTGGAATTATGAGGAGACGGTGTTCTCGGACGGTCGCATCAAATATGTCGAGCCTCATATTGTCGGGGTGTTCGGTAAGGATGGCAACGGTATCTCGTATATCGTAAACTACTATCTCGCCACAGACAAGAGCGAGGGTGTGGGTCTCTTTACCCCAGGGTGGACCGATGTGGTGCAGAAGCCAACGGCGGAGAAACGTTACCTGTGGAATTACGAGCGGGTGTATTACACCAACGGAACTTATGACGAGACCACCGTCCATATCATAGGGGTTTACGGAGAGACGGGAGCCGATGGCGAACCCGGACCGCAAGGTCCTCCGGGAAATGATGGCAAACCGGGAGCTGACGGCTCTCCCGGTCCATACGTGCCTCTGCCGAGATACTGGAGAGACTATCCCGACAATTACTATTTCCAGTGCGGTGCCTCCGGTGAGGAACGCAAGGATGTGGTGCTCTATGAGCATCAAGGGAAGATATACTATCTCTCATGCAAGACCTCGCATTGGAAACAGTCGTTTTACGAGCCGTTCGGTTCGAACAGTGCCCTGGTGTGGGAGACCGGCCAGCAGTGGGATTTCATTGCCACGAAGCTGCTGCTCGCCGAACTGGCGCGTGTAAACAATCTCTGCGCGGAGTTCATCCAGATGCTCGACGCTAACGGAAACATAGTCTTTCAGGCTCTCGGAGGGGATGTGACCTGCAACAAGGGGACTTTCCGCAATGTGGATGTCTACGGACGTCTCGTAGCCGGCGAGCATGACGGACAGCGTATTGTGGTGGACCCTGCCACAAAGGCGGTGGTTATCTATGATGATTCCGGCAATGAGTGCTCACGACTTGACGGGACCTCTTACACTTCCGACTCGGTGATGCCTTCAGGCGGCACGGCTCTCGCTCTTTCATACAATGGCGCACAGTCCATGTATGCCTACGGTTCGGCTTCACAACCGGCTACGTCCACCAAGATTTTCACCTCGCGCTCTTCGCTGACTTCTGTCGGCAAGCTCCAGGTCTCGATGGCGGCGCAGGTGCATGCCACTCCCGCATCCGCTTCCGGTTCGGGTTCACTCACCATGATAAGTCGTGGACTGCTCTACTGCCAATTCCTCAGGTGTGTGCATCAACACGGAGAGGGTGCTGATTACTCAGACCGCAGAGGCGGTGGACGGTTCCCTTTCATCTCCGTCTGTCTCCAAGGTGTTCTCCGTCTCGGTTCCCGCCGGATACCATCAGGTGAGTTTCGAGCTCGTGGGGACCGGAGGCACGGCGTCGGCATCGGTCACACTGTCAGCTGCATCGTTCATCGCCGACCAGTTCATGTCACGTTTCTTTGCCAACGGCTTTGCCCTGGTGCAGAACTCGCTCAATTATCTGATTGCGCTCTATGAGAATGCGCGTATGAAGCTGATGCTCGGAGGTGACTTCTATATCGACCGTGTGAAGCAGCCGAGGGTGGTATATGCGGCGCGTGTGTCCGATGGCTCCACGAAGGCGTCCGACCCATGCACCACTCAGGTGTTGACTTACCTCCCCGGTTACTCTGTGTCGGCTGTCAAGACCACCACAGAGGGGCTTTACACCATCACTCTCCCTGCCGCCTACGGACTGCATTTGACAAACTCCATGGTGAGACTCACCGGCTATGGAAGGGTGGCTGACGGAGGGTCCCGACCCTCTAAGGCGACCGTGAAGTCATACACCCGCCAGAGCACAGGAGCGATGCTGATTGAGGTGTGGGTATCGGATGACGACTCCCTTAATTACGGTGGCTTTGAAATAGAGGTGCTCAAGTTCTGAGCATATATCAATAAGTAATCATTTAACCAATAAATAAAATTATGGCAACAGAGAAAACAATCACTTTATCCGACAAGGATGTGCCGAAAGTGTCGGCGCTTCCCGATGGGTGCTCGGTGCTGCTGGTAGATAGTGCCGGAGAGGTGTTGAAAAAGATGAGTGCGACTGAGTTTGCGAACAAGTATCCAAAAGTAATTGACCTTGATGGTCTTGGAGAGGGTTGGTGGGTTATTGGGCGCATAAATAGTAATACATATAACCAAAATACGGACATTATGCTGAGTTCAGGCATCGTCTCAGTGTCAGCTGTAACCATGAATAGAAAGGGCACAGACTTTTCAATGTTCTCTTTTATTCAAGGTCATATATATGGAGACCCAATGGAGATAATTCCGCTTTCAAAAGGATGCTATATCCCTAAAGTTGCAAGATATCAAATAAACCAGGAGAATTATTTGTGTCTCTATATTCCAAATGGAGCTGGTAGTGGTCGAAAATGTGCCGTACTGGCAGCGTATGGCATGACTTTCCTTGATAAAGCCGTTCCTCTCCCTGCCGGGACATACAGGGTGAGCGAATGGGATATGGCAACCGGAGAAATGAAAGAGACTACCAGTGTAATAATCGGGGGGGGGTAATTTGCAATCCTTCAAAGAGTTACAATCTTTTCAGGGTTCCATACTCCCGAGGTCCGCGCAAAAGAAGAAACATCATCGCCGCAAGGCTTCATTCATTTACAGCTTAAACTAAAGGATTATGGAAACTGAAAAGATTTTGGAACTCGAAAAGATTCCAGTAGTATCATCTCCGAGCAATACCGGATATATATTAACAACGTTAGGTAGATATCCGATAAGTTTTTTTGTAGACTTGCTGCCGCTAATTATAGCGGCGTTAGTGACTGTGACTTAGCTCCTGATGGATTTTGCCCAATTGGTGAGAATCCGAAGAACGTACCAACTGGTGTAAAAATGGGTGGCTTTATTCTCACTCTAACATGGAATGCTGATACAAAACTGCAGCTAATCCTATCTTCTTCTATCCCTATGAACATATATACTAGAAGATGGGTTGTATCTAAATGGTCAGATTGGCATAAAATGGGGGGGGGGTAAAAATTGCCTCGCATTCAGTAAGTTACGCAATAGAATTAAGGCAATACTTGAACCATCAGCCCATCAGGCAGAAAGGAGGGCGGCATGAGCGAGAAAGTTACAGAGCTCTCAAACGAAATGCTCAAATCCTTGATGGTAGATGCTGCAGTAACGAGAGCCGTGATAACCGACGCAGACTTGGCAACCAAAGCCGGAATATATATGGTAGATTGCAACGCTCTAAATCCAGCTGTAAATCTTCCAGCAAATCAAGGAATGTTGTTGGTTTTTACATTTGGCGGAACGGTATGGCAGATATATCTAGCCAATTCCGAAAAACTTTATTTTCGTCACAATTGGCATGCAACCACTTGGCGCCCCTGGAAAATAGTGACAAGTACAACACTATCCACCTAACCCGCAGAAAGGAGGTGGTTGCAGCATGAGTGAGAAGGTCTTGAATTTGACAGGTTCAATAATTCTGCCATTACTGTCTGGAGTTTTAGTTCTCAAAGAACAAAGAGGGAGTCTAAATGACATAAAAGAAACTGGGTTTTATGAGATTCTTCAAAACGCCCACACCGATTTACCAAAAGGTGCATACAGATATGGTGTTCTCCTTGTGCTCAGTACAAAAGAGTTTGGTATACAAATATACATTCCGCATCAGAAAACAAATGCATACTATTTGTATGTTAGAAGGGCGTATAAGGGTGTTTGGACAACATGGAATAGTATCGCAACCACTGAAATGGAAGAATCCTAAATAGGAACCCCCCACCACTTCACAGTGGCAGGGTTCTACGACCTAACAGGGCGTTAAGCCCTAAAATTCCTATGCAATAGGGGTTACCCTATTGTTAACAACTTCACAAATATAGTAATTTATTCTTTAACCAATCTAATTTTTATACATAAAATGACAGAGACAAGTACATTGATGGCTTCCACCATTACTGCAATCGGTACGGTGATTGCAAGTTTTTACGAACATCTTGCCCTTTGGCTTCTCCTTGGTATGGCGCTCGTGCTGGTGGATTTGCGTTACGGTGTGATGGCGGCAAGAGTAAGAGGTGAGAAGATTCGTCTTTCACGTGCATGGAGGCGTACCATCAACAAAATGATTGATTATCTGTGCTGGGTAACGGTGGCGGAGCTGATAAGCCGTACATTCGGTATATCACTCGGCGTCCCGGTGGTGAGTATGTCGATGCTCTTTATAATCTATGGCATCGAGATTTCATCTTGCGTTAACAATTATTTCGAGTACAAGGGTGTGCGCAAGCGATTCAATTTCTGGAAACTCATCCACCGCCCGGAACTGGAGGAGGCATTGGAGGATACAGCCGAGGAAGGAGACAGGAGATGAACATAATGACACTATTCGGACATATTGCGCCCTGGTGTATTATTATTTTTGCGGCGCTCACAGCATTCCCATTTGGCAAAAAGCCAAGTGATAACAGCAAAAAGGAAAAATCATATTGACATGGCAAATATTAGTATTTTAGCTCCCTTCATCCTCTCATTCGAGGGTGGATTTGTGAATGACCCTTTTGACCGGGGAGGAGCGACCAACAAGGGGGTGACAATCGCCACATGGCGACAGGTGGGCTATGACAAGGACGGAGATGGGGATATTGATGTTGACGATTTAAAGCTGCTCACTGACAAGGATGTCATTGAGAGAGTGATGCGTCCACATTATTGGAACCGGTGGAAAGCAGACCTAATTACATCGCAGAGTGTCGCAAATATCCTTGTGGACTGGGTGTGGGCGTCCGGAGCTCATGGCATAAAGATACCGCAGCGCATTCTCGGTGTCAAGGCTGACGGAATTGTGGGACCAAAGACTCTACAGGCTCTGAACAACCGGGAATCACGGGAGATATTCAACACTTTGCAACGGGAGCGCCGTGCTTTCATTGACCGAATCATAGCCGGAAATCCATCACAGCAGAGATTCAGGGCCGGTTGGCTCCGGAGACTCGACAGCATCGGGTTCGGCTCTCTGTCCTTGAACACCATCCCGGTAAGGACTGTAAGCTTCAAGGATTGATACAGGTGCATTGCCGTGATTTTAAATACAACTAAAACATTATCAGTTATGCACGTAAGATATTTTATATTTCTGCTCCTGGCTCTTCTTTGCTCATGCTCCACTCAGCGGTCCACACAGCAGAAAGTCGATGCCTCCTCGGTGAGCATTGACACCTCGCATCTCGAAGAAAAGAGTGATAAGACTACATTCCGGTGGGATTTCCTGTTGGCTCTATGCGATTCCCTGGGGATGCACATGCGGGCCGACAGTCTGAGGAGTGACGCTGACGGAGGCTTGACAGTTTACAATCCGGATATCAGTGTGTCCGTAGCCAAGCCGGAGGTCACCACCGGAAGCGCGGGGGTTGAGATATCTGCAGACTCTCTGTCCCGGACCAACGACCACATAGAGCAATCATCCATGACCGCAGACTGTGACGAGACCACAACGGAGGTCAAGGCTGCATCCCCGCTCTCTTTGACATGGCTGTTTGTCCCGGTGGCAATCATCATTTGTGGATGCCTTCTCCGATGGTATCACAAACGAAAATCATGATACTTGACCATACATAATTTGGGTTAGCTTTTTTTGATTTTAGTTATTTGGTTATTTTGTTTTTAACGCCCCGTCCGCGATGGATAGGGCGTTTTTTGTTATTTAACATCATGGTGCAAGGTTTTGGCACATATGCGATATTAAATTTGAGTATTGATAAGATTAAGCATATTCATGTTGGTTTGTGCATCCGACCGCAAGGGATTGTAGCCGGATGTTATTTTATTTTTTGCAATTTGTTGAAACTTTTGCTACATTTGTACCGTTGTTGTGGAGAATAAGCGCAAAGCAGACGCGCTCACCTCCAAAGTTCGCCCCCTGATGCTATTCCAGGGGGCGTTTTCGTTTTTGTCGTTTTTAGTCCGTTGGGCATCCTTAGGAGAGTTGACCTCGGCAACAGGTAGCCAAACCTACGGAATCGCGTTAAACGCAAAATTTGTCAAAAATAACTTACTTTTTACCGTAAAGTACCCAATCGAGGACTTTGCGATTGGCTGCATCTACTTTAGACCGGTCAAAATCAATATAGATGTCGGTAACGGAGTTGCCACCATGACCGAGGGCAGCGGCTATCGTTTCTTTGGGGATGTCAAGGGATGCAGCTATGGTCGCCCACGAATGACGCGCCCAATAGGTAGACAGAGGAGAGAGGGATAGCGAACGACCGAAGCCACGTAAGAACTCGCAGAGGTGACGGTAGAAGAAGCGGTAGTCGGAGCAGGTGTCGGCGTAGTTGAGCAGGAGGTTTGCGCCGCGATACTTTTCAATGATGACAGCGGCTTCGGGTTCAACCTTTATGGAGTAGAGTCGGTGCGTCTTGGCACGGGAGTATTCGATGCGACCATTGACAACGGAGGTCAGGTGGCAAAGGTCAACTATGTTAATGCCGCAGAGCATGAAGATGAGTTTGAAGCAGTCGAGGTAGCGTTGCTCGGACGCAGAGGTAACCGATGCAGAGAACAAGTTGCGTAGTTGCTCGACGGTAAGCGCACGTTTTCGCGTCTTTTCAGGAACGATTTTGAACTTGCGGAACGGATAGCAGGAGATTACCTCATCGTCGAGAGCGTCATTGAAAACGGCGCGGATATTTCGGAAGTGGATATTCCGGGCATTGCGAGAGGGGGAGGTCTTGGTAAGAAACTTATCAAAGTCGCGCAGCCATTGCACCGTTATGTCCTCGAATGCGAGAGCGTCAAGGCGTTCATTAAGATACGCACGCATACGCGTAAGAGTGGTAAGGTAGATGCGTTGGGTGCCGGAAGAACGACGGGTAATAAATGAGTTGAAGCGAGCGAGGAAAGTTACACGCTTGGACTCGCTCTCAGCAGCTTCGGGATGGAGCTCGGCAAGAACAAGCCGCCGGATATCGCAAGCGCGAAGCCCACGCAGTTCCCCGGCAGAGGAGAGCCTGAACAAAATGGAGTCGATGGCGATTTTTTGCTCGGCAAGCAGAGAGTTGAATTGTTGCTTGCGTGCATGACCGATTACGATTTGCCGCCGGGAGTCCCATTGGGTGGGGAGCAGGGAGATGTTGGTGGCAATGAGGGCGCGGACACCTTTGAGTGTAAGAACGATTTTGAGGGGAGCAGGAGAGCCGGGAGCACAGTCGCGGCAATCAAGATAAAAGCGAGTTGTTACCATAAGCCTTAAAATGGGCGACCGCTTGTATTCCGCTTGTATTTTGAAACGCATTGAAACGCGTTGAAACAATTTGAAACATTAGCGGTCTTTTTTTAAGGTTGCCTTAGAACAAAAAAAGCATCGAATAAGACTGCAAGTGTCTGATATTCGATGCTTTACTTTTGTCGGGGTGACTAGACTCGAACTAGCGACCTCACGCCCCCCAGACGCGTACTCTAACCAACTGAGCTACACCCCGATATTTCTGAAAAGCGATGCAAAGGTAGGCACTTTTTTGATACCCTCCAAATTTTTCCGGTATAATTAACGCATGTTAACGTAAAATTTATTTATATGTGTATAAATGTTAAAATCTCAAGGCAAAATACCCTGTTTTCGCATAAAATTGTTGGCTAAAAAAATATGAAGAGGTTGAAATTTTTTTGAAAACCTAAGGTAAAACTCATCAAAAAGGCATCAAAAAGGTTAAAATAATAGTGTTAAAAAATAATAAAAAATAAATTCCTCTCTGGAAAGCCATAAAAATAGCAACCAGAGAGGAAGTAAACGAGAATTTAAAATCGGTTGTAAAAGAGAAACAACGGTTACTCTTGCGAATTTCTTTCCAAGCGTTCGCGTTTCCGCTCATGAGGCTGGATGATATATTCATCGTAATATGCCATCAAGAGGGTAGTGATAGGAATAGCAATGATTAGCCCTATAAAACCCAGCAATGTACCCCATATTGACAATGATAGAAATATGAGTGCCGGATTCATGCTCATGGCTTTTCCTATGATTTTGGGTGTGAGATAGAGGTCCTGAATTGCCTGCACTACAATATACACCAACATTGCCTCCCAAAACAACATCCAAAAGCTTACATCGCCGCTCACAGAACTTACTATACAGATTAGGGTAGTGGGTACGAGGGAAATTAGCTGGAGATAAGGAACCATGTTGAGCAGACCGATAAACATTCCGAGAACTATAGCCAAAGGAAGACCTATGATGAGGAATCCGATACTGAAAAGGACCCCTACAATGAATGATACCAATGCTTGTCCGCGGAAATATTGGTTCATGGAGGTCTTTACATCGCGTCCAATCTTGAAGACTATGTGTCGATACTTGGGCATCACCATGCGGCGAAAACCGGCGGATATCTTTTCATAGTCAATCATGATGAATATGACATATAGAAATACAATCACCCAGCTGAGCAAGCCTATAATCAGCGATATTGAACTTGTAATAACAGACCAGGATGCCGACAGACCGTCCTCAATCATTTTTGTCCACTCTTCACGAGTGAGTTTTGAAGCGATAAAATTGAAATCCACATGTTTTCTCAGAAATTCATGAAATGATTCCGGCACAAATGGTATATGCAGTTCGGATGTTGCATACGTCTTCAGCATGTGAGCCATTTGTGTGGCTTCGTTCATCACCATGGGGATGATGAAGAAACAGATGAGAAGAAATATGAAAACCATTTCAGACAGGGTGATGAATGTGGCGAGGATACGCCCCTTGAGATTGAGCAGTCGGCGGTTGAACTGCACGAATGGTTCGAAGAGATAGGCTATGAGGCATCCCACACAAAATGGGAGCAACACATCCTTTAAAGTATTTATAAGCCATATAAGGGCAACAAATAGCACGCAGTTTATTACAAGGCGCACTGTGCGGTCAAGGTCATAGCGTTGGCGTACAAGCATAGAAATGATAGTTTGGAGGTAATCTGAAAACAACCTTTTATTTTCAGCGAAATTAGCAATTAAATTCTAATATTCCGTTATTTTATGTAATTTTGTAGCTGCTATCGTGATAAAATTCATAAAAACAATAAATCAGTTTAATAATTAATGGAAAAAGTTAATCAAAATGTTGTAGAACCCGTGCACAAGCTGCTATCCGACAAAGCGTGGGCACGGTGGACAGCATTGGGGCTCGTGGCTTCGATGATGCTGTTTGCCTACATGTTTGTTGATGTGATGTCTCCGCTTCAATCACTGATACAGACACAGAGAGGTTGGTCGCCTGATGCATTCGGTTATTATGCAGGTGCCGAGTATATATTAAATGTGTTTGGATTCCTGATTCTTGCCGGTATAATCCTTGACAAGATGGGTATCAGGTTTACCGGTACACTCTCGGCTTCGCTCATGGTGATAGGTGCATTTATAAAGCTTTATGCTATCAGCGATATATTCCAGGGTACAGCGCTCGACCAATGGCTTAATTCCTGGTGGGTTGAAATGCCCGGCAGTGCCAAGTTGGCTGCTTTTGGTTTCATGATTTTCGGCTGTGGATGTGAGATGGCCGGTATCACAGTTTCAAAAGCTCTTGCAAAATGGTTTGAAGGTAAGGAGATGGCACTTGCTATGGGTGCGGAGATGGCTATCGCTCGTCTTGGTGTGTTTGTAATCTTCTCGATTTCTCCCCGCCTTGCCAACTGGATGGGTACACCGTCAGTAGTGATTCCGGTTGCATTTTGCTCGGCGTTGCTCTGTATCGGTCTTCTTTCATATATTGTGTTCACTTTTATGGATACAAAGCTTGACAAGGAGATGGGGGCGGCAAAGTTGGCTGCAGAGGAAGCTTCAGAAGAGGAGTTCAAACTCTCTGATGTGGGTGCCATTTTCAGGAGCAAACTTTTCTGGATTGTGGCATTGCTTTGTGTGCTCTACTATTCCGCCATCTTCCCGTTCCAGCGCTATGCAGCCAATATGCTTCAGTGTAACCTCGGTATATCAGAGACTCAGGCTTCCGATATCTTCCGTTGGTTCCCTGTCGGTGCAGGTCTGTTGACACCGTTCCTCGGCTTTTTCCTTGACAAGAAAGGTAAGGGTGCGTCAATGCTTATTCTTGGTGCGATTCTGATGATTGTATGTCATCTCACATTTGCATTTGTGGTTCCTGCGACAAAGAGCGAACTAATCACTTACTCTGCAATAGTGGTGCTCGGTGTTTCATTCTCATTGGTTCCTGCAGCCCTTTGGCCTTCGGTTCCCAAAATTATGGACAAGCGATTCCTCGGCAGTGCATATTCATTGATATTCTGGGTGCAGAATATCGGTCTGGCATTTGTTCCCATCATTATCGGTAAGATTCTTACCTCTACCAATCCCGGTGTTGAGGACCCGATGATGTACAATTACACTGCTCCAATGTGTTTCTTCGCATCGCTCGGAGTACTTGCTCTTATTTTCGGTATAGTCCTCAAGGCTATGAATGCCAAGCATCATTATGGACTTGAAGAGCCCAATATTAAGGCTGACTTTGATGAAATGCGTATAGACGGCGAAGCATAAAGCCAACCAAGATATTATTCACTGAAAACAAATAAATTCAGCCATTTGGTCCGCGATGACTAAATGGCTGAATTTTTTATTTGTATTATCAAATCAAATGTGCAGTAGTGGGTGGGAAATTCATTATTTCAGGAATGTATTGGCATGTATAACCAATATTCCGTTGGAATATCAATGCAACAGCAAATGTTAGAATGAGCGTTCGCGACGAGATGCATCGATGCGGAGCAGGATGAAGAGAAGGAATGTGAATCCCCATAGCGAGGAGCCGCCATAGCTAAAAAATGGGAGAGGGATACCGATTACAGGGCATAATCCTATGACCATGCCTATGTTGATGGCAATGTGGAATATGAGGTAGCTTGCCACACAGTAGGCGTAGACTCGACCGAATACCGTAGGTTGACGTTCGGCAAGAGAGATGATGCGGAGTATGAGGATAAGGAAGAGAAGCAATACTCCGGCAGCCCCAATGAAGCCTTCCTCTTCGCCGATAGTACAATAGATAAAGTCTGTGTGCTGTTCAGGCACATATTTAAGCTTAGTCTGAGTGCCGTTGAGAAACCCTTTACCGAAAACGCCCCCCGAACCGATGGCAATTTTAGACTGGTTGACGTTATAGCCGGCACCTCGCAAATCCTCTTCAATCCCAAGCGCCACCTTGATACGCATCTGCTGGTGAGGCTGGAGAATCGAGGTGAAGGCGTAGTTGACCGAAAAAAGAAATACGATGGAAACAAGAGCTGCTCCTACGGTGATGATTAGATTGCGAGCCTTAGTCTTGAACATCAGCAATATACAATAGACAAGCGAAACACCGATGGCAAATAAGAAATACGCCATTCCCGGGACTGGAATATTGAGCCATGTGAGCACAGCTACAATAATGCCGGTGCCGACATACCATAGAAACACATTTCTCGCCGCTTCGACATGCTTGCAATATATGGCAAGCATAGCCAAGACAAGTGTCATAATCATCATGAATACAGCTGCCTGTCCGACAGGAATGCCAAGCAGCAATGTGCCCGTGAATTTAACCTCCACCACAAAGAATACCACCGCACACAAAGCGGCGAGAAGCACCAAACCGCTCATTCCTTCGCGATAAAGCACGAAGAAAAGCGACAGATACACGAGCGCTGAGCCGGTCTCCTTCTGTCCGAGAATCAATATGACAGGAAGGAAGATTATCAATAGCGCCCTTGCATAGTTTTTGCGTGAGGCATTGAGAACGAAATTGTAGCTTGAAAACAGTTTTGCCAGACACAGCGCAGTGGCGAATTTGCCAAATTCGGCCGGCTGCAGACTCATTGGTCCGAGCACGAGCCACGAACGTGACCCCTTGATATCAGGTGCTATGAATATGGTAACCAACAGCAGCAGAAGTACTCCGGCATAAATCACATAGGCATAATTCTCATAGACACGAACATCTATGAGCAGCAGTATCAGTCCTAATCCGAGCGACAGACCTATCCAACGGAACTGTTTCCCTGAAAATTCGGTGAAACTCAGCATATTTGCATGGTCAAAGTCATAGCTGGCGGCATATATACTCACCATTCCGGCGGTGACCAGAAGAATGTAGACTATTACAGTGAACCAATCTACATATTTTAGAACTGATGTACCTGTGGTGTCTTGTTGCACTTTATTGGAGTTTGTTTATAGACGACTTAATGTTTTTTTGTGCCGGCAAACTGGATTGTGTTTGACTGTAGCATACGCTCTTCAAGATATTTGCGCTCGGGAGGAATGTAACCTCTCAGATAGCGTTCCATGACAAGCGAGCCGATAGGCACACCGAATGTAGCACCGAATCCCGCATTCTCCACATACACAGCTATCGCAATCTTGGGATTGTGATAGGGAGCGAATCCCATGAATGCAGAGTGGTCTTTACCATGTGGATTCTGAGCTGTACCCGTCTTGCCACAGACTTCGATATCGGCAAGATTGGCTACTCGGCAAGTACCACCGGTGACCGCCATGCGCATACCCTCGGCTATATCGTTATACCAATGCGAGGCGATGGTTGGTGTATGTTTCTCAAGATACTGTGACGGCACAACGGTATCCTGAATCTCTTTTACGACATGCGGAGTGATGTAATGCCCACGGTTGGCAATAGTGGCACACAGATTGGCAATCTGAAGCGGGGTTGCGAGAATCTCACCCTGACCGATTGACACAGAGATGATGGTGTTTGCGCTCCAATGCCCGGCTCCATACCATTTGTTATAGAAATCAACGTTAGGGATGAAGCCTCGGTACTCACCGGGCAGGTCAATACCCAGTTTATAGCCGTAGCCCATCGACACCATATGTTTTTTCCATATATCAAAAGCGTTTGCCGAACTACCGTATTTGCTTCGTTTATCAATCATTGCTTTGAAGCCCCAGCAGAAATATGCGTTGCACGAGGTCTGCAGTGCAGGTTTAAGCGGCAGGGGAGAGCCATGACCGTGACATCCGACTCTCAGTCCTCCCGATATGAATCCATGAGCGCAGGGAAACATGGTGCCGGTGGTGATGATACCCTCCTCAAGTAGGATTAATCCCTGTGTAGGCTTGAATGTGGAGCCTGGAGGATAGGTTGCCTGGATAGCTCGGTTGAACAACGGTTTGTCCAGGTCCTTCATCATCTTGTTGTAATTATTGCCTCGCTCCCTGCCTATGAGCAGACTCGGGTCGTACGTAGGAGCCGATACGAGGCATAGAATCTCGCCGGTTGATGGCTCAATGGCAACAACCGCACCTTTCTTATTCATCATCAGAGACTCCGCATATTGCTGGAGCTCAATGTTAAGGCTCAATTTGATATTTTTACCCGCCACAGCGTCGCGGTCGAGTGCACCTTCCTCATAGCGTCCCTGGATACGACCGAGTGCATCGCGCATCAGTACTTCAACACCCTTTGTGCCACGCAGATGCTCTTCGTAAGTATGCTCCACTCCGATGTCGCCGATATAGTCACCTGCCATGTAATAAGGGTCCTTGTCGATATCTTTCTGGGATACCTCACGGATATTTCCGAGCACGTTTGCAGCACTCTTATAGTTGTATTCGCGAAGGATGCGTTTCTGTATGTAGAAGCCCGGGAAACGGTACAGTTTTTCTTGCAGGCGTCCATACTCCTCGGCTGTGAGGTGTGTGAGCAGACGTTGGGGCGAATAAGTGGAGTACCCTGGATTGCGGCGGCGGTCCTTCATGTCGGCAATTCGCTTACGGAGGTCCTCGGGAGCTATGTTGAGCGCGCGGCAAAAGTCGATTGTGTCAAATTCCTTCACGTCGCGGGGTATCATCATGACATCGTAAGCAGGTTGATTGTACACCACAAGCCGCCCGTCGCGGTCATAGATTATACCGCGTGACGGATATACCGCCTTGCGCAGAAACGCATTAGAGTCGGCATAGTCCTTATATTTGGAGTCTACCACCTGCAGGCTGAACAGGCGGGCAATGTATATCAGGGCGATAATCACGATGAAACCGCCTATGACATATCGACGTTTTTCGAGATTATAGTCTTTTCTCACTTCTTGGTGTCATTAAGCTGTCAATACCCAGCATCAGAACCATCGAGAGGATGGTACTGGATACTATTCGTAGCACGAGCTGGATAGGATTAAAGAAAGTAAAGGCTTCGATTAAGAATATAAGAGTGCAATAAAGCAGGGTCATGGTGAGGAGATACTTGAGATAAGCCGACGTGCCGAGCGAATACATCGACGGTTCGGGGCGTGTCAAGTCCTCTTCACGTGGCACATAGAGACGCAGGATAGGGCGGCGGAGCATAGCCTCCACGGTACATGCCAGCGCATTCATGCCGTATGTATCGGAAAATATGTCAACAGTCAGCCCAAGGAAAAAGCCTATGGTGAGTAGCCAGTTGACTGATAGTGTTATTGGCAAGCGGATGATGAGATAGAAGAACACCATGGGCACAGCCATATTGAACAGGCAAATGTGATTGAACACGATTACCTGTGCAAGCACCAGAATAAAGCCCAATAGCAGAAATTGTAGTGTTGTCTTGCTCATCCTTAATTAATATTTTTGATTTCAGGCTCTTTCTCTACAGTTGTGAGCTCTTCCTTCATATTGTCGCGTATCACGCGCACGGTTGAGAGTGTGGAAAAGTCGGTGAATAGCTTCACCCGCAGGGTGTAGAAATTGTCCTCCCTGTCGCGTGTGCCTGATAGGATTGTGCCTACAGGTACTCCCTCGGGGAATACAGATGAATAGCCGCTGGTGACAATCGTGTCACCCTTGATGAATTTGGCATGTTTCGGCAGCTCTTCCAGAATAGCTTCACCGGGGTTCTTGCCATCCCACACAAGTGAGCCTACCTGTTGCTCTCCCTTTACCTTGCACGATAGACGCAGGTAGGGGTTGAGCACCGAGATAAGTCGGGCGGTATGGTCTCCCACCACATTGACTATTCCTACTATACCGTTTTGGTCAATGACACCCATCTCAGGCTCCACTCCGTCAAGTCGTCCCTTTTCTATGGTGATGTAATTATGGGAGCGGTTGATAGAGTTGTTAATCACATGCGCTATCAGGAAGTGGTAGCGGGTGAGAGCTGAGTCCACTGTCATGGTGTCGGCATGCACCTGCTCCTGATAGTTGCGGATTACATCCTTTAGATGGTATATCTCAAGCTCAAGGTCTGAGTTGCGTCGTTGCAGGTCCTCGTTGATATCACGTAACGAAAAATAAGATGTGACGCTATTGGCTGCCCTGTAGACACCCGACGACACAATATTTGCTGACGAAAGATAGACATGGTGCTGAAATGGATTGGTGGAAAAGAGCAACACACAACCCGCTACGATATATAGCGCAAACAGGAACCATGAGCTATACTTGACAAAGAATTTTAATAGTTCGCTCACGTGTAGTCAAAAAAATGGTGGTAATGGCAGTGGGTGGATTTCATGCTCCCTACGCTGCCAATACAATTTGACGATTGACAGCCCTGTGTGTCGGACTGTCAATCGCAATTATTTATCGAATCAGGAATGAGAATGTCTCGATGTTCTTGAGGGCGACACCAGTACCCTTTGCTACAGCGAGCAGCGGGTCTTCGGCAATGTGGAACTGGATGCCAATCTTATCGGTGAGACGTTTGTCAAGACCTCTGAGCATTGCACCGCCACCGGCAAGGAAAATACCATTCATCACGATGTCCGAGTAGAGTTCGGGAGGAGTCTCGTCGAGTGCTTGAAGCACTGCGGCCTCGATGCGTGAGATTGACTTTTCAATACAGTGTGAAATCTCCTGATATGACACCGGCACCTCCATGGGGAGAGCTGTCATCTTGTTAGGACCATGCACGATGTAATCTTCCGGCGGATTTTCAAGCTCTGTAAGGGCTGAGCCTACATGTATCTTGATTTGCTCCGCAGTTCGTTCGCCGACCTTCACGTTGTGTACACGGCTCATGTGTTCCATGATGTCGTCGGTGAGGTCATCGCCTGCCACCTGGATGCTCTTGTTGGAGACGATACCGCCAAGAGAGATAACCGCGATTTCTGTGGTACCACCACCTATGTCTACAATCATATTGCCCTGAGGTGCGAGCACATCGATACCGATACCGAGGGCAGCAGCCATTGGCTCATATATCATGTATACATCGCGACCGCCGGCATGTTCCGATGAGTCACGTACCGCACGGATTTCCACTTCTGTTGAACCTGAGGGTATACCCACCACCATTTTCATGGAAGGGGAGAACCAGTTGCTTTTTGAGCTGGCTTTCTTGATGAGACCGCGAATCATCATTTCAGCGGCGTTGAAGTTGGCTATCACACCTTTACGGAGTGGACGGATGGTTTCAATCCCATCGTTCTCCTTACCTTGCATGAGTTTTGCCTCGCGACCCACAGCGATGAGTTTGCCTGTGCGTTTTTCCAACGCGACGATTGATGGCTCGTCTATGACAATCTTGTCGTTGTGGATTATAATCGTATTGGCCGTGCCGAGGTCAATAGCAATTTCTTTTGTGAATGAAAATAATCCCATTATAATTGAGAGGTTTGTATTAAAACGGTTACAGATGCGCCCTGCATAGAGAACGCATCCTGTAGCCGTGTGTGAATTTTAATGTTTGAAGTGACGGAAACCGGTTGTTACCATTGCCATGTCATGGGCGTTGCAATAGTCCACGCTCTCCTGGTCACGGATGGAGCCTCCGGGATGGATTACAGCTGTCACGCCTGCCTGTCCGGCTATTTCCACACAGTCGGGGAAGGGGAAGAAGGCATCTGATGCCATGACTGCACCATGGAGGTCGAAGCCGAATGAATGGGCTTTTTCAATAGCCTGTTTCAGTGCGTCAACACGTGATGTCTGACCTACACCGCTTGCAAGCAGCATGCCGTTCTTGGCAAGAACAATCGAGTTGCTCTTTGAGTTCTTCACAATCTTGTTGGCAAACAGCAAGTCGGCTGCCTGTTCGGGTGTCACGCCCAGTGTGGTCACCTGCTTCAAATCCTCTGTGGTCTCAATCTTGAGGTCACGGTCCTGAACGAGTGCGCCGTTGAGTATGGAGCGGAACTGACGGGTGGTTGCGAGAGGCGATTTTTGGATGAGGATGATGCGGTTCTTCTTCTGCTTGAGTATTTCAAGTGCACCGTCAGTATAGGCGGGGGCGATTATTACTTCAAAGAAAATTTTGTTGATTTCCTCAGCTGCTGATTCATCTACAGTCCCGTTGGTGATAAGTACACCGCCGAATGCGCTTACAGGGTCGCCGGCGAGAGCATCCTTCCATGCTTCAGCGATGGTGGGACGAGTGGCGAGACCGCATGCGTTGTTGTGCTTGAGAATAGCGAATGTGGGGTCGCTGAATTCTGAAATCAGAGTTACGGCTGCATCGATGTCAAGAAGATTGTTGTAAGATATTTCTTTGCCATGAAGCTGGCTGAACATCGCGTCGAAGTCTCCGAAGAAGGTGCCTTTCTGGTGAGGATTCTCGCCATAGCGCATTTTCTTGGCATCGTCGAATGCTATGCGGAGCTCTTCGCGTGACTCGATGGGCGATTCCACTTCTGTGGCGGCGAAATAGTTGAATATGTCGGTGTCGTAGCCTGATGACACTGCAAACGCCTGCGATGCGAACCAGCGGCGCTCTTCGAGTGATGACTCAGCTCCGTTGCGGGTCAACATTTCGGACAATGGTTTGTACTGTGCCTTTGAGGCTACAATCACAACATCTTTATAGTTCTTGGCTGCCGCACGGATAAGTGAGATGCCGCCTATGTCGATTTTTTCGATAATATCAGCCTCGGGTGCTCCTGATGCCACTGTGGCGCTGAAAGGATAGAGGTCAACAATCACGAGGTCGATTTCGGGTATTTCATACTGGGCTATCTGTTCGCGGTCGCCTTCATTTTCACGACGGTTAAGAATGCCGCCGAACACCTTGGGGTGGAGTGTCTTGACACGTCCGCCAAGTATTGAAGGATATCCGGTAAGGTCCTCTACCGCTTCACATTCATAACCCAATCCCTCGATGAAGGAACGTGTTCCTCCTGTGGAAAGAAATTTTACACCGTTCTCGTTGAGCTTTGACAATATCTCTTCCAATCCATCCTTGTAAAATACAGAGATGAGAGCTGTCTTGATTCTTTTATTATCTGACATGGGGTAACTATTGATTTTGAGACTGCAAAATTAATGAAAATAACTCAGTAATTCAAAGTTATCGAGATGAAAAAATGTTATATAACATAAAAAAGGTTGCCGGGGTCTGAGACCGGGGCAACCAATTGTAATCTTCAAGTAGTGCCGAAGTTGGCTTACTTTCTGATACCGAGCTCTTTTTGTGCAATGATGGCACGGTAGCGGTTGATGTCCTTGCGGATAAGGTAATCCAACAAGCGGCGACGCTTACCTACCAAAGCCTTAAGAGCTCTCGCAGTCGTATAATCTTTGTGATTTGACCGAAGGTGTTCAGTCAAATGAGCAATACGGATAGAGAATAATGCAATCTGTGCTTCAGGCGAGCCAGTGTCAGTCTTGCCCTTACCGTACTTCTCAAAGATTTCTACTTTTTCATCAGAGTTCAAATGCATTGATACAGATGTTTAAAAGTGATTAATGAATATTATTTGCTCAAATGAGCGCACAAAGGTAGATATTTTTTTTAACATACGCAATAGCGGATGCTGAAAAAATATCCTAATTAGTCGAGGTTAAGGTTATCCTTTGCCGGGTTGCGGAAGTGAATCTTGTGGTCAAGATACTCCTGGGTGGCGATAAGGGTGGGTTTAGGAAGACGTTCGTAGAAGCGGGAAATTTCAATCTGCTCGCGGTTTTCGGAGATTTCTTCAAGGTTATCGCTCAGAGATGCAAATTCCTGAAGTTTCTTTTCCAGGTCATGCTTCATTTCCCCGGCTATCTGGTTGGAGCGTTTTGCGATGATGCACACGGTCTCGTATACATTGCCGGTGTCCTCGCTCATTTTGATAAGGTCACGGGTCTGGGTGTTCAGAGGAGCGTTTGTCTTCTTGTAGTCCATTTTTTATTTTGATTTTTATGTTGTAATCGTAATGGTGATGAATTCTATTCCTTGATGTAACGCTGGGCGATTTTGAGGATGTTGTCGGCCTCTTCGCGGTTGGGGGTGTCAGGGTAATTGTTGATATATGAATAATATTCATCAATCACCTCACGATAGCGGTCGGCTTTCTTTTCATCCACACTTTCCTTGGCTTCCTGATAGCGGGCCTTGAGGATGAGAAGCTCGAGGTCTTCTTTATATTTGGAATAGGGATAATCTTTGATGGCATTGCGCGCTACTATGATTGCGCTCTCGTAGTTATTGCCGAGGTAGGTGCCGAGATTGTAGTACAATTGGGCGTTTTCAAGCTGCTTGAGGGTAAGTTTGTCCTGAAGCTCGAAAATGGCGTTCTGTGCTATTGAAACTTTATCGCTGCGGGGGAAATAGTCGAGGAATGCCTGAAGTTCCTGAATAGCCTTTATGGTTCCTGACTGGTCGAGCTGTGGCTCGGGGGAGTCGAGATAATAGCCATAGCCTGCATAGAAGCGGGCGAGCTCAGTATATTTTCCCTTCGGGTAGCGGGCATAATATGTCTTGAAGAACTGACCTGATGTCTCGTAATCCTTGTTCTCGTAATTTGACAACGCAAGCAGATACAATGAGTCCTCGGCTTTGTCTGAGCCTTTGAATTGAGTCACGATATCGGAAAGGACTGTGGCGGCCTGAGTGTACTTTTTTTGCTCGAACGCTCGTTTTGCAAAGTCGAGCTTATAGTTGGCATCGTTGCTTTTCAGCACGTGCTGATACTCGCCACAGGATGTCAGCGCCATGGCAGCGAGCAGTATGTATATATATTTTCGCATGATTGTATTTGCGTTGTTGTAATGTGGGTATGGATTTCAACTTGCAAAATTAACCATTTTCTGAGATTTTACATAATGTCTGAGCATTTATTTTTGGTTTTACAATTAATTATGAGTCAAAATAAGTAAATTTGCATATAAAATTCGATTTTCTGATGTTACGTTATCTTCATATCTTATGTGTGTTTTGCTGTGTGCTGATGATTTTGCCTTTGAGGGCTGAGTCGTCAAAACGTGAGTTCCGTGGTGTGTGGGTTGCCACTGTATGGGGCATCGACTGGCCATCGCAGCAAGGTACGGGGATTGCGGTGCAGAAGAAGCAGAAGGCTGAGATGACGGCTTTGCTTGACAGATGTATGGATATGAATCTTACCACTGTCTGTTTTCAGGTTCGTTCTATGGGCGATGTTATGTATGAATCAAAGCTTGAGCCGTGGTCCTCGTTTGTGTCAGGAAAACGTGGCGTGTCGCCCGGTTGGGACCCTCTTGCTTTTGTGGTGGAGGAGTGTCATAAACGAGGGTTGGAGTGCTACGCTTGGGTCAATCCGTTCCGATGGAGCACCGGTACCGATTATTCAACCGCCCAGGACAATGAATGGAAGAAACGTGGCTGGTTATTGCGTCATGAGAAGTATACAGTGTTCAATCCCGGACTTGAGGAGGTACGTCAGCATGTGGTGAGTCTGTGCAGGGAGATTGTGACCGGCTATAAGGTTGACGGGATAATATTTGACGACTATTTTTATCCCAACAGGATTCCGGAGAGTGATGACATGAGGGATTATGGACTGTACATGCGCGAGGCTCCGTGGATGAGTTTCGGTGACTGGCGCAGAGCCAATGTGCATAAGGCTATGGCCGATGTCTATGCCATGATTGATGAGGAACGTCCTGATGTGGTGTTTGGCATATCTCCCGCCGGTGTGGCAGGAAAAGGTGATACATCTTCCTCAAAATGGGGCATGAATCCGATAGGGGTCAAGGCGGCCGACTGGCAGTACTCCGAAATATATTCCGACCCGCTTGGGCTTCTCTATCAGCGCACCGTGGATTTCATCTCTCCGCAGATTTATTGGCACACTGACCATGCGACAGCTCCCTATGCTCCCATTGCCGAATGGTGGAGCGAGGCTGCTAATTTTTACGGCAGGCATTTCTATGGTAGTGTGACAATGGAGCATGTGGCTAAGAATGATACCCGTGCCAATCGAAGCCAGATAGTGGCGCAGGTGGGATGTAACCGTAGTGTGAGTATTGATGGCAACAACGGAGTGATAATCTACAGCGCCAAGTATCTCCCAAAGATTTCCAATGAGCTTAAAGCCACAGGATTTGCTTCTCCTTCTCTCCCTCCGGTCATGCAATGGAAATATCCATACGATTACCCGGCGCCCTCTGGGCTGAAGCTCGACGGTGATAATCTGAAATGGAAAGAAATCACTCCTTCTGATAAGGAGATTGTGCGATATACTGTATATGCCATTCCCAACTCCGTGAAGATTGAGGATGCCATGGATGAATTTGGCGATGGTATAAGTGGTGATTATCTGTTAGGTGTGACTTACTCTCCCTCAAAAAAAGTTCCGCAGGGCGACTATACCTATGCGGTATGCTCTTACACACCCCAATCCACCGAGTCGCGACCTGTTTTTCTCAAACGATGACCTGTCCTTGGAGATATTTTACGGTCAATACCATTTTTTGAGACCTCGTTAACATTATTTTTATTGCATGTGCTTTAATCCTGCCCATCATAGGCAGTACCTTTGTCATGTCGCTCAGCGATGTCTATCTCTTAAAAATACTTCTCACATTTCACATCAAAAAGGTTTCAATATGGAAAGTTCAGTAATTATCTCAAAGCGTGTCATAAACACCATTAATTCCTTGCAGTCGGCCGACCGTCAGCCTATCAGCAATGCTCTGAGCATGGAGTTTATCCTTGGTTTGAATCCCGAATCCACATTGACTCCAATGCAGAATGTGATATATTCCATAATCCGTTTCTATGTGAATCAGGATACACAACGCAAACAGCGCGAGGCTAAAATCATATAATTGAACTGATGTAAAACTAAGACATAATATAACTATTGATTATATAAACCGATTCAAAAATCTTGATTATCTTATGAAACATACACACTGTTGATTCGTCACCGACTGCGCAGGGTCAACCGGGTTGGCTCTGCGTCTGTCAGACGACATATCAGGTGCTTTAATCAGTTTTATTTTTTTCAACCGGCTATTGAAAAAAATAACTCTGAACCACATGAAAATGCGATTCAGAGTTACTTTGAGGTCGCTTATCGCAGGCACCTTTTAGTAAGGTGAAGTTTATAGCATAGATATAGAACGTCTGATAAATTCACTTAAATCACGTCCCTGGAGAAGTCCGTTGCCAAGAAGGGCTATGTCGATAATCTGTTTGATTACAGGCTTCTCGGATGCGTATTTGCTTATGATGTCTTCCTGCTCTTTGCGGGCTTTGTCAACTTCCTGGATAAGGGTGTTTTCCTGAGCCTTTTGTTCTTCAGTAGGAGTATTATCCTTAATCTCTGAGCGAAGTGCTGAAAGCTTTTCGTTACCCTCATTCATTGATTTGCGCAAAGGTGCCACTTTGTCTTCAAGTGCACTCTCTGCTTCCTTAAGGATTTTCTCAACCACGGGCTGTGATGTATTCACAATGAGGTTGTAGTTATCCGGAAGTTCGGCATAGAAACTCATTCCTGGCTGGGTTGCTGCCATATCCTTCATACGTCTCATATATTCATTTTGAGTGATTAGGATAGGGTTGGCTGCCGGGTCAAGTGACTCGAATGACACAAGGAAATCACTCTTTTCCATCTTAGGAAGCTGGCTGTGGAACAGAGTGGTGAGAAGTGAAATTTGGTCAGAAGTGAGGTCTGCACCCTTCTTATCGGTTTTTGGAATAAGGTTCTCGACCACGTCACTGTCCACACGGACGAATCTTGTTTTATCAAGTTTGCTCTCGAGCATGGAAATGAAATGTCCGTCAAGCTGCCCGTCCATCAGCAATACATTGTAGCCCTTTTCGTTGGCTGCATGGATGTAATTATACTGTGCGGTGGCATCGGTAGCGTAGATGTACACGAGATTTCCATCCTTATCGGTTTGTGTTGACTCAACAAGCGTCTTGTATTCATCAAGAGTATAATATTTCCCTTCTGTATCCTTGAGAAGGACAAATTTCATTGCTGCATCACAGAATTTTTCATCCGTGAGCATGCCGTATTCGATGAAAATTTTAATGTCATCCCACTTTGACTCGAAATCGCTGCGGTTTGCTTTGAATAGTTCGTCGAGGCGTGATGCTACTTTCTTGGTAATGTAGCCCGATATTTTTTTGACAGCTGTGTCGCTCTGCAGATATGAGCGTGATACATTCAGAGGAATATCCGGTGAATCTATGACTCCCTGAAGTAGCATCATGAATTCGGGAACTACACCCTCAACGGAATCAGTGACATAAACCTGGTTGCAGTAGAGTTGTATCCTATCTTTACGAATCTCCAGATTGCTCTTGATTTTAGGGAAAAACAGAATACCTGTAAGCTTGAATGGGAAATCAACATTGAGGTGAATCCAGAACAATGGGTCTTCCTGACCGGGATAAAGGTCATGGTAGAATTTACGGTAATCCTCATCGGTAAGCTCGCTCGGCTTTTTAGTCCAGGTTGGCTCGGTGTCGTTGACTACCTTATCCTTGTCGGTATCCACATATTTGCCATCTTTCCATTCCTGAACTTTACCTGAAACTACGGGCACGGGAAGGAAGCGGCAATATTTCTTAAGCAGGGTGTCAATGCGTGACTGCTCAAGGAATTCCTTGTTGTCATCATCGATATATAGAACTATGTCTGTACCTCTGGTCTCCTTCTGGATAGGCTCCATGGTATACTCAGGGCTGCCGTCACATTCCCACTTGATTGCTTCTGAACCTTCCTTATAGCTGAGTGAGCGGATTTCCACTTTCTTAGCCACCATAAAGGCTGAGTAGAAGCCAAGTCCGAAATGTCCGATGATTGTGTTGGCTGTATCTTTGTATTTGTTCAGGAATTCTTCAGCGCCTGAGAATGCAATCTGGTTGATATACTTGTCGATATCGTCGGCTGTCATACCGATACCATGGTCGCTTACGGTGATGGTGCCGGCTTCTTTGTCAACCTTTACCTCTACGCGCATATCCCCGAGTTCACCCTTGAATTCACCAAAGGAGGTGAGGGTTTTGAGCTTTTGGGTTGCATCGATGGCATTTGAAACTAATTCACGAAGAAAAATCTCATGGTCTGAATACAAAAATTTTTTGATGACCGGAAAAATATTCTCGGTGGTTACACCAATTTGTCCTTTTTGCATATTGTATTTGTTTTTGATTGTTTACTAATTGCTTTAGTGTGGAGTAGGTGCCCATCTTAGATTCACATTTAGCATGGACAGCCTGTTACACTCTAATTATGTATAACAATCGAGCAAAAAAAATGCCAGTTTGAAAAACTGACAAAAATAGTTAAATCAACTGCAAAAATGACATGTTTTTTCGGACTACAGTATGGATTGTAATACCTTGCGGAAAGCTTGATTCAGTTCTGTGTAACGCATGAATTTGTTGCCGGGCTATCTGATAGCAGTGGTGTCGCGTGGCACTCCGACGTTGTGTTTGTTGAATATGTTGACTGCATTCTTTACGAAAGCGTCACGATAGGGGCGCATCTGCCGGGAAATGTCAGGAGACTCTGCTGGCAGGCATTTGAATGTGTCACCTTTTCCCTTGGCGGGGTCAACGAAGACAAGGCGGTAGCTTGCGCTTTTCACGTAGGCTTTCCCGAATATGTCACGGGCAATCACAACTCTTGCCAAAGCACCTCCACGGGTATCTGTGGTGCGCATTGCTGATATGAAGTTGCCAAGTGAGTATACAAGGAAATAGTTGTGGCGATTCTTTTCGTTATATCCCATTTCCATCGGCTGGATTACGTGTGGGTGTCCGCCAATGATAAGCTCCACTCCTAAATCTGCAATGTATTGCGCCAGTTTTTTCTGTTCGGCATTAGGCAGAAGGTGATACTCATCACCCCAATGGATGCACACAGCTATGAGCTCGGCTCCTTTTTCTCGCGCTTTAGCGACATCGGCTGCTATGAGGTCGCGGTTGATATAGTCAATCACTATATCTGTGGTTTTCTTGATACCGTTAGTGCCGTAAGTATAGTTGAGGAATGCGACTTTAAATCCGTTGATGTCATGAATCATCGGCAGGATAGAGTCGCGGTGTGCCTGATTGCGGTACACTCCGATGTATGGTACCTCTTTTTTCTCAAATGTACTGATGGTGCGTCTTACACCTTTGTCACGCCTGTCGAGTATGTGGTTGTTGGCTGACAGCATAAGGTCGAATCCGGCATCGGTCAGAGCGTCCACATAGTTGTCGTGTGCGCAAAACATCGGATAGCCTGAGTAGGGTGCGCCTCCGAGTGGTGTCTCAAGGTTTACCACGGCAAAGTCGGCCGATGAGATGTAGGGCGTGAGCGTTTTGAAATATGTGTCATAATTCAGCGACCCGTCAGGCTGTCTGGCAGCGTCAATCTGGCGCTGATGTTGCATGGCATCTCCTGCAAACACTATCTCGGCAGTGTCGGTCGGTATGAGCCATGACAGGATGGCAAGCATTATGCTTAACATAGCTTGACGGGTGCTGCGTATAGGGTGGAAGTCCTATAAATTATGAATAGATTTCTTTTTTCGCTGCGAGGAGTGTGTTGCGCATGAGTGAGCAGATGGTCATAGGACCAACACCACCGGGAACGGGGGTGATGAATGAGCATTTTTCTGCCACATTTTCAAAGTCAACATCACCGCGCAGACGGAAACCGCTCTTACGGGTTGCATCCGGTACACGGGTAGTGCCGACATCGATTATCACCGCGCCGGGTTTTACCATATCGGCAGTGACGAAACCGGGCTGACCGAGGGCTGCTATGATGATATCGGCTTCAGCACATTTCTCGGCAAGGTTCTTTGAGGCACTGTGAAGCACGGTCACAGTGGCGTTGCCCGGATTGGCTTTCTGCATCATGAGAGTAGCCACCGGTTTGCCTACGATGTTGCTGCGACCCAACACCACGCAGTTGGCGCCACGTGTGGGAATGTCGTATCTACGGAGCAGTTCAACAATGCCCGAGGGGGTAGCGGAGAGGAAGCATGGGAGACCGATTGACATTCTACCCACGTTGATGGGGTGGAATCCGTCCACATCCTTCTTATAGTCGATAGCCTCGATTATCTTCTGTTCGGAGATATGTTTGGGGAGCGGGAGCTGGACGATGAATCCATCTACATCCTCGTCATTGTTGAGCCCATCGATGGCTTTGAGCAACTCTTCCTCAGTCACATCATCCTCATATCGGATGAGAGTTGATTTGAAACCGCACATCTCGCACGCTTTCACCTTGTTTGCCACATAGGTCTCGCTGCCGCCATCGTGTCCTACAAGTATAGCGGCGAGGTGGGGGCGGCGTTTGCCTTGAGCCACCATTTCCTCTACTTCAGCAGCGATTTCATGCTTGATGTCGTCAGCTATTTTCTTTCCGTCAATCAGTGTCATATTATATATACAGGGGTTGATGTAAAGTTTAAGTTTTTATTATCAGGGGCTGATGGTATCAGCGGCGCATACCTTTCATGCCGCGCATCATCGCCATAGGATTCTTAATGCCTGATACGGCTTTCATCATCTTGCGCGCGTCGTCAAACTGCTTGATGAGTCGGTTTACTTCCTGAATATCTGTACCCGACCCCTTTGCTATACGTTTGCGGCGGCTACCGTTGATGATTTCCGGATGCTGGCGCTCCTGCTCTGTCATTGAACGGATGATAGCTTCAATGCCTTTGAATGCGTTGTCATCAATGTCGATATCCTTGATTGCTTTGCCGACACCGGGTATCATAGACGCAAGGTCCTTGAGGTTACCCATCTTCTGAATCTGTTGGATTTGCTGCAGGAAGTCATTGAAGTTGAACTGGTTCTTCGCTATCTTGCGCTGGAGTTCGCGGGCCTGTTTCTCATCGTAGGCATTCTGCGCCTTTTCAACGAGCGATACAATGTCGCCCATACCGAGAATACGGTCTGCCATACGAGAGGGGTGGAAGTGGTCGAGGGCGTCAAGTTTTTCACCGGTACCGACGAACTTGATTGGCTTGGTGACAACGGTGCGAATAGAGAGCGCGGCACCACCACGTGTGTCACCGTCAAGCTTGGTGAGAACAACTCCGTCGAAGTCAAGGCGGTCATTGAATTCCTTTGCAGTGTTGACAGCATCCTGACCTGTCATCGAGTCAACCACAAAGAGAGTTTCCTGAGGCTTCACTGCTTTTTTGATTGCCGCAATCTCCTGCATCATCTGTTCATCAACGGCAAGACGACCGGCGGTGTCGATGATTACAAGGTCAAGATGATTGGTCTTGGCATAGCGGATAGCGTTTTCAGCTATTTCCACAGGATTCTTGTTGCCATCCTCAGTGTAGACGGGGACATTGATTTGAGAGGCGAGTACTTTGAGCTGGTCAATCGCGGCGGGACGATACACGTCGCAAGCCACGAGCAACGGACGCTTACCTTGCTCTGATTTGAGTTTCTTAGCGAGTTTTCCTGAGAAAGTTGTTTTACCGGAACCCTGCAGACCTGACATCAGAATCACGGCGGGATTTCCAGAAAGGTTGACATTGGCAGTCTCGCCGCCCATGAGTCGAGCAAGCTCATCGTGAACGATTTTAATCATCAATTCACCGGGCTTGATGGCATTGATTACGTTTTGACCCAGAGCCTTTGCTTTAACCTCGTCGGTAAATTGCTTTGCAACCTTAAAGTTTACGTCAGCTTCAAGGAGTGCTCTGCGCACATCCTTAAGAGTTTCGGCAACGTTGATTTCGGTGATTTTGCCTTCACCTTTCAGTATCTTAAAACTTCTTTCAAGTCTTTCGCTTAGATTCTCAAACATTAGTTGGGTATAATATGGGTGGGGTTGTTTAATATTTTAAATCAAGTCATGAGTGAAAAGCTTTTCACTTGACTAGTCTGTTAGTCTTAGTGTCGGGGAAAAGTACCACCGGTTTATGGTTGCATGCTTCTTCCGGAGTCATAGAGGCATAACACATGAGTATCACCACATCTCCTACCTGCACTTTACGGGCGGCAGCGCCATTGAGGCAAATCACACCTGAACCTCGCTCGCCGGGGATGGTGTAAGTGTCAAAACGTTCGCCGTTGTTATTGTCAACGATATATATACGTTCGCCGGGAAATATTCCTGCGGCATCCATCAGGTCCTGGTCAATAGTGATACTTCCTATATAATCGAGACGCGCCTCAGTGACTGTGACGCGATGGATTTTGCACTTTAAAAGTTCAAGCATCATTTTTTCTGCTGATATTTGATGTTGTCAATTAAGCGGACATCGCCACAGAATACAGTGACGCATCCCACTGCCTGTTCGGTCTGAGCCCAGTCGGTGATTGGCTGCATGGTGAATGCATCCACGATTTCGTAATACTCCACCTGCATGTGGGGCTTTGAGTTCAGCTCGTCAATGACGAAGCGTTTTGTCTCCTCTACGGTGTGGTCCTTTGCAAACTCAAGGCTGCTTTGAAGTGTGCGGTTGATTACGGGTGCGACTGCTCTTTGCTCAGGGGTAAGACGTACATTGCGGGAGCTCATTGCAAGTCCGTCGTCCTCGCGCTTGATGGGACAATCCACTATTTCAAGGTCAAAGCCTTCAAGCTGCACCATCTTGCGGATTACGGCTATTTGTTGGAAATCCTTTTCTCCGAAGTAAGCTCTGGTGGGGCGGGTGTAATCGAAAAGCTTGCTTACAATCTGAGCCACGCCATTGAAATGACCGGGGCGCATGGCGCCTTCCATCACCTCTGCTACCGGACCGAGGTCAAATACACGTGTATCCGGTTCGGGATATATTTCCTCTACTGTGGGGATAAATGCATAGTCCACTCCTGCACTTTCAAGCATAGCTACATCGGCAGCCTCGGTGCGGGGATACGTAACGAGGTCCGTGGGGTTGTTGAACTGTGTGGGGTTGACAAACACGCTGACCACAACTGTGTCATTCTCTTTGCGGGCACGTTGGATTAGTGACAGGTGTCCGGCATGAAGCGCTCCCATGGTGGGAACGAGTCCTATAGAGCCCTTTTCGCGGGCTGCGTTGAGCTTGGTTCTTAATTCTGCTACAGTGCGAATTATTTCCATAATGTTATAACATCTGAAATTTCAGAGCGCAAAGTTACACATTATTATTAACAAGGCAAAAAACTAATGGCTTTTTCTTACTGACGTGGGGTTATAGGATATGTCGGCTCACTATTTCTGAAATGGAACTGATAAGGGCGGAAGTTTGCGTCATATTGTATCCTGAATCAGTAATAAATACAGCGATTGTGTATCTGTGCTTGTTGGGGAGATGGACGTATCCGGCATCGTTCACAGCCATCAATCTACCTGCCGGTGTCACATCTCCGGTCCCGGTTTTATGCCCGATTACTGCATTGGTAGTCATGAATGGTTTGGCAAGACGGTCGGTGCCGGTGGTACATGATTCCATCAAAGTCTTGAGTTGGGTCGAGAGTGCATCGTTGTACTCTCTGTCAAATAGGTCAAACAATTCGGCCATTGCTATCGGAGTGGCGCTGTTTTCGTAACATAGGGTAGTGTCCTTATGCATGTCGTTCTCACTCCATCGTATAGTGATTCCATCAATAGGGAGTCCGGATATATAGTTGTGAACTTCCGCCGGAGTTGAAAATAGCGAAAGTAGTATATCGGATGCATTGTTGTCGCTTTGCTGTAATGAATAGGCGAGCAACTCATGCAGAGTGACATATGTAGAATCCACATCGCCATATTTTTTCAGCATAGGACTGTATGTGTCGCGATGCAATTCATTACGAGTAATGAGACATGAATCATTGAAATCCGTTTCATTTTTACTGCAAAGGTCAGCGACAGCTATGGCGATGGGAAATTTATAGACACTCAGCATCGGGAACGCTTTGCTACCATTGACAGCTACCGTGTCTTTACTATCAATTATCACAGCAATTCCAATTCTTGCATCTTTTCCCTCCACGAATTTCTCCAATTCTTTCTGTAAGGGAGTGTAAGTGGGGGTGGATGCGCATGAATGCAAAACTAACGACAGAATAAATAAGATGGTAGCAGGATTTATAATTTTCATGTGAAAATGGTTAAGTTGTCAAGTGCCAGTGTCAAATCGCATTAAAAGCGTCAAGCTATCGGGCTTAATTTTTTATAGATGCAAAGATAACTATAGTTCAATACTCTACAAAAACATTGGAAAAAATATCCCGATGATTCGATTGCTGTAATAGTAAAAAAGGCTTTAACGCACTGCGAAAGTACGGTAAAGCCCACTATGTGGAAAAGACATGGCTATGTCTACATTTTTATCTTCGGATATTCACGGGGAAAGAGTTTGTGTAATACCTCTTGTTTTGACGAGTCTATAATTTTCTTATCGGATTTCAAAACCTCACCATTAGGGAGTGAATATGTACGCTCGACCACGGTGCGGTGAGGAGCATTTTTAACAGCCGAAACATTTGTTACAACAATAACCTCAACACCTCCGTCGGTATTGCCCTTGCAAGGATTGTTCTTTTGAGTAAGGTCTATTTCAGAACTATAGTAATGTGCAGTTATAGTTTCAGCAGCATTAATTGCTGAGCTTAATGCCCTTTTCCTGACTGTTGAGAACTTTATTGAGGTTGATTTTCCGGTCGGAATTTTTGCGGAATGTATAGCGGATTATAATCCATGGACGCAGGTTGCGCTCCCGGTATTTTGTGTTGTCAATCTGTTTGTAGGAACCACTTCTGGTAATAGTGCGGGTGTGGTATTCGCCTGTGCTGTGGGTCAGACACGCCCCAATGTAGAAGTCGGGGGTGAAATTGTAGTTTACCTGAAGTTCTGCCATTGATGGACGATAGTAACGTGTGACTGCAAGTTTCGATACAAATCGATTGTCGTAGGAGAATGTCCCATAAAATGAAAATTTCTTCACGTAATAATAGAATCCAAATTGAGAAGTGAAAGCGCTGTGCGCAGACTGTTTCTTGTAATAGTTGCCATACCATCCGGCTGAGCCATATACACCACCGTTTTTCAGCCGGTAGCTCAGATGCAACACTGCATACAATTGGGTGAAATGTCCGTGGTTTTCGTAAGTGGAGACGAACGCTCCATCCTCGTCAGTGTAACCGGTGGCGGATAGCATGTCGTTTATACGTTTATAGTATACCACAGGACGCACGTAGAGACCTTTTATATTATATGTATATGAGAGGGGGATGTATTGCATGTATTGTGGGCGTAAGTACGGGTTGCCTACGTTTTTCACTATCATGTCGGTTGAGGTGTTGAACGGATTCAGTTGTCCCACTTCGGGGGCTGTATTGGTGAGCTGGTAATCAAGACCGATGGAATTGTGTTGGTTGATTACCCAATTGAGACCAACGGACACTCTTGGGCGGAAATAATGGTTGCTGTAAGCGTCGGCTTTGAGCCATATACCTTCAACACCTGCGGAGCCTACAAACCATAACTTGTTGAAAAATTTATTGACCCATCCGGCGTAGATGTACTGGCTTACCTCATTATGTTTGAACATGGAGTAGGGCTGAAATGCATGTTCGACGCGGTCGAGGGTCAGAGAGGTGTGCGCTCCTGCTGAGAACACCCCATTTTCTGAATACTCGTTCTGATAGTCAATCTGGAGTGATGCCGAGTGGCGCCGGTTGTTGAAAAGCTGCCGTGTAAGCAGATTCTGTGCCTCGTCTGTAAATATATCGGAACGCGCATTGGTCAGACGGTTTTTGTTGTAATTGTACGCCACACGTGCTTCAAGTTCATTCCCTTTTCTGAAGGCATGTTTATAGTAACTGCTTGCTGTGATGATAGTGCTTTTGTCGCGGCTGTTACCATGAAATGAATATGGTGAGGAGGCATCATCGGTCATCAGATTGCCGTTACCTGTCAGACGGTCTTTATTGATACCAGTGGTGGCATAGAAGTGGGTGGCGAAATAGTCGGCGCCCGAAGGATTAGCCTTGAAAAGAAGTTCTCCTTCCCAGTTTCTTTTGTCATTGCGGTTTCGCTGTGAGAAGTCTTGTGTGTAACCCGTGTCGGAACGTGAGATTTCAGAGTCGGTGTCATCGTGATAGGTATAGTTGACACTTGAACGTCCATAAAGGCTGTATTTGGGATTTCCTATCTCGAAGTAACCCACGCCAAAACCATAGCCCAATGGAATGTCGTTTCGTGTGGCAAGTTCATACCAGATATATGGTTTCTCCTTGCGTTTGAGTTTTATGTTGATGATTGCTTTCACTCCATCCTTTATATATCTGGCGGATGGATTGGTTATAACTTCCACCGAAAGGATATCGGCAGGACTGATGGGGGCAACTCCACTGTTCACACGGTTACCGTCAATTAGAATAAGAGGGGAGTTAACGTCAATGGTTGAGATTGATGAGCGGGAGGGGTCAGAGATGAGTAATGGGATTTCCTGAAGAGCCTTGAATGGGTTGTGCTGTTTCTTGGCAGTTTCCGATAGATAGAATATCTGCCCGTCGGCTGTTCGGGTCACAGAATGGCTACGGTCAGCAGTTATTACAACTTCGTTAAGTTCAGTAGTCATACGTGGGGTAAGTGAGACGGTTGGCATGACGTATGAAGTGTGATTTGCGATATGCAATGAGTCTCTGTGGGTGTTGAAACCGAATATATCCATTTCCACAGCATAGTGACCACCGGCGATACTGTCGAGCGCAAAAGCTCCGTTGGCATCAGTGACGGTGGTGTAAATCACGTTGTCACCCTGGATTAGAGTGATGTTACATAACTCAATTCCAGTAGAATCAGTGGCTGAAACTACAGAACCAGACAGCTTCGATTGGGCATGTGAGAGCCCTGCGCCGAGCTGAAGCAGCAAGGCGAAAATTATAAATTTCGACATTGTAAAAATTGGGGGTTAGTGTTCTGAATGGGAAAGCCGGGTGAGGGGTGAATCCACTGAATTTAAGATAAGCTCACCCGGCAATAATTAATATAGCGTAGAAGTATAATGTGTTAAGTAGGAGCGTGTAGCCGATTATCGGAATGCGTTCATCGTGCCTTGCACAAATACGTTGGCACTGGAATCGGAAAGGCGTGTAAAACCGATGTTGATTGTCTCATTGTTGTTTAAAATATTCAGGATTATGTTGTATCCCTCCTTACCGATATAACGTTCCACCATGTTGTAGGCTTTTTTTGCGTCCAGATTGACTTTTTCCTCTATTATTTTTACGAGCTGAGGATTATTTTCAACTTTAAATGAGCGATAGTAATTATCCTCGGTTTTGGTTATGTAGACAGTGGTGCTTTCGTCCCTGAATTTAGGGTCGGAGAATAGCATCTCAGTGGCAAGCTTCGGAGGCGCAGCATAGCAGGAAATTGTCGCTATGATACCGCAGATAAGTGTAATGACAGCTTTTTTCATAATGAACTGATTTAAACTTTTTATAAAATGTTAAAACCCGGAACTGATTTAGAACTGATTTTAATCTTTGGTTCTCTTTTTGGTAAATTTTTCATCTCTCTTCAGTCATTTAGCTCGCTAAATTCCTTCATCGTGACGTAAAATTTCCTCAAATATAGAACCAAATCTTAAAAAATAAAAAGTTTAAATCAGTTCAATGCGTTATTCTTTTGAGTAGTTGATATCTTGGTGAGTGTCATGTTGCAATTTTCTTGTTCAGCTTTCGCCTGGTTAAGCATCTCGTTCAGCATAGCCATACTTTCAGCCTGGTTTGCCTCAGCAAGTTTTTTAGCGTAGGCGTAATCCTGCACCTTTTTACCGGATATGTAGACTATGGTGTTTTCAGTCATGGTGGGATTGGGCGATGGATTTACCCTATTCACCAGAGTGGAGCCAATGCCGAGCAATAATGCCACGGATGCTGCTATCATGAGCCAATATCTTACGGGCGTCGGCTTGCGTGAGGTTCCGGCATTGCGCATGGACGCTTCAATACCCATCTCCAGGCGGCAGAGGTCTATCTCTCTGGAATGGAGTGGAGAGGTGAGAAGTACCTTGCGAAGCTCTTCTTCTTCACTGCGTGAAAGCTCACACTCGTAATATGCTTTCACAAGCAGTTCCAATTGCTGTAATGTCATATTCTGCTTCATGTTATTTCAGTCGTTAAGAAGATTGTCACAATGATTTCTTAAAATTTTTCGTGCCCGGCACATGTAACTTCGGGCTACTTCCGGACTAATGTCGAGTTTCTCAGAAATCTCAGGATAATCGAGTTCCTCGAAAGTGTACAGTTCGAATACTTTCAGAATCATACCAGACAGTAGCTGACGTGATATGAGTCGGATGTTGTCGATTTTGTCACGGGCGTCAATCCGGCTTACCGGGTCGTCGGTTGCAGCAAGATTATAGGTGATGCAATCGTCGGCGGTGGTTCTCAGCTTGCGTTTCCGTATCATGTCGATACAAATGTTGCGCAGGGCGGTGAACAGAAATGCTTTTTTCTGCGACTCCCCAGTATCCTTTCGTCCGTTTTGCCATACTTTGATGAACAGTTCCTGCAGGGCGTCGTCGGCATCCTCCTTATTTAAGAGGATTCTTGCCGCCGTGGCATGAAGAAGCTGACGGAGCATGAAAAAGTTTGATGTATTTGTATCGTCGGTCACTTATTTATCGTTTGAATTCATCTATAATACGCATAAGTGTCATGATTCATAACAAAGATAGGTAAATTTTTTCGGATTTTCATTATAATAGTTTGTTTCGCACCTTTAAAATGACTAATTTAGATGTGTAAAATGCCAATACTTATGCAACAGGAATTTGCTTCGAAACTTTTGGAAGGAGCCGTCACAGAACTTTCGCGTTTGCCCGGAGTGGGTAGAAAGACAGCTCTTAGGCTTGCACTTCACATATTGCGCTGCGATGAGCGGGTAGGGATTTCGCTTGGAGAAGCTATAATAAATATGCGCCGGGGTATACGCTACTGCTCGGTGTGCCATAACATATCGGAGACGGAAGTTTGTCCTATATGTGCCAATGAGCGCCGTGACCGCAATACAGTCTGTGTGGTGGAGAGTGTGAAGGATGTGATGAGTTTTGAGAATACCGGGCAATATTCAGGTGTGTATCATGTGTTGGGAGGGGTAATTTCACCGATGGATGGTGTTGGTCCGGACCAATTGGAGATAGAGTCGCTGGTCGAGAGAGTGGCCGAAGGAAGTGTGTCGGAAGTCATACTTGCATTGAGCGCCACGATGGAGGGCGAGACCACCAATTTCTATCTTTACCGACGATTGGCAGCCTATACGGATGTGAAAATAACCCAGCTGGCTCGTGGAGTGTCAGTGGGTAACGAAATTGAATATACTGATGAAATTACACTTGGGCGTTCATTGCTCAACCGCACTCTGTTTTCCGATTCGATAAAGAGATAAGTGCCGGAAAATTCTTGCATCAAAGGAATTTCTGGTAAATATATGCAGAGGTATAGGTGGGCGGTGTGCGCAGCCATGATTTGAGGCGTCCCGCTATTTTAAAGCCTAATTTTGAAAATAGCGCCCGACTGTGAGAATTTGTTTCGGATACGGTACAATAAAGCTGATGCAGACCGAGTCTCTCACGACAATAACCTTCAACCAATCGGATAGCGGCTGTGGCATAACCTTGAGACTGATATTTTGAGTCAATCAGGATACCGATGCCGCACCGGGAGTTAACGGCGTCAAATTCAAAAAGGTCAACGGTCCCGATAGTGACCGGGAAGCCTTGAGCGGGATGGGTATTGTTATGGCAGTCTGCGCTGTCGGTGTTTAAATCAATCATGAAGCGAAGTTGCTTGGCTGCAAAGATATCTCCGTCGTAATTGTTTATATAATCCCACAGTTGTTTGCGGGAGTAAGGAGCAAGCGTCATCCCTGCGCTCCAGAGGGTTGTGTCGTTTTCCCACTTGTAGAGGGTGTCGACATCAATTGGCTCCGGAGCACGGAGGACGATGCGGGAATCGGATAATGAGAAATTGGAATGTCCCATTAAGAGTTTTGCTAAAATCAGTTTATCGGACAGCTTGCCGATTTCAAGATTGAGGCTCTGTTATGCCTGTTCGGTAAGGAAGCGTTCGACATCGAGAGCGGCTTTGCAACCCATACCTGCGGCAGTGATTGCCTGACGATACATCGGGTCGGCAACGTCGCCGGCAGCGAATACACCAGGGATATTGGTGAGTGTAGTCTCACCTTTTACTTTTATATATCCGGTGTGGTCACATTCGATGGCAGGACGGAATACCTCTGTATTGGGGCTGTGTCCGATGGCAAGGAAGAAACCGTCGATAGGGAGGTCATATTCTCTCTGGTCGGGTGTGCCGTTGTGTTCCACAAGGTGAGCGCCTTCCAGAAAATCAGCTCCATAAAGACCGGCTGTGACGGTGTTGAAAAGTACTTTGATGTTACTCTTGTCAAGCACGCGAGCCTGCATCACTTTTGATGCGCGGAGATGAGGCTTGCGTACAATTAAGTAGACCTCTGCGGCAAGATTGCTGAGGTAAAGAGCCTCTTCACAAGCTGTATCACCTCCACCTACCACAGCAACTTTCTTGCCACGATAGAAGAAACCGTCGCATGTAGCGCATGCCGAAACACCCATGCCATTATATTTTGTCTCATCATCGAGACCGAGATATTTGGCAGACGCGCCAGTGGCAATGATAATGGTGTCGGCAATGATAGTCATGTCATTGTCGGTCTTTGCAATAAAGGGACGTTCGGAAAAGTCAACTTCCTTTACGAATCCAGGGCGGATATCAGCACCAAAACGTACTGCCTGGGCACGCAGGTCCTCCATGAGCTGAGGACCGGTGACACCTTCAGGATAACCGGGGAAATTCTCAACTTCGGTGGTGATGGTAAGCTGACCTCCGGGCTGATACCCTTCAATCATTAACGGCGCGATATTGGCGCGTGAAGTATAGATGGCTGCAGTGTAGCCTGCAGGTCCAGAACCAATGATTAGACAACGAGTCTTAATTTCTGACATATTGATGATTATATTTTACGATTGATATTAATTTATTTTGTTATCGCAAGTCGATGACATCGACTCCGGGATATTTTTTAGCATCGAATCTGAAGTGCGACATAGGGAGTGTGGCTCCTTCCTCGATTCGTGTGATTGCAATCGATACTTTCTGATTGTTGCTCATCGTCAAATCAATGTGCGAGGGGAGTAGAGTAGTGGAGTTAAGGGTAAGCACCACACCTTTTATATCGCTCTTTGGAGAGAGAGCTGTAAGTCTGATTTTTTTGCTTCCAGCCGGGCTTTGGAGTAACTGAGCCTTATATTTGCTGCCAAATGTGCGGATAATCTCAAACGGATTGATTTGCTGCAGCTCCTCGGGAGTGGGCTCGGTGACATTTACCTCCCCGGTGTGAGCCGAGTAGGTCCATTGAGTCTTGCCGTCAAACCATGACACCAATTGGGGAGAGGAGATGGTAAAACGGTCGGCGGAGACGGTCATGATGCCGGTTTGGGAATGCCCGTCGGATGAGATGGTATAGCTTGCCACCAGCGACTTTGCCGATTTGATTTTATTGGCAGAGCGGTTGAGTAATTGGCTGGCGCTCTCGGCCCCGGCTGCAGTGAGGCAAAAAGCAGCCAATAACATCAGGATTGTAATGGAAATATATCTTTTCATCTCTGAATAAACAACTCAAACGTGCTTACGGTTGAAATAAAATTTTGTTAAGGTTCAAAAATCATGCATTCTCAAGGATGCGCTCAAGAGTCAGACTATCAACCAATACATTGCGTGGTTTACCACCTTGTGAAGGACCGACTATACCGGCAGCTTCCATTTGGTCCATGATTTTCCCGGCACGGTTGTAACCGATAGAGTAGCGGCGCTGTAGTGACGAAGTGGAGGCCGTGTCGGTAGTTACAACAAAACGAGCAGCTTCATCGAAAAGCGGGTCGCGGTCACTGAGAGTAGCCATATTTCCGCCATCGGTGGTTTCAGGAATGTACTCGGGCAGTTCGTAAGCATGGTCATAGCCTGGCTGTACATCAATGGCATCACACATTGCCTTGACTTCAGGAGTGTCAATGAACGCGCATTGCACACGGTCAATCTTACCGTTGTTAGAAAAGAGCATGTCACCTCTACCAATGAGCTGATTGGCTCCCGGGCGGTCGATGATGGTGCGGGAGTCGACCATCTGGAATACACGGAATGCGATACGACCGGGGAAGTTAGCCTTAATCACGCCGGTAATCACGTTTGTGGAGGGGCGCTGAGTGGCAAGAATCATGTGGATACCTACGGCACGTGCTTTCTGGGCTATACGGGCAATGGGTGTCTCGACTTCTTTGCCGGCGGTCATGATAAGGTCGGCGAACTCATCCACAACAACTACAATGTAGGGGAGGAATTTGTGCCCTTTCTCGGGGTTGAGCATACGGTGGATGAAGCGGTCGTTGTACTCCTTGATGTTGCGCATGGATGCATCCTTAAGGAGTGCATAACGATTGTCCATCTCCACGCATAGGGAATTAAGTGTTGCCACAACCTTGCTCGGGTCGGTGATAATGGCATCTTCCTCATCAGGGAGTTTGGCGAGATAGTGGCGCTCGAGTTTGGCGTAGAGGCTAAATTCCACCATCTTAGGGTCAATGAGTACGAATTTCAGCTCTGCGGGATGCTTTTTATAAAGCAGAGAAGCGATGATTGCATTCAGACCTACTGATTTACCCATACCTGTAGCACCGGCTACAAGCAGGTGAGGCATCTTGCAAAGGTCGGCCATGAAGATTTCATTGGAAATCGTACATCCCATAGCCATAGGGAGGTCCATGGTGCTCTCCTGGTATTTTGCGGATTCTATGACTGAACGCATCGATACAGTCTGTGGGTCCTTGTTGGGGACCTCGATTCCGATAGTACCCTTGCCTGGGATTGGGGCTATGATTCGAATACCGAGGGCTGCAAGGCTAAGAGCAATGTCATCTTCGAGACGTTTGATTTTGGCGATGCGGACACCTTCGGCCGGAATGATTTCATAAAGGGTTACAGTGGGACCTACAGTAGCCTCAATCTTTGAGATGGGGATTCCGTAGTCATAAAGAGTTTTCGTGATTCGCGCCTTGTTTTCCTCCATCTCCTCGGCATCAACGCTTGCTTTAGCAAATTTGACTTCGCGGAGCAGTTCGATGGAGGGGAATTTATAATGCGACAAATCAGCTCTTGGGTCGTAAAGTGTGCTGCCGGCAGTAGCTGAGTAGGATGGAGATGCCATGGATTGATTGCGGTTGCTGAACAGAGGCTCGCATATGTCAGTGTCAGTGATTTCCTCGTCGGAGGCAGTTTCATCAGCTCCTATAGTATCATCTTCATATTCCTCATCATCTTCCACGTCGGAATCAACAGTGTCATCCGAATCAGTATAAGTTTTTACGACAGATTCTTCAGTAAGTGATGAAGTGCTGATTGCGGGTTCATAACTTTCAGCAACGGAAGTTTCAGAAGCGCTGGATTGAGAGGTTATGTCGCTGGATTTGGTGAAAAGGGGCGCAGGACGGTCGGATGTGGCGTCAGCAGTAACCTCACCTCCTGCTGCGGGAGCCGCAGGTTCAGTAGGCTCGTAAGCGGACTTCGGTGCCGTGGCAGGTGAAACGACGGCGGGTTTGCTGGAGTCGGCAGCAGCCTTTCGTTTTTCTTCCATTCTTCGTTCTTCTTTGATGCGACGTTCTTCTTCAGCTCTACGGGCTTCGGCGGCTTGCCGCTCCTGCTCGGCTTTGGCGGCTTCTTCCTCAGCTTCGATACGTTCGCGCTCCGCACGGCGTTCAGCCTGTCGGGTGCGATAAGCTCCATATTTTTCGCTTACAACTCCGCAAACCATTTTCAGTTTGGTGAGGTATAGGAATATTACCATCCCAATCATTACAATGCTTACGCCAAGCGCTCCCCATATACCGGTGAATGTTATGAGCCGTTCGTTCAGGAAATGACCGTGACGACCTCCCCAATATATGGGTGATGCCATCTCGTAGGTGACAAGACCGCAGACCACTGATAAAGATATGGCAGTGAGGAGACAATTGAGTGTCAGTGACCAGAAATTAGGCCGATAGACTTTTAGCAGAGAGAGTCCGCATACAGCGAGGTAATATATCAGGATAAAAGAACCTATGCCGAGCCAATTGTAGAGAATGGTATGGGCAAGCCATGCACCGAAAGGACCGCCAGCGTTTTTTATCATCTCCGGAGAGTAGTCATCATTGAGGACGGCACTTTGGTCATTCCCAATGTTTGCGAAATAGGAGATTGACACCAGTAGGGTATATGCTGCGAATACAACGAACAAGAGTCCGATGAACATGGCAGTGCGTGAGTCCTTGACCAGTGACCATGCTTTGGAAATTCCTGATTTACGGTTGGGGCGTACGGTGGATGCTGCTTTTTGTCTGGAGTTCTCTGCGGAAACAGATGGTGCATTGACATCGGGAGCAGTTGCCGTAGCGGATGTCTGTCGGGTAGAGCCTTCAGACGGGATGGTTTGTCCGGAATGGTCGGAGGAGTGTTCAAACTGTGAGCCGGACTCAGCAGGACGATACGACTGCGACTCGTTGTTTCCGAGAATTGCTTCAGCGTCAAATGATGAATTGTCGGAGTAGGACGACTCGTCAATAGGAGAATATGATGTGGGCATGCTGGAATTAGTGTGTGCGTTGATTGTTTAATTTAAATATGATTGGAAAGCAAAATTACGAAATTTCTTTTAGAAATTCTAACACGATACTGTTTATTTTTTATGATATCTGAACTGATTTAATCATTTGAACTAACTTTCGGTCGATGATGTTTAATTTAGAAAGAAATAACTTATTTAAACGAAGTCAATCTAAATATAGATTAGAACTAAAAATTACAGATATAAGATATGAAAAAAATTGGTGTATTTTATGGCTCGACAACCGGAACAACGAAAGAAGTAGCATGCAAAATAGCCGGCCAGCTTGGTGTGAAGCCGGAGGATGTTCATAATGTCGCATCTGCGGCTCCATCGTCTCTCGGCGATTATGACGTGATTATAATTGGTGCAAGTACTTGGGGTGACGGTGACCTTCAGGAGGATATGGCGACCTTCCTTGATGGCGCCCAGGCTCTGGACCTCAGAGATAAGGAGGTGGCTATATTTGGCTGTGGTGATGATTCCATGAGCCAGACATTCTGCAACTCAGTAGGGGAGATTTACCACAAGTTGCATGGTGCACATCCGATGTTTATCGCACCGTTTAATAACGAGGGCTATGATTACAGCCATTCCGACAGCGATGTTGAAGGGATGATTGTGGGTCTTTGCATTGATGAAGTCAACCATCCGGATGAGACAGATGCCCGAATCAAGGCTTGGTGTGACGAGGTAAAGAAAGAAATATGTTAGAAAATGTGAAAATGTTTTGCCAATATGGAATTTTATGCTTAAATTTGCACCTCAAAATGCAGAATAACGAAAAATAAACATATACGGCAATGAAAAGAACATTTCAACCTTCTAACAGAAAGAGAGTTAATAAGCATGGTTTCCGTGCTCGTATGGCTACCCCTGATGGTCGCAAAGTATTAGCACGTCGTCGCGCTAAAGGTCGTGCACGTCTTACCGTTTCTGACTCTATCGCAGGAAAGTAATAAGAACTTTCTTCAAGAAATAGAAAATGGTCGTCCAAAATTTTGGACGACCATTTTCTATTTCTGTGTATTGTTCGTTTAGAAAAGATATGCTACAGAAATGGTCCAATAACGGTTTTTCGCATCAATATCACCATTTGTGTTATTAGAGCTGACGGTCTGGACTGCTTTTGTCATACCGAAGCCATATCGGGCGTTGACGTCAAGGTGGCTAAGGAGCTGCACACCGAAGCCGAGGTTGAAAGCCCAGTCAACAGACTTGTTCTTATAAGCATCCTCGATGTGGCGCTTGCTTGTGAGGAATGATACGCTTGGTCCGGCTGCCACATAAGGTACGAGAACTTTGCTTATGAGCGGGAGAGATAGCTTGTACTTGAGGTTAAGAGGGATTTCAATGTAATCGCGGTTGTTTTTCTCAAGATTGTTCTCTACAAGAAATTTAGCGTTGCGGCGCACATACATGGCTGAAAGGTCAAAACCAAGACCTACAACTGGAATTGTAAATTCGGTGGTTAGACCGGCTGTCCAGCCTGTCTGATTATCGGAGTCAACCACATCTTTGTTGAAATGGAGGTCATTTACTGTCAGACCTACGCGAGGACCGATTTTAAACTGAGCTTGTGCGGGGACGGATGAAGCGCCGACCATCATGACCAAAGCTACAAAAAGAATTTTAATTGCTTTCATAAATGAAATATTAATTGAACTTTAATTGCATAAAAGTAAGGTGGCTTAAAATGAATGCCTGATGTGTAACTCTGCATTAAAATGCTTTTGCGAGTTTACATTGCAAAGGTAATCAAATAATTATGATTGACAAAATCGGCGAAGACTGCAAGTTGATTTTTGCGGTCTCCGCCGATATATCGGTCTGTCTTTGACAATATTAGTCAAAGACAGGTTTTAATCCTGAAATTCGATAAGAGGAGCATCGGTGCCAACAACTTCGTCGACAGCCACAAGGACACGTTTAATCACTGCATCACTTTCGGCCATGACATCGTTTTCCATTTTCATTGCCTCATAGACAAGTAGAAGGTCTCCCTTTTTAACTGCTTGACCATCCTTGACAGCAATTGATACAATCTTACCACCCATCGGAGCGGAAAGAACAGGACCGGTTATAGGTTCGATAGCTACCTTGATTTCCTCGACAGCCTCTTTGGGTTTGGCGGCCTCTTCGGCGGCGTGTTCCTCTGCGCGACGTTTGCGGAGGAATCCGTTTGCTACTGAGGGGAGCAGCTGAAGCAGGAGGTATTCTTCATCGTTGGATGCGAGCTTTTTCCCACCGAGGTCTTCGAGTACGGGATTTTCCGGTGCTTTATAAGAAGACACATCGTAAGGTTTCTCAATTGGGCTACCGGTTATCTTTTCGCGGAAAGCAGGGTCGATGGGGACAGGAGTCTTGCCATACTCACCCTTTACAAGAGAGATAAACTGATTGGATGTATTTGAGTAGTCGGGCTTGCCGTTTTTACGGTCAAGAGCCACAAGCACAGCCTGGCTACCTACAATCTGGCTGGTAGGTGTAACCAAAGGAATCAGACCGGCGTCACGACGTACCATAGGAATTAGACGCATAGCATCCTCAAGCAGGTCTTCGCTCTTGAGCTGTCTGAGCTGTGCCACCATGTTGGAATACATACCACCAGGCACTTCGGCATTCTTGACGAGTTCGTTGGGCTTAGGGAAATGGAAGTAAGCTTCAATCTTATGGCATGTATCAAGAAGAGCTTCTTCATCGTTGGCTTTGGCAAACTGGATGGCGCTATCGAAGAGGGCGAGAATCTCAGCGGGAAGAACATCGTTGAGCGGGTCGTACTCGATAGGCATATTGTCGCGGTTAAGGTCGAAGTCGGCAAGAGCCTTGCGGGCATTGAATAATTCTTTGCGTATGCGACCAACAGCTTCCATGTTGACCTCAACTTCCACGCCAAGACGCTGGCAGAAGATGTAGATAAGCTCAATAGCAGGTGCAGCGGAGCCACCGCCGAACCACCAGATGTTTGTGTCAAGGATATCTACACCATTGATAATTGCCATAAGGGCTGAAGCCAGACCGTAGCCCGGGGTGCAATGGGTGTGGAAATCTACAGGAACTTTCACCTCACGTTTGAGCGCTGAGATAATGGATGCCGCACGCAGCGGGCTAACCAGACCTGCCATATCCTTCAAAGTGATGATTTTCGCACCGAGGCTCTCCATCGCTTTGGCTTTGCTGACGAAGTATTCATCAGTGAAAATCTTTTCAGGTTCCGGAGCTTTGCCTCCAAACATGGATTTTAATTTACCCATGAAACCTTTGGGAGCTTCGGGCTCCTCTTGCTTGGGGTCAACGGTGTAACATACGGCACCGTCAGCGATGCCGCCGAGAGAGTTGATAAGGCGGATTGATTCCTTTACATTGTCAATATCGTTGAGTGCATCAAAAATACGCATTACGTTCAGACCATTGTCGATTGCCTCCTTGTAGAAGCCTTTGAGTACAGAATCGGGGTAGGGAACATATCCGAAAAGGTTGCGACCACGAGAAAGTGCCGAAAGCAATGATTTGGGATGTGCACTTTTTGAATCCATCGCTTTGGATACGGTACGGAGACGGTTCCAGGGGGATTCATCGAGATAGCGCATCACGGAGTCGGGTACAGCACCGCCCCAAACTTCCATAATATAGAAATGTGCATCCTCGTATAAAGGGAGCAGTTTGTCAATAGTTTCTTGACTCATACGGGTTGCAAATAGTGATTGCTGCCCGTCACGCAATGTCAAATCGCGTATTTTTAATTTCGCTCTTGTCATATTGAAACAGATTTAGAACTGATAATAATCTTAGAATGAACCTTATGGATTGAAATAAAGCTTGTCCTTCGATTTAAATTTGTGCAAATTTAAATAAAAAGTTATGATTAAAGAAAAATTTCTTTAATTTTTTGTTAAAAGAATGGATTATGTGATTTCTCGAATCCGATTGTGGTTTCAGGACCATGACCGGGAAGAACTACTGTGTCATCGGGAAGTTTAAACAGAGTTTTCTCGATGGAATGCAAAAGCTGAGACTGGTTTCCTCGCGGAAGGTCGGTTCGACCTATCGAGCCCTTGAAGAGGGCGTCGCCGGTAATCACAAAATTTGACTCCGGACAATAGAGGGATATGCTGCCTGGCGAATGACCTGGTACGGAGAGGATTTTTATAGGTTCTTTACCAAGGTATATGGTGTCACCGTCATGTAGCTCCACATCCAAACCGGTATCGGTTAACTGTAAAGGTAGGTGGAAATGTGAAGCTTGCTCCCTGAGGGTGAGTCCGAGAAAATTATCCTCAGGATGAGCTTTGATTTCCAATCCGTATTTTTCTTTGATGTACGCATTGCCAAATATATGGTCGAGGTGCATATGCGTGTTGATGAGGTGTTTGACTTTGAGATTATTTCGGTCAATAAAGCCGTCAAGAGCGTTGCGCTCGTTATCATCAATCATGCCCGGGTCGACTATCGCGGCTTCAAGTGAATCGACATCCCACATCACGTATGTATTGATGCCGAACATGTTAAAAACAAATCTGCTTACTTTCATAATTCTACATAGATTAAGTCTTTGGTTTTGAAGTATTCCTCAAAGAAATAGTCGCTTAGAGGAACGTCAATGGTGGGTTGCTTCACTCTGCCAAGTTCATCGGCAAGTTCTCCGCCTTTCAGACAAATGAGACCGTTGGGAAACCCGTTACGGTCAGTCTTGGAAATATTTTTCACCACTAATTTCACAAGTTCGTTGAGTTGCATCACTGCGCGTGAGACAACGAAATCAACTTTGATATGACATTCACCTATGTCGCCATGTTGGAATGTCACATTTGTCAGCCCAATTTCTTCGGCAATCGAGGATGCGACTTTGATTTTCTTGCCGATGCGGTCAATCAAGTGAAACTTACAGTCGGGCCACATTATGGCAAGGGGTATTCCGGGAAAGCCACCTCCGGTTCCGAGGTCGATAAATGATGTGCCTTTGACAGGAGTGATAAATTTTGCTATGCCAAGGGAGTGAAGTATGTGGTGGGTGTAGAGATTAGTGATATCCTTGCGGGATATTACATTTATCTTCTCATTCCAGTCAGGGTAGAGAGAGCCTAAGGCTGTGAATTGTCTGAGCTGGGTTTCAGTAAGGTGAGGAAAATATTTAAGAATTTCATCCATAATCGAAAAAATCACAGTTACATATGTAACCTTATAGTTAACAAATCACGCTTATCGGGCGTTTTAAATAAGAGTGTTTAAAATGCAAATTTAAGGTATATTTATGATATTTTGATTAAATTTGCAAACAAAATTAACATACAATGATAAGAATAGGAAAATACAACACGTTGAAAGTAGTCAAACTCGTAGACTTCGGAGTTTACCTTGATGGTGGAGAGGGACAGGAAATACTTCTTCCTGCCAAATATATTTCCTCACCGCTTGAACCGGGTGATGAAATCAAGGTGTTCATATATCGTGATTCGGAAGAAAGGCTTATAGCCACTACCGAGCATCCTTATGCCGAGGTCGGGGAGTTTGCATTTCTTCAGGTCTGTGCCGTAAACCGTATCGGGGCATTTCTTGACTGGGGGCTTACCAAGCAGTTGCTTGTGCCGTTCGGAGAACAGAGAGTCAAAATGCATGAGGGCATGGTGTGCCTGGTTTATGTTTATCTGGACCATGTGACAAAGCGCATAGTGGCGTCCGCTAAAATCGAGAAATTCTTAGGCAACCAATATCCAGATTACAAAGTGGGTGACAAGGTGCGGGCATTAGTGTACAAGCATACGGATATCGGATACAAGGTCATAGTGGATAATGCATTCCATGGTATGATATATGAAAGTGACCTTTATGCACCATTGGTGGTGGAGGAGGTCATCACCGCCTACGTAAAGAACGTGAGGGAGGATGGAAAGATTGACCTCCTCGTCAATGGAGCCAATGACGGTCGCATAGAGCAGTTGGCTGATAAGATAATCGGACGTTTGAGAGAAGAGCCAGACGGCTTTTTGCCATTAGGCGATGGCTCATCTCCCGAGGCTATACGCGAGACATTCAGTTGCTCGAAAAAAGATTTCAAAAAAGCGATAGGATTTCTCTATAAGAAACATGCGCTACTGATAACTCCCGGCGGGTTAAGGTTGACGGATAGATAATCATCAGGGATTGCTTATGGAGTCAAGCTCCATAGAAGCAAGTTCCCACAAGGACATGGCGTTTTCGAGCTGCTTGGTGGTAGCTGCGTGACGCTCGTAAATATCAGCGGGTGGATTGCCTGCTGATATTTCTTTTTCAATATCCGCTACCTCTTGTTCGAGTCTGCCAACCTCAGCCTCGGCTTCTTCTACTTTTTTACGGGCTTTCCTCACGAGTTTATCGTGCTCACGTTGCTGGGCATACGAAAGCTTGCCGGCTGACTGTTGAGGTGCGGATGTCTCCGTCGGAGCGGTAGTTGATTTTTGTTGCTGGGTAGGCTGATTCTTAGTGGAGGCATCGGGACGTACGGTGCGTTCGAGTTCGGCAAGGGATGCGAGTTTCTTTTTCTCAAGGAATTCATATATGCCGCCAAGGCATTCCTTTACTTCGCCACCTCCAAATTCATAAACTTTCTCTACGAGTCCGTCGAGGAATTCGCGGTCGTGACTAACCACGATTACGGTACCGTTGAAATCCTTTATGGCTTGCTTGAGGATATCCTTGGTTTTCATGTCGAGGTGGTTGGTAGGCTCGTCGAGTATGAGAAGGTTTACCGGTTCAAGAAGGAGGCGTATCATGGCAAGTCGTGTTTTCTCACCTCCTGAGAGGACCTTGACCTTTTTGTCGGAAGCTTCGCCTCCGAACATGAAAGCGCCGAGTATATCTCTAATCTTTGTACGGATATCTCCTACAGCAACACGGTCGATTGTGTCAAAGACTGTAATATCCTCATCCAACAGCTGCGCCTGATTCTGGGCGAAATATCCGATTTTGACATTATGTCCGATTTTCAGATTTCCTGTAAAAGGAAGCTCACCCATTATACATTTCACAAGTGTAGACTTGCCTTCGCCGTTCTTCCCAACGAAAGCAACCTTTTCACCTCGTTTGATGGTGAAGGTGGCATGGTCGAATACCTGATGGTCACCGTAAGCTTTTCCCACATTGTCGGCAATGACAGGATAGTCGCCTGAGCGTGGAGCTGGCGGGAATTTGAGATTGAGGTGCGAGGTGTCGACTTCATCGACTTCTATTCTGTCTATTTTTGCAAGTTGCTTGATGCGGCTCTGGACCTGCACGCTTTTTGTGGCTTTATAGCGGAACCGTTCTATGAAGTCTTCAGTTTCCTGAATCATTTTTTGTTGATTCTGGTATGCTCTCATCTGCTGTTCCAAACGCTCTTGACGAAGAACTACATATTTGGAATAGTTGACTGAATAGTCATAGATTTTTCCAAGTGATATTTCGATGGTGCGATTGGTGACATTGTCGATGAACGCACGGTCATGACTCACAAGTACAACGGCATTAGCTTTGGTGATAAGGAAATTTTCCAGCCACTGGATGGACTCGATGTCAAGATGGTTGGTTGGCTCGTCAAGCAGAAGTACATCGGGTCGGGTGAGAAGAAGTTTTGCAAGCTCTATACGCATGCGCCATCCACCTGAAAATTCTGAAGTAGGGCGGTTGAAATCCGAACGCAGGAATCCAAGACCAAGAAGGGTCTTTTCCATCTCGGCTTCGCAGTTCTCGCTTTCCTCCATTGAAACTCTATCGGTGAGGTTGGTCATAGTTTCGATGAGAGCTTGATATTCCTGAGACTCGTAGTCGGTGCGTGTAGCAAGTTCATTGTTTATAGCATCCAGACGAGAGTGCATCTCGTCGATATGGCTGAAAGCACTGCGTACCTCCTCAATTACAGTAGAGGTGTCGTTGATTGTCATGTGCTGCGGTAGGTAGCCGATGGTAGTGTCACGGGGCACTGATACGGAGCCGGAAGTCGGCTTCTGTATTCCCGCGATGATTTTAAGCATTGTTGATTTGCCGGCACCATTTTTCCCTACAAGGGCTATTTTGTCCTTGCGGTTTATGATGTAAGATATGTTGTCGAAAAGCGATTTTGCGCTAAATTCTACTGAGAGGCTATTGATGGATATGCTCATTTGATTATACGATTGAGTGTGCAAAATTACACAGAATATCGCATTTTGTCAAATCGCATGATGTAATTACATTTCGAGTTTAGGTTATTATGGCATGAATGGGTGGCTGCGTGATGGGTCAGGGATAAATGATTCGTAGGTGTTGTCGTCATAATAGACCACTATACCTGTCACTCGTTTGCCTTTGCCTGGTGTAAGTGTAATGGTGTCCTTGTCATCATCCGTTGATGGTGATTTTGAATCAGTGGTTTCTTCTGAGTGAGTGGTATCGGTAGGATGGTTGACTTCTATAGTGGGTTCGGAGTTTGGTGTGAATGAGAATGTATTGCTGAATGTGGATTCTGCAGCTGAATAGTCGGGAGAGGAGATGGATATGTCATCATTGTAATTAAATCCACTGTCAGATGACTCTGAAATTTTTTCCGAGTCATTTTGATGATGAGAATTTACAACTTGTGTTGCAGATGTAAATTCCTGTGCATCATTGAGCTGTGTCGTGTTATGGTCGAAAATACCGTTGTTTTGAGGCTCTGAGATTTTAATATTTTTGTCAGTCGTCATATCTCCCTCGCCAAACATTAACCATACGATGGATAAATCGGGATATGCAATATGAATCTTGCCGATTATCTCGTCACTAACTTTTTTATTGCGACCGGCAAGAAGCTGAGAGCCGGTTGGGCGGGGGATTGAGCATTCATCAGCAAATTGAGTGACACTGATTTGACGCGCATCCAAATATTGTTTGAGTCTTGAAACAAGGTCCATGAAATGCAAATAGTTAAAATTTCACTTTGTAATTTGATGTGCAAATGTAATTATAATGTTTGTGAATTGCAAATTTATGATTGGGAATAATAGTTATAGAAAAGTATGGATTGCAAATTTGCAATTGCAGATAGTTTGAGCCAGTCACTTGATATGTATTAGTTTGCGATTTTAAAATCTAAAGTATATTGTGAGATTTTATATTGTATTTAGTTTCCACATAGGGGTGTAAATTGCAGAAAATGCCATTTTTTGCTTTGAAGTGGTGATATGGGCTGAATTTATTTAAGTGTTGATGTAGATTTATTTTAAAATATCTTGAAAATTAGCAATATGTATAACTTGTGAATAAAATTAAATTCGCAAATTTGGTGGATTATTCCAATTCGCGAATTGTAAGACGCTTTAGTTTGCTATTGTAAAATAAGCTTGATTACAAAGGCAATTAAGAAATGTAAATAGAATAATTTTGAATTTGAATTTGCAAAATAGGCTGTTTTGTTTTGCGAATTTAGCTTTGTAATATTGCAGTTGTAAAATACAAATACCTATTTGAGATTTAGAAGATGGAATTGAAAATTTTTGATTGCAAAATAAAACTCAATAATTAATGGCAGTTCTCATTTGTAATGACTTGTAATCTTCAAGAGCTATCTTTTTGACTCTCACATTATTTAAACAAACAGGAAATAAAAATGACGGATTGTTTAACTTTTTTAATGTAAATATTTGGAAATGTCAAAAATATTAAATATATAATGCCGAATTTTAAAATATCAGAATCAAAAATAATTTCTCTATTGTTTAAATATATAGCAGAAAAGGTTTATTCCCTCTGGAATAAGTCATATTATTGGCTAAAAATTCTCAAATTTGCATACTCGTTTCTAATTCATAAATTTATGAGGATATTTCATAGACAAGCATATTTAGTGTTGATTTCCACACTGGCTATTTTTAATGGTAATGCGCAGAGCATTGAAAAGATTAAATATGGTGATTTTTCATCATGGGTTACCCGGCATCTGCATGAGTCGGCAGTGATAGGTGGTAATGATAAGACTGTCTATGAAATTGGTCCTAAACAAACCATCGATGGCAACAAGCCTTATATCCCTACCGGTGGGTCGCCCTGGGGAACGAGCAATGTTTATGCTAAAGTCTCAGGGGTAGTGAAAACCTCCAATGCCGTGTATCCTCATGACAGAGGCGGGGGGAATCTGTGTGCTAAGATGTGTGCTAAAATCGAAACTGTTAAAGTGCTTGGATTGATAAATATGGATGTAATGGTGGCGGGGTCAATTTTTTTAGGACAGATGTTTGAGCCTATTACTTCCACAAAGAATCCTTATGCCAAGATGGAGATGGGAATTCCGTTTACCAAGCGTCCGAAAGCTCTTGTATTTGATTATAAGGTAGAGATGCCAAATGTGGACTATAGAATAAAATCATCGGGCTTTGGTTCTAAAAAGAAGCTTCCGGGGCATGATGATGCTGTGGTTTTTATGTTCCTTCAGCGCCGTTGGGAGGATAAGGACGGAAAGATTCATGCCAAGCGTGTCGGTACAGCCGGTAAGCTGTTTTCTAAATCATCCGGATGGGTTAATGGCTATCGATTGCCTATAGTCTATGGTGATGCTTCCGGGGATAAGTCATTTGCACCCTATCTTCGTTTCAGGAATGACGACCGTGCATATTATGCAAGAAATTCCAAAGGAGAGATGACTAAGATAATAGAGGAAGGATGGGATTCGCCGGATGCACAGCCTACGCATTTGGTTATGATGTTTTCATCGGGCAATGGTGAAGCTTATGTTGGTACAGAAGGGTTGACATTGTATGTGGACAATGTCGGCTTTGCATATTGATAATTATTGAAAAGACGTTTTGCAATGGGACAGTTCCGATTTAAAAAGTTTTCCGTAGATGATTCGCATTGCGCTATGAAAATCGGCACGGATGGTGTGCTTTTAGGTGCGTGGGCGGATGTGGAAACGAGCAGGAGTATCCTTGATGTCGGGTGTGGAAGCGGACTTATATCGCTTATGATGGCGCAGAGGAATCCTGACGCTGAAATAGTGGGAGTGGAGATTGATGAACATGCTTGCGGGGATGCGTTGGCAAATGTGAGGAGGTCGGAATGGAGTGATAGGATTAGGGTGGTTAATATGGATATATTGGATTATGTAGAGATGCTTGAATCGCCGTTGACCATACTGTCTAATCCTCCGTTTTATACCGAGGATATACATTCGCCTGATTGTATGAGGACGTTGGCAAGACATGGAGCCAAATTTGGGGTCAGGGAGCTAATAGAGTTTGGTGCGGGGAGATTATCCTCGCCTGCGGATTCGTTGGCGTTTATCGCGCCTGCGGGGCGTGATGAGGAAATTGAGTTTTTGCTGGAGCTTAAAAGGCTTGAGGTGCGTAGGCACACTGTGGTGTTTTCTAAAAAGGGAAAGATGCCTTTCAGGAGTTTGTGGCAGGTGGGTAAGACTAATGGGAATGGTTGCTCTCATGAAATTTCGTATCTTTGCATCAGGAATGAGGATAATTCTTTTTCGGAAGAATATGCCGCTCTCACATCGGCTTTTTATTTGGATAAGTGAAGCCCCGTTGTCGTTGAATAAATTTGATTTAAGCAATTTAAGATGAAAGAAATTGAAAGTCCCGCTATGCCTGCAATGAAATATGGATATGCGCAGCGCATAGTTTTGTTTTTTTGCATCACTTTGGTATGTCTGATTGTGGCGGTCTTGGCTATCAGTATAGTGGGAAGGGGTGAAGTGACTACGTTGTCGTTGCGGATTTCGACTATAATTCAGGATGTGTTGGTGTTTGTTATGCCTCCGGTGATAACGGCAGTGATGGTGTCGACACTACCGGCGAGGTTTCTGGCTGTCGATACATGTTTTTCTTTAAAATTTTTGACTGTCGCGACTTTTGTTATGCTGGTGTCAATTCCGGCGATGAACGCTTTGGTGGTGTGGAATGAATCATTGGTACTGCCAGAGGGTCTGTCAGAGTTGGAAGCTTGGATGCGAGAGTCGGAGGAGACCGCAAACGCATCGGTAAAAGTGTTGCTTGGTGGCACCTCTGTTGGAGATTTGGTCGTGAGTTTTTTGATTGTGGCTGTCTTGGCCGGAGTGAGTGAAGAGATGTTTTTTCGTGGCGCGTTGCAGCGTCTTTTGGCAAGCGGTTCGCTGAATCCCCATGTGGCAATATGGTTGGCGGCCGTTATTTTTAGCGCCTTTCATGTTCAATTTTATGGCTTTTTCCCACGATTGTTTCTTGGCGCATATTTTGGCTATTTATTGTGGTGGTCGCGGTCTATTTGGGTCCCTGTGATGGCTCATGTGTTCAACAATGGTATTGTGGTTTGTTCTATGTGGCATTCGCAGAATGCAGGTGTTGAGCAGTCGGGTGATATGAATAATCTGGGGATTGATTCAGCATGGATGATAGTTGCCTCTGTTGTGTTGGTGGTAATAGGGATAGGTGCGTTGAGGAAGATTTCGCTGGATGAGAGAAAGGAAATGTGATTGGCTCGAAGTGTGATTTTTTTTTAATGTTGGCGTGGATTTTTATAAAAAATAAATGTTAAATTTGCGCATTAAATCATGAAAAATGACATTCTCATTATCACAATTTCGTAGCCGCCATCCACAGTTGGGTACTGACGTGGAGAATCTTCTGGCGATTGTCCTGGGTATGGCTATATATACCGTGGGCTTTTGTGTGTTCATATTGCCTCATCACATAGTGATTGGTGGTATGGCGGGTTTCAGTACTTTGGTGTTTTATGCGACCTCCGGTCATATTCCGGTGGCGGTGGCAATGTATGGTACTAATATATTGCTTCTGATATGTGGGTATAAATACCTGGGGCGCGGATTTGTGTTGCGCACTATTTTTGGCGCCACAGTGCTGTCACTTATGATTGGTAGTGTTGAAGGGTATTTCACCACGCATCCGCCATTGGTTACCGATACAACCATGAGTGTTATAATGGGCGCTATGCTGATAGGACTTGGAATCGGAGTGTATTACAGCCATCATGGCACGGCGGGAGGTACTGATATTGTGGCTGCGATAATGACAACTATAAGTGACATCAGCGTCGGACGTGTCATGATGATTATCGACATGTCTATAGTGGCGCTCTCGTTCTTTCTTCCGTTCGATGGTGATATGGAAGAGAGAGTGCAGTTGCGCACCGAGACTATAATCTACGGTTGGCTCGCAATATTTTTATATTCATATATTACTGACCGGTTTCTTAATGAGGGAAGACAGACAGTGCAGTTTATTATCTTGTCGGATAAGTGGGAAGTTATCGCTGACAGAATCACACATGAGACAGGTAGGGGTGTGACCACTTGGGATTGTGAGGGTTTCTGGACTAAGACCGGGCGTCAGCTGATGTTGGTATGGTGCAGGGAGGTGGATACGCATCAGATGTACAAGATTGTAAAAGAGGAAGACCCCAACGCATATATTACCAATTCGTTTGTAAGGTGTGTGTATGGAAACGGATTTGATACACTGAAGTTGAAAAAACGAAAGAGTGCCACTGTGAATCGCAAATGAAATTCTGTTGGCAGTGCTTGATAAAATAGAGCAACGGTCGCAACTGCTTTGATGCGGTTGCGACCGTTGTCTTTGTTCTATTATAAGTGATGGAGTTTATTCCTCAGGAGCAAACATGGGGTCCCATGGTGGGAGAAGTGTTGGCTGTTGATTGAGGATTTTCAGAATTTTGGGAGATACATATTTTTTGTTGACCACAACACGGAACATGTATTCATCAAACCATTGGTCGGTCATAATTAGGTGTCCGTTGTTGGCGCCATTTCCCCAGCTGTTTTCCACCATCCATTTCTTTGATTTGCCGTTTTCATCAAGGTCTACAGCTACAAGAGTCATGGCGTGTGATGATGCGCTTGAATGGGTGCGGATTCGGTCGGCTTTATTCATCCCGAATTTTGTGCCTAAGAGAGAGTCGTAGTCGAAGTTGTTAATGTCAAGAAGACCGCGTTCACGGTCAATGAATTTGTTGACATCGCATGAAAAATACATGGCGGCATTGTCTTTGATAGATGCTATTGCCATTTCCTTGATATCCTCGATTGGGAGGTTGATGTATGTCCAGTTCTTGCCATCGTAAGCGTGACGGTCGAACTCGATTTCGTAGTTCTTGTAATATTCACGTGTTGGGTCGTTCATGAACATCACATAATCATTCTTGAGGTCATTGCCGGCGAATTCCTTGTAGAATGAAATAGGGGTATAGGTTTTGGTCTCTACAGCGTTGCCGTTTTTGTCGCGATGTGTCCAAGTAAATTCAGTGGGTGGTACTCCAAGGTTTAATGCAAGGATTCGGTATACTTCGCCGAGTATCTCAAGTTTCTTGTCGTTGAGCGCTTTTTTGCTGGCGCCATCAGCTGCCATTTTACGCAAAGTCAGACCATCTTCTCTTAGGCGCAGACTCAGAAGCTGGCGCATTTTTGATGTGCTCTTGCTGCTGGCTGTTTCGCCCATAATTTCGATAGGCACCACACCATACTTCATTAAGTTGTCAGCTATTCCTGTGTATTGTCCGCCATCAGAAAGAGGAGCCGAGAAAAGCCAATCGACAGTGCGGTCGTCGGCGGGGCGATTAGCTGTGTCGATGATTCCTTGAAGGAATAGATTGGATTTTTCGAGCTGGTCCCAAAAGAAATTATAATTTTGCGAAAGTTCAAGCATTGGAAGGTCATGCTCAGCCATCATCTGTGCGCGGAGTACGTTTAATCCGGTAAATAACCAACAGCGACCGGATGAACGCTGATTTGTGATGCCTTTGCTTGGTACACGGTGTGAGAAATGGTCGTCAAAGTTGTTGCGGTTCTCCGAATTTACAGCAAGGACGGTTAGGGCGTTGTTGGCAATTGCGTTGTGTATAGCCTTGTTCGCAGGGGTGTCCTCGTATGATTTACGGAGCTGTTCGATAACCTCTGGTGATAAGCCGCCGTTGTTGTCATTGGGCGTTGCGGCGTATGTGGGAGACATCGTTGCAAGAACCAATGTGGTGGCTAATAGGTAAGGATGTTTCATGTTGAAGATTAAAGTTATGTATAAAAACGTGATTGGATAATGATAAACGCAAAATTAATTTATTTTGTGGTATTTTGCAAAATTTAAAAAGGGTAGATGTGATGGCTAAATAGAGTTTAATTTATATATGCTAAAAATCGATAAGGTTTGTGTGGTTGGCGGTCGGGTCTGTATTATTTACTTGCTCTTGTTTTTTAGGTATTTTAGGGGTGCATAGTAAAAATCTGTGTTGATGCACTTAATGAAGGCTTTTTGATATCACAAAACATGCACATTTTTAACTGAAACCGGTCGAAAACTGTTTATTTTTCACCCCAAAGTGTACAGGGGGTTGTTTAAGAATAGATTGACCTAACTCTATCTTATTCAACTACATACGAGAAAATCAGTTCACCCTTAGTGTGCAGGGGAAACTGATTTTCATCATTTAGAGGTTCCTAGCAGATTCGAACTGCTGTAAACGGTTTTGCAGACCGGCGCCTAACCACTCGGCCAAGGAACCCTATTGTGGTTTTGCGGTGCAAAGTTATGATGTTTTTCTCAATTATGCAAACTTTTTATGCACTTTTTTACAATGCTTTTATAAACATAATATATCCTGTAATTGTAATAAGCTATAAAACACGCTATTATCCTTCAGGATAAAACACAGTAAATGCGCCAAAATCTACTGACCCGTTAGTCCACCACACTCACCAACCGGAAAAATCTACTGCCCCCCCTAATATGCAAATGTCGTGCAAATATCATAAAAGGAAATCGCAACCAACTTTTATTTTGTTGATTGCGATTTTGCTTTGTTGCCTTGGAAGGATTCGAACCCTCACAGGCGGAACCAGAATCCGACGTGCTACCATTACACCACAAGGCAATTTGTGGTTATCAATCTATGGTTGACTTCCGAAGTTTTTTGCTTTCTTAGGTCGTTTCCTTGATTGACGGTGCAAAGGTATAGGTATTTTTTGATACTGCCAAATTTTTGGATGGCTTTTTTGTGAAAAATGTAAAATTAAGGAAAAAGTGGATAAAAATATGTAAAAATGACTTGTCGTTTGGTTGGGATAAATTGTTTTTGCATTGGGGCTACGGCTCTAATATTAGAACTATATAAAAAGATATGATACCTAATGATACTTTTATTTAGAGGATGTGTAATATTATAAAAACTCCGACACTGGTGAAAAGGGGAGATTTCAGTGTCGGAGGAGCGTTGTTTTATAGATAAGCTCAATGAAAGAGCGGATATTTTAGAGCAATGGTATGCTCAAATTTCATAAAAAAGCTCCGGCGCTGGTAATAAAACTGATTTCAGAGCCGGAGCGGCATTGTTTTATAGATATATAACTTGGATGCAGTAATGTGAGTTTATGTTAGGATTTGCAGTCGTCTTAATTTAAAAAAGCTCCGGCACTATTCAAAGTGCATTTGTGTGCCGGAGCCACGTTGTTTTACAGATAACTTTTCAGAGTGTCTTTTTCTCTGATTAAAAAGAATTGCATTCACATGCAAATGCTCCGGCTTTAACCAGTGGACCGGCTACGCCGGAGCGGCGTTGTTTTATAGATAAAATAGCTTTTCATTTTGTTTCGTAAATGTCTCATAATTGCTTTAGCTTAACTTCAAATAGTTGTTAGTTCTGGCTTCATCAAAAATGATATGCCGAGTGTTATTCTTTACTTAATGATTGTTTTTGATACCTTGCTTCCTTGTTTCACTATGTAAAGTCCAGGTTGGAGTGGAGGTATGACTTGTATGCCCTGAAGGTTGTAGTATATTGGGGTAGCGTTATCATCATCGCCTGTTATATCGACAATCCCGGATGCATCCGACTCTATACTATAGTCATAAACCTCGGAGGGAAGATAGTCTTTTTTTAGTGCGATAAACTTTATACGGATGGCTTTCCCTTCAAATAGTAAAGGATGACTATCCAGGTCATAAGTTTTCCCATCATGAGTATTGCCGGTAGTCGGTATATTTACGATAGATGATGATTGTGGCACAACAGGCGCTTGATTGTCGAGAGTGTAGTATATTTTCACGTCGTTGTCTCTTTCAAATAAAATAGGTTCATTGAGTGTATATACTTTCTCGGCAGGTCTTTTGAAATGAATATTAATTGTTGTCTGCGGGATTGGTTCACCTGTAAGCGTTATTGTGATAACGTCTGAAGGACTCAATCCAGTTTTGACAGCTATCAGTTTTAATGTTATCGTCACACCCATATATACAATGGGGGTTTCATCGATATCAAATGTAGTGGGAGATGATATATTGTCTGTCGGGATTACGGGAATTGAACCATCAATGGTGTAATAAATCTTTACGTCATTGAATTTGTCGAATTGCACGGTTTCCTTAAACTTGTAGTTTGATTCCTTAAGGATGTAGAAGTGAGAGTTTATTTCAGTCTTTGGCGGAGCCTCGCCGGTGATGGTGACAGAATAAACCTCAGAAGCTTTGAACCCTTTTTTAATAGCGATAAAGTTGACTGTCAGTTTCTCGCCAAGATAAACTAACGGGGTGTCATCAATATCAAATGTCGCGCCTGAAGATACAGATGCAGTCGGGATTGTAGGTTGCGAGCCATCGATGGTATAATATATTTTCACGTCATTATCGCGTAGAAATATGACTTTCTCATTGATAGCGTAAGACTTGTCAGCCGGCTTCTTGAAGTGCACATCCAATAGGGTAGGCTTCAATTCGCCAGTAACAATGAATGATACTACGTCTGACGGACCAAAACCATTTTTCACAGCGATAAATTGCACATTCAGAGTGGTGCCGGTATAGACAAGAGGGGTCACGTCAACATCAAATGTGTTTTCTCCCATAGTGGTGTTTCCATTTGCGTCGGGTGCTATCGGAGTGGAACCGTCGAGGGTATAGTAAATCTTCACATCTTTGTCACGCAAGAATGTTACAGATTCGTTTAAAGAATATGTCTTTTCAACTGGTTTCTTAAAATGGACATCAATTAATGTGGGATTTAACTCACCGACGATAGTCACTGTGACTAATTCCGATTGCTTAAAGCCGCTTTTAATGGCAATAAAATTGACGTTCAATGTCTTGCCCTTATATACTAAAGGTATTACATCCAGGTCATAAGTGCTGACACCCATCGGGATAGAGAGCTCCTTATCGGGGGCTACAGGATATGCGCCGTCAAGGGTATAGTAAATCTTGACGTCTGTATCTCGTAGGAATACAACAGTTTCATTGAGCGCATATTTTTTGTCGGTCGGTTTTTTGAAATGGACATCAAGTAGAGTCTGGTTGGTTTCTCCGGTGATGACCGCAGTTACAACTTCAGATTTAGAAAAACCTTTCTTCACAGCGACAAAATTGATGTTGAGCTGAGAGCCAGTGTAGACGATAGGTGTGATATCAATATTGAAAGTATTAGTTCCCATCGTATTGCCATTTGACGCTTCCGGTATGATTGGATTTGAACCATCAATGGTGTAATATATAGTAACGTCCTCATCTCGTTCAAATACAACAGTTTCGTTGAGTGCATACTTTTTATTAGCCGGCTTTTGGAAGTGAACGCCTAATAATGTCGGGTTTAATTCTCCGCTGATAGTGAAGGTTATAACATCGGATGGTAGATAGTCTTTTTTAACGGCAATGACTTTCACTGTCAATGGCACTCCTTTGTATATCAAAGGGGTGTTATCAAGGTCGAATGTATTCTGTCCCATCTGTGTACCTTGCTCCTGAGTGGGTATTATCGGAGTGGAACCATCAATGGTATAATAAATTTTCACATCGTTATCATGCAGAAATACCACAGTTTCATTTAGGGCATACGATTTTTCAGCGGGTTTCTTGAAGTGGACATCGAGTTGAGTCTTTCTTTGCTCTCCGGTGATGATTACATTGATAACTTCCGATTGACGAAAGCCTGGCTTGACAGCAACGAAGTGAACATTCAATTGTGCTCCTTGATATATGATAGGGGTGTTGTCAACGTCATACGTATCCGCACCCATTGCTGTATTGTTAACTTTATCAGGAGCTTGAGGTGGGTTGCCATTTAAGGTGTAATATATCTTAACGTCTTCGTCGCGTTCGAATATAACGGTTTCGTTAATTGCGTATGATTTCGCCGCCGGTTTTTTGAAATGAGTGCCTAATAATGTCGGATTTAGCTCTCCGCTTATAGTTGCAGTCATTACCTCGGAAGGTAAATAATCCTTCTTGATAGCTACGTAAATAACCGTAAGTGTAGAGCCTTTATATATAATAGGCGTGTTATCAAGGTCATAGGTGTTGGGTCCCATGGATAGGCCTTGGGATTTATCAGGGTATACAGGTGTTGAACCGTCTACAGTATAATAAATTTTTACATCCTCGTCACGTTCAAAATTTACCACCTCGTTTATAGCATAAGCTTTTTCTGCAGGTTTCTTAAAATGAGTGTTAAGGCTTGTGGCGGGAATCGACTCTCCAGTGAGTGTCAATGATGTGACATTGCTGGGGGAATATCCATTTTTTACAGCAATGAATTTAAGATTGATTGTATTTCCCATATATACGACGGGAGTCACATCAATATCCATGGTTGGAGGAGTAGGTTGTGCGCCGTTGACCGGTGCTATTGGTTCGGAGCCATCAAGAGTATAATAGATTTTCACATCATTATCTCTGACAATGTTCACGTTTTCCTTGTATTTGTAATCATTGCTTTTTGGAATGGTGAAATGGCTCGAATCGGTTGGTTTTGTACCGGCAGCCGGATTAGCTGTAAATATGTGGCTATATGTAACTCTATCGGCTGCTGGCGGACGATATTCGCCGATAATCCACAGAGTGTTAAATTCGGTGCTGCGTGGAATTTCGACACGTTTATCCGTACCGTTAGCTTTTTTACCTTGATTGATTATTTCATCCTTGCCAACAGGTGTACCGTCATTAAACAGATAGTATATAGAGATTGGCTGATTATATTTATAATCGGCTTCCTCTTCCCAACTGCTGGTTAATATGATTTTATCCGAGGAGCTTTCGTTTTCATCGATTTTGAAATTGAAGCGGTCAAGCCGGTATAGTGTTACATCTCCATAATCGGATGTCAATTGACTTGAAAATAACTTCTTCTCAAAGTCGTATTTAATGTATTTTGAAGGGAAATTATCAAACATCATTTCAGCTCTGTTATCGGGAGTGATAACAATAGAGAGATGTTTGATAGAGATGGGGATATCTTTCTCTAATCCAAGTTGATTATCGGAAGAGCTTTCTCCGGTTACAATTCCGTTTGTATATCCATTGATTACAGCCAGAAATCTCCATTCGCATGCAGGATTTATTACGCTCTGACTGCTTGTCTTATGTCGGATTTCAAAAATAAGAGCATCGGAATTATCTCCAATGTTTATAGTATTATCAGCATTCTTGATAATGTCTGTTGAGGAAAGATAATATTTGCCATTTTTCTTAGTGATATCTCCAGCAGTAGTGTTATAGTCCTTTGCAACAAGGATGTATTTACTGTTTGAATCAATTTGATACTGGTCATTAACTAAGCGGTATGTCTTTTGTGGGTGACATTCCGGGCTAAATATTGCGCAATAGAGGCTTGCGGTGAGGAGAGTTAGTATTTTTTTCATGATTATAGTTGTTTCATAGGGGGATTTCTATGTTAAGGGTTTGTAGTGATAGTTAATGATATTTTGTTCGCAAATGTATCTGTTTTTAATAAAATTTCCAAATAGCAGTATGTCTATTTGATAATTTTATTAAAAATTTTATGATTTTTTAAAATTTGACAATTTTACCTGTATCCAAGTAGTATACAAAGCCTTTGACTCTTTCATAACCGAGAGAAGAAAGAATTGTCACATATTCGTTTATTTGCTTTTTGTATCGTTGAGCCGGTTGATTACCTGACTTATAGTCAATCACATGTACTTCTCCATTTTTTGTCCATACTACTCGGTCTGGTCGTTTGGTGGTGCCGTCTGAGATTCCAAGTGGACGTTCTATAAGAACTCTGTTGAAGTCATTAAACCATTGTGCAGCGCGTTTGTCATTTACGCGCTGAGTGATAAGGTATCGTATTTCCTGAATCTCGCTTTGTGACAATTCTTTGGCTCCCACAGACAGCTTCATGATATTTATAGCATTAGGTATGTCGGCTGGAGTCTTGATGTGTGCCATTAAATCGTGGAGAAGTATTCCGCGTTCACGTGCTATTTCAATGTCATGAAACCTGTCAAGTTTTGTATTATCCCAAATCGACTCTCCAGCACGCACGTAATAGTCTGGCATGCCATTCTGCCTGACGGGTGCCATTGCTGTTTTTTGAGAGCTGATTTCTTTCTTTTCACGGATGGTTGGAGCACCTAATATCAGTATATCGTTGTCATCAAATTTTAAAGGGATAAAAGGAGATAGGGCAGATGTATTGATATTGTTGACATACATGAGTTGCGAACAAAAACAACTATCAGATACGTCAATCGCATCAATAATGGTATTGGCGAATGAGCGTTTGGGAGCAGTGCTGATGTTGACACAGAGTTCATCCACGGCTCGAGTGAAAGCCACATAAAGAAGATTGAGAGTATCAAGTGATTTTTGGCTGCTCACTGCGTTGTAATGATTTTCAAATATGGTGTTTTCCATTGCTTTCGAGATTCTGAGCGGAATCATGGGAGGAATTATCTCAGCTCGAACACCAGGAATATCAGATAGCTCAAACCATGCAATGTCGTTGTGAGAACTTGACTTGAGCTCACCGAAAGGTATATGGACACATGAAAATTCAAGTCCTTTAGATTTATGGATAGTGAGTATGTTAAGAGAGTAATCATCTTTAGCTCCGGCTACTGAGGATTTATATCCGCTCTCGTCCCACCACGTAAGAAACGAACGGATGTCACCATGTCCTTTGGAGACAAAATCAGAAACCAAATCAAGGAATGCCGTAATAAATACATTGTCGTTATGAAGATTTTCTTTTGGTAACGTTTGGTTGATGATGCCTTCAATTAATGAAGTTAAATCCATTTCTTTACCATAACAGGAATTATCTTCATGGACGATTGTCTGCTCTTCCGATAAACTGGTCAATGCTTTTTTTAGCGCTTCGGATGAGGACGTGTTTTTGCTGCGTTCTGATTCGTAAGCGTTGATTACTGCTGCAATTTCTTTTTGACTTTTCTTATTGCTGTTGTGGATTCTGTCGGATGCGCATAGCAGACGCAAACGGCTTATGATTAGAGAAATTGATGGGGAACGGGATATTCTTAACGAGCTATCGGATACTATCTGGAACTTAGGAAAGGTTGGGTCTGATTGTTTTATTGATTCGAGATGTCGAATCACTCTTTCCCCCTCCTTCCAAGTGCGTACAAGGATGGCTATATCACCTGGTAAATAACCGGAATTGAGTTGTCTGCGCAGGTCCTCAGTTATGATATCAAGCGATTTTTGAATGGTGACTGATTCCTCTTTATCCGATAGACGGCTGATTTTCACATATCCTCTATGTTCGGCATGTTTTGGCGATATCTGTTGGGCTACATTCTCGTACATATCTGCATATCCCAGGTTTCTTGCAATTGCTGAAAACAGAGTGTTGTTGAAACGGATAACATCAGCAGATGAACGCCAATTTGTATTCTCGGCAAGAGTGTTGCCGCTGATAGTTGCACGACCACATACCTCTGGCTCAGTATGCAGATTGTGAAGCAACGATGGGTCGCTGTTTCGGAAGCGATAGATACATTGCTTTTCATCGCCAATCACTAAACTATCATAATCATACGAGAGGCTTTCCTTGATAAGCGGGCGTAGGTTCTGCCATTGGCTAAATGAAGTGTCTTGGAACTCATCAATCAGATAGTGATGATACCATAGACCAACACGCTCATAAAGAAATGGAGTATCCTCATTGCCTATTATTTTTGCCAGTAGCGCATTAGTGTCACTTAGCAAAATGGTGGAATTCTCTCGACGGTATTTGTCAATATAGTTTATTATGGTTGAAAACAATCCTAATTGATATAGATTGTCTGATATGATGTTTAGCAACCGTACATTTTCATAACTAAATGTGCATCGCTCAACGGCTTCAGATATTAGACCATCGATATGCTCAGTGCGCAGATAGGCATTCTTACTGCTTTTCTTATATGCATTTTCAATGTTTTCCCGGACTTTTGTGATTCCGCTTTGCAATTTGTCGGATGAGTCAGGACTATATCCGGTGGCGCTCCAGTTTTTTAAGGTTTTCAGGAATGTTTTGTTTATTACATCTCCTGAATCAAGTCCATTTTGTTCTATGGCACTGATGGCATCGGCACAAGCCCTGATGGTTTCTTTCTTGATGGCGCTTTTACGGGAGAACACCGTATCCTTGAACTCCTCAAATCGGGCGATATCGGAAAGATACTCCACAATTAGAGACTCGTTTTCTCGAAAGGTATCGTCCGTTATGTCGCCGATAAACTTAACAAACTCATCATGTACATTTGACGAGCGGTTGAACAGATTGAATGATTTGCCATTTTCAATCAGCTGAGTCATGTAGTTCGATAGCCATTTTACTAAATGACCTGAGCATTGGGTTGTTGTATCGTGATTTAAATCTTGAAGCAGGTTGTCTACACTCATTGAAATCACAGTGCTGTCGTCAAGCTCAACATCGTAATTTCCCGATACTTCGGCTTCATGCGCAAATGAACGGAGTATCAGCTGGAAGAATGAATCAATCGTAGAGACACTAAAAAAATTGAAATCGTACAGGAGGTCATGCAGCACATCTTTGGCGCGGGTCTTTAGCTCCTCAGGAGTGCACTTGAACGTCTCGCACAAGTCTTTTTCATAAGGGCTTTTTTCTGTCCATCCGACCTCACATCCGGCTATCACTGCTAATTCATGGATTATGCGGCTTTTCATTTCCTCGGTAGCCTTGTTAGTGAAGGTTATAGCGAGGACCGACCTATGGCTGTTGTTAAAATGGCGGCTGAGGACATAATCACCGTTTTCGTTTTTATGTCCCAGTATCAGTTTGATGTATTCACGAGCAAGTGTGAATGTTTTTCCAGAACCAGCTGAAGCCTTGTAAATGTTTATCACTCGTTATTTTACTTTGTATCCCATTTCTTTTAGGATGGTCTTGGTGTCGTTAACTCTATCCCCTTGAATCAGAATTTCTCCGGCACGTGCCGAGCCTCCGGTGGCAAGCTTTGATTTCAATTTTGCTGCGATTTCCTTTAGGCAAACATCGTCACATGTGAAACCAACTACAATGGTGGCAACTTTCCCTTTTCGTCCTTTCTTGTCTAAGAGAACGGAAAGAGTATCGGTTTTTGCAGGCTTTACGCTTGTATCTTCCTGTTCATTTGATGTTTCCTCATAGGGCAACTCGCCGTTAGCCACTTTTTGGCTTAATAAATCTTTCCAATCCATGTCAAATTTTTAGTAAGTTTGAGCAGAATCTAATGTAACATCCAAATCATGGTCAGCCGGAATATCAGTCGGATTATCGAGCGAATGGACTATTGATGAAAGAGTCATGACATACTTGTCATCTTCTACCGGAAGGTTTTGATAGAACATCCGGGCTGAATCGGCATTCACAGTGAACGCTTCACGGTAACACTTGGCAGCAAGTTCCACAACCTCCGGGTCATCCGTACGGTCGTTAAGCTGCATGTACAGTAGTGAAAGACGTGCCCATTCTGTGGCTGATACATTATCCTTTGATGATGCCCCGACAAGTTTGTCACATATCTCACGTGTCGCGGATACATCATCTGATGCAAGTGCCAGTTCTGCCGTAGCGACATCCTCAGAGATAGAGTGTGAGCCATTGCAGGAGGCTGTAAGCACCAATGAGGCAAGAATAATGGATATACGTATGCGTTTCATAAGTTAAAAAGAGGAGATGATATGTGGTTTTTTATTTTATTCGGTACGTCGGTGGAAGATGTATGATACATCATTTTGTTCCAATTGTAGTGAGAACTCATTATGTTCCGCTACTTTTCGGGCAATACGTTCCGGTATATTGCCAATCAGAGTGCTGTCCCCTGTGAAATGCAAAGTTGATGAGTCAAGAAGCATTATAAGCGAATCGTTTTCAACATTCCAGGTGCCCTTTACGTCAAATGACAATACGCCGGGCTTGATAGCACGGATGAGGCAGGTGGCGTTTGGATTTAGCTCCATTACCGGTTCGTTTTGTGACACTTCCGGGTTATAGTAAACGCCTACAATTTCTTTAGCCTCCGGACTAAGTTTGCTACAGCCGCACAACGCAGTCAAAAGAGCGAGTGACAATGTGGGTAAAAACGGTTTCATGACCAATTACTAAATTTTTATAGTGTGCTTGCTTGGATAACTACCATGCAGAACAATTACAAAATTAGCAAATCTGCTCTCACTCTCCAAATTTATTTTACTGTTTATAAACACAGATTTCACGATTATACATAACCGTGAAATCTGTGTTGTTGTAGTATTACCGAGGATGCGGAGATAGGTGATAGGTTGAATTAGATAGTACCTATTATTTCATTGATGTCTTTGATGTTATGGCGGATGCAGTACTCATTCATGAATTCTATTACTTTCATTGTGACTGTTGGGTCAATGAAATTGGCAGTACCTATTTCTACCGCAGTGGCGCCCGCAAGCATAAATTCGATGGCGTCACGACCGTTCATGATGCCTCCAAGTCCTATCACAGGAATCTTCACTGCTTTTGCGGTTTGCCATACCATTCTCACTGCCACCGGGCGCACGGCAGCACCTGATAGACCTCCTGTGATAGTGGAGAGGTGTGGACGACGACGTTCAACGTCTATTGACATTCCCATAATGGTGTTAATGAGAGAAACAGAATCAGCACCTTCCGCTTCAACTGCTTTGGCGATGTCGGCAATGGATGTGACGTTAGGTGATAGTTTTACTATCAATGTTTTAGGGAAAGCTTCTCTTACTGCTTTTGTCACTGCGGCAGCTCCTGTTGTAGTGGTGCCAAAAGCCATTCCGCCTTCCTTTACATTGGGGCAAGAGATATTGACTTCAATAGCATTTACTTTATCGAGAGATGCGAGACGGTGCGCGGTCTCAGCGTAATCTTCAATCTTGGCTCCTGAGACATTCACAATCAGCTCGGAGTCATAATGCTTTATACGGGGATAAATGTTTTCGATAAAATAGTCTACCCCTTTGTTCTGGAGTCCTACAGCATTGAGCATGCCGGAAGGTGTCTCCACCATTCTGGGATAATCGTTACCTTCGCGAGCATTGAGTGTGGTGCCTTTGATTATATATCCTCCTAACTTGTTCAAATCGATGAAAGGAGAGAATTCTTCTCCATATCCGAATGTGCCGGAAGCGGTAAGCACCGGATTTTTTAATTTGAGATTGCCTATATTAACTGAAAGATTTGCCATAAATTCGAAATTAAAATAGTGGGGTGATTGTAACATTACTCATTCCAGGTGAGCTGGTTGATATTGAACACCGGACCTTCTGTGCAGACGCACACATTGCCTTTGACCGTTTTTTCAACACAACACAAACAAGCTCCTAAACCGCATGCCATCATATTCTCTAAAGAAACCTCACATTCAGTGCCTGACGCGTAGGCAATCTTGGCAATCGCTTTCATCATTGGAGCTGGTCCGCAACAATAATAGCGATACGATTTTTCTTGCATCACTTGGTGGGCTGTGACCAAGCCTTGGGTGCCAATGGAACCGTCTTCGGTGCAGATATGCACTTCTCCTACCTTCTGAAAGTCTTCTATCTCAAGTAAATCTTTAGCACTTCTGGCTCCAAGTAGGAACTCCGGTTTTAAGCCGGCTTTTTTCAGTATCTTGCCAAGATAAAGTAGTGGAGCCACACCTACGCCTCCACCGATGAGAAGTAGACGGGAGTCTGCGGGCGCATCAGTCGAAAACCCATTCCCAAGTGGCAGCAAAATGTTTATGATAGAATTTTCCTTGCTTTTTATTAATGCGTCTGTGCCTTTACCTGCATTGCGGACCAACAAATCAATAGTGTTGGCTGCCATATCAACATCGTTAATGGAAATAGGGCGTCGCAAAAATACCCCTGGGGTTTCAACTGCCACTTGTACGAACTGCCCGGGAAGAATTTCAGGCAACTTGCTGCCGTCGGCAGGTGCAAGTGTCAATCGTGAATAAAGAGTATTAATCTTATGGTTCTTTACGAGAATGAAATCTTTGACTTGTTTCACGGTGTTGTGGTTTATGTTTAATACTTAATTTTCGAGCATGTTCCATTCATATTGGAATATGGTATGCTAATATTGCATGGTTGTTAAATATCAAGGAGAGATTACTCTTTCTTTTATAATGTGTCGGAGGAGAGAGATATCTATATTATAAAATACTATATTCCGTATCATTTTGAAAATATGATGGATTTCTGTATCAAAGGTCTCTACTGAATTTGCAAATAAGATGGTCTTGTTAGTACAAATCAGTGAAGAGTTATATAAGCGCAAAATTACAATATAAAATCAGAATAACAAAGATGAAGAATAAATTTGAAATTCAATGGAGGGCAAAGCTGATAAATTGCAGACTTCTGTTTGCATAATCTCAAGAAAAAATCTAACTTTGTTGCATCTTGGATACTTAGGTGTATTTTGAAATTTTATTGTAACACCATGAAAATATTTAAAATTTTATTATGTGCGCTGTTTGCGTGCGGGGTATGCCACGCCGCCGATGACAACAGCCAGTTTAAGGGAAAAACTATCTGTATGCTTGGGGATAGTTACGTCAGAAATCATAAACGCCCGTTTGCCGAGTCATGGCATGCTAAATTAGCGGAGAAACTTGGGATGAATTATGTGAATTTCGGTAGAAATGGAAGTAGCATTGCATTCGACCGCACTGCTGATGGGTTTGGTCCGGCTATGACCGAACGTTATTTGACAATGCCTGATAGCGCAGACTATGTAATTGTGATAGCCGGGCATAATGATGCTGATTATGTTCGTAAAAATGGTGGATGGGAGAAGTTTCAAGCCGGGTTGGATTCGCTATGCGCTGGGTTAAGGGCGAAATACCCATCCTCACGTATTGGATTTGTGACCCCATGGGGTGTTGACCGTCCATACTTCAAGGAGGTAGTTGCTGAGATACACCGAGTGTGTGACCTTTACGGTATTCCGGTACTTGATGTGTCGTCATCTGATGTTATTAAGGTGAATGACCCAGATTTTCGTGCGCAATATTTTCAAGGACCGAATGATACCGCACATCTTAATGACCGTGGGCATGACCTGATGCTTGAGACGGGAGAAAAGTTCTTGCGAAAGCTGTCAGAGCTTAAAATTTGTGGCAAAAAAGCCGGCGAGAACACTATTGTGCCTTGCGATACTTCATTCACTGCTTATTCTACCTATATAAAGGTAAGAAAATATCATCCTGAGGTGTCTTTGGCTCAGGCAAATCTTATGGAGGGTTTGAAGGAATACAAAGATGTGGTGTATACTACTTACAAGGATACCCCTTATGGTGATAGGGATATGCATATCGATATATACAGGCCTGATAATGATAACGTTTATCCTGCGCTGATTATGATTCATGGCGGTGGATGGAATTCGGGAGACAAGTCTTTGCAGGCTCCTATGGCTCAACGTATTGCTGCTAATGGATATGTCACGATTCCTGTTGAGTATCGTATGATTCAAGAAGCACGATATCCGGCAGCCCTCCATGATATAAAAACAGCTGTAAGATGGGCTCGCGCTAATGCGTCAAAGTATGGGATAGACCCTGATAAAATAGCAGTTTCAGGTTGTTCTGCTGGTGCTCAGCTCGCCACTTTGGTCGGGGTAACAAATGGTTCGAAGAAACATGAGGGAAATGGCGAATGGTCGGATATTACAAGTGATGTACAGGCTGTCGTTAATATGGATGGAGTCGCTACATTTGTATCGGAGAATAATATCGCAGATGCCAACGACCGTTTGGAGAAAAAAGGTGTCATGCCTGTAAATGCCATGTGGCTTGGTGGAATGTATGACCAAGCAAAGAAGAATTGGGAAGAAGCGTCTGCTCTGCTATGGATAACTGATAAATCAGCGCCAATATGTTTCATAAGTAGCGGTTTGCCCCGTTATAGCGATGGCAGAGACGAGCTTGTCAATATCTATAAGAAAAAAGGTATAGCAACAGAATGTAACAAGATTCCTGTTGATGTTCATCCATTTTGGTTTTTCCATCCATGGGTAGATACAACAGTGGGCTATGCTGTCAAGTTTCTTGATAAAAGATTCAAGAATTAGTATGATTTGTGCAAGAAATTCATAACATATTATCATAATGAAGAATATTTTAAAAATAGCCTTGCTTTCTGGTTGTGTTTCAACAGCACTGTTGTCGGAAGCTAAAGTGTTTAGGGTGGTGGACTATGGCGTTTCTACAGACAGCACTATAGTGCAGACCGCAAAATTGCAGTCTGTGATTGATATTGCTGAGGCTGAAGGTGGAGGCGAGGTTGTGCTTACAAAAGGCACATATCTTTCCGGGGCGCTTTTTTTCAAGCCTGGTACTTCATTGGTGCTTCAGGATGGAGCTGTACTCAAAGGCTCTGACAATATAGAGGATTATCCGTTGATTCCGTCACGTATGGAAGGTCGCAGTATATATTATCATGCCGCACTTGTGAATGCTTACCATGTCGATGGATTCAAAGTATCGGGTACAGGAACAATTAACGGTAATGGCTACAAATTCTGGGTTCAGTTCTGGAATCATGTCGAAAAAGCTCGTGTTGAGAATCGGGCTTGGACCAATCTTGAAGTGCGTCGTCCACGACTTGTGTTTCTTTGGGGATGTGACAATGTCGTATTATCAGGGGTTAGGTTGATTAATTCTGCTTTCTGGACCACGCATCTTTACCAGTGTCAGGATGTGCTTATAGAAAATTGCGAGGTATACGCACCAGCCGAGCCTGTCAGGGCTCCGAGTAGCGATGCTATTGACCTTGATGGTTGCCGTAGGGTGACAGTGAGAGGCTGCTATCTGAACTGTGATGATGACGGAGTCTGTATGAAGGGTGGAAAAGGTGTATTTGCTCACAAGTCTATGGAAAATGGGATGGTTGAGGATATCCTGGTAGAGAACTGCACTTTTGGTCCTAATCTTCATGGTACCATTACTCTTGGTAGTGAATGTTTTCATGCTAAAAATATAGTGTTGCGCAACTGCAAATTGGAAAATGAGTGTTCGCTATTGCGATTGAAAATGCGTCCCGACACTTATCAGACATATGAAAACATTATGATAGAGAATGTAACCGGGAAATGTGGCACTCTCATTGAGATGCTACCCTGGAAACAGTTCTTTACACTTGAAGGGACAAATGAACATCCAATCGGTGTAGTTAAGAATGTAACCATGAAGAATATCAATGTTTCATGTGACAATCTTGGCGCTATTGCTGGAAATAAGGATGATTCCGTTACTGATTTTAGGATGGAAAATATAACCGTCAAGGCTGCTTCAGATGTGTTCCATTGCAACTATCCAACTGTAAAACTTATTAATGTAAAAGTTAATGGTCATGCTCCGGTTATAGTAACTGCTGATGAGGATGATAAGGATAAATTGAATTATGATTTGCGAGACCTTGATAAGGCAAATGAAAAATAGTTAAGATAATTGCGATTATCGGTTTTTAAATAACAGCTGCTTAAATATTAGGGCATTAGAATTCTTCATATTCTGATGCCCTAATTTTTTATTCTGCTAAGTGTTTGTATAGCTTGTTATATCAGGAAAATTTAGTAACTTTGCAGTGTGTTAGACATAACTGAACATATTGAGTATTTGTTGTTGCACCATGATTGCGTTGTGGTGCCTGGTTTGGGCGCATTTTTGATGAATGTGACCCATGCTTTTTATGATTCTAAGGCAGGTCAGTTCTATCCGCCACATCGTTCATTGGGATTTAATCCGGAGGTGAGACATAATGACGGTCTTTTAGCAGCAAGTATAAGCCGAAAGGAATGCCTAGGGATTGAAAATGCCAGAATGTTGCTTGATGCAGAGGTCGCAGCTATGCGTCACCAGCTTGAATTTACAGGAGAAGTCTCGATGGGGAATCTTGGTATACTTTATAAAGGCGCAACCCCTGACGCTCCTGTCTTTGAACCCTCGAAATACTCTATTACTTCTCTACGGTATGCTGGCTTGAATTCTATAAATGTAAAGCCTATTGTTCAGACTGAGGATGTGATGTCCATCGCAAATGATTCCCCTCGCATTTTGTCAATACCAACACCTTTGAAGATTGTTGCTTCAATTATTGTGATTATGGTAGGACTGGGGATACTTTATTCAACTACAGGTCTTGTGCGTAGTCCAGAAGTGACATTTGCTTCGCTTGACACAGGCATAAGCTTGAATGCTGAGACGACTCTTCCTATGGAAACATCTTTTGTTTCAGAGCCTGAGCCGGATATCTCAAGGGAAATTGAACTATTTATTTCTGCGCCTGCAAATGAGGCTTTAACTGAAACTTCTGCTCAGATTGAAGATTCCAGCCATTTTAACGATGGTGATAGATACCTGCTGGTGGTGGCATCTCTTCCATCTCATAAAGCAGCTGTAAAGCATATCAATGGGAATCCGGATTTGAGAATAATAGAAATGGATGGTAACTACAGGGTTTATGTAGGTACATGTCCTACTATTAACAAGGCAAGAGCAATGGCTGATGATGTGGCATCTCAGTATCCAAACGTTTGGGTTTGCAAACGTTAAGCCATATTACTTTATAGATAATAGAATTTGATTTATGACCCTTCATGATTTGTTGGTAGAGCGTCGTAGCATCCGCCGCTATACATCCGAAAAAATTAATCCCGAACATGTACGTCTTATTCTTGAAGCTGGCTTATTGGCTCCAACATCTAAAAGTTCACGTGCATGGCAATTTATCGTCGTTGAGGATGAAGATATGCTACAACGTCTCAGTCAATGCAAACCAATGGGAGCTGCTCCTATCGGTAAGTGTCCGCTCGCTATAGTGGTTGCTGTCGATTGCACCGAGACAGAGCCATGGATTGAGGATGGTTCAGTTGCTGCTTCTTATATGCAGCTTCAGGCTGCGGACCTTGGATTGGGTTCATGTTGGATTCAAGTAAGAGGTCGGTTTACTGCCGATGGTGTTCCCTCGGAAGAATATGTGCAGGAAGTTTTGGGAATTCCTGAAACATGCCCCGTGGTATGTATCCTCTCCATTGGTCATAAGGATGAGCAGCGAAAGCTCCAGGATGTAGATAAACTTCGTTGGGAGAATGTGCATATCGCTAAATGGTAATCAAACCACACCTGAAATCGTATTTTTAGGTTCCGGGAATGTTGCAACTCACATAGCTCCCGCGATTGAACAGAGTGGAGCAGGGCATGTCTGTCAGGTTTACAGCCGTACACGTGCCAATGCCCGGGATTTAGCTTCGAAACTGATATCCGCTGAGTATACAGATAATTTGTCGGATATAGTTCCTGATGCTGATATTTATATTATAAGTGTTAAGGATGATGGTATCCTACCTATAATAAAGGCTTTACAGCCTAATAATGCCTTGTGGCTTCATACATCTGGCTCTGTGGATATGGATGTTCTTTCTGAAGTGTCCTCGGAGTATGGTGTTTTTTATCCGATGCAGACATTTTCGAAAAATGCATCTTTGGATATGACACAAGTTCCCCTGTTTGTGGAAGGGGTGAATCAGGAGACAGAAAATAAGATAAGGCGATTCGCTGAATTGATATTTACTAATGTTTACCATGCGGATAGCGAGTTGCGGCGTAAAATGCATGTCGCAGCTGTGTTCAGTTGCAATTTCACAAACTATATGTGGGTAATAGCGGATGAATTGCTCCGTAAGGAGGGACTTTCATTTGATGTAATGAAGCCACTTATGGAGGAAACATTGCGCAAAGCATTCGCTAATCCCCCGGAACAGGGACAAACTGGTCCGGCTGTTAGGGGGGATGAACAAATCATGAGGAAACATGAAGCGTTGCTCCCTTCTTCAGAGCGTGAGATATACCATCTGATTTCATCCAGGATATATGAACATTTCAATGTCAAACAGTAGAGCCTCCAGGAGGGTAATATCAGAGATTAATCAGCATCTGTGTCAAGTAGCTCTGAAAGATAATTGCGGGCTGCTTCCCAAGGAATATACACCGATGATTCGCCAGGCATGAGCTTGACCGGATTCTCGTTGAGGTCCACACGTAAGTAATATTTGCCTGAGGTAGATTTGAATAATATCATTTGGAGATTTGCTGCCATTGGTACCACTTGAAAGTCGCGCCAATGTGTTTTTACGGTGTTATAGTCGCTACTTTGGTAATTGCATCCAGGCAAACGCATGAGTGATAGCAGGGGCATTAGAGTTTCTGCATGTCCGAAACGCAATAGTACAGAGTATTCATTTCTCCCTTCAGCAGCCTCTTGTGTTGTATTTATTAGATTGGTGAGCAGATTGACTGCGAGATATGCAGGTACGGAAGAAATGCCGGAAGCGGTATGTGTAAGGTAGTGGTGCATGTTTACTACAGACCATAGGGAGTTATATTCACTAAGCGTAAGGAATCGTTCCCAACCAGTCGGGATTCCAATGGCGGCGCAACCGGCTATGAGCTTATAGACATTAAGCGAGAAATCTATAGCATCATGTTCTGTCAATGGAAATTCATTACCAAGTATCCTATATGCAACAGATTTTGGTACTGTCTTATTACGGTATGATTCGTATTCCTGGTACCATTTGTCATCTTTCATGAAAGCCTTGTATGCTGTATCACTATCCCAAGGACGTAGAAAATATGAGTTCTGGCGACCGGACGAACTATATATCTCGATTTTGTTGTTTAGCCATGTGAGCTGATGGGTAAATTCGTCCATTGATGCTACACAGCGGGGCACGAAGGATGATATCGAATGGATTTTTCTATCGTTAAAGAGCATTTTATATTTATTATAGGCTCTTGTCGCTATATCACGTTGTTCTTGTTTGCCTAAAGAATCGAGAGCACCCCATTGATTGTCGGTTATGGAGATTACTTCTTTACATAGTACTCTAAGCTCTTTACCTGCCTGCGTTATACATTCCAGGCTATCGGCTTTGTCAAGGAATTTTATGATATCATCCGTAAATTTCGATGATGACATGAATCGTGCTCCATGTCTGCCGACATGGTTCAGGAATACCGGAGTAAGTGAATCGGGATAGTTCAAGGAATTATCTGGCGGAGTGGGATAAGGCATTGACGAACCTTCGCATTGTGTCGCTGTATATAGTGTTGTCGACAAGGTGTGTGCTGATAGAGTCAGACATAACAGCATTCCTGATAGAAATAGAATCCCTTTTTTCATATTTTGTAACGTTATAATTAGTAAGTATAATTATAGAACATAAATTTAGATACAAAAGTTACTAAATATGAATAGTTTTATTAGTTTTGCGTTATAAATAGATTCTATATGGATAAGATTGATAAATTGGTATCAGAAAATAATATACAAGGAGCGTTAACACTCATCAATCAGATGATTGACGGCAATCCAGAGTCAGATGAACTTTACTTTAGACGTGGAAAGTTATATTGGCGCATGGGTGACAGAAGTGCCGCTATGGGAGACTATGCAAAAGCGCAAAGTATCAACCCTGACAGTCCTGCGTCAAAGGCATTGGAGATGGCGTATGATGTGGCTAATTTCTTTAATCCTGACTTGTACAATCCTTAATCAGGCTTTTTCGGAAAGTTCCAGCCATCTCATCTCTTTCTCATCAAGCAATTCTTTCAACTCGCTGTAGCGCGTAGCCTTCTCCGCAACATCGTTAATCTCACAACCAGAATTGAATAAAGCCTCCAGTTCGTTTTTCTCGGTTGTAAGAGTGTCTATTTCTACTGTGAGAGCTTCAAATTCTTTTTTCTCCTTATAAGTTAATTTTTGTGCACGTTGAGATGTTTCTCTTTTGGGAGCGCCTGTTTGGACATTTTTTTCGCTATTGGCTGATTGCGCTTGAAGAGAGCGTTGCTCCTTAATGTAGTTGCGATAATCCGTGTAATTTCCCGGGAAATCTTTGATAATTCCATTCCCTTCCATTACAAATAGATGGTCAACGATTGAGTCGAGGAAGAAACGGTCGTGGGATATTACAATTACACATCCTTTGAAATTCTGGAGATATCCCTCAAGGATAGCAAGTGTCATGATATCCAGGTCGTTTGTGGGCTCATCAAGTATTAGGAAATTGGGTTGTTTGATGAGTACCGCCGCGAGATGTAGTCGGCGCATTTCACCACCACTTAATGTCGATATATATTTCTGCTGGTCGGCAGGGGAGAAAAGGAATCGAGTGAGAAATTGCATCGGAGTATAATGAGTGGTCCCATTAACGACTACATCTTCTGTGATGTCAGTGATAGCATCAATTACCTTCTTCCCTTCTGGCAATTGCAATCCCTCCTGCGAATAGTATCCGAATCTTACTGTTTCTCCTACATTCCATTCGCCGCTATCTTGCTTAAGAAGTCCTTGAAGCATTTTGACAAATGTCGATTTCCCAACACCGTTACCACCAACTATCCCTACTTTTTCATATCTGGCGAATGTATATGTAAAATCATCAAGTATGACCTTGTCTCCAAATTTTTTACATACTTTTTCCGCCTCGAAAATTTTAGAGCCAATGTATGATGACTTTATTTCATTGGGATTGATATTTTTTTCATCATAGCGTGCTCTGGCTTTCTCTTTAAGGTCATAAAAAGCATTTATGCGGTATCTGGCTTTTCCGGCTCTTGCTTGCGGTTGCCGTCTCATCCATTCCTGCTCTTTGCGCAATGTATTCTTTATTTTGGCGAGTTCCCCTGTCAACGCTTCGATTCGTTCAGCGCGTTTGCGCAAATAATAATCGAAATTACCTTCGTAGGTAAATATCTGCTTCATGTCGATTTCTATTATCTTGTTGCACACACGGTCAAGGAAATATCGGTCGTGAGTGACCATAAGCAGAGTGATGCGTTGGCGCGATAGATAATTTTCAAGCCACTCTATCGCTGAGATATCAAGGTGATTGGTGGGTTCATCAAGTATAAGCAAATCGGGTGAACTCAATAGTACCTGAGCCAGCGCGATACGCTTTAACTGTCCACCGGACAGGTGGTCAAGCTCTGCATCGGGATTGTCAATCCCAAGCTGAGAAAGCATTTGCTTTACCTGGTCCTCCTTTGCCCATTCCTCATGGTCATGTTCAGGAATTGATGTTATGAGATTCTCGACAATTGTTTTCCCTTTTATAAATGTCGGCGTCTGCTGGAGGAAGCCCACCCGCAAATCGTTGCGGTAGATTACTGTGCCGCTATCAGGCGCTTCTTCGCCAGAAAGCAATTTCAAAAGCGTGGTTTTGCCGGTCCCATTTTTGGCGATTATACCGATTTTATCACCTTCGTTAACGCCAAAAGTGATTGAGTCAAAAAGTATACGGTCACCGTAGCTTTTAGTTAAATCTTCGACTTGCAGGTAGGGTTTCATAGAAATACAATATTGGCTATGGGCGATTAAATATCCAGACAGGAATCCAATGCTTTGGTTATGGCAGCTTTGTCAAGATGTTGTCCGATGAACACTATCTTTATCATTCGGTCACCATAGTCTTCATCCCAGTCTTTGAGGATTCCAGGGTCTTGGGCTACAAGCTCCTCAAATTCCTCTTCAGGAGCGGTGGCGAACCACATTCCAGCTTCTCGGAGCTGTTTTTGTTTGCCAGCGCTTTCAAATAGATAAGACATGTCCGGATTATTGCTGAAATAGCAAATACCTTTAGAACGGATTATTCCAGCAGGCCAGTTGCGGGCTGCAAGGTGGTCGAACTTATTCAGGTCAAAAGCCGGGCGGCGGAAATAGACAAATGTGCTTATGCCATATTCCTCTGCTTCCCCTTCACCATGATGATGGTGATGATGGCATCCGCATGTGCAATTTTCCCCATGCTCGTGTTCATGATGATGGTGCTCGTGCTCGTGTTCGTGCTCGTGCTCATGCTCATGTTCATGGTGGTGATGGTGTCCGTGATGCTGATGTTCTTCTTCCTCAAGCTCCTCAATTGGTTTTTCAATTTGCTCTACCCAAGCGGCAGAGGTTGCTACTTTCTCAAATTTGAAAAGATTGGTGTTTATGAGACGCGTTATGTCAACGTCGGCATAATCGCATTCGATTATTTCAGCTTTAGGTTGTATTGCACGGATGATAGCTTTGATTCGGTTGCGTTCGCTATCCGAAACCTCAGAAGATTTGTTAAGTAGGATTATATTGCAGAATTCTATCTGCTGAATGATGAGATTCTCAATATCCTCATCATCAAGATTATCTTTTGTCAGACTCTCGCCACATGCAAATTCATCTTGCAGACGTAGCGCATCAACTACTGTTACGATGCAATCAAGTTTGGGAATTCCGAACTTAAGGTATCCTTCGCCCATTTGTGGAATTGAACAGATGGTTTGAGCGATAGGTGCGGGTTCGCATATTCCGCTTGCTTCTATGACGATATAATCAAACTTGCCCATTGCCATGATATCCTCAATCTGTTTTACAAGGTCCATCTTGAGGGTACAACATATGCAGCCGTTTTGAAGGGCAACCAGTGAATCGTCCTTGCTGTCCACTACGCCGCCACGCTGTATAAGGTCAGCATCGATATTGACTTCACCGATATCATTCACAATCACAGCGAAACGTATTCCACGTTCGTTAGTGAGGATGTGGTTAACAAGTGTAGTTTTGCCGCTACCGAGATAGCCGGTCAATAGTAGTATAGGAGTCATATTGAATTCTAAATTATATTAATCAAAGTTGTTTAAAATCTGTCACCATTCAATTCGTACCGCCACATCATCCATTTTTGCATCGATGGGTGGATTAAGTTTAGCTACCTTGATAAGACCGCCGGAAATGAGAGGATAGTGAGTAGTGAGTTCCGAATAGATTCGGTAAGCTACATTTTCAAGTAAATCCGATGGCGTAGCCATAATTTTGCGGATTATTTCTACAGCCTCAGCATAATTGAGTGTTTGACTCAGGTCATCTGAGTCCATAGCTTTATCTATCGGGTAGCGCAGGTGTGCCGTGATTTCAAATGTATTGCCATTAGCACGTTCAAAATCGTATACTCCGTGACGCGCGAATAATTTTAGACCGTTTATTTCTATTGTTCCTATCATAATCCCATTATATCCAAGTCAAGTTATTCCCGCGTTTGAAATATCCTTTAATTCTATAATACAGATTGAATACAGGATGATAGCACATAAACCAAGGAAATGTGAGGAATAACGGTCTGCCACCAATTGATACAGAAGCTTTTTTCCATGCTATCATCAGTGTAAGATATAGTGAGATGATTAGTGTGGCTGATATAATCAAGGGAATAAAAGATGGTAGACCGATGATTGAAACAGCAATAGCGCATCCTAATGCTATCCACCAAGCCCAGCTACATGTGCTGAAAAATAATCTGGCTGATGTCTTTAGTTTCTTAGCAGTGTAATCATAACGTAATTTCCCGCGTTTGAAGGCTGCCGATGGATTGGTTTCTGCTATTTCGACTATTGAGTCTGTGGATAGTTCTGTAGCGGTATTGTCTCCGTTGGCAACTTCATTGACGAATATGTCATCATCTCCGAACTTAAGGTTTAATGATTTTGAGAAACCTTTGTTCTTGAAAAAAACGCTTCGTTTATATGCGAGGTTATGACAGCTGCCCCTGTAGGGTCTGCCCGCAATAGCCCATGAAAGATATTCGATGGCAGTCCAAACAGTATCGAAAGAATGGCGGCGTTTGATTCCATTCGTGGCGTCTTCGGCTGCAATCGGTGTAGCATAGCCAATTACAATTTCTTTACCTGCAGCGAAATGACGCATCATTGATTTTAGCCATGTTCTCGAGCTTATGCGGCAGTTTCCGGTGGTGAGCATTACTGTCTCAAAGCGTGCAGCTTTTATGCCTAAGGTTATCGCTAATTTCTTTCTTGAAAGCGAACGTGATTCAAGTGGCGTGAACGTCATGTAAAGATTTGAATAGTTCTGCTCAAGACGTGCGATTACATCTTTTGTAGAGCCGATGGCACCATCGTTGACAACTATTACTTCCATCAATCCGGGGTATTCTTGTTCAAGTATCTGAGGAAGTAAGATTTCCAGATTCTGCGCATCATCCTCGGAATAGACTATTACTGAGACCGATGGATAATTGTCTGGTAAGTCCGGAATCGGAGTATTGTTATCGAGTGCAACTTTACGGGTTACCGAGGTGATATAATGACGAAAACCTAATAGGAGATATATGAAACAAACTGCTAAGGCAGAGTAAAGTGCTATAATTGTCGGCGTTAACTCTATTTCAAACATATTTTTGCTATTTAGGCTACAAAGTTACAAATTTGTGGTGAAAATAGCATGAATATAATATTGTTTTTGACTATGATTATGCACCGGCAATGGCTGTGCATATTTGTTCCGTGTCAAAATATTTGTTAGCCATATTGGCTAAAAGTTCGGGGGTGAGATTGTGCGCGAGCTTTTGTTGCCGGTCAAAATAATCAGGGGTAGTGTCAGCGATAATTCCTGTTTGATATAAATCCATCACAGAGAATGGTGAATCGAGCACTGACGCAAGATTTGACAATTGGAATTGACTCAGGCGTATTATCTCATCTTCGGTATATGTTGCCGGATTCTTTAGCCGCTCAATTTCGTTATATATTTCTTCTATTACAATAGGAGTTTTTGAACAATCGGTTTGTGTGGCTATATATATGAAACTTTTGTTCTTATAACCAAGCAGATAGGATGATATTCCATATGTTAGACCCTTGTCTTCCCGGATGTTAAGCATGAGGCGACTTCCGAAATACCCGCCGAAAGCCGTTACTGCTGCTCGCAAGGGGACAAAGTCGGGATTAGAGCGACCAACAGATGGAATCGCCATGTTGATGGCACTCTGAAGACTGCCGGGGCGTGATATGACCTCTTTTTGAGGTGAGCTGATTGTTGGGAAAGACAATGGAGAGAGATTGAATTTCTGCTCGGAGTGAACTTTGGAGAAAGAAGTCGTGATTAGTGCCATAATCTCAGGCGTGATTTTCCCTGCGAGGAATATATGCACGTTGTTTGTATCAAGCCTGCTGTGGTGAAAATGTTTTAATTCATCAGCTGTTATTTCTGCGATTGTTTTCGGAGTCTCAGCTTGTGCCAATGGGTGGTTCTCTCCATAAATCATCCTACGGATAGCAGCTCCGGAATGGTAGGTTACCTTCTCTCTGTCAATTTCAATTTTTGAGATACGTCTTTTTTTTATCATATTTAATGCATCATCGGGGAAACAGGAGTGGTCCACTAATTCGACAAGCAAATCTATGATGGCTGGGAGACGGTTATTGAGGCTATATAAGGTAATGGAGGAATGATGGGTGGAAGTGGAAGTGTTAATCCATGCCCCATTATACTCAAGTATATTGGCTATTTCCTCACCGGTATGGTAAAGAGTACCTTCAAGCAACATCGAGGTGGCGAGTGAACATAATCCTGCTTTTGGCGATTCAGCCTCACCTCCAGGTAGGGTTATGGTGAGACGGTTCACATCATTTTCTCCGCCGCTGATTGTATGTATTGTTATTCCATTGGATAATACAGTCCGGCCTACTTCTGGGAGAGTCAATGTTCCGAAATTATGAATGTATGGTGCTATGGTTCGATTCATGGGTTAGCAATTTTATTTGCTGTATATTGAGTCTAATTTTTGCTCTATGATAGAGTTGAGTACACTTGCCCTGGCATCTTCAGCTGTGATTTCTTTCTGAGTGGACCCGGTACTTTTTGCTACGTTTATTGGCTTTGAGGGCTGTTGAACCGTCGAATTTTTTGCAGAAGAAGTCTGTTGTGAGGGTGTCTTTTTGACTGGTAAAGAGCTTGTTGGTGTATATTTAATTGGAACAACTTCATTGTTTTGTTCCATGTTGGTATCAGAAGTGGCGGCAATGGGATGCTCTATAGGAGTAGACGGGCTTTCGAATGGTATTGAATTGACATCGTATTGCAATCCGTCTGAATTATTTATCATGGCATGATATTTTTCCACTTTGCCTGAACCGGTGAATGTGCGTATATAATAATCGGCATTGATGTCGCTTATAATTACACCTTTGGAGGTAGAGGAATGAATCATGCGGTTGTCGCCGATAAAGATACCTACATGAGAAATATTTTTGCCTCTGCCGGTGGCAAAAAATAGCAGGTCGCCAGGTACAAGTTCTTTTTTTGAGGTGGGAGTGCAGTAATCTGACTGGGCTTTGGAATTTCTGGGGAGATTGATTGCCAATGCAGACTGGTATACTTTTAACACAAGACCTGAGCAGTCAACGCCGCCTTTATCAGTGCCACCATATTTATATGGAGTTCCAAGCCATTGGCTGGCTTCTTTGAGAAGCGCTTGTGACTGCGGAGCTAATGTGCTGGGAATTGAGACTGTCTGGTTTTTTGAAATGGATTCGCCTCCAACCGTGCTTTTTTTGACCAGTACGGCTGTGTTGCGCGATGAACCGCATGATACGGCTAACATAGCGAAAATTGGCAGGATATATGGAATGAATCGAGATTGTTTTTTCATGATATGGCAAAATTACGAATAATCATTTGGATTATGCCATGGTGTTGTCAGTTTTTATTGGCAGATGGGAGATTTGTCTGGTAAATATATCTTAAAATGGAATACTTCCTCTTAAAATTGTTTAAACTTGCTTGTTCACTATGTAACATTGCATGATATTTGCAGTCTAATGAATGAATCCAGTCATTACCAGGGATGGATTTAATTATTGATAAAAGTTCAATCACATAAACAAAAATAAAAATATGAAATTATCCGGCAAAATCATTTTACTTGCCACAGGGTCGGCTATCTTAGGTTCGGTAGCTACTACTGTAGCCATGAAGCAAGTGCTCTTCTCTGATAATTCGGAGACTATTTCTTCCTATAATGGAGGGAATGCAGTCAATGGATTGTTTCAGGTGTCACAGTCGCCAGTGCAATCTACAGATTTTACTGCAGCGGCTGAAAATACAATTAATGGCGTTGTCTCAATAAAGAGTTATGCTACTCCACGAGGATACTCACAGGGAGGAAATGGTGGTTTCTTTAATGACCCCTTCTTTGAATATTTCTTTGGAAGTCCTAACAGCGGCCAGCGCCGTCAGCAGCAACAGCAGCAACCTAAACAGCAGCAGATGGGGTTGGGGTCAGGTGTTATAATCAGTTCTGATGGCTACATAGTGACCAACAATCATGTGATAGATGATGCAGAACGTTTGGAGGTGACATTGAACGACAACCGTACCTTTGATGCAACTGTGATAGGCTCTGACTCAATGACCGATTTGGCTTTGATAAAGATTGATGCAAAAGACCTTCCAGTCATTCCGATGGGAGATAGTGATGCTCTGAAAGTTGGTGAATGGGTGCTCGCTGTGGGAAATCCGTTTGGATTTACTTCTACTGTGACCACTGGTATTGTATCAGCAAAGGCGCGTAGCATAGGTTCTGCTACACATTCGGGACGTCCAATGGGTATTGAAGCTTACATTCAGACTGACGCAGCTGTCAATCCCGGAAACTCAGGAGGTGCCTTGGTAAATCTGCATGGTGAACTGATAGGTATAAATACTGCCATATATAGTCAGACCGGTAACTATGCTGGCTATTCATTTGCTATACCGACTTCTATAGTGAAAAAAATAGCAAGTGATTTGCGTCAGTTTGGTACTGTGCAAAGAGCAGTGCTTGGTATCGGGATTTCTGACCTTACCAATGAAATTGCTAAGGAAAAAGATATTACCGCTGTGACCAAAGGTGTATATGTTGGTAGTGTTAGCGACCGTTCATCTGCAAAAGAAGCAGGCATAACCGAAGGTGACGTTATTGTCAAGATTAACGATGTGGTTACAGACAATGTTGCGCAACTTCAGGAACAGGTTTCCAAGTATCGTCCTGGTGATAAGATAAAGGTAAGTTATATTCGTGATAACAAACCATTCACCGTTGAGGTGAAGCTCCTTAACACCCAAGGCACAACGAATATGACAAAGGCATCGGACTTTACTGACTTAGGATGCGCATTCAAGAAGGTCGATGATTCTACCTTGAAACATCTAGGTATAAGCAATGGTGTAAAAGTTGTTGACGTCCGTTCCGGTAGTTTCCGCGATGCAGGTGTGCGTGAAGGATTTATAATCTATTCAATAAATGATACTCGAGTTTCCACTCCAGAGGATGTCGAAAAGATTTATAAGTCAATCATGAAAGGCAATGGCGATGAGAAGGTGATGATTCTCCGCGGACTCTATCCCACAGGTAAACGCGGTATTTATGCTGTTGACTTGGCTCCAGCTGAATAATAAAATTTGAGAGTTTCCTTTTTAGATAATAAATTGAAACCGGATGCATGGTTATCCCGTGCATCCGGCTTTTTTATTGTCAAAAGACAGTTTTAGGTAGTAATTGTGAAAGCTGAAGTTTTAAAGAGCTGCAATTACTTCAATTTCCACAAGTACCTGCTTTGGCAATTCTCGAACTGCTACTGCAGAACGGGCGGGGAAGGGTTCTGTAAATGTTTCGGCATATACAGCATTCATTTCGCCGAAGAGACCCATATCAGCGAGAAATACTGTGGTTTTTACCACATTATCAATGCTTGTGCCGGCAGCTGCAAGAAGAGCCTTCACATTAGCGAGTGATTGGGCTGTCTGAGCTTTTATCCCCTCAGGTATCTCTCCGGTTTCTGGATTTACAGGAATCTGACCTGAGCAGAAAAGCATGTTGCCGCATTTGATTGCTTGGCTGTAAGGACCGATGGCAGCAGGAGCTGCTGTAGTTGAAATTACTTCTTTCATGATAATTAAAAAATGATTTATTATAAAATGGTTAATCTATAGGGAGCGTGATAGGAATGTCTGATAGCAGAACATTTTGGTTTGATGCTTTTACGGTATCGGTTATATTATCGCAAAGTTTGATAATCTCCTTGAAGGAATCATTGAAATCTGGAATAAATCCAGTTTCGCCATGAGACGCGAGAACAGAGAGAACATTTCCCAGTGTATAATATTCCAGACTTTTGGCTGGTTGGAGAGGTAAGTCTTCATCAAGTTCTTGAGTGTTTGGCGGAGCGACTCTGTCAATTAGATTGCAATCCAACAGATATGCTACGATTATTTTGGCTAATCTTGGTGGAATCATGCATGATTCTGATATGGTTGAAATATTGATAGCTTTTTGTGCGTTCTTGAATCTTTGCAGTATTACGGTCAGGATAGCAAGAGTGACTTTACGGCGATAGTTGGAGGAGATGGCAGCAATTTGTTTCTCAAAACTGAACATGAATATGTTTTGAGCCGAACTGCATATCAAAGCTCCAGCAAGTGTAATAAGCCAAGAGAGCTGCATCCATAGCAGCATCAATGGCAGGAAGGAAAAGCTACCATAAATGGCATTGTATTTAGATACATATAACTGACCTGATACAAACAGCCATTGTAATATCTGAAATGCAGTTCCAGCAATCATTCCGGCTATTAGAGCATTCTTGAACCGAACTTTGGTATTTGGGATAAGCATATATGCTCCGACGAAAAACAGCCACCCGAAAATATATGATACACAGTCAAGCATCCATGATACAATAGGAGTGATAGCGTCAAACGGTAGAAGCTTTTGGATGGTTGTTGACATGAATATCTGAAGACCACCAGAGCAAGTCATCAAAACCGGAAGTATGATGCAGATAGCAAGATAATCTGTCACCTTACGGAACATTGAGCGCCCATTGGCTACACCCCAAATTTGATTAAAAGTATCTTCTACATTGCTCAGCAATGAGATTATGGTCCAAAGCAAGAAAACGATACCGACTCCGACAAATACCCCTTCGGAGGCTTGGGCAAGACATGAATCAACAAATGAAAAAGCCATGTCCAATGCTTTGCTCTGCGATGGAAAGTAGCTATAGACCTGTTTTTGCAATAGACTTTGGAGCCCGAAACCACGTCCGATAGCAAATAGTAGAGCCAAAGCCGGCACTACGGCAAGAAGTGTACGATATGTCATGGCGCATGCTTTCGACTGGAGGTCTGTGCTCATGAATGTACGTACTGTAAGATTAGCGGTTTTGATGATGTTGACTTTTAAATTGTCACGTCTATCTTCCCACACTCCGCTACTGTAGTAATTCCACAAATTTAGACACCGGTCGTATATCCGCTGCCATCTGCTTGCCAATGTAGGCTTGCCGGATTCATTCTCTTTCATGTGTGTTTGTCAATATGATAGATTAAATATTGGTGCTGTCTTTCTCAACGTATGTTCTGGCTGCTTGCGAGCGAGCTAAATCAAGAGCTTTGCTGAGCCGTTCCTTCTCGAGGGTGGCAATTTTGAATTTACGTATTGTGGTGGCGTAGGCGTACAGGTCGGCAATCTCGATAACCTGTTTCTCTGTAAGAGGAATGGAGTATGAACTATTCCCGTTAAATGTGAGAGTCATCGGCTTTCCAACGTTCTCGCAAACAAATTTACCAACAGTGTCGCATTCCGCGCCCATGAAGGTTATTATTTCCGCACCCATGGAACGGTCATTGCGTTCTCCATCGTGTGGAACTGTAGTTGTCGTTGCTTCCTTTCCATCGCATGATACTGTGACAGATGTGCTCTTTACCGATTTTCCTTTTAATGATGACATAAGGTAAAAATCTCCGTTTGGAGTCATTCTGGCTTGTAAACCGGTAGAACTTGTGAACGACGTAGGATTGGTCCCTTTCGCAACATAATATCCTTCAATGGGGTTGCTCACATATTTAATGTTTGATTGCATTGAATCACCTAAAGCGCCTAATACAGCCACTGTTGAATCGGCAGTTTCGAGCTCACGCAGTATTTTACCTTCTGAGGCGAGGGTAGACAAATGCAGAGCTTCCTTTCGTATATCAAATTCTCGCGGATAGCCTCGTTTGATAGAATCTGCAAGGTTGATGGCAAGAGTATAATTTTTATTGTCGTAAGCCGTTTTCGCTTCGTTGAGGAGTGACTGGGCTTTTTCTGTGTCACTGTTTCCGCATGAAGCGAGCAGAAGGGGAGTAGTGACCAATATGGCTACACCGGCTCTATGGAGTTTATTAGTTACTTCGTTGAACATCTTTTACGCCTTTAACTGTTTTGATTTTCTTGATTATATTGTTTAATGCAGAGGTGTCGTTCACACCTACGACAAGGAAACCTGAAAATATTCCATCTTTCGATTCAATGGAAATATTCCGTAGCGTTACCTCCTTTTCTTTATTGATTATTGATGAGATATTGGTAATGATACCGATGTCATCATTCCCAACTATTTTAAGAGTTGCGGCAAATTGACTGCCTACTTTCCCTGACCAACGAGTTCGAATCACGCGATATGGATATTTGTAGCGGATGTGTTGAGCGTTAGGGCAGTCGTTTCGGTGGATTTTAATGGCGCCTTCGGCTGAAACAAATCCGAATACATCATCACCGAATATAGGATTGCAGCATTTTGACAACTTATAGTTGATACCTTTGATGTTGTCTCCTATAATGAGAATGTCATCCGAGAAATCAGAGTTGCGCTCAGCAGAATTTATCAGCTCAAATTCTTCAGCACTTCGTTTTTCTATTTCTTCCTTTTTATCGGCGTTCTCAATCAGTTCGTATTGGATTATAACATCATTGACGTCAATAGCTTCCTCTGAGATGGCATTGTAGAAATCGGTGACGGTCTTATACCCCATCTTTTTGATAGTGCGCATGAGGTAGGCTTCTTCCAACTCGATTTTTCTGTTTTTACATCGGCGTTGAAGCAGTTCTTTACCTAATTCTGCGGCACGGTTTGCCCGCTCGTTGAGGGTTTGGCGTATTTTGTTTCTCGCTTTGGAGGTCACTACGAAGTTGAGCCAATCTTGTTTCGGTATTTGACCTGGAGCTGTTGATATTTCTACTGTGTCGCCTGAGTGGAGCTTGTGGTTAAGTTTACGGTTGCGGCCGTTGACTTTGCCACCAACACAAGTGCATCCGAGTTTTGAATGTATGTTGAATGCAAAGTCGAGAATTGTGGCACCTAAAGGGAGACGGTAGAGGTCGCCTTTAGGTGTGAATACAAATACTTCCTTGTCATATAGGTCCATCTTGAAATTCTTCATTAATTCCATAGGACCGTCGGCGGTCTCAAGAATGTCGCGGATATTATTCATCCATACATCCAGTTCGCCCTCGCTTTTGATTCCCTTATATTTCCAGTGTGCTGCAAGACCTTTTTCAGCTACTAAGTCCATGCGTTTGGTTCGAATCTGCACTTCAACCCATTTATTCTCCGGACCTTTAACCGTGGTGTGCAACGATTCATATCCATTGCTTTTAGGAATTGATAGCCAATCCTTCATTCTGGCTGGATTAGGTGTATACATGTCTGCTACGATTGAGTAGACATTCCAGCAATCAGATTTTTCACGTTCCAAAGGTACATCCAGAATGATACGTATGGCAAATAGGTCATAAATACCGGACAATTCCACCTGTTGTTTGCGTAGCTTATTCCAGATAGAATATATGGATTTGGTCCTGCCTTTGATTTCGAAATTTAGTCCGGTCTCATCGAGCTTTTTCTTGAGTGGCGCTATGAAATCGGCAATGTATGCATCACGGGCAACTTTTGTCTCATTAAGTTCTTTAGCGATTTTGGTGTAGGTCTCTCTGGAAGTGTATTTCAGGGACATATCCTCAAGCTCGCTTTTGATTTTATATAAACCAAGGCGGTGAGCAAGTGGCGCATATAGATAGTTGGCTTCAAATGCTGTGTCCGTTACAAACTTTTCATCTGGATAGTGGTTGATAGCTCTCATCAGTGTGAGGCGGTCAACAATCATGATGATAATTACACGGATGTCCTCAGCGAAAGTCATAAGTAACCGACGGAAATTGTCGGTTTTTACTACGCCTTGTTTCCCGTAGAGTGTTGAGACTTTTAATAGACCGTTGACTAATAGAACTATATCATCACCCCATGCCCGTTTTACATTTTCCATTTTGAGAAAGTCAAGGGCGCAAAGTTCATAAATCATAGTCGCGATAATCATGTTTCGGTCCGGCGACACCATTTTGCATAGAGCTATTGATGTCTCCAGAGAGTGTATCACTTGATTTATGCCGTGACGGTCAACAGCCGGGATGTTGTTTTTGATGGCTGTATCAAGCACTTTTTTAATAGCACGGTAATCACCGGGCATTCCCACCTCTCTTGTCTCATGTAGAAGGTGGGATACCAAATCTTTTATTTTAGCGGAATCCTCCTTTGTGAATACTTGCTTGTCCATTGCTCTATAGATTCAAAATGAAAGATTAAAACCCTTTGGAGTGTGGAGTTGTGGCTCGGGTGTTTTTAGTCTCTGCGATGTATGCAAGCTCCGATTGAATTCAATCGTGTGTCGATAGCCTGATATCCTCTATCTATCTGGTCAATATTGTCAATCTGCGATACACCTTTCGCGCTCATTGCAGCGATAAGCATCGCAATTCCGGCACGGATGTCAGGAGAATGCATCTTGTTGGCGCGCAACGGGAATCTGTGGTCAAGTCCTATTACTACAGCTCTGTGTGGGTCGCATAGCATGATTTGTGCGCCCATATCTATGAGCCTATCTACAAAGAATAGTCGACTCTCAAACATCTTCTGGTGGATTAGCACACTACCACGACACTGGGTGGCCGTTACCAACATGACAGAAAGAAGGTCTGGTGTGAGTCCTGGCCAAGGGGCATCAGCGATTGTCGGGATTGAACCATCGAGATTAGTTTCTATCTCGTAATGCTCCTGTGCGGGAATAAATATATCGTCATCCCTGCGCTCGAGGTTGATGCCAAGTTTTCGGAAGGAATCGGGGATTATTCCGAGGTTATCGTATGACACATCCTTGATAGTGAGTTCGCTTTGCGTTATTGCAGCCATACCGATGAAACTACCAACTTCAATCATGTCGGGAAGAATCGTATGATTAGCTCCACCGAGTTTGTCAGTGCCGGTAATACGCAATAGATTTGAGCCTATACCATCGATTTTTACACCCATCATCACGAGCATTTTACATAGTTGCTGCACGTAAGGTTCGCATGCCGCATTATAAATTGTAGTGGTGCCTTCAGCGAGTGCCGCAGCCATTATAATGTTAGCAGTTCCGGTGACGGATGCCTCATCGAGAAGCATATAGCATCCTTTAAGTCCGTTTACGGTTACAAGATAATAAGCCTGACGTTCCTCATTGTAAGCAATCATGGCGCCAAGCTTGGATAAGCCGGTGATATGGGTGTCGACTTTGCGTCGGCCAATCTTATCACCTCCTGGTTTGGCGAAATATGCCTGTCCGAGGCGTGCAAGTAGCGGACCCACCACAAGAACAGAGCCTCTCAACGAAGCGCAACGCGCCACAAAGTCAGCGCTTGAGATGTAATCTTCGTCCAAGTCATCAGCTTGAAAACAATAACTCGAATCGCCAACTTTCTCAACCTTTACGTTCATTGCTTTAAGAAGGTTGATTAGATTAATTACATCCAAAATGTTGGGCACATTGTGGATAGTCACTGGTTCGCTCGTTAAAAGTGTGGCGCTTATAACTTGTAATGCCTCATTTTTTGCTCCTTGCGGACGAATGCTACCATGCAGTCTGTGACCGCCTTCGATTATATATGTGCTCATAAATAATAATTTTTGTGGTGATGAGTGAAATTCTGTTATAATGTATAAATGAATTTATACTTAAATGTGTTCAACCTCGGGTGATAATATAATCCCGAATTTATCTGCAACAGAGTTTATAATGTCGTTTTCAAGATTTATTATCTCCTGTGGGGTGGCAATCTTATCAGGGTTAATTATTACTAAAGGCTGCAGCTTCCACACTTCAGCATTCCCCTTTCTGACTCCTTTCCAACCGCATGTATCTATAAGCCATGCTGCCGGTATCTTGTATCCATCCTCAACTTTGTAGTGAGGGAATTGGGTTGAGCCAATGATTTCGACAATATTTTGGAATTGAATGTCCGAAATGATAGGGTTCTTGAAGAAACTTCCGGCGCTTGGCACTTCTTGGGGATTAGGAAGTTTGCTGTTGCGTATGGAAATTATTTCGTTTCTGACAATATGAGGAGTTATGTTTTCAGTGTTCATGCCAGAGAAACGAGCAGCAAGGGCTGGATATTCAATTTTTGGTGCCGATACTTTTGAGAGCAAGTACTCAACAGCATGTATCACATATCTCCCTTTTTCGTCAGGCTGTTTAAATAAAGATGTCCGATAGCCAAATTGACAATCTTTTTTTTCAATCGAGATAAATTCACGATTGATGGTATCGAACGCGTATACTTTGGTAATGACATCTCCAGCTTCAATTCCATAAGCGCCGACGTTTTGCACTGCGGATGCACCAACCTCACCGGGTATGCCTGATAGATTCTCCAGTCCCCAATAGCCATAATCACACGCCCATTCTATCAACTCGTCCATCACTTCGCCTGCACCGACCTTGATAAGGATTGTATCTTCGGTTTCGGAAATGATTTCTTTTCCTTTGATTGCACTGTGGAATATCACGCCGGAAAAGTCGGAAGTGAATAGTAAATTACTACCACCTCCGATGTGAAACCAGTCCACATCTTTACGTATGGTAGACAACATGAACGGGATGTCTTCAGGATTTGTGTACTCCATGAAGCAGCTGCACTTAACTTTCATCGCAAATGTGTTATGTGCAGTAAGATTGTAGTTATAAGAGGTTGTAATCATTAAGATATGTCTATTTAAACAATCTCTAAATATGATAAGAAATGTTTTACAAATATAATATAAATAATTAACAAATATATTAAAATTAAGCCGAAAAAGTAACCGATGGCGTTAATGTATTTTTTTCTTACAGAAATTGAACGCGTTATAATATGCTTAGGTGGTGGGTGTATCTTGGCTACATAATTTTTTATGATTTATAGGTCGGTTATGAATATAATTTTTACTAATTTTGAGGGGAAATTTAACCTTATAAAAATATAAAAGAGACAATATTTATGGTAAAACATATTGTTACGTTCAAGCTGTCAGGTTCGGACGAGGAACGCCGACATGTGGCAGAGAGCTTCAAGAACGCTCTATTGGAACTTCCGGCTAAGATAGATGTTCTGAAATCGATGGAAGTGGGAATCAATGAGAATCCTAATGAGGACTGGGATGTTGTGCTGACAGCTGTGGTTCCTGAAATGGCTGATGTCGCGAAGTATGCCAATCATCCTGCGCATGTTGCCGCTGCTGCGTTGCTTGCCGGACATAAGGAAGCAAGAGCCTGCGTTGACTATTATTTTGAATAATATTATATTGTGCTCTCCTCGCTATGGTTGTAGCTTTCGATTTGGATGATACATTGTATCATGAAATGGAATATGTGCGCTCTGCATATAGAGCTATAGCTCGCAAATACGGAGCGCATTTATTGCCATTGATGACCAAGGCGTCAACCCCTGCTGATGCTTTTGCATCTACAGGTGTGGATATAAAGTTGCTGCTGGATGTGTACCGCAATCATTACCCGGATATTCAGCTTCCAATGCCATCGCTTTATACATTATCGCTGTTGAGAAATAGAGGAGTGATATTGGCACTAATCACAGATGGTCGGGAAGGGACACAGAGTCGGAAAATTACTGCTCTTGGTCTGGACAAAATGATTGATGAAGATTTAATCTATATCTCCGAGAAGTTTGGGGAAAAGAAACTGACGGGAGGGGCTATGAGGGAAATAATGAATAAATGCCCGGATGATATATATGTATATGTTGGCGATAATCCTGAAAAGGACTTTGTGAGAGGTAATGAACTTGGGTGGATTACTGTCTGTTTGAAGGCGTCAGAAGATAATATTTTTCCGCAGAATTTTGTTGAAATTTCATCGGAATATAATCCCCGACTGATAATTCATAATTTATACGAGATGGTTGATTTTGTTAACTTGGTTAATGGTCGTAGGATTTAAAGTTTTCCAAAAATATTTTTAATTTGCTATCATGTAAATATTTAAATATTTTAATTTGCTGAAAAGTTTTCCAAAATGAAAATTTTGCATGAAAATAATTAATCAAAATGTTGTATATTAAGTCGCCAATATGTAATTTTGTGGCATGAAAATTGAATGTAAAAGTTCATGCAATAAAACTCTTAAAAATAATCCTAAAAACAATCGATAGAAATGATACAAACGGTAGTGAAACGCGACGGTCGTGTCGTGGGCTATAATGAGGAAAAAATTAAAGCTGCAATCCGCAAAGCCATGCTTACAACAGAAATGGGGGAGGATGAGGCTCTCATTGCTCGTATCGCTGACCGTGTGGGTATGATTGGTCAAGAACAGATGACAGTGGAAGATATTCAGGACAAGGTGGAACTTGAATTAATGAAATCTCCACGAAAAGAGGTGGCTAAACGATACATAGCGTATCGCGACCAACGCTCTATTGCTCGTCGGGCTAAGACCAGAGATATGTTTTTGGAGATTATTGAAGCTAAGAACAATGATATTACCCGTGAGAATGCCAATATGAATACAGATTCTCCTGCGGGTATGATGATGAAGTTTGCAAGCGAAACTACCAAACCGTTTGTTGATGACTATCTTCTTTCCCCCGAGGCGAAAGAGGCTGTCCAGCAGGGATATCTACATATTCATGATAAGGATTATTATCCTACCAAAAGCCTTACTTGTGTTCAGCATCCGCTTGATAATATATTGAAGTATGGATTTGTTGCTGGTCACGGTGAATCTCGTCCTGCCAAGCGTATAGAAACTGCAAGCATTATCGGGTGTATCTCTTTAGAGACTGCACAGAACGAAATGCATGGCGGTCAGGCTATTCCTGCATTTGACTTTTATTTAGCTCCATTTGTCCATTCTTCATATAAAGAAGAAGTGGTTAAGCTTGAATTGCTGACAGGACAGAATCTGTCCCATCTCTACGATGTGGAGATTGATGATTATATCTCTAAAGATTTGAATGGATTGGAGGGGGAAGAGAGATGGCGTCAGCATGCTATCAATCAGACCGTCAGCCGTGTCCATCAAGCAATGGAGGCATTTATCCATAACATGAATACCATTCATTCTCGTGGCGGTAATCAGGTAGTGTTCAGCTCTATAAATTATGGCACTGATACGTCGGCCGAAGGACGTTGCATTATCCGTGAAATCCTCCGTTCCACATATGAAGGTGTCGGTAACGGAGCCACAGCAATTTTCCCTATTCAGATTTGGAAAAAGAAACGTGGTGTCAGCTATCTTCCTGAAGATAGGAACTATGACCTGTATCAGTATGCGTGTAAGGTTACTGCTCGCCGATTCTTCCCTAATTTTGTGAACTTGGATGCTACATTCAATCAGCATGAGAAGTGGAATGCAAACGACCCGGAAAGATATAAGTATGAGGTAGCTACCATGGGGTGTCGTACACGAGTGTTTGAAAACCGTTTTGGTGAAAAAACTTCGATTGGTAGAGGTAACCTCAGCTTCTCAACAATCAATATCGTGCGCATTGCCCTGGAGTGTATGAATATAATCGATAAAGAGGAGAGAATTGCAAAATTCTTTAGTAAGCTCGATGAGGTGCTTGATATAACTGCGCGTCAGCTTTGTGATAGATTCAATTTCCAGAAGACTGCGATGGTTAAGCAATTTCCTTTGCTTATGTCGCGTCTGTGGACCGGTGCTGAGAAACTTGGTCCCAACGACACTATTGAGAGTGTTATCAATCAAGGTACTTTAGGTATCGGTTTTATCGGACTGGCTGAATGTCTTATAGCATTGGTAGGTAAACATCATGGAGAGAGTGAAGAAGCGCAGAAACTTGGACTCAAGATTGTATCTCACATGCGTTCGCGTGTCAACGACTACAGCGAGAAGTATCAGCATAATTTCTCTGTGCTCGCTACTCCTGCGGAAGGTCTTTCAGGAAAATTCACTTCACGTGACCGCAGGTCGTTTGGTGTGATACCTGGAATCACAGATAAGATTTATTATACGAACTCAAATCATGTGCCGGTATATTACCATTGCTCACCTCGCCACAAGGCAAAGATTGAAGCACCGTATCATGAACTTACCGGTGGCGGTCATATTTTCTATGTTGAGATTGATGGTGATGCTACTCATAATCTGAAGGCTGTATGCGATATTGTTGATTTGATGGATAAATACAACATAGGATATTGTTCTGTTAATCATAATCGTAACCGTTGTATGGATTGCGGCTATGAAGATGCTCAGGATGAGTTGCATGAATGTCCAAACTGCCATAGTCATAACATTGACTGTCTTCAGCGTATCACAGGTTACCTTGTTGGTACTACCGACCGTTGGAATAAGGCTAAACTTGCTGAACTTAAGGACCGTATAGTTCACAAATAAATCAACATGAGAGTTCTCGATATAATCGGAGGTACATCTGTCGATGGACCGGGACTGCGTACATCGATATATTTTGCAGGGTGTACACATCATTGTCCCGAATGTCATAATCCGGAGTCATGGGATATGATGGGGGGCACGGAAATGACCGTTGATGATGTGATGGCGCGTATTGAGGAGGAAGATTTCGATGTGACTTTTACTGGTGGAGACCCGCTTATGCAGGTTGAGCAGTTGATTGAACTAGCTGAAAGAGTGCGTGCTGCCGGTAAGAAAATATGGTGCTATACAGGTTTTAGATATGAGGATATAGCACTGGATGAACGGCTTTCCAGAATACTTCCATATCTTGAAGTGTTGGTTGACGGTCCTTTCCTTATAGCATGTAGAGATGTGAAGTTATTATTTAGAGGCTCTTCTAATCAGCGTCTCATAGATGTGCAGAACTCCACGTTAGGGAATATTGTCCTATGGCACGAATAAAGGAGATAAAGATATAGGTTCGCGACATCATAAGCCAGATGTCAAAAAAAATAAAGTGTTAGTTCTAGAACTAACACTTTATTTTTTGCTTTTGAAGCATTGTTTTATTTGTGCTCATTGGAAAGCACGTAGGCTTTCACTTTCTGAAACAAATCGTTGGCAAATACAAACTCATTCAGAGCTTCATTAGATGCCTTGTAAATTTCGTGCATGTCTCCGACCCATTCTCGATAACCTTTGTTGATAAATACGATATTCTCGCCAATACCAAGCACTGAGTTCATATCATGAGTGTTTATAATAGTGGTCATATTGTATTCATGAGTTATATCGCTCAGTAGCTCATCTATGAGGATGGAAGTGCGCGGGTCAAGTCCGGAATTGGGCTCGTCGCAAAATAGATATTTGGGGTTAAGCGCGATAGCTCTTGCGATTGCTACTCGTTTCTGCATACCACCTGAAATTTCCGAGGGGAATTTTTTATCAGCCCCCTTAAGATTTACACGTTCCAGGCAGAATTGGGCTCGGTCTTTTACCTCTGCCGGTGTCATGTCTGTAAACATTGTCAAGGGGAACATTACGTTGCCAAGCACAGTTTCAGAGTCGAACAATGCTGAGCCCTGAAAGAGCATACCGATTTCCTTGCGCAGTTCTTTGGTCTGATTGACATTCATTTTCATCAGGTCTCTACCGTCGTAGAGTATTTCTCCTTCCTCCGGTTTTACCAAACCTACCAGTGATTTGACAAGGACCGTTTTACCGGAGCCACTTTGACCGATAATAAGGTTTGTCTTTCCTGTATAGAATGTTGCGCTGATATCGTGCAATATGGTTTTGTCGTCAAACGACTTGGTGATATTTTTAACTTCAATCATTGTAACAGGAGTTTGGTGAGTACCACATCGAGAAGCAAAATCAGGATACTTGAAGCAACAACAGCATTAGTGGAAGCCTTACCAACCTCAAGAGCACCACCATGTACGAAGTATCCGTAAAATGCAGCGACAGAGGTGATGATGAAAGAGAAGAACAATGATTTGATAAGACCATACCATACATACCATTCCTGAAACATGGTCTGCAGACCATATACGAATCTACTCAATGGAATAATGTCCGTGAAGATTGCTATGAAAAAACCTCCGAGGAAGGATGTGAAAATGCAGAATACCACCAATATGGGCATATAGAAAAGGAATCCAACAACTTTGGGCAGTACAAGGAAGTTAGCGGAATTCACTCCCATTATATCTAGTGCGTCTATTTGTTCTGTGACACGCATAGTCCCTATCTCGGAAGCTATGTTTGAACCAACCTTTCCGGCTAATATAAGACACAAAATTGAGTTGGAGAATTCAAGCAGGATAATCTCACGGGTGGCCAGACCGGTTGAGTATGCTGGAATAAGAGGGGAGACGGTATTGATTTCCATTTGAATGGTGATTACGGCTCCTATGAAGAGAGAGATTACAATTACTAAAGGGATGGAGTCAACGCCAAGTTTCGATATCTCGAAAAAAGTTCGTGAAAAGAATGTCTTCCATCTATCAGGGATGGAAAACACTCTATTCATGAATATGCAATATCTGCCGAAAGAGGCTAATGATTCAGAAATTATCATAAGTAACTCTTGAAATTAAACGCTGTAGGTAACTCTAAAATGTTTTTATGTATATTGTTTTTGAGAGTTACTTAATCAGATTAAAATATTATGACAAATGTAACCAATTTTATTGATTCGATATGAAAAAATTGTTACAATTGACCATAAATAGGGTGAAAAAGGATGTTATTTTAGTTTGGCAATCAGATTTTCAGGAGATAGCTCTGACTGTTCTCCAGAGGTCATATCTTTAAGTGTGACTGTTCCGTTTGCCAATTCTGTTTCTCCGATTATAGCTACAAATGGAATGCCGAGTGTGTCAGCGCGTCCCATTTGCTTTTTCATTTTTGAAGCTTCGGGATAGATTTCTGCAGAGATTCCTGCCTGACGCAGAAGTTTTATGATTTCAAGTGATTTTGCGGCTTCGGCTGGTCCGAAGTTGGTAAACATCACTTTCGCAGAGCCTGTGATATCGGCAGGGTAGAGGTTAAGTGCGTTGAGCACGTCGTAAATACGGTCGGCGCCGAATGATATGCCCACGCCTGAAACGCCGGGGAGTCCAAATACACCCGTAAGGTTGTCGTATCGACCGCCGCCGGTAATACTTCCGATTTCAACGTCCTGGGCTTTGACCTCAATAATGGTCCCGGTATAATAATTAAGTCCGCGGGCAAGGGATACATCTAATTCTAATTTGGATTTCAGACCGAGCTGGTTGGTTCCCTTCATGACAAAGCGAAGCTCTTCCACACCTTTGAGTCCGGTTGCGCTTTCTGACAGCAGAGCCTCAAGCTTTTCAAGGCGCTCTTCGTTGGAACCGTCAAGAGTTATTATGGGAGTTATCTTGTCAATTGCCTCATCTGAGAGCCCACGTTCTTTCAGTTCTGCTTTTACGTTGTCAAGACCAATCTTGTCAATTTTGTCTATAGCAACCGTTATATCTACTATTTTCTCAGGTGCGCCAATGAGTTCTGCTATACCTGCAAGAACCTTTCGGTTGTTGAGTTTTATAGAGATATTTACCTTGAGCTTCTTGAATACTTCATCGATAAGCTGGAGAAGCTCAATTTCATTAATTAGAGAATCTGAGCCAATTACGTCTGCATCACATTGGTAGAATTCACGGTAACGACCCTTTTGTGGGCGGTCAGCACGCCATACCGGCTGAATCTGAAATCTCTTGAACGGGAATGTCAGTTCATTTCGGTGCATAACTACAAATCGGGCAAAAGGTACAGTCAAATCGTAGCGAAGTCCTTTTTCGCATAATTGTGCTGCCAATTTGGGGCAATCACCGGCTTCAATGGTCTGCATGTCAACTCCCCGCAGGAAGTCGCCTGAATTAAGTGTTTTAAAAAGCAGTTTGTCACCCTCTTCACCATACTTTCCCATAAGTGTCGATAGATTTTCCATAGCCGGAGTCTCTATCTGTTGGAATCCAAATAGATGGAATACACTGCGGATTGTATCGAAGATATAATTCCTGCGAGCCATTTCTGCAGGGGTGAAATCTCTGGTTCCCTTAGGAATTGACGGTTTCTGAGCCATTGTCTATTCTTTAACTATGAAGTTGTTATATCAAAATTACTGCGTCAGATATCCTTGATTGAAATTGGAAACTACAAGATTTGACGCAGATGCATAAAATTGTTTGCAAAGATACGATTTATTTACTAAATTTGCGTCAATTTAATGCGTAAACTCAAAATAAATGAAATATATCGGAGCTCATGTCGCAGCTGAGAAGGGCGTGGGTAATATCCCCGTCAACGCCCATCTTATTGGCGCAAAGTCATTTGCACTTTTTACACGGAATCCATCAAGATGGACTTCTAAACCTATTACAGATGCAGATGCTGCAACTTTCAAGGAGAATTGTATAAAGTATGGCTATACTCCTGACGTAATACTTCCTCACGATAGTTTTCTAATCAATCTTGGTTCGCCTGATGCTGAAAAGCTTCAGAAATCGCGAGAAGCATTCTTGGATGAACTCCGCAGGTGTGAGCAATTGGGACTTACTATGCTGAATTTCCATCCGGGGAGCCATCTCAAAGAGATTGAAGTTGATGCCTGTCTGGATTTGATTGCCGAATCAATCAACGATGCACTGGCCAAGACAGATGGGGTGAAAGCTGTAATTGAAAACACCGCAGGTCAGGGAAGTAATTTGGGATATACATTCGAACAGCTTGCCCATATCATAGATAAAGTGAAAGACAAGACCCGTGTTGGTGTTTGTTTTGATACATGTCATGCTCATGCGGCAGGATACGATATGACCACTCCAGAGGCTTATGATGCCACATGGTCTGAATTTGACCGTATAGTCGGATTCCAATATCTTTGTGGCATGCATATTAATGATACTCAGAAAGCATTAGGGTCGAAGGTTGACCGTCATGCATCAATAGCACAGGGTGTGCTGGGTGAAGACTTCTGGCGCAGATTAATGAACGATTCAAGGATGGATAATATACCTCTGATTCTCGAGACTCCCGACGAAGAAATATGGGCTCAGGAGATAGAGTGGCTCTATTCTTTGATTGAAAACTGACGTATTCTTTTTTATTTTTGGATTATATCATCGATTCTATTTTTTCTTCTTACCGTTAATATTTTTTGATTATATCATACCTTATACTTATTTAAAATGATTAAGAACAAGCCAGACCAAAGTTTTGGGAAATTGTGGAACTTAAGTTTCGGTTTCTTCGGCGTGCAGATTGCCTATGCTCTGCAAAGCGCCAATATTTCGCGTATTTTTGCCACACTTGGTGCGGACCCTCATTCGCTTAGCTATTTTTGGCTTCTTCCCCCTATAGCCGGATTGATTATACAGCCAATTGTAGGTGCGCTTAGTGACAGGACTTGGTGCAGATTCGGTCGTCGTCTGCCGTATTTGATTGTAGGTGCAGTTATGGCAGTGATTGTGATGTGCCTTCTTCCTAATGCCGGTAGTTTCCATTTTGCTGTTGCTGGAGCTTTGATATTCGGAGCATTTGCCTTGATGTTTCTTGACCTTTCAATCAATATTTCAATGCAGCCGTTTAAAATGCTTGTAGGTGATATGGTTAATGAGAAGCAAAAGGGGCTTGCATATTCAATCCAAAGTTTCCTTTGCAATGCCGGTTCTGTGGTAGGTTATGTATTTCCTTTCATGCTCGCATGGTTTGGCATAAGCAATATCGCGGATGGGAATCAAGTCCCTGATTCAGTAGCTTACTCGTTCTATATTGGAGCTGCCATTCTGATATTGTGTGTTCTTTATACATTCTGGAAAGTTAAAGAAATGCCCCCGAAAGAATATGCTGAATACCATGGCATCACAGAGACAAAGGATGAGGAAAAGTCAAATGTGTTTACTCTTTTGGCAAAAGCTCCGAAAGTGTTCTGGACAGTAGGTTTGGTACAATTTTTTTGTTGGGGTGCCTTCATGTATATGTGGACATATACTACAGGTGGTGTGGCGGAACAAGCATTCGGTTGGAATCCAGCTGAAGGGACTCAGACCGATTCCTATCAGGCTGCTGGCAATTGGGTTGGACTATTGTTTGCAGTACAGGCTATTGGCTCGGTGATATGGGCTGCGTTTATACCTCGTTTCAATAATCATAAGTTTATATACGCCCTTAGCTTAATCATTGGAGGCGTAGGCTTTATTTCATCAATGTTCTTCACTGATAAATATTTATTGTTAATATCATTCTTTATGGTTGGAGCTGCTTGGGCAGCTATGCTTGCTCTTCCGTTTACTATTCTCACCAATTCTATTTCAGGTCGACACATGGGTACTTACCTTGGTCTTTTCAATGGTACAATTACGATACCTCAGATTGTTGCCGCAGCGCTTGGCGGAGTAGTATTCTCATTAGTTGGCGGTGGAGCACATCATCAGATAAATATGATTGGACTTGCCGGAGTGCTTCTTATCGTTGGTGCTTTCTGTGTATTCTTTATAAAGGAAACTTATGCAGAAACTATTGCTGAGAATAAAGAGCATTTTGAGTAATAGAATAAAATATCATAGATAAAGTAGAGCCCCGGTGGAATTGATTCTGCCGGGGCTCTTGCTTACAATTGTAACCCAATAGTATAGTTTGTTATATTGTGTGTTTGCTATTCATATCTGATTGCCTCTATGGGGTCAAGGTTTGAGGCTTTCTTGGCGGGGTACCAGCCAAAGAATACACCTGTGACTGTACATACGGCAAACGATAATATTACAGAATACATCTGGATATAAATGGGCCAGTTGGCTATTATATTTACAAGCCACGATGCGAGAATGCCAATTATAATACCGATAATACCTCCTGTCACACTGATTATCACAGCTTCAATGAGAAACTGAGATAGCACATCAATACTGCGCGCCCCGATTGACATACGCAAGCCTATTTCGCGGGTGCGTTCTGTCACTGAGACATACATTATATTCATGATTCCTATACCTCCCACCAACAGAGATATTCCGGCAATGCATGCCAAGAGTACAGTCATCATATCACTGGTGGAGTTCATCATCTCGCTTAATTCCTGTTGGGAACGGATTTCAAAATCATTGTCGCTATCATCCTTCAATTTGTGTTGCGAGCGTAATGTCTCTGTTACAGCATCAATGACTTCTTCTGTCTGTTCCTCGTTGACGGCGCTGGCAAATATCCCCTGGATGTAATCAATAGCAAGGACGCGTTTCATAACAGTAGTGTATGGCGCAAGCACCACATCGTCCTGGTCTTGACCCATTGAATTTGTTCCTTTTGATTCGAGTACTCCTACTACAGTCATTGGTATTTTTCCGAAGCGTACCACTCGTCCTATAGGGTCTTCTCCGTTTGGAAACAGATTATCAACTACGGTCTTGCCAAGAATACATACTTTTGCTGCTGATTTGATGTCATGCTCCGTGAACATTGAACCGCTTTTGACCTTAAGCTTTCGGATATCCAGATAATCGGGTGTTATACCATAGATGGTAGAGGGATAATTGTTGTTACCATTCACAAACTGACCTCCTGAATTGACCGAAGGAGATATCGCTGCAATGCCTGGTAAACGCTGCAATGCCTCGTAATCAGTAACTTCAAGAGTTTGCATATCATCAGCGCTCTGACGTACTCCTCCTCGCTGCATATTTCCGGGATGAATCATAATCATATTTGAACCCATCTCCGAAATTTGAGCTTTTATACTGTTTTTTGACCCTTGACCGATGGCGAGCATTGTGATTACTGATGCTACACCTATTATTATACCAAGCATTGTCAGAAAACATCGGAGTTTGTTATTGTTAAGCGCTTTCAACGCTATTTTTAATAGATTGGCTAATTTCATAATCAATCGTTATCTTTTGGAAGTGCTTCATACGCCTCGCGTGCTGATGCTGGAGATGGATTATAGGAGTCAGAAATTACTTTCCCGTCTCTAAGTACGATATTGCGTGAGGAATATTCCGCAAGTTCCGGATTATGAGTGACAAAAATGATAGTTCTACCTCGAGCATGTAACTCCTGAAATAATGTGAGGATGCTAAATGAAGTTCTTGTATCAAGATTTCCGGTAGCCTCATCGGCGAGTATAATAACTGGGTCATTTACAAGTGCACGTGCTATTGCCACACGTTGCTGCTGACCACCAGACATTTGATTGCTTTTATGATAGAGCCTGTCATGCAGACCTACAGCTTCAAGTGATTTGATGGCTCGCTCGTGCCGTTCTTTCGCCGATATGGAGGAGTTATAGAGCAAAGGTAGTTCAACGTTTTCAATCGCAGTGGTTTTAGGCAGAAGATTGTAGTTTTGAAACACGAACCCAATTTTTCTGTTTCGTGTCTTTGCCCGTTGATTCTTGCTCATATCTTTTACCGATACTCCATCAAGAAAATATTCTCCAGAGGTTGGGGTGTCGAGACACCCCAATATGTTGAGCATTGTAGATTTTCCGGAGCCCGATGTCCCCATGATGGTTACAAATTCTCCTTCTCTGATTGAGAAAGATACCCCTCGGAGTGCTTTTACTTTCTCACCTCCAACACTGAATTCACGTCGGAGATTGGAAACTCGGATTATTTCTTTATTGTCAGACATATTCGAATTATTTTTTCTTTCTGTTTCCACCTGGAGGTTGTGGCGCAAAGGGACTGCGTTCGCCTTGAGCGTTGTCGTCATTAGCATTGCTTATTTCTGAGTAACCGATAGCAACTTTGGTCCCATCGGAAATTCCGCTTATGATTTGCGTTTTCAATCCGTTGCTTACACCAATCTTTATAGGAGTTGGGATGAGTTTATCTCCCTTTACAGTCCATACTAATCTTTCTCCTGCCTCCTGATTTACTTCCGGAGCCGCTTGGTCTGGCTGTGGAAGCTTCGAGTTTTCATCTGATTCCATTGGTTGGAACTGGAATGCTTGTGTCGGTAGTAACAAAACATTTTCCTCGCGCATTACATAAATCGTGAGGTTCGCAGTTAATCCTGGAATGAGCTTATGCTCTGGGTTGGCAGCTGCGACAACCACTTCGTAGGTAACCACATTGCTTTCTGTTGTCGGGCTTAGACGCACCTGAGTTACTTGTCCTTTGAACAAATCATCGGGATATGCATCTACAGAAAATGTGACAGCCTGACCTACTTTTACCTGACCGATATCAGCTTCATCAACGTTTCCAATAACTTGCATATTGTCAAGGTCGGCTATAGTGTAGAGGTTGGCAACGTTCATGCTTGACACCACTGTCTGACCTACCTCAACCTCTCGTGAGATTACAATACCATCGATAGGTGAGTAGATTTCTGCGTAGTTAAGATTTTTTGCAGCCCGGACTTTATCTGCTTTAGCTTTGTCATAGGCCGTTTTTGATACCTCATAATCTTTCTTTGTGGTTTGGAACTCGTAATCACTTATAAGTTGTTTGTCATGCAGAGTTTTGTCGCGTTGGTAATTGGTAAGATTGTATTCATACGTCAACCTTGCTGATTCAACATTGGCCTCAGCACTTCGGAGGTCACTTTCAAGCATAGTCTTTTCGATTTCTGCAATGAGCTGACCTTTGGTTACCACAGTGTTATAATCGGCATATAGCTTATCGATTATTCCGGTTACCTGGGTTCCGACGTCAACTTGTGTAACTGATTCAACAGTACCCGTTGCAGTCACCGTTTCCGTGAGCTCACCGCGTTCAACGGTCACGGTCTCCAGCTGAGTCTGGGCTTTTTTCGAGCAAGCCCCGGCTGAAAACAGTATTGAGGCTGCAAGAGTTAATTTAAATAGTCTCATTCTGATGTATATAATTTATTATTGTGACAGATTAGGGAAGAGAAATTGTGGATGTACGGTAGAATTCAATCATTTTATGTCCTAACATCGCCATATATTTGGATTGAAGAAGTGTGTGACGTGCTTCTACCAGATTGTTATGGGCAGTGAGTAATTCGATTGTATTTACAAGCCCTAAATTGAATCGTTCATTAGTCAATTCGTTGCTTAGTTCTGCAGCCTTAAGTTGTTCTTTGGCGGCTGTAAATCTTGATTGTGCAGATGTCGTATCAATATACCAGTTCTCTACTAATTGGGATAGTTCAGTGTGACGGAGATTTATATCAAGGTCTGCGTCGATACGCTGTACTTTTGCCTTTGCCACAGCTGTTTTGGTTTTCTTGTTGTCGAATATTGGAACGGAAAGAGTTAATCCCACTGACTCGTTCCAGGCTTGTTTAAGTCCGGTTGCGAAATTATTACCAGGGGCATAGTATCCGGTTCCTATTCCCGCATTCAAGGATATCTGTGGTTTGCCTGAGGCTCCGGCAATTTTGATGTCTATATCTGAACTTTCTTTTTCCAGCTCAAGTCCCTTTATGCGTGAGTCGGTGGCAATTGCGAGTCTATAGCTGTCTTCAATTGCCGGAAGGGATGAAAGAACTTGTGCGTCATCCCATGAAATTGGGGTGATTTCTATGTCGTTTTCAATATCAAATTCCAGCAGTTTTTTCAATTCCATCCGTCTGGTGTCGTAGATTCCCTGAGCATTTACAAGTGCATATTTGTCTTGTTCGTATTGTGATGCGAGCTGGGCATAGTCCACACGTGATAATTTGCCTGAAAGCATAAGCTGTTCAGCACGTTCCGTCTGATGCTTGCTTAGATTTGCCGCTTCCTCATAAATTGCAATTGATTCTTTAGCATAGAGGATATTTAGATATACTTGCAGAAGGTCAGTCTCGATGGTCCGCATTATATCTGTAGTGTTCAGCTTGCTGATTTCAGTCTGAAGCTTGTTGCGTTTGATTGTGTTTTCCCGTTGACCCCCATTCCAAACGGTCCACCCGGCGTTGAACCCATAGTTGCTGCTGTATGTATTCTTATCCCCATTTTTCCATGGTGTATTAGTGAGACCTTGTGTAGTGGCAAAGTCAAGCGAAGGTTGCCATTGGGCTTGTGCTGCTTCAAGGTCGTAGGATGCCGACTCCTCTAATAAACGGGATTTCTGTAGGGATATGTTATGCTCTTTTGCGTAATTCACACACTCGCGGTAACTCCATTGCTGCTGTGCCGAGAGTGTAGCGCCGGTCGATAATATGATTAGTGCTGAAATTAATGATGATTTCATTATATCTGTATTGAAATTTGTTGAGATTTTTAATGCAATTGAATTTCACTGCAATATTACATAAATAAAAAGCGTTTGGCGAATTAATTCAACCAAACGCTTTTTATAATCAACGAATTCTGTATAGATGATTATTTGCTTGTTTCCGAATTCCGTTTTGATGGGGTTCCGATGGTGTGGAGTTGAAGGTATTGGAATAGTTTTGTCTTATAACTGTCACCAATAGGAATATAGGTGTCAGGAGCTACTACGATACGCGCACGCTCTATATGATGTATCTGATTCATATTCACTATATAGGAACGATGAACTTGAATGAAGTGCTCGTTCAGACGTTCCATTATACCTGCGAACGAACTCAATGTGAGCACCGGTGTTGGTGTGGAGGAAAGGAATATCTGCAGATACTCTCCGTAACCCTTTATATATGTAATTTCAGAAAGGGCTATACGGAGAAAACGATAATCAACCTTCACAAATATTGAATCATTTGAAGGTGTTTCCGCCGGTTTTCCGCCATGACGAGAGTTGTAAAATTCAAGAACTTTGTTAGCAGAGCGTTGAAAATCTGCAAAGCCGTAAGGTTTGAGTAGATAGTCGACAGCAGCTAATTTATAGCTCTCCACTGCATACTGTGCATAGGCTGTGATAAACACAACGATTGGAGGATTGGATAATGAAGATACAAATTCCAATCCATTTAAATCAGGCATGTTTATATCAGTGAAAATAACATCAACCTGAGTCTCTGAAAGAATTTTGATTGCATCCATGGCACTCTCGCATTCTCCAGTGAGCTCTAAAAATGGTACTTTACTTACGTAACTCTTTAGCTTTTCTAATGCTATTGGTTCGTCATCAATTATTAATGTTTTGATTTTCATGTATCGGAGTTGTCAATAATACGGAATATGTTTTGTCGGATGCCTGAATATCGAGATTGAAATTTTCATTATATATGAGGCGCAACCGTTTTTTTATATTTATAAGTCCGATTCCTTTGTGGACGTTATTTGTATTTGATTGGGGATGATAACTATTCAGGCAGTGGAATTCAATGTTATTATCAGCAATCTGGAGTCGTACTGATACAAATGATTGCTCCTGGTAGCTTATTCCATGCTTGAATGCATTTTCGATGAATACAAGATAGAGCAGAGGTGGAATCATAATACCGGCTGTTGTCTTCTCATCCGGCAGATTTACGGAGATACTGACTCGTTTCTCAGGATAGCGTTGCCTTATTAAATTGAGATAATTCTTAAGGAATCCTATTTCAGAAGATAGGGCTATATGTGGCTGTGAACAGTCGTAAAGCATATATCGCATTAGGTGTGACATGTCAATCAACATATCTTGTGCTTTTGTCGGGTTGATTTCAACCATCCCATGGATATTGTTGAGCATATTCATGTAGAAGTGAGGGTTGATTTGTGCTTTCAGATAGGCTAATTGATTCTCGGCATTTGCTTTCATAAGGCTTTCTTTTTCAAGCCTGTCCTCATAGCGTTGGAAAATCAGCGCAATGGCAAGGTTACCACCGATAATAAGTAGGTCATATATGAAATCCAGAAAAATGGGTAGTGGTAGCAATGGCCGGAATCCATGTCTCTGTGGTGGCAGATGTATTCTATTTTCTTCTATAATCCTCATGAATGTGTAATATTGGCAAAGCCAAATTACGCCTATCAAAGCTGCAGCGCAAAGAAAATACATAAAATATCTGTTACTAAACAATAGTTTTGGAATTAACACTACATTATTGACAAGAAACAGGAGTAGAAATGGTAAAAGAGCTCTCGACATATTTAATATACAATTCATATCAAGGAGTGGTTGACTCGTGTAACTGCGGGCTCTCATTATGTCAAGGACATATAGTGTTACCACTATTATCCATAAACTAATGTAGACTAATGATTCAATATGTCTCTTGCGTGATAGTAACATATGTAATAAAAATTTATTTTATGCAAAGATAGGTATCATGGCATCCAGGACAAATTTATTAAATGAAACCATTAAAAAATCCCACGAATGGCTGTTACTTGTAATTATTTATGCTGATTCTTTTCCGCAATAGGGAGAGAATCACACCCCTCGTAAGTAGATAGGCAATAAAAGCTACCCATAGTCCATGATTCCCTAATTGGTCGAATAGCATGAAATAAATTAGAAAGTATACCATCGTTGATGTAGCCATTGATACAAGCATTGCTCGTGTCTGTGTGGCTCCAATAAAGATTCCATCCCAAGTGAATGATGCGAAGCCGGCAAATGGGATTGCAATAACCCAATAAAAATATTCTTTGGAATTTTCTACTATTACATCGTCAGCAGTCATAAGTCCCATTAAAAAATTTCCTCCGACAACGTATATAATAGAGAAAAGCAATGCCATCAGTGCACCCCATTTGAATAAAGATGCTATGCAGCGATGAAGCATATCCTTTTGTCCAGCGCCAATGAAATTGCCGCAGAGTGATTCACCTGCAAACGCAAATCCATCCATAAAATAGGAGAATAGGATGAAAAATTGCATAAGTAGTGTGTTGACTGCAAGAATAGTGGTTCCTTGCTGCGAACCTACCCGAGTAAACCACGCCGTGACCGCGATTAGACATAAGGTCCGTAAGAATATGTCAGAATTGACTGAAAAGAATCGTTTCAATTCTTTGGAGTCAATTATAATTCGAAACGCCGGTATAGAAGGATGATATTTTTTCTCGGCTATTATAAGTCCAATTATAAATCCAAGCCATTGAGCTGTCAATGTTCCGAATGCGACTCCGGTAATTTTAAACTTGAATCCAAATACCAATATCACGCTTACACAAATATTAGTTATGTTTACGATAAATGACACCCACATAGGTGCTTTGGCATTTCTCAGACCTAAAAACCATCCGGATAAAGAATAAGTTCCCAGTACTGCTGGAGCACCCCATACAAGTATTGAAAAATATTGGGTGGCAAGATTTAGTGTCTCGCCTTCGACCTCCATAAAATTCAATGCCAACTGACAGAGCGGGGATTTTAAGGATATTATGATAAGAGATGCACACAGTGCCACTAAAATTCCTCGTATCAACACTAAATTGCTTCCGTCATTATCATTAGCTCCATGAGCTTGAGCTGTCAGCCCACTGGAGCCCATGCGTAGAAAAGCAAATAGCCAGTACATCATGTTGAATAAAGTACCGCCAACTGCTATTGCTGCTATATATATAGGGCTTCCCATATGACCAACAATCACCACATCCATTAGCGCGAGCAATGGAGTGGTGATGTTGGTGATAATCGATGGAATGGCAAGCGCCAATATCTCACGATTAATTTTTTGCATATAAAATAATCTGTTATCTCTTAATTCTCATTGATTCCCAGATGAGATAGATAATCAATAACGCATATACAGCCAGTCCAGCCCACTGTACGGAGATAGCATCCATTGGATTGTTATATTCAAATCCGATAAAACGAGTGAGAGCCGCAAATACACCAAACAGCGCACCGCCGGCGATAAGACCGGATGAAATGAGGGTACCTCTGTCACGACGAGCATCATTAATTGCCTTGTCTTTAGAACGAGAGCCTACATACCAAGCTATAGCACCACCAACCAATAGGGGAGTGTTGAGGGCTAAAGGTATGAACATACCGAGGCAGAACGCCAAAGCCGGAACACCGAGCCAATTTAGAATAAGGGCGAGTATCGCACCGACCATGTAAAGAATCCAAGGAGTGTCTCCTCCCATCATCAATGGCTCAATAACTTTTGCCATTGCATTAGCCTGAGGAGCCACAAGTGCATTTTCACCGGTGAATCCGTATACTTGGTTAAGTAACAGAATTACGCCACCAACTGTGGCTGCCGATACCAAGGTGCCGAGGAATTTCCAACTTTCCTGCTTGCGAGGAGTTGAACCAAGCCAATATCCTATTTTCAGGTCAGTCACAAAGCCACCAGCCATTGAAAGTGCAGTACAAACCACACCGCCTATTACCATGGAGGCGACGATACCTGAAGTGCCACTGAGACCGATACCAACGAATATGGCCGAAGCAATAATCAAGGTCATGAGGGTCATGCCGGATACAGGATTGGAACCTACGATAGCAATAGCGTTTGCTGCAACTGTGGTGAACAAAAAGGCAATCAAGGTTACTACAATCCATGCAATAAATGCCTGCCAAAATGTATGGATAACGCCGAACCAGAAGAAAAGAAGGACTGCTGCAAGTGCGATGGCAATGAAGAACACCACATGTTTCATTGAGATATCTGTCTGCCAACGGATAGTTTTTCCGTCCATCTTGTTTCCTTTGAGTTCACGGGTTGCAAGTCCAACTGCTTCACGTATGATACCCCATGATTTTACAATTCCGATAATACCAGCCATTGCGATACCGCCAATACCGATAAGACGTGCATAGTCGCTGAAAATAGCATCAGGTGTCAGACTTGCGATTTCAGGAGCACCGTATGTGCCAAGCAGAGGAATAATGACCCACCATACAAATATGGAGCCGGCAAAAATGAAGAATGCATATTTGAGACCGATGATGTAGCCGAGACCAAGGACGGCAGCCTGTGTATTGCAGCTTAAGACGAGTTTGGTCTTGGCGGCAAGAGTCTGTCCAAAGTTTGTCACCATGGTGTCAAGAGATACTGCCCACCAGCCGAAAGTCTCCAAAAGATAATCGTAGATACCGCCTATAAGCGATGCAATGACGAGAGTTTTTGCCTGACCATCGTTTTGTGCTGATGCTTTTCCTATGCCACTTGCAAGCACCTGTGTAGTTGCAGTTGCTTCTGGGAAAGGATACTTCCCGTGCATGTCCTTAACGAAATACTTGCGAAAAGGTATAAAAAACAGAATACCTAAAATACCACCCAACAACGAACTACAGAAAATCTCAAGGAAATTTACGGTAATGTCAGGATATTTTGCTTGTAAGATGTAAAGAGCTGGAAGCGTGAATATTGCACCTGCTACAATTACTCCAGAGCAAGCTCCAATGGATTGAATGATGACATTCTGCCCCAATGGATTTTCTTTTTTTAAAGCGCGCGACATTCCCACAGCAATAATGGCGATAGGAATAGCGGCTTCAAAAACTTGTCCAACTTTAAGCCCTAAGTATGCAGCAGCAGCGCTGAATATTACGGCTAAAACCAATCCCATGGTGACTGAGTATGGTGTCACTTCGGGATAATCGTGAGCTGGATGCATTATAGGCCGATAGCTTTCGTCCTTGGCAAGCTCACGAAAAGCATTTTCCGGTAATTCCAAGGGGTCACCTTCGTGATATATTTCCTCTTGGATAGATTTGTCTGACATAATGTGATAAATCTGTTAGATTATTGGTTACTTTTCTGAAAATACGGATGAAGGAAGAGTTCTGCAGTTGTATTGCGAAGCCATAATTTCTCCATAGGCTCCGGCAGAGCGGAGTGCGAGCAAATCACCACGGGAGATGGAGGGCAATAGTTCTTCTTTACCAAAGCAGTCGGATGATTCGCAAATAGGACCAACTATGTCATAATGATGAAGCTCTCCGTTGGGATTAGAAATATTCTCTATTTTATGATGTGCATTATAGAGGGCAGGACGTATTAGGTCGGTCATGCCGGCATCAACAATTGCAAATCGTTTTGTGATACCTTCCTTTACGTAAAGCACCTTGGTGATAAGAGAACCGCATTGTGCCACAACAGAACGGCCCAGTTCAAAATGCAACACTTGACCTTCCCGAAGTCGCAGATGATTGTGGAATGTCTTGAAGTAGTTTTCAAAATCAGGGATTGGATGCTTGTCTGGGTTTGCATAGTCAATACCCAAACCTCCGCCTACATTTATCGAAGAAAACTTTATACCAAGAGCTTCATATTCATCCTGAAGACGATTGATAGTCTGGCAAAGCATCATGAATGGTTCGGTTTCAGTGATTTGAGAACCGATGTGAAAATGAAGTCCCTCAAGTTGGATGCATTCTAATGAATTGGCAAGAGTGATTATATCATTCAATTGCTCAAGATTCACTCCGAATTTGTTTTCAGCAAGTCCAGTTGTGATGTATTCATGGGTGTGAGCGTCAATATTCGGGTTGACACGAATGGCTATTTTAGCCTTTTTCCCCATGGTCGCAGCCATTTCATTGATGATTCGTAGCTCCGGCTCGGATTCCACGTTGAAACATCCAATTTCTTTTTCAAGAGCAACTTCAATCTCCCAGTCGCTTTTGCCTACACCGGCAAATACAATACGGTCATTTTTGAATCCGGCCTCAAGTGCCGCTTTAATTTCACCACCGCTTACACAGTCAACACCAAGTCCGGCAGCTTGAATGCGACGGAGAACGCCCGGATTTGCGTTAGCCTTTATGGCATAATGCACTTTAAACCGAGGGTCGCGAGCCGTACGTTTGATTTCATTAAGAGTCTGGTCAAGCAGTTTCAAGTCGTAAAAGTAAAACGGCGTTTGAATAGCTTTCAGTTCGTCGATAGGAAATCGGGTCATCTTATTTGTTCTTAAAAAGTTTGTCACTTAGCTGATTGAGCGCGGTAATCTTGTCTTCCTTGCGAATAAGGAATGAAATGTTATAATTGGAACCGCCATAAGAAATCATGCGTACAGGTATGTCGGCAAGAGCTTCCATAGCCTTTGACTCATATCCGGTATTTGTCCATTCCATATTACCAACCACACAGATAATCACCATGTCCTTATCTACAGTCACGGTGCCAAACTTCTTCAACTCGTCAACTATTTCAGGTAAGAAACGTTCCGAATCGATTGTTAACGATACTCCTACTTCGCTTGTAGCAATCATGTCAATCGGAGTTTTATATTTCTCGAAAGTCTCGAATACCTTGGTTAAGAAACCGTAGGCGAGAAGCATACGGGAGCTCTTTATCTTGATTGCAACAACATTGTCCTTCGCAGCTACAGCTTTAATTGACGGTTCAGTGATATTGTTGTAAATCACTGTGCCGTGTGCGTCCGGTTCCATAGTGTTAAGCAATCGCACTGGAATATTGTTTACCTTGGCAGGTAATACACAGGTGGGGTGGAGAATCTTTGCGCCGAAGTATGCCAATTCAGCAGCTTCTTCATAATGAAGGTCACTGACCGGTTCAGTATTTTCAACGAATCGGGGGTCATTGTTGTGCATGCCGTCGATATCGGTCCAGATTTCGATTTCGTCAGCTTCAATCGCTGCACCAATCAGAGAGGCTGTATAATCACTGCCACCTCGCTGGAGGTTATCGATTTCGCCGGTCGCATTACGGCATATGAAACCTTGTGTCACGTATATGTCAGCATCCATGTATTTGTCAAGAAGAGCTTGCAGGTGGAGCTGGATGTGCTGAGTGTCAGGTTCTCCTTGCTGCCCAGTCTTCATAAAGTCGAGTGCTGGGAGAGACTCTGCGTAAAGTCCGCGTTCGTTTAGTAGTATGGTCATCATTGCTACGCTCATCATTTCACCTTGAGCAAGAATAATTTTCTCCTCAATTTCTGTGAAATTTTCACGGGAAGTAAATGAACGTATATAGTTGAAACATGCTTTTATTTCTTTCAAAGCCTTTTCACGGCTCTCATGTTTATCGTATAGGGTAGAAATGGTTTTAAGGTATTTTGACTCAAGAAGATTGATAGTTTCCTTAGCACCATTGATATTCTTTTTATATAGGTATTCGGATATTTCTACCAATGCGTTGGTAGTGCCCGACATGGCGGAGAGTACGATGATGTTTTTTCCTCGTTCACTGACGAGAGACGCTACGTGGCGGATGCGTTCTGCTGAACCCACAGATGTGCCACCGAATTTTAGAACTTTCATATTGTTTTGACTGCTAAAAAATGGTTCTCTAAAACTATTAAGGGAACACGAATGATAATTGTTGAAATTTTGCCCCAAAATTACAACAAAAAATTCAAAAAATAAACGAATTATCTGTCAAACTGACATATATACACCTATTATTATTGCTTTTAGGGTAAAAGAGTCCTGTGTGGTAGAGCCTGGATTTAGAGAGACTTTTCAAATTGAATATTTTTAACACACATGATTTGAACATCATTATCACATAGGCGTTTTAAAAGTACAAAATGAACAAGTACAAACAAACTAAAATAAATAAGTCAATGATTTACGAACTTCCCGAATTACCCTATGCGAAAGATGCTCTTGCACCGTCTATCTCGCGTGAAACTGTGGAATATCATTACGGCAAGCACGAGAAAACGTATATTGACAATCTCAATAAGATGATTAAGGACACTGAATATGAGGATATGGAATTGGAAGAGATTATTACTTCCGCCTCCGGTCCGCTGTTCAATAACGCATCCCAGGCTTGGAACCATATATTTTATTTCTTTACATTTTCTCCTGACGGTAGTCACAAGCCGGAAGGTCATCTCTTGAAAGCTATTGAGGAGCAGTTTGGCTCATTTGAAGAGTTCAAGACTGAATTTGAAAATGCCGGTGCCTCAATATTTGGTTCAGGATGGGTGTGGCTGTCAAAGGATAAAGATGGTAAGTTGTTTATCACTCAAACATCCAATGCCGGAAATCCGTTGACCGAAGGATTGACTCCACTTCTTGTGTTTGATGTTTGGGAGCATGCGTATTATATCGATTATCGCAATCGAAGGCTTGACGCATTGAAAGAATTATGGAAAATTGTCGACTGGGACATCGTTGCCAGTAGATATATATAGTTAAAGTATATAGCACTAAAATAAGCATAATGTGATGAATGGAGAGAGAGGCAGTCGTGAGACCCCCTCTCTTTTTTCATTTGCTTTATTTTAAGATGATTACGATTTGCCGGTTTGGTTTCAAATCAAGCATTGTCAATGATATTGAAGGCTGCCTCACGACCACAATTCAGGCGTGATGGATAGTGCGTGTCACTATTTACAACCAATGGGACACCGGCATTTTTCAACATTGATATGGTGTCGGCTGATGGGAATAGACGTGGAGTATATTCTTTGCATTGCTTTTCAGTGGCGTTAACCGGTGCTTCCCATGCTTTTGTGTTGACTTCCGCTATTAGACCCTTCTCCTTGATGGCTTTGATTATACATTCAATATGCGCCTTATACCAGGCTTCATTTTCAATGTCAGGACGGAAGTGAGAGGCGTTGAATCCAATTTTATCAAAATGTCCGATAATATCAAATCCTCCAGCTTCAATCATTTTTAATGTCTGCATGTAAAATTTATCAACTACATAGTAGATGTCGTCATTGAAAAATTCATGCATCTTTCTTATGAATGTTTCTGGCCGCCCGTCAATGTCAATCAACTGGTTGCCGGATTGGGTAGGAATAAAATGGACTGAACTTAGTCTGTAGTCCAATGGCAACTCTTGGAAGTATGAATTTGAAGCACCCCACTGTTCGTCAAGATAATCGATTTCCATTGAGAGATACAGATTTATTCTATCCTTATGTATCTCTTTAAGTCGTTGGAATTCCTCTATGTAGTTGGTGACATCCTCCATTGACATATTACAGGGCGATACAATGGGGATAGGAGAATGAGGGGTAAATCCATAATGGAGATACCCCTCTTTAATGGCCTCTTCCACAAAGTCGGACATGGATGCTCTTCCGTCACAGAATTGAGTGTGTGAATGAAAGTTGTATGCCCTTGTGGAAGATATGATTTCTTTTATATTCACGATTAGAATTTTATTTTGACACTGGAGGATTGGCTATATTCTGACGCATGTTTGTGTCAGATTCGATATTTTTCATCTTGTAATAGTCCATTATGCCTAAATTTCCTGAGAGGAATGCCTGTGCCATAGCTTTGGGCAGTTCAGCTTCCGCTTCAATTACCTTGGCACGTGCCTCCTGGGCTTTTGCTCTCATCTCCTGTTCAAGGGCTATTGCCATGGCCCTACGTTCTTCTGCTTTAGCCTGGGCGATATTTTTGTCAGCTTGAGCCTGGTCTATCTGAAGCGCAGCGCCGATATTCTTGCCTATATCAATGTCGGCGATATCGATTGACAGAATTTCAAATGCTGTGCCGGAGTCGAGCCCTTTACGGAGCACAAGTTTTGAAATATTGTCAGGATTCTCCAGTACCTGTTTGTGACTTTCAGAGGAACCGATTGATGATACTATACCTTCGCCTACACGTGCAAGTACAGTGTCTTCTCCCGCGCCACCGACCAACTGTCGGATATTGGCTCTGACTGTGACACGTGCTATGGCTATAAGTTGGATGCCATCCTTGGCAACAGCAGTGACATGAGGGGTCTCAATCACTTTGGGGTTTACTGACATTTGTACAGCCTGGAACACATCACGACCGGCGAGGTCGATGGCGGTCGCCATCTTAAATCCAAGGTCTATGTTGGCTTTTGAAGCTGATACTAAAGCGTGGACAACCTTTTCGACATTACCGCCTGCAAGATAATGTGCTTCCAGGTCATCGCGACTTACATCATTAAGACCCGCTTTGTGGGCTTCAATTAGTGCACGTACAATAATTGAAGCTGGAACTTTTCGGATGCGCATCAGGAATAATTGCATCAGCGAAATTCTTACACCGCTTACTCGTGCCGATATCCAAAGGAAAAACGGAACATAATAGAAAAAGATGCAGATGAGGATTACAACTGCAATCAGAATGAGGACAAGCGTCAATTCCATTGTGTTTTGATTGGTTTATTAATGAATTTAATTAGAGGCGCTCTCGAGTTTGATGATTTGATTTTTAATGCGTTTCATCTCAGGAAGTTCGTTTTCAAGATTTTTCTCAAGGCTTAAGATTTCATCGGAGACTGAAGTCTTACCATCGCGATATAAATTACGAAGTTCAGCGAGATGGGCAAGTTTCGTTTGCCGATTTTTCAAGCCGGTTAGATATTGGCTCATTAGCTCTTTTGCTTGAGCGTTCTTGAAGTCAGATAAATCAGTATAGATTACACCTCCGGGGAGAGCGAAACGGAAGGAGTTTTTCTTATTCGTTGATTTTACGGTAGATAAGTCTGCTATTTTCTTTCTCAACGCCGAATAATCCGCGCCTTCTTTATGCGTAGCTGCGATTGATGATATTTTGGCAAAATCGGTAAGAGCCGGGGTGTCAATAGGATAGTTTATGCGCAAATCTTGAGGAATGAATGTATAGATAGTCACACTATCCTCAATCTGATTTCTATCTGTCGCCCACCAACCGGCGCCGGTTTGCTCATCAATGGCATAGAGGTAATCGTTGTGTGGAGAGTTATATGGCATACCGATGTTTGAAGGTTGCAGAAATCCATCTTCATCGCGACGAGAGATGAAGATGTCAAGCTCACCCAAAGAAGCTTCGCCATCCGCAGCAAAATAAAGTGTGACACCATCGCTCATCAGATAGGGGTGTGACACCCATGAGCCGTTAGGATTCCCGAATATTGATTTATAATCAAACAGCAATGTCGGGGTATCCCATGTGCCATCAGAAAGACGAGTGGATTCATACATTCTTGATTCGCCCGTATCTGAGGAACCGTACCATATAATATCCTCTTCGTTTTCAGTGATGTAGGCTGGAGCCCAAATGCCAGTAATGCCAAGTTCTGAGGCTTTGTCCTGTGGTACTATATCTTCAATGATTTCTTCACCTTGGAGAGAGCCGGCACTTTTTGCCAGTTTGATGAATTCAAAGAATCTCTCGGATGGAACGTTGATGCTGTCGATAATTTGAATTTGTTCCACTCTGTCAAGCATTGACCTGCCAAGTTCGATACGCGACCTTAGGTGGTCAGTCCAGTCGATGGTTTCAGAACCATCGCCAAATGAAAAGTCCATATCTTTTTCAGCTTCAGCTTTCGTACGCTTTGATACGTACTTATCCAGATACTCTTCAGCTTTGTCATAATCATAAAGATAGAAGAATGCCTCAGCTAATCCGAGATTGCCTGAATTGCCACTGTTGAGATAAAATGGGACAGATTCCTTATAACGTCCGGCTGCTTTCAATACTTCCGCTGCAGTGTGGTTCAATGACTGATTCTTTGGTGACGCTTTTGCAGCTTGAACGGCATCATCTACCTCTTGGGGCGTAATTGCCCCAAGAGTGAAAGAAGTTGCCAGTCCGAGGCAGGCAACAATATGTTTGAATTTTATACTCATTATTTGTTCAATGATTCATGCATGGCTGCGGCTGCACGGCGACCGTCACCCATAGCTAAAATAACTGTGGCGCCACCTCTCACTATATCTCCTCCTGCATAGATATCATAGATAGATGATTGCATGGTCTCATCGTTTACGACTATCGTTCCCCTGCGTGATACTTCAAGCTCTGGGATTGCATGTGGGATAAGTGGGTTGGGGGATACGCCAACACTTACGATTACAAGGTCGACAGGAACCTCTTCGATGGCACCTTCTACTGGAATAGGAGAACGTCTGCCAGAGGCATCCGGTTCACCTAATTCCATTTTTTGTAATTTCATGGCTCTTACACGACCTTTTTCGTCAGCGAGATATTCAATAGGATTATGAAGGGTCATGAATTGCACTCCCTCTTCCTTGGCATGGTGTACTTCCTCAACTCGGGCTGGCATTTCCTCTTCGCTTCGGCGATACACTATCATGGCAACTTCGGCTCCTTGTCGACGAGCGGTGCGCACCGAGTCCATAGCGGTATTGCCACCTCCAATTACTGCTACACGCTTCCCATGAAGTACCGGTGTGTCATGCCCTGGCTGTCCGGCTCCCATTAGATTGATGCGGGTGAGGTATTCATTTGATGACATTACACCTATCAGGTTTTCACCAGGTATACCCATGAATCGTGGTAAGCCGGCTCCGGATGCAACAAAAATTCCATCATAACCTAACTCGTGGAGTTGGTCGTAGGAAATTGTTTTTCCGATAATACAATCTTTTACGAACTTTACACCGAGAGCTCGTAATCCGTCGATTTCAGCTTCCACCACAGTGTTTGGTAATCGGAACTCTGGTATGCCGTATTTCAACACGCCTCCAATTTCATGAAGTGCTTCGTAAACCGTCACATTGTAGCCACGTTTAATCATATCGCCTGCAAATGACAAGCCTGATGGACCGGAGCCAACCACCGCGATGTTTAGATTGTTTTTTACAATCTGTGGTTCAGTGGTATTATCCTCAGAAGTATTGTCCCGCTCATAATCCGCAGCAAATCGTTCCAGATAACCGATTGCCACCGGTTCTTTTTTCATCTTATTGTAGATGCAGCGTGATTCACACTGCTTTTCCTGTGGACAAACTCTACCGCATACAGCCGGAAGGGCACTGGTCTCTTTAAGCACAGATGCTGCCTTAAGGAAATCGCGACGTTCTATGTTTTTTATAAACCCAGGTATGTTAATGGATACCGGACAACCCTGCATGCACTGAGGGTCGGGGCAATCCATACAGCGGGTAGCTTCTAAAATTGCTTGTTCTGCGGACAGACCTTGGTTGACCTCTTCATTGCATGTGATTCGATATGCAGGGTCCAATTGTGGCATGACTACACGGGGAATTGCAGCCCGTTCCTTTGCAGTATGTGCTTTGCGAAGCTCCTCACGCCATTGAGCATCACGCATATTATCTTGATTCATGATTATAATCGGATATGATGAATTTAATTATAGCTTTTAAGTCGCATCAGCATTTCGTCAAAATCAACTTTGTGTGCATCAAACTCCGGTCCATCGATGCAGACAAATTTGGTCTTACCATCTACAGTTACTCGGCAAGCGCCGCACATTCCTGTGCCATCGACCATTATTGTGTTTAATGAGCACATTGTAGGTACATCGTATTTTTGGGTGGTAAGAGCTACGAATTTCATCATGATTGCTGGACCGATGGTTACCACAAGGTCAACCTTCTCGCGATTGATAACTTCTTCCACACCGGCTGTGATAAGACCTTTTTGCCCGGCAGAACCGTCATCAGTCATTATTATCACTTCATCGCTGTACTCTCTTACTTGCTTTTCGAGAATTATGAGGTCGGCTGTTCGTGCGGCCAGAATAGATACTACACGATTGCCAGCTTCCTTCATTGCTTTGATAATGGGTAGAAGCGGTGCCACTCCAACGCCTCCACCACAGCACACAACAGTGCCGACTTTTTCTATATGAGTTGCCTGTCCTAATGGTCCCACAACATCTGTCAGGCAGTCGCCTACCTCCAGGGCACATATCTTGCGGGTGGATACCCCGACTTCTTGAATTATTAATGTAATAGTGCCCTTTTCAATGTCAGAATCGGCAATTGTCAAAGGAATACGTTCTCCACCCTCGCCTGTGCGGACTATTACAAAATGTCCCGCTCTTCGGGAGCGTGCTATCATTGGAGCTTCGACCACGAGTTTTACCACATGTTCTGAGAAATGCTCCTTTTCGACTATTTTATTCATACCAGCTACGTGAATAAATATTATAAGGTGATGTAATTTATTTTGCGCTTGTTACTCAGCCCGATAAATTATTTTTCGGGTGTGCGTAATTATTTGATTCATTGACACAGCCTTTTCTTCTCGTACAGTCCAATTGCCTTGAGCATCTTCCTTGAGGTAAGTGTAGGTGTATTGTTCCGTTACTTCTGGGCTAGTGTAGTTTCTTGATTTGAGTCTGCCGTTGCGGTCATAGCTAAATGTTTCTGTCCACTCTTCATCGGGTGATGAGGTGATTGTCTTTATCACTTTTCCTGCGGCATCGTATTTAAGTTTGGTTTCTATAGTTACCGTCTCGTCCCCATCTTCTGCGTCTTCTATTATCAGGTCCACGATATGGTTGTTTTTGTCGCGTTCGGTGTCAACCTCTATTCCGTCGAATTCGATTAAAAGTCCCTTTTTGTCAAATTTAAATTCAGATTGCCATGTGAGCCCGGCATCATCCATAACGATGCACAATGAATCAACCGGCCCTTTAAGAGAGAACATAGCCAAATCATTTGCATGAGCACTGATTGCAGTAAGTAGGCTTAAGATTAAAAGTAAGTGGTTCATACTTCAGATGCGATAAAACAGTATCTTTGGCAAAATTACGATTTATATCGCAATCTAACGCTAAAAAATGCTAAAAAATCATTAATGTATTATATGGGTGATGGCTTAATTGATAACTTTGCATAGTTGAAATGGAAAAGGTAAAAGATAAGGAAAGTCTGCAAGAACTTCAGAATGCTCCTGTGGGGAGACTTTTGTGGAAGTATAGCCTGCCTGCTGTTGTGGGTATGCTGGTGATGTCATTGTACAATGTCATTGACAGAATATTTATTGGTCAGGGGGTTGGACCGGAGGCTATAGCGGGACTTGCAATTACATTTCCGGTAATGAATCTTTCGGCGGCATTAGGTCTGTTGGTAGGAGCCGGAGGGTCGGCTCGTATTTCGATTTTACTTGGTGCCAAGGACCATTCCGGTGCACAGAAAGTGCTGGGGAATGCTTTAGTGCTTCTGTTCTTGATTGTATGTGTTTATTTGTCAGCATTTGCTATATTTATTGATGATATTTTAATTGCATTTGGTGCCAGTGATGTGACTTTGCCATATGCTCATGATTTCATGTTATATATATTGCCTGGAATGTTTATGATGAACTTTGCGTTCACATTCAATAATTTCATGAGGTCGTCGGGATATCCAGTGCGTGCTATGGTGACTATGTTTATAGGAGCTGGTATGAATGTGATTTTAGCACCGATTTTTATTTTTTATTTTGAATGGGGTATAAAGGGCGCGGCTATCGCTACTGATATATCAATGACAATATCTGCTATATTTGTATTGAGCCATTTTTTTTCAAAATCGAGTCTCCTTCGGTTTGTGAAAGACCAAAGTATGTATAGATTGGATTATCGAGTAATATTATCAATAATTTCTATCGGAGCGGCGCCATCGCTTGTGAATGCTGCTGCGTGTTTTATCAACGTGATAATTAATAAGACTCTTTATGCTTATGGTGGAGATATTGCAGTGGGCGCTGCTGGTATATTTAGCACTTATACATCGCTGATGACGATGGTCGTGGTGGGTATATGTCAGGGTATGCAACCGATTATCGGGTATAATTATGGCGCAGGTCAAATCTCGCGTTTAAAAAAGACATTTTGGCTTGCAACTGGCGTATCTACGATTATAGTTACAACCGGACAAGCTGTTGGTCTTCTTTTCCCTGAATATGTCGGTCGAGCTTTCACTACAGATGCAGGATTGATAGGGGAGACCTCACGTTGTCTTCACATATCTTTGTGCGCATTCACTGTGGTGGGATTTCAGGTTGTGTCAACTACTTTGTTTCAGTCAATTGGTAAAGCCGCAGCATCAATATTCCTTTCGTTAACTCGTCAGGTTATCTTCTTGATTCCGTTATTGCTGATATTGCCGTCGAAATTCGGGCTTGATGGTGTATGGATGGCGTTCCCTACATCTGACGTTTTTGCTACAATTGTAACCGTATGCATGATAGTATATCAAATATCTAAATTTTCTAAAGCGCAACATATTCATCCGGAAATTTGTTAATTATATAAAACTGAAGTTAAGATGGCTTTTCTTCATAAATTCCCGTTTGTAATATGTCATTGGCACAGATAAACCATAAAGTCAGAAATAGGATAATGACGCCGGTTCATTTGGTGGTTATCCTGTTGTCCATACTCCTCATCACTCTTATTACACTGGATACATTGCGCGATATCTCATTTTTGGCAAATGAGATATATCTGAAGGTGCAATTCTGGTGTTGTGTGGTATTTGAGATAGATATTCTTCTTGAGATGATTTTTTCACAGGATAGATGGAGATATCTACGGACCCATGTGCTTTTTATTCTTATTTCCATCCCATATCTTAATATAATTCATTATTTGAATTTGTATGTGGCGCCGGAATGGCAGTATCTTCTTAGATTTGTGCCTATGATACGAGCTGCCTATGTATTTGCTATAGTCACAGGTGCGACTACATCGTCAAGATTTGTCAACACAATGTTGTCAACCTACATGATGGTTCTTGTTATGATTGTGTATTTTTGTTCATTGACATTCTTTGTGTCAGAACATTATGTAAATCCTATGGTGACTGATTATTGGTCTTCGCTTTGGTGGTCCATAATGAGCCTTACCACAGCGGGTTCAAGCATACACGCAGTTACCCCTACCGGACATGTGCTTGGGGTCGTATTGTCGGCGGCAGGTTTGATATTGTTTCCTGTCTTTACGGTGTTCCTCACCAATAAATTCTCTGATGAGAAACCTTCTTCATCTCAGCCTTCTGACACGTCAACAAAGCTTGATAATAATGTAGCTTCTTGATGGAATGTGATGGTGGTGTCATAGATTCTGTACGTGGGCGTGATTCTTATGGAGTGAGGATGGAATAGTATAAAATCTCAGTAAAAAATTTGGGGGTAGGTATTAATTGTTGTATCTTTGTCCCCGCTTAAATTAAAGAATAGAACCATGCTTAAGACTATCTTATCAATAGCCGGTCGCCCCGGATTGTTCCGCTTGGTAAACCGCGGAAAAAACATGCTTATCGTTGAAGCAATTGCAACCGGTAAGCGTACACCTGCTTATGCTCATGACAAAGTAATCTCACTTGGCGATATTTCAATTTACACAAATGAAGGCGATGTGCCTTTAGGTGATGTGCTTGAGAAAGTTAAAGCGGCCACCAATGGCGCTGCCGTAGATATCAAAGCTATTGGCGATGACAGAGCCGTGAGAGATTATTTTGAGACTATACTTCCTACTTACGACCAGGATAGGGTATATACCACAGATATCAAGAAACTTCTCACATGGTATAATCTTCTTTTGGCTGCAGGTATTACAGAATTTGCTGAAAAAGAGGAAGAAGCAGAAGCAGTAACTGAATAAAAGGCAAGTTATCTTGGCTAAAGTTTCAAAAAATTACACAGCAAAGGATAGTGTTGTAGACCTCGTTAATGAGGACTACAACATCCTTCCTGTGCTTAGCCGATTCTCATTGCCTTTGGGCTTTGGGAATGGTTCAGTAGGTGATTTGTGCCGGGAAGCCAATATAGATGTAAATGTATTCTTGCTCGTAGTTAACTTTCTTCTGTCTGGAGAGATTGATGAATCTCTTTTAGGTGCTGTTTCTCCATTAGACGTAGTAAAGTTTCTGCATAATTCTCATGACTATTATCTCTCGTATAAGTTCCCGCATATCCGCGCCAATTTGTTGAATGCCTTGGATGATAGCCATCAGGATATAAATCCGATAATCGTTAAGTTTTTTGACGATTATATAGATTTGGTAAGGCATCATTTTGAGTATGAGGAAAAGGTGGTGTTTCCTTATGTAAAGACCTTACAGGAAGGTCAGCATTCCAAATATACTATAGAGGTGTTCCGTCGTCAGCATGATGACGATGTAGAGGAAAAACTCTCGGAATTAAAAAATATCATCTTAAGGTATTATACCACTGCTATGCCTTATAAAATGTATGATGTGTTGGTGGATATCTACAATTGTGAGGAGGATTTGGCATCGCATGCTCTAATAGAGAATAAGATGTTAGTTCCTATAATATCTAAAATAGAAAGGCAGTAAGAGTATGCGTCATCTCACAGTTGCATTGCTGATTCCTTCACCGATTGTTTCTACGGGTGTGAAGGTGATTCTGAGAAAGATTTCAGATATGGATTTTACTATATTGGAGCTCTCGGGTGATGTAGCTGCTGAAATTGAGATGCGAAAACCATCGTTGGTCTTGATAGACCCTGTCGCAGACAAAGGAGATTGGTGCGCTGATTATAAGGCGAATAATCCAATGTCACGTGTAGTTGGGGTGGTCCATTCCTCATTGCCCTCTGCCGTACAGAAGAATCTTGATGACAATTTCTCAATCTATGATTCTGAAGAGGTAATAATTGAGACCGTAAAGAAGAATATCATCCAGGATGAAGGAGATGGTAAGGGGAAAGATTTGTCTCCAAGGGAGAAAGAAGTCATAGTGGGTATTGTAAAAGGGCTGAGTAATAAGGAAATCGCATCAGAGATGAATGTGTCGGTGAACACGGTAATGACTCATCGAAGAAATATTGCCTCAAAATTACATATTCATACCCCGGCTGGTCTGACAATTTATGCAATTGTGTCCAATTTGGTGAAACTGGAGGATATTAAGGATGGGGTAAGTAATGGTAAACTATAAGAGGAGACTTTTAAAATGTTAATTCCTGTCAGTGCTTAATTTTTATGCCTGATGGGATAATGCTTTGAAAAATTCATCACATAGTGACGGAGATTCGTCAAAAATACCGATAGTTTCTATAGTTGTGGTTGATGAGTCTTGCTTTTCCACTCCGCGCATTTTCATGCATAGATGTTCACCGGTACAAGCGACAATCACTCCTTTTGCTTGGAGTTTTTCGGAAATTATATGGCATATTTGGGATGTCATGCGCTCTTGTACCTGAAGACGTCTGGCATAGAAATCTACCAGTCTGGCAAGTTTGCTTAATCCTATGGTTTTACCGTTGGGTATATATCCGATTGATACTTTGCCGAAAAATGGCAATATGTGATGCTCGCATAGTGAGTAAAACTCAATATCCTTAACTATTACCATTCTAGACCCTTCGTGGGTGAAGATTGCCTCATTGATAATTTCGTCGGCGTTCTGATGGTAGCCTCTGGTGGCATAAGCAATTGCTTTTGCTGCACGCATAGGCGTTTTTATAAGACCTTCGCGTGATACATCTTCGCCAAGCAGTGTTATTATGGCTTTATAGTGCTCTGCGATTTGTTCAATAATGTCCTGGCTTAATTCCTTTGACATGGTGAATGAAACTTCTTATAGGGTAGTTTCCTAATCGGTTATGTTTACACGGTCTCTTACCACTCTAATCTCTTTGCTGTAGGCGGGAAAAGCTTTGCGCAGCTCATCTGCAGCATTATTGGCTTCCTGCTGAGTGCGGAAATCTCCTACTTTTAATCTCCAGTAAGGAGATGTGTACATCACATAGGTTTGGAACTGTGGAAACCGAGCCGATATTGTACGTTGCTTGGAGCGAGCTTCGTTCTGTGCAGTTCGGGCGTTGTTGTCGCTGAATACCTGCACTCTGAATCCTGCCATTCTTCCATTTATAGGACGCTGTATTTTCTCCTTTAACTCGGTTTCTTCAATCTCAAAAACAGGATAAAGACGTCGCGTCAATGACTCCGGCTGGTTTATGGTGTTCTCATTGCCTGTCGTGATATGGTCGACAATGGTAGGGGTATTGACATCTGCTTTTGATACCAATGATATTAATAATATGGGGAGGAAATAAGCTTTCATATAGCTATGAAGTGATGGCGGGGTGTTATTGAAAAAATCTTGCGCAATGCAGACATGCTTATTTGCATAAATCATTGCGCAAGATTCTTGATATTTGTTTATCGTTTTTTCTTGCCTGGAAGAAATAATTAGAATGCGGTAACGATACCCATGAATGATTCGGCATCAAGAGCTGCGCCACCGATAAGACCACCGTCTACGTCAGGCTTTGCAAAAAGCTGTGCTGCATTTGAAGGCTTGCAGCTGCCGCCGTAGAGGATTGATGTGTTATCGGCTACTTCGTTGCCATACTTCTCTGCAATGGTCTTACGGATGAAGGCGTGGATTTCCTGTGCCTGGTCATCTGTTGCAGTCTTGCCGGTTCCAATTGCCCAAACAGGTTCGTAAGCAAGGACGATTTTTCCGAATTCAGTAGCGTCAAGATTGAAGAGACCTTCTTCAATCTGTGCTTTTACAACATCGAAATAGCTGCCATCTTCGCGCTGCTCGAGTACTTCGCCAATGCAGAAGATAGGGGTGAGGTTATTATCAAGGGCAAGACGGACTTTTTCGCGAAGAGTTTCAGAAGTCTCATTGTAATACTGACGACGTTCAGAGTGACCGAGAATTACATATTTAGCACCTGTGGAAGCTACCATGGGGGCAGAAATCTCGCCAGTGTAAGCACCTGACTTGTGGTCAGCACAGTTTTCAGCACCAAGACCAAGCTTGTTGGCGTCGATTACATTGTTGATAGATGCCAGATGTGTGAAAGGTACACAGATTATAACATCACACTTGGGGGTGATATTTGCCAAAGCTGCGTTGACTTCTTCTGCGAGCTTTACACCTTCGGGCAGCGTGGTGTTCATCTTCCAGTTGCCGGCTACGATATTCTTTCTCATTTTTACCTAAAAATTAATATTAGAAAATTTTGTTACAAAATTAAGAATTTCCATTCAATTATTCAAATCAAAATTTTTCAAGGAGTAAAATCCATGCGCAAATTATGGAAATAGGGCTGATATCTTGAAAAAAATAATTAAATTTGCACTTGCGAAATCTTAAAAAGTTATCCATTTTAACACAATATGGCAAAAATAGGAAGCAAATGGACACCGAGTGGGCGTAAAGCTATGCTTCTCGGTAGTGGAGAGTTAGGTAAAGAAGTGGCGATTGAGCTTCAGAGAATGGGAGTGGAAGTTGTGGCTTGTGATAAATATCATAATGCGCCCGCTATGCATGTGGCTGATAAATGCCATGTGTTCAACATGCTTGATGGAAAGGCACTTCGTGATGTTATTGAAGCGGAGAAACCTAATCATATCATACCGGAGGTAGAGGCTATTGCTACTCCCGTGCTTGTGGAGCTGGAAAAGGGTGGTTATAATGTGACTCCGACCGCCAATGCAACGTTCCTTACAATGAACCGCGAGGGGATACGTCGTCTTGCCGCTGAAGAACTCGGTATATTGACCTCTCCATATAGATTTGCCTCGGATTTTGAGGAATTTAAAGCAGCTGTCGATGCTATCGGCATTCCATGCGTGGTTAAACCAATTATGTCATCAAGTGGTCACGGTCAAAGTGTGATTAAGACACCTGAAGATATTGAAAAATCGTGGAAGATAGCACAGGAAGGTGGTAGAGCCGGTGCTGGTAGAGTGATTGTAGAGGGATTTGTTAAATTTGACTATGAGATTACTCTTCTTACAGTGCGTTCTGTTGCCGGGACTTCATTCTGCGAACCGATTGGTCATATACAGGTTGATGGCGACTACAGATATTCTTGGCAACCGCAGGCAATGACTCCAGAAGCTAAAGCTGCTGCGCAGGAAATAGCTCGAAAGGTGACAGATGCACTTGGTGGTTACGGTATATTTGGTGTTGAGTTGTTTGTGAGAGGCAATGAGGTGATATTCAGTGAGGTTTCACCGCGTCCACACGATACAGGTATGGTCACTATGATTTCTCAGGATTTGAGCGAATTTGCTCTTCACGCCAGAGCGTTGCTCGGACTCCCTGTTTCAGGGATTCGTTTCTATGGTCCGTCTGCATCTCGTGCTGTAGTGGTTGAGGGTGACTCGTCGGAGGTAGAAATGGAAAATCTTGAGCAGGTGCTCGAGGAGCCTGGTGTCCAATTGAGAATTTTTGGCAAACCTGAAGTACACGGACATCGCCGCATGGCTGTTATTTTAGCTACTGCCGACACTGTAGAAGAGGCAAAGTCGAAGGCTGAGCGTGCATACAACAAGTTGAATGTCTCCGTTCATTGATGAGATATTCAGGTGTTGTTGTGTAGCGTGACTTAGATTATATCATGAAAAAACTTTTAACTTTATCATTCCTTTTATTGGCGATAGCCTTCGGGTGTTTCCCAAAGGCTATCTCTGAAAAGGATGTTGATTCGATATTACGACGTCTTGATAATGAGCTTGATAACCGTGATGAATATTTGGAATTGCGTCAGCACACCATCGATTCATTGAGGAATGCTCTTGTATACAATAAAGACGACAAAAAATCTATGCTTGATGTGCTGTTTAGGCTTGGAGATGCCTATAGTGCATTTAATACTGACTCTGCAGTAATCTATTTTAATCATGGAAGAATAGTGGCGAATGAGTTGGGCGAGGATTCTATTGGTGTGAGATTTGCTTTGAAAGAAGCTACATTCCTGCCATTGCTTGCTTTTAATGGGAAAGCAGCTGATATCTTGGATAGTATTGATGAGTCTGGTCTTCCTCCGGGGCTTAAAGGCGAATACTATGATGCCTGCAGACAAATGAATTTTTATATAGCCACGTATTTTGTGGATTATCCTGAGGTTTATGAGGCTTATATGGCGAAGGTGAAAGATGCGCAGATGAAACTGACTGCACTCCTTGATTTGGAATCGCCACAATTCAAGCAAAATCAAGGGGAGTATTTCTTCTATCGTCAGGAGTATTCAAAGTCCAAGGCGATATTATCTGAAATGTTAGAACAGATTTCAGAGGAGAATTATCTTTATGCGCGAGCCTGTCATTTTCTTGCTGATATTGCAAAAGCACGTGGTGAACACCATGAATATACCTATTATCTTGCTCTATCGGCCATAGCTGATATCCGGAGTGCAACTTTGGAAGTGGCATCATTGCAGGAATTAGGTAAGATAATGTACTTGAATAATGATGTTGAAAGAGCGCATGATTATTTGTCAATGGCATTACGTAATGCGGTTGACTGCCACGCCCCATTGCGTATGATTCAATCAGCGCGAGCCCTTCCGATAATCGAAAATGCGCATAAAGCACAACTTAAGGCGTCGCGCAATAGAATTTATATCATAATTGCCATTATGGGTGTGCTTCTTGGTGTGCTTGCTGTTACCATGGGTGTGCTCAGGCGAAAGATTGCTCAGATGAACCGCCTTGCTACTCGTCTGGAGGATGCAAACAGAACAAAAGATGTATACATAACGCAATTTTTGAATCTCTGTTCCATCTATATGGATAAGCTGAGTCAGTTCAGTAAAATTGTAAGTAGGAAAATTTCGGCAGGAAAGGTTGATGACCTGTATAAGCTTACTAAATCTGGTAAGTTTGTGGAAGAGCAGTCTAAGGAGTTTTATGATATTTTTGATGATGCTTTCCTTCATATTTATCCCTCATTTGTTGGAGATGTGAATCGTCTTCTTCGACCTGAGGAACAGATTGTGTTGAAGGAAGGGGAGAAGCTAAATACCGATTTGAGAATCCTGGCTTTCATGCGTCTCGGGATAGAGGAAAGTGCTAAAATTGCGCAGATGTTGAACTACTCGGTATATACAATATATACCTATAGAAACAAGCTTAAAAACCGGGCAATCTCCCGAGAAGATTTTGAAGAAAACGTTATGAAGATTAAGTCTATTTCATGACAGATTTGGAATAGCTTATTTGATAATTTTAGGTCCTAAAAGTAACATTTCATGCCTAAATTTTATCTATATTTTTTAATGAGTTGTGTTTGCTTAATATTCTGATTATTAGCGTTAAGATGTGATTTTAGCGTCATATTTGTCTATATTATATTCCGATTAGCTTGTGGGGGTGTTGATTTGACTGTAATTTTGCATTGTAAACGTTGCTCAACAGCATAAGTTTATAAGTTGAAAAATAATTTTAAGCATGATATTTAGTTTTAGGGTTAGTATAGATTGTTAGTGTTTTTAGCGACAAAAAGAATTGCATAATAGTAAATGTGTTTTTATATTAGGTTTGTAGAGTCTTATTGCTAAGACAACAAAGCGACCACTCCGTGAGGAGAGGTCGCTTTGTCGTTTATGGCTGTTGGCGCATAGTGTTATGATTTGTCTGCGGGATGAGATTATTTTGGATATGATTGAGAATTTGACTAACTTCGCAAAGTGAATAGTAATAATCAAAATATCGTTTGAATGTTCCGCCCGTTCAGTCTTAATATTGGAGGCTCCCTGAGAGTTTACCACCGTCCCCAAGTAATGGGAATTGTTAATATCACTCCAGACTCTTTTTATTCGAAATCACGCACAATGTGTGATGATGCTATAAAGAGGAGAGTGGAGGATGTGGTAAGAGATGGAGCGGACTTTTTGGATATAGGAGCTTATTCATCCCGCCCTGGGGCAAGCGATGTTTCGGAAGAGGAGGAACTTGAGAGGCTTAGAATTGGATTGAATGCCATACGCAGTGTCAATGCAGACATCCCTGTCTCTGTGGATACTTTCCGTTCGCGTGTTGCGTATGTGGCGGTGAAGGAATTTGGGGCTAATATCATCAATGATATTTCCGGTGGTGACCTTGATAGGGATATGTTTTCTGTAGTTGCGGCTCTTAATGTCCCATATATATTAATGCACATGCGCGGGAATCCGCAGACAATGCAGCGTTATACTGATTATGAGAATATAATGGCTGATATGTTGTTGGATATGTCGCGTAAGTTGCGAGAACTGCATCTGATGGGTGTCAGTGATGTTATTGTAGACCCAGGATTCGGATTCAGTAAGACATTAGAGCAGAATTATGAGATAATGCGTCATCTTGATTTATTTTCTACCGAATTAAATGCTCCTGTATTAGTAGGAGTCTCGCGCAAGTCGATGATAACTAAGACACTATGTATATCTCCGGATGAGGCACTTAACGGTACAACTGTACTTAATACTATAGCTCTTATGGGCGGCGCTGCATTTCTACGTGTTCATGATGTGAAAGAAGCAGTGCAGGCTGTGAAGCTATACGAATTATCATCTAAATAATTCTAAATAATAAAGAATACCGATGGAGCATTTTGGAATAAAGGATGCCTTTGATATAGCCATTGTGGCTCTCTTGCTGTTTTATCTCTATAGGATAATGAAGGAGAGCGGGACGTTGAATATATTTTTCGGCGTTTTGGCGTTTATTGTGGTATGGGTACTGACATCTCAGATATTGGAGATGAAACTGATTGGTACTATATTGGACCAATTTATGGGTATTGGTCTTTTGGTACTTGTGATTTTGTTCCAGGACCAGATTAAAAGATTTCTTGTAGAGCTTGGAGACCACAAGCGGTGGCGATTTCTGAAAAATTTATTTAAGCATGATAAAGGTGGCGATTCTTCAGATACAAGAAAGTATGTCTTGCCAATTGTTTATGCATGCATGAATATGTCAAAGACAAAAACAGGCGCATTGATAGTGATACGTCAAGAGATTCCTTTGGAGAGCTATGAAAAAAGTGGTGATATCATAGATGCGGATATAAATTCACGTTTGATAGAAAATATATTTTTCAAAAACTCGCCTCTTCATGACGGAGCTATGATAATAGATAACGACCGCATTAGGAGTGCAGGGTGTATTCTTCCTGTCAGTCATGACAGGAATGTTCCACGGGCTTTAGGTTTGCGGCATAGGTCGGCGTTGGGTATTTCTCAGGCCTCTGATGCGTTTGCTATTGTAGTTTCCGAGGAGACAGGTAATATATCTGTGGCTCACCGTGGAGCGTTAACCACGCGACTAAGCTCTACTGAGCTTGAACATAGGCTTTCGCAGATTATGGCAAATGATTGACGCTGTGTTAGATGCTCAATTTGGCGTTTTCATGTATAAGTGGTGGAGGGGATAAGCAAAATGCCATAAGCGCGAGAAATAGCGTTAGAATTAACTTGTAAGATTTTGGGGTGTGAAAAAAAAATAGTAATTTTGTTTGTCCAAACTTTGCATCTATGCCAAGTTTGAGCGCTTTGTTCACAGCAATGTGAAATTCAGTTTGAAAATAAATAATCCAACTATGTCAGAAGACAAAGAAAGAGAAGAATATAGCGCCAGTAATATCCAGGTGCTTGAGGGACTTGAAGCTGTAAGAAAACGTCCTGCCATGTATATTGGCGATATTAGTGCTAAGGGTTTGCATCATCTGGTGTATGAAGTGGTAGATAATTCAATTGACGAGGCTCTCGCAGGTTTTGCTACCCACATAGAGGTGACGATTAATCAGGATAATTCGATTACTGTGGTTGACAATGGTCGAGGTATACCTGTTGATATGCACGAGAAAGAACACAAAAGCGCTCTTGAGGTAGTGCTTACAGTGCTCCATGCTGGTGGTAAATTTGACAAAGGCTCTTATAAGGTATCCGGAGGTCTTCATGGTGTAGGTGTATCGTGTGTGAATGCATTGTCTACTTATCTCAGGGCTGAAGTACGTCGTGATGGTAAAGTCTATATGCAAGAATATTCTTGTGGTAAACCAACTACCGAGCTTAAGGTGATAGGCGAGAGTGACCAGACAGGTACGACTGTGACATTCAAGCCGGATGCAAGCATTTTTACTGTTACCGAATACGATTATAATACGTTGGCTAATCGTCTTCGTGATTTGGCATATCTTAATGCTGGTATATGTCTCACTCTGACAGATATGCGTCACCTTGATGCAGAAGGTACTCCTAAGAGCGAGCAGTTCTATTCAAAAGATGGTCTAAAGGAGTTTGTTCAGTATATTGATTCAAATAAGGAGCCGCTCATAAATGAGGTTATCCATTTGAATACAGAACGACAAGGTATACCTGTGGAAGTAGCTCTTACATATAATAGCTCGTTTAATGAGAATGTATATTCGTTTGTAAACAATATCAATACAATAGAGGGCGGAACACATTTGACTGGTTTCCGTCGCGGTCTTACCACAACCTTGAAAAAATATGCCGAGGATAATAAGCTGCTTGACAAGGTGAAGGTGGAGATTGCTGGAGATGACTTCCGCGAAGGCTTGACAGCGGTGGTGTCAGTAAAGGTTCTGGAACCACAGTTTGAAGGTCAGACTAAAACCAAACTTGGAAATGGAGAGGTAGCTGGAGCTGTGTCCGCGGCAGTAAGCGAGGCTCTTAGATATTACCTCGAAGAGCACCCCAAGCAGGCCCGTACTATTGTAGACAAGATTGTGCTTGCTGCGCAGGCCCGTCACGCCGCGTATAATGCCCGAGTAAAGATACAGCGCAAATCGCCTCTTTCAGGTGGCGGTTTGCCTGGTAAATTGGCGGACTGTTCGTCTCGTCATGCTGAGGATTGTGAATTGTTCCTTGTCGAGGGTGATTCTGCGGGTGGAACTGCAAAGCAGGGTCGTGACCGTACTTTTCAAGCCATACTTCCTTTGAGAGGTAAGATTCTGAATGTTGAGAAGGCTATGGACCATAAGATTCTTGACAATCAGGAAATCATCTCGCTCTACCGTGCAATGCGTGTAACTGTAGGTACCGAGGAAGACCCCAAGGAAATTAATATCTCACGACTTGCCTACCATAAGATTATCATCATGACTGATGCGGATGTGGATGGTAGCCATATCGCTACATTGTTGATGACATTCTTCTTCCGCCGTATGCGTCCGGTGATTGAGCAGGGCTACTTGTACCTTGCAACTCCTCCGTTGTACAAGTGTACACGCGGTAAAGTGGAAGAATATTGCTGGACTGATGCGCAAGTGCAACAGTTTATTGCCGTAAATGGTGACAAAACAAAAGTTCAGCGATATAAAGGTCTTGGTGAAATGAGTGCAGAGGAGCTTCGCGACACAACTATGGACCCCAATCAGCGTTTGCTTAAACAGGTGACTATCAGTGATGCTGCTGAAGCAGACCGCATTTTCTCGATGCTGATGGGCGAAGATGTGGCACCCCGTAAAGATTTTATCGAGGCGAATGCAAATTATGCCAACATTGATGCTTAATGCGAACATTAAGGCATAATAAGTCATTATAAATTACAAACTATAACATTTCAGCTATGGCTCAATCATCAAAAACAGCCTCTGCCTCACGAAATGCCAAGAACCTGCAAAGACAGGTGATTGACTTTGTTATGCAGCAGAAGAACAACACATATAATTATAAGCAGGTAGCCCACGCAATAGGAGCCAAAACCGCCGCTCAACAGCGCAATATAGCATTGCAGCTTGTAGAGATGGCTTTTAACGGTGAGATTATAGAAGTATCTCCCGGAAAGTATAAATCTCCTCAGCGAGGTAATGAGGCTATCGGTGTGTTTGTACGTAGAAGTAACGGTAAGAATTCGGTCGTTACTGAGGCTGATGGTGAGTCGATATTTGTAGCGGAGCGCAACTCTATGCATGCTCTTAATGGGGATATAGTACGTGTGAATATCGCTGCACGTCGACGTGGTGCTGAGCCAGAAGCTGAGGTTGTGGAGATTATAGAAAAGAAAGAGCAGACATTTATTGGAACATTGAAAGTGGATAAGCACTTCGGTTATCTATTGACTGATTCCAAGTTCCTTTCTACAGATATATTCATTCCCAAGGCAAAACTTAAGGGTGGTAAAACAGGTGACAAGGCTGTGGTTCGTATTACCGATTGGAAGGATGATTTCAAGAATCCAAGCGGAGAAGTGGTCGACATTCTTGGTCAGGCAGGGGAAAATACAGCTGAAATTCACGCTATTTTGGCGGAGTATGGATTACCATACAAGTATCCCAGTGCTGTCGAAAAGGCTGCTGACAAAATAGATGCAGGAATCACGGATGAAGTGATTGCGCAGAGATTAGATATGCGCGATGTGCTTACTTTCACTATCGACCCTGTAGATGCTAAAGACTTTGACGATGCATTGTCGTTCAGAACTCTTCCAAATGGAAATTATGAAGTCGGTGTGCATATAGCTGATGTTACGCATTATGTCCATCCCGATACAATCATAGACAAGGAGGCTCAGAAGCGAGCCACTTCGGTTTATCTTGTGGATAGAGTAGTCCCAATGTTGCCGGAGCATCTTTGCAATGGAATATGTTCATTGCGTCCAAATGAGGAGAAACTGGCGTTTTCTGTAATCTTTGAGATGGATAACGAGGCAAAAGTTCTGAACTCCATGATATCAAGGACTGTGATAAAGTCTGACCGCCGTTTCTCGTATGAGGAAGCTCAGGAGGTCATTGAGACTGGTCTTGGTGATTGCGTAGAGGAGATTCAGAAACTGAATGACCTTGCAAAAATATTGCGCCGTCAGCGTTACGAAAATGGGTCTGTGGAGTTTGACCGTGCGGAAGTAAAATTCCATATCGACGAAAAGGGGAAGCCTTTAGGTGTTTTCTTCAAGGTGTCGAAAGATGCCAACAAGTTGATAGAAGAGTTTATGCTGTTGGCGAACAAGACAGTTGCTAGCTTTGTAGGTAAGCCTATCGGTAAAAAGAAACCAAAGGCTTTTGTTTATCGTGTGCATGATGTGCCTGACCCGTCACGTCTTGCCGATTTGGCGGCTATAGCACGAAACTTTGGCTATAAGGTGAAATCGTCGGGAACTCCGAGAGAAATTAACCGTTCGATTAACAGAATGTTGGCTGAAGTGAAGGGTAGAGGTGAGGAGAATTATCTTTCCACACTTGCAATCCGTTCAATGGCTAAAGCTATATATACAACAGATAATATCGGTCACTACGGTCTCGGATTTGAGTATTATACTCATTTTACATCACCAATACGTCGTTATCCTGACATGATGGTACACCGTTTGCTTGAGAAGTACTTGCACAACGGTAGAAGTGCCAATCTTCAGAAACTCGAGGAGCAATGTAAGCATTCGAGTGAGATGGAGCAACTGGCTGCAAATGCGGAGCGTTCGTCCATTAAGTATAAACAAGTGGAATACATGCAGGAGCATTTGGGTGAAACCTACACAGGTATTATTTCAGGTGTGACTGAATGGGGACTGTATGTTGAGCTTAATGATAATCTTTGCGAAGGTCTTGTGCCGATGCGAGACTTGGCCGATGATTATTACGACTTTGATGAGAAGAATCATTGTCTGATAGGTCGTAGAAATAATCATCGTTATCGCCTTGGAGATAATGTTGATATAAAAGTAGCCCGTGCTGACCTTGAGAAAAAGCAACTTGACTTCATCCTACTTGACAATAAAGGTAATGCTCTTCGTCGAGAGGATGATATGGGTTCAAAAGTCTCAGTCGCTGAAGCTCTATCGCATGGAAAGAAAAAACGCAGAAGGAAATAATAAGAACTCTGTTCTGAGGTAAATTGATGGCAACAGGCAATATTCATAAAGCATGCTTTGTCGGCTTAGGGTATGTGGGACTTCCCACAGCTGTGATAGCAGCTTCAGAAGGAGACTGTGAGATATTAGGGGTGGATGTGAACCCCTCTATAGTGGAGATGACGAATTCCGGTCGTCTCCATTTTGTTGAGCAGGGTCTGGAGTCATTGTTGCAGTCGGTTATCAAGGGCGGTAAATTTCATGCCTCGATAACTCCAGAGATTTCTGATGCTTACTTTATTGTAGTGCCGACTCCGTTGAATTCTGACCGGACTCCTGACGTCTCTTATGTGGAAGCGGCGACAGAAAGTGTCATCCCGTTATTAAAACCAGGAGACTTATTTATAATTGAGTCGACCTCGCCTGTGGGAACAACCAACAGAATGGCAGAACTAATATTCTCGAAGCGGTCAGAACTTAAAGATAAGATTTTCATTGCATATTGCCCGGAACGTGTGCTTCCTGGAAATATGATTTATGAACTTGTGCACAATGATAGGGTAATAGGGGGGATTAATGAAGAGTCTGCTGTAAAGGCGGAGCAATTTTATTCGCAGTTTGTAAAAGGAGTTCTGCACAGGACTGATGCGAAGACTGCAGAACTGTGCAAGTTGGTTGAGAATTCAAGCCGCGATGTCCAGATTGCGTTTGCTAATGAGCTTTCTTTGATATGTGAGAGAGAGGAAATTAATGTGTGGGAATTGATAGCTCTTGCAAATAGACATCCAAGGGTAAATATCTTGAAACCAGGATGTGGAGTAGGAGGGCATTGCATAGCGGTTGACCCATATTTCATAGCTTCTACTTATCCAAATGAGGCACGGTTGATATCGAAAGCCCGGGAAGTGAACAAATTTAAGACAATGTGGGTAATCGAGAGGATTAAAAATGCAATACTTGAATTTGAAAAGCGAGAATTACGGTTGCCATGTGTGGCATTGATGGGGCTTGCATTCAAGCCTGACATTGATGATTTGCGGGAGTCACCAGCAGAAGTAGTTGTGTCTCATTTATTGGACTCATGTGCCGATGTGCGATTTAAAGTTTCGGAGCCAAATCTAAAACGCTATGACAAGTATATGCTTTCGGATTATCGGGAGGCTTATGATAATAGTGATATAGTGGTATTTCTTACCGCTCATAAAGAATTCAAGAGGTTGTCATTTGACAATACAAAGGTAATTCTTGATTTTTGCGGAGCATTGGTTTAATAGACCTTGCAATATTGGAATAAACACTCCGTTAATATAAATATGCAAACATTCCTGATTAGAAATATAAAAGTTCATCCATTTGCTTCATCTGACCAACTGATATCTTATGCAGATAGTCATAAGGGCATTCTTGTGGCTGTAAATGCTGAGAAAGTGGTTAATGCCAAGCAAACATTGATTGATATAATAAATTCTAATATTGGATATTGCGATGGTGCCGGTGCGGTAAAGGTAGCACATAAGAAAGGCATTAAAAATGCGGTTAGAATTCCTGGTTGCGAATTGTGGTTGGAGATTATAGCCCGGTTTTATCGGACAAAGAAATTTTATCTGATAGGTTCGACTGAAGATGTGATAACCCGGACTGTAAAGAAACTTGAAACGGAATTTCCTGGGATATCAATAGTAGGTAGAAGGGATGGGTATATTCACTCATCTGATGACGAGGATAGGATTATTGAGGATGTGGCAAACAAGTGCCCGGATATAGTTTTTGTTGCCATGGGGTCACCACGACAAGAATTGTTCATGCAACGGCTACAGCAGGTTAATAGGGCTATTTACCAAGGACTTGGTGGAAGCTTTGACCTATATGTGGGAAACTTTACCAGAGCGCCGAAATGTATGCAGGCTGTAGGATGCGAATGGTTGTGGAGATTTATTGCGCAACCTACCCGTATTCGCCGTATTACCTCGTATCTTAAATATGCATGGTTGCTTTATGCTGGTAAATTATAATCTGGAATTGGTATGAAAAAAATCATGTTGGTATTCGGAACCCGACCGGAAGCAATAAAGATGGCTCCCTTGGTAAAAGAATTTAATAGATATCCTGAATTATTTGATACAGTAGTCACTGTTACCGGACAGCATAGAGAAATGTTGTATCAGGTTTTGGATTTATTTGGAATTACCCCGGATTATAATCTTGATATAATGCAGCCCCGACAAGGTCTTACAGATGTGACCATCAAGGTAATGGAGGGATTGAATCAGGTGCTTTCTGATAATAGACCCGATGTGTTATTGGTTCATGGAGACACTACCACATCAATGTCGGCTGCTTTGGTTGCGTTTTATCATAAAATACCGGTGGGTCATGTTGAGGCCGGATTGCGTACAAATACCCTTTTTAATCCTTGGCCTGAGGAAGCCAACAGGCAAATCACAGCACGATTGGCGACATGGCATTTCGCGCCAACTGAACTCAACAGGGCAAATCTGCTTGCCGAGAATATATTAAATAAAAATATTGTGGTGACGGGTAATACTGTTGTCGATGCTTTAAACTCGGTTATGGAACGGTTAAAACATGATTGTGACACATCAAGTCGTGTCCGGAACTCTATATTGCATAGCGGTTACGATATAGGTCGATTAAAGGGGAAGCGTCGCCTGGTTTTAGTTACGGCACATAGACGCGAGAATTTGGGAGTTGGACTTGAGAGCGTTGGTTTAGCGATAAAGTCTCTTGCCTTGAAATATCCAGAGGTGGATTTCGTATGTCCACTTCATCTAAATCCAGAGGTAAGAGCTCAGATTATTGGAAATGATGCTCGGTCACATTCTCAGAATTTATTTTTCATAGAGCCATTGGATTATTTAGCTTTTGTGTCTCTTATGGAGAAGGCTTACCTTATACTTACCGATAGTGGTGGAGTTCAGGAAGAGGCTCCTTGCCTCGGGACACCCGTATTAGTAATGCGACAAGCGACAGAACGCCCCGAGGCGATAGAATCCGGTGGGATAAAGCTTGTTGGAACAGATAGAGTGACGCTTGAGGAGAATGTATCCTTATTACTTGACGATGCTGCTGCTTACTCAGCCATGTGCGCTATGTCTAATTTTTATGGAGATGGTTTGGCAAGTAAAAGAATAGTGTCACATTTTATAAATATGAAATAAATAGCAAAAATAATTAAACAGATAAATATATGAAAGAATTTGATGAATATTTGGCAATGGTCAATAATGCTATTTCAGCATTGAAATTACCTGATAATCCAAAAGGGCTCTATGACCCCATACGATATACAATGGAAGCTGGTGGTAAGCGTTTGCGCCCGGTGCTTACATTAGCGGCGTGTGATGCCATGGGTAAGGAACCTGGTACAGCTATTCATCAGGCGATTGCTATAGAGATGTTCCATAACTTCACATTGCTTCACGATGATGTGATGGATAATGCTGATGTGCGTCGTGGACGTCCTACTGTCCATAAAAAATGGGATGAGGAGACTGCGATATTGTCGGGGGATGCTATGCTGACCACTTCAACAATGCTTCTGGCTATCAAGTCTGGTGAGCATTTAGCTTCGGCATTAGACCTTTTTAATGGAACAGCGATGAATATCTATGAGGGTCAGCAATTTGATATGGATTTTGAAAAGCGCATGGACGTTACCGTGGAAGAATACATGGAGATGATACGTCTCAAAACGTCAGTTCTATTAGGTTGTGCGTGCGGCATGGGTGCTTTGATGGCCGATGCTCCATTTGAGACTCAGTTGCAATTCTTCAATTATGGCGTGAATCTCGGACTCGCATTTCAGTTGCAGGATGATTATCTGGATACGTATGGTAATCCGGAGACATTTGGAAAGACAATCGGTGGGGACATACTAAATGATAAAAAAACATGGCTTCTCATAATGGCGTTGCAGGAAGATGAGACCGGTAAACTAAAAGAAGTCATTGGTTCAGATATCTCTGCGGATGAAAAAATTTCAACTGTACGGGAGATTTACAATTCTTTGAATCTTCCTGACAGAATTCATGAGTTGATACGTGCTTATATCGATACTGCAATTTCGTGTCTTGACCATATAGGGCTTATGCCTGAAGCGAGAGCATTCTTTATTGATTTGGCATTGAAATCTGCTACGCGTAATAAGTAAGGTAATGATTATAGATACCCATACTCATTTGTATCTTGATGAGTTTTCTGGAGAGAAGGAGGATGCAGTAATAAGAGCAGCCTCAGCCGGTGTCGGGAAGTTGGTGTTTCCGAATGTCGATATTTCCACAATAGCCTCAATGCGCGAGTTGCACTCTAAGTTTAGGGAAAGTACTTTCATGGCAATCGGGTTGCATCCTACAGAGGTTAATGATACATGGAGAGACGCCCTTGATATTATAGGTCTGGAACTTAAAACTCATCCGAATGATTATGTGGCAATTGGTGAGATTGGTATAGACTTATATTGGGATAAGACTTATAAGGACCAACAACTTGAAGTGTTTACTACACAAATAGAGTGGGCAAACTCTTTGGACTTGCCTATAATCATTCATTGTAGGGAGGGTCTTGATGATATACTTGAGGTGTTTAAGTGTGTCTCGGCTGTTCCAAGAGGTGTTTTCCATAGTTTTGGTGGGTCGATTGCCGATGTGGAGCGAATAAGAAATTATGGAGACTTCTATTTTGGAATTAATGGCATAGTTACGTTTAAAAACTCAAAGCTAAGAACTGTTCTTCCAACAATCGGTCTGGACCGGATATTGCTGGAAACTGATTCTCCTTATCTTGCTCCTGTGCCTTATCGAGGGAAAAGAAACGAGAGTGCATATATCGTTAATACAGCAGCAACTGTGGCTGATGCCTTGGGAGTTGATTTTGACAAAGTTGCTGAAAAGACATCGGAAAATGCTGAAATTCTATTCCGGTTCAATAAAAATTTGTAACTTTGGGTTTGGAAAAAGTATTTAAATGTCTATGATGCCTATGGTTAAAATCAAAATTAGCATAATTATATCCATGCTGGTAGCATTGCTCCCTATGAAGGGACACGCTCAGGACTCTTGCTGGGTACAGGTCCGTATCCCTGTCGCTTGTATACGCGATGGTAAGGGGCATTCCACAGAAATGACGTCGCAAGCCATAATGGGTACTCCTATGCTTGTGCTTGAGGATGACGGAGGTGAATGGCTTCACCTAAAAGGTCCTGATGGTTACGAAGGTTATATGAATATTTCAAGTGTTGCTAAAAAGTCACATGCTGATATATGCAGGTGGCGTAAGTCTTCGCGCCTTGTCTGCGTATCATTACCCGAAGTTAAGGTATATGCTACTGCTGATGGGACCGATAGTAGAAATGTGGTGACTGAATTAGTTAATGGTGTTATAGTCGAAGGAATTTTGTCAGATAGACTCATGACTAAAATCACCCTTCCGGATGGACGAAGCGGCTGGGTTCAAACTTCAGCATTATCTACTATAGAAGATTGGGCAAATAAGCCGTTTGATTCAGACCAGATATTATCGACATGTTATTGGCTCATGGGCACACCTTATTTGTGGGGTGCATGTTCGACTAAATCCGTTGACTGCTCCGGACTGGTGCGTGTGAGCTACTTTGCAAATGGAATATTAATGCTTAGAGATGCACGTCAGCAGATTGAGATAGGGAAAAGAATCTCTGAGAATGACTTAGATTCTCTTCAAGCAGCTGACTTGTTATTTTTCAGTAACACACCGGATGGTCGCATATCTCATGTCGCTATATATGATAAAGATGGGAATTATATCCATTCTTCTGGTCTTGTGAAAGTAAATGCTATGAAGGATGATGATTATGATTTTTCTAACCGAATTTATCGGGGTGCGTCACGAATTAACGGCATGATTCCGAGTGAAGGAATAACATCGGTAGGCGCTCATCCCTGGTATTTTTGATTTTGTTTTTATTAGAGCTAAATTTAAATCCTGATATGATTACATTTATTATTTGTTTTGTCTGTTTAGTGACGGCATATTTCACTTATGGGCGATATCTTGAAAAACTTGCAGACGTTGACCCTGAACGACCCACTCCGGTTGAACGTCTTGAAGATGGTGTCGACTATATACGTTTGCCACGATGGCGCGTATTTCTGATTCAGTTATTGAATATTGCTGGAACAGGTCCTATTTTCGGGGCGATATTAGGTGCATGTTTCGGACCTGTAGCTTTTCTATGGATTACCTTAGGTGGTATCTTTTTCGGTGCAATGCATGATTACCTTTCAGGCATGATGATTATCCGTCATGACGGTAAGAGTCTTCCGGAAATAATAGGTTCCTATTTAGGTGCGAGCACACGCACAGTGGTGAGAATTTTCTCAATTGTACTGATGGTGCTTGTCGGGGCTGTATTTCTTTTGAGTCCGGCTCAGTTGCTTGACACTATGGTACCATCAATATCTGCACAGGTATGGATATGGATAATATTGGCATATTACATAATTGCAACAATGCTCCCGGTGGATAAAGTTATAGGCAAAGTTTATCCGATATTCGGTGTGGCTCTCGTAGCTATGGCAGCAGGATTATTGTTTGTAATTCTGAGTGGCGTGTATGAAGTTCCTGAACTGACAACATTGCATAATTTCCAACTTAATCCAGATGCTCTTCCAATAGTTCCGACACTATTTATTACAATAGCGTGTGGCGCTATTTCCGGCTTCCATGCTACTCAGTCGCCTCTTATGGCACGATGCATTGATAATGAGAAGAAGTGTCGTTCGGTATTTTATGGCTCAATGATATCAGAGAGTATTATTGCATTGATATGGGCTGCGATTGCTATGGCATTTTTCCATGGACCTACCGGATTGGGTGAACAGTTGGCAGAACATGGTAATAATGCTGCCTGGGCTGTGGATGTCATATCTCATACTACTTTAGGGACTGTTGGAGCGTTCTTGGCTCTCCTGGGGGTAGTGGTTGCTCCTATTTCAACTGGTGACACTGCATTCAGAGGGGCACGACTGATGATTGCCGACATGTTCAATATTGACCAACGTCCGATATTGAAGAGATTTGCAGTCTGTATCCCACTTTTCGTAATTGGTTATGGAATAACTCTGTTCAATTTTGATATTATATGGAGATACTTTGCTTGGGCTAATCAGACTCTTTCTGTATTTGTACTTTGGTCAGTTTATGTTTGGTTGGCTCAGAGAAAGAAGAATGTCTGGGTAGCTTTGGTTCCTGCAGTTGCCATGACCTTTATTGTTACCTCATTCGTTTTCGTTTCTCCACAATTTATTGGTCTGGAGGACCGGGTAATTGCTTTCATTTGCTCGGCTGTGTTGACATTGGGAATTGGTTATTTGGTCAACCGGAGGGTTAAGGGTAATATAATGATTCAGGAGGAAACTATATGATTATATTCAATACAACTTTTCATGTTCATGAATCTGTGGTGGATTCATTCAAGGAATGGGTTAGAAACGTGTATTTTCAACATGCACTCCAGATTGCAGGCTTATCATCTCCAGTATTTGCCCGAATATTGATAGAAGTGCAGGAGGGATATGAGAGTTTTGCAGTGCAATTATCGGCTTCTACAGAAGATGTGGCAGTGGAATGGCATGATGGTGAAGCTGCTGCGCTGAGAGGACTGTTAAATGAAAAATATGGTGAGAAAATACTGTTCTTTACCACATATATGGAGTCATTGGCAGTCTGATATCTTAAGGCACGTGGGATTATGTATGATAAAATAATTATAGGTATCGACCCGGGTACAAATGTTATGGGGTATGGTATTCTTGGAGTAAAATCCAAGAAACCATCACTCATAGCACTTGGAGTGGTGAAGTTGAACAAATATGATAGCCATTATTTGCGATTGCTTCGTATCCATGAGCGCGTGATTGGACTTGTTGAACAGTTTCTACCTGATGAGATGGCAATTGAAGCGCCGTTTTTTGGGAAGAATGTGCAATCAATGTTAAAATTGGGTAGGGCACAGGGGGTGGCTATGGCTGCAGCATTATCACGTGATATCCCTATAACTGAGTATGAGCCACGAAAGATTAAGATGGCTATAACTGGAACCGGAGGAGCAAGCAAAGAGCAGGTGAGGGAGATGTTGCGACGTATCCTGAATATCTCTGATAAAGATTTGGATATTGAACTTGATGCTACTGATGCCCTTGCAGCCGCATTATGTCATTTCTATGAATCTTCACGTCCGGTAGCATCAGCGGCACCAAAATCGTGGAAGGATTTTATTGCAAAAAATCCTGAGAGAGTTAAATAAACATGTTATCCGCGACGGCGTTTTAGAAAACGGGATAGAAATTTGAAATGGCGTATAATTGTAGGAAATACGCCGTAATAATAGCACATTATTTTAAAGCGTTCCCAAAGGGACGCTTTCATATTTGCTGTTGTTACACCTTCAGATAGGTAATCGATAAGAATTCTATCTATGTACAGGTTTCTATGTGAACGCTGAAGGCAGCGGATGCACCATTCGTAATCAGCGGAAAACTTATAACGAGTGTCATAATTGTCTACGAGCTTGCGTAATGCTATGAATGCCTGATGACACACGAGCATTCCCTCTTTGAAGCTATCCAATGTGAGATATTCCGGTGCTGAAAGATGTCGGTCGCCTATGCGTTTGCGGTCAGAATTTACCAATTGTGTTTGACCGTACACAATCCCGGGATAGTCATTATCCATCACGGTATTGGCTATAGTTTCAAGGGTGAGGTGAGAATGGAATGAATCGCCGGCATTTAAGAAAATAACATAATCACCTTTTGCCAATCCCAGACCTTTATTCATTGCATCATAAATTCCTTTGTCAGGCTCTGATACCAGAGTCAGGTTCTCAATGCCAGAGTTTGAGATTTGCTTAAGGGTCCCATCGCTTGATGCTCCGTCGATAATTATATATTCAAATAGCCTACAAGTTTGTTCCTGCACACTTTTAAGAGTGGCAGGGATTGTTTTTTCAGCATTATATGCTACGGTGATAATAGTAAATAGAGGGTTCATATAAACAAAACCTAAGAAACATGCCTATTTAGAATAATACAAAGATACAATTAATGGGATGTACCCCAAAATTTTGTCATAGTATTGTCATAATAATATTAGTCAGAATCTCTGTTATGTCTATTTTAAGGTTCATAGGATAAGTCTGAAAGTTTTAAATAATATTAAAATATATCTTCTTATTTGTAAAATTATGAAACACTTCTTAATTTTGAACAGTAAAATCGCAACTCCACCGCCAAGCAAAAATAAAATATCGTCGGTAAACGATTCCTGTCGTTGCCGACGAAAATTTTATGTGTTAGAATATAGGAAGACAATGTAATTAAAAAATAGTCTTTGACTGGTGTGCGGTTTTAAATAAACGTTTTAAGAAACTATTGAAAATGGGACGTAAGAAAAAAGAATTGCCCTTATTAGAGAGCATTGATATAATAGATGTGGCAGCTGAAGGAAACTCTTTGGCGAGGGTAAATGACATGGTGGTGTTTATTCCATTTGGAGCACCAGGAGATGTGGTGGATGTTAAAATTGATAGAAAGAAGAAAAGTTATGCGGAAGGGCATATTGAGAAGATTGTTAAACCATCTGAGATAAGAGTTGCGCCACGTTGTGAACATTTCACAATCTGTGGGGGGTGCCGGTGGCAACATCTTCCGTACGAATTTCAATTGAAGTGCAAGCAGCAGCAAGTGCAGGATGCATTGCAACGCATTGCAAAAATTCCGTTTCCTGAAATTTCACCTATCATAGGCTCTGAAAACATTTGGGAGTATAGGAATAAAATGGAGTATACATTCTCTAATAAAATGTGGTTGACATTCGACCAATTGCGTTCAGGTGAGGAATTTCCTGACAGACGAGCTGCCGGATTCCATATACCTGGAGCATTTGATAAAGTTCTGGATATCAACAAGTGCCATTTACAGGATGATTTGGGTAATCGTATACGTTTGTTTATCAAAAATTTTGGGAAGGAACACGGTTATTCATTCTACGATTTGCGTGAGCAGCATGGATTCTTACGAACTCTAATGCTTAGAATCGTATCTACCGGTGAAGTGATGGTGGTAATGAGCGTAGGGGAGGATGATAAGGAACGCATCGAGGAACTTATGTCGAATGTCGCTGATAATTTCCCGGAAATCACATCTCTCTCGTATGTCGTTAATACCAAGGTTAACGATACTATCGGAGACCAAGAGATAGTAGTATATAAAGGACGGGAATATATAGAGGAAAAGATGGAAGGTCTGAAATTTAGAATTGGTCCCAAGTCGTTCTATCAGACTAATTCTCGTCAGGCATATAAGTTATATAGTGTGGCACGAGAAATGGCACATCTGAACGGTGATGAACTTGTATATGACCTTTATACTGGCACCGGTACTATTGCATGCTTTATCGCTCCGAATGTAAAACATGTTGTTGGTATAGAATATGTTCCTGAAGCCATTGAAGATGCGAAGATTAATGCAGCCGTTAATGGTTTGGGAAATACTGAGTTTTATGCCGGCGATATGAAAGATGTGCTAACGGCTGATTTTATTGAATCGCATGGTCGTCCTGATGTAATGATAGTCGACCCGCCTCGTGCCGGAATGCATGAGAGTGTGGTCAAAGTTATATTGGATGCTTCTCCTGCTCGAATTGTTTATGTGAGCTGTAATCCTGCTACACAGGCAAGAGATGTGGCGCTCCTGCATGAAAAATATGATATTGAAGCAGTACAACCGGTTGATATGTTCCCTCATACTCAGCATGTGGAAAATGTAATATCGTTAACGTTACGCTCTGCTAACCAGTAATATATAAAGAAAAGCGCCCGCTGCTCACGCAGTGGGACGCCCGAAATTATAATCATCAATTCTAATTATCGGTTTTGTTTTCTCAAACTCCATCCATCTGTTGTGGTAGTTATTCAACTACCATACAGGTGGGTAGATAATTTCTTGATGTAGCTTTAGAAAAAATAGTGGATAGATATTAATTCAGAAAAGGATAAGATTGATTCTTAGGTTAGTTATATTAATGGTTTAATTTATCGGTTTCATTTTATTTGTGATGCAAAATTACAAATAAAAAAGTCAGTATCCCAATGGCTTAACTCTAATTGGCTAAATACTTGCCGTATTTAACTAAGTCATGGTTTTAATGCGTGATAATGGTGAGAAATTCACTAAATTACTGTTAATAACGTAGCATTAGATGAGTTTAGATTGTTTTCTCATAATCTGTATTATGTTAAATAGACTGACGTTGATAATTCTAAATGGTATTTGCATCCATATTTAGGGATGCCTATTTCTTTCCCCTACTTTTTATTTATTGTTTGGATGAGTTTATTGAGTTTTGATGGTGTGAGGTTCTCGGGATACTGTTCGAAATTCAAACGTAGCGTACAACCTTCCCTGAAGCGAGAACAACCGAATGCGGTTTTCCCCTTTAAGATATAACCCTTTTTACACTCCGGACAGATTACCTGCTCGAATTTACGTATGCGTGGAGCGCGAGGTTTGGTGGGTTTGGGATTTTTTGCATTGGTTGATAAGTCATCAGACGCAGACTGTTGGTCATCAGACCGATTTTCAACAAGAATTTTAGAGTGTGTATTGTCACTGAGTACATTTATGACAATCTCATTTATGAGAGATTTCAATTCAGCGATGAAATTTGCGGCGTCATACTCTCCACGTTCAATGCGTCGTAGCTTGTTTTCCCATAGTCCGGTCAATTTGGCACTCTTTAGCAATTCCTCATGAATTGTTGAAATTAGGTCAATCCCTGCTTGGGTTGCCATGATTGATTTTCTGACGCGATATATATATTTTCGCTTAAAGAGTGTTTCGATAATGGCTGCACGAGTCGAAGGACGTCCTATACCATTATCCTTCATAGCTTCACGCAGTTCTTCATCATCAACAGTTTTACCTGCTGATTCCATGGCTCGTAGCAAAGTTCCCTCTGTATAGTACTTAGGCGGTTGTGTAGTTTTTTTCTGTAGAGATGGTTCTTGAGGTCCACTTTCTCCAATCTTGAATTCTGGGAGAATCTTATCTTCATCCTGATTCTCATCAGTTGCATTTGATTGACTGAAAACCTCTCTCCATCCTGGTTGAGTTATGACTTTTCCGGTCGTTTTAAATCCAGTGTTGTCTACATCTCCAATCACAGTTGTGGTAAGAAATTGACAGTCAGGATAAAACGCAGCTATAAAACGTAATGCAATTAAATGGTAGAGTTTACGTTCGTCGCCAATCAAGACTTTTGGAGATTGACCAGTGGGTATAATAGCGTGGTGGTCAGTAACTTTGGAATTGTCAAAAACTTTTTTGCTTTTGACTATTTTGCCTGAAAGTAGTTTCTCGGTTATAGTACTATAAGGCGTCATCTGTTTTAGTATCCCTGGAACTTTAGGATATATATCCTCACTAAGGTATGTAGTGTCCACTCGTGGATATGTCGTCACTTTCTTTTCATAAAGTGATTGTATAAGACGTAATGTATCATCTGCCGACCATCCCCACTTTTTGTTACACTCTACCTGTAGAGATGTAAGGTCAAAAAGTCGAGGAGGAGCTTCCCTACCCTTTTTTTCCTGGACATCACGTATGACCATTGGGAAATTTATGATGCTCTGAAGTGCAGTCTCAGCTTCTTCGATAGTTTTGAAGCGACCTGTGGCATTGAATGTCACATCGCGGTACAGAGTTTTGAGTTCCCAAAAATCTTCAGGTTTAAATTTTTCTATTTCAGTCTGTCGCTGCACTATCAAGGCTAATGTAGGAGTCTGAACACGCCCGATTGATAATACATTACCCGGAGAAGAATATTTTAAAGAGTATAGTCGTGTAGCGTTCATCCCCAATATCCAGTCACCAATAGCTCTTGACAAACCGGCATAGTATAGTCTGTCAAAATCTTTTTCAGGACGTAGTGAGGAAAAACCTTCTTTAATTGAATCATCAGTCAGGGAGGATATCCATAGTCGTTTTACAGGACATTTTATGCCTGCTTTTTGCATTACCCATCGTTGTATCAGCTCACCCTCTTGTCCGGCATCACCACAGTTTATCACTTCATCGGCCGTACTAATGAGATTCTCAATTACCTTGAATTGTCGTTCGATACCAGTGTCCGCAATAACCTTGATTCCAAATTTTTCTGGAATCATAGGAAGCACACCAAGCGACCATCTTTTCCACCGTTCGGTGTAATCAGCCGGTTCTTTTAATGTGCATAGGTGTCCGTAAGTCCAGGTGACGATGTAATCGCCTCCTTCATAATATCCTTCTCTGCGGATATCCGCTCCAAGAATCTGGGCTATATCTTTTGCTACACTAGGTTTCTCGGTAATGCAAACTTTCATTTTCGTTGTGTCGGTTGGACTTTCACATGCGTGTGTGAGTGTCCTAAGGGCGTGTCAAATATCAGTTGGATTCCTTGAGAGTCTTTCATTGCCGGAAAATCCAATTCAACAGGAATGCTACCCTCCTCTTCCCATTGGAAATATCTGTGGAAATCAACTCCGTCGATATCATTAGATGTAGAGGTGGTACCAGTGGTCATGATAGTGACTCCATCAATCCTGTTAGAAGTATGCGGACGACCGAACAACTTGCCATACACACGTGTCAAATCTGAACGGTAGTCGATACTGTCCACCTTGAATACAAGCTTATCATCGCTTTGGGATGTGTAGTTGCGGATAACCTTTGCGTTGATAGAAGTAGCTGTCAAGCCTAAAATAATTGATGCAAACAGGAATCTTTTCATGATGAATTATAATGCAAATTTAGTTATTTTTTTCGAATCAGAGAAATGTTTTGAGATAGTCATTTCCCAGTTAAATATTCCTCAAGAGTGGTTACAGATGGGTTTACTGCAACAATTTTGCCCTGAGGATTAATCAGATAGGATGAAAATCCTTGTTCAAGACGGTAGTCATTTTTTGTGTTACGGGTCTTGACTTCATCGATGTGGAATTGTGTTGACGAATCAAGATTATCATTTTTGACTATCTCTCTGAATAATCTCTTGTTATTGTCTGTGTTGATTGACAGAAGTTTGAAATCAGACGGAGCTATTTTTGAAAAACGGTCGTATTCTCCGGCTGCAATTCGGGAGATGGCACTATTGGAGTCCCAGAAATTTACGAGTACATATTTTCCACGAAGATTATCAAGCGAAATATTCGTGGAATCATTACTGAGCATTTCAATTTCAGGGGCAGTATAACCTTTTTCGGCTTTTATAACCCTTTCGGAGTAAGCGGATATTAATAGTACAAGTACTCCGAAAAAGGCTATGTAGCTTAATGCTTTTTTCATGAAATTTATAGTTAATATACTAATACTAAGACAAACGAGAGGCATGAAATGTTTTCATGCCTCTCGTTTTTGTATATAATTAGGTGTCTAAAACGGATAACCTATTGCGAGATGGAACGCCAAAGATTTTTTGAACGACTCCATGTTATAATAACCTCGTTTGCCTGTGTCGTAAGGAGCATGGATGCCAATGCCAAGGTCTCCTCGAATGACGAGCATAGATATATCGAAACGTAAACCGACACCTGTACCTACGGCTAAATCCTTGAGGAAGTTTTTTGCTTGAAGTTGTCCGCCTGGGCGGGATTCTTCTTTTTTAAGAGTCCATATATTTCCTGCATCAAGGAATATGGCACCATGTAGCGGTCCAAGTATTGGGAAACGATACTCTGTATTGGCTATAAAAGTGAATGTACCCGTTTGGTCAAAGTATCCGTTTACTTGGTCGGCAGGTGCACGGTAAGAGCCGGGACCTATAGAACGTACAGTGAATGCACGGACTGAATTGGCGCCTCCACAGTAAAATTGTTCGCTATACGGTACTTGTGAAGAGTTGCCGTAAGCATGCGCTGCGCCAGTCCCGATTCGGCTGACAAGCCAATGATTACCTCCCAAGCGGCGTCCGTACACGATTTGTGCATAACCTTTGACGAATTGAGAGAATGGAGTATGGAACAATGTTTTTTCACCTTTTTTCCCACAAAGCTCATATATCGACCAGAATATATTGCCAGCTTGTTGAAGTGTGAATTGTACATTGATGGTATTGTCGCGATTCATCGCTCTGTCATATACAAAACCATACGACATCTGAGGTATGAATTGGTTCTGGAAACTGAGCGCTATCGCAGGATTGGCAGCCATGATAGAGTCAAATACCTCGGTGGTATGCTGAAGCTTGTTGTAGGTCAGCTTGAAAAGTGTGAAAGTATTTGATATATATTTAGATGAACGCCAATCGTATGAAATGCCGGCGTTGAATTGGAAAAGCTTGAAATAGTGCGGTCTGTTGAGTACTTCGGCTCCAAGCGTTATGCGGGTCCAGTTCACATCTCTATGGGAACGCGGAATAAATTTCGGTGCCAGAAGTCGAGGAAAGGCAAGAGTACCTTTAAGACCAACTTCGTATGAATTGAAAACGGAACTTTTCTTTCCGGAACCAGTCTGCCATTCGTAGGACCCGGTGAGCGATAGGTTCAACTGCTCTCCCCCACCAAATATATTCTTGTTAGAGACACCGAGCGATAGACCCGGACCAAGATAAGAATTTGATTTTGATGAAACATTAGCTTCAATTGATGCTTCAAGCGGTTTGTCGTATGTACATTCGATTGTCACATCAAGAAGACGTTGGTCGCGATGGATTGTGTCGGGGAATACAGAAATATTGATATTGTTGAATATTCCTAATCTTGACAGCCTTGACTGTGTGACGTCCATCTGGCGTACAGAAAATGTACGACCCTCTCTGAATACTATGCATGATGGTATCAGACCGTCACGAAGTTTAGATGGCAGGAAACGGATGAGGGTGCCCTTGTCGGTCTCCACCGTGTCCGGGCTACCCCCACCCTTGTTACGATAAATATATGTGGTAATCTGTCCGGTTTTAAATCTATCAAGCGTCCATGGGCGAACATTGTCTGCAATGTCAAGTTTGATGGCTATTTTCCCCGGGTTGATAGTACTATCAGCCAGATATTGAATATAATCAGGTCGGAAATAATAGTATCCCTTATTTCTGACGGCATTCGCGATATCTATTCTCAGATGATTAAGTGAATCTGTGGAATATCGCGAACCAGGTTTGAAGTATTTAGAACGCTTTGCCACAGAATCAATCAGATGATAAAGATGTGTGCTGTCAGGAAGCATTATAATTGAATCAAGTGTGTAGGCATGCCCTGATTCAATCTTATACAATATGGATGCTTTTTTCTTATTTTTCTTTTGAACTAACTCATATGTTGAGTGCCCTGAGAAATACCCGTTATTGTCGAGTATCTCGTCAAGCATGTGAACGCGGACTTCAGGTCGGACGTCACTAACAAGCACTGGTTCGGTCGCTAATTTTTCATACACCCAATGTTTGAATCCTTTCGGAGGATTGGGCCAGTGATTATATACCCATAATCCCAATGGTATCGGAGACCTCACTGAAACCGAGCCTAAAAGTGCATTGTTAGGTTTTACTGCCACCGCTTCTTCAAGAGTGGACTTTACTGCGGCTGGAAATTTAGACTTATCAGGTGTCTCCACTTCAAGTCCTTTTACGCCTGTATATAGGATATCGTCCTTCCCCAATTTCGATGTGGTAGAACAAGAGAATATGCAGGCTGAAGCCGCAAGAGAGAGGCATATATTAATATATTTATTTTTCATATTTGAGAGCATGTATTAAATATAATAATGATAAGTGTGGTCAGTCACGTCGTATGCCAAAAAGTTCCCATAGAGAATTCAATTTGCGTTTCAGTACAAATCCGACACCCGTCTGGGTAATTTCTCCCTCAAGAATGCTTTCATATCCGGTATGACGGAATATACGTACATACATAGAGCCCGAGTTGTTTAGCATGTATTCAAAAGAAATGTCATTTATGAGATTTTGCGAGAAGTTCTCATCTGTGTTGGCATCGGTAGAATAATTTCCACCTACCACAATTTTGAAACGGTCATTGAAAAGGGTTTTCGATACTCTGTAACTATAGGATGTTGTGGTCGATGTGGAACCATCGAGGGTTTTGTCATATTGGTCAATGCCAAATGAGATATCAACACCGCGGATATTATTGGCAGCCCATGAGTTAAGCTGGGAAGTCAGGAACGAATACAATGGATTGCCAGAAAGGTTGGCAGAAGCCTTTGTCCCTGCTCCGGTATATACATTGTACAGTAGCAGATTCATTGCCTGATTGGCACGTTGCTCAGCCGACATGGATGCAAGCTCGTTTTGTACGGTGATGTCATCGTTGGTCTGAAGGTCGAATGCCACATTCATATTCTGCAGTGTATTGGTGATTCCAAGTAGTACGTCAAAGTTTACCAGACGTGAATTCTGTCCGCTTTGCGTAACATTGGCACGGATATCGTCCACAGCATGAATGTTGAGTAATGGATTCATCATGTCACCATTAAATGCAATATATGAACCTTCCTGGAATTTAAAATTCTTTTCTGACATGAACGGTGGCGTGTATCTCACAAAACCGTTGTTGATGTTGAGGCGTCCTGTCACGCGGTCTCCATTGAGCGCAGACATAGTGTATGTCAAGTCTCCAGAAGGTGATACTTGTGCACGATTACTTCCATTAGGCGAAAGATATACATTGACAGTTGAGCCTTCCTCTATATGCAGCTGTGCATCGAGGTTGAGAGCCATCCCTGTAGATGTGATGGAATCACCTGTGACCGTCTGTAACGTGTCGTTAAACTGGACGAAATGCACCATGTCAGATGTAGATTGTGATGCCAATGCCTGATTTGTCTCTGACAGAACATAGGTCACGTTGGTACCTGCCAGAAGTGTTACATCCGCGTCAACACGAAGGAAATTCATATTTCCTTTTACATCTGCATCAAGGTCGAGGAATGCTTTGCCAAATATATCAGCACCTCTTGGTCGGTCACTCTTAACTATCTGAATATTGTTGGCATTGAAGTCAAGGTCAATCCCCACATTGGTGAGATTGTGCACATCTACGACTCCATTGACATGGAGTGGGTTTTCGTTGCATCCGGTTATGGTAAAGTCTGAGAATTTGATGACGTTACTATCAACCGGTATCTTTTCATCAGAGAATGAGAATGATGTCCCTATCATTTTCACCATTACATTAGTGGAGTCAAAATCAAGGAATCCGTTGAACACCGGTTTTGCCATATCGCCGGTTATCTTCATCTGTCCGTTTAGGGTACCGGAAAGTGTAGCCATACCTTCGGGTATAAATGGATTCACAACCTTCAATGGGAATTTTATCATATCAAAATCCAACAGGAACGGATTTGATGTAGTAGAGTCATTGAGTACGCCTGTGGCTGTGATGGTCTTGACAGAGTCAACCATCAATGATACGTTGGCCATAAGTTTACCACCGGGTGAGTTTGCTACATCCACATCAAGTCCGAATGTCCCCACTCGGTCCCGACCATAATAAAGGTCAGTAAGCTCGATATCACCTTTGGCAGTCAAGACATTGTTTTCATATCTCAGGCGCATGTCGGCAGACACGTCACCTTTGATTGGCGGCGCAAACGGGTTTATTGACAACCAGTCTTGAAGATGTATCTGAGATAATTGTACTACAAGGTCCTCTTGCTTATTCGCATGGTCATGATTATTATAATGACCGAGAGAGTCAATGACTGCATCCGGATGCTCAGTGAAAATCTTCAGGAAGCTATTGTCGCCTGATAGAGCAAGGTTGGCATCAAGATGTTTGGTAAGAAGGTCGAAGCTTATGAAATTATCTTCATTTACAGTCCAGGACTTATAGGCTATTGTCGGTTTATGCGGAACTAATTTCATTGTGACGGTGCTGTCCTCTATCATGGCTGAGAGTCCCAGGTTGAATCCCTTCTCACCCTTGATGTTTTCCTGTTTCATAAAGGCGGCAATGCGGTTGATGCCTACGAAACCATTTAGCCCGACATGTGCAAAGTCATCGAATGTGCCGGCTCTATTGTTCATTTCGGCACGATACACTAAATATGCACCATGTTGGATCGCATTGAATGAGATGGTGTCAATACGGGTGCTACCCATATTGAATCCGTTGAGATTAGCGTTCAGCGACAATAAAGAGTCATTGTGCGCTCCGAAAATGAAATGTCGGAATGTTATCTTTGATGATTCTTTAAGATAATTAGATGCGATGTTGTTTGAGCCCATGTCAAGAATCATGTCCATGCAAGGGAATGCACGGCTCAAAGCTTCAACATTAACTCTCATACTGTCTTTCTGCAATACGACTTCATTCATCCCGGCTGTGAGCCCTGTTATGAAATTGAAAATAGAATTGGGCGACCCTGCGCTTAATTTCATGTCTCCGTTCGTCAATGTCGCATCCATTTCATTGGCGCGTGACATTAGCGTCAACGATACAGGTGCAGGTGAATTCACTGTAATGCCGGGAATTCTCCAATACAAATTGTTTATGTCAGCTTTCGCGTCGATATCTTGTGTGGCGATATTGAATTTACCGACGGTATTAAGTGTCAATTTCCCTTCATTTACTGTATCTGCCAAGTTGAGAGCTTGCAGATTAATGTTACGCATATTTCCGGTCATATCCCAGCTTACACTATCTCCGTCAAGATTGGCGTCAAATTGAATTGTGCCGTCAAGATTTGTATTATAGCTGGTCAGCGTACCGGTAGCGTTGCCATCGTGTAGAGATGCTTTAAGGTCGATATCCTGGTAGTGTTCCTTTTGATACTCTATGTCTTTTAAAGCAATGTCTGCGTCAATAAACGAAGTTTTTGCCATGGGATTATATCCTTTCCCATCAGCCTTCAAGGTCGCAGTGATTTCACCAATGCCAAGTTCCGGCATGAATGCATCAACCGGGAAACGGTCCAGAATTACGGTTGCGGCGTATGATTCCCGCTTACCATTCCATTTGCCACCTGCCGCAAGTCTGCCCTGACGTGTCGTGACATTGAAATTTCCTTCAGCATTTCCTGGATGATACTCGACATCACCTGTTAACCGCAGTGCCGGTACGACTTTTATTGGGAGGAATGAAAATTGCTTGTCAGTAATTGTTGAGAGGCTACCGTCCAACGAAAGCTCCCCTCCGATTTTATCAGGAGAAAAAGGATTGTCAACCACCCCTTCTGCATCAATTCTGGCAATATCTTGCATTATAATATTGAGATTGCGCACATCGAGAGAACCGCTTGTCCCTTCTATATCCGTAGAAAATGACAAGGGTTTGAATGGAGCCAGAGTCTGGCTCATATCCGGAAAGGCTTTTGCTATTTCGGTTGGCTCAATGCGTCCCGAACCTTTGAGCATGAGTGGTAAATTGTCAGACGACATCAAATCTCCAATTCCCATTTCTCCGGAGAAATTGATATGAGACTTTAATGTTTCGATTGAAAAATCATTTGCTTTCATTGATTTTTCATCCATACGGAATGTACCGTCTGCATGGAGTTGAATTCCGCAGCGTTCGATAGCACTGATACGTTTTATAGGCACGGTGATGGATGTCCCTCGGTTATAAAATGAATCCACATCAATCACCACGTCATTTACCATAATATACGACGGGTCAAAACCGGCAATAGGCTTATGACCTGATTCCGCATAAAGAGCGTCTTTGGCTGTGAGGTGCAATGTGTCAGCAGTGATAGTCCACGTTTCAGACGATGGTGTAGCGATGGTATCAGCTGTTTCATCGGATGCTGTAGCGTTGACCGTAGTAGCCGGATAGAGGTATGTTGCGCTGACGCTGTCAATTTTTAAGCTCCTTCCGAATATCTTCTTTGTTGACATGTCAACATTCCCGTCACATAAACTGGCAGTCCCAATCTTGCAGCCGAGTGAGTCGATAAGTGATTCCATGCTCATGGAGTACATCACGTCAGTCATATTAATTAAATCGGCATGGATTTTCCATGGGGTAGATTGGGTGGTGTCACTTGCTACTTCTGTGGTGTCATTCAGCATTCGCAACATGATTTTAGCCCCGTTTATGTCAACGCGTGAAAGGTCGATATCTCCCCCCTTGAGATTTATGTCAGAATTGGAAATATCTGCGTTGGCAATGTTGGCGCGTATCCACATTATGGAGTCATTATTCCCCATTTGATAAAACGCATTGTCAAGAGATGCTCCCTCAATGTGAATCTCCCCTTTTAACAATGGCATCAATTTCACATTTACGCCCAACTGTTGGGATGTGAGCATGGTGTCTCCGTTTTCCTGAATGATTATAGCGTCATCCACACTAAGATTAAGTGGAAATGCGAGACGCAATTTCCCTATCTCCATTTTCATGCCGGTGGCTTTCTCTACTTGAGTGGAAGCCACTTTTACGGCGAAATCTTGAACAAATGGAATATATAGTAGCACAGGTATTATCAGTAACAATCCTACCAGTCCTGCTACGAACCAAAGTACTCCTTTAAGGAGTTTATTACCAATTTTACGGCTCAATGTGATGCGATTTAATAGTTAGACGTGATTTGTATGTCTTATTAACTACAAAAGTACTTATTTTGTTTAAATAAAATTTAATAAAATAAAGGGTTATTTACGGCTAAATCCTGCAAATGCCAATAAAAAACTCTCGCTGATAATCGGACCGCGATTATTCAGCGAGAGTGATATGTTTGAGACCTTAAAATTTAAGCTCGGGACCGTCGTTATTCTGTTTATTAGCCCTGTACGAGTGAAATGAGGAGTTCCTTTCCGTCTTCGCTCGGCTGGAATTCTACTTTACCTTCACGGGCAAGCCATCCGAGAGCAGCAAAAAGTTCTTTGTCATTCTTGAGTTTAGCTACTTTCTTAAGTTGCTTGCTGTCAAGTGTCTGTGCTTCGTTAAGTGCTGCCCATACGCATCCAGCGTTGATACCGATAGTTTCAGTGTTCATCGTTAAGTGTTTTTAATTAACAATAATTGTTTTATTATTACTCTGAAATAGAGACCTGAATATAAAACTAAATAATATAACAGTCGCAAATTTACAATTTTTTTATAAATCTTTGACTATTTTCGTAACAAAATTCACATAAAAATGGTTCAGAAAGGCTTATATTCAATTGATTTTACACTTTCTGAACCACTTTATGTAAGTTTTACCGAAGTATCTGCCGTGAAATTAATAAATAATATAAGATGTTAACGGATTCAAAGTACCGCTGATGATGCCATCAGTAACTTTGAATTCTGTATTGTATACTTTATCAGAATAATTGCCATCGTTAAGCGTGGTGGGAAGAGCTATCTCTTGAGGTGTGTCAGAAAGGTTGATTAGAGCAACACCTTTTGAGCCTCGGTTTACTTCAACTACTTTTCCATCAGGTGTTACATTGACATGCTCATTCTCTCCGCTCATTGCACGACGGAATTTATTTGCAGCCACAACTTCAGGATGCTTGAACTCATCGTTCCCTCTTGCTCCGGTTAGATTGTTTCCCCAATAGTTTTCGCGAGTACTTCCTGCTGGTCGGCTGAAGAATAGAGGTGTGCCATTTTGACGTGAGGCGAGGAATACCCATCCCATTCTGATTTGGTCATCGGTAAGTCCGGCTGATTCATGTTCATTGGCGTAGGTGTCATGTGATTCAACCCAGGTTACCAAATGCTTTCCGTCTACGGGATGATGCCATACCATGAGGCTGTCGGCTTTGAAATCACCGCTGTTAAGCACAGTTCTTAGAGCATGACCATAAGCGCTGGCTGTCAAATCCATATATTCCGCATATTCAGTTTCCTTTACATTCTTATCCTGAAGTACCTCTCCGTAGATGAACAGACTATCTGCGGGTACTGCAAGCTTAAGACCTTTTACATCCTCGCGACCTGTAGCGACTTCCCAGAAATTATTGCGAGTTGCAAGACTGTCAAGAGGGTCAGACGGTAATCCGATATGCTTTGCAGTGTCATAACGGAACCCTTTTACCCCAAGGCTGAGGAGGTCATTGACGTAAGTCATATAATAGTGTTGGAAGTCAGGATTTTCTGTGTTTACATCTGGCAAACCACCCATTTCACCCGTTGTACATTGATAACGGTCATTATAATCGGTGATAGGAGTAAATCCGTTTGCATGATAAAGTTTGTCATGTCCGCCTACAGCTGCATCTAAATCAGGAAGCACTGCAGAGTGGTCAATCGCGGTGTGATTGGGAAGTACGTCAACAATTACTTTTACATTATATTTGGCGGCACTATCCATCATAGCTTTAAACTGCTCGCGAGTTCCTAACAGATAATTACCTATTTTCCAATCGGTGGGTTGGTAATAATAATACCATTTCCCAGTAACTGAATCTCCTGGCTGAGAGAAAAGAGCCTTTCCTCCCCCTTCTCCAACGTAGCATGTGTTAGCTGGAGATGTCTGCACGTAAGCATATCCTGCTTCAGATATGTCCTTCATGTTTGCTGCAATGGTGTCAAATGACCATGACCATGCGTGGAGAATCACGTCATCGTTAGTGTCTGCTTTTTCGGATGCCTTCTGCGTTGGATTACATGACGAAAGTGCCATGATTCCGGCAAATGCAATAAAGGTAGTTTTTTTCATGTTTTAATTTTTTGTGTAAGTATGATTTAATTATGAGTATAATCATGCATATAATGCCAATGCAATAAGATAAAGCAGCGATGCGGGCACAACAAGAAGAAGCGAGTCAATACGGTCAAGGATTCCGCCATGACCGGGCAATATATTGCCTGAGTCTTTCACCCCCAAGGTACGCTTGATGAGCGATTCTGCAAGGTCGCCCCAAGTGGCAAATATGCCTACTACTAACCCAAGCCCACAAAGGCTACCCAAGGAGATTGTTTCGTAATAATCGGGGAAGCATAGCTTGACTACTGCCCCACCGATGATGGAGAACAGCACTCCGCCAACAAAACCTTCCCATGATTTATTTGGTGATATTCGTGGGAAAAGCTTATGTTTTCCTATTGCTGACCCTACCAGAAAAGCTCCTGTATCATTCAGCCATATCATTATGAACATTGTAAGCAGTAAGGCTTTACCATCGTTGAGCGTGTAATACATCGACATCAACCCTAACGGTAATGCAATGTACATTTGCCCCATATACGAATAAGCAAGATTTGTAAGTGGTGAGTTCTCCTGATTGTAGAGCTGAATTACCAACCGGACTATAAGATATAGCATATAGACTGTGAAGAATGTTCCTCCCATCACAGCTGTCATGAATGGTGGCATCAACGACATGTTTACACATCCGAGACCTACACATATAATCACACCACCTACCATGTCTACAATTAATGTAGTGATATTTTCTCCTCCTGTAGATGCATTTGACAGATTGTAGAATTCATTTAGTGCCACAAGGGATATCAGACCGAAGAAAACAATAAAATACCATCCTCCGGCAAGTACCGAAGCACATATAAGTGCCACATATATAGCTCCTGTTATTGAGCGTAAAATCAGATTTTTCATTATTTGTGAGATAAATTTTCGCAAAATTAACAAATTTTGCTCATTGTTGCAATCTCTTTTGATTTAAATGCCAATTATTTATGTCAATAAATTGCTGAGAATTATTTTGGCATGAGAGTCAAGCAAACAGTGCTCTGAACGCTTCCTCTACTTTGGATACCTCGATAATTTTGATAGCCATTTTGGAGGTATCCACACCTTTGAGATTGTGTCGCGGTATGATTATGGTTTCCATGCCAAGTTTTTCTGCTTCTCTGATTCGTTGCTCAATTCGAGTGATGGGACGAATCTCTCCTGACAGTCCGACTTCGCCGGCCATACAGAATCTATGTGGTATTGCCATATCTACATTGGACGAAAGTATGGCACAAATGACTGCGAGGTCAAGTGCCGGGTCATTAACCTTTAGTCCTCCGGCTATGTTCAGGAATACATCTTTGGTTGCAAGTTTGAACCCTACCCGCTTTTCTAATACAGCGAGAAGCATATTCATCCTTTTTGAGTCAAACCCGGTTACCGAGCGTTGAGGTGTGCCATACGCGGCAGTGCTGACCAATGCCTGAACCTCTATCAAAAAAGCTCTGATACCCTCCATTGTCACACCTATTGCTATTCCCGAGAGGTCATTATCCGCTTGGGTAAGTAGCATTTCGGATGGATTTGTTACTTCCCGCAGCCCACGTTGGCACATTTCATATATGCCAAGTTCCGAAGTTGAACCAAAACGGTTCTTGATGGAACGGAGTATGCGATACATATGCTGGCGGTCTCCTTCAAATTGAAGTACGGCATCAACTATGTGCTCCAATACTTTAGGTCCGGCTATGTTACCCTCTTTTGTTATGTGTCCTATCAGCAGCACAGGCACCGATGTTTCTTTAGCATATTTCAGTAGCTGGGCGGCACATTCGCGCACCTGAGATACGCTCCCCGCCACTGATTCAATTTCATCTGAAGCAATGGTTTGAATGGAGTCAATTACCACTATTCCAGGCTGGACTTCTTCTATGTGTTCCTGTATGTTTTGCAGAGATGTTTCGCAAACTATATATACGTTATCACTTAATCTGCCTATTCGGTCAGCTCGCATTTTGAGTTGCTGCGCACTTTCTTCGCCCGATACATATAAAATGCGTCGTGATTTGATAGATAGAATATTTTGCAGGACAAGCGTGGATTTTCCTATACCTGGTTCTCCTCCAATCAGCACGAGGCTCCCTGTTACCAATCCGCCGCCAAGGACTCTGTTCAGCTCTCCACTTGGCAGTTTTATTCTCGGCTCTTCAGAGGTTTCTATTTTCGATACTGGTTGGGGCTTTGATTTGCTGACTTTACGTCCGGATGGTGAGAGGGTACGGCTTTTCTTTTCAATTGCCACCCTTTCCTCTACCATTGTGTTCCATTCTCCGCAGACAGGACATCTCCCCTGCCATTTGGGAGATTCTGCACCGCAATTGTTGCAGAACCAAGCAGTCTTTACGTTTTTCATCAGTTTCTATATGCCTCGAAATTTTGCTAATGTTATTGCAGTGGCAATCGCCGCATTCAGAGATTCACCGGTAGGTCGTCCTTCTGGATATGAAGGTATCAGAAGCCTATGTGTTACAAGCTCTTCGATTTCTTTTGAAATACCATTACCTTCATTCCCTATCACTATCACTCCATTCTGGTTAAGAGTGATATCCGATATATTGTCACCATCTAAAAAAGTACCGTAGATATTAACCTTAGGAATATGCTTGAGCGTTTCGGTTAGGTCACAATAATGGATTTTGATACGTGATATGGAGCCCATAGTAGCCTGTATCACTTTTGGACTAAAACAATCAGTGGTCTCAAATGAACAAAGAATATCTGTTATTCCAAACCAATCTGCCACGCGTATAATAGTGCCGAGATTCCCCGGGTCCTGTATGGTATCAAGTGCGAGTACTAAATTATCGAGAACACATTTGTCATTAAACCTGTATTCAGGAATGTCATACACCGCTATCACTTCTGGAGGAGTTGAGAGACTTGATAGTCTGCCCATTTCTCTTTTAGGACATCTTATAATTAATTCCTGACTGATATTGCGTGTTTCTGCTAAGTGCTCTTCAAGCCATGCGGCGGTGGCAACAAGATATCGGAGTGAGAAGTGCTCCAATGTGTCAAGCACGCATTTAGTGCCTTCTGCCTTAAATGCATGTTCTTTCCGTCGCGTTTTACGTTCGTCAAGAGCCTTGATTGTCTTGCATAGACTGTTTGTTAGTTCTGTCATTCGAGTCATTAAATTTTCTTCAAAGTTAACGTATTTCTGAAAAAAATCAAAGCAAAGTGACATTATCGCACTATAATGGAATGATTATTTACTAATTTTGTACCAGTAAAATCAATTGACATGAGCTTGGAACAATTATATATTCGAAAATTTGGTATGGCGCCGGATGGGATTGTGAGGTTGACACCAGCTGGCTCCAATCGTCAATATTTCAGATTGAACGGGAGTAAAACGGTAATAGGAGTCATAGGTACATCTGTGGATGAAAACGAGGCATTCATATACCTCGGTTCTCATTTTAAAAAATTGGGTTTGCCTGTGCCTGAAATCTTGGCTGTGTCATCGGACAGGTTGTCATATCTTCAAGAAGATTTGGGTGATGTTTCATTGTTCTCAGTGAAAGAAAATGTCGGATTGCTGAAATCGGCAATGGAGCGTTTGCCGGATTTTCAGTTTGCCGGAAGTAAGGATTTGGATTTTAGCCGTTGTTTCCCGGTCGCTGATTTTGACCGGCAATCAGTACTTTGGGATTTGTATTATTTCAAGTATTGTTTTCTTAATCCCTCTCATGTATCCTATCGGGAGGATTTGCTTGAAAGAGAATTTCAACTGATGGCTGAACGGTTGTCTCGGAATCCGCATGGCACTTTCATGTATCGTGATTTTCAGTCCAGAAATGTCATGATAAAGGATGATAAACCTTTCTTTATCGATTTTCAAGGTGGACGGCGTGGACCTTTTGAGTATGATGTGGTTTCTTTTTTGTGGCAGGCAAAAGCGGCATTTCCAAAAGTGTTAAAAGATGAGTTGATTGATGTATATCTTAAGGCTGTTGCGAAGTATGTGGAGGTTGACACAGAACGCTTTAAATCTGCTTTAAAGGAATTTGTGTTACTTCGGACTCTACAGGTGCTTGGCGCTTATGGCTTCAGAGGAAAATTTGAACGGAAATCTCATTTCCTACAAAGCATCCCCTATGCTCTTGCTAACCTCGAAGATTTGTTGGATACTCCTTGTGAAAATTATCCTTATCTGAATAGGATTTTAAGGGAGTTGATAGCTCATGAAAAAGAAATGAGCGTATCCGTGAAAAAGGTATCTGATATAGTGAGTTCATTGACTGTTACTGTGACAAGCTTCTCTTATAAGAAAGGAATTCCGGAGGATACCTCTGGTAATGGTGGTGGATTCGTGTTTGATTGCCGAGCAATGGAAAATCCTGGTCGTTATGCGGAGTATAAGACGCTTACCGGATTGGATAAGCCTGTGATTGATTTTTTAGAGTCTCGAGGTGAAATTCAACAGTTTCTGGAGCATTGCTATGCTTTGGTTGACCCGTCTGTACAATGTTACGATAGTCGTGGATTCACATCGTTGATGGTAAATTTCGGTTGCACAGGTGGGCAGCATCGTAGCGTTTATTCAGCGCAGCATTTGGCAGAACATATTAAGAAAAGGTTCCCTAATGTTACGGTCCATTTGATACATCGTGAACAAAATATAGATGTGATATTATGAAAGGAATGATATTTGCAGCTGGATTGGGGACTCGCCTGCGTCCGCTGACTGACAATTGCCCTAAAGCCTTGGTTTCTGTCGGGGGAATTCCAATGCTTGAAAGGGTGATAAAAAAGATGATTGCCGCAGGTATTACCGAGATTGTGGTTAACGTCCATCATTTTGCTGAAAAGATTAAAGCTTTTCTGAAAGATAACGACGATTTCGGAATCCTGATACATGTGAGTGATGAAAGTGACCTTTTACTTGATACAGGAGGAGGAATCTTGAACGCTAAGAAATGGCTTATTGGAGATGAGCCTTTTGTGGTGCATAATGCTGATATTCTTACAGATTTTAATCTTGAGGAAATGATTTCAGCGCATCAGAAAAATAATGCAGATGTAACGTTGCTGGTTGACAAGCGTGTCACATCGCGGTATCTGCTCTTTGATTCTGGAAAGATGGTGGGTTGGAAGAATGAAAAGACCGGAGACATTCGTTCTCCATGGAATCTTGCTGACCGTGTCGATGTCGTTCCGTTGGCATTTGGAGGAGTACACGTCATTAGCCCTAATGTCTTTGGATTCTTGGAGATTTCACCAGAGAAAGTCTTTTCAATCACGCCGTTCTATATTAGCTATTGTGACAGGTTGAACATTCAAGGGTTTACTCCTGAGGGTCCTTACAATTGGGTTGATATCGGACGTCTTGATTCTCTTGAGCGAGCTGAAAGTATTGTTTCAGCACATTAGCGGAATGTTCCGGGTCGGTATAGATTGCAAGTATTGCTGGCATATCGGCACAATGGATGAATTGGTGTAGTTCTTTATGGAGCGTTTCCATAGATGTCGCTTCGAAATACTTAAATCCATACCCGGCAGCCAATTCCTTTAATGGTAGATTTGTGCCCACGGCAAAGTATTCTTCCAATTCCGGAAGGGTGGATGTGCTTCCTATGAAACGGAAAATGCCTCCTCCCCCATTACACATCACTATTATTTTGAATTTTGGAGATATGAGCTTGGACGATAGAGCCGATATGTCGTATTGACAGCTCATGTCACCAGTGATGAGCAAAGTGGTATCGTTGTAATTTATGGAACTTCCAAGGGCTGTTGAGGTAGCTCCATCTATTCCGCTTACGCCTCGGTTGCACTCGCAGCGATGCAATCTGGAACAATCCATGAGTTGTGCGTATCTTATTTGAGTGCCATTTGAGAAATGGACGTTCCATTTTGGTGGAATATGCGATATTATCTCTGCAAAGGCTGTCATATCAGACCATGGAGCATGCGCTATGTACTCATTGTGACAGTCGATGCTGTCATGGTATATCTTCTGCCAATCGGCGCTGTAGGTCGATGGCTTTTTATGGATTTGCAGAGCAGAGGCTAATTGACGCATGAAAATTTTTGGACTCATCTCCACTCGTATGCTCAGATGCTTGAAGCAGTCAACCGTGGTGTGACATACGCCTACATGCCAATGCTCAATATTGTCAAGTGACCGAATCCATTCTTTGATATATCGTGACACTAATGCCCCACCCAAGGTAATGACTATATCCGGTTGGAGCCTCTGCTTTTCCTCTGTTGTCATTCTGCATAATGTCGCGTCAATACGACTTATGAACAGTGGCGAGTGAAGATTCGCTATGGTTTCAGTCATTACAGCTGCATTGGGTAATTTTGCAAGCTTTACCAATGCGCGGTTGAGCTGTTCGTCAGGTCTATGGAATCCGGATATTATTAGAACCTTACGTGGTGACGCTACAAGATTGCCGAGTTCTCGTGCTTCAGATGTGGTCAGTTCATCTTTTGGTCTTGCCATCGTTATCACTCGTGATTGCCCAGGGGTGTAATCACGAGTGCGGTTCAACGGCGCGTCAAGTCTGATGTTTACATGTACAGGACCTTTTCGCCCGTTTACAGATTCAAGCAATACATCGTTAATCAAGCGGTTGCACACCCATTTCCCATTGGGGAAGTTCAAGTGTGCGTTAAGGTCGCAACTGCGCTTGACGTATGGTGCCAACGCATCTTGTTGCCACAGAGTCTGAGAATCATCCTGGTCAATCCATTCTTGGGGCCGGTCAGCAGAAATGACTACAAGTGGTATCTGACGGTAGAACGCTTCTGCTACAGCTGGAGCATAGTTTAGAAGTGCTGTGCCACTGGTACATACCAATGCAACAGGACTGTTAGTCTGCACTCCTATGCCTAATGCGATGAAAGCAGCCGAACGCTCATCTATAACCACATGGCATTTGAGCTCTTTGCGGCGGCTCAATGCTATGATAAGGGGTGTGTTGCGACTTCCCGGTGATATTACAGCCTGAGTTACACCATGAGCTATCAATAAATCTGCTAATATGTTGCATGAGAGCTTATCGGTAGTTTCCATAAATTCTGACTTGCTTCAACTTGATATTGGATATACAAACTTACAAAAAATCCATTTAAATAAATCAAATTCCCAATCAAATGTGTTACTTTTGTAGAAAACTAACGAAAGTAATATGTTCATAGCTTCACAGAAAAGGAAAGAAAATGTGGCTGAATATCTGCTTTACATGTGGCAGATTGAAGATATAATAAGAGCCAATGACCTTGACATAGATAAGATTAAGACAAATGTGATTGATAAGTTCCAGCTTGATGCTGACCAACGCAAGCAGATGGTGGAATGGTATGAATCTCTTATTGATATGATGCGTCGTGAGGGTGTTGAAAAGACTGGACACCTGCAGCTTAATAAGAATGTCATAATACAGCTGACCGACCTTCATCTGGCATTGCTTAAGGACCCTCGTTTTCCCCAGTATACTGCCGAATTCTATAAAACCCTTCCATTTATAGTTGAGTTGAGGGCTAAGGCGGGTGATAATCCGGATGGAGAGATAGAAACTTGTTTTAATGCGCTTTATGGCATGTTGATGCTTCGTTTGCAGAGCAAGGAGATTACTCCCGATACTCAGAATGCCATAGCTCAGATTACGAAATTTATTGCTACTCTAACTCGTAATTTCCATTTGGACCAGGATGACAAACTGTTCCCAAAGGATGAATAGTAGATTAGATTAACAGAATTTATTAAACTGAGCCTAAAACTCTACGGAGTTCAGGCTCAGTTTAATGTTTTGATACTTGATATGTCTGTATAAGTCTATTGAGGTATAGCAGCTTTAACAACTTCGGTCAATGTGGGATGTCCATGGATTGTATCGGTAATAGCTGAGGCTTTTAGTCCCGCAGCCATTGCAGTCGCCAATTCCTGTATTAAGTCAGCTGCATGAGCGCCACATATATGAGCGCCGAGCAGAAGGTCTGTTTCTGCATCGACAATCACTTTGACTAAACCGTCAGGTTCGCCCATGGCGAGAGCTTTACCATTGGACCGGAATGTGGCTTTCCCTATTTTGACGTTTTTGTTTGCATTTACGCATTGTTCCTCAGTCATACCGACCATGGCACATTCAGGTATTGTAAATACAGCGGATGGAATTACCGTTAGATTTTGTCTATGACCCAATGCTATTTTTCCCTGGGCTGTGGCAGCATGAGCGAGCATACATAAACCATTGACATCGCCAATTGCGTAAAGTGTGACATCTTCCGGCTGTTTTCCATTATTGAAGATGATTTTCATCTCATCATCAACAGCTATTGCATTACGGTTGAATACAACACCTAAGGAGTCCAATCCTTCGGGTATTACCGGTTTGCGTCCTACGGCCATCAGTACCATTTCAGAATTGAGCTGTTGCTCCTTCCCTTTTGCTTGGTATTTTACGATTATTCCGGGTGCTATCTCGGTTACTTGCGCGCCTGTGATAATAGAGATACCTCTCCGTTTCAAAGACATGCGCAGTCGTTTTGATATTTCAGCATCAAATGGAGGAAGAATCTCTTTGCAATACTCTACCACCGTGACATCAACTCCAAATGCTGCAAAAATTGATGCAAACTCCATGCCTATTACACCTCCACCGATAATGGTGATGCTTTTAGGGAGTGTGGTCATTGAGAGTATCTCATCGCTTGAAACCGCAAGTTCAGCACCTGGTATTGGAAGACCGATAGGTTTCGACCCGGTTGCAATTATGATTTTGGGGGCTGTGTACTGGACTCCGTTAGCCTCAACTATTGATGGAGTGATAAATTTAGCCTCTCCGGTCACTAAGTTTACATTTTTCAATAGTGTTGCCACACCTTCGCGCAGCTCTTCCACAATTTTATCTTTTCTTGCTGTAACCGTTGGGTAATCAATACTCCACTCTCCCGATGTTACCCCAAACGAAGCCGATTCTTTTACAGTATTGGCAACTTCTGCTGAGCGACACAAAGTTTTGGTGGGAATGCAACCACGGTTAAGACATGTCCCTCCAAGGTGGTCTCTTTCAATCAGGGTGACGGAGAGACCTTCGTTTGCAGCATCGACTGCTGTCTCATATCCGCCGGGACCGGCGCCAATTATAATGAGGTCACAATTTTCCATTGTATTCATTTGAATAAAATAGCAATCTCCGGTGTCTCCCCTTATGGGAAGGGGATATTCCGGAGATGACTGTTTAATAAATTTTATAATTCAAAGAATGTCACTACCGGATTAAGTGCAGCTGCAGTATCATCCGGTTTGCGGATGGGGGTAAGTAATGGAGCATTCTTAACCACATCTGGTGTTTCCTTTGCTTCGCGCGCAATCTCACGCATTACACCGATAAATTCATCAAGGGTTTCCTTGCTTTCTGTTTCAGTCGGTTCAATCATGAGTGATTCATGGAATAAAAGCGGGAAGTAGATGGTCGGTGCATGAAATCCGTTGTCGAGCAGACGTTTCGCTACATTCAGAGTAGTTACTCCAGTGGATTTGTCAGCCAGTCCGTCAAACACGAATTCATGCTTGCACACACGGTCAATAGGTAGGGCATATAGGTCGCGGAGCGACTCTTTGACGTAGTTGGCATTGAGGGTGGCGAGAGGACCAGCCATACGCAAACCGTCGCATCCTAATGAAAGGATGTAAGCCAAAGCGCGTAGTTCAACTGCAAAGTTGCCGAGCCATGATGAAACGCGACCTAATGATTTCGCTCTCTTCTCGGTTTTGTATTCCAATGCAAAACCATCCTCTTCATTGACTTTACATTTTACCACACGTGGATTTGGTAAAAACTCTTCAAGTCCTGCTCGTACACCTACCGGTCCGGCACCTGGACCTCCACCACCATGTGGTGTGGAGAAGGTCTTGTGAAGATTGATGTGCATTACATCAAATCCCATGTCTCCGGGACGCGCCACACCAAGCATTGGGTTTAGATTGGCTCCATCATAGTAAAGCAAAGCGCCACAATCATGTACTAATGTAGCTATGGTAGGAATATTATGTTCAAATATACCTACAGTGTTCGGGTTGGTCATCATCACCGCAGCTACGGTGTCATCGAGAAGAGGTTTAAGAGCTTCCACATCAACAGTGCCGTCAGGAAGGCTCTTGACTTCTACTACCTTGAGACCGGCTACTGCAGCCGACGCTGGATTGGTGCCATGTGCTGAGTCTGGGACAATGACTTTGGTGCGTTTCATGTCTCCACGGCTTTCATGATATGCACGTATTACCATAAGCCCGGTAAGCTCACCATGAGCGCCTGCATAGGGGTTGAGTGTAAACTCTGCCATACCTCCGATTTCTGAAAGCATTGACTGCAACTTATAGTATGCCTCTAATGCTCCCTGGACTGTGTCGGATGATTGGAACGGATGCAATGAAGTGAAGGCTGGTAACGAAGCCATCTCCTCATTAATTTTGGGATTATATTTCATGGTACAGGAGCCCAAAGGATAGAATCCTGTATCAACACCAAAATTGTTGGTTGACATATTATTGTAATGTCTCACCACACTTGGTTCATCCACTTCCGGAAGATTAGGCTTCTTGACACGGAGAAGGTCAGAAGGAATCTCATCGAGTTTGTATTCACAACCATTTTTAGGCAGACTGTAACCCACACGACCCGGTCGTGATAGCTCAAAAATTACTTTTCCGTAATATTTTCTATTCATAGTCGTAAGGATTAATTATTTGTGTCTACCGGTTCATTATTAAATGAGGGCACTTTGGCTTTTGAAAAAGTCTCTGCACGCCATATATATCTATCAAGTTCCTCACGGGTGCGCATTTCCGTAACGCATATTAACAATTCATCATCACTTATCTTGACACCAGGCAAGCATCCGCATGCGCTGCAGACTTCAATAAAGTCATCGAGACTTACTTCACCCTTGAATTTCATTACAAATTCATTGAGGAATGGCTTGTTCGGATACTTAAGCTCGAAAGCTCCGGTCTCTTGTAATTTAGATGCCAGATAATGTGCACCGGAGTATGATGATTCATTAACTTCTTGCAGTCCCTTCTCGCCCATTAATGAAAGATAAATGGATGCATAAAGAGCCATGAGTCCTTGGTTGGAACAGATGTTGGATGTTGCTTTATCGCGACGTATGTGTTGCTCGCGGGCTTGAAGTGTCAGCACAAATACACGCTGACCATCTGCATCCTTAGTGGCTCCAACTATACGTCCGGGCAGTTTTCGTATTAATGCCTTGGTGCAGCACATGTAACCAAGATATGGACCGCCAAAATTAAGTGGCATTCCCAACGACTGTGCTTCGCCTGCTGCAATGTCTGCGCCCCATTCCCCCGGTGACTTGATGACACCGAGTGCAGATGCGGGTGCAGTCATAATCAGAAGAGCTTTGGCAGAATGGACCATGTCAGCCAAGCCGGTATAATCCTCGAGTATTCCGTAGAAGTTGGGCGTTGCAACAATCACTCCGGCAATATCGCCAGCCGTAAGCATTTCCTTTAGAGCTTCAAGGTCAGTCACGCCATCCTTTTCAGGAATAGTATCTATGGTGACGCCATGATAATGAGCGTAAGTATCGACAACTTCCCGATATATAGGGTTGACTGTGGCTGATACGAGAACACGATTTTTTTTGCGGGAACTTGCCACCGCCATGAGCATAGCCTCAGCCACGGCTGTGGTACCGTCATACATAGACGCATTTGACACATCCAATCCTGTAAGCTGTGTCATCATTGTCTGGTACTCAAAGATATATTGAAGGGTACCCTGTGATATCTCTGGTTGGTATGGGGTATAAGCTGTTAGAAATTCAGAGCGGGCGATTATTGACTGAATTACAGCGGGAGCATAATGGTCATAGAACCCAGCCCCCGCAAAACAGGTCTGAGGTTGATTTTTCTGCGCAAGTTCCTCAAAGAAATCTCTCACCTCCTTCTCGCTCTTTTGAGGGTCGAGATTATAGTCTCGATTGAGCTTCAGCTGTTCGGGAACATCGGAATAAAGATTCTCGAGACTTGTCATGTGGCAAGTCTCAAGCATCTTTGCGATATCTTCCGGAGTATGTGGAAAATATTTATGTAGCATGTGGATTATTCTTGAGAAAAATATTAGTGTTTCTCAGACTCGCAGTGAGATTTGTATGCTTCCTCATCCATAAGATTATCAAGTTCTGACGGGTCGGTAAGCTCAACCTTGATAATCCAGTTGTTCATAGCATCCTCATTAATAAGACGCGGATTGTCGATAAGCTCTTCGTTGATATCGAGCACAGCTCCTGATACGGGAGAGATAAGGTCGCTGGCTGCTTTTACACTCTCCACAGCGCCGAAATCTTCACCGGCCTCCACATCATCACCTTGCTCAGGCATGTCAACATAAACGACGTTGCCCAATGCGTTCTGTGCATAGTCTGTGATACCGATAAAACCGATGTTACCGTCAACTTTGATGTATTCGTGAGAGGGAGAATAATATATCTTGCTCATAATTGTATAAGTTAAATGGATTAATATTTGTATTTGGTATGTAAATTATTTCTTGTATGATTTTTTGTAGAATTTTTTTGCTACCACGCGTGCAGGGAAAGTCTTCTTTCTGATGCGGATTTTGAGTTCCGTATCTTTCACTGCATATGGAGTTTCTACAAGTGCGGCAGCAATACTTTTGTCTATTGAGATACCACGGTAACCAGTAGTGACATACCCGATTACTTCATCTTTGTCGTTGAGCACTTCGTAGCCATGACGTGGTATTGCGCGGTCCTCCATTTCAAGTCCGATGAGCTTACGGGGAGCTCCTTCGGCTTTCTGCTTCGCAATAACATCTTTGCCGATAAAGTCGGGCTTGTCTAATTTTACAAACATTGATAGACATGCTTCAACAGGGGAAATGCTATCGCTGAGCTCATCTCCGTAGAGTGGCAGCCCAACTTCAAAACGTAGTGTGTCACGACATCCGAGCCCGCATGGTTCAACTCTTCCTGATGCCATTAGTTCATCCCAAAGATTGCGTATTGTCTCATGGTCGGCATAAACTTCAAAACCATCTTCGCCAGTATAGCCTGTGCGGCTAACCAAGATGTGCTTTCCATCAAGCTCTGATTCTTTGAAAGTATAAAATTCCAGTTCTTTACAGTTAATGCCGAGTATTTCCTCCATTACACTTTCAGAGGTAGGACCCTGAATGGCGAGTTCGCCTAATTGCTCGCTCAGATGGTCAATCTCAACATTGAATCCATCGGCATGCTCGGTAATCCATTCCACATCCTTATCGATGTTCGAAGCATTGATGACGAGAAAAAAGTTATTCTCCCCTCTCTTGTATACAAGCAGGTCATCAACCACCCCACCATTAGGATTAAGCATCATGCCGTAGAAAATTTTTCCGTCGGGTGCTCCGGTTATGTCATTAGTGAAGATATAATTCACAAATTTTTCCGCATCGGGTCCCGATATATTTACCTCACCCATATGAGAAACATCAAATACCCCACAGGCATTGCGCACGGCATTGTGTTCCTCAACGATACCTTTATATTGTATAGGCATGTCAAAGCCGCCAAATGGACTCATCAGTGCTCCCATAGCGACATGTTTGTCATGTAGACATGTTTTTTTAATTTCTTCCATATTTTTCGGTCGATATTTTAGAATATAAGGTTAATAAATTCTGTGGTTGTTAGTCCTGGTATTACTTTTGATGGAGGGTTTTCGCTTAATGCCGATTCCACATTTTCCCTGTGGTATGTTATGCCTTTCAGATGTTGATTGAAATAATCCTCGGCGTCAGCCGTTTCAAGGAAGTCACCGGAAAGGGTAATATTTGAGATTTTACCATGATTCAGAGTCATGCTGAGTGCAATTTCGCCTACTCCATCAATCCTTTTGGATGTGTTAAGTTCACCTTTGGGATTCTTACCGATTATCCATTCATTACGGTAATATTCCTGTTCGAGCTTTTCAATATCTGCAATATCATTATCGGTTAATGTGATGGTATCACCATCTATCAAAGTGTCGATAATATGTTGCTTGAAATCTTCTATGGATAAGTTCGGAAGGCAATCTTTTATACAAGTTACCCGGCTCCGGGTCGAAGCCACTCCATGTGATGCAAGTTTCTCTTTGGATGGCGATAGCGTGTTTGACATCAAATTGAAGTCAAAATCATAAAGCATGGTGCCATGCACAATACTCCTTCCGGGTATATGGTAAAATGAATTTCCGGATACTTTCTTATCGCCTATGAGAATGTCGTTTCTGGAGTTGTCGGAGGCGTCCAAACCAAGCAGGCGTAGCGAATGGGCTATGCGTGACGTGTAGGATGAAAATGTTGTGGTGACATCATCAGAGGAGGTTATGTAGGAGAACATTATATTGTTTCTATCTGCTACCACAGCGCCACCACCGCTTTTCCTGCGTATGATATCCACATTGTTGGCTTTGCAAAAATCAACATTTACCTCCTTGTCGATAAGCTGATGCCTGCCGACAATGACCGTTGGTTCTACCTGCCACATAAAGAAAAAATCACGGTCTGGGTAACGTCTCGCCAAATATTCCTCTTCGGCAAGATAGAATGGTAACCTGCGTGATGCAGATTCATTGATTATTACAAAATCCATGTGATTGGACTATTACCAGGTTAACTGATGCAAAAGTAATAATTTTAACGAAATCTATCCAAATAAAAAAATATGTTTTATAATAGTATTTGGATAATGTGGGGTAATGCATTATAGTTCCAAAAGGTAGATTGTTATAGATGTAGCTTGCACAATAAATTTGGCGAAGCTTGCGTTATATTTAACGTAATCATCTCGGGAATGCCTATGGATAAAATTTCTACTCCTATTTCAATCACCATCACTAAGTCAAAAAACTGGAGCCAGACTCCCAATCCTGAAACATTAGCTAAATTGCGTCAATTTGCTCGTGCGTATACCCATGTGCACCGTCTGGGGAAAATCGGAGGATTAGTGCTTAATTAAAATTTTAGATAAATTTTCATGTCGATATCTATTCTGTTGGCGGTAGTGTTTGGTCTCATTGCCGTTTCTGCAATATATTATTTAAAAAAGGTAAATGCTGAGGTCGTAAGGTTGCGGTCGGAAATTGTGAATCTTAACATTGCGCTTGAGTCCAAGAAGGTTGAAGCTGTAGCCTTGGCTCAGAATGTGGATGATAGGCAACGTACAATCTCGCAACTACAGATGCGGTCGGATGATGCGATGACGAGACTTGCTGAAGTCAGAGAGGAGAATGCGCGTTTAAAGTCCTCCCTTCAGCATTTTAATGAGGAGCAAAAGTATAGGGAAGAACAGATGGGGATTCAGTTTAAGAATCTTGCAAATGAGATTCTTAAGCAAAATTCACTCGAATTCAAAGCTGCGAATGAAGAACGGTTGACTCAGATTCTTAACCCTCTGAAAATTAATCTGGAGGAGTTCAAGAAAACAGTCACAGACACATATAATAATGAAGCTCGTGAAAGATTTTCTCTACAGGAGCGAATCAAAGAACTTGTGGAACTAAACCAGAATATATCCCGTGAAGCAAAAGAACTATCCGAGGCATTGCGCGGTAATAGTAAGGTACAGGGGGACTGGGGTGAAATGGTACTTGAGTCGATTCTTGAAAAATCAGGGTTGCAGAAAGGAGAGGAATACTTTATACAGACCACTACTGATGAAGCTGGCAATACTATTCGAAATGAGGAGGGTAAGCATCTTCGGCCTGATGTGGTGGTGAAGTATCCTGACGGACGATATGTTATAATTGATTCGAAGGTGTCGTTGAAAGCGTTTGTCGACTATGTGAATGCTGATAATGAAGAGCTGAAAAAGCAATTTGCCACAAGGCATGTGAGGTCTGTCAGAAGCCATATAGATGAGCTTTCTAAAAAAAGTTACCAAGATTATATCGGTGAAGCAAAACTTGATTTCGTGATGATGTTCATACCAAATGAGCCAGCTTACATAGCTGCTATGAGGCTTGAGCCATCCCTTTGGCAGGAGGCATACGATAACAAGGTACTTATAGTCTCCCCTACCCATCTGGTGTCGGGATTGCGGTTGATAGCTCAATTATGGAGCCGAGACAAGTATACAAAGAATGCAATAAAGATAGCGGAGGAGGCAGGAAAAATGTATGACAAATTTGCTGATTTCACCACCGATATGGAGAAGATAGAAAAAGCTATAAATTCCACACAAAAAGCCTACAATGAGGCAATGAATAAGCTCACTGTAGGCAAGGGAAATCTTGTGTCACGTGCTCAGAAGATGCATTCGCTTGGAGTCAAGGCTTCAAAACAACTTTCGGCTTCGGCTCTGACATCCATGGATGAAAATTCGCTGGATGATTAACCTTTGAATGTGAATCCGGCTTGTGAAACAGCATTTTCAATATCCTGCTTGGAGGCATCGCCTTCCACTATTGCTTTTCCAGCAGCCAAATCGACTTCAACATTGCTGACGCCAGGCAGAGCCGCTATAACTTTCTTTACTGTAGCTTGGCAGTGAGCACATGCCATACCTTCAATTTGATATTCGTTTGTCATAGAACTATTGAATTTATCCAAATTTAAATTTGATTTTGATTTGATGAACGAGAAGAGAAGCAGGATGGTAAGTATAATACTGCATGTGATTTCAAACCATCCGAATGATACATGGCATGATGGGGAGAATGCTTGAACATCAGGGATAAACCAGCCGGTAGGTAGGACATAGTCGATTAATATGCCAAAAAACAATGCCGTCGTTATTACTGACATTACGTATATAATGGTGGCGCGTTTCCCAAGATTCTTTTTCAGAATCATTACAGAAGCAAAATTCGCTGCTGGACCTGCCATTAGCAGTACAAACCCGACTCCAGGTGTTAGCCCTTTACATATTAATGAAAGTGCAATCGGAATAGAGCCGGTAGCGCAGATATACATAGGAATTGCAATAACCACCATCACAAGCATTGCCAATATAGGATAGCTGCTCAGCCTGAGGAAAAACTCGTCAGGTACAGCAACCGTTATAATTGCCGCTATTATAAGACCGATGACAAGCCATTTGCCAACACTTCCAACCATATCTACAAATCCGTACCGGAGGGCGGATATGAGCCTCTCTCCAAATGATTGAGCAGACGGACCAGAAGTCATATCGTGGTTTTGTGGGGCCCTTTTTTCGTCATATTCATTGCAGAACAAGTTTGTAGCTGAACCTCCGAGCAAAGAGCCAGCCAAGGCTGCTATAGGGCGCATAATGGCAAATGGAAGCCCTAACAGAGAATAAGTTGCAGCAATGCTGTCGACACCAGTCTGTGGTGTGGCTATCAAGAATGAACTTGTGGCACCTTTTGATGCTCCTTGTCGGTGAAGAGAGACAGCCGTGGGAAGCACTCCACACGAACACAATGGCAACGGTATGCCAAGTAATGCTGCTTTTATAACTGGTTTGATGCCTTTGCCTGAGAGATGGCGTGCCATCATTTCCGGCTTTACAAATGAATGAAGCAGTCCGGCGATGAAGAATCCAAGCAATATGTAAGGGGACATCTCATTGACAATAGACAGCAATGATATAAAGAAGTGAGATATATTCATGACTTTACAGGTGTGATTTTTACGACTGCAAAGTTACAAATAGCATAGCTCTTGGATGTTACATAATTATGGAAAAAAGTTGCATGATTTCCATTGTCACTTGATACCTGGACTCATGAATCGGGGTTTAAACCTCGTTCAATCCTTTGCGTGTGTGGACCGATTTGGCATAATCGGATGGAGTGTAACCTGTGACAGACTTAAATTGCCGAGATAAATGTGCCACGCTGGAATATCCTATTCGGTCTGCAATTTCACTTAATGTCAGGTTCCCATAATCTAAAAGTTCTTTGACCAGCTCGATTTTCTGGGCTATGTAATATTTTTCAATGGTTCTCCCCTCTTTTGCCGAGAATATGCGACTGATAGAATCATAGCTTAATCCCAGGCTATCAGCCAGACAGTCTGAAAGATTATGCTTATTGGCATTCTCTTCATCACGGATGTGACTTATGATTTTTAGTTTGACGTTCTCAATCAGAGCAGAGTCATGGTCAATAATCCGTTGAAACCCTTCTTGATTCAATAACGAGTCGAGCTGTGAAATAGCCACGTTATCGGTTGCATCATCAATAAGTGCATGTCCTAACTCGACTTTTGTGTAATTGATACCGCATTCGTCAAGAAGACGTTTGACGGTATTAATACATTGTCGGCATACCATATTCTTGATTACTATTTCCATTGCTAAGACATATCTGAATCGGTTGTATTAAAATTTACAATGAGCACAGACTCTGTTTTTGCTGTGACGGCGAAGTGCCTGGAGGTACGTAGCCCTATTACCCAGATAATATTGTCATCACATGTCAATATCCGGATATGTTTCTTTTGTTCCAAAGATATTTTTGCATCAGAGAAAATATCACTTAGTAGTTTAGTCCCTTTCATTCCGAATGGAGATATTCTGTCGCCAGGCTGCCAATTCCTTAATATGAATTTATGTGGCTCTTTCAAAATCTTCGAATCAAGATATAGTGACTGAGTAGAAAGTTTCCCGCCTTTTTTCATGTCCTCAAATTGCTTTAGGGAAATTGAAAAGGAGGAAAAAGGCTTTCTATCCAATGACACTTCTTGATTCATGTCATGGATGGGATTTATTGATGTATCGCAGGGGATGAGATAGCCTCTGTCGAGAAGTAAGGATATATTGTCAGAAATAAAATATCTACCGGAAACAGGACAAGCATTCTCTCCATTGAAGCTTCTGAGAATATTGTCAACATTTGTCATATTAAATCCCATGGGAGAAATTATCTCAAAGAGTACCATACGTGGATATGGTTCGTTGGTAACGATTCGGGATATGTCTATACGACCGTTGGGAGATATGTATTTTCTGCGTAATTCTGCCTCATAAGTGGAATAGAGTTCGTAGTTTCCCTGAAGATATCCGATGGTCTTATTAATGGATAAAGTGGCGTCCGGGAAATATTGCTCTATTTGTGGTAATATTATGTTGCGAATTATATTGCGTCTGTATTCGTTCTCGGCATTAGTGCTGTCAGTCACATAACTCATACCGGTTATCGATAGATATTCCTCAATCTCCTTTCGTGTGGCACTTAACAACGGACGAATTATATTCCCTGACTTTGGAATCATCCCCTTTAGTCCTTGAATACCGCATCCCCTCAGCATGTTAATGAAAAATGTCTCTACATTATCCTCAATGTGATGCCCTACGGCAAGTAAAGACGCTTGTCCTGCCTCAAGAATAGATTTCCACCAATCGTAACGAAGGGTACGGCACGCCATCTCAACGGATTCACCTGTTGCCAGCATGGCGCTCTTTACATCAAAATCTTTTGTCAGAAGTTTGATGCCGATTCTATCACATAATGCCCTGCAAAATTTTTCATCCCGGTTGCTTTCCTCCCATCGCAGATGAAAATTGCAGTGGGCTGCGATACACTTATAGCCAAGCTCATGCAATACATTTAGAAGAGCTACAGAATCAGCTCCTCCGCTGAGCCCGACCAATATAGTGTCCTGCTGTTTTATCAAACTATTGATATGGATGAATGCTGCTGTTTTATCAACGAATTTATTTCTCATAAATAATGAGCGATAGATTTTTACAAAGTTACGAAAAACAAGCATTTTGTATGGCAAACGCATGCAAAAATATGTAGTTTGTCATATAAAATGGACTTTAAAGCTACCGTAACAGTAAAAATAATTATAAAAAATGCTGTTCAGCGTCTCGGTAATGAGGCGAACAGCATTTTATATTTATAGAAGATTATCAGGTTTATGCGCAGTTTAACATCAGTCCTCAATAGCGATAAAGTCACCATTGATGTCAAAGATAAATGTGTCAGGGTTTTCTATACCGACTTCCACTTCGTAGGCTTTGCCTTTCTTGAACTCGATGGATTCTATCTTTGTTGTCAATTCATTTTTGTCAAGACGGTTGAACGACTTGTGAGGAAGCACATCCTTGACAACTTTAACCGGTAGGAATGTATTGTCCGGAGCATCAATCTCTGTAACAACACCATCAAGGTTGAACTCGATATCTATCCCATTAGAAAGTTCTACCTCATATTCACCTTTTGCGAAAAACTTCTCGCATTTTTGAATTCCGGTATTCTTGAAATGCTTGGATATGAATTTCTTTGCCTTTGCAGGAAGTTGACTGTAATTTTGTGAACCTGCGACTACCAAGCCGGGGTTTGTGTCAACAGGAAAAACGCCAGGAGTCTGTGCGGTAATCGTCATTGTTCCGAATGTCATTGCCATCATAGTGGCAAAACTAATCAATAGCTTGGTCTTCATAATTAATAATATTTTTCTAATGCGTTTATACATTGGGAACAATGGATGGGGTGAAAAGTTGCTGATTTAACGCAATTTAATCAAATCATCCCATCGGGTGGTAGGACAAGGAGATTTGTGGCCATGACGAATAGCGTCAGCAAATGAAAGAGGCTCATTTTTACTAATACCATTGGTGTATTTTTGTGAGCATATCTGTAAGGTTTCTTTCCCATGTGAATGGTTTATAGTATCAATTACATTATCCAAAGCATGGAGTTTATCTGCTTTTTCAGGTGTGTATTCGAATATGTCATACTGTATGCCTTGCTTGGAGCTTATTCCCATCAGGATTACTCCGGCTTTTTTATATTGAAATCCTTCACGATAAATCTTTTTTAGCGCTTCGCAGGCAATATTTACGATGGTAATGGTTGAATCCGTAGGTGTAAGCAATGGGTAGTCAAGGGAGTTGCAATATTGAGGCTCATCGTCTCTGAATCTGTTTGTGACGATAAATACCCCTACTGTTGAGACTACTCCCTGCCGTGTGCGTAACTTTTCAGCGCAGCGTGATGCGAAGTTAGCCACATGTGTGCGAAGCTCATCGAAATCGCTTGTTGTTTTTGCAAAACTTCGGCTTACGGTGATACTCTTTCGGGACGCTGTTTCCTCGTCAGGTATGCAGTCCTCACCGTTGAGCTCTTTCCACGTGCGTATTGTGGGCAGGTTGTATCTGCTTTGAATCCATTCATGTGTTTTTGATGCAAAATCAAGTGCTGTGGTAATACCCATTTCCTTAAGTGAGGCTGATAGCTTACGCCCTACACCCCAAATCTCAGATATATCAGTAAGAGACAACGCTGTTATCCTTTTATCCTCAGAGCCGATTACGCAACAATGATTGTAACCAGGATAATTCTTGGCAAAGGATACCGCCATTTTTGCTAAAGTTTTAGTTGAAGAGATTCCGACACTGAGCGGCATTCCGGTGGCTTGATATATCCACTGAACTAATTTCTCTCCCCAAATTTTTGCCTCTTTTTCGTTGAAATGAGGAAGAAGACAGAATGCTTCATCTATAGAATATCTAAAAAATGCCGGCGCTGATTTTCGTATAAGGCTCATCACTCGAGCTGTCATATCAGCATACAGTTCATAGTTGGAAGAGAATGCCACTATCTGTGTGCCATTAAAAAGATGTCGCATCTGATAATATGGCATCCCCATCTTCACCCCAAGTGCTTTTGCTTCTTTGCTTCGTGCTACAACACATCCGTCATTGTTCGACAGTACTACTACCGCTCTTCCTTCCAATGCCGGATTAAAAACCTTCTCGCAACTTACAAAGCAGTTGTCACAGTCACAAATGGCGTAAAACATATAAAATAAAGTTGATTACTTTTTCCAACGTTTGATGGTCCATGTCACTACACCCCACACCTTGAAGTCATCATCGGCATTAACGCGAATAATTGGAAATGTTGGATTTGCAGGACGTAGTTCCAAATATCCGTTCGTTTTATGTGATAGGTCCAGATATTTGATAGTGAATTCATTGTTGATGTATGCCACTATTATGTCACCGTTAGCCGGGGTTATAGAGCGGTCAATCACCGCAATGTCTCCATCGCAAATACCGGCTTCAATCATTGAATCGCCATATACACGACCGTAAAAAGTTGCTTCCGGATGGCGGATACAGTCACGGTTGAAATCAATAGAATCATTGCTATATCCTTCTGCCACACTTGGGAACCCTGCCTTGATTGCTGAAGCGAATGGCAGGTCGCATTTTTGTTCAAACTCAGAACCGAGTATCTTTATATATTCCATGGAGATTTGGTTACTTGGATATGCAAATTTAATAACTTCTTTTATCTTTGACAATTTCTCACTAATTTTGTACTATGATTTATCCTGAAAAAATAGAAGAAAAATTAGGGTTTGACGGGGTGAGAATGCAAATTTCAACCCGTTGTCACTGTGAGGGCGCGCGAGCAAGATGCGCAGAAATGGCATACATGACTGATTTTAACAGCATGAAGTCGGCTCTTTCGGCTGTGGCTGAGATGGTTGCTGCCAATCATAGTGATGAGGCTATCCCTTTAAGTGGAGTGCATGATATCGATAAAGCTCTTGGTCTCATAAAGATTCCGGGTACTTTCTTGGAAATTAAAGAGCTTATTGCTGTGAGGCGTATGCTTGGCTGTTTCGTTGATGTATCTTCTTTTTTCAGCAGGCATCGTACTGATGGAGGTATAACTCCCTATACTGAACTCACAAAAATTTCAACCCCGCTTCAGGAGGTCCCCTCAACACTGAGGTCTATGATTGACCGCTGTGTGGAGGAAGGAACGCAGACAATAAAAGATAATGCGTCCGCGACATTGGCTGAAATACGGAGCAAATTACGCAGTATGTCAGGTCGTGTGAATTCAATATTACGTCGTGTCCTGAGTTCGGCTATTTCACAGGGATTGGTGGATGCAGATACTACCCCATCGATGCGCGATGGCAGATTGGTTATTCCGGTACCACCAATGAACAAACGAAAGATTCAAGGTATTGTCCATGATGAATCCGCATCCGGAAAGACTTTGTTTATTGAACCGGCTGAGGTCGTGGAGGCTAATAATATGACTCGTGAGCTGCAGATAGAAGAACAGCGCGAGATAGTAAGGATTCTTACTGAGATAGCTGATAATCTACGTCCGTATATACAGGAGATGCTTGTAGCAGCTTCGGTAATCTACACATTGGATTTTATCAATGCAAAGGCTCTTTATGCTGATGCCGTAGGTGGAGTTATGCCAAATCTTCATGATAAGGAGGAGTTGGAACTATATCATGCCTGTCATCCGGTGTTGAAGATGTCATTGGAAAGGCAAGGGAGGGAAATTGTACCTATTGATGTGGTACTTGATGCCGACAAGCGAATCTTGGTAATTTCGGGCCCTAACGCCGGAGGTAAATCCGTGTGTCTTAAAACAGTCGGAACGTTGCAGTATATGCTTCAATGTGGTATCTTGCCATCAGTATATGAGAACTCACACATGGGAATATTTAAGGATATGTTTGTGGATATTGGTGATGACCAGTCGTTTGAGGATGACCTTTCCACTTATAGTAGCCACCTTAAAAGTATGAAATTTATGCTCCAGCGCGGTCGTGTAGGGTCGTTATTTTTGATTGATGAGATGGGCTCTGGTACAGAGCCGCAGATTGGAGGCGCTCTCGCTCAGGCAATTCTTGCAGAGATGACTCAAAAAGGCATGTGGGGCATTGTTACTACCCATTATCAGAATCTTAAGCATTTCGCTGATGAGACTCCAGGATTGGTTAATGGTTCGATGCTTTATGACCGGCATCTGATGCGACCTATGTTCAAGCTGTCAATTGGCAATCCCGGAAGTTCGTTTGCTGTTGAGATAGCAAGGAAAATAGGCTTATCGTCGGAAATAATATCAAAGGCAGAGGAAATAGTCGGTAGCGAGTATATAAATCTGGACAATTATTTGCTTGATATAACTCGCGACAAGCGATATTGGGAAAATAAGCGTAATTCTATCCGTCAGAAGGAGAAAAAATTGGAGCAGATGATTGCGCAATACACTGAGGATGCCGAGCAATTGCGCACACGCCGTCGCGAGATTATAGAGGAAGCTAAAACGGAAGCAAAAAAAATACTTGATTCCTCAAATTCAACGATTGAACGTACTATCGCAGATATTAAAAATGCGAACGCCGAACGTGAAAAGACTCTTGAAGCGAGAAGAAAACTTAAGGAAGAACGATTGGAGCTGGAACGTACCGGAAGGAATGTTGATAAGGAAAATCCACTTCTTGCCAAGGCGCCTAAAAAGCGTGGAGGAAATAAGGATAAGCATAAGTCGGGAGAAGTCAAGAAAACCGTGGAGGTTGGAACTAATGTTAAGCTTGATGGAGCGGGTACGGTTGGCACTGTGCTTGAAATTTCAGGAAAGAATGCTATTGTCATATTCGGCAATCTTAAAACAACAGTGAAACTTGACCGTCTTACCCCTACTCTCGCTCAGCCAGGCGGCTCAAAGAAAGCGTCTGTAAGCATGCAGACTATCGACTCCGGTTATGATAGACAATTGCAATTCAAGCAGGAAATAGATGTAAGGGGGATGCGTGCAGATGAGGCTGTGCAGGCTGTCACATACTTTATTGACGACGCAATCCGATTCAGTGTGGCACGTGTGCGTATTCTGCATGGCACCGGTACCGGCGCACTGCGCCAGTCTATCCGTCAATATCTTTCCACCATTTCCGGCGTGGCATCATATCATGATGAAGATGTCCGTTTTGGAGGCGCCGGGATTACCGTGGTAAACTTGAAATAGTGTGAATTTTAATTGAACGGATTGTTTGCTTTTTCTGAATTTAGTTTGTAATTTTGTCAAGCTAAGTGACTTGGTAAAATGTTCTTTCCAGTATAATTGCATGTTGCAATTTCAATAGCATTTAAGAATCATCAACAATAAACGATTATTATAATGGCAACCAAACCTTTTAAGTATCAGGAGATGTTCCCCTTAGGACCTGATACAACTGAATATTACAAATTGACTTCCGACTATGTTAAGGTTGAGAATTGGGGCGGTCATGAGTTTCTCGTGGTTGACCCTGAGGCTCTTACTGTACTGGCTCGGGCTTGTACTCACGATAATGCCTTCATGCTGCGTCGTGAGCATAATGAAATGGTAGCAAAGATTCTTTCTGACCCTGAAGCTTCCGAGAATGACAAGTTCGTTGCGCTGACCATGCTTCGCAATGCAGAGGTTGCAGCCAAGGGGCAGCTTCCATTCTGTCAGGATACCGGTACTGCAATTGTTCATGGTGAAAAAGGACAGTGCGTGTTTACTGGTTGTGAAGATGAAGAGAAAATCAGCAAAGGTGTATATTTGACTTATACTACTGACAATCTCCGCTATTCACAGAATGCACCTCTCACTATGTATGATGAAGTGAACACCGGTTGCAATCTGCCGGCTCAAATTGATATTCATGCAACTGAGGGAGATGAATACAAATTCCTTTTTGTTGCCAAAGGTGGTGGTTCTGCAAATAAGACCTATCTGTATCAGGAGACAAAGGCTATCTTGAATCCTAAGACTCTTGTTCCTTTCCTTGTAGAAAAGATGAAGAGCCTTGGTACAGCTGCATGTCCTCCCTATCATATCGCGTTCGTTATCGGTGGTACATCAGCCGAGAAGAATCTTGAGACTGTGAAGAAGGCATCTGTGAAATACTATGATTCATTACCCGACAAGGGAAATGAACTCGGACATGCCTTTAGAGACCGCGAACTTGAGAAAGAATTGAAAAAACAAGCAGAATGTCTCGGCTTGGGAGCCCAGTTCGGTGGCAAATATTTTGCTCATGACATTCGCGTAATCCGTCTTCCCCGTCACGGCGCTTCTTGCCCGGTTGGTCTTGGTGTATCATGCTCTGCAGACCGTAATATCAAGGCTAAAATTAATCGGGAAGGTCTTTGGATTGAAAAACTCGATAGTAATCCCGGAGAACTAATCCCGGAAGAATACCGCAAACAGGGTGAAGGTGAAGTTGTGAAGATTGACCTCAATCGTCCGATGCCCGAAATTCTTGCTGAGCTTACTAAATATCCCGTTTCTACTCGTCTGTCACTTAATGGTACAATTATTGTAGGTCGTGATATTGCTCATGCAAAGATTAAGGAACGTCTTGACAAGGGCGAACCTATGCCTGAATATCTGAAAAATCATCCTATATATTATGCTGGTCCTGCAAAAACTCCGGAAGGAATGCCTTCAGGCTCATTTGGACCTACAACAGCAGGTCGTATGGACTCGTATGTTGACCAATTCCAGGCTGCCGGCGGTTCTATGGTAATGATTGCGAAGGGCAACCGTAGCAAGCAGGTTACAGATGCTTGCCACAAGCATGGCGGTTTCTATCTTGGCTCTATTGGTGGTCCTGCAGCTATTCTCGCTCAGAATAGCATCAAGAATGTGGAACTTCTTGAATATCCCGAACTTGGAATGGAGGCTATCTGGAAGATTGAGGTAGAGGATTTCCCCGCATTTATTCTTGTAGATGACAAGGGTAATGATTTCTTCACTGAAATTTCAGAGAAGTGCAAAGGATGCGCTCTTTCCAATGATAAACACTAATTAATGTGTAACTGTATCTAAAATTTAGCTAATATTATAATGTTTCACAGGTTCTCTGCGTTATTATAGCAAAAGGGAACCTGTGAACTTTTATTATAAAATGGTAGGAAGATATGATATAAGACGTAACGGTATCATCGGTTTCTTGGTGATATCAGTTGTCATTGTCATAGGATTCCTATATTATTCAGATTTGTTGGTCAAAGACCTTTCTGCTTTGGAAAGGAAAAGAATGGAAATTTGGGCGGATGCAACAAGGGAAATTGTGAAAAATACGTCCGCCGGAGCAGTTGACGATGATTCTTCAATTGGTTTTCTGCTTTCAATAATTGAGGGTAATACTACCATTCCGGTATTGCTGACTGATGAGAATGGTAATATAATGATGCATAGAAATTTCCGATTGCCTGAAAAGATAGATTCTACAGCTCCCCTATTCATCAGCGATAGGAATCGCGAATACCTTCAGAAAAAATATACTAAGCTTAAGGATTCTCCCAATATCATAGAGATAGTTACGGATAGTGGGGACAGACAGTACCTTTATTATGAAGATTCCACTCTACTGAAAAGGTTGAGCCTTTATCCTTATATCCAACTGCTGGTGTTATTGATTTTTGTAGGGATGGTTTACTATGCAGTCTCATCATCAAAGAGGGTGGAGCAAAATAAGGTATGGGTAGGCTTGTCAAAAGAAACCGCTCATCAGTTAGGTACACCTATCTCGTCTCTTGCCGCTTGGTTGGAACTACTTGAGGAAACCAATACGGATAAAGGAATTATTAATGATATGCGTAAGGATGTGGGTAGATTATCCACAATTGCATCACGCTTTTCAAAAATTGGCTCTCGCCCGGATATGGTAGATGAAGATATAAATAATGTGGTAGCTAAAGCTTCAGAATATATGATATCACGTATATCACGTAAAGTTAATTTCCGATTGATGACTTTGGAGGTCCCGGCTATGGTAAATCTGTCAATCCCATTATTTGAATGGGTAATGGAAAACCTGATAAAAAATGCTGTGGACGCAATGGATGGTAGCGGAGCTCTTGTGATTAAAATTGATAGAGGGGAGAATCGTGTCTATATTGATATTTCAGATTCGGGAAAAGGGATAGCACGCAAGAATCAGAAAGTAGTTTTTCGTCCTGGATATACTACTAAGAAGCGAGGATGGGGATTAGGGCTGACATTAGCTAAAAGAATAATTGAAGAGTATCATAATGGTGAAATTTATGTTAAATATTCGGAAATAGGTATAGGAACGACGTTTACAATAGCATTACCACTGTTAGAAACTCACAAAAATTAATGTACGAATGAAATTAAAGGATTTATTATACAAAGCGCAGTCTGACCTTACACCACGATATGGTGAGGGGGAAGCAAAATGGATGGTGCGCACTATAATTGAGCATATTAAAGGTTGGAATCAAGTAGAGGTGTTATTGCGCCGGGATGAGGAGGTTTCTGACTTTATAGTCGGGAAGGTTGAAGGAGTGGTTGGCAAATTGCTCGACAACGAACCGATGCAATATATCTTAGGCGATACCTATTGGTATGGGATGACTTTGAAAGTGTCACCAGCGGTGTTAATACCGCGTCCCGAAACTGAGGAATTGGTAGATATGATTGTGAAGGATAACAAAGCCTCAGACCTTAAAGTGATGGATATATGTACAGGTTCGGGATGCATAGCTATTGCACTTGCCAAAAATTTGGCGTTTTCAACTGTGAATGCTATTGATATCTCAGATGATGCGTTATCTGTCGCGCAGGAAAATGCGGTGGAGCAAAAAGTATCGGTAAATTTCCATAAAGCTGATGCGTTGAAGCTTGAGTCTGAGAGCGGAAAGTACGATATAATAGTTTCCAATCCTCCATACGTACTGGAAAAAGAGAAGGCAGTGATGGATGCTAACGTCTTGAATTATGAACCGCATTTGGCTCTTTTCGTCCCTGATAATGAACCGCTGAAGTTTTACAAGCCAATTTCCGAATATGCTTTTGAGTCGTTGAAGGAGAATGGTAAATTATATTTGGAGATTAACCCCCTTGCCGTGGATGAGTTACTCGAATTATTGAAATCACAAAACTGGAATGAGGTAGATGTCTATCCTGATATTTACAAGAAAAATCGGTTCATTAAGGCTATAAAGTAAAGTTGTTATGATTGCAAAGAAGCCCATATCTATTGAAAATGCCATGTCGAGGGCTGCCGCACTGTGTGCTAAATGTGAGCAATGTTCTCCGGAGATAGAGAAAAAGTTAATGGCGTGGGGTGTGACGCAGAATGGAGCCCAAAAGATTCTGTCAGAGCTTAAACGCTTGCGTTTTATTGACGATGAGAGATTTGTGCGTGCCTACGCTCATGATAAATTACATTTCAGCGGTTGGGGTAAACGGAAAATCATTCAGGGATTATGGGCTAAACGTTTACCTCGAGAGGTTATAGAGGTAGCGTTTGATGAGTTTGATGAAAAGGAATATGGTTTGATTGCTTTTAAAGTACTCAAGAGCAAACTACCTTCTATTAAGGAGGGAATCGGATGTTACGAAGGTAAGATGAAACTCTTGCGTTTTGGGGTTCAACGTGGTTTTGAGGTTGGACTGGTTGGCAATATAGTGAAAAAACTGGCAGAAAAGATGGTTGAGGATGAGTAAATTCTTAAGCTATATTAAATGTTGGGGATACGATTTGCTGAATGTTGTTTTGCCAAATGTTTGTACCGTCTGCCATACCCCATTGGTAGACGGAGAAGATGTGATGTGCTTAAAATGCAGCATAGATTTGCCACGCACAGATTTGTATAAGTTTCAACCAAACCCGATTCATGAACGTTTGGTGACATTGACAACCCCCATTGAAAGAGCTTCTTCATTGTTTTGGTATTATAAGAATAATGAATACGCTTCGTTGATACATGATGCAAAATATCATGGGCGACCTTCTGTTGCTGTGAAATTGGCAAGAATGCATGCAATCGAGTTAAAGAAGATTGGATTTTTCAATGATATTGATATAATATTGCCTGTACCTATGCATTTTATTAAACAGATTATGCGTGGCTACAATCAAGCTGAAGAGGTAGCAAAGGGTATTAGCGATGTCACAGGACTGGAGGTTGGGAATAATCTTAAAGCGACAAGAAGACATACCTCACAGACCAGGAAGGGAGCAGCCCAACGCATGATAAATACTAAAGGTATATATAAAGTTCGTGAGGCACAGGATTTAGATAACAAACATATATTGCTTGTTGATGATGTAATCACTACCGGAGCTACTTTGGTGGCATGTATTGATGCTGTGCACGAGGTCGCCCCCACAGCTCGGTTCAGTGTGTTTTCATTAGCCTTGACTCATCTAATATAGATGTTTGGACTAATAACAGTGGGGTAAAATTCCTCAAATAGGAATTTTGAACCAATCATTTATTCTTATTGTTGAATAATTAGTCAGATTGGCAACTAAACAATTTGTAAATTTGCACTGATGTTTCGAATATTAAGATATATATTCTCAATTTTATTCCTCACATTAACCCTCAGTCAGGGCACTGTTAAGGCAGAATCTCCAATTAGTACAATGGAGATGCATGATTCTGTGGGGATAGATTCAGTTGAGAAAAAAGGTAATATTATATCTCGTTTAATTAAGTATTTCGATTCTTCGAATAAGAAGAGGCTAACCACCCGACCGGATTTTTCGGTGCTTGGAGGTCCGCACTATTCAAGTGAGAAAGGATTTGGGCTGGGGCTTGTTGTGGCAGGTCTGTACTCTACAGAACCGGCAGACTCTTTGCTCCCCGCTTCCAATATTTCATTGGTGGGAGATATTGCTACAAAGAAGTTTTATATGGTGGGAATAGAAGGCGTCCATGTCTTCCCTACTAATTCTAAACGTATCAACTATGACCTTTCTTTCGAATCGTTTGCAACATACTTTTGGGGAATAGGTTACGAGGCTGGAAATAACGATAGTAACAAGGCTAAGTACGATTTACTTAAAGTGGATTTTACTGCTGATATGAGTTGGCGTATCATCAAAGGCTTATATTTAGGACCGGCTGTAAGGTTCGTTCACAGTAATGCTAAGAATGTACGAGAGGAAAGGAATTGGACCGGTCTGGACCATGCATCTACTTCTACAGCCTTGGGTGCAAGACTTCAGTATGACCTACGTGATAACTTTACTGCTCCTAAACGTGGCTTATTGCTGGAAGTCACACAGTTATTCTATCCTAAATTTCTTGGTAATAGTTCGGATGCTTTCAGCTCAACAGAAGCTGGATTCAGTATGTATTTCCCGGTATGGACGAATGGTACGCTTGCCGGGAGAGTACATGGCTTGTTCACCTATGGAAATACGCCATGGAATATGATGGCTTATATCGGTGGAAAGAATATGCGAGGATACTATGAAGGGAGGTATAGGGATAAGAATGAGATGGATTTTACCTTAGAACTTCGGCAGCATGTATGGCGGCGAAGTGGTATAGTGGTATGGGGTGGAGTTGCTACTGTATTTCCTCGATTCAGCGAGATACAATTTAAAAGACTCCTTCCTGATTGTGGCTTTGGGTACAGATGGGAATTTAAGAAGAATTCCAATGTAAGAATTGATATAGGGTTTGGGAAACATTCTACTGGCTTCATGTTTGGGTTAAATGAGGCTTTTTGATAAATTGGGGGGATTAAAACAGATTTGGTTATGCAGCGAAAATTACTATTCTACATATTTCTTTTGGTCTTGATTGTACCAAATGTATGCTTATCGGTACTGGAACCGATGGGGTTTACCGCCGCATTTGCAAATGTGTTGTTACCATTAGGCGCTTACTTAATAATGATGAGTATCTCGCCAAAGATTGGACGCACTATTTGGTTTATGTTCCCGTTTGTATTTTTGGGCGCTTTCCAGATAGTGTTGTTGAGCCTTTATGGACGGAGCGTGATTGCAGTTGATATGTTTCTGAATGTTGCAACAACTAATAGTGCGGAAGTTTCCGAATTATTAGGCAGTATGGTGCCGATTCTTGGAATTATAGCTGTGATGTATCTTCCTCCATTGATATGTGCGATTATTTTTATTAAGAGAAAATTGTATCTTGCACGCGGATTTCTTAAAGTAAACCGTTGGGTAGGCTACGGAATCGCTGCGATTGGCATGTTTTTTATGGTGTGCAGCTATATCTTTTCTTCCAATTATGCAATCAAGAGAGATTTATATCCCGTAAATGCTTTATATAATGTATACTTGGCTTGTGACAGGACTGTGCGTACAGGTAATTACTATGTCACTTCCGATAGTTACAAATATAATTCTATCCCTACTCACCCGTCGGAAGAACAAGAAGTATATATCCTTATAATTGGTGAAACCTCACGTGCGGATAATTGGAATATACTTGGTTATGAAAGAAATACTAATCCGCTACTCTCACAACGTGATGATATATTGGTATCAGGGAGAGCAATGAGTGAAAGCAATACCACACACAAGAGTGTCCCGATGCTTCTGAGCCCGGTTGATGCAACTGATTTTGATAAAGAGATATATAAGACAAAAAGCCTTATCACGGCATTTAAGGAAGCAGGATATGCCACTGCATTTATTTCCAATCAAAGGTATAATCACTCTTTCATTGACTTTTTTGGAGAAGAGAGTGACACTACAATATTTGTACGGGAGCAGACTGATGATTCGTCGTTCATGAATCCCACGCAATTCAGTGACATGGATTTATTACCTATTGTCGATATGGTATTGGCTCAGAATAATCGCAAACAATTGATTGTGTTGCATACTTATGGGTCACATTTTAATTATCGAGATAGATACGATGCAAAATATGCTCATTTCAAGCCTGATGACTACTCGGAAGCTATGAAAAGTGAGAGAGAGAAACTTATTAATGCCTATGACAACACGATAGTGGCAACCGACTTTTTTATAATGTCATGCATAAAAAAATTAGAGTCTCTGGATGATACTTCAGCTGGACTGCTCTATACATCTGACCATGGGGAGGATATTTTCGATAATGGAAGCTCCAGATTCCTTCATGCCTCTCCTCTTCCTACCTATTATCAGCTTCATGTACCGATGTTGGCGTGGCTATCTGAGGTGTATATAAGTCGGTATAACGATGCTTACGAAGCAGCTAAAAAGAATTTTGCCGCTAATATATCTACTTCGCGGTCATTCTGCCCCACCGCTATTAATCTTGCCGGAATTAAAACAGATAAATTAGATATCAGAGCATCCTTGATGTCTCCGGAATATGAGCCACGTAAAATCGCTCTTTATTTATCTGACCATAACACCCCGGTAAGATTAGACGAAATAATCATTGATAAATAAGAATACGGACATATAGAAAGATATCTAATTCTTTTTATCCTTTGTGGAATTAGGAATAATCTCCTCGGTCTCTTTTATGACTATTGTAACGCTGTCGTTATTTTCCTTATTCTCGTTTTCCTCAGGATTACTCTTATTTTCTGTCTTTTTCTTACGACGAAGGAATGAGAATATGTTGTCGAAATCACGTTTAAATACAATTCCAACTCCTTGCGTGGTTAATGCACTCTTAAGATAGTAGTTTTGGTCGTTATAACGATTATATGCTTTCAGCTGTATTGTCCCGGCTCTGTTGAGGAGGTAGCGGATATCAAAGTCTCCAATAAAACTATTATTGTTGAGAGCTTTGTCGCGATATCCGAAATTACCGTTAAACAGAAGGCGGTTATTAAGAAGATGACTCGAAAGTGCCACATCAACTTCTACATCCGAGAAGTCACCTCTATCGCTTCGGATATTAGGTGCGATACTCCAATTGTCACTCAGCTGACCAAGCATGGAGCCAAGACGTGAGGATATGGTGGATGACGCAACTGATACAAGTTCATTACCATGTGTTGTCGACATATAGTCCGGGGTATAGAACCTATTAAGGGCAAGCAGATAGATGATTTGTCTGTTCATCATATCTTCTGTGGAGACGATTGAACGGACTTTACGGTAGGTATCACGTGTCAGGGTCGGGAAGTCAAGGTCAAATGCAAGTTCAGGTTGACGCATGTCACCACGTACATTCAGAAGAGCTTCTACCGGAACGTTTGTTCGGTTCAATTCTTTGTCCTCAAGGAATGATTCATCCAGGTCACTTAAGTTTGCATTTACAGTATAGCTTGCAGCTATGTTTAGCTGAGCGGCGTAAGGGTCACCAAGGAAAGATATACGGCTCCCTTCCTTGATGGTAAAATCTTTGATAATGATATCCTGCAACGTGAAATTATATGACCCGCGTTGCAATGTATAGTCACCATACATGCGTAGGTCTCCATCGGAGCTATAGGTCATACGTAAATGACCTGAACCATTCGCTACTATCTTATCACCTCCAACAGGGTCCATAATCAAGTTCATAGTAGCAGATGGCGTTATATCGACATTGAACTCCATGGCGTACAGCGATGGGCTGGATTCTTGTTGCTTGATGCGCTCTTTAAGCTGTCGCACTATCAATGGCGGGGCATTAAGTGCGGCAATTGAATCCTTTTTAGCTGCATCACGGTCACGAAGCGTGATAAAATCATATTCCATTGCGTTTTCAGCATCACTGAGCACAAATGTGAAGGTTGATTTAGGTGCCGTGGTCATAGTGACCCCTATATCCACTTTCCCTGGTACTCCTGTTACTGATGCACTTCCATTTCCGAAAATTCGGCCATACCATGGGTCTTCGGTGGCATTTTCCTCCACATCATACACCAAGAAGTCTTTTGCATTATTGACGTTGAATTTAAATGTAGGATTATGGAAAAATTCGTGAGCCACGTATCCGCTTAGTTTGGCTGTTTTACCATATTTGTCTTTCAGCTCAACATCGCTGAATTTTATAAGACCGGGGGTAATATGAACTGAGTCGGTTGTGGTATAGGTGGTATTTGTGAAGTCGAGCTTCATACTAAGGTCCTGAAGGAATATATCACCGGTCATATCCAAATCCTTGAAGGTGCCGAACAGATGAGCGTTCCCCGATACTTCCCCAGCAATCTTTGATGTAAATGCCGACATAAACGGGAGCATAAACCCGACCGGAGCTTTATTGGCGTTGAATTTGAAATCTAATTCTTCAGTAAACGGTCGGATATAGCCATTGATGATAGAGCGTGAGCCATTTCGCTGTGTGATTATGGCATCGATGCCAATTGATTTGGTACTATTATCCCAATGGCTCTTGATATCGCCATCGCCCATCTCACAGAAATTATATTTGAGAGACTGAACTTTAAGGCTTGGGGTATATAATACGGGTTCTTTGGACAGGAGGGCAGAGCCATAAAAATCTCCGGTTGCTCGTCCTCCGAACATCACAGCTTCGCCTATGTTTAGAGTCTCGAAGATATAGTCAAGGTCTATGTGGTTGAGTGATACCACAACACGATTGGTTGAGTCAGTGCCCGCTATACCATTGATGCTCAATGATTGTTCTGCACGACCGCCGCCAAAATCAGATATAGAGACATACCCCGGTCGAATGTTGATATGCCCAGGATTGACAGTCCACGCAGAATCATTGAATATCAATTTGGTGGAGTGAAAATTTATGTCTGTTGTAAGCTCGTTGTTCTCTTCTTCCCGATTAAATGTGGTAAGAAAATTTAGCTGTCCATGGAAATCCTCTTTGCGGTTTATCTTCCATAGAATATCTGTTAGAATGGAATCATTACCCCCACCCGATGTTACATTTAAATCCATCATGCCATTCTTAGTGGGGAATGATGTCTTAATAGTGACTAATGATGAATCATTTGCAGCATCAATGAACCCGCTTATAGCTGTGTTTTCTATTAGTTTGTTCTTTTGTCTCAGGTATGGAGCGTCAAGCTCGAATCCGATTAATCCGTTGGCTGCTTTTGCTATAGCGTTTAACTTCACTGGATATATTATATCAACTGGCAATTTGAAGAAGCGAGAAAGTACGGTGTCTTCTTTAAGGTTGATGTTAAGATTCATATCCGTAGTCGGACCAGATTGAGCTGCCATATCTGAGGTCGGTATCAGAGCCGGATAGATAGAGCCAACAATCTTTTTCAACTCCGTCGGTAATGATGCAAAGGAGAATACCCCTTTGATATCTGCATCAATCGGGGCACTATGTAGAGACAAATTGCGCAATGAATCCTCTTTTGCAGCATCAATGTCAATATATGATAGGGATATTGTTTTGTCTTTTCCATCAGAAAAATTCAAGTCGGATATTTTAACCCAACCGGTGACATTGTCAGGAGTACGACCGAGAATAGAAGCATCGATGTCGACTGCGATTGAAAAATCTTTGTACGGACCATCGGCTATAAATGGAGTGAGGGAAATATTGTTTATGTTAGCAAAAAATTCAGTTTTTGGATTTTTGCCACTAATGTCACCTCCGCCATGTATGGAAAAATCAAGAAGTGGGGAGTTGGATGCCAATTTCCCATCAACATGATTCCCGCTAAATTTAGCATTCCCGGAAATATCGGTATAAGTATACCCCCCAAATTCGATATGAGGAATATTTATCTCAGTTGTCCCATCAATATTACCATTACGTGCTATTGCAATATCGAAAATTGCATCGAAGGTGATGGTGGTAAGTTTTGATAAATTTTTATCAAGGAGTGAAGGGTTGAATTTCTCAGTCTCTACCACACCATCTATTTTCAACGGCGAATTTTTTGAAATACGGAATATGCCGCAATCCATTCCAATATTGCCGCATTCTGTCCTAATCTCTCCATTAAAATCCAAATGTTTAGGTGAACCAGAAATCTCACCGAGCATATTTATAACGCCAAGTGGGGTGAAAGGTTTCACACTATTGTACGTGCGAGACAGCGGGCTACCAGGTATTGCAGAATATTTAGCTAACGCTTCAACACTTAGACCAAGGTCAAATTCACGGAGGTCAAAAGATAGGCTGTCACGTCCTTTTGTTAGATAATGTGCATTTCCGGTCCCTTCGAGCCAAAAGTCATTGTTATTATCGGCAATATTAAGTTTTTTGATAATTAAATCGTCTAACGTTCCCTCCGCCATAAATTCCAGATAAAATGTAGCATCGATATTTTCCATTTTAGGGATAAATGGAGTAAGGTCTTTTAGAGCTATATGACTTCCATCCAGAATTGAGATGGGAGAAGTAATAGCCGTAGCGAGGTTGAATGATTTATTAAGAGGAGAAGTTGCTGAAATTTCACCTAAGAGAATTTCAGTCTGTGGTAAGGCAATCTTGAAGTTACTTATAGTTGTAGTGAGTGTGTCGACAACAATATCAGAGGTAAATTCATTTAATGAAAAGCCGCTTCGTTCTATAGCAGCTAATCTTTTGATTTCTACTTCAAACTTTCCGTTGGAAATACGCGGAGCACATAAGTCAGCTCTGAAATCAGATACTGATATGTGGTTTATATCAAATATACGTGGGGTTGGAGCCGGAAGATTCTTTACATTGTAGTCAATAGATGAACGTCGGATTACGACCATGTTGATTGCAAGGTCGAATTTAGACGGTTCTTTATTGTCATTCTTTTTGAAACGGTCAATGATAGGCTGGATATTCAATGGAGCCCCTATAGAGTCACGGTAAAGATTACAATGGAGGTCTATCATCTCAGCATATGAAATAATAATCCGTTCATTCCATAGCGACTCACCAATACTAATACCTGCTCCAAGATGAGAAACGTAGAGTGCTGTCTCTCCATTATCATCAAGGACCGTTACATCCGAGAGTGTGACTCGGTTGAACGGAGCAATTGAGACTTCACCTATAGTTACATCGGTCCCAAATAGTTTTGAAAGCTCTCTTTCTGCTTGGTTCCCAATCTGATGTTGCACGGAAGGAAACGAAAGCATAATATATAGGATAGCTGGTACTGCCATAGGCAATACCAGCAACGTCACAAGGATAAACCTTAATATCCTATAAAAAGCTTTCAATTCAGCTTTATTAAATGAGTTTAGCTATAGCAGCATCGAGTTGCGAGATGTCATTTACACGTTCCACAAGTTCGCCATTTCGATTGAAAAGGAATACAGTAGGCAGGGAACTTACATTATATTGTGAAAGAATCTGAGTGCCATCGGCGACGGAATTCAGAACGGTAATCCATGGAAGGTTTTTAGCGGTTTGTTTCCATGCATACTCATTTTCATCAAGTGATACCTGAAATATCTCGAAGCCCTGATTGTGGTATTTCTCGTATACTTTATTCAATGCGACATTGAATGCCGGCGATTCCTCTGCAGCATAAGCAGTGAAGTTGAGAAGAACCACTTTGCCGCTCTCAGTCAAATCAAGCAATGAGTATTCTTTACCAGTATTGTCAAAACGTTTGATGTCGAAAGCTTTGATTTCTGTAACCTGTATATCGTTGCCAACGGGCATTTCCGGAACTCGATTTGCGAGAAAAAGACGGCGTAGATAAGAAGTGCGGGGGTCGGCAGGACGAAGGTCATTGAATGCATTTGCTACTGCGCCGATATACCGGAGGTCTTGCTTGTCAGCAGGATTAAACAGTGGCGTTCCGTTTACTTTCTTACTGATGATATAGTATGTTACTATACCGGCAGGGTCTGACAGGAGCATTTGTCCGAGTTCGCGCTTCAATGGTTCATTGTTGGGAACAGCAGATGCACCAAGACGATTAGCTGCATCGACCAAAAGACTGTCGACAATCATCAGATTGCGGGCTTGGGGTGTGCCGCTTATACTATGCTTAGCAGCGATGTTAGGGGCTTCAGCTGTGATGGTGACAGATTCGATGCTGTCAATAGGGAAATAAAGCGAACTTGAATTGACCCGTAGACGGTATATATCGGGATATCCTTGAGCTTCATGAGAATATTTGAACGAACCGTCAGCTTTCATCTCCAATGTATCCATAGGATACCAATAGCCTTGATTGTTCCCTTCAAGTATCACAATATCATTCTCGGTCAGACCTGTGATTTTCCCGTCGATTTTCCATTGATTACCGTTGTTGCATGATGCAAGGAATGCAAGTGAGCCAATGCCAAGAGCCTTAAATATAGTTTTCATTGATACGTAATGTTCAAAGTATGTAAATTGGAGTGCAAATTTAATGCTTTTATATCTAAATTTCAAGAAATTCTTGTTAAGAATAGATTATGGACGATAGATTTCAATAATAAAAGTTCGGTGGTAGAAATAAGAAAACCGGTTGGCGGTGGAACGCTAACCGGTTTTCTGAAGAATGTATTATTCAGTGTTAGGGAATATCACTTTTCATCGGGAAATAGAATCTTTCTATCTTGTTTTGACGCGCCTTCAACCCATTTTTCGGGTATGAAGTGCCAGTTGTCAGTGACTTTTGGGGAGATTGTGCCTCTTTCTTGAACGGCTTTTATAAGGTAAAACCTCAGGTCTTTATCAGTAGAAGAAAGGATTCTTGAAGTCAATTCGGAGTGAGGAATGCCTGCACCTTCAGTTATCAGATTCCCACCACCATTACCACGGTAAGAATTTACTGCAACTTTATAGGTCTTGTCATATTGGAAAGGAGTACCGTCAGCCATCGAGATGATGTTTATCTTTTCGCCACGAGGTTTTGTAACATCTACAGTGTATCTGATTCCTGCGGCTGAATCAAAATTATAAGCTGGATTCTCAAGCTTCGCATAATCACCTTTTGCCGGGTCACCTTTTGCAAAAAGCAGCATGTGGTCGTCAGGTGATTTCATTTGGTCTGTCCACAATGAGTAGCTCATTTCAAGATAATCCTTTATCTCCTTACCGGTAAGAGCCATGGTGTAGAGCATATTCTCATACTTATAAAGAGTGAACATATCGCTCATAAGAAGGTCTCCTTCTTTAATCAATGCATCAAATGAAAGCGGAGCTGCAAATGATATTTCAGCGCCAGTTATCTGCATCTGCAAATCGTGGAGCAATGACATGAATGCTGATGGTCCGAAATAGGCATCTCGTACAGAGAAGTCACCAGTAGCAGTGCCAATTTTTTCTGTTACGAAATCATATATAATTTTTCTTTCGGGTTCAAAAGTATCCAGAAACTCTTGGTCTGGTTTAAGACTGTTGAGCGGTGTAATCTGAGAGGTTAAAACCTTGTTTGTAACTTTCCCATTTTCGATGGTAAGTTTCACGTCAACTTCTGCAAGATTATTCGCGTTGTTGGCTGGATTTAATATCAATGGTTTGACGTTCTTTCCAGGAATTGATGCAGAATTATAGACCTGATGGTCATGTCCCATGAAAATTATATCAAAACCGGGTACTTGTTCGGCAACCAGCAGGGATGCATTCTCACGCCATTCTCCGGTCATGCGTGATGAGTCATGCCCGGCGTGAAATAGACCAATCAATAAATCAGGTTTTTCCTTTTCTATGATTTCAGGTACCCACTTCTTCGCAGATTCTACCATATCTTCAAATTCAAGTCCCGCCCAAAGATTTTCGGGAAGCCATGCGGGAATAGCTGGTGTCAGTAGTCCGAAGACAACAATCTTTATGCCATTCTTATTAATTACACTATAAGGCTGGAGATATGGTTTGCCTGTTGCCTTGTCAATTACATTGGCACCAAGGAATGGGATTGGTGCCAAATCTTTGCGGTATCTGTCATATACTGCATGTCCGGTCTCTACATCATGGTTGCCAATTGTCTGAGTGTCGTATTTCAGGTATTTAAGCATACGAGCCACAATGTGTGGGGACACAGTATCAATAAAATTATAGTAGTAAGCCGTGGGTTGCCCCTGAAGAATGTCTCCATCGTCAAGAAGAATAACGTTCTCCTCTCCGATAGAATCACGTATGGTTTTCAAGCGGGAAGCAACACGTGATAGTGAGCCGCTTCCCGGGGAAAGAGTTATAAAATTATAAGGAAAGAAATTTCCATGAACATCAGTGGTAGAAACCACTTTAAGATTTACCTCCTCAGCATGTACATTTGTTTGGCTGAAAAGGGTTGATGCAATAGCCATTGCGATAATAATTGGTTTCAGTTTCATTAGAGTATACAAGATAGTAAGTTCAATTATGGATTCGGCCCAGTATATATGGCCTTTACCTTACCAACAGCAAGTGAACCTTCAACTTTTAAGGGGATTCGTTGTGAATCAGCCGACATCCATCCAGAGATTGGGTCAGAACTAACTTTGCCATTACGGGTAAAGGTGAAATTTATATGGTAAGTGTCAAAATTTTTCTTATTCAGAGTTATTTGACTACGTCCAAGATATGTAATTCTGAGCTTTTCTTTTTTTGAGCCTGAGAATATGTTTACTGTCACACTCTGACCATTCGACATATTGTCGAAATCAAGAGAGCGCAGGTAGAAAAATGCACTGAGCATATCTACCGTCATGCCATTTGCCTCAAGATGTTTTGTCGACTTTACAACTGGCTCTTTGGGTGAAGACTGCTTGAATCGCTGCACATTGGCAGTGAACACATCTCCGTTATGAGAAAATTCCAGCACATCTTTCTTGTATTTACCAGCCTCGTGAGCTATATATGTATACTCAAGAGGATACAACCCTACTTTAGTGAAGGTAGTGTAAAGAGTATCCCGCAGCATATATATGCTATTAGCCCATGGTGCGTTCTCAGCATAAACTGTGGCTTTGTAGCAATCGCCTTCATCGCGAAGCGACATAGTGGCATATCCTGCCACTTTATTTATGAATCCCCATTTATAAATCACATCATAAGTGAGGGTCTCATTAACCAGTACAGCCTGACTTTGAGCTGATGAATAGTTGGAAAACGAAAGCAGCACAAAAAGGAAAATGCTGAATAGATTCTTTTTCATAATCTCTAAATTATTATAGGTCACTCACAGGAGAGTTCCCGGAATGGCAGTATCGAACGGAATGATTGTTCAATTCGTTTATTGCGCCAGCATTTGCGGCATACAGCAATATAACGGTCATCGCCTCCGATTTCCACCTGTTCACCTTCTTCTACAAAATCGCCGTTACGGTCAATGCGGGCATTGATGATTGTTTTGCGCCCACACGTGCAGGTAGATTTGATTTCATCAATTGTATCGGCAATTTCAAAAAGGCGTCTGGAGCCCTCGAATAAATGGCTTTGGAAGTCTGTGCGCAAACCGTAACATATCACATTGCTGCCAAAATCATCAACAACTCTTGATAATTGGTCAACTTGAGCTGCCGTCAGAAATTGAGCTTCGTCTACCAAAAACCAGTCGATTACTGCTAATGAATCCTCAAAGAGCTGTTGAGCCATGTCATACAGGTCAGTATCATGGTATATCCATTTGCATTCACGCTCGATGCCGATTCTTGATTTAATGACATTAGATGCCTCGCGTGTGTCGACAATCGGTTTCAGACACACGTATTTCATCTTACGCTCTTCAAAGTTGTATGCTGTGGTTAGCAATAGAGCCGTCTTCGCCGACCCCATGGTGCCATATCTGAAATAAAGTTTACCTTTTCTGTTCATTGGTAGTAGATGGGATGTTTTCAATTCACAGACAAAGGTATGAAATTTTTTTTATTTAGACTCACCCTGTCTTGTAAAGACATAATCATTCTTCCCAATCTCAAATTTTAAGAGTGGACCTTTGATTTTAATGTCATCCAATTGGCGTATTGAAGCGTAACGCATTGAGAGTGTGTGCTTGATGCCATCGCGTAAAGTGGCGGTAATGCCAGGACGGAGTTTTTCGATGGAAGGATTGTCATTGTTGGTCACCACATTGTTGGCTACCGAAACGGCCTCCGGGTCCATAGTGACTACGAGGGTTTGAGGATTGAGGCTGACTGCTATTTCATCATCATCAATCACGGTCCAAGTACCATTGATAGTTGAAACGGCACTGGCGGTTAGGGTGACAGGTTCGATAATGGTGCTGTCAGCAAGTATCTGAGTGGAGCATGATATCATTCCGGTGATAGAAATGTCGCCTCCATACGCACCTTTCGACATTGTCTGTGCCGCATCAGTGAATGAATAAGTTTCAATTAAAGTGGCGGTAATGGCTGTGTTGTCTGTCACATTTTCAGGCGTACCTGCCCATGTGCCGTGGAGTTCTTTTGCCAATCGGGCATTCTCGTCACATGAAGATAAACCAAGAGCTACAATCGCACTCATCAAGCAATATATACCTTTCATAATTATAAAATATTGTTAACGTATTTTCAAGATAAACACCTATTGATGAAAATAAGTTTCGAGAAGATGAAAATATTCACTAAATTTGCGGTATGAGCATCAACAAGGTCATATTAATAGGCAACGTGGGGAAAGACCCTGAGGTCAGATATATTGAGACTCGCCCGATTGCGAGTTTTCCATTAGCTACGAATGAGAAAGCGCGTAATCTTTCTGACGGGACTAAAATCCCCGAGAGAACGGAATGGCATAATATTGTGATGTGGGACAAGCAGGCGGAATTCGCAGAGAGGTATATTCGTTCCGGAGCGCGTCTATATATTGAAGGGAAGATTCGCTACAGAATATGGGAAGACCGTAATGCTATCAAACGTAACATCACTGAAATATATGTTGATAATTTTGAACTGTTAGGCTCTAAATAATCGAGTCAAAAAGAGAGGGATAAGGTCTCTCCTGTTGTGTAGTTGCAGCATTTTTTGAGGTTTCATTCTTACCTTTCAATACTATATTGTGTTGTTGGGTCCAACCTTGTGTGCTGTTCCTGAGATGTAGTGTAACTATACCGGTTTCTATTTTTGTTTGATTTTTAACTTCTCGATATATCTCATTCATTGTGGATAGACCGCTTATTTCTGTGGAATAAAGATTGTTTCCTCCATGGAGGATGGTAATGAAGAGCCGGTCGGTGCGGTTGATGGTAGCCATATAGATAATTTTTAAGGGTTTTGGTTGTAATAGTGCAAATTTACATCAGCGTATGGGCATAATAATTGCACATGCAGTATAATATTAGTTAATCGGTTTGAGATTCTGAGTATTTGCGTCTGGTAAAATTGTCAAAAAGTCGATTCGGATAAACCCATTTTGATTTACGGATGTTTTGAAATCAAGGCAACTTATTAACTTATGAAAACTTTACGACACGTTTTACTATTTGTTTGTGTGATGACCGGATGGGCTATTCCTGTCGTGGCACAAGAAACCCCGTCCGGCGCGAGGTACCTGAATCAGCAGATGCCGGAACGTTGGAATTATATTCCAGAGCATGAACAAATCCTTCCAAATGAGGATGTATGGTGGAAATCTTTCCATGACCAGATTTTAGATTCATTGATTAATGAAGGGGTAAACAGGAATTATGATGTAAAGATGGCGATTTCACGTATAGCGATGGCGCGTCAGGCTGTCGGAGGAGCTACTGCTGGATATTATCCAGAAATCTCATTGAATGCAGGATATACCAAAAGTAGAAGTGCTGGAGCCATGAGGGGAGGCGATGTTCCGTCTTCCAATAGCAGCTATTTTTCGTTTGGCGCAGATATGAATTGGGAAATAGATGTGTTTGGCAGAATAACTTCTCAGGTAAAAAGTAAGAAGGCGCTTGTAGAGGTGTCTAAAGCAGACTATTTAGGCACTATGGTTAGCCTAACTGCTGATATTGCTTCATATTATGTCAATTTGAGGACATTGCAGGCTCAATATCAGGTTGCGCAGGAGCATCTCTTGTCTCAAAAGCGAGTGGTGGAGATAGCTGAAGCACGTCATGAGGCTGGGCTTGTGTCTAAATTGGATGTGACACAAGCTAAGACTGTTTATTTTTCTACAGAAGCTACAATACCTAATCTTAAGTCCGCAATACGAAAGACCGTAAATTCAATAGCTATATTACTGGGCGTATATCCTGAAGAACTGTATGGTCGGCTTAGTGAGTATGAGAAACAGCCGGACTATATGTGTCTAATAAATAGCGGAGTTCCTATGGATTTGTTGAGAAGACGTCCCGATATTATTGCTGCAGAAAAGGAATTGGCTGTTTATGCTGCTCAAATCGGTATTGCGAAGAAAGATTTCTTGCCTACTTTATCATTGCAAGGGTCAATAGGGGTCGCTTCGCATGAGTTTAACGATTTGTTCAAGAAAAATAGCCTTAACTATAGTATCGCCCCTACTCTATCGTGGACGGTATTTGATGGGTTCTCGCGGAAATATGCTTTAGCAGAGGCGAAAACTCAGATGGAGATTGGAATCTCAAATTATAATCAGACGGTTCTTACAGCCGTTCAGGAAGTTGACAATGCGATGGTATCCTATAAATCGGCATTAGAAACGATAGAATGTCAACAGGAAGTACTTGAACAGAGTAAGGAATCGTTTAATCTGGCAATAGAGCAATATAAAGAGGGACTTGCGGCTTTTACAAATGTGGTTGACGCCCAGATGTCATGGCTGGAATATTCAAACTCACTGGTGGCAGCCAAAGGTAGTGCATTGACTTCTCTAATTCAATTATATCAGGCACTTGGTGGAGCGCCTCAATAACAACTATAGATAACTATTATGAAAAATTCAATTAAATCAGGCGCTTTCATTTCTATCGCTCTTGTGGCGCTTTATGCATGTGGTGATAAAAAGGGGACTGAGATGACTGAGGAGAAGGAGACGGTTGATGTTGCTTTCCCAGAGGTTGATTCAGTGCTTTTGTCAAAAACATATCCAGGATATCTGACTGCTGCCAGGTCCGTGGATGTCGTCGGACGCGTGAATGGACAGTTGTTATCTAAAAACTATAATTCAGGCGATAATGTCAAAGCCGGGGCTGTGTTGTTTACAATAGAGTCAAATTCGTATAGAGATGCTGTGGCACAGGCTCAGGCAGCTCTATCTACGGCTAAAAGCACGCGCGATTATGCTGAAAGCCATTATAATGCAGTCAAGAAAGCGTTGGAGAGCGACGCTGTTTCAAAGATGGAGGTGATTCAGGCGGAGAGCAACCTTCGACAGGCTGAGGCTTCTATTAAGAATGCGGCAGCTGCGCTTGAAACAGCTAAACAGAATCTCGCATACTGTACTGTTGTGGCTCCATTTTCCGGAGAGGTCTCTTCTTCGAAATTGGATGTAGGCTCATATGTAGGTGGGGCCGGTAATCCCGTTACATTAGCTCAGATATATGACAATAGTTATATGACGGCTAATTTTTCAATCGATGATGATGAATACATGGCTCTGGTGCGTGGGATGTCAGCCGGTAATTTAGACTTGAAGGCAGTTCCGTTGGAATTCAGTGATTCATTGCCGCATAGATATACAGGTGACCTTTCGTACATATCTCCAGCTCTGAATAAATCGACAGGAACATTGTTGCTTAAATGCACTATTGACAATCCTTATGATGAGCTAAAAGCTGGAATGTACGTACAAATCAAACTGCCCTATTCCCGTAAAACAGATGCAATATTGGTAAAAGATGCATCCATTGGCTCTGACCAGTTGGGGAAGTATCTGTATATCTTAAACGATTCTAACAAGGTCGTATATACTCCCATTAAAGTAGGTGATATTTATCAAGACTCGATGCGTGTTGTACTGTCAGGTCTGACATCAAAAAGCCGATATGTAACGAAAGCAATGCTTAAGGTGCGGGATGGAATGACGGTTAATCCGAAAATGGTCAAATGACGCGAGTTAGATATTGCATGATTCAGATATAAAACGATGAATATATGTTTTCAAAATTCTTTATAGACCGTCCTATATTCGCTACTGTTCTCGCCATAATAATGGTGATAGTCGGATTGATTACGGTAAAAACACTTCCGGTCGCTCAATTCCCGGATATTACGCCACCCACAGTGATGGTTAATGCCTCCTACCCCGGTGCGGATGCAGAGACTGTCGCAAAAGTTATTGGTCAGCCCATAGAAGAGCAAGTGAATGGCGTGGAGAATATGATGTATATGAGCTCAAATTCAAGCGATGGTTCATATAGCTTGACTATAACATTTGAAAATGGTACGGACTTGGATGAGGCTGCGGTTAAAGTACAGAATCGAATATCACTTGCTGAAGCGACGCTTCCTACAGCAGTTAAGGAGCAGGGATTGTCTGTTAGAAGCGAATCCTCCAATATCATCCTGTTCATAGCGCTTGAAAGCGATGACCCTAATAGATATGATGCATTATACCTTACGAACTATGCCAAGCTCAACATAATTGATGAGATTTCGCGTGTTGATGGTGTAGGCGGTGCCGGTGCGTTTGGTGCCGGTGAGTATAGCATGCGTGTATGGCTTGACCCTGAGAAGATGCAGGTCAGAAACCTCACACCTCAGGATGTCATGGCGATGATACAGTCTCAGAATCTTGAAGTGTCAGCAGGTAGTGTCGGGACTCCTCCGGTGAATGGTGATGTAGACTTTGAATTCACATTGACAGCGCAAGGGGCACTCAACACAGTCGAAGAGTTTGAGAACATAATTATCCGTACTGATGATGACGGTTCGATGCTTCGATTAAAGGATATAGCAAAGGTTGAGCTTGGTAGTGAAAGCTATTCGTCTGTATCGAGCGTCTCCGGAAAAGAAGCAGGTCTTATTGGTGTACAGCAATTGCCAGGGGCTAATGCGCTTGAAGTTGCATCACGAGTTAAGGATAAGTTGAATGAACTATCCCAATATTTTCCTGCGGGCGTCCATTATCGCGTGATAATGGATACAACAGATTACGTCACTGCGTCTATTGACGAGGTGCTTGTGACTTTTGTCGAGACTACCTTGATAGTCATGATTGTGATATTGCTGTTCTTGCAGAGTTGGAGGGCGGTAATTATACCGATGATTGCTATACCGGTATCGTTGATTGCAACGTTTGCTGTTATGAAATTACTTGGTTTCTCGCTTAATACATTGACGTTGTTTGGGCTTGTGCTTGCCATTGCTATTGTGGTGGATGATGCCATAGTGGTTGTGGAGGATTGTGCAAGACTTGTACAGGAGGGGAAATTGACACCAAGGCAAAGTGCTGAAAAGGCAATGCAGGAACTTCAAGGTCCGGTCGTCGGCGAGGTTCTCGTGCTTCTGTCGGTATTTATCCCAACCGCATTTATTAGTGGTATAACAGGAGAATTGTACAAACAATTTGCATTGACAATCGCGACGTCAGTTGCTTTTTCCGGGTTTAACGCCTTGACTTTTACCCCTGCCATGTGCGCATTGTTTCTTCGCAAAAAAGAGAATCAAAAATCTAAATTCTTTGTTTATAAATGGTTTGACAAGGGCTATGGATGGACTATCAAGAAATATACTTCAGGTATAGCATCATTATTGAAGCGTCCATGGATGGCAATTGGGATTTACGGTGTGTTTTGTCTGGTCGCATTTTGGGGCTTCTTAAAATTGCCGTCAAGCTATATTCCATCTGAGGATATGGGGTATTTCATGACATCTGTGCAGTTACCGACAGGAGCGTCGCTCGATAGGACTACAAAAGTGGTTGACGATTTGACTGCTAATGTCCTTAAAATTCCCGAGGTGGAAAATGTGATATCTATTTCCGGCCAGTCGATGATGGGTGGAGGGTCTGGTGGCAATATGGGCTCTATGTTTGTGATACTGAAGCCATGGAAAGAACGCAAAGGTAAGAACCAGAGCGTAGATGCCGTTATAGCAAAGGTAAATGAGATTGGCGCATCATATCAGGAACCGATAATTTTCTCTATTAATCCACCGGCTATCCCTGGACTTGGTATGACTTCGGGATTGCAGATGCAAATACTGGATATAAACAGTCTTGGAGTAGAGGCATTAGAAGAGGCTATTGCTGGAATGAAGACTGCAGCTAAGGATGATAAACGCCTGGCGCAGCTGACCACTCAGTTTCAGGGTGAGGTGCCACAGTATCAAGTTAAGGTTAATCGTGATAAGGCAAAGATGCTTGGATTGTCACTTGAAGATATCTATGCGACGCTTTCACAGTTCATGGGTGGAAGTTTTGTAAATGATTTTGTGAAATTCGGACGTACCTATCAAGTGACTCTTAGCGCCGACAGTAAGGCGCGTGGCAGAATTGATGACATTCCGAAACTGTCTGTAAGAAATGGAGACGGGGAGATGGTTCCATTCTCTGCGTTTGCAGATGTTGTGCCAACTGTTGGACAATCCACTGTGAGTAGATATAATATGTATAATACTGCATCTATTACAGGTACTCCCGCTAAGGGCGTATCGAGTCAAGATGGTATTAAGGCTATGGAAGAATTGCTTGAAAAGACTGTAGGCAATAAATTTTCATATGCATGGACCGGAGAGGCGTATCAAGAGACACAGTCTGGTGCAACAATCTCGATTGTGTTGATATTCGCTGTTATAATTACACTTCTTGTTCTTTCAGCTCAGTATGAAAGTTGGACCGACCCGATAGCAGTAGTGATTTCAATGCCCACAGCCATATTGGGGACGGTGTTGGGATGTGTGCTGATGTCGCAGTCCATATCCATTTATACTCAGATAGGTATAATACTGCTATTAGGGTTGTCAGCAAAAAATGCTATCCTGATTGTGGAATATGCTATAGATTACCATAAATCCGGACAACCTATCAGGCAAGCTGCACAAAGTGCCGGAGAGGTGCGTTTCAGACCGATTATGATGACAGCATTTGCATTTGTGTTCGGGGTATTGCCAATGTTGTTTGCCTCAGGAGCAGGAGCTGCCTCGCGAGTAGCTCTTGGAACAGCAGTGGTGTTTGGCATGGCAGTTAACGCAATAGTCGGGACATTGTTTGTCCCGGGCTTTTGGGAATTGCTACAGAATTTTAACGAGAAGTATTTGCAGAAAATATTTGCTGCATCCAACGAATCCACCCCATCGTCAGGGAAATCAAAGCCAAGTGTATAGAAGCATGAGTGCCGAAGTTGATGATTATTGACTTCGGCACTTAATATATTTAGCGTGTGATATATTATTTGCATTTTACATGTCTATTAAAAAACTTTATGCGAAGAAGTCGCAAAAAAGTTACTTATTCTTGAAAAATTTGTACCTTTGTAGCCAAATAGTTAATAAACCGACACTCGCATGGCGTCAAAGACTCGCGAACGGCTTTTGGATGTGGCGCGGCAACTTTTTGCAAGTAATGGAGTTGAACGCACTACGATGAATGATATTGCAACTGCTTCTGATAAGGGGCGGCGTACTATTTACACCTATTTTAAAAACAAAAGGGAAATATACGAAGCCGTGATAGAACGTGAGAGTGAAATGATAATAATGCGCTTGCGTAAAGTGGTTGCTTCGAATCTGGAGCCGGAGGAAAAGCTCAGAAAATATCTTGAAGCTCGGTTTGATATTGTGGAAGAGACCATACGGGAATCAACTACTACCCAGATTATTTCATATATCACACTTGATTATAAGAGGCTTGAGCGCATCAGATTGCTGTCAGTCCAGAAAGAACGCGGTTTGTTTAAAGAAATGATTGACCAGGGAGTCGCGGCCGGTGTATATGACCCGCATCAGGCGGAACTGCTCCCGGCAATCCATCAGATGATATTCCAAGGAGTTGATTATTGCCATCTACGCAATAGTTTTGAGCCATTGGGGCTTACTTCAAAGAATATTCGTGAGCAGGTAATCGAGTTCGTGATTAATAAATTGATTGTAAAGTAACTAATATCTATATTAAAATTAAAACAAGAAATGAAATTACTTGAAGGAAAAGTTGCACTTATCACAGGTGCAGCACGAGGAATTGGAAAAAGTATCGCTGTAAAATTTGCACAGGAAGGTGCTGATATCGCATTCACTGACCTTAACAGAGATGAAAATATGGAAGCTACCGAAAAAGAGCTTGAGGCTCTTGGCGTGAAGGCTAAAGGTTATGCTTCAAATGCAGCTGATTTTGCTCAAACAGAAGAAGTAGTAGCTAAAATCAAGGAAGATTTCGGTCATATTGACGTACTGGTCAATAACGCAGGTATTACTAAAGACGGTCTTATGATGCGTATGACAGAAGCACAGTGGGATGCTGTAATTGCCGTAAATCTTAAGAGCGCATTCAACTTCATCCATGCTGTCCTTCCAATCATGATGCGTCAGCGTCAGGGTTCTATCATTAATATGGCATCTGTGGTAGGCGTTCATGGTAATGCAGGTCAGTCAAACTATGCTGCATCAAAGGCGGGTCTTATCGCTTTGGCAAAGAGTATCGCACAGGAGGTAGGCTCACGCGGCATCCGTGCCAATGCTATCGCTCCAGGCTTTATCGAAACAGCCATGACTGCAGCTCTTCCCGAGGATATCCGTAAGGAGTGGGCGCTCAAGATACCTTTGCGCCGCGCTGGTCAAGTTGAGGATATTGCTAATGTTGCTACTTTCCTTGCTTCAGATATGTCAAGTTACGTATCAGGTCAGGTTATCCAGGTAGATGGCGGCATGAATATGTAAAAATAGCTTAAATTTATATCGTAAGGGCAAAAGGTAACAAATGTTTTTGTACTTTTGCCCTTATGTTGTATTGTAAATATTAATTTTGAATGCTGACATATAACACTCAAAAGAAAAGACTTGTGCTCCCGGAGTATGGTAGAAGTATTCAGGAGATGGTGAACCATTGTCTAACCATCGAGGATAAGGAAGAACGTACCCGTTGTGCATATTCAATTATAAACTGTATGGGTAAGTTGTTCCCGAAATTGCAGGAACAAGATGATTACAAGCAGAAACTTTGGGACCACCTTGCCATAATGAGTGATTTTAAGCTTGATATTGACTATCCGTATGAAGTGGTACGTCCGGAGAATCTTCAATCACAGCCTGAAAAGGTTCCTTATACTAATCAGTTTATACGTTACCGTCATTATGGGAAGGATGTAGAACTTCTGATTGCTAAAGCGGTAGAGATGCCTGCGGGAGAAGAACGTGATGAGTTGGTGCTTTTGATTGCCAACCATATGAAGAAGCTGCTACTTGCTGTCAATAAGGATGGAGTGGATGATGAAAAGATATTCAAGGACCTTGCGGAATATTCGCATGGTGAGATTCTTCTTAGTCCTGACACCACTACCCTGCGTAATTTCAAACTTGCCCCTACTCCTACAGCATCGAAGAAGAAAAGAAAGAGATAAAAGTAAACAAGGAGGTACGCTATGATTTTAGAATCAGAACTGATAGAAGCGGGTAAGTTTAATAAACCGCACGGTATAAAAGGAGAAATTTCCGCAACAGTTGATATTGACATTGATTTCGATGAGCTGAAATGTGTTGTGATGCCTATCGAAGGCATATTTGTTCCTTTTTTTATCAATTCAGTCCGTCCGAAAAACGGGGATACTTACCTTGTGACAATTGATGGCGTTGATAGTGAGGTGAAAGCTCAACGGTTCACTAATCGCCCGTTTTTTATTCTCAAATCAGATGCACCAGTGTATGATGAGGCTGATGGAGATGGCTTTTATGCTGCAGATTTAGTAGGATACAAACTTGTGGATTCCGCTGCCGGTTATATTGGAGAAATAAGCGATATAAACGACTCTACGCAGAATGTCTTATTTGTTGTTCGTCGCGAGGATGGAGGCGAGGTCTATGTGCCTGTTGTTGATGAATTTATCATTTCTATTGATGCTGATTCTGAAACAGTTGAGACTACCCTACCCTTTGGAATAGTGGATTTGAATAAGTAAAATCAAAATAACATGGAATTTGACGAAAAAAAGGTAATAAAGGAAATGCGCAATTCTGTTTCAGATGATTCATCAAAATTATATGACGATGATGAACTTCTGAATGTCGTTGATATTATATGGGATTGGTATGACGAACAAGGTCTGCTTGACATTGACAGTGAGGCTGATGACGAGGAGATAAATGTGGATGCTTTAATAAAGTATGTGAGAAAAATGCTTGCCAAGGATAAAGCCTCTCCGATTAAGCAGGAGGATATAGAGCCATTGGTGATGGCGGAGCTCAGATATGAACAATCACTTGACGACGGAAGTATTTGATATGTCAAAGTTGAAGTATAAACTATTGGTCCTATTGTTTGCGGCATCCATTTCGGCTATCGCAAAGGATAATTATGAGGACCCATACAAGGGATATGACGAAAGTCTATATATGGATATGGAGTTAAATGATAACCTTATGTTGCCAAAAGTCGGTAATAAGGAACATTCTGCTGTAAAATTATATATGAATCGTCTTGCTCAGGATTTAGCTCGGCGTCATTATACTGTGGATATGATGAGGAATGACGAAGTGGTATTGGTTACTATCCCATCTGATGAATTATTCATTCCTAATGATACGCTTCTGGCTCCTGTCGCTCCGACAAAACTTATGCCGATTGTATCGCTTCTCAAGGACTCGGAGATGATGAAGGTTGTTTATGCCATACATACTGACAATACAGGTTCTTCCTCATATAACATGTATCTCTCTCACGAAAGAAATAATTCTATTTATGATTGGCTTCTTGATAATATCAGCGAGGACTTGATTGTAATACCGTATGAATTTGGAGATACTGAGCCTCTGGTGCCGAATGATTCAAGAGAGGGACGTGCCGAAAACCGTAGAGTGGAGATTTACCTCATTCCGGGTCCTAAGATGATAACATTGGCTCATAAAGGGCTTCTAAAATAGGAACATTTTATTTTTTTTTATAATTTTGCACTATATTACTAAATAAGTAACTGTAGTAACTATTACAATGGCAAAAGAACTTAAGGATCTTACTAAGCGCAGCGATAATTATTCGCAGTGGTATAATGAGTTGGTAGTGAAAGCTGACTTGGCAGAGCAGTCTGCCGTAAGAGGCTGTATGGTCATCAAGCCTTATGGCTACGCTATATGGGAAAAAATGCAGCAAACTCTTGACCGCATGTTTAAAGAAACAGGTGTGCAGAATGCATATTTCCCTCTGTTAATTCCTAAATCATACCTATGCCGTGAGGCTGAGCATGTTGAAGGCTTCGCTAAGGAATGTGCGGTGGTAACCCACTATCGTCTGAAAAATGATCCAAACGGGAATGGTGTCATTGTTGACCCTGACGCTCGCTTAGAGGAGGAACTTATAGTGCGCCCTACCTCAGAGACTATCATTTGGGGTACTTATAAAAACTGGATTCATAGCTATCGCGACCTTCCAATTCTGTGCAATCAATGGGCAAATGTGATGCGTTGGGAAATGCGTACCCGTATGTTCCTTCGTACAGCGGAGTTCCTTTGGCAGGAAGGTCACTGTGCCCATGCCACAGCAGAGGAATCGGAGGCTCGTACAGTGCAGATGATTAACCTTTACGCAGATTTCGCTGAAAAATATATGGCAATGCCGGTAATCAAGGGTGTAAAAAGCGCGAACGAACGTTTTGCGGGCGCTCTTAACACTTATACTATTGAGGCGATGATGCAGGATGGTAAAGCTCTCCAGTCTGGTACATCTCACAATCTTGGTCAGAATTTCGCTAAGGCTTTCGATGTGACATTCGTCAACAAAGAAAATAAGCCTGAATATGTGTGGGCAAACTCATGGGGTGTGTCAACCCGTCTGATGGGAGCTCTTATAATGACGCACTCGGATGATAATGGGCTTGTTCTACCGCCGCATTTGGCACCTATTCAGGTTGTGATTATACCGATTCATAAAAATGCAGACCAGTTGGCACAAATTACAGCTGCTGTTGACCCCATAGTGAAAGAATTGAAGGCTCTTGGAGTTAGCGTGAAGTACGATGATGCTGACAATAAGCGTCCAGGATTCAAGTTCGCTGACTATGAACTTAAGGGTGTTCCCGTGCGCCTTGCTATTGGTGCTCGTGACCTTGAGAATGGAACGGTTGAAGTAATGCGCCGTGATACTCTTGAAAAGCACGTAGCCCCTATTGAAGGAATCGCAAGTTATGTTCAGAACCTTCTTGAAGATATTCAGAATAATATATACCAGAAAGCTCTTGACCTGCGTGAGTCAATGACAAGGACTGTTGAGACTTACGATGAGTTTAAAGAAGAAATTGAGAAGGGCGGCTTCATTCTTGCCCATTGGGATGGAACTCCTGAAACAGAAGAGAAAATCAAGGAGGAGACCAAGGCAACTATCCGATGCATTCCTTTGGAAGGAGATAAAACTCCTGGAGTATGTATGGTGACAGGCAAGCCCTCGGCACAGCGCGTCATTTTCGCTCGTAATTACTAATATACGTGATTTTAATGTTGTAATCTACGTCCGACATCTCAAAAACATATATTACTCCCTAACTATAATTAAGGCGGTGATAGCCTTTGTTAGAGTCAGGGAGTTTTTATTCAATTATACTTAAATAATCTGATGTAGGTCATAGGCTTGAATGATACTCATGCTATATAATGACTTACAGATGCAAATTTGTTATCTAAATGATATAATGGACAATAAGACATTCACATCCCGACTTGCTAAAAGATTAGATAGAGAGCCTGGTGAGGTAGCGACACTCATCGAAGGCTTATGCAATGTGTTTAAAGAGGTTGGAAATAACCTTGATTCTGTTGCAATCCCCGGCTTTGGAACTTTCAAATCATCAAAAAAAGATGAAATGATTGTGCTTGATGAAGCGACGGGAGAACGCACTCTATTTCCGCCGGTTATTACGATGGAGTTCCTGCCAAGTATAGTTTTACGTAAAAAATTAGCGAAATAATGAATCAAAAGATACCTTTCCATGAATTGGCAAAGAAAATTTCTGGTACTACATCGATAAGCGAGGAAAGTGCAGAAGTTTTCATAAAGAATTTCTTCGATTTACTTGGTGAAGTGGTTGTGGACGGAGAGTCTGTTAAAATCAAAGGTCTCGGTTCATTCTCTGTTTCTTCTGTTAATGGAGAGCGAATAGTAGAATTTATACCAGATAAGGAAATTTCGGAAGTTATTAATGCTCCATTTGAATCATTCGAACCGGTTGTACTAAATGATGGTGTTACAACCGACATGCTTTCAGACGTGGGGAGTGAGCTTACACAGACAATGTCAGATTCAGTTTCGTCTGCCTCCCCAGATTCCACCGTTAAATCATATCCTGAAGCAATTGAACCGGTGCAAATTGCACACGATGAGACAGCCCCGGATAATCAAAATGAACAGCCGATACCTTCCCAAGAACTGGTGCATACTCAAGATGACATCATTGAGGAATGTAAAAGTGAGGTAGTAGAAGTGACGGACGAAGGGATTGTTGTATCAGAGTCGAGGTTGGCTGGATTAGATGAAGGTACTTTGACAACAAATACCGAACCATTATCTTCTGAAGAGAAAACAGATTCACAAGTTCAGGATAACACCACTTTAATTGAGACAGGAACAGCAGATGCCAAAGTTGCGACCGCTCCTGATGTCAATACCGAAGGTGGGGAGCAGAAGCAGTTAGAGTCTAAAAAGCAGGAGGTAGTAGTTGTTCCTCCGGTTGAGATAGCGGCGACCACAACAGTAAAATCCCCTGTGCTGGAAGAGGAACCAGAAGAATATGTAGAGCATGTTTCTGAATCTGAGTCTAATAACGGTGGATTCGGATGGGGATTCCTTGTGGGTTTGATTGTCGGATTGGCGTTAGGCGCATGTGCTGTATATCTTGCTATTGACTATCTGTTCCCTCATGGACGTCTCTCAACTGATAACGATGCAACTGAGTCTATATCAGACGACATTCAAGAAGAGGCAGTGCTCTCGATTGATTCTGTTGCTCCTCCTGTGGCTGAAGATTCAGTGCAAACGGTACAGACCGAGAATTCAGGAGCTGAGGCTGGCTTGGCTGTAGCATCACCTGTTCAACCCGAGTCGGAAAAGAGCGTGTCTCAGGCGCAAGTTCCTGCAGTTAGACGCGACACCGTGCGTCGTGGATATCTTATTCACGATATGTCAAAGAAATATTACGGTGCTAAGGATTTTTGGGTTTATATCTATGAGGAGAATAAGTCAAAAATTGGTAATCCAAATAAGATGCAACCCGGAGAGGTGCTAATTATTCCAGCACCTGAGAAATATGGCATTGACGCTTCAAATCCTGAGAGCTTGCGTAGAGCACGAAATAAAGCAGGAGAAATACTTTCAAAGTATAAATAGCAGATGCCACAAAGCAATTATAAAAGTTCCTTTCATGATTGTTGGAAATTTGCCGCATACAATCATGAAAGGAACTTTTTCATTTCGTCATTTATGAGTTAAATTTTCTCAATGTTAAAGGAAAAATAGCTAAAATTAACACACTTTATTCACACTTTATTTGTTGTTATTTATAATTTTGTATTCCGTTTTAACGCGTATTTAATTCAGAAATAACATAACAATAATAATATTTTCACTGAGACTATGAGCGAATCAGTTAATATCAGAGAACTCAACGACCTTGTTGCGAGCAAGAATGATTTTATAAATCTTGTCACAAGAGGGATGGACCAGACTATCGTCGGTCAGAAACATCTTATTGACTCTCTTCTTATCGCCCTCCTTTCTAATGGACATGTTCTTCTTGAGGGTGTCCCCGGTTTGGCAAAGACTTTAGCTATTAAAACCCTTGCGCAAATTATTGATGCAAAATACAGCCGTATACAGTTTACTCCTGACCTTCTACCTGCCGATGTTGTCGGTACAATGATATATAGCGTTCAAAAGGAACAATTTCAGATTAAACGCGGTCCGATTTTTGCGAATTTCGTTCTTGCTGATGAAATTAACCGCGCCCCAGCAAAAGTACAGAGCGCATTGCTTGAAGCCATGCAGGAACGTCAGGTAACCATTGGTGATGAAACATTCAAATTGGATGAGCCATTCCTTGTTATGGCAACTCAGAACCCTATTGAACAAGAAGGTACCTATCCCCTTCCCGAAGCGCAGGTTGACCGTTTCCTTCTAAAGGTAATTATCGGATATCCATCAAAAGATGAAGAGAAGCTGATTATACGCCAGAACATTAGTGGCGAAAAGAAAGAAGTACGTCCGTTACTTCGTCCTGAGGAAATCATCGAGGTGCAGAAGATTGTAGAGAAGATTTATCTTGATGAGAAAATTGAACGCTACATTGTAGATATCGTTTATGCTACCCGTACACCTGCTGATTATAATCTCAAGGATTTGGCTGGTATGATAAGTTTCGGAGCATCCCCCCGTGCATCTATCGGTCTTGCTCGAGCTTCAAGAGCATATGCATTCCTGCGTGGTCGCGGATATGTGATACCTGAGGATGTACGTGCTGTGTGTCACGATGTGCTCCGTCACCGTATCGGTCTGACATACGAGGCTGAAGCAAACAATATAACACAGGACGAAGTTATATCAGAAATACTTGATAAGGTTGAGGTACCTTAATCCCCTGTTGTCACTATTATATACACCATTCTTCTCTCTCATTTGAATCATTCCAATGAATTATTTTACCGTTCCCTATGGAAGCCAACGAACTGTTAAAAAAAGTACGAAAGATTGACATAAAAACCCGAGGTCTCTCCCAGAATATTTTTGCTGGTGAGTACCATACGGCGTTTAAAGGGCGTGGTATGACATTCTCCGAGGTGCGCGAATACCAATATGGTGATGACGTGAGAGATATTGATTGGAATGTCACCGCTCGCCATAACCATCCGTATGTGAAGGTCTATGAGGAGGAGCGAGAGTTAACAGTCATGCTGCTGATTGATGTCTCGCGCAGTCGTCTCTTCGGTGCTGTCGGTGAGGAAAAACGAGAGATGATAGCGGAAATCGCGGCTACTCTTGCTTATTCTGCTATCACCAATAATGATAAGATTGGTGTGATATTTTTCTCGGATAAGATTGAAAAGTTTATACCTCCAAAGAAGGGTAAGAAGCATATTTTATTGATTATCCGGGAACTGATTGATTTTACTCCTGAAAATTCGGGTACCGATATTGGTGTCGCGTTGCGATATTTTACTGATGCATTGAAGAAGCGTTGCACTACATTCCTTATATCGGATTTTATTGATGCTCATGATTATTCAAAGCAACTCCAGATTGCATGCAATAAGCATGATATAATAGCGATTCAGGTGTATGATAAACGTGACACCTCACTTCCAGACATAGGTTTGATGCGAATGGCTGATTTAGAGACAGGAGCTGAACGCTGGGTAAACACTTCATCAAAAAAGGTGCGTCAACTGTATGGGAAATGGTGGTATGAGCGCCAGCAGTCCATGATGGCTATGCTGAACAAATGCCGTATTGACCATGCATCGATTGCGACTGATGAGGATTTTGTGCGCTCGCTTATGGGCTTGTTTAAAAACAGGGGCATCAGATAATAAGGAATTTGAAAAGTCGTGGGACAGATATAGATTTATAGAATGAATACTTTAAAACATATTGAAAAGCTTTTGATTGCTGCCTTTGCCTGTATTGGTATTAATGCAGCGATGGCTTCATCTCCATCCATAAAGGTTAATCTCGATTCGGCCTACCTTCTTATGGGAAAGACGACTCCGTTGCATGTTGAGGTGGTAAACGATGTTTCAGCCAAAGGATTAATACTTATACCCAAAGACTCAGTGTGTGATAAAGTTGAGATTCTCCAGGTACTTAATGCTGACACTACAGAAGTGGGAAGTGGACGTCAGGAAGTTAAACTCGATATTATACTACAGTCATTTGATTCGGGAATGTACCGTATCAATCCGATAAAATATGTGGAAGGGAATGAGACTATCCTTTCGAACCAGCCGGTACTTAAGGTCCTTCCTGTAAGCGTCGATACACTTCAGACTATACATGACTATGCTGATGTAGCAGATATTGACAGAAGCTTCATTGACTATCTCCCTGATTTTGTGGTTGATTACGGATTGTGGATATTGGCTATTATAATAGCACTTGGAGTGACGGCATACGTCATATATTTTGTAACTAAAAAGAAAAATCCGTTTGCTCCTGCTCCACAGAAACCTATTCCACCCTACGAAAAAGCATTGCAAGAGCTTGCCCAACTTCGAGCAGAGAAACTTTGCGAGCAAGGAAAGGAAAGAGACTTCTATACTCGCCTTACAGATATCCTTCGAGTTTATCTCCATGGCCGATTTGGCATAAATGCTATGGAAATGACCTCTACTCAGATACGTCATACTTTGCAAGCAAATGAAGAGACCAGATTGTCTAAGAAAAATATGGAGCAGGTTCTTGAGACTGCAGATTTCGTCAAGTTTGCGAAGGTCCGTCCTCTTCCAGATGACAATGTGAAAGCATTCAATTCTGCCATGCAATTTATTGAAGATACAAAGCCTCAGCCTAATCCGGAAACAGAATCTGACGTTGATGGTGCTGAGACTGAAACAAATGAAACTAACAAAAAATAAACGCATAAAATGTTACTGGCACATCCCGGATATCTCTGGTTATTCCTTCTATATATACCGCTGATTGCCTGGTATATCTATAAGAGGCGTACGTTGCATCCATCCATTGGAATGTCGACGTTGACTCCATTTGCCAAGTTGCCTCGTTCTTTCAAATCATATCTCGTGCATTTGTTGTTTATATTGCAACTTGCCGTGATAGGTTGTGTAATAATTATATTGGCACGTCCCCAGACTCGCGACTCATGGAATACATCGCGGGTTGAAGGTACAGATATTGTATTGGCGATGGATATTTCAACCAGTATGCTTGCCAGAGATTTCAAGCCCGACCGTTTTGAAGCGGCTAAGGAAGTTGCCTCTAAATTTGTCGCTGGTCGTGACGGTGATAATATAGGTGTGGTGATATTTGCCGCTGAAAGTTTTACTGCCATACCGATGACTACCGATAGGTCAATGATAGCCAATTATATAAAGGATATCAAGATGGGTATGTTGCAGGATGGAACAGCTATCGGTGACGGTCTTGCAACATCCATTAATCGCATCAAAGAAGGTAAAGCGAAATCAAAAAGTATAATACTCCTTACAGACGGGTCAAACAATACCGGTAATGTGGCACCAATCACGGCTGCAGAAATTGCTAAACAGCTTGGTATCAAAGTATACACTATAGGTATCGGTACAAACGGGACTGCGCCCTACCCTCAGGAAAATATGTTCGGACGTATTGAATATGTAAATCTTCCAGTAGTGATTGATGAAGCAACTCTACGCACTATTGCTGAGACAACAGGAGGAAAATACTTCAGAGCTACTGGCAACAATGTCCTGAAAGAGATATTTGCGGAGATAGACCGCCTTGAAAAAACAAAAATGGACCTCAGGAATTTTACAAGTACTGAAGATGATTATTTACCATGGGCTGTAGCAGCTTTAAGCCTTTTCGGTCTGATTGTCTTACTGCGTTACACGTTCCTGCGTACTATTCCTTAAGCATTTTAGATTATGATTACGTTTGCATATCCACATTTATTATATTTGCTATTGCTACTTCCGGTTGTGGCAGGATTATTTCTGTGGTCACGGTATAGCCGGAAACGCAAATTGCGTCAGTTCGGTAATCCGGAGGTGATAGAACACCTTATGCCGGAGGTCTCAAAATATATGCCTTGGGTAAAGCTTACAATGTCGTTGCTCATAATTGCCACATTGGTTATTATCATAGCACGACCACGCGCCACGGGAGGATTGGAACAAGATACAGCAGAATCGGAAACCTCAAGTGGTGTGGAAGTGATGATATGTCTTGACGTATCAAATTCGATGCTTGCTTCATCCACGGACGACAACGGAGGTATAAGCCGCCTCCAGAGAGCAAAGCATATATTGGAAAAGTTGATTGATAAGATGTCCAATGATAAGGTTGGTCTTATAGTTTTTGCTGGAGATGCCTATACTCAGCTTCCAATAACATCTGATTATATTTCTGCGAAGATGTTTTTAAATGGTATAACTACTGATATGGTACCAACTCAGGGTACAGCTATTGGTGCTGCGTTGGAAATGGCAATGAACTCGTTCACTCCTACCGATGATATGGGTAAAGCTATTATAGTCATAACAGATGGTGAGAACTTCGAAGATAATGCCATTGAGATTGCCAAACGTGCGGCTGGCGCTGGTATTCAAGTAGATGTGATTGGTTTAGGAACGTCGAAAGGGGCTAAAATTCCTATTGGGAAGGGACAATATATGCTCAATCCTATGACTGGAGAGGAAGTTGTTACTCGTCTTGATGAAACTACTGCTTCTGAGATAGCTGCAGCGGGTGACGGTGTATATGTTAATGGCGCTTCAAATTCAGCAATTACAGCTGTTGACAATAAGATGGATGAGCTGAAACAAGCTGAATTCGAAAGAAAATCATTCTCTCCACAAAGCGAGCAATTCCCTGTGGTTGCTATTATCGCTTTGATACTTTTATTGATTGATTCATTCGTGGTAACACGAAAGATTTCATGGCTGAAAAAATACCGTTTCTTTACCAAAGAAGAAGTAAAAAAATGAGACGATTACTAATATCTGTACTTCTGATATCTGCAGTCTTGTCTGCGGGTGCCGAGTCTAAAGGCACCTCTACCCGGCATGAGCGCAACTACATCGTAGAAGGGAATAAATTATATAAGGAAGATAGATATGCTGAAGCTGAGGTGGCGTATCGTAAAGCATTGCAGGAAAATGCGATGAATGAGATAGCACAGTTCAATCTTGCAGCGGCATTGTTGCGTCAGGGTTCCGCTACCGGAGATACTCAACAGGAGGCAATGAAAATACTTCAGAACCTCACGCGTGATGCTGAGAATATATCCATAGCTGAAAATGCATTCTATAATCTTGGTAATATAGCTTTCAATGAGCAGGATTATGCTAAAAGTATTGAACTATATAAAAATAGTTTGCGCAGGAATCCAGATAATGACAAGGCTCGTGAGAATCTCCGTTTAGCCCAAAAACGTCTTGAAGAACAGCAGAATCAGAATGATGATAAAAATCAGGACCAGAACAAAGACGATAATAAGGAGCAGGAACAAAAAGAGAATCAAAACCAAAATCAGAATCAAAATCAAGACCAGAACAAGGACCCGAATCAAGATAAGCAGCAACAACAGCAGCAGAATCAGGATAAGCAACAACAGCAGCAGCAACAAAGTGGAGGAATCAGCAAGCAGAATGCCGAAAAGATTCTGAAAGCTATGGAGAATGAAGAAAATGCGACACGCCAGCGTATAAATGCTGAAAAGAACAAGAATGGTGCGCCCTCGCGTCGTCCAGTTACTAATCCTTGGTAAATAGATAGTTATGAAACGTTTCGCTATATCAACACTGATTATGATATTGGTAGCAGTAAATGCCATATGCGCCGATGTCACATTCACTGTGAAGCCTCCTACAAGAGTGTATGAAGGTGATAAATTCCCTGTAACTTTTAAGTTAACCAATGCTGATGGTTCGGATTTGAAGGTAGCTCAAATTAATGGCTGTACATTGCTTTACGGTCCATCCACTTCTCAATCGCAGAGTTATCAGGTGGTTAACGGTAAAGCTTCATCAACATCTGCAATTGAATTCACATATTACTATCGCGCGGATAAAGCCGGTAATTATTCTATCCCTGCTGCGTCTATCATTGCTGATGGCAAGCGTTTAAGCACAAAGGCGGTGTCATTTACGATACATGAGCGTGCTGATAGAGATAAACCTGCCTCCCAGCGGCCGGTTGATGTGGATGATGTAGATACGCAGACTGCCGGTAGAAAGGTTAATGCAGATGATGTTTTTGTAAGAATTATTCTATCGAAAGCTTCTGCTTATGAGCAGGAAGCAATCGGTTGTACTATTAAGCTTTATACAAAGTATTCGATTTCATCATTCCTTCCTACTAAACAGCCATCGTTTGACGGATTTCTTATTCAGGAATTAGATGTTCAGCCCTCATTGAATGAGGTAGAATCTTATAAAGGACAGAATTACATGACTGCCGTGCTTAAGAGATGTATAATCTTCCCTCAAAAGAGTGGTGAGCTTACTATCAATTCCGGGAATTATGATATCTCTGTGGTACAGTATGAGAATGTGAATATGGGAATGTTCCAGGTCCGTCAACCAAAAGAAGCTAAAATCAAAGTCAGCTCCAATACAGGGTCAATTGATATAAAGCCTCTCCCGACTCCGCAACCCGAAGGATTTACAGGTGCGGTAGGTAAGTTTTCAATTGACAGCCGACTTGTGGGAAATTCCTTCAGAACTAATGACGCCGCGACGTTGATATATACGATATCTGGTGTAGGTAATATCAAATATGTTAAAGAGCCGGTCATTGACTTCCCCACCGAATTTGAGCAATATACACCCAAGAGTGATATAGAGACTTCAGTTCATGGTAATGATGTCAGTGGAACCATGACTGTTGAATATACATTTGTTCCGCAGAGTGTTGGAGACTTCACTATCGGTAGTGATAAGTTCGTTTATTTTGACCCTTCTAGCAAGGAGTATGTCACGCTTACCACTCCATCCTACCCTATAAAGGTCGCTAAAGGTGTTTCAGTGCCTGTGGCTACTGAACAAAAAGATGTGGAGAATAAAAATTCGGACATCCGTCATATTTATCTTGGCGACAAGCACCCTCAAAAAGAGCATACACTCGTTGTCCTTACATCGTACTATTGGTTGCTATATGCCGTTTTGCTTTTGGCTGTCATAATCGTTATAGTCATTAATCGTCGTCATGCGCGCATGAGTGCCGATGTCGCTGGGCAGAAGTTGGCTAAGGCAAGCAAGGTGGCACGTAAGCGTTTGAAATCAGCAAGTGCATTTATGCAATCGGGCAATAGCGAGAAGTTCTACGAAGAAATGTTGAGAGCAATATGGGGCTATTTATCTGACAAATTGAATATGCCTGTTTCCCAGCTATCTCGACAAAACATTGTGTCAACTTTGGCAGATAAGGGATATCCTGAGAATATCACAAAAGATTTGGTCGCAGTTCTCGATGAGTGCGAAATGGCTCGTTATACACCTGATAGTTCAACTCAGGTGGACCGTGTATACCAGCAGGGAGTGAATGCAATCAACAATCTTGAAAATTACAAAAAATGAAACAGCTATATTTCATATTTACTATGATAGCATTGCTGTCATACGGACAAATTAGTGCAAATGCTCAGTCTTTGTCCGAGCAAGCGGACTCTGCGTATAACGCGGATAATTATAGGGAGGCTGCAGATTTGTATCTTAACATAATACAGAACGAGGGAGCATCCGCTACCCTATATTATAATTTAGGGAATTGCTATTATCGTTCAAGCGAGATGGGGAAAGCAATTTTAGCTTATGAGCGCTCATTACGTCTTGACCCGACTAATGACGATGCAAAGAATAATCTTAACTTCGTGAATGCCCGCATAGCGGACCGCCCCGGAGAACGTGGCTCTTTTGTTGGCAACGCTCTTGATTCAACGTCCAACATGGCTCATTCCAATACTTGGGCGTGGATGGCATTCGGCGCTTTCATGTTGACTTTAATTGGAGTGTTAGCTTATATATTTTCCAGTGTTATCATAGTTCGTAAGATTGGATTTTTTGGCGGAATATTCACGTTAATTGCCACAGGTATATTTATATTCTTTGCGTATCGTTCAGCCGCTATTGCCGTGGCTGACGATGCAGCAATAATAACTGTCCCCTCCACCATTCTTAGTACTTCTCCACGTGTACCGAAAGATAGAAGTCAGGAAGCTATGTTGCTTCACGAAGGTACAAAGGTGAAGATTCTTGATTCGGTACGTTCCACTACTGATTCAGTAAACTCTCTTTGGTATGATGTGGAGGTCGATAACAACCATCGTGCATGGATTAACGCAGCTGCAGTTGAGAAAATCTGATATGTTTTCTTATTTTCTGTGGCACAACTCATTATGATTAGTATAGTCTTGCCCGGATAAAAAAGTGTTATAAAACATACTAAAATTTTTATCGATTTATTTGTTTAAACCGAAATTAAGCTATAATTTAGTGACGTGGAAGTTAATCAGACATCCACAAAACTATCAGTAAATTTCAAACTAACCCCCCTAAACCCCATAAGTATCATGACTAAAACAATCACCTTCAACGACCTTCGCCGCATCAAAGACAGTTTGCCTGATGGCTCAGTCCGCCAGATTGCTGATAAGCTTAATGTGACTCCACAGACAGTTCGCAATTATTTTGGCGGCACAAATTATGAGTTTGGAAAGAATTGCGGTGTTCATATTGAACCCGGTCCCGACGGGGGAATCGTGGTTTTGGATGATACTACCATTTATGATATGGCGGTAGAAATTCTCCAGAGCCAAAACAAGGAAGACTAAAAAACACAAAAAAATTAGCGAAAGGACAAAAATGACTTGTTTTCTCAAGTGACTTTTTGTCCTTTCGTTTGTTTAACAGAAGTGCTGTAATTTTATCCGAATATAGATATGGACTCTATCAGATTAATCACCGTGGCAATTCATACATATGATAAGGCCCATCAGTTGAAAAATATTTTGGAGTGCGAAGGCGTTAAAGTCGTGCTGCAAAATGTTAATCTTACATCTCCAGTAGTCTCATCTGGAGTACGAGTCCGTATCAAGGAGTCAGACCTCCCACTTGCGCTTAGAGTAATTGAGAATATCGAGATATTTGCGCCTAATGCACAGAAAGAGTGTTCTGATGAGGGCGCTGTTATTCTTGTACCAATTGACTTTTCTGATTATTCTGAAAAAGCATGTCGCATTGCATTTCAGATAGCAGAGCTTCATAAGGCAAAAATACAGCTGTTGCATACATATATGAACCCTCTTATGGTTCAAGGAGCAGCTTTACAGCTCTCTGACACTCTTACATTTGATGATGGATTTGATGCTGCAGCTCAGGTACAAGAGGACCGGACCATTCATGAGATTACATTGCATAAATTAAACGAATTTGAGCTTAAACTCAGAGAAAAAATAAAAGATGGAGTAATACCTCCTGTGAAGTTTAGCTCTGAGGTAGTCGAAGGATTGCCTGAAGAGGTAATCGATGATTATGCACTGAAAGTTCATCCTCTATTAATTGTGATGGGAACGCGAGGTGCTGATGTTAAAAACAGAGAATTGGTAGGTAGTGTCACTGCTGAGGTACTTGATTCTTGTCGAACAAGTGTTTTTACAGTACCCGAAACTACAAAGTTCAGGCAGCTCAGAGACCTCCACAAGGTAGTGTTTTTCTCGTCTTCCCAACAAGAAGATATATTAGCCCTTGATGCCCTTTACCGATTATTCCCTGAGTTATCGTTAGACTTGACATTAGTGAGTGTGCCTTCAAAGAAGTTTGTCGGGCGTGAGAATTCGTCTGTAGCTCACATAATGGAGTATTGCAGAGCTAATTATCCCGCGTACACATTTAAAACTGCTCCTTTGACACTCTCCAATCCAATTGATGATTTTAAAAAAATTGAAAGTGAGACTCCTATAGATTTGATTGTGGTGCCGAATAAGAAGAAAAATATGTTTGCTCGGCTCTTTAATCCTACCCTTGCGCATAAATTGCTGTTCCATTCCGATATTCCGATGATGTCAATTCCAGTATAATATTGGCTCTTTCATTAAAAATTACTACCTTTGTCAAAATTTTTGAAATAAAAATTACGTTCCAACTTTACTACACTGTATTATTAGAATAAAAATGAGTGACCAACGCTATAATCTCCGAGGTGTATCAGCATCAAAAGAAGATGTGCACAACGCAATCAAGAATGTAGACAAGGGTATTTTCCCTCAGGCTTTCTGCAAGATTATTCCCGATATATTGGGTGGTGATGATGAGTGGTGTAACATTATGCACGCTGATGGGGCTGGTACCAAGTCTTCATTGGCTTATGCTTATTGGCGTGAAACCGGTGACCTTTCAGTCTGGAAAGGCATTGCGCAGGATGCTCTGATAATGAATATAGATGATTTGCTGTGTGTTGGTGCGACTGATAATATATTAGTTTCTTCAACTATAGGCAGAAATAAAAATCTCATACCCGGAGAGGTTATTTCAGCAATTATCAATGGTACAGAGGAACTCCTCGCCCGATTGAGAGACCTTGGTGTAGGAATCTATTCAACCGGAGGTGAGACGGCTGATGTTGGTGACCTTGTGCGTACAATAATTGTTGACTCCACTGTGACATGCCGTATGCGAAGGAGCGATGTGATTAATAATGCGAATATAAAAGGCGGTGATGTTATAGTAGGTCTTGCATCTTTTGGTCAGGCTACCTATGAAAATAAGTACAATGGAGGTATGGGCAGCAATGGTCTTACTTCAGCCCGTCACGATGTGTTTGCAAAGTATCTTGCTGAAAAGTATCCTGAGACTTATGATGCGGCGGTACCTGAAGATTTGGTTTACTCTGGCACGAAAAAGCTAACTGACGAGGTTGAGAATTCTCCTATTAACGCCGGAGAGCTTGTTCTTTCTCCAACCCGCACCTATGCTCCTGTAATCAAGCAACTCCTCAAGGAGATGAAAAATGATATTGACGGTATGGTGCATTGCACAGGAGGCGCTCAGACAAAAGTGATGCATTTTGTGAAGAATAAGCATGTAATAAAAGATAATCTGTTCCCTATTCCTCCCCTATTTGCCCTTATTCAAAAGGAAAGTAATACTCCTTGGAGCGAAATGTATAAGGTATTTAATATGGGACACCGAATGGAGATATATGTCAAACCGGAGGTGGCTCAAAGGGTTATTGATATAGCACAAAGTTTCAATATCGACGCCAGAATTATTGGTAGAGTTGAAGAGGCTGATACCAATAAGTTGACAATAAAGTCAGAAGCTGGAGTATTTGAATATTGATTCTTCTGCTTTCCCTCTCACCACATTTACTATTAATTTGCAACTAAATAATTTTCTTAACTAACATCTATGAGAAGGGGATTTTGTACACTGTTATTATCAGGTCTAACCATTATTGGAGTTACCACATCATGTGGCAACTCTAGTAAGGGTTCGGATGCTGATTCAGAGAAAAGCTTTACAGCTTCACACAACTTTCCAGACACACTTAAAGTTGTGACTCTTTATAGTCCTGAGGCATATTTTATATATCGCGGGCAGGAGATGGGGTATGATTATGAGCTGGTAACCGCTTTAGCTGTAGATAAGGATTTGGCATTAAAACTCGATGTCGCACCATCGTTATCTCGAGCTATAGAAATGCTTGATTCAGGATTGGTGGACTTAATAGCCTATCCAGTGCCAGTGACGGCAGAAAACAAAGCTAAAGTAGTTTCATGTGGACCTGAGAATATTACAACTCAAGTTTTGGTACAGCCTAAGAAAGGTGATGCAGAGCTTATTACCGATGTGACAGATTTGGTCGGTAAGGATGTCTATGTGGAAGCTGATTCCAAGTATGAGGCACGTATTATAAACCTAAATCAGGAGATTGGCGGTGGCATAAACATTCACACCGTTGATAAGGATACGATTATTACCGAGGACCTAATTTCAATGGTTAGCGATGGCTCTATACCTTTGACTATAGTCGATAGTGATATAGCCAAGATAAATAAAACATATTATAATGATTTGGATATATCGCTTCCATTAAGTTTTGAGCAGCGGTCGGCATGGGCGGTGGCTCCTGATAAAAAATGGCTTGGTGACAGTATCAATTCGTGGCTGAACAGCGACAAACCTCGTGGGGAGCAAGCTCAGTTACTCAAACGATATTTTGAACTCAGCAAAAATGAGAAAGGAAAAAATTATTTTAACTTGAATGGTAGAACAGTTTCTCCTTTCGATGACTTGTTCAAAAAATATGCTGAATCTTACGATTGGGATTGGAAACTGTTGGCATCCCAAGCTTATGTGGAAAGTAAATTTGACTCCACAGCTGTGTCCTGGGCTGGTGCACGAGGTCTAATGCAGATTATGCCACGCACAGCAAAAGGGTATGGACAGTCAGCAAAAAGTGTGATGAAGAATGACATAGCTGTGGAAACCGCTCTCAAACTTTTGCGCGATTTGGACAAGCAGTTAAAAAATAAGGTTCCGGACGATGCTGAACGGAAGAAGTTCGTGATTGCAGCTTACAATTCAGGATTGGCCCATGTGTATGATGCTATTGCTTTGGCTAAGAAGTATGGTTTGAATCCACAAAAGTGGGACAACAACGTAGCTAAGGCCATACTTTGGAAATCAAATCCGAAATATTATAAAGACCCTGTGGTCAAATTCGGATATTCGCGTGGCCGAGAAACTTATGATTATGTGAACCGCGTGTATGCTTTCTATAACAAAGCACGCACCAAGGCTTAATTCTGTCAGAGATAAAAGGACACAACACGTTTACAACATATTTATTTCAATATTAATCCTCTAATTAAAAAATCACAGTAATGAAAAAGCGTTTTTTGCCAGTAGCATTGGTTGTGGCTCTTGCTACCTCAATGATGACTTCCTCATGTATTGGTAGCTTTGCGTTGTTCAACAAGCTTTTAGCATGGAATAACCAGGTAAGCAACAAATTTGTTAATGAAGTTGTCTTCGTGGCTTTTTGGATTCTTCCCGTCTACGAAGTTTCAGCACTTGCTGATATTCTTGTAATCAACACAATCGAATTCTGGAGCGGCTCAAATCCTGTAGCCTCCGGCAAAAAAGTAATCGATGGCCAGGATGGTCGTTATATCGTGGAATGTGATGGTAAAGGTTATACTATCACATCTGAAAATGACAAATCTGTTGTTCGTTTCAATTTCGATGAAGAAGACCAGGCTTGGAGTGTAGTGCTTCCTAATGGTGATAACTATGAGTTCATGACTTTCATTGACGAAAACCATGTGTCAATGCCTGGCGTTGATGGAACCCGTCAGACAGTGGAACTTTCAGCCGATGGTCTTCTTGCCTACAAGATGATGGCTAGTGAGACTCTTTGGGCTCTTAACAAATAAGTCAAATTATAAGGGGTATCTATAGATTAGTCTTAATGAATAGATTACTGTTTATCCCCAAGTATCAGTTAACATTTGTTGTTATTGTTACGATACTTTATCTTACCCTCCTCCCCCAACCACTTGGGGAGGAGGAATTTCATCTATTTGAGAGTGCAGACAAGGTGGTGCACTTCATAATGTTTGGCGGACTGACGGGCACATTTATTTTTGATAGATGGAGAGTGTCGTTGCCGTTAAGATTGCGTGGTGCAATCATTACCGCCTTATGCAGTGCATTATTTGGCGCTTTGGTTGAGTGGTTGCAATATGCCATGAATATAGGCAGAGCCGGAAATGACATATGGGATGCACTTGCAAATACGCTTGGTTCTTTTACGGCAGTTCCAATTTGTTATTGGCTACATTGGGTCAACATCAAAGTAAAGTACCGCTCCTGACATTTTCTTTTCATTCGTCATTTTTATCTGCACATCCCTGAGCAGGTTCTTTACTTTAGAAATAGAGGCATTAGTCTCTATTTTTAGCATAATTCTGCGTATGTAAAGTGTTTGTACTCGCGCAACAGACGGTTCATCAGGACCACTTATCCTATTGCCGAACAGTGCGCGCAATCGGTTTGCGTATTCAAAGGCGATAGTCGACACTGCCGCAGAATCTTTATGTTTGATGTACACATATATTACCCTTACAAAAGGAGGATAATTATATCTCAGACGTTCTGAAATTTCATTTTCATAAAAGCCCTTGTAATCATGTGTTAGCAAGTACGGGAAAATTGGATGCTGGGTGTTATAAGTCTGAATGGTTACTTTCCCATTACTCCCGCGTCTACCCGCTCTTCCTGCCACTTGTTCAAGCATATTGAATGCTCGTTCGGAGGCTCTGAAATCCGGAAAATTAATCATCGTATCGGCATTTACTACGCCCACCATACCAACGTTGTCAAAGTCAAGTCCTTTCGTTACCATTTGGGTCCCAACGAGAATTTGTGATTTTCCTTTAGAAAAATCATCAATGATATTTTCATAGCTATCTTTACTTCGCGTGGTATCTAAATCTAAACGAGATATTTTGACATTAGGGAATATGCTTTCAACTTCCTCCTCGATTCTCTCTGTGCCGTATCCCAGTACTTCTATACCCGGCTCTTTACATGCCGGACAAACTTCTGGAACAGAATATGGTGTACCGCAATAGTGACAAATCAGTTTGTCAGAATGACGATGATATGTCAGTGAAACATCACAATTATTGCATTTAGGCACGTACCCGCAGAGTTTGCATCGGGCTATAGGCGCATATCCTCGTCTATTTAGAAATAATATTGCTTGCTCCCCTATATTTAGAGATTCGGTGACAAGACGACGAGTATGGAGCGAGAAGATTCCTTGAACCTCCCCTTTCTTTCTTGCCAATGACATGTCTACAAGCTCGATGGATGGTAGTTTCGCCCCTTCATAACGTTGAGTCAGTTCTACAAGTCCAAACCTCCCATTGGTAGCCTTATAATATGTCTCAATTGAAGGAGTCGCGCTTCCAAGGAGAGTTTTCGCACCATGCATGCTTGCAAGTACAATTGCTGCATCGCGAGCATTGTAGCGTGGAGCCGGTTCCTGCTGTTTATAAGCTTGTTCATGCTCCTCGTCAACAATTACAAGCCCTAAAGAGGAGAATGGGAGGAATACAGATGAACGCGCACCTATTACCACACATGGTTCAGATGAGTTGAGTAATTTTTCCCAAATATCAACACGCTCATTGTCAGAAAACTTGGAGTGGTATATTACAACCTGCTCTCCGAACACTTTCTGTAGTCGTCCAGTAAGTTGGGTGGTCAATGCAATTTCAGGGACAAGATAGAGCACTTGCCGTCGTTGCTTGAGAACATAATCTATCAAATGAATGTAAAGCTCGGTTTTGCCGCTTGAAGTGACACCATGAAGCAACGTGATGTCATGTTCCATCCATGATTTATGAATCTGACTCAATGCAATGCTTTGCGGTTGTGTGAGTTCTGGCAATATCTTGCTGATAAGACCAGTAAAGGCGAATCGACTAATTTCCTTTTTATAGATTTCTATAATTCCTTTCTTTGCCATTGCAGAGAGTACTGTTGTAGTTACCCCTGACTTCTCTAAGAGTTCCGCTCTGGTAACTTCAGTCAGTTCCTCCTGTCCTTGACGCATGAACCCTGACAGCTCAATTAAAGCAAGAAGAGCGTTCTCCTGCTTACTACCATTTCGGATGGAATCAAATGCTGCATGCAACTCGTCGTTATTCCCCTTTGTTACTGTTAGTCTTACATAGGATACTTTACGCGAGCGATAACGTTCCACCAAGTTTTCTGAAATCACAACGGCCTCTTTATCAAGAAGCGAATTAATAATAGGACTAATGTTCGAGAAGCCTGTTTTTTTCTTCAATGTCTCAACGGTCACTTTCTTATCAGAAGACATCAATGTCTCCATTACCACTATTTCCCGTTCGCTAAGACGGGAGGTAACGTCTTCCTCAAAATCAGGTGCCATGGAGATGAAAGTCTCGCTCTCAATTTTAAGTCCAGTCGGTACAGCTGCTTTAAATACTTCGCCTGGCGTACAGAGGTAATAATCAGCAATCCAGTGCCAAAACTTAAGTTGTGGGTGACGGACAATTGGCGAGGTATCTATATTAAGCGATATTTCCTTCACTTCGTATTCCTGAGGATATATAGGTGTAAGTGCCGCCACTATGCCGGTATAGAATTTTTTCTTACCGAACGGCACTATCACACGATGCCCCACTCTGACTGAATTTTCAATCATTTCAGGCACTTTATATGTGAATGTCCCTTGTATAGGAACCGGGAGAAGCACTTCCGCAAATATCATAAGGAACTCTTGATGGAAAAATTATTTTGTAAAAATACAATAAAAGGTGTGTAATAACAAGATAATTTTAAAATTAATTTGTAATTTTGTGTTCGGTAGCAGGACGGTCGTGTCGCTTGCCGATGGAAGTATCCGTAGCGGCAAGAGGAAAGTCCGGGCAACACAGAGCACCATACTTTCTAACAGTGAGCTGTCGGCAACGGCAGAGTAACGTGACAGAAAATAACAACCTTTATTCCTCATGATAAAGGAAATGGTGAAAAGGTGGGGTAAGAGCCCACCGGATATCATGGTAACATGGTATGCCGCACGTCTTATGGGTTGCAAGGCCATGTATACCGGCATGTGGGTTGAGCTATGCTCCCCACAATGGGCTGCTCGTCCATCGCCGGGGGGTAGGCTGCTCGAGCGCCGAAGCAAAGCGAGGCGCCACTTAGATAAATGACATGACCGCCGCGGTAACCTATGGGCTTTGCTTTATAGAAGTCCCGCGACGACATAACCCGGCTTATAGTCCTGCTACCTTTTTTATTTTTCATTATCATTTTCCCCTTAAAATTTTTCTATCACGTATCTACATATCATGAAAAAGATTTCATTTGTTACGTTATCATTAATTACTTCGTTTGCGGCGCATTCTTCATTTCTGAGCGTCGTCTCTCCTGACGGAAAATTGGTAGTTGATTTTGATAAAACTTCAGATGGTGGGGTCTCATATGCGGTCTCATATAATGGCAAAACCATTCTTGACCCTTCACCATTAGGTTTTGTAGCCAACGAAGGTAATTTTGCCGATTCACTGACTGTTGTAGGTCATGATGTCACCAAGGTTGAACGGTCATATTCGTTGAATGGCTCAAAGAAGAAAGATGTGAATTATCAGGCTAATGAAATGCGCCTTAACCTGAAAAACAATCAGAATAATCCATTCGCTATAGTTTTTAGAGTTTCGGATAATGATATCGCATTCAGATATGAATTGCCGAGATTGAATGAGAATGCTACTGGTTCTATTATTATAGAGAAGGAAATTACTGGATTTGATTTTCCGGAAAATACTACTGTGTTCCTAACACCTCAGAGTGATGCTATGATTGGATGGAAGCGTACCAAGCCGAGCTATGAGGAGGATTATCAATTTGATACTCCTATGAGTCAAAAATCAAAGTTTGGACATGGTTACACATTTCCTGGTTTGTTCCGAATTGGTGATGATGGATGGGTACTTGTAAGTGAAACTGGAGTGGACTGCAGATATTGTGCCTCACGCCTTAGTGACGTGCAGGATAATGGTCTATATACAGTAGAATTTCCAATGCCGGAAGAAAATAATGGGAATGGGACCTCTGCACCGGCTTTTGCATTGCCTGGATTTACTCCATGGCGTACGATTACAGTAGGAGATAATCTTGCTCCAATTGTAGAGACAACTATTCCATGGGATAATGTGACTCCTCGTTACACGACTGCTAATACTTATAATTATGGTAAAGGGACATGGAGCTGGATTGTATGGCAGGATGGGTCAATAAATATTGAAGACCAGAAAAAATTTATTGACCTTGCGGCTGCTATGGGCTACAAGTACACTTTGATTGATAATTGGTGGGATACTAATATCGGTAAGGAAGGTATTGAGAATCTTGTCGAATATGCGCGTAGCAAAGGTGTTGAGCTTTTCCTATGGTATAGTTCAAGCGGTTACTGGAATGACATAGTACAAGGTCCTATCAACAAGATGGATTCCCCAATTTCGCGCAAAAATGAGATGCGTTGGATGAAGAGTCTTGGCATAAAAGGTATCAAGGTGGATTTCTTTGGAGGTGACAAACAGGAGACTATGCGTTTATATGAAGATATCCTTTCGGATGCTGATGACCACGGATTAATGGTGATATTTCATGGTTGCACAATTCCTCGCGGATGGGAGATGATGTATCCTAACTATGTAGGCTCAGAAGCTGTACTCGCGTCGGAAAACTTGATATTCAATCAGTCGTATTGTGACGATGAAGCCCGTAATGCTGCTCTTCATCCATTCTGCCGCAATACTATTGGCAATATGGAGTTTGGTGGATGCTTTATGAATCGCCGTTTAGCAAAAGGCAATAAGAAAGGTCATATTCGTCGAACCACAGATGGTCATGAACTCGCAACTACCGTATTGTTTCAGAATCCAATACAGAATTTTGCTTTAACACCTGAGAATCTTCTTCCTGAATCTGAAGGTGGTGCGCCGGTAATTTCCATGGATTTCCTGCGCCGAGTTCCAACTACCTGGGATGACACTAAGTTTATAGATGGCTATCCTGGCAAATATGTTGTATTGGCTCGTCAAAATAATGGTAAATGGTACATAGCCGGTACAAATGCTGAGTCGCAGACTAAAAAGCTGTCGCTTGACTTATCTCGATTTATCAATGCAAATTCAACAGTCTCTATTATATATGATGACAAAAAGACTCGCGAACCTAAAAAGACCAATTTGAAAATAAAAGATGCGACAAAAGTGCCTGTTGAGATTTTGCCAATGGGCGGATTTGTAATTGAAGTAGAATAGCGAAAACGTAATGAGAACATATAACCAATATTATTTCTGATATTAATAAATTATTATCCCGGTCAGTATTTCAATTATAATGCTGACCGGGATAATAATTTATTTTCGGATTCTTTTTACTTTTCTATCATTCTCAGAAATTCAGTCTCATCTATAATCGGAACTCCTAATGAATTAGCCTTTTCTAATTTAGCCGGTCCCATGTTTTCTCCTGCAAGGACAAAAGTAGTTTTCTTAGATATAGAACCGGAATTTTTGCCTCCGTTCTTTTCTATCATTTCCTTATATTCCTCACGGGAATGCTTAGCAAATACTCCACTTATTACAATTGTTTTGCCTGCAAGAATATCGCTATAGGTTGTATCTTCTTCCGGTAGTGACATCTGAACACCAGCTTTACGCAAACGCTCTATTAATTCTCGGTTTGTCGGTAGTGCGAAATATTCTATAATGGCATCTGCTATACGCGGACCAATATCTTCAATGCGGACCAATTCATCTCTGCTCATATTCATAAGGGTATCGATGTCCCTTACAGCCTTAACCAGCTTTCTCGCCACAGTCTCCCCTACAAATGGGATTGAAAGAGCATAAACCACACGGTCAAAAGGTACATTTTTAGACGCTTCAACACCATCTACAATTCGCTGAGCGGTCCTGGGCCCTACTCTATCCAACGGAATAAGGTCGGACGTTTTAAGGTCATACAAATCTGCAGAATTCTTTACCAGTCCAGCTTCAAAGAGCAAAGCTGAGTTCTCCTCTCCCACTCCCTCGATATCCATCATGTGTCGACTGACGAAGTGTTCGATTCTGCCGATTATTTGCGGACGACAGCCATATTTATTGGGACATTGCCAAGATGCCTCACCAGGTATTCTTATTAGCGGTGTACCGCAGTCAGGACAGTGAGTCACAAATTTAATTGGCGTAGCATTTTTCTCTCTCGCATTTTTGTCTACTCCTGTGATTTTAGGGATAATTTCACCACCTTTCTCTACATATAGCATGTCGTGCTCATGTATATCCAGCGATTTCACGATATCCTCATTATGAAGCGAGGCACGTTTCACTATAGTTCCAGATAGCAATACCGGTTCAAGATTGGCAACTGGAGTGATAATACCCATACGACCGACCTCGAATGACACAAAATTCAAACGAGTCAAAGCCCTTTCCGCCGCAAATTTATAGGCTATAGCCCAACGCGGTGATTTTGATGTATAGCCTAGGTTGAGCTGTTGACGTAGATTATTTACTTTAAAAACGAGACCATCAGTGGCGACAGGCAGATGCTTGCGCTGCTCGTCCCAATGATTGATGAAGCTATCAATCTCATCAATGCTATGTAGCAATGTCATGGCATCACTGACTTTAAATCCCCATTCGCGGGCTTTCAGCATGTTATCATAATGGTTGTCGCATGGGAGATTCTCAGAGATTAAGTAATAAAAGTATGCATCAAGACCACGGCGCGATACCTCTGAAGATGCCTGCAGTTTGAGTGTCCCGGCAGCCGCATTTCGAGGGTTTGCAAACAATGGTTCTTCATTGAAAGCTCTCTCTTGGTTAAGTTTATCAAAAGCCTTCCATGGAAGCACAATCTCGCCCCTGATTTCGAATCGCTCCGGGTATCCCTTTCCATGAAGTGTGAGTGGAATACTGCGGATTGTCTTGATATTATCAGTCACATCATCTCCCTTCTCGCCATCACCTCGAGTCACAGCTCTTATTAATCTTCCGTTTTCATATATAAGAGATATGCTTGTTCCGTCGAATTTCATCTCACCTACAATAGGTATGGAATTCATTCCAACAGGATTTTCCAACAGGTCATTACATTTTTTAACCCATTCATCCACCTCTCCTATTGAATATGTATTTCCAAGTGAGAGCATTGGATGGACATGTGCTACCTGACTGAATCCTTTGGTGATATCAGAGCCTACACGGTGAGATGGAGATAGCTCATCATCATATTCAGGATATTCTTGTTCCAGTTTTTCAAGCTCCTTCATCATCATATCATAATCGTAGTCGCTGACGGTGGGTGAATTTTCAACGTAATAAGCGTGATTATGTTTATTCAACTCATTTCTGAGTTTTTCAATGCGTTCTTTTACAGACATATTTTAGGGGTATTGGATAATATACAGTAAGTGGCATGCTGACAATACGGAGCATGATACTTTGTGCAAAGTAAGCAAATTTATTGCAGATTCCCGAATGTTTGTATTAAAATGTTTGATGGTTACATTTTGATACATATAATAAAAACAGTTCTAAAAGCATTTGCATACATATTATATGGTTTAGCTTTTAGAACTGTATTCTTGATAAACTACCAAGCGCTTTGTTGAATGGCTATTGGGTATATACTTGGATTAACCACAGTAGAGATATTCGTTTACAAGCATTTGCATCTGTTCGGGATTATCTTTAAGGAACTCTGCAAGATGCTTGTCGTCAAAGGCGCTCAAGCGCTTGATTGTCTCGTCAATCATAGTCGGTGCGAACACGTCGAATGCCTCGAAGTATTCACGCTGGCTTTTTAGGGCTTCAGCAGATTCAACGCAACATGTAGGAAGAGTATTGAGCGAGGCAAGTTTCTCTGCGTTCTCAGCTGCGTGAATGTTGACATCAACATAGGTTTTATTGGCAACATCAAGAGCATTTTCCATCTCAAATCCTACTCTTGCGGCAACACATAAAGCTGCCATTAGCTGATAAACATTTGCAGAGCAGTCGGGCGAGCGCATCTCAAATGTCTGTTTCCCGTATGTCTCAATCTCGCATGGGCTGTTTGGATTGGTCTGCACACACATATCCTTACCTGAGGTCCACCCGAGTGGAACGCGTACGAGAACGGAACGATTTCTATCTCCCCAGCAAATATTAGTCGGTGCTTCCTGATGTGGCACAAGTCGGAAATATGATGTGGGGTTGGCATTACCAAATGCCGTAATTGCTGGCGCAAGGGTCATCAAGCCGGCTATCACCTTCTTTGCATCGTCGCTGAGCTTTCGGTCTTTAGTCTGAGTGACATTTTCACCATTTTTCATCAATCTCATGTGGATATGGAAACCTGAACCAGCTTTACCAACAGTGATTTTAGGAGCAAAAGTCACATTAAGATTTTCCTTGGCAGCAAGATTTCTAATCACCCATTTTGCGAGCATCAATTGGTCTGCGGCCTCGAGGGCCGGTGCGGGAAGAAACTCTATCTCATTTTGCTCGTAGACCATTGATTTTTGTGTGAAGTTTCCAACTTCGGAATGACCATACTTTATCTGACCGCCGATAGATGCAATCATATACATGGCTTTGGTGCGGAAATCATTGAATTTTGCAAATGGCGCTGATTCATGATATCCCTTTTGGTCAGTAGCGGGGAAAGAACCGGGGTCGGCTGCAATAATATAGAATTCCAGTTCACCCATACATTCAAATTCCATGCCTGAAACTTTATTGAATGCTCTGCAGGCTCGCTGAAGGACACCACGCGGGTCACTATCTAAAGGATTTCCATCCTTATCAAAGAAACTGCAGAGCATCGACAGTGTTGGAATCTCTGCAAATGGGTCGCGAAATGCTGTTGAGTAACGGGGAATTACATAAAGGTCACTTCTTGAAGCCTCAATGAATGGAAACAGACTTGACCCGTCTACCCTTTCACCAGTGGAAAGGATGGTTTCAAGATATTCCAAATCATTTATTACGAAGTTGAGTGTCTTAAGACGTCCGTCGGCAGCCGGATACATAAAATTGACCATCTCTATGCCTTCACGCGAGATATATTCAATTATATCAGCTCTTGTAAATTCAGATGCTGGTTTACGTAGTGCCTTTACGACATGATTGCGGTTCATCGCAAGCTTTTTTTCTGAAAACATGGTATTTACGATGATTAAAATTTTTATTAGGAAGGTTAACTATTAAGCAATGGAAGCTGTTTAAAGCTTCTGAATACTTTTTTCAAAAGTAGAGAAAAATTTCTTCAATACAAAATTAAAACATCTTTTTTAACACAAAAACTGGCGTTGTCTACCCATCGACAACGCCAGCTCATCAATATGAGATTTATTAAAGTAAGGTACTTATTTATTTTATTCTCTAAAACTCCGATGAAAAATGAAACCTGATTTTTGGAAAATCATTTTGGGCCATCTGGAGTACATATCCGGAGTCAGCAAGAAATACATCACGACCTTCCTTATCAACTGCCATAAACTGGAACTTACGTTTCTTAAATGCGGCAAGAGCTTCTGCGTCATCGCTTTCAATCCAGCATGCTTTATAAAGAGAGATTGGTTCCCATCGGCATTGCGCTCCATATTCATGTAACAATCGATACTGGATTACCTCAAATTGAAGTTGTCCGACTGTGCCGATAATCTTGCGCCCGTTAAATTGATTTACAAATAGCTGGGCTACACCTTCGTCCATAAGCTGCTGCACGCCTTTCTCGAGCTGCTTAGCTTTCATGGGGTCACTGTTCTCAATATATTTGAACATCTCAGGAGAGAAACTTGGAAGTCCCTTGAAATGCAGAATCTCTCCGGATGTAAGTGTGTCTCCGATTTTAAAATTGCCAGTGTCCGGTATACCGACAATATCACCAGGATATGCCTCGTCGACAATACTTTTCTTCTGAGCCATAAAGGCTGTTGGGGCAGCAAATTTCATGACTTTACCTGAGCGGACGTGCTTATAAGGCGCATTACGTTCAAATTTACCTGAACAGATTTTCACGAAAGCTATGCATGACCTATGGTTGGGGTCCATATTTGCATGTATCTTGAATACGAAGCCAGAGAAAGCCTCTTCTTCAGGCGAAATTACCCGTTCTTCTGTCTTGGTTGGGCGTGGAGCAGGAGCAATCTTCACAAAACAGTCAAGAAGCTCTTTTACGCCAAATGTATTTAGGGCTGAGCCGAAGAATACAGGTGCGACTTTTCCTGCAAGATACTCTTCTACATCAAACTCGGGATAGACTCCTTCAATCAGTTCCAAATCCTCACGGAGCTTTGCTGCATCAGCCTCGCCAACATTCTCATCGATTCTTGGGTCATCAACCGACTCTATCTCCACTCGCTCGCTCACCCTCTGCTTGTCAGGAGTGAAGAGGTCAAGGGAATGTTCGAAAATATTGTACACCCCTTTGAACTTAGCACCTATATTTATTGGCCATGATAATGGACGAACTTTAATTTTCAACTCGCTTTCAAGTTCATCAAGGATATCAAATGAATCACGACCTTCACGGTCAAGCTTATTTACAAATATGATTACAGGAGTGTTGCGCATACGGCAAACTTCCATAAGACGACGAGTTTGCTGCTCCACACCTTTTGCAACATCGACAACGATTATAACGCTATCAACAGCAGTCAATGTGCGGTATGTGTCCTCTGCAAAGTCTTGGTGACCAGGAGTGTCAAGGATATTTATTTTATAATCACCATAATTAAATCCCATCACAGAAGTGGCAACCGAGATGCCTCGTTGCTTCTCGATTTCCATCCAGTCAGATGTGGCAGTCTTCTTTATTTTGTTTGATTTTACCGCTCCGGCTATATGGATAGCACCTCCGAAAAGGAGCAACTTTTCTGTAAGAGTAGTTTTACCGGCGTCCGGGTGTGATATAATAGCAAACGTACGCCTACGGCTTATTTCTTCTTGTAAAGACATATTTATTTTGTGATAATGGGATTTTCGGAGTGCAAAATTACTAAATAATACCTAAAAATCCAACCGTTTGTATTTAGCTTTCGCAGTTGCCCGACTTACAAAGTTGAAATGCCACCATTCTGATTTCAACGGAGTAAAACCTGCAAACTTCATAACCCGTCGTAGGAGCAATCGATTCTGTCGTTCGGTTTCTGATATCACCCCTGATTTCACCAGAAACTCCTCTTGGTCAATATTAGCTTCTTTGCCCAGATGGTCTACGGGAGTACCCATCGGGAGCTCATTTCCGCATTCATCAGCAATAGTTATGTCTACGGCGAGCCCGTAGTTATGAAGCCCTCCCCCATTTTTCGGATTAGAGACATACGGCGCCTGAGGAGTACCCTGCACAACTTCATACATTCTTCGTTGCGTACTCATCGGTCGAGCTGCGTCCTTAATAAGTAGTCTGTAACCAGGGTGAAGTCTACGCAGTTCCTCGCTGGCTTTCACAAGTGCTTTTGCTGCGACAGGATGTAGATATGCCCTGTTTAAATTATGGTATAGTACTACTCCTGTAAAATTGTCGGGATGACTATACATCAAGTTGACCATTATGGTACTGTCCATTTCATATACATCCACCATACCGGCATTTTTCATATGGTCATCTAAATCTTTTCCGTATATGACTGGTATGCAACCTGCTGTCAAGATTGAAATAATGAGTGCTTTTAGTAAATCCATTTTGCAAAAATATGAAAAATCCTTAAAAACTCATATTGTCTAATTATAAAATGCTATATTTGTAGCTGATTTAACAAATGTCACATTCGTTTCCAATGCGAAAATTATTCAGACAATCATTATTAACCATCATATCACTTTTGGGTATTTTCCCTGCTTATTCGCAAATTAACACAGAGCAAGTGATGCGCATAGGCATGAATACATTGTATTTTGATGACTATGTACTATCCATACAGTACTTCAATCAGGTCATTAATGTAAAGCCATATCTTGCCCAACCTTATTTTTATCGTTCAATAGCAAAGCTTAACCTTGATGACTACCTTGGAGCAGAGCAAGATGCGACACTGGCCATCGAACGAAATCCGTTTATTACAGATGCTTATGAGGTCAGAGGTGTGGCTCGTCAGAATCTGGGTAAGAATAGGGCTGCCATTGAAGATTACAACAAGGCGTTGGAATTACTTCCGGAGAATCGTGGATTGATGTACAATAAAGCGCTTGCCCAGCATGAGATTAGGGACTATGATGGCGCATCTGCTACCTACGAGGCTATATTAAGAAAGTATCCTAATTTCGATGGTGGCTATCTTGGGAGAGCTCGATTGAGACTCGAAAAGAAAGATACAGTCGGCGCAAAAAATGATATTGAAAAGGCATTATCAATAAACAAGAATGCTGTAAACGGGTATGTGATGCGTGCTGACATTGCAATTAACAGTCAGAAAGATTATGTTGCCGCTTTGGACGATATGAATCAAGCTATAAAGTTACAGCCTCGCTATGCTGGTTTCTTTATTAACCGTGCATTCTTGCGTTATATGACTGATGATTTCCAAGGGGCATTTGCTGACTACGATTACGCATTGCAACTTGAACCGCATAATACTATAGCTCTTTTTAATCGTGGTCTTATGCGTGCTGAGGTGCACGATACTAATCGGGCTATAGACGATTTCACTACTGTGCTTAATCTTGATGGCAAAGATTACAAGACATTATATAATCGTGCAATTCTTTTAGCAGAAATAGGTAGTTTCAATGAGGCTATTGACGACTTAAATCAGGTGATTGATGCTTTCCCTGATTTCGCTGCAGCCTATTTTCTGCGCTACGACATTAAACGGCGTCGAGGCGACATGATGGCGGCACAAAAGGATTATGAAAAATCACTGGCGTTGGCAAAGACCAAAGTGCAGCATACTCCGGACCGTCAGTTCGCAGCTATTGATTCTATCTCCGCATCGAAATCAAGTGATGACGTTTTGATTGCTGATGATACAGATGCTAATTCAACCGGTACATACGAGACCCAGGAAGAGGTGAAACGTCGTTTCAGTTCTCTCACTACTATTGCCGATAACTCATCTCCGGACCAAATATACAACAATAAAGAAATCCGAGGCAAGGTTCAGGACCGCAATATCACCATTGAGATAGAACCGATTTTCGTGGTATCGTATTATACTTCACCCACAGAGCTCAAGCTTAATGGTGATTATATAAAGGAGGTTGATGACGTAAATGCCACTCGTATTTTGCGCTTCTTACTGCAGGTTACCAATCATGCCCCAGCTATGACTGATGAGGAAGTTGCACAGGCTCATTTTAATTCTATCCAGTATTATAATTCCTATCTTGCAGGACATACTCCGCGCGCAATCGACTATCTTGGTCGAGCAATGGACTTTATAACTTTGAAGGACTATGAGAATGCTATTGCAGACCTTGACAGGGCTATAAATATTACGCCTGACTTTACTCTTGCGTATTTACTTCGTGCCAACTCACGCTATCTTGCATCCAAGCAGGTTCATGATGAGACTGCTCCTGCTGTATCGAGTAGTGTCGTGACCTCTATCCCCCCAAGGAGAGAGTTGCGTATGGAAATGAGAGCCATAGAGGACCTTGACTCCGTAATCAAACTGTCGCCAACCATGCCAATAGCCTATTATAATAAAGGTGTGATTTTGGCAGAGATGGGTGATTATACATCAGCACTTCAGGCTTTCACAAAGGCGATTGAGCTGAAGCCTGATTTTGGTGAAGCATATTATAACCGAGGTTACGTCTATTTGAATTTAGGGAATAAGGACTCTGCTTTCGTAGACCTCAGTCGTGCTGGTCAGCTCGGTATTGTGCCCTCCTATAATCTTCTTAAAAGAATGTCGTCAAGATAACCATTCGGAAATGGTTTGTGCTATTTTTGTTGCAAATTGTAATTTTTACCGGGAATATTTTGGCGGTTAGTAAAAAATATGTAATTTTGCATGACAAATTAAAAGAAACCTCTACTCTTTCCTCTCAAAAAGTTATGAAACGATTTTATGCATACGGTTATTCTTATTATTTTTATTTTGGTAAAAAATAAAAACGGGATTCTACGTGCATAATTCGATTCAAATAAAATGTGAATGATTACAAAGAATAAACGATAAAATCCCGTTTCCATAACTGAAACGGGATTTTTTAATTAAATGCGATGAAGAAGGTAACGATTCAAGGCGTAGCAGGTTGCTATCATGATGCCGCCGCACATCTTTATTTCGATGGACAGGAGGTCACAACTATTCCATGTGAGACTTTTCCGGCAATGTTTGACACATTGGCGTCGGATGCCTCACTGCTTGGAATCGTAGCGATTGAAAATACCATTGCAGGTAGTCTTCTCCAAAACCATGAGCTACTCCGTCAAAGTAATCTGAATATAATCGGAGAGATAAAAATGAGGATTTCTCATGTTATTGCAGCTCTTCCAGGTCAGTCTATCGATGAGCTTCAGGAAGTTAATTCCCATCCAATGGCGCTGATGCAGTGCGAGCAGTATATACGTCGTCATCCAAATCTCAAGATTGTAGAACATCTTGATACCGCGGGAAGCGCCAAGGAGATTGTCGATGGAAACCTTATCGGTCACGCTGCAATCTGTGGTGAGTATGCCGCAAATCTTTACGGCTTGAATATACTGGAAAAAGGTATTGAGACTAACAAGCGTAATTTCACACGTTTTCTTGTAATCGCTGACCCATTGGTTGCAGCAGAGCTTCGTCCTAAAGAGAGTGAGATTAATAAGGCATCCATTGTTTTTTCCACTCCTCACACCCACGGTGCTCTTTCGAAGATTCTCACTGTTTTGTCATTTTACGATATCAATCTTACTAAAATCCAGTCAACCCCTATTATCGGTCGAGAATGGGAATATCGATTTTATGTCGATGTGACTTTTGACAGTTTAGTCAGATACCATCAGTCCATCGAAGCAATCCGTCCTTTGATTCGTGATTTGAAAATCCTTGGTGAATATGCCGAAGCAACCGTCACTCATTGATAAGTCTAAAATAGATATATAACTGATTCAAAATGGAAATCAAGCCCTCTCAAAGAGTTGAAAATATTAAGGAATACTACTTTTCCACAAAATTAAAAGAAGTGGCAGCCCTTAACGCTGCTGGTGCAGACGTAATTTCACTTGGCATCGGTGGCCCAGACCGTCCGCCTCATCAGGATGTTATTGATACAATGGTGGAAGCATTGAATGTAGCATCAAATCATGGGTATCAGCCCCACGTCGGTGTGCCCGAACTTCGTAATGGTTTTGCAGCATGGTACAAGAAGTGGTATGATGTAGACCTAGACCCCAAAAGCGAGATTCAGCCACTTATTGGGTCAAAAGAAGGTGTAACACACATTTCTCTCACATTTCTTAATCCCGGTGATGGTGTTTTGGTCCCAAATCCTGGTTACCCAACTTATTCTTCAATCAGCAAATTGGTAGGGGCTGAAATCTATCATTACAATCTCCTTGAAGAGTCGGGCTGGCAACCGGATTTTGATGCCTTAGAGCAACTTCCGCTTGATAAAATTAAATTGATGTGGCTTAACTATCCTCACATGCCTACAGGTGCAAAAGCTCGCAGAGAAACGTTTGAAAAAGCTGTGGCATTTGGCAAGAAGCATGGCATTGTGATTGTCAACGACAACCCATATTCATTTATTCTGAACGAAGAACCATTGAGTATACTTCAGGTACCTGGAGCTAAAGATATAGCAATTGAGATGAATTCGTTAAGCAAAAGCCATAATATGCCAGGGTGGCGTGTCGGGATGGCAGCTTCAAATTCGACTTTCATCTCATGGATACTTAAGGTCAAGAGTAATATTGATTCCGGACAGTTCAAGCCATTGATGCTTGCTGCGGCCAAAGCCCTTGAAGCAGACAAAGAATGGCATGATAGTGTAAATGCAGTCTATGCTTCACGCAGACTCATTGCCGAGGAAATAATGAGTGAACTTGGGTGCTCTTTTGACCCGACCCAGAATGGACTGTTTCTATGGGGAAAGTTAAATGATGAATCTATCACAACGGAGCAATTGGCAGATAAACTTCTTCAGGAAGCTCATGTGTTTATTACTCCAGGATTTATTTTTGGTTCAAATGGTAATAGATACATACGTCTGTCGCTATGTGCAACCGAAGAACGCATGAAAGAGGCGTTGCATAGAATCAAGAAATTAACTCAAAGAAATAACAACTAAAACATACATATTTAAATGGAAGATATTCAGCCGCTAGCTATAGATGGAGTGGAATTGACCAAACCCATCATCATCTCGGGTCCTTGCAGTGCCGAGACAGAGGAGCAAGTTCTTGAAACAGCTCGTCAACTTGCCCGTCAGGGTGTTAAGATATACAGAGCAGGGATTTGGAAACCCCGCACTAAACCTGGAGGGTTTGAGGGTGTCGGAGTTCCTGGACTTGCCTGGCTTAACAAGGTAAAAGAAGAAACAGGCATGAAAGTGTCTACCGAGGTTGCGAACCGCGGTCACGTGGAGGCTGCGTTAGAATATAACCTTGACCTCCTTTGGATTGGGGCTCGAACCTCAGCTAACCCCTTTGCAATGCAGGAAATAGCCGATGTACTTCGTGAAAGCGGAAAGGATATCCCGGTATTGGTAAAGAATCCAGTCAATCCCGACCTTGAACTTTGGATTGGAGCATTGGAGCGCCTATACAATGCCGGCATCAAACGTCTTGGCGTGATTCACCGAGGATTCAGTACATATGGTCTTCATATTTATCGTAATCATCCACAGTGGCGCATTCCGTTGGAACTTCGTCGTCGTTATCCAAATCTCCCTATTATCTGCGACCCAAGTCATATAGGTGGAAAGCGAGAGCTTATCGCTTCGCTTTCTCAGCAAGCATTGGATATAGGTTTCGATGGTCTTATCATCGAAAGTCACTGCAATCCTGACTGCGCATGGAGCGATAAGAATCAGCAGATAACGCCGGAAGTCCTTGGTGTAATTCTTGATAATCTGGTTTATCGTGATGCTCCCGCACCTGCCGAGAGTCTAATGCAACTACGCCGCCAGATTGACCAACTCGACAATGAATTACTTGAAGTCCTCTCAAAGCGTATGAATATCTCACGCGAAATCGGTGAGTACAAAAAGAATCATAATATGCCTATTGTTCAGGCTGGTCGTTATGGAGACATCATGAACACTCGCGTTATGGCGGCCCGTCAAATGGGTATGTCTGAGGAATTCATGCGCTCAATACTTTCCACTATTCATGAGGAATCGGTAAGAATTCAGGTAGAGCTAAGCGAGAAGAATAAATAAACTAAACTGGTGATAGAGAAGATTATGAAAATATTGATATTGGGTGCCGGTAAAATGGGTTCATTCTTTTGCGATATTCTCTCCTTTGACCATGAAGTAGCAGTCTATGACCCGGATGCGCAGCGCTTGCGCTTTACTTTTAATGCGCTCCGATTTACTACAATGGAAGAAATTGCGGAGTTCGAGCCACAGTTGGTAATCAATGCGTCGACAGTGAAGTATACTCTTGATGCATTCAAACAAGTGCTCCCCTACCTTCCCAAATCCTCCATTATCAGTGATATCGCATCAGTAAAAACTGGTATTCCTGAGTTTTATAAATCGTGTGGGCACCCATTTGTAAGCACTCATCCCATGTTTGGTCCTACTTTTGCTTCTCTCAGCAATCTAAGTAACGAAAATGCCATCATAATAAGTGAAGGAGACCATTTGGGTAAAGTGTTTTTCCGTGACCTCTACAATCGGTTACACCTAAATATTGTGGAATATTCATTTAAGGAGCATGACGAGACTATCGCATACTCACTTTCAATTCCATTTGCAGCTACCCTCGCATTTGCAGGTGTAATGAAACATCAAGAGGCTCCCGGTACTACATTCAAACGTCACATGCAGATTGCTCGCGGATTAATGTCAGAGGATGACTATCTGGTGAGTGAAATCCTGTTCAATCCCAATACACCGGCTCAGATTGAAAAAATCCAGCAGCAAATGGCAGAGCTTCAGGAAATAATAGCTCGTCGTGACAGTTCTGCTATGAAGGATTATCTCGCCCGTGTTAGAGAGCATATAAAGTAACAGATAATAAAAGTTTAATAATAAGATAGGCGCCCTGAATTAAAAAATCAAGGCGCCTATTTTATCTATTGATTCTTATGATTACATTATGCCTCGTTCACGGAGTTTAAGCTGCCATGCCCATGCTGAACGCATTGTGTCAGCTAAAGTTGATGTAGCTTTCCATCCAAGCACATTATTTGCATATGCTGGGTCGGCCCATACTTTTTCAATGTCACCTGCACGACGACCTACAATCTTGTGGGGCACTTTCACTCCTGTTGCTTCCTCAAACACATGAATAAGTTCGAGAACAGAGACTCCGTTGCCGGTTCCAAGATTAAAGATTTCAATCTTGTCCTCGCTCTTGTCTTCGAGCATTCGTTCTACTGCAATTACGTGAGCTTTAGCAAGGTCTACAACATTAATATAGTCTCTGATACAACTTCCATCAGGAGTGTTATAGTCATCACCAAACACACTAAGCTCTTTGCGAATACCCATGGCTGTCTGGGTAAGATAAGGAATCAAGTTCTGTGGCACGCCATTAGGAAGTTCTCCGATTTCTGCTGAGGGATGCGCTCCTACTGGGTTAAAGTATCGAAGAATTACGCTCTTGAAAGGAGCACCTGCATTGATTACATCAGTGATAATCTCTTCAGAAATCTGCTTGGTATTACCATATGGAGAAGTAGCTTTCTTGATAGGAGCCTTTTCTGTAACAGGATTTTCATCAGGTTCGCCGTATACGGTGCATGAAGATGAGAACACTATTCCCTTCACACCGTTAGGCCCCATGAGGTCAAGCAAGTTGAGGAGGGTGTTGAGATTGTTTCGATAATATAATATAGGCTTTTGAACACTCTCTCCAACAGCCTTTGACGCTGCAAAATTGATGATACCCTTGATGTCCGGATAGCAGGCAAAAAGGTTTTTCACAGTCTCAAAGTCGGTGCAGTCACCTTCCACAAAGTCAGGACGAATGCCTGTGATACGTTCGATTCCGTCAACAACATCTCTGTTTGAATTTGAGAGGTTGTCAATAATAACTACGGGGTAACCTGCTTGTTGAAGCTCAACCACGGTGTGAGAACCGATATATCCGGTTCCACCAGTCACCAAAATTCTTTCTTTTTTCATTTTATTCTAAGGTTTAAGCATTTGTTATCTATGACGAAGCTGCAAAATCATGCAGACTCCTGTGGAAGATGAAAAGTACCGATGTGGCGTTTTTTCTTTTCCTCAAATATCTCTGAGATAGCGAAGAATATTCCACTTTCCTCAACATCTCCAAACTCATCGTTGATTGCGGTCCCGAACATTTTCATGGTAGGAGACAAACTCATATAGGAATTGACTAATGGCGGGATGTTAAATCCGTATTCCCTTACCGCATGATTTAAAATCTTGTAATCTTCCTTGAAATTTTCTCCGATGAAAAGATTTCTCATCCGGTCTTCATCCACCTTGACCTGAAATGGCTTGATGGGCCTAACCAATTCTTCGGTGTCGGGAAAATGCTTATGAAGGAAATATAATATCATGTTTCGGCAATCTATTGAGTAATTAGGATACATTGTCATTTTCCCAAACAGATATTTGATTTCCGGATGTATCACAGTCAATGCTCCTAAACCATCCCAAAGGTTGTCCAATGCAAATAGAGCTTTGGCTCCGGCTTTTGAAGACTGATACTCGAGTCTAACGAACGAACGTCCAAGTTCGATGGTCTGAGGCAAGAATTCCGTGATGAAGCGGTCGGAGAATCGAAACATGTGGCTCGTTGCTATTCTCGGTTTCCCATCTTCATCAATTTTTATATCTTTTCCGATAATAAATCGGTATCCGCCCAATATTAACTTTGACTCCGGGTCCCATACCACCAATTGTTGACAGGGAGGGTCCATCGTATCAAAAAAGTCTATATCGCAACTCTTGCCAGTTCCACCGCCGGCAGTGCGGAATGCAATTTCGCGCAGTCTGCCTATTTCTTGCATGGTGGCTACACATTCCCGTCCATCCACCACGTAGATTTCATTATTTCCTTTATTAGTGGGTCGCAGCAACTTATCTCGAGTCAGTTCTGCCTCGATTAACGCCACATCTAGAGGGTCTATAATCTTTTCGGTCATCAATATAATTGATTTGTTTTACGGATAAATTATGACCGCAAATTGGTTTTTAAGTTATATACTGTTTCGCGTAGTCTATCAGCTTCATTTTGGGCATTAGTACCACCTTTCAATGAAGTCCAACTTATAGGCTTGCCAATTACAATATCAAAATTAGTATCTTTGCGTTTGAATATCTCTTGCGGAAGATATATCATCTCAATATTGAATTTAAATCCAAGTTTGTTCCTTAGACGTGCAAATTTATAAAAAAACTGCGAATTTTCACCATTAAAATATAAAGGAATTATATCTCTCTTTGATGAAATGGCTTTTTGTATTGCCATCTTGTGCCAACGTAGGTCTGCGATTGTTCCATCATCTCCTTTACGCGACACAAGACCAGCAGGAAACATTAATATTTGCGCATCGCTGTCGAAAGCCTCTTCCAACTTCACGGACGCTTCTCTTGACTGTTTGCCATGTTTGTTGACTCCAAGGAATATGGATTGTAGCGGTTTTATATATGTCAGAAGGTCATTTACAACAAACCGCACATCTCGTTTGTCCTCATATCCCTTAGATACAAAATCGGCTAATATTAGGCCATCAAGTCCACCCAATGGGTGGTTGGAGGTAATTATATATCGCTTGTCATCTTTTGGCAACTCCCCTATCACGTTATATGTGACACCAAGCTCATCTAAAGCGCCGCGACAAAAATCCACTCCTTCACGCCCTGCATTATTATGAAGCACAGTGTTCATCTCCTTCTGGCATATAGTTTTTTCGAGCCAACGGATGACGAATCGTGGAATAAACCGGTAATATTTTGCCAAACGAGCTTGTAGTACCTTATCCACCTCTATCTGTAATGCCTCCTCGGTCATTGCTCTTATTCAAGGTTTCTAAATGATTGCCACAAATTATCTTTGGGTAGAGGAGCCATTATATCAATCTCTTTTCCTGATACAGGATGAGTGAACCGAATGCGGTGTGCGATAAGAGAGATTGACCCATCTGGATTGCTACGTTTATCTCCATATTTTAAGTCCCCCTTTATCGGGCAACCTATAGCGGAAAGTTGTACGCGTATCTGATGTTTCCTACCTGTCTCGAGATTTATCTCAAGCAGATTATAGCGGTCGGAAGCTCCTAACAATTTATAGGTAAGCACAGCTTTCTTAGCATCCTTTTTAGGCGTAAGTGAGGCGTATGATTTATTATTTTTCTCTGTGGTAGTGATGTAATGGGTCAATTGCTCTTCCTCTTTAGGAGGTCGGTTGCGTGTCAATGCCCAATAACGTTTTTCCACTTCTCCATTTCGGAACATTTCATTCATTCTCGTAAGAGCTTTGGATGTTTTTGCAAATATCACAAGACCTCCAACGGGACGGTCAAGCCGATGCACCACTCCGCAAAACACATTGCCTGGTTTGTTATACTTCTCTTTAAGCCAAATCTTGACAGTATCTACCAAAGGTATGTCGCCGGTTTTATCTCCCTGCACGATTTCGCCAGGAGCCTTATTGACTATTATTATATGATTGTCTTCGTAAACTACTTCCATCGTTGTGAGATAATTAGAAAGCGCCGGATTGCACGCATTCACTTACATGATTGCAAAATTAGGAATTTTATGGCAATTTTCCCTCATTTATCATCACAGGAGATGAAATATATTCTTACATTTGCATTATATTTCATCGTGGAAAGCCGCTGTGTGTTTTCCAATATGTCCGAAATATTTTAATCAGAAAAGTTCAACTCTATGTACGATTATATCAAAGGCTCCGTTACAGAGCTTACTCCCACATCTGCCGTTATCGATAATCACGGCATTGGTTACATGATAAATATTTCACTCTCAACATTCGAAGCTATTCAGAATTCCAAGGGTGAGATACGCTTGCTACTTCATGAGGTTATTCGTGAAGATGCATGGGTATTGTATGGTTTCATGGAGATACGTGAGCGTTATATGTTCCGACTTTTGATTGGAGTCAGTGGAGTTGGTCCTAATACTGCGAACCTAATACTTTCTTCTATTCCGGTTACTGAGTTAGAGATGGTAATTACTTCAGGAGACCATACAAGACTTAAAAATGTAAAAGGCATAGGTGTTAAAACTGCACAACGTATAATTGTTGACCTCAAGGATAAAATAAAACTGAATGACGATACGTTATCTATACAGCCCGATGTCTTCACGAGTGGGAATGATGTATATGAGGAAGCTTTGGCGGCTCTTACCGCGCTTGGCTTTGCTCGTCCTCAGTCGCAGAAAGTGTTGAAACGTATTTTCGATGCTGACCCGCTTGTAAAAGTTGAAGTTGCAATCAAGAAGGCATTGAGCATGATGTAGTCCATTTTGCTTATTGTCATTTCTGAAATATAACCATAACATATTCATCCGTGCTTATCTTTTTGCAATGGCGCTTTGTGTCATTGTGATTGTTGGTGTCATATCCTATGCTCAGGACCCGATATCTTCAGTTCCGGATAATTTGTCCTCGATTCTTTCTATGAACGAGGATTCAACACACAATTCTACTTCGATTTATCCGGTACGCCCTACTATTCCCGGCAGTTTTGAAGAACTGACGACGCGTGAGTATCCAGTCGATTTGTCTACACCGTCAAATATACGTACCAGAACTGAATATATACCGGAAATGAACTGCTATGCTGTACGCACTATTCTGGGTGATAAGGATATTGTTACCCCTATGTTCCTTTCGCCGCAGCAATATGAATATTGGCAAAACCGCGCCGAGATGCAGAACTATTTTCGTCAACGAAACGCAAGCGCATTCTCCTCTCCCGAAAAGGAGTCATTCAACTTACTGGATATGAACTTTGCACTCGGTCCTTTAGAACGAATATTCGGACCGGGAGGTATACAGTTGAGAACCCAAGGCTCTGTGACGATTTCTACTGGAATAAAATCTAATAAGACTGATAATCCGGCACTCTCGTTAAATTCGCGACGAAAAACATACTTTGACTTCGACCAAAAGATTCAAGCTACCGTTTCGGCGACTGTCGGCGACAGGTTGAAGTTCAATATGAATTATAATACTGATGCTACTTTTGATTTTGATTCAAAGAATCTTAAATTGGCGTACGAGGGGCAGGAAGATGATATTATCAAATCGATTGAAGCTGGTAATGTATCCATGACAACGGGGTCATCTTTGATACGTGGGAGCACATCTCTATTTGGTATCAAGACTCAGTTGCAATTCGGCAAGCTTACGGCTACCGCACTCGTGTCGCAACAGAATTCGGAATCAACTTCCGTTTCTACGAAAGGTGGTGTGCAAACTACCGATTTCTCCATTACAGCTGATAATTATGACCAGAACAGACATTTTTTTCTGGCACATTATTTTAGAGAAAATTACGATGCTTTTGCCTCGAAACTACCACTCGTACTATCTGGAGTAAAAATTACTCGTATTGAAGTTTGGATTACAAATAGAAATACAAAATTTGACCAAAGTAGGAACTTAGTTGCGTTTATGGATTTGGGTGAAAATACGGCACTTTCAAATTCCTATTGGCAGCCAAATCAGGCACAGACAGTTCCGTCCAATAATTCAAACAATCTTCTTGCTGTGATAAAAGAAGAGTACCCGGGAGCACGCGATATCAATACTGTTACCCAAGTGCTTGCTCCACTTGCGGCGTTTGGTGTGGAAGGTGGTCAAGATTATGAGAAGGTTGAGTCTGCGCGTTTGTTGTCATCCGCGGAGTATACTCTCAATTCTACATTGGGTTACATATCTCTCAGAAGCGCATTGGCAGCAGATGAAGTTCTTGCTGTTGCCTATGAGTATTCATATAATGGTCAAGTTTATCAAGTTGGTGAGTTTTCAAGTGACATCACAACTACAGATAGTTCCCTCTATCTTAAAATGTTGAAATCTACTACAATCGACCCTCATCTTCCTATATGGAACTTAATGATGAAAAATGTATACTCACTGGGAGCATATCAGGTCCAGCCATCAAACTTTAAACTAAATATAAAGTACCTTAATGACACTCTTGGTTCAGAAATAAACTATCTCCCTGTACCTGGTTTATCTGACAAACCACTGCTTCAGGTTATGAATCTTGACCGGATTGATTCCAATGAGGCTTCCAATCCCGACGGTTTTTTTGACTTTATTGATGGCTACACTATATTACCCTCATTAGGGAAAGTCATATTTCCTGTTACTGAGCCATTTGGTTCACATCTTGCAAAAAAGATAGGTAATCCAACTATTGCTGATAAATATGTATATCAAGAGCTATATGACTCTACTCTTGTAGTGGCCCGACAATTTGCCAATAAGAATAAATTTATACTTTCGGGTGAGTATCAAGCCGCTGCCGGCTCTCAGATACGCTTGAATGCTATGAATGTGCCGCGTGGCTCAGTGATAGTTACAGCAGGTGGTGTGACATTGGCAGAGAATAGTGATTATACAGTAGACTATGCAATGGGTATAGTTACCATTATTAATCAAAGTATTATTGATTCTGGTCAGAGTGTAAATGTGACACTTGAGAATCAATCCTTGTTCTCCACTCAACGTAAGACTCTTCTCGGACTTGATTTAAATTATCGCTTTAACCGTGATTTCAATATCGGCGCCACGGTGATGCATTTTTCAGAAAAAGCGCTTACTGAAAAGGTGAACGTAGGTGATGAAGTAGTCAATAATACGATTTGGGGTATGAATATGCAATATAATACAAAGTTCAACTGGTTGACTAACCTACTTAATAAAATACCTACCGTTACGGCCGAACAGCCATCATCACTCAGCGTACAGGCTGAGTTCGCAAATCTGATTCCGCATAAGCAGAAGAGTGGCAGTAATAAAGGCTCTTCATACATTGATGATTTTGAGTCATCACAAATTGGAATTGATTTGAGGTCCCCATATTCATGGTTCTTAGCGTCCACGCCTTATGATTCGTCGCCATCAGCTCTGTTCCCGGAAGCTACGTTATCCAATAATGTGGATTATGGTAAAAACAGAGCGCTTTTGAATTGGTATTTCATCGACCGCATGTTTACCATGCGTAATTCATCATTGTGTCCGGGATATATTCGCAGTGATACCAAAATGCTTAATAATCCATATGTCAGAGAAGTGACTTCTCGTGAAATCTTCCCAGGTCGCCAGCTCACATATGGAGAATCAAACACGATTCAGACTCTTAACCTATCATTTTATCCAACGGAGAGAGGACCTTATAATCTTGACGCCACAGAGATTGATGAAGAAGGAAATCTTCTTTCTCCAGAAAAACGGTGGGGAGGTATAATGCGCAGAATGGACAATACTAATTTTGAATCATCGAATATAGAGTATGTTCAGTTCTGGATGCTGTCGCCATTCCTTGACCCGGAGAATGATAACCTCTCGGGCGGTGATTTATATCTTAATTTCGGTGAGATATCTGAAGATATCCTTAAAGATGGCATGAAGAGTTACGAAAACGGTGTACCGGTGGATGATGATACTCAATATATGCGAACCACCGTTTGGGGTAGAGTGTCCTCGCAAAACTCTTTGACCTATGCGTTTGACAACAATAATTCCTCTCGGTTGACACAGGATGTTGGACTTGATGGTCTTATAAATGCAGATGAATTCAGTTTTAATTCCTATGCTGACTATCTTGAAAAACTTAAGCAGAAATTATCACCTGCAACTATTGCCAGAATGAATGAAGACCCCTTCTCTCCATTTAATGACCCCGCAGGAGATAATTATCATTTTTTCAGAGGTTATGATTATGATGAAAGACGCCTTGGAATCCTTGAGAGATATAAAAGATATAATGGAGTGGAAGGCAACTCACTAACTCCTTCCGAAGCGTCTGATGCTCTTTATCAATCTTCACGTTCACACCCAGATGTAGAGGATATAAATCAGGATAATACGCTTAATGAGTATGAAAGATATTTCCAATATAAAGTTTCCATTCGACCTGAGGATTTGGAGGTAGGTAAAAATTATATTACAGATAAGCAGGTATCAATTGTGTCTAACACTGACGGGACAACTCAGGAGGTTACATGGTATCAGTTTAAAATCCCATTGTCTGATTATGAGAAAGTGGTAGGTAATATCAAGGATTTTTCCACCATCCGTTTTGCCCGAATATTCTTGACTGGATTTAAGAATGTCACACATCTCCGCTTTGCGACTTTTGAGCTCGTAAGAGGGGAATGGCGTCCTTATGATTTCAGCCTTGAGTCGCGTGGAGATGTGCCAGCAGAGGGTAAGCTTGATATATCGGTAGTAAATGTCGAAGAGAATTCTGACCGTGAACCTGTAAACTATATTCTTCCTCCGGGAGTAAGCCGTATTACAGACCCAGGGCAGAGTCAGATTGTTCAACTTAATGAGCAATCTCTATCTCTGAAAGTAACAGATTTAGATGCCGGAGACACGAGAGGAATTTACCGAAATACTCTATTGGATTTGCGAAACTACAAACGTATGCAAATGTGGGTGCATGCGGAAAAACTTATCGATGACCTCACGGACCTACGGTCAGGTGAATTAGCTATTTTCGTGCGTCTTGGAAGCGATGTAAAAAATAATTTCTATGAATATGAAATTCCACTTGAACTTACACCTGCCGGCTCATATACTGATAGCAACGGAGACCGAAACATAGTGTGGCCAAAAAGTAATTTCATGGATTTTGATTTGCAATCATTAGTGAAACTTAAAAGGGAAAGAAATCAAGCTAAGGATGAGCAACAGCCGGGTGTAGGGTTTGGCAATCTCTATTCATCACGCGACCCGGAGGATGAACGTAATAGGATTTCGGTAATGGGCAATCCTTCTCTTGGTGATATCCGTGTGCTTTTCATTGGTATCAGAAACAATAGTACCCGTACCAAGAGCGGTGTAGTTTGGGTTAATGAACTTAAAGTTACTGATTTTAATAGTGAAGGCGGTTGGGCAGCCAAAGGTAATGTAAATTTATCAGTATCTGACATAGCCACATTGAATTTGGGCGCGCATATCGAAACTGCTGGGTTTGGCGCTATTGACCAAGCTCTTAACTCACGTAGAATGGATGACTATAAACAATATAATTTTGCAATGCAAGTTGATGCAGGGCGTTTTTTACCTCAGAAAGCACAATTGACTGCACCTATATATTATTCTATATCTAAAGAAACTACAACTCCTAAGTATAATCCACTGGATAAGGATGTTAGATTAAAAGATGCTCTTGATGCATGTTCGTCCAGCTATCAGCGGGATTCAATTATGGGTTATGCGGTTGAGCGCTCAACTATAAAGAGTTTTGCAATTTCCGGTCTCAAATTCGACGTTAAATCAAATACGCCGATGCCCTGGGACCCAGCAAATTTTACTTTTAATTTTTCATTCAACAAACAGACAAAAAATAATCCTACAACTGAGTATGAGTACACGAATGATTATCGAGGTTCATTCCAGTATTCATATACCCCATTTGTAAAAGGTATACGACCGTTCAAATTCATTAAAAGCCGTTCGAGGCATGTGAGATTTCTGAAAGAATGGGAATTTAACTACATGCCAGCCAATATCTCATTTCTTACCACAATCTCACGGTATTACTATGAAATGCAGACCCGCTCTGAGGCCGATATCGATTTCCAACTCCCTGTTGCTGTAAGTAAAAATTTTATTTGGGATAGGCAATTCTCGGTAAATTGGAATCTGACCAAATCTCTTTCAGTCGCTTTCAATAGCAATACATCCGCTCGCATTGAGGAAACAATGGGTGCAGTTAATAAAAAACTTTTTCCTGACAGATATAAGAATTGGAAGGACACTGTAATTCAGAGTATTTTACATCTTGGCACTCCATGGAGCTATAATCAATCATTTATTATGTCTTACCGCGCCCCTTTTAACAAAATTCCGGTTCTTGATTGGCTTTCTGGCAATGCCTCCTACAATGCGACCTATCGTTGGGATAGAGGTGCGGAAATCGACGGATTGTCCATGGGTAATTCTATCGCGAATCAAGCTGCGTGGAATGCAGATGGACGCATTAACTTTGAAACATTATATAACAAGTGGGATTTTACCAAAAAAGTAAATCAGCGGTTTCTAAACAAACGCACCAACGTGACAGCGCGCAAGCCACGTCGTTTTGAAAAGGCATTTGCATTGCGACCAGACACATCGGTGGTAATACGGCATAATCTTCGGAGTATAAAAGTAAGAGTATCGGCAACGACACCCGATGGTAACCCATATAAAATTCGCCACAAGGTTTTGGATTCTAATACCATCGAGATTCTTAATCATGACGATAGAAATCTTATGTTCACCATAACGGAGATTGCTACCGAATCAAAATCACTATGGCGTAACGTGTCGGAATATGCTACACGCTTGGTTCTTTCACCTCGGTCAGCTGCGTTCCGTTATAGGAGTACAAAATCACTGTCACTACCTCTATTTCAACCTGAAATAGGCAATATATTTGGACAATCACGCAGCTATGGACCGATGTCCCCTGGGCTTGATTTCGCTTTTGGTTTTGTTGGAGCTGATTATATAAACAAAGCGAAGAGCCGCGGATGGCTTATAACTGATGATGGTCAGACCTCCCCTGCTATTTTTTCACATACAAAGGAAATAAATATTGAGTTGGCACTTGAACCTATAAAGGGACTAAAAGTGCTGTTGACAACTAATCGTACTGACAATCGTTCGCAATCCGTACAATTCATGTACGACAACATGCCAACATCCTTAGCCGGGTCTTATACTAAAACTCATATTGCACTTAAGACTGCATTAAAGCACTTTAATGCAGAAAATGGCTATCGTTCGGAGGCTTTTGACCATTTTATTGACTATATACCTGTGATGGCTAATCGCATTCAAAAACGATATCTTGATTTAAATTATCCTATGGGAGGATTCATGACCGGAAATATCAATGCTGGCAACCCATATAATCCTGCGGTTGGGACTATCAGTCCAACCAGCTCCGATGTTCTCATCCCAGCTTTCATTGCCGCATATTCGGGACGAAATCCTCATAAGCAGTACTTATCTCCTTTTCCTTCGTTTAGCGCTGCTTTGCCAAATTGGCGTATCACATACGATGGATTGATGTCTCTCGGAAGTTTAAAAAATATATTTAAAAGTTTCACGCTGAGTCATGCATATCAATGTACATATTCAGTTGGCTCGTACTCATCATTCTTAAATTGGATGAGTGCTGATGATAGTGGTAATGGTTTTATTCCAGATGAACTTACAGGAAATCCTATTCCATCGTCACAATATAACATATCGTCGGTTTCTATTACCGAGAAATTTGCGCCACTCATAGGAGCATCAGTCACTCTTCAGAATGATATGACACTCTCCGCTGAGTACCGTGATTCCCGAACTCTCACATTGAACACTTCTGCTGGACAAGTCGTTGAAGCCAATCAGCAAACATTGACTTTCGGACTTGGGTATAAAATAATAGGATTTAATACGGTGTTAAAGATGAAAGGAACGGGAGTGGGTATATCCAACGACCTTACTATAAACGGTGAATTCTCATTTGGGGAAACTCAAGCTCTTATTCGAAGAATAGAAACCGCATACACTCAGGCTACCTCCGGGATACGAAATATCTCTTTTAATATCTCGGCATCATATATTATGTCGCGTCGTCTAACACTGGGTGCGTATTTTGACCATCAGATTACCACCCCAATCGTATCATCCACATCATATCCCACCACTGATACCTCGTTCGGATTCAATATAAACCTCTCACTATCCAGATAAATTCTACGGTCTTATAATTCTCTCCGTTATTCATTTTAATACGGCGCTAAATAATAGATACTATATACCAATACTTAGCAACTAAGCATATTTCAAACAAATTTTGTCTTATTCAATAAGCAACCAAAAAGCAACTTTTGAAAAAACAAAGGGAAATAAAGAAATCTAACAGAAAGTTCATATTTCACAAATAACAAAGGCAACAAATTATAAATGATTGATTTATAATTTGTTGCCTTTTATGCTTAAATTATACATAGTACCTCGGAGGGGAATTTTTGAATATAGTTATATACCTTAATATCAGAATGATATGCTTTTATAAGTAGCTAAGAAGTAACAAAATCACAAAATCCCCCGCCTATCCATCGCGGACGGGGCGGGGTGTTCATCAATCTAAAATAACCAAAAAAAGCTAACCCAAATTATGTATGGTCAAGTATCATGATTTTCGTTTGTGATACCATCGGAGAAGGCATCCACAAATGATGATTGCCACCGGGACAAACAGCCATGTCAAAGAGACCGGGGATGCAGCCTTGACCTCCTTTGTGGTCTCGTCACAGTCTGCGGTCATGGATGATTGCTCTATGTGGTCGTTGGTCCGGACCAGAGAGTCTGCGGATATCTCAACCTCCGCGCTTCCGGTGGTGACTTCCGGCTTGGCTACGGACACAATGATATCCGGATTGTAAACTGTCAGTCCTCCGTCAGCGTCACTCCTCAGACTGTCGGCCCGCATGTGCATCCCCAGGGAATCGCATAGAGCCAACAGGAAATCCCATCGGAATGTAGTCTTATCACTCTTTTCTTCGAGATGCGAGGTGTCAATGCTCACCGAGGAGGCATCGACTTTCTGCTGTGTGGACCGCTGTGTGGAGCATGAGCAAAGAAGAGCCAGGAGCAGAAATATAAAATATCTTACGTGCATAACTGATAATGTTTTAATTGTATTTCAACCCTTGAAGTCTACAGTCCTTACCGGGATGGTGTTCAAAGACAGAGAGCCGAACCCGATGCTGTCGAGTCTCCGGAGCCAACCTGATTCAAACACCTTCTGTCGTGGATTCCTCGCTACGATGTTACGGATGAAGCGCACACGCGCCACCTTGATTTCATCGAACAGTCGCCGGGAGTCGCACAGATTCAAGGCTTGCAGGGTTTTCGGACCCACGATGCCATCAGCTTTCACACCGAGTAGCTTCTGTACCTCAGTGATGCCATGCTTCCCGGAAGCCCACACCCAATCGACCACGATATTTGCCACGCTTTGCGATGTAATAAGGTCTGCTTTCCACCGGTTCCAGTAATGGGGCACGAGCACACGGTCACGCACATCCGCGTCAGTGAGCAGCCTCAGGTCGTCCACGTCGATATCTCCGTCTCCGTCCTTGTCGTAACCCACCTGTCGCCATGTGGCGATTGTCACACCCTTGTTGGTCGCCCCACCCTTGTCGGCGGGATGATTCGAGAATCCACCCTCAAACGAGAGGATGAACGGTAATAATATGTCTACTTTTGCCATAGCATAAAAAATTTAGTGGTGAAACCAATTCATATTGGAATCACCACTAAATGAAAAATACGGCTATAGCCTTGGATTACTCATGGGGAGAGCATACTTATTATGAAGAATAAGCGGTAGTTCCGCTTTCGATTATGCGTAGCCATGAGTGTCCTCAATGGTTAAAGAAGAGATGCAAGGTCAAAATACATCACTCGTGTACGCTTATCCTCATCATCATTGTTAAGGAACTGATAATTATTCTTTATGTAGAATGGAATTGCATCTACATAGGCATCTACCGTAACAAAGCGACATCCTGATTTATTATCGATAAGGAAGTAATCTTCAATAAACTCCAGTAGATATGTACCGATAGATTGGTGTTGGGCAGATTTCGCAATTGCCAAACGTCCTATTTTTATGGCAGGGTAACTTCTAAGTCTTTTCTCGTTTACAAATTTGTGTTTACGGAATCGGTTGAACTCTGTCTTGCTCTCAAAATCAGATATGGATATTTTATCATTAGATAGACTGAAGTATGCTAATACATCCTCTGAATTCTTATCCTCAACCACATAAGTTACGGATAATAATGCATTGCGGTAAAGACTTGCTTCATTAATTATGAAGTCATTCAAGTCCTCATCGTGACAATCAAATTCGGTAACAATATCACCAATATTGAGACGACGCACTATGCATCTTGCCTGAAATTCCTCTCTGGTCATTTTCTGTAATCAATCATCATTTTCATGACGGTCTCGTAAGATTTTCGGATTTGAGCGCGTTTTTCAGAAGACACTTTCGGTGGATTCTGCATACGCTCTTCAAACCTCTTTGCATCCGACCCAAAGAGTATTGGTGTTTCTTTAATAGGTCTTGCCATAATATTAATTTATAAATTTCACCTACAAAAATACAACAATTATTTGGCATGGATGGATTTTTAGGTCAGAAACTATACAAAAATATTACGTTATGATATGACTTTTAACATTCAGTGGTAATTCCAATATGTCAATGTTCTTTTTCGGCCTGTGGAGCCGATTAGGGGATGAGGAGTTTATTTTGATTGTGGTATTCCTCCTTTGTCACGCCTGGTTTGGGCGGAGTTTGTGCGTTTGGTGGACGACGGAACGGACATTCCTCGTCCTCGCATTTTTTCAACGCCAGCTCAAGTCTCGCTTGATACTCGCTCTCCTTGGCGCGGAACAGGTCATCCTGTGTACGGCGTAAACGTTCTGTCTGCTCCACAAACCGTTCCTCCTTAGCCTGCAGCTGCTTCTGCAGAAACTCATTAGTCTCCTGTAGCGTGTGAAATTCAGCACTCTCTGCTTCCGCCACAAGTAACCGTGAGTTTGTTTTGCGGTTGAAGAGCCATTTTAGGAACTCCAGCCCACCGAGTGTCCCAAGGAGCACCGTTATTGTTTCCCAGCTCATGGTTCAATACGACTGTCGGTTTCTGAATTGGTGGAGAATCTTTTCGCCATCATGGCTTTCATCTCGGCTTGCCTCTGCTGTTCACGCTCCTTTCTGTAGGACTCAATCTGCGACTTGTACTCATCGCCCTCCTCTTTGGTGATTTCCTTCCACTCGCCGGGAGAGGAATTGCAGCCCAGCGCAACCTCCGTGCAGATGATACGCTCCGAAATAGCTACATCAGCTGACTGAGTGAGATACATTCCTTCATCGGCGGTAATGATTACTGTTGTAAATTCTGATTTTTTCATAATTGCTGTTGATTTTACTTGTAATGTCTGATGACACTCCAATTTTTAGAGGTCGCTATCGCTATCTGCTCATCGGTCAAAGCATCATAAGTGGAAGCCTTAAACGAGATGGAACTATCATAGCTAACTTGTTGCAGCCCGTTAATAAAAACCATGGCTGATTCTGCCGTAAGAGGGCAATCTTTCAAGACAATATAATTGTATCTTCCATCACATGATATAACCATACTGCCTGTAACAGTCGTAAGCGCGGTACACCCGAAAAATCCATTGTATTCCTTAGAATTTTCATCAGACGACAAACCAATATGAAATTCATTAAACCGCAAAGACTCTAATGAAGAGCATCTATAAAAAATGCGGTCAACATAAGTCAATCCTTTTCTCAATTTGGAAGTGTCAAATGCGCTCAAATCTATAGTTTTCAATGATTCGCAACCGGAGAACATCCCAAATATGTTTTCCAGGCAGGATGTGTTGAATGTGCTTAAATCTATGTATTTCAGGGATTTGCAGCCATCAAACATACACTCCATAGTTATAACATTGTCTGTGCGGAACATACTTAAATCTATGCTTCCCAGTGAACTGCAGCCTGAAAACATGCTCCTCATATTGGTGACGTTTAATGTGTCCCATCCTTTCATATTGATGGAAGTCAACCCTGAGCAACGCATGAACATATATTCCATGTTTGTCACTTTGGAGGTGTCAAGATATTTTAAATCCAACGTTTTTAAACGTTGGCAATAATTAAACATATTTGCTGTCGTAGTGACATTGGATGTATTGACACCCTTGAAGCTCACAGATTCAAGCTTTTGCTGATTTGAGAAAAGCATATTAAACGTTGTTGCTGCTGAAAAATCAGGAAGATGGTCAACTCTTCCCAGATTAGACGGCATCCCGTTGTAACTTCCGCGGGCAACTGGAGCTGAAGTACTAAATTCCCCGGTTTTTGTATCAGCATAAATCGTTGCGCTTGTTCCGCAATAAACCCAAGGGTAAACTCCATCATCGTCATCGGTCAATACTATTTTCCCAACAAATTGGTTGGGTGCATACTGTGGCGGTTTCTCATAAATGAGAGTATCGCCATAATACATCCTATCGGCGGATATATCGCCGAATAGGATGTCTATTATATTTTCTGCTTCTGCCAACATATATCACTCGCTAATGACATAAAGGGTATTAGAATCTTTCTTGGTAAGAGCATCATACTCCACCTGCGTCAGAGTGACGACTTTTGCCAGACCTGAGAGTTTTCTATCCACGTCCGTTCCAGTGATATACCCCGAATCGTTGTTGAGCTGTGAGATTTTTGTCGGGACTGACGCTTTCTCAGCATATATGGCAGCAGCCTCTTTCTTAGTGTAATGGTCAGTGCGGACCTTGTTCCGGACTTCCTCTGCAAAGGATGCCAGAGCGGTTGATGTTGCTATGCTCATTCTGGTCTCCCTTTGTTATTTCCATACATTTGTTACAATCGCGCGGGCTTCAGCCTCGGTCATGGCGAGAGCGTCGAGTTCGGAAGCTTTCACGCAGTCTTTTGTGGCGTTTGTCAGCTCGGTCTTTGTGGCGTAGTTGCCAAGATTTGCGAGATTGGGATACTTGGCGAGCATGGCGGCGTCAAGCCCGGCAATGGTCTGATACTTCGAGAGCTCAGAAGCATTCGCCTTTGTGGCTATTTGAGCTGTGAGTGTCGCCGATAGATTGGCATCAGCACCGAGGGCATCCGAAATCTCCTTGAGGGTGTCAAGAGTCTCGGGAGCACCGCCCACCAAAGCTGCAATTTTGTTATCGGCATAGCTTTTTGCATCTGCGATGCTGCCATCTACCTTTACTTTTACCTCTGCCAATGCTGCGCTGAGCGCGTCGGACTTTACAAATTTTGCTGTTGTTTCTGCCATTTTCTTAATGTTTTAAAAATTTAAACTCAGTTTGATTTTGATTTAATTGTGATTAATGATTCAGTCTGTGTTTCTGCTGATTCACTGTCAATGTCTGCATCGGGAATGCCGGTATGCCGGTCATCTTCCCATATTATCCTGACCATCTCCACGGCTTCGTCGGTTGTGATGATGTCGAGATGGTCTCCGGAATTGATAGCCTCGGTGACATTGTGGGTGAGTTCCCGGCGCTCCTCCTCCGTCATCCGTGACCAATCCATGGGCTCACCCCTGACAAACGGAAGCACCATCGCTATCTCCGGTATCGATGGGCAATCTCCCGGACCTGGCACAAGCTCGATGTCGATAGGGAACGGTGATACCAAAAGCTTACGACCGTTGGAGTAAATGTCGTTGTGGATATTGCTGCGGAACTCGACTGACAGACGTCCGGGCGGGAGCCCGTGGTTGTCGCATACCACATGGATACGTCCGTCGTCATTGAAGCAATTCACCGTCAGATTCCCCTTCTTACCGAACCGGTAGGACGGGGTTCTGGCACCGCAATGGATGACCCCCTCGAAATCATAGTCAGGGAATCCGAGAGGCGCGTACTCGCTGTTGCCCTCCGCGTCAAGCCCCGTGCAGACCTTGATATCAAGAATGAAATCAAAATCACTCTTATAGTTAATCTTGCGAATCTTTTGTTTTGATACGAATATCATAAGTCATCTCGGTTTATAAATGAATAAAAATATCTATCGCGCCCACAGGGTGCGCGGATATTGAATCTGTCAATCACTCTGTTCATTTCACATAAGTTTATTTAATCTTGTAATACTTGCCATTGGCAGTGAAATAGCCGTTGTGCGAGCTGTCATATATGACATCGCAGTAGAACTGCTGCACCTCCGCGCCCTTGTAGCGTATGCTCATCGGGTCGATTGTGCCGTAGTGGTATCCCTGTACCGGCGACATCCCGAGGTATATGTCAATGAACTCTATCATGATGGTGACGCTTCCGTTTGCCGGGACCGAGATTACGGAGGTGGCTAGAGTCCCATTTGACTGATAGACTATCACCGACGGGCTGCCAGATGATTCAGCCCAGTAGACCGACAGCTGCGACGGGTCGAAGTTCAGTGCCCTCGATGAGCCGTTGACAAGCTTTGCCTTCACACAGTAATACCCGGTTGTACACAGCGACACATAGTCCCCCTCCCCTACATTGTAGAAGCTCTCGAAATAGGAGTCCGTGTGGGAATGCGCGAACCCGGTACCAGCAGCGTAAATGTCCATCATAAGTTCGCCAGCAAACGGGTCATCTTTTGGATTGTTCCCCTTGACAGCCGTGAAGGGTTGCGGGTTCGGGGAGTCCGGAAGTGATGGGAATATGATGGAGCGGTCGCCATCAGTGGCGAAGAAATACACTCTGTATTCCCCGGCGTTGGCACCGGAGAGCGTATAGAAGGCATTCGGAGAAAGAGCAGTCTCACCTCTACCAGATGAGAGCTCTTCTATCTCCACGAAACCGAGATAGTTATCCCCCTTGAACCATACGGCGCATATCATGTAGTTTGGAAAGAAGCTGGAGAACCACGTGGCATCTATCGACGTCTGCCCCTCTGGAATGAGGCTGCACGAGAACCATGCGTGCTCACCATTGTATATCTTGTCTGGAACAGTGTAATATATCGGGCACTGAGCGTAATGGTCGTATCCGTTGAAATCGGTGAGTCGGCACGGGTATGTAGGTGGCACCGGTGGTTTGTATTCCCAGTTCACTCCCCAAGTCTCGATATTGTCAACCACCCGCTTTATACGTTTGGCTGTCGCTTCCTTCTGGGAGTCCGTGGCTATATTGGTCCCGGAGAGCATCGGTACACCAAGTCCGGCTATGTGTGCAAGAAGCACCTCGTCAATTGTGGAACCTCCGGGATAGACAGACTCAGTGTACATGCGACCGAGCCATGCCGGGACCGACATGTAAGTTCCGGTGAACGGATGGGGCATCGAGACTTTGTCGGTGTCAAGATGCACGAAGATGTTGCCCTCAATCTCGACTGGCTTTATCTTCGACCACTTGTTTGTCTTGCCATCTATGTTTGAGCACACGTCAGCCAAGGAATACCTACCCCCGGAAGAAGAACCCCTCACAGGGTAGACATCCCGCCGCAAATCCACAGGGGCTGATATGACTCCGTTGTAATGACTCATCGTTATTCAGTTTGTTTAAACCTCACATAGAGCGTCCTGCAGTTCTATCATGGTGGCGGCGTTAAAATCATTGGAGGCAAGCAGTGCTCCAAATGCCACCTTATCCATGGTTGTGAACTCGAAACTATGCTCTCTATTCAGCTCATCACTCATGCATTCAGTTACCTTTGACTCCAATTCACGTTCCACGCGTGACACTTCAACACGTTCCTCAACCGACAGTAGCGGATAACGGTAGCGCATCTCAAGAATCTGATTGTAATCTTCCGGGGCGAGCTGCTTGCGCGCATCAGAGATATCATCCTTCAGTCCGGTCGCCACGGGCTTCAATGCGCGCATTGCGTTTATGATTGTGAATTTCCCGGTATCGTCCATCTTCGAGAGAGACGCGTTTCCAAGTATATCGTAAATCTTTACAGCCATAGCTGCTGTCATTGTCTTCTTCATGCTTTGGCGATTGATATTACTGAATCTGTATTGATAAGGTTGGATGATATAGCCTCCTTGGCTCCGGTGATGAAAGCGTTGACGTCGGATAATATCGTCTGTTGTTCCTGAGGCTCCACATCATAGAACTGTATTTTCATGCTTGTGGGGTTCATTGCCGAGAATGACGCCTTCTGTTTGCCTTCCTTGGTGACTGAGCCCGATTCCATAGAGAGCGTCTTTGAGCCGGAGACATTGAAATTTGCGGCTATGGTGTAACCCTCCGGTGTCCTGGCATTGCCGATGCGGACATTGGCGGAGTTGACCGCCTCAATGTTGATGTTGTTTGTTGACATATTCTGTATAAATTGTTATGATTATGTAAATTGGAATAATTTCTCTATATGTGAAAGCCGTTTCTCAAAGCTTTCGGCTATACGAGCCAGCGAGATACACATTGCCACACCGAGGTTGCCGTAAGCTAGGGAAAGCCAGCCTTCATGATTAGTACTGACAGCCTCCGGCAGATGCTCTTTCCAATACTGCGCCGAAGTGCCGACATATTCTCCAGGATGGCTACTGTCACGCCAATTATGGATGAACAAGGGAGCATCTGCCATACTCCGGATATCGAGGGTGAAATCCCTAACCACCACTTTCAACCGCATGTCGGAAGTAGTCGATGAGCCGAGTGCGGTAATATCGCCATCGGAGTACAGGCTGTGATAGAAATGTGTGGTACGGTCGTTGTTTATATCGAGCCAGCGTTCATTTTGAGTCCATCCAGGAGATGCTCCGAAAGCGTGGAGACGGGCGAGATAGTATGATGTGCCCCCGTAGATATATAGACCTCCGTAGCCTGATGTTTTGGCAAGTACGCCGTTTTCAGCTTGAACTGAGTTTGTGGCGAAGAAGTCAGTAGCTTTTGTAGAACCGTCCACATCAAGCTCATAGGCAGTGGGCGTCTTACCTATGCCGACATTGCCCCATATTGTGGCAGTCCTGCTGAATGTGGTGGCATCGAGAAGATTGATGCCGCTGTTGGCATGGATTGACAGCACATCATCTTCTGATTCATGAAGATAGACATAATCGCCATCGCCAAAGTTGATTTTGTTACCGAAGTTTCCGGAACCTTTGAGGGTAATGTTTCCCGACATGTAGATAGAACCTACTCCAGTCATGTCGCCGGATATATCGTTGCCGTAGAAGTCCTGTCCCCAGAGGGAGAAGGCGTTGCTTAATCGGGTGGCGGCGTCAGCCTTATCGGCAGTAGTCGCCCTTGTCGCCGTGCCGGTGAGGTCACCGACAAATGAGGATGCTGTGACCTTCTGGAAGGAGGCATCTCCGCTTTGTGTTATTGACCATGCATCGTAAGCTGCTGACTTCATATCCTCGTTAATGTAGATATACGAGTTGTTGTCAGGATTCCCCAGATATAGCGCGCCGCCTCCACCATCGATGGCTGTCACACCGCTCAAAGCCGAGGGCATGTCGAGTACCATGGTGCCAGACAGGTCGTAAGATATACCCGTGCCATGATTGATACCCGAAGGGTCTGTAATCATAAACAGCTGACCGAAATCAGACCTGCTGACAAACCCGGAATCGTTGGTTAGCTCCGACAGCCTCACTGGCATAGGCATGTTGATGGTGGCGGATTCTGCCGGAGTGTATGTACCGAGATTAACTCCGTTGCAAGCAAGTGTCAGAACTCCGAGTTTTGACAAATCGACTCCTCCACCAGTTCCTCCCTGCTTTATCAGGTCATAGAGTATCTTCCCACTTTTGCCTGACACAGCGTATGTGTCAAATCCTTCGGTGTAGTCAGTCCAGTCGCCGAAGTAGATGCCATCGACATTGAAACCACTGTCAGAGACGCCAATGTCATGGTAACCGAGAGCAGTTAAACCACCCACGCTGAAAAGGTCGTATTTCGCCTTGATGGCAAATTTCCCATCAGAAATCTCCACCTTTTCAAACAAATCATCGAATATGTTTTTCTGCAGATATGGTGTGGAAATCTGCTCATCCTCATCATTAACAGATGTGGTTGATAGAAATCCATTTTCATCCAATACAAGTGAATCAAGCAGCTCTTTATTGGAGTGCGAGTGGGAATCAGCAACAACACCGCCGGAACCGGAAAACGCTGAAATTGCCGCACCTTTGGCTGAGACGCCTAAGCGACGAAGACGTTTGCTGCGTGGGCGCCCTTCGCGATTATTAGAAACCAGTCTATACTCAAAAGCCATCAGTTAATCCCTCCTTTCGTATTCATCCGGACGTAATTCTGTAATAGTTGCGTCACTGATATCAGTTATCACATCCTGAACATCCGCTGTAATCATGAATTTCTTACCATCCTGGTTAGCTTCTGTGTATGTCACCAAGCCTTGCGTTGCAATACTCATTTCCCCGGAAAGAGTGGTGTGACGTTCCCCAAACTGACTGAACAGCGTACCGATTAACAGGTCCTCCACCTGCGAGGTACGCCCCGCCCGCGTCAGTTGTGTTATTTGTTCACCTGTCAATGCTGAAAAGTAAGCTCCACGGGCAGTGGGAACACCTTCAGCACTGCTACCGCAGATAGTATCCAGCTCTATGGGGTCTTTGGCTTCCGGGTTTATATCGGCATTGTATTCAATATCATCAGTGTTGATTTCCTTTCCAAATAAGGACGCATTTGCGATGCTTATGGTAGGAAGTTTACACATGACCCATGCCACATTGCCATCAGAAAGCAGCGGGCAATCCTTGCCGTTATCGTTCTTTACCACCCATCCGGACAGGACCTCGATAGAGATATATCCTCCAAGACTGGCTCCCAGCATCGGATAAGGTATATATTGCCCTTTCGCTTTCTGTAATGCCAATAACAACTTCTCTTTATGCGCGTTGATGGCTGGTCTGTTTTGCTGCCATCCGAGCACTCCAGTGTTGTCCTTGCGGTCCTCCGGGTCATAGTAAGCTAAGTATCCCCACACATTACCCGTATCCTCTACCCACTCCCCCTTGGTAAAAGCAAGCGACTTGACATCATATCCGGCTCCCTTTACCGAAAAGCGATTATCCCAGCAGAAAGTCTTTCCATCATCTCTCCTGAATAAAATCCTTACAGGGGCATAAACGAAATTAGCATCCTTCTGCCACTTTTCATACGCATATTTTTGGAACCAACCGGAAAGGAATCCAGTATAGAAGTTTGTAGCTTCATTGTAAAAGTTGATACGCGGGTCAACAAGAGCTTCCATATTGACGCATAGGTCGAGAGTCTTGGACACCGGAGGAATCCACACGGGAGTTGTCTCAAACAGCACACTGCCACATGTGTCAAATGACCCGGCAATGGATGTGTAAACTCCATTGCGCTTAGTTTTCATTTCAGCATCATGTGCAGTAGTAGGCTCAACATAGGTTGAAATCCATGTCAAAGCAACACCTTCGGTTTCCGAACCCTCATTCTGAGGCACAATCTTAAAGAAACGGACGTTGTTATTTTTAAGCTCGGCGCCCTTGCCTTGCTTTGAAGTCCATAAGGAAAAACCCACGCCGGAATAATCGGTGCGCGTGTCTACCTCGAAAGGATTGCTCCCGTAATGATATGAATACACACGGTCATCTCCGAATGGATTGTCATACATGTCGGGGTTTCTTCCTTCCAGATAATTCAAGGCTGTAAAATCCGGGTCGACTTCGAGTATCCAGCATTCCTCATCCGAGAGCTCCGAGCTCTGAGCGTAAGTGTTCCATGTAATTTTTGCATTGTTATACACCCTGTCAGTTCCCATGGTCTGACTGTCTCCTTCCCAATACACCTCATTTGACGGTGTATGGTAGAGCGCATTCAAATCATAGATGTAGAGATGCCCCGCACGTTGTATCATGCGTAAAGCAAGAGGCTGCAGTATCCCCTCCAAAACCTCTTTAAGCGACAAAGCCTCTCCGTCCTCATCATAGAAATTATCACTCCTGACCTTCAAGTCGGACAGCTTCATTCTTAGACCTCCGGGAGTTAGACTGGTGCTGATTATACTTTCATCAAGAATTGTATTGAATCCGGCACGACCAATACAGTAATCAACCACATCATGCAATGTGAGCATCCCTGATTGGTCATATTTCAGTCTGTCGAGTACTCCGAGGTCGGAGAATGTAAGCGAAACGGGGTAATTTGCAGCCCGTTCATAAGGCTCCTCGTAAAATTCCGGGTCCAATGTCCCACTCCAATACAGAGCTCCCTCCCTATACACATCCATGACTATACGCCCTGGAGTTATAGTATATAAATCCTCATAGGTCCTATCGCCCGGACTCTCGAGGCGTAGTGTGGCGGTGCTTCCACAAATGACCTGCTCCTTTTCAGAGTGAGACCATTCGATTACAAGTGCCTCATCAGCTTCAAAAGTCAATGAGCCTATTTCGCTAAATGGCTGTTCGGCTGCTTGCAAAATCTCAACCCGCCATACAATACCTGCACGGCTGAGAAATTCGCCCATATATCTTAAAAATCTTTTTGCCATTAGCTGCGATAATTAATGTTCTTTTCCTTTTCCAATATCCCCACAAGTGTGCGCCCTTTAATCTCAAACCGGACTGTTTCACCGGATGACGGAGAAGGGAGAAGTGCCTTCATCATATTTGGGCTTAGAGTTATTTCTGCAGCTTGTGGGGGCTGAACAGAAACCCCTCTAATACCTGATGAAGCATTAAGCATTTCAAACAATCGTTTTTGCTGAGTCAGGTTCAATATCATTTCACCACTGTTGACTCTTGCCAATAGTTTGTCGCCGGTAGGTGATGAGCCTCCGACAATACCGCCGGTTGCAAAAGCCGGCAGAGACTTGACGCTTGCGACTATAGCCGTAAGTTGTGCGAGACCGGAGGCTGCAAAAGCGGCCCAAGCGATAGGTCCATACTTGGAAGCCTGTAGAGATGCCGTAGCATAAGCCTCCACCATGGTTGCTATAGCTTGAGCTATGGTTCCGGCAACATTAAGCTCCGGCAATTGCAATGCGTTTCCCAATCCAGAAAGCGAGCCTCCGATTTCGGACACAGCATCTGTTATAGTTGGTTTAGCTTCTTGTAAAGTATCAAGGTATTTTTTTAGCTCATCACGTTTAGCCCTTAATTCCTCACGTTGTTCCTTGTCTTTGGAATAGCCATCTGCCCCCATCCCTTCCAATGACATCTTAGCATTAAGAGCATCAATCATTTGGCTTAACTCTCCGATTTGCGATTCGATTTTATCAGCTCCAATAGACTGCAATCGTATCTTTAATTCGATTCCGCTAAGACCGCTAAGACCCATCGTTTCATCCATGATTGAAGGGAGCTTCTCAACAAGAGACGGGATGGATGCTATCTTCTCAAGTTGCTCCTCTTGCTTTTTACGGGCATCTATGGCACGTTGAATATCCGCAATCTCATTTGTGGAAGCGGTCTCTTTTATAGCCTCAAGTTTAGAAACCTCATCGGCGATGCCTTTCAAAGTATCTCCATACTTTGTGGCGGCTTTTAGCTCATCATCATACATGCGGACGTACTCCGCAGATGTATCTTCACCCTTTCGTTTGCCTTGCCATATCTCAAGCAGTTGTTTTGTATATGCAATTTCCGCATCAATTTGTTTACATCTTTCCTGAGTGGCAGTCAATTTTTCGTTTTCAAGGAATGCAATACGCTTGTTGAAATCCTCTACAGTTTTGAGCTCGGTAGGATTTTCCTTCCCTTTGTCATTTGAAGAGACAACTTTAGAAGCATTATCTACCGTAGGAATGTATGGCGGTTTCTTTTTGGGGGCAACAACATTCCCTTTAAATTCTTTGGCTTTTTCTGCTATGAAATTCAAACGCTCTTGCAACTCGGCTTCAGTTGCTGCAGCATCTTCCATGTCCTTTTTAACCTGTTTGTATTCCTCGGTTTCGACTTCTCGTTGCCCTGTTACTTGACTGACGACTCCTGCCTGTCCATAAGTGTTTACTTTCTTCGTAGCCTTCCCGTCTTTCTCTAACTCGGCTTTTTTATTGGCGGCTAATTCTTTACGAATGGAAGCCTCGGCAATACTTGCGGCTAATGCCTTTGCCTGTGCTTCATAACCAATCTGTTTTACGTACTGTTCGCTATTTTCGATTAGTACTTTATACCATTCCTCCGCAGTCTTATATGTGCTGAATGTGTCTCCGTATGTCTCATTCAATCGCTCGACAGCCTCTTTTGTATCGCCTTTAGCTTCTATCAATTCACCAAGAGCCTTAATGTCACGGTCTATTTGAACTTTGGCGGAGGCTGATGCCCGTACATATTCATCAGTACTGTCATCCAGCTTCCTATTTGCTTCAACAGCATCTTCTCCTGCTTTGATGAATTTATAGAGTATCGCTGTCAGTGCGACCAAAGCTGCGCCGACTCCAGTAGAAATCAGGATACCTCTAATGGCAACGGAGAGAGCGGTCCCAGAGATTGCTCCTTGCGCCATGGCTCCGTTCAATAGGCGTTGAGTCGCTGCTGTACGTCCGGTCATGACTCCGTAGGCAGAGATACCTAAGGAAAGAATACGGATTTTGGTGGCACTCGCTGTGGTTGCAATATTAAAGGTTTTGACGAGGGTATACAATTTATACATCGAGGCGCAACCATTGGCAAGTGTTGTAGTCCAATATAGCGCGGATTTCGTCCATTGAGCAATACCGGCGACATTATCCATTATAGCGGCATACATGTTTTGCCACAATGTCCTTTGAGCCTCAGCTGTATTGCTCATTTCCGCAAATGCCACATCCATAGTCCCGGCACTATCTACCATAGAGCTAATGTTCTCGTTGAATTTATCCGAGAGATTTCCCATGAGCGGACCTAATGCGCGTAACGACTCAGCTGAGCCGAACAATTTTGCCATTACTGATTGTTCAAGCTCTCCGGATGCAGAGGCATAAGCTGAAACACTTTCCTTCAATTTTGTAAGAAAGTTCTGGAATCCACCTGCTGCTTTGATAGCGGCTGCATCAAACTGGATTCCCATAGCCGCCGCTGTTTTCTGCGCTTCTGAAGATGGTTTGATTAATGCAGTGAATATTGCCGCCAGCTGAGTTGAAACTTCAGCGGTATTTCCGGATACACCCGTAAGTGTGGCAAATGAAGCCATTAGCTCATCAATACTCACATCGAGAATGGAAGCGTTACCCGAAACCCTCGGAAGGGCGGCGGCAAGCGCCCCAAACGATGTCACACCGTTTTTCGCCGTAAGCTGGATTTTATCCTGAATCTCCCCAGCTTTCGACCAGTCGTAGGCATAGTTTTTTAGAATGGTGGATGTCACAGTAACAGTCTGCCCCAAATCGGCGAGACCTCCCACGGATGACCGAGCTGACTTTTCGAGAAACTCCATCCAGTTATCCTCCGGGACACCGTTTGATATAACCTGATAAAGACCGTTGGCAAGTTCATCGCGAGCTACAGGAACGACCTTCGACAAATCCTTTATTTCTTCTTTCAGCGCATTGAACTCCTTGCCGCTTTTCCCAGCCATAGTGTTGGCGGCGCGCATGGATTGGTCAAATGATTCATATTGAGCGGTAACCGACCCGACCACCGATTCGAGCTGACCGAATATCCCGACAGCTTGGTCAAACGCCTGAGCCATAAATCCCCACTCATTCATATTCTTCCGGAAGTCAGCGGCCTGCTTATTCACGCTCGCAACAGCATCGGCAAGTTGCTTTGAATCAATGGCAAGAGACCCCATAATCTCTTTGCCATTGGTTTTGAAATCTATATCAAATTCGATTTTCTTTGCCATTTGGTCGGAATTTATCGCGGTTTTTGCTTCAATTCATCTTTTTCTTTTGTTTTTGTTGCAATTTTTGTTATATTTGAAAACAAAAGAAATGAATCATGAAAAAGTTTATTAAATACCTGCTTATTGTATTCACTGGTTTTTATTATATTGGTGGGCTGATTTTTTCTTTCTATATGAATCCGAATGTAAGTATTTTAGAAGGGATTATAGGTGGAATTATCATATTCCCGTTCTCCCTCATACCGGTCCTTCTCTCATGGAAAATTTTTTATTTTGACTGGGGAAAAACTTATACGTCATCATCAAGCCCTTTAGGCTGGTTTAATTAGAGGGTATTTAAACTTCCAGAGGATTTATCCATTGGTGACCGTGACAAGTTTCTCAAATTTTGCCAAGGTACTTCGCTCAGGCTTTTTTGTTCCCACCCTATTGCGCTTCTTGTCGCCCGGTAAGGGAATTAGCTGTTGCGGAGTGATGCGCTTCTTGACATGTGGTTGGATAAGTATTGAAGCGAGAGTCCGCAGCCTATGCCACTTCTCCTTGGCTTCTTCATTCACTTTATCAGAGAATGCTTTCTGAGCCACAGCAAATTCATCTGTAGTCATGGATAGAAGGTCATCACGATTCAGACCCATATTGATTATCCCGAATGCCATAACCTCCTCTATAGAGGGGGCTTTTTTTTTGATTGCTTATTGCTATTCTCTCCGTCATTTGCGTCAGAGAGATATTTCATCCAATCCGAGAACACACTCCCGTCAAGAAATCCGGAAAACTGGTCAAGGTCATAATTAAATTCCACTCCATCGGTGGCGCATGCCGCCCATACGCAGCACCAAAGGAATGTTATCATATCAGTGATGCCATTGCCTTCAATCTGCCCCCAGTCGCGCCCGGTGAGCTGCTTGAATTTCAACATAGCCCTTAGCGTGATACGGCATGGATATTTAGTATTCTTGATTTTAATTTCAAAGTCTTTCATATCGGAATCCGGTTAATGATGCCCACCGGTGGCGCACACCGGCGGGCAAATTTATTTATGATATTGCTGAGGCATCAAATGTCTTTGGCATACCGTCATTCTCAAGAGAGATTGAGTAGGTCGAATCATCCTGAGCGGGGTCAGTGCGCTCAAGCGATGTGATGACAAATTTCCCTTCAAGATATGGCGTTTCCTTGCCTCGTTCCATACACTTGATGTCAACACTGTCACCTTTAGCGGCAAGTGCGAGACATTCTTTGTAACCCCCTTCTGTCTCCTTGTAGAAACAGAGTCCTTCCGCACTGACTGAGAGACTCATGCCAGATACAGTCTTTTCTTTCCATTTACCCTGCGTCTTAGGCAATGACGCAAGCGGCTTCACCGCTCTATCTTTGGTTTCAGCACTAAATGTGGTGGTATGTGATGTGCAATGTCCCACTGCCTTGCCGTTGATATAGAGCAGCATGTCGGAACCATTTACATATCCCCCGTCGGCGATTTCAACTTCTTCATCCATAAAACATAAAAATTAATTGATTTTTAATAGAAATTCAATATACTGCACATAAGAATCGGCGTCCCATGTGTCACTGCTGTCAATCATTGTAGCACTCCTCATCTCCAGTCCGGTTAACCGGGCTTGTTTCCCCTCGATGGATTCTCTCACCTGCTCCGCCAATTCTATCGATGACGCATAGTCGGGATGATATATCCAAACACATATCACCACTCCGTCGGCAGGAGCAGACTCTTTGACTTGCCTTCCTTCCCAACTTTTGCGCGTGTACACAATATAGGGAGCCTTGGCGTCAGTCTTGGAGGCACATGGGAAAACAGGCACCGTTACACCTCCTGCTTTCAGAAGAGGCGGGATGAAAAGCCCTGCGCTGATTGATGTCCGTTTCATAATAATCTTTTCTTTCTCGCAATACGGATAATACGGTTATATATTCCTTTGCTTATATTTGCCTGTGTAGTATTCATCTCTGCGTTTTCCGTAGCAGCCATGAATTTAAGCGGACCGCCTTTATGAGACATCATCCTTCCCCTGAACCAGCCTTTGACTGTATAACGTGCCCGCATTCCCTCATCAGACCAAAGCAATATCGGTTTTAGGAATGTCGTAACCCGCTTTTTTGACTTTCTCGTAACCGGATAATAATATCTGGAAACATCAGCTCCGCCTTTCTTTTTCCTCGGTGGCACAGGAGTGACGACGAATCCGGTCAAATTTCGTGGTGATATAGCACGAATACCTTTGCGGAAACGCTCATCAACATGAAGCCCGTGACTCGCGACTGCTGTCATGGCATTGTCCTGGGCTTTTTTCTTAACACGGTTCGCTTCCCTTCTGATGCCTCCCCGCATAGCCCTGGCAAGCTCTTCGGCTGACAAGAGTTTGGCAAGTTCTGAGAACTCTTTGCTGAGCGCACCGGGCTTTGTACCCCTCGTAGCTCTACTCATTAACTTTTTCGCATTCTAAAGTTAACATACCACGTTGAATATCGGGAATGATATTTCTGACTTCAAGAAGTATGCTACTACCCATCTCCATTACCCTCCACCCTTCTTTTATAAAGGAATGTGCACTGCGGATACGGTACGTCACTTTGTAGTCCGGATAGACTTCATGAAGCTCGAATTTCGCGGATGGAGAATATTTGACGCGTTCAGCTCGTATGGACTTATGTTCGGTATATTCCGCATCGGCAACACCAAACGGGCCTTCTCCCACGACTGGACAAAATGTCTTTAAGCGGTATCTAAGCCTACCTGCTATCATCCTCAACAAGTTTGACGTATGGTTTAATCAATGCCTGCAGTGAGCCCGGAACTTCATGCATCTGTACGGCGCTCGCGCTCTCGCGTTGGTTGAACCAATGGGCGGCGAGCATAAGGATTGCATGTTTCAGCGGGAGGGGAAAACCTGAGCCAAAAGATTCATGGAGCTCATTGATACTGCGGTTTGTAGCATTAATAACCACAGTTTCCGATGCTTCCAACAAATGCTCAAGATATTCATCATCCTCGGAAAAGTCATCCGCATAGACATGTTTCTTGAATAATTCCAGACTCACTACAGCCATAACCCTCAATTATAATACCAGTTTACCATGATATTCAGCGTGTTTACGCCGATTTTGCCTTACCAATGACAAATGCCTCTTCGTAGAGGGTGGTAGTGGCAAATCGGGTATTGAGCACGAAATCTGTTGCATTCTGACGCGCCAGTGTGAAGGGGTCTACTGTCAGGTTCATGGGTCCAAAGAAACCCGCAGCCTGATAGCTCCAGTCGCCATAACCGATGTAGCCATCGCCAACTTCCGGAGTTACGTAGACAGGAACACCGAGAACAACATCATTTTCACAGAGAAAGCGTCCGCTTCCTGGGTCAACTGGTGTAGCTTCGAGCTCATTTTTCATATCCTCTGTCATAACCCAGCAGGGAGAGCTTACTTTGATTCCTGTCTTTGCAACGGCACTCTTCATCTTGAGCAATTCACGACGCGTGGGGACTGCTCCAGCGAATTCAATAGGTTTCTCAGCTGCTTTTACGAACGGACCATATACTTTGCGAGGTTTCTCCGCGCCCTGGTCATCAGTATAGGTAGCGGATGTGGTGAAAAGCGCCTCATTCACGCAATCGATTATCGCCTGCGGCATCTCCTCGCGAACCACACCTTCCACCACGCCCTGTGAGTCATCAAGGGTCTCGCGGGTCAAAGGAATCGCACAGCCCAAACGGCGGGGAGTGACATTGAGCTTATCGAAATCGATTTTTCCATCTTCCAGGCGTTCGCCCTCATCCGCAAACTTTGCCTTCGCTTTTCCATGCTTCGGCCAGCGTAGTTCAGTGCCCGCAAGGAATGCGCGGATATTGATGCCTACCTTATCCCAAATGAGTCCGGCACGGAGAGGCTTCAACATCTCCTGGTCCTGAATAGGGATAATGCCAGTGCCTTCAAGAGAGCTGGACATCTGAAGGTCTCGCATAAGAGTGATGGAAACCTGCTGCTTGTTATTCAGACACTCCCGAAGTGACTTATCAGGGTTGAGAGCTTGTATTTCATGCAATGATGCGCCGGTGAGTACGTCCTCCCTCATCTGAAGGAGCTGGACCTCCCGTTTAAGGGAATGATACTCGTTATCTTCTTCTTGTGTGCGCTCTCGCTTTTCGCTCTCACATGCGTCAGCAATCTCACCTATGCGGTGAGTGATTTCCTGGAGACGATTGGTAAGAGGACGTACGTCAACTGTCTTATCTTTCTTCATATCTCAAAATAATTAATAGTGATTGCTATATCCTTTTCGCTGCGAAACTTCTCATTTCTCTAATCTGAGCCTTGGCTGTTTCGCTAATTGAAAATTCATTGTCAGTATCCTCTGCTTTCAGAGTCTCCTCTTTTAGGCTTTCCAGCTCACGGGCCTCCACGGAAGTGCCAGGATAAGCTGGGTCGGCTGCAAGTGTAAAATCATACACCGCATCGACACTGCGGACTGTATAGGTGATAAAGCTGCGACCATCCACCCGCTTCACGCTTCTCTCCACGCATTGGGAATCCCTATAGCTTGTAGTAAACGCGAAGCTGCACCCGGAGATATCGCCTCTTTTTACGAGCTCAAGCGCCTTATCGCCATCGATAGTGGCAGGAGCCTCGAACTCAAAGCGTACACCTTTGTCGTCTACCACATATTGCAGAGTCCCTTCTCCATTCCGGCTACGGGCTAATATCAGTGTCCGGTCATGAAACATAGTGAACTTTATGTCGCATCCGTCAAGAAGCTCCTTGGTTATGGCTCCCGGAGCGATTATCTCACGCGCTTCACTATCGGCATCACTCCATAGTGGAGATGATTCAACGCCAAACAATATTGCATAGCCGGCGATAATCCGGCTGGGAGCGTCACCTTCGGAGGCTTCGCGAATGTGCAATTCCGTTGCCTGATAGCAACGGACGAATCTACTCTTTTCCTTTTTCATCTGCTCTTTGTTTGTCATTGTCTGTATTATTGTTCTGTTGAACCGTGTTTGATTCATCAACCCCTTTAAGATTTGCTGAGACGAATGCCCGGTCACCATGTGGCACTGCCGGGCGGTTTTCCATCTTTCTCAACTCATTCACAGTATAGAGTCCGGTAGCGAGCATATTTCCAAGATACTTAGCCTTGCTTTCAAGGTCACAGGCATATAGCCCGAACCGGTCAAAAAGGAAACGGTATTTGCAGCATAGACTCTCAGGTATGAGCTTGCGATGCAGTTCTGCTTCGATTTGTTTAAGCATCGGATTAAGAGTATTGCTGAGAAACGCCACATTAGCCATCTCCGCGCTCTTATAGTTGTTACTTGTGTCATCGTAGACAAAACTCGGATGGACCCCGAAAAAGCGGCAGATTTCCCTTACCTCGAACTTACGGGTCTCAAGAAACTGCATGTCTGTTGAGCTCAATGAGAATTGCTGGAAATCCAAATTGCCAGGTATGGCGATGATACGTTGCCCGGCTTGTATCTTATCATCTGTTTCCTTGGCTAAAAGCTTCAACTGTTCTGTCTGATAATCACCAAAACCAGATACAACCTTATCGCTTTTGCCAAGTAATCCACGAACCGCTCCACCATTTTCAAAACGGTTAAGAGTCTCGGTGCTTCCTGTCGTCGCGATTGCAGTAGTCAGGCGGGCATGAGACAGGACGCTGAGCCCAGTCTTGCCATCATACGAAGTGAATCTCCCTTTGAGATGAATAACATCATTTTCACGGTACACACCTTTGATACCATTGATGTAGTCTGTTATTGTATATGTGTCTGTAGCTGCGTCACAGCTTACAGTCCCCCTGCTACATAAAAATAGTGCATTCAGTTCTCCTCTATAGTAAACCGGGAATATATACGCATTGCCATCGAGAAGTACATGCTGTATGGCTGACGCCCAAAAGTCAAAGGCGTTCATTGCTGGATTTGGCTGGACAGTCAGCAGGTAATGCATGCGGCTGGATGTATCATCTATGAATATACCGCCGCGCATACGTTGATACTGCAGGGGCAGGTTTGCCACGCTCTCGCTCAGAAGCCTCACGCAGCGGAACACCGAGCTGATGCAGAGCGCACCATACTCGGTGGATAACCACGGGTAACCCGTCCGTGGCGTCCGCTCGTGAGATGAGTCGGATTTTTCCGACACCTCTCTCTTTACCCAATTCAATATATTGGCTAACCAACCCATGAAATAACTAAACCCTATAACCTGTGTGTGAATGGATACTGCAAAGATAAACATTTATTTGCAAAGTCGGGCAACTTTATTGCACATCTTTTTATCGTTTGAAAGAATTTAGCAAACCAATGGTCATGAGGACAGTTATAGCACCATCTATTTTTTGATTAACAGTGGCTTTCATTGGTTTCTTATTCTCCAATTGGTCCGTCATTATAACGGCGTTGCTGAAACAATATGGGGTAATCGGATTAGAATTAAATCCTATTTTTACAGGCTTGGAATAAGCAAGCATCTCGAATGCCTCCACTGGAAGATTGAAATTGCCTATAGTCTGGGAAAATGGAGCCAGGACGCCATTCGCGCCGGCGCTTGCAAGTATATTCACAAGGTCCTGGGCTTTAAATTTATCATAGCCGATAGCTATGATATTGACTCTTTTTGTCCGTCTGATTATATCATCGGCAATCAGATGCACGTCTATGCAATCACCCTTGCAAAATTTAAGATATCCGGCTTCATGCCATGTCCTGTACAAAGCCTCGTTAGGATGCCCGCTTAAGGCTCCTTCCGGGAAATAATATTCTGTATGTGAATAAAATTTCCTGTCATCTTCGGCATATAGTGTGTATGATACGGCGCTGAAATCATCATGTACAGAAAGGTCAAACGCCACTGCGCAAAACGGGAAACCATTTACCTTGTCAATGTCAAACCCGCACACAAGCTCATTAGCCTTCTCGTATGAGAACCAACGCTTCGCCTCATTAATGGTGAATATGTTCAGCAATTTGGTGCGAAATGTCATCATGTTTTCAGCTGACATCTGCGCGTTGCTCCATTCCTTCTCGTAGTAATCAGACTGAACCGTAATGCCGAGATGGGGCTGCACCTTCATCCATGTAACAGGGTCATCCTCCTGGTCATCGACATCCGGCATGAAAAGAGACGCAAACATGTTGTCAGCCTCGGCTTCCCCCCTCAGCACTCTTTTCACTCCTTCAAGCTCATGAGCGAATGGTCCATCCACTACCTCGCTTGCAGTTGTGATTATCACAGTGAGAGGTTGCGCCCGGACACCCATGGAAGATGTGAGCGTGTTTTTTAAATCCGCACCATTCTTACCGGCGGTGTTACGTGCCTGTGCGTACTCATCCATTATAACAAGAGAGGCATTCAATCCGTCCTGGGTGCGGGCATTGGCTGTAAGACATCTGATGAAGCTGTCTCGTCCACGGTCCTTGAACGATATCTTTTCCCTGTTCACCTGAAAATGCCGGGCTCCCCGGTCAATATCCTTCATTATATCCCTAATTTCATTAAAGCATATCTTAGCCTGCTCGTAGCTGTTGGCGCCTACATACGACTGAGCATTGTTATCGCCAAACAACATATCGTCGACAGCAAGAGCTGCAGCAGATGTGGTCTTACTGAATTTTCTCGGTACGAACAGATAGGCAACTCTGATAAGCCGGCGACCGTTATGGTCTGCGAGTCCGTAGATGTTGGCAAACTGGAAACATTGCACAGGAGTAAGCTTATAGCGGGTACGTCCGTGAGTGCCATTGAAGCGTAATATCTCGTACAATTTAAAGAACCTGCGGACCCGTTTAGGTTTCCATTCATACTTGTCGAGCATTCTGAAAAATCGTCTGACAGCAAGCAGCTCGTAAAGATTGTGTCCTTCAGGGTTATCAATGACGGAACATACATATTCCCCAATGCGGCTATCTGTATCAACGAGCGCATATCTGTATTTGGTAAGGATTGAATCCCTGATTCCTGACAGTTCATGTGCTGTCTCCGATTTAAGCGCCCTTGCAATCTTCTTCTCTTCCTCAGTCATCGTCTCTGAACATGTTTAAGAAATCATCGAAACTATCCTTGCCATCCCCCTTTCTTTCCCTTGAATCCGTATTCATGCCTAACGCACGTAGCGCTCTCTGACTCTTGGAAACATAATCGAGATACAACCGTTCCTTTGCGCTGACACTTTCCCGACGGTTACCCTCACGGCTATACTCGACAGTAACAGCTTCATGAGTATCCGCAAGGATTTCTGCAGCGAGCATGTCGGTTTTAACAAGCAGCTGAGCCACCAGTCCGGCCTGCATACTCAGTTCGGAAGTATATTTTCCCTCTTTCTTGAGCAGGTTGACAAGATACTTTTTCTTCCTCTCAACACGCTTCACAATTTCCGGTCTCATCCGGGCGGTTTCATCCGGGACCGGGGATAAGGTATATTCGGGCAACGGCTCGCTTTCTTCCTTAGGCAATGGTTTCTCAGTATATCCCCGTTTCTTTAATTTCGTTTTACAGTAGAACAGTATCGACTGTGTGTCATTGCCTTTGATATTTTCCAAAAGCTTGCTTTCCACAAAATCCCCTTGTATCTCCATTACATCCTCCACTGCCTTACGAAAATCCGGGTCCGTATCCCTCCAATGATAGTAGGTAGACCGCCCCACCCCAGCATACTGACAGGCGACCGATATAATACCGAACGCCTTAGTAAGTTCCTCTATAAATTTAACCTTTCTGGTCTCCATAGCAAAATATCCCGCTCTGTGGCAAAATATGAACGGGCGCGCGCCCGCATGATGTGTCCAAAATGTCCAATTTCCCCAGCCCCCAAGCCCCAAAATAATTGCCCGCGCGTGGAAATTAGGGCGGGCGAGGTTTAACTGCATGGGGGTGCCATTAAAAAAATCACCCCGGGGTATCTAAGAATTTCTTTCTAAATTCCTCCCGCTTCTTTTCTGCTCGCTTGATATTTAACTGTTTGCCGCTCCGTCCCATCTCCACATGTATCTCGACATGGCATCGATGGCACAATGGCATAAGGTTCGAGGCGTTGAACATAAGCCGTTCCTTATCAGCAACAGTCACGCCTTCCTCTACCGGGATTATATGATGGACTTCACATGCCGCGCTGATGAATCCGTTATTGTTACATCGACGACACAGAGGCTCTGCGCTCAACACTCCAGCACGAAGCTTAATCCACCGCATGGTATGAATCATCCGTTTATAGTCCTTATCCTTTGCCATTTTAAAAGCGTTTGTTTTTGTACTTAAATTCGTATTGGCAAACCACTTTCATAAATGGCAAGCAACAGAGCGTCCCGCTCTTCCTGATTGGTTTTACCACACAGGGGCGCTCCTGTTATATTGCTTACGACGCGGTTTATCTCATCATGGGTAATTTTGCGGTCTTTCCCTTTCCAACTCTTTATAAGCGGTTGACGTTTGATGTGTTCAATGCCGAGATGCGAGAGGAATGCACAGACATCCATCCCTACCTGATGGTTTCTCCCAGCCTGTCTACCTTTTGCTGCAGCTACAGCGCGAGAATCACGGGCTCCAAGATGCCAGTTGCTTTGACATAGCCACCCAGCTTCAACAATCACTGTTAATGGTATCTCAGATATTCCTCTCATCATTCTAAGCCAATCAACAAGTTGAGGAAGCTTCATTGATTGTTTGCTCACTGTAGGAGGGTTAGTGGCGAGACTCACCACGCCGACACCATTGGCATCCACATCCGGGTCAATTCCTATTATTATTCGCTGTTTCATTTTTATGTTTGTTCTCTGATTCTAAAAGTTTATTTACTGCATTACTGATTATATCATCGACTCGTTGTTCCCAATATCGTTTGCTTGAGAGGAATGAGCGGTCACGAAGCACCTCCCATTTACGCTGAGCATCCCTCATCATCTTTACAAACTCAAAGAACTCCCTCGCTTTTTCTTTGCTCATATTCAATAACCAACCAGTTTCAGGGCAGCCTCAATGCCCGCAGAGAGCGCGGATTCGTAGGTGCCAAGTCCTATCTTAGACCATGCCGCTTCTCCAAATTTGTCTATCTCACAGACATTGACATTCCACTGGCGAGTCATATTGCATATAGGCTCTACACTGATACGGTGGACTTCTCTCAGCCACTTCTGAGCCTCCCATAAGGTCGGCGCGGAACAAAGCGGTTTGAGGAAGTCCGGTTCGTTACTCCTGTCGTTGTTCCAATTCTCGGGAGAAAAAGCTGCTGTCGTGAGCCATACATCACCATCAGAGGCGTTTTCTTTGGTATAGTAGTGGCTGCACGCCCAGTCAAAGCCGGCTTTCTTCAAAGCTTGCGCTATCTCGTATGAGACAAAATCATCGTTATTCATTGTTGTTCTTGCTTTTGTTTTCTTTCTGCATGAAGTCCGGGCAGGGATAACCGGCTCTATTCGGGCACATCATGCACCTGCCAAGTATCATTATGGTTTTAGGACTGTAGCAAAATCCTCTGCCATCGCGCCATTTGCACTCTTTCGGATTCATTTCTCGCTCCTTTCCTCGAATACTTCGGAGCCGAAGAGATTATGCAATAGACCAAGTACATATCCAAGTGTGAATTTAAGCATTGGCTTCGATGGCTCATTGAGTTCTTTTTGGGCATCCTTTATTTCACTTATCACTTTCTCTCGGCTAACGATGCAGTGGGTCTGGAGAAGTGCCTTCAGGACTTTTGGAATAAACTTTATTTCCTGCGTCTCTTGAACAAAAGCTATGGGAACGCCCATCTCTGTCGCAATGCTTTGGGCGATTTCCCTTGCGAGCTGCTGTAGTTCTTGGTCGGTCATGATTATCTTATTTCTGTTATGTATGGGTATAATCCGAGAAAAGACGATTTGAAAAAGCCGTCTACGGTTACAGTGTATGTGCTGTCTACCTTTAGGCTTACGGCTCCGGGGCAAGCCCACAAGCCGGATGTTTCGACTTGGTAAGTTCCCTTGTCTGTATTGATTAGCCAATATATGTGCGTGGAGAAATTATCTTTATTTCCGCTCGTTTCGGTCTGTTTCTCCACAGAAATAACTTTAACTGTTTCAGTGCGTTTTTGCACTGGCTCGCAACCGCACAATATAAGCATTAATACGGTTATGGTTACTATTTTCTTCATCTTTTCTTTGGTTTAATTGTGATTTCTACTTCGATTGGCTCGTGCTGCCATGTGAGAGAGGGAAATAAGTCTGAATCTATAATTAAGAAGCCTGACCCTTCTACAGCATTTCCGAGCCACCACGATGAATCCCTATCTCGTTCCGGATAACTGCCTAATACTATTAACTCCCCATCTTTATCCCTGCAAACCCACCCGCTGATTGTCGCTTCGTGCTGTGGAGGGTCGAGGTGGAAGTCGAGGTCGGACGCTTGATAAAATGTATTCATATCAAGAGTGGAATACACAACATCAGATGCCCCTCGCCATTCTTTCACTTCAACTATCTCCCCGCTGTTTTTTACTTTTGCTTTCATCGTCATTCTCCTTTCAGTTCGACTGGTTCATCCGTCCAAGTCAGTTCTCTGCCGATTAGCTTGCGGATTGAGCCTTTGGGAAGTTCAAAGCAATCATGCAGTTCATCAGAAGGGAACCATATACAGTCTTTTTCACGAAATGGTTTTGCCACGAAAATCCATTCACTTCCGTTTTTGTCTGTTGCTACAAATGCCATATCATTCTCCTTTATCTATCACGTTTATGTCTAAGTAAAAATCTGCATAAATGGGTATAGTATAAACCACACGTCCATTCGGTTTGCTTGTCTTGTCAACTTGCATTTGATACTTAATCCAAAAGTCTGAAAACCCAAAGCATTTGATAAGGCTATTAATCATATAGTCTGCTGTTGTTGCGTCCTCAATCCACGGCATAGCCATTATATCCATATCGGATGCAAGGCTTCCGTGAAGTCCCAACGCCCATCCGCAATCCATAGCTGCTTGTCGGAGGTCGTTCCACATTGTTGCATAGAACGCGGCTCTGCCGTTGGTGGTTATTTCTTGTCTATCCTTACTCACATCATTCTCCTTTCTTGAAAAATTCCGAGCCGAAGATTTCCTCTATCGCAGCGATAGCAAACTTTGCAGCTAACTCATCTCGCGTGTCGAGAAACACAGCCCATCCGTTATACTCTTCTCTGATTGCTTCTCTCTGTTCCTCGCTCAGGGTCGAGGGGTTTATTATTGGGTTAGTCATAATTCTATATCGTTAAATCAATCTTGAAATAATCCTCTAAAAATGCTTTCGGGTCTATCGCCAATTCGGGGAACATACCGCCTGACACTCGGTTTTGGTATTCCTCAAAGGAGTTACAGAAAATGTTATGAAACATCAGTCCATAGGCGTTTTTGAATTTTTTTTTGGAAGCACATCGTGGGTGCGTGTCTATGAAAACGTGTGAAGATGTCAAGAGACGTTTCAGGAACTTCGGATATTTCACAAAGTCAGAGAGTCCGTTATCACTACGCAACGGGCAACCGATGCAACCAAGACGACGCTCTACATGAAAGTTCCCTTGTTCATCATAGTAGAGAGGATGACAGTTGATGCCACGCTCGCTGATAAACTCAGCTACGTCTTTGTTAGTCCATTCAAGAATTGGGAGGTAGATACGCGCTGTATTGCTCTTGGAGCCATATTCACGGCATATCTCCGGTTCTTTATATCGCTTCTCGCGCTTGACGCTCTCACTCTTGCGTATTCCTTGTATAACACGGTCAAGTACCTTGTATTCTTTCAGAGCCCCACAGCAGAACCGGGCGCGACGAGTAGGACACCCTTTCTTTTTCACCAAGTCAAAGAAGTTGATTGTCGGCTTCATTATCTCTACACCCTTTGACTTGCAGTGCGCGATAGTGCCAGGAGGGTCAATAGTGGTATTCTTGTAAATTGCCCGATAGTTGATTCCTGCCATCTTCGCAAGTTCAAGAATCACATCGGAGTCCTTGCCACCCGAATACGATACCTCAATCGCTCCGCTATTAGTAGGGATAGACTGAAGTAGCTTGATTGCGAAATCCACCTTGTGCTGTAGAGCTTCGGTCATCGTTCTAACTTTTTGATTGTTCGTTGCCAATTAATTCGGAATTGTCGTGGATGCCAAAAGACCGCTGTGAGTAGCCGCCATGATGTTATTGTGCACGATGTACATTTCTTCTCCTGTCATAATTTCTTACTGTACTTTTCGATGATTGCTTTGATTTCTTCGATGCACTTGTCGCGGTCGGTGGGGGTGCGGAAACGAGCAGATATAATCCGTCCATTCAAATCATTACCTACAATGCTTAATGACAGAGAATATTTATTCTGTTCCTCCTGCCACTTCATCCATGCTGTGTAAGGGTCGAGCGGGTATTGCTCGTAGAGGGCGCGGGAGGGGAATAGACAGCAAACGGCATTAGGTCTCTCTTGCCACTTACCATTTGCGCAGAATGACCCCCCTTCTGTTACGATGGGTTTTATCATATAGTTATCTTTAGGTCTGATACCCTCAAGCCTAACTTCCCCTTCAAGGGGTGAATAAATGATTATGCCCTCATGCCCTTTCAGCAACTCACAGAGGTTCAGTTCTTTTGTTTCCATATCTTCGGTTGTTTTTGTTTCGGGTTCGGTGTAGTGGTTTAAATAAACTTCCTCCAAGAACGCATATCCATCTACGACACTCACCTTATATGTGCTTGGATGGTCTATGTTGGGTAATTCAAGAATTGAACCCACATGGTGATTGAGAGCTAAGTTGATAACTCCATCAATCATCACCCTGTCTCCCACCTTGAACTTCGGCTGAGGCTTCTCTTCCTCGCAATAGAGGCGTTTGAAGTCGGCGAGGGTGAGGATGGTAACATTCTCTTTTCTCGCATTTTCTATCTTTTCCCACCAGGACCAATCAGCCTCTGATTCTATTTGAATGCCCCTTGCGTTTTTAATGACGTAGTTTGCACATCCATAAGTTATCCACCCATTCTCATGCAGGATGGCAAGCAGCTCGCGGACTTCATCCTCTGTCGGGGTATGGACTACGGTGTTCTGGGGGATTTCTTTCAGTTTCATAAGTTATTCTTGTTTTGTTGGATTAGGGGTTTCAAATCTTCTTACCAGTTTTCCAAAAGCACGGGAGACCGCCCTCTTTTTTTCTTCCATTGACGGATGTACATAGAGATTTAGTGTCACCGTCACATTCGAGTGTCCCAATATTTCCGATACCGTTTTAACATCTGCTTTGCTCTCCACCAGCAATGTCGCAAATGTATGCCGGAGACCATGGAATGTTATGCGTGGTACACCTTTGTTCTTTTTAATGCATGAATCAAAAAGAGCTCTTGCTTTTCCCGGAAGGAAAGGTGTGTAGTCATTACTTATGGTATAATGTTCGGGATTTACTTTTGCCGGCATTGCCATCCTCAACATTCTGCAAAGAATGGGAATCATCGGAATCTCTCTATATCCGGCTCTTGTCTTCGGTGAACCGACGATAATCCTGTCTCTCTTTTCAAATGGGTCATAACTCTTTGTCACATTCCGATGTACATATATGACTCTATGTTTAAAATCAATATCTCCCCATTGAAGACCACACACTTCTCCTACACGCATGCCGGTCAATGCGGATATGAGTACAGGCAGATATTTATAATCTCCAGATTCAAAATCTTTATCGATAGTTGATATTATCCTTAACAGTTCTGCCGGGGTGAATCGTTGCAATCTCTTTGGCTCACCCTGAGGAAATTTCAACTGCCAGTTAAGAGGCTTAATTGGCACTTCAAGTTCAGAAGCCGCGAAAAGCAGAATTTGTTTTACCAAAGCCATCCTATCTTTTGCCGTTTTACGAGCCAAGCCATCCTCGATAAGGTTATGCAGAAGAATTCTCGCATCATTCTTGCCAAAGCTGCATACATCACGCTCTCCGAGATACTTCCTCAATCCCATCCAATGGTTAGCTTGAGTCGCTGCTGTTCCGGCTTTTACCTCCATCTTCTTATCTGCATACCATCGGTTGAAAAGTTGCTCAAAAGTCATATTTATTTTACTTCATCAATGTTGATATAATAATATTTCATGCTTTTGCGGAAGTAATGAAAACTTCCCTGCTGGTCTTTCACGGCGTATGTACGGTTGTAGGATTTTATCACGCCGCAAAAGAATGATTCCTTCCCATTCCCGTTCCCTGATTTTACCAGCACCCTCATACCTACCATGGCAGGGGTGAGTTCCAATAATCTCCAGTTCATGATACACTCTTAAATTTATCCGCGTCGCTTTCCACCAGATTTGAAATATTTGTCGCTTTATCACTCATTTCGGGTTACTTTTTGGTTTTTCTGAAAACTGGTAAAACTTAGTCTTGTTGAAATTTTCATGGCTGACTATCCGACCCTCCTTCTCGAGACTGACAAGAACCTTTTCCGACTCCTCCCACAATATCCTCGCTATCTCAAGGCGTGAGGCTGCAGCCGGATATACGCCGGCGGCTTTCTTGTCATCCACAATCTCAGCTATAGCTGCAAGAACTGCTATTTTCATGCTCTCTCCTTCCATTTTGTCAAATTATTCATAGCCTACATATCCCATGACATTGCGCGGAGTCATTATTGCTCCTTCTCTCTTCCAGTCAGTAGTCGGTTCCTTCACGAAAAAGTCACGGTATCCCTTCATCGGATGCACTATGGCAGACTTACAGGAACGTTTCGCCCTCTTGCAGCGGAAGCAGAAAACGCAGTCCCCTTCAGCAGCCATCCGGCGCAATTCTCGGATGTTCCTCTCTATATCCTCCCGCTTCTTACCGTCGATGACGGATGATTCGTCGGCTCCGCATTGACGCATGAACCTGTCAAATCTGCGGCAAGTAAACACAGGGTCACTACCCATGTCACTCTTTCTCGTTGTTGTATCTCGCTTTTCCATCTCTGTCATGGTTGTTTACATGGACTTTATCACATCCAGGGCGCTTCTCACATCCTCCGAAAGCTGCTGAGATTCCGCCAACGCCTCCTCTCTGGCAAGCTTAGCCATTGAAGTGCCGGGCTTGATGCCACGGCTGCGCAGATATTCATCAGGCTTGACCACTCCGGCCGCATGGCGGCGTTCCTCTTCCTTGCGGCGCTGGCGCTCCTGCTCTCTTTCCACCGCCGGGTCGGTACGTCGCACGGATGCCGGCGTGAGCTGCGGCGATGTAAGTTTCTTCCCGATGGTGTTCAGCATGTGGGTGAACGGACGCTTACGGTCAAACTCCCCCGTGAGAAGCCATCGGTCAGCCACATCGTTAGCCATCGTCATCACAGTTTCGGCATCAACCCCGAATTCCTTGGCGAGACTCGCCGACGACGCGATGGCTTTTGCAAGCGTGACCTTGACAAGCTTTACCTCATCAGCCGATAAATCCTTACCAAAATCCACCTCCGCGTCGGCGTCGGAGGCGGCAACAGCCGCCGGCTTTTTTGTATCCGACGTAGGAGGATATTTTTTTAATTTATTTTCTTTTAATTTTATTTCCTGCATTTTTCCGTGGGAAACTGGGGTTAATGTTTGGGAAACTCCCTTTTCTGCATAGTTTACTCTTGGTTTTACCAAAAGATAGGGCAAATCGTCGTCGAGCTTGCGAAATTTGGAGGCTTCAAAGTAGCGCTGCTGGATGTCTAAGCTTGTTAATATCCCCGCCGAGTCAAACAGGTCCTTGTCAAAGAATCTCCATCGGACCAAGCGGTTTATTATCGAGTCGAGACAATTGGCGTTGACCATTCCATGCAGCTGCGCCACCATCTTATATTTCATCATCTCATTCCACTCAACAAAATATCCGTTCCGGTATATCTCACAGAGCAGCTTTACAATGACGATTTCCCCCTTGATTTGAAACTCCCCGGCGACAACAACCACTTTCTCATCCGAGAAAAAGTCACAATCGAAAGGGAAATAATCAAGTCCGGTTTTCCTGGGGCGTGCCATTCCTCATCCTCCTTATCTCTGTCGGCTCCGCGGAGCCATACGCCCAAGCCTTACGGCTATGAGATGCGGGATGCCTGCCACCACCGCTGTTATAACTATCGCCGGCAATACCAGCTCAAAAAGTTCCATCATAATTCTATCGGGTTATAGGGTTGTTTATTCATGGGTTGTCAGGTTGTCAGGTATCGGGATGGATTTCCGTGTCAACAACCGCCAGGGAGTGAAACAGCAGTGCCTTTGAAAGCAGCTCAGCATCCTTCTCCGTGTCCATACGGTAATGCCATTTCTTCCCGTTGGCATCAATGGCTATCACCTTCCAACCTCCGCATGCCATGTTGGATTTCATGTCTGTTCCCATACCGCCTCCATCATTTGCGCGGCACCGTCACACGGCGTCCTCGGTTAGCCTCACAATACGCCAACGCCTCTCCGGCTATCTCCTTGCGGGTCTTTATCCTCTTGCCCGCTATCCACTGGTCAAGCTCGGCACGCTTGAAGAGGCATTTACGACCGGGTTTATAATATGGGATATCCCTCTCGAATGTCATCCTCTGCAGTGTGCTCGGTGCAACGCCGAGATACTTGGCTGCTTCTGCAAGCTCCATCATATCGACCGGCTTCTCTGTCAACCTTGCCACCACAGCGTCGGCTATCCGTCGGATGGTATCCTCATCAACAGTAGATGCCCCATGCTCTCTGTTAAAGTTCTTTTCTTTTACCTCATCCATGATTCTATGAGTTTTTATGGGTTGATATTATTTGTTTTTGTATTTTTGCTTTAATTTCTCAAATCTCAGATGTTATTTATGATTAATATCTTTCGGAATAAATTCAACCGTCGGCACGACTTTTATGCTAAATGCCAAGACGCAATTGATTATTTGCATGACTCTGTCACAAATGGAAATTTTGTTGACGAAATTCATTGTAAAAATAAGTTTGGGGTGGATGTATATTCAGCTATTAGCCATCAGCTAAGAGTCATGAATGCTTCCGTTGATTATACCACTATGACAGCAGCTATGAATTGGCTATATTATACCCAATATTTCACCCACAAGAGTTGTGAGGAAAAGTTGCTGTCGCGATATTATACAATGTCTGTCATCCTTTCGTCATTGTCGTTTATAATCGCTGCAATCTCCTTATGTATTACGCTTGCCTGATACCCCGTGATTTCAGCAAATACAATCTGAGCCTCCTTAAAAAGCATCTCTCTTATATTTTCATCAATTACCGGAGGTCTGCCAAAGCCGGTAATACTACGGTAACGGTCATCTATTATCCGCCTATAAAGCTCGACAAGCGCTAATACTCCATCTGTCTTTCTCTGTCTATTCATAATTTGTTAATATTAATTTGGCGGGAGCGGCAGCTTCGACACTGCAACCTATATGGAATGGATTGTTATCATCCCGGCGGCATTTCCCGGGCAGTCTCGCTCCCATGATTCCGGAGACATAGTGGAATCTCCGGAACTCTCTCAATCAATGGACCAGTCCCCTCCGGGACTGTCCTGCCATCCATCTTCTCACGAAGCTGAATGCCAATAACGAATTACACTTAACACTATTCTACTTATCACTGTATGGTCAAATGATTCTGCTCACCTCAGCCCCGCTTCCCTCTCGATTATGAAAGTTACCCCATTATCCTCGCTTGTGACTGAATACTCCTGGGGACCGAGCTTTGCGTTTGCTCTTGACACCGCTGTCCGAGCCGCAGAGAGCGAGCCATCTTTCGCTGCTTCAAAGAGCACTTTATCTCCTTTCTTCATGTGTTTGACCACCTCTGCCACCTTTGGTCTGATTTTGAATTCTTCGGGCCTTTTTATTTTCATATCGTTTGCTTTGTAAGTTTTCTTTGAGTATATTTGCAAGTGAAACAACATTTGCAAAATGGCTCAGATTAACTTCTGATATCATGCATTATCGGAAGTTGTTGCGTTTGATATTGCAAAGGTAATATAATTTGTGCATAACGCACAAATTATTTGTGCAAATAATTAGCAATGCTGCATTTATTTGTAAAATTCTAAATAAAGGTCCCATGAAACAGACTGTAAAAGATAGGATTATCGAATTTATCCAATGGCGAGGCTTGTCAAGAAGAGCCTTTTCAAGGATGATAGGAATGCCAGAAACATTTATATCCTCCATGAAAAACGGCACATCGGACGAAAACTTGAACAAAATAATTGAGCAATTCCCAGAACTGAACAAAGCTTGGCTTTTGATTGGTGAGGGTGATATGTTGAAAAAGTCTTGCAAGCCTGAGTCTCCTTATGAGACACAGACGTCCAATTATAGGCTTGTGCCCCTCATCAATATCGATAGCGTTGGCGGACTTCATTCAGAAAACATCACCACCCCATCTGAACAATACCTTATAAAGATGATACCATTCACAGAGGCGAGAGATGGCGACGTGGCAATTATTCAATCAGGAAACTCAATGTATCCAACTATACCACCAGGTTCAGCACTGCTGATTCGCGAAGTGGTAGACTGGCGGCAATACTTCGGATACGGAGGAATTTTCGTGTTATGGCTCACAGATGGCAGACGCATCACAAAAGAAATACGCCGATATGATGCAGACCCAAAGAATTATGTATGGTGTGTATCATATAACTCGGATGTCGCGGATGAGGAACTGCCAAAATCAATGATTCGTGGCGTCTGGAAAGTAGTAAAATATATCGCCGACTTCGGCTGGTAAAACATTTCAGTGAAAAATTAATAACCAATCAACCAATTAGACATTCAGAATAATAAATATACCTTTTTAATTATGAAATGTTTTATAAAATCAGTGACATCAATTTATGTTCTACTTATGCTTTTCAGTTGTACAGGTAATCAAAATCTTTCTTCGGTTGATGAGCATGAACCTAAAGTAAACAGAAACGCAATAGAAAATATCGTTGACAGCTTATTGCGTGTACATCCTATGGCGTTTGATAATCCAATTCAAAAATCGGACTTTATAATGGAGCTTAAAGAGGCTGTTCACAGTTTGGATTCTACTGATTTTTCTAAAACAATCGAATCTATGCCTTTTAAGTTATACCAAATTCAACCTGTTGCGAATCAGTCCAATGATAAATATTTAACAGCATTTACGTTTGAAAAGGAATATGGAAGACAAGATTCATCAGATAAGAATAATACCGTAATTAAAGAAAAGTGCGAAATTAAGATATATTGTTTTGGTGCTTTGGATAAAACCACGGCTAGTAAATTAGAAAAGTATGGAAGTTATAAACTTGAAGGCAACCCGGTTCTTGTAGGAGAACCTTCATTAGGAGGATGGGATGATACCACTATTCAAATAGGATTGGAAATCAACGATATTAAGATTAGTGAGTTTAAATATGACCGACATAATCAATGATTTTCCGATAATGCATGTTATCGGAAGTTGTTCTGTATATTAGCCCTGATATCGCAAGTGCACATCAAATAAAACAACGCCATCTCTGCGTATATATGACATGCGGGGATGGCGTTATTAAATTCAGTAAATTTAAATTGACGTTTTTTCACTTTGTTCCGGAGGTTTTCGCTTGTTATTATTTGTACAGTATAAAATTTAGTCTTAATTTTGCAATTACAATTGCAATCATTACCAACTCAATCGGTTAATCATGTGCAGAACCATCCCACTCCACAATCAATTCCCGCGTTTCTAAAATAAATACCTTTGCAAAGCTTATAACTCATTTCAACTGAACCAACCAGTGTTCCCTTATGTTTAGGGATAGTTATAGGCTCTATTTTTAACCCTACGCTCAGAAATATATGGCTAATATAGGCACCCTACATACTATATCAGAGGAACATTCCATTAAAGAGGCTGTAGTATCTTTTATTCTCTCACCTAAAATAGCAGAAATTGGAGACTACCGGAATCTAGTGGGTGAAAACGGCGCATTGCGTAATAAGTTCCAAAAGTTTGAATCTTTGAATATTCAAGGTGTTCATGTCTCGCAACAACTCGACCAAACGAATGTATGTGAGACGAAAGAGCGTGGATTCAAGATTGTATCTTTTGAAGACGGAATTACCCGAGATATAATCCAAGCTTTGCCGCAACCTCAAACCACAGTGCTTACTTACAATACTGTAAAGTATGTGAAGTGGAATGAGTTTAAGTGCAGAGTTCTTGAGGCTATTTCTGTGGTTTCAAAAATAAATCCGAATATCAATCTTGTCGGAGTTGGCGTGATGTTTATTGATGAATTTTATTTTGACTCTGATTCTGCATATCAGCCAACACTCTTGTTTAACAGCGAATCGAAAAATTTACCGAAAAACATATTGGATTCCGACTTGGTTGATTATAGTCTTAACACCCATTCAAAAAAGGACGACTATGACTACATTGGAAATATTTCTATCAGAGTTTTTAACCAGGACAAACAGAAAGTCATACGCATAACGGGGAATACGATGCTTCTTTTATCCCAGCAATCATTTGAAAATTCAATGTGTGACCCGCTCATGAATAGCAGACTAGATTTCGGACACGAGGAAAATAAATCGATGTTGAAAGACATATTGTCACAGGAAACTTTAAAAATGATTCATTTATGATAGCCGTACTCCCATCCTACGCAATACCTGACCAATCTTTTTTTGAGCAATTTGTTTCTGTGACTGTACCCCATACAGATATGTATGCCGACAATACAGAGTCGTTCAGCAAAATGATTAGGCTCATTGAGGATTTCTCGATGAATACACCAGTCACTGCTGTTAAGAATAAGCTTAGCGAATTGAGCCAATTAACATATAATTGGGATGGATATGGAGCATCTGCTATTCCTGAGAGAGTCATAAAAAATAGCTATAAATTTATTGACACCCTTTTTTCGGAAGACTGTGCGCTATATTTGTCTCCAGAAGATATTACCCCAACTCCTTACGGCTCAATTGTTATGGATTTAATTTCCGTGTATGGATTGGTGTCATTAGAAATTGGGAAAACACAAATTGGATTTTTTACGGAATATGAAGATGGTGAGAACTTTGATTCTGATGGCGAAGACACAGATTTCCGCTCTATTCCAGATGCTCTTAAGAAAGCTATCGATTTATTGTATGGAAGAGAAATCAGGAGTGCTTGTTGAAAAGAATATCCGTGATGACGAGACATTTTACAGAGTCTTGTTCTCTCCGCTACACATATCATTAAAAGACGGGAAAGAGCCCAAAGTGAAGCGTGAGGCTTTGTTGCCAAAGCCTGATGGGCGTGAGGTCTCCATGTTCCGGTCCCGATACATGGGGCTGGAAGAGTGCCAAACCATTGGTGCCGAAATTCAAATGAATGGACAGACATTCCGTGCGATTGGTTCATTGTCACACCCAGAGATAGCTAGAAACAATCACACATTTGAGAATGAGCATATCTCCGCCATGGTGATATATTCTCCAATGCATGGTAAAGATTATGTCGACAGAAATATTAATGTATATACGAATGACCCAGATGTGGATAAGCCAGCACACGTTGACCTAACCTATTCAATCCCATTTTCAGCAGATTCAGATGTAAAGACGAAAATGAGAAAATATGCCTCTTCGTTGGCTAAAACCATGACAGTGCAGTATGTCAAATATCCAGTTCAGGAAGGCTGTTGATGGCGGCTTCTTTCAGGGCATCCACAGCCCTCACATATTTTTCTGTATTCTTCAATCCACTATGCCCCAATAGGCTTGCCACAGTCTTTATATTCGCTCCATTGTTCAAGATATTAAGCGCGAACGAATGACGGGCACAATGCCATGTTATATGCTTGTTGATTCCCGCTTTACACACCCAATGCCGCAAAGCCTTCAAGCACATCGTATGAGATGGCAACGGAAATACCGGGCTATTCCTATCCTTATCATCAGGTTCCCCAATCAACCGTAGAAGCCCATCATTAAGAGGAATCATCACCCCACTGCTGGCACTTCGTCCTTTGGTCTTGTTCTGCTCATAACGGAGCAGCCGGTTTGAATAATCTATATCGGCGAATGTAAGGTCTCTTACATCGCACCACCTCATCCCCGTGTACAAACTCAAGGCAAAAGCTCTCCTGATATCCGGGTTCTCTCCCGGATAATGGGTAGACAGCAGCTGAACAATCTCCTCCATTGACAATACATCCTTCTTTATAATGCACTCATCTACACGGATGGTCACATGTCTGCAAGGGTCTTTGACAATCACTCCCTCATCCATGGCATAACGGATGACCTTCTTGAATCGGGAGAAGGCTGTTTTCGCCCCTTCGCCATGGCACTTGCCATTGAGAAAATCGACAAATTTCTCCATCATATCACGGTCAATTTGATTCGGGCGTATGTAATCCGAATAATTGTAATATTCCTTACTCTCCGCAAGAAATTCCTTGAACCGTCTCAACGCAAGCTCCACCACCCTGATATCTTTTTTCGTGTAGCTGTCGATATATGATTGAAAGTAGTTCAGAAAATTAATATCCCTGTCCTTCTTTAACCGATATCCTTCTATGCTGTCGAGAAGCTTTTGAGCCCTTTCAAATCTAATTTGTTTGGCAAGTTCAAGAGTATCTTTGTTCAACTGCCTCTCCTCCCTGTTCCTGGGGCTGCTCCAGAGATATAACTTAAGATATTCCCGGTGTCTGATGGATTTCATATACTGCTTACCAGCAGCGCTTACCGCACCTACATAACCAAGGTATATATCTATGAACAGGCTTTCCTTGCCATTACGTAGAAGTTTTGCACCTAATTTGGGATTATCAGTGCTGTCGGTACTTATCATATAGGTATTGTCCGACCTTAAATTCTTATTTGTAGCCATGGGTTAATCAGGTTGGGTTATCGACCACAAATGTAATGATAATTTTTTGATTTGCGGGTAGCTAAAAAGTAACAAAAATCATCAAAAACGACTGAAAATGCCATGTATGTTCAAGTAAAAATATGCGAGCCACCGCCAATTAAACAAAGGCAACAAACTATAAATCAACTGATTATAATTTATTGCCTTTTAAAGTTAAATCGTCTTTAGTACCTCGGAGGGGAATCGAACCCCTATCTGAAAATTAGGAATTTCCCATTCTATCCATTGAACTACCAAGGCATATATTTAGAAAAACATTACCTAAATAGAATCAAAACGATGCGACCGATAATGTTTTGGAATGCAAAGTTACATAATTCCAATCATACTTCCAACCTATCCGGATTTTTTATTTTGAAAACTCCCTCTATTATGGAAAAAACGTACTGATGTTCCATAATATGCTAATCAACCATGCTGACTGCTGAAAGATATTTGTTTAATGACGTCGCTTTACGGATTGCTTTCGCAGTTTTGCGTCCAATCTCGTCTTCCAGATATTCCCAAAAAGGTTTGATTTTGGAGAGTATCTGTGTGTCACCACATAGGTTATTCTTATAATGCTCAAATAGTTTATTATGGAATTTAACTAACAATTGTATACGTCTATTTTCATCCCACTCCTCTCCATTTCTGAACTCCAATGCAAGAGAAGGTCGCTTCAATAAACCTCGTCCTATCATTATGCCGGCGAGTGAAGGAAATTGTGACAAGCGTTTGGTGATTTCAGAGTTGGAGGTTAAATCGCCATTAAAAATTACATAGTGGCTACTTATTTTCAATAATTCTGCAAATTGCTCAATGTATAAATCTCCACTGTATTGTTGCTGGGCAATGCGAGGATGGATGGTAATATGTGTGAGTGGAGTCTCGTTCAGTATTTCAATCGCTCCTCTCCAAGTATCCGGAGAATCAACGCCAAGGCGCATTTTTATCGAGAACTCTATCTCTTTATGTTTTTTGATGCGTTCCGAAAGTTCTCTAAGTAATGTCTCATTGCAAATAACAGCCGCACCCCTCCCATGCTTGACTTGCGGGGGAAAAGGACAGCCGAGATTCAGGTCCACATACTTATATCCCTTCTGTACAAGTGTATCGGTAAGAATCTCAAATTCATTGATGTCACGGAATATTATTTGTGGTATAAGATTTTGATTGACATTAAGCGATGAATTGATAGCCTTTATGTCCTGCGAACGCATAGCGCCTTTCTCAACACGTAAAAACGGAGTAAAATATGAATCTATCCCGTCATATATTTCGGCATGAAAATGCCGCCATGCAGCATCAGTATATCCTTGAAGTGGCGCAGCAAATATCTTAATCATTCTCTCATTAATCTTTTTTTGATGGCACATCACTATTGAGTAGATTAATAAACTCATACTCAAAATTAGGGGTAAAGATATTTTTTCCGAGATTAGCACGGATTTCATTCAAACCCCAGAATCTGCCACCGTCAAGTTCTTCTGTAGGCTCTATAGACGAATCTGTCACAGTACGAAAAGCATTGATAAGCTCCTTTTCTCTGTCTGATTCATAAACATAAGAGGCAATAAAGATTTCTTCAAAATCTTCCAAGCCCAACTCCTCTTTTGCCTCACGATGAAGGGCTGCTGTAATCTTTTCTCCAAAATCCACATGTCCACCCACTGCTGTATCCCATTTTCCCGGCTGAATATCTTTCCACTCCGGGCGGCGCTGCAAATATAGTTTACCATCTTTATCAAACAAATGAAGATGCACTACCGGATGCAGCAATTTAGAACCGCTGTGACACTCTCCTCGAGTAGCGGAACCAAGCACTATGCCATCTTCATCAACAATAGGAAAAATCTCTTCGCTGTTATCCTTAGCAATCATATTCTTTTTTTATATCTGCCATCGCGTGACGTCTATCACACTCGGGGCAACGTCCTTTAATTACAAAATTGATTGAAAGTGGCGCGTAACCATCGGGGATATCAATTTCAGGTATTGCGATGTGGTCAAAACAAAAGGTTCGTCCGCACATCACACAATGGAAATGAGGATGAAGGTCGTTATGATTATGAGGGGAACCTACCGAATAGCAAATTTCATAACGTACGGCTCCAGACCCATCCTCAACTGAGTGTACAAGACCAACTTTGACAAACAATGCCAAAGTACGTGTAATTGACGAAAGATTTACAGTCTCTAATACGTCCCCAAGTTCCTGAGATGACATTGGTCTGCCTGATTCATCGAGAGCCCGAAGCAACAAAGTGCGCACCGGGGAGGGTCGAATACCTGCCAAACTTGTAAGACGGTCTATCTCCTCTTGTTTCATGCCGCGAAATTAGTAATAATTTTTGTGTGACGGATGGTATAATATGTGAAAACATGCAAACAAGATATTACTTTGGATTATTTTTTTATAACTTAGCATCTCAAACTTGAAGCTCACCCAATAAATATGAATACGCCAATTATAACTGATGCAGATTTAAACGAACTATCTCCATACACACGAAATTTATTTCTTAAATGGAGACGCTACATGTACGAATGTGTGGAATTCAATATGCCCGACAGCAAAATTCATGCATGGAATCATTGCGAAAGGGTGCTTCTGTTTGCTCTGAGGCTTGGCGAAAAGATATTTGGTGATGACGAGGATTCTTTAGAACCTTTAGCACATGCTGCAATATTTCATGACACCCGTAGAGAAGATGACTATCTTGATACTGGGCATGGAGCGAGAGCTGCTGTGTACTATACAAATTTCTGCAAGCAACATTCCGATATCATACATCATGATATCACCTCATACCTCATGCGTTACCATGACCTTGACGATGAATTAGGCATACAGAATATCAGAGAAAACTTTTGTAAAAATAAGAAAACAGCACTCACTCAATATGCCATATTCAAGGATGCCGATGCACTTGACCGGTATCGTTTGGGAAGCTTCGGGCTGAATCCGAAGTTTCTCCGCACAAACGAAGCCCATAGCATGACTGATTATGCGGAGAATCTGGTTAAACGAACCGTGATGCCTGAATTATTGGCAGATATCGACGCTAAAGTAAGGAGAGTATTAGGTAAATGATAATGGCATTAATTATCAGATGTATAATGTGTTAATTTATCGATATCGTATCACGAAACTGTTTCGGAGTCTGTCCGGTAATACGTTTAAACAGTCTGCTGAAATGCTGCGGGTACTGGAATCCTAAATCGTATGCTATTATGCTTATATCCTCATTAGAAACCGTGAGGCGATGCTTTGCCATTGATACGACATGTTTTGAAATCATTTCCTGTGCGGTTATGCCGGTTTCCTTTTTGATTAGGTCGCCAAAATATCCTGGACTCAGATTTACTTTATCTGCAAAATAGGCTACTGAAGGGAGCTCGTCTTTCCCGTTCGGTTTATTGTAGTACGAATGGAGTTCACGTTCAAATTGGGCGAGTACATCAGAATTAACTTTATGACGAGTTATAAACTGACGGTCATAAAAACGATGTAGATACTCCAAGAGGACCTGAATATTAACGGAAAGAAGGGATGCAGAGTGATGGTCTACGGGATGTTCAAGTTCTTTTTGTATCTTGTCAAGACAATCAAGGAAAATATCACGCTCATCCTGCGACAGATGTAGAGCTTCCATCTGTGAATAATTAAAAAATCCGAAAGACGATATTTTCTCTCCTAAAGGAGTTCCATATATTAAATCAGGATGGAACATCAGACCAACAACGTCCGGTGCTATTTCATCTCTCTCCATATCCACCTCGATTATCTGCCCTGGAGCGAAACTCACCACTGACCCTTCCTGATAGTCATAGTACTTCCTACCATATTTTAGTGTACAGTTCACACCTTTTTTTAGGAACAAAGCATACACTCCATAATTGACCACAACATGGTTGACACTATTGGTAGCGCGTTTCAGGTCAATTACGGTAACCAATGGATGCAATGTTGGAAGCCCATAGAGTTTGTTATAGACATCAATCGAGTCAAAATTTATACGAGTTTTTTCCATATGAGGCTTATTTTGCTTTCTGCCGCAAAGTTAAATCATATTTTCGAAATATCAATATGGTACAAAAATTATGGTAGGAAACTCTGCAATAATGTGAAATGACTGCATAAAACTTCCTGCGCCCTTATTCAAATCACAGATTTTACTTCCCATATTTCTTTTGCATATCCTTCAGATACTCACTCAACGGAGGCAAACCTACTTGTCGTCTAAAATCATCCACTTGTTCGGGGGATTGTAGCTGATGTGGTATCAAGTTTCCATTCTCATCTTCATGAAGCTGGGTCCCATAAATCTGAGGCTTACCTTCCGCGACCATAATACGGTCTTCAAGCATCGCTACTGAGGATGCATCTAAATCTCCCGTAGCCACAGCCGACCTAAATATTGGCAACATCTCTTTTTGTGTATTGATGTCACTATGCTGAATTATAAGCCATATTACAGTGCAGGCTGAACCTACTTTATCTTTCCCTACCCAACCGTTGGTAGCGATAATATCTTTTATTTCAGCCAAATTCTGCTGGTCAACTTCCTGCATCTCTGCAAGGATAGAATCTACAAGTACCGAATCCCGAGGATTAGCACCATTAGCCTTTATGAATCGGTAGCGCACGTTTTGGTCTGATTTGAAGATTCTTTCAAGTCTCGCCTTTAGGGGACGGTCGAAACCAACTTCTGCTCTATTGCTGCGCGCAGACATCGAATCGACTATTTCTTTCCATCCGCAATGTTCATGCAGAGCATTGAAATCCTCGTCAGCTTCAATAGAAAAATACCAAGACGGAAAGTGCATAATGTTACTTTTGAGTAATGCTATAGCTGTAGCCGTATCATTAATCTCAGTAGCAGCACATGCTGCATTGTAAACATCGCGGGGTCTGATATGATTATAGAATTTGAATGCATCCTTAAAATATTCCAATGCATTAACGCTGTTACCTGTTATCCAACAGGAATCCGCACGAGTTATTAATTTCGTATAGATTGCATATGCCTTCTTATCGCGTAGGACCTTTACCTCATTACCAATCTGATAATTAGCGACTGCCACAGATTTATGCCAATCCACAACTGATGACCACAATAAAAGATGATTCATATCAGTGATATCATGAGTATAAAACGGCGTAAAAGGAATACGCATTTTATCCGTTGATTTTGTTTTTGTTTGATTCACTTGAATCTGAGCAATCTCTTCATCCCCATAGTCAAAAATATCAACTACTAAAAATTGTTTTTTATTTTTGGTCAGGTATGAATAAGTATGCATTTCCATAGGTTGTCGTTTCCAATGTTCAGGATTATTCTCACTGGTAAAGAAAGTGATAAGTTTTGACGGTTCGCGCAGGTCTGATGTCACTCCGTATGGTCTAACCCCTTCAAAATTATCATTTACTTTTACAAACATAAGTTGCATGGCGGGAGCATAGAAAAGTATTTCACTACTGTCAAGTCCAGCGGTGTGAAGGATATCATATATGAATCCCTTCATGCCAGGATAACGGTTCACCGAGTCTTGCGAACAGATTATCGGCATGTCAACAGGAATCAGTCGTTCCCCTACTGTAAATCGATAAGTAGTATCGCTATTTATGAGTTGCCCGAAATCTTCATTGACTGTCCATGAGTGGTCTGCAAAACGTATTACTCTTTGATTTAAGCATCCTGTCATAATGATGCCGAGTGTAAGAATGGATAATAGTCTAATCATATTAAATTCCTTTTCCTGCAAAATTACATCAAGTGCGTCTGATTCATCCTTAGTATTGTCTCATTTAGTCTTAGTTTGTCTTAGTCTGAGGATGTTTTTTGGGTATTATTGTGTATTTTTGTGAAATGAAACATTTTCGGATTATCACAAAATTATCAATTATATTCATCGGATTATTAGTGGCAGTCAATATCTGCTATCTCCATCGTCTATATTTAACTATCAAAGCGCAAACCATACAGAATGTTAATGACTGTGTGAGGAGAGCCGATATAATTGAACACGTTATGAGTTTAGGCGAAGTTTACGGGACTGATAAATCTCATTTGAATCTCGTTCTTAGTGTAAATGGAGAGCCACAGGATGACAATCATTATTCCTTTCCTCATTTGACACATAAATTCGTCGAGGCTCTCACTCAAAGTGTGCATTTTAGTATACCAGCTGACAAACATATTAAAGCAGTGAATTATCACATACTTGATAGCCTGTTTGTAGAGGAGTTGCATAGGTCTGAGCTTTATCCAGAAATTGCATTTATCTGTCCTGCAGATTCTAATATAACGGATACCACCGGACTATGGACAACAGACTTTTATGTGAGTTCTAACGAGCCTCCATATTATACCGGTTATGTAAGTTCTCTTGGTAGCCATGTGCTGAAACAAATGGCCGGAATCGTAATAACTTCGACGTTAATATTATTAATGACAGGAGTCCTGATTTGGTATCTTTTGCATACCGTCGGGAAATTGAGAACCATTGAGGAAATGAAAGATGATTTTACCCACAACATGACGCATGAGTTGAAGACACCGGTGGCTGTAGCTTTTTCAGCAGCAGATTCAATGCTGCGTTACTACGACCAGAGTGACACGGAAAGGGACAAGGCTTTTCTACGTATAATAATGCAACGACTCACTCATCTTTCTGGCTTGATAGAAAATATATTGTCAATGAGTATGGAACGTTTCAAGGGTATGAAATTGAATCGAGAGAGAGTAAACGTGCTTCCCATTATAGAGGAAATCTCCGGAATGATTAAGCTAAAAAGTGAAAAATCTGTTGCAGTTATTATAAATTCACCCGATGAAGGTGTAATTCTTGATACAGACCCATTGCATTTTGGGAATATAATTTCAAATCTGCTTGACAATGCAGTGAAATATTCGGGCGAGACAGTAAATATTACAGTAACCTTAAATCATGATAGAATAAGCGTGCAGGATGATGGAATCGGAATAAAAAGTTCTGACATACCATATATATTTGACAAGTTCTATCGTGTTTCGAATGGAGATAGATATGAAGCGAGCGGATATGGATTAGGACTATATTATGTAAAACAGGTCGCTTCACTGATGAATTGGCAAATTGATGTAAAGAGCAAACTTGGGTCAGGTACTATAATCACAATTGAATTTGGCAAACGATGAAAAAAAATAAAATTTTAATTGTAGAGGATGACAGCACTTTGGCATTTATTATCCAGGATGCTTTAGAGCGAGAAGGATTCGATGTAGTTTCAGCGCCAAACGGTTATGTCGGTCTTCAACAGTTTGATTCGGAGAATCCGGACCTGGTGATAGCGGATGTTATGATGCCAAAGATGGATGGGTTCGAAATGGTTAGAAAGATTCGTATGAAGGCAATTGACAAACCAGTACTATTTCTCACTGCCAGAACATCTCTTGATGATGTTGTGAAAGGATTTGAGCTTGGAGCGAATGACTATATCAGGAAACCGTTTCAAATATTAGAATTGGTTGTACGAATAAGAGCCCTCCTCAATCGCAGACATGTAAGCCATGCGGAGAATAGGTCATTTGAATTGGGAGATTGTATCCTTGATTTCTCTTCTCAACGCCTTACGGTTAGTAAGACGATAATAACGTTGACACATATCGAGGCTACTATTCTCAATGAACTATTTACTCATCATGATGAAGTTGTAGAAGCCAACAAACTGATGATGCTTATTTGGAGTAATGATGATTATAATAATCTGAATCGGCTACACGGCTTTATATATAAACTCCGAAAATACCTTGCTAAATCATCAAATCTTGATATCATTAATGCACGTGGTATCGGTTACAAACTTACAACAAAAAAGCAGGCATAAATCAAATTTACACCTGCTTAGAATCAATATTTCGGATTATTCTAACCGATTGTTTCGCGGATGAAAGAAGCGGTTGGTGAATCTGTTTTGGCAACTTGTTTTGGAGTGCCTGTGGTAATGATGTGACCTCCGTTCTTTCCTCCTCCCGGTCCCATGTCAATGATATGGTCAGCAGCACATATCACATCGAGATTATGCTCTATAACCAAAACTGTATTTCCTTTGTCAACCAACTTATTAAGGACATTTAGAAGTACACGTATATCATCAAAGTGCAGACCGGTGGTGGGTTCATCAAGAATAAACAATGTATTACCCGTATCGCGTCGCGATAATTCAGTGGCAAGTTTCACTCGCTGATTTTCACCGCCTGAAAGAGTTGATGATGGCTGACCGAGTTTGATATATCCGAGTCCAATATCTTGAAGCACTTTTATTTTGCTGATTATATTGGGAATATCGGCAAAAAAATCCACCGCTTGGTTTATAGTCATATCAAGAACATCTGCTATTGATTTACCTTTGAAACGGACTTCCAGAGTTTCACGATTGTAGCGCTTACCTCCACAGGTTTCGCAAGGCACTAACACATCGGGAAGAAAATTCATCTCAATAGTCTTGTAGCCATTTCCGCTGCAGGTCTCACATCTTCCACCAGCAACGTTAAATGAAAAACGCCCAGGACGATAGCCGCGGATTTTTGCTTCTGACAGATTCGCATATAAGTCTCGTATTGCGGTGAATACTCCGGTGTAAGTTGCCGGATTGGAGCGCGGAGATTTGCCAAGCGACGACTGGTCGACAGTCACAATCTTGTCGATATACTCTATCCCTTCTATCTTTTTATACGGTAATGGAGCAGTGTGTGAGCGATAAAATTTTTGACTTAGGATTGGTTGTAAAGTGGCATTTATCAGAGAAGATTTGCCACTTCCCGATACTCCTGAGACACAAACTAATTTACCTAACGGCACAGTAAGGTCGACATCTTTCAGATTATTTCCTGTGGCACCTCGAAGCACAATACGTTTCCCTGTTCCCTTTCGAGGCGCCTTACTTATAGGTATTTTCATCTGTCCATTGAGATATTGTGCAGTGAGAGTATCTGTTGCAAGCATTTCTGCCGGAGTGCCGGAAAAGACAACCTCCCCACCCTTACGACCGGCTTTCGGTCCAATATCAACTATATGGTCTGCTTCAAGCATTATATCTTTGTCATGCTCAACTACAAGAATGGAATTAGATGCATCGCGTAGGCTCTTGAGTGAGTCAATCAATCGACGGTTATCTCGTTGATGGAGTCCGATGGAAGGCTCATCAAGAATATAGAGAACGTTCACCAACTGACTGCCAAGTTGTGTGGCAAGACGTATACGTTGACTTTCGCCACCTGACAGAGTGGCTGAGGCACGGTTGAGTTGAAGATAATCAAGTCCGACATCCACGAGGAATTTCAATCGGGAGCGAATCTCCTTCATGATTTCTTTCGCGATAAGAAGCTGGGTCGGCGACAAACGCTCTTCAACAGTACAGGACCATTCGTATAAATCGGATATATCAATCCGGCAAAGGTCTGCAATATTCTTACCGTCAATAAAGAAATGCAGCGCTTCTTTGTTAAGTCGGTCTCCGTTGCACTCCGGACAAACGCCACGCGAGAAGAATCCTTCACTCCACTTCTTGGCAGCAGATGATGCATCATCTGCCTGTTGCATTTCAATATATTTTACAAGACCTTCATAGGTCTGAAAATAATTATATGTAGCGAGAGTATCGTTCTCAATTGAAAGGCGCTCATTAGTGCCATTCAAAATATCGTTCATCGCTTCCTCAGGCAGCTTGCTAATAGGAGTTTTGATAGTTGCGCCATATTTTTTACATATTGCATCTATCTGCCAAAAAATCATCGAATTCTTGTACTTGCCTAACGGAAGAATGCCGCCCTCATGTATTGACAGTGAGGGATTGGGTATGATTTTATCACGGTCTACAATATTCACATAGCCAAGACCCTTGCAACAAAGACAGGCTCCAAGAGGCGAGTTGAATGAGAAATTATGTGGCGCTGGTTCCCGGTAAGAAATACCGCTTGCCGCATCCATGAGAGTCTGCGAATAGTATCCGACTTTGTCATCATCGACATCATAAATCATCACCTGTTTGTCTCCCTGACGTAGTGCATCAGCAACGGTTGCTTCAAGGCGGCTTAAATCCTTAGGCGATACTTTAAGACGGTCAATCACAAGTTCAATATCGTGATTCTTATAGCGGTCCACTTTCATGTTAAGTGTAATCTCCTTTAACTCGCCATCCACACGCACAGTCAAGAAACCTTTTTTTCGCAACTGCTCAAAAAGCTCCTTATAGTGTCCTTTACGGTTCTTTATCAATGGTGCAAGAATATAGACCTTGTGACCATTGTACTTCTCAAGAATCAGATTTACAATCTGCTCGTGAGTATACTTTACCATAGGTTCTCCGGTAATATAGCTCACAGCAGTGCCAATCCTTGCATAGAGAAGACGGAGAAAATCATACACTTCGGTTGTGGTACCGATGGTGCTTCGTGGATTCTTATTGATTGTTTTCTGCTCTATGGCAATGACTGGACTGAGCCCGGTGATTTTGTCTACATCCGGACGTTCAAGATTTCCCAGCATATTGCGGGCGTATGCAGAAAAGGTCTCGATATACCTACGTTGCCCTTCAGCAAAAATCGTATCAAATGCGAGAGATGACTTACCGCTCCCGCTAAGTCCGGTGATTACTGTAAGAGAATTATGAGGTATATCGACATCAATATTTTTTAGGTTGTGTACCCGGGCTCCAAGTACACTTAACTTATCCTTTTGTATATCAATTGTGTTCTGGCTCATTTTGAGGAATTAAGTAATCGGTCCACAACCCATGCAGGATTATATACACTCTTTTTTTGTTTTGAATGGGACAAAGATTCTTTAACAGGAACATTAACACGATATGTCTTACCGGTTTTGTTGGGAAGAGATTTAGCCCTTATCCATGGATTATGCTCACGCAGCGTCATATAGTCGATTCCGGCAGCCTTAGCCCAGGAAGCCCAATCGTCAACAGGCTTGGTCACTTCAACCACTTTGTATTCTACCGGTTGGTAAAGCTGATTGGATGTTAATATGAATCCATATTCCTGAGGGTTCTCCATTATAAGCTTCATCGCAAGCAGACGGAACATGTAGCGCATAGTTTCATCGGCGAGATAAAGGTCATAAGCAGAATTTACCTGTTGGGCGGAAAGCTCATTTGTAATTCGTGCCATACCACCATTGTAGCTTGCCGCCACCGATTCCCAATTACCATAGCGTGAATATGCATTCTTCAGATAACGACATGCCGCCTCAGTGGCTTTTTCGATATTATATCGTTCATCCACGTAGTCATTCACTTCAAGCCCATACTCTTTGGCAGTTGACGGCATAAATTGCCACATGCCGGCAGCTTTAGCAGGAGAAACAGCCTTGGGATTCAAGGTTGACTCGATTACGGCTAAATAAATAATATCGTCAGGGACTCCGTTTTTCTTCAGAATGGGAGCAATGACCGAGAAATATTTATTAGCTCTCTTAATTCCAAGAAGTGTATTGCCATGTGTATAACTCATGGCAGTCAACTCACGGTCGAGGCGCTCCCACATATCAGTTGGGTCCAAATCAACTTTCTTCCCAGCAAAAGTAATTGATGCCGGGATTTCGGGATTGATTACAGGCGAGACTTCTATGACGGTTTCAGATACTTCGTCACGGGTCTCAGCAGCCACTTCTTCTGCAGGAGTAATAATACCGAGCATAAGAAGCGCTCCGATACCTCCAATTATAGTAGTACGTATTGGTTTCATATATTCAATGTCAAAGTAGTTATGTGTGTATGTTGGATTCTATACCCCAAACGCGGCGATTGCATATCCAAATCAGACGCGCTTATCTTACAAAGTTACAAAAAATCCGTTTGATTTGCAAGCTTCATTTACGTTTCAATAAAAAACAATGAGATGCACTTGCAAAATCACAAATGCATCTCAAAATCATTTTTTAACGAAGTGCATTGAGCACATCATTACATATCATTGTTGCGTGGATTATTGTTAAGCTCCTTGGTCTCTTCCTTGACCATCTTCGGAGTAACTTTGCCGTTATCAGCCTTGTTGATATCCACACCGCGATACTGTTCGCCTTTTGCAGCTACGTCCTTATGTACATGCTTATCCATAATATAAATAGTTTTTAGTTTGTTATCATTCTAATTAAATTGACCAATGTCTACAACTAAAACACTATTTAATGGATAATGGTTCATTGTCAACTCTCCTCTGATATCGGAAGTTTATTTAGCTCCTCAATATAGTCAAGCAGCTCTTCTCTACCTCTTTTATCCTCACTTGAAGTGAGAAATACCGGAGGTAATTCGTCCCAGCTTTCCAAAAGTTTCTCGCAGTATGCCTGAACGTTTCTTTTACCTGCTACAGGTCCCATCTTATCCAGCTTTGTGAATACAATAGCAAACGGCACACCATTCTCACCCAACCAATTGATAAAGTCTAAATCTATCTTCATGGGCGCGTGGCGCGAATCTATGAGTACAAAAAGCGATGTCATCTGAGCGCGGTTAAGTATGTAACCACGTATCATCTTTTCCAGAGCTTCTCTCTGCTCTTTGCCTCGCTTAGCAAATCCATATCCGGGCAAATCAACTATATACCAATCATCATTAATCAGGAAATGATTTATAAGAAGTGTCTTCCCGGGAGTTGAGGATGTCTTTGCAAGTTTCGAATTTCCTGCAAGCATATTAATAAGTGATGATTTGCCTACATTACTACGACCAATGAAAGCATACTCATGCCTGGAATCATCAGGACACTTGGACGGATTTGCGTTAGAAATTGAGAAACGGGCTGTATTGATAATCATAATTCAAAACTTTAATATATATCAGTCGAGCATGAGACTAATCATTGGACGGACCGATGGGAAACGAAGTATATCTCCAGTTACAGGAGCGCTAAACAATATGTCTGTAAAAACATCAACAGACACGTCAAAATCAAGCTTGCTGACAGGATAATCATCCATAATGGCACATTCTCCACCATCAACCATAAATATGTGGGAGTTTACTTCCGGAAGAATAGTATCTTTCACACGAATGGCAGAATGGAATTCAGGATGAGCTGCAGCTATGATTGACAAAGCGAGCTGCACATTGACCACACGGCACATTCCCCTTGGTATCAACCTCCCACCCATTGTATCAGTAGGACGTCCGTATAAAAGTACCGGTGTGTTACCATGAAGACCTCTAAGCTGACGTAGAGCAGCCATTCTTGCATCAGGCGACACGCCCATTATATCTGTAACCACTAAAATGTCGTCGCGCATTTCCGCCCAAGCCATCGAGACGATGCCGGAATCTAAAATAACTTCATTCTCTCCCGGTTCATATCCCTCACCACGAGTCATGACCACGAAATCACCACCTGTTATGCGTAAGTCGGAAAGGATATTCTTGAAATCACGTTCAGAATGCAGTATATAGCATTCACGTTCTCTCTGAAAATAATCAAACGCATTCCAGATATCGGGCGATGTATAGTCGGAAAGATGGTGGTACTCATTCTTCACCGTAAAAGGATGCAGCGCGGTGAAACGTTGTTCTTTTGTATAAAATACAGTGGAGAATCCGTATCGCTGATAAAAATAATAGAGTGCTTCGTTGGCAGGAATCAATGCACAAAGCATATCTCCTCGTTGAGCAGATTCAGCAAGCGCAGTGCGCATCAATTCCGTCATGTAACCTTTACCTCGCTGATTGCGGCGTGTAGCCGCGCCTGCGACATAGCTGACTGGAGGTGTCGCACCATGGAACGACATAAAATAGTGTTGCAGCAACAGGCTGCTGACGGGCACTCCTTCTGCATCGTGCATAAGGAGTGCATCGTCATCAAGATATACTTGTTCAAAATACATTCTGACATACTCTCTACTGTCGGAAAAGCTTTCCTGCCAGATTCGTTTTATATCATCTCTCTTGCTCATGATTAAGTCAATTCGTTATTCATATAACAAGCGAATCTATAAATCTGTTGAGTATGCCGAGTGCAACACTATGTCAGCCTTGGTGAGCGGGACGAAGGAGGTCGTTGACTGTCTTTACCGGATTAAATGTGGAAATCGGGACTTCAACAAATACGGTATTCCAATCGCTCATAGCTCCATTCCAAAGTCCGGGGAGTTCCATTGCGCGAAGTTCCTTGCCATGACTTGACTTTGAAGATATGAAACCTGTGGCAGGGTCAACATGCGAAGGCAGGTCGAATTTCTTGCCGTGGATATCCTTGATATAACATACCAGGTCAACCGGATTGAAATGAGTAGCTGTCGACATCATTTTCTTATAATCCTCATTGGCGGGGTCAATCTGATTGCTCTCAAGAATCTGGGGAGAGGTAGAGCCGTCAGGATTATATGCTATGTATGGTCCACCACCTGGTTCACCCTCATTACGCACCATACCGCATACTCTCAGCGGGCGGTTAAGTTTATTCTTGATATACTCTACTACGCTGTCATCATCAAGTTTCTCTACTGAGGCATCTTTAACATTGAGTACATCTTTCAGATATGCAAGCATACTCTTAAGGTCCTCAGGAGTATATAGTTTCTCCTCAAGAGCCACAAGGTCCTCCTCGATTTGGTCGTGAACCTGTAGTAGAAGTCCGCCAAGCACTTCCTTGTATTTAATAGTGTCAGCTCGCTTCGAGTCAGGCACAACATTATCAATATTTTTGATGAATACCACAGCCGATTCAATATCGTTTAGATTCTGAATCAATGCACCATGACCTCCAGGACGGAACAACAGATGTCCATCTTCAATAAACGGTGTATTGTCAGGGTTGACAGCTATCGTATCGGTAGATGGCTTCTGTTCGCTCATTGATACATTGAACTTTACCCCTGTCTTGGCTTCAGTTGCAGGAATTACCTCTGAAAGCTTTTCCTCGAAAAGCTTGCGATGATTGGCAGATACTGTGAAATGAAGATTTACAATACCTTTTGAGTTAGCAGCAGTCTGCGCTCCTTCCATAAGATGCTCTTCCACAGGAGTACGAGAGCCTTCAGGATAGCTATGAAATTTCAACAAGCCCTTAGGCAAACCTCCATAGTTCATACCTTCAGGATTCACTATAGCTGCTATGATATCTCGGTTCTTACCCTCTTTCAAAAGCTCGTCGAGAGTCTTGCCGTACATTTTTTGCACAGCAGCGCGAAGCTCAGGAAGGAAAGGTAGCTTATCCATGTTGTTGATAAGGTCTGCAACCGGAGACCCCTCTTTCAATTCATCTGTTCCACCGTCAACATATTCAAACAATGCTTTGAACATACGAGAAGCAGCACCTGATGCAGGCACAAATTTACATACTTCCCCACCATGATTAAGGTACTCTTTCCAGCGCTGAAGGGCATCTTGTACTTCTTCATTATCCAGACGGAATATACCTGCGCCAACGCGGGCAGCATCTTCTATTTTCAGGTATGGGAATCCGGTGACAAATCGCTGAAGCTGTGCTTCTACTTCACTCTCGCTGATTCCTTTTTGTTTTAGTAATTCAAGGTCTTGAGGTCTAAGCATAGAATTATTAATGTTAAGTGTTTGTTATTACACCCCAAAGTTACCATTAATTTTTAAAATGTTAAAAATCTCTATGGAAAACTTTTTGCAAAAATGGCATTCTCACCTATGAAAGTCACAAATTCATTGGTACCACGGGAATGAATCAACCTCTTGCAGGTCTTGACTCTATTTCTGAATCATATTATCCTGAATCACCTTAATAGTAAAGTCTAAGACAGTATCATGACCGTTCATGAAATCGCTTACTATCTGATGAACCTTGAAATCCGGGTCAATCCCTACTCCCTCCATGGGGAAGCCTTTTGGCGATTTCGACGGTTCATTTGTTGGCAGTCTGAAATAGATACCATTTTCTGTATGGAAAGTTTTAGGGCTATTCCCGGTGTCTCCTCCAGTCGGTAATCCCATGAGAGTCGCATTTCCACTTTCTTTAATATCAAGAGCAAAGCTTTCTGCTGCTGAGAATGTATAAGTATCAATAAGCAGATAAAGCGTACCCTTATAAGAGTTGTCTTGTGGTTGCATGATAGTAGATGGAGAAACGCAATGAGGCTGAGGTTCCCTAATTAAATATTCCGCTATCTCCCGACCGTTGCCGCTGTTTCCTCCTCCATTGTTTCTGATATCAACGATAAGATAAGGTAGTGTACTTAAATTTTTGTATGCTGTTTTGAATTCTTCTGTCACTGGGTCCATCATCGAGATAATATTTATATACCCAATCGAATCATGAAGTATTTTTGATTCTACAATATTGACATTATTTGACTTGTCAAATATAAGATTCCGCTTTTTCAAAGGCAGAGCGATTTCTAAAGTATCAGCATCACGAAGTATTTTATATGACACTATTGTATCTTCCCATGAACGCATTGCATCTAATGCTGTCATTAGCATTTTTGCTTCTGGAGTGGAGGCAGACGTATACTTTTCATTAGTCTCCAACCATTCATTGATGGAAGTCCCGTTTATTGCTATTATTTCGTCCTTATCTTTAAACCCATTTTCCAATAGATACTCGTTTGGTGAATCAACAAAAATCCGACCTTCTATGAACACAGGTGAATAGGCAGCAGTATATTTATTTAGATAAGCGAAGGCATGACCGACATTCAATGCGCTAAAATATTCATTCAAAATCTTTCCGAACTCGGTAGCATCAACATCCTTGCCTTTCATCCTTTTAATCAGTGAATCATGAATGCTGTCCATATTCAAGCCTTTTGATTTATACAAGGAATAATTATCGAGAGTTATTTGATGGATTTCCTCAAACTCCTCAAGGTAATCGCTATTATTAAGAGGTAATTCATCTGTGTAATAACTTACAGTTTCATCCTGTGAATTATCGAAATATTTTGCATATATTATCAATGCACCTAATCCAATAAGCAGTAATGAAAAGACTCCGGCAACAACTATCAACGTCCATTTAATAAACTTCTTCATTTTATCAAATTATTTATAAGTGATTATTATAGATTCCGAGCGCAAAATCACAAATAATACTCATATCTTGGAAATTATAAAATTTATCCAAGAACGACAATTTTTGTCATTCCACTTTTCTATATTTGCATCTAATAGACAAATATTAGACATACGTATAGTTTTGATGCGAGGAGAACATATGTAATCCTACTTTATACCACTAATAAAAGCACAAAAAAGACCTCAAAGACTTTGAAAAATATCTTATTCAAATCTATAATCCACCGTTAAACATCCAACTTAATCGGAATACAGTGAATAAGGAATATCGTGTAATGCTTAAGAAACTCAGAAAGACGAAATAATAAATAGTCTAATACAGATATTAAGTGGTTGTCTGCTGTTGTAGACAACCACTTAATATCTGTATCCTAGCTGACATTTAGTATTGCAGATAAATAAACGGGACGATTTCACTCTGACGCACTTGAATGACAAGCAGAATCACAAGAGCTAATGCTATAGCTTGTACAACAGTCGGGGTTGAACAAAACATAGATTTCAGTTTCTCACCCCACGATGCCGGAGTGATATGAAGAATATATCCCACTACTATCAAGAGCACGATAGTAAGATAACTTTCCACGAATTGCGGTGCTACCCCTGGGTGAAAATCAAACAAAATCTGATGCCACATCATTCCGACATCTTCCATAGATGGAGCCCTAAAAAGAATAAATGTGGCCGATATCAAAATGAACGTCACCATCATATTAATTCCCCGTAGCCAAGGCGCGGTTTTGTCGGGTGTGACAGCGACCACCACGACTTCACTTGGCGTCGAGACTACTGTTTGTGGCAACATAGCATCAATAAATTTCCGCGACATCTTATGAATTACGAGTAAAGCGCCATGTGCTGCACCCCAGATTACATACATCCAGGATGCCCCATGCCAAAGTCCACCGATAACCATGGTGGCAAACTGGTTGAAATATGCGCGTGAGCGCGAACAGCGGTTACCACCAAGAGGAATATAGACGTAATCACGAAGCCATGTCGAGAGTGAGATGTGCCAGCGATGCCAAAATTCAGTTGGATTCTGCGCCTTGAATGGAGCATTAAAATTTTCCTTAAACCGATAGCCTAATAATAACGCAATGCCAATGGCAATATCACTGTAACCCGAAAAATCGCAGTATAATTGAATAGTAAATCCAAACGAAGCCATCATATTTTCAAATCCGCTGTAAAGAGCAGGATTATCAAACACGCGGTCAACAAAGTTGCCGCTTATGAAGTCAGCTATGACAACTTTCTTGATGAGACCTAAAATTATGAGGTATATGCCTTCTGATACCATCTCACGTGACGCCACAGGATTAGAGCTAATCTGAGGTAGCATATCCTTAGCCCTTACGACAGGGCCGGCAAGGAGAGGCGGAAAGAATGTTAGAAAGAATGTGTAGTCCAGAAGATTTCGGCACGCTTTGATTTGACCGCGGTACAGGTCTGCAATATAGCTAATGGAACGGAATGTGAAAAATGATATCCCAGCTGGCAAAAGCAAATCCATCGCCTCAATCTTAAGGGACGAAAAACGGGTAATAGTGTCAATGAGCAGATTGAAATACTTAAAATAAACCAGCATCCCGACGTTGACACCCACATTAAGGAAGATAATAAGACGTCTTACTGAACTATTCTCTTTTCCAGGTCTCGACACACTTTCCATCCATAGCCCCAAGATGTAGTCACTCAGACACACGCCCAGCAAAATTAACACACACAATCCGGAAGACTTGTAATAAAAATAAAGGGAAAATAGAATGACAAATAGCATTTTTATCACCCTAAATCTGTCGAGCATCCGGTATATACAGATAAATCCCGCAAAAAGAAGCAGAAATAAAGATGTATTAAACAGCAACGGTTGGGAAGGTGAATATTGGAATATCTCAATCAATTTCCCAACATCCACATTCAAGGATTCCAGTAAAGAGGTCAACGAAGAGGTGAGCTTAGATAACATAATAGTCAGTTCCTTCTTAAGTAAAGATTGTGATGATGCATAAGAAACGCATCATGCACGCAAAAGGTTTCGGGATTAGTAAATTTGTATGTCAGATTTTTATTTCACCTGCTCACGCAATGCATCCATAATTGCATCATATACCAGTCGTCCTTCCAGATTGTAGCCTTGCTGGGTATGATGCACCCGGTCCTTTGCAAACAGACCGTTGGTAATCCAATGGGCACTTGCGCCAGTTCCTCCTGCCACTTCATACCAATCATATACAGCTATGCCATTTTCCTTGCCATAATTCATTATCGCCTGTCGGATAGGAGCTATATTCCGATTAACAGCATACGATTTCGTGGACTTGTTGACAGTTCGATAAGTAGCTTTCTTGCCCTTGCGCGCCTTATTGCGTACACGCACTTTCTTTGTGGTAGTGACACTTCTATGGCACTCCATCGGAGTAGTAAGCAGTATAAGTGCTTCCGGATTGGCTGCTCGTACGTTTTTCACAAGACGGTCAATAGAACGAGTAAACGAATTTGAATCAAATTTTCCGAATGCCTCATTTGTACCAAGGGAAAGAATGATGAGATTAGGACGGAGAGGTAGAATTCCCGTTCCTACTGTTCCTATACGGTTATAAGTGTCATATGTGGCACCATTATTGCCGATAGCATGATAGAACACACCCGGACGGTCGCCGGAGAGAGAAGCTCCAAATACTGTTAAGTCGCCAGCCGAAGTAAACTTCACATTAATCTTGGTCGCTCCCGACGCCATTATTATTTGTGTGTAATCTCGTGAAGGAATGGCTCGGTAATCTATAGGGTTGCCCTCAGGGGTTGTTACTTCCTTGATAGTGAATTTGCCATTGTGAAAAATTGTTGCTGAAGTAAATGGATTATAATCATCAGTATCAACTGTACCAAGAGTAAATTCGCTTGTATTACTTGACGGACGTATTGATGTCCCGGTAAATCCTACGGTCTGACGCCAAGAAGGACTCATTAATTTTACCGGATTCCATGAATTACGGCTTTGGAACACATAATCACGAGGTTCATTCGTCCCACTGATTTTAAGCGGAGCTATTAGCCCTCGACCTGCATTGCCAAAATCATATTGTAACAGTTCACGCGTAGTGCCGGTAGAAATATCCGCTTGTATATGACTGTCACCAATATGAACAATTGATACCGGAGAGCTATTACTTGAAATAAATGCTTCTCTCAGTTTTGACCAGTCAGCGCCATTATATATAATGTGATTAGCATTACTATGTATAAAAAATGGCACTGGTATATCAATATCGTCTGCTTCTCCCGGAATAGTAACAGGATTGATGCGTACACTTAAATCATGCTCGTCATCGCTTTCAGTGACTTCTTCTGTCTCCTCTACTATCTCTTCAGGTGAGGATACCGGAACCTGAGTCTCCGGGACATTTGATGGTTGACCTGCTAATGCAGGGGTTGGGAGCAATACAGCCACTAACGGCAGAAATATGACGTGGATTGGAAGTTTTTTCATTTTAACTCGTGTTGAATAGCGTTAAACAGTTCCTTTGCAAGACGCGCACCACCCTTGTGAGACATATGAACATAATCCTTGTTAATCAAACCGGCATTACTCCACTCAACCACAGCATCTTCACCGCCCATAGCTTCACGAGTATCCCAAAACAAGCAATGAGCACGTCGTGCTGCATCACGTTGAGCAGAAATCATAGCAGGTGCAGTAGCCATGGAATGCACCTGTGAGCCTCTCTTCTCACCACGGTCCCCGACTCCCATAAGGAGAATGTCAGCCCTCGGGAAGCAGCTTCTCACATGATTGATAACATCAACCATCTTTGAGGCATAGACACTGTAATCTTTCTGCGCTGAACTCATGGCGTTGATACCGAATTCCAGCACTATCAAGTCGTAATATATGATTTCACTGATTTCACGGCAAAGAGACTGATTAATCTTAGTCAGTGTAATTCCGGAAAAACCTCGTGAAGACATGCAATCTAAGCTTATACCGGTTGAGCCGTCAAGCCATACACCCAGTCCGATTAATGAAGTATCAGATGTTTTTATGTCAAACTGTGAGGTCGGTGCGACAACCTCTAAGCATTGAACGTTTTCACTCCCTTCAATATTGCGCTCCTCCCATTCACCTTCACTAGTTTTAACATTGATTGAGGTATTTTCAGGAGCAATGAAAAGGAAACGTGAACATGACCAGTTTTCGGCATGGGGAAAAGAGGATGAACCCTTATAGGTAGCAGAAGCATTACCTGTAGGTATAGCATATTGTTCAGAAAGGAAGATATATTGCTTGTCGGCTTTTTTATTAGCCATGAAAGTCTTCCATCCAGAACCTCCCTGACGCACAGAACGACGGAAACCCGGAAAATCGGAATGCATATTCATATATCCTACACCTTGCCCTCCATAAGCCTCTTGAAGCATCTCCCTAAGGTCCTGGGTGAAGATGTCTCCTTCTATATAAGAATCTCCTACAACAGCTATACGGGCAAGCTTGCCAGCGGAAATAGCTTTTTTCAGATGGGTTAGACCAACACCATCAGTCGTATAATCCTCAAGCATCACTAATTCACCGTTGCGAGATGGTTTGATAGGAGCAATGATTGTATCAACCGGTAGAGCTGCTATTGAATCGCGAGCTATACTGTCGGCATGAGCTATTGCTGCCAATAGTTCTGGGTCAATCTCCTCATTTTCATTCGAGGTTCCCTCTATTATTCCTGCCTCCTTGAGAATATCGCTAAAGAGTGAAAAATCCTTTACTACACCATTAGTCCATTTAGACAATGGAAGGGATGAAATTATTATTATTAGGACAATTGCAAGTAATATGATGATAACAGGACTACCTTTTTTCATATTTCTAAAATGGTAAATCAATTTTGGGACAACGATTAGTAAATTTTACTAATTTAGGATTTATATTAGATAATTCGTCATAACCTTCGGCTGAAATTGCAGCTTTGAGACGTGCTATTTTGGAAATAGCCTCATTCCACTCGTCATCGCAATTTGAGGAGGCTACTATTCCACCTCCAGAATACAGATTGTAAAGATACGCCGGAAGAGATTCTAACCCTTCACCATAATTTATGGGCGCTACAAATGCACAACGCAGATTAACAAAAGCATGGTATTCTCCGCCTATCCTTACTCCCACATAGCCCGCATAACATCTACGGCAGTGAGTCTCAAATGTGTCGATTTCCGTAAGTGCAACCTCTCGGGGAAAACCGGCAACTGCAGGCGTCGGGCTTAATTCCGAAAGTACTTGTTGGGCATCTACTTGACCTGTCGCTGTTATCACATTGCAGAGGTGCTTGATATTGCAAAAAGTCAACTCTGACAACGGGTCAACCTCCACCTCCAAAGACATATCTTTGAGTGATTTTTCGATAAATAACGTAACGAGATGATGTTCCTCAAGATTTTTCTCATCCCACGGAGTATCATCATCAACGGCTTTTGTCCCTGCAAGAGACATGGTGACAATCCCATCGCCAGCCTCAGTACTCTGCATCAGTAATTCCGGAGTGGACCCCACCCAGATACCGGTCTCAGGAGTAAAGCAGAGATACCGGAAAGTACTGTTTGTCTGTTTAAAATAATCTATTGCGACCTGTATCAACGGCCGAACTGAAATCAAAGCCTGATGCTGCGATAAAACCACCTTACCCCCACTATGCTTCAAGCGCGGAATTACACTTGCAAAAGCATTATCATAGCTGACCCTATGAGTTGAATATGTGGCTGGCTGAATGAGTGGCTGAGGGAACACTGTATTAGGATGAGAGGTTATATACTCCAATATACTGTCAGCATCAAAACGATTGACTACACCAGCAATATATGGCTCATCATTATCAAAAAAATTTATAAAGAAAGTGTCCTTCCCCTTATCGTCAAAAGCGTGTGATTCGCCGTTAGAGTCAGGTAGAGAGGCAAAAAAACTGAAACGCTCTTCGCCTGGTAGGGCAAACAGCGTAAAAGGTATGTTGTGTTCGAGACAGACATCTACTGCCGCTATATACTTTGAATTAATTTTCATCCTCAATAACCGGCTCAGCCATCAATTCAAATGGCATAGCCGATGTAATCTTTACGTTGTAAAATTCACCTCGTTTAAGAGGTGTCGTTTTTGAAATAAGCACTTCAGGGTCTACTTCAGGAGAATCATATTGGGTACGACCGACATAAAATTCCGGTTCTTCGCGGTCTATGACTACCCGTTGAAGTGAGCCAACTTTACTCTGCTGTAATTCATCAGAAATAGCTTCCTGCACTTCCATCAAGCGATTAAGACGTGTATCTTTAACATCCTGAGGGATATCATCCATAAAATGCTTTGCGCCATAAGTATCCTCCTCCTCACAGTAGGCAAACGCCCCCATGCGTTCAAACCGCTGTTCCTTTACAAATTCCACAAGCTCTTCAAACTCCTTATCGCCCTCTCCGGGAAATCCCACCATAAGAGTGGTGCGGATATGGATACCGGGGACACGACGACGGATTTCTGCCAATAGTTCTCGCGTCTCATTCCCTGTGATATGGCGCCGCATGTTTTCAAGAACATTATCTGAAATATGCTGCAACGCTATGTCTAAATACTTACAGACATTGGAATGCTTCGCCATTACATCAAGGAGTTCAAGTGGAAAGTCTTTGGGATAACCGTAATGAAGACGTATCCACTCTACACCAGGCACCGATGCCATCTCATCAATCAAGCGAGCTATTTCAACCTTGCCATATATGTCTTTACCGTAATTCGTGAGGTCCTGAGCTATAACATTGAATTCTTTCACGCCTCGGCTAACAAGAAGTCTCACTTCCTCAAGAATCTCTTCGATATTACGTGACCGATAGCGCCCTGTGATAAGAGGAATCGCGCAAAATGAGCAAAAACGGTTACAGCCTTCAGCTATTTTGAGATATGCATGGTGACGTGGAGTGGTGATAATCCGGTCATAAGGTGCGCTTCCTGGACGCTTGTGTGCGAGGTCAGTGACAAGCTGAGACCAATCGGTTTTACCATACCATTTATCCACTTCAGGAATTTCAGCAGGAAGTTCTCCGGAATAGCGCTCTGAAAGACACCCCATCACATATAATGCAGAGATTTTCCCCGAGGATTTAGCATCACACCAAAACAAAATCTCATTGATTGATTCCTCTTTCGCGTCGCCTATAAAACCACATGTATTTACCACAATGATTCTCTCACCAGTTGAAGAGAGAAAATCATCATCTGCAGAATCAGTCACGGTATAACCGACATTGGAGAGCATCATCATTAGACGTTCAGAATCCACAAGATTCTTAGAGCACCCAAGTGTTATGACTGCTATTTTCTTACTCATGCAATTGCACTAATGTATTGACGAACTAATTCTTTTCTCCAAAAAGCGATTCCACAAATTCACGTTTATGGAAAACCTGCAAATCCTCTATGCCCTCACCGAGACCAATATATTTCACAGGAATTTTAAATTGGTCACTGATGCCAATTACCACACCACCCTTGGCCGTTCCATCAAGCTTAGTAATAGCAAGTTCATTGACCTGGGTAGCAGCGACAAACTGTTTAGCCTGTTCAAAGGCATTCTGTCCGGTAGAACCATCCAGAACAAGGAGTACCTCATGCGGAGCATCAGGCACGAGCTTACGCATAACGTTCTTAACTTTTGTAAGCTCATCCATGAGTCCTTTCTTATTATGGAGACGTCCGGCTGTATCGATAATGACTACGTCAACATCGTTGGCGATAGCACTTTGTAGTGTATCATACGCAACCGATGCTGGGTCGGAGCCAAGTGACTGTTTTATGACCGGGACATCAGCACGTCTGCCCCACTCTTCCAACTGCTCGATAGCAGCTGCACGAAAGGTATCGGCAGCTCCAAGCACAACTTTATTTCCCGCACGCTTAAATTGGGCTGCCATTTTACCAATGGTAGTAGTCTTGCCTACTCCATTCACACCCACCACCATTATTACATGGGGTTTGTGTGATACCGGTACCGTAAAATCATCCTGTGAGGATTCATTGCTGTTCTCAGCAAGCATGTCTGAAATCTCTTCGCAAAGTAAACGGTTGAGTTCGGATGACCCTACATACTTATCTCGTGCGACACGTTTTTGAATACGGTCAATGATACGGAGAGTTGTATCCACGCCTACATCGGAAGTAACGAAAACTTCCTCCAAATTATCAAGAACATCATCATCGATAGTAGATTTACCAGCTACCGCATGTGATATACGTTCAAAGAAGCCTCTTTGGGTTTTTTCCAAACCCTTGTCAAGAGTCTCTTTCTTGTTTTTATCACGTGAAAAGAAATCAAATAGTCCCATTAAACGGAAGTTAAATATATTAGACTGCAAAATTACAAAAAAATCTCGACTTATTCAGTAAAGTATAAGGAAGTGCTCTAAACTTTTCATAAAACAGCAATTTTAAGATGCCTCCAACATCATTTTAGAGCATATTGCTGTATGAAATTTGATTTGGAATTTATCGTGTAGATGCAGATTATAACAGCAAAATATTGGAATAACATCCAAATAGACTACTATTTGATAACCTCCCAATTAATTTATCGACAAATTAACGAGATTTATCGACGTATTTACTAACTTTGCAAACCATTTCTCTTCATCCCATACTAAATAACATGGGCAGCCCTACTTTGAAGGCTAACATTAAGCGCCTTCAGTATTTTATTAATATATTATAATAATCAATTGCTAATTCAATAGTTTCGCTCATCATATTGTTGTATAATTGTGATGGGCGAAATAATCGCACACGACATGAAGATATCGTTAATTATCTCGACATACAACTCTCCCAAGTACCTTGCACTGGCATTAAATTCTGTTTTGATGCAGACCAGAATGCCAGATGAAGTAATAGTTGCTGACGACGGTTCCGGAGAAGAGACAAGGATGCTCATCGCAAAGTTTCAAAAACAGTTCAAAGTTCCCCTTATTCACGTATGGCAACCCGACGAAGGGTTTAGGGTCTGTCGTATCCGTAACAAAGCCATCAATACAGCAGCAGGTGACTATATCATCCAGATAGATGGAGATATCATAATGCATCCCCATTTTATAGAAGACCATGAAAAGAACGCAAAACCAGGATATTTTGCGGCTGGTTGTCGGACTTTTCTGAGCGAAGAATACTCAAAAGTCATTCTTGAATCGGGGGAAATTGACATTCCTATGATACTGCACAATTGCATGGATACTTCGAATGCAAGACGGATTCCAATTCTAACCCCATTTTTCAAATATCGACGTCTACATAATAAGACAACAATACGTGGATGCAACATGGCGTATTGGAAAAAAGATGCGCTTTCAGTAAATGGTTACAATGAGGATTTCGAAGGTTGGGGAAGTGAGGATTGCGATTTCTCTATCCGTCTGTCTAACTCTGGTCTAAAAAAACTGTGGTTGAAATTTACCGCCATTGCAATACATATCTATCACACCGAGAACAGCCGAGACAGTGAAATATCAAATCGAAAGTTGATGAATGAGACTATGGAAAAGGGGTTGACATACGTACCAAATGGCATCAAAAAAGCATCTGGACAAAAAGATGAGCAAATTTAACTTTTTGTCAAGCGAGATTGTTATTATAAGTGAACAAATATTGGATAGGTTTAATTTTTAAGGTAAAACGAGAATGGAAAATGAACGGCTAAAATCATCAGAAACAGAACGACTACACCCTAATGATAACGTGAGAGTCGAAATTGAAAACATCAATGGAGATGTAGTGACCACATACAAAGGCTCGGGATTTTCAACAATTGATGAGGCTATCAACGCTGCCTACAACGCAAACCCTGTGCTACTTGGAGATATGGCAGACTATGTCTACTGTGTGACTAACCGCGAGACCGGTGTAACACGAAGATATCGTATTAATGCCGGAGGGAATGCAAAACTCATAATATAACCAAATAACATTAATCAGTAATAAGATAAATAAATGCAGGGACAACATTCATGTCATCCCTGCATTCTTTTATATTAGAAATACAGATTAATCTATATTTATATTAACGCTGCACACGACCGTTAGCATTACCACCGGCAAGAGCCTTGACTTCATCAACAGTTACAAGATTGAAATCACCGGGAATAGTGTGCTTGAGAGCTGAAGCTGCTACTGCAAATTCAAGAGCGTCACCCTGATTATCCATAGTAAGAAGACCATAGATAACACCACCAGAGAATGAGTCACCACCACCTACACGGTCAATGATAGGATTGATGTCGTAGCGCTTAGATTCATAGAATTCTTTGCCGTTATAAATCATAGCCTTCCAGCCATTGTGAGTAGCGGAGAATGATTCGCGTAGTGTGGAAATAACATACTTGAAGTCAAATTCTTTAGCCATTGCCTGGAAAATGCCCTTGTAGCCTTCAGCATTTGTTTCACCACCTTCTACGTCTGCATCAGGTTTGAAACCGAGGCAGAGTTCAGCATCTTCTTCATTACCAATACATACATCAACATACTGCATAAGAGGGCGCATGATTGACTGAGCCTTTTCCTTTGTCCAAAGCTTCTTACGGAAATTGAGGTCTACGGACACAGTCACTCCGTGGCGCTTTGCAGCCTCACAAGCAAGACGAGTCAGTTCAGCAGCCTTATCAGAGATGGCAGGAGTGATACCACTCCAGTGGAACCAGTCAGCGCCTTCCATGATTTTGTCGAAATCAAAATCTTCAGGGTCAGCCTCTGCTATAGCCGAATTGGCACGGTCATAGATAACCTTTGAGGGGCGCATTGATGCACCGGTCTCACAGTAATAAATACCCACGCGGTCGCCACCACGTGCAATGTGGTCAGTGTGTACACCATAACGACGAAGCGCGTTCACAGCAGCCTGACCTATCTCATGCTTGGGGAGCTTTGACACAAAATAAGCGTCAAGACCATAGTTAGCACAGCTAACGGCAACATTTGCCTCGCCACCACCCCAGATGACGTCAAAATTGTCTACTTGCACAAAGCGATGATTCCCTTCGGGAGAAAGGCGGAGCATAATTTCGCCTAAAGTTACGACTTTCATAATTTTTATGGTAATTAAATTGGTTTAAATTTTCACACTAAAATAATTATAGGAGGGAGGTATTTTTGATTATATTTTCAAATGCTTCTGACATTGACTTGGCAGCCTTTCTGCCATCCCCCATAGCAAGGATTACTGTCGCGGCACCACGAACGATATCACCACCTGCATAAATATCAGGAGATGATGATTTCATTGATGCGCCATCAACTACAATGTTCCCCTGTCTTGATTTGTCAACATCGGCAAGCAAAGCTGGTGGATTTGGAAGATACCCCACGCAGATAACCACCAAGTCAACTTCAATTTCATCGATGGCACCCGGAATTTCAATTGGCTTGCGACGACCCGACTCATCCGGTTCGCCAAGTTCCATACGTTGCAGCCGCATCGCACGAAGAATGCCGTTTTCATCTTCAAGATATTCTACCGGATTATGCAAGGTAAGAAACTCGACCCCTTCCTCACGTGCATGACGTACTTCTTCTGCACGAGCTGGGATTTCATCCTCACCACGTCGATATACAATCATTGCTCGTTCAGCGCCCATCCTTCGGGCAGCGCGGACAGCATCCATGGCAGTGTTGCCGGCACCAATGACAGCCACGCGCTTGCGCTTGAGCGAAGTGTTGCTTTGACCATAAATCTCGCTACTACCCATCAGATTTAATCTGATTAGATATTCATTGGCAGTCATCACGCCGGGAAGATTCTCTCCAGGGATACCCATGAATCTTGGCTTACCGGCACCGGTGGCAACGTATATACCTTTGAATCCCTGTTCCTGAAGCTGAGCATATGAAATGGTCTTACCAACAAAAGCATTTTTCACAAACTTAACACCAAGAGTGTTGAGTTTGGCAATCTCAGCATCAACCACATCATTGGGGAGACAAAATTCAGGGATTCCATATTTAAGCACTCCACCAAATCTGTCAAGAGCCTCAAAGATTGTGACATCATAACCACGCTTAGCCATATCACCGGCAAAAGCTAACCCAGAAGGTCCGGAACCAACCACAGCAATCTTTATGCCAGCAAAAAATGGAGAAGCCAAAGGTCGGAACGAATCTTTTGGTTCACCTAAAGGCGTGTTGCGTTCCATTTCGCGATTGAAATCAGCCACAAACCTTTCGAGATTACCGATAGCCACTGGCGGCTTCTTCATTTTATTGTAGATGCATCCTGCTTCACATTGCTTTTCCTGAGGGCATACACGACCGCATACCGCAGGAAGTACCGTGGTGAGATTAAGCACCTCAAGGGCTTCAGTAAAGTTGCGGCGCTCAATATTCTTGATAAACGCAGGGATATTGTTTGAAACAGGACATCCCTTCATACACCCAGGGTCGGGGCAGTCCAAGCAACGGCGAGACTCAAGCACAGCCTGTTCGATTGACAAGCCCTGGTTGACTTCATCGTTGCAAGTGATTCGGTAAGAAGCCGGTATTTCCGGCATAACTACACGCGGGAGTGCTGTACGTTCCTTTGTAGAGTGGCGTTTACGCAATTCCTCACGCCACTCGCTATCTCTTGAAATCATATCCTCGTACATCAGACAAAATAACGTTGGCGATTCTGTAATTGGTCAAAATCCACATGATGTGCATCAAATACCGGACCATCGATACAAGTGAGTTTTCGCTGACCATCAACCATCACGCGACAGATGCCACATAAACCGACACCATCAAGCATTACCATATTAAGCATGCATAATGTAGGAATTGAATCGCGACGGGTGGAATCGGCTATTTTTTTCAACATCTGAGTTGGACCAGTCATGACAACCAAATTAACGTCCATCTCCTTTGAAAGACGCGATACATGTCCCACCGTCTCATCCTCATCCGTTGAGAGGATGATTTCATCGGCATACATCTCGGCACTACTACGTAAACAAGATGTTTTTTCGGAGAACTCCGAGAGGATTGCTACAACATGATTCCCTGCCTGCTTCAAAGATTTTATGACCGGAATAAGAGGCACAAAACCGGCGCCATCCCCACTACAGATAACTGTACCGTAATTCTTTATATCAAATGCTTGACCTAATGGACCAAGAAGGTCGAGAATCTCGTATCCGACATCAAGTGAGCGTATCAGCTCAGTGAGACGTGCACCTTTGTGAATGATGATTGTGAATGTGCCAAGAACCGGGTCAGTATCAACGATAGTAAATGGAATACGTGGGCACTCCTTATTGAAACGAATTATGACAAAATGTCCGGCACGCGCCGAAGTTGCAATCGAGGGAGACTCAATCACAACTTCAGCAGTATGCTCGGAATGTCTGATAATATCCTTAATTTGATTCATCACGGACCGAGGAGGGAGATAAATCAGTATAAGTTTTAAAAATGCTCTGGGGCTAAGCAGCAGAAATAGCGCCCTGCCCTATGAGCTTGTGTTTTTATTCCATTTCAAGGTAAGTAATCTTGTCCATGTCACCATAGTCAAGATTCTCACCACCCATGCCCCATATGAACATGTAATTGGAAGTTCCTGCAGCAGCATGGATTGACCATTCGGGAGCCATTACTGCCTGTTCATTGTGCAGCCAAATCAAACGGTTTTCCTGAGGTTCTCCCATGAGATGGCATATAGCATTGCCTTCAGGAACATTGAAGTAGAAATAAGCTTCCACACGACGGTCATGTGTGTGTGCAGGCATTGTATTCCAAACGCTACCGGGCTTAAGTTCAGTAAGCCCCATCTGGAGCTGGCAAGGACCTTCTTCAAGCACATTGTTAACAATGAGCTGATTGATTACACGGTCATTGCTCTCTTCCATTGAACCGGCTGCGAATGAATTAGCCTTGAGGCTACCTTTACGACCGTCAATTGTGATAAGCTGAGTCTTATAAGCCTTGTGAGCAGGAGTTGAATTGATATAGAACTTGGCAGGATTGCTGTTGTCCTTGCTGCGGAAAGTAACATTCTTATTACCACGACCAACGTAAAGCGCATCCTTGAAATGGAGCTCATAATCCTTACCATCAACAGATACGATACCATCGCCACCGATATTTATAACACCAAGTTCGCGACGTTCAAGGAAGTATTCAGCCTTTAGTGGGTCGATTGTCTCAAGCTCTACAACTTTTCCTACGGGTACCACGCCACCAAAGATTATACGGTCATACATAGAATATGTAAGATTAATCTTATTTTCTTCCATGACTTTAGGCATCATGAAGCGAGCACGTAGCTGCTTGGTGTCATAATGTTTCACGTCATCTGGATGACATGCGCGCATTACAGTATAGTCAGTCTGAGCCATAGCGGTTAGAGATGCTAATGCAATAGATGCAGTGATAAATATTTTCTTCATTTTATAATTATGTTGATTTTTTTCAAATAAGTTGATTTAAGGGCGGTCCTCAATTGAGATTTTGCGACGATTCCAGCCTACCAAAGCAACAGTACAGATAGTAAGGATGCCTGCTCCTACATAGGTAAGGTTATGGCAGCATTGGAATATTATCCAAGCAAGAGGACTACCAGCAAAGTCAAGGCTTCCGCCAGAGAATCCCTCAGGGATAGCAACGGCTGCATCACCAGTATTGGCGTATACATCACGAGCAGCTTCAGTAAAGAAAGGCGCAAGGTTAGTAACAAAGTATAGAGCAAGAACTATCACCACTAATCCAACAATGAATGTCTTGATGACATTACCCTTGGTATATGGAAGTACGAGAGGGAAAAGGTAGAACATACCGGCAAGAGATGCCAACGGGAGAAACTGATTTCCGGGAAGCACTACAGCCAGAAGCAGAGTTACAGGGATAAGTAAAAGTGACACTACAAGAGTGGTTGGATGACCGATTACAAGTGCAGGACTCATACCAATAGAGAGACCTTTGGCGCCCTTGAATTTTTTGCCAATAAGCTCGCGAGTAGCATCGGAAATAGGTTTTAAACCTTCGATAAAAAGAACTGTAACGCGAGGAATCAATTCCATTACAGCGCCCATCTTGATACCCAAGCCAAGGATATAAGGAATCTTGTCTACAATTTCAGTGCCAGTTGTGCAGGTCAAGCAACCTATCGCTACACCAACAATAACACCGAGGAAAAGCGGTTCACCAAGAATACCAAACTTGCGCTTCAGACCCTCAGCATCAATCTCAAGTTTTTCCATGCCTGGAATCTTATCAAGCACCTTATTTATACCCCATGCAAAAGGAACAAAACCGGCACAAAAAGGCTGCGGGATTGATATGCCTTCCATGTCTTTATAAAAATGCTGGAACTTGTGAGCGGTAAGGTCTGCAATAACGAGAGTTATAACATAGCAGATAATAGCAGCGAAGAAGCCCCACAGAATAGAGCCAGAAGCAAAATAAACTACCGCACCGATAAAAGCAAAATGCCAGTAGTTCCAAAGGTCGATATTTACGGTACGTGTGCCTTTGAGAAGGAGGAGAAGGATATTCACGCCAAGACAAACGGGAATAATAAAGGCACCTACCGCAGTGTTGTAAGCCACTGCAGCTGCAGCCGGCCATCCCATGTCAAAAACTTGAAGTTGGAGGTCATATATACCTACCACACTATTCAACGCTGGTCCGAGGCTGGAGGTCAGGAGGGCAGTAACAACGGAGAGACCGATGAAACCGACTCCGACTTTCAGACCACACATCAAGGCTTTTCCGAACTTGATGCCAATGCATAGACCAAGAATAGTGAAGATGATAGGCATCATCACAGCAGCTCCCAAGCCTATGATATAGGAAAATACTTGTTCCATTTAGTAACTTAGATAATTCAGCTATTGTCAAGTAGGTTTAAGATGGGGAAAGTAGGGTCCCACATCTTAAACCTAACATTTAATTCCTGTTTGTAATTATTTAGGCTGCTTGCCAATGTAAGCAAGAATACCTCCGTCAACATAGAGAACGTGACCGTTCACAAAGTCAGAGGCATCTGATGCCAAGAACACGGCCGGACCCATGAGGTCTTCCGGTGTACCCCAGCGGGCTGCTGGAGTCTTAGAAATAATGAACTGGTCAAATGGATGACGTGAACCGTCAGGCTGGATTTCACGGAGGGGTGCAGTCTGTTCTGTTGCAATGTAGCCCGGACCTATACCATTGCACTGAATGTTATGCTCGCCGAATTCAGAGCAAATGTTGCGGGTAAGCATTTTCAAGCCACCTTTAGCTGCTGCATATGCAGAAACAGTCTCACGACCAAGCTCGCTCATCATAGAGCAAATGTTTATAATCTTACCATGACCCTTCTTAATCATACCAGGGAGAACAGCCTTAGCACAGATATAAGGAGCAACGAGGTCTACATCAATGACACGGCGGAAATCTTCAACACCCATTTCGGTCATAGGGATACGCTTGATAATACCAGCGTTATTAACGAGAATATCGATTGTGCCAACTGTAGCTTCGATATCAGCCACCATAGCCTTCACAGCTTCTTCGTCGGTAACATCACAAAGGTAACCTTTAGCATCAATGCCAAGTTCCTTGTATGCTTTCATACCACGGTCTACAGTTTCCTGACGAGAGCAGTTGAACACAATTTTAGCACCTGCTTCAGCGTAAGCCTGAGCGATTGCAAGACCGATACCGTAAGCTGCACCAGTTACAAGGGCAACTTTACCTTCAAGTGAGAAATTAACCATATTTGCTAAGTTATTTATTGAATATTTTCAGGTATAGAGATTTTTTGACTTAACTCAATCTAATTCAATCGTTTTATGATGATTAATTATTTGACATGAACAATATGAGCCAAATCCGGATGTAAAATTACGACATTTAACACTATCTTACAAATTTAACAGCTTAAATCTTGTAAAAATGATTATCACGGCGTACAATAAGTAACTGATTTATGGATGACTATGAATTTATATTAATATTTTATAATCTTTATTACCATATCTATCAAAAATCTTTGTAAATTTGCCTATTGTTGTATAATTCATAATACAGCAATATAAACTCAACCGAGAATCAACCGAAAGACTATATCATAAATATTATGACGCAAACCGGCAATCAAAGCTTGACACAGAAGGTAGAGAATGACCGAAGAATACTTGAGCTATTAGCCCAAACATTTCCAAATGTCAGCGTTGCAAGTACTGAAATCATCAATCTCGAAGCCATACTGAACCTGCCAAAAGGTACCGAGCATTTCGTCGCCGACCTACACGGCGAACATGAAGCCTTCCGACATATATTGAAGAATGCCTCTGGAAATATTAAGCGCAAAGTCACAGACCTGTTCGGCACCTCTCTGCGCGAGAATGAAATCAGGAACCTCTGCGCTTTAATATACTACCCAGAGGAAAAGCTGCAGCTAATCAAAACATCTGAAGAGAACCTTGAGAATTTTTACAATATCACCTTGCATCAGTTGGTAAGTGTATGTCAAAGCGTATCGTCAAAATATACACGTTCAAAAGTGCGAAAAGCACTACCAAAAGAATTTGCATATATAATAGAGGAGCTGTTGCATGAGTCACCTTCAGATTATGACAAACAGGCATATTTCAATCGAATCATCGAAACGATAATATCTACCGGACAAGCCGATGCATTCATTGTGGCTATGTGTCAGGTAATACAACGCCTGAGCATAGACCAGCTCCACATTTTAGGCGATGTCTACGACAGAGGTCCAGGTGCGCATTTGATTATGGAAACCTTATGCCAGTATGGGCGCTTTGACATACAATGGGGAAATCATGATATATTATGGATGGGTGCGGCTGCCGGCAATGAATGCTGCATAGCAAATGTACTGCGCATTTCACTGCGCTATGGCAATATGACCACTCTTGAGGATGGATACGGAATCAATCTCCTACCTCTTGCCACTTTCGCAATGGAGACATACGGAGACGACCCATGTGAGGAATTCTTTGCCCATGTGGATGCTGACGACCATTCCCATTCTGAAAAGACGTTGAAATTAGTATCGAAAATGCACAAGGCTATAGCTGTGATACAGTTTAAGCTTGAGGGTGCAATGGTCAACCGTCACCCCGAATGGAAGATGCAAAATAGGAATCTTTTGCATAAAATGGATTTAACCAAAGGCACCATAGACCTTGATGGCAGAGAGTATTTCTTATCCGACACTAATTTCCCGACTATAAATCCCGCTGACCCATACGCTCTGACCCAGGAGGAGCGTCACCTGTTACATAAACTCCACCATTCGTTCACAGTAAGCACATCTCTCCGCCGACATGTGGAATGCCTTTTCAGCCACGGTTGTATGTATGGGATTTATAATTCAAATTTACTTTTCCATGCCTCAATGCCCATCAATGAAGATGGTACGCTCAAAGAAGTCGAAGTTAATGGCGTGAAATACAAAGGCAAAGAACTTATGCATCAGATAGGAATGCTGGTTCGTTCAGCATTCAATGACGATAGTTCTCCCGAAGATAAAGCATATGCGCGTGATTACTATTGGTATCTATGGTGTGGTCCCGACTCTCCCCTATTTGATAAAGACAAGATGACCACATTTGAAAGATATTTCATTAAAGACCCCGAAGCACACAAGGAGGAAAAAGGTCACTACTATACTCTACGGCAAAATGAAGATATATGCGACATGATTCTTGATGAATTCGGAGTGGAAGGTACACAGCGACACATCATAAACGGACATGTCCCAGTGAGAGCTCACAAGGGTGAAAGTCCCATTCGAGCCAATGGCAAACTAATGGTGATAGACGGCGGTTTTGCCAAGGCTTACCACAAGACCACTGGTATAGCTGGCTATACCCTGATATACCATAGTACCAACTTCGAGTTGGTGGAACATGAGCCTTTTACGACCATTGAGGAGGCAATCAGAAATGGCACAGATATTGTGAGCACCACTAAAATGGTTGAACAGACCTCACAACGCATCAGAGTCAGGGATACAGACAAAGGCAAAATAGTACAAAGCCAAATCGAAGAACTCACAGAACTTCTTTATGCATTCCGTCACGGGATAATCAAAGAGCGCAATCTAGATAAATCTTCGAGCATCTATACTTATTAATAATTAGTTGTCAGGAAGAGATAAAAAAGATGCAGTCTGTAGCTACCGACTGCATCTTTTTTATCTAATTTATATCCTATTGCCTCAATCCTCTGAATAATGTCGAAGCACACGACGATAGGAATTAAATATCTTGGATTTGGAGACAAACCCGACATATTTACCATTCTCAACCACGGGAAGGTTCCAAGCCGAGGTATCATCAAATTTCTTCATCACAGCATCCATGCTCTCTCCTACTTCAACTCGTGCTGGAGGAATTGACATAAACTGATTGACATACATGCGTTTGTAAAGGTCCGGGCGGAACATAATATTACGAATTTCATCAAGGAGAACCACACCCAACAGTTCTCCGTCAGCGTTAACTACCGGAAACAGGTTGCGTGAGGATTTAGAAATCGCATTGACCATCTCTTTAAGATTCATATCTGGACGCACTGGCACAAAGTCATTTTCAATCACATTGTTAACCTTCAATAATGTCAATACAGCTTTATCCTTATGGTGGGTCAACAACTTACCTTCGCGAGCAAGTCGCATGGTGTAGATACTGAAAGGCTCAAAAAATTTGATAGTACCATAGGAAATTGTAGAAGATATGAGCAATGGGAGAAACAAATCATATCCCCCAGTCAATTCTGCAGTGAGGAAGATACCCATAAGTGGAGCATGCATGACTCCTGACATCACTCCTGCCATCCCCATCAAAGCAAAATTTTTAGTTGATAGGTCAAGATTAAATATTGTGTTTAGGAAATAAGCAAAGAAGAAGCCCGCCATACATCCTACATAAAGAGAGGGGGCAAATGTTCCACCAACACCACCACCGCCGTTGGTTGCTGAAGTGGCAAAGGCTTTAAGCAAAACCAAAGCCGCAATGAATCCAAGTATCCACCATACCTGCTCGCGGTCTTTATAGAAAATAGAACTGTTGACTATCGAAGATGTATGACCACTAAGCAAATCCACAATTGATGAATAGCCTTCACCGTAAAGCGGAGGAAAGAGAAATACCAAGAGCGCTAATATGCTACCACCCACCACGACTTTTTTCCATGGGGAGCCGAGGGAGCGAAAAAGTTTTTCCATCATATTCATCGCACGTGTAAAATAGAGCGACACAAACCCAAGGAAAACGCCAAGCAACACGACGTATGGTATACGAGCGGTAACAAAAGGTTCACTCTGCAAGAAGAAAAACTCCACATCATAGCCTGTAAATACATATGCCACTGTAGCCGCTGTAATAGAGGCTATAAGAAGCGGCATGACCGACACGGTTGTTAGGTCAATCATCAGAACCTCAAGAGTAAAAAGCATCCCCGCAATAGGAGCTTTGAATATACCGGCTATACCTGCTGCCGCGCCACATCCCACAAGTATCATGAGGATTCTAGGGGACATACGGAACACCCTGCCAAGATTACTCCCTATAGCAGCCCCGGTATACACAATTGGACCTTCGGCTCCCACAGAGCCTCCAAAACCAATGGTTATTGAACTGGCTATAACTGAAGAATACATGTTATGTTTCTTTAACCTTGATTTATTCTGAGAAATAGCATATAACACACGCGTAACACCGTGAGAAATATTATCACGGACTACATATTTCACGTATAGACTTGATAATAAAATACCGGCAACCGGATACAACAAGAATAAGTAATTGCCACCAGAGATAGAAAGATGTGCCGTTAGAAATCCAGAAATCAAGTGTATTAATGTTTTCAAGACCAACGCTGCCACACCACCAAACACACCAACCAATAATGCCAGGATGATTACAAATGTCTTTTCCTTGATATGGTGTTCACGCCATACCAAAAGAGCCATAAAAGCCCGCTGAAAACTATCTCCTATTTTATGAAAAAAAGCTATCATTTACTTATACTTACTAATTCATTTATACACCTTCTCCTTTTATCAACATATGGAATGTATAAAACAATATTTTGAAATCTAATGATGGACTGATATTACGAACGTAAACAATATCATATCTCATTCGACCTATCAACTCTTCAATTGTTGAAGCATAACCCCACTTGACCATTCCTAATGATGTAAGACCAGGTCGCACCTGATGAAGAAGAGTATATTCGGGAGTTACTTCGACTATCTTATCTATAAAAAACTTTCGTTCCGGCCGGGGTCCAACCACCGACATATCACCCTTGAGCACATTCCAAAAATTTGGCAATTCGTCAAGATGATATCTCCTCATAAAGCGACCAATAGGAGTGATTCTACTATCATTACCACCTGAGAGCAATGGCTCCCCACATTCAGCCCCATCAATCATGGAGCGCAATTTGTAGATATTAAACGGTTTTTGTCGATATCCTATACGCTCTTGGGAATAGATTGCAGGACCGGGAGTCTGAATCTTCACTATCACACCAAGCACAAGCATTACGGGAGCAAATAGAGTCAGCCCTATTGCCGAAACTGCAATGTCGAAGCATCGTTTCATCAAGTACCCACTTCTACTTTGGTCTCGAACACTCATCACGGACGTAAAATGATTGTTGAGCCATCAGAATTGACTTTCACGACCCTCGATGGAGACGACAAAGCCATATCATCACGTCTGTAAGATGCCACATAGTCCACTGCTGAAATAATTTCTTGAGAAATTTCTCTGAATATAGCTGGGGCTGTCTCTCCGCTTATATTTGCCGACGTCGAAACTACAGGAGAGCCAAGCTGCCGGCATAGTTCTCCAGAATACGCCTCAGATGTAATTCGGAAAGCCGCGCTTCCATCATCAGCCACCAATCCCTTTGCAAGATTTCTACAGACTGGGTACACGACAGTGGTAGGACGTGGCGAATTCTCAAGAAGAGCAACAATGGTATCAGGAATTTCACCAACATAATCTTTCAGTTCGTCCATTCCCGACACTAACGAAATCAGGGCTTTCGAATCAGTACGATGTTTTATGTCATAGACCTTCCGCACAGCTTCAGCACAAGTAGCATCGCATCCAATCCCCCACACCGTGTCGGTAGGATAAAGAATGACACCACCATTTTTCATAACAGCGACTGCTGCCAAAATATCTTCTTGAAAAGTCATATTAACTGTGTCCATGGATTAATCAAATGCAAAATTAAACTATTTCTTTGTATTTCCATCAATATGCTGCGAATTATTTCGGGTAAAACATTCCAAAGAGAAAGTAGAATTGCTGAAGATAAGATATTCGGTTTGTGTAGCCTAAATTTTATGAGTAACTTTGCATTTACTCGGATTCAAATAATGATGTTCACTCTAAATATGATACCAATCAAGAAGTTCGCATTTTCACTGCTGATAATGATTACGCCCGGTTTTGCATCATCAGTAGAGCCTACCGATGGTGATACCGTGGCACTTACTCCATGGGAACTTTTAGGGGAGGATGATGGACTGGAGGATATGTTCAATTCTGTCAGCTCCTTTCAGATGGACCTTGTAAATTTTGCAAAACTTCATTTAGGGAAGAAGTACAAACCAGGAGGTAAAGGACCGTACGTGTTTGACTGTTCAGGGTTCACCAGCTTCGTTTTTGGGAATTTTGATATTTCACTTAGCCCGGCATCGAGAATGCAGGGTAAAGAGGGTGAACAAGTAACATTAGGGGAACTTGAAATAGGTGACCTTATGTTTTTTTCAGGACGGCGTGGCGGTAAGACCGTGGGGCATGTCGGTATGGTCATTGATGTAAACAAAGATACTGGTGAAATAAAGTTTATCCATGCATCCTCTAAGCATGGCATAGTCATCCAGTCATTTCCAGACGGAGCATATTATTCGCGGCACTATCTACACTCAACCCGAGTAATCAACAATAAAAACGATAGACAAACGAAACAAGAATCACCATTAGAATAACAAATTGACATGAATTACATGAAATTTCTATCAATTTGCTTGCATACGTCAGATTTATCGCATACCTTTGCCAAAAATAAGTACAATTTCTAAAAAAACTTCATTACATCATGTCATTAATTATTCCTCCAAAATATCGACAGAAACTTCTACCGGAGACAACCGAAGTGGCAATTAAGATGGTAAAGGATGCTTTCCAGACCACCCTCGCAAGAGAATTAAAATTGCGCAGAGTTACTGCCCCTCTTTTCTTATTGACCGGAACTGGTCTTAATGATGACCTTAACGGAGTGGAACACGCGGTGTCATTCACAATCGATGCAATGGATGGTCGCAAAGCAGAAGTAGTCCATTCACTCGCCAAATGGAAAAGATATAAGCTTGGAGCCTACGATATCGCCCCTGGCTATGGACTATATACCGACATGAATGCAATCCGCACATTCGAGGACCTTGACAATCTGCACTCACTGTATGTAGACCAGTGGGACTGGGAAAAAACTATTAATGAGGAAGACCGAACTTTGGCATATCTGAAGGATACCGTCAAAACAATCTACCGCACTTTGAGAGAGGTAGAAGAAATGGTGTATGAAAAATTTCCACATATCACTCCTGTATTGCCAGAAGAAATCACATTCATTCATGCGGAAAAACTCGCCAAAGAATATCCCAACCTCACACCTAAAGAACGAGAGGCACAAGCAGCAAAGGAATATGGAGCCATATTTATTATAGGTATAGGTGACAAATTGTCAGATGGAGAACCGCACGATGGTCGCGCGCCAGATTATGATGACTGGATTTCTCCGAATGAAGAAGGTTACAAGGGACTGAATGGCGACTTGATTTTATGGAATCCTGTACTGGAAATTCCATTTGAAATATCTTCGATGGGAATTCGCGTAAGCCCTGAATCACTTAGAAAACAACTTGAAGAGAGAGGTTGTCCGGAAAAATCCGAGCTTAATTTCCATAAGATGCTTCTAAATGGAGAGCTACCATATTCCATCGGTGGCGGTATCGGACAGAGCCGACTGTGCATGTTCTTATTGCGTAAAGCTCATATTGGGGAAGTACAAGCTTCCATCTGGCCAGAAGAACAGATAAAAAGATGCGCAGAAGCAGGCATAAACCTACTTTAAACTTATTCGCTAACAATACTTATTAAATCAGATTTCCCATAGGACTATTATCAATACATCAGGCAGGTTGAACTTTAAAAGTTACAGCCTGCCTTAACTATATGGCAACACACATCTGCAACTTTATTAATTTCATGCAAATTCTGTCAGTTTTGTCAGTCACATTGTCATTTGAAGCAATATTTTAAACAATTATCCCTTAATCAATTAGATTTTTCTCAACATTTTTGGCATAAAATTTGTTTCTTTAGTGAATGCAATAAGTTAAAGTGTGATAAGCAGTCAAAACCTACAAATTTGTCAACTTATCAACAAACATTAAAAATTAATTCAGAAACATATATAAAAACTTTTTAATTATGGGAAAAATTATCGGTATTGACCTTGGTACTACTAATTCATGCGTCTCTGTACTTGAGGGTAATGACCCCGTTGTTATTCCTAACAGCGAAGGTCGTAACACAACTCCTTCTATTGTAGCATTCGTTGACGGTGGTGAACGTAAGGTCGGTGACCCCGCAAAACGTCAGGCTATCACTAATCCAAAACGCACAATCAACTCTATCAAACGTTTCATGGGTGAAACCTACGACCAGGTAGAGAAAGAAATTGACCGTGTGCCTTATAAAGTGGTCCGTAGCGACAACAACACCCCTCGTGTTGATATCGACGGACGTGAATATACTCCTCAGGAAATCTCGGCTATGATTCTTCAGAAGATGAAGAAGACTGCTGAGGATTATCTTGGACAGTCAGTTACTGAAGCTGTTATCACTGTTCCTGCTTACTTCAACGACTCTCAGCGTCAAGCTACCAAGGAAGCCGGTGAAATCGCAGGTCTTACAGTAAAACGTATTGTAAACGAACCAACCGCTGCCGCACTCGCGTATGGTCTTGACAAATCTAACAAAGACCAGAAAATCGCAGTATTCGACCTTGGTGGTGGTACATTCGATATTTCTATTCTCGAACTCGGTGACGGTGTGTTTGAAGTAAAATCGACTAATGGTGATACCCACCTTGGTGGTGATGACTTTGACCACGTAATTATCGACTGGTTGGCAGAAGAATTCAAAAAAGAAGAAGGAATCGACCTCCGTCAGGATGCAATGGCCCTTCAGCGTCTTAAAGAAGCTGCTGAGAAAGCAAAGATTGAACTTTCATCAACTACATCTACTGAAATCAATCTTCCTTACATCACAGCCACCGCAACCGGTCCTAAGCACTTGGTAAAGACCTTGACTCGAGCTCAGTTCGAACAACTTGCAGACAAACTGATTCAGGCTACAATCAAACCTTGCGAGCAAGCTCTTAAGGATGCAGGCATGACACCTAAAGACATTGATGAGGTAATTCTCGTTGGTGGTTCAACTCGTATTCCCGCAATCCAGCAGGTTGTAGAGAAATTCTTCGGGAAGGCTCCTTCAAAGGGTGTTAATCCGGATGAGGTTGTTGCAGTAGGTGCAGCTATTCAAGGTGGTGTTCTTTCTGGCGATGTAAAGGATGTGCTTCTTCTTGACGTTGTGCCTTTGTCAATCGGTATCGAAACTCTCGGTGGCGTAATGACAAAGATGATTGAAGCAAATACCACTATTCCTACCCGTAAGAGCGAAACCTTCTCAACAGCAGCCGACAATCAGCCCTCAGTTGAAATTCATGTTCTTCAGGGTGAACGTCCGATGGCTAAGGATGACAAGACCCTTGGTAAGTTCCATCTTGACGGTATTGCACCTGCACCCCGCGGCATACCTCAGATTGAAGTAACCTTCGAAGTTGACGCCAACGGTATCCTTAACGTATCAGCTAAAGATAAAGCCACCGGTAAGGAACAAAGTATCCGTATTGAAGCATCAAGTGGTTTGACCGACGCTGAAATCGAAAGAATGAAGAAGGAAGCAGAAGCTAACGCAGCAGCCGATGCTAAGGAAAAGGAGAAAATTGACAAGCTCAATCACGCTGACACAGTGATATTCCAAACTGAGAAGCAGATTCAGGAACTTGGCGATAAGATTCCAGCAGACAAGAAGGCTACTATTGAAAACGCCCTCTCTAAGCTTAAAGAAGCTCACAAAGCACAAGACCTTGCAGGCATTGACGCTGCTATCAATGAAATTCAACAGACATTCGGTGCCATCCAGCAGGAAATCCTCAATGCCCAGCAGGCATCTGGAGCAAATCCTGGTGCACAGGCTGGTCCACAAGCAGGTCCCTCTAACCCTGGTGAAGGACATGTGGACGATGTAGAATTCGAGGAAGTGAAGTAATAAACATCACAACAACTGATAAAAATAGCGTAACCAATTGGTTACGCTATTTTTTATTTTGTCCCCTGACTTCAATATTTCTTGTCTGTTACGGATAATTGGATTATATTTGCATCAAATACTCACTCATTACCAAGAAAGCAGAAATTATGGATGTATGCGCTATGCTATTGTTTGTCATTATGACAACATTATTAATTTGGCTTTTGACCAAGTGGCAAATCAGCTATCAGCGTAAAAATCAAGTTAGTCAACCTACATCACCAATAATACTGGCATTATCCTGTATCGGTCTTACTTTATGCTCTTTTGTATTATACTATTACCTTTGTAGGTATAATATCTGCACTGTCATCTATGCATGCATCTCGATACTGCTGACATTAATCCTAACCATTCTGACAATAGAAAAGGCACGAGGATGCAAGAAATGGTTAAAAACAACGAGGCTGTTGCATATTTTTGTGATTCTTGCATTAAGCTCCATACTTAACATGGGGGTGATTTTCTTCTGCCGATGGTTTTTCCCTGACGTCACTTCCATACGGACAGAACAAGGCAAATATGAGGTAACGACGCGGCACATTCTACCCTTTCATGTGAACATCTCCCCTACCGGTTCCTATGTACAGAACGACACCGAAGATACATTGTATCGAGTCGTTGTAAGCTATGCCTTTTTAGGAGAGGAAATACATAATCATTATAACATAACAGATACAATCCTCCCTCAGACCACCGCGGGAATCCCATGTCCTCCAAACTATATCCTCAAAAGAATCTTTCCAATAATGCTGCCATCCTCCGGTCGGTTTGGAAGGATAAGAACCCGCCGGAGCTATATCGTAACCAAATCTGAATTGGACGCATTTACATCCGGTGACTTCCGGAACCTTGGAATCAAGGACAACGTCCGTATCAATTCGTTCAATATCACGGCCAATCCCATAATCTGGGAGGACCCCGAAAGGCTCATAGTGCTGGAGCAAATCATCGACCGATTTACTCAGCACAAACAATAATTCCAACCAGTCTTCTATTATGAAAGCATTTGCCGATAATGGATTGTTCTTTTATCTTACATCAGATACTTTATAATAAGTTTTTATCGGACAGCAATATATTTTTATATATGCCAAAATATGATTTTTTACCAAAAAAAGCTAAATTTGCATTACCTTAAATATTATAGAACATGATAAAGCAAGCATTAGTATCCATGTTGTTCCTGGTACCAACACTGACATGGGGTGAGATATCAGCAAATAACAATCATGAAGTCACGTGGGATTCAAAGAGTTTATTAATCGATGGAAAGCGCGTTGCACCTGTTATGGGTGAAATGCACTACTCTCGTATTCCAGATAACGAGTGGGAAACAGAAATCAAAAAAATGAAAGATGGGGGCGTCTCCATAATCGCCACATATGTATTTTGGAACCACATTGAGGAAAAAGAAGGAGTATTTAACTGGAGTGGAAGCCGTAATTTACGAAAATTCATCGAACTCTGCAAAAATCAGGATATACCTGTGGTCCTCCGTATAGGTCCTTTTTGCCATGGAGAAGTACGTAATGGCGGTATCCCAGACTGGATATTCAGCAAGAATGTCAAATCCCGCTCGGAAGATGTGTTATTTTTATCTTATGTAGAGAAACTTTATCGGCAGATATTCACTCAGATTCAAGGTCTACAATGGAAGGATGGCGGTCCTATAATAGCATGCCAATTTGACAATGAATATCGAGGACATGGGTCATATTTAATGGCGTTAAAAGACATTGCAACAAAGATTGGATATGACTTGCCATTTTACACCCGTACCGGTTGGCCAGAACTGCGCACCCCAGTGCCTTTCGGAGAGATGATACCTCTTTACGGGGACTACGCTGATGGATTTTGGGAACGTTCTATCCAACCCACCGTTGGTAATTATTACAAGGCTTTTAATTTCAAGGAGTTTCGCAGTTCTACAGCCATAGCTACCGAACAACTCGGCAACCAAAAAGAAAAAATCACCTCAGGCGATGAGCAATATCCCTATTTCACGTGCGAATTAGGTGGAGGAATGATGGCATCTTATCACCGCAGACCATGGATTTACCCTGAAGATGCTTATTCACTCGCCGTTGTCAAACTTGGCAGCGGGAGCAACCTTCTTGGATATTATATGTATCATGGAGGCACAAATCCTGATGGTGAGATATATCTCAATGAGACGCAGCGCACTCCAGCTACAAACTATAATGACCTGCCGGTTAAGACATATGACTTCCAAGCTCCTTTGGGAGAATTCGGTCAAAAATATCCGCATTATTATACTTTGAGAAAACTTCATCTCTTCATGAATGATTACGCAGAGACATTTGCTCCAATGGAAGCTACGTTCCCATGCCTTCAAGATATACCCAAAGGTGATGACTCTTCTCTTAGATGGTCATACCGAAGTCTTGGAGATTCAGCATTTGTTTTTATCAACAATTATGAGCGTCTTCAAAAATTATCTGATAAACATGATATACAATTTCATATTTGTGGTGTAAAGTTTCCATCTAAACCGATTACCATACCTGCTGGTACAATCTGCATATTTCCTGTAAATATTGACGGCATACGATATGCTACCGCCCAACTGATTTCAAAACGTAACGGAAAGATATATCTTGAACAGATTCCAGGTATCTCCACTGAAATTGCTATTGGCAACAAAATTTTGAAAAATGTGAAACCTCTGGGGACAGCCAAGCCAGTCTATGCAAACATCTATTTACTAACACCCGATGAGGCTTCACATCTATTTTTGGAGGAAGAGGCCATACTTCCTGAGCTTCCATCTCCTTCCATCTCAAAATTAGAGGAACCTACGGGTATCCGTAAAATAACAATTGGCATTAACAAGGCAGCTGAATCCCCTGAAGACAAAGATTTTGAGCACGCTGCTGTTTATAAAATCCAGAATCTGCCGGATAGCACAGAGCGAGCGGACCGATTACTAAAAATAGATTATCGTGGCGATGTAGCGCGTCTATATTGCAACGGAAAACTAATTGATGATAATTTTTATAACGGCCGTCCATTTCTATATGGACTATGGCGATTGCCATCAGATTGCCAAGAGTTAGAATTACGCATCCTACCGTTGCAATCAGACATGCCAGTTTATTTCCCAGATGAAGCTGACACCACTCCTGGTGAAGAAGTAATGAATATCTCAATAATATAAATGTAATGAAAAAGTACACTTTGCTACTTTCAACTCTGCTATTAGCGTCAGGGATATCTGCACGCGAAAGTATCAATCTTTCGGGCAAATGGGCGTTTGGATTTGGAGATACTCCCATATATAATGATACCATATCACTTCCAGGGTCCATGCTTACCAATGGAAAAGGTAATGATGTGGATGCCAATACTAAATGGACAGGCTCTTTATATGATATGTCATATTATTACCGCGAGGATATGGCACCATATAGAGAAAAAGGGAATATTAAATTTCCATTTTTTCTCACCCCAGATAAAGAATATGTAGGGAATGCCTATTACAAACGCAACGTAGATGTACCCGCCAATTGGAAAGGCAAACGCGTCATTCTGCACCTTGAACGTCCTCATATAGAAACCACCCCATACGTAAACGGAAATAAAGTGGGGCACCAGATGTCGCTCTCCACCCCTCATGAATACGATGTGACCGACTATATTATTCCCGGCAGTAGGAATGAGATTGCCCTAACTGTTTACAATGGCATTGAAAATGTATGTGTTGGGCAAGATTCACATAGTGTGACAGACCAGACGCAAGGCAATTGGAATGGAGTTGTCGGCAATCTAACCCTATATACAACGCCGAAAAACAATTCTATCAAAAGCGTCCGGGTTTATCCGAATGTTTCAGCAAAAAAAGCGCTTGTTAATGTTATTCTGACAGGCAAAAAAGGGAATTTGAGCAAAAGCACTGCAATAGCAACTGACAACGATAATATGTCAGTTATTAAAGCTTCTAATCCTAAAATATCCGGTGACACATTGACATTTACTCTTAATATGGGAGATAAAATGCGCCTATGGGATGAATTCAATCCTGTCACATATTCTCTAAATGTAACTGTCGGAAATGATACGCTTGAAACCACATTTGGCATGCGTGATTTTTCTATCCAAGGGCATAACTTCCTCATAAACGGGCGTCCTGCTTATATTAGAGGGACAGTTGGAAATTGCTGTTTCCCATTGACTGGATATCCTCCCACAGATGAAGCATCCTGGAGAGCGATTTTTGAAAAATGCAAGGAATATGGAATTAATATGATGCGCTTCCATAGCTATTGTCCACCGGAAGCTGCATTTTCTGCTGCGGACAAGGTTGGAATTTATCTTCAACCTGAAGGTCCATCATGGCCAAACCACGGAGTTAAGTTAAATGCAGGTATGGATATTGACAGCTACCTGCTTGAGGAGTCCAAACGAATAGTTGATAGCTATGGAAACCACCCTTCTTTTGTAATGATGGCAGCTGGTAACGAACCAGCAGGAAACTGGGTCCCGTATTGCAATTACTGGGTGAATGAAATGAAAAAATACGATGCAACTAAAGTCTACTGTGGGGCATCTGTAGGAGGCGGATGGGCTTGGGATGATGGTAGTGAATACCATGTAAAAGGTGGCGCAAGAGGTCTCACCTGGCATAAATCACAGCCATCCAGCAATGATGATTTTGCCGATGAAATGAAGCTCCCTCGTAATTTCAAACCCACTGCAGAGAAGCCAGTTAATACGGAACCGATATTAAGCCACGAGCAAGGGCAATGGTGTGCCTTCCCTGATTTCAAAGAGATTTCACAATATACCGGAGCATACAAAGCCAAGAATTTCGAAATATTCAGAAATCTTCTATGCAATAATGGCATGAAGGAAATGGCAGAGAAATTCCTTATGTCAAGTGGAAAGCTTCAGACTCTCTGCTATAAATATGAAATAGAACGAAACCTGCGCACTCCAAATTACAGCGGATTCCAGTTGCTTGCCCTAAATGATTACAGCGGTCAAGGCACTGCTCTTGAAGGTGTACTCAATGTATTTTGGAAAGAAAAGGGATATGTTACAGCTCCTGAATGGAGAGAATTCTGCAACGACATTGTCCCTTTAGCTCGATTCCCTAAATTTGTATTTTCAAATACTGACAGTTTTGCAGTGCCCATCGAAGTGATGAACGCCTCAGCATCATCGATAACGGATGCGACGCTGAAATATACCATCACTGACAATGATGGAAAAACATATACTCAAGGAGAATGGTCAATAGGCGATGTCAATGTGGGGAAAAATCATCAGTGTGGTACTATCTCTCTCCATCTTGACAATATTGATACCCCAACAAAACTTACTCTGACAGCCATGATTCCTAACCAAGCGAAAAACCATTGGGAATTTTGGGTTTATCCTGAGGAAAAAATTTCTTTCCCGGATAATGATATATATTTTACAGACTCTCTTAACTCCAAGGCTATCGAAATTTTGAGAAATGGAGGCAAGGTATTGATTGCAGCCGCCGGTAAAGTGACTCTTGGCAGTGATGTTGTTCAGCACTACCTTCCGGTCTTCTGGAATACAAGTTGGTTTAAGATGCGTCCGCCACACACCACCGGTGCATATATTGACACCACTCACCCACTGTTCAGTCACAATTTCCCAACTGATGATTGGAGCAATCTGAACTGGTGGGAACTCCTTAACCGAGCTCAGGTAATGAACCTAATGGAACTTCCAGCTGATTACCAATCACCAATACAGCCTATTGACACATGGCATATCAGCCGAAAGTTAGGAATGCTTATTGAGGCTAATGTCCTGAATGGAAAACTGCTCATGACCACCATGAATATAGCGGATAATCTTGACAAGCGTATTGTAGGACGACGTATGCGAAACGCAATTCTTGATTACATGAAAAGCGATGAGTTCAATCCTGCGCTAAACCTCGACGTGGAAACTGTAAGCAATTTCTTTACCAAACAGACGCCGCCAATAAAAATGTATACCAACGATTCACCCGATGAATTAAAGCCAAAATTGAAGTAAGTAAGCGACCGATTGATAATTGATTTATCAATCTTAACCAAAGCAAAAGCAGGAGTGATTCTTTGTATAAGTCATCACTCCTGCTTAATTCATTTATTATTGAGGATTTTGAAAATTAATGCCATATTGGCGTCCTATCGGAAGCGTCACTCCATTAACCAATCTGACATTCTGTCGGGTATAGCTTTCTATCTTATCTTTCGCCACGATATACGACCTATGTATTCTCACAAAATCATCTTCAGGAAGCATAGCTCCAATAACTTTCAATATTACTCTCGATATAGTACACTTCCCGTCAGTCCTGAAAATTTTTGAATACCCCTCCATCGCCTCTATATAAACTATCTCGGAAAGAGGAATCGATATATTGTTGTATTCCTGCTTAACCACGATACATCGCCTGAGTAAGGAATGTTTATTATAATCAATCCGTTTAAGCGCTCGCTCCACGGCCTTAACAAATCGCTCATATGAAAACGGCTTGTGGAGATAATCAACCGCATCCAGATTGAATCCATCCACAGCATAATGCAGATACGCAGTGGTAAATATAAAGCACATATCCTCCGGGAGTTCGCTCGCAATTGCAAGTCCGTTAAGACCCTCCATCTCTATGTCAAGGAACAACAAATCAAATTTCTGCTCCTTCATAGCAGCAAATCCCTCCAAAGGGTCAGAATATGTTACGAGTTCCATATTGCCATGACGTTCGCAAAATTTCGAAATAACAAGCAATGCAAGCGGCTCATCATCAATGGCAATACATTTTATAATATTATTCATTTAAGCCGAATTTTGAGATTTACTTTATATTTACCATCAGTATCCGATACCGAGAGTTCATACTTGTCATTAAACAACGTGTTTAGACGAGCTTTACAATTCTCTATACCGACTGGAGCATCCGTGCGAAATTCATCAGAATGCTTCACAATTTCATTTTCAGTTGTCAACATCAACAACCCATTTTTAAGTGAAAGATGAATCAGTATCATGCAGTCACGATGAGATGAGACTCCATACTTAAACACATTTTCCAAAAATGTAATCATTATCATCGGAGGAAGCTGTGCGGAGTCGTCATCCACATCATAACTCCATTTCACTAAAGTGTGTTCATTGAGACGGAGCATCTGTAATTCTATATAATTACTCATATAGACAATTTCATCTTTCACTGTCACGGTCTCATTATCAACACTTGTGTAGGTATATTTTACCAAATCAATGAATTTTATGAATGCATTCTCAGCCTTTTCAGAAGTCCCGATGAGCAGGCTATAAAGAGAATTAAGAGTGTTAAATAAAAAATGAGGATTTATCTGCGCCTTAAACATGGCAAGCTCCGCATTGTTTTTCTGAATCTCCATCTCCTTTTTAAGTATCATCTGATTGTACAGTTCCATGATAAACGACATGGACAAGGAATAACCCAGAACAATCGAGAACATCAGCCATACGCCCATAGTCTGGCTGGAATGACGGATATCATTATATAAATCAGTCAGCGCAGTGGTATTGAATGTCACCTTAGGCAACGGATATTGGGAAAGCAGATAGTTCCCAAGCAATACTATCACCAAGACGAGCAGTATAAGTCCATACTTCTGCCCCATCAGCATTCGCGGCATTCCGGAAAAACGGATGGCAAAGTAAACCACATATAACCAAACTATTGACACATACGCAAACGTCGGATATACCGCCAACCAATAGTAAGTCGGTCCAAGAAATATAATCAGAGGCATGAAGCCAAGGCAAAATATAAGGTCTATTATCCAGCCTATTCTATTTTCAAATAGTTTCATATTGCAAAGTTAATCTTATTAGCTGAAACTATACGAATCATTCATTATCACTTTTCAGTTGTTTATTTACACATCCTTTGAATTGCCTTAAGCTACCCTTAAATTTGCAGCATATTTTAGAAATTCACTCATGAAACATTTATCACTGTGCTTTATACTCCTCGTATCTTTTGGTTTATCCATGCATGCCCGGCAGATATCCGGACATGTCAAGGATGAAAACGGAGAACCGGTAATCGGAGCTACAGTAAAACTCGGTCGCCCTCATAAAACACTTACATCCACGGATACTGATGGGTACTTCTCCATAGATATCTCCACAGAGACAGGTACTTTGATTGTCACTTCCATAGGCTATATCAAAACTAAGGTTCCAGTAACCGAAACAAAAAACGAATATGATATAGTGATGCGTGTTAACGAAGAGCAACTTGATGAAGTGGTTGTGGTAGGATATGGCACACAACGCAAGGCAGACCTCACAGGTGCAGTCTCAACCGTAAGTACAGGTGCCCTCGCTGACCGACCTATCACAAATGCTACAAACGCTTTAGCTGGTCTTGCATCAGGTCTAACCGTTACCAACAGCGGAGGTAACACTCCTGGCTACGAATCGCAGAGTATACGAGTAAGAGGTCTTGGCACTCTCAATGACGCTGCTCCGCTCGTGGTAATTGACGGTATGACTGGAATAGCCATCAGCGACATTAACCCACAGGATATTGAGAACATATCCATCTTAAAGGATGCCGCTTCATCAGCAATATATGGTTCCCGAGCAGCAAATGGTGTGATTCTTATCACAACCAAGCAAGGCATAGAGGCAGCACCTCGGTTAACATACAGCGGAAACATTTCATTTGAAAAAGTTGCCAAGCGTCTGAATCTCGTAACTGACTATGCAGACTTTATGGAAATACAGAATGCGGGGCTACTCATCAACGGTCAGGCAGCACGATTCTCACAGGCAAAAATTGATGAATGGCGCAATGACGCAGGGCGAAACCCAACTATATACCCTAATACTGACTGGCAGGACCATATTTATCGTAATCCATCTGTGGTACAGAACCACAATCTTTCAGTGACAGGAGGAAATGAAAAGGCACGTTACAATATGTCTCTGGGATATGTCAACAATCCCGGAATGATTTACTATACTGACTATGAGCGATATCAGCTTCGTACTAATCTTGACGTCAATATTAAACCGTGGTTAAGCATCGGGACAAATATTTTCGGGTATATCGACACCAACAACCCATCGTCAGAAAATGCCGCCGCTGGCGGTGACGTGATATTTGGTTCCGGCGCATTCAACACTGTCCCCGGAATGACTCTTTATGACCCTGCGACAGGGTTATATGGGGGTATTCAAAATCCGGAAGATGAAAACGTGAGCAATTTTAATCCGTACAGACGTCAGTGGTTTTATAAAGATAACTTCCCGACTAAGACCCGCCGCATCGTAGCAAAGCTACATGCGCAGGTCGAGCCGGTGAAGGGTCTAATTATCCGGGGAGCATATACTTACAACTACTGGACCCGCAGAGTTGAACAACATCTCACAGACCGAGACCTGTTTCGGTTTACATTCGACGGTCCGGTGCTAATACGTGAAGGTGTGGTGAGAACATATATACGTCGCTATAATTATGCCAACACATTCCGTTCATCGGAAATCACCGCAAATTATACTTTCAACGTCTCTAAGCTCAACACATCGCTTCTACTCGGAGCAAGTCAAGAATACAATAAATATGAGAACGAGAGTTTCTTAAAATACGATTTGATTGACGACTCCCTTACATCGATTGATGCCGCAGCCACCAATGGTCCGATAAGCGGAAACTACAACGAATGGGCGATGCGTTCATATTTCGGACGTCTAAACCTTAACTGGGATGACAAATATTTGCTTGAGGCTAATTTGCGTGCCGACGGCTCTTCAAAATTCGCACCGGATAAAAGATGGGGATACTTCCCATCCATTTCCGCCGGCTGGCGACTATCGCACGAAAGTTTCATGCATGATATGTCAGATTGGCTCAACAATCTGAAACTGCGCTTCTCATACGGTTCACTTGGCAACAATGCGACATCAAGCTATTACATGTACCAGTCATTGTTTGCTACCGCCAACTATATTCTGAACGGCAATATAGCCGGGGGATTTGCCCAAACTGTTCTTTCCAATCCTGAATTATCGTGGGAAAAGACATATATGACAAATGCCGGGCTGGATTATTCTGTACTTAACAACAGGCTGAGTGGTTCTATTGATGTCTACACAAAGGATACAAAAGGGATACTTATATCTCTCCCTGCACCTCTCGAACATGGCACAAGTGTAGTACCTAATCAAAATGCCGGAGAAGTCAGGAACAAAGGTATAGAACTTGATGTGAATTGGAACGACCGTATAGGAAATGTTTCATACTCCGTTGGGTTCAACATGGGGTTTGTAACCAATAAAGTTACAAAATTTCAGGGTGATGTATCCTCAATCGACGGTGAATACAAGACCCAGGAGGGAAAACCCATACGTCAGTTATACGTGATTACAGTAGACCGCATAGTCCGTGACGAAGCTGATATGGAATATGTGGAACAACTTATCAAGAAAAACCCAGACTATTTTGCCACCTACCCGCGACCTGAATTAGGAGACTTTCTCTATGCAGATGCTAATGGAGACGGGAAACTCGATGTCAACGACCGAGTGGAAATAGGTCACGGAGCACTTCCAAGATTAACGTATGGTGCCAATCTGGGAATAAATTGGAATGGATTTGATTTCCGTCTGTTACTCCAGGGTGTAGGTAACCATCTGGTTTACTATAACAATCAGGCATTCCGCTTTGTCACTGTGATGGGGCAATCTCTCAATAAAGATATCACTGACAATGCGTGGACGCCGGAAAATCCCTACAACTCGAAGTATCCTGTGTTGCGAAACAACTCAAACAGTAAAAATAATATTGCCAGCGATGCATTTGTGCATAATGCCGCTTACCTACGATGTAAAAATCTGCAACTTGGGTATACAGTACCATCAGAGGTAACAAGAAAATTTCATATTGAGAATCTGATGATTTATACCAGCATTGACAATCTGTTCACAATTACCAGATTTCCAGGTCTTGACCCCGAAGTAGGAGCCACTGTAGGTTATCCTTCCGTACGCCAATATTCCATAGGATTAAATGTATCATTCTAATGAACCAAACTTATGACTTCTCCATATAAATCTCTTGTCTTCTCCTCTCTCCTTTCTTTATTGTGCAGTTGTGAAAGTCTCGACTATACACCTGCCGACCAAATGTCAGGTCAAACATTCTGGCGCACTGAAGAGCATGCCCGACAAGCTGCCGTAGGACTATATGCAGCCATGAAAGCACCTTGGTGTTTCGGTATGGAGTTCACATTCGACATGTGCTCGGATATTGCAGATGGTACAACTCCATGGGCTGATATTTCACGAGGCACTTCATTTGCATCTAACAACGGCGGTGTACAGAATCACTGGCAATATCTTTATGAGCTGGTGCATCGTTCCAACACAGTGATTAGGAATGTTGCCACTATGGACATTTCACAAAGTACAATTGACAAGGTGACAGGTGAGGCGAAATTTCTCCGCGCCATGGCATATTTCCGCATGCTCAATTGCTGGGGTGGAGTGCCGTACTATGATGAATCGTGTGACATAAACGAGGAGTTCTCCACCTTGAATGCCACACGAAGTTCGGCTGATGAGATTAGGCAGCATATCATAGAAGACCTTACATATGCGATAGCCAACCTACCTGTAAAATGGGATGAATCAGATTTAGGTCGTGTCACCAAGGGGGCCGCTTATGCCCTCAGAGGCAAAGTGTATTTGTATAATCAGGAATGGGAGAAAGCCATATCGGACTTTGAGAAGATAGTGTACAACCGTACAGCTGACTATGGTTATGCCCTTCATCCTTCATACAACGAATTGTTCAGACTGTACAATGGGAAACACAGCGATGAAATGATTTTCTCTATTCAATCCATCGACGGCAACACATCCGGTTATGCTCTTGACATAGTGTCGTACTTCGGCAACAAGTCCACTATGCGTCTCATCGCAGGAAACTGTATTGTTCCCTCCACCAATCTGGCTGACATGTACGAAAATCTTGACGGGTCTCCATTTGATTGGGATGAGAATTTCCCAGGATTTAATTCGGGAGACAGTCAACTTCGCCGCAAATACATGTGTGTAGCGATTGACCAGGGAAGCACCACTGTGACAAGTACACTCGAAGCCGACACCACCAAAATAATGGATGCCTACCGCAACCGTGACCCACGTCTGATGCTTAACATCATCACCCCTTACTCTCACTATCTCGGCACAGATGCCGGCTCCTCACCGATGGATAAGCAGTTTGTACTTGCTGACGCCTCGAAGGGTGGCGCCCCAATGGAAGCCATGGCTTTCATAAGGAATTCCGAAGGCTGGAATTCATACTTCTGGCGCAAATGGATACCTACAGGCAATCTCGACGGATACTGGGGTGAATATAACCGCACACCTTATGAATTTCCCCTGATTCGTCTTGGCGATGTCATACTGATGCTCGCAGAAGCTTACAATGAACATGGTGAAACTGATAAAGCGATTGCTGAAGTCAACAAAATACGTGCCCGTGTCGGCATGCCCGGACTCAACTCTGGAGCAGCATGGCTGGCGGTAACTGATAAGGAAGACGTAGCCAAACGCATCCGCGACGAACGTGCAAGAGAGCTTGCAGGAGAGGGATTGAGATATTGGGATTTACGCAGATGGGGATTGCTGGAAGAATCCGTAAAGAACGCTACCGACATCTTCGGTGACATGATGTATCTGCGCTCCTATCAACCGCGCCACGAATTATGGCCCATTCCGTTGGTAGAGATGGATAGAAACCGCAATCTGACCCAGAATACGGGATGGTAGGTTTTCCTGATAGCTTTTCAACTACTACCATGGCATTTTTTCAGGGATAAGCATACGCCACATCGATTATTTTGCGTATTTTTGCAAATCCTTGGAAATAATATCAACCGCATAAACTATCGCATAATAACAATGACTGTAGTAGACCGTTTTCTGCAATATGTCAAGTTTGACACTCAGAGTGATGAACTTACAAACATGACACCATCAACACCTGGACAAATGGTGTTTGCCCAACATCTTGAAAAAGAGCTCCGCACCATGGGGCTTACCAATATCACACTTGATGACAACGGATACCTGATGGCTACACTTCCCGCCAATACTGATAAGAAGGTTCCGACTGTCGGTTTCATCGCGCATCTTGACACATCGCCCGACATGAGTGGTAAACATGTATCACCACGCATAGTAGAGAACTACGATGGCAAGGATATTGTGCTCAATCAGGGAAACAACGTGGTACTCTCTCCCTCTCAATTTCCGGAATTGCTCCATTACGAGGGTCACGACCTTATAGTGACAGATGGTAACACTCTGCTTGGTGCAGATGACAAAGCAGGTATAGCTGAAATCATCACAGCTGTGGATTATCTGATGAAGCACCCGGAAATAAAGCACGGCGATATCCGTATAGCATTTAATCCCGATGAGGAAATCGGTCAGGGTGCCCATAAATTTGATGTAGACCTATTTGGTGCTGACTGGGGTTATACAATGGACGGTGGTGAAATCGGTGAGCTTGAGTTTGAGAACTTCAATGCCGCTGTTGCCAAAGTGACATTCAAAGGGCGCAATGTGCATCCCGGATATGCCAAGCATAAGATGCTCAATTCCATCCGTGTAGCAAACCAGTTTGTAATCATGCTTCCCCGTTGGGAAACTCCTGAACATACTGAGGGCTACGAAGGTTTCTACCATCTCGTATCAATCGAAGGCTCTGTTGAGGAAACCGTGCTCACCTACATCATCCGCGACCATGACCGTGACCGTTTCGAGCGCCGCAAGAAGGAGCTTGAGCACCTTACCCGTAAAATCAACAACGAATTCCCCGGATGCGCATCAATCGAAATAAAGGACCAATATTACAACATGCGCGAGAAGATTGAACCGGTGATGCATATCATTGACGTGGCAATCAAAGCCATGGAAAATGTGGATGTCAAACCCAAAGTTCAACCTATCCGTGGAGGAACTGATGGAGCGCAGCTCTCATTCAAGGGTCTCCCCTGTCCGAATATATTTGCCGGAGGACTGAACTTCCATGGCAGATATGAGTTCGTTCCTATCCCATCGATGGAAAAGGCAACCCAGGTAATCGTAGAAATTGCACGTCTGGTAGCAGAGGAGGCATAAGCCACTCATCTCCAACTGTAGATATATGCCAAAAACACTAATCATAGTTACCGGAGCCACTGGTAGTGGCAAGACGGAACTTGCCATACAACTTGCCGAGAGTCTGCGTACTGAAATAGTATCTGCCGACTCCCGGCAAATTTATCGTGGTATCCCAATCGGCACCGCTGCGCCTACAGCTGAGGAATTGAAACGTGTGAAGCATCACTTTGTGGGGATTCTCGATTTGGAGCAGTACTACAGCGCTGCGCGCTATGAGGAAGAAGCTCTGCCAATACTTGATTCTATCTGGCAACGGAATGACTACGCAGTGATGTGTGGCGGCTCCATGATGTATATTGATGCCATCACAAACGGAATCGACGATTTGCCGACAATCAGCCCGGAAGTGCGTGAGTATGCTATCGGTCTGTATCACTCAGGGGGTCTCTCCGCGCTCCATGAGAAGCTTCATGAAATTGACCCGGTATACATGCAGAACTGCGACCCGAACAATCACCGCCGGTTAGTGCATGCCATAGAAATCACCCTGCAGGCCGGAGTGCCCTCATCACAACTCCGTACCGGGAAAAAGAAGAAACGCGATTTTCAAGTAATCAAACTGGCTATTAACCACATACGTCCAGAGCTTTTTGACCGTATAAATAGGCGGGTCGATGCCATGATTGAAGCCGGATTTGAGGAAGAAGCAAAGAGAGTCTATCCACTGCGCCACTGCAACTCGCTGAACACAGTAGGTTACAAGGAATTATTTGCCATGATGGATGGTGTAATGGATAGGGATACGGCTATAGCACGCATAGCTAAAAACACACGTGTATACGCAAAAAAACAATTGCTATGGCTCTCAAAGGACCCTGAAGTCAAACTCCTTGACCCACACCTGCCACTGCTTCCGCAAGCGCTCGATGCCATTAAATAAGTAAGAAAACCGCACTCAGCCATCAACTCAACGAGAAATCTCGGTGAAATCCTTGCAAAATTTGATTTTATGTCATACATTTGCAATCTCAACGGAAAATCTCGTTAAAATGAAAGAAGAAAAGCTTACAGATAAGGAAGAGGAAACCATGCTGCTGCTTTGGAAGCATGGACCTTGCGCAGTAAAGGATTTATTGCAACATTATTCCGAGCCACGCCCTCACATCAACACAGTGTCATCCTTCGTCAGAACGTTGGAAAAGAAAGGCTATGTCGGGCATGAACCGGGCAGATACGGAGGTTTCAACTACTTCGCTCTCAAACCGATTGCTGAATACCGGAGAAATGCCATCGGTAAATTTGTAAAACAATACTTTGGCAATTGCTTCTCCATGATTTCCCAGCTCGTAGAGGATAAGGAAGTCGATGCTGAGGAGCTTAGGAAATTATTGGACATGGTGGAAAACAAGAAACATGATTAATGCAAATGGTTGAATTATTCCAATATACCCTTGTCGGGTCCATAGCGATGGTTATTCTGTGGGCCGCATACCGCTGCAGCATAGCCACCAAAAAGCAACCGGGTACTAACCGGTCAATCCTTCTCGGCATATATCTGATAAGCCTTGTCATCGGACCTGTGTTAAGCCTAAAAGCAGTCAGCACGGTTAGTGTAATGGCGACAGGCAGAATCATATACCCTGCCTTCACTCTGACCCGATGGATGGAAACACTCTCATATATCTGGCTGTGCGGTGCCATATTCATCGTTTTTTTCACTGTTATTGAACTTGCACGTGTATATCAGGTTGTAAAAGGAGCTAAACGTGTGTCGGTAGATGGGAAAGATATCTATGTCACAGGTGAATCCGGCATTTCGCCATTCAGCATCGGACGAGTGATTGTAATTTCGCAATCCGATTACCAACAGTCATCCGCACCAATCATAACTCACGAGACCGGGCACATACGCTATGCTCATTCTTGGGATATGCTTATAGCCCAGGTTGCAGCGATAGTGTTCTGGTACAATCCTGCCGTATGGTTGCTCCGCGCCGACCTGAAATCTGTACATGAGTTTCAGGCTGATTCCTACGCCATTTCAAATGGATGTGAGCAAAAAGCTTATCAACTATTTCTAATAAGCAGAGTTGCCGGGAGTAAATTTCCGAGATTGGGCAACAATCTCAACAGCAGCAAACTCCACCAGCGTATTGCCATGATGAACCGCCCATCCAAGCTTCGCATGCGTGACCGTATCGGCAATATAGTACCAGTAGTAGCACTCCTTGCAGCTCTGTTCGTACTGAATATCCCGGCTGTCAAAGCTACAATTCTTCCATTCAAGGGCACTGGCACGACAGAGCATAAGAGATTGGATATGGATATCTATATGGATGGCAAAGAGATTCCGGGCAATCAGCTCAACGAGATTTCGCCCAGCCAAATCAAATCAATCACCGTACACAAAAATCCTGACAGGATAGATATTTCCACAAAAGATTAGGCTTCTGCCACTAGTAGTCACTGTATTCTAACATTATTATTTTTATTTTTTCAATAGTAAGGGAACTATCAGGCAATCGAGTGCATCTTATGAGTAAAATCAATAATGATTGGATGCACCGGTAGCTGATTATTAAGTTTATAACTCATTATTACATTGAAAAAGTATGAAAAATATTTTAGTATGCATAATCCTATTCCTGAGTGCCATCAATGTATCTGCGCAACTCTCAGAAATCACTATCAGCTATAACTACCATCACTTCAACCCTACCGGGAGGGAAGTTTGTTCACGAATGGTTTTGCTTGCCAACCGTGAACAATCCAAATTTTTTAATACGATTAATGAAAAAGTCGATTCGATGATGTCAACAACAGAGGGTCGCATGGCATATGGTCAGATGATACGAGCAGCCATGGCAAATAATGATGTAACCAATCTTCCAATCAAGAAGGAATCGCTATATGTGTTAAAGAATAAAACCGACAGCGTAACTTCCGTGTACGACCTGATTGGAGCCGAATTCTGGACCTATGAAGAGCCTCTTCTTCCACAGGAATGGGAGCTTACTGATTCAACGAAAAGAATCCTTGGCTATGATTGTTATAAAGCTGAAACAACCTACCGAGGTCGTAAATGGATTGCATGGTTCACTCCGGAAATACCAATGCACGATGGTCCATGGAAATTATGCGGATTGCCGGGATTGATTTTAGATGCTATTGATGCTACGGGTGAATATGCATTCACTGCTGACGGAATCGAGCTGACCCCAACTAAAATCCGCCCCATCTACGGAGTATCGAATTACGAAAAGACAGAGCGTATCAACTATTTGAGGACCATGCGTGCTTTTTATAGAAATCCTGTTGCAAACCTGCAAGCTGCGACCGGGAGTAAGGCTGACAGCATGCATGCGACTGAAATTGAGCTGTTGCACGATTTTATAGAAACAGATTATCACGAATGAACCGATTATCACTTATATTACCATTGCTATGGGTGGCGCTGACGGGCGTTGCGCAGGTGAACGTGTCAGGAGTCATTGTCGAGGAAGGCACCTCGGAGCCGCTAATAGGCGCGTCAGTGATTCTGCGAAATGCCGAAGGTAAGATTGTGAAATATGCCGCCTCAAACGCCAAGGGTGAGTTTGCCATATCCTCGCCCGGTGGTGTCAAGGGGTACTCGCTTGACGTGTCGATGATGAGCTACGCAAAGCAGACTGTCGGGCTCGACAGCTTAAAGCTGCCGGTCAGAATAGTCATGAAAGCCTCAGCCACTATGCTAAAAGAAGTCGCAGTGAAGGCTGAGAGAATCCGCGAGCAGGGCGACACCGTGACCTACAGCGTTGGAAGCTTCGCGCAGGCTCAGGACCGCAGCATAGGCGATGTATTGAAGCGCATGCCGGGAATTGACGTCAGCAACAATGGCAAAATCAAGTATCAGGGTGAGGACATAAACAAGTTCTACATCGAGGGTTCCGACCTTCTCGGTGGCAAATACGGGATAGCGACCAACGGTATCAGCCACGATGATGTCGGAGCCGTCGAGGTGATGGAGAACCATCAGCCCATGCAGGTGCTCTCGGGCATCAGTTTTTCCGAGAAGGCTGCCATAAATCTCAAGCTGAAAAACAGGGCAAAAGCCACATGGACATTCCATGGCGATGCCGGAGGGGGATATGCGTGGCAACCTGAAGGCGCTGTGTGGGACGGTGAACTGTTTGCCATGGCTGTGATGCCGGGATTCCAAAATATCACGACGTTCAAGACAAACAACATCGGCGAGGACCTCTCAGCCCACGCCACCGACTTCTTTACCTCGCGTCGCGAGACGGATTTGAGCCGCTATGTGAGCATCTCTTTGCCGGGAGTACCGTCATTGAGCCGGAAACGCACTCTGTTCAACCGCTCGGCATTGTTGTCGACCAACGGACTGTGGAAGGTGCGCAACGGAGAATTAAAGGCGCAGATTGACTATTCGTTCAACCGGGTCACGGCACAGGCTGCCAACATCACTACCTACTTTCTTGAGAATGGCGACCGTATAGTGACCGAGAATCGTGACGGACGTGACCGCTCACATTCGCTTTCAGGCCGATTCATCTATGAAATAAACCAGAAGACCACTTTCATCAACAACACTCTCCTTACCAATATCGATTGGGACGATGTGAGACTCGGAGTCAAGGGGTCATTGACAAACGACCAGTCAGCCTCTCTACCCGATTACTACATCAGCAATAAATTCAAGATGATAAAGCGGTTCAACGGCAAACATCTGGTCACATTTCAGAGCAACAATGAATGGGAATCGCTCCCTCAGACCCTCAGTGTCTCCATGATGGGGACCAATATTAGTCAACACATCGGCGACCACGCCTTCTACACCCACGAGAGCGCCGCCTATGCCTTTACGCTCAAGGGGATAACCGTTAGCCTTGAAGGGGGAGTGAAAGGTTATCTGCGGTCGCTGAACACCGAACTGCCTGATATGCCTGCTGAGATTCCCGGAGTTATCGACGAAGTCGCTTTGCTTGGCAAAGAAACAGAGAATGTGCTGAACACAAACTATCTCACGGTTTATGCCACTCCGAAATTCGAGTATTGGGTCAGACGGGTGAATTTCACTCTCAATGCCCCGTTGAGCTTCGCGCACTACCGGTTTGACAAAGCTATAGCCAATCGGTCGGAGGTATACTTCTCCCCTGCCCTGAGCATGAACTGGAAGCCCAACAATCGCTTCTCGATAAGTGCCCGTGGAGGCATGGGACGCTCCCCGATGAGTCTCAACATGATTCAGCCCGGGTATATAATGACCGACTATCGCTCATTCCGACGCGGCGTGGACGATTTCTACAGCTCAACCTCCAGCAACCTTTCAGCCAGCTTCTCCTACAAGCACACGCGCAAGGGCGTGTTTGCCAACGCTATGGTAATCCAGTCATGGTCACATCTCCCCTACACGATGGCGCAACAGTTTTATGGTGACTACATAGTGTATTCCTACACCGATGCCAAGAGCGACAGGGAAATGCTGATGGCAAACGGCACTCTTGGAAAGACGCTTGACTTCATGCGCGGAAGTGCCAACCTGAGCGGCTCGTTCAGCCGTAATGACTCCCACCTCATCTCGCTCAACGGCAATGGTGGCGGCTCACCTGCCGGTAGTCCCGTCAATTCTGTCAGCACAACCTGGAGAGTAGGAGCAAAAATCAATGGAGCACCCCTCAGATGGCTGAGTTTCGACTACTCTATTGATTTCGGCAGCAGCCGCTTGAAAATGAACGACGTAAAGAGCTCCCCGCTAAGCGCGATGGAAAATACCATGCTCATCAACCTCCTGCCACATAGCAAATGGGAATGGCGTATAATGGGTGAGCATTACCGCAACGAACTGACTGCAGGGAAATTCAAAAATGTATTCCTGCTCGACACCAAACTGGTCTACCACCCCAGCAAGCGCCTCGAACTCTCAGCCAATCTCAGCAACATCCTCAATCAACGCACATACAATTACACAACCTATAGCCAGCTCTCATCCTTCGAGTCGCAGCGATGGCTCCGCGGACGCGAACTGCTATTTACAATCTCCCTACGGAAATGAAAAAGATAATTACACTAACCGCAACATGTCTCGTGGCGATAGCTGCGGTAGCACATGAGAAAGCTGACATAGAGGTCAGCTACACAGCATCACAGCCCAGCTTGATGTCGGGAAAAGTAGAGAAATCCAATCAGTACATTCTGATTGCCAATGCGTCAGAATCAAAATTCTATTCTCCAATGACGGAGTATCTTGACTCTCTCGAATCGACACCGGAGGGTCAAGCCAAATACAAGGAGATGAGCCGAAACGCCTTCATGAGCGGCAATCAGGACAAGATGCCGCGGCGTGACGGTAGGTACTATGTGATGAAGTCGGCAAATGGCAACGGCATGACAACCTACGATGTCAATGGACTGGAAAAATATGTCATGGTCGAACCGATGCCTGAATTGGACTGGCAGATTACCGAAACAACCAAGGAGATACTGGGATATGAATGCCAGAAGGCGGTAGCCACCTTTCATGGACGTGAATGGACCGTATGGTTCACCCCGGCGATTCCAATCATGAACGGACCTTGGAAACTCGGAGGTCTACCGGGTCTTATCCTCGAGGCTAACGAACCCTCGGGACTGTATAGCTTCACCGCCACAGGGATTCAGGCTGCTTCGCGCGAGATACTTCCCGTGTACTCAGCCGATGCCTACGAGCCGATTGACCGTAAGGAATTTCTGAAACTGAAACGCAAGATGGCTGACAATCCGATATCGTCGATGAATGCTCAGTTGAGCGGACTCGGCATCTCTATAAAGTCTGCGGGCAACGCCATGCAGCACAAGCCGCGTGAAGAAGCTGATTTCATTGAAACAGATTACTAAGCGCTCCTACCTCCTATCCACAACCATAGACTCTCCCCTCGTATAATGGTTGAGGTGATATCTGTCGCATTGTCGCAGTCGCACAGGGAAGCGGATTTGTGCGACAATGTCGCATGCGACAGCCTTCCCTGCGACAATGCGAATGCGACAAATGCAACTGCAACAGTCTCCCATGCAACAATGCAACTGCAACAAATGCCGTGAGGCGACTAATTCCCGTTGCGTCAGCTACAGATCGTGACGTCTTGGCTTTAAGCATATTACATTCGGTTTAGATTACCTCCGCGCTTCTATTGACCGCCCACAGGGACAGGTTGAATACTCGGAGGCTGTGCCATGTAGGTAGTATATATCACGCAGTGAGGCTTTTAGAATGTTATAGATAGGTAATTTATTGGGCACTCACGAAGTGGCGTATAGCCCATATACCATATATATGTAGAAATTATATAGAGAATTGCGCCGGTATGCATAGTTGCCTTGGCTACGCGTTGACCAACTTCCGAAGGCTATTACCGAAGTAATGGTTCAATAAACAATCGACTTGAAAAGAAGATACACTCCCCCTCTCCCATTCTCTCATAGAGGGGGATTACGACTGGTGAAGTGGGGTCCACAGATATGTTATAGTGAGGTAGGTTTAGGTTTATGGTGTATACCTCACGCTACAAAGATACTATCCATATATGCCCTAAAAGGTGCGATAATGTCAAGCCCTGGCAAAAAAAGTTCTGTCAGCGCAGATTTGTCGCATTCGCATTGTCGCACGGGAGACTGTCGCATGCGAAATTGTCGCACAAATCCGCTTCCCTGTGCGACTGCGACAATGCGACAGATACAACAGATGTCCATTATACACAAGGCTGATTACTTCTGATTTGGTCACTACATTAAGATTTATTTGGCAATTCCATGTTCATATTCTCATTAAATATTCTTAACTTTGCCGCAAATTCGCCTTTCAAGGGGCGAAAGCATCAATTCTAAGGAATCAATGCACGTACTTATTTATATTTAATTAAATACCTCATGCAACACAGAGACAGTCTCAATCTATATTTCCAAGACTCGATACGCAAACATTGGGAGCTGCCCGCCTTCACCGACCTTGGTGGCACCACTATGACATATAAAGATGTGGCTCGCAAGATAGCCAAGCTCCATCTGCTTTTCGAAGAAATCGGCATCAAGCCGGGCGACAAAGTGGCGCTCTGCGGCAAGAACAGTTCAATGTGGTGTGTGGCATTCCTCGCCACCCTTACCTACGGAGCTGTAATAGTGCCTATCCTGCCAGACTTCAAGGCTGACAATGTGCAGCACCTTATCAACCACAGCGATGCCAAGCTCGCGATAGTCGATGATGCTAAGTGGGAAGCGCTCAATCCGGAAAGCATGCCTAAACTGATAGGCTCACTCTCGGTCCATGACTTCTCTCTCACCCATAGCAACGACAAAATCCTTGACAATGCCCGTGCACATCTCAACGAGCTGTTCGGCAAGAAATATCCCGACCGCTTCACCCAGGAGGATGTGAACTACTACATCGATTCAAAGGATGAGCTGTGCATGATTAGCTACACCTCCGGCTCAACCGGCTTCTCGAAAGGTGTGATGCTCCCATTCCGCAGCATCTGGTCGAATGTGAAATACTGTCTCACATACCTCCCCACCGATGCCGGCGACGGAGTGGTATGTATGCTCCCGCTCGCCCACATGTATGGTCTCACCATCGACATGCTCCGTCCATTCGTGAGCGGTAACCATATAAACATCCTTACCCGCACACCCTCACCACGCATTATCATGGATGCGTTCGCAAAAGTGCATCCCCGATATATCGTGACAGTGCCTCTGATTATTGAGAAAATCATCAAGACAAGGGTGTTCCCGATGCTCGACAAGCCCCTGATGAAACTGCTGATGAAGGTGCCCTTTGTGGATGACCGCCTCATGCAGAAGATTCTCGCAAGCCTTCAGGAGACATTCGGAGGCAATCTGCAGGAAATTATCATTGGTGGCGCCGGTCTCAACCGCGAAGTGGAGGAGTTTCTGCGCAAATGCGGCTTCCCCTACACTGTGGGCTACGGTATGACCGAATGCGGACCTCTGATTTCCTATGCCAACGCCAACAACAACCGTCTGGCATCATGCGGACGTATCGTTGACCGCGTGGAAGCCCGCATCGACTCCCCCGACCCTGCCAACGTGCCGGGAGTGCTCTACGTGAAGGGCGACAATGTGATGCTGGGATATTACAAGAATCAGGAAGCGACAGACGCTGTGTTTGACGAAGATGGATGGATGACCACAGGTGATATCTGCAATCTTGACGATGAAGGCTATCTCTACATCAGAGGTCGCGACAAGAATATGATTCTCGGCGCATCCGGTCAGAACATCTATCCGGAGGAGATTGAGGACAAGCTCAACAACCTACCCTACGTTGCCGAGTCGCTCATTGTAGACGGTGGCGAAGGTCGCCTCGTGGCATTGATTTACCCTGACATTGAAAACGCTACAGCTCAGGGTATGAGCGAGAACGATATCATGGCGCTCATGGAGGACAACATCAAGACCCTCAACTCCCATCTGCCTGCCTACTCGCAGGTGCAGCGAATCAAAATCTACGACGAGGAGTTTGAGAAGACCCCCAAGCGCTCCATCAAACGTTACCTCTACCAGAACATCTGATAGATAGCGCTGACAGCACTGCCGGCGCAGGTCAACAAGCCTTGAGGGGACTCCCGCCGACGGTAAGTCTCTTAGAAAGTGAAATGCATAGCAATCCGGATGCCACCTTTGCAGGCGTCCGGATTTCTTCTATATGTAAGTCGCCACACATAGTCAACCCTGAGCACACGGAACAGATTGTCAACGCCAACTCCGGCTTCCATGTAAGGCTGGTCGCTCATAAGCTGAGTGTTTGAGATGGCAGGGAAAGCATAGAGTGAATTGTCGTTCCAAGGACGGTTGCGGTGACTCAGATGTCCGTAGAAGCCCCTGAACATAAACGCCTCGCGGAGCTTCAGACGCTTGAGATACGGAATCAGATTGAAAATGGCTCCGTTAGCCCAATAGGTCATGTCCCACTGTGCGTAAGTGTCGTTGATAAATTCCATCGGGTTAAGACATGCAAACGACTCCGGCTGGATGATATATGACAGATTGGCGTTGGGAATCAACAGATTGGGATAGGGAGAGCGCGACCACACATGCCCACCTTTGACAATCAGGTCGACATAACCGAATGCTGAGAGCCAGAAACGTTTCTGAATCGACGCCTCAGTAGAGTTCACGGCAAATGGATTGCCCATGAAGCCCTTTGGAGCAAAGGTGTGTGAAATCATGAACACAGGAGCATCCAGATTGATAGGCAGACGGGTAGTCTTCATCTGATAAAACTTTTCGCCCGGAGCATATCTGAGCTGCAGCGTGAAGGAATTCATGGTGTAATGGCTGAAATTATTGCCGAAACCATCCCTGAAGGTCATAAATTCAGTAGCCTCCTGGCGCTCGCTTTGGAATTTTGCCTGGACGGAGAAGTTGTTTTCCATCTCAAGTATATACTCCAGTTTGCTGACACGGTGATAGGTCATCTGGTGGTCAGTCATGCGCTTAAGCGACAGGAAGAAGTTGTCGGGATTGGTGAAATTGTAGTGCTGACCGAGCATATCCACGTCGTAAAGCTGTGTAGCCCTGATGGAGTGCACGGGAAATTCACGTGAATGGTAGTTCTTGTCGCGGAAAGAGTACTCAAGCTCACCCATATACTTCCACTTGTGGTCCTTGGTGCCGTATGCTCCGTATGCGCGGGCAAACCAGCGGCGTGAAAGATTGGCGGTGGTCATACCTCCCGCTCTCAGGCGCATACCCTCCATGGTGTTGAATGAGATAGTGGTATTCATCGGTCCCACATCAAATTTTGAAGGGTTGCCGGTGTCAATATACCCCGACACCAATATCTTGACCACCTTCTCGGTCCAATAGTAGATAGGCACAGACCTCAACCGGGTCATCATCTTCTCCATCGAGTTCTCACCGTTTGAAATCTCCGCCAATCGGTTTGTATCCCAGAAAGCTCCATCCCGATACTCTGCTCCGGGGGCATATATCTGCGCCGCACCACGGTCGAAGATTGACTGGTCGGGCGCAGGCTCGAAAGTGTGATTGTCGTACACCGTATGGCGTCGGGCATACACTCCCTGAGTGCCTGGAATGAGGCTCGCTTCTATCACCATATCGTCGCTGACCTTCAGGCGGGAGCCATCGGGAGCCTTCACGTACTCCTGACGGATTTCCATAGCGTCAATGAAATTAAGGTTGATGTCGTGGGGCACACGCATGACAATCTTCTTGATGAACATGGTGGAATCGCCCTGCGGCACATAGAATCGCCCCGTAAAGCCAAACGAGCTTGGATTTCGAGGCACAAAGGTAAGCTCGACACACTTAACCGAATCAACCATGACGGTATCGGTAAGGTAGAACTTATAGAAGTCGGGAGCTATCCGCGAGAGTGGGCTCACAAAACGGTTCTGAAGTACGGTGATGTCATTGGCATACACATCCACTTCCCTCATCACATCCTCATAGAACGTCTGGGTGCTCTGCTTGTCAAGCATCTCGTCAAGTCCGGCAGTACGCAGTCCTGTCACATACTCCTTCTCCTTCTCGGGATTCAACCGATGGTGCACACTCGAGGCTTTCTCACGCAGTGCCACATTCAATATCGGTTTGCCCGACACTTCTGATGTGTCGATATACTCCTTTATAAAAGCAAACTTCTTATCAATGCCACCCTTAGCCGAGTCGTTAAACTGATAGTTATTGATAGCAAGGGTGATACGCTCATACTTATTATAATTGTAATCCGGTAGTCTGCGAGGGTCGTTCAGGTCCTGGGTGGCTCTGATTCGCTCCATGAAATCAACCGCCGGGTTATTCTTCTTAGAGTAATGCTCCTTATGGGGCTTGGCTGTCACCTCCTTCAGAAGCACCCCGGTGGAATGCAGGTCAACAGTCAGACGGGTATTCTGATAGGGCTTTATCTCAATATCCTTTGTGTCATAACCCATTGCAGCCACTCTGACCACTTTGCAATGCAGAGCCGTGGTGATGGAAAATTTACCGTTATCGCCGGTCAGTTCCCCTCGGTCAGAGCCGAGAAGCAGCACCGTGGCATACGGGATAGGCTCATGGGTAAGCGAATCACGCACCACTCCGCTGATAGTTACGTTCTGCGCATTGGCACAGATTGCAGTGAGGATAGTAATGATGAATATTGACAATGAGCGCAAGCGCATAAAAATCAAGATTAATGTATTAAATAGAATGGATTATGCTTGTGTGTGGCTCCAATCTTTTTTACCTTTGCAAAATTAGGCATAAAATCTCATAGTATGGCAAAAGAAATAGAACGAAAATTCCTCGTAACAGATAGAACATTCGTAAATATGGCGACCTCCAGCTCCAGAATACGCCAATGCTACCTCTCAGATGCCACAGATGCCACGGTAAGGCTGAGGCTGAAGGACAATGAGGCATACCTTACCATAAAAGGTCGCAATCATGGCTGTGTACGCGATGAATGGGAGTACCAGATACCCACCGACGAAGCTATTGAGATGGCTGAACGCCTGACAGAAGGGTTTGCGATAGACAAAACCAGATACAAGGTGCCCTATAAAGGGTTCCTATGGGAGGTGGATGAGTTCCACGGTCGCCACGAAGGGCTTATTGTCGCCGAAGTGGAGATGCCCTCTGCCGACTGTGCTCCTGAGCTTCCCCCATTTATCGGGAAAGAAGTGACTGGTGATGTAAAGTATTACAATTCCGTACTCGCCCGCAGATAGAAGCCGGTCCTCCTACAGCTTCAAATCAGCTATGAGGAAGTTGCTGCCGGCAATCAATATCATATCGTTATCAGCATCAGCTCTCTCCCTGGCTAAAGCCAACGCATCGTTCACATCAGCCACCACTTCGCCTCTCAGTCCTACTGAGGCAGCCTTTTTGCTGAGGCTGTCGGCATCAAGACCTCTCTTGACAGAGGGTGAGGAGAAATAAAGATTGACAGGAACCGTGAGAGTGGCTATCATAGTGAGCACAGGTGTTATATCCTTATCGGCAGCAAACCCGATGATTAAATGCACACTGCCAGATGTGTAGCTGTTGAGCTGGTCAGTGATATACTGCCATCCACCGGCATTATGTCCGGTATCACACACAGTGAGAGGATGCTCGGAAAGAGTGTGCCACCTACCCATCAGATGGGTAAGTTGGGTCACGTTAGCAAATCCCTCATGCACAGCCTTGGGTGTAATCTCAAATCCTCTCTTTGCCAGGACCGATAGTGCGGCAAGAACTGTAGCCGTATTCTTGATTTGGTACTCCCCTTTCAATTCACCTGTAAAATCGCCATAAAGGGTGGAATGATACGAGATTCCTCCGGGTGTGATTTCGGCTTCAACCGGAGTGGCATAAATCAGTTCAGCCTCTTCCTCCTCTGCCTTATCAGCATAGACCTGCTCAGTTTCCTTCTGCCATTCCCCAATCACCACCGGAACGCCATGCTTTATGATGCCAGCCTTCTCATAAGCTATCTCCCGAATGGTATTCCCCAGCAGAGAGGTATGGTCAAGAGATATATTTGTAATCACGCTAAGTACCGGCATGATGATATTGGTGCTGTCGAGTCGACCGCCAAGTCCAGTCTCTATAATAGCCACATCGACATTCTCATCAGCAAAGTACTCAAACGCCATGGTTGAGGTTAGTTCAAAAAACGATGGCGACAGAACGTTGTAAGGGGCTATCCGTGACTTTTCAAACCAACGTTCCACAAAGGAAACCACCGCCTCATGCGAGATTTTCTCCCCATTGACTCTTATTCTCTCCCTGAAATCAAACAGATGAGGGGATGTATAAAGTCCCACCTTGTAACCTGCACTTTGAAGTACCGCTGCCAAAGTATGAGCGGTAGAACCCTTACCATTAGTCCCGGCTATGTGGACTGTGGGATACTTCCTGTGAGGATTGCCGAACAAATCGTCAAGAGCCACTGATGTACCTAACCCCGGCTTATATGCTGATGCACCGACCTTCTGGAACACCGGTAACGAATTGTACAGATAATCTATAGACTGTTGATAAGTCATATCAATATGATTTTATGAAGGTGTCCTAATATATCAACCACCCTGCAATACCTGCAAGGCATATAATGAGGATGGGATGCCATTTCAGCCAATAGACCATCACAAAGGCAGCCACACACAGGGATATACTCCAGCAGACCTGCCATGTGGTCTCACCGAAATTAGCAGCGTTCATAAGCAACAAAGCCGCCGATGCAATCAATCCTACCACTACCGGACGCAATCCGGCAAAAATTCCTTTTACCACCACGCTATTCCGATGTCTGTGTATAAGATGGCTCGTGTAGGCTACCAGTATGAATGAAGGAAGTACTACCACCAACGTGCAGAGAAGTGAGCCGAGAATTCCATATACTGGCGACGCAAAAGCATCAGAATACTCAGCCGGAGCCACGTATCCTATATAGGTAGCTGAATTTATACCAATAGGACCCGGAGTCATCTGCGAGATTGCCACAATATCTGTAAACATCTGTTCCGAGACCCATCCTGGTCCCACAATCTCGCGCTCAATCAAAGCAAGCATGGCATAGCCACCGCCAAATCCGAAAAGTCCAATTTTCAGATAAGACCATATCAGCTTAAGGTATATCATAATTTCTCATCCTCCTTTCTTATTTCATCCTCCACTGTTTTCAGAGCTTTATGATGACGTGAAAACCATAGCCACCCGAAGAAGCCCCCAAGCACTATATATATGATAGGATTGGAAACAATAGGCAACCGTGACCATATCAGAAGAGCTACTGTCACTGGAATGAAAACAGTCTTCCAACCTATCTTTGCAGCCTTAGCCGATGAAATCACCGGAGCGACAATCAAAGCTACCACAGCCGGTCGGATGCCCATGAATATAGCCGATAAAGTTGAATTGCTCTTAATCATATCGGGAGTAAGGAATATAGCGATGCACAATATGATAAGAAACGAAGGCAGGATTGTGCCTAACGAGGCAAATACAGCACCTTTCATGCCACGCAGCTTATCTCCGACAGCCACAGCGACATTGACAGCGAGGATACCCGGTAGAGACTGAGCCACAGCCAGAAGGTCAAGAAACTCCTCGCGCTCTATCCATCCGTTCTTATCCACAACTTCTTTCTCTATAATTGAGAGCATAGCCCAACCACCCCCGAACGTAAATGCACCTATTTTAAAAAATGTAAGAAATAACCTGATAAATATATTGTTCATAATTCCTCTATAAGTTATCAATCTGCAAAATTACAAAAAAAGTGACAAAGAATGCTAAAACAGCAACTTTTCCATACTATTGTTGTTTTAAGGATAAAGAGATTATAAAACAACAAAAACATACACTAACTATTTACTATTATGAATACAGCTCCTCTACAAGGAATTAAAGTGGTAGATTTTACCGAAGTACAGTCAGGACCTTCATGTACCCAAATGCTCGCATGGCTGGGTGCTGACGTAATCAAAATCGAACGACCAGGTGTCGGCGATGCAACTCGTAAAGAACTTCAGTTCAACCCTAATCTGCCAAGTTATTACTTCCTTCAGCTCAACTCTGACAAGAAGTCTGTCTCTCTTGATGCCAAGACTCCCGACGGTAAGGCTATCCTGACAAAACTGATTCAGGAAGCCGATATTTTTGTGGAAAATCTTCATCCTGGAGCCATGGATAAGCTTGGTTTCAGCTGGGATGTGGTCCACAAACTTAATCCTAAGTGTATCTATGGTACCATCAAGGGATTCCCTCTCTCATCTAAATATAAAGACTTGAAGGCTTATGAACCTATCGCACAGGTTACAGCAGCCGCAGCATCAACTACCGGTTGGTATGACGGTGATTACAACATTCCAACCCAGAGCGGTGCCGCCCTCGGTGACTCAAATACAGGTATGCACCTGCTGATTGGTCTGCTTGCAGCATTGCAGCAGCGTAACCGTACAGGCGAGGGATGTTTCGTTTATCAGTCAATGCACAATGCTTGTCTTAACCTCTGCCGTATCAAGACTCGTGACCAGTTGACTCTTGAAAAAATCGGTTATCTTACTCAGTTCCCGCAGTATCCTAACGGAAAATTTGGTGATTGTGTACCTCGTTCAGGTAATATCGAAGGCGGTGGTGTACTTGGCTGGACTTACAAATGTAAACCTGCCGGTGACCTTGACTCCGCAATCGATGCCAACAACTATGTATACATCATCCTCCAGCGTGGTGAGAAGGAATTCAAGCTCGCTTGCCAGGGTCTCGGATTTGAAGACTGGCTTACCAATCCTGACTTTGCCACTGCCGATGCACGTGACAAGCATAAAGAAGAAATCTACAAGAGAATTGGAGCTTGGACTGCTGACAAGACCAAGTTTGAAGTTACCGAGATTCTTGGTAAATATGGTGTGCCTGTTGGTCCTGTATTGTCAACCAAGGAAGTCATGAGTGATGAGTCACTTTATGACGGCAACACACTTGTGAAGATTAACCAGGGTGGTGAAATCGGTGAATTTGTAACTGTTGGATGTCCTTTCACACTCAGCAACTTCCAGCCTACCTACGGACCATGTCCTACCCTTGGTGGCAACACCGACGAAGTGCTCAAGAATCTTGGATATACCGATGAGCAAATTGCATCATTTGCTAAGAATGGCACAACCGCTCCCCTTTCCAACGGTCAGATGTAATATACGCCCAACGGCTCATTAACGAAAGCTCACTATCAACAATAAAAATTTTTAGAGAGGGGACAATCGGGAATTGTCTTGTAATGCAAGCTCAATTGCTGGTTGTCCCCTCTTTTCAGTAAAATCATCAATTCTATATTACTATGGCAACAACAACCACTCCCTCTGCTCAGGGTGCATGTCCTCAGAAAGCTGCACCTCACTTCCCTGAGCAAGTAACAGGTATGTATATACTCGCGCGAGCGCTTAAGAACATAGGCATTGAAACCGTATACGGACTTGTAGGTATTCCTATCACTGAGGCAGGATATCTGATTCAAGGACAGGGTATCCGATTTGTCGGATTCCGTCACGAACAGCAAGCAGGTATGGCGGCAGCAACTGACGGGTACCTGACAAAGAAGCCTGGTGTCCTCATGACCGTATCTTCCTTGGGATTCTTGAACGGTCTGACCGCCACAGCCAATGCCACTGTCAATTGCTATCCTATGATTCAGATTTCAGGCGCAAGCGACCCTACAATGGTGGATATGAATATGGGTACCTACGAGCAACTTGACCAGTTCAACACAGCCAAACCTCTTGTTAAAGCAGCATTCCGATGCAGCAAGGCTGAGGATATCCCATCGGCAGTAGCAAGAGCATACAGAGCGGCCGTATCCGGTCGTCCCGGCGGTGTATATATCGATATGACTACCCCTGCACTCGGTCAGATTATGAACCGTGAAGATGCAGAAAAACTGTTTTATCAGCCAGTTGACCTGTATTCTCCAGTTATCCCGAATCCCGAATCAGTTGACCGTGCGGTTGAGCTTCTAACCTCAGCCAAGCATCCTGCAATCCTCTTAGGCAAAGGAGCTGCATATTCACAAGTCGACCACAAAATCAAACAACTTATCGAGAAATACAACATTCCATATCTCCCAATGTCCATGGCAAAGGGACTGATGCCCGATGCCGGTCCTCTCAGCGCACTTTCATGCCGTTCAACCATCATGGAAAAGGCAGATGTGGTTGTAGTTATTGGAGCACGTCTTAACTGGATGCTCTCATTTGGTCGTGGCAAATGGAACCCGGCAATGAAGTTTATCCAGATTGATGTAGACCCCGAAGAAATTGATGTGAATGTACCTATCGCAGCACCTGTTGTCGGCGATACGGGTCTTGCTCTTGATGCTATCCTTGCAAAGATGGAAGGTAAGAAGATGAGCGCAGACCCCACATGGGTTCCCTCACTGCAGGCTGAAACAAAGGGCAAGGATGCTAAATTCGCAGAACGCCTCACAGCCAACAAGGATAAGATGCCGATGAACCATTGGACCGCTATTGGTGCTATCAAGCCTATTATCGAATCAAATCCTGACGTCATTCTCATTAATGAGGGCGCAAATACCCTTGACGATACTCGAGATGCAGTCAACATGTCACTTCCACGCCATCGCGTGGACTGCGCAACATGGGCAATCATGGGTATGGGTATGGGCTCTATGATTGGTGCCGCTGTTGCAACCGGTAAGTCAGTAGTCGCAATCGAAGGTGACTCTGCATTCGGATTCTCCGGCATGGATTTCTCTACTGCATGCCGTTTCAAGCTTCCTGTCACTGTCGTGATATTCAACAACGGAGGTATCTATAATGGCATCGGGGTACCAATGGACAAGACATCCGACCCCGCTCCTACCACTTTGGATATCAACGCCCGTTACGACAAACTTGGCGACGCATTCGGTGCTCAGACCTACTATGTACAAACACCCGAAGAACTTGCCAAAGCCCTAACCGAAAGTATCGCAAGCAAGAAGCCTTGTCTTATTGACGTCCAGCTTGCAGCTGATTCCGGTAAGGAGTCTGGTCACATCGGATATTTGAATCCGGCTCCACTTCAGGATATTACCGTATAATATTTCCCGAAACATATTTCACGGGCACGACTATCAATCGTGGTCGTGCACCGTGAACTTCAATAATCAAAGTTAAATCTTAAAAACGACTATTTATGACCCATATTATTCTTTATGCCATAGTCCCGATTATCGTGGTGATGCTGGCTGGATTTATTTCGGGAAAGAAGGGTATCTTTAGCGGCGATGATGCGAAGAAATTCAACAAAGTCGTGCTTGACTACGCTTTGCCCGCAGCATTGTTCGTTTCTATCGTTCAGGCGAGTCGAGAAATGCTCGCCAAAGACCTTAAGCTCTCAATAATATCGCTTGTAGGTATCATGCTTTGCTTCATGATTGTCTACTACGTATTCCTGATGTTTAAGAAAAATACAGGTGCCGACGCTGCAGTGTCAGCTCTTATCAGTGGCTCACCAACCATCGGCTTCTTGGGATTTGCAGTACTTGAGCCTATCTTCGGTACCACCCCTACTGTAGCTCTTGTGGTTGCCATAGTAGGTATCGTAGTCAACGCCGTAGGTATTCCAGTTGGACTTTCATTAATGAATGCTTCTCTTGAGAAGCAGAATCCCGGTTCCACTAAAGGGAAAAGCGCCTGGACTCCAGTGATACATGCCTTGGAGCAACCAGTGGCATGGGCTCCTATTCTCGCCGTAATCTGGGTTTTGGTTGGTATACCTTGGCCTGATTGGGCAAGTCCATCATTTGACCTAATCAAAGGTGCAAATGCTTCAATGGCAGTGTTCTCAGCCGGTATAACCCTATCAGCTATCAAAATCCAAATCAACTGGCAGGCTGTGCTTGGTTCCATCCTAAAGATGATTATGATGCCTGCGGTACTCTTGATTCTTGGTCTTGTATTCCATATGGACCCGCTGAACCTTAAGATGCTTGTGGTAGCAGGTGCACTTCCCCCCGCATTCTCTGGAATTATCATTGCCGACGAATACGACACTTATGTTGCAACCGGTACTTCTTCACTGACACTTTCAGTAATCCTTTTCATTGGATTCTGTCCTCTCTGGATATGGATAACCGATTTGTGCCTAAAATCATTCTAAACATTTTATAACGTAAGGACATAAGTGGCGATAAACTTCGTCACTTATGTCCCATTATTAATAATATCAAGTTATTATGAGTAAGCAAATCCTTGACGGATGTACAGCCGCTGCCCATGTGGCTTTTGCTATGAGCGAAGTTGCCACAATATATCCTATCACCCCTATCGCTTCAATGGGGGAAACAGCTCAGAGATGGGGGCTACAAGGTAGACGTAATCTTTGGGGACAGGCATTGGATGTTCATGAAATGGAAAGTGAACTTGGCGCTGCAGGTGCTGTTCATGGAGCTCTCGCTGCGGGCTCATTAGCCACTACGTTCACAGCATCGCAAGGATTGATGCTCATGATACCTAACATGTATAAGATTGCCGGCGAACTGCTTCCTGGTGTATTCCACGTAGGATGTCGTTCACTCGCAACACACGCTCTTTCCATTTTCGGAGACCATCAGGACGTTATGGCTTGCAGGGCTACAGGTTTTGCCATGATGGCTTCGGCGTCTGTGCAGGAAACTATGGACCTTGCTGTCGTAGCACATCTTGCAGCCATTGAAGGGTCTCTCCCTGTGCTTCATTTCTTTGACGGATGGCGTACATCGTCTGAAATGGATACTATCGACGTAATTGACTATGAAACTATACGCCCACTCGTCAATTGGGATAAGGTCACCGAGTTCAGGCAGAGAGCTATGAATCCGGAACACCCGAATCTCAGAGGCTCTGCTCAAAATCCGGATGTATATTTCCAGAACCGAGAAGCAGCCAACAAGTTCTATGACGCCTTTCCTTCCATAGTTCAGTCGGCTATGGATAAAGTAGCGGAAGCTACCGGTCGCCAGTATCATCTGGTTGATTATCATGGGGCATCTGATGCTGAATATGTAATTATAATTATGGGGTCAGGAGCTGATGTAGTCAGCGAAACTGTGGATTACCTAAACAAGGTGAAAGGATATAAAACTGGTGTCATAAAGGTCAGACTTTACCGTCCGTTCCCAGCCAACGAATTGATAAAAGCTCTTCCCAAAACCACAAAAGTCATCGCCGCAATGGATAGGACAAAGGAACCCGGAGCACAACATGACCCTCTGTGTCTTGATGTGATTTCCGCTGTGGCAGGGATAACAGAAGCCAAGCCTCTGGTAATAGGTGGTCGCTATGGACTGTCGAGCAAGGACTTCAATCCATCAATGGTAAAGGCTATCTTCGATGAAATGGCGTCTGAATCACCTAAGACAACATTTACTGTCGGCATAAACGACGATGTAACCCACCTGTCGCTTAATATCAATGAAAAAATCGATACCAACGCTTCAGCCGGCACTTACCAAGGTATATTTTACGCCATCGGAAACGACGGCACTGTTGGCGGAACAAAGCAGGTCGCAGGAATACTCGGCGATAATGCCTCACTCTATGCACAAGCATATTTCAGTTATTCTGCAAAAAAGTCCGGCGGCTACACGATTTCACAATTAAGAATCGGTAAGCAGCCTATTACTTCAGCTTATTCCATTGAAGAGGCTGACTATGTCGCATGTCATAAAGCATCATATGTCAATCGCTTCTCAATGGTAGAAAAGGTAAAAAATGGAGGTATATTTGTACTCAATTCTCCTTGGAACGCACAGCAGATGCTGACACGGCTCCCGCTGAAAATGAGACAAGAAATAGCATCAAAGAAATTGAAATTCTACAACATTGATGCTGACAAAATAGCATCGCAGGTTGGATTGCTACCACGAATCAATATGCCCATGGAAACAGTGTTCCTATATCTAAGCAAATTGGTACCGTTTGAACCCGCGTACACTGCTCTTAAAACCAAAATTCGTGATACATATATGCACGAAGGAGGTGACGTGGTAGAAAAGAACCTTAAGGCTATATCAATGGCTGTCGGAGCAATTGAAGAGATTGACTATAATTCTGTGGATGGTTGGTGTACTACGCCCGATGTTTCCATCAAAAGGGATATTAAATACGCTACCCCACAACTAAAATATTTCATAGAGAAGATTCACACTCCATGTATACATGGTGAGGGAGACTCTATACCTGTGTCAGCATTGACACCTGACGGAACAATGCCTATGGGAACTACCGCATACGAGCACCGACGAATTGCAACCCGTGTGCCCGTATGGGATGTGGACAAGTGCGTAGAATGCACTGAATGCTCATTGGTATGCCCTCATGCTGCAATCCGACCATTTATTCTTTCCAAAGAAGAAGCCGCCAAAGCGCCAGAAGGCTTCAAGATGAAACCAGCACATGGTGCGCCTGAGCTTGAAGGCTATCTGTTCCATATTCAGAATTATCCTGAAGACTGTCTTGGATGCTCATCATGTTCAATTATATGTCCAGGACATGCGCTGACAATGACACCTCTGGATGAAGTTCTTACGGAGGAACTTCCTATGCTTGAATGGACGAAAGAAAATGTAACTCTGAAACGTAATCTGATTCCGGTTGAAACTGTAAACGGCTCTCAACTACAACAGCCTTACCTTGAATTCTCCGGTGCTTGCGCAGGTTGTGGAGAGACTCCATACGTAAAATTATTGACACAGTTATTCGGCTCAAATATGATTATTGCAAACGCGACTGGATGCAGCTCCATCTGGGGCGCGAATTATCCATCAAACGCATATTGCACAGATTCTCTTGGTAAAGGTCCGGCGTGGGGCAATTCTCTATTTGAAGATAATGCGGAGTATGGGTATGGTATGCTTATATCGGTCATTCACCGTCGCAAACGTGCCATGGAACTTGTCAAGAAACTTATTGACAGTCCTGACACCCTCCCCTATCTGAAAGCTCCATTAGAGGCTCTCTATTCTGAGCGCGATTCAATCGAGCAATCAAAAAATACAGCAGCACAGCTCATATCGATGATAACACCTGTTAAAGATTCAAATCCTCTTTACACCGAGCTTTTATCCATGGCTGATATGCTTGTTAAAAAAACGGTGTGGGCTATTGGTGGCGACGGATGGGCTTATGATATTGATTTCGGTGGACTCGACCATGTATTAGCATCTGGTGCTCCTATTAAAATACTGGTAATGGATACCGAATGTTACTCTAATACAGGTGGACAAACATCCAAAGCAACACCTCGTAGCGCTGTGGCTAAATACTCACCTGATGGAAAGCGTACACCCAAAAAGAATTTAGGGGAAATGCTAATGAGCTACGGTAATGTTTATGTAGCATCAATCGCACTGGGGGCTAATTACCAACAGGCTATCAATGCATTGGTGGAAGCTGAACGTTATCCGGGACCGGCTATAGTAATAGCCTACTGTCCCTGCATCAATCATGGTATCCGTCCTGGACTCGGACACTCAATCGTAGAAGAACGCCGAGCTGTAGAAGCCGGTTATTGGAATCTCTACCGCTACAATCCAGAGGCAGCAATGCACGGCGAGAATCCTCTTTCTATTGACCTGGTAATTCCCGGTACTGACAATAGCGGCACAAATGGTTCCGAACCAGCAACTACTTCTCCTCAATATCCCAATCCTGAACCTGTAAATGAAGTTGGCGACTACATTAATAATGAAGACCGTTACGCTGACCTCAAAATGGTAGATATACATGAAGCGGGCATACTTCAGCCAGAACTTCAAAAGGATTGTGACGCTGTTCAAGAGAGATTGCGGAAACTAATGAACTGATACTATTGTAATCAAAGTGATAATACTTAATTATATGACTTATATTAAAACATACGGCGCTACATAACAATAGTTTTGACGTTGATTTTGAAGCCGGGAGAGGAATGGTCGCCGTAACTATTCCTCTCTCTTTATTGTAACTCTACCCCAATCCATCTTATAGATATATAGGACATTCTACTTTTGCTAATATCTACACATAGTCTCATACATACACAAAAGCGACCGCCAGGGTTCTTTCCAAGACGGTCGCTTTCTATCGTTAACTTAAGAAATTATTCTTTTGGTACGAATGGTGGTGGAGTTGGAGAATTATTATTCTGCTCATCAGTTTTTTCGGATTGTTCTTCAACCTTAACACCGGGTGCTTCAACTGCTTGAGTTTCATCAGTAGATTGTGAATTCCCATCATTATTATCGGAATTCTTAGCCTCAGCAAGACGCTTGGCATCGCGTTTAGCCTGAAGCTCAAGAATCTCCTCGGTCCGTGAACGCCATTTACGTTTACCGAAAATAGCCACAAGGTCTTCTGCATACATAACCTCCTTTGAAAGAAGAGTCTCAGCAAGTTTACCATGACCTTCCTTATGCTCAGTAAGGATTTGTTTGGCTCGTTCATATTGTTCGGCTATGATGCGCGATACTTCATCATCAATCTGTTTAGCCCGCTCTCCGCCATAAGGCTTTGAGAAACCATAGCTATTGCCAGTAGAGTCGTAGTAGCATACGTTAGGAAGCTTTTCACTCATACCATAATATACTACAATCGCATAAGCCATCTTTGTAACCTTCTCCAAATCATTCAATGCTCCGGTTGATACCTGCCCAAACGTAAGTTCTTCGGCAGCACGACCACCCAGAGTCATACATATCTGGTCAAGAAGAGCTTGTAATGGTGTAATCTGACGCTCCTCAGGCATGTACCAGGCAGCACCAAGAGCCATACCACGAGGTACAATTGACACCTTTACCATCTCGTTAGAATACTCAAGGAACCATGACACAGTCGCATGACCGGCTTCATGGATAGCAATAGCTCTCTTCTCATCATCTGAAATAATCTTTGAACTATGCTCCAAACCGCCGATAATACGGTCGATTGCTGCCATGAAACTCTCGCGGTCCACACTCTTTTTATTGTTGCGGGCTGCAATTAGAGCTGCTTCATTGCAGACATTTGCAATATCAGCACCAGAGAATCCGGCAGTCTGTCGAGCCATCAGGTCAACATCCACAGTGTCATCTGTCTTAATTCTGCGCAAATGAACGTCAAATATCTCCATGCGGTCCTTAAGTTCAGGAAGGTCCACATTAATCTGTCGGTCAAAACGACCGGCTCGCATAAGGGCCTTGTCAAGAATATCAGCTCGGTTAGTGGCGGCAAGTATAATCACACCGCTATTTGTTCCGAAACCATCCATTTCTGTAAGCAACTGGTTGAGGGTGTTCTCGCGCTCATCGTTAGCACCCATATTGGGATTTTTGCCACGAGCACGACCGACAGCATCTATTTCATCTATAAACACTATACAAGGAGCTTTCTCCTTTGCCTGACGGAACAAGTCGCGCACTCGTGATGCTCCAACACCCACAAACATTTCCACAAAGTCAGAACCTGACATTGAGAAAAATGGCACATTAGCCTCTCCAGCAACAGCTTTAGCCAATAAAGTCTTACCGGTTCCAGGAGGTCCTACAAGGAGCGCTCCCTTAGGTATCTTACCACCCAAATCAGTGTAACGCTGCGGATTACGTAAGAATTCCACAATTTCACGAATTTCAGTCTTAGCCTCAGACAATCCGGCTACATCCTTGAATGTAACATTAGTGCCTTCTCCCTTATCAAATACCTTAGCCTTTGATTTACCTACATTAAACACTCCCCCAGGACCGCCACCATTGGCACCACCCGACATTCTGCGCATCATTATAAACCAAAAGCCCACGAGAAGAATAATTGGTCCAAAGGTCCAAAACAAAGTAGAATAATCGGACGATTTCTCATAATTGACTTCTCCGTTAAACTTTCCTTCCTGACGCCATACGTCAATCTGGTCCTGAAGCTTATCTGCCGAAGGTATATCGGTCTCTATTTTAGCTACAGTTCCTTTTCCTGATTGGTACTGGCTTTCATGGAATACATTTCTGGCAAGAGAGTCAGACAATACAGCCTCAGCACGGTTGGTATTGGTAAAGACTGTTATCTTGTCTACTCCCCCAGTACCTACATATTCCTCAAACTTGGTAAAACTTACATCCTTACTTAGGGAATTGTCATCAATATACAACATTCCCAAAAGAAAAACTATAATGATGGCATAAGCCCAGTACATGCTGAACTTGATGCCTCCTTTCTTTTTCGGATTTTGATTGAGTGGTGAATCCATTTTATCGTTCTTTACCGGTGCCAATGGCACCGAAGATTAATCATTCTATTTTATCTGTCAATCCTCGTCAGGATAGTCGGTAATTACAGCATCGCTCCATAGCCCCTCCAAATCATAGAGCTGGCGGGTCTGAGGAAGAAATACGTGCACAAGCGTATCACCGTAATCAATCACAATCCATTGAGAATTTCCATAGCCATCATAATTGTAAGGCTTGACTTTCGCGTGTTCAAGCAAATATTCCCTTACACTATCAGCTACAGCCGACACATGTTGGGTTGATGTGCCTTCACAAATTACAAAACGACGAGCTGCTGCGGTGTCGAGGTCACTCATATCCACCGTAGTTATATTTTTGCCTTTTCTTTCACGAATCCCTTCAATAATCAAGGGAAGAATCTCATTTTGGGGTTCAGTCATGAATATTCTATGTTGAAACTTTTTATATTACTCTTAATAATGTGATAAATTAAGATACAAAGGTAATAATTATTCTATAATTACCCGCTTAATCTCATTATTTTATTAATTAACAGCCGTAAGTAAGGTTTGGTTTGTGAATTTTGTTCAGCTCGATTGAATTTATTATTTTTGCAATGAAAGAATATTGCCCTCTCCTATCAACAGTTCGAAATAGAATCCACTGCACTAATCAGATAGATACAATATGACGAATCATAGTGTTATATAGGATTCCATTTCAAATAATTCACGTATTATTATATTATGGCAAAAATAGAATATATTCAAAAAAACAAAGCATGGTTACAAGAGAAATCATGCGAGGATGGAGTTATGGCTCTTGACAAAGGAGTCTATTACAAAGTATTGAAAACAGGCAAGACTGACAGTCCGACACCTAATCGCAGTAGCGTGATAGTTGTCCATTACATTGGCAAAACCATCAACGGCAAGATTTTTGACAGCAGTCGCGGTGGTGTCGCACCAGCATTCCGTCTCAGGGAATTAATTCCGGGATGGATTATAGCTTTACAGAAAATGCATGTAGGTGATAAGTGGGAAATATACATTCCCGCCGAGCAAGCGTATGGTAGATTAAATCAGCCTGACATCCCTGGCGGCTCAACGTTAATATTTGAAATTGAGCTACTTGGCATTTCTTAATTTTTATTAGGATACATAAAAACCACATCAGAGAAAGATGATGAAACTCCGTATGACAGGATTTGAGTGCTCGCCGACCTTTGTAATCCTCCGGGTATGAAACCTTCCTCCGAAGAGGTTTGAGGCCCGCCATTGGACGACTAAGCTTGTCTCGGTATTTCATATAAAATTGATGAGTTTCCCAATCGTGCTCTGATGTGGTAGAATACCGTTTGCTTTAATTTTATAACACAAAATTAATCCATTTCGTTTAATTATCCAAATAACATTGCGAATTTTTGATGTTACAATAATATTGAAATTAAGTCAACTGCTTCAAGTGTTAAATTTTAGTTAAAACAGCATTCTAAGCTTGTATAATCAAATATATCGTCTTAACTTTGCAGCGCAAATGAGAGATGAGGCTCTCAAAAAGTAGCGAATGGCGATTTAGTGTAGTGGCCTAGCACGCCACCCTCTCACGGTGGAGACCCGGGTTCGATTCCCGGATTCGCTACAATAAAATAACGAGGCTGTCTAACAAGTTTAGACAGCCTCTATTATTTTATTAAAAACTCATAGCTGTTAAAAGCTTGTTTCTGCTTGCAATATCGGCATGGTTGTCGTAATATATCTTTTCAATATTCTCAACACTTGTGCCCATCATATTGCTCAGATACATAATAGGAACATTTCTACTGACATATCTTGTTATAGCTGTATGTCTGAATGTGTATGTGCGAAGATGAAAATCATAACCTAAAGCGTCCCCTACCTTTTTTAACCAATGATTTAATCGGCCCACAAAATGCTTTATATCCCCATTCTCAGTCTGCTGCTCTTGAACCTTACTTTTGGTACGTATCGGGAATACATATCCATCCTTAGCACGTCGCCTCCATCTCAGCATAATTCTGTCCATCTCGGCATTTATGGGCACACAACATGGCACCGCCTGTTTCTCTGCAATCTTACGCCTATTAAAAACAAAATGACTTACCCCATGTATCTGTTTTATGTCAGAGTATTTTAGAGATATAGCGTCACATGGAGATTGACCGGTATAAAGCAGAAAGAGGCAAAAATCCCTGTATAACTCATTGTGACGTGATTTTGATATACTCCACAAGTCAAGGGTGGCGAGCTTCCGGCATTGTTCATCAGTCAAAGTGCGATTCTTCTGACTACTTCCTGATTTTTTCTTCCACCACTGGCAGTTTCTAAAATCATCAAGCTTTAACAATCCCGCCTTCTCAGCTTTTGTGATGAGAGAATGAAGCATGGGAGATACATAACCCATCCCCTTACCTTTTCGGCTCTTATTAATCCATGAAAAAACATCATTCACGAAACCTGGCGTGAGGTCGGTAATCATGAGTTTCTGATATTTGATTTTTTTACTCGCGCAGTATTCCTGAAGGCGCTTTTCGCATTTTTCATAAGCCTCATGGCTACATTTTGGTGAGCCGTCAGCATGTTTGTTAGATTGAAGTTTTGCTATGACATGGTGAATAAAACCGGACAAAGACAACCCATTGGTCTCGACCGATTCCCGCTCATCCATTGACGCAAGCATCCCTGCGATACTTCCCACCCAATTCACAGAATACTCATGATATTTCTGTTTGATGAGAGCAAGGATATCATTGTTATCATCACGATAGGGACAGCTTGGCGTAAAAAGCTGCTTGCTTTGGTTCCAGTGCTGCTTTTTCAAGTCCCCCTTAAGGAACTTTGTCACATTAACAAACTTCGTTTCTCCGCTCTAGTAGAGCCGCAATCTCAATTGAAATCCTTTGTTTCCAAACGTCTGATAATTAGCTGTAATCATTTAACAATTTTTTAAATCAATTAACAATGCAAAGTTTTCTAATCAGAGATACCTCGATTTGCAAATGACAGAACGTATACATTTTTAATTGACTCAAAGTCGACACTGCTTATTTGACCCCCAAAGTGTACAGGGGTTGGACGGAAATAGATTGACCTAACTCTATAGCCTTCAACTATATAGACAAAAAAACAGTTCGTTCTAAGTGTACAGGACAAACTGTTTTTTATCATCTCGTTGTCTTACCAGGATTCGAACCTAGACAGGCAGAACCAAAAACTGCAGTGCTACCATTACACCATAAGACAATCCTATTTGCTCAAGCGAAAGTAGTCTTTTGCCTAAAGCGATGCAAAGTTAGTAAGTTTTTGAGAAAAATACAAGTCCTATGCGGAATTTTTATATTTTTCGCATAAAATATTCTCGAAAAACGTAATTTAAAGCCGTAATCCATCAATATCACATCTGCAGATGGTCCATCATAACATAGGCAAACGGACGTTCTCCGACATGACGAAATCCGAGACTTTCGTATAGACGGCGCGCATTGTGATTCTCTTTTTCAACCAATAATCCAGCCGGTTTACCTATCTTACGTGCCTTTTCAACGGTTGCCTTCAAGAGGGCTGCACCAATTCCTTGTTTCCTACATTCAGGAAGCACAGCAAGTGTATCAATATACACTTCGTTACCATCTGTTTCATCCTGAACATCTGTCATATCTTTCCCTAAAATTGATGACACAGCCTCAAAGAAAGGCTTGCGCAATTCATCAAGCAACGCTCCGTCATAGCTTATGCAGACCCCAACAGTTTTACCGTCGTCATCCACAGCCGCCAGTGTGTTAAGATAACTGTATTGACTATCATCGCGTTTCGCAAGTTCAGTAAACAGATGCTCCACATCATCCAATGTATGTGCGGGTCCAGCGAAATTTAGACAAATCTGCTCTCCAACAGCAGCCATAATCGCCTGAGCTATAAAGGTGGCATCCGTCTTTTTTGCGTCTACTATTTTAATCATTTTCTTATTGTTATTATTCTATTTCCATCAACAACAAAGCTGTCAGCAATGTCAAGTTCACCATTGAAAACCGGCGCTTTTACATTGCCATTGATAGGCTTATTGCCTATTTCAACGCGCACTTCATCCCATAAGTTCTCGTTGATAAACGATTGCAATACCATTCTTCCCCCCTCGACAAGAACAGATGTAATTCCATGTTTATAGAGCTGCGACATTGCATCATCAAGTGTACGATAATCACTAAGTAGGATTACAGATGCGGACTCAGATGAATATATCCGGGCATTTCCTACGATACGCCCTCGCCTATCAAGCACAACTTTTATAGGCGATTTTCCGGCATAATACCTTGTATCGAGAATAGGATTGTCAACCAAAACCGTACCACTTCCTACAAGTATAGCATCATTTACTGCCCGCAGCTTGTGTACCAATGTTGAAGTTAGTTTTGTAGAGATTTTACCATCAATATATCCATCTGAACTCTGCGCCCATTTGAGAGTTATGTATGGACGAGATTGTCGATGAGCAGTCATGAATTTGCGATTCAAATCACAGCATTCCTTTTCAAGTATTCCCGAAACAACTTCAACCCCAGCATCACGTAAAAGTTTAATACCTCGTCCTGATACCTTTTCAAAAGGGTCAAGACAACCCACTACCACACGCGGAATCCCCATGCGGATTATCAGTTCGGCGCAAGGAGGCGTCTTACCATAATGAGAGCAGGGTTCCAAAGTGACATACATTGTGGAATCAGCAAGCATTTTCTTATCCTGCACAGAGGCAACCGCATTGACTTCCGCATGTCCCTCACCACAACGACGATGCCATCCTTCACCGATTATTTCTCCTGACGGTCCAACTATTACAGCTCCAACCATCGGATTAGGTGAGGCATCCAATTCGCCATTACGAGCCAATTGAAGCGCCCTGCGCATGTATTTATCTGAAATTTCCATCCGTTGTCAATTAATCCTTGTCAACCCAATCGCCATTTGATTTGATGAGCTTTATAAGCTGTGGAATAGCTTCCTCCGCAGGGATGTTCTTTTCAATACACTCCTTCCCTTTATAGAGACTTATTCGCCCGACACCAGCACCAACATAGCCGTAATCTGCGTCCGCCATCTCTCCAGGACCATTCACAATACAACCCATCACTCCGATTTTTAACCCTTTCAAATGAGACGTGGCGTTTTTTATCTCTCTAAGAGTAGATTGAAGGTCATAAAGTGTTCTACCGCAGCCAGGGCATGAAATATACTCCGTCTTCGACATGCGCAATCTCGCAGCCTGAAGAATATTCAAAGCCAGCGAATTTGACTGCTCTTTGGTAAGAGAAGGAGATTCAATCCATACTCCATCCCTGAAGCCGGCAAGCAACAAGGCTCCAAGCTCAATCGATGCACGCAAAATAATATCATCCTGCATTCCCTCACTATAATTCAGACGCAATATGACGGGATTATTAATCCCTGCAGACATCAATTGAAACATGAAAATTTTCATACTTGATATCACATCAGAAGAACGAGAAGCAAGGACTAACGGACGCATGGGAGCACTATTCATCTCTGAAATCAATTCCTCTGTCATGCCATCCTCAGCAAAAACAGTGAAAGCATTATCCAACTCGGAAAGCTTGATATCAAGACCGACAACTTGAGGCAATCTATCAGACCAAACACTTAAACGCGGTTTTGGCGATATCACATCATAATCCGAAGGAATTGAAAACTTATCCGAGACTATTACCGGTGCTGCTGAAGCTATTTCTGAAATATAGCGCACAATACCCTGCGCTACCGGAATCTCACATTCAGGCTCCTCACTCAATGATACACGGATTGTATCACCGATACCTTCTGCTAATAATGTACCTATGCCGACTGCCGATTTGATTCTGCCATCCTCCCCGTCACCCGCCTCCGTAACGCCGAGATGTAGTGGGAAATGCATATCCTCCGCATCCATGGCTTTGACTAATCTGCGCACAGTCTCGACCATTACAGTCACATTTGACGCCTTGATGGAAATCACAACATTTTTGAAATCATGTTTGACACAGACTCTCAAAAATTCCATGGCACTTTCTACCATACCTGCCGGAGTGTCACCATAACGGCTCATTATCCTATCGGAAAGTGACCCATGGTTTACACCTATGCGAAGCGCAGTGTTATGCTCGCGACACAGCGTCAGCAACGGTGCAAGAGTTGCCTCTATTTTAAGAATTTCCGCAGCATACTCTTCGTCCGTGAATTCTATCTTCTTGAATACTCGTCCAGGGTCAACGAAATTTCCAGGATTAATACGCACCTTTTCCACACGCGTAGCAGCCGAAAAAGCAGCCTTCGGATTAAAATGTATATCCGCCACAAGAGGAACATTCACTCCATCCGCCCGGAGAGACGCAACTATATTTCCCAGATTCTCAGCCTCGCGCACACCTTGAGCAGTTAGGCGCACTATATCCCCTCCAGCTTCAACTATGCGCTTGATTTGCGCTACCGAGCCGTCGGTATCCATAGTACCGGTAGAAGTCATCGATTGTATCGCGATAGGATTCTTGCCACCTATGACTACATTCCCTATATTGACGTCCCATGTGGGGCGTCTACGATAATTAAGCTCCAAAATCAATCAGAATTTACTTTTGGTTTAAGCCTTAGTCTACCTTAAAATCATATTTTACATCCTTTAGCTCCTCATTCGCTTTGACAATCTTCTGTGACAAAGTGGAACGATAGCTATCGTATCTCTTGGCAAGTTCAGAATCACCCAACGCTAAAATCTGTACCGCCATTACCGCTGCATTCATACCGGCATTAATACCGACTGTCGCTACAGATATACCCGGAGGCATCTGGACTATTGAATATAATGCATCCATACCGCTGAGAGTAGAGTTGATAGGAATGCCTATTACTGGAATCGGAGTCATTGCGGCAATTACTCCTGGAAGAGCAGCAGCCATACCGGCAGCAGCAATTATGACCTTGATACCACGAGCCTGAGCATTGCGTGCAAATTCCTCAACTTCAAGAGGTGTACGGTGTGCAGAAAGAGCATTCATCTCAAAAGGCACTTCCATCTGATTAAGAAAATCAGCCGCTTTTTTAAGTATGGGAAGGTCACTTGTGCTTCCCATGATAATACTAACGATTGGTTTCATTATTTTATATTTATTGAGTTATAATAGTATTTTTATCGAATCATAGACAGTAAGTACACACATAGGAAACCATTAACGAATCCGAGAAGTACCTGCCATAATGTATGACGCTTAAGATACAATCTTGCAGTCATGACTAATCCCGCCAGTATGATTACTGCCGAAATCCATATATTAAGGTTATAGAGAGCATAATGTGACGCTACAATTCTGAACATCAAAGCCACAAGTCCCCCCATAGCCGCTGCATGAGCGCTTATCTTCCACCAACGATTTACGATGGTATTTATTACACAAGCCAAAGCTCCTCCAGCAAAAAACATAGGCAACCAGAACGGAGCATTCGCCTTATATAAAAATAAGCCACATCCCATATAACATAACGCCGTTATAATATATGGCACACTCCGTTCAGTACGTTCATTAAGTGCGGCATCCTTGATAAAGCCTGAACGATACATAGCTATAATAGCGGAGATAGGAATCAGTCCAGTAATCACAAATGTTATACCTACTGCAGTCCATATCAATGAATCTGGGAGTAAATGGAGTATTGTGAGGGTTCCTGCCATTGCCATTCCATAAGTAGGAACTAACAATGGTGAGAATAGCGCCGACAGTATATTCGATATCTTATTCATAATAATCTAAATATCTAAATTGATTAAATCTCTTTGCGCAAACGTGCCACCGGTATGTTCAACCTTTCACGATACTTTGCCACAGTACGACGAGCTATGTCATATCCGTTTTTATGAAGAATCTTCATTATTGCATCATCGTTGAGCGGATGGCTGCGGTCTTCATTACTTATAATTTCTTTGATTGCAAGCAGAATCTCCCGCGATGAAGTCTCTTCTTCGCCATCTCCAACGCGCTCATTGAAGAAAAATTTCAGTGGATATACTCCTCCTGAAGTTGCGACATATTTCCCGGCCGTAGCACGTGATATAACCGACAAATCGTAGCCAGTCATTTTAGCAATATCCTTCAGAATCATTGGACGCAACTTACTCTCATCCTCTGTCATGAAAAAATCATGCTGCCATTTAACTATAGCTGACATAACCTTATAAAGAGTTTCCTGCCGCAAGCGAAGCAGCTCAATAAAGTCATATGCCTCCTCTCGCTTACGTTTTATAAAGAGCTCAGCATCATCATTGCGTCGGGATGAAGGTGCATTTATGAACTCTTTCCCATCTGATATAAAGCTTTCCTCTATAGCCAAATCCGGAATGTTGTTGAGCAATGACAATGTCACCGTATCATCATCAACCTCAACATTGAAATCCGGTATAATATGACGCGACCGGTCCTCATCATCACTTCCTCCTAAATGACTTCCTGGTTTAGGGTCAAGACCTTTTATCACATCTATCCCACGCTGTAACTGTTCCTTCGAAACATCGAGCATATTCAAAAGACGGTCATAATGTCTCAGAGAGAATATATCAAAATAATGTTCCACAATCTCCAGCGCAAGTTTATCGTCCTCAGTTGCAGGAAGTCTCCTGAGTTGAAGTACCAAGCAATCTCTGAGGTCAAGCGCACATATTCCTGCAGGGTCAAGCGAACGGATACGGGTGAAAATCTCTCGTAGCTTGTCCATGGAAATTTCGATTCCGGCATTAAATGCCAAATCATCAAGGAGCTGAGAAAGAGTACGTGTCAGATAGCCATTATCATCTATATTCCCAATTATATATCTGGCTATAGACAAATCGAAGTCCGAAATATCAGTTTCTGTCAGCTGCGCTATCAGATTATCCATAAGTGTGCCGGTTCCGGCCACAGCTACAGGCTCATAATACTCATCGTTTACGCTATGATTTCGCGCCTCCAGACGATACGACGGCATATCATCCTCATCTTTATAATCTGCCATCTGCAACTGCTCAGCACTTTCCTGATATGCTGTATCTTCACCCTGAGAAGCTGGATTGTCGGCGACCTCAAGCGCTGGATTATCATCCAATTCACGACGCACCTCATCTTCCATCTCAGGACCATTCATCTCCAACATTCTCACAAAACGCATTTGCAGAGGTGATAGCCTCTGCTGCAATTTTTGCGATAATGATAATTTTAATGCTTCCTTCATGATAAAAATTATAATGAGATGCTTTGTTTGATATTCTAAAGTTCAATAAGAGAATCGTATAAGAAATCCTTTGTTGCGATTTTTCCTATAACATTATCCCAATTCATCGGTGAAATACCATTTCCAGGTCGTTTCACAGTTATATTCTCCTCTGTAAAATGCTCTCCCCGTTTTATATCGCGGGCTGCCACAATGCTTTTACGTGCCACCTCTATATTTCCACGCTCTGAATCTGCAACAATCTTTTTGCCGGAGCCTAGCGCTTTTTCTATGTTTCTCACTGCTTTCACCATTGCTCCTAACTCAGCAGGATTAAGTGATGCTCGATGGTCAGGACCTGGAAGTGATTTATCCAATGTGAAATGTTTCTCTATTACTCTTGCACCTAATGCAGCTGCAGCTATAGGCACTTCAATCCCCAAAGTATGGTCACTATAGCCTATCCCTCCAACATTAAGCTCTCCCAGCGAAAGCATTGCTCGCAAATTCACATCTTGCATAGGAGTTGGGTATTGGGTGGTACAATGAAGAAGATATATATCATGACGTGCAATACCACCAGCGACAAGTATATCAACAGCCTCTTTAACCTCAGACAAAGTAGACATTCCGGTGGACAAAATAACCTTTCCACCCTTCGATGCAATCTTACGCAAATAAGGCAGATTGGTAATCTCACCGGATGGTATCTTCCAGTAATCCATTTGAAGAGGAGCAAGTGTATCAATCGACACAAGGTCAAACGGCGTACTCATAAACCCTATACCTACTTCCTTGCACAATTCGGCTAACTCAGAATATGCGGAAAGTGGAAGATGTATTGCCTTACACATCTCCAACTGAGATTCAACATTTCCTGTTGTCTCTTTCTGATATTCAGCTTTTGGAGCGATTGATGAAATCACAAGTTCGGGTACGGCTGTTTGAAACTTCACATAATCCGCACCAGCCTTAGCCGCCTCATGGACCATCTGTTTCGCCATCTCCATGGAAGCATTGTGATTGACTCCAGCCTCCGCTATAATTATTATTCTATCTTTAGTTTCCATTTTGAAAAACCGCTTCATCAAAATAACGGCATATCAATGTTCCTGGTTTAATATTTTCGGAGATTCTGGGTTTTATGCCTTTCGCTTCGTCCAAAATCATTCCCGGTATGTCGGCACCCGCATGAATCGAGCAAACCACTCCACCGCCAAGCCGTGGATTGATTTCCATAAGCATCAAGCGATTAGAGTCTTCATCCCGTAGAAACTGTAGTGTCACAGCTCCACGCAATCCAAGCCTTTCTATCACAACCTTGGATTCTGTGAGAAGAGTGTCGTCTGATACAGTTGCTGTTTTTGAGACTTCACCACCTACTACTTCAAGACGTACCCTTGGACTGATACAGAGAATCTCTCCTTCTTGAGAAATATAACAGTCAACCGTATATTCTATGCGGTTTGTAATGTACTCCTGCAGAAGATATGAATCCTCTGCGCCCTTCAACAGCTTAAGGTCCGACTCATCTGACAGCACCACTATCCCCTTTGATGCAGAACCCCTGCGAGGTTTAGCTATAAGAGGATATTTAGTAACACCAACCTTATAAGTCATTGGAATTGATAAGCCGGCAGTCTCGAATAGTTTTGCCGATGCAACCTTATCAAAAAGCATTTCAGCTTTTCCTGAAGATACCACAGGAGACCATACATCTTTATATCTATTGCAATATTCTGCCGCTATTTCAACCGCACCATCCACAAATGGGAGCATGACATCAATATCATATTCCTTTACTGCATTGTGCAAATCATCGAATATACCGGTATCATTCCATCGGCGCCCAACGATGATATCCCCAATCAATGCCACTGGCACTTTGGAGTCAAGCTCATAACTGAATATCTTTAACTGAATGCCCCTCATCTCAGCGGCAGCCATCAGCTTGCGTCCAAACGATACACGTTTTGCACCCCCAAGAAAAAGAATATTCAATTTATTACAGTGATTAGTCTTCATACGTTATACAGACCGGTTTTATATTTTGCAAGATTCTCCTTTTGGGTAAACCAGGCAATGGTTTCACGTAATCCAGTCTCCAAATCATACTTCGGTCGCCAATCAGTCAACGAAGTAATAATGCTATTGTCGCCACACAACCTGAACACCTCACTGCCTGAAGGACGCAACCGTGCCGGGTCTATGATATATTTCACATCTTTCTCCATAATTTGTGAAATCATCTCTAAAGTTTCCTTCATTGAAACTTCCGTCCCAGTTGCAATATTTATTTCCTTCCCTTCGATGCCTTCAGCTTTACCAAGCGCTATAAATCCGGCTGCTGTATCTTTGACAAAATTAAAGTCACGTGTAGGACTTAAATCTCCCACTTTAATCTCGCGCTTACCTGCTGCAATCTGTGTGATTATAGTCGGAATAATAGCTCTCGCACTCTGCCGAGGTCCGTATGTATTGAATGGTCGTGCCACCACCACTGGCAAATTAAACGCATTATAAAAGCTCAACGCTATTGCATCAGCACCGATTTTGGTCGCGCTGTATGGCGACTGGGGCTGCTTGGGATGCTTCTCGTCAATAGGAACATACTTCGCTGTCCCATAAACTTCACTTGTCGAGGTCACCACAAGACGCTTAACACCACAATCACGAGCAGCCTGACAGATATTTAATGTTCCCTTTATGTTAGTATCAACATAACTATCAGGAGCAACATAACTATACGGTATAGCTATAAGTGCTGCAAGGTGATACACCACAGAGCAACCATCGCATATATGGCGACATAAATTCGGGTCGCGGACATCTCCAGTCACAACCTCCAAATCAGGATGCTGTATATCTTCAAGCCATCCCCAGTTATTGAACGAATTATATTGGCTAAGAGCCCTGACGGCATAACCTTCGTTTAGCAATGCTTCAACAAGATGTGAACCGATGAACCCATCGGCACCAGTCACAAGCACTTTCATTTTATCTTTATTCTCATACATAGCCTAATCTTAATTTAAGGAATCTTACGTAAATAATACGAATACTCCACATCGTCCACTGACCTATAACTTAGCTTCATCTCCTTTGAGGAAGTCTGATTAACATCAAGCCGAGTTATACCGTCTGCGTTGAGATGCAAAGGCGAAGGCGGGAGGTACTCTCCGTTACCATTCTCATCTTCATATGTAAAATCCAATATCAATACATCTTTCTCTTTGCACCAGCTTCCATAATAGTTTACATAATCCATATTGTCACGAATATCCTGTATCCTCACTATATGGCTCTGGAAAGCCCAAGTATAAACTTTTGTAAGATTGCTGTAGAGGTCAACTTCCTCACCATTCTTTGTCATAGTTTCAAGGCGCCATGTACCAAAAAGGTTTCCTATATCACCATTGTTTCTCGTGCACCCAGAAAGAAGGAGCAAAAGAGTGAGTAAAGAGCCGATATAAATACTTCTTACCATACTGTCTCTACTTAATGTTAAATATACCATCGTATTTCACGGTAGCCATCACACCAAAAGCATTACAAGGCATAGTTCCTCTATCTATTGCCATCTGTCCTGACACCTTAAGTCCCGGAATCTCCTTAACTATCCATTCCCCTTCAACCATAACAGATGTAGAATGCAACGGAGCAGGAAGAATAACAGCTCCTGTCCCCCATGCTTTTCTATATCCTCCTTTAATGCGATATGTAAGGCTTTTAGTTACAGAACCTTCAACACCGACATGCACCCCTCTCATCATATTAGCAACAAAAGCAGGGAATCCATTGATATTATAAATAGGAGCCATAAAAGCTGGTGAACCTATTGACATACCATAATTGGCATACGAACGGTGAAAACCGTTATTATAATAGTTATCGGAGCCTGAAGCGTGGTCATTCAGAGTGCCACCGGGATGGTCACCGGGTGCATAATGTATTGGCCCGCTTTGATTAGTATAGTCAAAATATTCAACAAGAGCACCAGTAATAAAACCACAACGTCCTGCTTTATACTCCAGTCCCCACAAACCATCCCATCCATTTAATTTTCCTATACCTGACCCATCTGTCCATAACCATGAACAATAAGCATACAGCTTATCACCATTCTTTAGCTTATAGCGCGTCCGGATATCCCATGCCCCTATATGGTCTCCAGTATAAAAACCTTCTCCACCGTCCTGAGTAGGTATAAGCATTTTAAAAAAAGTATTGAATTTGACAGGATATGTTTGGGTCCTGGTTAACTCTCCCTTATAATAGTACTTTTGTGTCCCTCCAAACTGAGCTACAGCCTGCATGCCTAATGTAATAGAAAATGGTTTGGATGGATTTGTACGGAAATAACACCTCTTGTAGTTATACCACTCACCTTTCTCTATAGCGTCATTATAATAGCTGTAATGATTTTCTATCCATCCAAAATCAGTATATTTCCCATATCCCACTTCACCCTGAATCTGGACCCATCCAGAGGTAAAAGGAATATCCTGAAAATCTATAAGCCCTATCCTTACCTGTGGGATAGGTCGAGCATTTCCGCTTTCTATAAGGTCTCCACTTGTCAAACGCTGATTTAATAGTGCTGATTCGTATTCCTTCAAACCAGCCTCAATATGGATTGAACGATATTTTATCTCTCCGTATAATTGCTGAATCCACCCTGTTGAAGGGTTTACCGAATGTTTATACCATCCTGTCTGTGAATCATACCTTCCATACTCAACATTCGATGCATATCCACCTATCAAGTCAATACCAAAACCGTAGCTGAACCTACTTCCGGCATCAAGTGGCTTCCAGACTATGCCCTCTATTTGGGCGTTATACTGCTGCGAAATCTTACCATGACGTAATGACGAAATGTAATAAGGCGCAAACTCACCTTTTCCACCCCCCAAAGTCATTGATACCTCATAGTTCAGAGGATAGGCACACCATGCTGACATGGTGGTCAACATCATCGATATAAAGCATAATATTTTCGACGTTTTCTTCATAATTACAGGTGTGCCAAGATTTGTATATTGCAAAATTACACAAATTCCTTCAAATATCCATAAAAAACTTATGTATCACCTGATTACTTTTATGAAAGGTCAAAGATAGCTTTTTTTATAATCTTTCTTACATTCTCTTCACTGTATTCGTAAGGAATAGGCTTGGATTTGTGTCGAGTGAAAATCAGCCCCGTCTCTTTTGAATCCAAAGCGTTAAAAGCAGACTGTGCTCCCTGAACAGGCGTATAAATCAACGGACGAAACAGCGCACTACTCATGGCATCAATCACTTTATTACCCATGCTTATTATCCCTGAATCAACTATCCAAGGGTCGGAACAATTCACATTTATACCTTTTGATTTCAAGTTCTCAGAAAGCATGGCTGCGTAGGCGGTCAGCATCTTTTTACTGCGTCCATATGTCACAAAACGATTGTGATGACATCTTGATATCTCATCCCAATTATCATGGAATGAAGCTAATCTACGTGTCATAGATGTAGTAAATACTACAGAAGAATTTCTGTCAAAAAATGGCACAAGCAATTCGGTAAGCAACATTGTAGACAAAAAATTTGTCTGTGTTGCAGACTCATATCCATCTTGTGTAATCCGCACTCTTCCCGGCATTGTCCCTGCATTGTTTATCAGACCATTCAATCTGTAGCGGTTACTCTGTATTTCAGATGCAAAACGTCGGACAGATTCAAATGATTCCAAATCAAGTTCAATGACACACAATTCCGTCGTTACATTTCTATAAGCGCCAACTATCTCTTCTGCACGCATCACATTTCTGCAAGCAAGTACTATCCTGTCAACTTTACGAGTCACCAAGCCTGCAACCAACGCCTTACCAATACCTCCAGTAGCACCGGTAACTATGTATGTACCCCCTTCTTTGCTTTTCATAATCAATTAAATCTATCCAGCAGCTTCGTCTTAAGTTTCAATCTCGCCCACTCGGGTAGGGAAGCTACAAAAACTATTGACAATCGATTTATAACTCCATTTATGTATTGAGCTCTACCCTTAAACGTTCTTTTCAAAGCGTTTCTAACAAATTTCTGTGGTGTCGTCAAAGCTCCCAACCGCACCCCAAGTTGCTGTAACTTTAACGGCAAACCAAACAGATTGGTAGCTATTCCGCCTGGACATGCCACTGTGACCGAAACACCATGATGCTTCATCTCTACACGATATGCTCTCGAAAAAGCACGAATATATGCTTTAGACGCGGAATACATTGCAATTCCAGGCATCGGCATCCAACATGACATAGACGACATATTCAATATATATCCACCTTCCTTTTTGCTCATCAGCGCTCCAATCTCTCTGGTCAGATGTGTTACAGTGCGGATATGTAAATCTACATATGCATCAATTCTTGAAGATGAGATATTTTCTACCGCCTTGAAATCAAAAATTCCTGCATTATTGATTAGAAGTTTTGGGGTAATATCATTTTTCTTAAGCGTTGAAAGCAAACCTTCCACGGCATCAACGGCTGCCAGATTCTGGTTAATGGAAAGTACCTTCACGCCATATTCACCATGTAAAGCATTTGAAACATTCGAAAGTTCCTCAGGCTGATTACTCACCATAATAAGATTCCAACCATCTGCTGCCAGAGCACGGCAAAATTCCAAACCAATCCCTGAGGATGCACCTGTAACCAAAGCCCAGCATCCATGAAAATCAGATTGACGCTTCATCTATATATGTTTAGAACGTTCTTTGATTCGTTTCACTTCCTTGCTTAACGAAGCCGGAAGGTCCTTCACACATTTATGACATGCCATCTCACGTGAATACATACGACCTATACAATAATTCACATGCTCACATCCTGATGACTCCAATCCATCGCGCATTCTATTTACAAAATCAGGCATTGACAAAAGAGCTCTCGCCATTTGTACAAACTCAAAGCCCTCACCCAGCACAGTTTCGATTGACTCACGGGTTGATGCACCACCAACATAAATCAACGGTAGGTTTAATTCCTTTCTAAAAATTTTGGCATCATCAAGGAAATAACACTCTTTATATGGAACCGTAGGAATCATCATCCGTCCAAACATTTTGACACCATATTTCAACCACCAACAATCCATGTAATGAGTCAATGCCCCAATAGGCATCTCTCCTCTCATCACATACATAGGTGCCTTACTTACAAAACCACCACTAAGCACCAACGCATGCGCTCCTAATTGTTCCAGCTCCCGGGCTATCACCAAAGCATCATCAATCTCGATACCACCCTTGAAACCATCCCGCATATTGGTTTTGACTACCACACCGAGGTCACTTCCGGCGGCTTTCATCACCTCTTCCATACACAAACGCATAAAGCGCATACGGTTGTCGAGGGAGCCGCCCCACCTGTCACGACGATGATTGGTATAGGGAGAAAGAAACTGGCTTATGAGGTAACCGTGACCTGCGTGTATTTCCACACAATCCATTCCGCAGTCACGAGCAAGCCGAACAGCATCACCAAATGACTTCGACATCGCTATAATCTCATCATCACGCATGCGCCGTACAGGTGTAGGTGAATATATATTGAACCTTCCTGATGCAGATATAGGTGTCTCTCCCGCAGTAGATTTATGGGACATATTGCCACAATGCCCCAATTGAATCGACACTTTCGCGCCAGTACTATGAATTGCATTTGTTATATCGCGCATCGAGGGCACTATCTCTGGTCGCATCCACAATTGGCGGGGGAAGGACAATCCGTTTCGCGTGACTGATGCATAGGCTATAGTGGTCATGCCGACTCCACCTTCTGCTACTGACATGTGATAATCCTTAAGCATCTGCGAAGGGCTATTGTTTGGGCACATCCCTTCAAAAGCTGCCGAACGGATGGTGCGGTTACGCAATGTGACTGGGCCTATTGATGCAGGTGTAAACAATATTGAGTCTGAGTATTTCATGAGATAAGAGCTATTTTTAATGTTAGATTAATACACGAAAGGAATAATTCGCTTGAGATTCGCATTCACAAATTCCGCTCCAAACTCACGGGAATAACGCTTATAGATTTTTGCAGCTCTCGGAGCAAGGTTAGCAAATGTCCACAAAGCAAACACAGCTCCAGCCCATGACCATGTAAGTATGGCAAAACCAGTCCATTCTATAAATTCCCCTAAATAATTTGCAGAAGTGACATAACGAAACATGCCCTTTCGTGGCAAATAATGCCTTGTATCACCAGGTTGGCGAAGATCCCTAATCACAGCATCACTATGAATATTTATACCCATCCCGGCAAAGAATATCAGGATTCCAATAATAAATTGCGGCGAAAGCAACCATGAGGCAGGATAACGATTGGCAGCCGATATATAGAATATCCATCCTCCCTGCATAAATGCGTTGAGGACATTGAATATGACACCCATTACAATAATACTCAATGGCATTCTACCTTTTGTCCGTATCAATAACGGAAATATGAATGAACGTTGAAAATAGTGAAGCTGAAACAACAGAAACATGACTAACGGGGCAGTCTCGGTACGGCGGGAAGAATACCACCATAAAATAGTCATGACAACAAACACCGGAGCCTCCATAAGCACCCATCCTATACGGTTGTTGACAGTAGTGCCCCATTTTTTCGTATACATCATACCATAACCCGCCTCAACATATTGTAATGCTACAAATACTATAACTGCTGTAACAGCCATAGCAATTAAAAACATATTAAAAGCATCTATATACATCATTTCCATGCCATTGATTAAGCGACAAATTTACATAAAAACAATGAATAATTAACGAAATTTATCCAATAGAGATAAAAAATCCCACAATTCGGTGAATTGTGGGATTTTTTATAAGGAATAGGGAATTACCAACCGCCCCCCAACGCCTTGTAAAGCCTAACAAGAGCAAGCTGTTTATCGCGGACAGCATTACTCAAACCAACCTGAGCATCAAAATAACTACGCTGGGCATCAAGTACATCAATATACCCAATCACACCATTTATATACTGTAGCTGTGCAAGCTCCACTGTAGCCTTGGAGGATTTTTCCAACTGTGCCACAGACTCATAAATAGCTTTCGTTTTATTAAATGCGATGATGGCATTACGAGTCTCGGTAAAAGCATTCATCACTGTTTTTTCATAGTTATAGCATTCCTGCTCAAATACATGCTGCTGCGCACGGTAGGCACTTTGACGACGTCCCATGTCAAAGATTGGTCCAAGCAGAGCCCCACTAAGAAAATACATCGGCGATTTGAAAAGATTGGAAAATTCCTCACTTTCAACACCATACTGCGCTGTAAGAGTAAGTCTTGGGAACCGATTTGTATATGCGACTCCAACAGCAGCATTAGCAGCTATCAACTTTTGCTCGGCAGCCTTAACATCCGGACGACGCTCAAGTAAAGTGGACGGAAGTCCAACCGGAAGGGTTGTAACGCCTACCAAATCCTCAGATATTTCAGTACGTTTAACCTTGAAATTCAAATCTCCAGTAAGATAAGCTATTTCGTTTTCCATCATAGCTATATCACGTTCAAGTACCGGTATATGAGTAGCCGTACGTGCATATTCCACCTGAGCCTGCTGGTAGGAAGTTTCCGATGTCAAACCACCCTCGAAACGAAGCTTGGCAAGGCGCACTCCTTCTTCACGTGCTTTTAGAGTCTGCTTCACAATGGATAGTTCATTATCCAGAGCGACAAGTTCAAAATAATCCTGTGCCACACGTGCAATTAGACTGATTGTTACAGCCCTCTGGTTCTCTATACTCTGAAGCACCTCTGCCTTACCCTGGTCATTCGCCCATCGTAAGTTGCCCCAAAGGTCCACTTCCCAACTGATTGCAGCCTTGATTCCAATTTCAGGGTCATTTTTATAATTGTCACCTCCATAGTTCAGAGCTTCCTTCTGTGTATAGGCGTTTCCCATAATCTGCGGGAACAGATTGGCTGTATCAACACGCTTGCGCGCTGCCATTTCCTTAACCTTAGCTTCGGCTATCTTTAGCTCCTTATTGTTTTTAAGGGTAACACGGATAAGAGACTGAAGGGTAGTATCTGTATATATATCCCACCACTTCATATCACCAATTGAAAAAGTATCAGTACTATTTTCCTGCTGGAATTTCTGAGGGAGGTATACTTCAGGACGTGAATATTTCTGTCCCAGCTTACATGCTCCTAACGAAAGAGACAGTAGGACTATCAATACTACACCTGGGAATTTAATATTTAATCTTGTCATGTTTTTCCGGAAATTAAGATAATTAATCACTGAGCTGCAATAACTTTTTTCTTTTTTGACGGTAAAAATTTCTCAACGCTTCTGTACACTATTACAAAGAAGAAGGGCACCAGAAGCACACCGAATATTACTGCAAAAATCATGCCAAAGAATACACCTGTGCCGATTGCCTGTCGACTCGCTGAACCTGGACCGGATGCAATCACCAACGGTAACATACCTAGAATAAAAGCCAATGAAGTCATGAGAATAGGGCGGAAACGCAGTTTAGAGGCATAAAGTGCAGATTCAAGCGCACTTACACCCAGGTCTGCCTGCTTTTTAGCAAACCCAACAATCAAGATTGCATTTTTAGCTGCCATACCTAAAAGCATTACCAGACCTATCTGAAAATAAATATCATTTTCCAATCCGCAAGCCCATGCCCCAAGATAAGCGCCTAAAGCAGCTACCGGCAGAGACAGTATTACCGCAACAGGCACACTCCAACTCTCATAGAGAGCAGCCAAGAATAGGAATACAAATATCAATACCAAAGCCATGACCATTCCGGTCTTGCCACCGGCTTGTTTCTGTTGGTAAGATAGACCACTCCATTCCACACCGATATTATCAGGCAAATGTTGCTTCACGATATTTTCTATTGCAGCCATCGCCTCGCCAGAACTATACCCCTTGGCAGCCTCACCCCTAATCACAGCACTGTTGAACATATTAAAACGTTTCAAGTTCCCAGGACCGGTAGTAAATGTAGCAGTGCCTAAAGAGGTGAGCGGTATCATCGTATCATCAGCCCCTCTCACAAAGTAAAGATTAATATTCTCACGATGCTCACGATAAGGAGCCTCAGCCTGTATATACACACGGTAAATTCGGTTGAACATATTGAAATCGTTCACATATACCGAACCTGTATAGGCTTTCATCGTAGAAAATACATCAGCAAGAGGTACACCGGAAAATTTCACTTTATCACGGTCCACATCAAAATAAAGCTGAGGAATATCAGATTGTAATGAGGATGATAGACCTGTTAACGATTTATTTTCCAACGCATATTTCATCACTGTATCAACTGCACTTTCCAAGTCCTCTAAGGTAGCATCGTTACGAGCCTCAAGCTGCATTTCGAAACCGCCAGAAGACCCAAGACCAGGAATTACCGGCGGACGTGAGAGGTATACCTTACATTCAGGATATTCCGACATATCTTTTTTCACCTGAGCCATTATATCCTCAATCGTTTCGTCATCCCGCTCTTCCCAAGGTTTTAGAATTACGGTGAGTTCACTTCTTGACTGACTGCTACCAACCTGCGAGCTACTTCCCGCCACGCTCTGCACATAGTCTACGGCGGGGTTAGCCATAAGATAGCTTACGGCTCTTTCAGAGACGAGACGAGTACGCTCAAGTGTAGCACCTTCGGGCAATTCCAGTTCAATCTTGAAATAGCCCTGGTCCTCCACAGGCAAGAAACTTGATGGCATAAGTTTCTCCACAAGTGCTATGACACCAAGCATACAAACAAACCCGATAAGCACACGTTTCTTATGTTTGATGAGAAGTCGGATTATATGAAGAAATTTATTTGTACCAAGTTCAAGCCCAGTATTTATTTTGCGGAACACCACATTTTTCTTAGCTCCCAACTTATCCTGTTTAAGAATAAGCGAACACATTACAGGACTTAGCGTGAGCGCCACAACAGCCGAAAGTAGTACCGATACTACAATAGTCACTGCAAACTGACGATACAATTGACCGGTAATGCCCCCCAAGAAACAAACAGGGACAAATACTGCGGCTAGTACAAGAGAAGTAGCTATAATCGGACCTGCCAATCCACTCATGGCTTTCTTTGTCGCTTCATAAGGCGACAATCCCTCCTCTTCCATGGTATACTGTACATTTTCCACCACCACAATGGCGTCATCGACCACTATACCGATAGCAAGGACCAAACCCAACAGAGTTAGCATGTTGAGAGAGAAACCGAATATGAGCATAAAGCCAAATGTCCCGATAAGAGAAATCGGCACAGCAATAAGCGGAATCAATGTAGCACGCCAGCTTTGTAACGAGAGATATACTACAAAAATCACGAGGAAGAGCGCCTCAAACAATGTCTTATACACTTCATGAATTGACTCGGAAATGTATGTTGTCATATCAAACGGGATATTATAGCTCAACCCTTCAGGGAAACTTGCACTAATATCCTTCATGGCATCCTTAACACGCTGAGCCACTTCCATTGCGTTTGCACCGGGCAACATATATATCGCCATCACAGCAGCGTTTTCTCCATTTATGGCACTTTCAGTATTATACGATTGCGCCTCCAATGAAATCCGCGCCACATCGCGTAGACGAATCAAAGAGCCATCTGGATTAGCCCTGACTACCACATCTTCAAATTGTGATACGGAGGAAAGTCGACCTTTTGTGGTGATAGGAATCGTAACATCAAGTCCTTTGGTAGGCTGTTGACCGAGCACACCTGCAGCTGACTCTCTGTTTTGGTCCTTGAGCGCCTTCTGCAAATCTGCAACCGTAATACCGAGATTCGCCAGCTTATCAGGCTGTACCCAAATCTGCATGGCATAGTAACGGCTACCTATATTGGCGACACGTCCTACTCCAGGAATACGTCGGAGTAGGTCGAGGACATTAAGAGTTGCAAAGTTACTCAGATATATCTCATCAAACTTAGGGTCACTTGAGGTCAAACATATGGTAAGCAATTGACTGGAGGCCTGTTTTTCCACCGATATACCATTTTCAACAACCTCCACAGGAAGTCGCGATTCTGCAAGTTTTACACGGTTCTGAATCTCTACAGCAGCCAATTCCGGAGACGAAGATATGTCAAAAGTAACTGTAGCAGAGAACCCACCTGAATTAGTAGATGAGGATTCCATGTAAAGCATCCCAGGGGTACCGTTGATTTCCTGTTCAATAGGCGTAGCCACAGCCTGTGAGACGGTGAGAGCACTGGCTCCGGGATAGGAGGCACTAATTTTAACAACCGGCGGAGTTATCTGCGGATACTGGTCCACAGGCAACATTGTCAGTCCAATAATGCCGATTATAACTATAAGTATGGATATGACCGCTGAAAATACAGGACGGTCAATAAAGAAACTCATTTTCATAATTACTACTGCTTAGGGGTAGAACTATCCTTTGAAACAGAATCAGCCGACTCGCTTTCATTTTCACTAGCAGTAACCTCTCCCACTCTAACCTTGATACCGGGAGATAATTTATGCTGCCCTTCCACAACAATATTCTCGCCGGGATTTACACCACGCTCAACCACCATATTATTCTGAAATTCGGGACCAAGCTCTATAAATCTCTTTTCCACCGTGGAGTCCTGGCGCATTACATAGACGTATGCGCCACCCTTTTCAATAACAATTGACCTACGTGGCACAACTGTCGCATCTTCCCTCACATCAAGTAGAAGACGCACTTTGGTGAACTGACCGGGAAGAATGGCTCGTGATGGATTAGGCATCTCGGCACGAACCGAAAAAGTTCCTGTTCGTGGGTCAACTTGAGGGTCAGCAAAATCCACAAGCCCTTTGAATGGATATACGGTATTGTCCGCAAGCGTGATAGTTACATAGGGTTGCCATGAGCGTGACAGGTCCTTCGTGCCAAGTTCCACGTTACGTTGCTTACTCTTGAGATAATCCAACGCGGTCATACTGAAATCAATAAGCACTGTATCACTCTTTACAATTGTGGCAAGCAACGATTTTCCGCCGGGACCAACGAGTGTACCAATATCGGCATTTCGCTCACTGATATAGCCGGAAAGAGGAGACCTCACAGAAGTATAGCCGAGTTCAAGCTCAGCCTGTGCAAGGTCAGATTTGCTCATTGCTACCGATGCTTTGGCTACATTATAGGCTGCCACAGCATTATCATAATCCAATTGGCTGGCTGCATTCTGTTCATACAACGGACGAATGCGGTCAAGGTCACGCTTAGCTTTCTGTTCCTGAGCCTCATCTTTTTGCAACTGCGCTCTTGCTTTATCTGCTTTCGCTTTATATTGGTCCGGGTTAATCACAAATAAAACCTGATTCTTCTTTACAGGGGTTCCTTCCTCGAAAAGCATACTTTCAAGATACCCCTCAACTCGAGCACGCACCTCCACGAATTGCTGAGCTCGCGCACGACCCACATATTCACCATAAATTTCAACGTCTTCACATTCCGAAGGACTTATGGCAACTACAGGTAATTCTACAGATTGTTTCTTACAACCTGTGGCTGTCAATAATAATCCACAGGAAAGAACAGCACCACCAGTGCGTAATAATCTAATAACCGTGTCTAATCTCATGATTGGCATTTATTGAGATGAAAATATGAACCTAAAATTAAAATAATGGATGAACTTTTTAAGAAATGATACTTCTTACTACAATATATAATGCGTTTCGACAAATATTGTTTAGCATCCATTGAAATTTTTCAATACAAATATAACAATGTTTATCCACAATAGAAACTATCTGTAAATAAACAACCGAAATATGCAAATGAACTATCTTCAGGCTTGTTTTTTACAATTCAGACTAAAAAACGTCCCGTAATATCTCAAGAAACCATGAAACAGTACAGGACATTTTAATTCAATTATCAATAATACAATAACCTACTGCAGAATGAACTCTTTAACTGACAGTCGCTCGCTATCGGGACCGGCCATCACTTGGAATTGTCCTGGTTCAGCCACATATTCAAGAGACGAATTGTAGAATTTAAGAGCATCAATGGTTATTTTAAAAGTTACAACCTTACTCTCTCCTGGTTTGATAGATATACGTTCAAAATGTTTAAGTTCCTTGACTGGTCTTGCGATACTTGCCACCATATCCCGAATATAGAACTGTACAATCTCAGTCCCTTCTCTGCCTCCAGTATTTTTAACTTTTATAGATGCTGAAATAGTTCCATCAGTGTTAAGTTCAGTAGAATCCAACATCAATTCACCATATTCAAATGTAGTATAACTCAATCCATATCCAAAAGGATATAACGGGGAATTAGGAGAGTCAAGGTAATTGCTACGATATTTCTGAAAGCCATTGTGACCTTTGCTTTTAGGGCGACCGGTCATAAGATGATTGTAATATATCGGTATCTGCCCCATGTTTCGCGGCATAGTAGTGCTAAGCTTACCCGAAGGATTAACATCACCAAACAGCACATCTGCAATTGCGTCAGGCGCCTCTGAACCCCCAAACCAAACATTTAATATCGCAGGTATATTTTCACTTTCCCAACTCATCACCGTGGGACGACCAGAGAAATTAAGCATCACAACAGGCTTTCCGGTTGCAAGCATAGCTTGCAAAAACCGTTTCTGCACATCAGGAAGTTCAAGATTGGCTCTGCTCGAGGATTCTCCACTTGATTCTGAAGCCTCACCCATTGCAGCTACAATTATATCGGCATCCTTAACCACAGCCATCGCTTCGGAGAGCAATTCCTCCTCACATCGCGAATCACGCATGGCCCGCCCAAACATAGTGGCACCGGCTTCCTCTGCGGCATCTGCAGTCAGATTGCAACCCTTGGCATAGAGCACTTCAGCTTTGTCACCGACAGCATCTCTTAGTCCCTGAAGCAACGTTTTGTATTTACTGAAATCTGCAGCCACACTCCATGTGCCAGGCATATTAGCTGCCGTATTAGCCAACGGTCCTACCAATGCTATCTTTCCTTGTTTTGATAATGGCAGTAGATTGCCTTCATTTTTTAATAGGACAAAAGTCTCTGTAGCAATCTTCCTTGCCTCGCGTCTGTTTTCTTCTGTATAAATAGAGGTTTTCTCTCTTCTCACATCATTATATTTATACGGGTCGTCAAACAAACCAAGCTTGTACTTCGCCTCTAGAATCCTACGCACAGCTGTATCTATCTCAATCTCTGTAACCATACCTGCTTCAAGCGCACTTTTAAGAGTGCTAACGAAAGCATTCGCTGCCATATCCATATCGGTACCGGCTTTTAGCGCCAAAGCCGCTGAATGCATACGGTCGCCAAGGCCATGAGTGGTCATCTCCTTGATTGATTCATAATCAGTCACAACAAATCCGCCGAAATTCCAAGTATTACGAAGTACATCTGTAATCAGCCACTTATTGGCAGTGGCAGGAATTCCATCCACGATATTAAAAGAAGTCATGACACTTCCTGCGCCAGCATCAATGGCAGCTCTATAAGGTGCGAAATATTCATTGAACATACGCAGTCGACTCATATCAACAGTATTATAATCACGCCCAGCCTCAGGAGCCCCATAAAGGGCAAAATGCTTCACACATGCCATTATCTCATTGTTCGCGGAAAGGTTTTTCCCTTGGTAACCCTTAACCATGGCTCGTGCTACCTCTGAACCAAGATACGGGTCCTCACCAGCACCTTCCGCCATGCGCCCCCAACGGGGTTCTCGACTAATATCAACCATTGGACTAAAGGTCCAGTTGACTCCTGCTGCTGAAGCTTCTGTTGCGGCGATTCGCGCCGATTTTTCTATCGCCTCCATATTCCATGAACATGATAAAGCCAAAGGTATCGGAAAAATGGTTTCATATCCATGTATAACATCCATACCTATAATTAAAGGTATGCCTAAACGACTTTTCTCGACCGCAAGTTTTTGAAGAGCCAACACCTTCTCTGCCCCTTTCACATTAAACGTTCCACCAACTTTACCGGAGACAATTGCCGCACCAATATTACTGCTTTGAGGCTCACCGGTCACAATATCATCCGATGGAGGAAGATTCATCTGCCCCAACTTCTCTTCTAATGTCATCTTGCCAATAAGAGCTGTGATAAAACTATCCATTCTCTCTTTATCAGTTTTCATCTCAGGAATTGCAGCGCTTATTGGCATCACCGCAATCATACATGCCCACACTATAGTTCTGAATTTATTCATGGTACTGATATTTTTTATTATTGTTTCTTTCTGTAATACTTAGCCCTTATAATATCGTAGGCTCTCTTCACTTTCTCATACATTATACTATCCGGGATATCACCATCAAAATACAGCTTAACCCAATGTTTGAGACTTTGGTTTATCGGATTGCCAATCGAGGAGTAACTCGTTAACATATCTGCAATTTCATCAGGAGTTGATTTAACATCAACAAATGAAAAATCATCCACATCTATAAAACAAAACATGTGACCGAGAACATAAAATGCAAGTATCGAATCGTACCGTTTGGCAAATTTTCCAAACGGCATCTTCTCTGTAACATCCTCCAACGAGAGGCAATATTCTCTGAATTCCACTATGTCCATAGATTATTATTTAAATTGTTCCTTTTTTGAAAAAGGTAGATACAGCTGAAACACAGACCGTTTTCAGCATCTACATTTGCCTTGAAAAAGTTATGGAAACGCTCTAATTGCAATAATTAAAGTGCCCAGACAAAAGTAATTAAAATATCCGATATTTACAGCATCCTCTCTACTTATCAATAACATAAGTATCATAAACCTATTTCAATAGGCAACATCATAACTTTACAAATAGCCTATATGCCTGTGAGGAGCCGCTAGTAATTGTTTCGCGTCCGTCCACTGACTTCCCTGTCCAGATACAAACAGTCAACGAACTCGCTCACAAATGAGGCAGTTATCTGATATACATACCTGGGTGGTAGCAGCTGTAACAACATATACTCTCGCAAAACATTGAGTTTTGACTAGCAACTTTGCTTGATTTTCAATTTATCGAGCTTTTCTAACGATTTTTCATACTTCGCAAGAGCAAATTTGCTAGATGTATAGCCCCGTTTTTTGTCGAACTGACCCACAGGTTCCAGCTTGAACGAAGTTGCTTCAGAAGCGCTTCTATCAGTTCGGTGCCTCTTTGCCTGCGCTCCTTCAATTTTTTATTGAGTCGAGATAATATTTTTTTCTTCGCATTTCCCCTGTCGCCGGGTCGAATGCAAAAAAAATCTACATACCATGTTTTCGTACAATGACGCTTCGGATAGGTGAAGCTCAGAACCTCCTTTCGTGGAGAAAATTTTTTCTTAACGCACACATTTTCGACATTCTTTAGCATATAGAATGTTACATGTGATTACCAGATTTCTTACTCTCGGATTTATTACTGTCTGAGTACTGTCTGAGTAAAATAAGAAGTGCTTAGTAATTAGTTGATTACTAAGCACTTATAAATAATTAGCGGAGAGGACGAGATTCGAACTCGTGGTAGGATTGCTCCTACGTCAGTTTAGCAAACTGGTGGTTTCAGCCACTCACCCACCTCTCCTTTGAGATGATTAACGCATTTGATGTTCACTCACTTTAGAGTTCCTTTTCAAAAGCGATGCAAAGTTATGACTTTTTGTTGAAACCACCAAATTTTTTCATGCTTTTTTACACTAGTACTTACCAATTATTTATAATATCTGAGTATAACACACTCATTCTTCTATAAATGTATGATTATGAAAATGTGTTATTCAAGATATATATCTTACATATTCCTTAGATAATATCTATAATCAATCCTGTTCCCTCATTGATAAACCATCATGGAAAGCATTTCCGACTCGTTTGCCCAAAGCGATATAGCCATTATGAATAGGGTCAAAGGTGATAAGTTGCATCTTCTCTACATCTGGTTTTCCGTCAGAACTTAGAAACTCTTCTCGACAACGGATATTTAAAACATCCGCTATAATATAGTATCCGCTTTCCGATTCATATAGCTTCTCCTTGATACGACATTCCATAGTTATTGGGAAACACTCAAAAACAGGAGCATCCACATGCTCTGATTTTACAAATTTCCACCCGGTTTTCTCCATTTTGTCAGGATGTTCTTTTGCACTCACTACTCCAACATAGTCTGACGCAACCATAGTATCTGTGGTAGCAAACGCAACTGTAAAATCTCCACACCGGTTTAGGTTTTCTGTAGTGGCATGCTTTCCCATTGAAATCATTATCTCTGTCATGTCCCACTGACCACCCCACGCCGCATTCATTGCATTAGGAGTACCGTCAGCGTTATACGTACCTATAATAAGCACCGGTTGTGGAAGCATCCACGCTTTAGGTTTAAAATTCTTCATATCCGATAAATTTTTATGAGTTAATCATGAGGCAATTGCCATAAAAAGCAAATTTCCACAAATATACAAAAGGTCATAAACAAACGATGTTAAAGCCGTGTTAAGATTTGTATATGAAGCATTCACATCAACATAATCACCATCCATTGCCATTGGGAGGAACCCTGAATGCAGCCTTTATTGCGGGGATTGCTCTTAATTCTCTATACGTGATAGTCGAAGCCATATTCGGCTTTCACTATAATTCCATGGGATTGCTTTCCGATGCAGGACACAATCTAAGCGATGTTGCAACATTAGTTATAGCTATGGTTGCATATAAATTGGCTCGGCGGTCGGCTACAGAAAAATATACCTACGGCTATCGTAAAGGTACTGTACAGGCATCTCTTATGAATGCGATACTTTTATGTATCGCTATCGGCGCAATCCTGACTGAAAGTATCTCAAAACTGATTCATCCATCACCTGTTGATGGTGATGCCATAGCATGGGTGGCCGGAGTGGGAGTAATCATAAATGGAATCACAGCATGGATGTTTATTCGCGACAAGGACAAGGATATTAATGTGAAAGGAGCCTTTCTACACATGGCTGCCGACGCCCTCGTTTCCATCGGGGTAGTTGTATCTGGAATCATCATACACTTTACCGGATGGTATCTTATTGACCCTATTATCGGTATTATAATTGCATTTGTGATAGGTTGGTCAACCAAGGGGCTTCTCCACGAAAGTATCAGAATGTCACTTGATGGAGTACCAGACGATATAAATTATCGCGAGGTCAAAACAGCAATAGCTTCGGTTCCGGGAGTGACAAGTGTAAGGCATCTTCATATATGGGCACTCAGCACGACCGTCACCGCCATGACAGCGCATGTCACCATAGATACACCAGCCCACATGGAAAAGATTATTCGCGAAATCAGAGAGAGAATGCATAGTAAAGGAATCAACCATTGCACTATTGAGACCGACTCAAAAATAGAGAACTGTGATGACCCGACGTGCATCTGTTAAGCCGAATTTCCATGCCTTCAACCATATTTATTAAACCTTTATACTTTTATAATTAGAGCCCATGCGACAACTAATAACTCATTTTACAGACGATGACCTCTATAAGTTCACGATGTGTTGCGCCGTAATTGACAATTATCCGCGCACTCAGGTCAAATATATCTTTAATGACCGTAGCAACACCGTCTACCCTCCTGGCTTTGCCGAAATGGTGATGGAACAAATAAAAATGCTGGAATCGGTCGTAATTACCGAGGAAGAAATTGCTTTCATGCGTCGAAAATGTTATTATATACCGGTGTGGTTCTACAGCTTTCTTAAAGGATTCCGCTATAACAGCAAGTTGGCGAAAGTCTGGCAAGATGAAAGCTATCATCTCCACATTGAATTTGAGGGTTATTGGAGTGAGACCATCTTACTTGAGGTAAAAGTTTTAGCTATAGTATCTGAGCTATATTATATTGTCACAGGCAAAGCACATGATTTGGATTACAAAGAGTATTACCACAAATCAGCTGAAAAAGCTCGCCGCCTTATAGGCGCCGGATGTTATTTCAGCGATATGGGTACACGCCGGAGGGCTTCTTATGCAGCGCAGGATACCGCCATAAGAGCCATGAAGGAATGCCATGCAGAGTGGAACGGACGATTTGTAGGAACCAGTAATGTTCACTTTGCGATGAAATATGACCTAACCCCTATCGGGACTATGGCTCACGAATTTGTATGCGCCATAGCCGGAATGTACGGACCACTGATGGCTAATCATATAGCAATGTCGAAATGGGCGGGCACTTATCGCGGAGCTTTAGGCACATATCTCTACGATACATACGGCTGGCGCATCTTCAGTTTGAATTTTTCAGAGGACTATGCAAATCTGTTCAAAGGTCTTCGGGTGGATAGTGGCGATAACTTTCATGAACTTGACATGATTACAGATAAATATCGCTCCCTAAACATAAATCCGAGTACCAAACAAATCATATTCAGCAATGGGCTTGATGTGGATGAAGCAATTGAAATTCAAGACTATGCGCGCAATAAATGCATACCTTCATTCGGCATAGGCACACATTTCACCAATGACTTCCATGGTATAAAGCCAATGAATATTGTCATAAAACTTATTTCTGTCAAAATCACAGAATCATGGTCTTTTTATTCCCCCACATGCAAACTAAGCGAGGACAAGGGAAAATATACCGGAGACATCGATACTGTCCGACGTTTTTTAGAAATACTGCAACTTCCTGAATAGTCTTCAACCTAAAAATTTCCTAAGGGTCTGAATCTTTACAACAGAAGGAATTGATGAAAAATGATTAACTTTGCGAAAATATATCTCTCAAATAAAATCACTTCGCAATGAAAGCACTTACATATATCCGGACAGGAAAATTTGAACTTACGTCAAAACCTAAACCGGAAATAATAGACCCAAAAGATGCTATCGTAAGAATCACACTCTCAAGCATCTGTTCCTCTGACTTGCATATTCTGAATGGACACGTAGCAAAAGCTGTCACAGGCATTACAATCGGGCATGAAATGGTCGGTATTGTCGAATCTGTAGGAGCGGAGGTTAACATGGTGAAACCTGGAGACCGAGTCGCTGTCAATGTAGAAACCTTCTGTGGGGAATGTTATTTCTGTCGACATGGCTGGGTAAACAATTGCATGGATTCAGATGGAGGCTGGGCATTAGGATGCAGAATTGACGGTGGACAGACAGAATTTGTCCGTGTTCCATTCGCTGACCACGGACTCACACTCATTCCCGAAAATGTAAGTGATGAACAGGCTCTGTTTGTCGGCGATATTCTTGCTACAGGCTATTGGGCTGCTAAAATCTCAGAAATTTCGACTGAAGATACCGTTCTGATTATTGGAGCTGGTCCTACAGGCTTATGCACACTGCAATGTGTAGCACTTTATAATCCCAAACATATTATAATATGCGAGAATGACCAAGGACGCCGAGAATTTGTTACAACACATTTCCCTCATGTCACTATTACCACTCCTAAAGAATGTGCAGCAACTGTTGCGAAACTGACATTATGCGGCGCTGATAGGGTTATTGAAGTTGCCGGAAGTGATACAACTTTTGAAATGGCATGGAAAAACGCCAGACCCAATGCCATTGTCACCGTTGTTGCTTTATATGATAAGCCACAAATACTACCACTTCCTGAAATGTATGGCAAAAACCTGACGTTTAAAACCGGAGGTGTAGATGCCAGCGACTGTGATAAAATCATGCAGCTCATAGCAGAAGGCAGCATTGACACTACCCTATTGATAACCCACAGGTTTCCACTGTCACGAATTATGGATGCCTACTCACTTTTTGCGGACCATCGTGACAATGTAATCAAAATTGCCATTTATCCTGACTAAAATTTCAATCGCATAAAAAATTAACACAAAATGAATATATTTCTAAACATAATCTGGATAATATTCGGAGGTCTGATGATAGCCATTGAATATGCCATTTCAAGCATATTATTAATGCTAACCATAATTGGTATTCCATTCGGATTACAGACAATGAAACTTGCCGCTCTCGCATTATGGCCATTTGGGTCAAAAGTCGTGGACGACGGCTGGCCTTCGGGATGTCTGGCAGGAATCATGAACATAATCTGGTGGTTCATTGGAGGTGTACCAATCGCGCTTACTCACCTTGGATGGGGCATACTGCTCTGCATAACAATAATAGGCATACCATTCGGATTACAACATTTTAAATTAATGAAACTTGCACTATTCCCATTCGGGACATCTATAAATTGATTTTTATTCTATAATTAGTTCTAATTATAACAAAGTAAATTACCCAACGATAATATGGAAATAGGACCGAGAACTCAGTTAAGTTCTCGGTCCAAAATGTAACTATATACTCTGTTATTTGAAACTCAAATAAATTGTTTTAATGAGCGCAATATCAATTCCAAGGCGCATTCTGGGTCCATATATCACCCATGATATCCATCTGTGACTGAGGAATAGGCCAAAGATTACCATCAAATACTCTCATTCTACCAGACACATCGTACTGCACGGTAGGAATCACATCCTTAGCTATATCCCAGCGGATAAGGTCATAATAACGGATACCTTCATAAGCCAACTCCACACGGCGCTCATTACGTATGATTTCACGTGTTAGAGCAGTCTTTGCAGGCATTTCCACACCTGGACGCTGGCGCACGTCATTCAAAGCCTTCAATGCTAATGGGTCATCTCCACGTCCGCTCTCAAACATCGCTTCTGCATACATGAGAAGCAAATCAGCAAAACGCATTTTCACTATATGCTGGTCACTCAATGTAGAAGCACTTGCTCTAAAAGCATTCGGGTCTACATACTTTTTGAATGCCATACCTGTAAACGGTATAGTACCTTCAGCCCTGTTGCCATCTTCCTCAAACTTACCGGTCTTATCATTGTTAACCCATGAGTCACCTGTCTCATACATTGTCATCTTTATGCGGGGGTCACCCTCTTCGTAAGCCGCACGAAGGTTATAACTGGGAAAGACAGTCATTCGGCTTCCCACCATCTGGTCCAATGCGTGGAAATCATCAGGTGCAGTAAACTGAATGGAGAACATAATTTCAGGATTGTTAATCTGCTTTCCGAAAAATATTCCGGCATAGTCATCAGCAAGACTGAAAGGACAATTGCCACTATGAATATAATTTCCTGCAAGCGTTGCAACTTCCGAGTATTTACTGTCATTCAACAGAATGCGACATTTAAGAACAATTGCCGAACCCTGCACTGCATGACCATCGGTATAAGCGATATTCGGAAGCCATTGAATAGCGAAATCAACATCCTCAAGCATTTGAGCAACGACTTCTGCACGAGGAGTTCGTGGCATGCTTTCAAATCCATCACCCACGGTAGCCATGTGGAGCATCAAAGGAACATCGCCATAATGAACCACAAGCTCATTATAGAAAAACGCACGCACAAAAAGAGCCTCAGCCTTCATCTTGTTAAATTCCTCTTCTGTATAGAGGTCACGAACCTTGTCACAATTATCAAGGTAATAATTGGCAGCGGCAATTCCCTTATAAGAGTTCGTCCACATATCAGTCAAGAGACCTCCAGTAGATGCATTGATGCCACCTTGCTGTATTGCCGAATGCGCACCTCGGCTCACAGCATTATCAGAAAGTACTTCCTGCTCTGTACAGGGACCTCCGGCTGGAACTGCCGAAAAGGTACCATTACGAAATGATGAGTAGACAGCTGTCAAAGCTTTATCTGCATCTTTCTTAGTCTGCCAGAAATTTGATGTGCTTACTGAATCCAACGGTTGCTTTTCAAGGAAATCCTCACAAGACACCATACACCCGGCAAGAGCAATGAGGGAAGCACACAAAAATATATGTTTTTTCATTTTTATATCTTGATAAAATTATAAACTAACCTTTACACCGAATGACACAACTTTTGACTGCGGATATATAACCGCGCGAGAGTTCTTTGACGTACGCTCCGGGTCAATACCCTGGAACATCTTGGTCCATGTAATCAGATTGTCTCCTGAGAAATACACACGGATATTCTGGAAACATATTTTCTTCATCCATGCTTCAGGCAAAGTATATCCAATTTGGAAGTTCTTCATACGAAGGTAGGAAGCATCTTGTAGATACCATGTAGAAATGGCTGTATTCGGAGCATAATTATCGTTAAAGATATGAGGAATAGTGTTTGATGTACCCTCACCATCCCATGCATCACGCCAGTAAGTGGCTGGCATTGAACCTTGGCGGAAGGGAGCTATACCCCACTCTTTTACATAAGTTTTCTTTCCCTGCACGCCCTGGAAGAATGCTGATACGTCAATACCCTTCCATTCCAGATTGATGGTAAATCCATAATTAAATTTCGGGAAAGCGCCATCGACAATTACTCTATCGTCGGGGGTAATCTTGCCATCGCCGTTGATATCCTTATACTTCATATCACCGGGCTTAGCAAGATTACTCAAAGGTTTCACTTCTTTAAGTTCTTCTTCGTTCTGGTAGATACCGTCAAACACATACATGAAATATGTATCCCAAGGTAATCCTTCCTGACGGAGAGTTCCATTTGAGTTAATCTGACGTGAACCAAATTTCACCAATTCATTCTTGTAAGTCTCAAGATTTGCAGAGATGCCGTAATTGAAATCACCTATGCGGTCACGATAGCCAAGTGAGAATTCCCATCCCCAGTTGTCCATGATACCATCATTGACGGTAGGTGCTGTAACACCGACATGTGAAGGAACCTGAAGTGTGCGGAGAATATCCTTGGTACGCTTTTTGTAGAATTCGGCTGTACCATAGAGTCGGTTATTAAATAACCCGAAATCCAAGCCGACATTTGTTGAGGTTGTGGTTTCCCACATAATCTCTGTGTTTGTCAATGCTGTCTGTGTGAAACCCTGGTATACAGTGCCGCCAAAGTTATATTTCACAGCTGACAATGTATCCTGATAAGGATAGTTACCGATATTCTGGTTTCCAAGTTTACCCCATGAAGCTCGGAGTTTCAAGTTGTTTAGCCATGTAAGGTCGCGGAGGAAACTTTCTTCTGAAATACGCCAACCGGCAGAAACTGCAGGGAAAACACCCCAACGTTTTTCTTTTGCAAGACGCGATGTCCCATCGTAACGGAAGCTTGCCTCAAATAGATAACGACCCTCAAAGTCATAATTTACACGGCCGAAAAGTGACTGGATAGCCCATTCATAAGCGCGACCTTCGTTTGTCTGACCGGCAGTCTCAGCAGTATTAAGTTCCCATAGATTATTGGTAGGTACATCATTGCGATAACCACCAATCATATCATAGCGGTAATTTTCCTGATTGTAACCAGCCATGACATTAAGGTTATGCTGAGCATTGAATGTCTTTTTATAATTCAATGTACCGTAAAGAGTATACTGATTGGAAGTGGTCTGCTGTACTGTCAATGTGTTCTTGTCACTATTATAAACACTTTCCTGATGCTCACCAAACTCATTTGGATGGAAAGTATATGCCGAACATGATACTGTGAGACACTTTGCAAGTGTATTATTATATTTAATAGACCCTTTAATCTCAGCATCAAGTCCATCAATAATATTTACTCGAGCGAAAGCACTTGCCAATACATAACTTGTATCCCATTTTTTACCACCGCCGCTGTTTGCAACCGCAAGAGGTGCTTTGTTATGTCCTCTACCGGCATAGCCACTTGACGCGTAACGACCGTCAGGGAGATAGGGTGAATAGTACGGACCTTGTGCGAACATACAGAGAATTAAATCCTCGGTCTCATTGGTAGTAAGGCTATTAGAAGCTGTATACGATGTAGAACGGCGATTGGACCTTGACAGATTCACATTAGTACCAAAAGTCACACGACCTACATTTGTACGCAAATTAACCTGTGCATCATAACGTTTGAAGCCAGTCTTTATCACCATACCATCTTGGTCAAGGTATCCAAAACCGACATTATAAGTGGTGCCATTTCTACCACCGTTCACACTCAAGAAGTGCTGCTGCATTGGAGCTGTTTTTATAACGTCATCATACCAATCATGATTTGGATAATTAGGGTCGCCTGGCGCTGCATTAGCATATGCATCAATCCACTCCTGCTTGTAACCCTTTGTTTCGATATCACCACCAGTATGCAGTAATGCCTTATTGAATAAAGTCATGTACTCGGCAGAGTTGGTGATACGTTTCTGCTTAGTGGTCGGCGACTGCCAAGCCATATTAAAACTATAGTCAACGTTAAGTCGTCCCTCATCACCATTTTTGGTAGTAATCAAAATTACACCGTTGGCAGCACGGGAACCATAGATAGATGCGGAAGCTGCATCTTTAAGCACAGCGATATTCTCAATCATATTAGGATTAAGCTTATCCATATCGCCCTCCACTCCGTCAATAAGCACGAGAGGATTGCTACCTGCACTTGAGAATGTACCCTGACCGCGAATCTGAATTGAAGCAGATTCAGCTCCCGGGTTGGCCGAATTTTGTACAATCTGCAAACCTGCCACACGTCCCTGAAGCAATGAGGATGCATTAGCAGCCACTCGGGTGGTAAGTTGGTCACCATCCACACTTGCCACAGCTCCTGTCAAATTTACTTTTTTCTGCTGACCATAACCGACTACGACTACCTCGTCAAGTTGCTGACGGTCTTCTTTCATGGTTACTTTCATCTGAGGGGTTGCAACGGCAATGACGGACTCATATCCTATATAGGAAAATTTAAGTTTCTTACCCTCTGGAACAGAAAGGGTGAAATTACCGTCAATATCGGTTGCCGCACCTGTAGTAGTTCCGTCAACCACCACTGAGACTCCCACAAGTGAATCTCCGTTTTCATCTACCACCGTACCATTCACCTGAATGTTTTCGGCGTGTATCTGCATGCCCCAGCAGAATACTCCAAGGACAAGCACAAGACGCATCATCCGTGAAAACGCATTAGATTTAACACTGTTTTTCATTCATCAAAATTGATTTAAAATTAATACATATAAAAATTTTTCTCCGTTACTTTTGGCATTTAACTGCCACGTTACTACTGTGCAAATTTAGATTATCAATAACGGAGGGGCTTGAAAATTTATTCCAAATTTAATATAAAATCATTTCACAGCCCCTCTAAATGGCGATTTTTAACTAAAAAGTGTTTAAGTTGTGAGCAGCAGTATACAATTAATACTACTCCTGCATATACTTTGCTTTAATATATTGCAAATCGTCCTTGTTATTGTCATACCAATTTGCACCGATATCATTGATTGAGTCCATCACTCTGGAACGTTCTATCGAGCTATAGTCAACAGTTGGTTTGCGTATCGTGAAGCCTTCAAGATTCAATTTTGCACCGTCATTAAAAGCATAGCTATTATTAAGAAAATAGAATCCGCACAATGTCTGTTCAGGACGGAACAGCCGGATATTATCAGTCTGTCCATAGATATTATTATAAGCAAAACGAACATTCTTAGGCATCTTTTCACCTTTTCCCGAGCCAAACTCCATGGATTTACAATCCACAAAATCATTATAAGATATATCTACATTCTCAACGCGATGAAACGATGTGAGAGGTTCTGCCTTTATATCTGTATCAGGCGTAGGGCGGTCAAACACTCCTACTCTCACAAGAAGTCCCCATCCGGCAAGTCGACACAGCAGATTGTCATATACTGTATGTCCTTGATTGATGATTCGAATTCCACATGTGCCCTGAAGGTCATTTCCAACAAATGTATTACCTTCTATCACGTTATAATGTCCGTGGCGGCACACCAATGCTCCACGTGATTCAAAGAATAAATTTTTACGCAATACATTATTACATGATTTCACCGAAATAATTTCATTTTCACCATCACAGTGAAGAAACACATTATTTTCAATGATTGCATGAGATTCAAGCTGCGATGACCAAGAATGCCCAACACGGATAATCTCAGCACCATTTCCTCCATAGGGATTGCGGACTCCAAAAAGATTATGGTCAATCTGATGATTATTAATATGACTGTTCTCGTCCAACCAAAGTTGAAGTACCAGCCCCCCAATACGTTTATTGGCAAAATAGCAATGGTCCACACGATGATTTTCACCGTAAAGTCCTACCCAATATTCAGCCACAGACATTGGAAGCTGTCCGGCTGGAGCTGGCTTCTCGCTTTTGTCCGGGTCATTGCAATCGTCTATCACACAGTTTGTCATACGGCAATTGGACGCATGTTCCCCTTTATCACGTCGGAACTCTATCATGCTGAAACCTGATGCCCAGGCTTTATGGAAATAAAGTCCATCAAGCTTCAGATAGTTACCATAAATACGCATCTTTAAAGGTCCTGAGATTACAGCTTTTCCCGGATTTTCAGCTTTAAGAGTGATGGTATCACCACTCATTCCATTAGCAAAGAAATCTACATCACCGAGATTATAAGTGCCATCTTTGAGAATCACATCATCACCCGGCTTCAACTTTCCACTTTTCAGTAACGTTTTCAAATCCTTAACTTCGCTAGGTGAAAAGTATCTTGTGGCAGCTTCTGATAAATTGCTACCACAGGACATCAACAATCCGCACAATATTAATTTCTTATAATATCTCATATCTCTTACTTTTTTAATGACACAAGTTCTGAGGCACACCATAGCAGTGGAGCATGGGCGTGTAGGTCGCCCACAATACGCTTACGGTTCACATAGTGGTCACGGTCATTTTTAATGTTTGTACCTTCGCAAACATCTATAACCTCATCATCTGAGTTAATTCTACTTACTAATCCGAGCCAGCCCTTGCGTGCCACAGGCGCATAATCCGATTCTTTCAACCAGCCATTTTTTACCCCAACTATCATTGCGTAGGTAAACATTGCAGTCCCAGAGGTCTCATTCCAAGTATCATTTCCATCTATAAGTTGATGCCATAGCCCCTCGTCTCCCTGATATTTTTTCAATGTTGCCATCATGTTCTTATAAGCCTTCATAATTCTCTTATAATTGGGATTGTCATTAGGCAATGCAGACAGAAGCTCCGCCATTCCGGCTGCCATCCACCCATTTCCTCGCGCCCAGAAGAATGGAGCTTCAGGTGAATGATAAAATAGGCCGTTGGGACGTTGGATTTCATCAAGATACATCACCATTTCATTTGCAGCACGGTCAATATATTTTCTATCCCCGGTAGCTTTAAATGCCTGCGACTGGATGGTAGTAATCATAAACATATCGTCAATCCATATACGTGTCTGCCATGAATAACCCTTCTCAGCATGTTTCTTTTGCTCTGGTTTGGCATCAGCAGGAAGAATCCACTGCGAATCAGCATATTGCATCCCAAGTTCATAACACCGCTTGTCTCCACGTTGCATATATATTTCCAAAGGCACTGCACCTACCACATTGTAGTCGACATGAACCATTTTAGGTAGCATATTTTTCTCCTGCCCAAACATTGGCTCAAATCTTTTCACAAGACCATCGATAAGGTGCTTATTCCCGGTCTCTTTCGCAAACCATAGTGCACCCAACCATGTACAAGCATCCGGATAAGTTACATAATTCGGGGCTTTCTCTGCACGCGGATTGCCAAAACGGGTATGAGGCGTAATCAAAAACTTGTTGACTATTCTGGTACCAACATTCACCGGGTCAGCCTCAGCAGGAAAATCTACAAGCTCCTTATTCTGTGCATTCGCTAATGGAGCAGCCAATATCATCAACAGTGTTGAGACAGCTAAAATTTTTAGTTTCATGATAATTATTTTATTGGTTTATCGTTACTTTCTATCCAATTCAATCTGGGCGAGTGTATATGGCTTATCGTGAGCCGTATTTACTTTATCAGCACCGGTCACAGCATCAAAACACGACACTATGAGCTTGCCTTGCCACACAATCGGTTCGCCAGGTTGGTCTAATCCCCCGTCGCTTCCATCACAATCCGGGCTCTGCGCGATACGTGTCACCACTCCATCAGGTGTGACACACGCTATCGCATTAGCTGAGAAATCAGCTACATACATATTTCCTGTAGCCGAGTCTATGCATAATCCATCCACACTTTTCAGCTGCTCTGGAGATTGTACCCAAACTATTTTTTTCATCACATTATCATTTTCATCAAATGTAACCTTTACAATGCTGCCATCACCAAAATTTCCAACATAAAGGTTTCCTGTAGAATCAAACACAATCCCATCCAAGCCATATTTAACTTCCGGATTCTCTGTCTCAATAGTAAACAGAAGATTTTTGTCAGAATTTGAATTGGTTACCGTTATATCCCTATCATCACATGTGAAACAATATACTCCGCTTACCGTCTTCTTTGTTGACATTGGTGTCAATAAGCTTTGCGTCACATAAATTTTCCCATTATGAACTTTTACGCCATTTGGATGCTCCATTCCAGTTGCGACTATTATGGTATCGACCGGTTCACCATTCTTATTAAACGTCAGTTTCAAGAGACGACCTCGATTTTGACCATGTTCTGAACCAGACCATCCTTGATTGTCACAAATGTATAACTCCCCGTCCTCTCCAAAATCAATTCCCATTGGAGCTGCCAACCCTGTCTCCTCTAATACCGGCACGTCCATCCACTTCGATATTTTTCCATCTGGAGTAATCTTCATGAGGACGGCAGGCTTACTTGTATCTGCAAAGTTCGGACATGCCAATATAAGATTCCCATTTTCATCAATTGCCATCCCATCGGGCGTCGGACAATACTCCGGCAATTCCAAAAACAATGAACTTTCCGTAAATTTTCCGCCATCATTATTACAACATGAAGACAAAGCTAAAACAGCTATAAATGCCGCGGCTATTGATTTATTCATATATCAATTTTTATAATTTATATTTTAAAGTGAGTGTAAACTTTCGATATAAGTTTACCATCTTTATCTTCTATCAGATAAATTCCAGGTGTTCCTGGAATGAAACTTTTCCTTCCTAACTCAATCTCTTCTCCATTATAGGATATTACCCAAAGAGTTGGAGATGAAGATGAATAGACTTTCACTACCTGTGCCGTTGAGTCATTCCTAAGCACAGATACTGCTCTACTTACATCAAACTGAGCAACTGTTTCTCTATCACATGCCGGAAGTATAAAATACAGATAACTCTTATCCTTAGGATTTATCCCATGATTGATATGCAGTGTAACCACATCACCAGTGATTGTATCGGGGCGATACATCTTCATAAAATCACTCCAGCTACCTGACTTTTCCCCTGCATAAATATACAGTTCATCCGATGCTATTATCACATAACCCGTATCATCATGATGAAACTTATGAATACCTACGTCAAATTTTCCATGCCCATCCAAAGCGCGCCATTCGTTATTTTCAAAGTACATGAATTTATCCCGCTTAATTCGTGCATCCACACCTGTAGTTACACGTAGCAAACTATCCGAGCTTATTCCTCCACCAAGACACGCTACATAATCATCAGTAAATATCCACGCTTTGTGAGCTGATAATCCATCTCGGTCGAGTGTCATGGCACTGATTCCCATATCACCGTATGTGATTCCACCAACCAAATGGCTACGATTTTTCGACTTATTTTTCCGGATATTCGGAATTGGAGCAGTATCCTCATATGCCGTTACACCAGGAATTTTACGCCAGTCCCAGAATGGAAATACATCCTTATATTCGTCACCTCTGACATAATAGTAAGTGGCTCCGTCTCCTAAATAATAGCCCAATAAATTATCCTCATTTACCACTTCTGTTCCTGTAACTCTGCTCGATGACATTTTCAATGATGCCATCCATCTGGCTGTACGGTGAATTGTGTAATCAGATTCGTCGAAATGCTTATGCCCTACCAACAGATTTCCTCTGAGAGGAAATCCATCAATGCCAAAATCAGCAGCAGAGAAAGCCAGAGCATATCCCTTGTGAAGCTGAGCGTTATGAAACAACTGCCTTCCCAATGCACTCACATCCATGTGTCGATTCCACATCACCCATTTATACCCTTCATTTATGAATGACTCAAGAATCTGTTTATGCTCAATATCAAATCGGTAGTCTGTTCCATCAAAGAGCTTATTATAAAAAACCATGCTCGAAAGATAGGCGAGACCATAATTACCAAACTGTTGCTGAGGACCATGCTGATGAAAACTCCAGTCTGATTTTATACCCTCTGCGCGTCCCACACATATTTCCGACATGATTGTATCTCTTGCCATCTTTACCAAATCAGGCTTATATTGAAGAAGCCCTCGAATAAGCACATTTCCAGCAAGCCAAACTTTATTTTGACCGGTCATTTTGATTTTTGCAGCAGACATAACCTCTTCAATCCCTCTTCTTTCCTCTTCGGAAAGTTCATCCTCAATAAGGATGCACGCCGCACCTAATGTTTTGGGGATTCCTATCTCATTCTGCCACCAGTTCAGGCATTTCGGCTTAGCGATAAACCAATAGGACAACGCCCGATGAACCATTTCCTTTAACTTTAATGAATGATAGAACTCTTGACCCGGCGTCTTGTATAATTTTACCATTTCAAGCACCCTATCGGCATGTTGCTTCGGTTCCCACCCAGAGCGCTTGGTATCTTCATAATTTATATCGTTCCACGCACCATCGCTGCGTAGGCAAGACAAATAGTTCCTGATTTTATCCAAATCGAATGGATATCTCTGGTGCAATTCTATCACCACCTGGTCCGACATCTCCTTTTCAGGCTCTATCTTGATTAAATCGGCTGTCAGAGAATCTGTATCCAAATTTTCATGCACCATAATTGCTCGGTAATTCGATTTAATCTTTTCTATGTCCGTGACTTCCGAAGCACTGATGACTGATACTGCAGTCATTACAGATATAACCAATCCGATTATTGTAGTTAGTCTATTCATCATGATGTAGTTTAAGTGTAATGGAATGCGAAATGTTTCCATATGCAAAAATAGACCGGATTATTCCGGTCTATTATCATATTTTCACCAATTATTATCAGATTTATTTCCTAGGCAATGTAATTTTCATGGTAGCACCATCTTTAATCTTTTTGCTAACCAAACACTTACCATTGCGTTCAATCCTCACATCAAGTTTATCATCTTTTCCTCTCTTGACCTTGATATCAAAATCATCGCCAAAAGCTCTGACATTATTCAGATTTGCATAGTTCCATTCCTGAGGGAGTCGCGGGGTCAGTTCGAACGAACTAAAACCGGTGGGTCTAATACCAAAAAGCCCTTCAGTGAAAATTCTACAATATAATCCACTTTCAGCTGAAAGATGACGCTGGTTACCTTCTGGCCATGCTTCAATAGCATAAGGCACATGGTCTCCTAACAGGCGGCGTGAATATTGCTTAAGGAAACCTATACCCTTTTCAACTTCTCCGGCTGCAATGGTACCTCTCAAGGCATAAAGCGTAGAACGGTCCCAAAATGTTTCAGTCCCTGCTTGTGTCAATAATCCATCATCAGTCCAGAGACGTGGAGAGAAAAGCGCATCTATAGTGCCTTTTGCCCGCTCATGTATCCCGACTGTAAGGGGCATACAAATCCATGCTCTCAACACATCATTACCATCATAGTAACGGTAGCTATGAAAACCTTCAATTTCATAACCGAAATAAGACTCTATCGATTTGCGTAGGTCTGCTGCCCGGTTAGAGTAAACCTTCAGCTTAGATGATGGGATTCCAAGTTCTTTGCCGAGATAGGATGCTGAAATCAGTGCGTCATAATATAGCGATGACGTACAGAGATTGGCATCACCTGAGGGAAAACGGTTTTCCAGTTCATCAGAATCAGATGCCACTACCCCACCGGCATTAAGTTTGCGATGACAATACTCCAGACACCATTCTATCAATGGCCACAGCTGCATAGCCTCCTCCCTATCAGCACGTGCAAGCGCATATCGCGATGCTCCATAAGCTATCATCGCGCCATCACCTCTATCTTTGGCTCCATGCCAAAAACTTACACCTTCAGAAATAATAGAACTTGGGATAGGCTTATACTCATCGTTCATATATCTGGCAAAATGCTTGAATGAATTTAACGCTGACTGATTTCCTATCTCATATCCCAGATATGGAAAGAATGGATTTATATATTCAGCCTGGTCATTTGCCCATACAGCAGCATAGTATGCCTCTCCACCAGGTCCATGCATCAAGCCACCTTTAGTATTGTAGATACTTTCAGCGCCGCGAAGTTTTGCAAATGAAAACATGGTATTGAGCACATCATCAGGTGTGTCTAGCACCAAATTACTCCACCATCCAGCTATCAGAGCTTTACGACCATCACGTTGGGCATCTGTATTGATACGCTTTACAGGCTCTTCATTCGTTTTCCGAGCCGAAAATATCGCATTGAATTCAAATTTCTCACCAGGGTTCAACACAAAAACTCCATTTTTTGTCAAAGCCGCTTCCACTGTATACGAGCCGTATACACCCGCTTCATCTGGAGTAACATATTTTATACTCCAATCAGGGATTCTTAATGTAATCGGCTGCTTCATATTATTAGTGTAGGTATACTCCTCACAATAATATGCTCCATTTATTGAAGGATAGAGCATTCTTTGCAGAGAGACGGCATTTTCTATAGTTTTTCTACGATAAACATGGCTGAAAGAACTCTTAACTGTCATGATTCCATCAAACTTGATATTCTCAACCTTTTCATCAAACATGTTCAGGTCATCGATAGTGACAAGTCCAGGAATATTTACATCAAAACGTTGTTTCAGGTTATTCTGAGTTTTGTTTGGTTTCATTCGCAACATTGGGAAAACCAAACTCCTATTAAGCGAGAGCGCCCCTTTGTCACTAACTCCATAGCGGAGTACAACAGAAATTTTCTGACCGCTCATCTCCAAATGGTCGGAGTGCGCATCATTCTCCTTGATTACCCAACTGATGGACCCATCTTTACCTATATTCCATCGGTCAGGAGTATTAGCGGCATTACCTGTCATTAGCATCAATGCCAATAAGGCTGAAATAATTGTACGTTTCATATCGGTTACTTTATTATTTTACTTTATCTATTAGAAGGACTGCACTGTCAAACTGCGAACATAACGGATTTACAATTCCGGTTTCCATCAGCTGCTTTCCTGTATAAGTACTGCTTGCAAATCGAGGTGCGACACCTTCAGGAAGATTCACCTCCTTAAGTGCATAATGCATTTCCGGTTCAAGTCCATCCATCCTTATCATAGGCACATTGCCATCTTCTGTTTGATATAGATACACCACACTTTTCTTCTTATCTGTAGACACATAGCTCATTGCAGCTAACGGTGTCTCGTAGGGCGATACCAATCTGTATAGTTCGCCAAACATCACCAAATCGCGAATACCGTTCTTATACAATTTCACACCATCTGCCAATTGCTTGCGTTCTTCAGGAGTAGCCTTGTCGAGTGCGAGGTCAATACCAAATGTTCCACTGAGAGCTACATCTATAGCCATTTTTAAATGTCGTTTACCCATACGCGTGACATGTGCAGCAATAGTACTTGCAGGGAAGAAATGCCCAAACCCCCATTGAATTTTTATTCTGCCTAAGGGGTCAGTATTGTCACTGGGCCAGAAAGAGTGGAAATATTGCAATGCACCATAATCCACACGTCCACCTCCACCTGCGCAAAGCATAGCCATGACATTCGGATAATTAGAGGCAAAACGATTCATCAAGCGATAGAGAGCATTGTTGTAATCAACTAAAAGATGACTCTGTTCATGAGCCGGTAGATATTGAGAACCTGGCTGAGTCACATATCTGTTACAATCCCATTTCACGTATGACACTCCTGGATTCGGGCGTAAAGTGTTATCAATAACCTGCCATTCAAAATGCTGTACTTCAGGACGTGTAAGGTCAAGAATTTCCTGATGGCGACCTAATATCGGCTCACGCTTCTGCTGTGTCATAATCCATTCAGGATGACGGGTATATAAATCACTCTTTGGATTCACCATCTCTGGCTCAAGCCATATACCAAACCCGATTTTACGTTTGGATGCCTCTTTAGCGAGATAAGAGAGTCCACGCGGAAGCTTCTTTGTAGATATTTCCCAATCCCCTAAACCATGTTTATCATCATCACGAGAAAATTCACCATTACCAAACCATCCGTCATCCAACAGAAACAGTTCCGCCCCAATCTCTTTAGCGCCATCAAATAGTCCCACAAGACGTTCTTCATTAAAATCACAATGGGTAGCTTCCCAATTATTGAGAAGTATGGGTCGAAGTTTCTCAGCATCTCTAACAGCGTAATCCGCAGCCCATCGATGGAAACGACGGCTTGCTTCGCCCTTACCGTGCTTGCTGTATGTCCACAACACGGCAGGAGTGGTAAAAGTCGCACCTCTTTCTAAATTATAGTGAGCGCCCACTGGATTAATACCAGTCAGAACGCGCAGTGATTTATTCCAGTCCATGTCAAAAGCAAGTTGGAAACTACCAGACCACCGGAGAGAAGCAGCAAAGACCTCCCCTTCTCTTTCTTTAGCAGAATGCCCGTAGGCAAGCATAAAGGATGGTATACGATACTGTGAAGCACGCACGCCCAGCTTGGAATCAAGAATTTTGATTCCTTCACCAAGTCGCTCCTCCTCAAGGGTTGCCTCACGCTTATATTTACCATTGAACTGAGTCAACCAATATTCATTTGACTTCAAAATGGGTGAAGCTGATGCATATTTGTAAAGCACAACTTTCCCACCACGCTCATCATGACGTATGGTATTCCAAATTTCCATCATACCTGATTTTTTGTAGCATTTCACATACACATCCACAAAAAAATTGTATGCGAAATCACGGAGAGAAATCACTGTCTGTGTGATATCTGGCGATACTGTGTCACATCGGTGTGAAAGATATTTCAAGTCTGTAGATGTGTTGCCATCGGTATGCGTAGCCTGAATAGCAGATTCAGTTATCACACCATTCCCATAAGCCGGAAGAAATTCCTGTTCACGTGTAAGTGTTTTCTCCGGTAAACTTATGCTTGCATCAGCATCTCCAAAACTGAGTTGATACACTCTCTTATCCTCACCAACCATCAAGGTTAGTTTCAGATTGTCTGCCACCATCTCTATTATGGGTGTCTTCTCCGGAATTGCCCCATAAGCTTTCCCACATCCAAGAGTCATGATAGTTGCAATATATATTGCGAATCTGTTTATTTTCATTATATTTCCATTGATTTAAAGAATATTTTATACCGCGATTACTTCTGCGTCATAAATTTCCATGAGACATTGCCAATATTGTTCGGCTTCCCTTTCTCAGCTTTCGAGAAAGTGCCTTTTAGTTTGCCATTTTTTTGACGCTCTACCTTAATATCACGCCATGAATACTCACCTTTCTCATAATTATATGTCTCACCATCGTCATCATACAAACGATATGCCCCATCAGCATCGCCATAGTGACGTATTTCCAAATCAAACTTTTCGCCGAGTCTCGGAGCATGAAGTCGAGGCATCATCATTGGAATGATACCACCATCCTTCACATATACCGGAATCCGGTCAAGTCCTGGACTTACTTCAATTGTCTCTCCGTTACCCACATACTCTCCTGTATAGAAATCATACCAATTACCTTTGGGGAGCACAACCTTACGTAAGGTCTGACCAGCGAACATTGGAGCCACAAGCAAATATTCGCCTGCCATGTATTGGTCCTTGATTTCCTTTGTCACAGCTTCAAGATAGGGATTATCCTCTAAATTACCGGATGTGAGTTCAGTCTTCACAGCTTCATTAGGATTGAAGCCCGGCTCAAGATTCATAGCCCTAAACGGTGGAATTCCATCAAAATGATAGCGAGCAAACTCAGTATACCAATAAGGCATCATTTGCATACGTAGCAATGAATATTCCTTTACCTGGTCGGCAACTTCAGGAAATGACCATGGTTTAGTACCGCTCGCCCATGCATTTATCATTGCCATAGGTGAAAAAACCACAGACTGGAATCTTCGCAACCACTCTTCACCAGTCTTTGACCCGCGGACCTCAGGAGTCCATAATACTCCACTGAAACCAGAATTGATGAGAGCTGTTATAAAATCCTGATGGCTGTAATAGTCATTATAAATTACGTAAGGCATAGCGTTTCCACCAGCATTTGATGCACGGACCAAACCAAATGTACGCTGATTGCGCTTTCTATATAAGTCAGTCGATGTGCGCTGGACCCACAAGCCATAAGTCTGACGCATCTGTTCAGCAGAAATTCCTGATGGAAAAGTTGCGACATCTGGCCAGATATAAAAATCGTAACCATCCACCTCATCAATCTTATATCCGCTCACACCGATATTAATATGCTCGCGCTCTAACTTATCATTCCAAAGCGAACGGGCTTTTTCATGTGCCAAATCTGGTACAATGCCACACCACACAGTATGAGAACCACTCACAGGATACATTTCTTTATATACATCTGATTCCGGTGATATGTAAGGATTTGTCCAAAGGTTAATTCTAACTTTTTTATCAAGCATCTTTGATACGAATCCGGATGGGTCCGGAAATCTGGATTTGTCCCACTCAAAACTACACGGGTATGACTTGCTCTGCCATCCTGGCTCCAATCCAATGAAATCCAAAGGATAACCCATACGCTCAAACTCATCCACTTCGTATTCCACATCCTTTGCATCATAAAGTTTCTGTGTACGCTGTGTGAATCCAAGTCCCCAACGCGGAGGAAGTGTCCCACCACCACAAAGAAGGTTATATCTTCTCACCACATCCATAGGTGTTGGTCCGGCTATCACATACACCTCTACGCCTTGAGCCGGGACCAATATCGAAACAGCATCAGAATATGGACGTGCTGACCATGATTTATCAGTATTTCTATCTTTTGCAATAGGAGCATTCTCGCTATCTTTGCGAGCTCCGGAACCAGCATATACAGTCAGATATCTTGCTGAATTAACAAACACTCCATACCCTGCACTTGAAATATAAAATGGTACGGGTGCATGGGTACGACCGGTATCCTTCCCACCGTAATGGTCCACATGTAAATTCAATATCTTACCTCGCTGATGTACCGTCTGAAAATTCAATCCAAATCCATAAAGCTGCTCACCTTTATCTAAAGGAATTCTCAGATTTGTTTTCCCATCATTAACTTCGCCGACTATATTGTTGGCAAGAGTTGGTAATTCAACATGTGGCAATCGTGCAAATCCATCGTGTGCCGGTGAACATCCGGCTGCTGTTAACAAAGAGTAATCCTCAGGAGTTCCAACTACTCCTTTCCAGACTCCAGGCTCTATCTCCAGCCAATTAATCTTAGCATGAAGCGATGCTATACTGAGCATACATATCGCCCACACCATCAATTTTCTAATATTCATATCTCAACAATTTATTCAATTACTGCTGCAAATCCTCCATTCCCAAGCATCGTTACTGACACCGGAGTATCACCGCTCACAGCATCGATGTATCCGAATGAATCTATATCATTTCCATCGGTTATGATAGTAAAGCGCTTTCCTTCACACTCTTTTGGAAGCTTAAATGAAACATTACGCGTCTCATTTTTACCGTTTATACCTCCTATGTACCATTTATCGCCTTTTTTTCTCGCTACGACAACAAAATCCGATGGGTAGCCAGCAAGTAGGCGGCTTTCATTCCATACACTTGGGACATCTTTAAGCAATTCAAGAGGTAATTTCGGAAGAGCGTTATATGCCTCTGCCCTATCAGCAAAGCACTGGAAACCTGATTCAAAAACTATAGCCAACGCAAGTTGATGTGCCATGGATGTGCGTCGGATAGCTGGTACACCTTGCCGTATTTTATTGGAGAAAGTTACAGGGGTATAGTCCATTGAGCCAACGACATTACGTGTAAATGGGACTGTGGCGTTATGCTCTGCCGCCTTCTCACAACGTTCCTGCCTGCCAAGAGTTTCTGCTCCTCGGATAGCCTCAGTAGTCATCAAATTCGGATATGTACGTTCAAGACCTCTGGGCAATGATGCACCATGAAGGTCTACAAGCAAATGATAATCCGCTGCATCTTTAAGTATCTGCGGATATAAGGCTACAATCCGTTGCTTGTCAGTATCGAAAAAATCGACTTTTATACCTTTGATTCCCAATTTGCTAATACGAGCCATCTCTTTACGACGCAATTCCGCGTCGGACATAAGACGGTGCTGCAGTGGAGTTTCATCACCACGACCGGCTCCTGAATGGTACCATAGCCAGATACCTACACCATTCTTATTGGCATAGTCCACAACACCTTCTATACCATCTTTATCCATTGTCTGCCATCCTGCATCAATGAGAGAATACTCCCACCCCATCTTTTTGCAGAAATCCACATACTTGATTTGTGCATCATAACTGCTTGCCGACTTTCCATCATACCACCAACTCCATGCAGCTCTGCCTGGTTTAATCCATGATTCATCCTCAATCTTGGACGGAGCATTAAGATGCGCTACCATCTGAGTGCTGAATATATCATTGAGAGCATCTCCTGTCACCACAACTCTCCATGGTGTTAGCCAAGGATACGATGATACTGGACGAGGGTCATCATTTATCACAGCTTCATCCGCTTCTGGGAATCGTATACGGTAGCAACCATTCTCTCCTGAATTATCCACATGAGTGGCAGGATAGGTTCCATCAAGTACCGCTTCCGTCACCATCATCCATTTTCCATTGGATTGTTCAAAAAGCAACGGGAACGACCAACCTCGGTCATGTCCAGGCAATGAATTTATAGCAACGCCATTATGGCTATATTGCTCGTAACTCGGCTTATGCCTTTCATTCCAATCGTAAGGGTGTATCCATGCCTTACCGTCTGTTGGGATATTAAACTCAGTAAGTTCAGCATCGATAGTATCCTTTTTGCTGTTATTTGCATCACCTGGAAGATGATAGCGGAATGCAATACCATCATTATAAGCCCTGACAATCAAATCAAACCGGCTGTTATTACTATCAAGGAAACTATACACTGATTGCTCACATCTATCGCGCGTGGATAATTTCTTTCCAGCCTTTAGCTCATAAGCATCATTAACAGATGCTCTCTCAATGTTCATACATTTGACATCCGTGCCTATTTCCTTTCCATGAATCTTTAGCCCTAAACGAGACGGTTTAATCATTTCAATACCATCATGAGTAACCTTATATCGCAATATTCCATCGGCACCAATAATCGGAAGGAATTGCACTTTACCGTCAGGTGACATTGTTGCTTGCTCATCGGTATTATTTTTATATATTTCCATATCACCATCTTCACAGATTATTTCCGGTCGATAATCAGGATTCTTTAATTCAAATGTCACATTTTTCAGTTTGAGACCACGAACGTGACGAGCCCAAACTCCGTATGCCGGTATTTTTGGTCCGAATGTTTTCACTTCGGGATACTCTTCTATCGCCTCCGGTACCTTGTGAAGAGCATCTTCAACTGTACCTGTTCCCAATAGACGTATATGGATGTTTTCCAATGTTAAATTAGTGATATAATGGTCAGGTATACCAGTGATAAGTATCCCTGTCGGAGGGTCAAGCTGCGCATTATCTGCCGCTACCGCCTCAACATTACGTATTGTCACATTCTCAAATGTTCCAATAGATTGACGTGTATCTTCTTTCTTGCGGAATACACTCAATCTCGCACCAAGACGAAACATCATGGGTGTGCGCACCTCATCCATAGTGATGTCGCTTATCTCTACATTCCGAAGATTAGCACCATCGACTGAAAATAGCTTTATACCACCGTTTTTTGTATCATAAATATGGCAATTAGATATTTTTATGTTTTCAAAAGCAGCCATTGATTCGGTACCCATCTTTATACCTGCTTGATTGGATTTGAGTCGCATGTTGTTTACCACAATATCGTTGCAGGGAGATTTTGATGAGGTTGTCTTGAAACAGAGAGCATCATCACCGCTGACAATATCACAATTACTTATTTTGACGTGGGTGCAACCATCGATATTTATACCATCATTGTGCGCCACACCAAAACTTCTGATAGTTACATTGTCAATATTTACATTTGAACAGCAGAAATAGTGTGAAGTCCATGCCCCTGCAAATTTGAGTGTCACATCATTTACAGTTATATTCTCGCAACGTACCCAACGTAACAGAAATGGGCGCATTCCCCATCGTTGACCTTCCGGACGCTTGTCCTCTTTGATATGACGTTCTTTAAGGGCTGCCCCTTGCCCATCAATGGTACCTTTACCTGTCAGCGATACATTTTTGGCATCAACTGCAACTATAAGTGCCGTACCAACGTCTATGCCCAGCCCTTCTGTAAAAGGGTCAAGATTTCTGTAAGCCTTATAATCAGTTGTACCCAAAATTACCGCACCTTTCTCAAGATGAAGATTAACATTATCCTTCAGCTCGATTGTTGCTGACAAGTAAGTTCCCTCTGGGACTATTACAGTTCCACCGCCAGCATTTGTACAAGCATCAATAGTTTTTTGTATGGCGCTGGTATCAAGATGCTTGCCATTGCCTTTAGCACCGTATCTCCTAACATTAAAAGTCATGGCATCTGCCATAGTTCCTAAGGTCAGAATGGCAAATAATAGTGTAGCAATTACTTTTTTCATCGTTTTACGTGGTTTAGAGGTAATATCATACTGATTCTATTTAAATAGATATATCTATTTTATTTCATGTACAATCCCGATTTCATGGATTCTGTTTCCTCTTCGTCCCGGCATTTCAAGCTGTAATGTAGAACTACCCTTCTCCAAATATACCGGGAAATAGTATTCTCTCGGTACATTATCTATTGAGATAAGCCATCCATAATTTTCAGTGGCCTTTTCACCATTCACATAAATATAGGCAGGAGCCGGGTCACTACCAGTATATACCGATTTCAAGAGATATGTACCGCTTCGGGGGACTGTTACATTCCATTCAGCAATATTTCTATCCTTACTCCGCTCACCGGAAAGTGCAAGATATCCGTTATCATCAATTAAGAATGTACCTTCAATTTTGGCTTCAGACGGTTGGTATGAAACTATTGGTTCCACTACTTTTATAACCAAATCCTGACTTGCGCAACGTCCATTCTTACCCATCACCTCAAGATGATATCTGGTACTATGTGAAGGATTTACAATCAGTTCCCCAGTAGCAGCCACCTGCCTGCCGTTAAGCATCACTTTCTCCCCATTTGAACAATTCCATTTTAAGGTAGCCTTATTCTTGCGACTTACAACAGTATTATCAGAAGTAAAGTATTCAATAGCTGGACGTCTTTCATCAAGCGCAACTCTGTAGAGCTCAATGCCATCACCTGTACCGAGATTTCTGGAATACTGACGCTCGGTAGGATTATTCCAATGTTCATGTACGCCCAGACTCTTCATATCTCCACCAACATAATGTATTCCGGACGGTGGATTTCCGATATTGGCAGCTTCGTGCAGAAAATTATCTGCATTAGCAGCCAGAGGCAGCTCAGAATATATAAAATCGAGCACAACCGACTCTATCGCCACTGCATCGTTAGAAGCAAGAAAACTTGAGGTCCACCCATCGTTGAATGGAGCACGTTTGAATTTCACAGCTTTGCCATTGTGTTTGGGATTCACATACATGGCATCTACGATATAAATCAACGTATTCCTACCAATACGTTCGTGAGCCATTAGGTCTACTATACTATTATATGTGTTCATGCCACGCTTATGCGACCAGTCGCGAATGGAAAAATGCAATGGCGGTACATTTCCTATAGAACCAAATTGATTTTTACCAGTGCAAGTGATACCTGTCTGTCCAGCTCCGTCACGCCATTTGTCAGTAGGCTGAGAATGACGCTTCATCAAAGCCATGTTAATCATGTAATCCGCATCGTAAGCAGCTTTTGCAAGACTTCGCGCTCCTGCATCGGTAATTTCACTTGAATAAGTTATCACATCAGGTACAAAACCACCCCAATTCTGATAGACAACATCAGGATACAACGGCTCCACATAGGTATATACCGCCGATATACCTCTTCGCTGTGCATCATAAACAGTGATATTCTTCTGAGGGACACCTACCACATCAACAAGTTGATGAAGCAAAGCTAATACAGACTGAGGCGTGGCATCAATTATATTTGAACCACCATTGTCATTTAGATTAATTTTTATTGCAATTTTTTCCCCTTTCCGGTATCCAACATAACCCTTACCTTTCTTCTCATTAAAAGTACTGAACAATTCTGTCCACGCATCGGCGATATTTGATTTTGACGATAAGGCTATCACCACACCTTCCATCATATCATTTACACGAGTTTGGCTGTTGTTATCCGCATCTGAGTATAGACCGCTTTTGCCATCCCAGGCTGCCGCCTTGCTATCATGCGCCCACGCAACTCGACCCGGATGGATACCTTGGGCAATCCCCATCGGTGTATTCGGAAGGTCTGTTGGGACGAACAATCCCATGTCAGTACCCAAATCATCTTGTTGGGTTTGCTGTGCCAAAAGCGGTGACACAGATGAAAGCGCCACCGCAATAGCAAATGATTTAAGCCAAGGCAGATTATACCGGACATTATAATTTCCCAATGTAGCAGGACATCCGTTTCTTTTCGATAGTTTTTCCACGCTTATTGATTTTAACTGGTTGTTATTACTAATTGCAAAGATAAAACCAATATGTGTGTCACATTTTTAGGATTATTCCAAATACTACAATAATTATATCATCCGTTGTAATTTATGGCTTATTTACCTGATTTCAAATCTATTTTGTTGTATGAACATATATCAATTCTATGCCATAATCTTTACCAAGATTCTTACTATACTGTTTATCTACGGGATTGTTCCAATGCTCCAACACGCCGAGACTTTTTAATGATTTCCCATCCTGTTCAGGGTCATATACAGTACCTGACAAAGGAGCATCAGCCATAGCTGCCTCCACAAGATACATATCACAATAGTCCACATCAGGCATAGCCGGAAATTCTGATGTCAGAAAATCTATACCAACAGCATCAATCGCAACTCCATCTTGGGAGCCAAACAGCGAACAAGGCCATTCATTATTGAACGGTGCCATTTTCCATCGACCCGAAGGAGCTCCATTTACATCCATAGACCCATAAAGACCATCTATCAAAAACAGCATAGTCTTCCCGCCAAGGTCCTTATGTCCCATAAAGTCAGTAAATGTCATAAAACGAGGTTTCCCTCCTCTATCCTGATTGAAATTATTGTGTTGGTTCTTGCGGAAATTACGATTGATATCTGTAGCTCCATACCAGTTTTTGCCACAGAGTGTCACCCCTTGACCTCCATGTCCTTTAAGCAACGCAACGTTTATAAGGTAATCCGCTTCAATAGCACAATTAGCAAGTCCACGCGCAAGTTTGCCATTATCGCATGAATATGGAATTGCATTTTCGGTATACGTAGCCTTCTCGCGACCAGAAGTACCCTCGTTGTCAACATAATGCACATGTGGAAATTCCGTATGGCATTTATTAAACAAAGCATCTGTCATAAATCGGCTTGCATCAAATAACGTTATGCACTCCTGAGGCACTCCACCCTCATTGACCAAGCTACGCAACAGAGATAGTGTAAGATGCGGGGACGCATTCAGCTGCTCATTATCCGCATAATCAAACGTATTGTTAAGATTGAGTTTGACTGCTATCCGCTCACCATTACGATACCCCTTATTCCCCTTACCATTGCGCTTATTGAAATCTTTGAAAAGAGCTTGCCATGACCTTTTGTCAGTACGCTCACCAGTGAGAGTGCAAATCACATCTGATATCATTGAATCAGTCAGTTCCTGACTGTTCCATCGGTCTTCATACCATCTTCCATCCACCTTATTCCATAATGCTACGCCAGGCGCATGGCTCCATGCCACTCTACCGGGATTGATACCTACTGGAGTTCCGACAGGATGATTCTTGCCCCATGCCATACGAGGCTGTATGTCCTGAGCCACGTCAATATTCTTACACCTTACCATACCGATAGCCTCGCGTTTGTTCGGACTACCAGTTACGACAATATCGGAGACCATAGCATTCTTTACATCATCAAAATATACTGGATAGCGACCATCTTTCTTTTCTGCGCTTATAGTGCATTTATCCATTCTTACACCATCCACATGACGTAACCAAAAACCATATGCCGGCTGAATTTTCAAATCACCTACATTATATCGTCCGACTCCAATCTCCGGTGGATATGCCTCGGAATCACTATCGTCATGTCCTCCCTTGACCGTAATGTTAACATCGGTGAATGTCACATTCTTGATATATCCAGTATGACGTCCGTCAGGAAGTTCAAAATCCAGTCCACCCTTCACAGCATCACTGTCGGGCAATTTGAATCCAGCAATAATAGCAGATGCTTCATTCTGCGAGCCATCATACTCCATCCAACGTTCTTTACGGAACGAGGAACCGCCATAAACTTCCGATATATCTACACCATTGATGTTTATATTTTCCACTTTCCCAATATTGGAATTCAACACCAACAGCTCATTCCTCTCCACTCCATTCTCAACAAATGAATATTTCTTAACACTTGCACCTAATACTCGTCCACGATTGGATATTGAGATAAAAAATGGAGCCCGAGTCCGCTTCATAACTGAACGCGAATGAATCGGACCGGTTTTACCACTGTTTAGGTAAACATTTGCCACATGGCCGCCATCATTAGTTGAAATTGAGAAACCAGCCTTATTGGCTGCAAGGACATATATATTATCAATATAAAGGTTCTTAATATCATCAGCAGTTTCCGACCCAATCTGAAACAGATTACAATTAGTGTCTCCTATTATATTTCGCACCATATAGTTAGATGCCGGGCGTGTGAATCCTAATGAACAGTCGGAGCCAGGCTTGACAATGTCATCAGAACTTACTTTTGAGTAAATATTATATACTCTCACATCGTTACACGCCATGAAATCATAAATATCTCTCGCATTCGACACATTGTGCTTTCCAAAATACGTGTCATGAACATAAATCCCATCGCTTCCAGTAGCAAGAAGCACAAAATGTCCTCCTTGGTCAATATGAAGCATCGTAGTATCTTCATAAATACGCTCATCACCAGAAATATAGTATGGCTCATCCTTTTTTTCGTCATACCAAAGGTCAAGGTCATTCTCGATGCCACCAATCTCTATATCCCTACATAGTTTGAAGGTAAACATCTTGTCACAACGTCTCTCCGGATTATTATTCATCACCTTATCTCCGGTCACTAGATTACCGTCACCGGTAATTCTACCTCGACCAACAATCTTCACATTTTCCACACGCTCGCCAAAGAACATTGTGTTATGAAAATATGTGTGTCCTACATCCTGCTTGGTCATATAATTCTCCGGGTCTTCATAAGGACGAGGGTCAACAGGAGAAAGACCAGAACGATAAGCGCGGTCACTGAACCATGTAGTTTCAGGAGCATCTCCACCAGGAAGCGCTTTTATAACCGCATCTTTGTCAATATTTAGCCAAACATTGCTATGCATGTGTAAAGTGCGGACTGGATATACACCTGACGAAAATTTCACCACGCCTCCACCAAGTGCTCCCACATATGAGATAAGCTTGTTTAACGCATCGGTATCATCACTTATTCCGTCACCTTTTGCTCCGTATTTCCTGGGGTCCATTTCGCCTGAATAAAACCATGCTGTATTGGAATCACCCTTTGACCGTCCATCTTCCACTCGTAATTTAAAAGCATACATTTTATCTGACTCCAACCTTGTTATAACAACTCGACCGGATTCAGCTTCAAATTGTACGGGAAACTCACGCCATCGCTTTCCATTATCGATAGAGCCCATCACTTTAAGCGACTTTGCATCATCTGCTCCACTCCATGTGAACGCAGCCCATGAGAAATCCTGTGAACTACGGTATCCACCCCTGCGCATCGGTTCACGTCTAAAATCAGCAATAGTGCTCACAACGTTCAATGTCGCAGCGACTTCTGGACTCTCAATTTTTTCAGGAGCAGCAACGCTATACCAAGCCTTAATATCGTAAGTACCAACGGTTGGTAAATTCACGCCCTTTATCACCAGTCTTACATCAGCGCCGTTAGACGGTCGCAAATCTAATCCTGTCAACTTCAACAATGTCCCATAGCGCCCCTGAGGTATGATTTCACTCTTACCCACCATACTATATGGATAATTAGCGCCGACCCTTCCTATGGATTGCTTTGACAGATTGCGAAGGACTACCGGTCCCCTTCCAATAACATCAACAGTTACATTATCAGCTGTCACAGAGACCTCCATAGGGAACAGAATACATACAGTAGCATCAGGTGTACGCTGACCCGCGTAAAAATCAATATTCAGGTCGACACCAACACCTGCTGTAATACTATCATTGCCAAGTATCAATTTTGGAGCAAGAGCCTCTTCTTTTTGCACTACGACATAATCTTCCTTAACATTGCCACCAAGAGATAGTCGCTGCAAACGGTCACCGGTTTCAGGGAGACAGGAGTCACACTTAACATCACCTGCAAAATTCACTAAGCGATATCGCTCACCCGTAATGGAGGTTAAGTCGGTCAAGATATCACCAATTAAAGGTGTGGTTGACACCAAACCTTCACCCTCAGGAGTATCAACAGTATATTTATATGTGACTCCTTTTGTAACCAGCAGAGAATCCGAGATTATACGCCATCCATATCCGTCAAGGGCATTCGCTGCACTTACCGACACTCCTATGGCAAAAGTCAGCAACATCCGGAATTTACCATTCATATATCTTACCTTTTTCTGTTTCCAAATCTATTGTATAAGTCTTCTTGAAATCAAGTTTACTACGTTTAGTGGTCGCCAATTCATTCTTAATAAAGACTGGCGCTTCAGGGACAAACATCAATGGATTATCATTCACACCCTTTGCAGGCATACCCTTAAGCGGAGTAAAACTTTTCACACGACATTTACCGCCGAGTGTCGAAGTGATTCTAAGATGTGTAAGTTTACCATCTTTCCAATCCATATCCACGATGAAACCACCTCTCGCTCGCAGTCCCTTTACAGAGCCTGATTGCCATACGTCAGGGAGAGCAGGCAGAAGGAATAGCTCACCACCATGGCTTTGCAAAAGCATCTCAGTGATACCGGCAGTACTACCGAAATTTCCATCAATCTGAAATGGCGGATGCGCATCGAACAGATTGGCATAGGTTCCTCCACCCTTTGTTGCCACTTCGGTCACATCGGCATATTTCAAGCCATTTGCAAGCATCTTATATGCATGGTTACCATCTTCAAGTCGAGCCCAGAAATTAATTTTCCAAGCCATAGCCCAGCCAGTGCCACCATCACCGCGCAATTCAAGAGTACGCTTCACAGCTGAAGCCAACTCTTTGTCACGACGTGGTAGAATTTGCTTGCCAGGATGCAAACCAAACAGATGCGAGGCATGACGATGCTCTGCATCCTGCTCCTCAAAGTCAAGATACCATTCCTGCAATTGCCCCTTACTCCCCTCATGATTTGGATAAAGTGATGCAAGTGCGGCTGTCACATCTTCATCTACAGACTCTCCAAGTATCTTTGACGCCTGTATGTAGTTTGTGAACAAATCACGAAGTATAGCCATATCCATTGTGGAGGCTTTAGATACTTCACCTTCACGGCGTTCACCATTAGAATCAGTGTATATAAATCGATTTTCAGGTGATGTTGAAGGATTGGTTACCAAATAACTCGATTTATCACGTTGCAGCCATTGCAGCATGAATTGCACTGCCCCTTGCATGACCGGATAAACTGTGTCACGAAGATAATCCATATCGCCAGTAAATGCATAGTGTTCCCACAGATGTTGACAAAACCATGCACCGGCCATAGGCCAGCATGACCACCTTGGAGCACCTTTTACATCCTTATTATAACCTCCTGTTGGTGATGTTTGTGCCCATGCGTCAGAGTTATGGTGAGCAAGCCAACCAGTATTAATTCCGTAGTTTACACGCGCTGTTTCCTCGCCATTTTTCGACAACGCAACAATAAAATCTGAGAGCGGAGCAAAACATTCCGACAATCCGGTGGACTCAACACCCCAATAATTCATTTCAGTATTGATATTCACAGTATAGTTGGAACCCCACGGTGGCTGCACATGGCGATTCCATATCCCCTGCAGATTCGAAGGTAGCCCACCCGCACGAGAAGACGCGATAGTAAGATATCTTCCGTATTGGTAGTACAACTCTACCAATCCTGTGTCAGTTTCATCCATGGAAAACTGCTTCAACCGTTCAGATGTGGGCAGTTGAGACTTTTCTTTATTTCCATCTCCAAGATTAAGTGACACACGGTTGAACAGTGAGCTATAATCTTTATTATGGTCATTTAGAATATCCACATAACTCTTCCCATTTATGCTATTGAGTACCATCTCATTCTTTTGTGATGGTGTCACACCGCTCTCCCCTGGTTTCTTATCAAAACCTTCATAGTCTGTAGCCGCCGACAGTATAATCGTTACGGCATCAGCACCTCTAACTGAGAGCAGAGAGTCACTACAGAGCACATCACCATTATCAGGAATCAGATGCACACGTGCTTCAAAATTTATTCCTGATTTTCCTGTCGCATCGTAAACTATCTGATTTGGGTCATAGTCCCTATTTGCTACATATACTGGAGCTTTACCTTCGAGTGAAAGGTCACAGCCTTTCTTCAACACATTATTGCGCAAAGGGCTATTAAGCGAAAGGTCAAACGAAACAGACTCAGGAGCATCAGCCTCAATCCTCACCACCATCACCTGCGCCGGATATGAGATGAACGCCGTGCGCCGAAACCGCACTCCATCCACTATATAACTTACTGTTGCTGTTGCTGTTGTCAAATCCAAATCGCGATATACCCCTGTAGGCTTGCCTTTCGAGAGCATCGAAATACGCATATCTGCCATCGGGAGATAGCGTGCAGTGTATGGCCCTTGCGCATTTTCTTTCCATAATTGACGTGCGAGTTCGTAATCACCATCGTTAACTGCTCCCCGAATTTTCTCCAACGCATATTTTGCTTTGGGGTTATTTCTATCTTTTGGCTCGCCTGACCATAATGTTTCTTCATTCAATTGATAAAGTTCCTCTAACGGATTGCCAAATACCATGGCACCCAATCTTCCATTTCCTAACGGAAGTGCTTCTTCCCACTTGGATGCAGACTTGTCATACCACAACTTCAGCTCCTCACTCCTTAATGTCGGAGAAAAGACTGTTATGGCAGCACATGCCAATATGATTTGCTTTACAATTCCCATAATTAAGGTCTATTAAAAGTAATCAATCCAATCATCACATATCAATCGGCATCAACAATCTTAAATACTTTTTCCGAATTGGAAATCAGATGTTCCTCTGGCAATTTTCCCTTAAGTTCTACCTTTATCACGGTTGCTATTGAATCTGGCATAGTCTCTGGGAGCTTGATTACTATGTTACCGTTTTTATTCGACATCTTCAGCTGTGTACCATCCACAAGCATCTTCGCATTTCTACCTCCGAAAGGAGCCGGTACACTAATTGTGCCGTCAGCGGGACTATCAAAGACACATACATAAAGTAAACTTTTCTTTCCCTCATCTTTCAGGATACATACGCCCCAATCTGTGATAGTTTTACTACGACGAGTGCCATATACAGCCTCTCCATTATCTGAAAGCCATTCTCCAACTTCTTTCAGACATTCGCTTGCTTCCTGCGGGATTTTTCCGTTGGAATCAGGTCCTACATTTAGCAGATAGTTACCACCTAACGCTGAGATAGTAAGCAAATTGCGGATTATGGTCTTGCTTGACTTCCATTTCTTATCCCAACTCTTGTAGCCCCATGAACTTCCGATATTCATACAAGTTTCCCAATAAATACCATCAATCCTGGACGCTTTAGGCACTGTCCCTTCAGGCGTTTTATAATCTCCGGGGAAATCAGGACGACGCAAACGGTCATTGACAATCACTTTAGGATATTTTGCCAACTCGTTCATTATATCTGAAGCCTGCTTTTGAGTGATAGTCTGTGGAGTGTCAAAGAAAATTACTCCAAGCTCGTCACCATAACGCTCCAACAGTTCCTTAATTTGTGGAAGCGACACTGAATAAAAGTACTCATCAAATGATTTAGTGGTCTGCAACTCATCCCATGCCCCTGAATGGAGACGAGTGTACTCATCTATCTCCACTGAGTCGCGATTAGCCCATCCCTCTTTCATCTCTTTACGTGCAGTGCTACCACCAGGATTGCACCAATCCTGCGACTGGGAATAATAGAATCCTATTTTTAATCCATGACGCTTGCATGCCTTCACTACGTCATCCACGATATCTCGTCCATAAGAAGTGTAGTCAACTATATTAAAATTACTTGCTTTGCTTCCAAACATCGCGAACCCATCATGATGTTTGGTTGTAAACACTATGTATTTCATCCCGGCATTCTTGGCTGTCAGTACCAGACTATCAGCATCAAAACCCACCGGATTGAAAGTACTTGCCTTTGCTTTATATTCTCTCACAGGAATCTTACAACGGTTCATTATCCATTCCGCACCTCCGCGCCGCTGGTTATGACCATTATACACCCCTCCATAGAGTGAATACGGTCCCCAATGAACAAACATTCCGAACTTGGCATCCTGCCACCATTGCATTTTTTCCTTCTGACTGATTTTATTGTCTGCGGCTTGTACAGACATGAAAAAGGTCAATAATATCAATACTACTGATATTTTTCTCATGGTTATATATTTTAAGTATTATTATTTCATAAAGTTTGACAAATCAATTCCCTTCCTTGCCATAAGCTGTGCAAGATAAAGTGAACGAGGGAAAATATTGGTTTCATTTTCCCCTTCCCATTCTCCCGGCAGACGGTCCTCGAACACACCAGGCACACGCATGCCCTTAGTCCCGATACTATAATTTTTACCCGAAGCCCAGGGGCTCTGTACAGCAACCCGGTCGGCATGGCAATTCCATAGCACCTGAGTAACTCCTGCCCACCCGTGGCCGCTACCCATCTTACCACGGTCTTGTACATTTATTTCACCGTCAGTAACGATATTGTCATACAGTGTACCTACTGCCCAACGATGATGCGGACCGATGTCTGCGTAGCTCTGAACAGCTGTACAATTATGGAACACATTTGGACCACATACCTGCGAACCAGTCACATAATCATGTCTTCCCTCACGGCTTAGACAATTCATAAAAAGATTTTGCTGTCCTACATTATTGAATGCGTAACGCAAGCCACCTGTAATCACCGATTTTGGTGACACACTTCGACAATTTCGCACTGTCACATTCTTTGAATTTCGCTCACAGCTCACACATGCATATCCCAAATGCATACCAGTCACATTATCTACCCAACAATCTTCAGCCTTATCTATCTGCACTCCAACCCAACCGTGAGCTGTATCCTCGTAATCCTCAAACTCAGAATCAAGACATAGGTCTTTCACACCTGATTCCCTTATTCGTCCTTCGAAACTGTATTTGTATAATTCACCTCCACCATATTTCTGCGACATCTGCATCACTACGGGATTATCAATATAAACCCTATTTCCCTCCACTTTTATCACTTCTCGCTCAAATGCAAGATTATACTCGCGTGGAGTCCATTGCCTGGTCCCTTTTCGCTCCACTATCTGGTCCATCTTTATGTCATGAATCCATTCCTGAGTGCCAGGGCGGTAAAGTATTACCTTATCACCGGTTTTAAAACCGGATGCATCTGAGACATTGAACGAGAAACTCCCGACAGGAACAAATTCGTCAGTGATGTGTACACGTGTGCCGGATATTTCCTCTTTTTTCCCAGTACCTGATATTTTTACAAGTGGATAACGTTCGCGGGTCGTAGCAATAATGCGGGTCTCATCCGGATTACTCCCTTCGCCTTGAAGCACTACTCCTGATGCACCGATAACAACTGTCTTGGAAATTGGATAAACTCCGCGACAGAGCAGCACGACTCCCCTATGCCCCGAATCATCCGATTGGAGGGCAGATACCTTATCCACCGCTGTCTGTATATTTTCCCAATTGTCACCGACAACAGGACTCACTACCACAGTCGGGGTAAAATGTGGTACCCCTTTATCACCGTGGTGATAACCTACCCGACTGAAATCAGGTAAAATATTTCCTTCATCATCTGCAATATACTCCAACTTTCCGTCATCAGTTATTTTCACCATAGATGATTGCCATTCGGGAGGCATTTTTGTCTGAGCTACCACTCTTGCTGGCATAGAAACCAATGCCATGAACATCAACACGTATGTCAATGAAAATAATCTTCCGTATTTCATAATTCAACCTGAACAGATTTTAAAATTTCCATTCCACACCTGCCATCACTGTGGCTCGCGGCATAGGAAAACCGTAATTGATTTGATATTTTTCAGCTGTAAGGTTATCTCCTTTCACAAACATAGTCAATGGCTTCGTGAATGTAAAAGTATACGAAACCTTGGCATTGAGAAGAAAATAATTCTCTTCGCTCTTCTCAGTCAGTAGCCCCATCACACCGAGACCATCCACAGAAAATTGCCAGCAACCGGGAGTATATGCAATCTCTCCAAATAATTTATGTTTAGGAGAAGCAATCAGATGCTTATCTGTGTGGAGATAGGCATAATTCGCAGAAAAGGTCCAATAATCCGAGATTGTAAATACTGCGTCCATTTCCACTCCCTTATTTATAAACTTGCCTGTATTCATATTTTTAGGAGTGCCATTCACCATCACTTGCTGTATCATATTGTCACCATTGATATAGTATGCTGCCAAGCCTAAGTTGAGACGTCCGTCAATGAACCAGTGTCTTAATTCCAACTCAAAGTTATCCATTGATTCCGGTTTCAATTCCGGATTACGTGGCGCGTACATATATAATTCCCTTATATTAGGTGAACGAAAGCCTTTCCCATAATTAAATTTCAGACGAGCTGCTGTCCAAGGGCGATAAATAAACCCAGCCTGTGGCACAGGTTCATTACCGAACTGTGACGAATGCTCAATACGCATACCCGCATTCACACTCACACGATTATCAAAGAAAGCCTGCTGCATCATAATATATGCACCAATCTCATTCACATGCCGATTACTTATAGGTGATTCTTTCCCATCTGATTTTGCAGAATTCCAGGCCTCACCACCCCAATGCTTGAAATCCACGCCAACACTCAAATCATTACCTGACCATGGTTTCAATGTCTGATAAGCGGTAATACCCATATTGTAATCCTTAGAATTAAATAAATAGTCTCTCGGTTGACCATTTTTCAATCCGTCATCTATTTTATGCTTTCCCCAATTATAGTAAGCCTGAATCCCACCGGAGGCTCTCTCATACTTGTTTTTCAGAAATGCAGATGTTGTGGAGCGAAACATCCTCGACCACATTTCCAAAGGCTTGACTAAACTAACCTCACCCGGATTATCAGCTCTTGTTTCGGTAAGCATGACATTAGCCCCTGCTTCCCAATGATTCCCGAAGGTATAACTCAACGAAGCATACTGATTAGCAAGCCTATAGTCCATACCTTTGCGATTTCCATCAGTCTCTTCATAGCTTGCAGCAGCAAAAACTCTCATACCACCATTCTTATATCCGGCTTTCGCCCCATATTTCTGAGAACCATAACTACCACCTGCAACTCTGAACGAACCGCTCAGACCATCTTTATCGGCTCTACGTGTTATCAAATTTACTGACCCACCCATAGCGCCGGCACCATAAAGGAGCGATGACGGTCCGCTTACCACTTCAACTCGCTGCACATCGTTAGTCACATAAGTATCAGGAAGAGAATGTCCGAACACTCCTGCCCATTGCGGTTGACCATCAATCATAAACAAAACCTTATTGCCTCCGCCAACTCCACGGATATTAACAGAACCGGCAGCTCCACCACTTACTCCAAAGCCGGCAAGACCTCTTTCGGTCACAAACATTCCGGGAATACGATTTTGGAGTACCGGTAAAAGATTTGTCTCAAGACTGTTGTCAATCATTTTTGAACCAACTATCTTCACATCCAATGGCAACAATGCCACAGGTGCTTTTGCTGAGGTCTCAAGCACAACCACCTCGCCAAGAACTTTTGTAGTATCAACAATCTCGGTTGCAGATACCGATATTAAGCTACTTCCATATAAGATAGTAGAAAACAGAGCCAACAGTTTCATATATTATATTATTTCAGGTTATCTTTTTCCATTATCACGGATGCCCAAAGTATACCGGCCACAGCTTCCTTCGCATTCAGAACCTTATCCAGCGTTACATAAGTTACGAAATCCTTCTTTATTGTTACCCCATCGCAAGCACCTATCACATCAAGCAATCCATTTCCGTTAACACGAACAAAGGGAAACAATGAGGCATAACCACGTCGAGCTACATCTCCAAACTCTTTCTCCTTGAGAAGTCCCAAATCAATACCTCGCTGTATCGAATATACAAACATTGCAGTACCCGAGGGGTCTATGAAATTAAGAGGATTGGTACCTTTATCAACCACCATAAACCATCCACCAGTATTTTTATCCTGCCAATTCTTAAGACCTTTTGCCATTTTAATATAGATATCTCTCACATCCTTGTAATCGGGATGTGTAACCGGAAGCACTCCAAGAAGTTCAGGGACAACGAGGGCATACCATCCCATACCTTCACTCCATACTTCAGGCGAAAGACCGTTTGCATCAGCCCATTCAGCCTTAGTCGGTTCTGTTGTCCACGCATGGAGCATCAGCCCATCATTCCGTTGCAAGTGTTTTGCGGCAGCCTTGACATTTCGGCACGCCACATCCAGACAATAATCCGATTCGCCAACATACTGAGCGCAGCGTATCAAAAACATCTGCATCATAAATACACCATCAACCCACATATTTGGAGATTTGTTTCCGTGCCAGAATTGCCCGTCACTACTTGGATAAGTCTCGATACCTTTCAATATCTGCAACGCTGCTTTTTTATATTTTTCATCACCGGTTCTTGCGTAAAGTGTGCAGAAAGTTGAACCAGTCATAAAATTATCAAGATTCGTGAGCGCACCACCTCTATAATTACCTCCCTCATCAACAAAATTATCTATATATCGCTGCATATATTCAGTATACTTACTGTCACCTGTAAGTTGAGCAAGTCTATCCATAGCCTCAAACATATAACCTTGCACATAGGTATAATCTTTCCAATATGCAGAACGATAATCAGGATATCTAACCATCACAGACTCAGCCAAAGGGAGCGCAAGCTTCGACGGGGCATCTCCAGGGGTGTTTTCCAATCGCGCATTAGGGTCGCCTTGAGAAGTAGTACGACGCAAACGGGTAGTGACCTGTTGGGTCACCTTCATAGTCACATTATCTGCATCAGTGGTATATCCTGTTGTACTATATGTAATCTGAGCATCCATATTGATGGCTCCAACCAAAGCCACCCCACCAAGCCATAAAGTCGCAAAATTTCTATGTTTCATATCTGTATTTATTTAAGGATTTTTTATCATTCAAATTGCTTAGAATCTCATAGCCATATCACCGGATTTCTTACCGGGAGATTCCTAATCACTTCTTCATTTTCAGGGAAGTGCTCATATTTTGCCCATGTGTCAAAATATTTCTTATCACCCCAATGATTCCAAGCAAAAAGAAGTGACGGATGAGCAACAGGCCATTCATCCCAATACATAACATCAGCATCGAGTTTCCAAGTCCCCTTATCCTCGATAAACGGATACATATATTCTATAGCCTTGCGCATGTTTAGGTTGTTGTCAGTTGTGTAATCCCAAAGATTATCCTCATCTGTTGAAAGAATCTGACAGATTGTCGCCATGGCATCGAGATTAAACAATGAATACCCATAGGGCTTTGTGCGTCGTAATTCTTGGGGAAATGAGCCATCTTCGGCCATCTGATTGACAATAAATACATTCTTGAATCTATCGGCACACATTGTCATAATCTCCTTATTCCCCAAATACTTTGCAAACATTGCGACCTGCATTGCCCAGCATGTTCCATGATTGTTTTTTGCATTCATCTCCTCCACACCGTAGGGATGTGTCATTAGCCAATTAAGGTATTCAGAAAACCATTCACAAGCTCCGCTATCCACTTCTTGCGGAAGCACACCCGCCTCACGCAGTCGTAGCATAGATTGCGCAACCTCCATGAGATGTATGGTATCAATTATGCCGATGCCTCGACCCGTAGCAATCCCTTTGATAGCCTGCGCATAAAGAAGATTGGGATTCATTCGTGTGGAATCAGTGATAAACCAGGCTTTCACATGTTCCAATACAGGTTTCACATATTTCTCATCACCGGTGAGAAGATATGCTGAAGTCAAATTACCTACAATCTGACTGAAACGAATCATGGCATGGCGATGTTGCACGAAGTTTTCAGGATTGGTACAACCGTCGCGTCTTACATAAGGACCGTCCGGATTAAGAGAATCCGGCCACCAATAATCACCCTCAGAGTAGAAATCGTGAGCTGAACCCGCACTACGTTCTGCTATAAACGAGGTTACAGTAACAGGCTCTGCTGTCATATCCTCTCGGGCATGCTTAAGAATACCAGCACGGAGAGGCTCACTAACCTCATCGACAATCTGTGTGGAGGTAGTGGCACATGATAGTGCCAACAATCCACACGCTAAAGCTATACTAATATACAATCGTCTCATAGATATTTCAGTTTAAAGTTAGGAACTGAGTCTCCAACTTATCAGACTTCACCGCTATCACAGATTTTCCATTTCCCCGTTTGACTTTAATAGATGCACGTCCATTGGCAGCCTGAACTTTTACTGAACCGGTAATAGTTCCTTGATTTTTCAACAGTTCGCCATCACCAACAATTTCAAATCTCAGTACATTGTCTGAATCAAGACAAGCGATTCCATTCTTATCTACCAATCTAACATCCACTCTCTCATAACCATCACCTAAATCTGAAGCAGTCACTATCATTTTCTGCACCTCTCCCCATTTAGCGGTCTGATATACCCAGTTAAGGCTGTCCTCATAACTGGTTTTATTCTTGGCTATAGCCACTGCCTTCACCTCATTATCACCAGGATTAAGCTTAACAAACCATCGTAATCCAGCGGCGGGATAATTCTGACTGTCACGCTTCTTTACACCCTGACTCTCACCATTAACAAATAGTTCCACCTGAGGACAGTTGGAGTACACCAACACCTCTTTCCTCTCATTTTCATCCCCCCATCTCACTGGTTGGGAATGACCTGCTATATGAACCATCGGAGCATCAGTCCAATATGATTGGAAAACGTAGAAACTTTCCTTCTTGGTAAAATCACGCTCTATCACACCTTTCTGGTTCACATAAGGTACAGGATTCTCCGGACGAACAGGGGTAGAGAAATCCTTGAATGGCCAATAAGCCGCACCTGTAAGCCAAGGCATATTTTCCTGCTCTTTAAGATGCCAGTCAATGAGTCTTATAACATATGTTTCTGACCAATCATTTTTTGTTGGCTCCTTGTCCTCCACATGTCGTCCCGGATGACTGTCGCCCCCCCACTCCACATGAAGGAAATGTTTCACCTTATCGAATGCCTCTTTAGAAAATTCCTGATACTGAGTGAACTGTCCGCGGTACCATCCCGCCCATATTGTAGGAGAATACACATCAACTATGTCACTGCAAAAGTCACAGCGTCTTATAGCAGTCTTGCGTTCTGGGTCAAGGGTATGTGAAAGTGTATTCAATTCGCTCATGAATGCTCGAATCTCGCTTTGTTCATATTTCGGAAAATCATTAGGCCAATCATTTTCATTTCCAAGCCCCCAGATAATAACTGACGGATGATTATAATGCTGTTCAATCATATTGGTAAGCATTCGTCGCGCTTGTTCACGGTAAAGGTCTCCTCCTACACCACCTCGGCACCAAGGAATTTCTTCCCAAACCAATATACCGAGTTCGTCACACATATCAAGCACTATTTCCGACTGTTGGTAATGACCAAGACGTATAAAATTAACTCCCATCTCCTTCATCATACGCATCTCTTTTATAATCATACTGTCAGTCATAGCAGCTGCCACTCCTGCATGGTCTTCATGTCGGTGCGTACCACGTAGTAACAACCGTCGGCCGTTAAGATGAAAAGGACCTTTTTCTATAAACTCAAATTTACGGAAACCGAAACGCTCCACAGAGACGACTTCTTCATCGTCGGCTTTAACTGCAACTTCACAGGTGTAACGCCGAGGGGACTCAACATCCCAGACCTCCGGCTTCTCAATCTCGACATCCATAAGCAACTGTTTCCCTAAAGGTGTGATATTTGCAATTGTGTTAGATTTCACAACTTTCCCGTCCGGCGATTTTATCGTCACACAGACATTAGCAGAACGGATATCACTCGGATTATAAAATGAACCTGTTACTTTCAGAGTAGCCTTACGGAAATCAGCATTTAATTCAGGCTTTATACTTATTTCATCAACCGTCACCGCAGGTAAGTACACAAGATTAAGATACCTATAAATTCCGCCGTACACATTGAAATCCGAAAGATTTGATGGTATCATCTCTGCATCACGGCTATTATCACACCGTATACTCAATGGAACCTTACCTTTGAAGCGAGCTGCATCCTCAGAGGAAAGAAACTTATTTACAGCTTCTGTTATATCCACATTCCAGCTGTCATAACCACCTACGTGGTGTCCAACCTTCGTGGTATAGATATATACATCCGTTTTCTGCCCTGCACCCTCAAATTCAAGAAGTACACGACCATTTTTGTACGGGTTAGAAATTTCAAGTTGAGTCTTGTACCAGCCTGGACCTTGGTAATAATTAATGTCGGGTGCCACGCAATCCTCGGCATTGAAACAATGAGGCAACGTAACATTTTCCCATATAGGATACTCCTCCGGCTGACCCGGCTTTACAGGACGCACAGCTTCCCATATATTTCCTATATCCTGTCGGAGAAAAGTCCAGCCTTCGTTGAGGCGTGTTTTATGCTGTACGGGAACCTTCCCAAGAAGTGTCCCGCACAACATAAACAAGGCGACATTAAGTACAAACAATCTTTTTACCATAATTAATAACCTCAATCTATCAATATCTAATCCAACTAAATATAAAACTATCTATATACCTTAATTTTGCAATTTATTTATTATCAGAGTATCGCCGTTCCTTCTTTCTCAAGTTTTTCCTTTTTCAACAAAGCCTCGAGAAAATAGTAGTCGGCATATATAATCGGCACATCTACCTCAGAATTACTATTTCCTGACCCAACGCTATGAAGGAGTAGAAAACCTCGGTCACTATTCAGCTGGGCACGATAATTCTTTGTCAGATTTTCAAGTATCTTGTCGGCGTTAGCCTTATGTACTATTGCATTTTCCTTGTCATACATGGACAATTCATAAAGCGCACATGCTGTTACTGTAGCAGCTGATACATCGCGTGGTTCATCAGGTATAGCAGGTGCATTATAATCCCAATATGGAACCAAATCCTCAGGTAGCGAAGGATTGTTGAATATATAACCCGCTATCTCCTTAGCTTGATTCAGGAATTCTTCCCGACCAGTCTCACGGTAACACATTGTATAGCCATACAATCCCCATGCCTGTCCGCGTGACCATGCCGATTCATGAGCATAGCCCTGATGGGTATGTTTATGGAGAACGTCTCCAGTTACAGTATCGTAATCAACTACATGATAAGAGCTGTAATCATCACGGAAATGATTCTTCATGGTGGTGAGCGCATGGTTCACAGCAATATTCCTATAGATTGAATCACCTGACTCTTTAGACGCCCAGAAAAGCAGTTCGAGATTCATCATATTGTCAATTATGACAGGACACTGCCATTTGTCTTTATTGTGGTCCCATGAACGAATACAGCCGACATTTTCTTTGTAACGCGTAATAAGTGTAGATGCCGATTCAAGCATTATATCGCGATATGTGCTGTCGCCGGTAAGACGATATCCGTTTCCGAAACTACAGTAGACTTTGAAACCCATGTCATGAGTACCGCCGTTAGTTTTCTCTTGCTCAACCGGTGCAGTAAACTCAATCGCTTTCTCTTTCCAGAAGTCATCACCAGTATATTCATACATATACCACAATTCACCAGGGAAGAATCCGCTACACCAATCCTTTGATGCAACCAATCTCAGCGAACCGTCTGGCTGAATATTGCGAGGCGCGAATACCTTGTTCTCTATCTGTCTTTCTGTGAGATTCATCTTTGCGCTATCAATCTCAGTGAAAGCATATTTCAGCTGATTGGCCGAAAAGTCAAAGTTATCACTTACTATATTATAGTCCGAAGTGACCTTGTTGCCACAGGAACTAAATAGAAGCACTGTTGATATAAGACCTAAATAAAGTTTCATGGATTTTACGTTTTGTTGTTTGTTCGATGACGATGCAAAGTTACTCAATCGCCCTCCAAACCATCTTTTAGTATTATTTCAAATGTTTCAAATTTTATTCCAACATGCTAATGTAGTGCATTTTTACTATTACAATCCATTACACATACGGAGGAAAGAGTCTTTACTCCCTCTCTATGCCCAAATGAGTAAAGCAATTTTTTATCGCGGGTGACAAACATCATGTGCGGCACCTTTTCTTTCACTCCATGTCCTTGCCAGTTCGTTATAAGAATGCCATCCTTTTCTGGAATATATTGCATACCCGTAAGAAATTTAAAAGGACGCAGGGACGGAAAATCATCGTTAGACAATTGCCAAACCAGCTCTTTGCGAGTATTAAACTCAAGAATGCGGGCATTTTTATCGGCATCAGCCACCGCTATTAATGTATTTCCATTAGGTAGTCTCACAACCGAATGCGCTCCACCACTTACCGGAACTTCCCATACATTTTTACCGTTATCATCGTACTCCACAACTTTCTTTCCACCGTAATGTGCTACGAGATAATGACCGTTGTCAAGCCTTCGCGCATTTCTAATAAATGATTTCTTCCCTTTGACACCGGGAGGCAATATGCACACACTCTTTACGATTTTACCAAGAGGAGTTACTTCTATAAGATTTCCACTTTCACATTCACCAATAAAAGTATTCCCATTTTTAAGACGTTGACATGCGAATATATGGCTCTCGCTTGGGTAATAGAACAAAGTATCATTATCAAGCGTCATTTCCAACACCGATTTCCCGGCAGTAAAAAGGATATTACCATTCTCCAAAGCCCATACGTCATTGCTTAGTGGAGCTTCGTGACTCCACACCACACTGTCATTCTTATATACCATAACTCTTCCTCCGGAATAATCAGTGCATACATAACTTGACGGTGCGGGATAGCGTTCAGCCAAAGATTTTAAATCCGGATAACGATTCTCTACAATCCATGTTGCCCAAAGGAATGACGATATCACTTCCTGCCCATTCATTTTCCGAGGACGGGTTACATAAGTCTCATAATCTTTCTGAATACCAAGCCCATCATTGGCATCGTAAAGGTCTATCAATCCGTCTATCAGGCTGATTTTAGCTTTAGACAAAAGACCATAATAACCATTTGTGACACACTCCTTATAATCGGACTCTCTCACTATCCCAAGTTCTATGGCTCGTTGAATAGCATAGACAAACATTCCGCTGCCTGAAGTCTCGTGCCAGTTTCCCGGAGCATTACCCTTGTCAACTACCTGATACCAAAGTCCGGTAGCAGAATCCTGCTCTCGTTTTAGGGCTGCCATCAAGTCTCGGGTAATAGCCACCAAATCTTTATATTCAGGATGGGTTTTAGGGAATATTTCAAGTGTTTCCACCATAATCAGAGCGTACCACCCCAGCCCTTCGCTCCATACCTCAGGAGCAAAACCGGTCTCTGGATTTGCCCAGCGGGCATCCTTTTCTTCATCCCAACCATGGAGCAAAAGTCCTGTACCATTTTTATTCAGATGCCGGTGCATTCCTTTCAGTTGGCGGGCAGCCTCATCAAAGCAATACTTGCTATCTCCAATATATTTACCATATTTCGTAAGAAACATTTGCCCCATAAACACTCCATCAACCCATATCTGTCCGACTGTACCACGACCGTGCCAAAATATTCCATCAGTAGTACGTGGATAGTCATCATAACTATGACGTATCGCCTCAGCCGCTTTTTTGAATTTCTCATTACCAGTCTGAACGTATGCCCATACCACCACAGCACCAGCCATCATATCATCCATACTTCTACCTCGAAAATATTTAAGAGTACCATCATCGTTGACCACACTCTCAGCCCAGCTCATCATATAATCATAGTATTCCCTCTTACCTGTACTCTTCCATAACTTATCAAGCCCCATCAAGAAATATCCCTGCGGATAGCACCATGGTTTAAATGGTATTGACAGAGCAGACGGATATCTTATCATGACTGTCCGTGCTATACCTTCCGACCATTTTTTGGGTGCTTTCCCTGGTAATTGCGCCATACCTGACATTCAGGTCACGGCGGCAACAGCAAAAATCACTACTTTCCTTATCATATCAATACATTATATTAAAGACTCCACGAAGATATCCAATATCCTCATGAAGCCTTTAAAATAATGTTTCAAATACTTGTAAAATCAGTTGCGATGTTTGCAACGCAGTCACTTTATGCCTCTACAGCCACACTCTCTGACGCTAAATACTCAGTTGGAGAGCATCCATAGGCAGCCTTGAAACATTGGGTGAAATAAGCATGACTATTGAAACCCACATAAGTTGAAATCTCCGACACGCTATAATCCGACTCCTTCAGCAGTCTCGTTGCAACTTCCAAACGCTTGTTTCGTATTAGTTCAACTGGCGAAAGGTCCGTAATGGCTTTCAATTTTCTATACAGATTTGTGCGGCTAAGTCCTACCTCCCTGCATATCATATCGATATTAAGGTCCGGATTCGCAATATTCTTTTCAATTACTTCAAAGAATTTTTGAGTGAACTTATCTTCCGCTGACACAATCTTGATACCCATTGACTCAAGCGAGAATTTCTTGCCATAAAGCTTTTTCAACTTCTCACGAGAAGCAAGAATATTGCGCATACGGTATATAAGCACATCCATGCTGAAGGGCTTTACAATATAATCGTCAGCTCCCGATGAGAAACCCTCCTTGATATGCATAAGCATACATCTGGCAGTCATAAGTATAACAGGAATATGCTCAGTCCGCAGGTCCGCCTTGATTTGTGCACAGAGCTCGAGACCATTTTTACGAGGCATCATTATGTCACTGACAATTATATCGGGATACTTCTCCACTGCAAGGTAAAAAGCAGTCTCTCCATTATCAGCCTCAATTACATCAAAATAAGGTAGCAGACACTCTTTCACATACTTCCTGACTTCATCTGTATCTTCCACAAGGAGCACTGTGTACCTGCGGTCTAATTGAAGTGATTCAATTGTTTCCGATGGTATAACATCAACCACCACTCTATCAGCCGCATCCTTATCCATCTCATCATCAGAATAAGCATCACGCTCAATAGGCAACACAACATGGAACACCGCACCACCATCAGCATTGTTCTCAGCCCATATCACTCCATGGTGCAACTCTACAATCAGTTTGGTCAAGCTTAATCCAATCCCGGTACCAGATGCATCCTTAGGTTGCTCTGCTTCTACCTGATAGAACGGGGCAAAAATCTTCACCAAATCATCCTGAGGTATGCCTTTACCAGTATCACTCACCGACAGATGGACACACTTGCCTTTATTTTTCATGTCCGCAGGAATTTTAGATATTATTCCTGAGTCAGAGACAAAATCCAGTTGTTCAAGACCCATTACTATTCTATCGCCTGGACGTGTAAACTTAAATGCATTTGAGAGAAGATTGAACACCACTTTGTCGCAGACTGACTTGTCAAACCATGCCGGAAGGCGCTCATCGCGACTATCAAAATCAAATTTGATATCCTTGCTATCTGCAATATGATTGAAGGCACAATACATCTCTTGCATAAATGAGCACATATCATCCTTTGAAACTTTGAGTTTCATTTTTCCCGACTGTGTCTTACGCAAATCCATAAGCTGATTCACAAGTATCAGCATACGCTGTGAGTTATTGTAAATCAAACTAAGTTTGTTTTTTACCCCATGATTGAAATCTGTACGGTGAAGCAGTTCCTCAAGTGGTGACAGAATAAGCGTGAGAGGAGTACGAAGTTCATGAGAAAAATTAGTAAACATTTGCAACTTCGTTTTGTGGAATTCCTCAGAGCGTTCCTGCTCCATGAGTTGGTAACGTACTTTCTCCTCCAATGCTTTTTTCTTGATAATATAATATGTTATCAAGAAGCACGTGCCAAAAAAGAGTATTGCATAAAGTAGATAAGCGTACCATGTCGCCCAGATTGGAGGATGTACTACAATTTTCAATGAGCGAGGGTTTTCATTCCATACCCCATCATTATTAGCAGCTTTCACTTCAAATGTATATTCCCCAGGTTTCAAGTTTGTATAATATGCCGAACGACGATTGCCAACATCATGCCACTTATCATCATATCCCTTCATCCTTACTGAGTATATATTCTGGTCAGGATGCACATAGTTAAGCGCAGCATAACTTATGGATATATTATTTTGATTATAATCCAATTCTATCGTTTCAGTATTATCCAGCTCCACATCCAATATGTCATCAACAGATGGAATCACCCTTTTATTGTTAACCTCAAAATCGGTAAACACTATCGGAGGTATGTAGCTATTTATCTGTAATGCCGAGGGGTCAAACGTAACAAATCCTTTTCCTGCGCTGAAACAAATCTCACCATTATTCATTCTTACCCCACTGTGAGGAGTAAACTCCTGCGAGCCGATATCATTGGCTATCATGTAATTATGAATAGCGCCATCGGCTATATTATACTGCATTATACAATTGCTCGCGCTGAGCCAAAGATTACCGTTTCCATCATCCACGGTCATACAAATGTCATCATCACCGAGTCCGTCAGCCGATGTTACACTTTTGACCACACCTTTTTCTTCATCAAACAAACTTATTCCTCCACCGAATGTACTTATCCAAATTTGTCCACTTGAATCACGCAAAATCGAGGTAACGTAGTTGGACGGTATATAATACCCATCCTTACGAGTGTTGTTATATACCTCATACTTTTTGCTTAACGCATCATATTTATAGAGCCCATTATTGCGCGAACCTATAAGCATTACACCAGGGCGAAGCTCATACAGACAACGGGCACTTCCGGGAAGCCATACGGTGTCTCCAACTTCAAAATTAGTGTGAATCACTTTATCTGGAGTTATTTTCAGCAGACTCATGGAAGGTTTTGAGGTAGCAACCCATAGATTACCATCTGAATCACGCACCATAGAGTATATGGAAGCTGTGTTGGGCAATCGATGTACCAACGAAAATTTCTTGTGATTCTTGTCAAAAGCATAGATTGTACCTTCTGTTGTCCCACACCACACTGTATCCCTTTCCTGAAGTACAGACTTTACAATATTATGGCTATAATACGGCTTGCTTGCTGTATCATAAAGATAGTTGACGGACTTTCCATTTGCCATATTATACTCCATAAGCCCTCCGCCTTCTGTAGCTATATACAGCAAGCCTGAGTCAGTATCTGTCATAGGACCAAACACCCCTGACATTACATCACGGTTGCCGTCTGCATCTTCATGGAACTTAAACCTGTTATTATACTTGCTGAAATAATCCGCACCTCCCGAATATGTACCGACCCAAACACCTCCGCTTTGGTCGACACACAGAGAATAGATAGAAAAATGGCTTAAAGTTCCCTTTTTCTTATCAGCTCGTGAATGTATGGCAAGCTCACGCGATGTCAAATCAATGGTATACAATCCATCAAATGTTCCTACTAAGATTTTGCCATCGTTCTTTGCAAGGCATCTTATATTATTGGTAGACAATTGCGAGTTGGATGTATCAAACTTTTTTGAAACATTCTCTTTTAAAGAGATATTTACCACACCTCCATTAGCGGTAGCAACCCAAAGTTCTCCACTTTTATCATCCACAAGGACGTCAGCCACACTATCATCAGGCAGCAGGTTCGATTTCCCATATTTCTTTACATTTCTGAAAGATGGGTCACAGATAAACATCCCTTTATTCTCTGTCCCAATTACCAAGTCTCCAGCAGGAGTCTCGGATAGAACAGTGACCGGGACATTAGTCAACTCTCCATTTAGACTAATAGGTTGCCACATTTCCGATTGCGGCACAAAGAGGTACAGTCCTCTTGCTGTACCAATCCAGAGATGGTTACGAGAGTCAATGAATATGGTACGTACACCTGTATCCAACCATGAATACTCATTGGATACAAACGATTGTATTCTATCTGTTTCCAAATCCAATACACTCAAGCCACGTGATGTTCCAATCCACAATTTCCCATTTTTGTCCTCAAGTAATGCTGTAATCTGGCGGTCCACTAATCCTGATTCAGAACCACCACCTCCCAAGGGCTTATAAATCTTCATACGCACACCGTCATACTTATTAAGTCCATTACGTGTGCCAAACCAAATATAGCCCTTTGAATCCTGATAAATCCTCATCACTGACATTTGGGACAATCCTGACCCTACACTCAAATTCGAGAATCTACTGGATTCCGTAAATATGGGAACTGCCGATGCCACATTACTAAACCATAATATGACAATACATGCTACACACAATAGAATGTTTTTCTTGTTCTTCATGGGTACATCTCATCTTCATGGTTACAATATCACAAAGATATAAGTTTTCCCACAAAATTACAAACGACTATTCTATTAGGTCTTCAAAATTCACTCCATTTTTTATAACAATTGTGTCAAACTGCTAAAAATCGCATTACAAGCACTTGTAACGGCAGTTATTTCTGTTCTTCAGGCAATAAAGTCACTGCAATCTTGTCAATTCGCGCATGGTCCATATCCACTACCTCAAGGTTAAATCCATGCCAGTGAAATACATCGCCAGCTACAGGAACCCTCTTGAGATGCGACATGATTAATCCACCTAACGTGGTGTAGGATGACGGCTCATAAAGGTCCTCGCAATCAAAATAAGAAAGAAAATCGTAGACGGGACATTGTCCATCAATAAGCCATTCATCTTTATCTCGTCGCTTCACTATCACCGGTTCCTCAATTCCTTGCGGGATATTACCGATAAGTCCATCAAGAATGTCACGAAGTGTCACTACCCCCTGAAAGCATCCATATTCATCACAAACCAGAGCCGAATGCTCTTTAGTTCGCTTGAAAGTATCAAGCGCATCATAAACAGTCATACTCTCAGGAAGAAATAATGCAGGTGTCAACTCCTTCTCAATGTTGAAATCACTTTTACCCAAGGTAAGTATCAATTGCTTTAAAGAGATAACTCCACAGATATCATTTCTATTTTTATCAAACACCGGATATGAGGAATGAAGCTCCTCTGCAAGAACTTTACGTATTGTAGCTACATCCATATCCTCTGATAGTGCCACCACATCTTTACGGTTAGTCATGATAGCCTCAATGCGACAGTCTCCGAGCACAAGTACACGCTCCATTATATCCTGCTCAACCTCCTTTACCTCTCCTGACTCAGTGCCCTCTTGAATGAGATTCTTGATTTCATCCTCCGTAACTTTCGATGCATTATCTCCGAGACGAAACAGCTTGACTATACCAGCAGTAGATACTGAAAGTAACCACACTACCGGAAATGTAATTACCGAAAGTAACTTCATAGTCGGAGCGACTAATTTTGCTATTGTATCAGCCCGCCCCAAGCCTATACGCTTCGGCACAAGTTCTCCCACTACAATAGAGAGGTAGGTCACCACTGTCACTATCAATATTTTCGATAGGCTCATGGCAAGCTTATGTGACACTCCGAGTGTCACCAGATAGTTGCCTAAATCAGTTGCGATGGTAGCACCTGAGAACAAACCAGTAAGAATTCCGATAAGTGTAATACCTATTTGAACAGTAGACAGAAACCTGTCTGGTTCATTAGATAGAGCAAGAGCTATCGCAGCACTTTTATTGCCACCCTTAGCATCTGATGTGAGTTTCGATTTTCGTGCTGAAATGAGTGCAACTTCCGACATTGAAAATATGCCGTTGAGAAATATCAATCCAATAATTATTATCAAATCATCCATGTGATGTATGTTCTTTTTCTTCTATAACAAATTTTTAACTTTATTTGTTGAAGGGCTACAACATCAAATATATAATAAGTTATACGAACAAAAGCAGGAGCGAATCTGGCTAAAATGCCAAATTCGCTCCTACTTTTTGAAATTATATTCTCCGTATATCAGGATAATTTATAAAATCGAAGTCCCTGATATATTATTTAATCTCATAGATATTTCCTCATCCATATCAAGAGGCAATGAAATGGTCATTGAACATGTATTGTCAAATTCCTGTGCTGTTATAGTGATTACTTCGCGTGGTGCCAATTGATTCTGTGCTTTAATGAGCTTCATTACATCGTTCATAGCAAGATAGGGAAAAGTAAATGTTAGAGTAGTCATCTCTCTTCCTTCTATTATCTCAGACTCCTCAATAGCAAGCCGAGCAGCCTCACGATAAGCAGCAATAAGTCCGGATGTGCCAAGTTTGATACCTCCGAAGTATCTTACCACTATAATCACGATATTTGTAAGCTCAAAAGAATTTATCTGACCCAAAATCGGTTTCCCGGCGGTTCCGGATGGCTCGCCATTATCCGAAGAAAGAAACTCTTTCCTGTCTGCACCTATCATATAGGCCCAACACACGTGACGGGCATCATGATACTCATTGGCATACATACCGATATACTCCTTCGCCTCAGCTGCCGAACTGACAGGAATGGCAAACGAGAGAAATCGGCTCATTTTCTCGCGAAAAATGGCTTCACCAGAAGAAGCTATGGTAAAGAATTTAGCCACAAGAATTATCTTCCATCCTTATTTTTCGCAAGAATCAGATTATAAGCATCGCATCACCATAGACACCAAACTTATATCCTTCCTTCACTGCCTTATGATATGCCTCCATAACAAGGTCATAACCACCGAATGCCGCTACCATCATGAGCATGGTGGAGTAAGGCAGATGAAAATTAGAAATCAGGGCATCTGTAACAGTGAAATCATACGGAGGGAAAATGAATTTATTGGTCCATCCGGTGTAAGTCTTCATGTGTCCCCCCATGCTCACAGCACTTGCGATGGCACGGAGCACTGAAGTACCCACCGCACACACACGATGACCTTCATCCTTGGTAGTGTTCACAAGGTCAACGAGCGATTCTGAGGCTTCCATCTCCTCGGAATCCATACGGTGTTTGGTCAAATCCTCCACATCAATCTCGCGATAGTTTCCAAGCCCACTGTGGATAGTAATAAAACCTTGATTCACGCCCTTGATTTCAAGACGTTTAAGCAATTCACGTGAGAAATGAAGCCCGGCAGCGGGGACCACAACAGCTCCTTCCTTGCTTGCAAAAATAGTCTGATAACGCTCCACATCCTCCTCATTGGGCTCTCGTTTGATATAATAAGGCAGAGGTGTGGTGCCAAGCTTATACAAAGCCTCCTTGAATTCATCATGAGGTCCATCGTATAGGAAACGGAGTGTACGACCGCGGGAGGTAGTGTTATCAATAACTTCCGCAACCATTGACTCATCGTCACCAAAATAAAGCTTGTTTCCGATACGGATTTTACGTGCAGGTTCAACGAGTACATCCCACAGTTTATTTTCCGCACTCAACTCGCGAAGTAAAAATACCTCGATACGCGCTCCTGTTTTCTCTTTGTTACCATAAAGACGTGCAGGAAACACCATTGTATCATTATATACAAAGAGGTCTCCATCATCGAAATAATCAATGATTTCTTTGAAAACACGCTCTTCAATAGTACCAGTTTTGCGATTTACTACCATGAGACGTGACTCATCACGTTCAGGATTGGGTTGTTGCGCAATCAAATCTTCGGGAAGACGAAATTTAAATTGTGAAAGTTTCATCCTTATACCTATCTAATATTCTAAAATTTACTCTATAATTCTCTAATCCATTGTTCAATAGGAAGCACCTATGATATTCCGTATGCTTATGGCTGCGGCACAGACTCATCATCAGGGAACTCAATGGGTGTCGTACGTATTAATTCCGCTACTTGTTCCATGCTAAGGCAGGAATCTATCGAGACATCACCAACCCGCGTGCGACGTAAACCAATAAGATGACCACCAGAGCCAAGAGACTCTCCTATATCTCTGGCCAAAGCCCGTATATATGTCCCCTTACTGCATACTACGCGGAGAGTAAGCGTCATTTGTTCCGGATTGAAATCCAATATTTCTATGGCATCAATCACAAGCACCTTAGCCTTAAGCTGGACATCATGACCTTTACGAGCCATATTATACGCCCGTTTGCCATCTACCTTACAAGCAGAGAAAGCAGGTGGAACCTGTTCGATACGTCCCATAAAGGAGGGAAGTGTTTTCTCAATCAGCTCACGGGTGATATGCTCTGTAGGTAGCACCGCATCAATTTCTGTCTCCAAATCAAACGAAGGAGTTGTTGCACCAAGTTTGATTGTGGCGACATATTCTTTCACACCAGCCTGGAGTTCCTCGATTTTCTTTGTAGCTCTACCGGTAACAACTATCATGACACCTGTAGCCAAAGGGTCAAGGGTGCCCGCATGCCCAACTTTAAGTTTCTTTTTATGTAACCGGTGAAGCAATACACCTCTGACACGCTTAACCACGTCAAATGATGTCCACTCCAACGGCTTGTCAATATACAATATCTCTCCGGTTATGAAATCCATAGCTGAGAATTACCAAACAATACACAAAATACCCATAGCCACACAGTAGAGTGCAAACCAAATCAACTTGCCCTTCTTGACTATACTAATCATCCATTTGCAAGCCACACACCCGACGAGGAATGACGCGAGGAATCCAACCACTAAAGGTAAAGTTCCCACAGTACCACTTATACCCTCTCCCTGAAGAATATCCTTCATACCCAGAAGAGCCTCTCCTAAAATCGGTATAATAACCATAAAGAATGAAAACTGGGCTATTTTCGAACGATTATCACCAAGAAGCAAACCTGTCGCAATCGTTGTGCCAGAACGACTCAAACCGGGCAGAACAGCAACAGCTTGAGAACAACCGATTATAAAGGCATCCCACCAGGTTATATCATGACCTTTCACACCTTCTTTAGCCTCACGCTCAGGATTGCGAAAATAGTATGCAAACGAGAGCAATGCAGCTGTAACCAGAAGACAGATACCTACAACCAAGAGACCACCTCCGAAAAATTGTTCTACGAAATCCTTAAAGCAAAGACCTACGATAGCCACAGGGACACAGGATAGCAATATCTTGCATACATAGTAGAAATTGTCATCACGGGCTATGGTAAAAAATGATTTACACAACGGCACGAACTCACGCCAGAGCACCACAATAGTACTCAAAACCGTGGCAACATGAAGCACTACATCAAATTCAAGCGCTTCTGAACCTTCCAAATTCAATCCAAGTATCTCACGGAATATCTCAAGATGACCGCTGCTACTGATAGGCAAATACTCGGCAAGTCCTTGGACTATACCAAGAATCAATGCATCAATTACATCCATTTTATTACTAAAACAGTTTGAAAAAACAATTATTTACGGTTCTTGGGGGTATACATAATTGCAAAACCCATAAAAAGAAATCCGAGGAAAGAAATGGTGGGTCCAATCACGATACGTCGCATCGAGAAGATATCTTCATTAAAAGAATTCCAATCAGTGGCACCACCAGCCATCAAGGCAAAGCCAAGTACTATCATAACACCTGCCACTGCCATCAGGACAAAATTATTTTTTATCAGAGGCATCTGCTCTGGTGTCTCCTTTATCAATGAAGTTTCACCGGACTTCTGCTTTGTTAACGGTTTGTTAGCCATATTTTTCTGTTATTTAAACATTTCATCATACGAGAGGCGCAGATAACGGTTGGTGGCAAATATAGATGCAACCAGACACAAAAGCACACCAACGATTACCACACCTGTAAATACAGGCGCTAAAATCGACCAGTCAAGGACAGAAGCAACCGAAAGGTCCAACGCCCTACAATAATACACAAGTAATGATAGCCCAGCTATGGCAATCATAGACGCCACAATACCATTGACCACATTGTCCACAAGGAACGGACGCCGAATAAATCCGGGAGTAGCACCGACAAGTTTCATTGTATGGATGATAAAACGACGTGCATATACCGAAAGTCGCACAGTATTGAAGATAAGCACAAACGAAATAACGAGTAACGCCACTGCTACAATGAATAGTCCTAATGTGACGCTTCTCAACGTGCTGTTAATTCTTCCTATCATTTCTGTATGCACCTTGATGTCACTAATCTGCGGCATAAGGATAAGCGGTGCTATAATTACATTTATGCTGTCAGATAAAGCATACTTTGATGTGACATGTACATCCATCTCTCCAACAAATGGGTTCACATCAGCAAGCATACATATATCTTCCCCCTCTCCCACCATTTTTTGCCAGCGTTCAAGCACAACTTCCGGAGATGAATACTCACATTTCGCTACTCCTGGATGCGCTTTGAGCTGATTCTTCACCGCAGCTATATCTGAAGCTGTGACATCCTCATTAAATAGGACAACGAAACCGATGTTCTCCTTAATAGTCTCTGTTACCCGGTGAGTTGCAATCCCCACTATTGATGCAATTCCAAGAATAAAGAGCACAAGAGCAACCGAGACTGTCGCGGTAGCCCGGGTGCTGAACATTGGAATTAAATGATGACGCCTTTTAGCCATAATATGAAATACCGTGCAAATTTACTATATAAGCGTCCCGTTGTCAAGAGCTTTAACTAAAATTTAACACTTGATTAGTTTGTCTTACCGGATATATAGTTTTCCCATTTTTCTATCAGCGCTGTCATATCAGCTGGTATAGGAGCTGTAAAAAACATTTCCTCACCACTATCCGGATGGACGAATCCCAATGTGCGAGCATGCAATGCCTGACGCGGACATATATCAAAACAATTGGAGATAAACTTCTGATATGAGCCGCTCCTCTCGCCTCTTAATATAATATCGCCACCATATCTGGAATCGTTGAACAGCGGGTGTCCTATATGCTTCATATGGACACGTATCTGATGTGTGCGACCGGTTTCGAGAACGCATTTTACTAACGCCACATGCGTAAGATTGTTCAACACCTCATAATGTGTGACTGCATGCTTTCCTGTCGGGTCATCAGAGGGTAGCACCGCCATCTGCAACCGGTCCTTTGGATTTCGGCCGATATTACCTTCTATTCTTCCTTGTGATGGCTCAGGAACTCCCCATACCAAGGCATTATACTCTCGCTTGGTAGTCTTATTAAAGAACTGTTTACCCAAATGAGTCTTAGCATCAGGAGTTTTAGCTACCACAAGCAGCCCGGATGTATCCTTATCTATCCTGTGTACAAGTCCTAATCTCGGGTCGGAAACATCATAATCAGGATTATCACGAAAATGATAAGCGAGCGCATTGACCAAAGTACCTGAATAGTTGCCATGTCCTGGATGAACTACCAATCCAGCAGGTTTATTCACTACAAGCAACGAATCGTCTTCATATACTATATCGAGAGGTATATCTTCGGGGATTATCTCAAGCTCGTATCGCGGACGGTCCATTACCACCTGTACGACATCAAGAGGCTTGACACGATAATTGGACTTCACCGCCTTACCGTTTACAAGAATACACCCTGCATCTGCAGCCTGCTGAATACGATTACGTGAGGATTTCTCCAGACGTGTCACAAGAAACTTATCTACACGAAGCAACTGCTGCCCCTTGTCGGCTACAAATCTGAAATGCTCATAAAGCTCGGTTCCAGTCTCGTCTGCCTCTACAGGCATTTCCAATTCTTCAATTTCGTCTATATCCATCTGTTTAAATCATCATTGCTGATAAAACCAATGTTTCTAATTCTCACAGTTATCAATTGAATAGGTCCAATTGTTCTACAGGGACAGCCTCTTCTGAGGATATGGAATCAAGCTCAACTACATCAGGGAATCCTTCTCCTACCTCAAGTTCAATCGTGGCGCTAACTGGTACACGTGCACCGGGAGAAAGCCTAACTCCCTTATAGCGCACAGCAAGCACCAAATCCTTGAAATCACTCGGCACACGCTTCTCCACCACCTTTTTTATTTCAAGTCCTTCGAGAATCGAACGAGCCTGACGTACTGATATATCAGTAAGTGATGGCAAAGTTACCATCTTAGGAGAAAAAGCATTGATAGTAAGATAGATTTCTCGCCCTTCCTTCACCACAGTGCCTGCTTTTGGATTCTGCTCTATCACAGTGCCAGGCGCTGTACGTTTGTCATACACGGAGTCAGAAAGGATAGCCAAAAGTCCCTCTGCTTCGAGCGTTTGAGATGCCTTTACATAGGAAAAAGTTTTGACCGATGGAACTATAATTGTATCACCGTGGCGAGTCCATTTATCAAGCCAAAGCATTGCCATCCATGCTATAGCAAGTCCGACAAGTATCATCAGTCCGATGTGAAGCAGAATCTTTTTCATTTTCTTATTTTTGAGGATATGATGTTTTTATTTAGGTATGGCGAAAGAGAATACTTCATCAATGGTACCCACATAATGAAATTGCAACCCTTCGAGATATATGGGGCGAATATCCTCAATATCCTTACGGTTGTCAGCACAGAGGATTATATCAGTTATCCCTGCTCGTTTTGCAGCCAATATCTTCTCTTTTATGCCACCTACGGGGAGAACCTTGCCACGTAGAGTTATTTCTCCGGTCATAGCAAGCCGCTGGCGCACAGGTCGGCCTGTAAGTGCAGACATAACAGATACACACATGGTGATACCTGCCGAGGGACCATCCTTAGGAATCGCCCCCTCGGGCACATGAATATGCAGCTGCTGATTCTCAAACACCTCCGGATTAACGCCATAATCGTTACAACGGGCACGGACTACCTTGCAGGCTATCACAGCCGATTCCTTCATCACATCACCAAGATTGCCGGTAATAGTCAATTTGTCACCCTTTCCTGGTGTAAACGAGGATTCTATAAAAAGGATTTCACCGCCGACGGCAGTCCAAGCAAGCCCTGTGGCAACACCGGGGGTATCAGATACCTCATAGCGTTCCGGAGTATACATCTCTACCCCGAGGTAATCACGCAAATCGGAGACTGTAACTATCTTTGAATACTCTTCTCCACGCATTTTTTTTAAGACAAGCTTACGTACCACTTTAGCGATACGTTTGTCAAGCTGACGCACACCGCTCTCGCTGGTATAGCTTTCCACTATCTTAGCGATAGCGTCAGGAGCAAATGTAATCTCATCCTTACCCAAACCATTTTCTTTTGCTACACGTGGCACCAGATGACGACGCGCAATCTCAATTTTCTCCTCTATAAGATAACCGGAGATATCGATTATCTCCATGCGGTCAAGCAAAGGCTGCGGGATGGTGGAGAGGGTGTTGGCTGTGGCAATAAACAGGACATGGGACAAATCATAGTCCACATCCACATAATTATCATGGAAATGACTGTTTTGTTCAGGGTCGAGAACCTCAAGCAATGCAGCTGAAGGGTCTCCCTTAAAGTCATTACCAGTTTTATCTATTTCATCGAGCAGAAGCACTGGATTGGAAGCTCCCGCACGCTTAATAGCATCAATAATTCGCCCCGGCATAGCACCTATGTATGTGCGGCGATGACCTCGGATTTCAGACTCATCATGCAATCCGCCAAGCGACACGCGCTGGTATTTCCTTCCGAGAGCACGAGCTATAGATTGTCCGAGAGAGGTCTTGCCGACTCCAGGAGCTCCAACGAGACAAATAATAGGTGAACGACCCTCTGGGGTATTCATCATTACAGCAAGTTGCTCCAAGATTCTCTCTTTAACCTTTTCGAGTCCATAATGGTCCTCATCAAGTACTTTTTCTGCTGTGGCAAAATCAGAAGTCAAGGGGTCGCCTATACCCCAAGGAAGGTCTGTGAGAAGCTGAAGATAAGAATACTGCACAGAGTAATCAGGGCTTTGCGGATTAAGACGACGAAGTTTTTCAAGCTCCTTCTCAAACACCTTACGCACATCTGCGGGGAATTTTATCAACTTTGCCTTTTCTTCAAGAGCACGGCAATCGTCATCATCTCCGTAAAGTTCATCACGTATCACATCGAACTGATGCTGAAGGAACATGTTGCGCTGCTGTTCATCGATGTTGCGGCGTGCCTTTCGATGAATTTCAGCTCTTATCTCAGCTATCTGCTCACTTTGAGCAAGATTGGCAAGAAGCATCATGCCACGGTCCTTAAGACGGTTTTTCTTCAACATCTCATATTTCACCTCCGGCTGAAACGGAGAGTGAGTAGCAATCATATTGATAAGCAACCCAGGAGAAGGTATATTCTCAATATTGAATGCAAGGTCGTTCATCTTTTCTCCCCCGCTGTTGAGGATATTAAGAGTGGTCTGACGGATATCAGCCACAAGAGCCGCAAATTCTTTATCAGAAGCTCTCGGAGTAGTATCCTTGACCGGCTTTACAGCAGCTGACAATGCTCCGGGAATCAACACTCTCTCCGACTCACCTATAACACGGATTTTCTCACGTGCTGAAAGTATTGCCGTGTGCGTTCCGTCAGGGAGGTCAAATATCTTCAGCACATCAGCCACGACTCCAACTTCGTACAAATCATCAAGCGAAGGTGATTCCATAGCTGAATCCTTTTGGCAAAACACACCAACCGGAATGCTCTTCTCTGAGGCGTATGAAGCTGTGTTAACAGAAACTTCACGCGCCAAAGTGATTGGAAATGTTACACCGGGAAACAACACGAGGTCCCTCATAGCTATTATGGGGAGCGCTGAATAGTCCGGCGTCGGTCGTTCGGAGGGGATACCGATATCGATTTGTCCTACTGATACTATCTTTGTTTCTTCTTTCATTAAATATTTGGCTTTTTAGGAGAAACCGTAAAACGGTAATTACAGGTGTATAAATCTCATCCCTACTTTATTGTTTTCTTACCCTAAAGCTTCTCCTTGCGTTAACGAGCCCCAAAGTTAGTAATTTTTCGCCAAATATCGGTTATACATATATCTGTATTTTCCAATATCAATCTGCTACCAATCAAAAAGACTGACATTTTGCACTTATCCTTCATACTCCTATGAACCGAGCAAGGGACCAGATAAAAAGCCAGCAAATTTTAACAAAATTTAAACATCTTACATTTGTTAATCAATCTCACCATTTTCTTTTCATTTTCACAACAATCAGGCTCCGAATGTTGACAAATATTCAACATACCAACATTTTTCAGACCAATTCAAAAGCACAACGTCAAAAATATGCTAAAAAACAATTAGGATTTTTTGATTTTTTATTTTAACTTTGCATCATCATCAAGGGAGGTAATATTTTAACCCTCTCATGATGTAGACGCTACTCATAAGAGCATGATTAGACATTTGCATTATTAGACATTTATAAATCCACTGACGTGTAAGCAACAAAGGGTGACCGTGAGGTTACCCTTTGTTATTTTTATGCATTTCCGAATGATATAGCATTCTCACCAAATCACAATATAGGGCTGAGAAGACGGAATATGGATTCTTTCGCCTTATCACTCTTAGGACGACGATTCCATTCAGATAGTTTAAGACGTGTACATTCTTTTGTATCTTCCATGAATTGCTCAGCCAAAGCTTCATTGACCTCACGGGAATACGCCACTATATTCTCTTCAAAATTATGTTCAAAGCTACGAAAATCAAAATTTGTAGACCCTGTTGACGCAAACTCATCATCCACAACAAGTACCTTTCCATGAAGCATCCCCGCGTCATAAAGATATACCTTTATTCCGGCAAGCAAACACTCTTCAACATAACTTTGAGAGGCATGGGTAAGTATCCATGAATCACTACGACGAGGGAGCATCACTCTGACATCCACACCTGAAAGCGCAGCGCTCTCAAGTGCCTTTAGCAAACCGTCACTCGGGAGAAAATACGGGGTCTGAAGAAATACTCTACGTTTTGCTGAGGAAATAGCCTTAAAAAACAGAAGAAGCATGTTACCCCAACGGTTAGTCGGACCGGAAGTGATAAGCTGCACCATAACATCTCCTATACTTCCATCTTCAGGGACAGGAGATGAATTGACCTCATCACACAACAAAGCATGCCCCATAAATTTCCAATCCACAGCAAAATTATACTGCAACCCGGCAACCGCAGGACCTGTAACCTTCACTGCTGTATCACGCCATTTATTGAACGGTTTACCCGTAATATAACGTTCAGCCACATTCATACCGCCAATATATCCAATCCTCCCATCTATAATCACCACTTTGCGGTGATTGCGCCAATTCACGCGATTGATATGATTCGGGAATTCAAGACGAAAGAATGAATGCACCTCCACACCATGCTCCTTAAGCTTTCTGAAAAAGTCTCGCCGACGAGCGTCAAACGAGCCTATATAATCATATATTACCCTCACTCTTACACCATGTTTGGCTCGGTCAATCAATATATCACGCAATTCCCTACCAAGCGAATCATTCGCTATGATATAAAATTGGAGGTTAATATAAGTAGTAGCGCTTTTAAGGTCATCAAATAAGCTTCTGAAATGTGCCTCGCCATCATTAAAAATCTTCAAATCATTACCGGTATAAAAAATAGCACCTGCAATAGAATAGCCAAGACGAATAAGCTGACGGTTCTCCACACTTATCTCTTTATTGATTTTCGGCAACGGCTGAGCATCTTCCTGACGCAAAAGCTTTCGTCGGTTGCGCCTCGATATCATCTTCACATTCTTTATACTGCGCCCGAACAAAAAATAAAGCACCACTCCCCCCACAGGAAATAACAATAATCCTGTCACCCATGCAAGCGATTTGAGAGGATTGCGATTTTCACTCACAACAATTCCTATAACGAAAAGAATCAGCGCGCCATATGCCACCAACAGTCCCCACATGAGACCGGACCAGCTTAGTGATATAAAAGTTGCGTACATACCTATGCGTTGATATGAGAGTCTTATAGTTGTATAGTTGTCGTGTTAATTTAGAAACTACACGTTCAGTTTCAAAGCAAAGTTACATCTTATTTATAAATTTATCAAACTATATTATCCCAAAATCGGGAAATAATCACTAAATTCGTGCTTTCAAAAGCAAAAATACTCATGCGTAAAGGTTTTCTCAGAATAGCAGCAGCCGCACCGGCTGTAAATGTCGCCGATGTAGATTTCAATATCGGTCAAATAATTTCCAAACTTCAGGCGCTTAACAATGAGGTCGTGGAATTAGCAGTATTCCCTGAAATGTGCGTGACAGCATACACATGTGCTGATTTATTCCATAGCACTCCCCTTCTCGATGCGGCAGAGGAAGGTTTGCTTCGACTTAAGGATTTCTCTACCCAGATTGACACTCACTTTGCTGTAGGGCTTCCGGTCCGCGCTAATGGATGTATATACAATTGTGCTGCATTTATCCGCAACGGAAAGATTGACCTCGTGGCAAAATCATATATTCCCAACTACAATGAGTTCTATGAACGCCGTTGGTGGCGACCTATACAATTGGGCGAGACTGTATCAGTCAATTTGTTTGGTGAAAATCTCGAAATATGTTCCGGACGGGTATTCAACAGCCACGGAGCTAAGGTTGGCATAGAAATCTGCGAGGACCTTTGGGTACCTATTCCACCATCATGTCGTCTCGCAATGAGCGGCGCGCAAGTGATTCTGAATTTATCAGCCTCCGATGACCTTATTGGCAAATATGCTTACCTCCAGTCGTTGCTCAAGCAACAGTCAGCCCGTTGCCTATGCGCCTATGCTTATGCTGGTGCCGGGTGGGGAGAGTCTTCGACCGACCTCACATTTGACGGAAAAGCAATTATAGCTGAAAACGGCACAATACTCGCTGCCAACCATCGTTGGGACCCTGACGATAACACTGTGATTGCCGATGTCGACATTGAAGCCCTTAACCGAGACCGATTGCACACGACAACATTTTCCGACTGCGCAACCACTGAATGCAAACATATTACGATTGAAACTTCAAGCAAGGATTCAATCTCTGCACCCAAGCCGTTAGATAAATTATACCGTTATGTTGACCCACACCCGTTTGTTCCCTCAAGTACTGAAGCTATTGACAGCAGATGCAATGAGATAATAAACATACAGGTTGCTGGGCTCGCAAAACGCCTTCACGCCATCAGATGCAATAAGCTCGTGGTTGGTATCTCCGGAGGTCTTGACTCGACCCTCGCACTTCTGGTTGCCGTCAAGACATTTGACCGTCTCAAACTTGACCGCAAAGGTATAATTGGCATAACAATGCCCGGATTCGGCACAACCTCACGCACCCACACCAATGCTATGGCATTGATGGATGCCCTTCGTGTAACATCAATGGAAATACCAATTGCGGCAGCTGTACACCAGCATTTCAAGGATATCTGTCATGACCCGGCAGTACATGATGTGACTTACGAGAACTGCCAGGCACGCGAGCGCACCCAGATACTAATGGACGTATCGAACCAGGTTGGCGGAATAGTACTTGGAACGGGAGATTTATCAGAGCTGGCTCTCGGATGGGCAACCTATAATGGCGACCATATGTCTATGTATGGTGTAAATGCCGGCGTGCCCAAAACTCTGGTAAAATACTTGGTGAATTACTTCGCAATGAGCCATGAAGAAGGTTCTGCAATCCGCACTCATCTACTCGACATAATAGACACACCCATAAGCCCGGAACTTATTCCTGCTGACGAGCATGGCAATATAAAGCAAAAGACAGAAGATTTGGTTGGTCCTTATGAGCTTCACGACTTCTTCCTTTATTACACATTACGTTATGGCTTCTCGCCTGAACGCATCTACTTCCTTGCTCGCCAAGCATTCAAAGAGAGCGAATATAACGATGATACAATAAAACATTGGCTCACAATATTTACCCGCAGATTCTTCAATCAACAGTTTAAACGTTCATGTCTGCCAGATGGACCAAAAGTCGGCTCCGTATGCCTTTCTCCTCGTGGTGACTGGCGCATGCCATCTGATGCATCATCTGCCCTTTGGAAATTATAGCCAATATATGAGGAATCTTCTGCAATCATTAGGCATAATCAACAAAAACTCCATATCACCACCTCCAGCCAAGCATAGATAATGAAAAAAATCGGTCTGCTTCCGCGAATAGCCATTGCTATCACAATAGGTATCCTTTTGGGATTTGTAGCTCCAATGTGGCTTGCACAGATATTTGCCACATTTAATGCTATCTTTTCTCAATTCCTCGGATTCATGATTCCAATGATTATAGTAGGTTTCGTGACTCCAGCCATTGCCGACATTGGAAGTCGCGCAGGAAAGTTACTCGTAGTAACAGCTGTGATTGCTTACGCAGCAACTTTCTTTGCCGGATTTCTATCATATTTTACTGGCACACTTACATTTCCGTCACTAATAGGAGGAGAGGAGAATATCGCTTTAGTCAAAGAGAGCACTTCAGTGCTCCCCTATTTCACGGTGGAAATGCCACCTCTTATGACAGTAATGACAGCTCTTGTACTTGCATTCATGCTCGGTCTTGGAATAGCATTCTCATCAAAAACTGCATTACGTAAAGGCTTTGACGAATTCCGCGATATCGTAAGCAAGACAATCGACACAGCCATAATACCGCTTCTTCCTATTTATATATTTGGAATCTTCCTTATTATGACTGTCGAAGGACAAGTTGGAATGATACTCAAATGCTTCTTGAAAATTATCATTGTAATTTTCATCCTTCACGTATTTATACTTGTGCTTCAATACTGCATTGCAGCGTTATTCTCCCGCCAAAATCCATTCAAGATGCTCCGCACCATGCTGCCGGCTTATTTCACAGCTCTTGGCACCCAATCATCAGCTGCTACCATCCCGGTTACACTCCGGCAAGCCATAAAGATGGGTGTACGCGAAGACATAGCAGGTTTTGTGGTGCCGCTATGCGCCACTATCCACATGAGCGGAAGCACCCTGAAAATAGTGGCATGCGCTTTAGCTCTCTTAATCATGCATAATCAGCCTCACGACCTGGGACTATTTTGCCATTTCATCGGAATGCTCGGTATCACCATCATTGCCGCACCAGGCATACCAGGAGGAGCAATAATGGCATCGATTGGTCTTCTGCAATCAATTCTGGGGTTCGATGAGCAAATGGTAGCCCTGATGATAGCTCTCTACATCGCCATGGACAGCTTTGGAACTGCTTGCAATGTGACAGGAGATGGAGCCCTTGCCGCCATCATAAATCGCATTTTCCCTGCATCAAAAAGCGCCACTGACGAGCTGTCGGCAGCCAAATAATATATGGTAAAATTTATGTTTTTTAAATTTTTCTCATAAAATTATGTAACTTTTCACATGTATGTCCGTCTTATTATAAAAGGATTTTAAATAGCCTTATAAAAATGCAATAATAACGCTATAAAATTAAGAATTAATAAGACAGATTATGAACAAAACAATCATCCTGCTACTTCTCTCCATCTGCCTTGGAGTATTCTCAGTTTCAGCTGAAAAGAAAGTAATGACAGTAAAGTCCAATTACCACACTCTTTACGCTTCAGCTGGAGCCAAGGTCGTCTATAACCCTGAATCCTCCAAAGGCACAGTAATAGAAATAAACGGCCCCGCTGACAAAATAAACTGGGTTGACGTCACCGTAGCAAACAACACTCTATACATACGTCCGAAAGCTGAAAATGGGAATCGTATAGGGAACCGACTAAAAGGCGTCACAATTACCGTCAATGGTCCGTTGGTGAGAAATCTGCGTGTATCATCGTCAGGCAAAATTTCCTCCACCACATGGCTTGAATTCCGCAAAAGCACCCTCTCGCTATCCGCCTCATCGTCAGGAGAGATTAAACTTGCCAATGTATCAGCACCTACAGTCATAATAAAGTCATCATCATCAGGCGACATTGAACTCAGCTCTGTAAATTCCGCATCCGTACAGCTTTCCTCTTCCTCCTCAGGCGATGTAGAAATTAAGGAAGTATTAGGAAAATCACTCTCAGCCAAAGCCTCTTCTTCAGGCGATATAAAAATATCGTCCGTGGCATGCGACAATGTTTCTCTATCAGCATCATCGTCAGCAGATATTAAGATAACAAAGATGAGCGCAGGAAATGTATCAGCAAGCTCATCCTCATCTGGCGATATTGTAATGAGCGGCAAAGCAGACCATGCAGCGCTATCCGCTTCATCTGGTGGCGATGTTGACGCTCGTAACCTTAATTACAGTCACTCTTCAATCCGTTCATCCAGCGGAGGTTCGGTCTACGAAAAATAATCGACTCATTCTCCTACCCTCCGATATAACCAACTATTAAACAAATCGTATACATATAAAGTACCAGTAATTTCAAATAAAGCGTGAGATAGCCCTTAAAATCCACCAAAACAACCTCGGATTTTAAGGGCTATTTTATCGTTGGAACCAAATAATCTCAACAGTTGCGTCTTAGAAAATATCCCACCACATCCTGCTGTATTTTTGATTTCATCAGATAGTTGACACCAAGATACAGAATCACGAATGTAATGAATTGAACCACACAAATGGCAAGCGGTGGCAAATCCAAATTAAGCATCATCATACAAGGGAATGCGAATAAAGCTGTCTCCAATGCATATGGTATCATATCCCCAATGTATGCCAACAAAGAGCGCTTAGTGAGGCGTATAACAAACCACAAAGACACTCCCCATGTAACTATAGCCGCAAGCAACTGCCCCCATAGAAGTATCTCAACCCCTCTTACAGGATTCTCAGGGGTACTTAAACCGATATAAGGCAATGTTAGGAATATAGCGGCTAACGCAACCCCATCACGGATAACTTCAGTTATCACCAGCAACTTAGAGTTTCCAAGCGATATTATATAATTGTTATACTGTAACGAAAGCACCATAAAAATCCCCCTCACCAGCAATATCTGAAACAGAATTATCGACAGGTCCCATTTAGTACCGAAAAGCGTATGAAAAATAGGAGTTGCCATCACTATTAACAGCCCCATTGCAGGAAAAAGCAAATAGGAAGTGAAACGGTGAGTCTTACCACATATCCGAGCATAGCGTTCAGGCTCATCCTGCACCTCCGATAAAAGCGGAAGGAATGACGCTGTAAGCACTTGCGACAACGACATTATACCCATTTTGCTCCATTTATCCGCCTGAGAATAGTATCCCAATGGTGCAAGCCCCACTTTGTATCCAATGAAAAATGAATATATGTTTTGAAAAGCAGTATTCAAAAAAGAACTAAGCATCAAACCCGAGCCCACATTAAAAAATCCGCCAAGTACCCGCCACGAAAATTTCCACAATGGAGTCCAACCACTGGTCAACCACAATATCAGCGACTTCACAGCTGCGAGTGTGATGGTCTGCCATACAATCGCCCAAGGTCCCCATCCTGCCACCGCAAGATATATGCCGACAGCAGCGCTAACTATCAACCCCAGACTATTGCTCACAGCCACCATCTTCACATCCATCTTCTTCATCAACCGATTAGTCTGCACTATCGCAGAAGCATTAATGATAAACGAGAGAAACATTACTCTCGAAAGCGGTACAAGGCGCATATCACCCTGAAATATATCAGCTATAAACGGAGCACATATAAACAATATAATATACAGCGCTGTGGCTACACCTAAGTTAAACCACAGCACTGTAGAATAATCAAGCCTTGTAGGGGATTTACGCTGTATGAGCGCTGAGGAAAAACCGCTATCGATAAACAGCGAGGCAAACGCTTGAAACACAAGGATAGCCCCAACTAATCCGAAGTCCTCCTCAGACAATTTGTTAGCAAGGACTATACCAGTCACAGCATAAAGTATTTGTGATGCCACTCGGTCAATCACATTCCACTTTATGGTACGTGCGACAGTAAACTTCAAGTCCTCCATGCCGAGATGTTGCTATTATATCAACAACTTAAAGCTGGGTTGCCTTAATGCCAACTGAACGGTTCTTGATTTCGGGATTACCCTTATAATACACCTTGGTAGAACCGGCTCCCATGATGGTAAGCTTCTTTTCTGCCCATACTCCTATTGACCCAGTACCACTCGCTTTCACAGATACCTCCTCAGCCTTCATACCGTCAGCCTGAATTACTCCTGTGCCCATGAAAGAATAGTTAGCCTTGTCACAGCTACCGTCAATCACAAGAGTTCCGTTACCTGTCGCTATTTTTCCATTCACTTCCACCATCTCAACATTTCTGACAGAAAGACGTCCGTTTCCAATCAGAACAGCTGCAAATTTCGGTCCTTTTGAAATAGAAACTACCCGGACAGTGGAATCGCCTGAATTTTCAATTTTTGTAAGATATTTCGAGTATACTGTAACTGTGGGCATATCCTTCAGTCCTACGCTTTCTGTAGAAATCTGCATAGAAAGCTTACCCTTCTTGTTGTTGAATATGAATGCAGAAGCCTTGTCGGGTGCAGAAGTAAACACTGCCAGCCCCGCAGAATCCGTACTGCATCTGTAATCCACATTAATTCCATCGACAACTTTTAGCTCATTGAATTCTCCAACCTTCAGTTCATACTTAGTGAGATTCTGTCCAAAAGCAGCCACGGTGCAAAATAGGGCGACAATAGGTGTTAATATTAATTTCATAGCCATTATTGATTTTGTTGATTTGTCAGTATTAATTCTTCCACTCTTGCCAAAACATCCATCAAATCATCAAGATGCGATGCACGCAACATTTCTATACGGGTATCGCGAAAATGAGAGATACCTTTGAAAAGCGGAGAGGCAGCGAGATGGCGGCGTATATGAAGTATCCCACGATATTCATCAATTCTGTCGACACTCTCCCGAATCTGCCTTCTAAGAAGTTCAAATTTCTCCTGTACTGTAATTGGAGATACATCGGTATCATCAATAAACTGACGGATTTCACGGAATATCCACGGAGCTCCAATAGACGCTCGCCCCACCATCACACCATCCACTCCATATTTGTCAAACGCATCGCGAGCAAGCTCTGGAGTTGTTATATCTCCATTCCCTATCAAAGGGATGGTAAAACGGGGATTTTCCTTAACCTTACTTATCATTTCCCAATCAGCCGAGCCTGTATACATCTGTGAACGTGTACGACCATGCACTGTCAATGCACTGATACCACAATCCTGCAACTGTTCGGCAAGAGTGACAATTATTTTTGATTCATGGTCCCATCCAAGACGAGTCTTCACTGTAACAGGAAGATTAACAGCCTTTACTACCGCACGGGTAATCTCAAGCATCTTCGGTATATCCCTGAGCATTCCGGCTCCGGCGCCCTTGCCAGCAACCTTTTTCACCGGACATCCGAAATTTATATCTATGATATCCGGATTGGCACTTTGAACTATCTTGGCAGCTTCGACCATTGGCTCAACATCTCTGCCATATATCTGAATTGCTGTAGGACGTTCGCCAACGTCAATGGCAAGCTTACGTGTGGTAGCGGGAATATCCCTTATCAGAGCATCGGCGCTCACAAATTCCGTATACACCATCGACGCCCCTTGCTCTTTGCATATCAAGCGAAAGGAGCGGTCTGTGACATCTTCCATCGGCGCGAGCATCACAGGGCGTTTGCCAAGGTCTATACTTCCTATTTTCATTAGCTTAACTGATTGGCTTTATTTTTATTACACATATGCCCTTCTCTACCATGGATAATATCCGGGAACGAGTAGGCTAGCTTACTCTGCCTAATCGGCAGATTTATCTACAAAATTAGGAAAAATATTCCAACATCATCCGCTCTTATACATACAAAAATAGTCCTTTTAGCCGAAAAACGAGCCAAAAGGACCAATATCTTTATCCAGACTTATCTACCGAATGGTCAAGTAGGCAAAAAAAAGAAGCTGGTCGCCCATTTGGGAGCAATCAGCTTGATTTTTTCTTTGCGTTTAGACGCGTCGCACTGAAATTATTCGGCAACAACAGCAGTAGTGTCAGCAGGAGCAGCTACAGAGTCAGCAGCAGCTGAATCAACAGCAACTTCTTCAACAGCAACTACTTCTTCTACTACAGCAGCGGTATCAGCAGCTTCAGCAGCCTTGTCAGAAGAACCACAAGAGAAAAGTGATGTGCTGAATACTACAGCAAGTAATAAAACTAACTTTTTCATTTTTTTCTTTTTGATTAAATTATAAAACAATTTTAAGCTTCAAAAACGCCACAAAGGTAAGACAAAAAAATAACATACCAAACTTTTTTTAGTCTTTTTTTTGCCAACCCACAAATTTTAGCAAAAAAATACAAAATATTGTAGCTTTTTCCATCTATATTTAACATTTAATCCCATTTTTGATAAATCTCCCTCCCCTCTCTCAGATGTAAATCATAAAATGAATCATGTTTTATTGACACATCAATTTTTGCGGGTTATTTATTTTTAGTTACCTTTGTATTTATAATTAGTTTGACTGAGTAACATACCGGTCATGTGTTTTATCATTCATAAATCAATTCTATATGCTTGCCAAGCGTATAATTCCATGTCTTGACGTCAAAAACGGCAGAACAGTCAAAGGTATTAACTTTGTAGGTCTGACCGATGTTGGTGACCCAGTAGAGTTGGGTGCGAGATACGCTTCAGAAGGAGCTGATGAGCTTGTATTTCTTGACATCAGTGCGACACTCGAGGAGCGCTCCACCTTTGCACGGCTTGTAAGCCGAATTGCCGACCGATTAAATATTCCATTTACAGTTGGAGGCGGTATTTCTTCACTTGACGATGCTTCCCGATTGCTCGATGCTGGTGCTGATAAAATCACAATCAATTCCTCTGCTGTACGCCGACCTGAACTTATAAGTGAAATCGCATCACGCTACGGAAGCCAGTTTGTCGTTGTGGCAATCGATGCCAAACTAAATGACAATATTTGGCATGTCACAACTCATGGTGGCAGTCGTTTCAGCGAACGGGAGCTGTTCTCATGGGCAAAACTCTCGGAAGAGATGGGTGCCGGTGAAATCATGTTCACATCTATGAACCACGACGGTACACGTGAAGGGTATCCTTGCGACACATTCGCTCGTCTCTCTGATACAATTTCAATACCAATAATCGCCTCAGGAGGCGCAGGCTCGGTAAAAGATATAGCTGAAGTGCTCACCACAGGACATGCCGACGCTGCACTTGCAGCATCAATATTTCATTATGGAGAAATCACCATTCCGGAACTGAAGAGCCAATTACATGCTCTTGACATACCTGTGCGTCTGTAGCCAACTCTTCATCCGTTTAAATTAAGATTGATTATTTTATTAATAATTGCCTACTATCACTATGACATTCGATGATTTCAATCTTGGCAAGTGTGCTGACGCTCTATTGCCGGTTATAATACAGGACGCTGTTACTCTGCGTGTACTTATGCTTGGTTACATGAACCGTGAAGCATTCAATCAGACAGTAGAAACCGGACGTGTGACTTTCTATTCCCGAACCCGAAATGAACTTTGGACCAAAGGTGAAACCAGCGGTAATTATCTTGACGTTATAGATATGTACCGAGACTGTGACAATGACACATTATTAATAAAGGTACATCCTCATGGACCTACCTGCCACCGTGGTACTGTCTCTTGCTTCGATTTACCTGCTGAGGAAGGTTTCATACGCTCACTTTCCGCCCTTGTAGCACAGCGGCACATTGAAATGCCTGAAAACAGCTATACCACTCGCCTCTTCATAAAAGGTGTGAAGAAAATAGCCCAGAAAGTCGGAGAGGAAGCCGTGGAATCAACAATTGAAGCTGTAGACGGCAACAAGGACCGTTTCACATACGAAGCTTGCGACCTAATTTACCATCTACTTGTCCTTATCGAGCAGATGGGAATTACATTACCGCAACTTGAAAAAGAGCTACTGCGTCGTCACTCCTAATCTCATCTCACCATATATAATCACACCATCCCATGTTATCAGGTATTACTAATATAACTATAACGTGGGATGGTGAATATTATACTGTATGCTAATTTATCTTCACTTCAAAATTAATATTCTGCTATACTATCAAGAGCTTTAATACTAATAGACAATATGTATAAACAGATGCAAATGATTTAGTGGTTTAATATCGCCGAGTTTCCATTCTCATCAACATTTACATTATCAAATTTGTGTTTTTTACCGTAATTGAAGCGGTAGCTAATTCTGACAGCGAAAAAGTTGTAATCCGACCGAGGATAATACTTTTTATTTCTGCTCACCACTCCTGGATAATCCAAATATACCTTCTCACATGTTCTCATAAATGGATTTTTTGTCAAAAAATTAAATGACCAGCCATCAATATTATATCCTAAATTCAAAACTAATCTAACTGGATTTGAAATACGTTCACCAGACTGCCCCAACTTCCAATATTGCGAATACAACTCAATTGAACCAACAAATCCATTATTTGTGAAATCCATAAATAATGACAGTGGAAATCCATGGTCACGAAGCACTGTATATGTATGAGACCTTGAATACTTATATTGCATGGCACCACCAACATCAAATATCCCAGGGACAATACTGAAACGACCGTTAACATTTACATCAAATGTAGAATAATTTCTACCATTTTTATATGATTGGACATATACACCGCGCTCATTATCACATGTATAATCTACATAAATAGCACGAGACATATTAAAATACCTTGAATATAGTTGATACCTCAGACGATTATTAGAACCCGACAAAGAAAAATCAGCAGACAACAATCCTTGCATTTTTAAATCTGGATTACCTACTCTCACCATATATTCATCAATCCGCTTCTCATCTGTCGTGTAAAGACTAAAAATTGGATTATTCACTCCCCAAAACCAACCAGTGTAAAGCTGCATATTATGAGGCATCCGGTAGGAAAATGCAAATCCGGGAGTCCAAAAAGACGATGTTTTACTCCCATAGCCCGCATTGTTGACAGTAACTCTTTCTTGAAAACGTGTTGTCAGACTCAATTTATCATTCATTTTTATATTCGTACCAATCTCTACAATCGTCTGGTTAAATGTCAGGGTACTTGGATTCTCATCTCCATTCTCTTTGTAATGCATTTTCGAACAATCCATTGAATGCACTGCAAATATATAGGGAGTGAATATATTGCCAAGTGGAATAGAGAATCTCCCACGTGGGCTGATTCGGAAATAATTTTCTTTGGTACTTGACATAAAGTCCATATTTGACAAATAATCACGCGTATTATCCGTATGAGTATAACTGCCATTAAGTTGAATACTGAACACACTGCGGTTCTTCAATCTACGGGCATATTCAACATTATATGACACCCCAGATTGGTCCACATGTTTGTCAATACGTGATTCACCATCCGAATCCAACAAATTCTGATAACGAACATAAAAATCATCACGGGACTTGGCATGATTGAAATACAACGACGTGGCAGCTTTTAATGCAGCACCATCAAAATGCTTTATGTACGTAAATTTGGTACTTAATGAATTGGATTTTTCTGAAGATGGCAATCTTTTGCTTTCCCTTATAATATCGCCGGTTTCAAATGTCAATGACTCTTTGGTTTCAGAACCTACTTTCGGGTTAAAATTGTTGTATGCCGGAGTTACACGTATACCAAACTCCGACTTTTTTCTAAACATCCGCCAGTCCAGCATACCATTACCTGTAGCACGGTTCAGATTCTGATTATCCTGTGCCATTACCTCTCCACCATAGTCTCGGACTTTCATTATAAAATCTATTACCTTACCTTCGTTGGGATGTGCCGGGTCGAAGTTGGTATAATAATCTACCCTTATTATATCCTTCGGGTTAAGAGTCTTTATCTCATCTCTCTCAGCAGCCAAACCATTGATACAAATCAGCACATTGGAATTGTTTGCATTCACATTCCCGTTGAAAACATCCACATTGATACCTGGCACCCTTAGAAGTGACAATGCAGAGTAACCATCATAAGAATGACGTTTTACATTATTACCGACCATTATTACCATCTTATCGGATGTCATGCGTATTCCATCGGCTGTGACAGTGACACCCTTTAGATTGATGGCACTCTCAGGCATTATTATATCACCAGTATTGAATCCGCTACATAGATGATGTATTGTGGCATACCCCACACCACTCAGCCTTACAAGCACATTCTTACGGTCGCATGGTATGGAAAATCGGCCTGACTCATCAGTCATGCCATAAGTAAGCATCACCGAATCTTTAGGTGTAAGCAATATTACAGAAGCATATGGAATTCCGGTTCCATTCTTATCCACAGCTCTACCTATATAGCGGAACTTACCGTGCTGCATAGCCTCCACGTAAATATGCTTAGAGTCAACTATGACAGAAATTGGATTGAAGCGCACCAATTGTCTGATAGCCTCCACCAGGTCATCAGCGCGCACATTTGCACTTACTCGATAATCCTCCAGCTCATTATAGATGAAATTTATCTTAAGGTCAGGATGTTCACTATGGATATCGACCAGAGCTTCAGCAACCGAGCAATCTTTAAAATCATAGCTATATTTGTATGCATAAACATACACGTGTAACGCCAATGCAAAAATAATAAATGTGATGATGCGTCTCATATTTATTCCACTATAATAGTATTACCCTCACAGGTTATAGATATTTGTTCAAAATTATTAAGTTGTCGTACTATATCAGACATAGACTCCTCTGTATTCCATTGAAAATACAGACGCAATGAACGCTTACCAGGGTTCTTGAATTTCACATCAACGCCATTTACAGACGCAATGTCGCCGATAATCTTTTCTAAAGTCTCATTCACAAAAACCACATTTCCGACCTGTGACAATTCAAGCGCGTCAACATTTATTGAATCTTCAGACATATCTACCTCAGCATAATAGATAGAATCCCCTACCATTTGCGCTTGTTCGACTGTTGTTTTCTCTGATGTGGTAATTCTATCACTCAAAACCGTATGCTTTAATCCGAATCCAATAGCAGCCACAGCCACCAACGATGCAGAAACAATGGTAGCCACAACAGCTACACGACTACCGAAAAATGACAATAACGAAAATCTGCTACGTTTACTTCGCTTAAACCGTTTCCACTCGTCATCAATATCACCAGGTAACGGCGATTTTCTATAGCTCTCTATAGTCGACAAGATACAGTGAGCCTCATATAGTTCCCGAAACTCCCGGTCCCTCAAGAAATCTTCCAATTCGACGGAAGAATATTTATCAGGATGCTCTACCACATCAAGCATCAAATCAAATTTATCCATTTCCATTTAACTTCTTACGTATTAATTTAACTGCACGGTTAAGATTCTTATGAACTGCTGATACACTGATATTCAACTCTGATGCTATTTCAGAACTGCGCTTCCCTTCCGAATAGTAAAGACTCACCACTCTATGACATTGCTCTGGCAATGCAGTATCAATAAACCGCATCAATTCATCGATTCTATCGGCATTATCACACTCTATATACGTGTACAAGTCCATTTCCAATAGATAAGATTTATTAAGCTTCTCTCTATTCTCCACGTTCCTGATATAATTAAGGCATCTGTTACGGACACTATTGACAAGGTACCCTCCGTTTATATCAAAAGAAGGTGGTGAATCAATAATTGCAGAAAATACATCATGCACCATGTCACGCGCCATATCAACATCATGCAAAAGCATGGATGCGACTCTGAACATTTGTGCATAATGGGTCTTGAACAGTATTTCTATGTCGTCATTGTTAACCATACATACTATAGACACGTAGGAATGTCAAATTTCAACCCCAAGGTACATATTTTTGACAAAAATTCTATAAACTCATGATTATATGTCCGATTATCGTCAGAAAAAGATATAAAAAGACCAAACCCGCCGACGGAACCTATGCAACAAAATTCCGAAGGCGGGAGTGGCAGATAAGATACTATGTGTGCTTTCTAATTTTACATGGTTTGGAGAGATACTAACTATTGTTTGGTTTGGTCATTTTTACAACTATTGGCTGTAAGATACTCATGTATTCCCTTCGCGGCATTGCGTCCGGAAGCAATACAACGCACTACAAGAGATGCTCCGGTAGCGACATCTCCAGCCGCAAACACATTCGCAACACTCGACTGGTTATGCTCATTAATCTTCACATTTCCACGGGAATCCTTTTCTATACCGAGCTGTGCAAGCAAACCCTCTGCTACTGGATTTACGAACCCCATGGCGAGTAATACGAGGTCTGCTTTTAGTCTTTCTATCTTTCCGGTATGATTCAAAATCATCTTGCCAGTAGTAGGGTCTTTGCTCCATTCAACCTCCTCGACTTCAACCTCTTTCACGCGTCCGCTATCATCAGGCACAAAACGGCGGGTATCAAGCAGCCAGCGGCGCTCACATCCCTCAAGATGGCTACTGGAGGTTTTCAACACTACTGACCAATAAGGCCATGGGGTGGCAGGATTATCTCCAACGGGAGGTTTGGGCATGATTTCAATCTGCGTTACAGACAAAGCACCCTGACGGCGCGAAGTGCCCACACAATCACTTCCTGTGTCTCCACCACCGATTACAAGCACGTGCTTTTTCTTGGCAGATATACGCTGCTCCTTCTGTACCTCAGCACCGGCATTTATTCTGTTTTGCTGTTGCAGCAGCTCAAGGGCAAAATGCACACCTTTTAAGTCTCGTCCCTCTACATTGAGATTACGCGGAACCTCGGCTCCTATAGCCAGACATACTGCATCATATTTCTTTAATAATTCCTCAGCTGTTATATCTTCACCTACTTTCACGCCACACTTGAACTCTATTCCCTCTTCGACCAGCAGTGCAAGACGTCGGTCTATAACGCTTTTATTGAGTTTGAAATCGGGAATACCGAAACGAAGCAGTCCCCCTGGAGCTTCATTTTTCTCGAACACAGTCACGGTATGTCCTTTGCGGTTGAGCTGATTGGCACATGCCAATCCTGCCGGGCCTGAGCCGATTACAGCCACACGGTAGCCGGTACGATGTTTTGGCGGATGAGCTGACACATATCCTTCACTGAACGCTCGCTCTACAATGGCAGCTTCATTCTCTCTAATAGTGACCGGCTCATGCTCCTTATTGAGCACACATCCTTTCTCACACAGCGCCGGACATACACGTCCGGTGAATTCCGGAAAGTCATCAGTCATCGTAAGGAGTTGATAAGCCCCCTTGATATCATTTTTATATAGACGGTCCTGCCATTCCGGCTGACGGTTTCCAAGTGGGCAGCTCCAATGACAGAAAGGCACACCACACTCCATGCATCGCGATGCCTGCAGACGACGGTCTTCTGTATTTAAAGTCTGCTCAACCTCTCCATAATCATTCACACGGTCGTGAACAGGACGATAACCCGCTTCCTTACGGGGTATATTTAGAAATGCTTTTGGATTTCCCATTATAATATTCAGCTAAAAGTGAATTAATCCACCTCCATAGAGGCAATTTTTCGTGCTAATTTGGCTATTTTCTCATCATGGAGCACCTTTTTGTACTCGATGGGTATAACCTTGATAAACTGCTGCACATATTCATCCCAATTGTCAAGCATAGCTGCTGCCAACGGACTATGTGTATGTTTATAGTGATTGCCGATAAGTCGATAAAGTTCCCGGTTATCAGCCATCTCTTCTATCAACGACAATTCTACCATCTCCATATTGCAGAAGTAATCGAACTCCCCATCGGGATTCCATACGTATGCGATACCGCCGCTCATACCAGCGGCAAAGTTTCGACCAGTAGAACCAAGCACCACAGTGCGTCCTCCAGTCATATACTCACAACAATGGTCTCCCACACCTTCCACAACGGCTATTGCACCGGAGTTTCGCACACAGAAACGTTCCCCGACTCGCCCATTTATATATATTTCACCTGAGGTTGCACCATAAAGAATTGTATTTCCGGCAATTATATTAGCTTCAGGCGGGAATTTAGAGCCCTGCGGAGGCACAATCACAATCTTGCCACCAGAAAGTCCTTTACCAACATAGTCATTGGCGTCACCCTCAAGCCGGAATGATATACCATGAGCAAGAAAAGCGCCGAAACTCTGCCCTGCCGCACCCTTAAATGTACACTGAATGGTATTTTCTGGGAGACCTGCATCGCCATATTTCTTAGCTACAACTCCTGAAAGCATAGCCCCTGTGGAACGGTCTGTGTTCTTGATTGGGAACTCAAGTGAAACGGGCATGGAAGATTCGATGGCAGGATATGAGCGACTTATTATCTCGCGGTCAAGTACATGGTCTATATCATGTTTCTGAGCTACTACATTTATAATTGCATTAGTAGCTGACTCCTCAGGCATATAGAGTAGACGCGAGAAATCAAGAGTAGCAGTCTTTGAGCCCTCTATCCCAGGCTTTACAAACAGAAGGTCTGCCCGACCGATAATCTCATCCATCTTACGCACTCCAATTTCAGCTAAGGTCTCACGGATTTCCTGTGCAAGAAATTTGAAAAAATTAATCACGTATTCTGAACGACCAACGAAACGCTTACGTAATTCCTCATTCTGTGTGGCTACCCCTACAGGACAAGTATTCATATGACATTTACGCATCATCACACAGCCGAGCACAATCAACGCACTTGTTGCGAAACCATACTCCTCAGCGCCAAGCATAGCCATAATAATTACGTCCCTGGCACTCTTGAGCTGTCCGTCAGCCTGAAGCTTCACCTGACCTCGTAAATTATTAATGACCAATGTCTGCTGAGTTTCAGCAAGACCAATCTCCACAGGTACACCCGCATAGCGAATAGAACTTGCCGGCGATGCTCCCGTACCACCGTCGCTGCCACTTATAGTGATAAGGTCACTTTTAGCCTTAGCCACCCCTGCCGCAATAGTACCGACGCCGCTTTCAGCCACAAGTTTCACACTCACCTTGGCTGCCGGATTAATATTTTTCAAATCAAATATTAGCTGAGCCAAATCTTCAATAGAATAGATATCATGATGTGGAGGTGGAGAAATAAGAGAGATGCCAGGAATCGAGTGTCGGGTTTTAGCTATGATTTTATCAACCTTAAAGCCCGGAAGCTGTCCACCTTCACCAGGCTTGGCTCCCTGCGCTACCTTAATCTGGATTTCATCGGCATTCATGAGATACTCGGCAGTTACACCAAAACGACCGGAAGCAACCTGCTTGATGGCAGAACGAGCTGATTTCCCGTCATCGCGTGGTTTGAAACGCTCGGGGGCCTCGCCTCCCTCACCCGTATTGCTTCGGGCTCCAATAGTATTCATAGCAATACCTAAAGCCTCATGAGCCTCACGGCTTATCGAACCAAATGACATCGCTCCTGTAACGAATCGCTTCATGATATCCTCAATAGGTTCAACCTCATCTACGGGAATCGGTTCACCTTTTCTAAAATCGAGGAAGTCACGTATAAATATAGGTGCAGGTTTATTGTCAACAAGATTGGTATACTCTTTAAACTTCTTATAGCTGCCCATGCGTGTGGCAAGTTGTAGAGTAGCTATAGTTTCCGGATTCCAGGCGTGTAATTCTCCATCCTTACGGAAAGAATACTGTCCGATGAATGGTAGAGGAAGCTCCTCATCAAAATCATCCGAAAACGCTTCGGCATGAGCGGTAGCAATGTCTTTATAAAGCTCATCAATTCCTACTCCTCCTATTTTGGTTACAGTATCACCAAAATACTCATGACAGACACTATCCGACAGACCTACAGCTTCAAATAGCTGCGCACCTTTGTAGCTCGGAATTGTAGATATGCCCATCTTTGACATCACTTTTAGCAGACCTTTGTCTATTGCTTTGATGTAGTTCTTGGCTGCGGTATTAAAGTCAAGCTGAATGTCGTGATGTTTCACAAGGTCATCAATTATGGCAAAAGCAAGATAAGGATTAATGGCACTCGCACCGTAACCCGAAAGCAGAGCGAAATGCATCACTTCACGGGCATCAGCAGTCTCGACAATTAGAGCGGTCTGTACACGTTTCTTACAATCAATCAAGTGATGGTGCACGGCTGACGTGGCAAGGAGCGATGGCAAAGGAGCATGAGTCTTATCCACACCTCGGTCACTTAGTACCACATAGTTACAACCTTCATCCACTGCATCCTCAGCTTCCTTACACAGACGTTTTACGGCTTTTCTGATACCGTCCGCGCCCTCATCTACCGGAAAAGTCATGGCAAGTTTACGAGTATTGAAACCTTTGTAACGAAGATTACATAGCAGGTCAAGCTCACGATTGGATATAATGGGACGTTTCAACAACACCATTTTGCAAAGCTCAGGTGATAGCTCCAGTAGATTCAGCTTTACTGCGCCAATATAACTGTCAAGACTCATCACCAATTCCTCTCGCAACGGGTCTATAGCTGGATTCGTCACTTGAGCAAAATGTTGACGGAAATAATTGTAAAGCAACTGCGGCTCATTTGACATTACTGCAAGAGGGGTATCTTTTCCCATAGAGTTGACTGGCTCTTTGGCATCAGCCACCATTGGAGTAATGATTTTTTCAACCTCTTCACGGTGATAAAAAAATACGTGGAGTAATTTTTCATATTCCTCCACAGAGGTCTCCACCTTCCTGCCACTGCTTATGGAATCAAGATTAATACGGTTGCGCGATAACCAGTCACGATATGGAAACTCAGCTGCAAGTGCCTCCTTAAGCTCCGCATCATGGTATATTTTCCCTTCCTCCATATCAATCATCATCATCTTACCTGGACGAAGACGACCTTTCTCCCTAATCTCTGAAGCATCGAATGGGAGTACCCCGGTCTCGGATGCAAGCACCACCGTATCATTATTAGTGATTAGATAGCGTGCCGGACGCAGACCGTTTCTGTCAAGCATACCTCCTGCATAACGCCCATCACTGAACAGAAGTGCCGCCGGTCCATCCCATGCTTCCATAAGTATGGAATGATACTCATAAAATGCCTTTAATTCCGGAGAAATAGGATTCTTATCATTGAACGATTCCGGTATAAGCATTGCAAGAGCATGTGGCAGACTCATGCCTCCCATCACAAAAAATTCCAAAACATTGTCAAGCGAAGCCGAGTCGCTCATATCGGGCTGTACTATAGGGGTAACATCACGTCCACCAAAAGCCTCCGGATGAAGCATAAATTCCCTTGCTTTCATCCATAGGCGATTACCCTGAATAGTGTTGATTTCGCCATTATGCCCGAGCATTCTGAAAGGCTGCGCCAATGACCATGTAGGGAATGTGTTAGTGCTGAAGCGGGAATGAACAAGCGCCATAGCTGTAGTGAAATGAGGATTCATCAGGTCGGGAAAATAGTACCTGAGTTGAAGGCTCGAGAGCATACCCTTGTAAATAATCACACGAGACGAGAGGGAGACTATGTAGAAATCATCCTTACCGGGAAGTGAAGAAGCGGCAATTTTCTTCTCAACCGCTTTTCTGAGAAGATAAAGACGGATATCAATTGGCTCGGAGGTCTCTTCATCGGCAATAAATATCTGCTTTATAGTAGGTTCAGCCTTACGAGCTACTGAGCCTAACTGCTCATTATTAGTGGGGACATCGCGCACTGCTATAAGCTGCAATTTAAATTCTATCGCCTCACGCTCAATTATGTCAAGCATAATTTGCTGTGCATCCACATCGTTCGGCATAAATACCAAACCCGAGCCATAACGCCCTTTTTCAGGGACAGGAATTCCTTGAAGTAAAATAAACTCATGCGGAATCTGCACCATTATACCAGCACCGTCTCCAGTCTTGGGGTCGGCGCCTTCCGCTCCACGGTGCACCATGTGCTCCAGGACCTGTAACCCTTTTTCCACTAACTGATGAGATTTGACACCCTTCACGTTAACGAGCAAACCTACTCCGCAGGCATCATGCTCGAACCGGGAATCATAAAGTCCTCGATTTTCCATCATAATTGTTGCATATTATATATTGTACCTATATTTTTAATTTTCCTCCGTGCCATGGAACCACTCAGAGTCAGACGGCAATTCCAATGCCGCTTCCGGTCCATACTCCTCGCCATGCTGTGATGAATCAAGCCCTACCTTTTCATTCCAACCTGATACGCGCATGGGAACAATCTTATTGGTTAACCAATAGAGCCCATAACTCATTACAAATGTATAGATGAATACCCCTGCCATCACGATTAGATGATTCAGGAAAAATTCACCTCGTGAAATCATTTCTGAATCAGATTCGGCAAAAAAATCATAAGCAAAAACGCCTGTAAGCACTGTGCCTATTATACCACCAAGTCCATGAGTAGGAAATACATCAAGCGCATCATCAAGCACTCGGCTATAACCTTTCCAACACACTGCCATATTACAGCAGACAGTTATAAAGAATGCAATAAATATACTCTCGCCAACTGAAACCCAACCTGCACATGGAGTGATAGCAACCAAACCGACCACAGCTCCGATTGCAGCCCCCATAGCCGAAGGCTTCCGTCCGCGTACAGCATCAAGAGCAATCCATGCAACCATTGCTGTCGCTGCAGCTGTATTTGTATTGAGGAATGCTGATATTGCGATACCATCTGCCGCAAGCGAGCTACCACCATTGAACCCAAACCATCCTAACCAAAGGAGCGCAGCACCTAAAAGGACAAATGGCACATTGGCCGGTTTGGACGATTTGACAGGCTGCCGCTTTCCAAGAAACATTGCACCGGCAAGAGCTGCTATTCCAGAGGCTGCATGTACCACAATACCTCCTGCATAATCATGAACATGCATCATACCAAACAATCCTTCGGGATGCCATGTACAGTGTGCCAACGGACAATAGACCATGACAGTCCATAACACCATGAAAAGCAAATAACCAGTGAAATGCACACGCTCAGCAAACGCTCCAGTGATGAGCGACGGGGTGATAATGGCAAATTTCATCTGAAATAGCGCGAATAGCGCCAACGGAATTGTAGTTGTCACCAAGCCTATCTGGGAAAACTCGTTGGTTGGGTCTGTGACATTCTTGACTCCGACGTTTCTGAACATAAAAAAATCGGTAGGATTCCCTATTATGTGACATATATCATCACCAAAAGCAAGCCCAAAACCAAATATTACCCATATCACACTCACAAAACCCATTACTATGAAACTTTGAAGCATGGTAGAAATCACATTTTTTGAACGGACCATACCGCCATAAAAGAATGAGAGTCCTGGCGTCATCATCAGTACGAAAATCGTCGCTGTAATCATCCATGCCACATTTGCCCACAAATGGTCACTTGTCATTTCGAACTGTCCATCCTGAACGTTAACCTTGAGTCCTAAGACACTAAATACTATCAGTCCAATTAATACTGATAACCAGCCGTAACTGATTTTTCTACCTTCGATTTTCATACCTAAATGTGTTTACTTGTAAAACAAACCTAAAACAACCTTAATAAATCTTTATTTACGCAGCAAAAGTAGCACATTGTTTTTATTTACGCAATAAAAATTACATTTTTCTTTAAAATAATCATTTTTTCTTACTATTTTCCACAAAGCATAACATACTACTTTACCTATCAGACAACATATTTAAGAGCTAAAACGTTATTGTTTATGCTATTTTTTGTATTTTTGCAAAAAATCTCGTTAGCATCAATTATATACATTAATATATCATGGCATTAGCACAACACAAAATCTATGGGTTGATAGGATTTCCTCTAACCCACTCTTTTTCCCAGAACTATTTCAACAACATGTTCGAATCAGAACATATCGATGCCGAATATGTAAATTTTGAACTTCCAGATATCGGTGACCTTATGGAGGTCGTGGCTGAGAATCCGCAACTCTGCGGACTAAACGTAACCATTCCCTACAAGGAACAAGTGATACCCTACATGGACGAAATGGATGAGGAAGCAGCCGAAATAGGCGCCGTGAATGTCATAAAGTTCATCCGCAACAAAAATGGCGAGCTCCGATTCAAGGGATATAATTCTGACGCTATGGGATTCCATAATTCTATAGCACCACTGATAAACGAGCATCGTACCCATGCGCTCGTACTTGGCACCGGCGGGGCATCAAAAGCCATTGTACAAGGATTAAAGAATCTTGGAGTAGAATCAACACTCGTGTCACGTACCAAACGTGATGGCATGCTTACTTACGAAGAACTTACTCCCGATGTAATGGCACTGCATAAAGTAGTGGTAAATACTACTCCACTGGGAATGTATCCAAAAGTAGATGAATGCCCTGATATTCCTTATGACCTTCTCACTCCACAGCATCTATGCTACGATTTGATTTACAATCCTGATGTTACAACCTTTATGAAGAAGTCCCAGAAAGCTGGTGCAGAAGTTAAAAACGGGCTTGAAATGCTCTTGTTACAAGCATTTGAATCCTGGAACATCTGGAATCTATAATACCCTATTACTCTTATAAATAAGGACCTAAATAAAAACAGAGATTCATGAAATCAGCAGCTAAATGGATTTATATCCTTTTAATAATATTGGTCATCCTTCCAGTAGATTTACTTGACTTAGGAGTACAGGGTATTACCCCAGCATTTGCTCTCTTTCTCGGTTTGTTCTTTGCATTTATTTTCGAGTGTCCATATCCCAAATTCAATAAAAAGACCTCCAAATACCTCTTGCAGGCATCTGTAGTAGGACTGGGATTCGGAATGAATGTAACAGAATCACTCAAAAGCGGCAGCGAAGGTATGCTATTTACTGTAGTATCAGTAGTTGGAGTTATGGTAATAGGTGTAATGATGGGGTATTGGCTACACATCAACCGCAAAACCTCTTACCTCATCTCCTCCGGAACTGCTATCTGCGGAGGTAGTGCCATTGCCGCTGTAGGACCGGTACTAAAAGCTGATGAAAATGAGATGGCAGTGTCATTAGGTGTGATTTTTGTGCTCAACGCCATTGCACTCTTCATATTCCCTCCACTCGGTCATCTTGCTGATATGTCACAAGCTCAGTTCGGAACCTGGGCAGCAATCGCCATCCATGACACCTCATCGGTTGTTGGTGCCGGTGAAGCATACGGACCTGAAGCTTTACAACTTGCAACACTTATCAAACTGACCCGTGCCCTCTGGATTATCCCTCTCGCGCTGGTTACCATGCTGATATTCCGTGATAAAAAGAGCAAAATATCCATACCTTGGTTTATCTTTCTCTTCATCCTCGCCATGGTAATAAATACCTACTGCAATCTACCGTCGGCGTTGACTGGAACATTGGTATATCTCGCAAAGAAAGGTCTTGTTCTCACATTGTTCCTTATTGGTGCGAGTCTCTCTCTCAAGACAGTAAAAGCAGTTGGGTTCAAACCATTTGTACTTGCTGTCTCACTTTGGATTATCATCGGTGTAAGCAGTTTCTTTGTGGTAATGGCAACCATCGAGTAAACAGTTTTTTACGGTTATATAATTTAAATTCTATTCATTTCTTCTCCTCTCATTTTCTCCTCTCTCATGCCACCTCTCCTTCCTATAACAATCGCACTGATTGCCGGAATATTATTACAATCTTTCGGTATCAGCGCGATTGTTATATTATTACCATTGGCTATGACAATAATAATGTTATTTCGAAAGCTATACAGTATGGCTATAATAACATTATCCGGAATCATGGGGTTTATAATATCGCTTGTCCTTGCACCTGACCCGTTCAACAGTTTTCAAGCCGATGAGGCTAATTATTCCGGAGTCGTCAAGGAAATCAAGGAATATGATTCATCCAGGAGTCTAATTGTAAGCATCGATAGCGCTGACAACAATTATTGCCGACCATTTCTGGCGAAGATATTCGTGCCTTCTTTCCTTCCAATATTCGATGAAAGAGATAGAATTATGTTCCATTCTACCCTTTCGCCCCTACGTGATGAAACCTATCTACCGGATGAAATAGACTATAACAGACCTTTGAGGCTACAAGGTGTAATTGCGGAAGGTATGGCTGAACCAGAAAATATCAAAATAGTCTATCCTGAGCCAGGTATACTCAATTCCATTTTCCGTATGCGAGCGAATGTGACACGGAAGATTGCCATGACAAATTTATCAAGTGGAACGAAAGATTTCCTCATCACAACTCTTACAGGAGACCGAAGTTTCCTTGCACCTGATATCCGCGACGTATTTTCTATCACCGGACTTGCCCATATACTTGCATTAAGCGGCCTTCATGTTGGAATTATATCGTGGGTTATATTCATTATGCTTATTCCACTGAAAATAGCAGGAATGAAAGGAACAAGAATTGTAATTACAATTGTTATACTCTGGCTCTTCGCTATCATGACCGGATTGTCGCCTTCAGTAGTGAGAGCTGTAATAATGGCGACACTGCTTTTGGCTGCCACATTTTTGGAACGTATCAGAAACCCGTTCAACTCATTGTGTTTTGCTGCAATCATTATACTGCTATTTACTCCACACGCAATATTCACCATCGGTTTTCAACTATCGTTCATTGCAGTGGCAAGCATTCTGCTTTTAGCTAATAAAATAAATCCAATCCCACAATCAAACCGAACACTTCACATCATCGTATCATACTTTTCCGTGGCAATATCAGCCATGATAGGGACTGGAATTATAAGCGCATTCTATTTCGGATTTTTTCCAATATACTTTCTTTTCACCAACGTTGCAATCTCTCTGTTGCTACCATTTCTTTTGGGAGGAGGTATAATATTGGTAATTGCCGGATATCTACATGTAAATATACCATGGCTTGAGTATATGCTCGACCATATCTACAATGCAATAATCAGTATAGCAGGATTCACAGCATCTTTGCCGGGAGCACATATAGACGGAATTATAATAGGATTGCTACCTGTAACCTTGTATTTCATCGTACTCGCATTTATTATACTATATCTTTATAAACGTAGATATGTCTGGTTAGTATCTGGGTGCGTCACTGCTCTTGTAACGATTCTGCTAATGCGTTTTGACCATGATATTTTCACAGACCAAGCCATGTATATCATTCCCTCTCATTCTGAAACGTCAGTATTGCTCAAGGATAGAAAAACGCTTTGGCTTGTAACCACAGCCCACCGAATCAAAAAAACAGAAGTAAAAGCCAAGATGGAACGAAAGTATCAGCGATATATGTCACGTCGTGGCATAGACTCTATAACGCTCATGCCTGATATATACAAGTCTCATGAAATCGCCCGAAATGGCAATCTGCTTCACGCCAAAGGAAAAACCATACTTATAGCAAATAGCCCAATACATATGAAAAGCTATGCTCCACAAATAGACTATGCTTTGGTAACACGTGGATTCACAGGGGACATAAAAGAATTTCAGGATTCAGTAAATGCCGACACTATAGTACTAAGTGCCGACATACACCTGCGCCGACACAACAGATATGCCAACGAACTAATTGATGCACAAATTCCAATCAGAACTCTTCGTAACAATCCACTGATATTCGAATAGCAATCTAATCGGATATATCAACCAACAAATTGGTATTCTGTATTCTCTTACTCCGACTGGAAAGCTCCCTGCGCCAACAACTCACGATAACCCTGATTGAAGTAGTGACGCTCAAAGTCCTTCGGACGCATGATACGCGAATTCCATATCACCAAATCAAGGTCAATCGGAATAACACCCTCAAAAGTCTCCACCTCGGTACGACCATGGTCTGATTCCCAAGTTTTCAGAGTTTTTAGAGTATCCTCATAGCTGGATGTACTATAGCCGTGAACCACTGCATTGAGATAAGAAGCGTCTTTCCCATTGAATGCTTCAGACTCGTAAACTGAAGATACAGTACATTTTTTCAAGGTACCGAGCAAAAACTCAATAGCTTCTTTGATTTGATACTCTTTATCATCAGTATTACTTCCTAATCCAATGGTACATGGTGTAGCTGTTTCCATTCTGAAATTTGCGTTTATTTTCTATTATATATTTATACCAAAACGTTTCACATCATTAAAATGTTACTGCTGGATTCCTTTCATCGTAAGAGCTATCCTACCGCGCGCAACATCGACATCTAATATCTTCACTTTTACTCGCTGACCTATTGAAACAATCTCCGAAGGAGAAGAAATGAAACGGTCGGAAAGCTGAGAAATATGAACAAGCCCATTTTCCTTCATTCCAAGGTCAACAAACACCCCGAAAGCGGTAATATTATTTACTTTTCCTGTCAACTCCTGTCCAAGGTGCAAATCATCTATCTTTCGCACTGTGTCATCGAACGGAATCTCCTCAGCCATAGAACGTGGGTCTCGCCCTGGCTTCTCAAGCTCCAGAATTATATCAGTAAGAGTAGGAAGACCAACCTCCTTTGTCACATATCTGTCAAGTTCGATATTATGAAGAAGATTCTTGTCACGTACCAATCGGTTAATATCCGCTTTAGCATCAATAGCCATCTGCTCTACAAGCGCATATCGCTCCGGGTGCACAGCTGTATTATCAAGAGGATTCACCCCACCTGGTATACGAAGAAATCCTGCACACTGCTGGAATGCCTTCTCTCCCATACGCGGAACATTCAGTAGCTGGGCCCGCTCGGTGAAATCACCATTTTCTGCACGATACTTGACAATATTTCCTGCCAAGGTCGGACCTATACCTGAGACATACGATAGCAGTTGCTTAGACGCAGTATTAACATTTACGCCCACAGTGTTAACGCAACTTTCCACAACGTAATCCAACGATTCCTTCAGACGAGTCTGATTGACAGCATGCTGATACTGCCCAACGCCAATGGATTTAGGGTCAATCTTCACAAGTTCTGCAAGAGGGTCGAGAAGACGACGTCCTATTGACACTGCTCCCCTCACCGTCACATCCTCATTGGGAAATTCTTCACGAGCCACGTCAGAAGCGGAGTAAATAGACGCACCATTTTCATTCACTACAAATATCTGAACTTTGCGTGGAAACATTATGTCGCGCACGAATCGTTCTGTCTCACGTCCGGCAGTTCCATTACCGATTGCGATAGCATCAATCCTGAAACGGTCTACAAAATAACATATCGCGTCAGTTGCCCCGATATAATCGTTGGCTGGAGGTGTAGGGAAAATGACTTCATGAGCCATGAGATTTCCTTGTTCATCAAGCGCCACCATCTTGCATCCGGTACGGAAACCAGGGTCAATCGCAAGCACTCTTTTCTTTCCGAGCGGAGATGCCATGAGAAGCTGACGAACATTATCAGCAAACATTTGGATAGCAGCAGTATCACTCTTTTCCTTGGTAGCATTAGCTATCTCAGTCTCAATTGATGGACGCATAAGACGCCGATAACCATCCTTGACAGCTCCCTTTACTACGTCTACAACCGAAGTCGCCGCACCAGGTTTCACAAACATACGTGTGAGACGGTCAATCATCTCCTCATCATCAATGTTTATCGAGACTTTCAGCACACCTTCCTCCTCACCTCTCCGTATGGCAAGGTAACGGTGGGAATTGCATGTGCGGAGCGGTTCTGAGAACTCAAAATAATTCATATAATTCTTGCCCTCTTCTTCCTTTCCTGCCACAACCTTAGATGAAATGGTAGCTGAACGTTGATAACGCGCACGCACTATATTACGGGCTTTCTCACTCTCACTCACCCACTCAGCTATAATGTCGGCCGCTCCTGCAATCGCAGCATCGGCACTTTCAACTCCTTCTTTGACAAATTTATTAGCCTGCCGTTCGATATCCGATGAATTTTGAGCCATTATAATCTTGGCAAGAGGTTCCAAGCCAAGAGAACGGGCAGCCTGCGCGCGAGTATTACGTTTAGGTTTATACGGGAGGTAAATATCTTCAAGCACTACGGCATCAAGAGTTTCGTCTATGCGTTCCTCCAACTCGACCGTGAGTGCACCTGCAGCCCTAATTACATCAATTATATATTCTTTCCGCTTGTCAAGTTCGGTAAGAGCCAAATGACGTTCCTGCACGGAACGGACTATCACTTCATCCATTCCACCAGTTACTTCTTTACGATAACGTGCTATGAAAGGTACTGTAGCGCCTTCATCAAGTAGGCGAAGACAAGCTGCAACATGTTTGCGCAGATAAGAGCCAAGCTCTTTCGTAATGATATTAGCGTGAATGTTCGCCATGCTAATCTGTTAGTTTGTTCTTTTAAGAGTGATAAGTGTAATCTCAGGGGTCGCACCAATACGAGACGGAATACCGACAGTACCGACGCCTATGTTAACATATAGTTGATGTTCTCTGTTCTCATCTGCGTAGAGCCCGCCCCAAGTCCTATAACGATATTCAGCGGGAGACCATCCCAATATCTCCATCTGCATGGCATGAGTATGACCCGAAAGTGTCAAAGGGATATTCACATCTTTATGTCCTGAGATAGAATCAACCCAATGGGCAGGATTATGCGACAGCAGTATTTTTGTCACACTGTCATTTAGATTCTTATATGCCTTTGGCAATGAGCCGTAAACGTGAAATGGAGGGTCACCTATGTTCTCCACGCCAATCACCGCTATGGAATCCGAACCTCGGTACACTATGGACGTCTCATTGTTAAGCAACTGCCAACCCATTGCCTTCTGAAGCTGAATCATACGGTCACGGTTAGCCTGCTTGGCTTGCGGGGATGCCCATTCTGAATAGTCACCATAATCATGATTGCCAAGAATAGAAAACACTCCATCGGGAGCCGTCAGACGTGATAACGGGCTGACATGCGGTTCCAATTCTTCTGTTTTGGAATTTACAATATCGCCGGTAAACACCACCAAGTCCGGATTTAACGCATTTACCTGTTCCACGACGTCAGCCACATAAGAGGTATCATTTCCATAGGTACCAACATGGAAATCCGATATCTGTGCTATCTTATAATTGTCAAACTGTGCCGGCAGATTAGGAATTTCCACATCCACTTCTTTTATATCAATGTCGTAACGGTTCACCAACGCCCCCCACCACATCGCAACAAAAGTAAGCACAGCCATAACAGTACCTATTGAAGAGAGCCATTTGAGACGATGTCGATGAAAAAGCCGGGGGACCTTAGCTATCAGGTCAACAATTACAAATATATATTTGGGAATATAGAAGGAAAAATATGTGTAGAGACACCACATTATTCCCAATAGCATTCCATTTGTACAATTACGGCGCGGTAACAGTATAGTGACAATTATAAGCACCAACAAAGCTACCGACATCCATAGTTGCAGCCGTGACAACAGTAAACTCTTGAGTCTCCGCTTCAAAACTTTATAGATATACGAATCAACCAAAAGGTTGACAAGCACAATAACCAATATCGGAATCAAAGGGAGTCTCATAAGTGTCTTAGCAACAGCCTGTGGCGAGAAGCTTATTTCTCAACGGATTGGCATACATCATATACATGTATGTACGCATAAAATTACGTTCCTGAGGAGTTATATCAGGCACGTCAACCTTGTCAAGTTGACCTTCGATATAATTTGAAATTTGTTCCACCTCCTGTTGAGTATAGCGTTCACTATACATATCCGAATCAAAAGCTCTGTCGTAGGCAATATAGTTAATAGGATATATTTTATAACCGCCATGGATACCGCAGTCTATATGATGGCGAATGAGATGAAGCACTTCCTGCTTCTCCATACCATCTGGTATAGATTCCAAAAATGGAGTCACGCATGAAGCAAAAGAGATGTGTACATGTCCTTTATAATTAAGCATGCCAGTCTCCATAGAGAATAAGTCGTCGTGCTGCGATTTTTTGAAATCAGGGTCACGATGACGCATCAAATATTCCTTAGCCTTCAGATAGTCATTGGGGTCAAATTCGTAGGAAATAGCCACCGGGAAAATATTTATTTCCGCAAGGCTACGAGCAATAGGACCATCTCCACCAAGCGATAACATTTTCAGCACACTCTCCTGAGTATGGTCACTCGAATCCTTGGCGCGTCCTTGACGCTGCGCAATCCATACGCTCTCATGCTTCTGGGTGATTGCGAAGTGTATATATGCTGACAATTCCTTAGCTGCATCAAGGGCCTGACGGGTAGGGAGATTACGTTTCACTATGAAACTACCATTCAACTTCACTAAGTCGGTAATCCAATCGTAGATAAGCAAATTGTCACCGATAGCTACTTCAGATGTACGCAACCCCTTGCGGAGGAAGCAAAGGTTGAGGAAAGATGCATCAAGAACTATATCACGATGATTGGTGATAAAAGTATAGTTTTTATCAGCTTTAATCTTTTCAATTCCCGAAATAGTGATACCTGCTGTGGTACGGCGCTCAAGTTCCTCAAGAAAATTCTGCATTATTCTTGTCTGGAACTGATGCTTTGTGTTACAATTCCTAAGTTTCTCCACAAATTGACCATAGTCGACATCTGGAAGTACCCAGCGGATAGCATGTTCGAAACCCGGCTGTTCTACCAATTTAGCAATGTGCTCGGCAAACCGGTCATCATCATACGGAGCAATATCTGAAAAATCGTATTGAAGTGCGTCCATTACGCTATTTATCTACAAATTATTTAGAACTCAGTTTAATCCAAACTTGCAAAACGCAAGAAAGGAACCAATCCTATATATTAAACCAAATAGTTGAAACAATAGTTGGGTCAAAGGTAGAACTTTTTAAAATAATTTGCAAGCAAATCGCATCAAATATCCACCACAAGCCCTTAGAATTAAGATTTTTTATCTACGCCACATTACTGCCACTCACTTGCGAGGCATAGCCTCATACGGCACAAGGATGAACTGCAGCCTTGGCGTATCAAGAATATAAATTATAAATTTAGAGCTATATTTCACCTTCTTTATTGTCTCCCATTTTATCACCTCAGATGCAGGGACAACAATATCAACCTCCGATTCCATAGAATCACAGTCGACTCCCAACAAGGGTGTTTTCATCACCGGTTTTTCTGGCGGTAAATATACCAATCGTAAGGTCTTTCCATCGTCAATTTCCACCACCTTACGAGTCACAGCCCTCCTGGCTTCAGGAGTAAGCATGTAGTATGTGTAGAGGAATGACATAAGCATCGGTACCACGATGAACAGAAGCATCAAGGCGATAAAAAGGAAACGGACATCCAAAGTTGCTCCAATTACAGCGCAAACAACCAATGGAAGAGCCACCACCCACCCATAACGAGGCAACCATAATCCCATCAGAATAGCGAGATAATCGCCTGATGAGGTAGTAAACGGACTGGTTTTAATCAATGAACCTGCGAGTTATATCAGTGTAATTCTCTATACGACGGTCACGCAGGAAAGGCCACCAACGGCGCACCTGCTCCGAACGTTTCATATCAATATCAACTATAGCAAGCGCTTCCTCTGATTCAGAAGCCAGATAAATCAGCTCTCCTTGCGGACCTGCCACAAAACTTGACCCCCAGAAACTGATGCCAGCAGTCATACCTGAAGGGTCCGGCTCATGCCCCACTCTATTTACCGTCACTACAGGAAGTCCATTTGCCACTGCATGTCCGCGTTGAACCGTCATCCAAGCCTCACGTTGACGAGCTTTCTCATCAGGCATATCGCTACTCTCCCAACCTATTGCAGTTGGATATATCAGTATTTCAGCCCCTTTCATCGCCATCAAACGCGCGGCCTCCGGATACCACTGGTCCCAGCATACAAGTACACCTAATTTACCTAAAGATGTCTGAATAGGTTCAAAGCCAAGGTCTCCGGGAGTGAAATAGAATTTCTCGTAGTAAGCGGGGTCATCAGGTATATGCATCTTCCTATATTTTCCAGCCATTGAACCATCGCAATCAAAAACCACAGCTGTATTATGATAAAGTCCAGGAGCACGGCGTTCGAACAATGATGTCACGAGCACTACCCCGTTTTCCTTAGCTAAGGATGCATAAAAATCAGTTACATCCGAAGGAATCTCAATAGCTAAGTCAAAATTATCCACCGTTTCTATCTGACAAAAGTACAGAGAGTCATGAAGTTCCTGCAATACTACCAACTGTGCGCCATCAGTCGCAAGGCAACGGACTTTTTGCGCCAGTCTATTGCGGTTATCAGAAATATCAGAAGTGTTATGTTGCTGAATTATACCTGTTTTCATCTCGAAAATATTATGTTTATCTCAAAGGGTCGTATTTTCCACCCATTTCCCATCCTTAATACCAGCTATAGCTCCAACCGGGAACTGCATGGTAACACAATGAAGAGAGCCATGTTGCTGTATGAGAGCCCGACAGTCAACAGGCACTACCTCATGGTCAGGGAAAGCGATTTTCAAAATCTGCTCTGCAAGGAAGTCTTTCTGAGACTGTGCATAGACAGGAAGAAGAATTCTATTTGGAGTAATTAAAAAATTCGCATAGGTAGCAGGGAGCTGCATACCATCCTCATCATATATAGGGTCGGGTGAAGGTAATTCCACAAGATTGTAAGGCAATCCTGATTCTGTACGTAACGAGGAGAGTTGTTCACGCATCCGAAGGAGAGATGGAGTATTGGGGTCATCGTCATCACCAGCTCCAACATAAAGTATGGTATCGTGAGGAGCCAACCGTGCTAATGTGTCTATATGACTGTCTGTATCATCTCCTGAAAGAGCACCATGGTCAAGCCAAAGAACCCTATTTACACCAAACGCCTCTGACAAGTAAGACGTTAACTGTTCTCTGTCAAATTCTCCGTTTCTGTTCGGCGACATCAGACATTCAGACGTTGTCAGGAGGGTGCCACATCCGTCACTTTCTATAGAACCACCTTCAAGCACAAAATTCAGGCGGTTTTCCAACGGCGCCTCAAAAACCTTATCAGTTCCAGAGAGATTGGCAACCGCACGGTTAATACGATTGTCATGATTAGAGGCAAATTTAAGCCCCCAACCATTAAACTTAAAGTCAAGAATAGAAAGAGAGCCATTAGATTCCACAGTAATACCGCCGAAATCTCGTGCCCAAGTATCGTTAGTAGGAATATCAATAAATTTAACCCGGTCAGCAGGGAACGCGTATTCTCGAACCGAAGGGAGACACAATCCTGCCGGACCAACGAGCAACACACATTCCTCCTGCGCGATGGCATGGATAATACGTGCGAAACAATCACGGGCTTCCTTCAGCATGTAGCACCAATCAGTAAGTTCATGAGGCCACGCAAGCATCACACAGTCATGGTGCTCCCACTCGGCAGGTAAACGCCTCTCTGAAACCGGATAATTTTTATTATTCATCCTCAAAATCTTCTTTTAAATTGTCCCAAACAGACTCTTGTGACTCAAGATACTCCTCGCAGTAGTCCAAAAAGCCTTTCTTTTCAGAACTGCCTACTTCATGACACCAGTCACGGTATTGCTGGCGCACTTCAGGATTCTCATGAATCATTTTCTTAAATTCCGCCTCGGCGATGTCTACACTGCCATACTGATGCAGCATATCGTTGAAAAGGTCGGTAATATCATCCATTTTGTTTAGTTTAAGAGTGTTGAGTGTTATAAATTGTTAAGAGTAGTTAGCTGTTTACAAATATGTGTGAAATTTTTTCATGTTTGTCGTTTGCGGTTCAAAATTAAGGCATTACCACCAATTAACCAAATTTTCATTGAGTAAAGTTTGATTTTTGGAACTTTTTAATCAATCAAAATGTTTTTCTTATAACAATTATCTTAAACAATATTTTGATTATGAAAAAGTTATACGGACTAATAGCTTTAATAGGACTGTTATTATCAGGATGTAGCCCGTTTAATTTGGTATCAAGTACCATTTACAACGACTCAAATCTTAGGGATTACACAACATTCCGCATCATCACTCCAGAGGAGGGGAAATTGCCTCCCGGAATGGAAATGGTGACTTATTATAATATCGCAGCTGCAATCCGCGAACAGATGGTAGAACGAGGGTATACAGAAGACCCTAACTCACCATTGCTTATAAATATTGGTCTAACCGTCAAGAAAGAAATTGCTACCCAACCCGTTATTCCACCCGGAGCTTATCCATATGCCGGTCCGTATTATCGCGGTTACGGTCCGTGGTTCATGTATCCTCGCGGTTACTATTGGCCCGATTATGATTACTACAATTACTATTCAAATGCCCAAATGATTACCGGCATATTCGATGAAGGTGTACTAACTATGGATATGGTGAATATAGCCGATAAGGAGGCTCTATTCTCAGCATCTGTCGGAACTATACTTGATAACGGAGATACACAATTCCGTAACTTACAAGGCATAGCGGAAGCTGTACAAACATTATTCTCCAAATTCCCGGTACCTGTACTACCCCAATATAAGAAATAGCATAAAATACTCTTACAGCATATGACACTATACGACAGATATGCCGGACCCCATTAAGCAAATGCTTGCTCCGTCATTATAATCAACTGCACATAATTCTTCTGACGGTCAAAAAAGCATACTTAACGGAAGTCTTGGCATCGAGTCGGTCAAAATTCGGTGCCGGTATCTGCCACACCTTTGAATCAAGCAAAGGGAAGCGGGTATCGGCATCAGGTTTTTCCGCATCTATGAGCGTAAGCTCGATTTTGTCAGCTAACTTCAATGCCTGAGCATAAATTTCACCTCCGCCTATTATAAAAAGTTCATCCACACCTTCACACATAGCTATAGCTTCCTCAATAGACACAGCAGTCTCAACAGAAGGTGCTGTATAAGCAAGATTACGAGTAACCACAATATTACGTCGACCAGGGAGCGCCCCCTTTGGGAATGACTCGAAAGTCTTTCGCCCCATTATAATAGGATGCCCCATGGTAAGCGCTTTAAATCGTTTTAAATCATCGCTGATATGGTATAGAAGGTCACCCTTGTCTCCAATAGCAAAATCTCTCGTGCAAGCGACTATAATAGTTATAATCATACGGCAACTGTGGCTTTAATATGAGGTTGAGCCACATAATCTACAAGCTCAAAGTCCTCGTATTTAAAATCGAAAATATCTTTAATCTCCGGATTTAGTTTCATTTTTGGAAGCACTCCTGGAGTACGAGAAAGCTGCTCCTTAACCTGCTCGAAATGATTGTGATAAATGTGCGTATCCCCGAGGGTATGCACAAACTCTCCCGGCTCCAGTCCCGTGACCTGCGCCATCATAAGCAATAACAGCGCATAGGAAGCGATATTAAACGGCACTCCAAGGAAGCAATCAGCACTACGCTGATACAACATCAATGAAAGTCTGCCATTGGCAACATAAAACTGAAATAACAGATGGCATGGAGGAAGCGCCATATCAGGTATATCAGCTACATTCCATGCGCTCACAATGATACGGCGAGATTCAGGATTATTCTTAATGGTCTCCACTACCTCTTTTATCTGGTCGATATGACCACCCTTATAATCACCCCAGGAACGCCACTGATACCCGTAGACATGCCCAAGGTCTCCGTCAGGACGTGCCCATTCATTCCATATCCTGACACCATGGTCCTGAAGATACTTTACATTCGTATCACCTTTGAGGAACCACAACAACTCATATATTATCGATTTAAGATGCAACTTCTTCGTGGTCAGCAACGGAAAACCGTCTTTAAGGTCAAAGCGCATCTGATGACCGAATATACTGCGGGTACCCGTTCCTGTGCGGTCACCACGGTCAACCCCTTCAGTCATTATTTTATTCAGTAGTTCAAGATATTGTTTCATCTATATTATATTTTCTACAACTAATTAATCGATTCAAGCTAATCCATTAACCACAATTGCCTTTATTGGAGTGGATGGACAAATATACTGACATGCCCCGCAACCGACACAAACGTCATGGGCTATCACCGGATACGCGCCATGTTCTTCCTCTCCGGAAGATATCATAGTTATCGCATCTACAGGACATCGACTGGCACATGCCCCACATTTGACTTTCTCTGAATATGATATACACAAATCTCTGTTAACCTGTGCCACACCTATCCGGCTCCGATGCTTTTCCTTAACAGTAAGAGGGAGAAGTGCTCCAGTCGGACATAGATTAGCACATTTCACACAATTGTACAGACACCAGGACCGGTCGTAATCCATCACTGGATGCAATATCCTTAGCAACCCATATTGTGATACTGACGGAACCAGAACTTTCTGAGGGCAATGTGCCACACATAAACCACATGCAGTGCACCGGTCAAGGAACTCCCGCCGAGAACCTATCCCGGGAGGAGTCACAGCGAGCAACGGTGAAGAGGGCGCCTGCCCTAAAGATATAGCCTCAATTCTACCGGTTACCTTATTGAGTTTAGCCGCAATCGGAGAAGTTGCCGTTAACGCACCTAAAATCATAAATGTACGACGACCTGCATCCATACCCGCTGTGCTTCCTGCCAATGGTCCCCGCACTTTCTGCATAAGCGGAATTGATAGCTGATGGCGAGTATAAGTATAGTGTATCGCATCGTTGGGACAAACCGGTAAACAATCAAAGCATACCACACAACGAGACATATCCACGACATGGTCATTCAAATTTATACATGATGACTTACATACCTGCTCACATTTGCGACACTGAGTGCACTTATCGGTATTTATATCAAACCTAAAGACTGAGTAACGGGATATATAGCTTAATGTGGTACCGACAGGGCAGATTGTGTTGCAGAAAGTTCGTCCATTTCTGAAAGCAAGCACACTTATCACAATCATTACAACTACGGTAAGCGACATTCCGAAGGCTGAGGCAAAAGCTATTCGCACAGCCGGGGAACCCTCAATCATGGCTTTCAGGTTTAATATCAATCCCCATAGCGGACGCAGGATATCAATACAGAACCGTCCATAAATACTATAGGGGTCAATAACGGTGGTTATAAAGGAAATCCCGAGAAATATTGAAACCACTACAATAAAAAGCACTATATTCCTCAGCTTTCGTGCTTGTGGCTGATAATGATAAGCACGGCGAGTATCATATATACTTCCAAGACGGTTAAGTCGTGCACATATATCCTGATAGACTCCTAAAGGGCATACTGTAGAACAATAAATTCTACCAAAGCAAAGAGTCACAATAAGCCAAATAATGAAAGTGGCGAGCGAAAATGCCATTGTTGCAGGAAGAAATTGAATTTTCGCAATCCATCCAGCTATACGCAGAAATGTCATGCCATAATCCACAAATAGCCCGGTCATCAGCGAAAGACTGACAATTGCAACAATAATACGGATGATTCGAAGATACCTACCTGTAGTCATTCCTTAGCACGATAATTGCGCAACATATCAGTAAGCGCTGTTATTTTTTCAAGTTCGGCAGATATATTCACGCCGTGACGGCAAATCTGGCTGCATTCTCCACAATCAATACAATGCTGTGCCTGCGCGCCATCAGTTAAAACAGTCTCGTAACGCGCAAGAAAATCCAAGCCTTTACTATAGAAATCTGGAGATTCGGAGGTAGCAGGAATCTCCCCTTCGGTCAACGCTGAATTTAGAAATATAAAATTCGCCGGAATATCAACTCCATACCGACAAGGCATGCAAGCATAACAACGGCGACAATTGACCTTTTCTAACAAAATGGATTCATTTTCCGAAGTAGCGGTCATATCCGTTCCTATGCCCCTCGTCACATTCGAGTCACAAGAAGACAAAAAGACAGAGCCAAGAGTAAAACTCCCGACACGAGCCAGCCATTCTCTTCGACTAATCTTCTCCATACCGTGCAAAGTTACATAATAATTACCAAACACACATCATGGAAAAGCCCTGAAAAACGTTTTAAATCATGTTTGCGCTGATAACATATCAGCGAGATGGAGAGGACTCCAATGTTGCAATAGCCATAGATGCTATTCCTTCTCCCCTACCGGTGAAACCGAGATGTTCCGTTGTAGTAGCTTTAACAGAAACACAATCAATTGAAATCGAGAGGTCTGCGGCAATATTCTCAATCATTTCCGGAATATAGTTTAATAATTTAGGACGCTGAGCAATTATAGTGACATCCACATTATTTATCACAAAGCCCTTAGCCTCAACAATGTCTACAACTGCCCTGAGAAGCACTCTGGAATCAGCTCCTGCATACGCCTGGTCAGTATCCGGGAAATGGTAACCTATATCGCGCATAGCAGCAGCCCCAAGTATAGCGTCGGAAAGAGCATGCAGAGCCACATCCGCATCGCTATGACCAAGCAAACCTTTTTCATAGGGAATATCAACCCCACAAAGTATCAATCGGCGGTCTGTCACCAATTTATGCACATCATAACCAATTCCAGTACGTATCATAAAAACTTTTTTATCTACTGTTTAAATAATTCTTTAAAAAATCTCTTAACGTTAAATCCCGAAAATATCTTTTATCCCATCCATATCAAACGTAAGGGTAAAACGAAGAGTCTGGTCAAGTGGAGATGTCTGCGCCGTAGCCACCATATAGGAGGCATCAAGACGCAATGCCTTGAATGCAAAGCCTGCTCCTATACCTAAATATTGCTGATTCCCTTTTTTAGGATTTTGATAATAATAGCCACCACGTAGAAAAAACTGCTGGTTATAACTATACTCAGCGCCAAGAGAAACACCTATTTCACGCAATTCTTCCTTAAATCCGCCAGGAGCATCGCTGAATGACTTGAAAATGCCAGTAATAGGCGACATGTCTTGCCAATCCTTGTAAGCTTTTACATAATCTATCTCACCATCACTACCATCTTCATAATCAATACGACGAGGCATGGTGGGCACAAGAAGTTTATTCAAATCCAAACCCAACGTAAGATTATGATAATTTGCAAGAGGGAATGTAAATGTAGTGCCTATACGCAAATTAGTTGGAAGAAATGCTGGATTATCACCATGGTTATAAGATACTTTTGTACCTATATTGGAGAGATTCCATCCCCATGACCACTGGCACTCATTTCTACCTACAATAGGATAAGAGGTATAATAACCGGATATATCCGCTGCAAAAGCGGACGCGCCGGTCGATTGGTCACCAGCATAACTGTCACTGAACCCAAGGTCGCTATAAATATAACGGAACACAATACCCATTGAGTAATTCTCTGACAATTTGCGCGAATATCCTATATCCACAGCCATCTCATATGGATTAAGCGATTGTCCCTCCCCAGTCTGACCGGGAGAAGTTGTAGTAACCTCCCCCAGGGAAAAATACCGCAAAGAAGCAGAAATTGCCTGAATATCCTCTCCTCCAATCTTCCAAAAGCCGGCAAGATAGGCTATATATATGTCATTTACAATTTTGCGCAACCAGGGGGTATAACTTATACCAACCGCACCACGGCTATACGCAAAAGGATACTTTGACGGATTCCAGAACTGACTATTTACATCCGGGTCAGTAGCTGCTCCTATATCACCCATAGCCGCACCGCGCGCATCAGGGGTAATTCCTAATGAGGTCACTCCAGTCTGCACGGGATTAAAATCATCTTTACCCTCAGCATACACGCCAAATGCAATGCATGTCAGAAATGATAACAAGAGATATATTTTTCGATTCGAATTCATCTGTTTCTAAGCCATCTTCATTACTTATAACTTAAAAACATTAAAAATATTGCATTGATACCATCTTATCAAGACACAACTCAAGCATTACCCGAACTTGAGTCTTACATGTTGAAAAATAAAATATCACTATTTTTAGGTATTTGAGCTCTCAAGAATAATCACGAAATTTGCATGTTTGTTACCGCATATATCAGCGCATCACTTCCCCGCGCCATAGGCAACGATTAAAATTAATCATCATGAAGAGACTATCTCAACTTTCCACAGGCGACAAAGCAATTGTGGTCAAGATATTAGGACATGGAGCATTTCGCAAACGCATGATTGAAATGGGTTTTGTGAAAGGACGCGAAATAAAGGTATTGATGGCTGCCCCATTAAAGGACCCTATCAAATATCAGATAATGGACTATGAGGTATCACTACGGCGCTCAGAGGCTGAACTCGTAGAAGTTGATGTAATCAGCGGTAATTCAGAGCATGAATCAATGGCACTTAGCCATACCAATACGATAGACAATCCTGATGGTATGTTGGAAAACATGCGCAGCAACCAAAGGCACAAGACTATCAACGTCGCTCTAATCGGCAATCCCAATTGCGGAAAGACTTCGCTTTTCAATATAGCATCGGGGTCTCGCGAGCATGTGGGGAATTACAGCGGAGTAACTGTAGACGCAAAGAAAGGAAAATTTCAACACAAAGGATATACATTCAACATCGTAGACCTTCCAGGGACATATTCTCTTGCGTCCTACTCACCTGAGGAGCTCTATGTACGCAGATATCTGAAAGATGAGACACCTGATGTAATCATCAATGTGGTAGATGGTTCAAATCTCGAGCGTAATCTCTATCTCACCACCGAGCTCATTGACATGGACCGAAGCATGGTGATAGCACTCAATATGTATGACGAACTTGAGCGCGATGGCACACGCCTTGACTTCAAGACTCTCGGCAAAATGATTGGTGTGCCTATTGTACCTACGACAGCTAAAACCGGCAAAGGAATCGATGAACTGTTTGACACCGTAATCCGTGTCCATGAAGGGACAGAACAATCAGTCCGTCACATCCACATAAGTCTCGGCAATGACATTGAGAACGCACTTAAAGAACTTAAGGACCAGTTGAAGACTGACCCATATATCGGGAAACATTTCTCTCCACGATATCTTGCCATAAAACTGCTTGAGAAAGATGCTGAAGTAGAAAATCTCATACGGGAGCTTCCGGCCTCCAACGAGATATTCGCTCTACGCGACCAACAACTTGCACGTTTCAACCAACTGCATCCAGATGAGGATATAACCTCGGCAATCGCTAATGAAAAATACGGTTTCATTGCCGGTGCCCTCGCTGAGACAATGGTCAAGGAGAAGAGCTCGGAAATAACCTCAACACATATTTTAGACACAATAGTGACCAATAGGCTTTTCGGCTTTCCAATATTTCTCGCCATAATGTGTTTCATATTCTGGGCAACATTTGAGATTGGCTCCTACCCTATGGAATGGATTGAAAGCCTTGTGGGATGGCTCGGCGACATTGTCAAGGAGCATCTGCCCGACGGTGCCCTTAAAGCTCTGATTGCTGATGGTATAATCGGTGGTGTCGGCGGTGTCATAGTCTTTCTACCCAACATTCTGATTCTCTACCTGTGCATATCATTCATGGAAGATTCAGGATACATGGCACGCGCTGCATTTATAATGGATAAGGTTATGCACCGTCTGGGACTCCACGGAAAATCATTCATTCCGTTAGTGATGGGATTCGGATGTACCGTACCATCCATCATGGCATCACGTTCTATAGAGAGCCGTTCAAGCCGCATCATCACAATATTGATAAATCCATTCATAAGTTGCTCAGCACGACTGCCTATATATGTATTACTCATAGGTACTTTCTTCCCTAATCATGCAACCTTGGTATTCATGAGCATATATATATTAGGTATACTTGTCGCTGCGCTTACTGCCCGTCTATTACGCCGCTTCTACTTCGGAGAGGATGTGACTCCATTTGTAATGGAACTTCCTCCCTACCGTATTCCAACCCTCAAAGCGACTCTACGCCACATGTGGGGTAAAGGAGAACAATATCTGAAAAAGATGGGAGGCATAATTCTCTTCGCAAGCATATTAGTGTGGGCACTAAATTACTTTCCCACTCATAATGAGGAAGCCACCGCTATCAACGCCGATGGCACAAACGTTATAGCTGATGATTCTGCAATTGACCTCAATAACGACAGCTATCTTGAGATGATGGGCAAAGCTATAAATCCTGTCATGGAACCACTTGGATTCCATTGGCGTGCGTCAGTGGCGGCTCTTGCTGGAGTCCCGGCAAAGGAAATTGTGGTATCAACTCTTGGTGTACTCTATACCGGTGATGAGGATGCTTCCGAACAGACACTTTCAACCCGCCTCACAGCGCCCAATCCAGCAACAGGAAAACCAGACTTCACAGCCGCTGCCGCTCTAAGTTTTATGGTGTTCGTATTGCTTTACTGTCCTTGTATAGCCACTGTAACTGCTATTGTCAAGGAGACTGGAAATCCTCGCTACGGACTATTCTCTGTACTCTACAACACTGCTGTAGCGTGGATATTCGCATTCATAGTCTATCAAATAGGCTTGTTGGTATAATTTTTATTCTTACCTTTGCAACTCAGACCAAGGAGCAGTTAAACAGAATCTCCAAAACACGAAGGTAAAGCAATGTCATTTCCATTCTTTTTAGCAAGTCGGTTATCGCTTAAGCCAGTCGGGGGAAAATCCCGGACTGGAATAGTCATTGCTGTGACCGGAATAGCTCTTTCAATGGTAATAATGCTCGTATCAATAGCTGTTTTGATGGGATTCCGACATGAAGTAAGGCAAAAATTCACCGGTTTTGACTCCCAAATCACCATTTCTCGCCTTCTCTCATCAACTGACCGAGAAGTACCGACAGTAGATATCGACAGTATCGCTAACGCATTGAATTCCCTCCCATCCGGAACTGCTGTTACTCTCACTATCCGCCAACCAGCCATTATCAAAACTACTGATAATTTCACTGGAGCCGTTATAAAAGGAATGGACCGTAAACATGACTGGAAATTCGTACGTGAGAATATCATTGAAGGCTCAATACCTGATTACGAAGCTGACTCTACCCGCTACCATATCATTATATCCAACGCCATCGCATCTGCACTCAACCTTAAACTACACGATAAGGTTGATGCATATTTTCTTGGCGAGAACTCCTCTTACCGCACACGACGTCTGAAAATAGCTGCTATCTACGACACACATTTCATCGAATACGATAAGCATTATATATTTTCTACTCTCCCAATGCTACAACAGCTTGGGAATCTACCGGAAACTCAGGGCACAGTAGTTGAAATCACCGGACTCTCCTCTGACAAAGAAATTGACAGCACCGAAAGACTTCTGACAGAGCAATTAACCAAAGCTCTCTACAGAGGTCAGACCGGTCGTTTGTATTCTGTAGGAAACATTCACGATTCCGCCGCTATCTATTTCAACTGGCTTGCCCTTCTTGACACTAACGTGGTGGTAATCCTGACACTAATGGCGATGCTCGGAGCTCTAACACTCGTTTCATCACTATTCATGCTGATACTCCGTAGAGTTACAATGATAGGTATCCTGAAAGCCCTTGGAGCCACCGACCGTCAGATTCGTACTACCTTCGTGCTCCTCACCCTACGCATACTTGCATTCGGACTTGTAATAGGCAACGTCATCGGGATTTCACTTATTGCCATCCAAGAATCCACTCATATTCTACCACTCAATCCTGATGCATATTATCTGAACCATGTGCCGGTGCTCATTAGCATACCATCAATTCTGCTACTTAACGGTGCTGTGGTCATTCTGGCTTTCCTTATCCTTATATTGCCGTCTGCCATCATTACCACCATACCTCCTTCCAGAGCCATAAGCTACGAATAAACGTTAAGAAATTGACATTTCAGAGTGGTCAACTTGTCATTGATATGGCAAATTTCCAAAAAACGACATTAATTTAACTTATTTTAATATAAGTAGAGTTACTTTGTGTTAATTATTAATTAAATTTGCATCTATCCTTACAATGTGCAAATTAGTGTGGATATATGCTCACAAATTAATAGTTAGTCATGAAAACCAAAAGTAACAACATCCTCTGCTCCTTATGTGTTTTTACATCCCTGCTCATATCTACTTCAGTGAAAGCGCAGGAGCCGGCAAAATCCATGGTCGACCCGTATCAAGCGGGAAGTCAATATCTTGCATATCCTCGTCCTGCCTATGGGCTTCCTACCCTCAGTGAAGCACCCAAGGGATATGAGCCTTTCCACATGGAACATTACGGACGTCACGGTAGCCGTTGGTTGCTGAGCGATGATAAATATGACCGTCCTGTAGAGTTGCTTGAACTTGCAAATAAACATGGCAAACTCACTCCGAGAGGCAAGGATTTACTATCACAACTTAAAGAGATTCGCGATGAATCCAAAGGGCGAATAGGCGAACTCACACCATTGGGTCACCGCCAACATCGTGATATAGCACGTCGCATGGTGAAAAATTTTCCCGAAATATTCGTGCCGGGCACACACGTGGATGCCAAATCCACTGTGATAATACGTTGCATTCTCTCCATGGCTAACGAAATCGCAGAGCTACAGACCATCTGTCCTGAGCTCCAGATAACCTGCGATGCATCAAGAACAACACAGAAAATACTTGCCTACAACAGCACCGATACTGTAGCAAAAAAACTCAGTAAAGCAGCTGAAGAGAAATATGAAGACGCATATGCTGAACTTCTTCCCACTCCCACAGCTTTCTATGACAAGATTTTCACCGACCGCAAATTTGTGACAGACAGTATAGGAGACCGCAAGATTTTCAAAGGAATCTTTGACATAGCCATCAACACTCAAAGTCATGACAACCAGGTCTCAATGTTCGACCTTTTCACTCCAGAGGAACTTCACAACATATCGAAACACGTCCGGTATCGAGTGTGACTTCAGCGCTTGAAGGAGCATCCTCTGGTATCTCTGTGACTGGTGCCGTAGGTCAGCCCGGTTCTGATGTATCAATCAACATTCGTGGTATCGGAACTGTTAACGGTAGCAATTCACCACTTATCGTCCTCGATGGTGTGCCTTACGACGGCAATATATCGGATATTGCACCTGAGGATATCGAATCAATCTCAGTATTAAAGGATGCTGCATCATGCGCACTCTACGGTAACCGCGCATCAAACGGCGTTATACTTCTTACTTCAAAGAAATCAAAAGTAAAAAAGCCGACCTTTACTTTCAAGACCTCACAAGGCTGGTATGAACGCGGTCAATCAGACTATGAGACTGTCAATCCTTACCAATTTATGGAAATTGAATATGCCAACATGTTCAATAACCAGATTAATATCAAGGGCCTCGACAGAACCAATCCCACTGATATCGCAACAGCTCGAGATTATACACTCAAGAACCTTATTGAACAGCGAGCAGTAATCAATATTTTTGACGCACCGGAAAGCAGCCTTTTTGATGAGAATGGTAAAATGGCAGCTGGTGTAAGAATTAACCCCTTATTTGGAGAAGACCTTGACTGGTATGACCAAAGCATCAAAAAAGGTTATCGTGCTGAGTACAATTTCTCAGGTGCAGGCGCTACAGAATATAGCGATTATTACTTCTCACTCAATTATTTAAATGAGAACGGTTATACACGCGATGCAGGCTTCAACCGTCTAAATGGTCGTGCAGCAGTCAATATTAATCCTCGACCCTGGTTCAAAGCTGGATTACAGGTAAATGTTTCTCATCAAAAAACAAACAATTCAGCTGGTGACCAAACAGGCGATGACTCTTCATCAACCACTAACCCATTCTACTTCTACCGCGTCATAGCTCCTATATATCCGGTGCATCTTCATGATGTGAATACAGGCGAATATATTCTTGATGCCGATGGAAACCGCCAGTATGACCCCGGTTATTACTCTCATGTTGATGCCGATGGCATTACACAGGAAATACCGACACGTTACCAACTTCAGGCCAACCATTCAATTTGGGAAAGTGAAGTAAACCATGATAGGACCAAACGTAACACATCTAACTCCACAGCTTATGTTGATTTCATCCTACCCTACGGATTTACTTTCACAATGAAGGGCAACTTGAGCACCCGTAACCAAGAATACACCAGCTATGGTTCAGCAATCATTGGCGGTTCGGCTAAAGGTACTGATGGTAAACTTGCCAAATATGTTTATAATTATAAAACCTGGACATTCCAGCAGCAACTTACCTGGAACAAGACTTACGGGAAAAATTATATCAACGTGCTCCTTGGTCATGAAAATTATTCCTATGGTCGAGACTATACCTATGGTCGCAAGCAAGGTGTCAGCGTAGAAGGTCTTGAAGCTCTCGTAAACTTCTCAACTATTTCTTCTCTTACAGGATACAAAGACCGCTATCGCACAGAGTCATTCCTTGGTAGAGTTCAGTACAGCTTTAACGACCGCTACAATCTTGAAGGGTCATTCCGTCGTGACGGTTCATCTCGTTTTGCAAAAGATATACGCTGGGGTAACTTCGGTTCTGTTGGTGCCAACTGGCTTTTCACTGCTGAAGATTTCATGAAAAATCAAACTTGGATTACCAATGGTAAACTCCGTGCCAACTGGGGTCAGGTAGGTAACGACGCTGGTTGCGACTACTATGCATACTATGCGCTTTACGATGCTGACACCAAGGGCGGCAATCCTGCTTATGTAATCAATCAACTTGCAGCGACCGACCTGAAATGGGAAACCGGAGAATCATGGGGTATAGGTCTTGAAGGTCGTCTTTTCAACCGTTGGAATCTCAGCCTCGAGTATTACGACAAACGAAACAAAGACCTGATATTTGATGTTTACAATCCCCTATCTGGCGGAGCTACTTCAACCTCACGTCCGGAAAGCACCATTACTAAAAATCTTGGCACACTCTCCAACCGTGGTATTGAAATAAACACTGACGTGGACGTTTTCACCAACAGAGATTGGACTATCAATCTGGCGGCAAACTTAACCACATTGACTAATAAGATAATTAAATTGCCCGAACAGAATAAAGATGGTATTTTATCCGGTTCTCAGAAAATTGTAGAAGGCAAAAGCCGTTACGAATGGTTCACCTACCATTGGGCTGGTGTGGATATGATGGATGGTATGAGTCTCTACGATGCGAATCTTGACGACTATCATATTGTAGCTGACAATGGCGATATCATTGGCGGTAAATACGAAAACGATATACTTGTGTCAGAAGCAATGAAACAAGGAGAGTATAAATGCATCGATGGTAAGTATTACGTCAACACCACAACTTACGCTAAGAGAGATTTCCGTGGACAAGCTCTTCCTAAGGTTTACGGTTCTGTTACCGGAAATTTCGCATGGAAAAATTTCCATCTTTCATTAATGATGACCTACTCACTCGGCGGTAAGATTATGGACTCAGGATATTCATCATTGATGTCGGTATCTGCTAATTATGCTCGCAATTACCATGTGGACCTTCTAAACTCATGGAATGGTACACCTGAAGGCATGACCGAAACATCTCCTAACCGCATAAATAGTTCGATTAACCCCATCATTGACCAGGCTAATCAGTACAACAATGCGACTTCCGACCGTTTTCTTATAAGCCGCAACTATGTTGCTCTCAAAAACATCAACTTCTCATATCACCTTCCGAAAACTGTGCTTCGTCCGCTTTCACTCAACTCAGCTTATCTATCTTTCTCAGCTGAAAATGTATGGACAAATACCAAGCGCAAGGGTCTCCCAGTATCACAGTACATGAGCGGTTATGTTTACAACATGATGCCAATCGCACGAGTATATACATTCGCCCTTAATGTATCTTTCTAAACATTTAACTTCGCTATCACAATGAAAAAATCAATTATAACACTTTGTATCTTCGGAGCATTCGGTTTAATAAGCTGCTCTGATGATTATCTGGATGTTTCGCCTGAGAAAGATGTGTCAACATCAATGATTTTCGCAAACACCCAAATGCTTGATGGTGCCTCCAATGGTCTTAGCCTTATAATGTCCGACTCTTATTCTTCAGGAGGTTTCGGTCGACAGGGTTACAACGGTGAAGCTACAATCACCTTGTGGTATGGCTCATACCGAAGTTCAGATGCTCAGTATAGCAATGCGACCTCGTATGTGGATATAGTAAACTCCAACTATAATGAAGTTGCCACCTCTGGGTCTACTTACTTCCCTTGGTACTACTATTATAAACTTATATCCAATGCCAACTCCATCATCATACACGGGAATGAAGCTGCCGGCACTCAGGAGGAACGCAACTTTTACATCGCTCAGGCATTAGTATATCGTGCCCATGCTTATACTCAGCTTGTAGGTTTGTACAGCAAACGTTGGGTTGAATCCCGTAATGGTGAAAGCCGAGGTGTGCCCCTCCGCCTCGATGATAGCACCGGTGATATCGCATGTGCATCACTTGGCGAAGTGTATGACCAGATTTATGCCGACCTTGACCAGGCTCTTGACCTATTCTCTCAGACCTCGCTTACCCGCGGTGACAAATTATGGAGAACTGACGCGTCTATAGCCCACGGCATATATTCTCGTGCAGCACTTGCAAAGCAGGATTGGGCCACTGCTGCTACTCATGCGGCAGAAGCTCGTAAAGGCTATAACCTCATGGATGCTACAGAGTACTGGAAAGGATTCAACACCGCCAACAGTGAGTGGATGTGGGAGACCTACACCGACGCTACTGAAAACTTGGGTGTATATGGATTCTTCGCTTACGTGGGCGCCAATACCGGTTCTTCAAAAGGTTACAAAAACATCGGTTCGATTGACAAAGGTCTAATCGAACAGATTCCCGCAGACGATGCACGTTATGACTTGTTTATGGTTCCTAAGGAAGGTGAATCTGGATGGTCTACATCAGACTCCGGTCGCGCTACCAAGGGCGATTTCTATACCCGAGTAAAGAAAGAATATGCTGACCGAATCGATTCGAAGAATACATATATATATGCCTATATGTGTACTAAATTCCAAAAAATCGATGACCGTTCAATCGGTTGCACACCACTTATGCGCGCAGCAGAGATGATTTACAACGAAGCAGAGGCACTATGTATGCTTGGAGGTAACGACGCTAAGGTACGTTCTCTTATTGAAGAAGCTGTAAGACCCTATCAACCCAATTACACATGCTCACTCTCTGGCGATGCACTCCTCACAGAGGTAAAACTATACAAGCGTTTTGACCTTTGGGGTGAAGGACGCCATTTCTTCGACCAGAAACGATGGAATGTAGACATGGTACGCAAAGGCTGGAGTGAAGGTGGTAACTGGCATCCTCAATTTGCAGGTTCAGGTTCAACAGGTGGTAGCTTCGACAAATATGGCAAAAACAACTGGTGTATCTGTATTCCTAATAGAGAGACTGATTACAACGACTTGATAAACTACAATATCGAGCCTGAGAACTGGACAAAAGATTCTCCCCGTCAATAATCATCTGAACCATGCGGCATGAAGCTGCATAATAATAACAAAAATCGACCGTTTGTCATTCTTTGACATTCGGTCGATTCTCTTTTTCTTATTTTTTATATTTTCATCTATTTTCAGTTAAAATATATATCCAACGCTAATCATCCATAATTTTGATAAAAGTTAGATAAATTTCTTGACTCTACTGAAAAAAAACATTACCTTTGCACATTATGTAGGCAACATAGACACTTTTTAAAGTTCGCAGCCTGCTCTTAGTTAACCTCAGACTCTCTCAGAAATAGACGAAATTAAAACTCAAATTATAATATCAATATCTAATCACAAATGAAAAGAGTTTATACATTTGGAGATGGTAAAGCCGAGGGAAATGCCTCAATGCGCAATCTCCTTGGTGGCAAGGGTGCTAACCTTGCAGAAATGAACCTTCTCGGTATGCCCGTGCCTCCTGGCTTCACTATCACTACCGAAGTGTGTACAGAATACACCCAGTATGGTCGTGATGAAGTAGTGAAACGCCTCCAGAAGGATGTTGAAGCTGCTATTGCTCACGTAGAGCAGCTTACAGGCAAAAAGTTCAACGACCCTACCAATCCCCTTCTAGTATCAGTACGTTCAGGTGCACGCGCATCAATGCCCGGTATGATGGATACTGTCCTCAACCTTGGTATGAACGATGCTACAGTAGCTTCACTTGCAGAAAAGAGTGGTAATCCACGCTTCGCATGGGACAGCTACCGTCGTTTTGTACAGATGTATGGCGACGTTGTACTCGGCATGAAGCCCAAGAGCAAAAATGACATTGACCCCTTCGAGGAAATCATGGATAAAGTAAAAGAGGAACGTGGCGTGAAGCTCGATACCGAACTTACCGTTGACGACCTCAAGGAACTTGTGAAGCTCTTCAAGGCTGCTGTAAAGGATTACACTGGCAAGGACTTCCCCGACAGCGCTTGGGAACAGCTCTGGGGTGGTATCTGCGCTGTATTTGACAGCTGGATGAACGAACGCGCTATCCTCTATCGCCGCATGAACCAGATACCTGAAGAATGGGGTACTGCTGTAAACGTACAGGCAATGGTTTACGGTAATATGGGTGACAATTCTGCAACAGGTGTGGCATTTAGCCGTGACGCCGCTACAGGTGAAAATATCTTCAACGGTGAATACCTCATCAACGCACAGGGTGAGGACGTTGTGGCCGGTATCCGTACACCCCAGCAAATCACCATCGAAGGCTCACGTCGTTGGGCAGCCCTCCAGGGTATCAGCGAAGAAGAGCGCGTAGCTAAGTATCCTTCACTCGAAGAATCAATGCCTGTATGTGCTGCTGAGCTCATCGCCATCGCACACAAGCTTGAGGATTATTACAAGGATATGCAGGACATGGAGTTCACCATCCAGGATGGTAAACTTTGGATGCTCCAGACTCGTAACGGTAAGCGCACTGGCGCTGCTATGGTCAAGATTGCCATGGACCTTCTGCGTGAAGGCAAGATTGATGAAAAGACTGTGCTCATGCGCATGGAACCTCAGAAACTTGACGAGCTCCTCCACCCCGTGTTTGACAAGGATGCTCTCAAGCGCGCTAAGGTAGCAGCTAAGGGTCTTCCCGCATCTCCTGGTGCTGCTTGCGGTCAGATTGTATTCTCTGCTGACGAAGCAGAAGCATGGGCTGAAAAGAAGCGTAAAGTTGTACTCGTACGTATCGAAACCTCACCTGAAGACCTCCGCGGTATGGCAGTAGCTCAGGGTATCCTCACCATGCGTGGCGGTATGACCTCTCATGCAGCTGTGGTTGCCAGAGGTATGGGTAAGTGCTGCGTATCAGGAGCTGGCGAAATCAAGGTTGATTACAAGGCTAAGACCGTAGAAATGGGCGGTAAAGTCTACAACGAAGGTGATTGGATTTCACTCAACGGTTCTACCGGTGATGTATATGATGGTCAGGTTCCCACTGTTGACCCGAAACTTGACGGTGACTTTGGCGCAATCATGAATCTTGCAGCAAAATATACCAAGACTCTCGTACGTACCAACGCTGATTCACCACGCGATGCCAAGAAGGCTTGTGAGCTCGGTGCCCAGGGTATCGGTCTCTGTCGTACAGAACACATGTTCTTTGAAGGTGACCGCATCAAAGCTGTACGTGAGATGATTCTCGCTTCTGATGTTGAAGGACGTCGTGCAGCTTTGGCTAAACTTCTCCCCATGCAGCGTGGCGACTTCGAAGGCATCTTCGAAGCAATGGATGGCTTTGGCGTAACAATCCGTCTTCTTGACCCACCGTTGCATGAATTCGTACCTCACCAGACTGCCACTCAGAAAGTAATGGCTGAGGAAATGGGTATTTCTCTTGAAGAGGTTAAGGCAAAGGTTGATTCACTTGAAGAATTCAACCCGATGCTTGGTCACCGTGGCTGCCGTCTCGGTATCACCTACCCCGAAATCACAGAAATGCAGACACGTGCCATCATCGAAGCCGCTCTCGCTGTTAAAGCCCGCGGTATTGATGTGCATCCTGAAATCATGATTCCTCTCGTAGGTTCTCTCAAAGAAATCCAGAATCAGGCAGATGTAATTCACCTTACAGCAGCCAAGGTATTCGAGGAAACCGGACACACCGTGCTTTACAAGGTTGGTACAATGATTGAAGTACCTCGTGCTGCTCTTGTAGCTAACCAAATTGCTGAAGTAGCTGAATTCTTCTCATTCGGTACAAATGACCTTACCCAGATGACATTTGGTTTCTCTCGCGATGACGCACCTAAGTTCCTCAAATTCTATAAGGAACACGGTATCATCAAGACCGACCCGTTTGAAGTTCTTGACCAGGAAGGTGTAGGACAGCTCGTTGAAATGGGTGTTAAGAAAGGACGCGCTACTAATCCTGACCTCAAGGTTGGTATTTGCGGCGAGCATGGTGGTGAACCCTCATCAGTTAAGTTCTGCGCTAAACTCGGCATGAACTATGTATCTTGTTCACCCTACCGTGTGCCCATCGCTCGCGTAGCTGCGGCGCAGGCTGCTATCGAGGATTAATCCCTAGATTATAACGATAGCCTATAGTGGCTATTATCCAATAAAATAAATAGGTCTGTCATTAAGTTGGCAGACCTATTTTATTGTATCTAAATCAGATTTATATAGTAGATGCTTGATGTTATGTTTGATAGAGATTTGCTCTATGTTTGACATTGAGATTTACATGCATTTTTCAATTAATAAACCATCGCTTAGCACAACTATAAAATGCAATTTGCCCTGTTACTATTGATAGCGACAGGGCAAATTGCATTTCTTTATCTTATTATTCTCCTTTTCTTTATATCTAATACCAAATAGGAAGAAATAGATAAAATTAAGATTTATCGGTCTTTGTACATGGATTCGTAATATCGCTCGTATTCGCCGGAGGTGATGTTATCCATCCATTCCTGATTGTCGAGATACCAGCGGACGGTTTTTTCAA